>CP051239.1:0-3139436 GCA_017794945.1 Alcanivorax sp.
CGTCACCCAGGCCAGGGAGCCGGCGGCGGCGGAAATATGGGTCACCAGCATCGCCATGGAGGCGTTGCCGTCGGCGGCCAGGGCGGAGCCGCCGTTAAAGCCGAACCAGCCCACCCACAGCATGCCCGCGCCCATCACCGTCATGGTCATGTTGTGCGGTTTCATGGCCTGACCGGGCCAGTCCTGACGGCGGCCCAGCACCACCGCCGCCACCAGCGCCGCCACACCGGCGGTGATGTGGACCACGGTGCCGCCGGCGAAGTCATAGAGGCCCAGCTCGGCGAGCCAGCTGCGCACCAGGCCGCCGTAGAACAGGGCCAGACCCGGCAGGGTCATGAACAGCACCAGCGCGGTGGCGGTGAGAATCCAGGCGCTGTCGCTTTTATCCAGGGTGTCCGCCAGCGCCAGAGACGGCGTCAGGGCCAGAAGGCCCGCAATCAGATATCGCATGGGGCCTCCTTACAGGGCGTCGTTGTCGGTTTCACCGGTGCGGATACGCAGGGCCTGCTCCAGCGCGGTGATGAAGATCTTGCCGTCGCCGATCTTGCCGCTGCTGGCGGCCTGGGCGATGGCTTCCACGGCCTGGTCGACGCGCTCGTCCACCACCGCCAGTTCCAGCTTCACCTTGGGCACGAAGTCCACCACGTACTCGGCGCCCCGATAGAGCTCGGTGTGGCCTTTCTGGCGGCCGAAGCCCTTTACCTCGGTGACGGTCATGCCCTGAACGCCGATCTGCGCCAGGGCGTCGCGTACGTCATCCACTTTGAACGGTTTGATTACCGCCGTGATCATTTTCATAGCTATAGGTCCCTAGTCCTCGCGGCCGCGCACGGCCCGGATTGCACCAGCGGGAAGCAGCCCGCCGGAATTGCACCGGCTAAGGGCATACAAAAATCGGGCCAGGACAGGGAGCGCCAGAAAACGGGGCATCGGGAGGGAAAAGACGTGCTGAGACGTCTATTTTGCACTATTGGCGTGCACGAATTAGGCCGAAGTCACCAATGTTGTGCACGACCGCTGTGCAGACCTGCGCCATCTAAAGGCAGCAGGCTCTGTAGGAAGCGGTCCTTGTGGGAGCGGGCCCCGCCCGCGAAAGGGAGCGAAGCTCCCGGCAGGATCCCAGAGACTTTTCTCTCCAGAGAGCCCGCACCGGGATCGGGTGTGCCCATCCAGGACACGCTGCGAGTACATCCCTGTAAGCTCGGATTTGGCCATCCCTGGCCAAATACGGTCCTGGATGGGCACACCCGATCCCGGTGCTCCTTGGAAGATTCCAAGCTCCCCTCCCTGGAGGGTCCGGCGGTGTTATGGCCCGTGGCGGTTCCGCTACCAAGTGAGCGGGGCAATGGTGGTGCCTGGAGGGAGCTGTTTGGCCAGGGAGGGCCAAACTAACAGCGGCCATGGATGGCTTGAGCGGTCCCGGAAGGCACCACCATTGCACCGCGTCTCCGATACGGAGCACCGGACATCGGAACAGCAACCTCTCTGGCATCCCGCCGGGTGGCTAAAGCCACCCTTTCGCGGGCGGGGCCCGCTCCCACAGCCCGCCCTGAAGTGGCCTAACACAGACCCGCGCCCCCGCTGGAGGGTCCCAGCTCCCACACACCGGCATCCGCCGATGGAAGGCCCGGACGCTTAGTAGAGGTAGGTGAACATCTTGCGGCGGTATTCGCTGGCCAGCGGGTCGCCCTTGGGCAGGCACTCGAACACTTCCAGCAGCGCGGAGCGGGCCACGCCATCCTGGTAGTCGCGGTGATCGCGCAGCAACCGCAGCAGCGCGTCCAGGCCGGGCTGAAACTGGCCGGCGGCGGCGGCGCGCAGGCCGTAGGCATGCAGGTCTTCCGGCTTGCCGTCCTGCTCGATGCGCGCCTGCAGCTCCTTCAGGCCGACGCCGTCGTTGTCGAGTTTTTCCAGCAACGCGAAGCGGACCCGGAACGGACGCAGCGCTTCCACGTCCTCGGTGACTTCCGCCAGCACCGACTGGGCCTCGTCGGTACGGCCTTCGCCGAGCAGGTACTCCACCAGCAGCGCCCGGAAGGCGTGCTTGTCCGGCTGCTCGGAGAGCATTTGCCGCAAGGCCTGCTCGGCCTGGGCGCCCTGCCCGGCGTCGATCGCCATGCGGATTTGCTCCAGGAAGCCCTCCTCCTGCTCTTGCTGGGCGGCGTCCGGATCCACCACCGGGGTAAGCCACTGGCGCACCGCGCTTTCGGTTTGCGCGCCTTCCAGTTCGCTGACAAGCTGGCCCTGATAGACCATCTTCAGGGACGGCAGATCGCGCACCCCGAATTGACTGGTGAGGTTGGCCTGCTCGTCGGCATTGACCTTGGCGAGGACGAACTTGCCCTGGTACTCCTGGACCAGTTTTTCCAGCAGTACGGTCATCTGCTGGCTGGGCTGGCTCCAGGACGCCCAGAAATCAAACAGCACGGGCACCTGGCGTGAATGCTCCAGCAGTTGCTGAACGTTTTGTTCCGTGACGTCGATAGTGGCGGCGGCGTTGTCCTGCACGGTTGCTCCTTGAAGCGGCTGGCTAAGCGAGTGTGAATTGCGCTGCATTGTACTCAAATGGGGCTTTGGATACAGGATGCAAGTGGCCGGATTAAATACTGTTAAATCAAGACGAAAGCGGCATCATGGGCGTTAGTATTCCCCTAGGGGTCAGGAACAGGCGTTCACGTGCCGTACATGCCCGCTCGGTACCCTGTCGTTTGATTCGTGACGAGACCCACGCCTGCCCGGAGGCGCGTTTCCGGTTCATACTTGTGATCGACAAGTGAAGTCCTGGCAAAGGAGATGACCATGCTGAGCCTTTTGGCCCTGGTAATTCTGGTCGCTACATTGACGACCATTTTCTACATGCAGCTATCCCTGACCGTCGGCAGCGTGACGTTCGCGGTGGTCTGGTTGCTGTGCGGTCTGTTGGCATCCTGGTTGTATAACCCGATTCTTCTGATTCTGCTGGCCGGCGCGCTGGTGGTGCTCAACCATCCCGGCCTGCGCCGCAAGCTGATCAGCAAGCCGGTCTATCAGGCGCTCGGTAAGATGATGCCGCCGATCGGCGATACCGAGCGCGAGGCCATCGAGGCCGGCGCCACCTGGTTCGAGGCGGAGCTGTTCAGCGGCAAGCCCGACTGGGATGATTTTTCCAAGGTGAATTTCACCCAGCTCACCGAGGACGAGCAGTCGTTCCTGGATAACGAGGTTCAGGAACTGTGTGAAATGCTCGACGAGTGGAAGATTTACCACGAGCACAAGGATCTGCCCGAGGAAGTCTGGGACTTTCTGAAAACCAAGGGCTTCTTCAGCCTGATCATTCCCAAGGAATACGGCGGTCGGGACTTCAGCGCCTACGCGCAAAGCCGCACCATGAGCAAGATCGCCACCCGCTCGCTGACCACCGCGGTGACCGCCATGGTGCCCAACTCCCTGGGCCCCGGCGAGCTGCTCGCCAAATACGGTACCGAGGAGCAAAAACAGCGCTGGTTGCCGGGCCTGTCCAACGGCGATGAGATTCCCTGCTTCGGCCTGACCGGTCCGGAAGCCGGCTCCGACGCCGGCGCCATCCCCGACAGCGGTGTGATCTGTAAGCAGACCGTGGACGGCGAGGAAGTGTTGGGCATGCGCCTGAACTTCGCCAAGCGCTGGATCACCCTGGCGCCCATCGCCACCGTGGTGGGGCTGGCCTTTAAACTCTACGACCCGGACCACCTGCTCGGCGACCAGGACGAGCTGGGCATTACCTGCGCCCTGCTGCCCGCCGACACCGAAGGCGTGGAAATCGGCCGTCGCCACAACCCGGGCGGCTCGCCCTTCATGAACGGCCCGATCAACGGCAAGGACGTGTTCGTGCCGCTGGACGCCATCATCGGCGGTCCGGAAATGGCCGGCAAAGGCTGGCGCATGCTGATTGAGTGCCTGGGCGCGGGCCGTGGCGTGTCCCTGCCGGCCCTGGCCACCGCCAGCGGCGAGATGGGCTACCGCATGACCGGCGCCTTCTCACGCATCCGCCGCCAGTTCGGCACCGCCGTGGGCCACTTCGAGGGCGTGCAGGAAGCGTCCGCGGAAGTGGCGGGCCTTGCCTACACCCTGGAAGCCTACCGCCACCTGGTCACCCGTGGCCTTGAGGAAGGCACCATCTCCGTGGTCACGGCCATGGCCAAGTACCACTCCACGGAAATGATGCGGATTCTGATCAACAACGGCATGGACATCGCCAGTGGCCGGGCCGTGCAGATGGGCCCGCGTAACTTCATGGCCCTGGCCTATCAGTCCATTCCCGTGGCGATCACCGTGGAAGGCGCGAATATCCTGACCCGCTCGCTGATGATCTTCGGTCAGGGCGCGATGCGCTGCCATCCGTACCTGTACGACGAGCTGCAGGCGATTCAGGACGAGGACCAGGAGCGCGGCCTGAACACCTTCGAAGGCCTGTTCTTCAAGCACGCCGGCCACACCCTGGGCAACATGAGCCGGGGCCTGGTGCACGGTCTCAGCGGCGCCGCTCTGGCGGAGATCCCGGCCAACGCGGACAGCTTCAGCGCCCCCTGGTACCGCCTGATCACCCGTTACAGCGCGGTCCTGGCGAGCTTCTCCGACGTGGCCTTCGCGCTGCTGGGCGGCGACCTCAAACGCCGCGAGATGGTATCCGCGCGCCTCGGCGACGTGCACAGCCAGCTGCTGATCGCCTGCGGGGTGCTCAAGTTCCACGCCACCCTGCCCCGCGACGAGGCCAATGACGCGCACGCCCGCTACGCGCTGCAGCGTGCGTTCAGCCAGATCCACGACGCGGTGGAAGACTTCGCCCGCAACTTCGGCTACATGGGCGTGGCGCGCATTCTCAAAGGCGTGTTCTTCCCGTTCGGCCGGCCCGCCGGTGCTCAGAAGCCCAGCGACGAGCTGATCCGCACCCTGGGCGAGCAGATCATGAACCCCAGCAGCGTGCGCGACGCGCTGGCCGCCAACGCCTACATCAGCGTGGACCCGCAAGACAGCATCGGTCGGGTGGAAGTCACCTACAACAAGCTGCTGGAGGTGGAGCGCGACTACGAAGCCTTCCTGAAGGCGGACGGCAAGGGCAAGCTGGAGGGCGAGACCCTCCAGGCCAGGCTGGAAGACGCCGCCGCCAAGGGCATCATCCCCAACGACCAGGTACAGGCGATTCTCGACTACGACGAGATGCGTTACGACTGCCTGCTCACCGACGCCTTCGACAAGGAGTTGAAGGAAGTCGACATGAACACCCAGCGGCCGACCTGATCCCGGCCCGGGTAACCCCTCAAAAGCCGCCCTCCGGGGCGGCTTTTTTTTGTTCAATCGATCCCACTCCGGCGAAATTTAACAATGGCGGGCCACCGCGCCGCTTTCACCGGCTAGCGGTTTCGACTAGGCTTTCCGCGACTCGCCTTCGGCGCCAACCCATATTCGTAAAGATCCCCCGTAATGACAGTGGCATTCGAGGAAAAGGCGGTTCTGGAATTCAAGGGCCGCATGCTGATGATGACGGTCCTGTTGCTCAAGGACCTGGACCCCAACACCCTGCACCGCCAGGTCAGCCAGCGGCTCGACGAGGCCGCCCAGTGGCTGCGTGACGCGCCCGTGGTGGTCGACCTGGCCGACCCCGGGAGCGCCGACCAGGTGGGCCTGATGGCGGCCGTCGACACCCTGCGCGGCCTGGGCGTGAACCTGGTGGCGCTGGCCCGCAACGAGCATCTGGACAGCGACACCGCCGCCATGCTCGGCCTGGGCAGCATCAGCCTGGCCGGCGGCCGGGACGTGCCGCGCAGCGCCGAACCGGCGCCCGCCGAGCAGCCGGCGGAGCCGGGCCACACCCTGGTGATCGACCAGCCGGTGCGCTCCGGCCAGCAGATCTACAGCCGTGGCGATCTGATCGTGCTGGCGCCGGTGAGCACCGGCGCGGAGCTGCTCGCCGAAGGCCACATCCACGTTTACAACACCCTGCGCGGGCGCGCGCTGGCCGGCGTGCGCGGCGACCAGAGCGCGCGCATCTTCTGCCAGAAACTGGACGCGGAGCTGGTCTCCATCGCCGGAATTTACCGGGTCGCCGAAGACCTGCCCGAACAACACCGCAAGCAGGCGGTGCACATCACTCTGGACGGCGACGCCATGCGCTTCGCGGACCTCAAATAAGCCATACCCGACAGCAAAACCTAGGAGACGAGATCGTGACAAAAATCGTGGTCGTAACATCCGGCAAGGGCGGCGTGGGCAAAACCACCACCAGCGCCGCGCTGGCAACCGGCCTCGCCCAGCGCGGCCATAAAACCACGGTCATCGATTTTGACGTGGGCCTGCGCAACCTGGATCTGATCATGGGCTGTGAGCGGCGCGTGGTCTACGACCTGGTCAATGTGATCAACGGCGATGCCAACCTGAAACAGGGCCTGATCAAGGACAAGCGCGTCGAGGACCTGTTCATCCTGCCCGCTTCCCAGACCCGGGACAAAGACGCCCTGACCCTGGAAGGCGTGGAAAAAGTCCTGGAAGGGCTCAAGGAAATGGGCATGGAATACATCATCTGCGACAGCCCGGCGGGCATCGAGAAAGGCGCGCTCACGGCCGCCTATTTCGCCGACGAAGCGGTGGTGGTGACCAACCCGGAAGTGTCCAGCGTGCGCGACTCCGACCGCATTCTCGGCATTCTCTCCAGCAAGACCCGCAAGGCCGAGCGGGGCGAAGGCGACATTCCCGCCAGCCTGCTGCTGACCCGCTATTCCCCGGAACGGGTGGAGCGCGGCGAGATGCTGTCCGTGGAGGACGTGAAGGACATCCTGGCGATCGACCTGCTGGGCGTGATTCCGGAATCCCAGGCGGTGCTCAACGCCAGTAACAGCGGCGCGCCGGTAATTCTCGACAGCGAATCCGACGCCGGCAAGGCCTATGAGGACGCGGTCGCCCGCTTCCTCGGCGAGCAGCGCCCGCACCGCTTCCTCACCGCCAATAAGAAAGGACTCTTCGGCCGTCTGTTCGGAGCGCAATGATGAGCATTTTCAGCTACCTGCTTCCCAAGAAAGAGAAATCCGCCTCGGTCGCCAAGGAGCGCCTGCAGATCATAGTGGCCCGCGAGCGGGCCACTCGCGGCGGTCCCGACTACCTGCCCCAGTTGCAGGAAGAGCTGCTGATGGTGGTGCGCAAATACGTGGAGGTGGACCAGGACGCCATCAATATCCAGGTGGACCGGGAATCCGGCTGCGAGATTTTGGAATTGAACATCACTCTGCCCGACGAATAGGCCGGGCCTCGCTTGACTACTGTTCGGATGTACAGTAACTTCAGAAGTCCGGTGAGCCCTCCTCAGGTTTTCTTTTCTGCGACCCCTCGGAAGGCCTGATCGATCTCCAGGCTCCAAGGATGGAGCCGGGCTCCCGGACCTTATTCCTACCCCATGTGCCAGCCGTGGCTGACCACGATGGACTGGCCGGTCAACGCCGCCGAGGGGAACGCCGCCAGCGTCACCGCCAGCTCACTGATGTCTTCCACGGTGGTGAACTCGCCGTCCACCGTGTTCCTGAGCATCACATTGCGGATCACGTCCTCTTCCGAGATACCCAGCTCACGGGCCTGCTCCGGAATCTGCTTATCCACCAGCGGCGTGCGCACGAACCCCGGACAAATGATGTTGCTGCGCACCCCGTGCCCGGCGCCTTCCTTGGCCACCGCCCGGCACAGCCCCAGCAGGCCGTGCTTGGCGGCCACATAGGGCGCTTTCAGCGGCGAGGCCTCCATGGAGTGCACCGAACCCATGTACAGCAGCGTACCGCCCTGCCCCGCGTACATATGACGCAGCGCCGCGCGCGTGAGCAGGAAAGCACCGTCCAGATGCACGCTCGTCACCTTGCGCCAATCCGCCAGCGCCAGCTTGTCCAGCGACTCGATGTGCTGGATGCCGGCGTTGGCGAAGGCGATGTCGAGCCGGCCCCAGGTGTCCACCACTCGCTGAATACCGGCGTCCACCGCCTGTTCATCGGTGACGTCCATGGCCAGCGCCAGGGCCTCGCCGCCGGCTTCACGGATCGCCGTGGCCGCTTCCTCGGCGGTGGCGCTGTCCAGATCCGCCACCGCCACCCAGGCGCCTTCGCGGGCGTACCGCTCGGCGATGGCCCGGCCGATGCCGCGACCGGCCCCGGTGATCACCGCGACGCGTTGTTCAAGACGCATGACTACGACTCCTGTTTCAGGGGCGACGCCGCCGGCGCCGCTTTCCGCTCCCGGCGCCGCTCCGCCCAAAGCCGCAACTGGCCGACAATACCGGCCGGGAAGAAATACACGCTCAATACGAACAACAGACCGAACCACAGCAGCCAGCGGTCCGGACCCGCCAGCTCGGCGAACAGACTGCCCGGCTCGGCGTTGCTGACCAGCAATCCGAGCAGGTCCTGCAGATAGTTCTGCGCCAGCAGGAACACCGTGGTGCCGACCACGGCACCGTACAAGGTGCCCATGCCGCCGATAACGCACATCAACAGGATGAACACCATCAGCTCGAAGTTGAGCGTATTTTCCGGATTGACGTAACGGTTGATCAGGGCGAACAGCACGCCCGCCAGAGTGGCCAGCACCGCCGACACGATCACCGCCGCGGTACGATAAAACACCGTGCGATAGCCAAGCGCCTGAGCCCGAAACTCGTTTTCGCGGATCGCCTGCAACACCCGGCCGAACGGCGAATTCACCATGCGCAGAAGGAACAGAAAGACTCCCAGAGAAACCACGAAAGTGATGTAGTACATCAGGTGGCGACCACTCACGCGCACTTCGAACACAGCGTCGTTGAAGGCCTGCCCGATGCTGCCCTGCGTGAATACGCCGGCGATGAAATCAATCACGCTGAAGCCGGGCACCTTCGAATCGAACGGCCGGAACGCCGGCCCCAGTTCCCGTGGGCTGCGCACCGCCAGGCCGTCCTCGCCGCCGGTAATGTTATAGAGCTGGGTGACCAGGCTGAGAAACGCGAACGCCACGGCCAGGGTCACCAGGGCGAAGAAGATCGCTTTCACCCGTAGCGACAGCAAACCCAGCAGCAACGACAGAAGAATGCTCATCACCACGGCGCCGCCGATACCGATGAACACGGCGCCGAAGCCGGAGCCGAAGGCGTCCGTGGCTATCGCCACGCCATAGGCGCCGATACCGAAAAACATGGTGTGGGCGAACGACACAATGTGCGTGTAACCGAGCATCAGGTCGTAGGACGCGACCACGATAATGAACACACAGATCATGCCGAGCATGGAAAAGGCGCGCACGCCAGGGAACAGGAACGGCCCCAGGGCCAGACTCACGCCGATCAGCACCAGCAACGCGGAGAGCGCCCGGCTGCGGGGATAGTCGCCGGAAAGAATACGATTCAACATACCATTCGACATAGCGCGTCCCCTCAGACTTTGATGACCGGAATCAGGCCCTGCGGACGCCACATCAGCACGCCCACCATCAGCCCCACCGTGGCCACCGCGGCCAGACGGGGCTCCAGGTAACCCACATACAAATTGATCAGGCCCACCAGCACGGCGCCGTAGAAACAGCCCTTGATGGAGCCCAGACCGCCGAGGATGATCACCACGATCACCGAGATCATCAGCTCATCGCCCATGTGCGCGGTGATGATCTCCCGGTACATGGCCCACATGGCGCCGCCCAGCCCGGCCAACGCCGAACCGGCCACGAACACGCCCAGAAACAACAGGCGAATGCGGTAGCCCTGCACTTCCACCATCTCGCGGCTTTCCACCCCGGCGCGGATCAAGATGCCGACCCGGGTGCGTTCGATGATCCAGGTCATCAGCCCGTAAATGGCCAGGCCCAGGACCACGGCGATAAGGCGGTATTTTTCCAGCGCCACCCCGCCGATCACCGGCAGGGCATCGGGCAGCAGAAAGGCGCCGGTCAGCGCCTCCGGGCGCGGCACCGGAATCTCGTTGGGGCCCCACACCACATGGATCAATTCCATGATGATGATGGAGCCGCCCACGGTGACCAGAATCTGCTTGAGGTGGTCGCCATACACCGGCTTGATGACCAGCCGCTCGAACACCAGCCCGAGGAGCCCCGCCACCACCAGGGCGAACCCCAGCGCCGGCAGAATCGCCGCCAGATTGATCAGCAGCGACGGCTCGCTGGCCTGGCTGCTGAGCCACAGCAGCACGCTGGCGCCGGCGAAGGCGCCTAAAGAAATAAAGGCCCCGTGAGCCAGGTTGAGGACATTCATCAACCCAAAGGTGAGCGTCATGCCCGAGGCCATCAAAAACACCATGGCACCCATGGCCAGGCCGCTGATGGTCAGCAGTACCCAGGTGCGCGGGTCCATCATCAACAGGGCCACCGCCATCATCAGCAGCAGCAGGAAAATATGCGGTTTGTTTTCGCGGAACGCGGCAAAGCGCGCCAACACGCCTTGCGGCGGCGTTGTTTGACCAATCATCTCGTCGTGCGCCGACATGGTCTTACTCCTATTCTTATTGGTGCTCGCCGAGCCCCAGACCCAGCAGCTCGTGCTGAAGATCATCGTTATCGGCGAGTTCGGTCATCTGGCCGGACCAGACCACCCCGCCATCGTTCATCACCGCCGCGGACTGACCCAGGCGGCGTGAGAAATTGAAGTTCTGTTCCACCAGCAGCACCGTGACCTGCTGCTGCTTGAGCTGCTCGAAGGCACCGGCCAGATCGTTGATGATCGCCGGCGCCAGGCCCTTGGTGGGTTCATCCACCAGCAACAATTCGCGCGGCTCGATGATTGCCCGGGCGATGGCCAGCATCTGCTTCTGGCCGCCGGAAAGATTGCCCGCCGCCCGGTTCCAGAATTTCTTGAGCGGTGGAAAGAGATCAAACACCCAGTCCAGCCGGGCCGGATCCATGGGCCCATTCACCGCCGCCAGCACCATGTTTTCGCGCACCGTGAGCAGGCTGAAAATGCCCATGTTCTCCGGCACGAAGGCAATGCCCTTACGGGCAATACGCGGGGTCGGCTGGCCGGTGATGTCCTCACCGCGAAAGCGCACCTTGCCGTCGGTCACCGTGGTCAGGCCCATGATGGTGCGCAGTGTGGTGCTCTTGCCGGCGCCGTTACGCCCCAGTAGCACGGTGAGCTCGCCGGCGGGGACTTCCAGATCCACGCCGTGGAGAATGTGGTATTGATCAATGTCGGCGCGCACGCCGGACAGGGAAAGAATCGATTCGGCCATCGTTCAGCCCTCCTCGCCGGCGGTGTCTTCCTGGGGCGCGCCCAGATAGGCTTCCTGAACAATCGGCGAGGCGATCACCTCGGAAGGCTCGCCGTCGGCCACCAGTTCACCGTTGTGCAGTACCACGATGCGGTCCGACAAGGAGCGCACCACGTCCATTTTGTGTTCCACCAGCAGAATCACTTTGTTCTGCTTGTTCTTGATGTCGGCGATCAAATCCAGAATCACCGGTACCTCGTCCACGCTCATGCCGGCGGTGGGTTCGTCGAACATGAACACCTCCGGCTCCAGCGCCAGCATCAGCGCCACTTCCAGTTTGCGCTGATCGCCGTGGGGCAGATTGGCCACCGGCGTATCGGCGCGCTTGCCCAGGTTCACCTGCTCCAGATAGGCGGCGGCGCGATCACTGATGTCGCGGCGGCGCGAGGCCATCTGCCAGAACACATGGCCGATGCGGTAGCGCGACGCCACCGCCAGCCGCACGTTCTCCAAAGCGGTCAGGTTGGGAAACAGGTTGGTCAGCTGGAAGGCGCGGCCCAGGCCCTTATCGGCCCGGGCGGCGGCGCCCAGCGCGGTAATATCCTGATCGAACAAATGCACACTGCCGGCACTGGCGGCGAGCTGTCCGGAAATAAGATTGAACCAGGTGGTCTTGCCCGCACCGTTGGGGCCGACGATGGACGTCAGGGTGCCGGCGTGAAACGCACACGACACCTGATTCACCGCCACGTGACCGCCGAAGTTGATGGTCAGCCCGCGGGTTTCCAGAACCGGTTCAGAGGCGGATTGGGGGTGCAAGGAGGCCATGGGAGGTCCCTTTTTATATTAAATATTCTTGGAATGAATCGATCCAGAGCGTAGGTCGGATTAGCAAAGCGTAATCCGACAAACGTAGCCGGATCACTCCGTGCCGAGACAGACCGTCTCGGGTTACGGCCTTCGGCCTAACCCGACCTACGGTGGTTGGAAAAACCTAGCGCTTGTTGCGAATCGGAATGTTCATTTCGTCCACGCCGATCTTGCGGATCAGTTTGGGCACGCCCGCTTCCACGGTGCGGTCGGCGAACCAGTCGTCACGCTTTTCCACTTCGATGCGGAAGTGGTACATCTCCTGCAGCGCCTGGTGGTCCTCGTCACGCAGCACCATCTTGCCTTTCGGGGTTTCGAACACTAGCCCTTCGAAGGCGTCGATCAGATCCTCGGTATCGGTGGAGCCGTCCGCTTCACGGATCGCCGCGGTGATCGCCATGGCCTGGGCAAAGCCCTGGGCGGTGAAGAAGTCAGGGGCGGCGTTGAAACGCTCCATGTGCTGCTTCACGAACCAGTCGTTGATCTCGTTCTTGGGCGATTCGAAGTAATAAAAGCCCGCGCCTTCCATACCAGGAAACTCGGAGTAGCTCACCAGCGCCGGCAGGATGTTGCCACCGGTGGCCAGCTTGATGCCGAAACGTTCCGGCTTCAGGTCCTGGATGCGGCTCAGCGGGTTGGCGCTGCCGGCCCAGATAGCGAAGATGTACTTGCCTTGCTCACAACCGTCACGGTCCTTGAGGGCGCCGAACAAACGCTGTGCGGCGGCGGTGAAATCGGTGGCGTCGGTGGGCAGATATTCTTCATGAACCACCTTGCCGCCCTGGGTCTCCATGGCCTCTTTGTAGGCGGCCACGCCGTCACGGCCGAAGGCGTAATCTTGGGCAATGGTCGCGACACAAACACCCGGCTCGCCAAGCGCCACGGCGTTGGAGACCGCGTCCTGGGAAGAGTTACGGCCGACCCGGAACACATAGCGGTTCCAGTCCGCGCCGGTGATCGCATCGGCCACGCCCTCGGGCATGATGATGCGCTCGTACTGCTCGGCGATCGGCAGGGTCGCCAGCGCCACGCCGGAAGAGACCGGCCCCACCACGATGTGGGCGTCGTCCTCGGCGTAGGCTTCTTCCACCAGCGACCGGGCGCGCGCCGGATCAAGCTGGGTGTCCTTGTCGATGATCTCGACCTTACGGCCCTCGATTTCCATGCTGCCGTCGGTGGCGTACTCGAAACCCATCTTCATGCCCACGCTGAGCTGCTCGGCGTAAGCGGATAACGGACCGGTGAAACCGGTGACGTGGGCAATACGGATGGAATCGGCCGCCTGCGCCAGGGGCGCGGCGGTGAGGGCGGTGAGCGTAAAGGCCGTCGCGGTGATGAGACGCTTCATAGGAATCTCTCCCTTATTTTTCGGCCTGAGGGCCGTCTTGTTGTGGTTATGGTCCTCTTCAATATGACTGGCGATTCACCTTTCCGCAAGGGGGTTTCGAAAAAAATTCCACAAACGTGGAATTACCCGGCCCGACCGGTCCCGGCACCTGCAAATACCCGAATAACGGGCCTCTGAGGCCCGTTTTGCCAATCGCGAGAGCCCCATCCGGCCTACCGTCCGCCGGCTTCCGGTTGACACCAGGGGTGCGCAAACTTAATTTAGTTGAATACCGATTCATCTTTCAAACAATAAAACCACGGACCCAAGAAGCCCACCATGACCACTGCCCCCCAGACCAACGTCGCCCAGGCCCCGGCCGCCAGCGGCGGGCCCGGCGCCCCGAAAACCGCCCGCGGCGCCCGCACCCGGGCGCGTATTCTCAAGGCCGCCGAGCACACTTTCGGCACGCTCGGTTACCACCGCGCCGGCATCTCCGACATCACCCGCGCCGCCGGCGTCGCCCAGGGGACCTTCTACACCTACTTCGCCGGCAAGGAAGAGATTCTCCGCGAGCTGGTCCGTGACATGGGGCATCAGGTGCGCGCCCACCTGGCGGCGGAGATCCTCGACGCCGACAACCGACTGGAAGCGGAAGAACGCGGCCTGCGCGCCTTTCTGCAGTACCTCCATGAGAACCCATCGCTGTACCGGGTGCTGCAGGAAGCCCAGTTCGTCGACGAGGCCATCTATCGGGATTACTACGAAGCCTTCGGCAAGGGCTATGTGCGCATGCTCGCCAACGCCACCCGCAAAGGCGAAATCCGCCCCGGCAATAACGAAGTCCGGGTGTGGGCCCTGATGGGCATGTCGAATTTCCTCGGCCTGCGCTACGCGCTCTGGGAACAGGACGTGTCCTTCGACGAGATCGTCGAGACCCTCTCCGACCTGTTCCGCAACGGCCTCACCCTGGACGGCAAGGAGAAGCCATGAACACGGCGGTGCACTATCAACACGACGGCGACCTGGCGCGCATCACCCTCAACCGTCCGCAACGCCACAACGCCCTGGTTCCGGAACTTCTCGACGGCCTGCGCGCCGCCCTGGCGCGCTGCCGGGAAGACCGCCCGGCGGCACTGATCCTGGACGCGGAGGGCCGCTCTTTCTCCACCGGTGGTGACGTGGGCGGTTTCTACGATACCCCGCGCGCCGAACGGCACGACTACGCCACCAGGGTGGTGGGCACGCTCAACGCGGTGATCCTGGATTTGCTCAGCCTGCCGCTGCCCACCGTGGCGGCCGTGCACGGCATGGTCACCGGCGGTTCCGTGGGCCTGGTGCTGGCCTGCGACATCGTCGTGGCCGGCCCGCGCGCCAGCTTCGCGCCCTGGTACACCCGCGTGGGCTACAGCCCGGACGGCGGCTGGACCGCCCTGATGCCGGAGCGCATCGGCCGGGCCCGCGCGCTCGACATCCAATTGACCAACCGCCGCCTGGACGCCGAGGAGGCCCAGCGCGTGGGTCTGGTTCAGTACCTCAGCGCGGACGACCAGGTGGCCGAGCGGGCCCGCGCCGTCGCCGACACCCTGTGCTCCGCCAAACCCGGCAGCGTGCAGCACACCCTGGCCCTCGCCCGGCCCGACCTGGACACCGTGGCCGCCGGGCTGGACGCGGAGTTCCGCCATTTTCTCGAGCAGATCGTCAGCGACGAAGCCGACCGGGGAATGGCCGATTTCTTGAACAGATAGGAAAAAACAAAACGACGAAAAACAAAAATCGGGAGAGGCAAGATGAAAACAACAACACCGACGCCGCTGGCGGCACTCGCCGGCGCCCTGCTGCTCGGGGCCCTGTCACCGCTGGCCACCGGGTTCGATACCTTCGCCGACGAGGACCGTTCCGCGGAACTCAGCGGCGAACCGGTGCAGCAGCGCTACCAGTTCAACACCCCCACCACCGTCACCTACGACCGGGACAGCCTGGGCCAGGGCGCCGCCGGCGCACGCGTCTACGTGGCCGACATGGGCAACCATGAAATCAAGGTGTTGAACCTGAACGGCGCCCTGGTGGGTCGGCTGGACGACAACGATCAGACCCTGGCGGCGGACAGCCCGGCAAGCTCGGTGCCCGAGGTACGCGCGCCGCTGGGGATCGCGTTCCTGTCCGCCAGCGAAGCGGACGACGACCGGCTGGCCGGGCTCTACGTCAACGACGTGGGCCGCCATCAGATTCATTTTTTCCGCACCGTCAGCAGTGGCCCCGGCGATTTCGAGTACGTCACCTCGTTCGGCCAGCCCGGCCACGGCGGCGGCGAAGAGATTTATCTGCCGCGCAACATGACCATCACGCCGCAGGGGTTCATCTATGTCTCCGACGAGTTCAACCACCGCGTCAAAGCCTTCAGTATTGATCCGGACAACGGCTATCAGGTCAGCCTGATTCAGACCCTGGGCCACCAGAACGGCAGCGGCGACTATGTGGACGCCGGCCCGATCATCCGAGGTGTCGACAAGAACTACGGCAGCGATTCCACGAATTACGACGATTACGCCGGCGAGCCGGACAAACGCGACGGCTTCCGTATCCCCCAGGGCATGACCTACTACCAGTCACCGGACAATGGCGCCACCTATCTCTATGTGGCGGACAACGGCAATAACCGCATCAAGATTTTCCGCGTCAACACCAGCACCGGCCAGCTCACCCTGGACGACATGCTGGGCCGTTTCCGCGACGACGGCGGCAGCGTCGATCACCTCAAGCGTCCGCGCGGCGTGCGCACCGACCTGGACGGCAACCTCTACGTGGCGGACACCTACAACGGCCGCATCATTCAATTCGAGAACCTGGCCAGCACCAGCGACAGCAACCCGGTGCGCTACCGCACCAGCCAGAGCGCCGACGCCAGCGCCAACTGGGTGTACGGCCGCCTGGGCATTCACCAGGTGGAAATGCGCGCGCCCACCAGCGCCGGTACCGAAGACGAAGCCTTCCAGCTGCCCAATGATCTGGTGCCGATAATCAACGCCAACGGCGGTTTTTACCGCGAGAACATCTACGCCTGGGGTTACTACTATTCCAACGCCCGCGTGCATCTGGTCAGCGACTCCGGCAACAACCGCATCAAGAAATGCTGGACCAATTCTTCCGGCACCACGCTGCTGCGCTGCTCGGTGTCCGCCGGCGTCGGCACCGTGGCCAATAACGAGTACTGGGGCCACCCGCGCACCCTGCCCGGGCAACTGCACTCCGCCAGCGGCATGGCCTGGCTGGGCAGCAAGGACCAGTTGCTGGTCAGCGACACACCCAACACCCGCATCAACATCTACAACAGTAATGGCGTGTACCAGGGCCGCTTCCCGGGCATCAACATCAGCTACGGCGTCACCGGCATCGCCACTTTCACCGACCCGAACATCGGCGAAGCGGTGGCGGTGCTGGTGGGCGCCGACGTCACCCTGCCCTGGCCCTACACCGGCGACGCCAGCCTGCGCATCTACGACGCCAACGGCAATCTGGAAGAACTGTTCAACCTGAGCTACCGCACCGGCGGTCTGCCGGTGCCCGAGATCGGCCTGTCCACCAGCAACACCAACTACCCGGTGGCGGTGAGCGCGATCAACGACGGCGCCGCCGACCAGCACGCCATCTATATCACCAGCTTCGACAATTACGTCTGGCGCTTTGACTACGACAGCGGCAGCGGCTCACTCAACGGCAACTGGTACGCCGGCGGCCCGGACGCCGACAAAGGCAACGACCTGGGCGACGGCTGGAGCCTGGGCCCGGACTTCTTCGCGCAGGGCGACGCGGGCACCTTCGACCAGATCGGCAGTGTGCTGGCCCTGGAGAACCGCGTTTACGTCACCGACCGCCGTAACCAGCGTATCCAGGCCCTGAACCCGGCCAACGGCGCGCTGATCGGCCAGCTCGGGCTGGGCGGCGGCACCTACGACCACCCGGACGGCCTCGACCCGGACCGGCTGTTCCTGCCCGCCGGCCTCGCCTACGACGCCCAGCAGGACGCGCTGGTGGTGGCCGACGGCTTCAACATGGTGGCGCGCGCCTGGGCCAACCCGGACCAATACAGCCCCAACGGCGCCGGCATCATCGATCCGGCCTACCAGGGCCACTGGCTCGACCCGGCGCTGGGCACCCGCCCCGGCGGCCTGTTCGACGCCGAGCAAGTGGCGGTCGGCGACGGCGACGTCTATGTGTTCTCGCTGATCAGCAACCGCATCACCAAGTTCAGCTGGGGCGAGATTAATAACTGATTGTGGGAGCGGGCCTCGCCCGCGAAAGGCAAGCTCGCACAAAGCTCGGGAGATGAAATGGAAATGTTCGACCTGCTCGCCCATCGGGCCAGGGTAACGCCGGAGCGCCCGGCTCTGGAGGACCTGGAAAGCGGTGAGCGCTATAACTACGCGCAGTTCAACGAGCGTTCCGCGCGGCTGGCGGCCGCCGCCCGCGACCACTGGGGCCTTAAGGAAGGCGACCGACTCGCCTATCTGGGCCACAGCCGCGCCGAGTTCTTCGCCATGCTGTTCGGCTGCGCCAAGGCCGGTCTGATCCTGGTGCCGCTGAACTGGCGCCTGGCGGTGCCGGAACTGGAAGTGCTGGTGGAAGACTGCGACCCGGTTGCGCTGATTTTCGGCGCCGAGTTCGCCGACGCCGCCGTCGAGCTGCAACAGCGTTGCGGGCCGCTCACCCTGGTGGCGCTGGACGGCGCCGCCGACGGGCAGCGCGACTACCACCGGGATCTGGCCGACACCCGGCCGGACCTCACCGCGCACCCGGACAAGGACCCGGACACCCCCTGGTACCTGCTCTACACCTCCGGCACCACCGGCCGGCCCAAGGGGGTGATCCAGACCTTCCGCATGATGCTGGCCAATTATCTCAACATCGGTCTGGCGGTGAACCTCAGCGGCGAGGACGTGCTGCTCAACGTGCTGCCGCTGTTCCATACCGCCGGCATCAACCTGTATTCCTCGGCGGTGTTCATGGTCGGCGGCAGCGTTCTGGTGGCGCGCGCCTTCGAGCCGGATCAGGCACTGCAAGTGTTGGAAAAAAGAGCGACCATCTTTTTCGGGGTGCCGGCGGTGTACCAGGCGCTGCTGGATCACCCCGGGTTCAGCGGCGAGCGCCTTAAGGGCGTGCGCTCCTGGGGCTGCGGCGGCGCGCCGCTGTCGCTGCCGGTGGCGCAGCGCTACGTGGACGCCGGCATCCGCGTGCGCACCGGCATGGGCATGACGGAAACCGGCCCCACGGTGTTCCTGCTGGACGAAGACAAGGTGATCGACAAGATCGGCTCGGTGGGCCGGCCGCAGCTGCTCACGGAAGTGCGCATCGTCGACCGCGACGGCCGGGACGTGCCGCCGGGTGAGGCCGGCGAGCTGTTGATTCGCGGGCCCAACATCACGCCCGGGTACTGGAACCGCCCGGACGCCACCGCCGACGCGATCCGCGCCGACGGCTGGCTGCACAGCGGCGACGTGGCCCGCTGCGACGAGGACGGCCAGTATTTCATCGTCGATCGCTGGAAAGACATGTACATCTCCGGCGGCGAGAACGTCTACCCGGCGGAGGTGGAAAACGTGCTGGAGCAACACCCGGCCATCGCCGAGGTGGCGGTGGTGGGCATGCCCGACGACAAATGGGGCGAAGTCGGCAAGGCCTATTACGGCGTCCACGCGGACCGGGAGGCCCCGGACCCGGAAGCGCTACGCGCGTTCTGCCGCGAGCGGCTCGCCGGTTACAAGGTGCCCAAGGTGTTCGAACGGGTCGATGCCCTGCCCCGCAACGCCCTGGGCAAAGTCACCAAACAGGAGTTGCGTGATCATGCAAAACAATAACACCGCCCGCATGGAACGGGATCTGTCCTTCAGCCAGGCGGACTTCCACCGCTTCGCCCGACTCAGCGGCGACCACAACCCCATCCACGTGGACCCGGGCTATGCCGCCGGTACCCGCTTCGGCGCCACCGTGTCCCACGGCATGCTGCTGTTCAGCGCGGTGCGCGGGCTGATCCATGAATTCTTCCCCGGCGCCCGCCTGGAAGTGCAGGACCTGAAGTTTCCGGCGCCGGCCTACGCCGACGAGCCGCTCACCGTGGTTCTGGAAACCCGCGGGCGCCCGGTGGACGGCATCGTCCATCTGACCACCGACGTTCTCAAGGAAGACGACAGCCGCTGCCTGCAGGGCACCTGCCGTCTCAAACTCGACCAGGAGATGGCGCCATGAGCGAGACCCTGCCCCGCTTCAACGCCCTGCGGCTGGAAGACCAGGCCACCGTGGAACGGCGCTTCAGCGCCGAGGACGTGCGCCAATGGTGCGACATGGCCAACCTGGAGGATCAGACCCCGGACCAGGTGCCCGAGCCGCTGATCGCCGGCCTGTTTTCCTATCTGCTCGGCGAGGAGCTGCCCGGCCACGGCACCAACTATCTCAAGCAGCACATGCGCTTCGAGGAGGACGCCCGCATCGGCGAAACGCTCACCGCCACCGTCACCATCACCCACCTGCGCGGCGACAAGGCGCTGGTGAATCTGGATACCCTGTGCACCGGCGAGGACGGCCGGATGATCTGCGCCGGCGACGCTTTGGTGTTGTTTCAATGCTGAACGCTCAGCTGAAGGCCTGGTTACACCGCCTCAATGAACTGGTGGCGGAACAAAAAGCGGCCGGTGTGGAAGCCACCCCGGCCACCGTGCGCGACAGCATGGCGGCGATGACCCGGAACCTGGTCGCCAGCGGCCCGGCGTTGGCCTGGGTCGGCGATGCCCGCGTGGAATGCGGCGAAACGCCGGTACCGGTGCGCCTCTACGACCCGGCGCCGGACCGGGACACGCCGGTGTGCCTGTTCTTCCACGGCGGCGGGCATATGGCCGGCAGCGTGGCGGTGTACGATCCGATCTGCCGGCGGCTGGCCGACGCCAGCGGCTGGCTGGTGGTGTCGGTGGACTACCGGCTGGCGCCGGAATACCCCTACCCGTTCGGCCTGGAAGACTGCCACAGCGTGGCCCGCCACCTGTGGCCGGCGCTCGACGCCCAAGGGCGCCGCTACCAGCGCCGTCTGGCGCTGGCCGGCGACTCCGGCGGCGGCACCTTCGCCGCCACCCTCAGTGCCCTGGCGCAGAACGACCAGCGATTGCCGGTGGAGAAACAGGTACTGATCTACCCCAGCCTGGACTACACCCTGAACCACCCCTCGATAACCGAGAACGGCCAGGGCTATTTGCTGGAGTCGGAGCGCATCGCCTGGTACTTCAAGCACTATTTCCAGCACGGCGAGGACCGCCGGGGCGCCTCGCCGCTGTTCATGCCGGTGAGCATCCGGCTGCCGGAGACGCTGGTGATCAGCGCCGAGTACTGCCCGCTGCGCGACGAGGCGCTGGCCTACGTGCGGCGGCTCAACGACACCGGCGTGCCCTGCCGCCACCGCCATTTCGACGACATGATCCACGCCTATCTGAATCTGGAATCCCTGGCGCCCGACGCCTGCGCCGCCACTTACCGGGAGATCGCCGCCTTCCTCAACGGCGATTAACAATCGGGCGGAGGTTCTCTCCATCCGGGGGCGCGTGTCTGTGTTAGGCCCTTCCGGGAACGCTGTGAATACGTCCCTGTACGCTCCCTGTCGAACGTCCTGTTCTCCAGGGTCCCGGAAGGGCCTAACACAGACACGCTCCGGGGTGAGATTCCGGTGCTCCGGGGCATCGCTGGCGCTGAACCATTCTGCGAAGCTTGATTTGTAGAATGGTCCGGGTGGTCTTTCTGACCCGTGGCGGTTCCGCTGCCAAGTGAGCGGGGCAATGGTGGTGCCTGGAGGGAGCTGTTTGGCCAGGGAGGGCCAAACTAACAGCGGCCAGGATGGCTTGAGCGGTCCCGGAAGGCACCACCATTGCACCGCGTCTCGGATACGGAACACCCACCGGAACGATAAAGCTCTCTGGGATCCTGCCGGCCGGCAACGCCGGCCTTTCGCGGGCGGGGTCCGCTCCTACAACGTCCGATCCCGGCGCGGGCTCTCTGGAGAGAAAAAACCGATCAGGAGCGGTCGGAAGTAGTGGGGGCGTCGCGCTGCATCAGATTATCGATGCCATAGCAGTGCCCGGCGAGCAGGTTCTGGGCGAGCATGAAGCGGTCCTGGGGGGTACGCGCGGTGAGTTCCGCCACGCTCAGGGATTCCAACATCCAGGTGTCCCACACATTGACGAAGCGCGCCCGGATGTCCACGTCGCCGCGCAGCATGTCCGCCTGACGAGCGGTCACCGTGAGGCTGTCCTTACCGCGGTCCACTTCGTAGCCCTCATTGGGATAGCCGACTTCCAGACAGGCGAGGAAATTCTTCATGCTGCGCTCCGACGCCTGGCCCACGGCGAACGCCAGAGGCTGGTCGGGCACGTCTTCGAGGATACTCAGGATATGGGCGTCGGCGAGGCGCTCACGCAGCCGGCCCTGGGCCTGGTCGGCGGCCGCCTCGCTGCGCTTCTCCGCTTCCCGGCGGGCCGCTTCCATGTTGCGACGCAGGCGCGCCTGCTCCGCCCTTTGCCGGGCCAACTCCGCCTCGTGGGCCCGCTGGGCCTGGTGGGCGTCCTCCACCAGACGGTCCAGACGCCGGGACTGGCGCACCGACTCGATCCGTTCCCGGCAGGCGGGCAGCCAATCCTCACGCAGTTGCCGCTCGTTCACATAGCGTTCCGACCGGTGCGCCTCGGCGAGCCGGCGGCAGGCGCCGTCCATCGCACCCAGTGCGTCGATGGCCCCGTAGCTCAGCCCGGCCACCGCGTCCGGCGCCGGCGTCCGCCCCAGAAAGCCGGCGGTGGAATCACGGAGCGACGCGCAGCCGGTGAGCACCACGGCCACCAGGCCGAGAAGCGGGATTGTCAGGTTGGAACGCATAGTAAAAACAACGTTGGATTCGTTTTTGTTGAAGCCCTGGGGAATGAACACCTGTGGGAGCTTGCTTGCAAGCGAAAGGCCGGCGAAGCCGGCCGGCAAAGGTTGCCCCGCAGGATGCCAGAGACCTTGGTGGTGCCGCCGTTAGAGAGAGCTCTGCGCTCCCTTTCGCGGGCGGGGCCCGCTCCCACAAGGCCCGCTCACACCATCAAAGGCTCCAAGGGTCCGAGCCGAAACAACCCCACAAGTTCCGCCCTCAGGCGGATTTGGCGGCGATCTTCTGTTTCCAGATCACCGGGCCGGTCTTGTGCACGGACTCGCCGTTGGAATCCACCGCCACGGTCACCGGCATGTCTTCCACTTCGAATTCGTAGATCGCTTCCATGCCCAGGTCCTCGAAGGCGGCCACGCGGGACTTGCGGATCGCCTTGGACACCAGATAGGCGGCGCCGCCCACGGCCATCAGGTAGACGGCCTTGTTGTCCTTGATCGCCTCGATGGCGGTGTCGCCGCGCTCGGCCTTGCCCACCATGCCGATCAGACCGGTCTTCTCCAGCATGGTGCGGGTGAACTTGTCCATGCGGGTGGCGGTGGTGGGTCCCGCCGGGCCCACCACTTCGTCGCCCACCGGGTCCACCGGACCCACGTAGTAGATAAAGCGGTTGGTGAAGTCCACCGGCAGTTCCTCGCCCTTGGCGATCATGTCCACCATGCGCTTGTGGGCGGCGTCACGGCCGGTGAGCAGCTTGCCGGACAGCAGCAGGGTGTCGCCGGGCTGCCAGGTTTGCACTTCTTCCGGGGTCACGGTGTCCAGGTTGACGCGCTTGGCGCCCTCGTCGTTGCCCCAGGCGATGTCCGGCCATTCTTCCAGATCCGGGGCTTTCAGATCCGCCGGGCCGCTGCCGTCGAGAATAAAGTGGGCGTGGCGGGTGGCGGCGCAGTTGGGAATGATCGCCACCGGCTTGTTGGCGGCGTGGGTGGGGTAATCCGCCACCTTCACGTCCAGCACCGTGGTCAGGCCGCCCAGGCCCTGGGCGCCGATGCCCAGCGCGTTGACCTTCTCGAACAGCTCCAGGCGCAGTTCCTCGGAACGGGTTTGCGCGCCCCGCGCCTGCAGCTCGTGGATGTCGATCGGGTCCATCAGGGATTCCTTGGCGATCAGCATGGCTTTCTCGGCGGTGCCGCCGATGCCGATGCCAAGCATGCCCGGCGGGCACCAGCCGGCGCCCATTTTCGGCACCTGCTCAAGCACCCAGTCGACCACCGAATCGGACGGGTTGAGCATGGCGAACTTGGATTTCGCCTCGGAGCCGCCGCCCTTGGCCGCCACGTCGATTTCCACGGTGTCGCCGGGCACGATGGAGTAGTTGATCACCGCCGGGGTGTTGTCCTTGGTGTTGGCGCGCTTGCCGTCCGGGTCCGCCAGCACCGAGGCGCGCAGCACGTTGTCCGGGTGGTTGTAGGCCCGGCGCACGCCCTCGTTGATCATGTCGTCCAGGCTCATGTCGCTCTCGAACGTCACGTTCATGCCCACCTTGCAGAACACGGTGACGATGCCGGTGTCCTGGCAGATCGGCCGGTGGCCCATGGCGGACATGCGGGAATTCACCAGGATCTGCGCCATGGCGTCCTTGGCCGCTTTGCTCTCTTCCCGCTCGTAGGCTTCCTTCACCGCGCGAATAAAATCCACCGGGTGGTAGTAAGAGATGTACTGAAGCGCGTCGGCCACGCTCTGGATCAGATCGTCCTGGCGGATCACCGTCATCGGGGCTACTCCTGACTGCTGGGATTCGGGGCGCGCATTATAGACCACCCGGGCCGCCTTGTGGGAGCCGGCGGGATCCCAGAGACCTAAGCCAGGCACTCACCCCGTTTAAGATGAGCGATCAGCAAATCGGCAACGGTTTCCGGGCGCTCCAGGTGCAGGAAGTGGCCGGCACCGGACACGCGCTCCACGCGCAAGCCGCCGGGGAAGTCGCCATGGTTGACGGTGTGGTCGAGCAGGCGCGGGCTCATACAGCCGTCCTGCTCGCCGATCAGTACCTGGGTGGGCACTGTGATGTTCATGCCCAGCCACTCCTGGGTCTCCCGCTGCTCCTTGCGCCACAGCCGGATCAGGTGCCGGTACCAGCCCAGCGCGGCGGGCAGCACGCCGGGCTCGCGCAGGGCATGCTTGGCGTTTTCCAGGTACAGGCCCGGCTCCCAATCCGGGGACCAGCGCTCCCAAAGCTTATCAATGCCGGAGAAATCGTCTTTTTTCAGCCAGGCTTCCGGCGCCATCGGCAGTTGGAAGAACTGCATGTAGCCGCTCAGTTTGATCTGCTCGGGCACTTTCAGCAGCGCCTGGGGCAGGCGCTTGAGCGGCGGGATCGCCAAGGCGGTGAAGGTGCAGAAGGTTTCCGGATAGCGGGCGCAGGCCAGGTAGCCCACCGCGGCGCCCCAGTCGTGGCCGATCAGGTGCACGCGCCCGCCCAGCTGGTTGGCGAACACCAACAGGTCGTCCACCGCGGCATGCAGGGAATAGTCGCCGTTGCCGGGCTGACAGGACGGCGCGTAGCCGCGCAGCGCCGGCGCCAGGCAAGTGTAGCCCGCGTCGGCGATCAGTCTCATTTGCACCGCCCAGTTTTCATGGGTATCGGGAAAACCGTGCAATAAAATCACCGGCTCGCCGTCACCGCTGAGCAGCGTCGGGAAGCGCAAATGCCCGTTAACCATTTCCACCTGCTTCATGGGCGAAGCCTCTTCAATCGGTTACTACGAAATCGGCGTCGTTCCGGGGCAGCGTCTCGGTGACGGCAATGTCCGTGACCCGAGCGCCCGCGGGGCCGCGCCGCATCCAGGCGAGCAGCGCCTCGACCGCATCGGGGGCGCCTTCCAGCCACGCCTCGACGCTGCCGTCGGGGCGGTTGCGCACCCAGCCGGCGACCGCCAGACGGCGCGCTTGTTGCTGGGTGGAAGCCCGATAATACACACCCTGAACACGGCCACTCACCACGGCTTGTCGGGCAATCCTAGCGGTTGTCACGATTTTCCTCCTCTTTTACATCCTGGCTTTCCTCCAACCGGTCGCCGAACAGCGCTTCCAGGTTGAAATCCAGCGGCCGACGCAGGCCTTCCCGGGCCTGGTCGCAGCGTTGCTTCAGCGCCGCTTCCCAGGGCTCCTTGCCGTTGGCGTGGATACGCAGCTGCTGCTCCACCGGCCAGGGCACCATGGTGACGAGCTCGGCCATGGTGAGCGCGCGCAGATCGCGGATCAGCACATAGCCGCCCTCCTCGGTGCGGCGTATCAGGTGGCAGTCCTGCAGGAGATTGCGGAATTCATCCCAGTGGGTGATGCCGGAATCCTGCATCACCCGCCGCACCTCGTTGCCGTGCAGGGTTCGCCCGTCACGCTGGCGTTCCCAGAACACATTCAGCAACCGCATCAGCGCCTGCATGCGCGGCACCCGCCGCTGATGCTCCTGGAACACCACCAGGGCGCGCACCAGTTCGGCGCCGAACAGCACCAGCATCCAGGAAATATAAATCCATAACAGAAACAGCGGCACCGCGGCAAAGGCGCCATAGACCACCTGATAGTTGGGCGCGTGCTTGATGAACTGGGCGAACGCGGCCTTGGCCAGCTCGAACAGCAACGCCGCGAACGCCGCGCCGATCAGCCCCTGGCGCAATGGCACCGAGGTGTTGGGCACCACGATATACAGCAAGGCGAGCACCGAGGTGGTCAGGAAAAACGGCAACAGCGTGAGCCAGAACCGCACCCCGCCCAGATAGGCCACGGTGTCGCTGACCAGCGACAACGAGGTGAGATAGGACGAGATACCCAGCCCCGCGCCCAGCAACAGCGGGCCCAGGGACAACACCGCCCAATACATCATCAGGCTGACCCGGCCCTTGCGCGGCTGACGGATCTTCCAGATCCGGTTCAGGGACTGCTCGATGGTGCGCAGCATCAGAATCGCGGTGACGATCAGAATCAGCACGCCGGGGCCGGTCAGGTTGGTGGCCTGGCGGGAAAACTTGCTGAGGTATTCAAGAATCTCGGCGCCGGCGGACGGCACGAAATATTCAAACGCCCACTCCTGGATCACCAGGCCCCGTTCGTTCAAGGCCGGGATCGCCGCGATCACCGCGAACATCACCGTCATGATCGGTACGATCGCGAACAGCGTGGTGTAGGTGAGCGCCGCCGCGCTGGACTGACAACCGTCCTCCACGAACTGGCGGCGCAGCAGCTTCAGGAACGCCCACACCGATTGCGCCCGTGCCCGGAACGGGATGACGGGATCTTCTTCGTTGCTTTCCAAATTCTGATCCACTCTGGTTCCTTAAAGTCCGCTGCAAGCTGCAAGCTTCAAGCCGCAAGCTGGCCGTGCCGGCTGCGGGGCCGTGCCCTATGCGGCGATACAGGATGCAGGATTCAGGATACAGCGCGAATAATGTCGCAGTGATCTGGTACGCCATGCCCGCGCACAACGGCTAAGCGCGGGTATGGCCTTTACGCCGCATATGACCTTTCCGCGCTGTATCCTGAATCCTGCATCCTGTATCACCGGCACGGCCTGTGAGCCGGCACGGCCAGCCTGCGGCTTGCGGCTTGCGGCTTGTAGCTACGGGCCCGTGCCTTACAATGCTCCCATCCTATCAGACGACAACGTGACGCCATGGCCGAATACACGCTCTACCATAATCCCCGCTGTTCCAAATCCCGGCAGGCATTGGCGCTGCTGGAAGAAAACGGCATCACCCCGACCATCGTCAAGTATCTTGATACGCCGCCGGATGCGGAAACAGTCCGCACTCTGGTGAAAAAGTTGCGCCTGGAACGGGCCCACGATCTGGTGCGCGCTAAGGAAGCGGAGTACAAGGAAGCGGGGTTGAGCAAGGACGCCGACGACGACACCGTGATCAACGCCATCGCCCGCTATCCCAAACTGCTGGAAAGACCGGTGCTGGTGAAAGGCGGCCGGGCGGTGATCGGGCGCCCGCCGGAAACGGTTCTGGAACTGGTGACACCGTGAGCGACGCTTCCCACAACGAGTACGTGCTGATCCTCTATTACAGCCGCACCGGCGGCGTGGCGCGGCTGGCGCAACAGGTCGCCCGCGGCGTGGAAGGCGCCGGCCTGCAGGCGCGGCTGCGCACCGTGCCGCCGGTGTCCCCGGACCACGAGGCCAGCGCGCCACCGGTGCCGGACAGCGGCGCGCCCTATGCCACCCTGGACGATCTGGCCGGCTGCGCCGGCCTGGCGCTGGGCTCGCCGACGCGCTTTGGCAACATGGCGGCGCCGCTCAAGTATTTTCTCGATCAAAGCAGCGACCTGTGGATGTCCGGCGCGCTGATCGGCCGGCCGGCGGGCGTGTTCACCGCGTCCGCCAGTCTCCACGGCGGCCAGGAAAGCACCCTGCTGTCGATGATGTTGCCGCTGCTGCACCACGGCATGGTGCTGACCGGGGTGCCCTACTCCGAGGCGGCGCTGACGCGTACCACCGGCGGCGGCACGCCCTACGGCGCCAGCCATGTGTCCGGCAGCGACGGGCGCGTCCGCGAGACCAGCGACGACGAGAACGCCATCGCCAAAGCGTTGGGCGGGCGGCTCGCCACCCTGGCACGCCAACTCCGGCGCGGCCACTGAATTGAATCAAGGGGGAACACCATGCTGAGCGCCCTGCTGCGCATCACCTATATTCTGCTGCTGGTTCTCGGCATCGCCGGCCTGTTCTGGTTCGCGCCGCCGGATACGCCCACCTTCGCCGGCGTGATCATGGCGGCGGTGCTCTATGGCCCCCTGTTACTGATGGCGGCGGCGCCGATCACCCTGCATCCGCGTTCGCTGACCTGGCTGTGCTTCCTGCTGCTGTTCTATTTCTGCGGCTATGTGGTGCAGTGCCTGAACCCGCCGCCGGTGCGCACCCTGGCCATCGTTCAGGTGTCGCTGACGGTGGTGCTGTTCCTGCTCGCCATGCAGCTCATGCGCCGGGGCGGCCGTGCGGATTGATGACCAGCTTCACATCGATACGCCGGAGGGCGCACGCCTGACGCTGTCCCTGGCCGGGCCGTTGCCGCGCGCCCTCGCCTACGGGATCGATCTGGCGATTCGCGGCCTGGCGCTGGCGCTGGTCGCCATTCCGCTGATGCTGTTCGGGCGCGGCGGCATGGGCCTCTACCTGGTGCTGCTGTTCTTGATGGAATGGTTTTACCCGGTGCTGTTCGAAGCGCTCTGGCAGGGTCGCACCCCCGGAAAGCGCATGATGGGTCTGGCGGTGGTGCACGGCAACGGCGCGCCGCTGGGGTTTAACGGCAGCCTGGTGCGCAACCTGCTGCGCACCGCCGATCTGTTTCCGATGTTCTATCTCACTGGTTTTGTGGTGATGCTGATCACCCGGCGCGCGCAGCGCCTCGGCGACCTGGCCGCCGACACCCTGGTGATTCACACACCGCCGGCGCGCCCGGCGCGGCCCCACCAGGACGGTGACAGCGAGGCGCCGGACTGGCCGCTGAGCCGCGACGACCAGCTGGTGTTGCTGGCGTTCACCGACCGTGGCGCGCGGCTCTCCGCCGAACGTCAGGAAGAACTGGCCGCCCTCGCCTACCCGGAGCTGGCGCCCACCGCCGCCCGGGCAAAACTGCAACGGGTGGCGCGGCACGTGCTGGGGGGCGCATGAGGCAAAGCCAGTTTGAGCAACGTTATCGGCCCCAATGGGAGAGGCTGGAAACCAGCCTCGCCGCCCTGGAAGCCCGCCGCCGCCCCAACGCGGCGGCGCTCACCGATTTCACCGCCGACTACCAGAGCCTCTGCCACCAGTTGGCGCTGGCCCGCGAACGCGGCTACAGCCTGGCGCTGCAGGACTACCTCAACGACCTGATGCTGCGCGCCCATCGCCAGCTGTACCGCTACCGCACCCCGCTGCTGCCCGGGCTGGTGGCCTTTTTCACCGGTGGGTTCCCGCGCGCGGTGCGTCACCAGTGGCGCTGGCATCTGGTCAGCACGCTCTGCTTCGTGCTCTCCGCCGGTCTGGTCTGGGCGATGATCCTGCACGACCCGGAGCTGGTGCACACCGTGGTCGGCCCGCAACAGGTGGCCGAGCTGGAAGAGATGTACCACCCGGACCTGCGCGACGTCAGCGGCCGGGACCGCCAGGACGACGTGATGATGTTCGGCTACTACATCTACAACAACATCGGCATTGCCTTCCGCACCTTCGCCGGCGGCCTGCTGCTGGGGGTGGGCGCGCTGGTGGCCATGCTGTTCAACGGCAGCTTCTTCGGCGCCGCCGCCGGGCACCTGACCCTGGCCGGCGCCGCGCAGCCCTTCTTCACCTTCGTGATCGCCCACGGCGCGCCGGAGCTGATCGCCATCTTCCTGGCCGGCGGCGCCGGCCTGCGCATGGGCTGGGCGGTACTGGCGCCCGGTTCCTGGCGCCGGGTGGACGCCCTCAGGCGCGCCGCGACCGAATGCCTGCCGGTGATGTACGGCGTGTTCGCGCTGCTGGTGCTGGCCGCGTTCATTGAGGCGTTCTGGTCGTCCCGGGAACTGGCGCCGCAGATCAAATACGGCGTCGGCGCCGCCTGCTGGGCGCTGCTGGTGTTGTACCTGCTGTTCGCCGGCCGGCAACGCCGGCGTCAGGGAGGGCCGCATGGATCTGAATAAGCTCAACGCCCGCCTGGCACCCCGCTCCTGCTGGCAGGCCATGGATATGGGCACGCGCCTGTACCGGCACTGGTGGCGGTCGGCGGCGCTGGTGTGGCTGGTGTTCACCGGGCTGCCCTTCGTGGCGCTGGCCGGCCTTGCCGCCGCCGGGCAGAGCCTCTGGCCTATGCTGCTGTTCTGGTGGCTCAAACCACTGTGGGAAAGGCCGCTGCTGGCGTTCTACAGCCGCGCCCTGTTCGGCGACTATCCCAGCCCCTGGGCCCTGCTCAAAGGGTTCCGGGAGTACGGTTTGAACGGGCTGTTCGGCCAGCTCACCTGGCGGCGGCTGAGCCCGGCGCGGGGCATGCTCACCGGTGTCTGGCAGTTGGAAGGCAACCGCGGCGACGCCGCTTCCGGACGCATCGCCGTGTTGCTGCGCGCCCCCGGCCAGCGCCCGGCCACGCTGACGTTCACCCTGCTCACTCTTGAGCACCTGATGACGGTGGCGCTGATTCTGCTGGCGATCACCCTGGCGCCCTGGCAGTTCAACCTGGAGTTCAGCGTCTGGTTCGGCGAGCAGAGCCGCCTGCATTGGGCCCTGGGCAACCTGTTCTGGTATCTGGTGCTGACCGTCACCGAACCGCTTTATGTGGCCACCTCCTTCGCCCTCTATCTGAATCAGCGCACCCATCTGGAAGGCTGGGACCTGCAGCTGGGCTTGACCCGCATCGGCAAGCGCCGCGCCGCCCTGGGCCTGAGCCGGGGCGCCGGGGCGCTGGCCCTGATGGTGCTGTGCCTGGGCGGCCTGCCGGCGCCGGGCAACGCCGGGCAACCGGACAGCGACGCTGGCGACAGCAAGCAGCAGGCGGTGGAACTGCTCGCTTCGGACACCTTCATGCCCATGGAGCTGCGCGAAGAGCGCCGCTTGCGGGAACCGTTCCGCGACGACGACGGCGACAGCTGGTGGCGGGACCTGCTGCAACGGCTGATCGACGGCCAGCGGGACAACGAGCGGGGCGACCCGCTGGCGCTGCCGGAAGGTCTGATCCACGCCATCGGCTGGACGCTGCTGGTGGCGCTGCTGGCGGTGGTCGCCTGGGCCCTGTTGCGCCGCCTTCCCGGCTCGCCGCTGCGCCAGCGCCCCACCGCCATGCCGGTCCAGGTGGCGGGCCTGGACACCCGCGCCGAGAATCTGCCGGCGGATCTGGCCGGCGCCCTGGACGACGCCCTGCGCCGGGGCCGGGTGCGCGAGGCCCTGGCGCTGCTGCTGCGCGACACCCTGGTGACCTTCTTCCGCCAGCACCCCACGCCGCTCACCCCCGGCGCCACCGAGCAGGACTGCCTGCGCGCCTACCGGCGGCTGCTGGGGGACACCCCGGCGGTGGCCTACCTGGGCCGGCTCACCGAGGCCTGGACCCACACCGCCTGGGCGCACCGCCCCACCACGCCGGAACAGGTCCAGGCGCTCCATGATCAGTGGCGCGAACTGCGCCCGGCGGAGGGGAAGACATGAGCCGGCGGCGCGGCAAATTCTGGGGCGCCCTGGCGCTGCTGCTGGTGGCCGCCGCCCTGGTGTTCTATGTCTGGGCCACCGAACCGGTGCGCTACATGGCGCCGGCGGCGCCGGACGCCTCGGTGCGCGGCAACCCCTACCTGGCCGCGCAGACCCTGCTGGAAAACTGGCAGCGCCCCACCCGCCGGATCTTCAGCACCGGCGCCCTGTTTCCACTGCCGGACACCGGCACCACCCTGATTCTGGATGAATACCGGGGAGAGCTGGGCAGCGGCCGGATCGACGCCCTGTTCGACTGGGTGCAACGCGGCGGTCATCTGATCGTCGCCGCCCGCCCCGCCTATCACTACGTGGCCGACGATACCGAAGACCAGGACGAGGACGTCGACCGGAACGGCGGCAACGACGACCCGTTGCTGACCCCGTTCGGGCTCCACGCGGTGGCGGTGGAAACGGAACAGGACGACGACCCCTTCGCCACGCTGCTGAACCGCTTCCAGCCCATGGAGAGCCTGTTCCTGGAGTATTGTCTGGGCGACAACGACGGCGAGTTGCCGCCGCAGTGCGAGGCGCTTACCTGCGAAGCGCCACCGTTACCGGCGCCGGCGACCTGGGTGTTCGCGGACGGCGACCGGCGGCAACTGCTGGCCTCGCCGGGCCAGGCCTTGCGGCATCGCCCCACCGACCTGCTGCCGGCGTTGCCGTCGTCCCAGGCCGCCAACGCGGAGGGCGCGCAGTTGGTCCACCTGTCCTGGGGCGACGGGCAGCTGACCGTGCTCGCCGGCCTGACCCTGTGGGACAACCAGCACCTGCATTATTTCGACCACGCCTGGCTGCTGGAGCAGCTGATCGGCGACGGCCCGGTGTGGTTCGTCCAGGGCATCGACATGCCGCCGCTGCCGCTGTGGCTGTGGCAGCACGCCTGGCCGCTGATGCTGGCCCTGCTGCTCGCCCTGGCGGCCTGGCTGTGGCGGCGCCTGCCGCGCCCCGGGCCCCAGTGGCACGCCGCCGAAGCCGACCGCACCGATTACCTCGGCCACTTGCTGGCGCTGGGCCATTTCCACTGGCGCACCGGCCAGAGCGAGCGACTGACGGCGCCGCTGCGCGACAGCGCACGGCGGCGCCTGAACCTGCTTCACCCGGACCAGGACCGGGCCCTGGCGATCGCCGCCGAGCGCCTCGGCCTGCCCGAAGCCGATTTGCGCGACGCCCTGGAAAGCGGCGGCGACACCCCACAACCGCGTCCCCGGGACCGCCAGCAATGGGCCGACCGGGTGGCGCTACTGCAAACCCTTAGGAGCCGTTTATGACCAGCCAGACGGAACAGGCCGGCGCCCTGGCGCGCCGCATCGAAGAACAGCTCAACCAGGTGCTGGTGGGCCAGCCGGCGATCACCCGGCAGGTGCTGATCGCCCTGATCACCGGCGGCCATGTGCTGATCGAAGGCGTGCCCGGGCTCGGCAAAACACTGCTGGCACGCAGCCTGGCGCGGGTGCTGGAGCTGGACTTTCAGCGCATCCAGTTCACCCCGGATTTGATGCCCTCGGACGTCACCGGCCACGCCCTGTTCGACAGCCAGAGCGGCGATTTCCGGGTGCGCAAAGGGCCGGCGTTCACCAACCTGCTGCTCGCCGACGAGATCAACCGGGCACCGGCCAAGACCCAGGCGGCGCTGCTGGAAGTGATGCAGGAACGCCAGATCACCATCGAGGGCGAGAGCTTTCCGCTGGCGCCGCCGTTCGTGGTGCTGGCCACCCAGAACCCGCTCGACCAGGAAGGCACCTACCCGCTGCCGGAAGCGGAACTGGACCGCTTCCTGTTCAAGATTCTGATCGACTACCCGGACCAGGAACACGAATCCCGAATGGTGGAGATGGTGCTCGACGGGCGATTGCCGGACAGCCTGGACGCCGCGCAGCTGACCCCGGTCACCGACGCCGCCGGCATCCTGGAACTGACCCGCAGCGCCGAACAGGTGCTGATCGACCCGGCCATCGTCGACTACCTGCTGCGCCTGGTGCGCGCCACCCGCGAGCACCCCAGCCTGATCCAGGGCGGCAGCCCGCGCGCCAGCATCGCCCTGGCACGCACCGCCAAGACCCAGGCGTTGCTCAACGGCCGCGACTTCGTGGTGCCCGACGACGTCAAAGCGGTGGCGGCGCCGGTGCTGCGCCACCGCCTGCGCCTGGGCGTGGACGCGGAACTGGAAGGCCAGACCGTGGAGTCGGTGCTGGCGCAATTGCTGGAGCAAGTGGAGGCGCCACGGCAATGATCGCCTTCGGCTCGATACAGGAGGCCGCATGCCGATAAGGCCCGGACAGCGCCTGATTCAGGGCCTGCTGGTGTGGGCGGCACTCGCCGTCTTGCCGCTGGTGGCGCGCGCCTGGCTGCCGGAGCTGGCGGCGCCGGCGTTGCTGGCCTGGGCCGGCCTGGGGCTGGCCGGCGCGCTGTGGGCGCTGGACGATCTGCGCCGGCTGCGCGCACGCCCGACGCCGGCAGCGGAGCGGCGGCTGCCAGCGGCGCTGGCGGTGGGCATCGCGCACACCGTGACGCTGACGCTCGACAGCGACGGGGCCGCTCCGGGTGAACCCTGGCTGGTGGCCGATCACCACCCACCGGACGATCCGCTCACCGGGCTGCCGCGCACTCTGATGCCGAGCACCGGCCACGACCGAACCGAGGTGCGCTACCGCTACCGGCCCACCCGGCGCGGCACCGTGCGCTTCGGCGATATCGAGCTGTGGCTGCCGTCGCCGCGCGGCCTCTGGCAACAGCGCCGGCGCATCGCCGCCGAGCGCCGGGTGCCGGTCTATCCCGATTTTTCCCCAATCGCCCGCACCGCCCTGGCGGTGGACAAAAGCCGTGGCCGGTTCGGCGCCCGGGTGCAACCACGCCGGGGCGAGGGGCTGGAATTCCATGAGCTGCGCGACTACCAGGCTGGCGACAGTCCGCGCCGCATCGACTGGAAAGCCAGCGCCCGCCGCCAGCGGCTGATCACCCGCCACTATCAGGACGAGCAGAACCAGAGCGTCTGGGTGCTGCTCGACGGCGGCCGCCGCATGGCCTTGCCGATCGGCGACCTGACCGCGTTCGATCATGGCCTTAACGCCGCTCTGCTGCTGGCCTGGTCGGCGCTGCGCCAGGGCGACCGGGCCGGCGCCATGCTGTTCTCGGCGGAAACGCCGCGCTGGCTGGATCCGGTGCACGGCCGCAACGGCATCCAGAGCCTGCTGAAAGGGTTTTACGACGTGCACCCCGCCGACCGCGCCAGTGATTTCAGCCAGGCGGCGCGGCACTTCCACGGTCGCTGGCGGCGGCGCGCCCTGGTGGTGATCATCAGCCGCGTGCAGGCGGAAGACAGCGACGACCTGCTGGCCGCCGTGCGCATGCTGAGCCGACGCCACCTGGTGATGGTCGCCGACATGGAGCTGCCCGAGCAGGCCGCCCTGCGCCACGCCCGCGTGGTCAGCGTGGACGATGCGCTGCGCGTCACCGCCGACGCCCACGAACAACAACTGCGCCGCGCGCTGCACGCGCGCCTGCGCCACGCCGGCGCCCAACTGGTGGCCGCCACCCCCGACACCCTCGCCGAACGCCTCGCCCAGGCCTACCAGCAACTGAAACAGGCCGGGCGCTTGTAAGAGCGGGCCTTTATGGGAGCGGGCACCACCAGGGCCTCACACCCTGTTGACCCGGTCGGTATGTTAGCCTTTCCGGATTCCGTTTCCGGCCAAGGACGAGGAGCGCCCTGATGACTGACGCCACCGAACAAAGCCCCACCTCGCAACAAAAACCCAGGGTGTTGATTAATCCGCCGGTGTTTTTCACCTCGGTGGCGATCATCGCCGCCATGGTGCTGTTTTCGGTGATCGCGCCAGGAACGGCGGAAACCGTATTCGATAACGTCAAAGCGCGGGTAATCAGCGACGCCGGCTGGTTCTACGTGCTCACGGTGGCGGTGATCATCACCCTGGTAACCTTTTTGGCGGTGAGCCGCTTCGGCGACATCAAGCTGGGCAAGGATCACTCGGAACCGGATTACAGCTACACCTCCTGGTTCGCGATGCTGTTCTCCGCCGGCATGGGCATCGGCCTGATGTTCTTCGGCGTGGCCGAGCCGGTGACCCACTTCACCGCCCCGCCGATGGCGGACCCGGGCACCATCGACGCCGCCAAGGAGGCGATGCGCGCCACCTTCTTCCATTGGGGCCTGCACGCCTGGAGCATCTACGCCATCGTCGGCTTGATTCTCGCCTACTTCAGTTTCCGGCACGGTCTGCCGCTGACGCTGCGGTCCGCGCTCTATCCGCTGATCGGCAAGAAAATCTACGGCCCGCTGGGCCACGCGGTGGACATCTTCGCGGTCGTGGGCACCGTGTTCGGCGTCGCCACCTCCCTGGGTTTCGGGGTCGAACAGGTGAACGCCGGGCTCAACTATCTGTTCGGGCTGCCCAAGAACGAATGGGTACAAGTCGGTCTGATCGTCGCCATCACCGGCCTGGCCACCATCTCCGTGGTCACCGGCCTGGACGCCGGCATCCGCCGCCTGTCCGAATTGAATCTGGGGCTCGCCTTTCTGTTGCTGGCGTTCGTGCTGTTGCTCGGCCCCACGGTGTTCCTGCTCAAGGCCTATGTGCAGAACCTGGGGGATTACCTCTCCGAGCTGGTCAACATGACCTTCAACCTCTACACCTATCAACCCAAGGTGGAAGACGGCCCGCAGGACTGGATGGGCGGCTGGACGCTGTTCTACTGGGGCTGGTGGATTTCCTGGTCGCCGTTCGTGGGCATGTTCATCGCCCGCGTGTCACGCGGGCGCACCATCCGCGAATTCGCCCTGGGCGTGATGCTGGTACCCGCCGGCTTCACCCTGTTCTGGATGACCGTGTTCGGCGATTCCGCGATCCGCATGATTCTGGACGGTTCCTACGCGCAGTTGGCGGAGTACGTTAAGGACGACAACGCGGTGGCCTTGTTCCGCTTCCTGGAGCAGTTCCCCTGGTCGGGCTTTATTTCCGGCGTGGCCACCCTGATGGTGGTGGTGTTCTTCGTCACTTCCTCGGACTCCGGGTCCATGGTGGTGGATATGCTGGCTTCCGGCGGCCACGACGACACGCCGGTGTGGCAGCGTATTTTCTGGGCCGGCTCCGAAGGTCTGGTGGCGATCGCGCTGATGCTGGCCGGCGGGCTGCAGGCGTTGCAGTCGGCCACCATCGCCTCGGCGCTGCCGTTCTCGGCGGTACTGCTGATCGCCTGCTTCGGGCTGGTCCGGTCGTTGAAAGTGGAAGGCATCCGGCGCACCAGCTTCCAGTCCAATCTGGGCACCGCGCCGGCCACCATCCATGTCGGCCATCACACCCCCGCCGGCGCCTGGAAAACCCGCCTGCGGGGCATGGTGAGCTTTCCGGTGCGCGCCCGCGTGCTGGCGTTCCTGCGCGAGGTGGCCACTCCGGCGTTGAACGCGGTGGCCGACGAGTTGCGCGGCCACGGCCTGGACGTGGAGGTCACCGAAGGCGACGACCGCGCCACCCTGGTGGTCCGCCACGGCCAGGAGACCGACTTCCTGTACGGCGTGCGCGTGCGCGGCTACGCCCGCCCGTCGATCACCATGCGTCAGCTGGAGCACTCGAAGCGGCACGCGGACAGCGATCAGTACTTCCGCGCCGATGTCTTCCTCAGCGAAGGCGGCCAGGACTACGACCTGATGGGCTTCAGCCGCGAGCAGGTGATCAGCGACGTGCTCGACCAGTACGAGAAGCACATGCATTTCCTGCACATGCTTCGCTGAGGGTATTGGATTGCGGCTTCAAGCGGCTTCGATGTGCAGCCGCATTCCAAGCGCGCGGATTATCTTCAGCACCGCCGCGAAAGACGGGTTGCCGTCCTCGCGCAGGGCTTTGTAGAGACCCTGGCGGCTCATTCCGGTTTGTTCCGCCAGGGTCGCTATGCCCCGCGCTCGCGCGACGGCCCCCAGTGCGGCGATGATTACGGAGGGGTCGCCCTCCTCGACGCAAGCCTCGAGGAAAAGCACACAGTCATCTTGATCGGTCAGATAGTCGGCGGGATCCCAGGGGGTCACCGCCTCTCCGATTTCTTTGCCTTTGGTCATTCCCGCTCTCCTCTAACCCACTACTCATCAAAATACCGCGCCACTTCCCTGGCCGTTTTTATATCACGCCCCTGGCTGGATTTATCACCGCCGCACAGCAGCACGATCACACTCTGACCACACCGTACGTAATAAAGCCGATAGCCAGGGCCATAGTGAATCCGTGTTTCCCAAAGGCCGCGGCCAAGGCTTTTTTGCATCACTGATGCCGCCTTCCTGAATCACCAGTAAGCGCGCGTTGATTTTAACTTTCGCGCGCCGATCCTTCAGGCCGGTCAACCAACGGTCAAAGGTGCTTGTTTTTAGTATCGCCAATGACATTAGCGAAGTGTAAACTCTGGCTGTCTTTAAAGTAAACCAGAGTTTACCAACAGTTCACCCGTAGGTCGGATTAGCCGAAGGCGTAATCCGACACGGTCTGTCCGACACGGTCTGTCCGAAATCGAGGGGCACGGCGGATATAGGAGGAACGTCGGGTTACGGCCTTTGGCCTAACCCGACCTACGGCTGGGGATTGGTGCGGTAGAAGCGCGTCAGGGCGTCGATCCAGCGTTGGGCGCGGGGCGGCGGGCCGTCGCGGTGCAGGCGCTCGGCGAGGGCCTGGACGTCGGCGGCGAAACGGGCTTCGTCGCCGGGGTCGCCGTCCAGGTTGTCCAGGGAGACCCGGAACGGATGGTGGCAGGCGGCGCAGAACAGCGCCTCCAGCGCCTGGGGGCGCACTTCCACGCGCAGGAATGCCGCCTGGGCGGCGGCGTTGCGGCCGTCCGGGGCGTACCAGTAGCCGTAGTCGTCCAGGCGCCGGCGGCGCGGGCCGGCCACGCACCAGTGCGCCACTTCATGGAGCGCGCTGCGGAAATAATCGCGGGTGTAGCGGATACGGGCGGGTTCATCGTCCACCAGAGTGCCGGCCACCGGGGTGCCGGCCAAATACACCGGCTCCTCGAACCCCCCTTCCAACACGGTGTGGTAGCGCTCGAAAAAAGTGTCCCGGAACAGCGTCTCCAGGTCCGTGGCGCGGTGCACCACGACACGGGATTGCGGTATGGTAGCCGCCCCGTGATCAGGCTGTAGTGCGCCATGTCCGCTCATCGTCTCGAATACCTTGCTCAGTTGCGTCTTGCCCTGCCGATTCTCGGCGGCCAGCTGGCGCAGACCGCCAACGGCTTCGTGGACACCATGATGGCGGGCCGGGTGGGCGCCGAGGATCTCGCCGCCGTGGCGGTGGGCGCCAGCATCTGGGTGCCGCTGTTCCTGTTCATGACCGGCGTGCTGATGAGTGCCACGCCGATCCTGTCCCGCCACCTCGGCGGCGAAGCTTACCATCGCGTCAACCCGGTGGCCCAGCAGGGGCTGTGGCTGGCGCTGGGTCTGGGCCTGTTCAGTGCCGTGATATTGCGCTCCATGGGGCCGCTGCTGGGCGTGATGGACGTGGACCCGGCGATCCGTCCGCTGGTGGCCGGCTATCTGGACGCGCTCAGTTGGGGCATGCCCGGCGCCGCCGTGCTGCTGGCGCTGCGCAGCTACACCGAGGCGATGAACCACACCCGGCCGGTGCTGTGGATCAGCGTTATCGGCCTGGCCATCAACATCCCCGCCAACTATGTGCTGATCTACGGCAAGCTGGGCTTTCCCGCCCTGGGCGGCGTCGGCTGCGGCTGGGCCACCAGCCTGGTGATGTGGAGCATGGCGCTGATGATGGGCGCCTATATCCGCCGCCACCCGGTCTACCGTCCGGCGCGGCTAACCCTGCGCCAGCGCCACCTGGAACTGGCCAGCCTGGGTTACATGCTGCGGCTGGGGCTGCCGGTGGGGCTGTCGATCTTCTTCGAGGTGAGCATCTTCGCGGTGATCGCGCTGTTGATCAGCCGGCTGGGGCCGGAGATCGTCGCCGGGCATCAGATCGCGCTTAATTTTACCTCGCTGATTTTCATGATCCCGCTCAGTTTCGCGCTGGCCGCCACCGTGCGCGTGGGGCATGCGCGCGGCCGCCACGACAGCGCCGGGCTGAGCCGCGCGGTGCGCTGCTCGCTGGCGATGACCGGCGGCATCGGCCTGGTCGCCGGGCTGGCGCTGATCGTCAGCCGGCCGTGGATTCCGCACATCTACACCAATAATCCGGAGGTGATCGCCCTGGCCGCGCACCTGCTGCTGTTCGCCGGCATCTACCAGGTATCCGACGCCCTGCAGGTGTGCGCCAACGGCTGCCTGCGCGGCTTCGAGGACACCGCCTGGCCGATGCTGATGACGCTGGTGGCCTACTGGGGCGTGGGGCTGCCGGTGGGCTATGTGCTCGGTCTCACCGATCTGTGGGGGCCGGCCATGGGCCCGGCGGGCTTCTGGATCGGCCTGGTGTCGGGCCTCACCGCCGCCGCGGTGCTGCTCGGCATTCGCCTGCGCTGGCGGTTGCGGCAGCCGTTGGCGGCGCCGGCGAGCGTGGACGTCGGGTTACGGCCTTCGGCCTAGCCCGACCTACGGTGCTGGACGTCGGGTTACGGCCTTCGGACTAACCCGACCTACAAAGCTTACACCGTGCGCATTGCGTTCGCTGCGCATTTGCGGATAATAACCATTCTTATTTAAGCGCCTCTTTCGTAACGCGCCATCCGTTCGGCGCTGGGGATTTCATGTTTACTTCGTTGTTTCAGCGTCTGGCCGTCTCGCCCGCGATCGGCGTGGCCTCGCGCACGCTGGCCGCCGTGTTCGGCGGCTACGCGCTGGCCGCCTGCGCCACCACCGCCCTCGCCTTGTGGCTGCCGGCGGCGCCGGCCACGGCGGTGATCACCGCCAACCTGCTGTCCTTTCTGATTTACACCCTGGCGGTGCTGTGGGCGTTCGCCACGCGCAGTGCCGTGCGCGCCTGGGTCGGTGTTCTGGCGCCGGCGCTGTTACTGGCCGCGCTGGCCGGGCTGGGCGGCGCGGGGAATCCGTTTTGAAGGCGGGTCTGCGGCAATCCATGGCCTGGCTGCACACCTGGAGCGGCCTGTTGCTGGGCTGGCTGCTGCTGGCCATGTTCGTGACCGGTACCAGCGCCTATTTCCGTGAGGAAATCTCCCTGTGGATGGCGCCGGAACTGCACCACTCGCAGCCGTCGCCGGACACTCCGGCCCTGGCCTGGGCGGCCCTGAACGCCCAGGCGCCGGACGCCAAAAGCTGGGACATTCATCTGCCCGAGGCGCGCTCGCCGGTGGCGGAACTGCGCTGGCAGCCGAATACACCGGAACCCGAGGACGGCGGGCGGCGACGCGGCGAGCGGGCGGTCATGGACGCCGGCACCGGCGAACTGCTGGAACCGCGCGCCAGCCGCGGCGGTGATTTCCTCTACCGGTTCCACTTCGAGCTGTACGGGGTGCCGCGTATCTGGGCGCGCTGGCTGATCTGCGTGGCCACCATGTTCATGCTGGTGGCGATCGTCAGCGGTGTAATCACCCACAAGAAAATCTTCAAGGACTTCTTCACGTTCCGGCCCGGCAAGGGCCAGCGCTCCTGGCTGGACAGCCACAACGCCACGGCGGTGCTGGCGCTGCCGTTTCATTTCATGATCACCTATTCGGGGTTACTGATCTTCATGGTGATGCTGATGCCCTGGGGCATGAACGCCGCCTATGAAGACGGCTGGCGGGGCTTCTTCCAGGATGTCTTTCCCCGTGAGGAAGCCCCCGCCGAGGGCGGCGCGGCGGCGACCATGGTGGACATCGCGCCACTGGTGGCGCGCACCCGGGCCACCTTCGATCAACCGGTGCGCCGGATCAGCGTGGACTGGCCCAACCGGGATAACGCCGTGATCCGTGTGTCCACGGACAAGGCGCCGCACATCACCGACCAGCGCCGGGGTGGCAACCCCACCCTGGTGTTCAATGGCGGCAACGGCGAATTGCTGGAAACGCGACCCGGCGACGCGGCGGTGCCCGGCGCCTTCCGGGTCTATAACCTGCTGGTCAACCTGCACCTGGCCCGCTTCGCCGACCCCACCGTGCGCTGGCTGTTTTTCCTGTTCGGCGTGGGCGGCACCGCCATGGTGGCCACCGGCATGCTGCTGTGGGTGTCCAAACGCACCCAGCAGTTGCGCGGCAAAGCGCCGGGGACAGCGCTGCGGCTGGTGAACGGACTCAACATCGCCTCGCTCACCGGCCTGCTCGGCGCGCTGGCCGCCTATTTCGCCGCCAACCGGCTGTTGCCGGTGGACCTGGCCGCCCGCGAAAGCTGGGAAATCCGCGTGTTCTTTCTCACCTGGCTGCTGGCGCTGGTCCACGCCCTGCTGCGCCCGGACCGGCGCGGCTGGACCGAGCAGTTGGCGGCGATCACCGTGCTGTGGGCGGCGTTGCCGGTGCTGAATATGATGACCACCGACAGCCACCTGTTCACCGCCACCGCCTGGCGGACGGGCGCGCTGGCCGGGTTCGATGTGGTGTGTTTGCTGATGGCGGCCTCCGGGGGGTACGCCTTGTGGCGGGTAGTGCAGCGGCAACCCGTTCGCGGGCGGGGCCCGCTCCCACAAAGGCCGCGCTCACAGGAGGCGCGCTCAAAGCGTGGCGCCCGCACCGCGGAGGAGGGTGCATGACGGTCATTGCCGTGACGTTGCCGCTGACGCTGGCCTACGCGGGCCTGACCGCCCTGGCGCTGGCGATGAAACGTCATCACCAAGCGGCGCTGGGCGGCAAACCGCCGGCGGCGCGGCTGCGCGCCTTCCGTGTCGCGGGCTGGGCGCTGATGGCGCTGATGGTGGCCAGCTGCCTGCGGCTGTGGCCCACCGGCCTGGCGCTTTCCATGGCACTGGGCCTGGTCACGCTGGCCGGCCTGCCGCTGGTGTTCTTGCTGCCCTACCGGCCGCGTTTGATGGTGCGGCTGGCGCCGGTCCTGCCGGTGCTCGCCTTACTGGCCACCACGGTTCTGAACTAATACCGTTGTAAGCCCGCTCCTACAAAAACAGCGCTTGCGCGCCCCGCCGCCACCGTCTAGTGTGAAAACATAGGCTGCGCGGAGGTGTTTATGGCAAACCGGCGTGACCCCATCGGCAACACGAAGCGTCCCAACAACGTGTTGCCTTTCACCCCACGACGGCGAGCCGCTTCGCCGCCGATTCTCAGGCTCTCCCCTGAATACGACGGCATGGAACTGCTCTATGCCAACGACCAGCACCCCGACACTCTTTTCTCGGTCAAGATCCTGGCCTGGGCCCGCCTGGAAAACGGCGAGACCCTGGCGATGGTGCCGTGGCTGAGAAAACTGGCCAGCGCCCATGAGCTGGCGGACCCGCTCAACGGGCGCTGGGAAGGCTACCGGTTACCGGAGAGCGACTATCTGTTCTGCGACGCGCCACCGCACAAAGTCCAGGAGCTGGACGCGGCGGTGTCGTTCTTCGGCAGACCGAGCTTCGACAACCCGGCCCGGGGCCTGGTGCAGGAGATCCCCGACACCATCGGCACCCATGCGGTGTTCTCCGAGGACGAGTTCGAAACCCTGAGCCTGATGGAAGTGGTCAGTTGGCGCCTGTACGGCGACGGCACCGCCCAGGCCATGGTCGCCGACGAGGCGGCGGTCACCCAGACCCCAGTGCTGCCCGGCGACCGCTGCCTGGTGCCCGCCCAGCAGGAGGAGGATTTCCGCTACTTCTTCCAGCACGGCATCGCCAACCGGCTCAAGGAACACGACCCGGAAGCGCTGGCGGCCATCGCCATGCTCAACGCCCGGCAGTAACCCCCGGCGATCAATCCGTGGAGAAGGCGCGGATGACTTCGGGGAAACGCAGGGCGATAAGCAGCAAGGCGTGGGCGGCGCCGTCCGGCGCGCCGAGACCGCGCTCCCAGTGCTCCAGGGTGGGCAGGTCCACACCCAGCACCCGGGCGAGGTGAAAGCGGTCGCGGCCGGTGAGCCGCACCGCCGCGGTGACGTGGGTGCCGTCGAGCGGGGTGTTCAGGGGCATCGGCGCCAATTCCGGGCCGCGCCCCCGTTCCAGCAGGCGGTCCAGCCAGGCGTCCGCCGCCGAGGCGGTGCCCGGCGCGTAGGGGGTGCGCTCCTCCGACATATCGATCTCGCTCTCCGTTCCGCGTCCTTGGGTCGGTAAAGCCTCAGTGTGCCGGGGTAAAACGCGGAGAAAATAAGCCGGAAACGCTAATCCTCGTCAGCCATCGGCTCGTCGTCGGGTGCGAGATCGCAGCGGCCGTCCATTGGATCAAAAAGTCTGTCCCCTTTTTTCACGCCGTGGCGCTCAAAGAACCCGGCATTCACCTCCAGCGCGGACACGAACGCCCTGCCCGGCCGGTAAATCCTGCAGCGGCGCGGATCGTCATGGGGGCACGGCGTCATCGTCATGATCGACACGATGCGGCCGTCAGCGTCGGCGAATGCCACGTCCAGGGGAATCAGCGTGCGGTACATATAAAACCCGACGCCCTCGGGCATCGGGCCGTCGAACAGAAACAGCATGCCGGCGTCCTCCGCCAGGCGCTCACGCTGCATCAGGCCCCGGTTGCGCTGCACCTGGGTTTCGGCCACTTCCACCTCAAGCGGCGCCGCCACGCCTTCCACACAGAGTGCCTTGGAAGAGAACGTCACCGGCGCGCCCTGCGCCGCCGGGATCAGAAGCCAGAATGAGGCGGCGAGAGTCAGACCGCGGAGCGTGTGGGTCATGGTCATTGGCATCTAATGGGTGTGACCGACAGGGCCGGCCGCCGGCGCGTTGGGGCGGCGTACCTCCTGAGTCGGCGTGACAGCGGGATGCAAGGGTTCGTCCTGCTGGTACACGGGCTTACCGCGGGGCGGTTGCAGGATCAGGGCGTCGTCCAGGGCACGGCCACCGAACGCGGCGCCGTAACCGGCCTGCTCAAACAGCGCGTCCCCGGCGGTCCGCCAACGGGCACGAAAAGCCCGGGCGCCGGCGCCGTAGGCCGCCTCCAACAGGCTGTCCAGGGATTGCTCCGCCACGGCCCGATAGCGCAACGCGAAGGTGGCGTCCCAGGTCAGAACCAATTGATACAGATCCGAGGAATCCTGATACGGCGCTTCCAGCGTGTACAAGGTGTTATAGAGAAACTGGTATTCCCAGCCGCCGTGCCCGCTGAGTCCGCCGCCCGGGGTAAAACCGGCGATGCGGTGCAGTTGCGCCACGGCCGTGGTCTTCAGGGTCTCCGCATTGCCGGCCCACGGCATCAGCGAAGCGTCCTGCGCCAGCCGGGTATTGCGCAACGCGACGGTTTGGTACTGCAGGGCCTGCGTGGAAAAGTCGGCATCCATTGCCGTCCCCCCGGAGTGGTTATGACGTTCGTTGTTGTTCTGACTTAAAACTCTAGTTGAAAAGGACCCGGCTTGCACCGGGTCCGTCCCCTTTTTCTCAGGGAATGATGTCCACATCCGGGAACATCGGCAGGGTCTCGGCGAAGCCCTGTAACTGGCAACCGCCGAAGGTCGTGGCGAAGGCAAAGTTTGACGCGGAGGTGTTGATCACCGTGGGCCCGTTGGTGAACTGCATGGCCATCGGGCTGGGCGCGGCGGTACAGGGCGCGCCGGCCGGGCCGATGATCATCACGTTATTGAACGAGGCCGGCACGGTGCTGCCCGCCAGCGGCGCGGGCAACGGCGCGAAACCGTTCCACGGCGGCAGGAACTGCACCGTCGGACAACCGGGCGTGCCCGGCATGATGATGGCGTTGGCCATCAGCAGATTGACGCCACCGCCGGCGGGCTGGAAATCCATGTCCAGGATCAGCTCACAGGTCTCGGTGCTGCCGCCCTGGGTAATGGTCAGGTTGAGGGTGCCGGGGCTGGCACCGAACTGGTAAATCCCCGGCGCGGGCGCGGGGTTGGCCGCCCAACCGGTCGCCGAGGCGCACAGCAGCGTCGCCGCGAAGAGGCATTTCAGGGTGAAGGGGTTGGTTTGATGATTCATGAGAGTCTCCTTTCTTTTGTTATGCAGCGGTCCGTCCCGAACCGCTTCCGCCAGGCCACGTACTTCCCCCTCGTGGCCCAGTGACATCAGGCTAAACGGGGAGACTCTCGAAGAGGAAATAAATTATTTGCATATAGACGTACAGGGACGTCATATCGCGGGCGGAGCCCGCTCCCACAAGGACGCCACTGCACGGAAGGCTAACGCTGGACCTTACTGAGACACTGGGTCATCAGGTGGTCGAGGACTTTCTGGGGCTGGCCCATCAGGAAGCCGCGGCCGGGGGCGATCCAGTGCAGGTCTTCCTCCAGCAGCCGCGCCAGGCCGGCCACGTAAGCGTCCACGTCGGCGGCGGGCAGGTAGCCCTTGGCGATGGAACGCTCCAGCACGGCGGTGCCGGAGAACAGCATGCCCTCTTCCTGGATCAGCAGGCACTGATGGTCGTCCGCCTGGCCCGGGGTGTGCAGCAACTTGAGCGTCAGCCCGCCCAGGCGGTGGGGCTCGCCATGGGCCAGGCGCCGGTCCGCCGGACCGGCCACGCCCAGGATGCGGGCGCCCGTGGCGGTCTGCAGGGCGCGGGCCGCCGCCTGTTGTTGCCGGGGCCGGGTGAGCACGATGGTGGACAGCACACCGTCGCAGGCTTCCAGCAGCGCGTGCAGGTCATCCCGGCCCTCGATCACCGGGTCCACCACCAGGGCCTGCTCGCCGGCCCGCACCAGGTAGCTGTTAAAGCCCGGGCCACCGTCGTTCGCCCCCGCGTTCAGGGTCAGCCGCGATACGTGGTTACTCAGCGCCACCCACAGGCCCGCTTCCAAACGCGCCTGGGCGCTGCCCTTCCCCTCCGGGTCCAGCTTGCACACCTCGTCGTAGGCCGGGCGGCCCGGCTCGATGTAGACCACCTCGTCGCCCTTGCGCGCCGGCCACGGCTGGGTAGGAAACGCCTGGGGACGGCGGTCCCGGGCGTAGGCCAGCACCTCGTCCACGGACGCGAACTCCGACAGCTTGCGCAGCACGCTCACCGTGGGCGTGGCGAACTCGCGGCGGCCCTGGCGGCGGTCCTCCAGCGCGTCCTGCGGACGGATCCAGATATGGTCGATGGTTTCCTCGCCATCGTGGGCGGGCACCTGGTTGGGCGGCGCCACGGCCGCGAAGAAACGCGTATCAAACCGGCGCGGCGGCCCCGGCGGCGTCACCCAGTGATCCAGATAGGCAATGCTCTCCAGCGACAGGGTCAACCCGTGGGAACGGCAAAGGTCGCCGAGATCCGCCTCGCCACTGCCCACCGCCCAGCGGCCGTCCATCACCGGATGGCCGCCGTCCAGCCACTGGCCCGCGCTGTCCCGGGCCAACAACATGCCGGACTCCTCAAAACACTCACGCACGGCGGCTACCAGATAACCCAGCCCGCCGCCCTCCGGCAGGCCCAGCAAGGCGCTGGCGGAATCGTCATCGTGCCCCTGAAGATGGCCGGCGCGGGCCAGATCACGATCGCCGTCGTCGACGGCGCCGCCGGGAAACACGTAGAAGCCGGGCATGAACACGGCCTTCAGGGTGCGCTGGAGCATCAAGACTTCAAGGCCCTGCCCGGTGTCCCGGAGCAGCGCCAACGTTGAGGCGGGGCGAGGCTGCATGGTCAGTTCTTATTGTCGAATCAATGAGTCAACAACCTTAACCCGACCGGCCGGCAAGAAAAAGCGAACGGATCAGTGATTCGAAAGGGTTGTGGTCATTTCCGGCGGATTAGCCGCAACCGTAATGCCGGGCACGTGGGCCTTTCGCGCCGGCTGGACGACGATTTCCACGTGCTGGTCCAGAGACACCAGCGCCTGCATCAATCGTTCCAAAGAGATGTTCTGGAGTTTGTAGCGACGCACCTGGGACACCTTGGGTTGGGTCATGCCCGTGATCGCCGCGGCTTCCGTCTGGTTCAGAGCGCGCTGGTCAATGAGCTCATTGAGCTTGAGCGCGAGCGCTGTCTTGGTCGACAGCTCCGCGGCGTCGTCAAAGCCCAAATCCAGAAGTACGTTATCGGTGCCTTGAGGGGTGGCATTACGCTTCATCACTTCCTCCCGCTTAGCCGTAGTGGGCAAGCACTGCTTTCAATCGCCTTTCGATCAGTTTGACGTCCGGGCGCGGCGTGGCGATACCGGACTTGGACTTTTTCTGGAACGCATGCAAGACATGAATTGCATCGCCCATTCTCACTGTATAGACAGCTCGGAAAGTATCACCTCGGTGATCCTCGACCAGTTCATAGACCCCGGGACCCAAGCCCTTCCAGGGTTTGGACGAGTCCGGTGTACCACCCAACTGGACGACGAATAGCCCTACGCCCATGTCCTTCTGTACGTCAATGGGGAATGCTTTGAAGTCCTTCTTCGAAGAACCTTCCCAATACAGTATTTTCCGTTTCCGCTGCATAATTATACCTGTTCAGGAATAAACGGCAATCGCGAAATGTGCCATTCATCCACAGGGCCTGATTGGTGGATATCGCAAAGCCTGAGCAAGAGGAGCTGGGTTGTCTGTCCTACGATGCGGACAATCCTTGTCAGTGAGAGCGGAAAATACGGCGGCTTCTGATCGGTGGCAGTTCAAGTAAGGCGCTAAACGGTGGAAATTGGCCCCTGAAACGGTTTATTCAGTGTCATAAGCGGGGGAAAAAGGCAGGATTTGCGTGTTTGGCAACAAAGGTTGCGAGTAGCGCAAATACAGCCGAGCGATCGGAGGTCAGGCAATTTTGTCGGGCACGGCCTGCAGGTGTACGCCGAGTGCATGCAGTACCTTCATCAGCGTCGAAAAGCGCGGATCGGCACCGGGGCGCAATGCCTTATAGAGGCTTTCGCGGCCCAATCCGGTTTGACGCGCCAGGTCGCTCATGCCTCGAGCCCGCGCGACATGACCAATGGCGGCAAGCAGTTCTTCGTGATCGCCCTCTGCCAGCACCTGTGTCAGGTATTCGGTGATAGCTACATCGTTGTCCAAAAACTCGGTGATATCGAAAGGGCGCAAACCAAGTTCTTGTGAGGTTGATGATTTCATTGTTCTCTCCTGATCGCCGCCGCCATCTGTTTGGCGGTGCAAATCACTCCCGGAAGACCTGCGTGGTGATCACGGCGTTCATGCAGCACCTGTATCCAATAGGATACAATGAGGGCGCCCATGTTTGCCACCCATTTTTTGACTTCCGTTCTTGGTCACAATCCACCTCCTTGTGTTGAGGAAGCAGGGTGCCACTGGGATTAGCGCTCTGGCTGTGGGCAATAGCGGAAAAATGAGTCAGTGATTCGAGAGCGTATTTGTAAGGGGCTGGGCAGATGGGTACCCAAGCCGTCAGAAGGAACAGACGCACTGCGGCCCCTTCATGGCTAGAAAGCTGGCAAAGCACGGCAAAAAGGCGGGGAAACAGTGTCACGAGGGCAAAAAAGGCGTCATTTTGCTTGGTCAGCAACGAATGTTGCGCCCGGCGCAAACAAGCCTGATTAGCAGGTCCGGCCAGCAAAGGCGCCCACGAAACATCGAAGCCGGCCGTTCAAGTAAGACGCTAAACGGTGGAAATTGGCCCCTGAATCAGCTTATTCAGTGTCATAAGCGGGGGAAAACGAGAGATTTGCGTGATTTCCAAGATTAAATGCAGTTGCCGCAAAAGGCCCGGGTTGCCACACTTTGTTGTCACACTCCAGGGCAACCGGCGCAGGAAGGCAACGCCGCCGTGCGCCCTCTTACTTACTGAAAGAGATCGTCCAGGCTGGTGGCGTCCAGAACGCGCTCGGCCAGGTGTTCCAGCTCCGATTTGGAGGCGCCTTCCAGGCGCAGGCGAAGCACGGCGGGTAATTCGCCGAAGCGGTGTTGTATCAGGCGAAGCACCAGTGCGCGTTCGCCTTCCAGGCGGCCTCGCTCAATGCCTCGTTCAATACCCTGCTCCACGCCCTGCTGCACGCCCACCAGGCGCTGGCGCTCTTTCCATTCCTCGAACCGGTTGGTGATCATCTCGTACGCCTCCTGCAGGTCGTGCATTTCGGGAAAGGTCTCGCCGGGGAACCATTTCGGCAGCCGGCGGCGCAGCCATTCCAGGTAAGACCGGCGCAAACCGGCCTGTTCCGGACCCTCTAGCCACTTTACCAAAAGTTGTAGAACGCCGGCCACTTCGTCCGAGGAGCGGTGATGCTCCAACCGGAACAGCGCAGTCACTAGGTTATTGAGCGGCTGGCGGTCGTCGGCGCTGTAGGCGCCCTCATCGATCAGCAGAAACGCCTGATCAGGCTGATAGCGCTCCAGCCCGTCCGGCGGTGCCTGAATCAAAGGCCGGACTTCGGTGGGCGCCCGCCAACGAGGCTCACCGTTATAGAGCACCACCGGCAGTACCGGCGGCAACCGTCGGTCAGCGCCCAGCTCATCCCGGCGGATCAAGTCCTGATGGAGCAGGCCCGTATAGACGAGGATGCGCAGGGCCATGAAGCGATCGACAGAGGATTGAAACTCCAGCAGAAGATAAACGTATAACCAGTCCTCGCCCCACCGCACCCGCCACACCGCATCGCCGTGGCGACCACGGAGGTCGTCCGTGACATAACTGCCGTTCATCTTCTCCAGCGAGTCCAGATCCAGGCCCGTAATCCATTCCTCAGGCAGAAAACCAACCAGAAGATCGCGCACCATGCGGTCGTGGGAAAAAAGCAGCTTGTAGATCGTGTCGTGTTTGTCCATGGGTACCTCGTCGATGGGTACCACCCAGCCTGGCCGGGCCGTATCGGGCTGTCTGTCCTACGCCGCGGACAATCCTTGTAAGCCAAGACGAACGATGGGCAGCCTCTCTGGGCAAATGCCAGGTAGGAAGGGGCGCCGGCGTCAACGTTACTCGCTACAGCCAGCCCGATCCTCTCGAGTTCAATAGCCTCCTTGCACACACCTGTACGCCACAAACCGCGCACAACCCTTCACGGAAGGCGCCTCAAAGCGCCGCACACTTTAATAGCAGACGCGCAAGCGACCACGGACGCATAGGAAGAAGGCAAGGAAATGCAAAATATTTCGATAATCAAGGAACGAACGGCTTGACCTTGAACACCAAAAGGCAAGAAACACACTACAGATTGGTTAAAATGCTACCATAGGTAACACACACTAGAGACTGGCGAAAAACTTACAGATTAAATAGCGAAAAGCTTACAAGAAAAACAAAACCGGATTTTAAAGAGTGGACGAAATCCCGGTCACGTTTTTTCGCCGTTCACAAATCAGCTACCGCTTATCGGCCATATGCTACCGTTCGTCGGGGACGCAGAACTTTTATTGTTTATGGTTGTACGCAAGAAGTCAGCCCCAAGTCACTGTTCCTGCTCTACTTTATCATTTGTTGAATTTCATGTTTTCATTTTTTGAAAGACCCCTTTTCAAAATTTGCTATTCTCCCGCCTTCCCCCCTCCTCTAACGTGAATCGTGTCGGTTCGGGGAGCAAAACAACAACTCACCCACCGACACGGCGGCGACCATGGAAGAAGTAAAGATCGCCGTCGCAAAACGTCCAATTAACGGAAGAATGAGGAGACTCTCATGTCTATGAAAATGATGAAGAAAGCGATGATTGGTACTGCCGGCGCAGTAGCGATGTTCAGTGCTTCAGCAACTTTCGCACAAACACCTGCCAACTCAGACCCGAACGCCTGGGAAGTTCTTCAGGAGTTTAACGGAAGCGGGTACACCAGCATTACCTCTGGCAGCTACACTTTCAGTGGCCCTACCGAGTTGAGTGCCGGCATCGGAGCCGACTGCAACCTGGAGTTGACCGGTACAGTAGAGATCGACGTTCCCAACAACTACGTAACCATCACTGTAACCGATGGTGAGGTGAACGCCGGCCAGCTGATCTGTAATAGCCTGGATGTGCGTAACTTCCCTTGGGTAGCTTACGCTGATGCGTCATCTGGTGCCCCGGCTAACATCCCTGGTAGCCAATCTCCTTCTAGCGCGACTGCTGACGACAACGTAAGCGGTAATATTCGTGGTATCGATGTAACTCTGTTCGGGTCAACCATTTGTACCGGCGCGATTGACGTTGTGTTCAATAATGGCTCTCCCGTCAGCAATGTATCATACTTCGACTTTGACGGCCCCATCGTAGGCACAGGCAGCTGTACAGTTGACGGCACCCTGTCTGCGAATACTGACGTAAACGCATACTAAGTACCTTAGCAAGCCAACAGGGAGGCAGTACGCTGCCTCCTTTTTACTCCACTGAATTGAAAGATGGATTACTCAAGAAAATTTATCATAATCACAATAGCGGGCGTTGCAATATCTGGCGTAGCTTCCTACCTTCTATTTCAGAAAGAAAAATCACGCACCCCCACCCCTATACAAAATGAAGAGACTACAAATAATCATCCTGATAGAGCAGTAGACAACACACAGGCAGAATCAACTGTTGCAGAAGACGGCAAGTCATCAATTGAAAAGCAGCAGACACCTCTAAGACTTAAGGTAAACTTACTGTCTGTTTTTAATAACAGGATAGGAAAAGCTTCCACCACAGCATTAGGCAAAGATCAAAGTTATATGCTTGCCAAAGAGGGCGACGAAATAGCTGAAAAGGTGTATATACTAGAAATAAGGAGAGATAGCGTACTCATAGATAACCAAGGAAGCGTAGAACTCATCAGCTTCAGTTCAAATGAATCAGTCGACAAACCATCTAGCCGATCACACGAAAGCGATGAAAAACCTATCAATCCAGGCCCGGCGAACTCCAATTTAGAGAAACAGAGGAACTCAATCATTGCCAAATTAAGACTTGAGCCTGTCTCTGACGGCGTCGCAAATGGCTATATTATTGGAAATATCACAGACGAAGCAAAAGCGTTTGGCTTGGAGACTGGAGATGTTTTAATGTCCATAAACGGCCACGTTCTAGGCCTTGAGAGAAATGACTTTCAAGCTATCGAGTCAGTGTGGCAATATAAAGCGGCAACTATACTCATTAAAAGAGATGGTGAACTTATTAGTTTTTCGAAAAGCATGTAGACTGAAAATCCTTACAAGTTAAGCCTTGCAGATTGTTTTCCAAAAAGCTCAGACATCTAAGAGCTTATTTTGATATAATGAAGTTCTTAAGCATATCACAACCAGCCTGGGTCATAAAGCCGCGACCAAAACTGTTAGGCGCTCTGGCTCCTATATCAATCCACGCACGTCAAGCCCTACTCCGTGTTTGCTAGCTCGAGTATATCCCCAAATATCAACGGAAATATAGCTACGTAGTTTATGGTCGTTCTCTATCCTTAGGAAGTGCGCGTGCGAGACGTTATCCGGAAGCCAGCTGCTCAAAGCGATAGATCATTGCGCCCAAACCGATGCGCGCGTGCTGAACGGATCGGCTAGCTTGGCGCTAAGACGGATCCGCAGCCTGGCTACCTGTGACAGTTCCAAGCCGCTTTATCACCGGATGGGGCGAAGCATCGCGTTCGATGCAGCTAAGGGTTGTATGTCTTACGGCCACACTGCTGTTAGCGGTTTTAGCTACATATCAACGAGCCCGGCAGCTAAGATCACCTGCCGTAAAAACACTGTTTCGTATAAGAGCGTTCTAGTGGCGGTATTGACGCAACTGGACTCAGCGGTTTAAGGCTCCGCGCACAGCCACAAGCATGACTACCTTCGCATGCGCCTATACTAGCGGGAAGTGCTATTAAACTACGATGGGAAGCTGAGATGAAAGCAGCTTTAAGTGGGAGGCACTACCAGTCGGCATTATGAATAGCGACTGCGGTTAGGTTAGGTAAAAGCCGTACGAGCCACACCTGACAACAGCGGTAAATTACCTGCTCAAACTCAGCACGCGCTACATCATCGAGACGTGCTTCAAGCAGCTAACCAATCAAAAGCAAAAAAACCAGGCCAAGCCCATCGCCTATGTCTTCAACCTGAGTGGGATCACGCGACAACAGATCGACCCTGTGACATTGGGCGCGGACGATATCGTGGATTATGGAGAAGACTTGGCAGGACCAATATGTTACTTTTTTTACGACGCGGAGCTAATGGGCGTAGGTGCCAGGAAAACAAAGTTAGATGTTCAACGCTGGCATTCAGCGATTAGTGTTCGAAACTTACTCTCACCAGAAAGCGCGCCAAGGCCCCCATAAACCTCGTCAAAATTAGAAACTGACCGTTTGTGCACATATACGTCTTCACGAGTCCTTTGGGCGCCTGCCGATATTAAATAGCTCATCATCGAAAAATTCCTGTCGGACCAGCGTACGCCGGCCACCACGTATAAAATTGTGATGGCCGGACGGCTTACGACACTTTAATAAGGAAGATGCCTAGTGACATCCTAACGATTCACTTTATAGGCTCAGATACAAAGTTCAGACGGCTACCCTCCTCAGGAATAAAAAGATCTACGTAGCCGGCGTATGCGCCTTGATCGCGCCCGTGAAGCTTTAACATGATATCAACAGGATTAATATTGAATTGCTCAACAGTCATTCGCCCATCATCCAAGAAATTTACGGGACCTCTTAGCTGCATTGTTATACGGTATGAAGTTAGATTAGCCGTATTTTGAAGCGCACCCACACCGTACTCCGTGACATAAGGCGCATTGACATATAGGTCGACCTCCGCTTCAAGGGTTAACTGGCCATTCCGATCTTTAATCCAAGCCTCGATTGGCTTATTTCTGACAGTTTGTCCCGAGCCGGATTCGTTAAAGCGCATTCTAAGTATCTGGGGGCCTGTCATCCCCGGTACGGGAATAAGGATGCCGAAGTCAGAGAGGCCGAAAAGAGGAAGAGATGTACCCATAACCTGAGATGGCCACATCAGCACCTTCAAACCTTCATTGCTTACCTGATCGGTAACTTCAGCAACGATCGCAGATGACAAGTAGGTAAATTTTTCCTCTGGGCACTCCAGGGGAACATCAGTAGGGAATTGATAATCACAGCCTATATTAGCGCCATTGACCACCACGCCAAGGTCGCCCTGCGAGTCGAACCTGGATAGTAACTTTGCACTATTAGGAGCTGGTTTAACCCCGCTCGGGTCAAATTGAGGATATTTTTGGTCAGGTATGGTCGTAGGTCCATATTCAGAAACCTCGTAATCATAAACACCGATGCTTCTAGAAGGATCCGGGCTTGTACCTAGATTAGGGTTTTCGTGAAAGAAATTATGATTTGTGTCAGAAAGCGGCATCGTTGAGAGCACCTGAACAACGTTATTGCTTTCTTCCACGCCCCTGAAATACTGGGTCATCGATGGCCCACCTGCGTCCATCTCCGGCCCAGTTATAAGGACGGCATAATCACGTTCATTACCAGTATCTCCTATATACTCAAGCGTAGTAATACCCAAAGGCTGAGTCTGTATCGGCAATCCGCTTCTGTCACAGATAGCTGTCACGCCGCATTCATAGTTGGGGCTCGCGAAAATAGCTGGTATGCCAGCGGTCTTTTCCGCGATCTCGTACCCTGAGGAGGCCAAAGTATACTTATATAAATCTCCTACATGCCATGCCTGGTTCGGCGTAAATACTAGGCGCTTAGGAAATATCTCAAGCTTTCCTTCAACTTCTTGAAGAATAGATTCTGAGTCATCTATTTGATAGACAGAAAATGTTTCTTTCAGAACTACCGAATCTGCGTCGATTTCTTCAGAAAACTGAACAATAATCGGTCTGCGCCCAGGCATAGCCATCACTGGTATACTATCGTCTGCCGCCTGATTATCAAAGTCAGTTCCATCATTAATACCTGGAAACGAACCCTTGCAGCGACCTGCCAAGTCCATTGACAGGTTTCTGCCATCTTCCGAAAGCGCGCAAGGGAAACCTGGATACACTGAGAGAACTACTGGCGCATGGTTAATGATAGAATCGAACATAGCGCCACTAAATCCAGGGGTTATGACTTCCTTATTCTGCACCACAGTTGCCAGCTCAAAAGTCTCGTCTATACCCGCATTTAGCTCATTACCAGCCAGATCAGTCACTGAGGGTTCTATTTTAATATTATAAACCTTTGGTGAATTCTCAAGACTATGCTCAAGCCCATGGGAATATCGCACTACGACAGATGATTCTCCGACATTGGTCATGCTCCGTTTGGGTTTTACAACCACCGATGCACCGTCTACGGCGAGATCGAATTCAAATGGTTGGCCGTTCAAGCTTAAAGAGACAGCGCTCCTGAGACTGTTTCGATCAAGAGGCTCACTAAAGTTCAGGACTATAGGCTCACCTGGTTTCTGCAAGTCAGTGTTTTCACCAGGCATCCAACTTTGCAAAGTAGGCGGCGTGGTATCTTCAGCTAATTTAGGCGGATCATTTTGATCCTTATAAGACTGTAACTGAAAACTCAGCATCCCATAGCCGTATTCTTGGCCCAGGATGTTAGGTTCCACCACGCTAACTGCATCCAGGTTCAGCACGCCGGCAGTGGGGTCCACTTCCGCCAGGCCCACCAGCTCGATATGCAACAGGTCCTGCGTAAAGGCGCCATTGGCGCGTGGTTCGCTAGTGGCGATGCCCACATCCATCAGCAGGTGCACGATACGCAGCGCATCCGGGTTGTTTTCGGCATAGGGGTTGGGCACCAGGTAGCCGCTGGCGTCGGACAGCACGGTCATGGTGACGTCGCCGGAGCCGAAGCCGGCCGGCACTTCGCCGCCGATCAGGATCGGGTTGATCTCGGCGCCGTTGAGTACGGTGCCTTTCGGCAGGCGGATCGGGGTGACATCGGTGTAGGTGGTCACGTCCGCCAGTTCCGCGCGCACGACTTCCGCGCTGGCCTGCGTGATGTTTTTGTTTTCGCCCAGCAGGGTGCCGTTAACCGGCACTTCGTTCACCGGCTTGCCGGTGAGGCGTGAGGTGCTGCCCTGGGTGAGTTTCTGCACCAGGATGGCCGGTTCACCTTTCGGGGAGGAGTCCTTGGGCGTGAGCGTGTAGCTCTGGGCGCCGAGGGTCTCGCCGTAGGTGCTGGTCAGGCCGGCGGTGATGTCCAGGGTGTAGGTTTCGCCGGCGTTCAGGTATTCGGCGTCCGGGTCGACGGTCATGTAGGCGCCGTCGATCAGCAGCGTGGCGTCCACCGGGTCACCGGCGCTGTCACGCAGCACCACGGTGTTGCCGTCGCCGTAGCTGGCGGTAGCACGATCGATGGGCTGGGTGAACTGGAAGCGGAAGCTGGAGAAATCCATCACCGGTTCCATGGCCGAGCCGTCCGGCATGCGCCGGCTGACTTCGAAGGTATCGTCTTTCACCACCAGGTTTTTCGGGCCTTCATGCAGCGGCCGGGTGGTGAAGGTGAGGGTCTGGTCCTTGGCGGTGCCTTTGCGCAAGCGCAGGTCCTCGATCACCACGGTGTAGGTCTGGTTGGGCTTGAGATCCTCGTCGGGCTGCAGCAGCACGTTGTTGGGCTCGCCGGCCACGGATTCCGGGGTGACGGCCACCACGGTGCCGGTTTGCGCGTCGCCTTCGTAGACGGTGATGGAATTCTGGGCTTCGCCCAGGTTCACGGCGCTGGAGAAGCGCAGCACCACCGGCGCGGCGGTGGAGATTTCGTTCTGGCCGTTGTCGGGATAGGCGTACAGTAGCGCTTGCGCGCCGGATTCGCCCGGGTTGGCCCCGCCGTCGTCGACGGGTGAATCGCCGCCGTCACCGCCACAGGCGGTAAGCAGCATCGCGGTGCTCAGCATCGCGACGGAGGACAGCAGCGTTCCTTTCCGCTTAATGATTCTTGTCTTCATGGTGCCCCCTTAAAACTGCATGCTGATGGAGCCGGCGAATACGTTGACGTCGCCTTTGGTTTCCACCACGTCGTTGTTCAGTGCGGTCGGCTGGCTGGATACGATTTGGAACTCACGCTCTTCCATCAGGTGGTACTGATAGCCGAAGTCCAGGCGCAGCGGGTGCTTGAGGCCGTAGACGTGGTCGAAAGTGGCGCTCATGCCCAGGCCGATCACGGTGCGGTCGGAATCCAGGTAGTTCACTTCCGGGTTCACGTCGCGAACCAGCGGTGATTCCTCGAACGCCACGCCCCCGGTGAGGGTGAAGGTGTCGTTCAGGTAGTACTCGGCGCCGATGCGCGGGATGACGATGTCGTCGAACTGCAGGCCCAGGTTGTTCTTGACGGTGTCGTTGTCGAGCTCGTCTTCCAGGGCGGACCATTCCTGCATTTCCACCGCCAGGCCCAGGCGCCATTTGTCGCGCTTGAGCTGCATGCCCAGGGTGTAGATGTTGGGCTGGTAGGAATCCACCGTGGCGATGTCGATGAACAGGCCGGGATCCGGGATGGTGCCGGGGATCACGGTGTTGGCGTTCACTTCCACCGCGGAGTCGGAGTAACCCTTGAACGCGAACGCGGTTTCCAGGCCGTCGTACCAGCACTGGGCGTCCGGGCAGAAGGTTTCTTCCCAGTCGAAGTTGAAGCTGATGATGGGACGCAGCACCGGCTTGGCGGAGACGTTCAGTTCTTCGTACTCGGTGTCGCCGGCCAGGTTGGTCTGCGCCACCAGGGACGCCTCGGATTTGAGGGTGACCTTGGTGCCGATGCCGATGTCCAGGCCGCGCCAGATGTGGGTGCCCACGCCGATGCTCAGGAACAGCGGCTGGCGGCCGTAGTTGAAGTACTGGCCGTCGGCGTCGGTGCGCGAGCCGAAGGCGAGCAGTTCGTCGCCGAATTTCTCGGAGCCGATCATCACGCCCAGGTACATGGGCTGGCCCAGCTCGGTGAGATCGCTGAGGTCCGCTTTCAGGCCCAGCAGCACCTGCTGGGTGGGGTCGTCCTGCACGGTGTAGGTGCCGAACTGCTGGCTGTCCGCCTTGAGGTTGTGCTCGGCGTGCATCAGGCCGGCGGTCAGCTCGCTCTTGGTGCTGTGCGCCAAGTAGGCCGGATTATAATAGGCGGTGGAAACCTGGGTATTAAACATGGAAAGCGCTTGCGCGGACGCGATGTCCGTGGGCAGCAAGCCGTAAGTGGTGGCGGTGTTGCCCATGTTCGCCAGGGAGATAGCGGGTGCCAGCAATAGGGCGCTGGCGCACAGCCCGGTCTTCAAATAAGGAAGCGGTCGCATGCGGATTTTCCCTCCGATTTGTTTGTTGTTCTCTAATGTTTGCGAATGTACGCCGCAAACGGTCGTTATTGGTTTTATGTCCCGAACTGTCCATGAACGGGCAAGGCACCGACGGGATGGTGCAACTGCTGAGGCTATAGGGGCCTGACTCACGTCGGACACAAGAAAACGTGAAAACAGGTGTTTCAAAAAACGAAATTATGGCCAAAACCCTTCTATCATGTGCATGACCAGCCGGTCACATTTTATGGTGACAGACACTTTTTGCCGGTTTTCAGACCACGGGAAACGCCAACTTTATGAAAAAGTAAACAAATAAATATACAAAGTATCGCCTCACTATTTACTTTCTTTTGTGCGGCAAGTCCGCCCTTTGTGGCGGGCGCAAAACACGGATTGGGCGCCATCAAAACGCCACTATGTTTACAGGTGTTACCAGAGGAAACACTTACCGGTTTTCCGGCCCTTTTTTCCGCGCCGCGCCAAACTTTTTTGTAACAGAGCGCCGGCGAAGACCGCTCTTTTTTCTTGGAAACGCCCGCGCCGCGCGGCTTTGCGGTGCGCGAAAAGGCACGTTCTTGAGCAGTGGCCAAAGCGTCGTAAAACGGTTGTCTTGTGTTATAGTTTTTTAAGAACTGTCCAAGGATCGGTAGCAAAACACCTGAACGGGACGGGTGCTGGGCCCCCGGGGCGGGCTAATGCCCGGAGGGGATCAAAACCCCGAAGAAAAACAAAAGGTGGAAGGAACCGCTGTACCGTTTTGTGCCTCGGTTCCTTAAAACAAGGATTCGACGATGAAACGGATAGCTGATCTCAGTGTGTTTGTGTCGGTCGTGAAGGCGGGGAGTCTTTCCGAAGCGTCCAATGATCTGGGTCTTTCCGTGGCGTCCATCAGCAAGTATATCTCGCGCATCGAGCAGGAGCTCGGCGTGCGGGTGCTGGTGCGTAACGCGCGGGGCCTCAGGCTCACCAGCGAGGGCCAGGCGCTGTATGTGCGGGTGGATACCCTGCTCAGCCAGCTCAACAAAGCGATTGCCTATGTCAGTGCCTGCCGGGACGTGCCCCGGGGCATGCTCAAGGTAAGCTCCACCATCGGCCTGGGGCGCAACCGCATCGCGCCTCTGGTGTCGGAATTTTCCAAGCTGTATCCCGACGTCACGGTGCAACTGTCGTTGGGCGACCGCTATGTGGATATGGTGCTCGACGATGTGGACGTGGCGATTTCCATCGGCGCGCCGGAGGACGCTTCCCTGGTGGCCAAGCGGCTGATGAGCAACCCCTGCTGCGTGTGCGCCTCGCCGGCTTACCTGAAAGGCCGCAAGGCGCCCCGCCACCCCAAGGACCTGAAGCGGCACGACTGCCTGATTCTGGATTGCCACGGTTCCTTTAAGGATCACTGGCAACTGGAGGACGAGTATGGTGGCCAGCATCACGTCAAGGTGTCCGGCAATCTGATCACCGATAACAGCGAGACGCTGCGCGAGTGGGCGCTGAAAGGCTACGGCGTGGCGCTGAAAAGCCGCTGGGACATCGCCGAGCATCTGGAGCGCGGCGAGCTGGTGCAGCTGATGCCCCGCTACCGGGCGCCGGACCTGGATTTCTATCTGGTGTACGCGGGGCGGGATCTGCTGCCGGCGAAAACCCGGGCTTTCATTACCTTCCTGGAAGAGAACGTGGAGCGCCTGAAGCAGCCGATTTCGAATTCCGCGTAGGCCTGGCTCAGGCGTAGGCCTCGAGCGGGCGCTCCAGACGCCGCACCCAGGGCAGCACCTGCGCGCCCAGGCGCAGTTGCAGATCCTGGGGGTGGATGGAGACGCGCAATGCGCGGCCGCTGGCCAGGGCCGCCAGATAGTTGCCCCGGTTAAACAGATTGAGGCTCCAGGCGCGCAGCGTGGTGTCCGCCTCGAAGCCCAGCAGCGGCATGGGGTGAAAGCGCTGATTCCGGGCGTCGTAAATACCGCCCAGGGTTTCGTAATAGCGGAACGGCAACGCCGCCAGCCGGCTTTTATTCACCGCCCCCAATGCCCAGGCCGGCGGCACATAGAGCGGGCCCGGGGTGAGGCCGTGCTCCACGAACCAGCGGTGACAATCCTGAATCAGCGTGACGATACGCGCTTCATCCAGCGACAAATGCTCCGCCGCGTCCCGGGAAATAAAGGCGCTGTGCAGACGGTGATGGTGGGTTCTCGGGGGGTCGCAACGGTGCCGCCAGCCGTGGCCGGCGAGCGGATAGCCGCGCTCGCTGAGGTCGCGCAGCCAGTCCAGATCAGCCGCCCGCCAGTCCTTGCCGGGCACCACCAGCAACGTCACCGCCGCCGGCGGCAGCCAGACGAGCCGCTCAAGGATGTCCGTGACCCGCTCACGGGTCTCCGGCATCACGTCGTGAATCGAGATCAAACCGCTTAACGCCATCTCAAAGCTCCGGGCGGGCGGTGCTCAAGCGGCGCAACACGGCCAGGGTGGGCGACGGCCAGCGCTTGGGCAGCAGCGGCGCCTGGCGGGCGCAGTGGCCGAGCACCTGCAGCCAGGTATCCATGGCGCGCTGGTTCATGGTGAGCGCTGCGTGGCGGGCCTGCTCGGCGCGCTCGCGGCGCTGCGCCGGGCTCTGCGCCTGCAGGCGCGCCAGGGTGTCGCCGAGGCTTTCGCCCTCTTCCATGATCGCCAGGCCACGGGCCAGCTCCGGCCATTGATTGATGCCGCAGGCCGGCGTGGTGATCACCAGCCGTTGCCGGGCCATCGCTTCCAGGGCCACGGTGCCGAACGCCTCCACCACCGACGGCAGCACCAGCACCTGGGCGGCGTCCAGCTGCTCCACCACCTGCGCCCGGCTGCACCAGCCCAGGAAGGTGAGATTGGGCAGGCGGCGGGCCTGCTCTTCCACCTTTTCCCGCAGCGGGCCGTCACCGGCCACGGTGAAGCGGCAATCCGGCCGCTGGGCGGCCAGCGCCAGGAAGCGTTCAATGTTTTTCTCCGCCGCCAGCCGGCCCACGTAAAGCACTGAATCCAGCTGCTCCGCCAGAGGCCGCGGCGGCCGCTCGACGAATTCCGGGCCCAGCGGCGTGCCCACCAGTTGCGGGTGGCGGGCGCCGGCGGCGCGGGCGTCGGCGATCAGGCTTTCGCAGATGGTGGCCACCGCGCTGCTGCCCTGGAACAGGGTGCGATTCACCCAGTTGAGCAGGCCGCCGGCCAGGCGCGCCAGACGCGGCCCCCAGTACAGACGCACCAGGCTGTCGTAATCGGTCTGGAAGGTCACGCACACCGGAATGCCCAGTTTGCGCGCCACCCAGAACGCGCCCAGGGAGAAAATACCCGGCCCGGGTATCACGATTACGTGGGGTTTCATCTCCCACACCAGGGCGGTGAGCTCACGCATTTTCGGCAGGAACAAGCGCTGGGTGGGGTCGCCGGGGATCGGCATGGACAGCCCCTGGCAAGGATGAGGGTCTGCCAGGCTGGGCGACACCAGCTCCGCCCGGGCCACTACCCCGTCCAGGTGGGCGACCAGGTCCTGGAAGTAGGCGCCGACCCCATTACGGCCTTTCATGGCGTCGACGACGAACAGTACGCGCAGGTCTTTTGTTTTCATGGTCGTCAGTATCCGCACCGCCTGTGTCGTATTTATGACACCCCCTACCCTAGCACGGTTCAGCCGGTGGGCCTGGGGTAGCCGAAACGGTCGTAGACCCAGCCGAAGGTCGCCGCCAGGCGGGCCGGGTCGACGCCCAGGTTCTCCAGGGAGTAGCGGTGACCGCTGCGGTAGCCGGCGGCGCGGCGGTCCTCGCCCTCCAGAAAGGCACGGTACGCCGGCGACGGGGTCCAGCCAAAGGTCCGGTAAAATCCGCTTACAGTCTCGCCGGGCGCGGCGGCCAGGGTTTCCATCACCGACAGGGCGCCGCGCCCTTCGGGCAGGCCGTCGAGCTGGTCCAGCAGATGCCGGTAGTAGTAATCGAGCATGGCCAGAAAGCCCTCACGCCAGTAGTCGGCGGTGTCGCGGCCGTCGAACAGCTTGCCGCCGATCACGATGGAGTTGATCTGCGAGGGGACCGCGGCGGTGGGGTTGCGCAGGCAGCCGATAAAACGCGCGTCGGGGAAGGCGTCCGCCAGGGTGGCCATGAACGGCGTGAACGACGGGTTTTTGGACAGAAAAGTGCGGTGCTCGCCGTGGAAGTACAGGTGGCGCTGCACGAAGCGCCGGTAGGCGGCCATCAGCCGGCGCTTCTCCGCCACCGGCAGGTCCCGGTCCGCGTAGGTGAGGCGCCACAGGGCCGGGTCCGGCACCGCCAGGACCAGCAGGAAGCAGCCCAGCACCGGCAGCAGCGCCAGATAGTCTTCCTCAGGGTCACGCAGGCCGGTCTGGTGGACATCGTCCAGCCCGCCGAGCACCCGACGTTCCAGGCGGAAGAACAGGCGGCCCAGCGGCGCGCCGACCAGGGCGTCCAGCCGCCCCACCCCGCGCCAGAAATAACGCTGAGTGATGGACGGCGCGAAGATCAGTTCCCACAGGGCGGTGGTGGTGAAGCGCTCGCGGTCGCCGGCCAGCAGCCGGTGCAAAAAGGTGGTGCCGCTGCGCGGCACGCCCACCACGAACAGCGGCTCGCGCACGCGCACCCGGCGGAAGTCGGCAAACAGCAGATAGTCCAGCAGCAGGCCGGCGCCATTGATCGCCTGCAGCAGCCCGAACAGCGGCCAGAACAGCGCCATCACCAGCCAGCGACGCGGCGACAGCCCTTTCACCGTCCCACCGTAGTTCGGGTTCCAGGAACGCGCGAACAAACGCGCGTAGGCTTTCAACAAAGCACCCATGGCTTTCCACTTCCGTCGAAGACGCGCCGACACTAGCAGCAAAAAGATGACAGAACCATGTCGTGCGAGCGGGCCCCACAAAGTCCTTTGCCACCAGGCAGCTCCCACAAGCGTTGCAACAAAGCGGTCACACCAAGGACACAAAATCGGCGCGGCATCCTGTATCCTGCATCCTGGATCGCGGCCGGGGCCGCCATGACAACCTGATTCATTCGAGGCGTGATGAGTACCTTCCCCACCATTGTCGGCCACCGCGGCGCCCGCGGCGAGGCCCCGGAAAACACGGCGGCGGGCTTTCAGGTCGCCCTGGAAGCGGGCGTCACCGAAATCGAACTGGACGTGCGGCTGTCCCGGGACGGCCATCTGATCGTGGTCCACGACGCCAACGTCACCCGCACCACCGGCGAGCGCGGCAAGGCGCACCACTACACCCTCTCGCAGCTGGAAGTGCTGGACGCGCGCCGCAACACCCCCGGCTGGCACAGCCCCCTGGGCATTCCCTCGCTGCGGGAAGTGGTGGACCTGTGCGGGCCTTCAATGCGGTTTCAGTTCGAAGTGAAGGGCGCCGACCGGGCCATCCTGCACCGCCTGGCCCATCAGCTGGTGGACTTCATCAGCCAGCGGCAAATGAATGACCGGGTGGTGGTCACCTCCAGCCATACCGGCTTTCTGCGCATGCTCGGTACCATGACCGCCCACATCGAACGCGGCTATGTGGCGGAGTACCGCTACCAGCAGCCCACCCGTCGGGCGGTGGCGCTGGGCTGCACCTGGCTGATGCCGCGCCACACCCTGGTGACGCCGGCGCTGATGCGCCGGGCACGGCGCCGCAACCTGAAAGTGTCCACCTGGACGGTGAACGATCTGACCCGGGCGGAGCGCATGGTGGAGCTGGGCGTGGACGGCATCATCACCGATTTTCCGACCAGTTTTATCGCGCATTTTGAGCGGCGCGCGGCGCGGAAGGCCTGATAGGTCGATTGTCGGGTTACGGCCTTCGGCCTAACCCGACACCGTCTCAGTCCTGGAAGAACGCGCGGATTTCATCTTCACGGGCCTTGGCGTCCTGGTAGCCCAGCGACATCAGTCGCCCGGTGAAGCCGGGCTCGAACAGCAGATAGCTGACCGCGCTGGCGCCGGGGGAACGGGTGGCGCCGGAGCCGCTGAGGAAGAAGCGCAGCGTGCGCGGCAGCTCCTTGATGTGCTCGGCGGCGATCTCATCGATGGGCTGGGACGGGTAGATCTTGAGCACGTCCACCTGGCGCAGTTGAATGCCGTGCTGGCCGCGGGCGCGCTTGCCGAGTGCTTCCACCGTGCGGTTGATCCGCTCCAGGCGCTCCACGTCCCCTTCCAGGGTGTCCACGAACACACTGTTGAGCACGTGACCGAGCACCTGCGCCAGCGACGGGTAGCCGCTCAGCTGGCGCTGGTGGTCGGCGCTGACGTTACCGGACACGCCGATCACCAGCAGCTTGTCGGCGCCCAGGTGCAGCGCCGGGCTCACCGGGGCGAGCTGGCGCACCGCGCCGTCGCCGTAGTAATTGCCGTCCACTTTCTCGGCGGGAAACAGCAGCGGAATGGCCGCCGACGCCAGCAAATGCTGCACGCCGATGTCCGAGCGCCGGCCCAGCCGGCGGGCGCGGCTCCACTCTTCCACGCCGGGCGCGCCCTGAAAGAACGCCACCGACTCGCCGGTGGCGTAGCTGGAGGCGGTGATCGACAGCGCCCGCAGGTGGCCTTGGCGGATGCTCTCCTCGATGCGCTGAAAGTTGATCACCAGCCGCAGCAGCCGCTTCAGCGGCGTGCTGTCGAGCAGGGCGCTGCGGGTCACCGCCCGGCCGCCGGCCGCCGAACTGACCACCCAGCGCAGCAGGCTGCGCAGAAAAGCGAAGATGTCGGTGCGGTAGACCTGCTCGGCGGTCATGTTGGCCCACACCCGCTCCAGGCCGCGCACGGCCAGCCGGTAGTCGTGGGCGCCGGCGGCCAGCGCGGCGGCATTGATGCCGCCGGCGGAGGTGCCGCAGATGATCGGAAACGGGTTGCTGGTATGGGCCGGCAGCATATCGGCGATGGCGCTCAGCACGCCGACCTGATAGGCGGCGCGGGCGCCGCCGCCGGACAAAATCAGCCCTCGATTGGGGGCGGACGCTTGGGGCATGGTGTGATCTCCTTATCGCGCCAGTATGCCGTTTGGCGGCCCCCGGCGTCACCCGTCGGGAAGCACTGGCTTCAGCGCCCCACTCCGCTTTATGCTGCCCCGGTCTGTTTCCGGATTACGCCATGACCACCGCTTTTTCGTTTCGCCCCGCCCGCCCCGAAGACCTGGACGCCCTCGTTGACCTGGAGCAGCGCTGTTTCGACGGCGACCGGCTGTCACGCCGCAGCTTCCGCCATTGGATCCGCCAGGCCCATTCCGGCCTGATCGTGGCCCATGGCCCGGGCGGCGATGACGGCGACGATAAAGACGCCGAGGGCGCACTGGCCGGCTACGCCCTGGTGATTCTGCAGCGCGGCACGCGCATGGCGCGCTTGTATTCCATCGCCGCCGACCCGGCCGCTCGCGGCAAAGGGCTCGGTGAGCAGCTGATGAACGCCGCCGAGCGCTACGCCCACCGGGAAAAACGTCTTTATCTGCGCCTGGAAGTGCGCCGGGACAACCCGGCGGCGATCCGCCTTTACCAGCGCCTGGGCTACAAGCTGTTCGCGGAAACCCCGGATTACTACGAGGACCACCAGGGCGCCCTGCGCTTCCAGAAGCGGCTGCACTACAAGCCGGAGAACCCGGCGCGGCTGGATATTCCCTGGGTGCGCCAGACCACCGAATTCACCTGCGGGCCCGCCTGCCTGCTGATGGCCCGCCACGCCCTGGACGGCCACGCGCCGGCGGACACCGACGAGCTGCTGATCTGGCGGGAAGCCACCACCATCTTCATGACCGCCGGCCACGGCGGCTGCCACCCGCTGGGCCTGGCGCTGGCCGCCCGCCGGCGGGGGCTGGGCGCCACCGTCTACTGCAACCAGAGCGGGCCGTTGTTTCTGGATTCCGTGCGCGACGAGAACAAAAAGCGGGTGATCGAAACCGTGCACCGGCATTTCGAGGACGAAGCCCGGCGCCAGGAAGTGCCGGTGCACTATCAGGAGCTCACCGCCGAGCGGCTGGATCAGGCGTTACAGAACGGCGAAGTGGCCATCGTGCTGATCAGCACCTGGCGGCTGGACGGGCGCAAGGCGCCCCACTGGGTGGTGGTGAGCGGCGCCGACCGGGAGTGCTTTTATATCCATGATCCGGACCCGGCGGACGATCAGGTGCCGCTGGACTGCCAGCACGTGCCGATCAGCCGGGATCGCTTCGAAAAGATGACGCGGTACGGGCAGTCCCGGTTGCGGACGGCGGTGATCGTGGGAAGAGGAAAATAACAACAGGTTTGGCGGAACGGTTTTTTGTCGGGTTTCGCTGCGCTCAACCCGACCTACGATGCGTCCGTAGGTCGGGTTGGGCCAAAGGCCGTAACCCGACAGGCCCTCAAGTCTTGAGGACGTCCTTGCCGAGTTCGCCGGCCCGCTTGGTGTTCACTTCCCGGCTGTTTTCGTCGCAGGCGTCCTGGTCGCCGCCGCAGATTTCACAGCCCTGCTTCATGCCCAGGGTGGCGAGGCCGCCGCAGGACCCCTTCACCGGTTTGTTGGCGAGGATCGAGCCGATCGCCATGCCGGCGAACAGCAGCCCGAAAACAACAATACTGGCTATCACGGTTGCGATCATTTCAGTTTCCTCCTTCACGGCTCTCGAGGAGCGCCTCGAAAGCCGGGGTCATGACTTCTTCGACCCCGTCATCAGTTCGGACAATAAACAGCACCGCCAGTTCACGCTCCTGGGCGAACGCCAGGCCCTGTTCCGGGCCGAGCACCGTGAGCGCGGTGGCGAGCCCGTCCGCGGTGGCACAGCTGGAGTGTAACACGGTCACCGACCCCAGTTTGTGCGTCACCGGCCGGCCGGTGCGCGGGTCCAGGGTGTGGGAATAGAGCTTGCCGTCTTTCTCGAAGAAATTGCGGTAGTCGCCGCTGGACGCGATGGCGATGTCACGCAGCGGCACCACCTTCTCCACTTCGCGCACGCCAGGGATCGGCCGTTCCACCGCCACCCGCCAGGGCTGGCCCTGGGGCTTGGTGCCGGATGCGCGAAGTTCGCCGCCGATCTCCACCAGATAGTTGCTGATGCCCGCCTTTTCAAGCAAGTGCGCCAGCTTGTCCACGGCAAAACCCTTGGCGATGGACGACAGATCCAGATAGACGCCGCCGGGCTGCGTCAGGGTGCGGTCGTCCAGCTTCAGCTTTTGCCAACCCACCCGCTGACGGGCCGCCTCGATGTCCGCCGCCGCCGGCGGCTCGAAGCGTTCCGGGTCCGGCCCGAAGCCCCATAGATTCACCAGCGGCCCCACGGTCACGTCGTAGGCGCCGTCGGTCTCCTCGGCCAGGCCCAGGGCTTCGTCCAGCACCATGGCGAAGTCCGACGGCAACACCAGGCTGCCGCCCGCCTCCAGCCCGTTGAAGCGGCTGATCGCCGAATCCGGCAGGTAGGTGCTCATCTCCTGGTTGATGCTCTCCAGGGAGGACTCAATGGCGCTCTTGAGCGCCGGCACGCCGTTCTCCGGGGTGCCGGTGAACTTCACCGACCAGCTGGTGCCCATGGTCGGGCCGGAGAGCTGGGAAAGGCGGTCGGTGGTGTCGTCGCAGGCGGTGAGGAGTGCAAGCGCGGTGAGCAGCAGGAAAAAGCGGGGGAAAATATTTTTCATCGGATATCAGCTAAGAAAGGCGGGAAGAAACGGGCCACCGGCGTTGCCGTCCCTGGCGAGGCGCCGGTGCCGTTTGGAGAGCCCGGCCCGGCCATCCCTGGCCGGGCGTTCGCCCTGCTGCGATATGCCACCGGCATATCGGTCAGGGCTCACCCGCCGAAGTCATCCAGCATGATGTTTTCGGGTTCGACGCCCAGGTCCTCGAGCATCTTGATCACCGAGGCGTTCATCATCGGCGGGCCGCACATGTAGTACTCGCAGTCCTCCGGCGCCGGATGATCCTTGAGGTACATGTCGTAGACCACGTTGTGGATGAAGCCGGTGGGGCCTTCCCAGTTGTCCTCGGGCAGCGGATCGGACAGCGCCAGGTGCCACTCGAAGTTATCGTTCTCCTCGGCGAGCTTGTCGTACTCTTCCGAGTAGAAGGTCTCGCGCACCGAGCGGGCGCCGTACCAGAAGCTGATCTTACGCTTGGAATTAAGACGCTTGAGCTGGTCGAAGATGTGGCTGCGCATGGGCGCCATGCCGGCGCCGCCGCCGATGAACACCATCTCCGCGTCGGTGTCCTTGGCGAAGAACTCACCGAACGGCCCGAACACGGTGATCTTGTCGCCGGGCTTCAGGCTGAACACGTAGGAGCTCATCAGGCCGGGCTGAATACCCTGGGAGCCCGGGGGCGGCGTGGCGATACGGATGTTGAACTTGAGAATGCCCTTCTCTTCCGGGTAGTTGGCCATGGAGTAGGCGCGTACCACGGTCTCGTCGCTTTTCGCCTTGAGATCGAAGAAGTTGAAGCGCTCCCAGTCACCGCGGAATTCCTCTTCGATGTCGAAGTCGGAAAACTTGATGTCGTAGGGCGGCGATTCCAGCTGCACGTAACCGCCGGCGCGGAAATCCACGTTCTCGCCTTCCGGCAGCTTGAGGGTCAGTTCCTTGATGAAGGTGGCCACGTTGGGGTTGGAAACGACTTCGCATTCCCACTTCTTCACGCCGAAGAATTCCTCGGGCACCTTGATCTTCATGTCCTGCTTGACCGCCACCTGGCAGCTCAGGCGCCAGCCGTCGCGGATCTGGCCCTTGGTGAAGTGGCCTTCCTCGGTGGGGAGGATTTCACCGCCGCCGTCGAGCACCTGGCAACGGCACTGGGCGCAGGTCCCGCCGCCGCCGCAGGCGGAGGACAGGAAGATGCCCTGGTCGGCCAGGGTGCCGAGCAGCTTGCCGCCGGCCGGGGCATCGATGCCCTTTTCGGCGTCGTTGTTGATGTCGATGTGCACATTGCCACTGACCACCAGCCGGGAACGCGCGACCAGAATCACCGCCACCAGTGCCAGCACGATGGTGGTGAACATGACCACGCCGAGAATAATTTCAAAACTCATGATGCTGTTTCCCCTTTACAACTGCACGCCGGAGAAGGACATGAACCCGAGCGACATCAGCCCCACGGTAATGAAGGTGATGCCCAGCCCCTTGAGGCCATCGGGCACGTCGCTGTACTTCAGTTTCTCACGGATACCGGCCAGCAGCGTGATGGCCAGGGCCCAGCCGGTGCCGGCGCCGATGCCGTAAACCAGGGATTCACCCAGGTTGTAGTCACGCTCCACCATGAACAGGGACGCGCCGAGAATCGCGCAGTTCACCGTGATCAGCGGCAGAAACACACCCAGCGCGTTGTAGAGGCTGGGCACGTATTTATCCAGCGTCATCTCGAGAATCTGGATCAGCGCGGCGATCACCCCGATGTAACTGAGCAGCCCCAGGAAGCGCAGGTCCAGGTTGGCCAGCGCCTCGATGCCGGTCCAGGCCAGTGCGCCCTCGCCGAGCAGGTAGTTCAGGATCAGGTTGTTCACCGGCACGGTGATGGTGAGGGTCACCACCACGGCGATACCCAGACCAATGGCCGTGGAGATTTTCTTGGACACGGCGATAAAGGTGCACATGCCAAGGAAGAAAGCCAGCGCCATGTTCTCGACGAAAACGGCGCGTACGAACAGGCTCAGATAATGTTCAAACATGCGTCAAATCCTCCAGGCCGTCGCTTAGAACGCGTCGCTGACACGGGTGTGCGGCTTCATCTTGAAGTCGTCCTCTTCCACCTGCTCCGGCTTCCAGGCGCGCACCGCCCAGATGAAGAAGCCGATCAGGAAGAAGGCGCTGGGCGGCAACAACAGCAGGCCGTTGGTCTGGTACCAGCCGCCATCGGCCACCGAGGGCAGCACCTGCACGCCGAACAGGCTACCGGCGCCGAACAGTTCACGGATAAAGCCCAGCACCAGCAGCAGCACGGAATAGCCCAGGCCGTTACCGATGCCGTCCATGAACGACGGCAGCGGCTTGTTCTGCATGGCGAACGCTTCGGCGCGGCCCATCACGATGCAGTTGGTGATGATCAGGCCGACGAACACCGACAGCTGCTTGGAGATGCTGTAAGCGTAGGCTTTCAGGAACTGATCCACGACGATTACCAGCGAGGCGATGATGGTCATCTGTACGATGATCCGGATGCTCGAAGGAATGCTGTTGCGGATCGTGCTGACGAAAAAGTTGGAGAACGCCACCACCAGGGTCAGAGCGATACACATGGTGACCGTGGTGCTGAGATTACTGGTGACCGCCAGCGCGGAGCAGATACCCAGGATCTGCAGCGCGATGGGGTTATTGTCGAAAATGGGACCGAATAACAGGTCCTTGGTTTTCTCCGCCATTACGCTTCTCCTCCGCTTTGGTTCCGCATGCGCTCCAGATAAGGACCGAAGCCTTTTTCGCCGACCCAGAACCGCACCAGGTTGCTGACGCCCTTACTGGTCAGGGTGGCGCCGGCCAGGCCGTCGACCTTGTTTTCCGCGTTGGGGGTGCCGCTGTCCACGGTCCCCTTGACCACTTGGATGGCGATATCGCCGTCTTCGTCGTAGAGCTTCTTGCCTTCCCAAAGCGCTTTCCACTTCGGGTTGTCCACTTCACCGCCCAGGCCCGGGGTTTCACCGTGCTGGTAGAAGCCCAGACCGGCGATGGTCTTGGCGTCGGCTTCCAGGGCCATGAACCCGTACAGGGTGGACCACAGACCGTAGCCGCGCACCGGCAGGATGATGCGGCTCAGCTCGCCGTCGTCGTTACGGGCCAGGAACACCTCGGCCACGTCCGCCTGGGACTTGATGCCGGCGATGTCTTCCTCGCCGCTGAGGCGCTCGCTGCGCTCCGGATCCTTGGCCGCCTTGAGCTGGTCGTAGGAGTCCGGCTTTTCCACGTACTCGCCGGTTTCCAGGTCGACGAACTTGCGCTCGATGGTGTTGAACGCTTTTTCCACGTCCATGCCCGGCTGATACAGGTCCGCGGCCTGGAGAATGTTCACGCGCCGGTCCAGGGTCTGGTTCTTCTGCTGCACCGGGCGCAGGCTCACGGCGGCGGTGGACACCACCACCGCGCACACCAGACACACCAGGAACGCGACCAGCAGAGTCTTGCCTACGCTTTCGTTCTTTCCAGCCATTACGCCACTCCCCCGGTCCGACGCAGGCGACGACGGATGTTCGCCTGGGTAACAAAGTAGTCAATCAAGGGCGCGCACAGGTTGCCGAACAGAATCGCCAGCATGATGCCCTCCGGGAACGCCGGGTTGATCACCCGGATCAGCACGGTCATAACACCGATCAGCGCGCCGAAGATCAGCTTGCCGGTGTTGGTCATCGCCGCGGACACCGGATCGGTGGCCATGAACACCAGGCCGAACGCCAGGCCGCCCACGGTCAGGTGCCAGTACCAGGGCATCGCGAACATCGGGTTGCTGTCGCTGCCGACGCCGTTGAACACCGCGCTCATCGCCACCATGCCCAGCAAAACGCCCAGCATGATGCGCCAGGACGCGATCTTGGTGAACAGCAGGAAAATCGCGCCCAGGCCGATGGCGATCACCGAGGTCTCGCCGATACAACCCTGGATGCCGCCCAGGAAGGTGTCCATCCAGGCCAGGCTCTGGGTGGCGCCGTTGGCGCCGGCGGCCAGGGCGTTCTCGCCGAGGCCGGCGGCGAAATTCAGGTCGCCGCTGGCGGCCAGGGACAACGGCGTCGCGCCGGAGAAGTTGTCCACCGCGGTCCAGACCGCGTCACCGGACATCTGCGCCGGGTAGGCGAAGTACAGGAAAGCACGGCCGACCAGCGCCGGGTTGAGAAAGTTCTTGCCGGTGCCGCCGAATACTTCCTTGCCGATCACCACGCCGAAGGACACGCCCAGCACCACCTGCCAGAGCGGGATCGCCGGCGGCAGGATCAGGGTGAACAGGATACCGGTGACGAAGAAGCCCTCGTTCACCTCATGGCCGCGCTTCCACGCGAACAGGGCTTCCCAGAAGAAGCCGGTGAGGTACACGGTGGCCAGAATCGGCACATAGTAGACTAGGCCGTGCAGCATATTGGCCCAGAAACTCTGGTAGTCGAAGCCGGCCAGCATGGCCACCAGGTCGGCGCGCCAGCCGGGGATGGCGTCGTAACCGAACTCGGTGATCTGCAGGTTGGCCTGGTAACCGGTGTTGTAGAGGCCGAACAGGATCGCCGGGAAGGTGGCGAACCAGACCGTCATCATGATCCGCTTCAGGTCGATACCGTCGCGCACGTGGGCGGCGGACCGGGTCACCGAATCCGGGCTGTACAGCATGGTGTCGAACATCTCGAAGAAGACGTAATACTTCTCGAGCTTGCCGCCCTCGTGGAAATGAGGCGCGATTTTGTCGTCGATGTAGTTTCTCAGGCCCATCTCAGCTCTCCACCTCGATCGTGGTCAGGTTGTCGCGCAGAATCGGCCCGTACTCGTACTTGCCGGGGCACACGTAGGTGCACAGCGCCAGGTCCTCTTCCACCACTTCCAGCGCGCCCAGCGCGATGGCGGAATCGGTGTCGCCGACGATCAGCGAGCGCAACAGTTGAGTGGGCAGAATGTCCAGCGGCATGACCTGCTCGTAGGCGCCGATCGGCACCATGGCGCGCTCACTGCCGTTGGTGGTGGTGGTCAGATTGAAGCGCTTGCCGGGCATCAGCTTGGACAGATAAATGTTCATCACCGAGAAGCGGTTGGGCCCCGGGGAAATATACCCCAGCAACTGCCGCTCGCGGCCTTCGCGCAGCACCGTCACCTGGTTGCTGAAACGGCTCAGGAACATCAGCGGGCCGCGGGCGTGATGGCCGTTGAACACGGAGCCGCCCACGATGCGATTGTCGCCGTCCTTGAGTTCACCGCGCGTGAAGTCTTCCATGCCGGCGCCCACGCGGGTGCGCATCAGACGCGGCGTCTTCACCTGGGGACCGGTCAGCGCCACTACCCGGTCGGTGCTGATCTTGCCTTCGGTGAACAGCTTGCCGATGGCGATCACTTCCTGGTAGCCCACCGTCCAGACGGTCTTGGCGAGACTGACAGGGTCGAGATAATGCACATGGGTGCCGGCGTTGCCCGCCGGGTGCTTGCCGGTGAAGGTTTCTTCACGGATCTGGCCTTCGGCGAAGGCCGGCAGATCACCGCCCGGCGCGCGGCACACCCAGACCGGGCCGTCGGTGAGGCGGCCCAGCACGGCGAGACCGTGGCGGAAGCTGCTCTCGTTGGCCTTGATCACCACCGCCGGGTCCTGCGCCAGGGGGTTGGTGTCCATGGCGGTGACGAAAATCGAGTTGGGGGTGGTGCCGGGCGCCGGCACCTTGCCGAACGGGCGGGTGCGCAGCAGCGTCCACTCGCCGGAATCGATCAGCTGGCGCTGGACCGCCTCGCGGTCCAGGGAAGCCAGGGCGGCGGCGTCATGGGCGTCGAACTCGACCTCGTCTTCCTGGTCGGCCACCTCGATCACCACGGACTGCAGCACGCGCTTGTGGCCGCGGTTGATCGCCACCACCTTACCGGCGGCGGGGGCGGTGTATTTCACGCCATCGGTCTTTTTATCCGTGAAGAGCAGTTGGCCCTTCTTGACCGTGTCGCCTTCGCGGACCTCCATGGTCGGCTTCATCCCCATGTAGTCGCCGCCGAGCACGGCGACAGAACGGACCTGATGACCCTCCTCAATCGCCTGGCGTGGCGCGCCAGCGATGGGCAGGTCAAGCCCCTTCTTGATTTTGATCATAGTGTCTCGCCCACGTTGCGTGTTCTGAAGTCAAGCGGTGCTTTCCCCGGATGGCCGCGATGGAGGCGGAGGTGGGAAGGCGGCGCCATTATAATGACCGAGTGGTTCGGATGCCAGGACTGACCGTGTGGGATTACCCGCCTGGGCCCGCGTGTCCCGGTCGAAAAAAAGCCCGCGAAAGCGGGCTTTTTCGGGTTCCACGGCTCAATCCTTGGGGTAAATCGGGTATTCGACCCCGGACAGTTGCTGCAGAAGCCGCACCACCTGGCAGCTGTAGCCGAACTCATTGTCGTACCAGACATAGAGCACGCAGTGGCGGCCGTTGACGATGGTCGCCTCGGCGTCCACCACCGACGCGTGCCGGGAGCCCACGAAGTCCGTGGACACCGCGTCCGGGCTGCGGATGAAGTCCAGCTGGCGCTGCAGCGGCGAGTGCAGGCTCACCCAGCGCAGGTAGTCGTTGAGCTCCTCCAGGGTGGTTTCTTTCTCCAGGGTCAGGTTGAGAATCGCCATGGAGACGTCCGGGGTCGGTACCCGGATGGAGTTGCCGCTGAGCTTGCCGCCCAGCTCCGGCAGCGCCTTGGCGGCGGCCGTGGCGGCCCCGGTCTCGGTCAGCACCATGTTGAGCGGCGCGGCGCGGCCCCGGCGGGGGCCCTTGTGGAAGTTGTCCAGCAGGTTCTGGTCGTTGGTGTAGGAGTGCACCGTTTCCACGTGGCCGTACTCAATGCCGAACTTGTCGCTGAGCGCCTTGAGCGGCGGCACGATGGCGTTGGTGGTGCAGCTCGCCAGGGACAGGATGGTGTCGCTGTCCTCCACCATGCCGTGGTTGACGCCGGGCACGATGTTCTTGATGTCGCCCTTGCCGGGCGCGGTGAGGATCGCCTTGCTGATGCCCGGGCACTTCAGGTGCTGGCCCAGACCCTCGCGGTCGCGCCATTTACCGGTGTTGTCCACCAGCAGCGCGTCCTTGATGCCGTACTGGGTGTAGTCGATCGCCGACGGATCATTCGCGTAAATGATCTTGATGTAGTTGCCGTTGGCGATGATCGCGTTGTCTTCCTCGTCCACGGCGATGGTGCCGGCGAACGGGCCGTGCACGGAGTCGCGGCGCAGCAGGCTGGCGCGCTTTTGCAGGTCGCCCTTGCCGGTCTCGCGGACCACCACGGCCTTGAGGCGCAGGCCGTCGCCGGAGCCGGTCTTCTCGATCAGCAGGCGGGCCAGCAGGCGGCCGATGCGGCCGAAGCCGTACAGCACCACGTCGGTCTGGCCGGGCAGGTCCACCTTGTCGTTGACCGCTTCGCCCAGCTCTTCACGGACGTAGTCCTCGACGGACAGGCCACGGCTGTCCTTCTTGTATTCCACCGCCAGCTTGCCGATGTCCAGGCGGCAGGGGCCCAGGTCCAGCTTGGTCACTTCCTGCAGGATCGGGAAGGAATCGACCACGGAAAGACCGCTCTCGAACAGCTCGGAGTCCTCGATCTGCTTGACGAAGCGATGGGTCTTAAGGATCTGGATCACGGAATTGTTGACCAGGGACCGGCTGTATACGGTGGTGGTCACGTTCTTCTCGCGGTAGAGACGGCCGATCATCGGGATCATGGCCTCTGCGATTTCTTCGCGGTTTTTCCAGCGTCCGAAGTGGTCTTCCAGTTTGTTCACGGCTGCGCCCCTCATCGGTTTGGGTTGGCGGTCATGGGGGCGCGCATGATAGCGCCAAAACCGCGCTCCTTCCAGCGTACTTACACCGGGTCTTCGCCGGGGCGCAGGCGCATCAGGCCTTCCTGGGCCACCGAGGCCACCAGGGTGCCGTCGCGGCGGTAGATATGGCCGAAGGTCAGGCCGCGCGCGCCGGCGGCGCCCGGGCTCTCGCAGTGGTAGAGCAGCCAGTCGTCCACCCGCAGGTCGTCGTAGAACCACATGGCGTGGTCCAGGCTGGCGCACTGCACGTTGCTCTGCCAGAACGTCATGCCGTGGGGCTGCATGGCAGTGCCCATGAAACCGAAATCCGAACAGTAGGTCAGCAACGCCTTGTGGGTCATGCGGTCCGCCTCGATCGGGTCCGGCACCCGGAACCAGAACTGCTTGAGCGGCTCGCGGGACTCCGGCGCGAACACGTCGCGCGGTGTCACCGGGCGGAACTCCACCGGCCGTTCACGCAGAAAGGCGGCGCGGAACTGTTCGGGAATACGGTCCGCCACCCGCATGCGGGCGCTCTCGTCGCTCTCCAGATCCTCCGGCGCCGGCACCTCCGGCATCGGCGTCTGGTGATGACCGCCCTGCTCTTCCACCTGAAAAGAGGTGGACAGACTAAAAATGGGACGACCGTGCTGAATAGCATTGACCCGGCGGGTGGTGAAACTCTTGCCGTCGCGGATCCGGTCCACGTCGTACACCACCGGCTTGCGGATATCGCCCGGGCGCAGGAAATAGGCGTGCAGGGAATGCACCGGGCGATCCTCCGGCACCGTCATTGACGCCGCCAGCAACGCCTGGCCGGCCACCAGGCCGCCGAAGATGCTGCTCTGCCCGTTGGCCTCGCTGAGCCCCCGGAACAGGTTGTCCTCCAGCGGCTCCAGGCGGAACCGCTGCATCAACTCACTGACTGAATCCCTCATGCTCTCTTTCCCCAGCGCATCAATAAAACGGCAGCGATGTTACCACACCTCAGCGGGAGCAAGCCCTCTCAGCGGCTCCGTAGCCCGGTTCGGTCTCGGTGCCCGGTGTCCAGGACCCGCCGTGAATCCATCCCTGGAGGCTTGTGTTCGGCTCCCTGCCTCACACAGTCCTGGACACCGGGCACCGAGACCGAACCTCCTTTGGGAACCAGCCGCCAAGGGCTGCCATGCCCCCTTGGCGATGAAGCTTCCAAGGAGCGCCGGGATCGGGTGGGCCCGTCCAGGACCGTGTTTGGCCAAGGATGGCCAAACGCCGAGCCTACATGGATGTACTCGTGGTGTGTCCTGGACGGGCCCACCCGATCCCGGCGCGGCCCCTCTGGAGAGAAAGCCGCCTCCCAAAGCGGCGGGCCGGTGGGGTACAATGCGCGCCCTCTGCTGGAGACGAAATGACGCTGTTACCCGATACCCCGCTGTTCCCCACCGGTCAGGACCACTACAAAGACTGGCAAGGTCTGTCCAACGGCAGCCTGGCCGCCGTGCTCGCCGAGGTGGCGCGCGGCGCCGACGGCCCCTTGCTGGTGGCGGCGCCGGACAGTAGCCGCGCCCAGCAACTGGCGGACGCTTTGGGGTTCTATTTGGCCGGCAATCCTGTGGCCGGCACTCCGGTGGCAGGCAATCCTGTGGCGGGCGAGGTGCCGGTGATGCTGTTCCCGGACTGGGAGACCCTGCCCTACGACCTGTTCAGCCCGCACCAGGACATCGTCAGCGACCGCATCCGGGTGCTGAACTGGCTGCACGGCGCCAGCACCGGCGTGCTGGTGGTGCCGGTGAACACGCTGATGCAGCGCATCGCGCCGCCGCTGCACATCAGCGGCAACAGCTTCATGCTGCGGGTGGGCGACACCTTCGATATGGAAAGCACCCGCGCGCGGCTGGTGGACTGTGGCTACCGGCAGCGCGACAACGTCTACGAACACGGCGAATTCGCGGTGCGCGGCGCCATCATGGACGTCTTTCCGATGGGCTCCGAGCAGCCGTTCCGGGTCGAGCTGTTCGATGAGGACATCGAGTCCCTGCGTCTGTTCGACCCGGAATCCCAGCGCTCCACCGGCCAGGTCAGCGAGATCAACCTGTTGCCCGCCGCCGAGTACCCGCTCAGCGCCGAGGGCATCCGCCGGTTCCGCACCGCCTTCCGCGACACGTTCGACGTGGACCCGCGCAAGGTGCCGCTCTATCAGGACGTTTCCGAGGGCATCGCCACGCCGGGCCTGGAATACTATCTGCCGCTGTTTTTCGACGGTCTGGCCACCCTGTTCGACTACCTGCCCAACCGGGCGCGTGCGGTGGAAATGGCCGGCTGTGAAGAGGCCGCCCGGCATTTCTGGGACGAGGTCAGCGCCCGTTACGAGCAACGCCGCCACGACATCCGCCGGCCGGTGTTGCCCCCGGCCGACCTGTTCCTGCGCCCGGACCAGCTCAACAGCGCCTGGCAGACCCTGCCCCGGGCGCGTCAGAAGGATTCCGACCAGGCGGTGCGCTTCCACGTGGAGGTGCCGCCCACGGTGTCCGCCGACGCCAAGGCGCGCAACCCGCTGGCGCCGCTGCACACCTTCGCCGACGCCCACCCGGACACGCGCATTCTGGTGGTGGCGGAAACCGCCGGCCGCCGCGAGGCGCTGCTGGAGATGATGCAGAAGATCGGCATCCAGCCGGCGATGAAGGACGGCTGGGCGCATTTCATCCGCGAGCCGGACCGCTGGTCGCTGACCCGCGGCGAGCTGGACGCGGGCTTTTACGCCCCCGACCACGACCTGCTGGTGGTCACCGAGAGCGAGCTCTACGGCGAGCGGGTCATGCAGCGCCGCCGCCGGCGCACCAGCGAGGAAAGCGGCAACGAGCTGGGTATCCGCACCCTGGGCGAAATCAGCCCCGGGGCGGCGGTGGTGCACCTGGACCACGGCGTGGGCCGCTACCAGGGCCTGGTGCACATGGAAGTGGACCGCCAGCAACACGAGTTCCTGCTGTTGGAGTACGCCGGCGGCGACAAGCTCTATGTGCCGGTGTCCTCACTGCATCTGATCAGCCGCTACGGCGGCGCGGACAACCCGCCGCTCAACCGGTTGGGCACCGAACAGTGGACCAAGGCGCGCCAGAAAGCGGCGGAGAAGATCCACGACGTGGCCGCCGAACTGCTCAACACCTACGCCCGCCGGGAGGCCCGCCAGGGGCGCGCCTTCGCGGTGGAAGCGGAAGACTACGAGCGCTTCGCCGCCGGCTTCCCGTTCGAGGAGACCCCGGACCAGGAAAGCGCCATTCGCGCGGTGCTCAGCGACATGCAGCTGGCCAAGCCTATGGACCGGCTGGTGTGCGGCGACGTGGGCTTCGGCAAAACCGAGGTGGCCATGCGCGCCGCCTTCGTGGCGGTGCAGAAAGGCGCCCAGGTGGCGGTGCTGGTGCCTACCACCCTGCTCGCCCAGCAACACTACGAGTCCTTTATCGACCGCTTCGCCGATTGGGCGGTGAACGTGGAGGTGCTGTCCCGGTTCCGCAACGCCAAGGAGCGCGCCGACGTGCTCAAGCGGCTGGAAAGCGGCAAGGTGGACATCATCGTCGGCACCCACCAGCTGCTGCAGGAATCGGTGGCCTTCCAGGACCTGGGGCTGATCATCGTCGACGAGGAGCACCGCTTCGGCGTGCGCCACAAGGAACGTCTGAAGGAGATGCGCGCCGAGTGCGACATCCTCACCCTCACCGCCACGCCGATCCCGCGCACCCTGAACATGGCGATGAGCGGCATGCGCGATATTTCCATCATCGCCACGCCGCCGCAGAAGCGGCTGTCGGTGAAAACCTTCGTGCAGCAAAAAGACGACACCGCCATCAAGGAAGCGATCCTGCGGGAACTGCTGCGCGGCGGTCAGGTGTATTACCTGCACAACGACATCGACACCATGGCGCGCACCGCCGAGGACATCCGCAAACTGGTGCCCGACGCCCGGGTGGGCATCGCCCACGGGCAGATGCGCGAGCGCGAGCTGGAAGCGGTGATGAGCGACTTCTACCACCGCCGCTTCAACGTGCTGGTGTGCTCCACCATTATCGAGACCGGCATCGACGTGCCCAGCGCCAACACCATCATCATCGAGCGCGCCGACAAGCTCGGCCTGGCGCAGTTGCACCAGTTGCGCGGCCGCGTGGGCCGCAGCCACCACCAGGCCTACGCCTACCTCACCACCCCCGGGCCGCGCGCCATGACCAAGGACGCGCTCAAGCGTCTGGAAGCGATCGAACAGGCCACCGACCTGGGCGCCGGCTTCGTGCTGGCCAGCCAGGACCTGGAGATTCGCGGCGCCGGCGAACTGCTCGGCGAAGAGCAGCACGGCAACATGGAGAGCATCGGCTTCTCGCTCTACATGGAAATGCTCGAGCAGGCGGTGGAAGCGCTCAAGCGCGGCGAGCAGCCGGACACCGCCAAGCCGCTGTCCGGCGGCCCGGAAGTGAACCTGCGCATCCCGGCGCTGATTCCCGAGGATTACCTGCCCGACGTCTACACCCGCCTGACGCTGTACAAACGCATCGCCGGCAGCAAGAACGCCGACCAGCTCAAGGAACTGCAGGTGGAAATGATCGACCGCTTCGGCCTGCTGCCGGACCCGGTGAAAAACCTGTTCCAGGTCACCGAGCTGCGGCAACAGGCGGAAAAGCTGGGCATCATCCGGCTCGACGCCCACGGCCGCGGCGGCAAACTGGAATTCGCCGAGCGCACCCCGGTGGACCCGCTCACCATTGTCAAACTGGTGCAGTCCGGCCCCAACGTCTACAAGCTGGAAGGCGCCAGCACCCTGCGCTTCGAACTGGAATCGGAAACCGCGCAGGAGCGCATTGAGGTGGTTAGCGGAGTGCTCGAGCGCCTGAGCGGTTCAAGCGCTTGAGTGTCGGGTTACGCTGCGCTAACCCGACCTACAATAGCCGTAGGTCGGGTTAGGCCGCAGGCCGTAACCCGACATGCAGCTCTCAGTGATGCCCGCCGCCGGCGGCGACCTGCTCGCCGGGCAGCCAGTCCACCACGCCCTTCACCGCGACCGGCTTGCCGTCCACGGTGACCGGCAGTGACCAGGTCGCCACCTGGGCGCGGCGGCCGGCCCGGGACACGTTCTCCGGCGGCCACAGAGCACCGTAGGTGGCGCGCGGCTCGGTCCAGGTGTAGCGGGAGCCGCCAGCCACTTTCACCCATTGCGGCTCCGCCGGCGCCTGGTTGGCGTTGATGAAGCTGCCGCCGGGGCCGATGCGCAGATGGGCGCGGCCGTCCGCGTCGGCCACCACCACCGGCTTACCGCTCTGGTTGTGAATGTGTACCGCCGGCACGGTGCCCGGCGCCAGGCCCACGGTGACGCCTTTCACCGGTTCCGGGTCCGAAGTCAGCCGCGATTGAAAGGCGCCGGGCGGCAGCGGCTCGTAGCGGAACTCACCCGCCAGGGTGCTTGCCTCGCCGTCGAACCGCACCGGCACCGACCACTGGCTGATCGCCCCGGGCTTGCCGGCGTGCTCCATGTCGTGGGGCACGTCAATGTCGTCGGTGCGCAGGCGGGGATCGAACCAGCCCCAGTTGGGTTCCTTGTGCACCAGCGCCCAACGCGGCTCCGCGTCCTGGCTGGCGCCTTCGGGAATCGGCACGCCACGGGCGGCGGTCTGGCTGCGGTACCAGGCCGGGCTGGCCAGATCCGCCAGCACGCCCTGCTCGTTGATGCGCAGGAACACGCGCCCTTCCTGGTCGAAGATCTCCAGGGTGCGCGGGCTATCGTTGGCCACCACCAGTTGCGGCGCCACCGTTGTCTGCACCTGGGCGTTGACGCCGTCCAGGGTGGCCGACAAGGGCGCCAGCCGCGCCTTCACCGCCTTGGCCTCCGGCCCGTGGGCCAGGGCCAGAGTGGGCGCCGTGGCAAGCACGGCACCCAGCAACCAGGCGGCAAGACGAGCGTGGGGGTTACGGTTACGTCTCGTCATGTCGGCTCCTTAGCGCTGCACTATCAGGCCCGGCGTGCGGGAAGGCAGCATCACCTGCACCGGCGCGGAAACGGACGGCACCACCATGCCGGAACCGTCACTGGCGATACGGTTGACGAACAGCATGTAGTGACCGGCCGGCATCACCGCCGCGTTTTCGGGAATCTCTACCCGAACGCTGTTGCCATTGGCGGTGTGCGGCAGCACCACGTTGCGCTGATCGCCGTCCACCAGGTGGGTCAGGCTGGTGCGGCGCACCATCATGACTTCATTGATGGCGGAGGCGTCGTCCACCGCGATTTCGATGGTGTCACCGTGATCCACCTCACTCGGCGCCTGGACGATTTCCGGGCGGTCCTTGAACACGTACGGCGGGTTGTAGATCTCGAAGGACGGGTCGCGGCCGTCGTTCGGGGACAGGCCCAACTCTTCCAGGTTGAGGCTGAACAGGTAGGCGGTGTTGATCGGCGCGTGGCCGCCCACCAGCACCCGGCCGTCGGGCAGCAACAGCGCGGTGTTGTGGTAGGTGCGCGGGTTCAGCGAGGTGGCCATTTCGGTCCACTCACCGGTCTCGGGATCAAACCGTTCAGTCATCTGTACCGGGGTGGCGGAACCGGGCAGAACCACTTCGTCCCGGTTGGCGCCGTTGAACGCCATCACCGAACCGTCGGGCAGCAGCACACCGGTGGAGTACCAGCGCGGGCCGTTCAGGTTACCGACGATCTCGGAGGAGTAGCGCATGCCGGTTTCGGTGTCGGCGTTCACTTCCACCGTGTCCAGACGGCTGTTGGGCACCGCCAGGTAGCTGCCCGGGCTGGTGGCCGCCACCGCGCCCAGCACGCCGCCGGCGGTGAGGAAGCTGGCTTCGCTGTAGTTACCGCTCTCATCCTGACGCAGCGGCATCATGATGGAGAAGCTGGAACCGCGGAAGCCGGCGCCGATCAGACGGTTGGCGACTTGCGGATCGGCCACGTCGCCGAGCACATTCTCAAGCTGTTCCAGGCTGCCAATGGGATCGCCCAGCAGGTTGGTCAGCAGGCCTTCGCCGGTGCCGATCAGGTCTTCCAGCAGGTTGGGGCTGGTCAGGGTCAGCGCCGAGGTGATGCGCTCCAGGCCCAGCTCGTCCAGCTGCACGTTGAGACCGGCGTAGCCCAGGTCGGTCCAGAGTTCTTCTTCCGGATCGTAGGCGGACACGAAGTTCCACTGCGCCTGGTTGTAGGACTGGCCGAACGGGTTGAACGCCTGGCCGGCGGCGTTATAGAACACCTGGCCGTTGGGCAGCAGGTGCAGACGCGGGTACAGCGGCAGCGCCTTGCCGGCGGTGGTGTCCAGACCCGGCAGCGGGCGTTCGCCGTTCTCGGACCAGGTGCCGGTGTCGAGATCATAGGTTTCGCTGGTGCGCACGTTGTCCGCGGACTGCAGCAATTCACGCAGGCCGCTGCTCTCACCACCGAGCAACGCGCCGGTGTAGACCGGCTTGAGCAGCTTGGTCACGCCACTGGCCACGAACACGTCACCGTCCGGCAGGGTCACCATGCTCGGGTACCAGCGGCCGTGGTTCATGTGGCCGGTCTGCGACCAGCTGTTGTCTTCCGGGTTGAAGATACGGGCGTCTTTCAGACCTTCCAGCTCCACCACGCCGATGTCGTCGGGCACGCTGATCTCGCCGAAGTTACTGGGCAGCGGAATCTCGTTGTCGATCGAGCCGAGCACGTCGCGGGCCTGCGGGAACACGGAGCCCAGGGACGGCTCGGTGTAATAGTCGGTGCCGCCCACCGCCATGATGCGGCCGTCGGCGAGCTGGATCACGTCGGCGCAGAACAGGGCGCCGTCGTTGCCGGCGGTGCTCTCCGCGTCGGTGAGCTCGGCGCCGGGCAGCAGAGTGTCGCTGTCGTTGCCGTCCACGTTGGCGCCGCCGCGCACCGGCGACGGACGCTCCCAGGAAATCTGGTCGCTGGCGCCGGCGGGGCCGAAGTTGAGCACCCGGGTCTGGTCGTTCACCGACACGAAGCCGAATTCGGCGACGATGGAGAACTCCACGTTCTCGGTGCCTTCCAGCGCGTTGAAGTAAATCAACCGGTTGTCGGGCAGCAGCGCGATGGAGCCGGCGGCGGGTTTACAGCGCAGCGCCCCCTCGGCGTCTTCCAGACATTTGTCCTCGGTGGTCACCACCTTCAGGTTCTCGCCGGTGGTGGAATCGCTGTAGCGAATGGTGGGCTCGGCGAACGGGCCTTCGAATTTACCCACCAGACACTCATCGCCTTCGCAGCTGTACTGGCGGCCGCTGAATGAGGAACCCTGCGGCGCCGGGGCCGGCGCCATGGGGTCGTCAGCGCGGGGGGCGCCATCGTCCGTCGATGGGGTGCCGCCACCGCCGCCGCCACCGGTGCTGGCCGTGGTGCCGGCACCGCTGGAACCGCTGTCGCCGCCACAGGCGATCAGCGCCGTGGTCAGCAAGCCCAGTCCGATAAACCGTTCAAGGTTTTTCATTTGTCTCTCTCCCGAGGGCGTTGTTATTCAAACCTGAGTTGTTCAAAACCGTTCAATGAGACGCGATGTATACGTCCTATCAGGCAGAAGTGTGCGCCGAGGGAAAGAGGGACGTCATGAAGGCAATGCCGGGTCTTACCACATCACGACAGTTATTCACCGCGCGAACATGCCGTTTAACAAAGACGCCTTAAAAGTTTCACGCGCTAATGACGAGAACAGGAAAACAAGACCGAAAGGATTAATACTTTGGGAGTATAAACTGGCGGCCCCTCTATTCAGGGACGCGGTGCAGCGTCACCGCCACGGGTCGTAGCACCACCAGGAGCTTTGCAGAAAGGTTCGGCGCCAGCGATAACCCGGGGCACCGGAATCTCCCCAGTGAGCGTGTCTGTGTTCTGTCCTTCCGGGACCCTGGAGAACAGGACGTTCGACAGGGAGCGTACAGGGACGTATTCACAGCGTTCCCGGAAGGGCAGAACACAGACACGCGTCCTCGCTGGAGGGGAGCCTCACACCGCCTGGCCGGCGCACCAGCCGCTGGCCCAGGCCCACTGGAAATTGAAGCCGCCCAGCTCACCGGTGACGTCCAGCGCTTCGCCGATAAAGTACAGGCCAGGCACGCTGTTCACTTCGAAGGTCTTGGAAGACACGCTGTCGGTGTCCACACCGCCCAGGGTCACCTCCGCGGTGCGGTAGCCTTCGGTGCCCGACGGCTTGAACCGCCAGCTTTTCAGCACCGAGGCGATCTCCGCCAGCGCCTCGTTGCTGTAGTGCTGCAACGGCCCGGACCAGCCGAAGTGCGCCGCCAGGGCGCCGGCCAGCCGCTGCGAGAAGAAGCCGCGCAACCATTTCTCCACAACGGTGCCGGGCTGTTCGTGACGGGCCTGGCGCAGCGCTGCGAGCGGGTCCGCCAGCGCCGGCAGCCAGTCCACGGTCACCGTGTCCCCCGGGGTCCAGAAACTGGACACCTGCAACATGGCCGGCCCGGACAGCCCCCGGTGAGTGATCAAAAGAGGCCCCGCGAAGGCCCGGCCGCCGGCTTCCGCGCGCACGTCCGCGCTGACGCCGCTGAGCTCGGCCAGCCATTGCTTGTCGGCGGGCTGCAGCGTGAACGGCACCAACCCGGCGCGGGTGGGCAGCACCCGCAAACCGAATTGCTCCGCCACCCGGTAGGCGAACGGGCCGGCGCCCAGGGTGGGAATCGACAGCCCGCCGCTGGCGATCACCAGCTTGTCACAGTGAATCGATTCGCCTTCGGCGCGCAGCACGAAGCCGTCCGCCTCCGGCGCTTGTGATGAGGCGACACGGCCGGCGCCCTCGCCCACCGGCCGGTTGTTAATGTGCGTCACCGAAGTCTTGAGACGCACCTCGGCGCCGGCCCACTCGCACTCGGTGAGCAGCACCTGAAGAATCGCCTTGCTGGACGTGTCGCAGAACAACTGGCCCGGTGCCTTCTCCACATGGCCGACCCCGTGGCGCTCCACCAACTCCACGAAGTGCCAGGGGCTGTAGCGGTGCAACGCGGACTTGCAGAAATGCGGGTTGGCGGACACGAAATGGTCCGGCATGGTGTTCAGGTTGGTGAAATTGCAGCGCCCGCCGCCGGACATCAGGATCTTCTTGCCGGCCTTGTTGGCGTGGTCCAGCACCAGCACCGAGCGGCCGCGATAGCCGGCGCTGGCGGCGCACATCAAACCCGCCGCGCCGGCACCGATCACAACCACGTCGTACTGCTGCATGCTTTCTCCTTGGGAGGACCGTGTCGCACAGACCGTGTCGGATTACGCCTTCGGCTAATCCGACCTACAGGCTATTAGCCGGTTTTGGCGAGGGTGGCGAGGACGGCGCGGACGTCGGCCATGCCGGTGTGCAGCACCGCTTCGATTTCCGCCATGGTGATTTCCCGGTTGGCTTTGCCGGCGGCCGGGTTCACCACCAGCGACAGCATGGCATAGGGGAGGCCCAGCTCGCGGGCGAGCACCGCTTCCGGCATCCCGGTCATGCCGACGACGTCGCAGCCGTCGCGCTCCAGGCGCAGGATCTCGGCGGCGGTTTCCAGGCGCGGGCCCTGGGTGGCGGCGTAACAGCCGCCGTCCACCCATTGCAGGCCGGCGCGCTCCAGCGCACCGCGCAGCCGGCGGCGCAGCACCGGGTCGAAGGGCCAGCTGAAGTCCACGTGCACCAGCGGGTCGGCCGGGTCGTCGAACAGGGTGCTGTCGCGGCCCCAGGTGTAGTCGATGATCTGCTCGGGCAACACCAGCGCGCCGGCCGGGGCGGTGATGCCGCCCACCGCGTTGACCGCCACGATGGCGGTGGCGCCGGCGTCCTTGAGCGCCTGCATGTTGGCCCGGTAGTTCACCTGGTGCGGCAGCCACACATGGGGATCGCCGTGGCGGGCCAGGAACAGCACCGGCACCCCGTTGAGCTCGCCTTCCGCCACCGGCGCCGAGGGTTTGCCGTAGCGGGTTTCGATATCGTGCCGGCGACGAATCTCGAGATCGTCCATGCGGGTCAGGCCGGTTCCGCCGATAAACGCGAGCACCCTAAACCCCCTCCACCGCGAAAATGCCCGGCGCGTTGCGCCAGTAGCCTTTGTAGTCCATGCCCATGCCGAACAGGTACAGGTCTTCCGCTTCCAGGGCGGTGTAGTCGGCTTTCAGGCCGGGCACCGCTTTGCGGTCGTGGACCTTGTCCACCAGCACGCAGGTTTTCACGCTGGCGGCGCCCTGGGCCTTGCAGGCATCGATAATCGACAACAGCGTGGAGCCCACGTCCAGGATGTCGTCGAGAATCACCACGTCGCGGCCTTCCATATTGGCCGTCGGCGTGACGATCCACTGCACGTCGCCGCCGCTGGTCTCGCCCAGGTAGCGGCTGGCGTGCAGGTAGTCCACTTCCAGCGGGATATCCAGCCGGGTGAGCAACTGGCCGGCGAACACGATGCCGCCGTTCATGATGGTGACGAACACCGGGAAGCGCTCGGAATAGTCCTCGGCCAGCTTGATCGCCACCTTGGCCACGGCTTCTTCCACCTGGTCGCGGGAATACAACTCGCGGGCTTCACGGCGCACGCGCATCAGTTCTTGCTTCAGTTCAGTGGCCATTTCAGTCGCCATCGGCGTCCTCCTCGGATTGGTCCTGGTCGCCTTTCCAGGTCTGGTTGCGGTCCCGACGGTTGCGGCCACGGCGGCGCGAGCGGCGTTGCGCGGCGCGCCCTTCGGCGGCTTCGTCCTCGTCGTCCTCGAATTCGTCGTCCGTTTCATCGTTGGCCGCCATGTACAGCGTGCGGCTGGGGAAGGCGAACTCGGCGCCGTGCTCATGGACAATGGCCATGATGCGCATCAGCACGTCCTGTTTGATCTCATGGTAGGTCACCCAGTCCGTGGTCTTGGTGAAGGTGTAGATAAAGAACTCGATGTAGGACGCGCCGTAGCTGTCGAAGTTGACGATCAGCGTGCGGTGGTCGGTTTCCAGATCCTTGTGCTTCTTGGCCATCTCGCGGACCGCGTCGACGATGGCGGGCATTTTTTCCCAATCCTCGAAGCGGATGCCGACCTTCTCGTTGATGCGGCGGTTGAGCATGCGCGACGGGTTTTCCAGGATCACGGTGGTGAACATGGCGTTGGGCACGTACAGCGGCCGCTGGTCGAAGGTTCGGATGCGCGTCAGGCGCCAGCCGATGTGTTCCACCGTGCCTTCGATGCTGCGGTCCGGCGAACGCACCCACTCGCCCACCTTGAACGGCTTGTCCATGTACACCATGGCGCCGCCGAAAAAGTTGGCGAGCAGATCCTTGGCCGCGAACGCCACCGCCATGCCGCCCAGGCCGCCGAACGCCAGCACGCCGGAAATGCTGTAGCCGAGCGTTTGCAGGATAATCAGAAAGGCGGTGATCAACACCGAGATGCGCAGCAGCTTGCCCACCGCCGACGCGGTGGTCTGATCCATGGGGTTGCGCATGCGATCGGGATCGATCAGATTTTTTTCAACGTTGCCGACCAGTTTGGTCAGAAACAGCGCCACGATAACGATGAAGGCCACGCGGCGGGCGTCGCCGACGTAATCGAACACCGCCGCCTCGGACACCGCCTGCATCATTTCCGCGGCCACCGACAGGCCCACCACCCAGATCAGCAGACGGATCGGAATGCGCAGGGAATCCAGCAGCGCGTCGTCCCACAGGTTGTGGGTTTCGCGGCTGAAGTGATCAATGATGTCGATCACCCGCATGAGAATGAAATTCACGGTCACCGTGCACAGCACCACCACGAACACCTGGCTCACCCACAGCGTGGTTTCGGTCTCGGGGCCGGGCCACTGCAAAAGTTGCCGCCAATCGGTCAGAGCTTCCCAATTCATTACAGGTCCTTATTGAGCAGATCCGCCACGTCGCCGGCCTGCCGGCGGCGGCTCAGATGCATGGGGGCGCGGGGTTTGCCGCGCAGGGCGGCGGCGCCGACCCGGTGCTCGAAGCGGCGGCCTTCCAGCCATTGCGCCACCGCCACGGCGCCGGCGCGGTCGTTGCACACCAGCACCATGTCGCAACCCGCCCCCAGGGCGGCCTGGGCCCGCTGGGAAAAGTCACCGGCGCCGGCGGCGCCGGCCATGCCCAGGTCGTCGGAGAAAATCACACCGCGGTAGCCGCAGTCACCGCGCAGCACCTTGCCCAGCCAGTGGCGGGAAAACCCCGCCGGCTCCGCGTCCACCGCCTGGTAACGGACATGGGCCGGCATGATGCCGTCCAGACGCGGTGCCAGGGCCTTGAACGGCACCAGGTCGTCCTGCAGCTGTTCCCAGGTGCGCGGGTCTTCCGGCAGCTCCAGATGAGAATCCGCCGCCACATGGCCGTGGCCGGGAAAGTGTTTGCCGGTGGCGGCCATGCCGGCGCGGGCCATGCCGTCGATAAAGGCGCCGGCCAGTTCGGTGACCGCCAGCGGATCGGCGTTAAAGCTGCGGTCGCCGATCACGCTGCTGGTGCCGAAATCCAGGTCCAGCACCGGCGCGAAACTGATGTCGATGTCGTAGGCGCGCAGTTCGTCCGCCATCAGTTCGCCGAGCAGATCGGCGGCGTGGCGGGCGGCTTCGGGATCGCGGCCGTGGTAACGGCCCAGCGCCGCCATCGGCGGCAGGCGGGTGAACTCGGTGCGGAAGCGCTGCACCCGACCGCCCTCCTGGTCCACGGCGATCAGCAGGTCCGGGCGCAGCGAGCGTACCTGATGGATCAGCTCGTAAAGCTGATCCGGTTCCTGGTAGTTGCGGCTGAACAAAATCAGGCCGCCCACCGCCGGGTGACGCAGCAGGTCCTGCTCTTCCGCCGTCACGGCGGGGCCTTCCAGGTCCAGCATCAGCAGCGGCTGGGTATCGGTTTGGTTCGACATAAGCGGGGCAAATTACTCGACGATGGTCACCGGCGTGGCCACCGGTACCCGTTCAAAAAGAGTGATCACATCCGTGTTGCGCATGCGGATGCAGCCATGCGACGCCGGCTCGCCCATGGGCTGGTCGTCCGGCGTGCCGTGAATATAAATAAAGCGGCGGAAACTATCCACGTCGCCGCCCTGATTAAGCCCCGGTTGCAAGCCGCCGAGCCAGAGGATACGGCTGAGAATCCAGTCCCGCTCCGGCGCGCGGCGCGCCAGCTCGGGGTCATAGAACTCACCGTGGAAACGGCGGCCCGCGAACACCGCGCCGGCCGGCAAACCGGCGCCGAAGCGCGCCCGCACCAGATGCCGGCCACGGGGCGTGGCGCCGCTGCCGTGGCGCTCACCGGCACCCTCGGCGGCGGTGGACACCGGAAACCGGAGCGTGTCTCCGGGGCTTTCCAGGGTCAGGGTTTGATCGCTGAGCGAGACGAGAATAGGCATAGCGAGAAGATACAGGATGGGCGATGGGTTGTAAGCCTTGTGGGAGCGGGCCTTGTGGGAGCGGGCCTTGCCCGCGAAAGGGGCGGAGCCCCGGCAGGATTCCAGAGAGGGTGTTGGTGCTGCCCTTAGTTACGCCTCTGGGATCCTGCCGGCAAGCTACGCTTGCCTTTCGCGGGCTGGGCCCGCTCCTACAATGCCGCCGACCACGAACGGCAGGAGCTGCTGGGTGATGTGGGCGGCGGTGACGCTCTGGTTGAAGTCCTTCTTGCTGATCGCCTGCAGCGATTCCATGCCGGACAGGGTGAAGATCACCGCGCCCAGGCTGAAGTGCACCCGCCAGAACAATTCCATCGGCGGCACGTCGGGCACCGCCCGCCGCAGCAGGGCCAGGAAGCGGCGGAACACCGGGCCGTAATGGTCGCGCAGCCAGGCTCGCAGGTGATCCTGCGGCTGGCTGTAGGCCTGCCCGGAAAGCCGGAAAAAGATCATCGCCCGGCGCGGCTCGTCGCCGTGGGAGCCCAGCGCCAACCGCGAGGCCACGGTGAACAGCTTCTCCAGGGGTACGTCGCCGCCGTTGCGGGTTTCGGCCTCCAGCTCCTCGAGCTTGGCGTCCAGGGCCTGGCAGAACGGCGTCAGATAGCGCTCGAACACCGCCTGAATCAGCGCTTCCTTGGAACCGAAGTGGTAATTGACCGCCGCCAGATTGACGCCGGCCCGGCTGGTGATGGCGCGCAGGCTGGTCTCGGCGAACCCCTTCTGGGCGAACAGCACTTCCGCCGCATCGAGAATGCGTTGCACGGTATCGGATTGGGACATGCCGGCCTCACGCCTGGAAACAGACGTTTTAAACTAGCGTTTGAGCCACCACAGGTCAATTACGCTTCTTCAACCGCCGACTCCACCGCTGCTTGGCGTAGCGACGCAGATTGGACACGTTATCCGTCTCATCCATGATCTCGTGCCCCAGCAGGGTCTCGATAATATCTTCCATGGTGATCAGGCCCACCCAGGTGCCCAGGTCGTCGTAGACCATGCCCAGATGCTGCCGCTCGCGCAGCATTTCACCGAAGACGAACTCAATGTTCATGGTGGCGCGAAACGGCGCCATGCCACGGGCCAGCTCGCTGACCTTGCGGTCGCCCTCCACTTCCAGCAGGTCGCTCTTATGCACGTAGCCGAGCGCTTCATCGTGCTCGTTGATCACCGGGAAACGGGAGAACGGCGACCCGGCCAGGCGATGGCGCACATCGTCCACGCTTTCATCCGGTTGCACGCTGCGCACCACGGTGCGCGGGGTCATCACCTTATCCACCTTGATTTCATGCAGGTTGAGAACGTTGGTGATCACCCGTTGTTCGTCCTCGTCCAGGGCCTGCTGGTCGCGGCCGATGGCCGCCAGCGCCTTGAGCTCGGCGCGGATGTCGGTGTCCGGCTCGCCGGCGCCGATCTGCCGGGTGACGATCTTGGACAGCCACACGAACGGCTTGAGCACCAGAATCATCACGTTCAGCACCGGCGGCAGTGTCGGCGCCAGGGTGCGCCAGAACTTGGCGCCGATGGTCTTGGGAATGATCTCGGAGAGAATCAGAATGGCCAGCGTCATCACCGCCGACGCCGCGCCCAGGTAGGCCTCGCCGAAGATCACCGCCACCTGGGCGCCAACGCCGGTGGCGCCGGCGGTGTGGGCGATGGTGTTCAGGGTCAGAATCGCCGACAGCGGGTCGTCGATGTCGTCCTTGAGTTTGCGCAGTTTCTCGAACAGCTTCGGCCGCTCGCCCTTGAGGCCGGCGATATAGCTGGGTGTGATCGACAGCAGCGCGGCTTCCAGTATCGAGCACAGAAACGAAAACCCGATGGCGATCAGGGCGAAGACAATCAACAACAGCATCGGCGTTTCCATTCAGTGATTTCCTACCATTCTTCCATATAGGCGCCGCAATGCTCGATCAGTTCCTCAACACGGCGCGCGGCCTGTTCCAGGCGCTCCAGATCGCCGTAGGCGAGCGGCGCATAGGGGTCCTCGGCACGCATCGCCAGATCATTGCCCTCACCCGGTGGCGTGGGCCGGCGGGCCAGCCCGGCGGCGCCCACCGCCGCGCGGATTTCCTGGTCCAGCCAGAACACCAGATCCGCGCGGTCGGCCCGCGCCGTGGCCAGCACCTGTATTTCCTGGGCACGCACTTCGGCGCGCTGAAACGCCTGCTCCAGCGCCGCCAGACTGATCAGGTCCTCGTAACCGTCCACCCGGTAGTTTTTGGCCGCCTGTCGGGCCAGACCCACCAGCACCGAATACAAATGAAACACCACCGCACCGCGCAGGGCCAGGCGCTGGCCCACGGCGGCGCTCTCGTCGCTGTACAGCTGCTTGAGCAGACTGCGGGCAAAGAACAGCCGCTCGCGCAGGCCGCTCACTTCGCTTTCTCGAACCATTCGGGACATGATCAATCGCTCTCTGGAAGACTGCCGGCCGGCGGTTGCCGGCCTTTCGCTTGCGAGCAAGCTCCTACGACGTTATTTCTTGGCGGCCGCCTTCTTCTTGGCCGGAGCCTTCTTTTTCGCGGCCTTCTTCTTGGCGGCTTTTTTCTTGGGCGCGGTCTTCTTCTCTTCCACTTCCCATTCGCCGTCGCGGTAGAAGGCGTACCAGCCGGTGGGCTTGCCGTCCTCCTCGGTCATCACGTACTGCTCCTTGGCCTTACGGCTGTAGCGCAGCACCGCCTTGCGACCTTTGCTGTCCTCGGCGGGGGCCTCGGCGAGATACTTGTGCTTGGGGTCCAGCTGTTTGGCCACGGACTGCACTTCCTCCACCAGCGGCGCGCGGGTTTCCCGGTTCTTGGGGAACTGGCTGGCGGCCAGGAACAGCCCGGACGCGCCGTCGCGCAGCAGGTAGTGGTCGTCCACCTTCTCGCACTTGAGATGGGGCATGGGCACCGGATCGGCGCGCGGCGGCGCCGGCTCGCCGTTCTTGAGCAGCTTGCGGGTGTTACCGCAGTCGTCGTTGGTGCACTTGAAGAACTTACCAAACCGGCCGGTGCGCAGCTGCATTTCGCTGCCGCACTTTTCGCATTCCAGCGTCGGGCCGTCGTAGCCTTTGATGCGGAATTCGCCCGTCTCCACCACGTAGCCGTCGCAGTCCGGGTTGTTACCGCAGATGTGCAGCTTGCGCTTTTCGTCGATCAGGTAGTTTTCCATCGCCGTGCCGCACTTGGGGCAGCGCTTCTTGCGGCGCAGCTCCTGGGTCTCCGCTTCCTCGTCGTCGGCGCGCACCGCCTCTTCGCCGGGCAGCAGATTGAGGGTGGCGGTGCAGCGCTCCTTGGGCGGCAGGCTGTAGCCGGAACATCCCAGGAAGACGCCGGTGGAGCCGGTGCGAATCTGCATCGGCCGGCCGCATTTGGGGCACTCGATGTCGGTGTCGGTGGGCAGGTTGGCGCGCATGCCGCCTTTGGCCTGCTTGCCGCTGCCCTCACCCTGGGCCGCTTCCAGCTTGGCGAGGAAGTCCCGGTAGAACTCGTCGAGCACATCGCGCCAGCCGCGCTTGCCCTCGGCGATCTGGTCCAGGGTTTCCTCCATCTGGGCGGTGAAGTTGTAGTCCATCAGGTCGGGGAAGCTCTCCGCCAACCGGTCGGTGACAATGTCGCCCATCTTTTCCGCGTAGAAACGGCGGTTGTCCTGCCGGACATAGCCCCGGTCCTGGATGGTGGAAATGATCGAGGCGTAGGTGGAGGGCCGGCCGATGCCGCGCTTTTCCAGTTCCTTGACCAGGCTGGCTTCGGTGTAACGCGCCGGCGGCTTGGTGAAGTGCTGGTTGGCGTCCACCTGATCAATGTCGAGCACGTCGCCCTGCTTGAGATCGGGCAGCACGGTGTCCTCGGCGCCCTTGCGCGACGCCTGGGGCTGGATGCGGGTCCAGCCGTCGAACTTGACGATGCGGCCGCGGGCCTTGAGCTCATAGCCATCGGCTTCCGCGGTGATGGTGGTGCTCAGGTACTCCGCCGGCGGCATCTGGCAGGCGATGAACTGGCGCCGGATCAATTCGTAAAGACGCTGGGCGTCGCGCTCCATGTCCTTGAGGTTGCTGGCGTCGCGTTTCACGTCCGAGGGCCGGATCGCCTCGTGGGCTTCCTGGGCGCCGTCCCGGTTGGAATAACGCAGTGGCTGCTCGGGCAGGTACTTGTTACCCAGCTGGTCGCTGATCCAGGCGCGGCAGTCGTTGACCGCGTCGGCGCTCAGATTGGTGGAGTCGGTACGCATATAGGTGATGTGGCCGGCCTCGTAGAGGCGCTGAGCCATCATCATGGTCTTCTTCACCCCGAAGCCCAGGCGCGTGCTGGCGGCCTGCTGCAGGGTGGAGGTGATAAAGGGCGGCGGCGCCTTGGAGCGGGTCGGGCGCTCCTCGCGCTGGCTGATGGTGAGCTTGCCGGCGGCCACCAGGGCGGCGCGGTGTTTCTCCGCGTCGTCGCCGTTGTTGGGGCGGAAGTTCTCGCCCCGGTAGCGGGCCACCTGCATGCGCACGGCGTCCGCCGCGTTGGCGGCGTTATGGGTGTCGGCGTGCAGCTCCCAGTATTCTTCCGGGGTGAAGGCGCGGATTTCCCGCTCGCGCTCGACCACCAGCTCCACCGCCACGGATTGCACCCGGCCGGCGGACAGGCCCCGGGCGATCTTTTCCCACAGCAGCGGCGAGATCATGAAGCCCACCACCCGGTCCAGAAAGCGCCGCGCCTGCTGGGCTTCCACCCGGCTCATGTCCAGCTTGCCGGGCTCCTCGAAGGCGGCCTGGATCGCTTTCTTGGTGATCTCGTTGAACACCACGCGGTCGAACCGCTGGTCGTCGCCGCCGATCACTTCCCGCAGGTGCCAGGCGATCGCCTCCCCCTCGCGGTCCAAGTCAGTGGCCAGGTAGATACGGTCGGCGGAACTGGCAAGCCGCTTGAGCTCGTCGATCACCTTTTCCTTGCCCGGCAGGATTTGATAGTGGGCCTGCCAGTCGTGGTCCGGGTCCACGCCCATGCGGTTGATCAGCTGCGCCCGGGCCTTCTTCTTTTTATAGGCTTCGCGCTCCTCCTTGGGCAACGAGCGGGTATAGGCCGCTTCCTTGGCCCGTTCCTTGGGGGTGCTTGTCTTTGCGCCGCCGCTCACCGGCAGGTCGCGCACATGGCCGACACTGGATTTGACCACGAAATCATCGCCCAGGTAGCGATTAATGGTCTTGGCCTTGGCCGGCGATTCCACGATTACAAGGGATTTACCCATTCGTTGCTCACCCGATCATGAGAAGCTGCGTCATAAGAAACCTCTGAGGCCTGACCGCCACGGCGGTGAAAATTCACCGGGCAGGACACGCCTCAGAGGTCGGGCCGGAGCCTTCGCGGACCCCGGCGGGCGCCTATTTAGACAGCGCCGGTATCGTCCGGTCAAGCACCGGGGTCGCCGGCGACGCCGCCCGGAAGCCCTCCAGGCCGCGCCGGCCATGGCGTGGCGGCGCCTTTCGCGGTGGGCTGGCAGAGCCCGCCGAGAAGGCTATACTCGGCGTGAAGGTACTGAAAACAACCTCTGCCGGTTAAGGGAGAACACCATGACCTCACCCTATCGAAAGGTACTGGTGGCGATTGATTGCAGCGACGAATCCGCCGAGGTTCTGTCCCGCGCGGCGGGGGTCCAGGAAGGCACCGACGGGGAATTGCACCTGATCCACGTGATCGAGCCCCTGGCGCTGGCCTACGGCGCCGACGTGCCGATGGACGTTACCGACCTGCAAAGCGGCCTGGTCAAGCAGGCCCGCGACACGGCGCTGGAATACGCTGGCCGCTACCGGATTCCGGAAAGCCGCATCCATGTGGAACTGGGGTCGATCGAAAAAACCATTCTCGACAAGGCCGACGATATCGGCGCCGATCTGATCGTGGTGGGCAGCCACACGCGCAGCGGCCTGGCCCTGCTGCTCGGCTCCACCGCCCGCGGCCTGGTGCCCGGCGCCCACTGCGACGTGCTCGCCGTGAAAATGGACAAGCGCAAGAAGGAAAGCTAGTAGGTCGGGTTAGGCCGAAGGCCGTAACCCGACGTCTGGCGTCGTGGTACTCCCCGAAGCCCAATGTCGGGTTACGCTTCGCTAACCCGACCTACGTAAGTTGGGCGTTGCCGGTGGCGCTGGGTGGTTTCGTGTTCCAGCGGTAGAGCAGCCCGGCCAACTCGCGGGCCTGGGTCTTGAGCGCGGCCAGCTCCTCCTCGCTGTCCCGGGGGCCGGTGAAGATCGGCACCTTGCGCAGCGCCGCCACCAGTTCCTGGTCCGGCGCCTGCATTCGTTGCACTTCCACCGCCCAGCGGATCTGGTGCACCAGCATATGGAAGAACGCCAGCCGGGTGGCCAGGGTGTAGGGCGAGTCGGGGCGGTCGAAATCAGTGAATTCCAGCTTCGCCATCACCGCCTCGCGGGCGGCGTCCGCCACGCGGATGGTGGCGCTGCGGGCGGTGCCCAGCAGCATGGACAGGGTGCCGAACACCTCGCCGGGCGAAACATAGTAAAGCACCGCCGAGGCCTCGCCGCCGGCGCGCTCGCCCTGCACCACCAACTGGCCGCGCAGCAGAAAATACAGTGAGGATTCCACTTCCCCGGCGCGGATCACCCGGTCGCCGGGGCCGGCCTCTATGATGTCGGTGCGCGCCAGAAGCAGCGCCCGCTGGTCCGCGTCGTCACGCGCCACCTCGTTGAAAAACGGCACGCCGGAAAGCAGTGCCTCCACCCGCGCGTGATCCGATTCCTGCCACTGGGCGTGCTTCATGTCTCCCCTCTTCCCCGTGTATGGCGGCCTCATCCTAGCCTGAACGTTTCCCGGATTGCCACCGCCCGGTTGGCCTTCTTCACGGGTACGGTGCAAAAAACCACTGGACATATTACACTGTCCGTATTATCAGTGTACGTAACAGCGGAACCGTGCCCGAGGAGGCCGACATGAGCATCGCATTAACCGCACGCCAACAGCAGGTTCTCGATTGCATTCGCGCGTCCCAGATGGAGACCGGCATGGCCCCGACCCGGGCTGAAATCGCCGAGCGCATGGGCTTTCAGTCGAAGAACGCCGCGTCCGATCACCTGCGCGCCCTGGAGCGCAAGGGCTACATCCGCCTGCACGGCGACCGCTCGCGGGGCATCCAGCTTCTCGATCTGGCCCTGGAAATGGGCGACGAGCTGCCGGTGGTGGGCAAGGTGGCCGCCGGTACCCCGATCGAGGCGATCGAGAACGTGGAGCGCACCGTGCCGGTGCCGCAGGGGCTGTTTCGCCAGCGTCCCACCTATCTTCTCAAGGTCCAGGGCGATAGCATGATCGAAGCCGGTATTTTCGACGGAGACCTGATCGCGGTTCGCAAAAGCCAGACCGCCCGCTCCGGCGAGATCGTGGTGGCGCGCATTGACGACGAGGTCACGGTGAAAACCCTTAAACTCAATCGCACCAGCGCCACGCTGCTGCCGGCCAACGACGCCTACGCACCGATCCGCGTGGCCGCCGACGAATTGATGATCGAGGGTATTTTCGTGGGTCTGATCCGTGATCCCAATGCGCATTGAAACCGTTAACCGCCTGCTGACGGCCCTGTTGTTGGGCATCGCTCTGGCCGCCTGCCAGGGCAACGCCGGTGCCGGCGACGATGCCAGTAACGAGAGTATTGAGAGACAGAACCGTATGTCGGACACCCGATTGCTTGCCCCCTGCCCGTCCGCGCCGAATTGCGTGTCGAGCCTCGCCGAGGACGAACGTCACCGGGTGGCGCCGCTGCCCGGCGCCGGCAGCCGCGCCGACAGCCTGGCGATGCTGGAAGCGGTGCTCGACACCCTGCCCCGGGTGGCCTACGAACGCATCGGCCCGGCCCGCATCCAGGCCCGCTTCACCAGCCGGATTCTGCGGTTCGTTGACGACGTGACCCTGTACGTGCACGACGACGGCCTGATCGACGTGCGCTCCGCGTCGCGGATCGGATACTGGGACCTGGGCGCCAACCGGCGCCGGGTGGAGGATCTGCGCGAGCGGCTCAAAGCCCGCCTTGGACAACCCCAGCCCAGCCACGGATGAGCGGCATGCCCGAGCAGGGTCCGCGCTGGGCGGACATCGGCGTCAACCTGGGCGACAAGCAGTTCGCCGAGGACAGTGAGCAGGTGCTGGGCCGCGCCGCCGACAGTGGCGTGGCCCTGATGTTGCTCACCGGCACCAGTGTGTCGGAGTCGGAAACCGCCGTGGCGCTGTGCCGGCAATGGGCCGACGCCGGCCCGGCGCTGTTCGCCACCGCCGGTGTCCACCCCCACAACGCCCGTTTTTTCGACACCGAAGCCGCCCGGACGCTGGCCCACCTGCTAACCCGGCCCGAAGTGGCGGCGGCCGGCGAAATGGGCCTGGACTTCAACCGCGACTTCTCTCCCCGGGACGATCAGGAACGCGCTTTCGAGGCGCAGCTGGCGCTGGCCGCCGAGGCCGGCAAGCCGGTGTTCCTGCATCAGCGCGACGCCCACCCGCGCTTTCTGCCGATTCTGAAAGCCTGGCGGCACAAGCTGCCCGCCGCCGTGGTGCACTGCTTCACCGATCAGCGCGACGCCCTGTTCGACTACCTGGATCTGGATTGCCACATCGGCATCACCGGCTGGGTGTGCGACGAACGACGGGGCGGGGCCCTGGCGGAGCTGGTGCCGGAGATCCCCGGAGACCGTCTGCTGCTGGAAACCGACGCCCCCTATCTGCTGCCCCGGGACCTGCCGGAGAAGCCGCCGCGCAAGCGCCGCAACGAGCCCTGCTATTTGCCCTGGATCGGCCAGCGCATCGCCGCCCTGCGCGGTGAAAGCGAGGCGGATTTGGCGGCGCGCACCTTCGCCAATACCCGCGCTTTTCTCGGTTTGGGTTGACCCTTCACCGCCTTTGTCGGGTTACGCCTTCGGCTAACCCGACCTACGCCTTAAAAGCCCACGTAGCCCAAGTAGGTCGGATTAGCCGAAGGCGTAATCCGACATCACCATCTCAGGCCTTTTCCGCGCGCCAGTTAAAGTCCACCTCCAGGGCGGGCTGCGGACCGTCTTCCGGCTGGCCGGCCATTTCCGCGTAGGGTGAGTTGTGCACCAGCACCGCCTTATCCGTGGTCATCTTGCCGAGCACGTTGTTGGCGTGCTCGGCGCCGTTGAAGCGCACGATCTGGCCCTTCTCGTCCACCACGTGATAGCTGACCCCGTCGATCTCCACCTGCACGATGCAAATCGACAGCGTCACGGACCGCAGCAGCACCTTTTCCACGTGCCGCCCGTTGAGTTTTTTAACGGTAATCTTTTCCATCTTTACTCCGAAAGAACGCACTGATTTGTGGGAGCGGGCTTGTGCGAGCGGGCGGGGCCCGCTCCTAGAGCAGAAACGCCTGAATATCGAGCAGTCCGAACGGCCAGGCAAGCTCCCGGTCGCCGTGGCGCAGCACCGGAATGCGCTCACCATATTCGGCGATCAGGGTATCGTCCTCGGCGATATCCACCGCGTGAATATCGACCCGCGGGTTCACGGTGAGCAGCATCTCGCGGGCCTGGTCGCACAGGTGACAGCCCAGGGTGGTGTAGAGCACGACGGTCATCAAAGGGTTCCGTGTCGGATCGCGTAGCAGTGGTGAATGGCGCTGTTGCGGCGGAAGTCCTCCGGCAGGCTCCAGGCGGTCAGGTCCTCCACCTGGTACCAGCGGGCGATGCTCTCCTCCAGCTCGAAACGGCGGAAGTTGCAGGAGAAGTAGAGCACGCCGCCGGGCTCCAGGCGCTTCATGATGCGCCGGATCAGTTCGCCGTGGTGCTCCTGGACCACGAAGTCCTGGCGGGACTTGTTGTTGGAGAAGGTGGGCGGATCGCAGAACACCACGTCGAACTGCTCCTGGCAGTCTTCCAGCCAGGCCATGGCGTCGGCGCGCACCAGCGGGTGGGCTTCACTGGAGAAGCCGTTCACCGCCAGGTTGCAGGCGGCCCAGTCCAGGTAACGGCGCGAGGCGTCCACGGTCACCGCGCGGCGGGCGCCGCCCACCAGCGCCTGCACACTGGCCGCGCCGGTGTAGGCGAACAGGTTCAGGAAGCGCTTGCCGGCGCACTCCTCGGCGAGCCGCAGCCGCAGCGGACGGTGATCCAGGAACAGGCCGGTGTCGAGATAGTCGTTCAGGTTCACCAGCAGCCGCGCCTGGCCCTCGCGTACCACCCGGTACTGGCCCTGGCCGTCCAGCTTCTGATACTGGCGGTTGCCTTTCTGGCGCTCGCGGGTGCGCAGATGCACCTGCTCGCGGTGCACGCCCAGGGCGGCGCGGACCGCGCTCACCGCCCACTGGCGGCGTTGTTTGGCTTTGTCCTCGTCGACGGTCTTGGGCGCCTTGAACTCCTGCACCAGCGCCTGGTCGCCGTACACGTCCACCGCCACGTTGAATTCCGGCAGATCGCGGTCGTAGAGGCGGTAGGCTTGAATGTCCTCGCGCTCCAACCAGCGGCGCAGGTGCTTGCCGTTCTTGCGCAGCCGGTTGAACAGCGGCATGGCCGGTTCCGGCAACTCGAAGCCGGGCGCCTCGCCGACCCGCAGCGGCGGCTGCGGCGCCGGCGGGCGCGGTCGGCTGACCCGGATGAAATTGTTCAACGCCCCGTTGCGCACCTTCCACTGTTGCGTCATGTCCATGCCGGAGCGGTCCAGCGCGGCCACGTCCGCGCCCAGCATCACCGCCGTCCAGGCCGGCGCCTTCTCACCGAGAATGCGGCCCAGGCCGGCGTACAGCCAGGCGGCGCTGGTTTGCTCGTCCAGCCGTTCGCCCCAGGGCGGGTTGGTGGCCAGCAGCCCCTGGTCGGCGAAATCCCGGGCCCGCAGGGCGCCCAGCTCACGCCGCTCGAAATGCACCAGCCGGCGCACCCCGGCGCGCTCGGCGTTGTGCAGCGCGTACTGAAGGGTGTCCGGGTCGGCGTCGAAGCCCTTCAGTGACGGCAGGCCCTTGAACCCGCCTTCCAGGCTGGCGGCCGCTTCGCGCAGGGCCTCTTCCCACAGCGGCTTGCGGCAGCCGCGCCAGGCCTGGAAACCGTAGTCGCGGCGCAGCGCGCCGGGCGCCACACCGGCGGCCATCCAGGCCGCCTCGATCACCAGGGTGCCACTGCCGCAGAACGGGTCCAGCAGCGCCGCCGGCCGCTCCTCGCGGTGCCAGCCGCCGGCGCGCAGCAACGCCGCCGCCAGATTCTCGCGCAGCGGCGCCCGGCCGCCGGCCAGCCGGTAACCACGCCGGTGCAGCGGCGTGCCGGCCAGGTCCAGCCAAAGACGGGCGCTGTTTTCGTCCAGCCGGGCACGCACCGCGCAGGCGCCCTCCTCGCGCCGGGCCAGGCCGATCTCCGGCGGCAGGCCGCGCAGCAGCCGCTTGCCGCTGACCCGGCTGTCGCCGCGCACGCCCTTGCCGTGATCCAGGCTCAAATGCAGGTCCGCGTCGGGCGGCACCAGGGCGCGCCAGTCCACCGCCGCCGCCAGCCGTTCCGGCGCCTGGTCCGGGGTGACGTCCAGTTCCGCCAGCGGCACCAGCACCCGCTCCGCCAGGCGCGACCACAGGCAGGCACGCAGGGCGTCCTGCTGCAGGCCCTCGATGCCCACATGGGCGTTACCCGGATCTGTTACCGAGATGCCCAACTCGGTGAGCTCGTCGGCGAGCAAGGGGCCCAGGCCGGGCAGGCAGGTGACTACGAATTCCATGGGTTTTGCCCTGCAAGTGCCTGTTTTAAAGACGGAAATGAAAAATTCATCGTTTGGACCATTATTCGTCACACGCTTAAACGGCGCCACCATTATGGCGACATGTTATTCGACACCCTCTTCCCCCTTTCACATACTCAAAGCGTGGCCCTTCGAAGAGGTGACCGGGGGCCGCAGCTTACTGACCGTCGCCGTGATCGGCAAAGCGGCACTGCGAAAAAGCCAACAGGCATAAAAGCCAAGAGGATCGTGTCTATGAAAAGACAGAAACGCAGTCGTGATGAAAGAGCTTACAGCCGGGGGTACCTGGCCGGATTTCAAGGCAGGCCCAGGGACTTTTGCCCCTTCGGCGCATTGCAGGCCCGCACCCACTGGATGACCGGTTGGCGCGAGGGCCGCACGAATCAGGTACAAGGCATGGTCGGCGTGGCCGGCATCCAGAATTTGAAAGACGTCACCTAATCTTTATTTCGCGTTAAGAGGACATCGCACAAAACCTGTTTTCGATCAGCGCCGGCGCTTCGCGCGTCGACCCCACAGGGCCCCTCCCGGGCCCTTTTCTTTTGCCTATCGCTTTTTAGCGGCAACGACTGTTTCTCCATCCGGGGCGAGCCGCTGTGCCGGGGCCTTCCGGGAACGCCGTGAATACGTCCCTGTAGGCTCCCTATCGAACGTCCTGTTCTCCAGGGTCCCGGAAGGCCCCGGCACAGCGGCGCGCTGAGGAAAACGTCACCGCCACGGGCCTCAACACCGCCCGGATCATTCTACAGAGCAAGTATTGTCCGAAATTGCCTTGCAAGCGAAATACCGGCTTGGTCGGGAGCTTCTCGCCCTTTCGAGGACTGGGTCCGCTCCTCGCGGTTGGCTCCACTCGGGAGGTTCGGTCTCGGTGGCTGGGTCCAGGACTGTGTGAGGCAGGGAGCCGAACCGGTCCGCCGCTGCGGCAAGCCTACAGGGACGTATTCACGGCGGGTCCTGGACCCAGCCACCGAGACCGAACCGGGCTACGGAGTACAACACGTCGCTACCAGGCGCGGACGATGTCGCCTACCAGCCCGGGGCCCTGGTAAATGAGGCCCGAATAAACCTGCACCAGCGAAGCCCCCAACCGCCGCTTATCGAGAGCGTCGCCGGCCCCGCTGATGCCGCCCACCCCGATGATCGGAATGCGGCCGTCCAGCGCCTTGGCCGTGGTAGCCAGCGCCCGGTCGGCGATCGGCTTCAGCGGCGCGCCGCTCAGGCCGCCCTGCTCGTCGCCATGGCGCAGCCCGGCCACGCCAGGCCGTTCCAGGGTGGTATTGCCAACGCAGACGCCGTCGATGCCGTGGCGCACGAACGCCTCCGCCATGGCCGCCAGCTCATCCTCGCTGTTATCCGGCGCGATCTTGATCACCAGCGGCACCTTTACGCCGCGCTGTTGATCCAGGCGCGTCTGCGCCTCGCGCAGGGTGCCGAGCAGCCGGTCCAGGGCGTCGCCGTGCTGCAGATCGCGCAGACCGGGCGTATTCGGCGAGGAGACGTTGACCACCAGGTAGCCGGCCAGGCCGTGGACCTTGTCCTGGCAGAGCCGATAGTCGTCCACCGCCTGCTCCGCCGGGGTGTCCTTATTCTTGCCGATATTGATGCCCAGCACGCCCCGGAAGCGAGCCGCGCGTACATTGTTCACCAGGGCGTCGACGCCGTGGTTGTTGAAGCCCATGCGATTGATCAGCGCCCCGGCCGCCGGCACCCGGAACAGGCGTGGCTTGGGGTTGCCGGGTTGCGGACGCGGCGTAACGGTGCCCACTTCGATACTGCCGAAACCCAGCGCCGCCAGGCCATCGATGCAATCGCCGTTCTTGTCCAGGCCCGCCGCCAGCCCCACCGGATTGGGGAAATCCAGGCCCATTACCCGCACCGGCCGCTCGGGCACCCGCGCCGGATAGAACTTGCCGGCGCCCCGGCGCAGCGCGGCGAGAGTCAGATCGTGGGCCTGCTCCCCGGAAAGGGCGAACAGCGCGGGACGGGCAAGCTGGTACAGCATGGGCGGCGGCTCCTTGGATAGCGGCGCGGATTATACGGCAAGCCGGTGTTGGATGCAGACGCCGCTTCGTAGAGGCTACCGGCGGTTATCAGGACCCGTGGCGGTGACGCTGCAAAGTAAGCGGGGCAATGGTGGTGCCTGGAGGGGCCTATTTGGCCAGGGATGGCCAAATGAGAGCGCCCAGGGAAGGCTTGAGCGATCCCGGAAGGCACCACCATTGCACCGCGTCTCCGATACGGAGCCCCAGCGTTACAGGATGCGGTCGAGGACTTCGGCCAGGTTGGCGGAGGCGGCGGGCCGGATCTCGCGCAGGGCGGCGCCCAGTTGCTCGGCCAGGGCCGGCTCTAGGCGCTGCAGGCGGGCGGCGCCGTTGGCCAGCCGCGCGGCGATCTGCGGGTTGATGCCGTCGAGCTTCTTCAGGGCCCGGGCAAAGAACGCGTAGCCGCTGCCGTCCGGCGCGTGGAACGCGGACGGGTTGCCGTTGACCAGGGTGCCGACCACGGCGCGGACCCGGTTGGGCAGGGTCCATTCGAAGGCGTCGTGGGCGAGCAGGCCCTCGGCCCGCGCCACGGTGTCGGCGCCGGGCACGGTGGCTTGCACCGCGAACCACTGGTCCATCACCAGGGCTTCGTCGCGCCAGCGCTGGGCGAACGCCGCCAGGGCCGGCTCGGCGCCGGGCAACCGGTTGTGCACCAGGGCGCGCAGGGCGCCCAGTTCCTCGGTCATGCAGGTGGGGGCGTCCAGCATGCCCTGCAGTCGCGCCACCAGTTTGTCGCGGTCGCCACGGCCGGCGCCGGCGGCGGCGGACAGGTACCCCAGCGCCACCTGGCGCAGACGGCGTTTGCCCATGGCCTCGCCATCGGCGCGGTATTCCGGTTCCGCCAGCTCGTCCACCAGGCGCCACCAGGATGCCGCCAGGGCCTCGCCGAGGCCGGCGCGCAGGGCGCTGAGGGCGTCGTGCACGGCCTGCGGGCGTAACGGGGTGTGCCGGTCGCCCACCGCGGTTTCCGTGGGCAGGGTGAGCAGCAGCGCGGCCTCCGCCGGGTCCTCGCCGGCGCGCCGGATCACCTGCTCCAGCACCGGGGTGAGCCGGTCCAGCTGTGCGGCGGTGTCTTCGCCGTCGTCGATGATCCGCGCCAGGGCGGCGAAATAGAGCCGCTGCGCCGCGTCCCAACGGCAAAAGCCATCGCTGTCGTGGGCCAGCAGTGTGATCAGTTGGGCTTCCTTGAACGGGTAGCGCAGCGACACCGGCGCCGAGAAGCCGCGCAGCAGCGACGGCGTCGGGATGCTGTCCGTGGCCACCGGGAAGCGGAAGGTTTGCTCGCGGTCGCGCAGGATCACCACGGTTTCGGTGGCGCCGCTGTCATCCAGCGGCAGCGCCCGGCCCTGGCCGTCGAGCAGCGCCAGCTTGACCGGAATCATCAGCGGCTGCTTGTCGCTCTGCCCCGGGGTGGGCGGCGTTTCCTGGCGCAGGGTGAGCTGATATTCACCGTCCGCGAACCGGTCGGAGGCGGTCACCAGCGGTGTGCCCGCCTGGCTGTACCAGCGCTTGAACTGGCTCAGATCCAGGCCGGACACCTCTTCCATGCAGGCGACGAAGTCGTCACAGGTCACCGCCTGGCCGTCGAAGCGCTCGAAGTAGAGGTCGCTGGCGCGGCGGAAGTCCTCGGCGCCCAGCAGCTCGTGCTGCATGCGCACGATTTCCGAGCCTTTCTCGTAGACGGTGAGGGTGTAGAAGTTGTCGATCTTCTGATATTCCGAGGGCCGCACCGGGTGCGCCATGGGGCCCTGGTCTTCCGGGAACTGATGGTTGACCAGGAAATCCACGTTTTCCACCCGGGTCACCGCGCGGGAATTCATGTCCGAGGAGAATTCCTGGTCGCGGAACACCGTGAAGCCTTCCTTGAGGCTGAGCTGGAACCAGTCCCGGCAGGTCACCCGGTTGCCGCTCCAGTTGTGGAAATACTCGTGGGCGACCACCGATTCCACCCGCTCGAAGCCGGCGTCCGTGGTGGTGGCCGGATGGGCCAGCACGCAGGAGGTGTTGAAGATGTTCAGGCCCTTGTTTTCCATGGCGCCCATATTGAAATGGCTGACCGCCACCACCTGGAAGATATCCAGGTCGTATTCGCGGCCGAACACCTGCTCGTCCCAGGCCATGGCCCGCTTGAGCGAATCCATGGCGTGGCCGAGTTTGTCCAGATCGCGGTGCTCGGCGTACAGGCGCAGCGCCACGTCACGGCCGGAGGCGGTGCGGAAGCTGTCTTCCAGGCAGGCCAGGTCGCCGGCCACCAGCGCGAACAGGTAGCAGGGCTTGGGGAAGGGGTCGTCCCAGGTGGCGAAGTGGCGCCCGCCCTCCTCGTCACCGCCGTCCACCGGGTTGCCGTTGGAGAGCAGCAGCGGGTAGGCGGCTTTGTCGGCGTGAATGGTGGTGGTGAACCGGCTGAGCACGTCCGGCCGGTCCGGGAAGAAGGTGATGCGGCGGAAGCCTTCCGCTTCGCACTGGGTGCAGTACATGCCGTTGGAGCGGTACAGCCCTTCCAGGGCGGTGTTGCTCTCCGGATGGATGCGCACCTCGGAGGTCAGGGTGAACTGTTCCGGCACACCCGGCACCGTGAGCCGGCCTTCCTCGAGCCGGTAATCCTGGTCGCCGAGCACGCGGTCATCAAGACGCAGCGCCTGCAGCGCCAGGTGCTCGCCGTCCAGCACCAGATCCGCCGGGCGATCCTCCCGGGCCGGGTTGCGGCGCACCGCCAGCTCGGCGGTGACGGTGGCGTGGCCGTCGCGCAGATCCACGTTCAGGCGGGTGTGATCCACCAGCCAGGCCGGCGGGCGGTAGTCGGTGAGCCGGGTGACCGGCGCGGGGTTGCCGTCTCTCATCAATGTTCTCCGTGTCGGCGCGCGGGGCGCAGGTCCACCGGTTGTTCGCCGGTGTCGCCGTCGGCGCTCTTGCAGTGACTGGGGACGTAACCGCTACGTTCTTCCTCGGGCAGGTTGCGCACTTCCCAGGCGATCACCGCCTGCATGCACAGGGCGCGCTGCTCGTCGCTGACGCGGCGGCCGTCCGGCCAGCGGCCGGTTTCCACGGCGGTGCGCATGTTGTGCCACACCTCCAGGGTCATGCCGTCGATAAGCTCGTCGAAGGAAGGGGAAGAAGAAGCCATGGCGGTACCTGTCACGATAGCGATACGGGAAGTTATGGGGGACAGGATACAGGATGCAAGTGAAGCTTGCGGCTAGTTCCCGTCGCCGGGGCGGGTGCTCCAGCCGAGTTTCGAGCGGCAGGCCTGGTAGAAATCGTGGCCGGGGGGATGAATCAGCCGCAGGCGGTGGGGTTTCTTGCGGATCGCGATCACGTCCTCGGCCTGCAGGCGGATGCCGGCGGTGCCGTCGCAGCTGACCAGCGGGTTCACCTTCTCGGTGGTGATGTGAATCTTGATCTCGCTGTTGCCGTCCACCACCAGTGGCCGGCTGGTGAGGGTGTGGGGGTTGAGCGGCACCAGCACCATGGCGTCCAGGCGCGGATGCATGATCGGCCCGCCGCCGGACAGGGCGTAGGCGGTGGAGCCGGTGGGCGTGGAAATGATCAGGCCGTCGGAACGCTGACCGTACACGAACAGGCCGTCGATGGTGAGCTCGAAGTCGATCATGTGGACGCTGTCACCGGAGAGCAGCACCACGTCGTTGAGGGCGCTGCCCTCCCCCATCACGGTCTTGCCGCGCCGTACTTCCATATCCAGCAGGAAACGGCGCTCGGTGGTGTAGTCGCCGTCCAGCACCTGGCCGACGCGGGATTCGATCTCCGAGGGCAGGATGTCCGTGAGAAAGCCCAGATGGCCGCGGTTGATGCCCAGCACCGGCACGTCGAAACGGGCCAGATCGCGGGCGGCGCCCAGCAGGCTGCCGTCGCCGCCTACCACGATCACCAGATCACAGGCGTCGCCCATCTGCGAGGCCTTGGCGGCCTGCAGGCCGGATTCCGGGAGGCTGCCGGCGATCGCCCGGTCAAGGATCACGGTGCAGTCGCGACCGTGCAGAAAATGGATCAGCTGCCGCACCGAATACAGCGTTTGTTCACTCTCGGTACGGGCGATCAGACCGATATTGCGAAATTTTTCCTGGGACACGTTGTTCCTGCAACTCAGTAGACGCCGGCGGCGTGCTATTTCAGATAGTCCTGCAGGGTATCAGCATTGTTGTTGAGACCGCCATCCAGCACGAACACATCCAGCCCGGCGTTTTTTAGCAGAAAGGCGGCGGTGGCGCTACGCCGCCCAGTGTCGCAGTAGGCCACGTAGCGGCCGGCGGGGTCGAGCAGCCGGGATTTCAGGCGCAGCGCGCCCAGCGGAATGTTGGTGGCGCCCACCAGGTGCTGCTGGTCGAACTCGTCGGCGGTGCGCACGTCCAGCCAGCGGGCGCCCTCGTCGATGCGCTGGCGGGCGTCCGCCGGGTCCAGGGTGTGAATCACCGGTTCACGCAGCAGGGCGTCGAAGTCCTGGCGGTCCAGGCGCATCAGCACGCCGTCGGTGGCCATGGTCACGGTGGCGTTGCGGGGCTTGCCGGAGAGCAGCGCTTCCTCGCCGAACCACTGGCCTTCCTCGAGCATCGCCACCGGCATCGCTTCGCTGCTTTTACCCCCAAGGGTGATCGCCACCTCGCACACCCCTTCCTTGATGATGTAGCAGCAATCCGCCTGCTCGCCCTGGGTGACGATGGCTTCGCCCTCCTTGCAGCGGCGCGCGCGCAGGCGACGGAAGATTTCCAGGATGTTGGCCGGCGGTACCCGGTGGAACAGCTTGGATTTGAGCAGCCGGATCATCCACTCCCGGTCGTGCTGGTAGGCGGCGTTGGCGTTGATGTCGAGAATCACATAGCCGGCGGACTGGTCCCAGGACAGGATGGTGTCCAGCCGGAAGCTGTCGAAGCGCACCACGCTCACCTCGCCGACCGCCTTGCAGTCGTCACGGCGCGGCTGGAAATGGCCCAGCGGGTGCCAGGAGGCGCTGTCCCCGGCGCTGATCACCGTGCGCTCGCCGTGCTCGCTGAACAGTTCCACCTCGCCGCTCAGCAGGTAGATGGTGGTGTTGTCCCGGTCCCCCTGACGGAACAGCACATCGCCGGCCTCGTAGCGGCGCACTTCCTGCTGATCCAGCAGCCAGTCCAGCTGATCACCCGACAGGGCGTTCACCGGCACGAAGGTCTGCAGCAGACTCTTGTCGATGGATTCACGAGCCATTCGAGCTCCCCCTGATTCATTCTTGTGTCGCGGTCCGCCCGCGGTTTATTGGGCTCATTACCTGCAAAAAACTTACCAACTCGCGGTGGCGCCTTTCCACGCCCCCGTTTAGCGGAACCGGAGTACGTTGTCGATGGACGAATCGGACCGGCAGTGCGGGCAGCGGTTGGAGTTGCAGTCCGACACCCCCGGCTTGAACTGGTTGGGCACATCCACGCGGATCACCCGCTTACCGCAACAGGCCTGGTCCGGGCCCACCGCCACCTGGCACACCGGGTTTTCGTAGTGCGCCAGCCAGGCCCGGTAGTGATCCTCGGTGACCAGACATTTGCGGGCGGCGAACGCCACCGGGTTATCCATATAATCGGCGATCTGGTCGGCGGCCACGGACACATGCCCGGCCCCCGGGTGAAAGGCGATAAAGCTCAGGCCCAGGCTCTCCAGCTTATCGAGGATTTTCTGGCCGCCGGAGTGGGCCACCTTCATCTGGTCGCGCTTAAGCTCGGAGATTTCCGCGCGCAGCTGGTTGACCAGATCGTCGCGGTTGAGCACGTCCATTTCCCGGCTGTGGATCTCGTCGGCCAGCCGGGCGCGCTCTTCCTCCAGGCGCTGCTCCAGGGACAGTTTGTACTGCTCGGCCAGGCGCTCCACCTCGCTGCCCTGCTCCGCGTTGCGGCCGGCGTGTTCTTCCAGGCTGCGGTTGAGCGACTCCACCTGCGCCTTGAGCGAGCCGTTCTGCTCGCGCAGCGCCGCGTTCTGGGATTTCAGGGTTTTGAACTGCATCAGCACCTTTTCCAGCTGGGCACTGAGAATCTCTTCCTTCTGCTGCTGGGCGTAGCGGAGCTGAGCCATCTCCTCTTTCTGGCCGGTCTCCAGGGTGTGGATGCGCAGCCGCAGCTCCTTGATGGTGCGGGCGAGGCGCACCCGCTCCTCGTCGTCGTTCCGGCTCTTGCCATCGCCGGCGGGCCGCACGGTAGGCACGTCCTCGCCGGACAGGGTGGGCACCGCCGCCGTCGGCGGTGGCAGATCCTCATCCACTTCCAGGCCCATCTTCGAGCCCCGGCTGCGCAGCAGGTCCCGGGCCGCCACGAAATCATTGGCGCCGGGCTTCATCATCGGGTCCCACAGCTGGTCCTGGTGCCAGGCCACCGGGCACTGGCTGCGGCAGGCCAGCCGGATCGGGCCGGCGCCCATGTCCGGGCCCGGGCCACCGTGTTCCGCCAGGTGCCGCAGGGGGACATTCCAGGTGGTGTCGGCCATGCCGTCGGCGTCGAAGTCGATCAAAAACAACACCATGGCCTTGGCCCGCAGCCGGCCGTTGACCAGGCAATAGGCGCCGCGCATTTCCTTACCGGCAAACTCGGGCACCCCCACCATGCCGTCCAGAATGGCTTCGAAATCGGCGTACAACATGCTTTTGCTGATGCCCTTCTCGCAATAGAACAGCACCGCTTCGGAGGTCACTGACGAACCCGCCATAAGCCTTCCCTTCGTTGTTATTTCTTCGCTGTTATCCGCGTGATCAGTGACGGTATGCGTCACTCCTTGCCGCTACCGGTCAGATTCAGCGCTGAATAAAGTGCAGAGGTTCCCAACGCCAGAATATTCACAGCGCGCGGGGCAAAACAAGGAAGCCGGTCACCAAAAAGCGACCTTTTATCGAGGGAACGGCGGGATACCGCGGGGGTTACTGAACGGGAGGGAGCGTTCGAAGGGTGGGCTTCAAGCTGCAGGCTACAAGCTACAAGCGAAGGACCCCGGGGTGGTAAGGCCTGCTTGAGGCTTGAAGCTTGAGGCTTGAAGCGGGCGGGTCAAAGCTCGACTCCGTCATCGGCGACATCGTCGTCCAGATCGTCGAGGCTTTCCAGCCACAGCTTTTCTTCCAGTTGGTCTTCCAGATATTCATCCATAGGGATACTCCATTCGGCCCACGGGGCCTGTTTCAGTGTGTTCATCGATAAGGTTAGCGCAGCGCGCGTGACGGCTTGATGACAATCGTGGCCGGGAACGGGGCTACAGAGGGTTGGAACCGTGTCGGCGGGAAAGGTTCAGACAAACAAAAAGGCGACGCGGGCTAGGCCGGCGTCGCCATAAATCCAAACGGAAAACGAGAAAGATCATGAAGATGGCGGAGCGGACGGGACTCGAACCCGCGACCCCCGGCGTGACAGGCCGGTATTCTAACCAACTGAACTACCGCTCCAAACTCTTTACCGCACAGTCTGTCGTGCGTACTGCAAAATCTGGTGGGTGGTGACGGGATCGAACCGCCGACCCTCTGCTTGTAAGGCAGATGCTCTCCCAGCTGAGCTAACCACCCAGGTTCGCGTTGCGAAGTGGGCGCCATTTTAGGGATTGCGCCCGGGGTGTCAACGGCTTTTTTGCCCGCCGGACACTGTTCGGTCATAAATTGCGCGGCCGCTATGCTTCCCGCTGCTCGACAAAGGCCTTGGCGGCCTCCAGGGTCGGGAACCGGCCCGGCAAGGGCCGCCCATCCGGGCCGGCGACGATATAGTGGTCGACGCGCAGCTGCAGGGTATCGCGCTGCAGCTCGCCCTCTTCAATGATGGTGTGGCGCCCCCAGGCGATGCCGTTGCCGATCATGCTTCGCCGACCACCCGATCGACGATCAGATCCGCCAGGTCCTCCACGGACAGCCGGCGGTTGGTGCTGAACCAGTTGGGGGTCCAGCCGATCATGCCGGTGAGCAGCCGCCGCATGATAAAGGGGTCGGCGTGGAAGGCCCCGGCCTTGTGCAGGCGTGCCAGCACGTCCAGCCAGATCTGCTCGTAGATCTCGCGCAGCGCCAGGGCTTCCTGCTGCCTGGCTTCACCGAGGCAGCGCCATTCCGCCACCATCACCACCATCGCCTCGCGGGTGTCGCCCACGGTGGCGGTGAGCTCGGCGCGCACCAGGTTGCGCAACTGCTCCAGCGGCGTCGTCCCCTCGGCCACCGCCTGACGCAAGCGCTCGGTATTAAAGCGGATCACCTCCTCCATCACCGCGAACAGGATGTCCTCCTTGCTCTTGAAGTGGTGGAAGATCGAACCGCTCTGAATGCCCACCGCCGCGGCGATGTCACGCACCGTGGTCCGGTCGAACCCCTTGTCCCGGAACAGATGGGCGGCGGCGCTCAGCAGCCGGCCCCGGGGCGAATTGTCGATGCCGTGAATGGCGGGTGTGTCGGGCATGATGGTGGCTCCTCCTCGGGGCGCATTTAATCGCTGCAAGCGGCAAGCTGCAAGCTGGTAGGTCGGGTTAGCGCAGCGTAACCCGACATCCGGCCTTGGTGGTGGATCCACCCGTTTTTTTGTCGGGTTTCGCGTTGCTCAACCCGACCTACCTCTTGCCAAACCAAGCGCTTGCTTGGTAGTTTACGAGACCATTCGGAAAACAGCAATTCGGGGCAAGACTTATGGCTGGACCTGTTCGCATCGGCTGCGCCGCGGGCTTCTGGGGCGACACCAACAGCGCCGCCTTCCAACTGGTCCGCCAGGGCGAGATCGACTACCTGGTGTTCGACTACCTGGCGGAGGTGACCCTGTCGATCATGGCGGGGGCGCGCATGAAGGACCCCAGCGCCGGGTACGCCCACGACTTCGTCACCCAGGTGATGGCGCCACTGGCCCGCGAAATCAAAGAAAAGAACATCAAGGTGATCAGCAACGCCGGCGGCGTGAACCCGCGCGCCTGCCGAGAGGCCCTTCAGAAGGTGTTCGCGGAGGCCGGGGTGGAAATGAACATTGCCCTGGTGGAGGGTGACGACCTGAACAGCCGCCGCGACCGGTTCAGCGACTGCAAGGAACTGGACACCGGCGCCGATCTGCCGCCCATCACCGTGACCATGAACGCCTACCTGGGCGCCCTGCCGATCCAGGCGGCGCTGGACGCCGGCGCCGACCTGGTGCTGACCGGCCGCATCGCCGATTCGGCGCTGGTGCTGGGCCCGCTGATGCACGAATTCAACTGGGCCGACGACGATTACGACAAGCTCGCCCAGGGCTCCCTGGCCGGCCATGTGATCGAGTGCGGCGCCCAGTGCACCGGCGGCAACTTCACCGACTGGCGCGAGGTGCCGGACTTTCACAACATGGGCTTCCCGATCGCCGAATGCCACGAAGACGGCACCTTCGTGGTCACCAAACCGCCCGGCACCGGCGGCCTGGTGACCCCGGCCACGGTGGGCGAACAGGTGCTCTACGAAATCGGCGACCCGCGCGCCTATATTCTCCCCGACGTGGTGTGCGACTTCACCGGCGTCAGCCTGGCCCAGGACGGCGAGCACCGGGTACGGGTGAGCGGTGCCAAAGGGCTGCCGCCCACCGACACCTATAAAGTATCCGCCACCTACCCGGACGGCCAGCGCATCACCGCCTCCTTCCTGATGGGCGGCCGCGAAGCGCCGGCCAAGGGCCGCGCGGTGGCGGCGGCGATCCTGAAAAAGACCGACGGCCTGCTCAAACAGCTGGGCATGGCGCCGATGCGCGACACCAGCGTGGAAATCCTCGGCAGCGAGACCACCTACGGCGCCCAGGCACGCCGCGAGGACAGCCGCGAAGTGGTGGTGAAGATCGCCGCTCTGCACGACGACCGCAAGGCGCTGGGCCTGTTCGCCCGGGAAATCGCCCAGGCGGCCACCGGCATGGCGCCGGGCCTGTCCGGGCTGGTCGGCGGCCGGCCCAAGCCGATGCCGCGCATCCGCCTGTTCTCCACCCTGGTGCCCAAGGTGGACGTCACCGCCACCGTGGACCTGGACGGCACCCCCACGGAAGTGGGCGTTCCAGTGGGCACGCCGCTGGACATGGCCGCCCTGCCGGACACCAACGGCCAGGACACCGCCACCGGCGACGCCAGCGTGCCGCTGGTGAAGCTGGCCTGGGCGCGCTCCGGCGACAAGGGCGACCACGCCAACATCGGCGTGATGGCGCGCAAACCGGAGTACCTGCCCTACCTGCGCGCCGCGCTCACCGACACCGCCGTGGCGGATCACATGAAACACGTGCTCGACCCGGAACGGGGCAGCGTCAGCCATTGGGAGCTGCCGGGCTTCAACGCCTTCAACTTTCTGCTGCGCCACGCCCTGGGTGGCGGCGGCATCGCCAGCCTGCGCATCGATCCGCAGGGCAAGGCGTTCGCCCAACAGCTTCTGGATATGCCGATCCCGGTGAGCGCCGAGATCGCTAACGAGGTAAGCGCCCCTTAGGCGCCAAAAACGTAACCGAATTGCATTGAGGATAATTTGAATGCCGTACCGTTCCGTATTCCGCGACGACCTGTTCGCCGGTAAGACCCTCATCGTCACCGGCGGCGGTTCCGGCATCGGCCGCTGCACCGCTCACGAGCTGGCGGCGCTGGGCGCCCGGGTGGTGCTGCTGGGCCGCAAGGAAGACAAGCTCAAGGCGGTGGCCGAGGAGATTCGCGAGGACACCGGCCAGGAGGCGCTGGTGTTCACCTGCGATATCCGCGACGAGGACAAAGTCCGCGACACCGTGGCGGCGATCTACAAGCAGGTGCACCAGGTGGACGGCTTGGTCAACAACGCCGGCGGCCAGTTCCCCTCGCCGGTGGCCATGATCAGCCAGAAAGGCTGGGAGACGGTGATCCGCACCAACCTGACCGGCGGCTTTCTGATGGCCCGGGAAGTGTTCATGCAGGGCATGAACAAAACCGGCGGCAGCATCGTCAACATCGTCGCCGACATGTGGGGTGGCATGCCCGGCATGGGCCACTCCGGCGCCGCCCGCGCCGGCATGGACAACTTCACCAAAACCGCCGCCCTGGAATGGGCCTGCGCCGGCGTGCGCGTGAACGCCGTGGCGCCGGGCTGGATCGCCTCCTCCGGCATGGACACCTACCCGGAAGGCATGCAGCAAACCATCAAAACGCTGCGCGGCGCGGTGCCGCTGAAACGGCTCGGCCTGGAAGCGGAAGTGTCCTCAGCGATCACCTTCCTGCTCAGTGACGGCGCCGCCTTTATCAGCGGCGACACCTGGCGCATTGATGGCGCCGCCAGCCAAGGCAACGTGGCCATGTTCCCGCTGCCCGACCATAAAAATTCCAAACCCTACGACGGCTTCCACCGCGCCGTGACGCCCAACGTGCTCAAGGATCTGGATTAATGCCTGTACTTGAATCCGCCCTCGACCCGAACAGCGAGGAATACCGGCAGAACCGCGACGCCCTGCTGCAGGCGGTGGAGGAATTCCGCGCCATCGAACAGCAGGTGCGCGACACCGCCGAAGGCAAACGGGAAAAATTCGAAAAGCGTGGCCAGTTGCTGCCCCACGAGCGGGTGGCGCGGCTGCTCGACCCGGGCTCGCCGTATCTGAGCCTGATGAACCTGGCCGGCTACAAGATGCACGACGACAAGGACGGCACCGAAGCCGGCGGCGGCACCATCGCCGGCATCGGCTATGTGTGCGGCGTGCGCTGCCTGGTCACCGCCTCCAACTCCGCCATCAAAGGCGGCACGGTGACGCCCTCGGGGCTGTATAAAACCCTGCGCCTGCAACGCATCGCCCAGGAGAACCGCCTGCCCATGGTGAGCCTGGTGGAATCCGGCGGCGCCAATCTGAACTACGCCGCCGACGTCTTCGTGGAAGGCGCCCGCACCTTCGCCAACCAGGCGCGTCTGTCCGCCGCCGGCATCCCGCAGATCACCGTGGTGCACGGCAACGCCACCGCCGGCGGGGCCTACCAGCCCGGGCTCTCGGACTATGTGGTACTGGTGCGCAACCGGGCCAAGATGTTCCTGGCCGGCCCGCCGCTGCTGAAAGCGGCCACCGGTGAAATCGCCACGGACGAGGAACTGGGCGGCGCGGAAATGCACACCGGCGTGGCCGGCACCGCCGAGTACCTGGCCGAGAACGACGCCGACGGCATCCGCCATGCCCGCGACATCATGAGTAAACTGGGCCTGCGCGACCGGCCCACCGAAGCCCGCGACTGGCGGGAACCGCTCTACCCGCCGGAGCAGTTGCTCGGCGTGGTGCCGGCGGACAGCAAGAAACCCTATGACGTGCGCGAAATCATCGCCCGGCTGGCCGACGGCTCCGACTTCCTGGATTTCAAGAACGATTGGGACAGCGCCACCCTGTGCGGCTGGATCGACATCGAAGGCCAGCCGGTGGGCGTGATCGGCAACAACGGCCCGATCACCCCGCGCGGCGCCGCCAAGGCGGCCCAGTTCATCCAGCTGTGCGACCAGACCCGCCGGCCTTTACTGTTTCTCCACAACACCACCGGTTTCATGGTCGGCACCGACCCGGAGCAGAACGGCGTCATCAAGCACGGCGCGAAAATGATCCAGGCGGTGGCCAACGCCCGGGTACCGAAAATTTCCATTCTCGTGGGCGGCTCCTACGGCGCCGGCAACTACGCCATGTGCGGCCGGGGCCTGGACCCGCGCTTCATCTTCGCCTGGCCCAACGCCAAGGTGGCGGTGATGGGCGGTCAGCAGGCCGGCACCGTGCTGCGCATCGTCGCCGAAGCCAAACAGCGCGCCAACGGCCTGGAACCGGACGAAAAGGTGCTCGACATGCTGCAACAAAGCACGGCCCAGAAACTGGACGCGCAATCCACCGCGCTCTACGGCACCGCCCGCCTCTGGGACGACGGCATCATCGACCCCCGCGACACCCGCAAAGTGCTGGCCTACGTGCTCGACATCTGCCGGCAAGCGGAAGAACGGGAGCTGAACGCCAATACCTTTGGCGTGGCACGACTGTAGAGAGCAGTTAAAAGTGAATAGTGAACAGTTAATAGCGAAAACACCGTTGCAGAAAGGCTCGGTGCGGACGGCGAAGGCCGGACCGCACCCTGTTTCGCTCTTCACTGTTAACTATTAACTGTTAACTAAAACCACCAGTTTTTTTGGTTACCACCGACATCCCAGCGCTCAACAAAACGAGCCAACAAACACAGGACACGACCATGTTGTTTACTCAGGAACATGAAGAGCTGCGCCGCACGGTGCGTAATTTTATCGAGAAGGAAGTGAACCCGTTCGTGCCGGAGTGGGAAGCCGCGGGCCGGTTCCCGATCCATGACGTGTTCAAGAAAATGGGCGACCTGGGCCTGCTCGGGGTCACCAAGCCGGAAGAATACGGCGGCATGGGGCTGGACTATTCCTACGGCCTGATCGTCGCCGAGGAAATCGGCGGCGCCCACTGCGGCGGCGTGCCGCTGTCCATCGGCGTGCAAACCGACATGGCCACGCCCGCTCTGGCACGGTTCGGCTCCGACGAGCTCAAGCGGGACTACCTGGCGCCGGCCATTGCCGGCGACATGGTCGCCTCCATCGCCGTGTCCGAGCCCCACGCCGGCTCCGACGTGGCCAACATCAAGACCAACGCCAAGAAAGACGGCGACGACTATGTGATCAACGGCACCAAGATGTGGATCACCAACTCGCCCAGCGCCGACTTCTTCTGCCTGCTGGCCAACACCTCCGACGACAAGCCCCACGTCAACAAATCGCTGATCGTGGTGCCCAAGGACGCCGGCGGCATCACCGTGGACAAGCCGCTCAACAAGCTGGGCATGCGCAGCTCGGAAACCGCCCAGGTGTTCTTCGACGACGTGCGCGTGCCCCAGCGCAATCTGATCGGCCAGGAAGGCATGGGCTTCATGATGCAGATGATGCAGTTCCAGGAAGAGCGTCTGTGGGGCGCCGCCAACGCCATCAAGGGCTGCGAGAACCTGATCGCCCAGACCATCGAGTACGCCCGCGAGCGTCAGGTGTTCGGCATGTCGCTGCTGGACAACCAGTCCGTGCATTTCAAGCTGGCGGAGCTGCAGACCGAAGTGGAAATGCTGCGCGCACTGGTGTGGCAGGCGTGCGAAACCTACGTCAACGGCGGCGACGTGCTGCGTCTGGCGTCCATGGCTAAGCTCAAGGCCGGCCGCCTGTCCCGGGAAGTGGCTGACGGCTGCATGCAGTACTGGGGCGGCAACGGCTTTATGTGGGACAACCCGGCCAGCCAGCTTTACCGCGACGGCCGCCTGGGCTCCATCGGCGGCGGCGCCGACGAAGTCATGCTGGGGATTATCTGCAAGACCATGGGCATGCTGCCGGGCAAAAAGAAAAACAGTTAATAGTGAACAGTTAACAGTGAATAGCGGGATGGATCATGACTTTACCTGAGACGACGGCGCTGACGCTTTCCCGTGAAAGCGGCGTTTTGCACATCACGCTGAATCGGCCGGAGGCGCGTAACGCCATGAGCCTGGCCATGGTGAACGAGCTGATGGACGTGTTCGACTGGCTGGAAAACGACACCGCCGGCGCCGAGGTGCGGGCGCTGGTACTGCGCGGCGCCGACGGCCATTTCTGCGCCGGCGGCGACATCAAGGACATGGCCGGCGCCCGGCAGCAGGCCGCCGAAGGCGACCCGGAAGCGTTCCTGCGCCTGAACCGCCGCTTCGGTGAGATGATCAGCACCGCCAACCGGCTGCCCCAGGTGCTGATCACCGTGCTGGAAGGCGCGGTGATGGGCGGCGGCTTCGGTCTGGCCTGCGTCAGCGACGTGGCGATCGCCGCCGGCGACGCCAAGTTCGGGCTGCCGGAAACCGGCCTCGGCGTCATCCCGGCGCAGATCGCGCCGTTCGTGGTGCAGCGCATCGGCCTGACCCGGGCCCGCCGCATCGCCCTCACCGGCCAGCGCTTCGACGGCCACCACGCGCTCACGCTGGGCGTGGTCCACGAGGTGGCGGACTCGCCGGCGGAGCTGGGGAAGAAACTCGACGAGGTCCTCGAGCAGGTACGTCGCTGCGCCCCCAACGCCAGCCGCGCCACCAAACAACTGGTGCTGGATGTGGGCCATGTGCCCATGGACCAGCTGCTCGACCGTGCGGCCGGCGAATTCGCCAACGCCGTGGCCAGCGAAGAAGGCCAGGAGGGCACCCTGGCCTTTGTGCAAAAAAGGCTGCCCTCCTGGGCCGCCAACGATAATTAGGTATGCCTGTGGGAGCGGGCCCGCTCGCACAGCGGCTCCCACAAACAAGGCCGTCGCTGGCACAAACGAATAAGGAATGGCAATGAGTTTTGAGAAAGTACTGGTCGCCAACCGTGGCGAAATCGCCTGCCGCGTGCTGGAAAGCGCGCGGTCGCTGGGTTACCGCACGGTGGCGGTGTTCTCAGAAGCGGACGCCGGCGCCCGCCATGTGCAACTGGCCGACGAGGCGGTGTGCATCGGCCCCGCCACCGCCGCCGAGTCCTACCTGAACGTGGCCGCCCTGCTGGACGCCTGCCGCCGCAGCGGCGCCGACGCGGTGCACCCGGGTTACGGCTTTCTGTCCGAGAACGCGGACTTCGCCGCCGCCTGCACGGAGGCCGGCATCACCTTTATCGGCCCGCCGGCCGAGGCGATCCGCCTGATGGGCTCCAAGCGGCTGTCCAAGATCGCCATGCAGGAGGCCGGCGTACCCTGCGTGCCCGGCTACCAGGGCGAGGACCAGAGCGACGAGACTCTTATAAAGGAAGCACGGGCCGTAGGGCTGCCGCTGATGATCAAGGCCAGCGCCGGCGGCGGTGGCCGGGGCATGCGCGTGGTCACCGAGCCGGAGCAGATCCCGGCCCAGCTGAAAAGCGCCCGCCAGGAGGCGAAAAGCAGCTTCGGCAACGACGAGCTGATCCTGGAGCGGGCGGTGATCAACCCCCGCCACGTGGAAATCCAGGTATTCGGCGATCACCATGGCAACGTCATCCATCTGGGCGAGCGCGACTGCTCGGTGCAGCGCCGCCATCAGAAGGTGGTGGAGGAAGCGCCCTCCCCGGTGGTCGACGAAGACCTGCGCCAACGCATGGGCGAGGCGGCGGTGAACGCCGCCAAGGCCTGCGACTACGTGGGCGCCGGAACCGTGGAATTCCTGCTCGGCGCGGACGGCGAGTTCTACTTTCTGGAAATGAACACCCGCCTGCAGGTGGAGCACCCGGTGACCGAGCTGGTCACCGGCCAGGACCTGGTGGCCTGGCAGCTTAGAGTGGCCGCCGGCGAGCCCCTGCCGCTCACCCAGGAGCAGGTGCGGCTCACCGGCCACGCCATGGAGGTGCGCCTGTACGCCGAGGACCCGGCCCAGGGGTACCTGCCGCAAACCGGCCCGGTGCTGAGCTGGCGACCCGCCCAGGGCCAGGGTGTGCGCATTGACCACGGCCTGGTGGACGGCGCCGAAGTGGGCAGCCACTACGACCCGATGCTGGCCAAGATCATCGCCTTCGGCGCCAGCCGCGACGAAGCCCGCCGCCGGCTGATCCGCGCCGTGGAAGACACCGTGCTGATGGGCCTGGACGACAACCGCCGCTTCCTGGCGGCGATTTTGCGGCATCCGGCGTTCGCCGCCGGCGACGCCACCACCGCCTTTATCGACGGCCCCTTCGCCGACGACCCGGGCCTGCGCGCCGCCGACACCCCGGACGCGCTGTGGGCGCTGGCGGCGCTGCTGCTGGCACGGGTGGGCGCCGGCGACGCCGCCGGCCGCGCCGGCTACCGCAATTGGCACTCCAGCGGCGTGGGCGCGCAACCTCTGGTGCTGGCCCAGGGCGACCGGGAACGCACCCTCTACCTGACCCCGGACGGCATCCACGGCGGCCCGGATCTGGCCCTGGACGCGGTTTACGACGACGGCACCTTGATCGCCACCCTGGACGGCGTGCGCCGCCGCTACCACTGGCTGCACCGGGACGGTCGCGTGTGGCTGCAGGACGGCGGCCTGCGCGCCTGCTTCGAGGAACGCACCCACCGGGCCAGCGGCGGCGAGCAGGGCCCCGGCTCCGGCCAGCTGAAAGCGCCCATGGACGGCGCCGTGATCGAAGTGAACGCGGCCGCCGGCGATACGGTAAAAAGGGGACAGACATTGGCCGTGCTGGAAGCCATGAAGATGGAACACGCCCTGAAGGCGGACTGCGACGGCACCGTGGAGACGGTCACCGTCAACGCCGGGGATCAGGTCAAGCGGCAGCAACTGCTGATCACCGTCACCCCGGTTGTCACGGAATGACAACCGGCCGGCGTTTTCGGGTAACGGACGGGCGTGCCAAAGTATGTTTGAATAACGGCACGGCGGCGGCGCGCGACCGACCGGTCGCGCATTTTCTTGCCGGTCCAGGGGGCGAACGTTAAGGTATGGCGGCCCCTGTGGAGCGTTCCCGAGCCGCCACTGGACGCCGGAAATCACGCCATACATAGAGCAGTGCTTTATATAAACTCCCGGCACGATCCGGGCATTCCAAGAACACAGACAATGGAGATTCCATGAGCAGCGCCGACGTCATTACGTTGCCCAAGCTTCTGTCCAAGGTTCCCGAGATCTTCGGTAATCTGCCCGGTTTGATCAAAGGCTCCAAGATGAGCAAGATCACCGACACCACCACGCCGCTGGGCCTGGGCGTGGCCTTCGAGAAAGCCACCGACAGCAATCCCAACGGCGTCGCCATCCTCTATGAGGACCGGGAGCTTACCTACAAGCAGTTCAACGCCTGGGCCAACCGCATCGCCGACTACCTGGCCTCCATCGGCCTGAAGAAAGGCGACACCGTGGCCGTGGACGTGGAAAACCGTCCCGAGCTGCTGGCCACCGTGCTGGGCTGCGCCAAACTGGGTGTCTGTTCCGCACTGATCAACACCTCCCAGAAAGGGAAAGTGCTGACCCACAGCTTCAACCTGGTGAAGCCCAAGGCGGCGATCGTCGGCCAGGAGCTGGTGGAAGTGATCCAGGAGGTGCGCGACGACCTGGACCTGAAGCAGAACTTCTTCTACTTCGCCGACCAGGACACCCTGGCCGACCCGGGCACCGCCCCGGAAGGCTTCACCAACCTGGCCACCGAGATCAAGGATTGCTCCAGCGAGAATCCGGCCAGCACCCACCAGACCTTCCTGCGCGACCCGCTGTTCTACATCTACACCTCCGGCACCACCGGGCTGCCCAAGGCGGTGGTGTTCAACCACGGCCGCTGGGAAAAAGCCTACGGCGCCTTCGGCTATTCCGCCGTGCGCCTGGGCAAGGACGACCGCCTGTACAGCACCCTGCCCTTCTACCACGCCACCGGCATGGTGATCTGCTGGGCCTCCGTGATCGCCCCCGCCGGCGGTCTGGCGATCGCGCGGAAGTTCTCCGCCAGCCGCTTCTGGGACGACATCCGGAAGCACAACTGCACCGCCTTCGGTTACGTCGGCGAGCTGTGCCGCTACCTGCACGAGCAGCCCGAGAAGCCGGACGACGGCGACAACCCGGTGCACACCATCGTCGGCAACGGCCTGCGTCCCAGCATCTGGAAAGAGTTCAAGAACCGCTTCGGCATTGAGCGCGTGGTGGAGCTGTACGCCTCCTCCGAGGGCAACGTGGCCTTCACCAACGTGTTCAACTTCGACAACACCGTGGGCTTCTCACCGGTCAGCTACGCCATCGTCAAGTACGACAAGGAAGCCGACGAGCCGGTACGCGACAGCAAGGGCTTCATGATCAAGGTGGGCAAGGGCGAATCCGGCCTGATGCTCGGCGAGATCACCGACAAGACCCCGTTCGACGGCTACACCGATAAGGACAAGACCGAGAAGGCGATCTTCCGCGACGTGTTCAAGAAGGGCGACGCCTGGTTCAACACCGGCGACATGATGCGCGACATCGGCTTCCGCCACGCCCAGTTCGTCGACCGCCTGGGCGACACCTTCCGCTGGAAGGGCGAGAACGTCTCCACCACCGAGGTGGAACAGATTCTCGACGGCTTCGAGCAGATCGTGGAATCGGTGGTCTACGGCGTGGAAATCCCCGGCACCAACGGCCGCGCCGGCATGGCCGAGCTGCGTCTGGATCGCCCGCACGAGGAAGTGGACTGGCCCGCCCTGTGCGCCTACCTCAAGCGCGAGCTGCCGCCCTACGCCATCCCGGTGTTCCTGCGCATCACCGACCACGGCGTGGAGACCACCGGCACCTTCAAGCACCAGAAGAACAAGCTGAAGGAAGAGAAGTACGACCTGAACCAGCACAACGACCCGGTCTATGTGCTGCTGCCCGGCGAGAGCTGCTACCAGCGCCTCACGCCGGAGACCCAGGCCGACATCGACAACGGCAAGCACCGCTTCTAAGCGCGCGCTCCGCCGCTCCCAAAAAACCCGGCTCCGGCCGGGTTTTTTTATGGCTGTAGGAGCGGGCCCCGCCCGCGAAAGGGAGCGCAGCGACCGGCAGGATCCCAGAGACTTGATTCTTCAGGTGTCCGGTGCTCCGTATCCGAGACGCGGGGCAATGGTGGTGCCTTCCGGGATCGCTCAAGCCATCCCTGGCCGCTCTCATTTGGCCATCCCTGGCCAAATAGGTCCCTCCAGGCACCACCATTGCCCCGCTCACTTTGCAGCGTCACCGCCACGGGCCAGATTGAGCGCATGACAACACCGCTCGGACCGTTGTAGCAAGGTGAGGCGTCAGCGATAACCCGGAGCGGTGGAATCTCCCACTGGAGCGTGTCTGTGTTCTGCCCTTCCGGGACCCTGGAGAACAGGACGTTCGACAGGGAGCCCCCAGGGACGGGTTCACGGCGTTCCCGGAAGGGCAGAACACAGACACGCGCCCCGGGCTGGAGAGAACAGACTCAGAAGTTATGCACAAATCCTGTGGACAAGATTGTGAATAAACACTGGAAGACCAGAGCCAGGGCGGTGTTGCCGGGCCGTCCCCCGGAATGCGGTGAAATTAACCAGTCACAACCCAGCCGGGACGGACACGGGAAACGGAGTTTTCCCCAGGCCGGGTTGTCCACAAATACTGTGGATAAACCTGTTGAAAAAGCGCGGACAAGTCGGCCAAGCGGCAGCAATCCGGCCCCTCTGGCTATTTGACGTTTTTTTAACCAAAATATGAAAACCGTTATTAAACAATGACTTATATGTTATATCCAGGTGAAGACGGCGCATCTGGAAGGATTTGTTACCTTCTTTCCCACTTGTTACCGGCCTGTGCACAGTTTCGGTCCACGGTAAACCTGTCAATAGTGAAAATGCGTCATTGGAAGGCAGAACGGGCTGCCCGATTTTCGGGCGCGGGGGCGCCGTCTCGCGGCCCCGGTTCGGGGCCGCGACGGGCCGGCTTTGTCCGGTTTTATCCAGGCTTGTGGATAACCGTGTGAATAAACTGGTGGGAAACAGTGAACAAGGGCCGCTTAGCGGCCCGTCGGCGGGTTCTGGTCGTCTTTGTCGATATGGTCCAGGGCATCGGTGAGTTCCTGGACGCGCTGTCGCAGGGCATCCACTTCACGCTTATTGGGAATGCCCAACCGGGACAATGCCTTGCCGAGCCGGTCGTCGAACGCCTTTTCCATGCGGTCCATGGTTTCGCCGGTATGGTGGCGCACCCGCTCCTTCAGTTCACCGACACGCGGGGCTTTGTCCTTGGCGCGGCGTTCCACCTCGCGGCCGGCTTCCACCAGGGCATCGAAAAAGCCGCTGCCCTCTTCCTCGGCGCGGGCGAAGGCGCCCAGCCCGGCCAGCCAGATCTGATGGGTGTACTTGCGCAAATCGCGGGACGCGCCACTGAGCGCACGCAGCGGGTGGCCGCGCTCATCCATGGGCGTTCCGGATTCGTTCTCGGGGACGGCGTCGCCGTCGATTCGCGGGTCCTGATCGGACGGTTTGCTGTGGTCGGCCATGATCCTCTACTCCATCAACGCCAAGGGAGTATAGGTCAAAAATGACAGGCGAAACCAATTGATTGTCGAACAAGGGAGGCGCCGCCCGGCCGGCGGCTAGCGGTCGATGTCGTCGTCCGGGTCGCGGCCGCGGCGGCCGCCCACGAAGCGCGCCAGGTCGCGGGCGCGGTCACGGATCACCTCGCGGGATTTGCCGGTCAGCACCCCCACGAAGCGCTGCGTGAGCCGGTCGGCGCCCGCCTCGAAACGCTCATCGATGTGGCGCTCCAGCCGCGGACCCAGCCAGACTTTCACCAGCACGCCGATCACCGCCAGGGTGATCAGGGACGACACCAGGGCGCAGCCCACCAGCAGCAGGACCAGATCGGAAGTGGCCAGGGAATCCATCGGTTAAAGCCCGAACACGAAGATCAGCTGGGCCAGGCCGGCCATGGCGCCCAGGAAGCCGCCCACCAGGATCAGAATCCACTCGTCTTCCTGGAACGCCGGCCGCAGCAGGTCCTGGAAATCCTCGGAGCTGAGCGCCTGCATGCGTTCGCGCATCAGCCGCTCGATAATGCTGCTGCGCTCGCGGTTGAAGTTGTCGTCCTCGAACGGCTCCACCGCCAGGTCCACGGCCTTCTCTTCCACCGCCCGTTTCAGGTCGGCGTAGCCGCCCGGGCCCACGGTGAGCTGGGCGGCGGTGCGCACCATGCCGCCGTTGAGCAGCGGCTTGAGATGGCGCTTGATCAACGCCTTGGTGCGGTCGCCGCGCGGGCCGTTGATCACCTGATGCATGATGTTGCGCAGCGTCACCAGCTCTTCGGTGGTCAGTCGCGCGAACGATTCCGCCACGTCCTTTTGCCGTTTCAGGAACAGGCCCTGCAGGCGGAAGGGCCCCACCCGCACCGGGTTGAGGGGGCGGAAGATCACATTCAGCGCCAGCCAGTTGGTGGCGATGCCGACGATAAAGCCGAACAGCGGCAACACCCAGTTGCTGGGCACGAAGATGAAAATCGGTACCTGGATCAAACCGAACAGGAAACCGAAATAGAAACCGGAATTGGTGACGAAGCGGAACTCCGGCTCACCCACTTCCTGGAACAGCTGCACCATGAGCGCCTTGTCCGAGCGCATGCGCTCGACAATCATGTGCTTCATGTCCACCAGGTTTTCCAGGTTGTGGCTGATATCGTCGACCACGTTATCCATCACCGCCGGGATCGCCCGCCGGGCGCGGGTGTAGACCCGCCGGCGCACCGCGAGGGGCAGGTTCTCCCAGAGCACCGCGTTGCGCTCGGTCATCACCTCGTCGACGTATTCCTCGATGCGGCCTTGAATGCTCTTGGTCAGGTGGGCGGCGATCTTTTCCGGCTCCATCTCACGGAAAAACTCGTCCAGGCTGCCCAACTTCTGAAGCGTCTTGTCCACCACGATGGCGGCCATCTTCTCCACTTTGGACGGAATAATGCCCTGCCAGCCGAAAAACGGCCGGATGCCGAGGAACTCCAACGGATAGAAGGTCATCTGCACGGCCATCCAGTTGGTGGTCCAACCCACCACGCCGGCAATGAACGGGATACTGAAGTATTTCCAGAAATCCGGATGGGAAAAAATCGAATCCAGCATGTGGGCAGAGACTCCCCTCCCAGGGAAAAGGCTAGACTAGCCGTCTAAAGAGATGACGAACAGTTCCCGCGAGCGCCGACCCGAGTCACAACAGCCAATGTTATGTAATTGTGAAAGAACCTAGTATAAAGACCCGGCTCGCGTGAAATAACCACAATAACGTAATTTTTGGCAACCCGACGGCAAATACCCCATACTTCCGAGCGGGCCAACGCCTTGATACAGAAGGATTTCGTATACCCATGTCCTCCCCCTCGTCGCTGACCGGGCTGCTGATGTACGGCGCCCTGGAAACGCTGCTCAACCAGGCGCTCACCGGCGACGAACGCGGCCGCGAGCAACTGGCGGCGCTGGACGGCACCGTGGTGCGTCTGCGCGGCGAAAGCCCCATGTGGGTGCTTTACGTGCTGATCTATGAAGACGGCGTGGAACTGCTCAGCGACTACGAAGGCCCGGTGGACGTGCGCGTCCGCGGCCCGCTGGGCGCCATGCTGCACTGGCTGCTCGCCCCCAACAGCGGCGATGCCGAACACAGCCTGCGCATCGCCGGCCCGGACGACACCTTGGAGCGCCTGCAGGCCACGATCAGCGAATTCAGCCTCTGGCCGCTGGTGCGCAACTGGCTCGACGACCACGTGCGCCTGCGCGAACTGCTCTCGCTACTGCGCCGCGAAGATCCGGCCTGGCTGGAAAAGCTGGCCGGCATCCCCGACCACCTGGGCGAACTCGCCGCGCAAGTGGCCCGCCAGCAACTGCTGCAGGAAGACATCCTTGAGGAAGTGCGCGGCCTGCGCCGGGAAATGCGCCGCGGCCGCCGCCTGGACCTGGCCTTCCTGGTGATCGGCGTGACGCTCATTCTGGTGTCGCTGCTGCGCGCCCTGGGCCAGTGGCACACCACCTGGACCGCCCTCTCCCACGATTACCTCTCGCTGGCGATGATCAGCCTCGGGCTGGCATTGATCCTCGGGCGATTGCTCCACCGCCCCAAAAATTAGACCGGACTTGTAGGAGCGGGCCCTGCCCGCTCCCACAAAGGCCCGCTCATAGCACCGCGTTAGTCGCGGTCTTTCTTTCCGAAGAAGCGGCCGATGCGCTCGCCCACCAGTTCGGTGCTGGAGCGCGCCAGGCTGCGGCTGGTTTCCTCCAGCATTTCCCGCGTGGGCAGATTGCGCACGCCCTCGTTGATACCCCGTTTGACCGCTTCCTCCACGCTCTCCGCGATCAGGTCGGCGGCCTTGCGCGCTTCCTCGTCGATGTCCTGGCGAACGGTGCGGCGCAGGCGCGGCAGGAAATAAACCTGCCCCCAGATCGCCACCACGGCCAGGGTGATAGCCGCGCTCAATACAGCGGACAGTAAAATCGCGGTCATGATGTTCCCCTTGGGTTCAACCCGATACCGCTTTTGTAACAGCGCCGGGCATTACTGTAACCATTGGTACGAATCGGAAGTATTGCTCAGCAAAACAATTACTATCTTCGTGCGACAGCCAGTCAATTGGCTTCACACAAGTGCTAAGGACAGCCCGTGTACCTGCAGGAGCTCAATAATAAACTCGACACGGGATATTTGAATGACTGCCGGGACTACCTCGATTCGCGCTCAGAGCCATAGTCTCACTCCGCTGGCGCAGCTGCTGTCTCTTTGTCAGCGTTACCGATTACCGCTCTCGCTGCTTGCCATCCAGCTTAAGGACGCGGCGTCCTTGAGCAAACAACTGGGCGGCGACCGCCTGCAACGTCTGCAAAAACAACTGGGCCAGGCGGTGCAACAACGTACCCGCATGGAAGACGCGCTGATCGCCTGGCAACGGGGCTATCTGGTGCTTTGCCTGCCCGGCACCCGCGCCGCCGGCGCCGCCTGCGTGGCCCGCCGGCTGGAGCAATGGTTTCAGAAAACCCGCTTCACCCTGGACGAATACACGGTGCAATTGGACACCGCCATGGCCGTGCACGTGGCCAATCCAACGCCGGAACAAAGTGAAGAGCAGGCCCGCGAAAACGTACGCGAACTGCTTATGGACACGCTCTGCCTGCTCGCCGCCGACAACGAACACGGCGACGGCCCGGCGCTGTCACGGCGGGCCCTGGACGACAGCCGAAACGCACCGGCAATCAACAGCGAGAAAAGCGAAGCCGGTGATGAAAGCGCCGTTAACGGCCGCCCCCAGAGGCGCCGCGACGACGACACCGCCAACGGGCACGCCTCGCCACAGCAACTCAAGGAACTGGTGGAACAACTGCGCGACGACGACACCACCCTGATCAGCACGCTGTCCCCCGCGCTGCAGCGCCTTGATGAACGTACCCGCATGCTGCTGATTGATCAGCTGCTGGAAGCCTCGCTGATACCGCATTAAAGGTGACGTCGGGTTAAGGCCCCGGCCTAACCCGACCTGCGGGCGATCATCACCGCCCGGCGTGGCGCCGGGTAACCCTCCCGGCTGCGCCCCGGGTCGTCCGGGTCGAGAAAGTCCGGCAACGACTGAAAGCGCATCCAGTCGGTGCCGCGCTGCTCCTCCACCGTGGTCACGCACTCGTCCACGCAACGCACCCGGTCGAACCCGCAGCGCCGCAGCCACACCGCCAGATGCGCGGTGCTGGGCAAAAAGAACACATTGCGCATCGCCGCGTAACGCCCCTCGGGCATCAGCACGGCGCGCTCGTCCCCTTCCACCACCAGCGTTTCCAGCACCAGCTCCCCACCCGGGCGCAGGGCATCGCGCAATTCCAGCAGATGGTCCAGCGGCGACCGGCGGTGATACAGCACGCCCATGGAGAACACCGTATCGAACGCCGCCAGACCGGCGGGCAGCTCCTCCATACGCAGCGGCGCGAACCAGAACGGCGTCGTCGGCGTGAAACGCTTCACCGCCAGATACTGCATCAAAAACAACACCGTGGGATCGATGCCCAGCACCTGGGCGGCGCCGGCACCGGCCATCCGCCAGCCGTGGTAACCGCTGCCGCAACCCACGTCCAGCACCCGCCGCCCGCGCAGATCGGACAGATGCGGCGCCACCCGCTGCCACTTCCAATCGGAGCGCCACTCGGTATCAATGTGCGTACCGAAGAATTCAAACGGCCCCTTGCGCCAGGGCATCAAGCCGCGCAACGCCGCGTCCAGAGCATCGGTGTCCACCCCCCCCGGCGCACCGATGGTGACCCGGTCCCGGTCCAGCCGGCATGGCGCCGGCCCCGGCGGCAACGCGGTGACCGCGTCGTGCCAGCGCGGCAGATCGCCGTGCGGCTTGTCCAGCAGACGGTGGCGCGTCAACGCCGCCACCGGCGCGCCGCCCTCGCCCAGCAACGACGGCAGCGCCGCCTCCAGTTCATTCAGATAGGTTTCCAGCATGGCGCGGATTATCCCGGCGCCGGCCCCCCGCCACAAGGGCCGCTGCAGGGAGCCAGATTTGTGGGAGCGGGCCCTTGTGGGAGCTTGCCCTGCAAGCGAAAGGCCGGCTTAGCCGGCCGGCAGGATCCCAGAGACGCTGGCTCTCCAGGTGTTCGGAGCTCCGTATCCGAGACGCGGTGCAATGGTGGTGCCTTCCGGGACCGCTCAAGCCATCCCTGGGCGCTGTTAGTTTGGCCTTCCCTGGCCAAACAGCTCCCTCCAGGCACCACCATTGCCCCGCTCACTGGGCAGCGTCACCGCCACGGGACATAACACCGCCCGGACCTTTACAGAAAGGTTCGGCGTCAGCTATGACCCGAGGCACTGGAGTCTGCCCCGGAGCGAGTCTGTGTTCTGCCCTTCCGGGACCCTGGAGAACAGGACGTTCGACAGGGAGCGTACAGGGACGTATTCACAGCGTTCCCGGAAGGGCAGAACACAGACTCGCGACCCCGGATGGAGAGCCCACATTTCCGGTGCAGAGACGCTATTCGTGCTCCCGTTAGACAGGTCTCTGGTATCCCGCCGGGAGCTTCGCTCCCTTTCGCGGGCAGGGCCCGCTCCCACAGCCGCTAAGATTGGCCCGTGCGGACACTGCATTCACGAGGGGAACAGGCACTATGTGCACATTCCCATTGCCCGATGTAAGGAAATCCCATGACCGTGACGCTGGACCAACCCCTCGAGCTGCCCTGCGGCGCAACGCTGAAGAACCGGCTGGGCAAGTCAGCGATGAGCGAGACCCTGGGCACCACCGACAACCGGGTCACCGCCAAACTCACCCGCCTCTACCGGGCCTGGGCCCGGGGCGGCACCGGCCTGTCGGTGACCGGCAACGTGATGATCGACCGGCGCGCCCTGGGCGAACCCTGCAATGTGGTGCTGGAAGACCGCCGCGACATGGACCGGCTCAAGGCCTGGGCGCGGGCCGGCCGCGAAAACGGCACCCACCTGTGGATGCAGATCAATCACCCCGGCAAGCAGGCGCCCGCGGCGCTCAACCGCGAGACCGTGTCACCCTCGGCGGTGCCGTTCTCCGACCCGAACCTCAAGCGCTTCTTCCATGTGCCGCGCGCGCTCACCGTGAACGACATCGCGGAACTGGTGCGCCGCTTCGGCGAGACCGCCGCGCTCGCCAAGGAAGCCGGCTTTTCCGGCGTGCAGATCCACGGCGCCCACGGCTATCTGGTCAGCCAGTTCCTGTCGCCGCGCCACAACCGCCGCGAGGACGCCTACGGCGGCAGCGCCGAGAACCGGCGCCGCTTCGTGCTGGAAGTCTACGACGAGATCCGCCGCCGGGTGGGCGACGACTTCCCGGTGTCGATCAAACTCAACTCGGCGGACTTCCAGAAAGGCGGTTTCACCGAGGAAGAATCCCTGGCGGTGGTGGAGGCGCTGGACGCCCGCGGCATCGACCTGATCGAAATCTCCGGCGGCACCTACGAGGCACCGCGCATGGCCGGCCAGGGCCAGCGCGAGTCCACCCGCCGCCGCGAGGCCTACTTCCTCAGCTACGCGGAGCAGGTGCGCTCACGGGTCAAGGTGCCACTGATGGTGACCGGCGGCTTCCGCAGCCGGGAAGGCATGGCGGCGGCCCTGGAGGACGGCGCCACCGACATGATCGGCCTGGCCCGGCCGCTGGTGCTGGACCCCGCGTTCAGCAACCGCCTGCTCGCCGGCGAGGACGCGGTCAGCGCCGTGGCGCCGATCCGCACCGGCATCCGCGCCGTGGACAACGCCGCGATGATGGAAGTCTCCTGGTACACCCTGCAGCTGGGCCGGATCGCGCGCGGCAAAGCCCCCCTCGCCGACGCCGGCGGCCTCAGCTCCCTGGTCAAGGTGGCCGGCCTGATCGGCTGGCGCCGCCTCCGCATGGGGCGCTTGAGAGCCAGTTAAGAGTGAACAGTTAATAGTTAACAGTGAACAGTTAATAGTTAACAGCGAAGGCGCCTTGCGGATACGCAGGGCACCTTTGCAACCACGCAAAGCGATCCGCCACGCACTGTTTTCAACTATTCACTGTTAACTCTTAACTGTTAACTCTCAACTGTCCGTCAGGTATTGGTGCAATGCCGCCTGCATGGCACTAAGCGTCAGCGGTTTGATCAGTTGTCCGTCCATGCCGGCCTCGCGGATGCGGTCGGCGTACTCGGGCAGGACGTGGGCGCTGAGCGCCAGGATCACCGCCGGCGGCCAGCCTTTGTCCTGTTCCAGCCGGCGCATGCGGGTGGCGCTTTCGAAGCCGTCCATGTCGGGCATGTCCAGGTCCATCAGCACCAGCCGGTAGCGGCCTTCACCGGCGGTGAACGCCTCCAGGGCCTTGCGGCCGTCGTCGCTGAGCACCGGCCCGGGCACGCCGAGGCGCTCCAGGTAGCCGCGCGTCACCATCTGGTTGACCGGGTTGTCCTCGGCCACCAGCACGCGCAGGCCGCCCTGGGTGTCCACCGGCTCCCGCTCGGACAACAGCGGCACCTGGCCGGGGCCACTGTCGCTGATCAACTGCTGCAACTCCGCCACCGTGAGCACCGCCCGGCGCACCAGGGTGATGTCGTCGCGCATCACCACTTCGCCGCTTTCACGCATGCCGCACAGCAACACCGGCCGCAGCCCGGCGTGGCGCTCGCGGGCCGGCCGCAGCCCCTGGTCCAACAGCACGCCGTCGCTGATGCCGTTGACCAGCAGGTGACCGCTGTCGTCCTCGCTCAGCGCCCGCTGCACCGCCGCCAGGTCATCCACCACCCGCACCCGGGAGAAGCGCGGATCGCGCTGCAGCAGTTCGCCCAGGTTGCCCACCGGGTCCCACACCAGCGCGGGCACCGAGGTCCATTCCGGCATCGGCACCGCTTTCTCCAGCACCGGCAGCGGAATCACGAACCGGAAGGTGGTGCCCTGCTCCGGCGCGCTGCGCACGTCGATGTCACCGCCCATCAGACGCACCAGTTCCTGGCTGATCGACAGGCCCAGGCCGGTGCCGCCGAAACGCTGCGCCACCGAGGCGGACGCCTGGCTGAAGTTCTGGAACAACCGGCGCTGCTCGTCGCGGGTCATGCCGATACCACTGTCGCTGACGGTGAACTCGATCATCGCCTGCCCATCGCGCTCTTCCAGGCAGCGGGCGCCCACCCGGATCCAGCCATGGCGGGTGAACTTGATCGCGTTGGAAAGCAGATTGGTCAGCACCTGGCGCAGCCGGGGCTCGTCGCCGCGCAGCTGCGCCGGCAAGGCGGCGTCGGCGTCCACCAGCACCAGGTCACCGTTGTCGCTGGCCGGCAGGCTGAACATGTGCGCGCAATCGATCAATAAGGCGGCGGGATCGAACGGGGACTGCTCCAGTTCCAGTTTGCCGGCTTCCAGCTTGGCGTAATCCAACACGTCGTTGACCAGAGTATTGAGGGTACGGCCGGCGTTTTCGATCAACCCGATGTATTCCTGCTGGCGCGGCGACGGGTTGGTTTCGCGCAGCAGCTCCGCCAGCCCCAGCACGCCGTTCAGCGGCGTGCGTATCTCGTGGCTCATGCGCGCCAGGAACTGGCTCTTGGCGCGCACCTCGGCGCGGCCGCGAATGGCGCGGGTGGCGAAATGAAAGAACACCAGGCTGAGCACCAGCACCAGCAGATACAGCACCAGCAGGCCGGCCATGATCAGCCCGCTGTCGCGCAGGCTCTTGCCGCGCCCCTGCTCCACCAGCATCACGGCCACGCCGGTAATGGCCTCGCTGAGATCGCGCAGACGCTGCTGGCGCTCACCGCCCTCGGCCAGTGCCTCCTGCCAGGTCACGGTCACCCGCGACGGCAGTAACAGGGTCTGCCGGGACCATTGCAGGTAGCTTTCCAGTTCCGTGCGCGTGGTCCGCCACTGCTGGCGCAGCCGCGCCTCGTCGGTGCGCGACGCGAGCGCCTGGATCTGCCCCTCCACCTGGGGGATCAATTCTTCCAGGCGGGCCAGGGCGCGCTCCAGCTGACGCAGGTCCACGGTGCTCAGGTAGCCGCCGTTAAGGCTGGTATAGACGGCGATGGCGCGGATCACCCCCAGGTCGTGGCTGAGCTGGCGCAGCCCGTTCAACGGCAGGGACAGGGCTTCATTCGGGCTGGGGCGGGTGGGCACGGCGATGTCGCCCATGTACAGCACCGCCGCCAGCGCGTTGTGCAGCCGGCCGTTGATCTGCTCCACGTTATCGAACGGGCCGGATACATCCCGCCCGGCGAGGCCGGTGGACGGGCTGAGCTCGCGCCATTCCCGGCGCAGCGCCACCACCTGGTCCAGCAGGCTGGGAATGGCGCTGCCGGACACCGCCTGCACGAAGTCGTCCAGGCGCGCCTCGGTGTTGCGGCGCGCGCGCAGAAAACGCGCTTCCAGGTCGGGCACTTCCAGGTGCACCCGGGCCGGAGCCAGATCACGGGTTTCTTCCAGGGGCGCGGTGACCGCCAGACCGACACGGAAGAGCCGCACGTCGTCAAGCATGCGCTGGTAGCCTTCGTGAAGGCCGACGCGGTATTGCAACAACAGCGCCGCGACCACCAGGAAGGGCACGGTCACCAGCCCCACCAACAACAGGATGGCCGGATATTGTTTTCGTTGTGCCACCATCGCCTCCTTGGCTCGCCGGCCCGTCCTCGCGTATCGGGCTCTTGATCCCGGAAAATTAGCACGGCGCCGGATGCATTACAGGACAAATTTGGCAATAGTGACGCCACCATCACGTGACGGTCAGGGGGCGGTTACTGTAAAAAAGAACCTTCGTTCGCCCCTTGCTTAAGAGTCCCGACCATGCCCTTTCGCCGTACCCTGCCCGCCCTGCTCGCCGGCGCCGTGCTGAGCCTGGCCGGCTGCGCCAACCCGGCACCGGAAAACAGCATCCGGACCCTGCGGGGCAGCGACGGCGCTTCCCTGCCGCGGCAGCTGGCCGGGCAGACCCTGGCCCTGGACCGCTTCGGCGCGCCGCCCGAACTCGCCGGCCTGGAAAGCAACGGCGAGATCAGCAGCGACCGCGCCGGCTGGCGCCAGTGGCTGTTCGGTGACCCGCGCACCCGCCTTACCGTCACCGTCTATGGCCTGCCGGCGGGCTGGCGCGATCTCGGCCCGGAGCGCATCGTCTCCGGCCACTACGGCCAGCTGCGCCAGCAACGCATCAACCGCGTCTACAACAGCGATAACCAGTCGATCCGCTTCACCAGCGAGCGGCTGTTCGACCTGGAAGGCCACCTCACCGCCAGCGCCCGTTACCTGGTCAACGAACCCGGCCGCCGGCCGCTTCACGAAGTGCTGCTGCTGACCGTGGACGACGACCATTTCGTGCGCATCGAAAGCGGCTCGCGGGAACGCAAGACCACCGAGCTGCTGCAAATCAGCAAACGGGCCCTGGCGGAGTTCCGCGCCTTCCAGGGGGGCGACTGACGCCGCCGGTCCAGGATGCAGGATACAGGCGCGGAGCACCCAGCGGCCGGTGAGGTGAACCGATCTTCGCGCCTGTATCCTGTATCCTGCATCCTGAATCGCGGCAGCGCCGCAGCCTAGCGAGGAGCCCGCCCAACCCATGCCCAACGGACCGTCCCGCGCCGCCGAGGCCGATTTCACGCCGATCACCCCGGCCCGTCTGCAGTGGCAAGACCACACTCCGGTGGCCACCGACTTTGACGACCCCTATTTTTCGCGCCAGGACGGTCGCGCGGAAAGCGTCTATGTGTTCCTGGACGGCAACCAGCTGGACCGGCGCTTCGCCGCCCTCACCGACGGCGACCGTTTCGTGATCGGCGAGACCGGCTTCGGCACCGGGCTTAACATGCTGCTGGCCGCCAAGCGCTTTCTGGCGCTGGCGCCGGCCGGTGCCGGCCTGGAGCTGTGGTCGGTGGAAAAGCACCCGCTGCGGCGCGAGGACCTGGCCCACGCCCTGGCCCACTGGCCGGAGCTGGGCGGACCGGCCCGGGCGCTGCTCGCCCAGTACCCGCCCGCCAGCCCCGGCTATCACCGGCTGCAACTGGCGGACAACATTACCCTGACGCTAATGCTCGGCGACGCACAAGCCCTGTGGCGGCAATGCCCCGCCGAGGTGGACGCCTGGTTCCTGGACGGCTTCGCGCCGGCCCGCAACCCGGCCATGTGGCAGGCCGGCCTGTTCGCCGAGCTGGCCGCCCACAGCCGCCCCGGCGCCACCCTGGCCACCTTCACCGCCGCCGGCTTCGTGCGCCGGGGCCTGATCGAGGCGGGCTTCGCCATGCGGCGACGCGACGGCTTCGGCGGCAAGCGCCACATGCTGGCCGGCCACTTCGGCGACGCGGTCTGGCAACCGGCGCGCAGCCGCCGGGGCCACGCCCTGGTGGCGGGCGCCGGCCTGGCCGGGGCCACCACCGCCCGCGCCCTGGCGGAACGGGGCTGGCGGGTCACCGTGCTGGACCCGGCCGGCGTCGCCGCCGGCGCCTCCGGCAATCGGGCCGGAGTGGTCTACAGCACGCCCAGTGCCCATCTCACCGAACAGAACCGCTTCTACCAGCTCAGCTATGTGCACGCCCTGCGCTGGCTGCAACGCCATGGCTTCCCCGGCCCGGATCAGGGCCACCTGAACGGCGTGCCACAGCACTTCGTCGATGACAAACAAGCGCACAAAATCCGCGACGCCCGGAACAGCGGCGCCTGGCCGGAAACATTGCTTAAGCCGCTGGGGGAACAGGCCATGGAACTGGTGGGCGGCGGCTACCTGTCGCCGCCGGCCTGGTGCCGGCACCTGCTGGACCACCCGGCCATCGAACGGCGCGCGGCCGGCGTCAGCGACTTCCAACCCGCCACCGACGGCCAACCGGTGCGGGTGCGCTTGAGCGACGACCACACCCTGGAGGCGGACGCCCTGATTCTCGCCACCGCCGGCGCCGCCCGGGATCTCGCCGGCCTGTCGTGGCTGCCACTGAAAACCATCCGGGGCCAGGTCAGCTACTGCCGCCCCACCGCCGCCAGCGCCGCCTGGCAACAGGCGCACTGCCACGGCGGCTACCTGACCCCACCGCTGGACGGCGTGCACTGCGTGGGCGCCACCTTCGACCTGCACCACCTGGACCCGGCGCCCCGCGACAGCGACGACGCCGCCAACCTGGCGCAACTGCGACAGCATCTGCCGCGACAGTGGGAAGAATTGGGCGGCGACGCCATCGAGGTGGTGGACCGGCGCGTGGCCATGCGCTGCCAGAGCCTGGACTTCCTGCCCCTGGTGGGCCCGCTGCCGGACGCCACGGCCAACCCGCACACCGCCCTGCCCGGCCTATACTTGAACCTCGCCCACGGCAGCCGGGGCATCACCGGCACGCCACTGTGCGCCGACCTGCTTGCCGACCGGCTCAGCGAGCGCGCACCGCCGGCGGACCGGGCGCTGATCGCCGCCCTGGCGCCGGAGCGCTTCATCCTCCGAAAACGCAAAAAACAACCTGACTGGAGTCCCTGATGTTCCTGACCACCGCCCCGTACGCGGCGCTTGCCGCGCTGATCATTCTTGCCCTGGCCGCCAACGTGGTGCGCCTTCGCCTGCGCCACGGCGTCTCCCTGGGCGACGGCGGCCGCGGCGAACTCAACCGCGCCATCCGCGCCCACGGCAACGCGGTGGAATACACCCCGGTGATTCTGATTCTCATGGCCCTGCTGGAGGGCAGCAACGGCAACCACCTGGCGCTGCACGTCTACGGTTGCCTGCTGGTGGGCGGACGCCTCGCCCACGCCTGGGGCCTGATGGGCGGCCCGGTGCGGGCGCGGCAGCTGGGCATCGTCGCCAACTGGACCGCGCTGCTGGCGGCTGCTATTCACCTGCTGGTGATTGTACTCGCCTGATCGGTGTGTCGGATTACGGCTTCGCCTAATCCGACCTACGACGCCTGGTAGGTCGGGTTAGGCCAGCGGCCGTAACCCGACATCACCGCGAGGTGCGGTCGAGCTCGTCGAGCTGTTCGCGGGTAAAGATGGAGATGGTCTCCGTGGCCTCATCGAACACCACCGAGGCCCGGCCGCGCCGTAAATGTTCGCGCACCTGCGCCACCTTGGTGTCGGTGCCGATTTCCTGCTCCCCATAATCGGTGCCGTCACGGGTGACGAACTCCTCGATCAGGTTATCCAGGGTCTCCGGGGGGATCTCTTGCCAGGGAACAATCATAAGAAGCAATTAATAGTTAACAGTGAATAGTTAATAGCGAAACAATGCGTATTGTCCGCGCGCCAAGCCTCGCTGCAAAGGTGTTTTAACTATTCACTCTTACTGTTAACTATTAACTGCTCTAAACCATCGTGCCTTCCCGGGACCATTCGCAGCGCACGCGCAGGGGCTCGTCGGAGGGTTCGTGGTAGTCGTCGGCGCTGTCCCACATGAAGGTGTGGAAGCCGGAAAAATCGGTCTCCAGGTGCACCACCGCCCCCACCCAGTACATCTGTTTGAGCAGGCGTTCGAATTTGGCGATCCAGTGTTCCCACTCGTACTCCACCGCCCGGTAGGACATGCCGAAGTGGATCACCTGGGTCTGGTAGCTGCCGCCGGAGGCCGGGTCGCCGGAGATGGCGAACATGTCCTGGCTGAGAAACGGCCACTGATCGGATTCCGGCAGGGTGCGGATGGCGCGGCGGTTGTGGAAGCAGCTCGCCTGGCGCTGCTGCCGGTCACCGAACGGCAGGTGCTTGATGCACCCGTAGACGATCGATTCGTTGTCCAAACTCAAAACCTCATTCGAAAACCGACCACCCAAACGTCGCTAACGCCCGCAGCGTTCCATCTGCACCGCGTAACGGGTGGCCATGTCCTGGGCGCGCTGCGCTGAGCGTTTCATGTAGGGGCGGCTTTTCCAGATGCCCCGAGCGTAGCCGCCGTGGCCGGCGTAGTACGCCAGATAGAGATGGTAGGCGTCGTTGCGGGCGATGCCGTTACGCACATGGCTCTGGTAATGGTACCAGCCGACGAAGTGCACCGCGTCGCTGAAGTCGTCCCGGTCGGCGCCGCCGTGACCGGTTTCACGCCGGTACCAGTCCCAGGTGCCGTCCAGGGCCTGAGGGTAGCCGTAGGCGCTGGAGGGGCGCTTCCAGGGAATAAAGCCCAGCAGCTTGGTGCGCGGCGGGCGGGCGTCCGCCTGGAAGCCGGATTCCTTGTAGATGGTGGCCATCAGAATCGCCACCGGCACGCCGAACTCTTTTTCGCTGCGCTTGGCGGCCTTGTACCAGTTGTTGAACCAGCCGCCTTTTTGGTCGAACACCGCGCAGACGTCGTCGATGTGGGTGGGCGTGGAGGCGCAGCCCCCCAATGCCAGAATCAAAGCCAGAACTGCGGCACGCATGGGCGACCTCGGGGTTTGGGTTTGAGTCATGGTAGCGGGTTGAGGCGGTGCTGCAAGCTTCAAGCAAGCGTGTAGGTCGGGTTAGCGCAGCGTAACCCGACAAAAGGCGCTCGCGGCTTGCAACCGACATGTCGGGTTACGGCCTTCGGCCTAACCCGACCTACAGGGGGCGGTCAGTCCGGGATTTCGATGCCGTGGCCGGCGAGGAAGTCGATAAAAGCGTCCTCGTCGATTACCTCGACGTCGAGGCTGCGGGCCTTGTCCAGCTTGGAGCCGGCGGACTCGCCGGCCACCACCCGGGCGGTCTTGCCGGAGACGCTGCCGGACACCTTGGCGCCCAGGGCCTCCAGATGCTGCTTGGCCTGGTCGCGGGTGAGGCGCGCCAGGGTGCCGGTGAGTACCCAGGTTTCACCTTCCAAGGGGCGCTCGTCGGCGCTGCCGGCGGGGGCTTTGTCGGCCAGCTTGTCGGCGTAGGCCTGCGCGTCCTTTAGTGTTTTGCGCCAATCGTCGGCCTTGAGGCCCTGGGCCAGCTTTTCCAGAGTGCCGGCTTTGACGCCGCTGTCGTCCTCGCCGTCGTCCACCGCCTTGAGCAGCGCGTCCAGGTGCCGGTAGTGGCGGCCCAGGGTTTCCAGGGTCTTGGTGCCCACGCCGCTGAGCGGCATGCCCAAGGTCTTGGCGCTGCTCAGAAAAGCGGCCAGGGTCAGGGTGTCCACGAAACGCCGGGACGGCGCCCCGTTGGACTGCGGCTCCACACCGGCGTCGAGCAGGCCGTCGATCACCTTCTCGTTGTGTTCTTCGGCGAAGAAAGCGGCGATCGCCTTGGCCACTTCGCCGCCCACGTCGGGCACCTGCAGGAACAGCAGCAATGGCGCGTTGCGGATGCTGTCCAGGTCGCCGAAGGCGTCCGCCAGGGCCTTGGCGGTTTCCTCGCCGATCTGCAGGATACCGAGCGCGAACAGGAACCGGCTCAGCGGCATCTTCTTGGACGCTTCCAGGGCCTCGATCAGGTTGGCGGCGGATTTCTCGCCCATGCGCTCCAGGCCGGCCACGTCCTCGGCCTTGAGGCGGTAAAGATCGGCCACGGTCTCGATCAGTTCCTGATCCACCAGGGCGTCCACCAGCTTGTCGCCCAGGCCGTCGATGTCCATGGCCCGCCGCGAGGCGAAGTGCTTGATCGCCTCGCGCTGCTGGGCGCCGCAGATCAGACCGCCGGTGCAGCGCGCCACCACGCCGTCGTCGGCGCGCAGAATCTCGCTGCCGCACACCGGACATTCCGTGGGCAGATTGATTTCCCCGGCGTTCTTAGGGCGCCGCTCGGGGACCGTGCGCACCACCTTGGGAATCACGTCGCCGGCGCGGTAGATCACCACGCTGTCGCCGACGCGGATGTCCAACCGGCGAATTTCGTCGATGTTATGCAGGGTGGCGTTGCTGACCGTGACACCACCCACCTGCACCGGCTCCAGCTTGGCCACCGGGGTCAGCGCGCCGGTGCGGCCCACCTGCCAGTCCACCTCGTTGAGCACGGTGATTTCTTCCTGGGCCGGAAACTTATGCGCCACCGCCCAGCGCGGCGCCCGGCTGACGAAACCCAGATCGCGCTGCCAGTCCAGCCGGTCCACCTTGTAGACCACGCCGTCGATGTCGTAGCCCAGGTCCACCCGCCGCGCCATGATGTCCTCGTAGAACGACAGCATGGCGTCCAGGCCCTGGCAGACTTTCACTTCCTTGTTGACGCGCAGGCCCCACTCCCGCACCCGGTCGAGCATGCCGGAGTGGGTCTCCGGCCAGTCCTCACCGTCCAGCTGCGCCACCGAGTAAGCGTAGAACTCCAGCGGCCGCTGGGCGGTGATGCGCGAATCCAGCTGACGCAGGCTGCCGGCGGCGGCGTTGCGCGGGTTGGCGAAGGTCTTTTGGCCGGCCTCTTCCTGACGCTTATTGAGCCGGGCGAAGCCGTCGTGGGGCATCACCACTTCGCCGCGCACTTCCATGCGCGCGGGCGGCTTGTCGCCGCGCAGTTTCAACCGCACGGACTTAATGGTGCGCACGTTGGCGGTGATGTCCTCGCCGGTTTCGCCATCGCCGCGGGTGGCGGCGCGCACCAGCTCGCCGTGTTCATAGAGCAGCGACACCGCCAGGCCATCGAGCTTGGGTTCCGCCACATAGGCCACCGGGCCGTCCACGTCCAGACGCTCGCGCACACGCTGGTCGAAGTCGCGCAGCTCCTGTTCGTCGAAGGCATTGCCCAGGCTCAGCATGGGCACGTCGTGGCGCACCTCATCGAAGGCGTCCAGGGGGCGGTCGCCGACCCGCTGGGTGGGCGAGTCTTTCGTTACCAGCTCCGGATGCTCGGCTTCCAGCTCTTCCAGGCGGCGGAACGCCCGGTCGTACTCCACGTCCGGCACGGACGGGTCGTCCAGCACGTAATACCGGTACGACCAGTCATTAAGCTGGTCGCGGAGCGTTTTGATCTCTTCGGCGGGGGCGATGTTTTTCTTTGTCGCCACTTCAGGCCCCGTGGGAGACGCGCTGGCGGCGCTCGAATTCCTGCACGCGCTGGCGCAGGTGCTCCATGGTTTGCGGGGTGAGCACGCTGTGCTGCTCGTCCTTGAGGTCGCCGTTCAGGCCTTCGGCCAGGCGACGGCCGGCGGTGAGCATGCGCTCCAGGGAGGCGAGCGGGTCCCGGGGCCCGGGCAGCTTCATGAAGAAGGTGATGCCGGCGAACTGCTCGTCTTCCATGCTATCGATGTCGAAGGTGCCCGGCTCCACGGCGTTGGCCACGGAGAATTCCAGTTGCTCGCGGCCGTCCACGTCGCGGTGGCGGTGGAAGATGTGCATGTCGCCGTAGCGCAGGCCGTTTTCCAGCAGCAGACGCAGCATGTCCTGGCCGTCGAAGCGTTCCGGACGGCGGGCGATCAGGTGGAAGACGATCACTTCCAGCACCGGGCCCGGGTCCTTGGGTTTCGGCTCCTGACGGGCGGCGGACGGGCGCGGCGCCGACTGCTTCCGGCTTTCCTCGCGGCGCAGCTCTTCGCGCTGGGAGCCGGTGGAAGGCTCGCGGGTGGCTTCGGGCCGGCGGGTCACCGGGCGGGCCGGCGGCTCGTCCACGTCGTCCGTGTCGGTGACGCCGGAGGCGGCGGACCCGGAGGTGGCGGCGCCGGCTTTCGCGGAGCCGGCCACCGGGCTTTCCGGCGCGCTATCGTCGTCGCTGTTGTCGGCGTCGAACAGGGTTTGCTGCTCGGCGCGGCGGGTGGGCGCTTCCGGCGGCGCTTCGGCGGTGTCCATCATGATCGGCGGGTCGGCGCGGTCGCCGTGGCTATCGTCGTCGACACCGTCCATATCGATACGGGCCTGCTCTTCGCGGCTGCGCACGCGCGGACGACCGATCAGTTCGTTGGGGTAATCGTCGTCGCTGTCGTCGTCCGCCGCCGGGCCTTTGCCGAACCGGCGGTCGATGCGCATGCGCAACCGGCCGTGGCGTTCGCGGATCATGCGCCGCACGCCATCGGCAAGAATCAGGAGGATCAGAATAACCAGAATGCCGATCAATGTTTCCAGATTCAGGCCCATGTTGCCTCTTCCTTAGCTCGCGCCAGTTTCAGTCATCATTGGTCAGCCGCCGGCGCCTGTCAAAACGCCGGCGGCGGCTTACATGGCCGCCAGCTCGGCGGCTTCTTCCACATCCACGGACACCAGCCGCGAGACACCCGGTTCATGCATGGTCACGCCCATCAGGGTGCGCGCCATTTCCATCGCGATCTTATTGTGGGTGATGTAAATAAATTGCACCCGCTCGGCCATCTCCGAGACCAGGTTACAGAACCGGCCCACGTTGGCGTCGTCCAGCGGCGCGTCCACCTCATCGAGCAGACAGAACGGTGCCGGATTCAGTTCAAAAATACTGAATACCAGGGACAGGGCCGTGAGCGCCTTCTCACCCCCGGACAACAGGTGGATGGTGCTGTTGCGCTTGCCCGGGGGCCGCGCCATGATCGCCACGCCGGTGTCGAGCAGGTCGTCGCCGGTCAGCTCCAGGTAGGCGTGGCCCCCGCCGAACACCTTCGGGAACAGCTCCTGGAGCCCCTTGTTGATGCGGTCGAAGTATTCCTTGAAGCGGGTGCGGGTTTCCCGGTCGATCTTGCGGATGGCGTTTTCCAGCGTCCTGAGCGCGTCTTCCAGATCCTCGTTCTGCTGATCCAGATACTGTTTGCGCTCGGACTGCTGCTGGTATTCGTCAATGGCCGCCAGGTTGATCTGGCCGAGCCGGCCGATGCGCTGGGCGATCTGCTCCAGGTCGTCGGACCACTGCTTTTCGTCGGCGTCCTCGGGCAGATTATTGAGCACCGTGTCCAGGTCGAAGTGCTGCTCGTTGAGCTGCTCCGCCACGGTCTGGCGGCGGGTGCTCAGATCCTGCCACTGCATGCGCTTGTTGTTGATGGTGTCGCGCACTTCCTGGGCCTGGCGCTCATGCTGGCCGCGCCGGCCTTCCAGATCGCGCATCTGGTGTTCCACGTTTTCCAGCTGGCGGCGCGCTTCGATCAGCTGCTGCTCCGCTTCCAGACGCTGCTCGAGCTTTTCTTCCAGCTGCTCCTGCAGCTCGATGCCCGGGTCGCCGTCGTCGCCGGCCTGCTCTTCCAGCTGCGCCTTGCGTTCACGCAGGCTGGCCACCTGGGATTCCAGCCGCGCCAGGTTCTGGCGCAGGGCGTCCGCCTGGGTGCGGGCGCCCTGGGCGTCCATCGCCAGCTGGTGGGCGTGGTCGCGGTGCTGACGCGCCTGCTGGCGGGCCTCGTCCAGGGCCATGCGGGTCTCATCCCGGCGCGACAGTAGCGCCTCGCGCTCGCCGGAGTCCTGCTCCATGGCGTCCAGGGCCTCCTGGAGGACGGCGCGGGCTTCCTTGATCTGTTCCTGTTCCTGCTGCAGCTGGCCGCCGGCTTCGTCCAGCTCCTTGCCGAGCCGCTCGCGGCGCATGGTGATCTGCTCCAGGCGCACCTGGCGGGCGCTCACCTGGGCGTTCACCTCGCCCAGCTCGCGGCTGATGCGCGACGCCTGGCGCTGCACTTCCTCGCGCTCCTCCTCCAGCTCGGCGACCTGCTCGCGGGTCTCTTCCAGCTTGGCCTTCAGCTCGTCGACGCGCTGCTGGCCGCTGTCGATCAGCCCGGCCAGGCTTTCCAGTTCCCGGCGGCGCTCCAAGACGCCGGCTTCCTGGTCCTGCTCGCGGGCCACGGTGAGCCAGTCCGGCCCCAGCCAGATGCCGTCGCGGGTGACCACGGATTCGCCGGCTTTCAGGCGGCCGCGCAGCGCCAGGGCGGCGCCCAGGTCGTCGGCGGCGTAAACGCCCGCCAACAGCCCTTCCGGCACCTGCCCGGTGACGTGGGAGCGCAGCAGATCACCGGCGTCGCCGGAGGCCTGCACCGGGCTCTCGTGGACCAGCGCCACGCGGCCGTGGGTCAGGTCGCCGAGCCAGTCGCTGACTTGCTCCAGGCCGTCCACGGACACCGCCTGCAGGGCGTCGCCGAGCACCGCTTCCACGGCGTTTTCCCAACCCTCGGCCACCTCGATGCGGTCCGCCAGGCGCGGGCGCTGGTCCAGGTCGTGGCGTTCCAGCCAGTCGCTGACCGCGCCGTCGTCGCCCATGGCGGCTTTTTGCAGGGCTTCCAGGGAGGTGTGGCGGTTCTTGTGGTTCTGCAGCTGATCGCGGGCCTCGTCCAGCTCGCGGCCGCGCTCGCCGTTGTCCCGGCGCAGCTGGTTGATCTGTTCCTGCAGGCTTTCCGCGCGCATTTCGCTTTCTTCGCGCTGCTCCTGGTACTCCGCCACCTGCTCTTCGAACTCGCGCATCTCGCGGGCCAGCGGCCCGGAATCCAGGGATTCCTGCTCCTTGCGCAGGCGCTCCATGCGCTCGCCCAGGCGCTCAATGGACTTTTCCAGATGCTGGATGCGGGACTGCTCCACCTCCGCCTGGCGGCGGGACTCGCCGGCCTTGCTGTTGAAGCTTTCCCAGGCCTGCTGCCACTCCTGCATGGCGTCCTCGGCCCGGGCCAGCGCCTCGGCGGAGGTTTCCTGCTGCTCGTGGGCCTCTTCCAGGCCCGGCTCCAGGGCCGCCAGCCGCTCCTCCAGCTCGGCGAGCTTCTCCGCGTCGGTGTTCTGGTGGGCGTCCGCCTCTTTCCAGCTGGCGGTCACCTGGTCCAGCTCCTCGAACAGCTGCTGGCGGCGCTCACGCTGGTGCTGAATGCTCTGCTCCAGGCGCGCCACCTCGGCGCCCAGGGCATAGAATTTCTGCTGCACCTGGTTGAAACCTTCCTGGGCGTCGTTGTGCCCGTCGCGCAGGCGCTCGATCTCCGCGTCCACGTGGCGCTGCTCGGCGATGCGCGCCTCCATGGCCACTTCCAGCTCGGCGATGATCTGGTCCAGCTGCTTCACCTGGCCGTTCAGACCGCGCCAGCGCAGCGCCTTCAGCTGGGCGCTCTTGTGACGCTCTTCCTCTTTGTACTGCTTGTACTTCTCGGCGGCGGACGCCTGGCGGCTCAGGCGCTCGATCTGGCGCTCCAGCTCGTCGCGGATGTCGGTGAGCCGCTCCAGGTTCTCGCGGGTGCGGCGCATGCGGTTCTCGGTCTCGCGGCGCCGCGCCTTGTACTTGGAGATCCCCGCCGCCTCTTCGATGTATACGCGCAGCTCTTCCGGCTTCGCCTCGATCAGCCGGGAAATCATGCCCTGCTCGATGATCGCGTAGCTGCGCGGGCCCAAGCCGGTGCCCATGAAGATGTCGGCGATGTCCTTGCGGCGACACTTGGTGCCGTTCAGGTAATAGTTGGACTGGCCGTCCCGGGTCACCTGGCGCTTCACGGAGATTTCGTTGAACTTACCGTATTCGCCGGTGACGGTGCCGTCGGAATTATCGAACACCAGCTCAATGGAGGCCTGGGCCACCGGCTTGCGCGCATTGGAACCGTTGAAAATCACGTCCGCCATGGACTCGCCGCGCAGGTGCTTGGCCGAGGACTCGCCCATCACCCAGCGCACCGCGTCGATGATGTTGGACTTGCCGCACCCGTTGGGGCCCACCACGGCGGTCAGATTTTCCGGGAACGAGGCCGGCGTCGGGTCCACGAAGGACTTGAACCCGGCCAGCTTGATTGTTTTCAGTCTCATAGTGCTCGCATGGCGGCCCAGGCCGCTCCTACACCCAAAGCGCCCGCGACCCGGCGGGTCGCCGGCGGACGGTTCAAGCGCGCTAGTCTAGCGGGAAGAGAGGGTGAATTCATCCACGGCGGGGGCGTTTTACGTGCGGTTACACGGGATCGGAGTACGGGCCGGCTCAGCCGAGGATCATACGCACCGCATGCAGGGCCTGCTCACGGGTCTGCTCACCGGCCGCTTCGATGAATTCGGCGCCGCGGGCCCGGAAATCCACGGTGCGGATCTGCTGCGTGAGCACCACGCCGCTCGTCTCACCACCGGTGACCGGGATTTCGAAGGCCGTGCCCCGGACCCGCGTGGTGATCGGCAGCACCCAACACAAGCCGAAGGTCTCATGGACCGCTTGCGGGGACACCACCAGCGCCGGGCGCTGCTTCGCTTGTTCATGGCCCGCCACCGGGTCGAAATTCAGGCGGACAATGTCTCCCTTCCTTGGGATATAAGCCATCAGATTTCCTCGTTACCCACGGGATCGCTGTCCAGCCACTGCCGGTCTTCCGCGGTCAGGGCCATTTTTTCAGGGGTGCAGGTCGCCAGCATTTCCTCCAGCGTCGGCCCGCTGGGCCGCATCACAAGCGCGCCGTCCCGGACCTCAAGCGCCAGCGTGCTGCCAGCGTCCAGCCCCAGCTGTTCCATCAGCGCCTTGGGCAGACGCACCGCCGAGCTGTTACCCCACTTTCGGATTTGCACTTCCATCACGGTCACCTGAGAAGTGTGATTGACGCCATTACACTACCAGTAAGAACCGGAGATGTATACACATTGGATATCCATCCAGGCAACCTCTCCAGTTGGTTATTTCATCACCCATCGACTCCTGAATGGCGGCTATCGCGCAACTTCTCTTCCCCTGCCCTCATCAGACGTTGCGTATCACCATGAACGTTCAGCGCTCTAAAGCCATAAAAGTTGCAACCATTAAGAGAACCAAAATAAAAACGGCCCTACGAAGCTTGAACTCAAGCTCTCTCAGCTTCTCCTCGTCTGATGCGCCAATTCCCTTTTTCCTCTTTATCGGCCTGGACCCAACGGCGAGCCATAAATCGAAGAAACCCATTCTTTCTGAAAAGCAATTTCGCTGCTTATTAACCAAAAAGCATGCGTATAAAAGAAATATCGCAACCCATAAAAAAGGCAAAAAGAGCAACAGATTATTCATCGCTGTCTCACTCGAATAACACATTTCCAGCCAAACCACCGGTGAAAACGACTTGCACTACATTCAAGACTTGCGCCACAGCGCACACTTTCCGGTGATATCCGCGACCGGCAACCAGTAACGAGACATCTTTTTAAACTGATCGATCAGGTCGATCCGCGAACAATGCCATCACCCTGAAAGACGTTGCGACAGATAGGTTACTGAATGGGCAGAGGCCACGCCGAGCGAAAACACATACAAGATGGCGTACAACATTCTCTCAAAAGACCTATCAATACCTACCGGCTGGCCATACGCTGAAAGCATATCGTGATCCAGTAAATAGCAGGAAAGCTGATACAAACAAATCACATAAACCAAGAATTTTCCAATTAGCTCGACAAGGCCAAAATCACCAAAAAGGGCACCAAACAGATCGGCACAGAAGGCCGCGAGCGCGATAAAAAAAGCCAAAGCCAAGAAGAGAAATCTAAATTCTTTCTTTGCCATAGCTCACATCCGTCGCACCATGAAGCGCCGTAAGGAAGGCGAAAAAACGACCGTCAAGGCCGCTCTCATTACCGGCGCTATGATCAGAAAGCACTTAGTTTTATGCAAATAGGCCTCGCCCGGACAAACCACGAGCGAGGTCAACCCTCTCCCTCTTCTCCATCGCTAATCAGCATGACCAGGCCCGGCTTTTCGCAAGGCATCCAATAGCGGGCGTCCTCATGCAACCAGCGGCCACAATGCTCATTAGTGACTTCGTTAATAAAGGTATATTTTTCTTCGAAGTCGCCAGGAATCGCCGAATCAGGAAAAACTTTCTCAAAACAATGCGAAGAACCGCCATTGCCACCGTCACGGTAGGAGGGACAGGAAAAACGTGCCTGGAAGCTATAGGGCAGATGCCATTCAGGGTGGTCAAAGGCGGAGAACTGTTCTTCTAACTCTTCGGCGTTAAACACCGTTGGCGAACCTTCGCATGAGGCCGGAGAGGCGACCCAGGTCTGGCCTTCCGCACAGCGCTTCCAAATGTAGCCATACCGGTCCACCGCCTCACCAGAGTCATCATAAATCGCAAATTGGGTTTGCTGGACTCGGGGCAAGAACGGGAACGACTCGTTGCCATTGCCATCGACCGCCGTGACCACGAAATAGTAGTTGGGCCCCGATTCGGGCATTTCCACACTATGGGGAGAGGTCACGTCTTGCACCCAGGTGCCGTGTGGGTAGGTGGCGAAGTGGTCGGAATCGAAATCCGGATCGCTGGAATAATAGAGATGGTAGCTCTCGGCACCCGAAACCTCGTCCCAGGCAACGGTTACCTCGGTGAAATTCCGCTGATCTACGGTGAGTTCTTTAGGCGCGGCCCCAGCCGAATTATCGGAGGATGACGATGAACCACCCCCACATCCCGCCACGGCCGCCGCAATAGCTACCAAGCCCCAGAAACGTCGCATACCCCACTCCATCCGTTGGATTATTTTTAGAAGGCCAATAAAGCAAGGCGCTTGACGGATGTCAATTAAGGACCGGGATCCTGCATCAAATGCTACACTGCGCGCTTTTCCGACAGCAGGCCCCACCCGTGACCGATACCGACTTCGCTTCCCTCCCCCTTTCCGCGCCGACCCTGGCGACGCTGGCGTCGCTGGGGTTTGCCGAGATGACGCCGATCCAGGCGCAGAGCCTGCCGTTGATCCTGCAGGGGCGGGATGTGATCGCCCAGGCCAAGACCGGCTCCGGCAAGACCGCGGCGTTCGGGCTGGGGTTGCTGCACCCGTTGAACCCGCGCTTTTTCGGCTGTCAGGCACTGGTGCTCTGCCCGACCCGCGAGCTCGCGGATCAGGTGGCCAAGGACCTGCGCCGGCTGGCGCGGGGCTCGGACAACGTGAAAGTGCTGACGCTGTGCGGCGGGGTGCCGATGGGGCCGCAGATCGGGTCGCTGGAACACGGCGCCCAGGTGATCGTGGGCACGCCGGGGCGGGTTCAGAAGCATCTGAGTAAGGGCACGTTGTCGCTGGACGGGCTGAATACGCTGGTGCTGGACGAGGCGGACCGGATGCTGGACATGGGCTTCGTGGACAGCATCGCGGAAATCATCGGCCAGACGCCGGCGCGCCGGCAGACGCTGCTGTTCTCGGCCACCTACCCGGCCGGCATCGAGGCGTTGGCGGGACGTTTCCTGCGCGACCCGGCGCGGATCGAGGTGGCCACCCAGCACGACGACCGGCAGATCGAGCAGCGCTTCTATGAGGTCACGCCGGAGACCCGGCTGGAGGCGGTGACACGGCTGCTCTACAGCCTGCGCCCCACGTCCTGCGTGGCGTTCTGCTTTACCAAGCAGCAGTGCCAGGAGGTGGCGGACCACCTCACCGCCAAGGGCGTGTCGGCGATGGCGCTGAACGGCGATCTGGATCAGCGCGACCGGGACCAGGTGCTGGGGATGTTCGCCAACCGCAGCCTGTCGGTGCTGGTGGCCACGGACGTGGCGGCACGCGGGCTGGATATCGCCTCGCTGGATCTGGTGATCAATGTGGAGCTGGGCCGCGACCCGGAGACGCATATCCACCGCATCGGCCGCACCGGCCGGGCCGGCGAGTCGGGCCTGGCGGTGAGTCTGGTGGCGCCCAAGGAGATGCGTCGCGCGCTGGCCATCGAGGATCAGCAGAAAGGCGCGATTCAGTGGCTGCCGCTGGACGAGGTGCGACCCCATGTGGACCGTGGCCCGTTGCAGGCGCCCATGGCGACGCTGTGCATCGGCGCCGGCCGCAAACAGAAGCTGCGTCCGGGGGACATTCTCGGCGCGCTCACCGGTGACGCCGGTATCCCCGGCGCCCAGGTGGGCAAGATCACCCTGTTCGACAACCAGGCTTATGTGGCCGTCGAGCGGGCGATTGCCGACAAGGCGCTGCAGCGCCTGAGCCAAGGCAAGATCAAAGGCCGCTCGCTCCGGGTGCGATTGCTATAAAAAAAGGTTCATCGCGCATTAACGGGAAAGGTACTCTCCAGCCGGGACGCGTGTCTGTGTTCTGCCGGTAGCGTCACCGCTCCGGGGTATCGCTGGCGCCCAACCTTTCTTCAGAGCTTTGCTGGGCAGCTGGCACCCTTCGAGAGGTTCGGAGTCACAACACCTGCGTTCCCGCTAAAGCGCCATGAACCAAAAAAAAGCCCGGCCAAGTGGCCGGGCTCGTCAAGGAGCTCAGTACAGCAAGCTCAGGGGTTGTAGTGCCACTCGCCGTTGTCGCCGGGCACGGGCTGGAAGCCCTGGCCGGTGGTTTGCGGCTGGAAGCCCTGGAACGGGTTCAACATGACACGCGGCAAGGCGCTTTGCGGCTGCGTCAGGTCCGCCACGAACTGGGCGTCCTCCACAACTTTGCCACCCTGGGTACGGCCGTTAAGAACCACCCGGGCCTTGCCGTTGGTGGTGTCGACCATGTCGTGTACGCGATCGCTGTCACCGTTAGGCACCCGCACATCCAGCTGGCCGGCGCGGATGGACCCCGGCGCGGTGGCGTTGCTGCGCAGGTTGCGCCCTTCCAGTATCACCCTGCTGCCCGGCAGGCCGGCGTCGGTATGAATGGTGTTCACCGTCAGCGTCTGCCCGGCGCGGTAGTAAACCTGCCCGGTGCTCTGGGTGTGCGCGCCGGCGGTCATGGTGACGTTGCCGTTACCGGCCACGGTGACGCGATCGGTGCCGGTGATGCGGCCACGCTGGGTGAGATCACCGCCGGCGGCCAGCTCCACGCTGCGCCCTTGCAGATCGCCGTTCAGGTCCAGGTCGCCGCCGGTGGCGAGCGCCAGGCCACCGCTGCCGGTGAGGCCGGTGACGGTGAGCGGGCCGGTGCCGCGGTTGTTGATGTAGACGCCGCCGTTGCCGCCGGTGGCGCCCAGGGTGCTGACGTCCACGTCCAGTGGGTTGCTGACGCGGGCGATGCCCTTGGCCGCGCTCAGTTCCAGCAGTGAGGCGACAATGTTGTTGGCTTCGGCGTTGCCATCCAGGATGGCGCCGGCCACGGCGGAGAGCATCACCGCGTTGCCCGGGGTGAGGGCTTCCACCTCATTGACGGTCAGGTCGCCCGCCAGCGTGCGCACGCGAATGTCACCATCATTGATGGACGCGTCCAGACCGGCCAGGCCGTCCTGTTCTTCCACGTTGATGACACCGCTGTCGGCTTCCAGGTCCAGGCTGTCCGCCTGGGTGGCGATGGCGTTGGCGTCGCTGCCGACGCCGTCGCGCCCGTGCAAGCTCACATCGGCGCCGGCGACCCGGGTGCCGGCGTCGTTGTCGTCGAGCAAAGCGCCGTCCCGGGCCGTCAGGCTGACGTCGCCGTCGGCGCGGATATCCCCCAGGGTGGCGTCGCCGCCCTCGACCAGCACGCCGACGCGGCCGTCACCGGTGCGCGCCTGGTGGATCAACACCGGGCCCTGCTGGCGAAGAATCACGTCGCCGGCGTCGCTGACCGCATCAATGCGCTCGGCGCGCAGCGTCAGCAGATCGTCCAGGTTCTCGCTGTCCGGCAGGCCGCCGATGCCGTCGCTGGCGCGCAGGGTCACGTTGACGCCGTCGATCTCGCCGGCGCCGTCGACGCGGATCGCGCCGCCGGAGCCCAGCGTCACGTCATGGCCGCCGTTGGCCGCCACGCGGCCCACGCCCAGGTCGCCACTGGCGTCGACGTTGATGTCTCCGTCGCTGGTGGTGGCGCTATCGATACGCAGGTCGCCAAGGTTGTCCACCGCAAGGGTGCCTTCGCCGGTCACCGTCAGGGTGGCGCTGTCCAGTTCGCTGTTGAGCTGAATGCCGTCCACGGCGGTGGCGTTCAGGTCTTCGGCGCTGACCAGGCCATCCTGGCCGGTGGTGATGCGGCCGGCGCTGTCGAGCCGCGCGTCACCGTTCACCGCCAGACCCTCGAGCGTGAGGTCGCCCCCGGTGCTCAGGTGGGCATCGCCTTCGGCCAGGCTGCTGTCCTTGACGGTGAGCGCGTCCACGTCGTCCAGGTACAGATCGCCGCTGCCGGTAAGGGTGGCGTAGAGATTGTTCACGCGGGTCTTCAGGCCGCTGAGCGTGGAGCCGATGCTCTTCGCCGCGGACAGGAACAGGTTGTCGCCGTGGATGTGCTCGGCGATGGCCGGGTCGGCCTGAATGCCGCCCGCCTCGCTGGTCACGGAGACGTCGCCACCGGCACGCAGGGTGGACAGGGCCACGTCGTCACCGGCCTTCAGGGTCAGGTCGGCGCCGCTGTTCATGGCGCTGGTGGCGTCCATGGTGAGCTTGCCACCGGCATTGGCGTCCAGGTCGGCGCCGGCGGTCAGGCCGGCGTTATTGGCCAGGGTCAGATCCGCGTCCTGAGCATCCAGGGACAGCTTACCGCTGGCCTGGGCGGTGGCCTGGTTCAGGGTCACGTTCTGGCCGGCGGTGCCGGTGAGGTCGTTGCCGGCGGTGAGCGTGGCGCCGCTGGTGACGCTCAGGTCGCCGTCGGTGGCGGTGAGGGTCAAATCACCGTCGCCGGCGTCCACGGACGAGCCGTTATTGATGCGCACGTCAGTGGCCGCGGTGAGGGTGGCGTCGGTGGCCGCTTCCGCCCGGCTGCTGTTGGTGAGGACCACGCTGCCTTCCTCGCTGCCCAGCACCAAGTCACCGGCGGCGGTGGCGCGGCTGCCATTGGTGAGCATCACGTCGCCGCTGCCGGCGTTAAGGGTCAGGTCCACACTGCCCGGTTCCAGGGGCGCCAGACGGCGGATTTCGATTTCCGGCTGGCCGCTGGCCAGGTTGGCGGCGGTCAGGATGATGGCGCCGCCGGCGTCACCGTCCAGGAAGCCACCGGCGGTGACGCTGGAGCGGGTCACCGCCAGATCCCCCTCGGCGGCGGTCAGGGCGATATCGCCGTCGGCGCGCACGGTGGCGTCCTGGAGGGTCAGGTTGTCGCCGGCATCCAGATCCAGGGCGCCGTCGGCGTCGGCCTGCGTGCTTTCGGTAAAGGCCAGATCGCCGCCGGCGTTGCCGGTGAAGTCGCCGCCGGCACGCAGCACGGCGCTCTCCCGGGCGGTGAAATCCCCCTCCGTGGCGGTCACGTCCAGGTCGCCGGTGATGGCTTCCAGGCGCGAGCCCTGGGCCAGGCTGACGCCGCCGCCGGCCGCCACGGTGGCGTCGGTGACGGCGGTGGCGCGGCTGCTGTTGGTGAGGCTGACGTTGCCTTCCTCGGTGTCCATCACCAGGGCCCCGGCGGCCTCGGCGCGGCTGCCCTGGGACAGGGCGATGTCACCGCTGCCGGCGTTCAGGGTCAGGTCCAGGTTGCCCTCGGGCAGCGGCTCCACGGACAGCGGCGCGAACGGCACCATGGCCGGGCGGCCGCTGGCCAGGGTGGCGGCGGTGAGCAGGATGCCCTGGCCGGCGTCGCCGTCCAGGAAACCGCCGGCGGTGACCGTGGCGCGGGTCACCGACAGGTTGCCGTCGGTGGCGGTCAGGGCGGCATCGCCGTCGGCGCGCACGGTGGCGTCCGTCACGCTCAGGTGATCGCCGGCGTCCAGGTCGAGATCGCCGCCGGCGGTCACGTTGGCGTCGGTGGTGAAGGCCAGGTTGGCGCCGGCGCTGCCGGTAAGGTCGTTGCCGGCGGTGAGGCTGGAGGACTGGCTGACACTCAGATCGCCGTCGGTGGCGGTGAGGTCCAGGTCACCGTCGGTGGCGGTGAGCGCGGAGCTACCGGAGAGCGCCACGTTGTTACCGGCGGTGACGGTGGTGTCCACCTGGCCGGTGGCCTGGCTGGTCACCAGGGTGACGCTGCCGGTGTCGGCGGTGAGGCTCAGGTCGCCGCTGAGGGACTCCGCGCTGACATTGTTCAGGGACAGGTCGGTGCCGGCGCGCAGGGTCACGTCCTCGGCGCCGCTGACTTGGCTGCCCTGGCTCAGATTCAAAGTGCCGTTGGTGGCGGTGGCATTGAGCGTGCCGTGGGTGGCGGTGAGCAGCGAACCACCGGACAAGCGCAAGTCCTGGCCGGCGGTGGCGTCGGCGTTGCCGCCGGCGCCGGCATTGGAGTGCATCAGCACCATGGACCCCTGCCGGGCGGTCAGTGCCAGGTCCGCGCCGGCGGCCACCATGGCGTCGGTGAGGGTCATGGCCTGACCGGCGGTCAGGGCCACGTCGCCGGCGGCACCGACCACGCTGTTCTGGCTGAGCAGCACGTCACCGCTTTCGCCGGTGGCGGACAGGTCGCCCTCGCTGGCGAGCAGCTGGGCGCCGCCGGACAGGCGCAGGTCCTGCCCGGCGGTGACGGTCAGGTCCTGTTGCCCCAGGGCGACCCCGGTATGAAGGATCACGTTGGTGCCGGCGTTCAAGTCGAGATCGGCGCCGGACAGGATCTGGCCGATATCCAGTATCAACAGTTCGCCTTCGTTGGCGTTCACGCCGGTGTCACCGGTGCCGTTGATGCCGCTGCCCTGGGCCAGGCGCACATTGTGCCCCGCATCCAGGTCCAAGGTGCCCCCGGCGCTGATCAGGCTGTTGGTGAGCACCGCGTTGCCGCCGGCCTGGCCGTCGAAAGCGCCGCCGGCCCACATCTGGCTGCTGGTCAGGCCGATGTCGCCGGCCTCCGCGGTGACGGTCATATCGCCGTCGGTTTTGGTGTGCAGCTGGGACTGGGTCAGGCGCACGCTGCCGCCGGCGCTGACGGTTTGCGCGCCGTCGGTGGCGGCGTGGCTGTTTGTGAGCAGCACGTCGCCCTCGTCGGCGGTGACGCTCATGTCATCGCCGGACTGCAGGGTCGCGTTGCTCAGCGACACCTGGTTACCCGCTTGCACGTCCAGCGTGGTGGCGGCGCTGGCGCCGCTGTTGCCATTCAGGTCCAGGTTGCCGTTGGTGGCCGTGGCCTCCATGGCGCCGTTGGTGGCGGTGAGCGTGGACGCGCCGGACAGGGTGACGTTCTCGCCGGCGCTGGCGGTGACGTTCTCGGCACCGGTGGCGTGGCTGTTGGCCAGGGTCACGTTGCCGTTTTCGCCGGTCAGCGTCAGGTCGCCGCCGGCCTCGGCGCTGGCGTTGTTGAGCGACACCGTGGCGCCGCCTTTCAGGGTCAGGTCGCCGGTGGCTTGCGCACGGCTGGTCTGCACCAGGCTGACGCCGCCTTCGGTGGCGGTGGCGGACAGATCGCCGCCGCTGCTCAGTTGCACGCCGTTGACGGCGGTGATGTCACCGGTGGCGGCGGTCAGGGTGAGATCGCCGGCGGCGGCCAGGTTGGCGTTCAACAACTGGCCCTTGCCGCTGCTCAGGCGGGTGTCGCCCTCGCCGGTCTGGGTGATGTCCTCGTTCACGGTGAGGGCACCGTCGGCCACGGTCAGGTGCAGGTCGCCGTTGGCGTCCAGGCCGGTAAGACCGGGCAGACCCAGGTTCGGGGTGACGCCACCTACGGTGAGATCGCGGTTCTGGTTGAACAGGTAGAGGCCGCCGTCGCCGGCGTCCGCTTCCAGGGCGCCGGTTTCGATCAGCAGGGCCTGGTCGGCGGTGCCGATGCCGTTGCCGGCGCGCAGGGCCAGTTGGTCGGCGTCCAGTTCCGGGGTGTCGTCCGCCTGGTTGAGGGCGTCGATGGCGCCGTCCGCCACCAGGGTGATGTTGGCGCCCTCGCCGTCGCTGCGTACTTCGCCCAGGTGCAGATCACCGGCGTCACTGGTGAGGGTGACGTTGCCGGTGGTGGTGGTGACTTTCTCCACGTCCAGATCGTCGGCGTCGTGGAGATTGATCTCGCCCTTGGCGTCGGCGGTGACCACGTCCACGGCGGTGTCCAGGCCGCGCTGGCTGAAGGAACCGGTGGCGCCGATGGCGCCGCCGGCGGTCAGTTCCAGGCGCTTGGCGGCGATCAGGGTGCTGTTGTCCTGGTCGTCGTCGATGCGGCCGTCAGCGTCCAGGGCGATGGTGGCGCTGTCGCCGGCGGCGGCCAGTTCATGGACGGTCAGATTGCCGCCGGCGCTCACGTCGATGTCGCCGTTCAGGGTTTCCAGGGCGATCAGCGCCAGGTCGTCACGCTCGCGCAGCAGCACGTCGCCGTCGCTGGTGCCGCTGTCGACCACGCGGTCCACCTGGGTGTCCAGTTCCACCTGGCCGTCGGCGCGGAAGTAGAGGTCGCCGCCGGTGACGTTCAGGGTGTCGCCGTTGTCGTCGATGATGGCGCCGCCCTCGGCGTACAGATAGGTGTCGCTGTCGGCGGTGATGTCGGTGTCGACCACCTGGGTTTTCAGGCGCAGGTCGCCGATGTTGCCAAGCCCCATGTCGCCGGCGGCGGTGAGGCCGCTGAGGCCGTCCACGGTGCCCAGCACCAGTTCGTCGCCGCCGTTGTCGTTGACCACGAAGGCGTCGCCGGCGCCGGCGTCCACCGCGATTTCATCGGTGTCGGTGTGCAGCGAATCCTCCTGGTCGGCGACGCCCTGGCCGGCGCGCACGGCGATGGCCGGGGCGTGCAGGGTGCCCACGTCGGCGACCCACTCGCCGTCCACCCAGCTGCCACCGATGCCGCGCACGGCGCCGTCGGCCTGCAGGGAAATCAGGGTCGGGCTGACCACGTCGCCCACCACGCTGATGGTGCCGGCCACGTTTTCGGCACGGATCTCGCCCACGGAGTTAATATCGCCGAGGCCCAGGTTGCCGGTGGAGTCCAGGTACACGCCGGTGTTCAGCGGGCGGCCGCTGCTGGTGCCCATGTCCAGGCGGTTGGCCTGGACGCCCAGCGGCTTGGCGGCGGACATGTCGATGTCGCTGGCCTGGTCGTAGGCGGCGATGGCCTGGTGACGCAGTGCCTGGCTGGCGTCGCGGGCGGCGGTGGCCTTGAACACGGATTGGTCGGCCATGTCCCGGGACACCCGGGTGGTGTTGCGCAGAGTGGTCCAGCTTTCCACGTTGGTGACCGCGTCGCCCAGATAGGCCTTGGCCACATCCAGGTCGTTGAGGGCCACGTTGAAGCGGTCGGAGAGCGGCGAGAAGGTATTGCGGTCGTACTCGTCCACGGCCACCTGGGCGGCGGACAGTACCAGGCTCAGGCCCTGGAAGGTGGCATCGGCGCCGCCGTCGCCGCTGAACGGGATCGCCTGGGCGCCGCCGGCCACCATGGCCATGGCGTCCACCGCGATCTGGGCCACGGAGACCACCCGGTTGAGGGTGTTCAGGGTGCTCTCCGCCGCGTTCAACTGGCGGGAGAGATCGTTGACCCGGGCCTGGGCACTGGCCAGATTGGCCTGGGAAATATTGCGGTTGACGATCGCCTGGTTGAGCGCCGCCAGGTAGGCCTCGAGCTGCTGCTGGAGAACCTCCAGCTGCAGGATCTTGGCGTTCAACTCCGCCACCTTGCCGGCGTAGTCGGCGATGGCGGTGTCGCGGGCGATTTCCGCGTCGCGCTCGCTGGGGGTGTTGCCGATCAGGGTGACGTGGTCGCCGCGCACGTTCTGGTCGGCGCCGTTGCCGTCCAGGATGACGCCGTCGCGGGCGATCACGTAGACATCGCCGGTGCCGCCGGTGTCGAGCATGCCCAGGGTCACGTTGCGGTCCGCGTCCAGGGTGATGTCGCCGCCCTCGGTGACCAGGTTGCCGGTGATGATGTTGCCGTTATAGCCCTCGTTGGCGCCGTCGGCGCGGGCGGTCAGGGTCATGCTGCCACCGCCGGGCAGGCGGATGGTGTCGTCCTGGTTGAGGAATACGATGTTGCCGTTGGTGGCGGTGAGCACCAGCTTGCCGCCGTCCATGACCAGGGTGCCGCCGTTGTTGTCGAGCACGGTGATCGAGGCGGCGACGATGGTGACGCCGCTGGCGCCCTTGCCCACCAGGCTGTCGGCGTCCACTTCCACGGCACCGGGGCTGGCGGCGTTGACGTCGCCGTTGCCGCCGCTCACCGACATGCGGTCCACGTCCAGCACCAGCGGGCCGGTGTTGCCGATGCCCTGCTGGGCGCGCATGTCCACCTTGCCGGCCACCACGTTGGCCTGGTCGGCGCCGTCCGGGCGGGCGTCGTTGATGGCGCCAGCGCTGGTCAGGGTAACGTTGCCGCCGGCGGCGGTGACCGCGCCCAGACCGATGTCGCCGGCGCTGTCGATGTCCACGTCGCCACCGGCGGCGCGGGCGCGAATCAGGCTCAGCGGGCCGCTGTCGCGGTTGCGCAGATAGATACCGCCATTGCTGGCGTCGACCACCAGCTCGTCGACGCGGATTTCCAGGGCGTCCACGCTGCCGTCGGCGGCGCCCACCTGCTGGGCGCTCAGGTTCAGGTCGTCGGCGACGATGTTGTCGTCGTCGCCGTTGCCGTCACTGACCCGGCCGGAGGCCTGGAAGGTGACACTGCCGCCGCTGGCCAGGCGGCCGAGCACGGCGTCGCCGGACTGGGCGAAGTCGATGTCGCCGTCGGCCTCCCCTTCCAGCAGGCTCAGGGCGCCCACGTTGCTGACGAAGATGTCGCCGCCGGAGAGCATGGACAGCTCCCCGGTGACGGCGGTGGACAGCGGGCGCGCCTCGCTGCCGATGCGGGCGGCGTCCAGTTCCACGTAATTGCCGGTGATGGCGGTGTTGTCGCCGTCGCCGTCCAGGGTGCCCAGGGCGGTGAGGCGGATCAGGCCGTCCGCGGACACCTGGCCGAGCTTGAGATCGCCCTTGTGCGTCACGGCCACGCCGCGATCGGCGCCGCCGGCGGACGCGTTCAGAAGCAGTTCACCGGTACCCTGGTTGTCCAGATCGATGTCACCATCGGCGGTGGTGGCGTCGATGCGGTTGGCGTTGGTGCTCAGGTCGATGTCGTCGCCGGCGTCCAGGACCAGGCCGTCGGCGGCCAACACGTTGTCGTCGCCGCCGATGCGGCCGCTGGCGGTCAGGTTCACCTGATGGCCGCTCAGGTCGGCGCCTTCCACGATCAGGTTGCCGGCGCGGTTGTTGAAGCCGAGATCCAGGCCCTGGCCGCTGTCGCGCCGCACCGCCAGGTGTTCGTCGGCGCGGTTGAAGGCAACGCCGCCGTCCTGGTCGGTGATCGCCACGTTGCCGCCCAGGGTGGTCACGCCCAGGCTGGACAGCAGGCCGGTGTTGGCCACGTAGGTGCCGGCCAGGCTGGTGCCGGTGGTGGTGGTCAGGCTGCCCACCTCGGTCTTCAACGCCTCGGCGGCGGTGCCGATGGCGCCGTCCGCGTCCAGGGTCAGGTGATTGCCGCGCACGTTGAACGGTGCGGCGGCGTAGCCGAGGATGTCGCCGTCCTGGCTGACCACGGACACATCGCCGTGGTCGGCTTGCACCCTGCCCAGCAGCACATCGCCCCGGGTGGCGGTCAGTTGCACCTCGGCGTTGTCGCCCGCGGCATGAATGTCCAGGGCGCTCAGCCCGTTGTCCTCGGCCAGGTAGATGCCGTCGGAACCGGAACGGGCCTGGATGGCGTTGCTCTGAGTGCTCAGGGCGGCGCCGTCCTGGCCCAGGCGGCCGGCGGCGTCCAGGGCGATGAAGCGGCCGGCGATGACCGCGGACTCACCGCTCTTGTAGATGCCGCCATGGCGGGAGAACAGCCAGAGCTCGTCCGGCGAGGAGATGCGGTCGCCGATCAGGATGTTGTCCTCGGCGGCGATTTTCACCGCGTGGTCGCCGACGGCGCCGTTGCTTAAGGTGACGCTGCCGTCGGCGCCGCCGATGCCGGTGGACGAGACGGTCTGGCCGCCCTGGCTGATGCGCTCGCCGGCGCTGACCCGGCCCAGCATCAGCTCGCCGTCCTGTTCGTCGATGTAAATGCCGCCGTCCTGGGTGGAGGCGGACAGCACGTCCACGGCGGTGGTCACCGCCTGATGGTCCTCGCCGATGGCGCCGTCCGCCTTCAGGTTGGTGGCCCAGGCTTCCACGTTGGCCTCGGCGCCGTTGCTGCCACGCAGGTCGCCGTCCTCGGCGGTGATCAGGGCGCGCAGGCCGGCTTCGGCGCTGTTGTCGCCGGTGCTGACCCGCTCCAGGGTCAGGTCGCCGTGGGTGTCGGTGATCACCACATGGCCTTTTTTCGCCTCGGCGCGCAGGGTGTCCGCGTCCAGGCGCAGGGGGTTGCTTTCCGCGCCGATGGTGGCGCCGTCCACGGTGGTGGCCAGGGTCACGCGCTCACCGCTGGCGGCGGTGCCCAGGTCGCCGTTGCCGAGGATGTCACCGGCGGCGGTGACGCCCAGGTCGCCGTCCACGTGGACGCCGTTCAGGGTCACGCGACCGTCGCGGCGGGTGAAGTCCAGGTCGGTTTCCACGACGCCGGAGGTGGACAGGCGGTCCCCTTCGAAGTTGACGCTGGCATCGTTGAGCACCGGAGCGCCGCTGATCGGGTCCTGGCTTTCGTGCTTGAGGTTGATCTCGGCGTCGTCGCCGGTGTCGATCTTGAGGCTGGCGAGCTGGTCCGCTTCGTCGACGCGGATAGCGCCCGCCTCGCTGCTCACGTCCAGGTGATCCACTTCGGTGTTGACCGCTCCGGCGGCGCCGATGCCGGTGCCCGCCTGGAGAACGGCGGTGTCACCCTTGATCAGCCCGCCGTTGGAGGTAATGGCGTTGTCCGCCTGCAGCCGGACCTCGCCATCGGGGCCGGTGACGGTGAGGTTGCCGGATTGTTCCAGGTCGTCACCGGCCAGGGTCAGTTCGGTGGCGGCGGTAATCTCGCCCTGGTTGACCACCGACGACATAACGGCGCTGGTTTCGCTGCCGGAGAGCAGCACATGGCCGGCCTCGATCTTGCCGTCCGGGCCGTTCTTGACCGACCCGGTGGAGCCGGTCAGGTCCGCCTCGGTCACCGAGAAGGTCACCAGGCCGTTGCCGGTCAGGTCGATGTCGTAGGAGCCGTCGTTGGCCAGGGTGACGCGGCCCACGTTGGCGACGATGTGGCCGGTGTTTTCCACGTTGGGGGCGATCAGATAGACGAAACCCCCGTTGCCCACCTCGATCTTACCCTGGTTGGTGATCGAGGCGTTGTTCATCAGCTCGCCGCTGAAGTTGAATTTGCCGTCCATGAAATCCTGGTCGGCGATATCGAAGGTGGTGGCCAGCAACCCGGCCACGTCCACTTCCGCGCCGGCACCGAACACGATGCCGTTGGGGTTGATCAGGAAGATATTACCGTTGGCGGTGAGCGCGCCTCTGATTTGAGACACGGTGTCGCCGGTGACCCGGTTAAGGGTGACGTCGCTGCTGTTCTGATGGGTGAACTTGACCAGCTCACCGGGATCAATGCTGAAGTCGTCCCAGTTGATCACCGCCTTGTTGGACAGCTGCTCGATAAGAGTCTGCAGCGCGCCCGGGGTGATGGTGGCGTCCCCGGCGACCACCTGGCCACCGGTGGGGCCCGCCTGCGCCACGCCGCTCAAACCCAAGACCGAAACCGCTACCGCTACTGAAGCTTTACGCGTTTTATTCTGTGTCATTGTCTTTTACCCGTGAAAGTCGTCGTCGGGCCGCGGCCCGTCCTTGGAGGCGCGCCGCTTAGAAGCGGTAGCGTGCCTGCGCATAGAAATAGCCGTCGTCGCCGGTTTCGGTGCCCAGCGGCAACCCCCAATCCAGGCGCACCTCAATCGGTTCCCAGGGCCGGGCGAGCAGGCCCAGGCTGGCGCCGGAAATATCGCGCTCGTCGTCCTGGTCGTAGAACGGTTCCTTGATGTAAAGGCGTCCATGGCTGAGCTGGCCGACCACCTGATAACGGTCGTCGTCGGCGAACAGGTCGTAGCGGGCCTCCAGGGAAGCGGTCACGCCGCTATCACCGGAGTACACCGAAGGCGGATGCCCTTTCACGGAATTGACGCCGCCAATCGCCCATTGCTCGCTGGAAACCAGCGGGTCGAAGGCGTACTGGCCGTATAAGCGCGGGATCAACAGGGTGCGCGCGTTGAGACGCTGGATCCGGGTAAGGTCGAGGGTCACTTTGGTGAAGTCGTTGTCGGCGCCGGCGAAAGAGCGGCTCGACAACGGGGAGTCGTCGTCCATGCCGCCCAGGTTTTCGCCCAGGCCACGATGCAGGTCGAACGACACCAGGGTGCGGCCGGACAAATCGGTGTGGTCCAGCGCCGCGCCCAGACGCAGCTTACGGACCCGGTCCTCGGCGATACGCACGCTCAGCATGTCCTGGTCCAGGTCCGTGCCTTCCACCCAGGCGCTGTAGGTGATCACGCTACGGGCAGACAGAATCTGATCCTGCAACAGGCCGACGCCCAGCGCAGCGCTCTCGCCTTCCACTTCCAGCACCTTGAAGTCGCGGCCGACACTCACGTTACCGGTGGAGCCGTACACCTGGACGCTGGTGCCGCGGGCGTTCACCGGGGTGGCGTAATCGGCGTACACGAACCAGGCGTCGCCGTCGCCGACCGATTGCATGCCGATCAGATTGGCACTGTCACCGTGGCCGGTGAGGTTCTGAAAACGCAACGAAGGCACCACGCGGTAACGCCCGGTGTCCTTGCTACCGTAGTTGTTGAACTCGATGGCGCCGGCCACCCGGGGGGCTTCCTCGACCTTGACCAGCAGATCGGTGTAGCCCTGGCGGTCGCCCGGCTTCAGGGTGGCGCTGGCTTCGATGCCTGACTGGCGGTTTACCCGGGTCAGTGCCCGTTCCACCCGCTCCAGGCTCACCGGCTGGTCGCTGTGCACACCGGCGGCGTTGAGCGCATCACGGACATATTCTGCCCGGTAACGCTCGTTGCCCTCGACACGCACCTGACCAAGCAGGCCTTCCAGCACCACCAACTGCACCGGCGTGTCGTCGGCGAAGGTTTGCCGCGGCACCACCACTTTAACCAGCGGGTAGCCGGCTTCGTGGTAGAACGCTTCGATGCGCGCCGCCAGTGCCTGGATTTGTTTGAGGGTCATGGGCTTGCCGATTTCCGAAGCAATCAGCCCCGACAAATCCGACGCGGAGTAGGTCTGGTTACCCTGAAAGGCAACACCGTTGACCAGAACCTGGCGAGCCGCCGGAGCGGGTTGCGCCTGGCTTTGGCCGGCCACGACGCCAAGCAGCAGAACGCCCGCCGCAATACGAGCAAAATTACTTATTTTAATCATCAACACATCCCGCACCAGACACCCCTGAGGGTGCAAAACCTTAGACAAAGAATCGGGATGGCTGGCGGGAACAGGGCCGTCACACGCCTAACGGCACCCCATTCCAGTTTGCTACCCCCAGTCGGTGACAAGCCCCTGGACTTGATTCCCCTGACCTTTTCGATATAAGCAAATTAATTAATATGCGAACAGGATCACAATTTGGTTAATTTATTTCACTGATTTGTTACGGTCAACGCACTTTTCTTTACATTGGAGAACTTTTTACGATGTCTTTTGAGTACTAAATACTGACCAAAAAGAAAGGCTCGTAATAACAAGAGCTTAGTAGCGGCGGGAGAGCCAGATAGCCGAAGAAATGAGTATTTCGCGACGGACCAGCCTTTTTTATTGCATAAGCACAAAAATGAAATCGGAGGAGCAGGCGGGAAATCAGGGGGAGCGGCGGAGTATTTTTAGCAAACACCCCACCTTTTAGTATTAGTTACTTTATTTTCTAACCCTTATTTACTAGCGGCATCGCCGGCTAACTCGTGCACCCAGATCAGCGTGCCGGCGATCACCGCCACCGGCATGATCACCAGATTCACCAGCGGCAGCATGGTCAGGCCCAGTACCACCGAGCCAAAGGTGAGCACCATCCAGCGTTTGCGCTTGAGCCGCTCCAGCATCACCGTGAAGGGCACCTGGCGGTTGTCGGCGGCGAAGTCGATGTACTGCATGCCCAGCAGCCAGCCGGACCACAGGAACCAGACGGTGGACGCGAGCACATTGACCACCGGAATGAAGTAGATCACCAGCACCACGAACAGGATCAGCACCGCCCGCCACAGCCAGTACCAGGTTTTGCGCAGCTCCCGCTTGAACACCCGCACCGTCATCGCCGGGATCGATTCCTCCGGCATCGGCCGGCCAGTGGCGCGGATGTCCACCTTCTCGGCCAGAAAGCCCATGAACGGCGCGGCGATCAGCTGCACGCCCAGGGTGAAAACACTGGCGAACAGGCCCAGCAGCACGATCCACACCAGCACCACGGCGGCGCCCACCAGGAAGTCCACCGCCGGGTTCAGGAAACTCCAGGCGCCCCCGAACTCCCAGCCGGCGGCGAGGCCCGCCACCCAGCCGCCGATCCACTGGCCGAAGAAATAGTAGAGGCCGCCGAACACCAGCACGTTGAAGACCATCGGAATGATCACGTAGGGGCGCAGACCGGGGCTTTTCGCCAGGGACAGGCCCTGTTTCAGGTAATCGAGGGCGGCGGTGACTTGGGACACGGAGACCTCATGAGTCGGCTTTCGAGTGAAGGAGGGAGTGTAGCATCGCCACCACGCCGCTCAATTCCACAATCTTTTACCCAGGAGACGCCGGTCTTTGCGCTTCACGGCTTGTTGACGCCGACGCACGGGACTAGCGTCGAAAGCACTTCCAGTTCGTTCCCGTACGTCATTCAAGGAGAGAATCATGGCGATCAACCACGCTGAGTGCATCGAAGCCTGCAACCGCTGCGCCGCCTACTGCGATTTCTGCGCCGCGTCCTGTCTGCAGGAAGAAAACACCAAGATGATGGCGGAATGCATCCGCCTGGACATGCAATGCGCCGCCATCTGCCGCCTGGCCGCCCAGTACCTGGCCCAGGGCAGCGAGTTCGCCGCCCAGCTCTGCACGCTGTGCGCGGAAGTCTGTCAGGCTTGCGGCGAAGAATGCGGCAAACACGACCACGACCACTGCCGTGAATGCGCGGACGCTTGCATGGACTGCGTGCGCGAATGCCGCAAGATGGCCGCATAACCTGGTAGGAGCGGGCCCTGCCCGCGAAAGCAGGTAGGTCGGGTTAGGCCAACGGCCGTAACCCGACAAACGCCGGATACGATCTCCAACGCTGATGTCGGGTTACGCTTCGCTAACCCGACCTACAGCTCTTTGGAGCCTTATCGCATGAAGGCTTCTTCGCGGAGCTTGTGAATCTGGTCGCGGACCGCCGCCGCCTGCTCGAACTCCAGGTTCTTGGCGTGCTTCATCATGTCCGCTTCCAGCTTCTCGATGTCCTTGGCCACCTGGGCCGGTGAGCGGGCCACATAGGGGGCCTTGTCCTCGGCCACCTTGCGGGTGCGCTTGCGCTCCGGCTGGCCGGCGCCGGTGGTGTAGGCGTCGTCCATGATGTCGCGGACCATCTTCTTCAGGCCCTGGGGCGTGATGCCCTGCTCCTTGTTGTGCTCCACCTGTTTCTCGCGGCGGCGCTCGGTCTCATCGATGGCGCGGCGCATGGAGCCGGTGACCTTGTCGCCGTAGAGGATGGCGCGGCCATTGAGGTTCCGCGCCGCGCGGCCGATGGTCTGAATCAGGGCGCGGTCGGAGCGCAGGAACCCTTCCTTGTCGGCGTCGAGGATCGCCACCAGCGCCACCTCGGGCATATCCAGGCCCTCACGCAGCAGGTTGATGCCCACCAGCACGTCGAACTTACCCAGCCGCAGGTCGCGGATGATCTCCACCCGCTCCACGGTGTCGATGTCCGAGTGCAGATAGCGCACCTTGACGCCGTTTTCGTTGAGGTACTCGGTGAGATCCTCGGCCATCCGCTTGGTCAGGGTGGTGACCAGCACCCGCTCGCCTTTTTCCACGCATTCGCGCACTTCGCCGAGCAGGTCGTCCACCTGGCTGCCGGCGGGGCGCACTTCCAGCGCCGGGTCGATCAGGCCGGTGGGGCGCACCACCTGCTCCACCACCTGGCCGGCGTGCGCCTCCTCATAGGGGCCCGGCGTGGCGGACACGAACACCATCTGCGGCGCCAGCCGTTCCCATTCATCGAACTTGAGCGGCCGGTTGTCCATCGCCGAAGGCAGCCGGAAGCCGAACTCCACCAGCGTCTCCTTGCGCGAGCGGTCGCCCTTGTACATGCCGCCCAGCTGCGGAATGGTCACGTGGGATTCGTCCACGATCAGCAGGGCGTCGTCGGGCAGGTAGTCGAACAGGGTGGGCGGTGCCTCGCCGGGCTGACGGCCGGAGAACAGCCGGGAATAGTTTTCCACGCCGTTGCAGTAACCCAGCTCCTGGAGCATCTCGATGTCGAAGCGGGTGCGCTGCTCCAGGCGCTGGGCCTCCACCAGCTTGTTGTTGTCCTTGAGCTGCTTGAGGCGCTCTTCCAGTTCCACCTTGATCATCTCGATGGCCGCCAGCACCGTGTCCCGGGGCGTCACGTAGTGGCTCTTCGGGTAGATGGTGATGCGCCCCACCCGCTTGATCACCTCGCCGGTGAGCGGGTCGAAGATGCTGATGTCCTCGATCTCGTCGTCGAACAGCTCGATGCGCACCGCCTCTTTCTCTTCCTCGGCGGGGAAGATGTCGATCACATCGCCGCGCACCCGGTAAGTGGCACGACGGAAATCCATCTCGTTGCGGGTGTACTGCAACTCCGCCAGCCGGCGCAGCAGGTCGCGCTGGTCAATGTGATCGCCGCGCACCAAGTGCAGCACCATGGCGTGGTAGCTGGCCGGGTCGCCCAGGCCATAAATCGCCGACACCGTGGCCACGATGATGGTGTCCCGGCGCTCCAGAATCGCCTTGGTGGCGGACAAGCGCATCTGCTCGATGTGCTCGTTCACGGAGGCGTCCTTCTCGATGAAGGTGTCCGAACTGGGGACATAGGCTTCCGGCTGGTAGTAATCGTAATAGGAGACGAAGTACTCCACCGCGTTCTCCGGGAAGAACTCCTTGAACTCCCCGTACAGCTGGGCCGCCAGGGTCTTGTTGGGCGCCAGGATAATGGTGGGCCGCTGGATCGCCTGGATCACGTTGGCCATGGTGAAGGTCTTGCCGGAACCGGTCACCCCGAGCAGGGTCTGGTGGCCCAGACCGTCGCCGATGCCTTCGATCAGGCCCGCTATGGCGGTGGGCTGGTCGCCGGCCGGCTGGTAGTCGGAATGCAGTTTGAACGCGCTGTCTGACATGATTCCTGGTCCCGAATGCGTTAGTATTGGCCTCCCCTGCCCGCGCCCGTGGCGCGGCCCGAACTCATTAGAGAAATGAGGAGTGCATGTCCGATATCAACCTCTCCGACCGCGTACAACGCATCAAGCCGTCCCCCACTCTGGCGATTACTTCCAAAGCAGCGGAATTACGGGCCCAGGGCAAGGACATCATTGGATTGGGTGCGGGCGAGCCGGACTTCGATACGCCGGATCATATCAAACAGGCCGCCATTGAGGCGATCAACGCCGGTAAAACCAAGTATACTCCGGTGGACGGCACTCCCGGCCTCAAGAAGGCCGTGATCGACAAGTTCAAGCGTGAAAACGGCCTGGACTACGAAGCCGGCCAGATCCTGGTCTCCAGCGGCGGCAAGCAGAGCTTCTTCAACATGGCGCTGGCGCTGCTCAACGACGGCGACGAGGCGATCATCCCGGCGCCCTACTGGGTCAGCTACCCGGACATGGTGAAAGTGGCCGGCGGCGTCCCGGTGATCCTGGAAACCGACCTGGACAGCCGCTTCAAGATCACCCCGCAACAGCTGGAACAGGCGATCACGCCGAAAACCCGCCTGTTCGTGATCAACAGCCCCTCCAACCCCTCCGGCATGGCCTACTCCAAGGAGGAACTGGCCGACCTGGGCGAGGTGCTGAAGAAGCACCCGGACATCGTCATCGCCACCGACGACATGTACGAGCACATCCTGTGGACCGGCCAGCCGTTCGTGAACATCGTCAACGCCTGCCCGGAGCTGTACGACCGCACCGTGGTGATGAACGGCGTCTCCAAGGCCTACTCCATGACCGGCTGGCGGATCGGCTACGCCGGCGGCCCGCAGAAGCTGATCGCGGCCATGAAGAAGGTGCAGAGCCAGAGCACCTCCAACCCGGCCTCGATCAGCCAGGCCGCCGCCGAAGCGGCGCTGTCCGGCGACCAGCAGTGCGTCAAGGACATGGTCAAAGCGTTCAAGGAACGCCACGACTATGTGGTGGACGCCCTCAACAAGCTGCCCGGCGTCACCTGCGCCCCCGGTGACGGCACCTTCTACGCCTTCCCGGACTTCTCCGGCGCCATCGCCGACATGGACGGCGTGGAAAGCTGCACCGACCTGGCCGCCCAGCTGCTGGAGACCGCCGAAGTGGCCCTGGTCCCCGGCTCCGCCTTCGGCGCCCCGGGCTGCCTGCGCCTGTCCTTCGCCGTGGGCATGGACACCCTGGTGGAAGCGATCCGCCGGATCGAGAAAGCACTGAGCAAATAAGCAGCAAACAGGCCCCGGGGAGGTTGACGCCCCCCGGGACCGACACTAAGATACGCGCCTTAAGTTATTCCGCCTTAGCTCAGTTGGTAGAGCAGCTGACTGTTAATCAGCATGTCGCTGGTTCGAGCCCAGCAGGCGGAGCCAAACAGAAAAAGGGCCTACCCATCGGGTAGGCCCTTTTTTGTTTGGCCCATGCCTGTTAAAAGTTCGTAGGTCGGGTTAGGCCAAAGGCCGTAACCCGACACCCCTTTTCACCACCACCAACCGCACCCCCTTCCAACACCTACCCGAACCACGCCCAGTGCGCCTACAATGGCCCTAAATTTGAAGGCGCAAAGGACACGCAATGGATACGGTTCTGGTTACCGGCGGCGCCGGTTACATCGGCTCGCACACGGTGTTGCTGCTGCTGGAAGCGGGGCGCCGGGTGCTGGTGCTCGACAACCTCAGCAACAGCAGCCAGGAATCCCTTAAGCGAGTAGCGGACATCACCGGTCAACCGCCCGATTTCGTGGAAGGCGACATTCGCGACAGCGCGCTGCTGGATTCGCTGTTCCAGGAGCACCGCATCGGCTCGGTGATCCACTTCGCCGGCCTCAAGGCGGTGGGCGAATCGGTGGCCCAGCCGCTGCGCTACTACGACTGCAACGTCACCGGCTCGCTGCGCCTGCTGGAAGCCATGGACCGGGCCGGGGTACGTAACCTGGTGTTCAGCTCCTCGGCCACGGTGTACGGCGACCCGGCGTCGGTGCCGATCCGCGAGGATTTTCCGCTCAGCGCCACCAACCCCTACGGCGCCACCAAGCTGCACATCGAGGACATGCTGCGCGATCTGCACCGCGCCGACCCGCGCTGGTCGCTGGCGCTGCTGCGCTATTTCAACCCGGTGGGCGCCCACGAAAGCGGCCGCATCGGCGAAGACCCCAACGGTGAGCCCAACAACCTGATGCCCTACGTGGCCCAGGTGGCGGTGGGCAAACGCGAGCAACTGCGGGTGTTCGGCGACGACTACGACACCCCGGACGGCACCGGGGTGCGCGACTACATCCACGTCATGGATCTGGCGGAAGGGCATCTGGCCGCGCTGGACGCCCTGGCCCGGGACGGCGGCCTGATCACCACCAACCTGGGCACCGGGCGCGGTTACAGCGTGCTGGAAATGGTGCGCGCCTTCGCCGCCGCCTCCGGCCGTGAGGTGCGCTATCAGATCGCCGAGCGGCGGCCCGGCGACGTGGCGTCCTGCTACGCCGACCCGGCCCACGCCAAGAAGGTGCTGGGCTGGGAGGCCAAGCGCGGCATCGACACCATGTGCGCCGACCACTGGCGCTGGCAAAGCGAAAACCCGAACGGCTATCGTGGCTGAATCAGCGGGTGTCGTCGCGTCGTCGCATAGTGAGGTGTCGGGTTACGGCCTTCGGCCTAACCCGACCTAAGGGGGCCACGACCGTCAGGTCGTAGGTCGGATTAGCACAGCGTAATCCGACAACCCTCGACCAAATCGCTCCAATCCTACAATCATCCTCCTACTCGAATGACAGACCCTCCCCGCCATTCCCACCGATAATCTCCGCGATACACACTCTGACCGGAGTCCCCGATGCACTATCGGCGCGCCCGCGTTCCCGGCGGCTGCTTTTTCTTTACGGTGGTTACCGCCGGTCGCCGGCCTCTATTCAACGACGGCGACAACGTTGCGCTCCTGCGCTGGGCGTTTCAAGCCGTACAAAGGCGCCATCCGTTTCAGATCGAGGCCATCGTGGTCCTGCCCGATCACCTGCACACCGTCTGGACATTGCCGAACGGAGACGCGGACTTCCCTCGCCGCTGGCGGCTGATCAAGTCCGCCTTTACGCGCCACCTCGCGGCACCCGACCCCAACCCGTCACCCTGGCAACGGCGCTACTGGGAACACGTCATCAGGGACCACGGGGATTATCAGCGCCACATCAATTACATCCACTACAACCCGGTCAAACACGGCCTGGTGAAACGCCCGGTCGATTGGCCTTGGAGCAGTTTTCACCGCTACGTCTCCCGGGGCGTTCTTGACCGCGAATGGGGCGCCGGCGAGATCGTGATACCCCCGGGTGTTGGGAAGGAATAGCACGGTGGGCACGACGTTGGTGCGGATTAATGGGTTGGGCGATGTCGGGTTACGGCCTTCGGCCTAACCCGACCTACGGGCCTCTGGGATCCTGCCGGGAGCTGCGCTCCCTTTCGCGGGCGGGGCCCGCTCCTACAAGTCGGCGTGGGCGAAGAAGTCGGCGGCGGGGCCGGGGTGGCGGCTGAGCAGGCCGAGCAGGCGGGCGGCGGCCAGGGTGGCATCGCCGAAGCCGTAGCATTCCTCGCCGAAGAACAGCGGGCTGCCGGCGCCGCCGGCCTTGAGCAGCAGGTCCGGGTAGACCAGCTCGCCGTCGGGCAGCACCACGCCGAGGCGGTCGCCGTCGCCGTCGAACGCCAGGCCCAGGTCGGCGTTGGCGTCGCGCACCGTCACCCGCAGATCGTGCAAGGTGTCCGGGTCCGCCGGGTCCGGCGCGTGGTTGGGAAAGCGTCCGTCCACGTCCAGGAACAGCGGCACCACGTCGCAGCCCATCAGCATCAGCGCTTCGGGGGCGGCCACGGCGGCGGCGCCGTTGCCGCAGTCCACCACCACCTTCATCGGCCGGCTCAGCTCGTGGCGGCGCTGCATGGCGTTCAGGTAGGCGGGCAGCACATCGCGGCGCTCGTAGGCGCCGACACCGTCGCTGAAACGGCGCCCGCGCACGCGCTCACGCAGCGCCGCCAGCCCGGCGCCGCCCACGGCGGCACCGCCGAGCACGAACTTGAAACCGTTGAAGTCGGCGGGATGGTGGCTGCCGGTGACCATCACCCCGGCGTTGCTGTCCGGGTAGTGGTGGGTGGCGAAATAGAGCACCGGCGTGGGCACCAGGCCCAGATCGATGACATCGCAACCGCCGGCCCGCAGCCCTTCGGTGACCGCTTCGGCCAGGGCCGGCGACGACAGCCGGCCGTCGCGGCCCAGCATCACCCGCAGGGCGCCGTCGGCCCGTGCCTGGGCGCTCAGCGCGCGCCCGATCAGGCGGGCGCCCTCCAGGGTCAGGGTATCGCCGTAGCGGCCGCGCACGTCGTGGCGGCGGAACACCTGGTCCGGCAGGTCATAGGACGTCTCGTCCGGCACGGCCTCGGAAACCGCAATGCTCATAATCGAATCCTTTCGCGATGGCGGAGACCCATTGTGCAATGGCCGCCGCTAAAGAACGGGAACCGCACCGCAAACCGGTTCGATTTTGCAATTTTCCGATGGAAGGCCCTGGCGGGCGTGTCAGTGGCGCCTTAACCGACGGCCTCGGTGGCCTCGCGGATGGCCGCTTCGAAACGGGCGCGGATGGCATCCAGCGCCTGCTCGTCACGGGCCTCGTAGCGGGTCACCAGCTTGGGCGAGGTGTTGGAAGCGCGACACAGGCCCCAGCCGTCCGCGTAGTCCATGCGGATGCCGTCCAGCACGGTGCGCGCGCCCTCGCCCCACTCCACTTCGTTTTGCAGGTACTCAACGATGCGGAATTTATTCTCCTCGGTGACCTCGATGGGGATCTCGGGGGTGGTGCACAGCGCCGGGAAGCGCTCGAAAAACGCCTGGGCGTCCTGGTCCTGGCGGCCCAGCACGTCCAGCAGCCGCACCGCCGCCAGCAGGCCGTCGTCGAAGCCATACCAGTTCTCGCCGAAGAAGATATGGCCGCTCATCTCGCCGGCCAACAGTGCGCCGGTTTCCTTCATGCGCGCCTTGATCAGCGAGTGGCCGGTGCGCCACATTTCCGGTTCGCCGCCGGCGGCGCGGATCACCTCGAACAGGGCGCCGGTGCACTTCACGTCGAAGATCACCTTGGCGCCCGGGTGGCGCGCCACCATGTCCTCGGCCAGCGCCATCAGCAGAATGTCCGGGTAGATCACGGTGCCGTTGGGCAGCACCACGCCCAGCCGGTCGCCGTCGCCGTCGAAGGCCAGGCCCAGGTCGGCGCGCTCTTCCGCCACCACCCGCATCAGGTCGCGCAGGTTCTCCGGGTCGCCCGGGTCCGGGTGATGGTTGGGGAAGGTGCCGTCCACCTCGTCGAACAGCGGCACCACCTCGTAGCCGATCTCGCGCAGCGCGCGCGGCGCGATCACGCCGGACACGCCGTTGCCGCAATCCACCACCACCTTGAGCGGGCGCGGCGCGCGGTGCCGTTCCAGCAGCGCCTCCAGATAAGCCGGCAGCACGTCGCGCTGCTCGCGCCCGGCGGGGCGGTCGGCCTCGCTGAAATCCTGGTTCTGGATGCGTTGTTTGAGTGCCTGGATGGCGTCGCCGGACAGCGTAGTGCCGTTGATCACGATCTTGAAGCCGTTGTAGTCCGGCGGGTTATGGCTGCCGGTGACCATCACCCCGGAATTCACCCCCGGGTAATGCCAGGTGGCGAAATACAGCACCGGCGTGGGCACCATGCCCAGGTCCACCACCGCGCAGCCGCAGGCCCGCACGCCTTCCGCCAGGGCGTCCAGCAGGGCCGGGCCGGACAGGCGGCCGTCGCGAGCCAGCGCCAGGGTGTCGCCGCCCTGGCGGCGCACTTCCGAACCGATGGCACGGCCGATCAGGCGCGCCGCCTCCAGGGTCAGGGTGTCCTCATAGATGCCGCGGATGTCGTAGGCGCGGAACAGGGAGTCGGAGAGTTGTGAGGCCATGCTGTCGTCCTTTGCCGAAAACGTTGGTGTCGGATTACGGCCTTACGGCCTAATCCGACGTACGGGTGGCCGATATAGCCGACGTAGGTCGGGTTAGGCCGCCAGGCCGTAACCCGACGGGTCAGGTGCGGGCGCGGCGCACCAGGCCTTGCGTGGAGGCGTCCAGGTCGTCCAGGCCGTCGCCGGTTTCCAGCACCGGCACCATGTCGCGGGCGATCACCTTGCCCATCTCCACGCCCCACTGGTCGAACGGATTGATGCCCCACAGCACCGATTCCACGAACACCTTGTGCTCGTAGAGCGCCACGAGGCTGCCCAGCCGGCGCGGCGACAGCTCGTCCAGCATCAGGGTGGTGCTGGGCTGGTTGCCCCGGTACTGCTTGAACGCGGGCTGGTCGTGCTGGTCGTCGGGCAGCGCCCGGCCGCCCAGCGCCAGCAGCCGCGACTGCGCCAGGCAGTTGGCCAGCGTCAGCCGGTGCTGGCGCGCCAGGCGCTGGTGCTCGCCGCCCTCCGCGTCGCCGTGGGGCGGCACATAGCGCCCGGCGACAATAAAGTCACAGGCCACCGGCTGAGTGCCCTGGTGCAGCAACTGGTAGAACGCATGCTGGGCGTTGGAGCCCACCTCGCCCCAGATCACCGGGCAGGTGTGGTAGTCCACCGGCGTGCCGTCGCGGGTCACCGACTTCCCGTTGGACTCCATCTCCAGCTGTTCCAGGTAGGACGGGAAATGCTTGAGCCGACCGTCGTAGGGCAGCACCGCGCGGGCGGTGATATCCAGAAAGTTAATGTTCCAGACATCCACCAGGCCGAGAATCACCGGCAGGTTGTTGGCCAGCGGCGCCTCGCGGAAATGCGTGTCCATTTCCCGGGCGCCTTCCAGCAGCTCGTGGAAGCCCTCCATGCCCACGGTCAGCGCAATCGGCAGACCGATCGCCGACCACAGCGAAAAGCGGCCGCCCACCCATTCCCAGAACAGCAGCTGGTTGCAGGGGTGGATGCCCCACTCGCTCATTTTCTCCGGGTTGGCGGACACGCCCACGAAATGACAGCGCATCAGCGCCCGCTGCTGGTCGGGGAAGGCCCGCTCCAGCCAGGCACGGGCGGTTTCCGCGTTGGCCAGGGTGTCCAGGGTGGTGAAGGATTTCGACGACACCACCACCAGTGTGGTGGCCGGGTTGAGGTCATTGAGCAGCGGCGCGATCTGGCTGCCGTCCATGGACGACACGAAATGGAGCATGGGCCGGCGGCCGTGCTCCGGGCGGAAATCCCCCAGCGCGTAGGACGCCATCAGCGGCCCCAGGTCCGAGCCGCCCACGCCCACGTTGACCACATCGGTGATGGCGTCGCCGTGGCAGCCGCGCCACTGGCCGCGCAGAATCTGGTCGACGATCTCGCCCATGCGCGCCAGCTGGTCGTGCACCTCCGGGGCGGCGGCGGCCTGTTCGCGCAGGCGCCAGTGCAACGCCGGGCGCGCTTCGGTCCAGTTCACGTCGCTGCCCTGGAACAGGGCGCGGATCCAGCCCTCCAGGTCGCGGGCCCGGGCCAGTTCCCGCAGCAGATCCAGGGTCTCGCCGGTCAAGCGCTGCTTGCTGTAGTCCACCAGCAGGCCGCAGCATTCCCGGCTGAGCGTCTCGAAACGCCCGGCGTCGTCGGCGAACAGGTCCGCCAGATGCCAGTGGCGCGCCTTGCCGGCGTGGTCCGCCAGGGCCTGGCGCACCGGCCGCTCCGCGGCGCTGAAGTGGTCGGGCAACATCCTGTCTTTCCTCTTCGTCTCGCGTGGTGGCGGGTCAGCCCCGGCCGATGCCGTGATACAACAAACCCTGGCCGCGCACGTAGTCGGGGTCGTAAATGTTACGCCCATCCAGGATCAGGGGCGTGCCCATGCTGTCGCGCAAACGCGACCAGTCCGGGCTCCAATACTGCTTCCATTCGGTGACCAGCATCAGCGCGTCCGCCTCCGCCGCCGCCTGGTAGGGGTCGTCATGCGGAATCAGGTCCGGGTGGCCACCGGCCCAGACGCTAAGCTCCGGCAGCGCCAGCGGGTCGTGCACGTGCACCTGCACGTCCTGGGCCCACAGCGCCTCGATCAGTTTCAGCGCCGGGCCGTTGTCCACCCGGTCGGAACCCGGCTTGAAGGCAGCGCCCCAGATCGCCACCCGGCGGCCGGCCACTTCGCCTTCGAAATGGCGCCAGAAGCGCCGGAACAGCACCTCCTTCTGGCGCTCATTGATCTCCATCACCTGTTCCAGCAGCTTGGCGCTCACCTCCTTGCTGCGCAGGGTGTCGGTGAGGCTCATCACGTCGCGGCTGAAACCGGAACCGCCGAACCCGCAGCCGGCGTACAGATAGGCCTCGCCGATGCGCGGGTCGGAACCGACGCCCTGGCGCACCGTGTCGATGTCCACGTCGAGCTGCTCCGCCAGCAGCGCCATATCGTTCATATAGCTGAGCCGGGTGGCGAGCATGCCGCTGATCGCCAGCTTGGTGAATTCCGCCTCGCGCAGCCCCATCACGCGGATCACATCGCGGCGCCGGTTGAACGGGCGCAGAATCTCGCGCATCAGGGTTTCCGCCTGGGGGTCGTCGCAGCCCAGCAAAATATGGTGCGGGCGCAGGAAGCTGTCGATGGCCACGCCTTCCTGCAGGGTTTCCGGCAGCGCCACCACCCGCGCCGGGCTGCGCGCCTCGGCGAGCCGCCCCTGCAGGGCCTCGCTGGTGCCCACCGGGAATACGCTCTGGTTGACCAGCAGCCCGCAGGCCCCGGAGCCGGCCAACCAATCGGCGATCTCCCCGGCCAGCGCCTGGGCGCCCGGCTGCAGCGCCAGGAACACCGCCGGCGCCGCCGGCGCGCCGTTCAACGTCATCGGCTCGCAGCGCAGCCGCCCGGCGGCGCGCTGCTCACCGAGCAACTCGCCGAGCCCCGGCTCACGGTACGGCACCCGATCCTCGTTGACCGCGTCCAGCACCCGGCCCTCCGGCACGAACCAGCACACCTCATGGCCGCTCTGCGCCAAGGCGGCGGCGGTCACCGAGGCGCAGAGGGTGTCGCCGAAGACATCGATTCGCATGGCTACTTCCCGCCCCGATCCAACTTGGTGGGAGCGGGCCCCACAATATCCGCTTCAGCCAGAACTTCGGCGAGGGCCGGGTCCTTGGCGGCGTAGTGGAGGATCGCCTGGAGGTAGCCGGCCTTGCTGCCACAGTCAAAGGTGCGGCCGCGCATGGCGTAGGCTTCCACCGGCTGGCGGGCGATCAGGTCGGCGATGGCGTCGGTGAGCTGGATCTCGCCGCCGGCGCCCGGGGCGGTATCGGCGAGCAGGCCCATGATGCCCGCGGGCAGCACGTAGCGGCCCACCACCGACAGGTTGGAGGGCGCGTCCGCGGGCTTGGGCTTTTCCACCACCGCGCGCATCGGCGCGCTCGCCCCCGGCGCCGGCGACGGGCCGTCCAGCTCGGCGATGCCGTACTGGTCGACCCGGTCGTCGGGCACCGCCTCCACCATGATCTGGGCGGCGCCGGTCTCCTCGAAGCGATGCACCATGGCGGTCAGGTCGTCGGTGTCGTCCACCGCGTCCACCAGCACGTCGGGCAGGATCACCACGAACGGCTCGTCACCCACCAGCTGGTGGGCGGCGTGCACCGCGTGGCCCAGCCCCAGCGGCGGCCCCTGGCGCACGCTCACCACCTGCACGCCGTCCGGCAGCGGGTGGCGCACCTGTTCCAGCAGCGCGGTCTTGCCCTTGGCTTCCAGTTGCGCTTCCAGCTCCGGGTGGCCGTCGAAATAGTTCTCCACCGCGCTCTTGCTGGCGTGGCTGACCAGAATGATTTCGGTCATGCCCGCGCGCACCGCTTCGTCCACCACATAGGCGATGGCCGGCCGGTCCACCACCGGCAGCATCTCCTTGGGAATCGACTTGGACGCCGGCAGCATGCGGGTGCCGAAGCCGGCCACGGGAATCACGGCTTTACGAATCACGGGGTTTCTTACCTCCTTGTAGGGCTCACCGGGTAGGAGTTGCCTGGGACAATGTGGGTTCCGGAAGGAAGGCCGCCAACATTGATAAAATAAGTAAAGAAGCGGAGTAGTAGTCGTCTTCCGGACGAAGCTGTTGCGGCAGTTTACCCGGCATCCCGAGTAACAGCGAGCGTACCGCCAGGCCGCCCCGGGAAAGCGGATACTCGGCGGTTTCCCCATTGATCAGGTTAATCCAGGCCGCCGGCTCCCTGCCCACCGGCGATTGCCAATAGGCTCGAATCGGGTCCAGCCCGGCCTGTTTGCCGCGCCCGGCCCAGACCACGTAGAGCGGCACCCGGATGGCTTCGAAGCCGAATCGGGGCGGCCAGCCCTGCGCCACCTGGAGACGGCCGTCCTGGTGCACGGTGAGCCAGTCCGGGGGCAGGTCATGGTCACCGAAGCGGGCGTCGCGCAGCAGCCGCTCGCCGTCCAGCAGCAAGCGCCGCCAGGGGCCGTCCGGGTCCACGTCCGCGAACTCACGCAACGCCGGCATCACCCAATAGGACAGGTTTACGATCACCCGGTCCTCGCGCACGAAGCCGTCACGGGCCGGCAACAGCAGTGCGTAGCCACCGTAATCGCGAATCAGATGCCGCTGGATCGCCTGACGCAGGCGGATCGAAAAGTGTTCATACTCCGGTTCCCGCCATTTGTAGGCGGCCCGGTGCAACGCCCAGGCAATCAGCAGGTCGCCGTCGCTGGCGTTGTTCAGGTCCTGTACCGGCGGCGTTTGATCCGGCTGGTAGCGCCAGGCCAACAGGCCGCTGTCGAGCACATCCAGGTTGGCCTCGGTCCAGGACCAGAGCGCATCGAAGCGGGCCCGGTCGTTGAACGCCTCGGCGAACAACATCGCCCAGCCCTGCCCTTCGGTGTGGGTCACATTGTTGTTGCCGGTGTCCAGAACCCGCCCTTCGTCGGTAATAAAGCGCGCCGCGTAATCACGCCAAATCGAGTAACGCTCTTCGGCGCCAGCGGGGCTGATCAAGCCGGCGAACAACGTCAGACACAGCAGCACGGGCCACCAACGCCGTGCCAAGGGTCCGACCTTCCCTGGTCGTATGTGCATTGTTGTCTCCATGTTTTATCGGCCGTAACAGAATTCCATCGGTTCCCCGGGTGCCGCGGTGAGCATCTTCACCGACACCTCCCCGCCGCCCTGGCCGCGCAGCCAGCGTTCGTAGAGCCCTTCCAGCAGCGACGCCATGGCCAGCGGCCACGGGCAGCCGGGACGCTTGTCCAGTTCCGGCCAGGCGCCGTGCAGGATGGTGATCATGTTCTGCTGGGCGGAGAACAAACACCAGCCCCAGTTCATTCGGCGCAAGCGCTCGTTAATCGCTGTCTCCAGCCCTTCCAGGGTGTCCTGCTCCGCCAGTGGCAGCCGCTCGGCCAGCCGGTGGCCCAGGTGGCGGAAGAATTCCAGCGACTCGTCGTGCCCGGAAAGCTGGCCCAGCTCGCCGACCAGGATCGACAGAAAGTCCCGCCACTGTGGCACGCACTGCTGATCCCGGTAGTACGCGAGGCTGCGCGCCATGATCGCATCGCGGTCCATATTATTCCTCCAGGGTGTAATTCAGGTTCACCGACGCCTTGGTTTCCGAATAATCGCCGAAGGTGTCATAACCCAGCCGGGTTCCCAATTTGAGCCCCGGCGACAACCGATAATCCAGGCCCGCGCCCAGGTTGACGCCGAAGCCGCTTTTGCTCTCGGAGGCGTAGTAAGCGCTGTCGATGACGCCGGACGAGGCCAGGATTTCCATCCAGAACTGTTCCTCCGCCAGGGTCGGGAAAAACGCCGCCGCGTCGCTGCTGTAGCTCTGGAAACCGGGCGCGAACTTGGCGCTCCAGGTCCAGCGGCGATAGTCCTCCGAGTACTCGATCGGGAACGACAGGCTGACGTAATCCTGCGGGCTGAAATAACCGCCGTGACCGTAGGTGAACTTGCTGAGGTTCTCGTCGAAGCTCATGTAGCGCACGTTGACCCCGGTCTTGAGCTCGCGGTCGTCCTCACGGACCGGCCGTAGATAACCGCCCAACGACGCCTCCACCGACTGGTTATCCGCCACGTTGTGGCCGTCGTAATCGTAGAAGCCCAGGTCGCCGTACAGCCCCAGCGGTCCGTTATCGAACGTCAGACCGAGGCGCGCGCCGGTGCGCGTCACGCCACCCCAGCGGTCGCCGGTGGCCGGATCCTCGACACCGGCGTAGGACAGCAGGCTGTCGGTGACCGCGCGCCGCTCACCGGCGAGAATAAAGCGCCCATTGCGCCCCAGCCGGGGCGTCCAGCTGATCCCGCCCACCAGGTTGGTGATCTCGAACCCGAACGGCGTACTGCCGATATCGGCGGCGAACGCCTGACCTTGATAGCCGAAGCCGACGCCCATGCCCGCCTCGGTCTGGTTGCCGGCGGCGGCGCCACGGGCGTAGCCGTTGGCGCGCGCCTGCAGGCCGCCGATCAGATCCCGCACCGCCTGCGAGCGGGCCTCGAACTCCTCGGGAGTGTCCGCTTCCAGGGAGAAGTCGGCGCTGCCGAAATTGGCCACCAGGAAACGGTCCACGAAGGCGCGCTGCTCGCTGGAGAGCGCGTCCAGGTCGATGCCCACTTCGTACAGCACGTTGCGCGAGGTGGCGCTTTCAAACTGGGTCGAGGCCTGCTCCCGCTGGGTCTGACGTTCGGCCAACTGGTCCGCCCGCTGGTCCCGCTGCGCCTCCAGGGCCGCCAGCTCTTCCTCGGTGATCAGATCCTCATCGGTGTCCTCATCATCCGGATCCGGGGGCACCTGGTTCTCGAACTCATCCAGCGCCTCCTGGTAAGCCGTGTCCGCGCCCTGGAACGCGATTTCCGCCGCTTCGACCGCGCTTTGGGCGGCTTCCAGCTGCTCGGCGCTCTGCCCCACCTCGGCGATCAGATCGTAGGCACCGTCCAACGTACCGGCCAGGGAGGCGGCGCCGTCGGACAGCGGGCCGAAACCGAACCGCTCACTGGCGGAGCCGCTGATCGAGCCGGCGTTCAGGAAGGTGGGCGTGACCGCGCCCCGGAACCGGCCGCCCCGGAACGGCACGCCGGAAAACGCCAGCTCCCCGCTCACTTCGGTGAGTTCGCTGAGGCCGGACTCGCCATCCCGGTTGCGCAGGCCCAGACCGGTCTCCACGCGCGGCGCCACGTCCCGGCGCACTTCCTCGCGGAAGCGGTCGATGCGCGCTTCCGCCCGGGCGCTTTCCTGCACCGGCGTGGGCGCCGGTGCCGGCCGGGGTACCGCGCCGGGTTGGTAGTACCCGGCGGAAGGCGTCGAGGCGGCCACCGCCTGCTCGCGCACCGGAGGCTGCCAGTGCTGACCTCTGTTGCCGGAAGACAGGTTGCCCGGTAGCCAGACATCCGTGCGGGTGCCGTCGTTGTCGTCGCCGTCGGCGAGCGCCAGCCAGCGGTTCTCCGGGGTCTTGCCGGCGGTCTTGCGGAACGGATTGGCGCTGCCCGCCAAGGCCGGCGGCGCGCCGGAACGATTGTCGCGGTAATGGGCGTCCGCCGCCTTTTCCGCCAGCGCCAGCGCGCTGCGGGTATCGCCGGACCGGCGCGCGGTGCGGGCCGCCAGCAACAGCAGCTCGCCGTCTTCCAACGGCGCCGCCGCCTCCAGTAACTGTTCCGCCCGGTCCACGTCGTCCATCGCCAGGGCGTTGGCCACCGCCGCCCGGCGCGCCGGTAATTGCGGGCCCGGGCGGGCCAGCAGCCAGTCGTAGGTGACGGCCGCTTCCCGGTGCAGGCCGCCCTCCTGATAAACCCGGCCCAGCGCCAGCACCAGCTCCTCGTTGTCCGGATCCGAGGACAGCGCCATCACCGCCTCGTCATAGGCGCGCGCGAAATCGCCGCCCTGGCGGGCGTGGTCCACCGCCGCCACCGACAGGGTCCGGCGGGCGTCGGCGAACGCCCCGGCGCCACCGGGCTGCTGTTCCGCGCGCCGCTGCAGCTCACGCAGCAGCTCGCCGGCTTCGCGGTCGTAACCCAGCCGCCCCAACACCAGCGCGTGGGGCACGAAGTCCTTGGGGGCGCCCCGCTCCAGCCCTTCGGAAAGGTCCTTGCGCACCAGGGTCAGCGCCAGGCTGCTTTCGCCGCGATCGACCAGGAAGTTGGCCAGTTGGCCGGTTTGCGCCGGGGTTTCCGGCGGATCAGCGTAAAGCCGCTCCAGTTCCGATTGGATGCGCCAGCGGTCACCGCTGTCGAAAACCCGGGCCAGTTCGGCCATCCGAGCTCCGTTCTCAACACGCTGGCGCAGTGCCTGAGTGTCGCTGTCGCGGGCGTCCGCGGGCAGACGGTCGAGCAACTCCCGGGCATGCTGCCAGCGGCCCTGGTCGGCGGCGAACTGCGCCGCCGCCAGCAGCGCTTCCGGTTCGGCGCCCGGCGCTTCCAACGGCTCCAGCATCGCCGCCGCTTGTCCGCTCTGGCCGCGCGCCTGCATGCGCTTGGCCAGTGCCAGCCGCGCCCAGGGGTCGCCGGGCGCCGCCGCCACCGCTTCGTGCAACAAGGCTTCCCCGGCGTACACCTGGCCATCGTCGATCAAAGCCTGTGCCCGCTGGCGCAGCACCTGGCTCTGCTGATCACGCACATAGCCGTAGCGCATGCGCTCCTCGGCGGGCAGTTCGGCGTAAATCCGGTTGGCCTCGTCGTACCGTTCCTGGGCCATCAGCGCCCGCACCAGGCCCACCCGGGCGTCATTGTTGTCGCCGTCGTTGTCCAGCAAGTCACGGAAGACGGTTTCCGCCACCCGCGGCCGGTCCTGGCCGAGCAGAATCTCGCCTTGCAGCAAGGCGGCGTCGCGACCCCGGCGGCCACCGGCGCGGGCCAGCGGAATCACCGCCTGCAGGGCCTGGCCGTAGTTCTGTTGTTGGTGCAGTGAGCGGGCTTCGGCGAGCCGGCCATAGAAACGGGCGTCCTCCAGCGCCGGCGCCCAATCCTTGCGCCGATTGGGGGCCATGCGAATGGCCCGCGCCAGGCGCTGCTCCGCCGGACCGAAGCGGCCCTGGCGCAGGTCGATCAGGCCCAGGCCGGCCACCGCCTCGGCGCTGTCCGGGTCGTCCTTGAGCACCGCCTCGAAGGCGCGGCGGGCGGCGCTCAGGCGGCCCGCTTCCAGGGCATCGTAGGCGTCCGCCACGGCGGCGCCGCCGCTGCCGCTGAGCACGCTGTCCAAACGCTCGCGCACCACTTGGTCGTCGGGCCGCACCGCCAGGTAGTCGCGCAGCGCGTCCGCCGAAGCCGGTTCTTGCGGCAACCACAACAGCGCCTGCCGCCACGGGGCGATCACCTGCAGGCGCTGCTGGTCGCGCCACAGCGCGGCCAGCTGCTCGATGCCCTGGTCGCGGGTGGCCTGGCGGTAGGTGAGCACTTCCGCCAGCGCCTGGCGGGCCGCCGGGTCGTTGGGGTTATCGCGCACCACCTGTTCCAGCCCGTCGCGGGCCTCGCCCCAGCGGGCGTCGACACCGGCCAGGGTCTGGTAATACTCCAACGCCAGGTCCGGCGGCGGCCCGGCGCCGTCGAACAAGGCTTCGTAACGGGCCACGGCGCCGGCGGCGTTGCCCGCCTTGGCCAGGGCACGCGCCTCCATCAGGTCGCCGTTGCTGATCTTTTCGCGGCGTAGCGCCGCCTGCAGACGGGCCGCGTCCTCGCTGTCGGGAGCTTGGGCAAGCAGGCGCTCCAGCCACTGACCGGCGGCCTCCCGGTCGCCGGCGGCCAGCGCCAGCTCGCCCATGCCACGCAGCGCCCGGGGGTTGCCCGGCTCCACCGCCAACACCCGCCGCAGGGCGTCCCGGGCCAGATCGGGACGGTTGTTCGCCCGCCAGAACGTCGCCTGGCTGAACAAGGCCTCCAGGGAGGAGGCGCCGGCCTCGGCGCCGCCGCCCTGGGTCGGTTCGCTGACCGGTTGCGCCAGGGCACCGTCGGAGAGGGTCGCCAGGCACACTACCACCGGCAAAGCCAAAATCGCTTGTTTCATGGCACTTTCCTTATTCGCCCAAACGCCGCGCCTGGCGCCATTTCAGTAACGGCACCAGCAACGCCACCAGCAGCGCGAAAATCACACACACCAGAAAAAACAACAGCAGGGGCCGCTTGCCGAATCCCCAGCGGAATTGTGTCAACCAGTTCACGTCCCCACTGAGACGCTGCGGATTGACCCGGAACGCACGCGGTTGGTCGGCGTCCAGCAGCAGAAAATCGCCGCGCACCCGTGACGTGACGTCGCTGTCGCCCAGGGCGTCCGCCATGGCCGGCAGCCGCGCCGAATCCTCGGCGGCGACCAGCACCTGCCAACGGTCCGCGTTCAAAGGCGACGGCATCGACATCAGCACGCGCGGGTCCCGTTGTCCGGCCAGCGCGATGGCGGCTTGCTCGTGCTCCAGAAACCAGTCCCCGAGAACGAGACGCCGTAACCGCTCGACAGACGTGGGTGGGCGCACGCGCAATTCGCCGTTGTCCCGCGCGAACGCACTGCCGCGCAGTAGCCGGGAGAAGGCCGGGTCCGCCATCGGCAGCACCGCCAGCAGGTCCCGGTCGCGCAACCGCTGCAGGCCGTCCGCGCCCAGGCTCACTTCCACCCCCAGTGCCGGGTAGCCGGAGGCGGCGCCGATCCGCGCCATCAGGTCGAGCGCCGTGGTCAGGGTGGCCAGATCCGGCGTCGCGGGCAGCACCAGACCGGTGCGGCTCAGGTCGGCGCGGTCGGAGAACGGGTAGCCGGCGGCCACGAAGGCGGACAACGACGGCATCACCGCCAGGTGGCGGGTATGCGTCAGGTCCAGCGTGGAGGCCGGGTACACCTGGTTGACCACGTCGCCGGGCAGAACCGGATCGCACTCCTCTTCCAGGGTGTAGCGCAGATTGAAATAGAAGGTCAGGCGGTTCTCGCCGTGGATCAGATCCGGCGGGACCGGGATCACCGCTTCCTGCTGGCGGGTGTCGCCGGCCCCCAGCTCGCGCTTGATGTTGCCCCACCAATCCAGCCGGGGTGGCGGCAGCGATTTGAGGAACTGGCCGTTCAGCGCCACGTCCAGACGTGACTTGTCGTTATCCAGCCAGCGGCCCTCGGCGAAGCGGTAACGCACCCGCAGCGGCACGGTTTCGCCGGGCCACAGGAACAGGTCCGGGGACGCGCGGAAACCCACATCGATGACCCCCGGATACAGTCCCTGGGTGCGCAGTTGATCGCCGGACACCAGGCTGCCCAGCTCCACCGGCATCTCGGTGGACACCCAACGGGGCGCGTCATGGGCGGCGCGCACCGGGCTGTCCACGTCCTGAACCGGTTGCCGGCGGCCGCGCAACTGCGCGCTGCGCAGGGTGAGATAGCGCGCCGCGCGCACCAGGTCCGCGCCATCGGTGCCGTGCAGCACCAGCAGTTTAAAAAACGGGTCGGCCGGGTTATCAATCACCGACAAGTGGCTGCCGGCCTCCGAGCTGAGCCCGGACACCGGGTTGGCGTCGGTGCTCAACACAATCGCATGGGCGGCGGGCAGCTCGTTGTCGTGCAACGAAAAGCGCGTACCCCGGTAACGGGCCTGGGCGCCGAACCAGGAGGCGGTGATGGCGGCGGCGCGCAGCACGTCGCTGTCCGGCTCATCGGGCAGCACCAGATGCAGGTCCAGCCGGCTCTGTGAGGTGAGGTCGAAGAACGGTTCCGGCAGCATTTCCAGGTCGCTGGCCAGCGGCAGGCGGTCGGCCTGGTAGTTGATCGCCGAGGACGGGGCCACGGTGAGCCAGACCCGCTTGTCCAACGGGTTGGGACAGGCCCGGTCGGCGAGCCCCACCAGCCGGAAGTTGATGCGGTTGTTGGTGACCAGCAGGGCCGGGTTCACCGGCAGCCGGAATTCCGCCTCGGTGGCGTCACGGTCCAACGCCAGGGTTTGTACGCGGGCGCCGTTGATCTCCACCACCAACCGCCCGGTGCCCGGCAGAATCTCCTCGCCGTAGGTCAGCTTCAGGTACATCTCCGCCTCGGTGACCACCTCATCGCGGCCCACCGAGAAGCCCAGCCCGGCCTGGGACTGGGCGCCGGCCAGGGTCAGGCCGTCCACCTGGCCGAGCTGGCGGAAGGTCAACGTCTGCTGGTGGGTGCGGGTTTCCAGGGTGGCGCCGTCCTTGATGGCGGTCTCTGGGGTCCTGCCGGCCGGCGTTGCCGGCCTTTCGCGGGCGGGGCCCGCTCCCACCGAGTCGGCGGCCAGGGCCGGGCGGACCGCCAGGAGGGCCAGGAGGGCCAGGAGCACAAGCACCGCCAGGGGCATGAAGCGGTGCCAGAGGCGGTTGGCGCGCATGGTTTCGTCGATCTCGCGTTCCTTGCGGCCGCGCGCCAGCCACCGGCCGAAGAACATCAGGATCACCACCCGCAGCACGATTCGGAACGAATGCAACGGCCGATCCTTGGGGTGGGCATGGTCGGGCAGCCAGGCGTCGTAGCGTCCCATGACGATGCGCAGCATCTGCCGCTGCTGACCGAGGTTCATCAGGCCGAACTGCAAACGCAGGTCCTTGCCCTCGGCGCTCACCAGCCGCGCCGGCAACACCACGCTCAGGTCGTCGAGGCGAATCTCCACATCCTCGACCTCGCCGTCGAAGGTCTCGTCAACCGGGTTGGCCAGCCGCACCCCACCCAGCGACACGTCCAGGGTGCGGGTTTTCAGTACGTGGCCGTCGGCCAGATAGATCGACGCCGGCAACACCAGCGGCACCCGCACATTGGTACGCACCTGGCGCTGCTCGCGGGCGGCGGCGATCGCCGCCAGCAAGGTGATCAAACTGAAGCCGGCCCAGAACACATTGAGCAGCATCACGTCCCGCTCGATGGCGTAGAACTCATTCCAGTAGAACCGCACCAGCCCGCTGCCCAGCCCCAGCGCCAGCAGAAACGCCACCACCAGATGCGGGCGCACCGCGCTGATGTCGAAAAAACTGTTCTCGAGCAGGCCGCCCTTCTCGGTGACGTTGAATGACCCCTTCTTCGGATCCCACAGGGTCACCAGCGTCGGCTTGACCAGGTGAAAGCAAAGTACCGACTCGTAAATCTCGCCCCAGAAGGTATAGCGGAAACGGCCATTAAGCCGCGAGTTGGTCCAGATCGCGTGGAACAGGTGCGGCAGGGCGTAGGCGAAAATCATCGACGCGGACGAGGCGATGATGTTCTGCCCGAGCAGCAGATAAGCCAGCGGCGCGGTGATGAACACCACCCGGGGTAAGGCGAACTGGAAATGCAGCATGGCGTTCAGATAGCAAAGCCGCTGCGCCAGGCTCAGCCCGCGGCCGAACAGCGGGTTGTCCATCCGCAGGATCTGCGTCATGCCGCGCGCCCAACGGGCCCGCTGGCCGATGTGCAGCGACAACCGCTCGGTGGCCAGGCCCGCCGCCAGCGGCAGGCTCACGAACGCGGTGCGCCAGCCCTTACGCTGGAAGCGCAACGCGGTATGGGCGTCCTCGGTGACGGTTTCCACCGCGAAGCCGTCGGTGTCGTCCAGCGCCTGCCGGCGGATCACCGCGCAGGAGCCGCAGAAGAAGGTCGCGTTCCAGAAGTCGTTGCCCTTCTGCACCGGCCCGTAGAACAGCTCGCCCTCGCGGGGCAACTCCTCGCCAACGCCCAGGTTGCGTTCGAACGGATCCTGGGAATAGAAATAGTGCGGCGTCTGCACCATCGCCAGTTTGGCGTCCTCGACAAAGCCGCCCACGGTAGCCTGCAGAAAACCGGCGGTGGGAATATGGTCGCAGTCGAACACACAGATCAGTTCACCGTCGGTCTGACCGAGGGCGTTGTTCAGGTTGCCGGCCTTGGCGTGCTGATTGTCCTCGCGGGTGATGTAGCCGACCCCGGCGCTTTTGGCGAACGCCTCGAAACTGTCCCGCCGGCCGTCGTCGAGCATGTAGATGCGCATTTTGTCGGCGGGGTAATCCAGATTCTGCGCCGAAAGCACCGTGTCGCTGACCACGTCCAGGCTTTCGTTGTAGGTGGGGATATAGACGTCCACGGTGGGCCACAGGTGGGTGTCCTCCGGCAGCGGCACCAGCTTGCGTTCCAGCGGCCACAACGTTTGCAGATAACCGAGCAGCAGAATCACCAGCGCGTACAGCTCGGCCAGAAACAGGCCGTAGCCGAGCACCGCTTCGGGCACGCTTTCAAAATGCAGCGTCGAGGTGGCGCGCCACCAGATGTAGCGGCTTGAGACGATCAGCGAAAGCGCCACCAGCCACAAGGACACCCGCCGGGAGTCCGGCCGAAAACGATTCACCAAGGCCATCACCAGGACGCTTGCCAGCCCCAGCAAAGCCTGGTGCCCGGCGTCCATGGGCGTGGTGATGAACAACAGGATCGGCGGCGCCGCCAAAAGACAGGCGCACGCGAACAGAAACCGCCTCCCCACCGGCGGCCGGGTATTGGTATTAGTCATTCGTTCCCTCCGGCCTAAAGAGCCGGTCCCCAAAGCGATGATTGATGGGACGTCTCCGCCCGATTCAGCAACAACGCCAGTGATCGGCGGCACAGCATGCTCATATCCCGGGCGGCCCGGGACGATTCCGCGTGCTCGGCAACGGACATCTGACGGGCCGCCGCCTCCGGCACGGCCTCGTCCCGGTGCACCGTGGCCAGCAACGAATCCGGATATTGGGCCTGAACAAATTCGGTGACTTCCCGATTGAGGCGGCGCCGTATATCCACCTGGTTGAGTACCAATCGGTGCTGAGAAGACGCCGGTACCCAGGGAGGGTAATAGCCCTTCTCCACCGCCGGCAGCAGCGACAGGGACGCGGTGTCCGCCAACAAAACGGTCAAGCGCAGGTCCGCCAGTGCCGACACCGCGTCCAAAGCGGCCGAGGGTCCCGGCGGCAAGTCCACCACCACCACGGTGTCCTCGGAGTCCGCCAGACCCCGCAGCGCGGCGCTGAGCGCCCCCGGGCTTTCCATGGAACGGTGCAGGCCACGGCGGGCGGTGGCATCGGAGGCGCCGTAGGGCAAAACCTCGACGCCGCCGGCGCCGGCCAGCAGGCGGGCACGCCAGTCGCCGGCGGTCAGCTCGCCCCTGGAGAGCCCGCCGATTTCGCCTAACGGAATGCCGAAATGCAGGCGCAGGCTGTTTTGCGGATCGAGATCCACGGCAATGGCGCGGTAACCAGCGGCGGCGCTACCGTACGCAAGATGCGACGCGCAGGTGGTCTTGCCCACGCCCCCTTTGGGAGACGCGACGGCAATTAACACTGCGTGGGCCAGTGCTCATCCGCCGGGGCGCCCACGGCGATATTGCGCAGCAACTGCTTCAGAGACGCCGACTCGCCGGAGTCGGCGACGGTGCTTTTGCGCTGCTGGCGGGCCTTCAGGAGAGACGCGAAGCGCTCCAGGGCCACGTCCTGGACCTGCTCCGGGTCCTGGGGAGTGGGCGCCTGGACCGGCTCCGGCTGGCGGGCGCTGACCGCCTCATCGTGGTGGGTGCGCGCCTTCAAGGACGGCCCGGCGACCGAGGCCACCTGGTCAATCAGATTCCAGCCGGTCTCACGCCGCTGGTGCGCCGGCACGCCGGTATCGCGGAAGGGAAAGCTGGCCTGGCCGGCCTTACGTTGAAAACGTTCAATTTCATGATATGAATTCATGATACCCCCAGGTACAGATCACTAAATGGAACTGACACAGCGCCCGGGCATAATCATTAAATTGCCTAGCGCATACAAAATGTTTTAGATGCCAACTTCGTCACAGATTCGCAAATGGTACACAGTGATACAAAACCTGTACACGCTGAAAAACAATGTTTTAATTGTTTTTTGGATTAAAAAACGCAAAACAATAGATTCGACCTAGTAAAAACTAAGCCTTAATAATGATAAAAATTGCGACAACTATTATTACCTTTCACGCGACAGCGGCGTTATTTCGTACCAAAGTACCCCAAATTAATATTGTGATACACATCACATAATGGCAGGCTTTAAGTGTGCCCCGGGGTTATCTCACCCCCTTCCCGCAGGCCCCGGGGCATCGTTTCATAGTCGTTTTGTGTGACTTCAGGCGCCCACGGGCGCCTTTTTTATGGGCGGGAAGAAGAAAGGGGTATACAGAAAGTATCAGGCTGTGAATTGAGACCGGGCTCACACAGTGGCAGGCTCTTGCGCTTCGTGGAATGGACAGTAACGACAAGGATGTGGCCGGACCACGAAGTATCGAGTGATGTTTTTAAGAGTCTCCGTCACTTCGAGCCCCGGGCGCCCTTGCGGCGCCCTTTTTAATGGACGCCTTTTCCGGACGCCACCTGGGGAGCAATCTCCGCGGCGGGCGACACGCCGGCGCGTGCCACCGGCGCGTCGCTGTCGTCCTGGCGCGGCTGGTAACCGTTGACGTAGCTGCGCAGCAGTGCTTTCAGAGGTTCCGCCTGCCCCCGGTCCAGGGCGGCGCGGAAGGCTTCCATGGCGGTCACCACATCGCTCTCCGACAGCGTCTCTTCGTGGGCCTGCATAATCATTTCGTGCTCGGTGCGCACGCTGGCGTCGCCGATCAGCAACTCTTCGAACAGCTTTTCACCCGGCCGCAGCCCGCTGAACACGATATCGATGTCGCCCTCCGGGTTGGACTCGTCGCGCACCGACAGGCCCATCAGCCGGATCATGGTCTGCGCCAGATCGAGAATCCGCACCGGCTCGCCCATGTCCAGCACGAACACCTCGCCACCCTTGGCCATGGCCCCGGCCTGGATCACCAGCTGCGACGCCTCCGGGATGGTCATGAAATAACGCACCACCTCCGGATGGGTCACGGTGACCGGCCCGCCCTGGCGAATCTGATCGCGGAACAGCGGCACCACCGAGCCGGAAGAGCCCAGCACGTTACCAAAGCGGACAATGGAAAAGACCGTCTCACTGCCGCGCGCCGCCATGGTTTGCAGCACCATTTCGGCGAACCGCTTGGTGGCGCCCATCACGTTGGTGGGGCGCACCGCCTTATCGGTGGAGACCAGAATGAAGTGCTTCACCCCGGCCGCTTCCGCGCCTTCCGCCGCCGCCAGGGTGCCGATGATGTTGTTGCGCACGCCGGCCGCCGGGTTGGCCTCGACGATCGGCACATGCTTGTAAGCCGCCGCGTGGTAGAGGGTGTCGATGCGGTTTTCCCGGCACAGGCGCTGCACGTGCCCCCGGTTGACCACCGAGCCGAGCATGGGAATCAGGGTGGTTTCCCGGCCGCTCTGCTCGATCAGGCCGGGCAGCTCCCGCTCGATGTCGTAGAGCGCCACTTCGCTTTGTTCCAGCAGCACCAGCCGGGCCGGCGCCAGCTTGACGATCTGGCGGCACAGCTCCGAGCCGATCGAGCCGCCGGCGCCGGTGACCAGCACATGCTTGCCGCTGATACAGCGACTCAACAGGTCCAGCCTCGGCGGTACGGTGTCGCGGCCCAGCAGATCCTCGATCGCCACGTCCTGAATCTCGTCCAGGCGGGCGCGGCCACTGGCGATATCGTTGAAGGTGGGCACGGTCTGCACGCGGATGTCGAGCTGTTCCAGCCAGTTCACCAGCGCCATGCGCCGGTGCCGGGGCAAGGTGGGCAGGGCCAGCAACACCGTGCTTATCGCCCCCTGCTTGGCCTTCGCCTGCAGGCCCTGACGGTTGACCACCGGCACCCCGCACAGCAGCGACCCCTGCTTGCCGGGGTCGTCGTCCACCACCAGCACCGGGTTCAGCTCACGGCCGGACTGCAGCGCCGCCACCAGCTGCGCGCCCGCCTCGCCGGCGCCGAACACCGCCACCCGCTCCCGGTTCAGGTAGCCGGCCATCACCCGGAACAGGAAACGCCGCGCCAAAAAACGGCTGGCGCCCAGATACAGGGTGCCGAGCAGCCAGTAGATCACGAAAATCGAGCGCGGCACCTCGGCGGGCACCATATAGGACATTGCCGCCAGGGTGATCACCGAGGCCGACATGCCGGCAACGATGGACCAGGCGGCCTCGGAGCCGAGATAACGGAGGATCGAGCGGTAGAAGCCGCACACATACAGCATCGCCACGCTGGTCAGCGCCGCGATGGGGAACAGCCAGGCATCGTGAACCAGGGGTTGCAGGGTGCTGAAGCGAAGCGCATAGGCGCCCCACAACAAAAGCGGCAAAATCAGGGCGTCGGCGATCATCATGATCCCGCGCTTTTGCCAGCGGCTGCACTGAAGCACCCGCGAGACACTACGCTGCATCGCGCTTAGAGCCATTTTGACAGTTCCTTGTCGGTCCCCAGTGTAAGGACCCCGTATTTTGATGTGGCCTTTAACACATTACCACCTTGATATGTAACTTTTTTGAAACCCTTGATAACCCTAGGCTTCAGGCTCCGGGCGCCCGGCATTGAAGCGCACCGCCAGCATGATCAGCGGGGTGTAGGCGATCACCACCGCCAACGGGCCGTCCAGCCACTCCAGGGCCACGAAGGTGGCCAACGGCAACAGCCAGAGCACATTGATCGCCAGCACCCGCAACGTCACCGCCCGGTGCGAACCGTAGTACCGGGCGGCGTACTGGTAGGCGTGGGTGCGGTGGGCCTCGTGGGCTTTTTCACCATTACAGAGACGGCGGATCAGGGTAAAGGTGGCATCGATGATGAACACGCCCATAAGAATCTGCCAGCTCCACAGCATTTCCGGCACCGGCCAGGCGGCGTGCAGGGACAGCCCGCCGATCATAAAGCCGAGGAAGCCGCTGCCGGCGTCGCCCATGAAGATCCGCGCCGGCGGGAAGTTCCATACCAGGAAGCCGGCCACCGAGGCGCACAGCAACAGCGGCAACGCCATCAGGCCGGTCTCGCCCAGCAGGGTGTAAATAAACACACAGCCAAGACCAACGATAATCGCCTGGACGCCGGCGAGGCCGTCGATGCCGTCCATGAAGTTGTAGAGGTTGAGCATCCACACCAGATAGAAGGCGGTGAAGATGTGGCCGGTCCAGCCAAAGTCGATCCAGAACCCGAACAGGGCCACCGGCGCCAGGCCATTCAGCCAGTACAGCAACCAGGCGGCGGCCCCGAAATGCTTGAGCAGCCGCCAGCGGGCCGCCACATGGCCGTGGTCGTCCAGCCAGCCGATGGCCGCCACCAGGGCGCCGGCGCCCCACAGCCCCACCGCCGCCGGGAAGGACACCGCGCCCAGCGCCGCCAGCACCGGCAGCCCGGCCAGAAAAGTCACCACCACCGCCACGCCGCCGCCCCGGGGCGTCGGCACCTGGTGGGAACTGCGCGCGTTGGGCACGTCGAGAATGCTGCGCGACACCGCGTAATGCCGGAGCATCCAGGTGCCGATCAGCGAGCACAGGAAAACCAGCGGCAAAAGCCAGTACAGAAAGGCCATCAATCGGTCTCTTTATTCAAAAAATGTTGGGCGGTGCGTCGCAACGCCGTGTCCATATCCACCGGCGGCACCCAGTCCAACGTCGTTGTTGTGTCGGTGATATCCACCTGCAGGGAATCGCAAAGGCGCCGGGCCACGTCGCGCTTACCTGCCAGCGCGGCCAGCGCGGTGAGCACAAAGGCGGGAACCGGGATCAGCCGCGCCGGCCGGCCCAGGGCCCGCGCCACGGCGCGCAGCAGGCCGCTGGTGGAAACGTCCTCGCCGTCGGCGGCCAGGAACACCCGCCCGGCGGCCGACGGGCGGTCCAGGCAGGTGGCCAGCAGATCCACCAGATTATCGATCGCCAACAGGCTGCGGCGGTTGTTCACCGCGCCCAGCGGCAACGGCACACCCCGCTGCATCCAGCGCAGCATACTATGGAAATTGGCCTTCACACCCGGCCCGTAGACCAAAACCGGGCGCACGATCACGACCTCCATGCCGGTTTCATCGCCCAGCGCCAACAGGCCGCGCTCCGCCTCCGCCTTGGACACCCCATAAGCATCGGCCGGCGCGGCGATATCCTTAGCGGTAAACGGCCGTCCCGGCGCGGTGGCCTCGCCGTTCACCTTGATGGAACTGACGAAAATAAAGCGGCGCACCCCGGCGCGCGCCGCCTGTCGGGCCAGCGCCAGAGTGCCTTCGGTATTCACCCGGCGGAACGCGGCCAGGGGGTCGGCGGCCGGGTCGTCCATGATGTGGGCGCGGGCGGCGCAATGAATCAGCGCCTCGGCGCCGTCCAGGGCATCGCCGCATTCCAGATCCGGGCCCAGCTCGCCCACCACCCGGCGTGAGGCGCCCGCCGGCAGCGCACCGCCGGCGTCCCGGGTCAACGCCGTGGTCGGGTGGCCGTCGGCCAGCAGGCGGCGCAGCATGGCCGCGCCCACGAAACCGGTGGCGCCGGTCAGCACAACCTTCATGACACCCCTCCCCGCGCGGGGGTGGCCAGCAAATCCTCGGCCATGTCCCGCATGATGGCGTCGCGGCGGAACCGGGCGATGAAATCCGGACGCGGCCGGGTCACCGGCGTCAGCATCTCAAAGGCGCGCACCGCCGCCTCAAGGTCACAGGGCGCGAACACCGCCGCGTTATCAATATGCTCTTCAACGAAACGCGCCGCGTAACCGCCGACCCCGGCCCACACCGGCTTGCCCAGAGCGGCGTACTCGAACAGTTTCGAGGGCAGCACTTTCTTGAACGCCGGATAATCGTTCAGATGCAGAAACAGCACATCCGCCGAACGGTACAATTCAATCAAGGCCTCGCGGTTGACCGGATCCAACAGGGTCACGTTGTCGCAGCCGGCGTCGGCCAGGGCCTGCTCCAGCTGCGGGCGGCGTCCGCCGTCGCCCACCAGACGGAAATGCAGCCGCCCACGGAAATGCCGCGCCAGCCCCGGCAGGATCGCGTGCAGGCCCTGCCCTTCGCCCATATTGCCGGCGTACACCACGTCCAGCACCCGCTCGCCGGCGGGCGGCGCCGCCGCCGGCGGCGCGGCGGCGAGGAACTCATCGTCGATGCCGTTGCTGAACAGCGACCAGTCGCCCCCCGGGTAGCGGGCCTGGAAGTACGGCAGAAAGCCCGGCGACACCAGATTCACCCGCCGCGCGGTGCCCACCGTCCGGCGCTCCAGCGCCGACAAAAACGGCTTGCTGGCCCAGGCCAGCTTGCCGGGCAGCACGTCCTTCATGGTGTCGACGAAAATATCGCGGATATCGAGGTACAGCGGCGCCTTCAAACGGCGCGCCAGCAGCGCCCCCAGCGACCCGGTCATCAACCGCGACGAGGTGGCGTACACCAGGTCGTAGCGCTTGCCCTTGCACAGCGCCATGGCGCCACGGGCATAAGCCAGAAACGCCTTTGACTGATCCACCATGCCGCTCTTGTGGGCCGGCAGCGCCACCCGGTGCACGGTCAGACGCGGGTGCTCCTCCAGCGCCGGGGCGGCGCTGGTGAAGGTGCTGTAGCGGTTGGGCAGCGTGGTGATCAGGTCGATGTGCGCGTGCGCCGGCAGGCGGTCCAAAAGGGCACGCACCAGCGCCACCGACCGGAACGAGCCGGCGGACAGATCCGGCGGGTAATAAAAACTCAGAAACAGCAGTCTCAAACGGCGCTCCCGTCTACAGGGTCTTGCCACACTATGGCGGTTTCCAGGGTCACACCCCCGGAAAAAGACGCGACGATACACTGATTCGGCACCGATCCGCCAAACGTCGAATGCCAGCTGGCGGGCTCAAGGGTCACCCGGTCGGCGCCCCGGCAATGCACCCGCACCGGGCCGCCTGTCGGTAGCCGCAGCACGACGCCGTCGCCGTCCGGGTGCGCCTGCACCTCCGGGTGCAGATGGAAACGGGCCACGGCCCGCCCATGGGCGCCGCTGACCCGGTCCCGGATCAGCAGCTCGCCGGCGCGGCCCAGCCATTCCCGGTAATGCATGTTGTCACCGGCCAGCCGCCGGTAACCGTCGTGGCCGGCACTGACGTGGATCCGCCCTCCTTCGTCCTCGAACCGGGTCACCGTGGGCCGGGCGCGGCGCGCTACCCGGAAGCCGGACCACACCTCGGAGGAGTCCTGGCCGTCCACCTCCACCGTATTATGCGCCGCGGTGGCGCGCTGGCGCAGGCGCTCCCGGTCGACGCCGTAGCGCGAGGTACCGGAATTCACCAGCAGGCGCCGGCCGAACAGGCTGAGCTCGAACGAGAGCGTGTCCGCGTGAGCGTGGCCGGGCTGATAGTCCGGGCCCACCGGCGCCAGGTCCAGCAGCGCCCGGTGGCCCGGCCCCAGGTCCAGGGCCGCGTAGCCGCTATCGGCGAAATAATGCGTACCGGCACCGTCCACGGCGCTGTCCATCACCGTGCCGTCGGCCAGCCGCCGGTGGTAAGCACGCAAGGCACTCAGCGACGGCGCGATGCCGAAGGCGGCGTCGTTGAAGAAGGCGATGTCGCCGTCCGGGTGCCGCATGGTCGCCGACCAGTGCAGGCCTCGCTCCAGCACCGTCAGCCAGCCCCGCCGCCGCGACGACAGCGCCGGCGGGCCGGCCCGCTCGGCCAGGTGGATCAGGTCGCACAGATCCCAAAGCAGGGCGTCGTGATACATCGGCGACCGTTCGAAATGGCCGCCATCGGCAAGAAACTGCTCGGGTATCTCCCGGTCGAGAATCGCCAGCCCGCGACGCAGCCAGCGGTCGCCCTCCTCGCCGGCCAGGTAGGCGCCCACGAACACCAGCGCCTTGCCGTTGGCGAACAGATGGTTGCCGAGAATCGGCCATTCGATCTGTCGCTCCAGCGCCCGCGCCTGGGTGGCGAGACTGTCCAGCCGGTGCGCCGACACCTCGCCACCCCGGGCGAACCACTTCACCAAATTCACCAGCCGCAACGACAGCGGGTAAGGCTCCCAGCCGTTGCCCGTGCAAGGCGGGTTGTCGTCAATCCAGCGGTCCACCAGGGCGGCGTTAAGCGCCTCGCGCTGGTCCGCGCCCACCGCGTTCAGGTCGTTCAGATAATGCAGGTTATACAACCACAACTTACTGAAGCGCGGCGCGTTCCAGTCCGCCGCCGTGGCCACGTCGCCGGACTCGCCGAGAAAGCCGAAGCGGCGGCCGTCGCGGGTCGCCGGTTCACCCCAGAGGCAAGGGTCCAAAATCACCCCGCCACGGGGCCGGGTGCCACTGGCCGGCGGTACGCGCAGCGGCCGCACCCGATAATAGAGACGAAACCACACCTGCCGCCAGCGCAGGTAGCGCACGGTGTGGAACAACCGCGCCAGCCGGCTCAAAACCGCCACCCCAGACCGGTCGCCATGGCCAGCAACGCCAACAGATTAATCGCCATCTGTCTGGTTTTTTCAGCGTTGCTCAAGATCGCACCCATCGCATGCAAGGTGGCCAGGTTTCTGGAGATCACATAGACAACCTGGAAGCCGGCCACGCTGTAGGCATAGTGTTCAAGGGTCCGCACGCCGGTTTCCTCCATCACGATCAGGGTGACCACCGCCAACACGGCGATCAGCAGGCCGGTCAGCGCCGGCGGCTTCACACGTTTGCTGGTCACCGACAGGTTGCCGAACACGAACGACAACGAGGCGTACAGCGTGGTCATCAGCAGCATCGACATCACGAACAGATTTTTCTCGCTGAAATCGATGCCCAGCCAAAGGTGCAACGCCTGGTCGCCCACCGCCAGGAACAGCCAGAACCCGGCCACCGAGATCGCCGCCAGACCGGCGGCGCTCTTGCCGAGCATGCGGTGGAAAGCATCGGTGTCGCCGTCGTAATCCAGCGACGAACGGGTCACCAGGGAGGCGTTCAGAGACACCATGAAACCCCGGCTGAAGTTGTGCAACTGCAGGAAGACGCCGTACAGCGACAGCGACCGGCTGCCCAGCGCGCCGTGCAGCAGAATCTGCGGCGCAGTGATAATCAGGCTCTGGCTCAGGCTGTTCACGCTGATCCAGGCGTTGAACGCGAACGCCCTGCGAAACGCCTCGGGGTAGAACCAGCGCCCGGCGCGGGCCCGCTTGTCGGCGTCCACGACGCGGGTGAACTGCATACTCACCAGCAGATAGGTCATCATCTGCTCCAGCGCCAGCACCGCGCAGAACGTGAACGTCCCGAGCAGGTCACCGGCGTAGAGAAGATAGATCGCCACAACCTTGCCCAGGGCGGTAACGATCATCGCCTTGAAATGCAGATCGAGCCGGTCGCCGGCGTACAGCGCCGCGTACTTGGGAATGGCGATCAGGGTGAAAATCAAACCGCCCAGGGACACCAGCAGCTCATCGCCAATCGGCGAGCCGCCATAGAGGAAAAACAACCCGCCCAGCGCGAACGCCACCAGCCCCATGCCCAGAAACGCGGTCAGCGCGGTGACATAGAGCGCGCTGAACGACGCCGCGTCGTCCTGGTATTCGATCAGCAACCGGGAAAGCCCCGCCGTGGACGCGGCCTGCACCATCAGCAGCAAGGTGATCACACTCAAGGCGGTGGCGACGATCCACCAGGCGTCCAGCCCGATCGCCTTCATCGCCATGCCGATGGTGAAGAACGAGACGATAATCTGAATCAAACGGCTGAGCAGGCCGAAGGACAGATTTCTCAACATCATGGGACGGCGCGGTTCCAAAGCCCGCAGGCGTCCACCACCCTTTTACCGTCGAGCGCCTCGGCCGCCACACGCTGGAACGAACGGTGGGCCACCAGGGCCACCACCACGTCCGCGTCCGCCAGCGCCTGGTCGGCGGCGACCAGGCCGGCGCCATGCTCCGCCAGGCCCGCCGGCAACGCTTTGATGTTCGGCTCCACCGCCAGCAACGGCCCCGGGTGTTCCGCCGCCACCCGGGTGGCGATATCCAGCGCCGGGCTTTCGCGCAGATCGTCGATGTCCGGCTTGAACGCCAGACCGAAGCAGGCGATGGTCACGTCAACCGCGCGCTTGTCCGGGTTCGCCTGTAGAAACTCGCCCACCGCCGTTTTGATTTTGTCCACCACCCAATCCGGTTTGCCGCTGTTCACGTCCCGGGCGGCGCGGATCAGCCGCGCCTGCTCCGGCGTCTCGCTGACGATGAACCAGGGGTCCACGGCGATGCAGTGACCGCCCACGCCGGGGCCCGGCTGCAGAATGTTGACGCGCGGATGGCGGTTGGCCAGCGCGATCAATTCCCAGACGTTGATGTCCAGCCGCTCGGCGATCATCGACAGCTCATTGGCGAAGGCGATGTTGACGTCACGGAAGGCGTTCTCGGTGAGCTTGGCCATCTCGGCGGTGCGCGCCGTGGTGGTCAGGCAGTCACCGCGCACGAAGGTGCGGTACAGCTCGGCGGCGGCCTCGGCGCAGGCCGGCGTCATGCCACCGATGATGCGGTCGTTCTCGATCAGCTCGTGCATGATGCGCCCGGGCAACACCCGCTCGGGGCAGTGCGCCACGCGGATGTCGGCGCCCTCCCCCGCGTCCTGCGGAAAGCTCAGGTCCGGGCGCGCTTCCGCCAGCCAGGCGGCCATCGCTTCGGTGGCGCCCACCGGCGAGGTGGATTCCAGAATCACCAGATTGCCCTGACGCAGCACCGGCGCCACCGAACGGGCCGCCGCGCGGATAAAGCTCAGGTCCGGTTCCGGCACCGCGTCCGGGTCCGCCTGGCGTTTGAACGGCGTCGGCACCGCGATCAAAAACGCGTCCGCCGGCTCCGGTTCGGTGGTGGCGTGCAGGTAGCCCTCTTTCACCGCCGCGTGCACGGCGATATCCAGCTCCGGCTCGACAATATGGATCTCGCCCCGGTTGATGGTGTCCACCGCGTTCTGGTTCACGTCCACGCCGATCACTTTCTTGCGGCGGCCGGCGAAGACCGCGGCGGTGGGCAGCCCGATGTAGCCCAGGCCGACGACACAAACGGTGTTGAAATCCATAAGAGGGTTAATCCTTGGTAATGGGGTTTTGGAGGATCAAAGCGCTGAGTTTGCGAACCTTATCCAAGAAAAACGGTGCCTTCCACAGGGCAAGGCCATGACGTTCCGCCGGTGACAGAAAAGGCTCAACGTCATTCGCCGCCTCTCGCCAGTCGATGGCGTTCACGGCTTCCATCAGTGCCGCGTCCAACCAGGCGGCATCGACCATCGGCTCCGTCCCCTGCCAAGGGCCTGCCTGTCGCAGCGCGGCCTGCAAGTGGCTCAAATTCGGCGCCACACCGCGCTTGATATACCAATTGAAGTCGAACCAGTCCCGCCCCTTCAGATAGCCCCGGCAAAGCAGAGCATGGATTTTCAACGCGAAATTACTGGCCAGGTCCTGGCTGCGCACCTCGAAATCCAGAGGAAAATCCAAGTAATGGGATTCGAACCCACTGCCCGCCGGGGGCCGGGTATCGATCTCCAGTTTGACGCGCAGTTTTCTTCCGGAGTCGGTTTGCATAAAAGAGAGGTCCAGCTGCCGACCGATGGAGTCGTCTTTAAGCATCGCTTGCCGCACGGCACGGTCCATCTTTCCTCGATCCGAAAGCTCCGCGTGAACACCAAACTCCAGCAGAACCTCTTTCAGCACATCACAATACGGCTGCCACTCGAACTCTCGATCCGGTTTGATAAGAATAAAATCCAGATCCTCCGAAAAGCGCGGCAGCCCATGCAGGATTCGCAGACTGCTGCCGCCCTGAAACGCCGCCCCCTCATAGAAGTCCGCCCGCCATAACCCATACAGCGCGACTTCCTGAAGAATCTCCTTCAGAGCGTGCTCCTCTTGAAGAGCATCCGTGCACGCGTAGCGCTCCAGACGCTGACGCAACAGATCAATCATTGGCCAAATCCTTTTGTAGAGCGTCAATCAAACGCTGCATGCGGCGATGCTTATACACCGCTCGTAACCTGTCCAGCTCTAAAACGTTCACCGATTTCCAGGCCTGTTCATCAATGCGCAGGCCCCGAAGAAGCGAGGTTTCTCCCGACCATTCTTCCTTTCGCAAGCAGAGTAAATCCAGCAACGCACGCAACGGCCTGGCCACCAGCGCCGGATGGCCGGACAAGACACAGCGCTCCACACCACGCAAAAAACCGCCAGGATTCAACGCCAACGGATAGAAACGGAATTCCCCAACGCCGGCGACAGTGACCAAATCCCGGCGCCGCCCCGGCGTGACCGCCTGAACCAAACGCGTTGATTCAGGAATCCAGCCGTGATGCGACAGCGCGGCTTCGAACGACACATAGGCCCCCGGATGGAGGGACTGAACAATCACAAAAGGGTGCGGCCGGTAGCCCGACACCACCGGGGACACCAAATAACGCCCACGGCGCAGCCGCCAAAGTTCCTGGGCATGCAGTGCGCGGTTGACCAGGTTATAGCGTCGTTGATCGGTACCCCGAAGCAAACGGGCCAGCTGCTTCTCGGTCAGCACCTGCTCGGTCAGTCCCTGATCAATCAGCGTTCGGGTCAATGTTTCCATAAAATGTACGATACTTTCATTTATTGAAAGTATCCAACATTAATTGACAGCAAGATGGTCGGCGATGCGCCGGGAGGCCCGCCCGTCGCCGTAGGGGTTGTGGGCGCGGCTCATGGCGTCCCAGGCGGCCGGGTCGGTGAGCAGACGGTGCGCCTCGTCATAAATCGCCTCGGCGGTGGTGCCCACCAGTTTCACCGTGCCGGCGTTCACCGCGTCCGGGCGCTCGGTGGTGTCGCGCATCACCAGCACCGGCTTGCCCAGCGACGGCGCCTCTTCCTGGATGCCGCCTGAGTCGGTGAGGATCAAACGGCAGTTGCTCATCAGCCAGACAAACGGCAGGTAATCCTGCGGCTCGATCAGATGCACATTGTCACGTCCGCTGAGCAACCGGTTCACCGGCTCCTGCACATTGGGATTCAGGTGCACCGGGTAGACGAAGTCGGTATCCGGGTGCGCCTCGGCGAGCCGCGACACCGCCTGGCAAATGCGCTCGAACCCGCCGCCGAAGCTCTCCCTGCGGTGGCCGGTGATCAGCACCATGGGGCGCTCCAGGCCATAGGGGAAACGCCCGGCCAGTTCATCGCGCAGACCGGCGTCACCGTCCAGGCGCGCCTTCACCCACAGCAGGGCGTCGATCACGGTGTTGCCGGTGGTGAGAATGCGGGCCTCGTCCACGCCCTCGGCCAGCAAGGCGTCGCGGGCGCTGGCGGTGGGCGCGAAGTGGGCGGCGGCGAGCACCCCGGTGAGCTTGCGGTTGGCCTCTTCCGGCCAGGGGGAAAGCAGGTTGCCGGTGCGCAGCCCCGCTTCCACGTGGCCCACCGGCACCTTCTCGTAGAACGCGGCCAGCGAGGCCGCCAGCGTGGTGGTGGTGTCGCCGTGCACCAGGATCATGTCCGGCTTCTCGGCGCGGATCACGTCGCGCAGTCCGAGCAGAATGCGGGTGGTGATGTCGTAGAGGTCCTGGCCCGGCGCCATGATGTCCAGATCGTGATCCGGGGTGATCTCGAACAGCGCCAGTACCTGGTCCAGCATCTCGCGGTGCTGGGCGGTCACGCACACCCGGCTGTCAAAGCGGGGGTCGGCGCCAAGCGCCTTGACCACGGGCGCCATTTTGATCGCCTCCGGGCGGGTGCCGAAGACACTGAGAATCCGCTTTCCGCTCAACACTGTCTGCTCACAAAAACGCCTTTTCGCCAGTCATTTGGGGCCACGCGCCCGAAAGCCGGCTATTTTCTCATTAATCGCGACTCAATTGTAGGCGCCCGATTTTCCGGGGCCCGCTCCCACAAGAGCCCGCCCAAAAAGCAAAAGTGTTGACAGAGCTTTCACGGTTGGGGAACACTGCCGGGCACTACGTACGAACATTCGTTCGTAATGCACAAAACAGAATAACAAGGGAGAGCAACCATGCACGTTTTGATCGTGGGCGCCGGCATCGCCGGCCTGACCGCCGCCATCGCGCTTCGCCACAAGGGCATCGACGCGACCATCATCGAACAGGCCTCGCAACTGTCCGAGATCGGCGCCGGCATCCAGATCGCCGCCAACGGCTCGGTGGTATTGCGTGAGCTGGGCCTGGAGCAGGCAGTGGCGGCGAAGTCGGTGATCCCCGGTTCCTTCGATATGCGTGATATCCGCGACGGCAAGCTGCTGTGGGTGGCCCCGCTGGGCGAAGAAGGCACCCGCCGCTGGGGCGCGCCGCTGTACAACATTCACCGCGCCGACCTGATCGAGATTCTCGCCGACGCCCTGCCCGCCGAGTCGGTGCGTCTCGGGGTGCATTGCACCGGCTTCTCCCAGGACGACAACGGCGTCACCGTGCATATGGATAACGGCGAGGATCTGCACGGCGATGTGCTGATCGGCGCCGACGGCATCCATTCGGTGATCCGCAAGCAGTTGTTCGGCGAGGACGAGGTCCAGTTCTCCAACATCCTCATGTGGCGGGCGCTGATCCCCGCCGAGAAACTGGAGCACGTGGACCTGCCCGAGCGCGGCAACTACTGGTTCGGCCCCGGCCGCACGTTGATCACCTACTGGATCCGCCCGCAGAATCTCTACAGCATTCTCGCCTCGGTGCCCTCCGGCGAGGTGCACCGCGAGTCCTGGACCGAAAGCGGCGACATCGACGAGCTGCGTGCCTCGTTCTCCGATCTGGAGCCGCGCGCCCAGGCGATGATGGATCAGATCGACACCGCCTTCCTCACCGGCATGTTCTACCGCGACCCGATCGACCGCTGGACCGACCGCCGGGTAACGCTGATGGGCGACGCCGCCCATCCGATGGTGCCGTTCCTGGCCCAGGGCGCCTGCCAGGGCATGGAGGACGCCTGGGTGCTGGCGACCATGCTGGAACACTACGTCGACGATCCGATGGCCGGGCTGCAAGAGTACGAGCAGCGTCGCCGGCCGCGCACGACCCGGGTGCAGTCCGGCGCCCGGGCCATGGTCAAGCTGGTGCACGAATCCGAGCCGGAGCGCATCAAGGCGCGCAACGGTCGCTGGAAGGGCATGCAGCACATCGACCCGATGGCGGAGGCCACCTGGTCGTTCGTTTGGGAATACAACGTGCTGGAAGAGGTGAAGCGCCCGGCCGGTGAAGTGCTGGGCCTGTCGGCCACCCGCGAAGACAAGAGGATGGAGCGCCCGGAAAGCCAGCGCGCCTTTGATATGTGGAAGGCCGCGTTCACCGCCGAGGACGTGGCGCGCGGCCACGACGGCATGCGCGAGGGCTACGAGCGCTTTCTGACCACCCACTTCCCGGCGCCGGACGACCTGTCCGTGGAGAACGCCGAACTGGGCGGCGTGGAAGCGCTGCGCGTGCGCGCCGCCGGCGCCACCGCCGCCGACCACCGCACCACCGTGCTGCACTTCCACGGCGGCGGCTACATGCTCGGCTCCGCCAAGGGGTCAGTGGAATACGCCGGCCGGCTGGCCAAGGCGGTGGGCGGCGACTGCGTCACCGTGGACTACCGGCTGGCCCCGGAAAACCCCTACCCGGCGGCACTCGACGACGCGGTGGACGCCTACCGCGGGCTGGTCAACAGCGGCGTGGCCCCGTCGCGGATTCTGCTCAGCGGCGAGTCCTCCGGCGCCGGCCTGGCACTGGCCCTGGCGCTCACCCTGAAGATGGCCGGTGACAAACAGCCCGCCGGCATCATCGCCATCTGCCCGTTCGCCGACCTCACCCTGTCCGGCGCCAGCATCAAGGAGTTCGCCGGCCAGGACCCGGCGGCCAACCGCGACACCCTGGCGTTCATGGCGGCCTCCTACTTCCAGGAGCACGAGCCCCGCGACCCGCTGGTGTCACCGCTGTTCGGCGACCTCAAGGGCCTGCCGCCGCTGTTCCTGTCCGCGGTGGAGGGCGAGTCCCTGTACAGCGACAGCAGCCGCCTGCTGGAACGCGCCCGGGAAGCGGACGTGGACGTGACCATGGTGCCGGTGAAGGACTCGGTGCACGTCTACACCCTGTTCCCGTTCCTGCCGGAAACCACCGAAACCCTCAATGAAATCAGCCGCTGGGCGCGCCGCGTCACCGGCTGAACCAAACGATCAGAACCACAACAACAAAACGAGGACGCATCATGAATAAGCCAATAACAACCAGCCTCTTCGCCATCGCCCTGCTCGCCAGCGCGGTGGCCGGCGCCGCCGACGGCGGCAAACAAAACGCCAAGGGTATCTCCGGCGACACCGTGAAAATCGGCGTGCTGGCGGACATGTCCGGCATCTTCTCCGACCTGAGCGGCGAAGGCGCCGTCACCGCCGCGCGCATGGCGGTGGACGACTTCGTCGCCGAGCAGAAACCCGGCTTCAAGGTGGAAGTGGTCACCGCCGACCACCAGAACAAAACCGACGTGGCCGCCAGCCGCGCCCGCGAGTGGTACGACACCGAAGGCGTGGACATGATCACCGACGTGATCAACTCCGCGGTGGCCCTGGCGGTGTCCGAAGTGACCCGCGACAAGGACCGCGTGCTGATGGTCACCGGCGCCGGTTCCACCACCATCAACAACGAGCAGTGCTCGCCCAACACCATCCTCTATGCCTGGGACACCTACTCCCTGGCCAACAGCCTGGGCCGCACCATCACCGAACAGGGCCACGACAGCTGGTACTTCGTGACGGTGGACTACGCGCTCGGCAAATCCATCGAGTACGACGCCACCAAGGCGGTGGAAAACAGCGGCGGTGAAGTGCTCGGCTCCCTGCACCACCCCATGGGCGCCTCCGACTTCGCCTCCTTCATGCTGCAGGCGCAGAGCTCCGGCGCCGACGTGATCGGCATCGCCAACGCCGGCGGCGACCTGCACAACGCGGTGCGCGTGGCCAACGAGTTCGGCATCAACCAGTCGCAGAAAATCGTCGGCCTGGCCGCCAGCATGACCGACGTGCACGCACTGGGCCTGGAAGTCACCCAGGGCATGCTGCTGGTGGAAGGGTTCTACTGGGATCAGGACGACGAAGCGCGCCAGTGGAGCAAACGCTTCAAGGAAAAGACCGGCAAGATACCCAACATGCTCAACGCCGCCACCTACTCGGCGGTCACCAACTACCTGAGCGCCGCCCAGGAGCAGGGCACCGACGACGCCGACGCGGTGCTGGCCCACTTGCACGAGCAGGAGATCAACGACCTGTTCGCCAAGAACGGCCGCATCCGCCCGGACGGCCAGATGGTCCACGACGTCTATCTCTACGAAGTGAAAAGCCCGAAAGAGTCCGACGGCGAGTGGGACTACTACAAGCTGCGCGAAACCGTGCCGGCGGAAAAAGCCTACCAGCCGCTCTCCGAGTCACGCTGCCCTCTGGTGACCGGTTAAAAAGGGGACAGACATGACGGACGAGGTACTGGGCACCCGGCGGTTGAGCAAACGCTTCAAGGGCTTCACCGCCGTCGACAATGTGGATCTGTCCGTAAAAAAGGGGCACATCCACGCCCTGATCGGCCCCAACGGGGCCGGCAAGACCACGCTGTTCAACCTGCTCACCCGCTTCACCGAGCCCAGCGCCGGCGAGATCCACTTCAACGGGCGCTCGGTGTCCGCGCTGCCGCCCCGCGAGGTGGCGCGGCGCGGCATGGTGCGCTCGTTTCAGATCTCCGCGGTGTTCGCCAGCCTGAGCGTGCTCGACAACGTGCGGCTGGCGCTGCAGCGCGAGCTGGGCATGTCGTTTCACTTCTGGAAAAGCGACCGGGTGCTCAACCGGCTCAACGACCGCGCCATGGCGCTGCTGGAGTCCGTGGGGCTCACCGGCGTCGCCTCGCACGCCGCCGGCAGCCTGCCCTACGGCCACAAGCGGGCCCTGGAGCTGGCCACCACCCTGGCCATGGACCCGGTGCTGATGCTGCTGGACGAACCCACCCAGGGCATGGGCTTTGAGGACGTGGACCGGGTCACCGCGCTGATCCAGCAGGTGGCCGTCGGCCGCACCGTGCTGATGGTGGAGCACAACATGAAGGTGGTGGCGTCCATCGCCGACACCCTGTCGGTGCTGCAGCGCGGCCGGCTGATCGCCAGCGGCAGCTACCAGGAGGTGTCCACCAACCCCCGGGTGATGGAGGCCTACATGGGCACCGCCCCCGGGCACGGCAAGGAGAGCGTGGCATGAACACGGCAACGCAAACAGCGGCCCTGGCGGTACGCGACCTGCACGCCTGGTACGGCGAATCCCACGTGCTGCAGGGCGTGGACTTCCACGTTCAGCACGGCGAAGTGGTCACCCTGCTGGGCCGCAACGGCGCCGGGCGCACCACCACGCTGAGAGCCCTGCTCGGTCTCACCGGCCGGCGCAGCGGGTCAATACGGGTGTTTGACGAGGAAGTGATCGGCCTGAGCACGCACCGCATCGCCCGGCTGGGCGTCGGCTACTGCCCGGAAGAGCGGGGGATTTTCGCCAGCCTCAGCTGCGAGGAGAACCTGCTGCTGCCGCCGCTGTTCAAGGGCACCGAGGCGGGGCTCTCGCTGGATGAGGTCTACCGGCTGTTCCCCAACCTGGAGGAGCGCAAGCACAGCCCCGGCATGGCGCTGTCCGGCGGCGAACAACAGATGCTCGCCCTGGCGCGCATTCTGCGCACCGGCGCGCGGCTGCTGTTGCTGGATGAAATCTCCGAAGGGCTGGCGCCGGTGATCGTCGACACCCTCGGTCAGGCCATCCAGGAGCTGCGCCGGCGCGGCTACACTATCCTGCTGGTGGAGCAGAATTTTCATTTTTCGGCGGCGCTGTCGGACCGGCTGCTGTTCATGGAAAGCGGCCGCATCATCGACACCCTGACCCCGGACCAACTGGACGACAACGCCGACGAAGTGGCGCGCATGCTCAGCGTCTGAAAACAATAAAGGGAAGGCTATGGATATATTCGGTGTGCCGGTGCAGGCACTCATGGCGCAACTGATGATCGGCCTGGTGAACGGCTGCTTCTACGCGGTCCTGAGCCTGGGGCTGGCGGTCATCTTCGGCATGCTGCACGTGATCAACTTCACCCACGGCGCCATGTTCATGCTGGGCGCCCTGCTCAGCTGGGCCGGCCTCTATTACTTCGAGCTCAACTACTGGGCGATGCTGTTCCTGGCACCGCTGGTGGTGGGCGTGTTCGGCATCGTGCTGGAGCGTCTGTTTCTCAAGCGCATCTACAAGCTGGACTACCTGTACGGCCTGCTGCTGACCCTGGGCCTGACCCTGATCATCGAGGGCGCGGTGCGCTCGGTTTACGGCGTGTCCGGCAAGCCCTACGGCCCGGCGCCGATCTCCGGCGTCACCGACCTGGGCTTTCTGATGATCCCCAACTACCGGCTGTGGGTGATCGTCGCCTCGCTGCTGGTCTGTGCCGCCACCTGGTACACCATCGAGCGCACCCGCCTGGGCGCCTACCTGCGCGCCGCCACCGAGAACCCCAAGCTGGTGGAAGCCTTCGGCATCAACGTGCCGGTGCTGGTTAGCCTGACCTTCGGCTTCGGCGTCGCCCTGGCGGCGTTCGCCGGGGTGCTGGCCGCGCCGATCATGCAGGTGTCCGCGCTTACCGGCCAGACCATGATCGTGATCGTGTTCGCGGTGGTGGTGATCGGCGGCATGGGCTCCATCGCCGGCACCGTGATCACCGGCATCGGCCTGGGCCTGGTGGAAGCGCTCACCAAGGTGTACTACCCGGAAGCCTCTTCCATGGTGATGTTCCTGGTCATGGTGCTGGTGCTGCTGGTGCGGCCCAACGGCCTGTTTGGAGGTGTGGAATGACTCGCCTGATGTGCTACGGCTTCCTGCTGCTGGCCCTGGTGGCCGCCCCCTGGATGGGGCTCTACCCGGTGCTCGGCACCAAGATTCTTTGCTACGCGCTGTTCGCCTGCGCCTTCCATCTGCTGCTCGGCTACACCGGCCTGGCGTCCCTGGGCCACGCTGCGTTTCTCGGCGTCGGCGGCTATGTGGCCGGCTACGGCATCAAGGCCTGGGCGCTGTCGCCGGAGCTGGCGCTGCTCGCCGGCCTGTCGGTGGGCGCGCTGATGGGGCTGGTGATGGGCTATGTGTCGATCCGCCGCTCCGGCATCTACTTCACCATGATCACCCTGGCGCTGGCGCAGCTGGTCTATTTCCTGTGCGTGCAGATTCCGCAGACCGGCGGCGAGGACGGCCTGCAGGGCATCGACCGGGGCCTGCTGTTCGGCTTCATCGATCTGCACAACGACCGCGTCATGTACTACACCACCCTGACCATCGGCGTGGCGGCGTTCCTGTTCATCGCCCGGGTGGTGCGCTCGCCGTTCGGCCAGGCGCTCACCGCGATCAAGGACAACGAACCGCGCGCGGTGTCGCTGGGCTACCACCCGGACCGCTACAAGCTGCTGGTGTTCACCCTGTCCGCCGCGCTCACCGGCCTGGCCGGCGCGCTCAAGGCCATCGGCCTGGGCTTCGTGACGCTCTCCGACGTGCACTGGATGACCTCCGGCCACGCCCTGCTGATGACCCTGGTGGGCGGCCTGGGCACCCTGTCCGGCCCGGTGATCGGCGCCGTGGTGCTGGTCACCCTGGAGAACAAAATCGGCGAGCTGGGCGCGCTGCTCGCCAGCGTCACCGGCATCGGCTGGTTCGCCACCCTCGGCGAGTCGGTGATGATGATCATGGGCATCGTGTTCGTGATCTGCGTCCTCGCTTTCCGGCGCGGCATCATGGGCGAGCTCGACGCCCTGCGCCGCCGTGTCCGCACCCCCAACCCGGCACCGGAGCCTCAATCATGACCACCCATACCCCCGACGCGTTTCACCATCACTGGCCGCCGCGGCTGTCAAAAAGCCTGCGGCCGCCGCGCACCACCCTGTGGGACAACCTGGTCACCAGCGCGCGGCGCTATCCGGAAAAAACCGCGATCCGCTTCTTCGATCGCGCGCTCAGCTACCGCGAGTTGCTGTGCCAGTGCGAGACCCTGGCCGCCTGGCTCAGCGGCGCCGGCGTGCGCCCCGGCGACCGGGTGCTGGTGATGATGCAGAACTGCCCGCAGCTGGTGATCGCCCACTACGCGATCATGCGCGCCAACGCAGTAGTGGTGCCGATCAACCCGATGAACAAAGCCTCCGAGCTGGGCCACTACATCCGCAACGCCGGCGCCAAGGCGGCGATCTGTTCCGCGGAACTGGCCCGCGAACTCACCGACGCCAACAACGAACTGCCCCGCGACGGGCAACTGCAGCGGCTGCTGGTGACCCGCTACGCCGACGCCTTCGACCGCGACGCCAGCCAGGACCTGCCGGTGCCCGAAGAGTGGAACGACTGGCTCTACACCTGCAACCTGCCCCTGGACGGACACACGCCCGTCACCCCCTGGCTGGAGGCGCTGGCCACCACCCTGCCACCGCCGGTGCTGATCGGCGACCCGGACACGCCCTGCCTGCTGCCCTACACCAGCGGCACCACCGGCGCGCCCAAGGGCTGCGTCCACCACCACGGCTCGATCATGCACAACGCGGTGGCCAGCTGGCAGTGGATCAACGGCGACCCGGAGAGCGTGATGCTGGCGGTGCTGCCGCTGTTCCACATCACCGGCCTGGTGTGCGTGATGCACGGCACGATCTTCGGCGGCGGCACCCTGGTGATCCTGCCGCGCTGGCAGCGCGACCTGGCCAGCCACCTGATCGAAAAAGAAGGCATCAGCCACTGGCTGTGCATCCCCACCATGGTGGTGGACCTGCTCGCCTCACCGGATCTGGAACGCTACGACCTGTCCCGGCTCTCGTTCATCGGCGGCGGCGGCGCGGCCATGCCGGAAGCCGTGGCCGAACGCCTCAGGGACACCTACGGGCTGAACTTCGTGGAAGGCTACGGCCTCACCGAAACCTCCGGCCCCACCCACATGAACCCCTGCCACCGGCCGAAGCTTCAGTGCCTGGGCATTCCGTTCATGAGCACCGACGTGAAAGTGCTGGACCCGGACACCCGCGAAGAGTGCGCCGACAACCAGCCCGGCGAAATCGCCATCTGCGGCCCGCAGGTGTTCCAGGGCTACTGGAACAACGACGAAGCCACCGCCAAAAGCTTCCTCTACATCGGCGGCCGTAAGTACTTCCTCACCGGGGATCTGGGGCGGCGCGACGGCGAGGGCTACTTCTACATCACCGACCGCATCAAACGGATGATCAACGCCTCCGGCTTCAAGGTGTGGCCCGCGGAAGTGGAAAACCTGCTGTTCCGCCACCCGGGCATCCAGGAAGCCTGCGTGGTCGGCAGCCAGGACGCCTACCGGGGAGAAACCGTGCGCGCCGTGGTGGTACGCCGCGCGTCTCAGCCGGGCCTGGACGCCGAGACCCTGATAGAATGGTGCCGCGAAAATATGGCCGCGTATAAAGTGCCGAAAATCGTCGACTTCGTGGACGCCCTGCCCAAGAACGGCAGCGGCAAGATCATGTGGCGGGAAGTACAGGACCTATGACAGAAGCCAAAACAAGGCGCACGCGCAACGGCGCGCGCCTGCCGGCCGACCAGGCCACACCGCGTTACCTCGGCGAGAACATCGAGAAAGACCTGCGGGAAGTCAGCGAGCGCACCGGCGGCGGCACCATGCAAAGCCGCATCCTGGTGGCCGCCATCGCCCTGTTCGCCGAACGCGGCTACGAAAACCTCAACATGCGCACCCTGGCCGGCTGGGTGGGCCTCAAGGCCCCCACCCTCTACAACTACTACGCCTCCAAGGAACAGCTGCTGGTGGAAGCCATCGAGCTGGGCATGACCGACTTCTTCAGCTACATCCTGGACGGCATCGAAGACGTGCCCCGCGAAGAGCGGCTGTTCGAAATCGTGCGCCGGCACGCCGGCTACAAAATGCGCCACCGGCTGATCGCCCGCGCCAACGACCGCCTGATCGACCCGCAATTCGCGCGCATGTTCCTGCCCGAGGACACCGCCCGGCACTTCAGCGGCCGCATGGCCGGCTACCGCCACACCGTCCAGGACCTGGTACGCGACCATGTCGCCGACGACGCCCCGGTCAGCCCCAAGGTGGTCACCATCGCCCTGCTCAGCCAGTGCGACCGCATGGCCTACTGGTACGACCCCGACGGCCCAATGACCCCCGAACAGGCCCTCGAACAAGTGACCATTCTGATCCAGCGGATGCTCGGCACCTCCGCGTAAACCCTGTGTGGAGCCGCCTTTTGTGGGGGCGGCTCTTGTGGGAGTGGCTCTTGTGGGAGCGGGCCCCGCCCGCGAAAGGGAGCGAAGCTCCCGGCAAAGCCACTAGGGCTCCCGGGGCTGGCGGAGTCGGCGTACCTGGTCATCCACCGGCTCCTCCTGATCGCACCAAAGCCCGAACAGAGGGTTTGATGCCGCCTCTCCGGGGGCGCCTCCGTACAGAGCGCCAGCCAGAGGCATCAGACGGGCACGGGGCTTACCCCGGTAGGTGACGATAACTTCTTCCCCGCGGTCGGTGGCCGCGATCAGTGTGCGGGTGTGCAGGCGAAGGTCTTTGGTGGTGGCTTCCATGTGAACACTCCTAGTCACACTTCAGAGTGCAATAAATCGCACAATAGAGTCCAGGGCGAGATTGATTTTCACGCAAGGTGGTGCCATATTGGCACCATATTCAAACGAAGAGGTGTCGCATGACGACAGCAGCGACAGACCATGAAAAAGAGAAGCGGCTGGTGGCACGCGCCAAGCCCGAGATCCACCAACGGATTGCGGAAGCAGCGGAGCTGCAAGGCTCCACGGTCTCGCAGTTCCTGCTGGACGCCGCACTGGAGCGCGCCGCCGAGGTCACCGAGCGAGCCACACGGATCAGTGCAAGCCGCGGTGCCTTCGAGAACATGATGACGGCCCTGGACCAGCCGGCTCGCGAACTGCCCCGCCTGAAGCGGGCCGCACAACACTACAAGGACGTGGTGCATGACTCGGATCCGAAAGCAGCCACTTAGCAAGCAACATGACCGGGCCGGCTTCGACTGCGGGGTCGCGGAACTCAACACCTTTATCCAGAAGACCGCACGACGGCAGGACGAACGGCACCTGGTGCGCACAACGGTGTTGGTCGATACCGACCAGCCGGAACGCATTCTGGCTTTCTACTCGACCGCGCCCTGCGAGATCGCGCCCCCGCCCGGCGTCAGCGCCTGGAAGAACTACCCGCACCCGGTTCCTTTTCTGCGAATGGCGCGGCTCGCCTCGCATCGGAGTGTTCAAGGCCAGGGGTTCGGTGAGCTGGCATTACTCTCCGCCATCGACGACGCGGCGACCATCTCCCGAACCTTCACCGCCATCGGTGGTTTGGTGGTGGATGCCAAGGATCAGCGGGCCGCCGCGTTTTACGAGAAATACGAATTCATCAGGATCGAAGAAAACGGACTCCAGCTCTTCCTACCCATCCAAGATTGCATCTCGCTTATGGAGGCGTAACAGGCACCAGCAGGCGGTGATCAGGCCCAGGTAGCCGGCCAGGCCGCGGGCGTCGCGGAGCATGGACTGGGTGAGGCCGAAGCCGATAAAGGCGACCACCACCACCAGGCCGGCGACCGCCAGGGCCCGGGTGGTGGCGTCGGGCCGGCCACGCAATACCTGGGCGAACAACAGCAACGGCACGCCGTACAGCATCAGCAAAGACGCCAGGCCCACCAGGCCCCGGCGGGCGGCGGTGTCGATCAGATCGCTGTGAAGCTGGTCGTGTAGGCTGACCGCCGGATGCAAATCCCACGCCGCCACCCATTCATCGCGACGCTCTTGCAACTGCCCTTCGCCCCAACCCAACAGAGGCCTCTCGGAGAACAACTGCACACCGACGCGCCACATCTCCACGCGCACACCGAAGGAATTACCCCGGTCGCCCTCGTCGTATTCATCCACGCTCTCCAGCGCCTGGCCGACACGCTTGGTCACAGCCAGGGTGGGCGACAACGACACCAACAGCAGCAGGCCCAGCAACGCCGTCACACCGATACCCAGCACAGGACGCGGCAGCGTGCGCCAGAAGCCAAGGCCCACCACGAACACCAACGCCGGGAATACCACCCAACTGCCCCGGGTACCGGACAGCAGCGACGCCCCCAGGCCGAACGCGAGCGCCAGCAACAAGCCGGCCCGCGCCCAGCCGGACCGCACCGCAAACACCCCGACCCAGGCCAGGGAGCCCAGCAATAAGGAGAGCATGCCGAAAGGAATCGGATTGATACCGTTGTCGGCGCGGCCATGACCTAGCATCCAGACTTCCCAGCCCGCGATCAGCCCGGCCAGCAGCGCGCCCAGACCAACGCCCCACCAGAGCGCCGCGACCGGCGGCCGCAGGCGCCGCCAGCCCAGCCACACGAACGCTGCCAGCGACGGCCAGAGCGGCAACCAAAGCCCGCCCCGCTCGATCGCCCGGGGCCAGACCCCAGTGCGCGCCACATCCGCCAGCCAGATCAACGAGAACGTCGCCAAAGCGACCAGAAACCAGAGGTCCCCGCGGCTGAGCGGCGTCACCACCCGGCGCCGCGTGGCAAACGCCACCAGCGCCAGGGCAGCCGCTGCCAGCGGCACCACGGCGTAAGCCAAAGGCCAGGCAACAAGCAAAGTTAGAAAAGCGGCCAGCACAAGCCCGGCCAGGGAAGAAGAGATCATGGTGGTAGGAGACGCCTAAGCCGCAAAGGTTTCAGGAGAAACCTGGAGCATGCAGCGCCGGTGCAGCCGGCGCCCGGGAAATATTCAAGCGCGTCTTTTTTGTGGTTTGGCACAGACGGAGCGTAAACCATCAATATGCTCGAAAAGATCTGGGCGGATTGTCGCCCACATAGCATCAAGGACGAAGTCGATACCTTCCCTACGAGCAAGTTTTGCCGCAGGCACAAAATCGGCATCGCCGGACACCAAAACAATCTGATTAACCTGCTGCTTATATGCCAAAGAAGCGATATCAAGCCCCAGGCGCATGTCGACACCCTTCTGCCGCAGATCAAGATTAAAGTCTTCGTCGTTAATCTCGTTCCACTTTTTCCGCCCCTGTGTGAGTTCCTTTAGAACACGGGGTCTCACCTGCCAATTGACATGATTCGTCGGTATTTCGCCCATTCGGAGCGCCACTTTACGGTGGCCGCGTAGCTTTTCGTGGAATTCGTTTCTCCATTTCGCTATCTCAGTCTTGGAGAAGTCGACAGAATCCTTTTTGAGCGGTGTGTGCCCCTTCCAGCTCGCTGGCGGAGCGTCATAGACGAAGATTCTATACAACCTCGAAGTTCTTCGTCCGCTGGAATCGTTCAGGTGATCAAGAGCGAGATGCAGCACTTTTTCCGCGGCCAGCTCGGGGGAGAGGGAACCGAAGATTGCACGGGCGCGCTTCAAAAAGAAGCCAGCATCCACCATAACCGCAGTAACGGTAGGGGTGACATGCCTGAGAAGATCGGATTTTCTGCCGCCCTGAAAAGAGTTGCCCCCGGGTTCGGCATTCTCTGGATCATTGAGAGAAGACTTACTGCCGGGGGCGGATGATGCTTTAACCATAGTCAAAACCTTTTTCTTATTCAATATTCTCCGGGAACATTTTTGTAACGCCTGGCTTGGCGGTGGAATGGGCCAGCATGGCAGGTCTTACCCGACGAAACTGTCGGCCAGAACCTCAATCGTTGTCAGCGAACAGCTATCGGTCTGAGGGAGGGCTTTCCCGCTGAAGTGATGGGTGCCGGGCGGCAGGCCGCCCTTTCGCGGGCGGGGCCCGCTCGCACAAGGAATCAGCCGGAGGCGCAGGCGGCGGTGTCTTGCGCGGTGGCCTCGGCCATGACGGCTTCGAGGGCGTGGCAGGTCTGGGCGATGTGGCTCTCTTCCAGGGTGGGATGGACCAGGAACATCAGGCTGGTGTCGCTCAGTTCGCGGGCATTGGTCAGCGGCGCCTCCGGCACCAGGCCCGCGTCCTGGAAGCACTTCTCCAGATACACCTCCGAGCAGGAGCCGGAGAAGCACGGCACGTCATGCTCCAGCACGGCGGCGAGAATACGGTCCCGATCCCAGCCGGCGGCCAGTTCCGAGGGTTCCACGAACAGGTAGCACTTATAGCCGGCGTGACCCACGGCTTCCGGCACGGTGGGCACTCGCAAACCCGGCAGCGCGCGTGCGGTCTCCCAAATACGCTCGCAGTACTCACGGCGCATCCGGGCCCACTCGGGCATACGTGCGAGCTGGATGCGGCCGATGGCCGCCTGGATCTCGGTGAGGCGGCCATTGGTGCCGAAGCTCTCGTGCAGCCAGCGGTAACCGGGCGGGTGCTCGCGCTCGTACACCGCCTCCCAGCTTTTACCGTGGTCCTTATAGCTCCACATCCACGACCACAGCGCCCGGTCGTTGGTGGTGACCATGCCCCCTTCCCCGCCGGTGGTCATGATCTTGTCCTGGCAGAACGACCAGCAGCCCACATGGCCGAAACCGCCCACCGGACGGCCACGCCACGTGGCGCCATGGGCCTGGGCGCAGTCCTCGATCAGATAGAGGCCATGCTGCTCGGCCAGCGCCGCCATGGCGTCCATGTCGCAGGGCCAGCCGGCCAGGTGCACGCACACCACCGCCTTGGTGGCCGGCGTCAGCGCCGCGGCCACGGTCTCGGCGGTGATGTTCTGGCTGTCCCGGTCCACATCCGCGAACACCGGACGCGCGCCCACATTGACGATGGCCGACGCGGACGCCAGGAAAGTGCGGGAAGTCACCAGCACATCGTCCCCGGCGCCGATCCCCAAGGCCCGCAACGCCAGATCCAGCGCCACGGTGCCGTTCGCCACCGCCACCGCGTAATCGGTGCCGGCGAAGGCGGCAAACTCACGCTCAAACGCCCGGCACTCGTCGCCGGTCCAGTAGTTCACCTTGTTCGACAACAACACCCGCTGAACGGCATCCGCCTCTTCAGGGGTGTAGGAAGGCCAGGGAGGGAAAGGTCCATTCAACATTACAGCGCTCCTTCAATGCGCGTGATCCCCGTCACAACGCTAATATAGCCATCACCATAAGCGATGGCCTGTACAACTGTAGAGTGGGATTTTGTTATCGGGCGGGGACACCCATAACCGTAGCGCCGGCGGGCACATCGGAAACCACCGCCGCGCCGGCACCGACGATAGCGCCACGGCCCACCGTGACGCCCTGTTTTACCACAGCGCCGATACCCACCCAGGCGCCCTCTTCCACGGTCACGTTGCCGCCCAGGCAGGCCCTGGGGCTGATGTGCACCCAGTCGCCCAGCCGGCAATCATGCTCAACAACTGCACCGCTGTTGATAATCACACCATCACCGGTACGAGCGTCCGGGTTCACCACCGCCCCGGCAAACGCCACGGAGCCGGCACCCAGGGCCGCGAACGGGCTCACGGCGGCCAGCGGGTGAATCACCGTCGCCAGGGGCACGCCCGCCTCGCGCAAGGCGATCTGTTTCGCCATACGGACGTCGTTCGCGCCGATAGCCACGATGACACCCTCGTAGTCACGATGGCGTTCAAGTAGCGCGGACCAATCACCGACCACCGGCCAGTTACCGTTGTCTTGCTTGGCGGGCCAGGCATCGTCGAAGAACACCAGCTCCCGGCAGCCGCCAAAAAGCGCGGCGTCAGCAATCACTTTACCGTGCCCGCCGGCACCCAATATCGCCAAGGATTTAATCGTCACGGTTCGACCCCTTGAATCTCGGCATGGTGGCGTCCTCACCGTGGGAAATGCCGTCGCGCTTAAGGACCTGCAGCACCGTCTTGAACAGAATCTTTATGTCCAGCCACAGGGACTGGTTATCGACATACCAGACATCCAGCTCAAACTTCTCTTCCCAGGATAAGGCGTTGCGGCCATTGATCTGGGCCCAGCCTGTAATGCCCGGACGAACTTCGTGGCGGCGAGCCTGACGGTCGCTATACAGCGACAAATAGTCCATCAGCAGCGGACGCGGGCCAACCAGGCTCATATCGCCTTTCAGCACGTTAAACAGTTCGGGGAGCTCATCAAGGCTGGTTGAGCGCAGCCACGCGCCTAACGCGGTGAGACGTTGATCATCAGGCAGCAGAGCGCCGTCGGGGCCTCGCTCGTCAGTCATGGTTCGGAATTTCACCATGTTGAACGGTCGTCCGCGAATCCCAGGGCGTATCTGGCGAAAGTAAACTGGCAGCCCTAATTTTCCAACGACTAAAACGCCAAGCAAAAGAAAAAGAGGGGAAAGCAAGACAAGTGCGACCAGCGCAGCCGCCACATCAATAGCGCGTTTCATTCCTTAAAAATTCCACTTAATATAGATTTATACCAAATAATATAGCAACCTTGAAGAATAAACCTAAAAAAATTGCCAAATTTAGAATTGAAAACGCCAGACTACAGCATTTATCTAAAATCATTGCCCCTCTCCGCAAAGCTATTCGAAAAGAGCTAAAAATTAGATCGACACTCGAACTACTTCGGAGCCAAGTCGAAAGTCTGGCGATAAAACCTTACGAACTCAAATTCCAAGAGTTCCGAAGAGAAATTATCGCAAGCGCGACGCCTCGCATTTCTAGCAAGGCGCTCACGCAAGGCCACGTCAAACATAATCAACTGTAACTTTTCGGTAAGATCACTATCTGAATGAACGGCATGAAGCAGACCAGTTTCTCCATCGAGAACAGCATCAGAGACGCCGTAAATGTTGGAAGCTACGCAGGTCAAACCACATGCGGCAGCTTCTATCAACACCGAGCCAAAACCTTCTCTGTGGCTTGGAAGACAGAAAATATCAGCCGCACAAAAATATGCTTCAGGCTCCCGAGTATAGCCAACATGAACTAACTTTCCCGAAAATGACGACTCAATAACACCATCCTCGAAAAGCCGCGACTCATCCGGACCAACAATCAACAACTTCGCGTTAGAAGACATCTCTAAAATCCTACGAAAAGCAGAAATTAACTCAAAAATCCCTTTCTCTTTATTAACCCTGCCTAAAAACAAAATGACGAAATCAGATTCAATAAAGCCATGCCGTCGTCTAACCAAATCCCTTTTTTTGGGATCAAAAGTGAATCGAGAAATATCGACTCCAGATATAGATCCAGATGCTAGCACCGATGTTCTATTGGCTCGAACAACCTTTTCTTGGAGCAAAAACTCACGCTGAGAAAGGCTATCGATCAGCGAATGGGTTGAACAACGGTGGGTCAATTTATCAAGAGCACGCAGAACCCAACGAGAAAAGCCAGACTTAGTCGCCCATACTTGACCTGTAAAGGTGTGGTGCCTCACCGGCACTTGAGTTATCCAAGAGGCGAGCATAGCAAGCAGGCCGGCTTTAGGCGTAACTGAGTGCACTGCATCATAGTGACGGGAAGTCAAAATACGAATGAGCATCAACAGGGCCACAAAATCCTGCCAAGGATGGATACTTCGATGTATAGGGCAACGAATGCAGTTTTTGAAAACACCAGAATTTTGGTAGCCTTCAGGGAAATTAGAAATTAAATCCACCTGGTAATACTTAGACAACGCCGATACATGGCCATTCAAAAAGGCGTCTGCCGTTATAGGCGTTGACACAACGAAAGCTATCTTTCTCATTTAATTTTTTTCCAAACAAAGACGTAGGGCGCAGAATCAAAATCAAATATGGCAAAGATCTTAGAGGAGAAACGAAGATTACATCCATCAGGTCGTCGAGCTTTAACTTATTTCATTTAAAAGAGGTTAAAATACACCGTATCCACTATTTTTTTTGCGCTTCGATGCTCCTCAATTTGTACGTTATTCGGCGCTTCAGATCTACCTGCAAGCACCTTCTTTCGACCAACAACACAACACTTAATAAAAAAATAAAAAGATTTAACGATCTCGAAAATCGCAACAAAAACCACGGGAACACCAAAAACTGGAACCAACTTTAGGTACGCTCTAGAATTATATAAATAAGAAAAAAACATCTTTCTCATCTTAACCGACTGAACTTCTTCATATACATAATACGCAGAAGGTATAGTGATATATTTTCTTCCCACTAAAATTCTTCGAATGAAATCTTGATCTTGCGCAAATACAAGGTTCTCGTCATAAGACTCATTAGCTATTGCTTCTCTGCGTATCATAGCGGCAGCATGGGGTATAGAAAGCACATGAAAAGTGGAGTAATCACCTCTGGTATTACCTCCAGAGCGAACACCGACTAAAAAGTTTTGATCTGTTATCGCCATGCCCGTGCTATGAAGTGATATTTGACTGTGCGCTTGTAAGTAACCTACCTGCATTTGTAGCTTTTGTGGATAAATCCAATCATCCGCGTCTAACATTGTTATATACTTCCCGCGAGCCAACTCAAGTGTTTTCTTTCTTGCCGCACCTCTGCCGCAATTACGTTCAAATGAAAATACTCGAATACGATCATCATTAATGATACTAACTTTTTCTAAGGTTGAATCAGTCGACCCGTCATTTACTAAAACACACTCCCAATTTTTATAGGTTTGCGCCAACAGAGATGACAAAGAATATAATATCGAATTCTCTGCGTTATAGACCGGCATAAGGACGCTAACTAAAGGACTTTCATTCGTCACGGAGGACCTCCTCAAACGCCTGTAAAACACCACTTGTTTGATTCTCCACCGAAAACTGTATTTCAGCTATTTGCTTAGCGTTTTGCACGATGGTGCTTGCCAAGGCAGGTTGAGATATAACTCTCTCTATAGCATCGGCTAGCGCCTCTGGATTATTAATTTCAACCAGAAATCCTGTCTCGCCGTCATGTACAACTTCAGGAATACCGCCTACTGGCGTAGCAATAACGAGCACCTCCTTAAGCATCGATTCAATTACTACCCTTGGAAAACCTTCTGTATGTGAAGGCAAAAGCATAATATCGTAAGCTTTAAGAGTGTTAGGCAGGTCATCCACCCACCCTAGAAAGGTGACTTTCTCATCGAGACCATTCTGGCGGATATAACTAATCAACTCGGTTAGATATTTATCACTGGCACCTACGGGCAATATGCCTGGGAAAAAAAGACGAATATTTTTGAATCCCCTCTCGGATAGAATAGAAAGCGCTTGCAAAGCTGTATGATGGCCTTTTTCATAAACCGGTCTAGCTGCGGGAAGAATTAAGTTATAGATTCCTGAGTTTTGGTGCTTAGAATTGTTATCATATGCCTCTTCGTCCAATTGCACAGAATTAGGAACATATGTAACCGGCTTATTAGGGAACATTTCTTTTAAATTAGATTCTGTCGCTTTAGAGTGCGCAATTAAAGCTTTTGAGAAAAATCTGATTAAAAACCGATCCAATTTTCCAGTGTCGCTTCTCCTAGCCCAGCCTCTATGATATAAAACTCGCGGGATACCAAGCCCTAATACGGATATGCTGGAAAAGAACAGCGACTTTGTGTTATTTACCCAGATCAAATCTATTTGATCTGCCATAGCAATCTTTCGCAACTTAAAAACCAAAACCACGAAGCTTGGAATTTGAATGAAAAACCGGAAAAGTCTCTGGAAAATATTCTTTCCACCTATATAAGTACTATCCGCATTCCCAATGATGACTCGAAAATTCAGTTTCTTACCTTTTATAAACTTCACATAATCATTATTCTTACCGTACGCATCATAAATATAAATATCAGATCCAGCTTTTTCTAAGTTCTTTGCGAGACTGATCGAACCTTTAGGGGCGCCACCAAAGTTAATATTAAAGTCAAAAAACGCTATTCTATTTTTCATCTATTGGTAATCACATACTTAGGAGAGCGAAATGAGTTGGATATTATTGTCAAAAGAACCGTTCCTATTAGTGACCAAATAATAATTCTGAAAGAAACACTTGAGGTATTCCTCATCCACATAGAGAAGCCACCGATCGAAGAAAGAAAAACAACGGAAGAAATCACTGACTTTGAATATAAAAATTTTTGGTACGTAGCCTTTAAGTAAGCGCCAAATACGATAAACATTAACGCACCCCAATAACCAAAGTTCAGATATGCCTCCATAGCGATAGAGCCACCTCTGCCATAAGTCTCCTCAAGAGACCCAAAAGCCACCTCAGTAATAAAAGAACCCGCACCTGAAACTTCTCGTGTGCCGAGAAAATTGGGAATTACTGTTGCAAATGAATTGACATAAGACTCCCCTAACCAAAACCCATGACTAGAAGGAACATAATATAAAGCAATAACAACTGTCTTAAGTGACGAACCAAACTCGTGAAAAAAATCCCAAATTGATTCGGATCCCTCTAAAGAAAAGAAATAAGACAACATCTCCAGAGGGTTGTAAATTGATTGCGTTCTTGTTGCGGCAACCACTCTAGATAAAAAGGCTATGACAGCGAATCCCAAAATAATATTCTTTATCTTCGGGCCACCTTGATACACAGACCAGCAAAACAGAAAGATAAAAAAGAAAGATATGAACCCGCCTCTATCCCCAATAAAAAAATAGCCCCCCATGAAAATAAAAGGCAAAACAGTGCTTTTGCCCTCAAGCACTCTACGCCCCGCATATGCTTTAGATACAAAATAAATTGCCACACCAAAATAGCCAACATACTGACTTAGCCAGAACAGTTTACCTAACGGTGAAACGGATCCAATTTCAATCAAAGCCTTATAATCGGAAAATGCAACTTTCCATATAACGGCGATTGGAAGCCAAAATAAAAATATTGCCAAAAACAGCACATAAATAGACAGTTTAAAGAGCCGACCATAATCTTGGGGCTGAAAACTCATTGCTGGAAGCTGACTTTTCGGCGTTGGCAGCCTGTAAGCGACTAAAAAAAGGGAAACACAAAGCAGGCTGAAATAAACCGCTTTCGACACGAGTTTCATGTCATATAAGACTTCATAATCAGCGTCAATAAGGCCGAATGAATATGGGATGATATAAGAGAAGTGAAATAAAGAGTAGAATACGACGAAAAACAAATCACCAGTGATGAGTATACCGCTTTTTTTATACCGGGAAAAAAAATCGATCCCATAAACGATCAAAAACAGCAACACTAAAGCGCACGACCGGCTTATTTCTTCTTCTTTATTGCCAGATGCTATTCCAACTAAAGAAAAGAAAGAAAATAACAGGTAACCAAACCAGAATAACATATGATTAAGTCTCTAGTATTCTAGCAGGTACACCGACGGCGGTTGCATTGCTAGGCACATTTTTTAGAACCACGGCATTGGCGCCGATTGATGCGCCATCCCCTATCGTTACTGGCCCGAGAACCTTTGCGCCAGGCCCAATAAATACATGGCTACCCACTTGCGGCTGGCTTACGCCATTCAGCTCTTTACCTGCATTACCCCCCAAGGTCACACCCTGCATAATGGTGCAATAGTCCCCTACGGTCACCTTGCCACCAACTACTATGCCAAGAGGGTGCGGCATTCTCACTCCAATACCTATTTTAGCACCTAGTTCAATATCAACATTGCACGAGGTTCGAATTAGTCGAGTAAACAAGAATGCGGAAATCTGTTTATCATTTTTAAAAAACTCATGCCCAATTCTGTAAAGCAAAATCGCTCTAAATCCAGGTATTCTAAAAAAACCGATTAAAATATCAATTTTTTTACATTTTCGTTTATAGTAAACGGAAATATCAACTTTTAATTTTTCAAGCATCCCAATTTTTCCTACGATAAAAAAACATACAGCAACCTATAAATCCTGCTAAATAGCCAAGACCTTGCCCAGCAATAGCTCCTGGCAGGCCTAGCCATTTAACTCCGAAATAAACTGACACTGTAATAGCGAACACGACCAGTGCATATAGTGGAAGCTGGACAAAATAACTTTTTTGACTAGATAACATTAAATTTCCTATAGAAAAAATACCCAATGCACTTGCTGAAAAGACGGCGCAGACCAACTCAAAAACGTACTCACTATACTGATCACCAAAAACCAAACCAAGAAAACGCTCACCTATAAGACTCGCAGATATGCCAAGAATTGTGCCGGCGAGAATTATTTTAAAAATGGCTACTAGTATTTTTTTTACGTGCTCTTTTCGATTATCTATATATAACTTTGCCATTTCCGGCAGCATCGCTTGAACATACGAATTAACAAAGATATTAATGGCGAAGTTCAGCGAGGTTACGGTCGAGAATATTGCCAAAGCGGCAACACCGTCCATAGCCTCCACCAAAAACCTTGGAATTGACGTAAAGAGAGCACCAAGTAACGCGGTTAACCCTAAAGGAACTCCTAATTTAACAACAGCAGGCACTTCTTTCTTGATCTTTCTAAAGTCATATTCTTTCAGAATGTCCTTTCCAAACACCTTTATCGCCACTATTTTCTCAACAAGAAAATATGATACTATTCTTGCAAAAAGCAGCGCTACGAGTGAGGTTAGTAAGTCTCTATACAGGTAAAATGACAACGAAAACGCTAGTATCGAAAACGTTGCATTACTTGCATTCACTAAAAAAAACGCCCAGCCTTGCCTTTTTTTTAAGAAATTCGATCCATAGCTCTCTCGAATGATTAAGAATGAATACGAAATCAAAAGAGCAATTCCTACGAAATATTGCTCCGGCTCTAATAAAGTCAACGTTAAAAAAAGTCCAAGGAAAAGGTTGGCCTTGGAACAAAGCATTCTTACTACATGATATGTGCTCGGCTGATATGCTTCAGTCACATCTGAGCATTCAATGGTTCTTAGTTTTAATGAGAAAAATAGGTGTACTGGCAAAAATATCGCTTGAATATAAGAAAATACACCAACGTCCTCTTTGGATCCCAGCCGAATTAGCACCATTAGTATAGAGAACGAAAGGATTGATTGTGCCAAATTGGCCAAGAAAACCCATTTCCCATTATTTATGCTTGCGAAGAACGAGTTATCTTTTAGCATGCTATATCTTGTTTTTCTGGATATGCCAAATAGCTGTTTCCTTTATGCCTTTCTCTACGTCGATTTTTGGTTCGTATCCAATCACACGGATTGCTTTTTCAATCGCAGCTTGAGAATGCCTAACATCACCTCTTCTGAAAGGAGCATATCTCACATCTGGAACTACGTCTCTCCCAAGGCTTGATAAATCTCGTCGTATAAAATAAGCGAGTTCATTTAAGGTCGTTCTCTCTCCAACGGCCACGTTGAATAGCTCGTATGTTTCAATATTAGTAGTGGCTGATAATATGTTCGCCTGAACCGCATTATCTATGAAACAAAAGTCCCGGCTAGTTTCGCCATCACCATTAACACAAACCGGATCACCATTAATCATAGCGGCCGTCCACTTCGGAATAACCGCTGCATACGCACCATTAGGATCCTGGCGGGGGCCGAACACGTTGAAGTAACGAAGGCCGATTGTCTTGAAGCCGTAGGTTCGGGCGAAGACACTGGCGTACAGTTCGTTTACGTACTTGGTCACCGCATACGGTGAGAGAGGGTTACCGATTTTATCTTCCACTTTGGGCAGGTCCGGGTGGTCTCCATATGTGGAGCTGGAAGCAGCGTAAGTGAAGCTGCTCACCTCCTCGTCTTTAGCGGCCACCAGCATGTTCAGGAAGCCGTCTATGTTGGCCTGGTTGGTAGCTATTGGGTCTTCAATGGAGCGGGGGACAGAGCCCAGGGCAGCCTGGTGGAGGACGTAGTCTGTCCCCTTTACGGCTTCCCGGCAGTCTTCCAGGTTACGGATGTCGCCTTCGATGAAGCGGAAACGAGTCCACTGCTCTTCGGTGACCAGGGTTTGGACCTCATCCAGGTTGTACTGGTGGCCGGTGGCGAAGTTGTCCAGGCCTACTACTGTCTGGTCCAGCTTGAGCAGGGTTTCCAGCAGGTTGGAGCCGATGAAGCCGGCTACGCCGGTGATCAGCCAGGTTCTGGGGTTGGCTTTCAGGTCGGCTTTTACTTCTTCGTAGCGGGTCATGTATATCCAGTTTGTCAGTAGCTGCTAGCATTCGCGGGCATGGCCCGCTCCCACAAGTTCGCTCCCACACAGAGAGGTAGTGCCATACCCCTACAGGCGGAGGTCGACGGCTTCTTTGGGTAGCACGTATTTCAGGTCGTAAAGGACGTGTGTGTCGCGGCCCAGCTCGCGGATCTCGCTGGCGTGCATCGCCTTGAATTCATTGTGAGCCACGGCCAGGACGACACCGTCATAGCTAGCCACCTGTGGCTTCTCGATGGGCTGAATGCCGTACTCCCGGTAGGCCTCGTCCGGGTTGATCCAGGGGTCGTAGACGTCGACGGTGACGTTGTAGTCCTGGAGCTCGCGGATCACGTCGATCACCCGGGTGTTGCGCAGGTCCGGGCAGTTTTCCTTGAAGGTCAGGCCCATTACCAGTACCCGGGCGCCGTTGACCTGGATGCAGCGGTCCAGCATGGCTTTAACGAGCTCGCTGGCCACGAAACGGCCCATGCCGTCGTTGATGCGACGCCCCGAGAGGATCACTTCCGGGTGGTAACCCACCGCCTGGGCTTTATGGGTCAGGTAGTAAGGGTCCACGCCGATGCAGTGGCCGCCCACCAGGCCGGGACGGAACGGCAGGAAGTTCCATTTGGTGCCGGCGGCTTCCAATACTTCCTGGGTGTCGATGTTCATGCGCTTGAAGATCATCGCCAGTTCGTTGACAAGGGCGATGTTCAGGTCCCTCTGGGTGTTCTCGATCACCTTGGCGGCTTCCGCCACCTTGATGCTGGAGGCCCGGTGGGTGCCGGCGGTGATCACGGAGGCATAGAGGCGGTCCACGGTGTCCGCCACTTCCGGGGTGGAGCCGGCGGTGACCTTCATGATGTCGGTGACGCGGTGGAGCTTGTCGCCCGGGTTAATGCGCTCCGGGCTGTAGCCGGCGTAGAAGTCCTGGTTGAAGGTGAGGCCGGAGACGCGCTCCAGCACCGGCACGCAGTGCTCCTCGGTGGCGCCGGGGAATACCGTGGACTCGTAAATCACGATGTTGCCGGGCTTGAGGGTCTTGCCAATGGTCTCGGACGCCTTGATCAGCGGCGTCAGGTCGGGCTGGCGATGCTCGTCGATGGGGGTCGGTACCGTGACGATGTAGACGTTACAGCCGTCCAGGGACGCCGGATCGTCGCTGAACGCCAGGCCCTCCGAGACGGCCAGCTCCGCGTCGCTGAGCTCCCGGGTAAAGTCGTGCCCTTCGCGCAGGGCGCGGATGCGGTTGCGGTTCACGTCGAAGCCCACCACCGGGCGGTGCTTGCCGAACTCCGCGGCCAGGGGCAGGCCTACATAGCCAAGGCCGATCACGGCCAGTTTGATGTCTTCCAGGGAGGGGTGGGTCATTCTCTTTTACCTTGTCTTCGTCCGGTTGCCGGATTACGGTCTTGGAGGTAGTTAGGGATATTGTTCGCTATCCATCTGCTGATGGGGCACGCCGATAATGTCAATCGTGTGGTCGCTGATAAGATAGAAGATCAGGTGGCGGCCTTGTGGATAGCAGTAATAGCCTTCTTTCACGTCCGGGCGATGTCGCCCGAGCGCGGGATTCTCGGCAAGCCAACAGAAACGTGCTTCCATCTCTCGAAGATACGCATTTCGCTGATCCTTACCCCAGCGCGCTTCCGTATATTCCGCTATCGCAAGAAGATCGTCCCTGGCCCGCGGCGTTAAACGATATGGGGGTTCATTCGGTGGCATCCAGTTCCCTGATCAGCTCATCCATGCTGAAGTTGTCCACGTATTGATTTTGCGCTGCCTGCTCCTCGCCCTGCCCGAGATGGATACGAAGGGCGGCGAGTTTGGCCTGGCGAGTTTCCAACACTCGCAAGGCATCCCGGATGACCTCACTCGCCGAGGCGTACCGGCCACTGGCCACTTCATCCTTAATAAAGTGCTCCCAATGGGGGCCTAGGGTCATGCTGGTGGTGGCCATACATTGACCTCCTGCTCAAATTGAATACTTATGAATATACAGCCATCGAAAGCAGGGTCAAGCGAGCACGCTACCGCCGCAGGGTTTGCCGTCGGTTCCCTGAGAACGGATGCGTTGCCGTTTTGTGGTGGTTGTCGGATTACGGCCTTCGCCTAATCCGACCTACATCTGCCGGCCGGCTTTGCCGGCCTTTCGCGGGCTGGGCCCGCTCGCACGGGGCTCCGTGGAGCCGCCTTTACAGCGTGCTTATGTCTTTCAGGGCCAGGGTGAGGCGGTGCTGCTTGTGGAGCATGTTGAGCAGCACGATGGCGCGCTCCTGACCGTCGAAGCGGTGGAACACCGCTTCCATGTCCGCGAAGGGGCCGTGTTCGATGCGCAGGCGGTCGCCCGGGCGCAGCGCGGGACGGTCGTCATTGGCGCTGGTCTGGGTTTGCAGCTTGAGGGCATCGATCACGGAGGGCGGCACCGCCGCCGGGCGGTCGCCGAAGGCCACCAGTTTGGTCACGCCCCGGGTGGAGCGGATGGTGTGCCAGCCACTGCCCTGCTCGGACAGTTGAATAAAGAGGTAGCCGGGGAACAGGGGTTCCTGGCGCTGCACGCGCCGGCCGGCGCGTACTTTTTCCAGGCAGAGCAGGGGCTGAAAGCAGATAAAACCCTGATTTTCCAGGTTTTCCTGGGCCCTGTAGTTCTGGTTGGCGCGGCACTGAACCACGTACCAGCCTGAATCGCTCATGCCGTTATCCTTTTCGGGGCTCTGCCCGTGCCCGGCCCTTTTGAGGCCGAGTGTCCGTATTAGAGTAGCTTCGCGCGGGGAGGTGACGTTCGCGTGACGGAGCCTACGTTAGCCGGGCGGAGTCCGCCTTGCCGTAGTGCTCAGGTTGTCTTTTGTTGCGATTTTTTACATTCCCCCCGGAATACCAATTCGTGATGCTAGTGCAAATAGTTTATGTGATCAATATCACACTATTCCGCCGCCGGCGTGTTCGACAGGGCGCGCCGGTACTCGCCGGTGAGCCGGGCGGCGATGGCGGGGCCGCAAAACCGCTCACGGGCGCGCCGGGCAATCGCCCCGCGGTCGTAGGATGCCAGGTTTTCGCTGAGGTGCCGCATGGCTGCAGCCAGTGATTCGGGCTCCCCCGGCGCGGCCAGAATTCCGTCGCCGTCTTCAATAATGCATTCGGGGCCGCCGCAACGCGTGGCGACCACCGGCAGCCCGCTCATCAACGCCTCCGCCGCCACGACGCCGAAGGTTTCGCTGTGGCTCGGCACTACCAGTGCATCCACCCGAGTCAGCAATTCCGGAACCGCGGAAGGTGCAACCATCCCCAGAAAGCGGACTAGAGTGGTTAACTCCAAACGGCGCACCTCCGCCTCGACGGCGGCCCTGAGTGGTCCATCCCCGGCAAGCCAGAGCTCTGCGGCGTGGCCGCCGGAAAGTAGCGAGTGGAAGGCGCGGATCAGGTCGATGTGACCCTTGCCTTCTTTCATCAAGGCCAGGGTTAGAAATATCGGCGGCGTATCGCTGCGTTCCTTGAGGCGTGCGGTATCAGGCGCGGTAAAACGATCGGACACCATATTCGGCATCCATACCCACCGCCCCCGAGTCGCGGGCAGTTGTTCCTCAATCAGTTCCGCCAGCGAGGGACTCACCGCCATACAAACCCTCGATTGCAGGTACGCTTTCTCGGCCAACCTGGCCTGCCAGCCGGTGTAAACGCCTTTGGCGAAGCCCGAGCTGTGTTCGGTTAGCACCACTGGAATTCCCCACGATCTGGCCAATTCCGCTACGGCGGCACCCGCGAAGATGGCAGCATGGGCGTGGATCAAGTCGGGTTTCCCGTGGTCGGCGATATAATTCGCGAGCAGCGCTCGGGTTGCCCGCTTCACCAGAAAGTAATTGCCATAGGGAAGGCGGGGTAAAATAGCCCACACGATCTTTCGGTAGGTGGGCACCCCCTGATCCAACTCATAGAAGGGCGTATGCGCTGGCGAGCGCTTGTTCGTCAGGTTCCTGAGGGACCTGAGTAACGGCGCGATGACCCCTACTCGGTGCCCGGCATCCTTCAAAGCAAGCGCTTGATCGCGAAAGAACACGCCGTTGGCATCTTCTGCACTATTCGGATACCAGGACGGAACCACCAAAACGTGCATTACGGTCAAAATGCCCGCTTGAGGAAGGGGTGATACTCGCCGTTAAGCCCCAACGGTACCGCATTACGAATGTGGGAGACCGTTTCAATCGCTACTCTGTTCTCTTCCAGACCAAAACCGCGCCCCGCCAGGATCTCTTCATAGCTGCGGTTGTGAAGGTCCGTGAAGCCGCCTGAAAACTCGATCTCCTCACCGTCCACGGTGATGGAGCGGTAGGTGCGCTGCCCCTCGGCCTTGGCGCTTTCCGGTACGTATTTGTAATCCACGGACAGGAACCAGCGAACCCGTGCTTTTTCGTATTCCAGGTAGCCGGCGGCCATGGTGTCGTCGCTGTGGTGTACCACGTTCTCCTGCAAGGCGCCGAAGATAAAATGCAGCATGTCGTAGAAATGCACGCCAATGTTGGTGGCGATACCGCCGGACTTCTTCTCGTCTCCTTTCCAGGACTGCAGATACCAGTGGCCGCGTGACGTGATGTAGGTGAGGTCGACCTCGTGCTTGGTATTCTTATTCTCGTTTTGCACTTTCTCACGCAAGGCCACGATGGACGGGTGGACGCGCAATTGCAGAATGGTGTTGACCTTACGACCGGTGTCTTTCTCGATATCGATCAGGCCGTCGATATTCCAGGGGTTGAGAACCAGCGGCTTTTCGCAGATGGCGTCGGCACCGGAACGAAGCGCGAAGCGCATGTGGCTGTCGTGCAGATAGTTCGGCGAGCAGATAGAGATGTAGTCCACTTTCTGCTCATGGTTGGAGCGACGCAGCTTGTCGATGTGACGGTCGAAGCGCTCGAACTCCGTGAAGAAGTCGGCATCGGGGAAGTAGCTGTCGATGATGCCAACCGAATCATTGGGGTCTAAAGCGGCGACAAGTCGGCTGTCAGTGGCTTTGATGGCCTGCATATGTCGTGGCGCGATGTAGCCGGCGGCGCCAATGATGGCAAAGTTTGTCATGCTGCTGTTGTCCCTGTCGTATTCAATGTCGCTGGGTGTCGACTCTAATCGAGAATGCGCCGGGCTAACACGGCGTAATCGAGCTTTTCTCTTGCCAGTTTCTCGGATTCCGCCGCCAACACCCGCAGGTCGGCGGCGCCGGAGCTGATTTCCGCGAGTACCGCGGCCAGCTCCTGCTCGTTGCTGACTAGCCAGCCGTTATTTTCGGTGTAGATGCCGTGACCTTCGATGTTCTCAAGAACCGGCACACAGCGGCAACAAAGGCTCGTCTGCATCGTTGCGGACTGACTGCCCGGCTGTAGATAAACGTCCGCGCCGCAGAGCAACGCGCGCAGCTCAGCCGGGGTCCGCCATCCCCAAAATTGGATACGGTCGTCAGAGTCGATCAGCGCCTGGGCTTGCTCACGGATATCTTCGAGCAGAGAGCCGACCAGTACCAACCGGAAGCGCGGGTCCGAATTACCGGTAAACGCTTTCAAGGTATCCAAAAGCTTCTTGGAGGCGGACTGTTTGCCCGATTGTACGAACAGCACCTGATCGTCGGACAGTCCCAGATCCTGACGCGTGTGTTCTCGCAGGGCGCGGTACTCTTCGTCCTCGACCGGGTGCCCGCCGAGAGGGTAAAACTCGAGCTTGTCTTCCGGAACGCCGTAAAATTCTCGGGCGAATTTCCCGGTCAATGCCGAGATATAGAGAATCTTATCAATCCAGGGCAGGCACCAGTGCACGATGGGCCGGTAATACAGGTAGTGTAGGCCCCACTTGGAAACCGGGCCCCGGGCGCTGTTGATAAAGTCCGTGTGGGTATCCACGTAGAACTTCACGTCCGGATGGGCCTTCTTGTAGCGGCTGACGGTCACCAGCTCCCAGCCGCACATGCCGTGGAACAGGATCGAGTCCGGCGCGAATTCCTCCAGCAGCTGATAGACGCCTTTATGTGGCCGCAGGCTTTTTGCCACCGTGTGGGGCACCCATGGATGGTAGGGCAAGCGGATCACCTCGATGCCCTGTTTACAGCGGTAATGACCCGGTTCGACGAACTCACGGCGCCGATCCGTGGTGAAAATCTGCGTCGAGGCGATCACCAGCACCTCATGCCCCTGCCGGATGTGCTCTTCCACCAGTTCATTTTCCTGGTAGGCACGGTCGTCCATGTAGTAGTTGGACAGGCAGACGTGGGCGACTTTCATGCCTGGCTTTCCACCAACGCGCTGACAACCCGGTCGATCTGCTCTTCGGTCAGGTAGGGGTGCATAGGCAGGCTAATCACCTCCTGCGCGACTTCATCGCCCACCGGTAGATTCGCGTCCCGGTCCTCCACCGCCGGCTGGCGGTTGAGCGGAATCGGGTAATGTACGGCGGTGGGGATGCCGGCGGCCTTGAGTTTTTCCTGAGCCTGTTCGCGGTTCGGCACGCGGACGGTGTATTGCGCCCAGGCGCTGACATTGTGCGGCGCCACATAAGGGGTGATTATCTGCTCCTTGAGCAGCTCTGTATAACGGGCAGCGGCCTGGTTACGCTTGCCGAGTTCGTCTTCGAAAATATCCAGCTTCGCCAGCAGGATAGCCGCTTGCAGCGTGTCCAGGCGGCTGTTGAGGCCGACTCTGGCGTGATGGTACCGGCGGTCCTGGCCGTGGTTGGCGATCCGCCGGATCTGCTCGGCCAGGGCGTCGTCGCTGGTGAACACAGCGCCACCGTCACCGTAGCCGCCGAGGGGCTTGCTGGGGAAGAACGAGGCAGTACCCATGTGGCTTAGGTTGCAGGAGCGCCGGCCCTTGTAGGTGGCGCCCAGGCTCTGGGCGCCGTCTTCAATAACCGTCAGGCCGTGGCGCTCGGCGATGGCATTAATGGCGTCGAAATCCGCGCACTGGCCGTAAAGCGATACCGGAATTATCGCCTTGGTTTTATCGGTGATCAGTGCTTCAAGCTGGCTCGGATCCAGGTTATAGGTCTGTTCATCAATGTCGATATAGACCGGTCTGGCGCCCACCACCGCTACCGCTTCGGCTGTGGCAATGAAAGTGAAACCGGGGGTGATCACCTCGTCGCCGGGGCCGACGCCGGCCGCCATCAAGGCGATCTGCAGGGCGTCCGTACCGTTGGCCACGCCGATGCAGTGCTTGGCGCAGGTGAAGGCCGCCAGCTTCTCCTCCAGCTCGCTGACTTCCGGGCCCTTGATGTACTGACCATGGGCCAGGACGCGCTGAATGTTCGCGTCGATGGTGCCTTTGATACGGGCCTGCTGGGCGGCGAGATCAATAAACTGCATTCAAGCGGCCTCGCTCTTGCGGACGGTCTGCCCGCTCAGGGTGTACACGGCGCCGGTGTGCTGGCACACCGCCCTGCCCTCGCCGCTGAGCGGAAGATCAAGTTGCTCTCCGAACTCGCTCATCCAGCCGATTTGCTTGCCGGGCACGCCCACGATCAGGGCGTAGTCCGGCACGTCCTTATTGACCACGGCGCCGGCGCCGATAAAGGCGAAGGCACCAACCGTCACACCGCAAACAAGGGTGCAATTGGCGCCCAAGCTGGCGCCGCGCTTGACCAGGGTGTCGCGGTATTCGTCCTTGCGCTCGATCAGGGAGCGTGGGTTGTAGACGTTAGTGAATACCATACTGGGGCCGCAGAACACTCCCTCTTCCAGGTGTACGTTGTCGTACACGGAAACGTTGTTCTGGATTTTGCAGTTGTCGCCGATGGTGACCTTATTGCCGACGAAAACGCCCTGCCCCATAGACACATTACGGCCGATGCGGGCGCCACCGCAGACGTGGACGAAGTGCCACACCCTCGAGCCACTGCCGATTTGCGCGCCCTCGTCGACGATGGCGCTTTCGTGAACTTGATAATCCATGGAATCTGCCTGTAGAGGGCGGTTCGAGAATAGCGACCTATTGTATATGGCCTTCCCAGCGACCTCCAAGATCGTGGTTTGAACCAAGCTCCAGGTCAGTGCGGAATCATCCCGCTGGGTGGCGCCTGGCACATTTGGCGATAAGCGCAAAAAAATGAAATAGCGTCTTTGCGTATAAAGCAGAAAATATAAGCAGCATACCCCCCCAAAAAAGATGAATCACCCCACCGATGCGATCACCATCCAAAGTAGTCCAAACCGCCAGGGACGTCAGTACAGCAGTAACCAAGTACTGCTCCATGCGGGGAAAGGGCTTCCAGACACGGTAAGCGCATTCGCTTCGAATTATAAAAAACAGCCAGAATGAGATTATCGTTGCCACGGCGGCCCCCGCCGCGCCGTAGGTAGGAATCAACAACAGATTCAAACCCAAATTGATGACAAAGGCGACCCCGGCCACCGCCAGGGCGTAGCCGGTCTTCTTCGCCAAATTTATGCCCACGGCGGTGGTTTCGGACAGCGTCAACAGCAAGGGATAGCCCAGGCAGGAGATGAGCACCAGTTTTACCTGCCGATACTCCGGCGGCAGGACATAATCCACTAACCAGGACAGGCTGCCCACCAAGCAAAAGGAGAGAGTGACCGCGACCAGCATATAGCGGTTCATCGACTGAATACGCTGCATGGCTTTGCCCTCACCCTCCACTTCCCATTTATACACCTGTGGCGCCCAGAGTGTCTGGAAGATCATTTTCATCACCAATGCCGCACCGGCAAAACTCACCGCCACCGAATACATCCCCAGCTGATCCAGATCCGCCAATGTGCGCAGTAATATTTTGTCGCTGGCGGTCAGCCCCCAAAACGCCAACCCGGCGAAAATCAGGGGGAAACCGTAACGCAACATGGCGCGCAGCTCGCCTAGTGCCACCGGCTGCTTGACCGCATCCAGGCACACTCGCCAGCGCATCGAGAAAAACAACAGCGCCACCGCGCACAAAGACAAAGTGTGGGCTAACAGCAGGGACCGAGTGTCGTCACCAAACCCGAAAATCGCATAGCCGCCAATCATCAACAGAAAGATCAATTTGGGAAGAAACTGCCCTACGGAAAACGCCACGCCCCGCTCTTCCATGCGCAGCACCAAAGAGAGAAAGCGAAGAGCAAAAGCGGAGAACACACAAACCAGAACCATCAGAGCCAGAGAGGCATCCTTGAGATCGAACAGCACCTGAGCCAACAGGGAGGGAGCAGCCAGCACCACCAGGGCGGCCAGTACGAGAAGGCCGAGACCGGGGGTGACGGCAATTTTGAAAAGCGCGGCGCGGTTACCGTGGGCATGGTACTCACGCACATAGGCCTGGTCCAAACCCAGCCCAAACAGCAGCATGGTCAGGTTGATCGCCACCTGAAGCATGGCCAAACGGCCTACATCCTCGGCGGCATAAAACCAGGTCACCACCGGCAGGGTAATAAAGCCGAAGAGAGCAGCGGCCAACGGCCCCAGCGCGAAGCCCAGCACTCCTTTCACATTCACGCTCAATTCTCCTGATACGAGCCCAAGAAGACGCTCGTGAGCAATCGCGCATTTTCGCATTGTTGGCGCCGTTCGCCCAGCGGGGGAAGGATCCGAGCTAGGCGCGGATGGAAGGCACCTGGACGCTGTCGCCGCGACCGACGGCGAAATAGGCTATGCCGGCGCGCCGCAGGACCGGCGGGTCGTAGAGGTTGCGGCCGTCGATCACCAGCGGCCGGCGCAGGCGGGCGGTGATTTCAGCGGCGTCGACCACCCGGAATTCCTTCCATTCGGTGCAGACCACCAGGGCGTCCGCGCCTTCCAGGGCCTGGTAGCGGTCGTCGGCCAGGGTCAGGTCGGGCCGCTGACCGTAGAGCCTGCGGCACTCCTGGGCGGCTTCCGGGTCGTAGGCCTGGATTCGGCCGCCTTGGGCCCAGACCGCCTCCATCAGTGCCCTGCTGGGCGCTTCGCGCATGTCGTCGGTGTTGGGTTTGTAGGCCAGCCCCCAGACGGCGACGGTCTTGCCGGCCAGGTCGCCCTCCAGGGCCTTTTGCAGCTTGGCGAACAGGGTGTCTTTCTGAGCGCGGTTGACCTGCTCCACGGCCTGCAGGATACGCGCCGGGTAGCCGGCGTCACGGGCCATGCTTTCCAGGGCCTGGATGTCCTTGGGAAAACAGGCGCCGCCGTAGCCGCAACCCGGGTAGATGAAGTGGTAGCCGATACGGGGGTCGGAGCCGATACCCAGACGGACCTGTTCGATGTCGGCGCCCAGGTGCTCGGCCAGGTTGGCCATCTCGTTCATAAAGCTGATTTTGGTGGCCAGCATGGTGTTGGCCGCGTACTTGGTCAGCTCGGCGGAGCGGGTGTCCATAAAGATGAACTTGTCGCGGTTCCAGTTGTAAGGGCCGTAACACTCGCGCATCAGCTCGCGGGCCCGTTCGGACTCGGTGCCGACCACAATGCGGGCGCCTCGGGTGAAGTCCTCGATGGCGGCGCCTTCCTTAAGGAATTCCGGGTTGGAACAGACGTCGAAGTCGTCGGCCCTGCCCGGCTCGGCGATCACCGCCCGCACGCGGTCGGCGGTACCCACCGGCACGGTGGATTTATTGATCACCAGGCGGTAGCCGTCGATATGCTCGCCGATGGCGGCGGCCACCGCCAGCACATGCTGGAGGTCGGCGGCGCCGTTTTCACCCGCCGGGGTGCCCACGGCTATGAACAGCAGGGTGCCGAAGCGCACGGCCTGGCCGGCGTCGGTGGTGAACGCCAGGCGGCCCTCTTCGCGGTTGCGCGCCAGCATGGTTTTCAGTCCGGGCTCGTAGATGGGCACTTCGCCGCGGTCCAGGGTGCGCACCCGCTCGACGTCCACATCGGCGCACAGCACCTGATGCCCCACATCCGCCAGGCAGGCGGCGGTGACCAGGCCGACATAGCCGGCGCCGAACACGGTGATACGCATAGACAGCCCCCCGGAGCCCGATTCGAGTTCTAACAGGACTGCTAGGCTAGCCGGGCAGAAGCATTGTCGATGCGTTGAAAAAGACCCGAAAAACGGGTCTTAGTGACACTTAGGGCTGGGTTTAAACGCCGATCTTCTCGATCAACTGGCGCACGCACTCGCCAATGTCGTGCTCGGCGGTGTTGATCACCACTTCCGCGTTGGCGGGCGCCTCGTAGGGGCTGTCGATGCCGGTGAATTCCTTGATCTCGCCGGCGCGGGCTTTCTTGTAGAGCCCCTTGGGGTCGCGCTTCTCGCACTCTTCCAGGGGGGCGTCGGCGAACACTTCCACGAACTCGCCGTCCTCGAACAGGGCGCGGGCGGCGTCCCGGTCGGCGCGGAACGGGCTGATAAAGGCGGTGATCACCACCAGGCCGGCGTCGACCATCAGCTTGGCCACTTCGGACACCCGGCGGATGTTCTCGGTGCGGTCTTCGTCGCTCATGCCCAGGTTCTTGTTCAGGCCGTGGCGCACGTTGTCGCCGTCCAGCAGGTAGGTGTGCTTGCCCTGCTCGGTGAGCGCCACTTCCAGGGCGTTGGCCAGGGTGGACTTGCCGGAGCCGGACAGGCCGGTGAGCCAGATGCACTTGGGCACCTGGTTCTTCTGCTTGGCGCGGTCGTCCTTGGTGATGTGGGTCTGGTGCCAGATCACTTCGGCTTGGGATTCGTTTTCTCGGCGTTCGTAGGGGGTATCAGTCATGTTGCCTCCGTTCGGGAAGCTGCAAGCTACAAGCTGCAAGCTTCAAGCTAGGTTCGCATCGCGCTTATCAGCGCGTGCAGCATCTTTGAGATATCCTGGGCTTCGCGTTTCCAGCGGCGGCCCACTTCCGGGCTGATGTAGCCAATCTCTATTCCAATGTATATCTGGGTGCGCAACTCACCGGATGAGCCTTTTGCGTAGTTCAGAAACACCGCTTTTTCTTTGTCGGATGCCCGCTCATACCCCTCGGCGATATTCGAGGGTATCGACAGCCCCGATCGGGTGATCTGATCTCGAAACCCAAAATCCCGACACTGTGCGAAATGCCGGTATATGTCAGCGCTCAACCGCGCCGCCCGTCTCCATACGGACAATTCCTCAAAACGCATCCTTGCGTCCTCTTGTAATTCCAAACCGCGAATTCTACACGATCCCCCCTCAGCTCTCCCCCACCCGCTTGCAGCTTGAAGCCTGTAGCTTGCAGCCGGCCGCTAGAACGCCCAAACGAGCGGGATGAGGCCAACACTGACCGTCGCGGCCACCAAACTCATCGGGATGCCGATCTTAAGGTAATCGGTGAAGCGGTAGCCACCGGGGCCCATGACCATGAGGTTGGTCTGGTAGCCCAGCGGGGTCATGAAGCTGGCGCTGGCGGCGAACATGACGGCGACGATGAACGGCAGCGGGCTGACACCGAGCTGCTCGGCGACGCCGGTGGCGATGGGGAACACCAGCACGGCGGCGGCGTTGTTGGTGATCACTTCGGTGAACAGGGCGGTGATCAGATACACCAAAAGCAGGGCCAGCCAGGGGCTCTGGATGCTGTCGGCGAGCATGGCGTCGACCAGCCAGGCGGCGGTGCCGCTCTGCTCCAGGGCGGTGCCCAGGGCGAAGGCGGCGCCGATCACCACCAGCACGGGCAGATTGACACTGACGTTCATGCGCGCCCGGTTGACGGTGACGCAGCGGGTGACCAGCAGCAGGCCGGCGGCCAGGAAGGCGGCCTCAAGCACGGACACCAGGCCGATCACGTTGACGCCGACCATGGCCACCAGGATCACCGTGGCCAGGGGCGCTCGGCTGAAGTCCGGCGGGGTGGAGTCGCTGAGCGGGCTGACCAGCATGAAGTCACGGCGGTACTGATACTGCTCGACGAAGGTGTCGCTGGTTTCCAGCAGCAGGGTGTCGCCGGTGCGCAGCACCTGCTCGCCGACCTTGCCGGGCAGGCGGCGGCCGCCGCGGCTGATGCTGAGAATGGCGGCCTGGTAGCGGGTGCGGAAGCCGGTGTCCTTGACGGTTTTGTTGACACCGGGGAACTCGGGGCCGAGCACCACCTCCACCAGGCAGCGCTGGTGGTTGTTCAGGCGCAGCTTGTGGGCGCCGCCGTGGGCGGGAATCAGGCCATTGACGCGCTGCAACTCGCGGGCGCACTCCGGGGCGCCGATAAAGGCGAGCTGGTCGCCGGCCTGCAGCAGCTGGTCCGGCCCCACGGCGGTGAACAGCTTGTCGCCGCGCTGGATCTCGGTGAGGTAGCCGTGGGTGAGGTTACGCAGCCCGGCGTCCTGGATGCTCTTGTTGTGCAGCGGGCTGCCTTCGGGGATCACCATTTCCACGTGGTATTCGCGGGCCTGCTCGACCTGCTCCACCAGGCCTTCGCGCTCGGGCAGCAGGCGGCGGGCGAACAGCAGCAGGAACAGGGAGCCGGCGGCCAGCAGCGGCACACCCACCCAAGCCATATCGAAGATGTGGAAGCCTTCCATGCCCCGGTTCTGCATCATGCCGTCCACCACCAGGTTGGTGCTGGTGCCGATCAGGGTGCAGGTGCCGCCGAGGATGGCGGCGTAGCTCAGAGGCAGCAGCAGCTGGGAGGCGGACAGCTTGAGGCGCTGGGCCCACTCCTGCACCGCCGGGATCATCATCGCCACCACGGTGGTGTTGTTGAGGAAGGCGCTGAGGATGGAGGTGGGCAGGATCAGCCGGCTCTGGCTGCCCAGAGCGCTTTTGGGCTGGCCGAGCAGCTTGTGGGCCACCCAGTAGATGGCGCCGGTGTCACGCAGGGCGGCGGCCACCACATAGAGCACCGCCACGGTGATCAGCCCCGGGTTGGCGAAGCCGGCCAGGGCCTGATCCACGGTGATCACATCGCCCACCAGCACCGCCACCAGGGCGGCCATCATGGTGACCTCGGCGGGCACGCGGTTGGAGGCCAGCGCCGCCAGCACCGCAAGCACCACCAGCGATGTGTAGATCATTTCAGGTGTCATAAGGCGGGAATGGTACCTGGGGGCTTATAACCTGCAACTTTGGGTTTGTTCTTTGCTTATAAGGAACAGCTACAAGCCTCAAGCTTCAAGCCGCAAGCTGGACCCCTGCTTGTAGCTTGCAGCTTGAGGCTTGAAGCAACCTGACGCCGCAGGCGTCAGGTTTTATCGCTGTTGTAGTGATAAGCGTAGTAGCCATATTCGTTGCTGGCACGACGCTCAATGGCGTTGAGGATGGCGCCTTTGATTTCCACCTTGTTCTGCTCGAAGCGGTGCACGCTGACGTCCACTTCCTTGGCGGAGTTCATGCCGTAGCGGGCGACGATCAGGCTGGTGCCGGCCTGCTGGCCGATGATGGCGGCGTCGGTGACAGCAAGGATCGGCGGGGTATCCACCAGCACCAGGTCGTATTCGGCGGAGAGCCGTTCCATCAGCGCCTTGAAGCGGGAGTGCATGAGCAGCTCCGCCGGGTTGGGCGGGATCTGGCCGCGCGGGATAAAGTGCAGGTTCTCCACCTTGGTTTCGTGGATGGCCTGCTCGTGCTCTGCCTGGCCGGAGAGCAGATCGGAGAGGCCCACGTCGTTCTGGTTTTCGAAGTAGCGGTGCAGGTGGCCCTTGCGCATGTCGGCGTCGATCACCACCACCTTCTGGCCGACCTGGGCGAGCACCGCCGCCAGGTTGGCGGAGATAAAGGATTTGCCCACCTCCGGGCTGGGGCCGGAGATCATCATCACCTTGTTGGAGGCTTCCATCATGGCGAAGTGGAGGCTGGTGCGCAGGCTGCGCAGGGCCTCGATGGCCAGGTCCGCCGGGTCGTTGATGGCGAGCAGAGGGATGGGTTCGTGCTTGGAGCGCTTGCGGCGGCGCATCAAGGCCACCAAGCGGTCCAGTTTCTGCTGGTTTTCGGAGAGGGGCACGGCGGCGTAGACCGGAATTCCCTGCTCTTCCAACTGCTCCGGACTCTGGATGCCACGGTGCAGGGCGGCCTGGAGCAGCACGTAGCCGACCGAAGCCATCAGCCCCAGTAGCGCGGAGAGCGCCACCAACAAACCGGTTTTCGGTTTTACCGGCTCCGGCTGCACCACGGCGTCGTCGATGATGCGCACATTACCCACGGTGCTGGCCTTCATGATGCGCAGCTCCTGCACCTTGTTGAGCAGGCCAACGTAGATTTCCTGATTCACTTCCACGTCACGCATCATACGCAGCACTTCCTGCTGGGTTTCCGGCAGGTTGTTGATTTCACTTTCGATCTGGTTTTTCTCTTCCTGCAGCGACTGGCGCTGCTGCAGCAGGGTCCGGTAGGCCGGATGGGATTTGGTGAACTTTGAGGACACTTCGCTTTCACGGATCTTCAGCTCGTTCAGCTTGGCCTCAATGGCTACCAAGCGCTCCAGGACGGACTCGGTTTGCAACGTCACGTCAACAGAGTCGTTATCCAGCCTGTACTCGTTAAGCTTCTCTTCCGCCTGGGTGAGCTTTTCCTTGATTTCCGGCAACTGGTCGTCGAGGAAATCCAGGCTGTTCTCGGCCTCGGCCGCGTTGCGCTGGATGTTCTGCGTAAGGTAGGTCTGCGCCACAGCGTCCAGAACACGACGGATGCGTTGTTGATTCGGGCCGGTGAGGCTCATAGCCAGGATGCCGGTGTCCCGCCCCTGCTCACTCACGCTAAAGCTGTTTCGCAGCCGGTTCACGGCCGCCAGGCGGGAAAGACGGGTGACCTGCAGCTCTTCCTCGCCCGGCTGCCACTCGCCCAGTTGCAGCCGCACGCGGCCGTCGTCACTGACCAAAGGCTGATCCGCCGGGCCTTGGGCGATTAACTCGCCGTCGAAATACAGCGCCGGCTCGCCCTGGTCTCCCGCACGCAACGTGAAGGGTTCGCCGAGCCACTTGTCCGGCACCACGAAGGTTTCCACGGTGACAAAGGTCTGGCTATCGCGGTAGCCGGCGAACAGTGGTACGGGGGTAAATTCCGGCACCGGGTCCGGGGCGGAAAAGGCACCGATCAACGGCATGCGATCCGGGGCCACCAGAATGTCCATCTTGAACTGATCGACCACCTGGCCCAGCACCAGCCGGGAGCGCACAATCTGGATTTCGGCGGTGGCGGAGGACTCCTCGGCGAACATTTCGCTAAGCTCCTCAAAGCCGGGCATGCCTGCCTGTTTTTCCTCCACCTGAAGCAGGGCGTCGGAGCGATAGATGGGCGTTGCCAGGAAGGCGTACACGGCACCCATGACCAAGGCCAGCAGAGTCGTTCCGATGATCAGCCAGCGTCCGTCCTGAAGCAGGGCCCAAAGACGCTGCAGGTCGATCTCGTCGTCCATCACCTTGAGCCGGTCACTGTTCTGTGGCTGGTTGCTCATGCGCGCACTGTTCCTTTCACTTCAAATCTTGGTCAGCCAGGCATCCACTGCCTGGCGCATCATGGGATAAATCCGTTCAAACGCCTCGCGGCCGCGCCGGTAGGGGTCCGGGATATCGCGGGCACCGTTCCAGTGGCTCAGCAGGAAGGTCTTGCCGCTGGCCTCCGGAAACCGCTCGATAATGCGGTCACGCTGCCGGGACTCCATCACCAGAATCAGGTCCGCGTCGCGGCATAGGTCGGTGGTGAGCTTGCGACCGCTGTGCTCGCCGCATTCCAGGTTATTGCTTACGGCTACGGCACGGGCGGTTTCATCCATATCGTGACCTTCCAGGCCCACCAGGCCGGCGGACGACACGGTTTTTCCCGGTCTTTCCGCCTTCAGCATAGCGGCCACTGTGGGACTGCGACAGATATTGCCATCGCACACTACCAGGATACGTTCGAACATTAGCGGTCCGGATCTCTCAACCTGTCTTCCGCCAAGGCACCGAAGTAAATCGTCTGGACGGTGGGCAGAATGTTCTGGATCACCCGGTTCCAGCGGGCAATCGGCGCGGCGGTGACATACACGATGTCACGACGCTGAAGCGGAAAGTTATCCGCCAGCACTAGCGCTGTCGCTTCCTTAGCATTCAATTGATAAACATCGACCAGATGGTCACTGCCCTCTGGGGCCTGACGCATGACGAAAATACCGGACGCATCGGCGGTTTCCTTGGTGAAGCCGCCCACAGTGGACAGGGCCTCCGCCAGGCTTAGCCCGGTACGGGTCATCGGCACCGGTTGCGGCTCCAACACTTCCCCGAGCACGAACACTTTATTGTCCGCATTACGGCCCACATGGAGCACATCGCCGGGCTTCAGCAGTACGTTCTGGGCCGGGTTGCCCTGCTGGTAAATGGCCCGCAGGCTCAGCTGATAATCCTTGCCGTCCCGGGTCAGGGTCACGTCGCTCCAGTCGGCGAACTCGGTAATACCGCCGGCGGCGTTCACCGCATCCAAGAGGCGGGTGGGCACATTGGTCACCGGAAAGGCACCGGGCTGCTTCACCGAGCCGGTGACGTAAATTCTCTGGCTGCGGAAGGCCGCCACGGTGACGTCCACCTGGGGCTCCTCAATGTACTCGGCGATGCGCTCAGCGATCAGGTCGCGGATTTCGGTGACGCGCAGACCCACCACTTCGATTTTCCCCACGTAGGGGTAAAAGATGGTGCCGTCGTTATGGACCCAGTTGCCGGATTCTTCCGAACTGCGCATGGAACCGGCGGGAATGGTCAGCTCGGGGTGGTCCCAGACGGTGATTTGCAGCACATCACCGGGGCCCACTTCGTAGTCGTAGCTTTCCGGTTCCTGAAGCAGCGCTTCCGGCGGCTGGGGCGCGGCGTAATCCTGGTTGCTGGACAGCACCGCGGTACTGATCTGATGGACTTCCACCGCTTCGGACAAGGGTTCGGCATCGTCGCCGTCGTCTTCACTGAACCAACCGGGAGAATTGCTGTAATGGGGGCCCGGGGCCAGGGCGCAGCCCGCCATGAACAGGGCCAGCACGGCCACCAGCATAGGCTTTATTGTGTCGATCATAGGGTTTGGAAAATCCTTTTTTGCGTTCTTCATCCGGCGTTACCAGTCAAACGTGCGGCGCCATTGCGCCATGGCGGTGACCTGTTCGCGCTCACCGGCGAAGGTGTCCACCGCTTCGTCGGTGGCGGCCAGGGCCCAGGTGAGTCGCCCGCCCAGCAGGCCGTGTTCCAGCCGTAATTCAGCCAGCACGATATCTTGTTCCGCATTGGCTTGCAGTATTTCGGCACCGTCGGGCTCGACTTGAGCCCGTTTACCGCCTTCCGCGTTGAGCGTGGCGCTGGTCACCGAGGCGGTGAACACGATGCCGTTGCGGAAGAACTGCTGCCCGCCCAGGGTCAGCGCGCGGGCGTCGCTTTCGAACGTGGACGCCAGGTTTCGACCATAGTAGCGGAAGCCGCTGCGGTAGGTCCCGTGCTCATAGGCGGTGTTAAATTCGGCATCGCTCAGTGCACGCCCTGAGACAGTGTCGGTGCCTTCCAGAAAGAAACGCTGGCTGCCGGAGCCGATGCCGGTGAGGGCGTCAAAGCCGACCAGGGCGGAGAATTTGGACGGCAGACCGCCGGCCTCATCTTCCCCCATCATCTGGCCGTAGAAACCGGTGGGCACACCGAACACCGGGAAGCCTGCGCGGAAATCGAAGCCGGCCACCTGGTTGCTGGGATCCTCGCCTTCATCGAAGCCGCTGGTTTGGCCGTTGTCCTTACCGGCCAGGGCGTCGGCGAAGGAGTCCAGGCCTTGCGGCCGCCCTTCCCCACCCCACTGGAACAGCCGGGTGAGGCCGATCTGCAGAAAGCTGGCCGGCCGGAACGTGAGGCGGCCGCCGACCAGCTTGGCGTCGGAGACGGCGCGGTCTTGCTCGAGCTGACCGATAAACGCCTGGAAGTCCCAGGGGCCGATCCAGTTCAGCCAAGGCGAGCTTGGCGCGTACTGGGTCTGGCGGCCGAACCACAGGCCGGGCACCGGGCGGGCATTGTTGGAAATCGCCAGGGAGCTGTGGTGGCCGGGGCCCCACCAGCGGTCGATGGCGCCGGCGCCGAGCTGCCAGTTGCCGAAGCGGCCGGCCACGAAGCTGCCGTCGGCGCGCAGCTCGCTGGCGTCTTCGCGGTCGTCGGTGTCGGTGTAGCCGGCCTGGATGCGGGCGGCGAAGCGGCGGCCGGTGAAGGAGACCGCCGCCGAACTGTCCACCTGGCCGGCGGGCTGGGCGCCGAAGTGGCGGAACAGAGGCTCTTCATTGGCGCCGCCGAGGGTAACGGTGGCGGTGCGGGTTTCGGTTTTGACGCGGTCCAGGGCGGCACGCAGGTAGGCGGCGTGCTCGCTGGTGCGGCAGGTGTCGCTGGCGCCGCGCAGGCCTTCGGCCACCGCCGACCAGTTCACCGGCCAGGTGGTGGTGAGGCCGTCGAAGCAGCCCAGCGCGGAGAGCGCTTCCAGATGGTGCCGGGCGCGCAGGTCCCCGGTCTCCGCCCAGGGGGCGGCGGCGGCCGTCGCGCTCACGCTTAGCAGTACACCCAGGGCTCCGCCTTTGACTGCTCGGGGCCAGAAGGCCCGCTTGAACCCACTTAACACTGGCGGCTTCCTATCCTGATGATTGATTTGTTTCCCCGGTCCCTGGGGCGAGGATTATCACCCGCAAGTTTTGTCATGCCTATGACACGGAGCGGCATTTTACATTGTGTTTACTATATTGCTAACCCCGGGTGACAGAGCGGCGACAGGATGCGGCTATTTCTCCTGGTTACAAATGAGGCGGGCCTCTTCCAGGGCGGCGGTGCGGTGCTTGGTGGCCTGCTTGTACTCCGGGTCGGCGAGCATCCGGGCGAACGCCTGGATTGAAGGGTAGCGCACCAGCAGCACTTCGTCCCAGCGCTCGCCTTCCGGGGCGATCACGCCGGCCAGGGTGTCGCCGGACCAGAGCATCTCGCCGCCGACGCCTTTGACCTTCTCGAACGCCACCAGTGAGTAGCGGCGGTAAGCTTCACGGCCGTCATAGTCGGCTTCGCCGTCCTTGTAGCGGGCTTTGTCGCGGAAGCGCAGCAGGTTGAGCATGACGATGGGGGTGTCGGCGGGAATGCTTTTGAGGATTTCCGGCAGGCGTTTGGGATCCGGGTCGACGACGGGCATGGTGTGCTCTCCTTGATTGTGATTATTGGCAACAAGGTTGCCGCTTCCCTCGCCCATCGCCAATGGTGAGATGCGCCAATTCCATGGGCGGCCTTGCGGCGGGAGCAGAAGGACACGATAGATTGATAAGATCATGTAAGATTTCTACATTTCGGATCACAACGAGCACAATAGATAGGTAAGCCTCTCTCTAGTAGGATTCCTTTGTGATAGTGGCATGTAGAAGATGCTCCTCCCGAGATAGGTGTCAGTTATGTCAGACAAGCCCAAGACCGTTTCCAGCACCCGTTTCTCGGATTTTATCCGCAATGCCTCTTCGGCTGAGCGCAAGCAGGTCTATAAAGACGTGCTGGTGCGGGCCACCGAACGGCAGAAGCGTCTGATCGCTGAAGCTGAAGCCGCTAAATAGCCTGTTCAGCGGGCGCAGCACTCCCGCCCTACCCCCGGCTCTATCCTCAATTTTAAACCTCTCCCCGCCGGTGCCAATTCTATGGGCGCCACCGGAGGCAATGGGTCGGACTATCAAGGAACCTCTCTGGAATCTTGCCGGCCGGCTAGGCCGGCCTTTCGCGGGCGGGGCCCGCTCCTACAAGGAGGCCGTTGGCGGCGCAGAAGGCGCGGAGGTCGTCCAGGTATTGCTCCGGCGCGGTGACGCGGGCCGTCACGTGCTGGCTGTACTGGATGTCTTCCAGGCGGGCGCCGTGCTGGTCGCACCAGTGGCGCAGGGGCTGCTCGTCGGCGAAGCCGAGCTGCAGGGTGAGCGTCTGCTCGGGGATCTGTTCGGTGACCCGCATGGCGGAGAGCACCGCTTCGGCGGCGCCGGCGTAGGCGCGCACCAGGCCGCCGGCGCCCAGTTTGACGCCGCCGAAGTAGCGGCTGACCACCACCATGACGTCCCCCACCCCTTTGTGCTGGATCACGTTGAAGATCGGCTTGCCGGCGGTGCCGGAGGGCTCGCCGTCGTCGTTCATGGCGCCCTGGCCGGACTGCGGGTCGCCGATCAGCCAGGCGTGGCAGTGGTGGCTGGCGTCCGGGTAGCGGGCGCGGGCCTGCTCGAGCACGGCCTGGGCCTGGTCGCGGTCCTGGACCGGGCGCAGCCAGGCGATGAAGCGGCTTTTGTTGATGATGAGTTCGCGGTCGACGGGGCCGGCGGGGGTTGGGTAAGTCATTGAGAGAGGATAGCAGAGACCTTGCTGGAGAGGGCTCTGGGATCCTGCCGGGAGCTGCGCTCCCTTTCGCGGGCTGGGCCCGCTGGCACAAATCCCGCTCCCACAAGGCTCGAGCCCTACCTGATTAGGGGATGTGAACGGTTGTCGCCGGTCCGTAGTGTCTTCGGCACAACAAAAGCGGATAACTGGAAGCGACATGGAAACGACGATTTTTACGCGCCGGCGCGGCGGCACCGTGCTGATGGGGGCTCTGGTCCTGGCGATCACCGCCTGCGGTGGGGGTGGCGGCAGCAGTGGCGGCGGCGGTACCGGCGGCACGGGCGGTGGTGACGGCGGCGGGCCCGACGCCGGCGGCCTGGCGCTGGCGTCCAACAGCCCGGGCGACGGCGCCACGCAGAAGGCGGATTACCCGGTGGCGGCGGTGTTCTCGGCGCCGGTGGACCCGGCCAGCGTGGACATGCAGAGCTTCGCGGTGACCGCCGGAGTGAATGAGGTGGACGGCACCTTCAGTTACAGCGACGACGGCTCGGTGGTGATCTTTACGCCGAACGCGGCGCTGGTCGACGGCCAGGACTACACGGTGACGCTCAACGGCATTACCGACCAGTCCGGCGACGCGCTGAACGCGGAACAGACCTGGACCTTCACCGCCAACGCGGTGGCCGATTACACCTGCGCGGTGGGCCCGGTGCCCGCGAGCCTCAACCTGAACGCGGAACAGGACGCCTACTACTCTCAATACGCGGACGCCAACGGCCTGCCGGTGCTGGGCGGTAATCTGGTGTCGGCGGCGGCGCTGACCCACGCCTGCGAGACCATTCTGGGGATGATGAGCCTGCGCCAGGATCTGCTTGAGCGGATGATCGCCAACGGCACCATTGCGGCGGTGACCAGCGACGGCGAGGGGATCACGCAGATCCCCGCCTACTCGGACCTGGATACGGTGTTCCCGATTACCGGCGACACCTGGGATAACCGCGCCCGGGGCGGGCTGGGCGCCACCAAGGCGCGGCCGGTGAGCAGCGGCACCGAGGAGAACGTGCTGTGCTACGGCAACGACCCCTACCAGGCCGGCGGCGTGCACGAGGACATCTTCCTGCATGAGTTCGCCCACTCGGTGGACCTGATGGCGCTGGAAGATCTGGACCCGGACTTTCTCGATGAGGTGCAGGCCGCCTACGACGATGCGCTGGCCAATAACCTGTTCGAGAACACCTACGCCGACGACACCGTGGAAGAGTACTGGGCGGAAGGGGTGCAGACCTGGTTCAACACCAACCTGGAGTCCGATCCGCCTAACGGGCTGCACAACAGCGTCAATACCCGCGCGGAGCTGGAGAGCTACGATCCGGCGCTGCACGGTCTGATCTCACGGATTTTTCCCACCGACTATGACGGTGGCTGCCCTGCGGGCGCGCCCTGATCCCGACCTGCCGGTTACGCGCCTTGGGGGCGCACCACGGCCCGCTTCGGCGGGCCGTTTTTATTTGTGCGAGCGAAATTGTGGGAGCGGGCCTCGCCCGCGAAAGGGAGCGAAGCTCCCGGCGGGATACCAGAGGTCTCTGGGATCAGGGTTGGAGGGTTCAGGCCGAGAAGGCGCGGGCAAAGTCCCGGAAATCATCCAGATGTTCGTGGCAAAGCTGGAAGACGATGTTCCAGTTCACCGCTTCATAATTATGGACGACGATATTGCGAAAACCGACCGCGCCTCTAAGACGGTCAGCCAGCTCTTGGGGAATTTTGTCGCCCTGCGCCAACAGCGAGAAGGTCTCGCCCATGGTTTGCGGCGCACCCAGATCGTCTTGATCCGCGAGCCAATGGGCCGCTATATCAACGCAAAGCTGTATCGCCCGGGTAAGATTCAACGACACAATATCCTGAGCGTCCAGGTCCTCGGACAACAACTCAGGCGTATCCGGACAACGCTCATGGAGCCGGCGCACACAACGTCGCAGCGACTCAAGTTTTTGGTCGATTATGACTTGATCCATGCGCGCCGCCGTGTTTCCAGAATGTGTTTCTGCAGCGGGATAAAATCCTCGCCATTGGTTAGGTGGCGGCTTAGCAATATCGCCATATGGGTCGGCGCGCCCAGCAATCGCCGCCCTTCTTTCAAGATTTGTCCGAGCAGGGGTTCTCCGACACGGTTTAAATCCACCAAGTCCACAGAACGTCCCAAAGCACCGGCGAGCGCCTTGATCATGGCCTGCCGCTGCTCAACGGTTAGCGGACTTTCCAGCATCACACCGATATCCAAATCACTGGCGGCAGTCGCTTCACCACGAGCCATCGAACCAAACACCACTACCAGCCGGGGACTGAACGGCTGGAGTGCTGCTTTAATAAATTGGTCTGTGTCTGTCGGTATCATTGTCCGAGAATAGCATCTCTATGGCATCAGGACGACGGCGCCGTGGGTGCGGCGGGCTTCCATGTCGTCGTGGGCCTGGCCCACGTCCTGGAGGGCGTAGCGGACCGGGTCGTCGGGGGTGAGGATGCCGTCGCGCAGGGCCTGGAAGAAGGCGTCGGCGGCGGCGTCGCGGTCGGCCGGGTCGGCGGTGTAGTGGCCGAGCATGGGCCGCACCACGGTGAAGGAGCCGGCGGCCAGGCGCGGCATGGCGAGCGGTTCCACCGGGCCGGAGGACTGGCCGAAGTTGACCAGGTGGCCGCGCGGGGCCAGGCAGGCCAGGGAGTCGTAGAAGGTGTCCTTGCCGACGGAGTCGTAGGCGACGTCCACGCCGCGGCCGTCGGTGAGCTGCTTGACGGTGTCCACCACGTTCTGTTCCCGGTAGAGAATCACATGGTGGCAGCCGTGGCGGCGGGCGCGCTCGGCTTTATCCTGGCTGCCGACGGTGCCGATCACGGTGGCGCCCAGGTGGCGCGCCCACTGGCACAGCAACTGCCCGACCCCGCCGGCGGCGGCCTGGACCAGGATGACGCTGCCCTCGCGGACCGGGAAGACGTCGGTGAGCAGGATGCGGGCGGTGAGGCCACGCACCATCATGCCGGCCACCAGCACGTCGTCGATGTCGTCCGGCAGGCGCACCAGCCGGCCGGCGTCGATCAGACGCTGGTCGGCGTAGGCGCCGTAGTTGCCGGAGGTATAGGCGACCCGGTCGCCGGCGGCGAAGGCGGTGACGCCCTCGCCCACTGCCTCAACGACGCCAGCTGCTTCCAGTCCGGGAATGCCCGGCAGCGTCAGGGTCTGGTAGAGCCCGGAGCGCACGTAGATGTCGTGGAAGTTGACGCCGATGGCGGTCTGCTTGAGACGCACCTGGCCGGGGCCGGGCTCACCCACCGTGACCGTTTCCGGTCGCAGCACCTGCGGCCCGCCCGCTTCGTGCATGATCATCGCTGTCGCCATGGGGTCTCCTGACGGGTGATTGGTCTTGTGGGAGCGGGCCCAGCCCGCGAAAGGGAGCAAAGCTCCCGGCAGGATACCAGAGAGGCCACTTGATCGGCCGCTTAGAAGCGGTTCTTACGAAGGATTCTGGGATCCTGCGGGACAACCTTTGCCGGCAAGCCAAGCTTGCCTTTCGCGGGCTGGGCCCGCTCCCACAAGACCCACCAGCTATCTCCTGGTTTTTAGTTCTTGGAGGCTGAGAAATGACGCTTGCCCGGCATCAATACGCTTTTGCCGTTCCCCCAGCTCGTAACCGTGCCACTGCGGCGACTCCAGCTCGCCCAGATCGTTGTGTAGGGCTTCCCAGATCGCCTCCATGGACTGAAGTTTCTCCAATCGCGACATGTCTTTGGGGTCAGTTTGCATGGTCTGCTCTGCGTATTGAGTAACTGGAATTCTTCTAGCCTAGCAGGCCGGAAGCTAGACGTGTACTTCCAGGTCCACCGGGATATTGCCGCGGGTGGCGTTGGAGTACGGGCAGACCTGGTGGGCGGTGTTGACCAGCTCTTCGGCCTGCGCCTGCTCCAGGCCGGGCAGCGTGACGCTGAGGGTAACGGCGAGACCGAAGCCCTGGCCGTCGGGGCCGATGCCCACTTTGCCGTCGATGTGGGTGTCTTCGGGCAGCTTCACCTTGGCTTTGCCGGCGACCAGCTTGAGGGCGCCGAGGAAGCAGGCGGCGTAGCCGGCGGCGAACAGTTGCTCCGGGTTGGTGCCTTCACCGCCGGCGCCGCCGAGGGCCTTGGGCGTGGTGAGTTTGACGTTGAGCTGGTCGTCGCTGGACACGGCGCGGCCGTCACGGCCGCCGGTCGCGCGGGCTTCGGCCTGGTAGAGGATTTTTTCTACGGACATGGTGGTTCTCCTTTGGGTTTGAGAGATGGCTCTGGAATCCTGCCGGGTGGCTATAAGCCACCCTTTCGCGGGCGGGGCCCGCTCCCACAGGGCCCGCTCCTACGATAATTTCTGGCGGAGGTCGTCGAGCTGGGCTTTCAGGGCCGCCAGTTCTTCGGGCTCGCACTGGCTGGCGCAGGCCGCCGCTTCGGGGATCGCTTCGGCGCGCTCACGCAGGGCGCGGCCCTGCCCGGTGAGGCGCACCTCCACGCGGCGCTCGTCGTCGGCGGCGCGGCGGCGGGCGATCAGCCCGGCGCTTTCCAGGCGCTTGAGCAGCGGCGTCAGGGTGGCGGAATCCAGGAACAGGCGCTCGCCGATGCGCGACACGCTGAGCGGCGCGTTGTCATCGGCGCCCTCCTCCCACATCACCATCATCACCAGGTATTGGGGATAGGTGAGGTCCAGCTCGCGCAGCAGTTTCCGGTAGACCTTGGCCATGGCCAGATTGGTGGAATAAAGGGCGAAGCAGACCTGCAGGTCGAGCTTGAGCAGGGTGTCGGTGCGATTATTCATAGCGCGATATTAAATAGCGCGCTATTTAATGGCAAGCCCACGGAGTCATTATGGTATGTGGACGATCACCTGCACTTTGTGTAGTGTAAGAGAGCAAATTGACATTTAACTCTGGCACTGCTAGCGTCTTCCGAACGAGGAAGACGCTAGCAGTGCCAGATAAAAAAATCCTTTAAAATCAAAGGGTTACAGAGATGAAACAGCACATTGAAGTTCGCGTACCACAGCATCTGCCTTTTTTGGAGGCAATTTGCTGGGATTTGCGTAACGTTCGCGTGCTTACAAACGATGAAATGCTTAACCGTTACGAGCGGGGCTGGGCCTATCGCGGCGTGCTTGCCGATCTGGAAGGCACGGAGCGCGGGTTCGTGAAGCAACTCGCCACCCGCAAAGGGTCTTGGCTCCAGGTCGATGTTTGATCATCCGCATCACCGTAAAATCCATCACATCCTGACCTCCCTCGACTCTTCCCTTTTTGTTGAAGCCGAAGCCTGTTTCGGGGGCGGGACACTGATTTCGTTGCTCCACGGAGAGTATCGCTGGAGCAAAGATATCGACTTTCTTTGCCCGGTGGGCAGCGGCTACCGAACATTGCGAAAGGCCGTCATGGAAGCCACGGGCAAGCCCGAGTTCCTTTTCAAAAAAACGACGGGACTGGAATTTCCCCGGGATATCAAAGCCGACCAATACGGCATTCGCTTTCTAGTCGTCGCGGATGACACGCCGATCAAATTCGAGATCGTCTGTGAAGCTCGAATCGACCTGGAATCCCCGGAGCAACCCGATTGGCTCAACATACCTTGTCTGAGCACCATCGACCGGTATGCGGAAAAGCTGCTTGCCAACGCGGACCGATGGAACGACTCCAGCATTGAGTCGCGGGACCTTATCGATCTCGCCGTGCTAAGGCTCAACGAAGGTTCGAGCGAACAGGCCATCGCCAAGGCGGAAGATGCTTATCCCGTGCTGGTTCCACTGGAAAACGCGCTGAAAAAATTTCAAGGCTCCGACGACTACAGGCGCAAGTGTTTCAGTGCTCTCGAAGTCCGGGATCGAGCGTTGATTCTGGATGGCATTGATCTGCTTGCAAGCGATCAAGAACTTCCTGTTACCCAAAGATCACGCGACGAACTTCACCGCTAACAGCACAAACAGGCTCTCTGGGATCCTGCCGGCCGGCTGGAAGCCGGCCTTTCGCGGGCAAGGCCCGCTCGCACAAGCGCTTCAGGCCTGGCGTTCGATGAGCATGGCGACGCCCTGGCCGACGCCGATGCAGAGGCTGACGAGGGCGTAGCGGCCGCCGGTGCGCTCAAGCTGGCGCAGGGCGGTGAGGGCCACGCGCACGCCGGAGGCGCCCAGCGGGTGGCCGACGGCGATGGCGCCGCCGTTGGGGTTGAGGCGCTCGTCGTCGCCCTGCAGGCCGAGCTGCTTGCAGCAGCCGAGCACCTGGGCGGCGAAGGCCTCGTTGATTTCGATCACGTCCATGTCGGCCAGGGTGAGGCCGGCGCGCTCCAGGACTTTGTTGCAGGCGTGCACCGGGCCCAGGCCCATCACGCGGGGCGGTACGCCGGCGACGCCGCCGGCGATGATGCGCGCGCGGGGGGCGATGCCGGCTTTTTCGCCGGCGGCGCGGGAGCCGATGATCAGGGCGCCGGCGCCGTCGTTAACGCCGGAGGCGTTGCCGGCGGTGACCACGCCGCCTTCAACGATGGCGGGCAGCTTGGCGAGCTTATCGACGCCGGTGCCGGGGCGCGGGTGCTCGTCTTCGCTGACCGACAGCGGCGGCTTCTTGCGGCCCTGGGGCACCTCCACCGGCAGGATTTCCTCTTTGAAGAAACCGTCCACGCGGGCGTCTTCGTAGCGGCGCTGGGACTGGGCCGCGTAGGCGTCCGCCTGCTCGCGGCTGATGCCCAGATCGGAGGCCACGTTCTGGGCGGTTTCCGGCATGGTGTCGCCGCCGAACTGCTTGAGGATCTTGGGGTTGGGGAAGCGCGCGCCGATGGTGGAATCGAACATCGGCATGCTGCGGCTGTAGGGGCTTTCCGCCTTGGCCATCACGAACGGGGCGCGGCTCATGGATTCGACGCCGCCGGCGATCACCAGCTGGCCTTCATCGACGGTGACCATGCGCGCCGCGTCCAGGGTGGCGGCCAGGCCGGAACCGCACAGGCGGTTGACGGTGAGGCCGGCCACGGATTCCGGCAGCCCGGCCAGCAGCGCCGCGTGGCGGGCCACGTTACGGGCGTCTTCGCCGGCCTGGTTGGTGTTGCCGGCGACCACGTCCTCGATCAGGGCGGGGTCGAAGGGGTTACGGGCGATCAGGGCGCGGATGACGTCGGCGAGCAGGTCGTCCGGACGGACCGGCGCAAGGGCGCCGGCGTGGCGACCGAAGGGGGTGCGCAGGCCGTCGTAGATGTAGGCGTCGAGCATGAATAAGGTCCTCGTCCGCTAAGCGGAACACAATTCCGAAACTTGACGAAAAGCATAGGTCGTGACAGAGTTTGATGCAATACGCTGACTAAAACCAACGACAGAACAACGCCCATGATTCGCGACCAGGAAGTACTCAACCAGCTCGTCGATACCATCCACCGTTTCGTCCGCGACCGCCTGATTCCGGCGGAGCAATCCGTGGCCGAGAATGACGCCATTCCCGAGGACATTGCCCGGGAAATGAAAGAGATGGGTTTGTTCGGTTTGTCGATTCCCGAGGAGTACGGCGGCCTGGGCCTGACCATGGAAGAGGAAGCCCTGGTGGCGTTCGAGATCGGCCACACCTCGCCGGCGTTCCGCTCTTTCTTCGGCACCAATAACGGCATCGGTGCCCAGGGCATTCTGATCGACGGCACCGAAGAGCAGAAGCAGAAGTACGTGCCGCGCCTGGCCACCGGCGAAGTGATCAGCTCGTTCTGTCTGACCGAGCCGGACGTGGGCTCCGACGCGGCGAGCCTGAAGACCCGCGCGGACAAGGACGGCGACCACTACATTCTCAACGGCACCAAGCGTTACATCACCAACGGCCCGGAAGCCGGCCTGTACACGGTGATGGCGCGCACCGACCAGAACAACAAGGGCGCCGGCGGCATCACCGCCTTTATCGTGGAAGGCGACACGCCGGGGCTGATCCGCGGCAAGCCGGACGTGAAGATGGGCCAGAAAGGCGCCCACGTTTGCGACATCACCTTTGAGGACTGCCGGGTGCCCGCCGAGAACATTATCGGCGGCAAGGAAGGCCAGGGTTTCAAGACCGCCATGAAGGTGCTGGACCGGGGCCGTCTGCATATCTCCGCGGTGTGCGTGGGCGTGGCCGAGCGTCTGATTGAGGACGCGCTGCGCTTCGCCATGGAGCGCAAGCAGTTCGGCGCGCCGCTGGCGGACCATCAATTGATTCAGGCGATGCTGGCCGATTCCCGCGCGGAAGCGTTCGCCGGCCGTTCCATGGTGCTGGAAGCGGCGCGCAGCAAGGACGCCGGCAAGAACGTCAGCCTCGACGCCTCCTGCTGCAAGCTGTTCTGCGCCGAGATGGTGGGCCGGGTGGCCGACCGCGCCGTGCAGATCCACGGCGGCGCCGGCTACATGGCCGAGTACGCGGTGGAGCGCTTCTACCGCGACGTGCGGCTGTTCCGGATCTACGAGGGCACCACCCAGATTCAGCAGATCGTGATCGCCCGGGGCATGGTGCGCGACGCGTCCTAGCGGCTACGCCGCGATCACAATGCTGAGATTTTCCTTGCCGGTCTGCATGATCGGCACCTTACTGGCGCTCACCGCCAACAGCGGGTTGCAAGACATCGGGCTATGGATGGCCCGTCCCGCACTTCTTCTTTACCTGATCGTTCAATGGCCCCGCCAGGGTCTGCTCGCCAAGGGCCTGCAGACGGTGGCGGTGTTGTTGTCGCTGCTGGTGGCCGTATTCCATTCCGACCCGCTGCCGATCCTGCTCGACGCCTGGGACCGTTTCTGTTTCTTCGCCACCTTCGTGTCCGCCCTGGGCCTGTTGCGGGTGTCGGCGATGCGTTCGCGGTTGATCCGCGACGCCGGCCAGGTGCTGATCCGCCAGCGCCCGACCTGGCGCTACCCTACCCTGTCCCTGGGCAGCGCTCTGTTCGGCATGATCGTCAATATCGGCGTGCTCAATCTGTTCGGCGCCATGATCCAGCGCAGCAATAGCCTCAAGGCAGCGGGCGGCGACCGGGCGATCCAGGCGGTGCGCGAACGGCGCATGATCATGGCGATGCTGCGCGGTTTTTCGCTGGCGCCGCTGGTGTCGCCGCTGGGCGTGACCCTGGCGGTGATTCTGTCGAGCATGCCGCAGCTGAGTTGGTCGCGGTTGGCGCCGGTGGCCTTTCCCACCGCGGCGATCGTGTTCGCGCTGGGCTGGGCGCTGGACTGGTGGCTGCGGCCGCGCCATCTGACCGCGCCGGTGGTGACGCGCCCCTCGCCGGAACCCTTGTTTCGCTTTATCGCGCTGGCGTTGGGCATCACCGTGCTGGTGTTCGTGGTGAGCCTGGGTCTGGACGTGCGGCTGCCGGTGGCGGTGCTGATCGCCTGCCCGCTGAGCGCGGTGGCGTGGATGGCGGTGCAGCGGCGGCGGCTGGGCGGTGGCACCGGCGTGGTGCGGGCGGTGACGCTGCTGGGCCGGCACTCGCGGCTGATCTTCGGCGCCAGCCGCAATGAGATCGCGGTGCTGGGCGGCTCGGCGTTTCTCGGCGGCTTGTTGATTCCGCTGGTGGACCAGGCGTGGCTGGGTGATGTGTTGATCGCCACCGGCCTGCACGGCGCGCCGGCGGCGGTGGCGGCGATGCTGATCGTGTTGCTGCTGGCGCAGGTGGGACTGAACCCGATTGTGTCGGTGACGCTGATCGCCGGGCTGTTCGCCGACACCCATGTGATCGGCCTGGAGCCGCAGGTGCTGGCCGTGGCGCTGATGAGCGCCTGGAGCCTGGCGATGATCTCGTCGCCGTTCACCGCCGCGATGATGGTGCTGGCGCAGCTCACCGGGCGCTCGCCGTATACCCTGGCCTGGCGCTGGGACGGGCTGTTCTTTTTGCTGCTACTGCCGCTGATCAGCGCCTGGTTGTTTGTGGTCGACGCGTTTTATTGAGCCAGCGGAGTACCGCCCAGCGGAGCGCCGCCCAGCCGTTTTATACAATGCAACCGACATTCCGGCGGGTATGTTGAGAGCTGATTTTGTGCGAGCGGGCCTTGTGGGAGCGGGCCCTGCCCGCGAAAGGGTGGCTTATAGCCACCCGGCAGGATTCCAGAGAGCTATCTACGGCAGCACAAACAACCTCTCTGGGATTCTGCGGGGCAACCTTTGCCGGCAAGCAAAGCTTGCCTTTCGCTTGCAGGGCAAGCTCCCACAAAGGCCCGGTCCCACAAAGTGGGGTCAGGCGCTGAAGTAGAGGCGGCCGTCGCGCTCTTGGCGGCTGACGCGGCCGGTGGCGAGCAGGCAGTTGAGGTGGGCGATGCTTTCGCCCATGGCGAACATGAGCTGGTGGCTGTCGAGCTTGCGTTTGAACAGCACCGGCAGCAGATCGTGGGCGGTGATCGGCTGTTGCCGGCAGGCGTCCTCGGCGGCGTCGAGCTGCTCGCGGTGGTGGTCGCAGAGATCGTCGACGCGGGCGTGCAGACCGTGGAACGGCAGCCCGTGGGCGGGCAGCACCAGGGTGTCCTCGTCCATGGCGTCGCGCAGGGCGCGCAGGGAGTCGGTGAAGGCGGTGACCGGGTCGTCGTCCGGGTCGAGCGCGCGCACCGTCAGGTTGCTGGAGATTTTCGGCAGCACCTGGTCGCCGCTGATCAGCACCTGGTCGCGCTCGCGGTAGAGGCAGATGTGCTCCGGGGCGTGGCCACGGCCGATGTGCACCCGCCAGGTGTCGCCGTTGACGGTGACGGCGTCGCCGGCGGCCAGGGTGTCCGGCTGCGGCGGCAGTTCCGGCAGGATCTTGCGAAAGGTGTTGCCGCGCCCGGCGAGGGTGTCCAGGTCGTCAGCGGGCACGCCGTGGCGGCCGAAGAAGGCGCGGAAGTTGTCGCCAATCTCCTGGTCGCTGGCGGCGTGCAGCTGGGTGGTGAGCGCCCACTCGCCCCGGGTCATCCACACCGGGGCCTGGAACTGCCGCGCCAGCCAGCCGGCCTGGCCGATGTGGTCCGGGTGGTAGTGGGTGACGATGATACGGTGGATGGGCCGCCCGCCCAGGGCCTCCTGGAAGGCGGTGCGCCAGATTTCCTGGGTGTGGCGGGACGAGAAGCCCGTATCCACCAGGGTCCAGCCGTCGCCGTCCTCGAGCAGCCACAGGTTGATGTGGTCGAGGGCGAACGGCAGCGGAAAGTTCAACCAATGCACGCCGGGGGCCACTTCCCGGCGCTGACCGGGTTCCGGGGCCTGATCGAACGGGTACCGAAGCAGGTCGGTCATAACAAAACATCCGTAGCAGGGAGACGAGAATGCAAGCGTGGCAAATCCAAGACGACCACACGATCAAGCTGGCGTCCATGACCACACCGGAGCCGGGCCCCGACCAGGTGCGCGTGAAAGTGCGCGCCATGGGCGTGAACCGGGCGGATATCTTGCAAGTGAAGGGGCTTTATCCGGCGCCGCCGGGCTTCGACAGCAGCGTGCCGGGCCTGGAATACGCCGGCGAAATCGAGGCGGTGGGCAGCCAGGTGATGGGCCGCAAGGTCGGCGACCGGGTGATGGGCCTGATTCCGGGCTGCGCCTATTCCGAATACCTGGTGACCCACGAACGGGAAACGCTGACGCTGCCGGACGAGATCGACTTCGCCACCGGCGCCACCATCCCCGAAGCGTTTCTGACCGCCTACCGGGCGATGTTCCTGGAAGGCGGCCTGCAGCCGGGGCAGTGGGTGCTGGTGCGCCCGGCCACTGCCGGCGTCGGCCTGGCGGGCGTGCAGCTGGCCAACGCGCTGGGCGCGCGGCCGATCGGCTCGAGCCGCAACCTGGACAACCTGGCCACCGCCCGCGACATGGGGCTGGTGGAAGGCGTGCTGGAAGACGACACCCTGCCCGAGCGCCTGAAGGAGATTACCGGCGACGGCGTGGCGGTGATCTTCGACATGGTGGGCCCGGACTGGAACCAACTGCTCAAGGGCCTGCGCATCGAGGGCACGCTGGTGATGATCGGCGTGCTGGGCGGCACCAAGACCGAGCTGGACCTGCGCGGCATGATGCAGCGCCGGCAGACGCTCACCGCCATGACCATGCGCAGCCAGCCGCTGGAAAAGCGCATCGCCATCGCCAACGTGTTCAACGACCGCCTGGCGCCGCTGTTCGCCAACGGCCGCCTGCGGCCGCTGCCCGTGAAGACATTCCCGTTCAGCGATGCGCCGGCGGCGCACGCGCACATGATCGAGGACGCCTTCAGCGGCAAGCGCGTGTTGGTGGTCAACTGACATAAGATCAACATTGTTGTTATATTAATGAAATACTATTTCACAACAAAAGAGGTGTCGCAATGACCGAAGCTACCGCGACTCGCCAGAGTCAGATGAGCCAGGCCGAGTGGGAAGTGCGCAAGGATCTGGCCGCCGCCTACCGGCTGGTGGCCCTGTACGGCTGGGAAGATCTGGTGTTCACCCACCTGTCCGCGCGCGTGCCCGGGCCGGAGCATCATTTCCTGATCAACCCCTACGGCTGGCTGTTCGACGAGATCACCGCGTCGTCGCTGATCAAGGTGGATTCCGAGGGTGAGATCGTCGATCCCGGCGCCACCAACCGGGTCAACCCGGCGGGCTTCACCATCCACAGCGCGGTGCACATGGCCCGCGAGGAAGCGGGCGCGGTGCTGCACCTGCACGCCGCCGACGGCGTCGCCGTGAGCGCGCATAAGGAAGGCCTGCTGCCGCTCAGCCAGACCGCCATGCTGTGCCTGGACCACATCAGCTTCCACGACTATGAAGGCGTGGCGCTGAACCTGGACGAGCGCGAGCGGCTGGTCAAAGACCTGGGCGACAAGAACATGATGCTGCTGCGCAACCACGGCACCCTGACCGTGGGCAAGACCGTGGCGGAAGCCTTCACCTACATGTACTTCCTGATGAAGGCCAGCGAGATCCAGGTGCGCACCCTGGGCCAGGGCGAGCCCTACCTGCCCTCCCAGGCCGCCATCGACACCACCAGCGACCAGTCCAAGCAACTCGGCATGGCCAGCCAGCTCACCTGGCCCGCCCTGCTCCGCAAGCTCGAGCGCATCGGCAGCGACTACGCCACCTGATCGCGTTGTGCGAGCGAGCGTTTGTGGGAGCGAGCCCTTGTGGGAGCGGGCCCTGCCCGCGAAAGGGTGGCTTATAGCCACCCGGCAGGATTCCAGAGAGCTATCTACGGCAGCGCAAACAACCTCTCTGGGATCCTGCCGGCCGGCGTAGCCGGCCTTTCGCGGGCATGGCCCGCTCCCACAAGGGGCCGCTCCTACACGAAAATCAGCTTCGGCTGACAGAGAATCGGGCCACTGCCGGTTAGCGTGGTGCCTCCAATGGAAAGGAGGTATCACTCATGCCAAGGAAGGCCCGATCCCACCGTTTGCGTATCGGTCGCGTCAGCGAATCGGGGCGCGTCTATCTGATCACCATCACCTGCCATCAGCGGCACGCGCACTTCTCCGCCTTGCACAGCGGTCGCTGCTTCGTACAGGCCTTGCGTGCCTGCACCGCGCACGCGGTCACCCTCAGCTATGTGGTGATGCCCGACCATGTTCACTGGTTGATGGCTCTTCGTGAGCACGCCGATTTATCCATCACCGTACAGAAAGCCAAATCTCTGACCACTCAGCGTTGGCGTCGCGCGGGCCGGGGCGACAACGAACGTCTCTGGCATGCCGGCTTTCATGACCGTGCGCTACGCCGCGAAGACGACCTGGTAGCCATGGCCCGCTATATCGTAGCCAACCCCCTCCGCGCCGGCCTCGTTAACGATATCGGCGACTACCCGCATTGGGATTCCGCCTGGCTTCTTTAAGGTGCCATCGGGATCTATCATCAATCTCAAGGAGGTAGCGAAATGAAATTGTTCGCCAAAATATTCAAGTCCTCTCGCAGCCAAACGGTACGCTTGCCTAAGGAACTGCAGTTCGAAGGGTCGGAAGTGATCGCACGCCGCTTCGGCAATGGCGTATTGCTACTGCCGGCCGAGGATCCCTGGCTGGTGATGCGTGAAGCCTTGAATGAGTTCGAACCCGGATTGGAACTCGAGCGAGACCAGCCAGAGGTTCAGGCCAGGGCCAGACTCGACTGACCGATTCCACAAGCGCGCTTGTAGGAGCGGGCCCTTGTGGGAGCGGGCCTCGCCCGCGAAAGGGAGCGAAGTTGTGGGAGCGGGCCCTGCCCGCGAAAGGGTGGCTTATAGCCACCCGGCAGGATCCCAGAGAGCTATCTAAAGTCAGCGCAAACAACGTCTCTGGAATCCTGCCGGCCGGCGTGGCCGGCCTTTCGCGGGCTGGGCCCGCTCCCACAAGGCTCTCACAAAAGCCCGCTCGCACAATGTAGTCATTAAGCCCGCATGCGAAGGGCGGCGAGCATGGTTTCCAGGCGGGGCACGGGGACGTTGTGCTTCTGGGCGATGGCGACCACGTTGCCGAGGATGGCGTCGAGCTCGATGGGGCGGTCGTTGAGGTAGTCCAGTGCCATGCTGTTTTTGTAGGCGGGCATTTTGCGGGTGCCGTCGATATTGCTGTCGATGATCTCCGGCGGCAGTGAATAGCCGTCGGCTTTGGCGGCGTCGATCACTTCCTGCATCATTTCACGCACCAGTGTTTCGCCGCCGGGGGTGTCGAGCATGGTGTAGGTGTCGGCGCCGTTGGCGAGCACGGAGAGCGGGTTGAACGGCGTGTTCCAGAGGCATTTGAGCCAGCGTTCGCGGACCACTTCCTCGGTGAGCTTGATGTCGATGCCGCCTGCCACGAACAGGTCGCGCAGGGTCTGGCAGTGGTCGTCGAGGCCGCTGGGGTAGCGACCCATCACCAGCCGGCCGTAGGCGTTGTGCTTGATCTCGCCGGGGGCGACACGGCTGACGGCGATGAACGCCAGGCAGCTGATGATCGGGTTGTCGGGGAAGGCGTCGGCCAGTTCCCGTTCGATGTCGAGGCCGTTCTGGATCAGCACGATGTTGGTGCCCTCGCCCACCCAGGGGCGAACCAGGCCGGCGCGGTCGCTGCCGGGCAGGACCTTGGTGGCGAGGATCACGTAGTCCGGGGTGCTGTCCGGGCGGTCGCCGTCCTTGTAGAGGTGGTCCGGCTTCCAGGAAATGTCACCCAGCGGGCTTTCGAAGCGGAAGCCGTGCGCTTTGACGGCGTCGTATTCGGAACGCACCACGGCGCTGACGGTGCAGCCGGCGCGCTTGAGGATGGCGCCGTAGAAGCTGCCGATGGCGCCGGCACCGATGATCAAGGCGTGGGGTTGGTGGTTACTCATTGAAAAACTCTCCTGTATTTAAATTCTTGCCTGTCGGAGCGCTGTGCGAGCGGGCTCTTGTGGGAGCGGGCCCCGCCCGCGAAAGGCAAGCTCCCACAAGGCCCGCTCCCATAGGCCGCTGGCACAAAAGCAGCGAAGTCAGCGCGCGCCGATTAGTCCGCGCCGCATACTTCGCAGCGGCCAGAGCGCGACCAGATAAACGATTAAAAGCATCAAAAAGGCGTCATCGAACCCGACCTCGAAGGCGTGCGGGTGCCCGGCTTCCGGGTGAGCTTGCCAGTAACGGTCACTGAAGAATTGTACGCAGATGGCACTGAGGTTCACGCCCAGGGCGCCGCCGGTCTGACGCCCGAAATTGATGATGCCCGAGCCTTGGGGAATCAGCGCCGGCGGCAGCAGCGTGAGGCTGCCGGTGGTCACCGGCGGCATGATCAGGCCCAGCCCGACCCGGCCCAGGGCGGCCCAGGCCACCAGCCAGACGGCGGCGGTGGTCTGGTCGGCGGCGCGCATCATCACCATGCTGGCGATGAAGAACGCCAGGCCGCCGGCGATCATCCGGGCCAGTGGAACGCGGTCGGTGAGATAGCCGACGAACGGAAACACGAACGCCATGGCGAGGCCGGCGGGCATCAGCATGAGCCCGGCGCTGGAAGCGCTGAACCCGGCCACCTGCTGGAAGTACAGCGGCATCATATAGGTGGACCCGAACACGCCGGCGCCCATGACGATGGACAACAGAAAGCCGCCGGTGAAACCGGGGGCCCCGAACACACGCAGATCGAACAGCGGGTTCGAGCAGCGCCGCTGCCAGAGCGCGAACAGGCCCAGTAGCAGCGGCCCGGCCAGCAGCGCACTGAACAGCAACGGGTCCAGCCAGCCTCGCCGCATGCCGGAGGCGAGCGCCCAGAGCGTGGCCACCAGCCCCAGGCAGAGCAGCACCAGCCCGCCCCAGTCCAGGCGTGGCGATTCTTCTTCACGGTAATCGGGCAGGAAACGCCCGGCGATCACCATGGCCAGCAGGCAGGCGGGCAGCACCACGAAGAACACCGCCCGCCAGGACCAGGCGTCCACCAGCACGCCGCCCAGGGCGGGCGCGATGGCGGGGCCGAGAATCACGCCCATGCCGTAGATGCCCATGGCCTGGCCGCGTTTGTGCAAGGGGAACACCTGGAAGATGGTGATCATGGCGTGGGGCTGGATCATGCCGGCCATCACGCCCTGCACCACCCGGGCCAGCACCAGCAGGCCGAAGCTGTTGCTGACGCCGCCCACCAGCGAGGCAATGATGAAGATCGCCATGGCGAGCAGGAAGGCGCGCCGGGAACCGAACCGCGCCACCGCCCAGGCGTTGAGCAGCATGCCCACGGTCATGGCGGCGAGGAAGCCGGTGGCGATCCAGTGCACCTGGTCCTGTTCGAGACGGTACTCGGCCATGATGGTCGGCACCGCCACATTGATGATGGTGGACGCCAGCACCACGGACAGGGTGCCGAGCATCACCGTGACGGTGGCGTACCATCGATAGGCCGGCCCATAGCGCTCGAACAGACGCTCTATGGCGGGATTGTCGGGCATGGGGTCTGCCCGTTATTTTTTGGTCGGGTCGTCGCCGACCTGGATCAGCAGCTTGCCGCGGTTTTTACCCTGCAGCAGGCCCTGGAAGGCGCTGACCGCGTTTTCCAGACCCTCGACCACGTCTTCCTGGTATTTGACCTTGCCCTCGCGGATCCACACCGGCATGTCTTTCAGGAAGTCGCCCTGGCGGTGGATGTAATCGAACTGGATAAAGCCCTTGATCAGCAGACGCTTGACCAGCACCTTGCCCATGAAGCCGGGCAGACGGTCCGGGCCTTCCGGCATGGCGGTGTCGTTGTAGTGGGCGATGCGGCCGCACACGGGGATGCGGGCGAAGTCGTTGACCAGCTCCATGACCGCGTCGAAGGTTTCGCCGCCGACGTTCTCGAAGTACACGTCGATGCCGTCCGGACAGGCCTTCTTGAGCTGGTCACGGAAGTCGGCGTCCTTGTAGTTGACGCAGGCGTCGAAACCGTAGGCGCCGACCACGTGCTTGCACTTGTCCTCGGCGCCGGCCACGCCGACCACGCGACAGCCTTTAAGCTTGGCGATCTGACCGACCACCTGCCCAACGGCGCCGGCGGCGGCGGACACCACCACGGTTTCGCCCTTCTGCGGCTTGCCGATTTCATCCAGGCCCACGTAGGCGGTGAAGCCGGGCATGCCGAGCACGCCCACGGCGGTGCTGATCGGCGCCTGGGCCGGGTCCAGCTTGCGCATCGCCTTGGGCGAATTGACGGAGTATTCCTGCCAGCCGCCCGGGCACAGCACGTAGTCGCCCTGCTTGAAGTCGCCGCTGCGGGATTCCACCACCTGGCCGACGGTGGCGCCTTCCATCACCGCGCCTTCCTCGACGCTGGCGGCGTAGGACTTGGCGGCGCTCATGCGGCCGCGCATGTAGGGGTCCAGGGACAAATAGATGGTGCGTACCAGCACCTGGCCCTCGCCCACTTCGGGCACGGCGCCTTCCTGGAGCTTGAGGTTCTCGTCACCGGGCATACCGGTGGGGCGTTTGGCGAGAATAATCTGACGATTGGTAGTCATGGTTGGAGCTCTCCCTGAAGCTGGATTGTTATTTGCGTTCGGAGGTCATAAGAAAACAGTGGTGATAAGTTAATAGTTAACAGTGAATAGTTAATAGCGAAACAACGCGCCTGCCGGCGCGGGAAAGCCTGGAATCGCGTCCCCAGCTGTTAACTGTTCACTATTCACTGTTAACTAAAAAGGGCGGCCCGAGGGCCGCCCTTTTTTCACGCTGCGTGGTCGTCCACGTCGATCAGGTCTTCGAGAACACCGAGGTGGTATTCGCGGTCGCCCAACCAGTGGTCGATCATGACGATGCGCTTGGCGTAATGGGAGACCGGGGTCTCTTCCATCATGCCCATGCCACCGAACAGCTGGATCGCTTCCTCGGCGACCTTGCGGCCGGATTTGCCGACCTGGGCCTTGGCGGCGGAGATGCGCTTCTTGCGCAATTCCGGATCCACGTCGAGGCTGCAGGCGGCGAGCATGGTGATGGAACGTACTTTTTCCAGCTCCATGCGCATTTCCACCATGCGGTGCTGCAGGGCCTGGAACTTGCCGATCGGCACGCCGAACTGCTGGCGTTCCTTGATGTAGTCCAGGGTCTGATCGCAGGCCACTTCCATGGCGCCGGAGGCTTCCGCGCACAGGGCGATCAGCGCCAGGTCCAGGGTCGCTTCCAGGGCGTCGAGGGCCTTGCCTTCGTCGCCGAGCAGCGCGTCGGCGCCCACTTTCACGTCCTTGAAGGAGATGTCGGCGGCGTGCAGGCCATCGATGGTCGGGTAGCCGCGACGGCTGACGCCGTCGGCGCCGGCGTCGACGATGAAGGCGCTGAGGCCGTCTTTGTCGTTGCCGCTGCCGCCGGTGCGGGCAATCACCACCAGCTGGTCGGCGCTGTCACCGTGCAGGACCACCGCTTTCTCGCCGTTGATCACATAGCCGTCGCCGTCTTTCTTGGCGCTGGTTTCCACGAAGGTGTGGTCGTAGCGACCCTTGGTTTCGTAGTTGGCCAGGGCGAAGCGGGTTTCACCGCCGATGATGGCCGGCAGGTACTGCTCTTTCTGGGCGTCGTTGCCGAGCTTGTCGATCAGCACGCCGGACAGCACCACGGTGGCCAGATAGGGTTCCACCACCAGGCCGCGGCCGAAGCCTTCGGCCACCACCATCAGTTCCGGACCGCCGCCGTTGAAGCCGCCGGCCTCTTCGGAAAACGGCACGCCCAGCAGGCCCAGTTCGGCGAACTGGGTCCAGGTGTCGGTGCTGAAGCCGTGCTCGGACTCCAGGGCCTTGTTGCGGGCGTCGAAGGTGTAGCTGTCACGGACCAGACGACCCACGGTCTCTTCGAGCATGCGCTGCTCGTCGCTGAATTTGAAATCCATGTTGGTCGACTCCTTACAGTCCCAGGATCATCTTGGAGATGATGTTCTTCTGAATTTCGTTGGAGCCCCCGAAAATGGAGAGCTTGCGGAAGTTGAAGTAACGGCTGGCCACGGACCCGGCGAACTCGGGACCGACGGTCTCGCCGTCGAAATCACCGGCCAGCTGTTCGGGCAGGAACGGCAGCGCGTGGGGACCGGCGGCGCGGCGGAACAGATCGGTGATCTCCTGGCGCAGCTCGGTGCCCATGATCTTCAGGAAGGAGCTTTCCGCCCCGGGCACGCCGCCGGCCTCGGCGGCCGCCACGGTGCGCAGGTTGGTCATCTCCAGGGACATCAGCTCCATTTCCACGTCCGCCAGGCGGGCGCGGAAGTGCGGTTCCTCGATCAGCGGCTTGCCGTTGACCTGCTGCTCCCGGGCCACCTGCTTGAGGTGCGCCAGGGCCGCCTTGGAGGAGCCCACGCCGGCGATGCCGGTGCGCTCGAAGGTGAGCAGGTACTTGGCGCAGGTCCAGCCCTTGTTCTCCTCGCCGACCAGGTTTTCCACCGGCACCTTGACGTTGTCGAAGAACACTTCGTTGACTTCGTGCTCACCGTCCAGGGTGATCAGCGGACGCACGGTGATGCCTTCGCTTTTCTCCATGTCGATGAGCAGGAAGGAAATGCCTTCCTGTTTCTTGGCGTCCGGGTCGGTGCGCACCAGGCAGAAAATCATGTTGGCGTGCTGGCCCAGGGTGGTCCAGGTCTTCTGGCCGTTGACGATGTAGTGGTCACCCTCGCGCACGGCACGGGTTTTCAGGCCGGCCAGGTCGGAACCGGCGCCCGGCTCGGAGTAGCCCTGACACCACCAGTCGTCGCTGCGCAGGATGCGCGGCAGGTAGTAGTCCTTCTGTTCCTGGGTGCCGAACTTGATGATCACCGGGGCGACCATGTTGACGCCGAACGGCAGCACGGTGGGGGCGCCGGCTTCCGCGCACTCTTCTTCGAAGATGTGCTTCTGGATCGGGCTCCAACCGGTGCCGCCGTGCTCTTTCGGCCAATGCAGGGCCAACCAGCCCTGCTCGTTGAGAATCTTCTGCCAGCGGATGGTGTCTTCCTTGCCCAGGCGCTTGTGTTCCTTGACCTTGCGGGCAATGTCCTTGGGCAGCTTTTCGTTCAGGAAGGTGCGCACTTCGTCACGGAAGGCGCGCTCTTCGGCGGTGTAATTAATGTCCATAATAACCTCTGTGTCTTAGGCGGCTTAGGGGCGTCGCGTTCAGCTGTAGAAGCCCTTGCCTTCTTTAGCCAGTTTTTCCAGCAGCGCGGCCGGCTTCCAGGTGTCGGAGCCGGTTTCCTGGTGAATCTGGCTCACCTTGTCGTAAATGGTCTTGAGGCCCACGGAATCGGCCCAGAACAGGACGCCACCGCGGTACACCGGGAAGCCGTAGCCGTAGATCCAGATCACGTCCACGTCCAGCGGGCGGGCGGCGATGCCCTCTTCCAGAATCTTGGCGCCCTCATTGACCATGATGTACATGCAGCGCTCGAGAATTTCCTGATCGGAGATGTCCCGGGACTGGATCCCGTTCTCTTCACGGAATTTAGCGATCAAGGCGTCGACTTCGGATGAAGGCACCGGGGTGCGGTCGCCTTCCTTGTAGTCGAACACGCCGGCCTGGGTCTTCTGCCCGAGGCGCCCCTGCTCCACCAGATCGTCGGTCCAGTTACGCGGCGGCGCGTTGTCCGGGTCTTCCTTGCGCAGCTCTTCGCGGATGCGGTAGCCCACATCCATGCCGGCCAGGTCGGACATGGCGAACGGGCCCATCGGGAAGCCCAGATCGAACAGCACTTTGTCCACCTGCGCCGGGTTGGCGCCTTCGTTGACCAGCTGTACTGCTTCCGCTTGGCGCTTGTGCAGCATGCGGTTGCCGACGAAGCCGTGGCATACGCCCACCAGCACGCCGACCTTGCCGATGCGGCGGCTCAGGTCCATGACGGTGGCGACCACCTCGTCGGAGGTCTTCTCGCCGCGCACGTTCTCCAGCAGCTTCATCACGTTGGCGGGGCTGAAGAAGTGCATGCCCACCACGTCTTCGGGACGCTGGGTGAAGGACGCGATGCGGTTCACGTCCAGGGTGGAGGTGTTGGTGGCGAGAATGGCGCCGGGCTTGCACACCCGGTCCAGCTCGGTGAACACGGCTTTTTTGACGTCCATGTTCTCGAACACCGCTTCGATCACCAGGTCCACGTCGCTGAGGTCGTCGTAGCTGAGCGTGGGCTGGATCAACGCCATGCGCTGCTCCACCTGCTCCTGGGTGATGCGGCCTTTCTTGGCGGTGTTCTCGTAGTTCTTGCGGATCACGGCGATGCCGCGCTCCAGGGCGTCTTCCTTCACCTCGAGAATCTTCACCGGGATACCGGCGTTGGCGAAGTTCATGGCGATGCCACCGCCCATGGTGCCGGCGCCGATGATGGCGGCGCTTTTCACGTCACGCTTGGCGGTGTCCTTGGGCAGGCCCGGTACCTTGGCGACTTCGCGCTCGGCGAAAAAGACGTGGCGCTGGGCGCGGGACTCGGGGCTCACCAGCAGCTCGGCGAACAGCTCGCGCTCGCGCTTCATGCCTTCGTCGAAGGGCAGCTCCACAGCGGCCTGGACCGCTTTGATGCAGTGGAACGGCGCTTTGAAGCCGCGCTGTTTGCGGGCGATGGACTTCTCGTAGTTGGTGAACAGGTCCGCGTCTTCTTTCTTCACGTCGAGGTCGCGGATTTTGCGCAGCGGGGCGTTGTCGGCCACCAGCTTGCGGGCGTAGGCGAGCGCGCCTTCGAGCAGATCACCGCCGACCACTTCATCGACGATGCCGACCTTGAAGGCGTCCTTGGCTTTCACCGGGTTGCCGCCGACGATCATGTCCAGGGCGGCCTTGGCGCCGACCAGACGGGGCAGACGCTGGGTGCCGCCGGCGCCGGGCAGCAGGCCCAGCTTCACTTCCGGCAGGCCGACCTTGGCGGATTCCAGGGCGACGCGGTAGTCGCAGCCCAGGGCCACTTCCAGGCCGCCGCCCAGGGCGGTGCCGTGGATGGCGGCGATCACCAGCTTGTCGCTGCTTTCGTATTCGCTGATCACGTCCGGCAGGGCGGGCCCGGCGGGCGGCTTGCCGAATTCGCGGATGTCGGCGCCGGCGGGGAAGGTGCGGCCTTCGCCGATCACCACCAGGGCTTTGGCCTGGTCGTCTTCCAGGCCCTGGCGCAGGCAGTTGACCAGCCCTTCGCGCACACCCTGACCCAGGGCGTTGACCGGCGGATAGTCGACGCCGATCACACCGATGTCGCCTTCAAGACGGTAGCTCACTACCTCGCTCATGATTCCTCCTTCAGCGGGGGACCCGCGGTGCGGCGGCCGGAGGGGCCGCGACGGCGCCGCGCATCCCGTGGAAACGGTTCTCTCCCGGACGCTTCAGTATAAGAAAATCCGGGCCATTATCAATTATTTCGGAATTAGGTTTTATCTAGCGGACAATAGCCATAACCAAAAAGGGCACCATCAGGGTGCCCTTTTATGGCGTTGCTTCACAGTGTGAGGCGCGGCGTTTACTCGGTGATTTCGGACAACTTGCGCAGTACCACTTCACCGTCCACGACTTCGGCGATCTGCGGGTCGGCGCCCAGGTTGCCGGCGTCGTCGATGCCGTCCACGTCGTAGGGGTTGTGTTCCACGGACACTTTATCCATGGCGGTGGGGATCGCGGCGCGGATCGCCTTGGCGTCGTCCACGGTGCCGGCTTCCTGCATCGCCTGGGCGATCAGGTACATGGCGAAGTAGTTGTAGGCGGTCTCGGAGGTGGCCACGCCGTTGTGCTCCTTGCGCCACTTCTCGAGGAACAGCTTGGCGCCTTCGTTCTCGTACTTGTCCAGGGGCACCACGCCTACGGAGCCTTCCAGGGACTTGATGCCGCCGGATACCTTGGCCACTTCGTCCATCTTGGCCTGGTCCATCAGGATGAAGCCGCCCTTGAAGCCCAGTTCACGGGCCTGACGCACCACCAGACCGGTGGGCTCGGAGGCGCCGCCGACGAACATCACGTCGGGATCCTCGGACAACACCTTGCTGACGCCGGTGTAGAAGTCGGCGGACTTGTTGTAGTCCATCGGGTTCATGGCCGCCACTTCGCCGCCCAGCTCACGCCATACCGGCACGAATTCCTTGGTCCAGTACTTGGCGTAGTCGTGGGTGGCGTTGGCGACACCCAGTTTGTTGCCGAAGCGGTCCATGGTGATGCGCGAGAACGGCTCGATGTAGTCGGTGAAGTTGGGCGGAATCTTCACGGTCAGCTTGTTGCCCTTGGCGGTCACCGCCGGCACCGAGGTGTAGGACATCACCAGGAAGCCGTCACGCTCGTTGAACGCCTGCAGGGCGAAAGTGCCGCCGGAGTGCGGGGTGAAGATCACCGGCGCGTTGTACTGCTGCACCAGACGCTTGCCGTTCACGGCCGCCTGGCTGGGTGAGTACTTGTCGTCCAGGGCCTGGATGTTGATGGTGTATTCTTCGCCGTCGACGGTGATGCCACCGGCGGCGTTGATTTCCTCGGCGGCCATGCGCAGGCCTTCCAGGGTGTTCTCACCGTACAGGGCGGCACCGCCGCTGAGCGGGCCGGTGAAGCCGATGTTGATTTCGTCAGCGTGGGCCGCGCCACCGATGGCGAGGGCAACCGCACCGGCCGCGGCCAGGCGACGGAAGGATTTGAATACTTTCATGCGCTTTCTCTCCCTTTCTTTATTGTTTGGGATGTGGTCGGAAATTAAGTGTGTCGCACGGCGCCCTCAGGCGCCGATGTAAGCTTTGCGTACCGCTTCGTTGCCCAGCATGGCGTCGCGGTCGCCTTCCATGACCAGGCGGCCGTTTTCCATCACGTAGGCGCGGGTCGCGATTTTCAGTGCCGCGAACGCGTTCTGCTCCGCCAGCAGCACCGAGGTGCCTTCCTTGTTGATGGTCTGCACGGCTTCGAACACCTGCTTGACCACCAGCGGCGCCAGACCCAGCGACGGCTCGTCCAGCAGCAGCAGCTTGGGACGGCCCATCAGGGCGCGACCGATGGCCACCATTTGCTGCTGACCGCCACTCAGGGAACCGGCGGGCTGATCCTTTTTCTCGTCTAAAATGGGGAACATTGCAAGGACATGCTCAAGGGTTTTTTTCATACCCGCTTTGTCGCGGCGGTGTACGTAGCCCCCCAGCCAGAGATTTTTCAGCACTGACATTTCCGGAAACAGCTTGCGGCCTTCCGGGCACTGCACCACGCCGGCCTGCACCAGCGCGGAGGGTTTGCGGCCGGTCACGTCCTCGCCGTTGAGGGTGATTTTGCCGGCGGACGCCTTGAGCAAGCCACTGATGGTGTTGAACAGGGTGCTCTTGCCGGCGCCGTTGGCGCCCAGCAATACCACCAGCTCGCCCTGCTCCACGCTCATGGAAACGCCGTCCAGGGCCTTGAAGCTGTCGTACTTGGCGTCCACGTTCTCAAGCTTCAACATCTTCTTCACTCCCCAGATAAGCTTCGATCACCACCGGATTGGTCTTGATCTGTTCCGGCGTGCCTTCGGCGATCTTCTCGCCGTGGTCCAACACCATGATCTTGTCGGCCAGGCTCATGATCATGTCCATTTTGTGCTCGATCAGGCACACAGTGATGCCGTGGTCGACCATTTTGCGGATCAACGCCGCCAGATTTTCGGTTTCTTCCGGGTTGATGCCGCCGGCGGGCTCGTCGAGCAGCACCAGCTCCGGGTCGGTGGCCATGGCCAGCGCGAACGCCACCCGCTTGCGCTCTTCCTGGGTGGTGTCGGCGATGTAGCGGTGGCCGATGTGGCTGAGACCGACGAAGTCCAGCACCTCGGCGGCTTTCGCCCGGCACTTCTTCTCTTCGTCGCGCAGCCGCTTGGAGTTGATGATCACGTCCCAGAGCCGCGATTGGGTACGCAGACGGTGGCCGACGATCAGGTTATCCAGCACCGTGGACTGCTCGAACAGCTTGGTGGTCTGGAAAGTCCGCGCGATACCGAGGCGGGCAATGCGGTCCGGCGCCATGCCGGTGACGTCCATGCCGTTGAACTCGATGCTGCCGGAGGTGGGCGGCATGGCGCCGGCCACCAGGTTGAAGAAGGTGGTCTTGCCGGCGCCGTTGGGGCCGATGATGGCGTTGATCTGGCCGGCGGCGAATTCCACGCTCACGTCGTTGACCGCCGCCAGGCCGCCGAAGCGCTTGGTGAGATTATTGATCTTAAGCATTGTCGCGGGCCTCCTTGGACGAAGTGGCGCTGTCGCCGACACGGGTCTGGCCCTCTTTGGCCGGGGCTTTGCTCGCCAGACGGCGGCCGCGCCAGGTCAGGAAGGTGCCGACCACGCCCTTGGGCATGAAGATCACCAGCAGTACCAGCATGGGACCGAATACGATCATCCGGTACTCCTCGAAGGACTGCACCGCCTGGGTCAGCCAGGTGATCATCATGGTGCCCACCAGCGGGCCCATCAGGGTGCCGATGCCGCCCACCAGCAGGTAGGTGATGATGTCGAAGGTGTGTACCACCTCGGCTTCCGCCGGACCGATAAAGCGCACCACACCGGCGTACAGACCACCGGCGAGACCGGCGTAGACGGTGGAGAGCACGAACGCCAGTACCTTGTTGCGCATCAGGTTGATGCCCAGGGACTGAGCCAGATCGTCACTGATACGAATCGCCAGGAAGGTACGGCCCACCAGGGAGCTGGAAATACGGCTCACCAGCACAATCGCCAGCACCAGGAAGAACAGCACCAGGTAGTAGAACGGAATGGTGCGGGTGAAATCGATCAGCCCGAACCCTTCCGGCGGCGCGATGTTGATGATGCCCAGCGAACCGTGAGTGAGCGCTTCCCACTTATCCAGCAGCAGGTAGATGATGAAGCCCACGCACAGGGTAAAGATGGCGAAATAGTGTTCCTTGAGGCGCAGGGACACGATGCCCACCAGGAAACCGAACACCGCCGAGAACACGCCGGAGGCGACAAAGGCGGGCCAAAACGCCCAGCCGTGGTCCACGGTGAGAATCGCCACCACATAGGCGCCGATGGCGAAGAAGCCGCCGTGGGCCAGGTTCAACTGGCCGCAGAAGCCGGTGATGATGTTCAGGCCGTACACGGCGATGGCCCAGATAAAGGCCAGAGCCATCACGTAGATCTGGTATTCGCTGCCCGCGATCAGCGGGAAAATCAGGGCGAACGCCAACAGCACCACTTTCATGGCCGGGCTGGCGAAGAAGTTGGCAATGCGATCCATTAGCGCACCCCCTTGGTGAACAGGCCGGTGGGCTTGATGGAGAGAATCACCACCAGCAGAACAAAGGCAATCAGATCCTTATAGGTGCTGGAGACGTAGTAGCCGCCCAGCGCTTCGGCGAAGCCGATGATCAGACCGCCGACGATGGCGCCGGGGATGCTGCCCATGCCGCCGAGAATAATGATCACGAACGCCTTCATGATCACCAGGTGGCCCATGGCCGGGTACACCAGGTTGATCGGCGCGAACAGGCTGGCGCCCACCGCCGCCAGGAAACCGGCGATGGCGAAGGTCATCATGGCGACGCGGTTGGCGTCGATGCCGACCAGGAAGGCGCCTTCCCGGTTCTGCGCCATGGCGATGATGGTGGAGCCGGTCATGGTCTTCTTCAGGTACAGGTGCAGCGCGCCCATGATCGAGAAGGCGCCGACAATGATCAGCAGCCGCTGGGCCGGCAACACCAGGCCACCGAACTCAAGGATGCCGGTGTAGGGGGTCGGCATGCGGCGGAAATCGGAACCCCAGTGCATCTGCACCACCGCTTCCAGGAACAACAGGATGCCGATGGCGGCGATCTTGTCGTGGATCGGCGGCGCGTGCCGCAGCGGGTGGAAGACCAGGCGTTCACAGAGCACCGACAGCACGGCCACGAAAAGGCCGGCGCCGAGCATGGCGATCCAGTAATTGAGCCCCAGATCCACCATCACGTAATAGCTGATGTAGGCGCCCACCATATAGAGAGCACCGTGGGCAAAGTTGGGAACGTGCAAAATGCCGTACACCAGGGTCAGACCCAGGGCCACGAGGCCGTAGATGCTGCCCAGGGTGAGGCCATTAAGCGCTTGCTGAAGAAACGCGTCCAAGGCTGAGCCTCCTGTTCGTGTTATTAAAGAAACGACTTTCCAGCGAGCGGCGAGGTCCCATCCGCGTCGGTCGAACTGCGAGGAGTCGTTTCAATTATCGGTTGTTGTTGAGGAAGTAATCCGCGCAAAAAGCTAGGCTTTCTGTTGCTGTTCAGCCCATTCCTCTTCTTGCATCGCGCGCCACATCACCTTGCCGGTGGGTGAGCGCGGCAGTTCATCGCGGAATTCGACGATCTGAGGCACCTTGTAGGCGGCCATCTGTTCCTTGCACCAGGCGATGATCTCGTCTTCGCTGACCTTGCCCTTGTGGTCGGCGGCCAGCACCACACAGGCTTTCACGGTTTCGCCGCGGCGCTCGTGGGGGGCGGAGATGACACAGCTTTCCTGGATCGCGGGATGCCGGTACATAAGGCTTTCGACCTCGGCGGGCCAAACTTTAAACCCGGACGCATTGATCATGCGTTTCACCCGGTCGACGATGAAGAAGTAGCCTTCTTCGTCGTAGTAGCCCATGTCGCCGGTGCGGAAGAAACGTTCGCCGTCGATTTCGATGAAGGCTTTCTGGGTTTCCAACGGGCGATTCCAGTAGCCCTGGAAAATCTGCGGGCCGCGGGAGATGATTTCGCCCACTTCGCCGACGCCCATTTCCTTGCCGGTGTCCACGTCGATCACCCGTGAATCCACATCAAATACCGGGATACCGAGACACTGCTTTTTGGGCTTCTCGGACGGGTTGATATGGGTGGCGGCAATGGTTTCGGACAGGCCGTACCCTTCGATGTAGCGCAGGCCGGTAAGCTTGAACAGCTTATCGGACACCGCTTCGGGCATGGCCGCCCCGCCACCACCGATGTTCTCGAGGCTGGACAGGTCGAAGCTTTCCACGTCCGGGTCGGAGAGCAGATCGATGGCCATGGTGACGATGTTGGTCCAGCTGGTGACCTTGTAGCGCTCGATCAGCTTGGCCGCGGTGCGGCGGTCCCAGCGGGTCATCAGGACAATGCAGGAGCCGACGAAGATGGGGCCGTTCATGGCGCCCTGCATGCCGGTGACGTGGAAATACGGCAGCGTGGACAGGGTTACGCCCTCGCGGCCGCCACCGGAACGCCAGGCGGCGCCGTGCACGCAGGTGGCCATCACCGAGCGATGGGTGTGCATGCAGCCCTTGGGCGCGCCGGTGGTACCGGAGCTGTAGGGGAACACGGCCAGATCGTCCGGGCCCACCAGCAGTTCACCGGGCTGGTGGCCGGCCCCCAGGGCGTCGCCCCAGGCGATGGTGCCGGCGGTGGTCAGCGGCTGCGCTGGGGCGGCCACTTCGGCGGGCAGGTCCAGATCGGTCTGCGGGTGGATGTAGTCGCTGTAGGCGGCGACGATCACGTGGCGCAGGCGTTCATGGCCGATCAGCGGCTCAATGTGCGGGAACACTTCCTGGCTGCAGAGGCACACGGAGGCCTGGGTGTCCTGCAGGTAGTGCTCGAGCTCGGCGCTGCGGTTCATCGGGTTGATCGGCACGACAATAGCGTTGGCGCGCAGGATGGCGTAGTAACCGATAATGAACTGCGGTGCGTTCTGCATGAACAGCATCACCCGGTCGCCTTTCTCCACGCCCAGGTGCTGCAATTCGCCGGCCAGGGCGTCCACTTGCTGCTTGAGTTCCCGGTAGGTGATGGGCGCATCGTAGTAGATGATCGCGTTCTCATCCGGGTAGCGCAGAGCGGAAATCTCGAGGTTGCTGTAAAGGCTGGTTTCCGGAAGCTTGAGCTGGTGAGGCAGCCCCTCCGGCCAGACGGCAAAATGCCGATCAAACATGCCTGTGCTCTCCCTATAATATTTTCTATATCGACGGCCGGCCCCGGGAAACCGGCGCCGACCGTTTGGATTGTTGTAAGGCCCGCGGAGATGCGGACAGTACCGGCCGTTGACCCGGGCTTTTGTTAACGCGGATACAGAACCAGTACCGAAGTTGACCAAGCGGTCAATCTGACATGGCGCCCCTGGGGCGTCAATACTATTTTGGAATATGGTTTCGCATTCCGGGGGTCTCTGGAATCCTGCCGGGTGGCTTCGCCACCCTTTCGCGGGCAGGGCCCGCTCCTACAAGGTGCCTCGACCTTACGCTATCCGGGCAAAGGCCGGTCGCCTTGCTGGAAGCATTCATCCGCCAGCGCGTCATCGCAGCGGGTGGGCTGCAGGGGCATCACCGAGATGTGCCCGTCGCGCAGGGCGACCACATCGGATTGCGGGTGGTCGATGCTGCCGGGCCGGCGCTCGAAGGACAGCCAGTGGTAGGCCAGGCCGCGGCCGTCGGTGCCGTGCACCAGGCGCGGGCCGGCGATGCCGCCGCCGATCTGCCGGGTGAAACGGCTGCCGCGCAGCTCGGCCACCGGCAGGTCCGGGAAGTTGATGTTCCAGCAGGCGCGCTGGTAGCCGTCACGGTCGGCGCCGGCTTCCCACAGTTCGCGGATCAGACCGGCGGCGTAGCGGGTGGTGGGCGCGTAATCGATGGCGGCGCGGTCGACGAACGCCTGGCTCAGGGCGATGCCCGGCAGGCCCAGATGGGCGGCGGCGAGCACCGCGCCGACGGTGCCCGAATACATCACCGAATCGCTCAGGTTGGCGCCGCAGTTGACGCCGGAGAGCACCAGGTCCGGCGCGTCGTCCTCGAACCATTCGGCCATGGCGAACATCACGCAGTCCGCCGGCGTGCCGGACACCGCGAAGCGCCGCTCGCCGTGGTGGTAGACGCGCAGCGGCGTGTGCAGCGAAATGCCCTGCCCCACCCCGCTCTGGTCGTGCTCCGGCGCCACCACCCAGACTTCCTCGGCGAGCTGCGCGGCGATGTCCTCGGCGACCTTCAGGCCCGGCGCGTCGATGCCGTCATCATTGGTCAACAAAATCCTGCCAAACGGCCTCATATAAACCCCAAAAAAAGTTAATAGTTAACAGTTAATAGTGAATAGTTGGGCGGCTGCGTCGCTAAAGCCGTGCCACGGAGCCGCCCAACTATTAACTGTTCACTGTTACCTGTTCACTGTTCACTGTTACTTGTGTGTTCTTGCGATCTGCCAGCCGCGCTCGGCGATCAGGCCGGCCCGCTTGCCCACTTCCAGGGCGTTGCGGTTGCTGGCGTTGCCTTGCAGGGCGCGGGCGTAAACGCCTTGCAGAATAGCCGCGGAACGGAACAAGGCAAAGGCCAGGAACACCGGCCAGTCGTTGATGCCGTCGCGGCCGGCGCCTTCGCAGTAGCGCTGCAGCAGGCTCTGCTCGTCGGGGATGCCGCGGGCGCGCAGGTCCAGGCCGTCGAGGCCGCGCACGCCGTTGACGCCGTGGGGCATGTGGTACGGCAGGCAGCAGTAGGCCAGGTCGGCGAGCGGGTGGCCGATGGTGGCCAGTTCCCAGTCGAGCACCGCCACCACGTCGGGGGTGCGGTTATCCACCAGCAGGTTGCCGAGGCGGAAGTCGCCGTGGGCGATGGCGGCGCTGTCGTCCTGGGGAATATTGTCCGCCAGCCACGCCATCAGGTTGTCCATGGCCGGCATTTCATCGGTCTTGGAGGCTTCGTACTGGGCGCTCCAGCGTTTCACCTGGCGCTCCACGTAGCCCTTGGGCTTGCCGAAATCGCCCAGGCCGGCGGCCTGGTAGTCGACGCTGTGCAGCTTGGCCAGGGTGTCGATCTTGTCGTTGTAGAGGTCGGCGCGCTGATCCTTGGGCAGGGCTTCCAGCTGCGGCTGGGTGAACACCCGGCCGGGCACGAAATCCATCACGTAGAAGCTGGTGCCGATCACGTCATCGTCTTCGCACAGCAGGTGCATGGCCGGCACCGGCACCTCGCTGTGTTCGCCGAGCGCCTTCATGACGCGGTATTCCCGGTCCACCTGGTGGGCGGACGGCAGCACCTTGCCCGGCGGCTTCTTGCGCAGCACGTACTCGCGGTCGCCGCTCTGCAGCAAGTAGGTGGGGTTGGACTGCCCGCCCTGGAACTGGCGCACCTTGAGCGCGCCGTCGAGCAGATTGTGCTGTTCCAGGTACTCGGCGAGACGCGCCTCATCCAGGCGGTGCGCCTCAAGCACAGGGACGATTTCCGGTTGACCTTCCATAACTCTTCCTCGAATCAAGGTGGGAGCGGACCCTGCCCGCGAAAGGCCGGTGTAACCGGCCGGCAGGCTACCAGAGGCCTTATAAAGCGGATCACCAACGAGGTCTCTGGAATCCTGCCGGGTGGCCTTGCCGCCCTTTCGCGGGCCAGGCCCGCTCCCACAAGGCTCGGATCACTCCGTTAGGTTCACTGCTAACAAATGGTTTCGCCACCGTCGGCGACGATGGTCTGCCCGGTGACGTAGGCGCTGGCCGGGCTGGCCAGGAACAGCGCCACGCCGGCGATGTCCACCGGCTCGCCGATGCGCCGCACCGGGGTGCGCTCCTCGGCGCGCTGGCGGCGCACCGGGTCCTCGGTGAGCGCCTTGGCGAAGTCGGTGCGCACCAGGCCGGGGGCGATGCTGTTGACGCGGATGTTGCGCGGGCCCCACTCCACCGCCAGGTTGCGCGCCAGGGCCGCTTCGGCGGCCTTGGAGACGCCGTAGGTGCCGATGGTGGCGTTGCCGCGCAGGCCGGCGATGCTGGAAATAATAATCACGTTGCCGCCGCCGTTCTTGTCCATTTCCGGCAGTACCCGGTTGCACAGCCAGAAGGTGCCCTTGGCGTTGGTGTCCATGATCTTGTCCCAGGCCTCGTCGGTGAGCTCGGAGGTGGGACCGTAGACCGGGTTGGTGGCGGCGTTGCAGACCAGAATATCAATGCGGCCGAAGGCGGCCAGGGTCTCATCCACCAGGTTCATCAGGTCGTCTTTCTTGCCCACGTTGCAAGGCACGGCGATGGCCTCGCCGCCGGCGGCCTTGATCGCCTCGCAGACCTGGTGGCAGGGCTCCGGCTTGCGGCTGGAGATCACCACCTTGGCGCCCGCGGCGGCCATTTCCTCGGCGATGGCCTTGCCGATGCCCTTGGTGGAGCCGGTGATCAGGGCGACCTTGCCTTTCAGATCGAAGAGCTTGCTCATAAAGAATGTCCTCCGGACGATTCAGGATTCAGGATGCAGGCGCGGAAAACGTCATCGGCGGTTCCACGCCCGTGCCCGCGCATGACCGTTTGTGCGCGGGCACGGCGCGTCAAGGCGGCTCTGCCATGACCGCGCTGTATCCTGAATCCTGCATCCTGCATCGGTTCTTGTTATCGGTAACGGCCCAGTTCCAGCTTGGCGATGGAGTCCAGATGCACTTCGTCGGGGCCGTCGGCCAGCCGCAGGGTGCGCAGGTTGGCCCAGGCGCTGGCCAGGAAGGTGTCCTGGCAGACGCCCAGGGCGCCGTGCACCTGAATGGCGCGGTCGACCACGTTGGCGGCCATTTCCGGGGCGATCACTTTGATCATGGCGATTTCCTGGCGGGCCACCTTGTTGCCGACGGTGTCCATCATGTGCGCCGCTTTCAGGGTCATCAGCCGGGCCTGCTCGATCTCCAGGCGCGAGCGGGCGATGTTCTTGCGGATCGAGTCGAACTGGGACAGCTTGCGGCCGAACGCTTCGCGCTCTTCCACCCGCTTGCACATGGCTTCCAGGGCGCGCTCGGCGACGCCGATGGAGCGCATGCAGTGGTGGATACGGCCCGGGCCCAGGCGGCCCTGGGCGATTTCGAAGCCGCGGCCTTCGCCGAGAATCAGGTTGCTGGCCGGCACCCGCACGTCGGTGAAGGTGATTTCCGCGTGGCCCTTGGGGGCGTGGTCGTAGCCGAACACGTGCAGGGCGCGCTCGATCTTCACGCCGGGGGTGTCCAGCGGTACCAGAATCTGTGACTGCTGCTGGTGGCGCGGCGCGTCCGGGTCGCTCTTGCCCATCACGATGGCGATCTTGCACTCGCTGGACATGGCGCCGGAGGACCACCATTTGCGGCCGTTGATCACGTAGTCGTCGCCGTCACGCTTGATCTCGGTGCAGATGTTGGTGGCGTCGGAGGAGGCCACCGCCGGTTCGGTCATCGAGAAGCAGGAGCGAATTTCGCCGTTGAGCAGCGGCTTGAGCCACTGTTCCTGCTGTTCCGGGGTGCCGTAGCGGGCCAGCACTTCCATATTGCCGGTGTCCGGCGCCGCGCAGTTGAAGATTTGCGGGGCGATGGCGCTGCGGCCCATCACTTCACACAGGTGGGCGTAGTCGTAGTTGCTGAGGCCGGCGCCGTGCTCGCTTTCCGGCAGGAACAGGTTCCAGAGCCCTTCGGCTTTGGCCTTGTTCTTCAGTTCCTTGATGATCGGCGGCGGGGTCCAGCGGTCGTCGCTGTTGCCGTGCTGTTCGGCGTAGACGGCCTCGGCGGGATACACGTGGGCGTCCATGAAGGCGACGAGCTGGTCATACAGGGCCTGGGCCCGGTCGGAAAGGGGCAACATCGGGGGGCTCTCCTCGAGGTTATCTCGTGTTTATTCTGGCATTCGAATCGGCCCCGAAATGTGGCATGACCGGATGGTCGCGTCAAATTTTTCGGAACGATGTTCCGAAATTACTGACCGGACAGGGAGGGGCATTCGCGCAGGCTGCCGAGGTAGCAGTCGACGAAGTGCTCGGCTTCGGCTTCCAGGTCGAAGGAGTCGGGGATCAGCAGCCAGGTGTAGAGCATGCCGGTCATCTGCACGTGCAACATGGTGATGGCACGCTCGATGTTGAGGGTGTCGGGCAGCTGGCCCTGGGCGATGGCGTTATTGAGGGTGCGGCGGATCTTGTCCGAGCCGTCCAGGTAGGTTTCCTGCTGGCGGGCCATGAGCGGGTCGGTCTGGGCGGTGAACTCGCATTTGTGGAAGATAATTTCAAACACGCGTTTCCGGCACGGATCTCGCACGGTATCGTGGAGCACGTAAACCAGCAGCTCGCGGAGCTTGCCCAGCGGGTCGGTCTCGTCCGGGCTTTCCGCCTGTTGGGAGAGGGATTCCATGGGCAGACGGTGCCGTTCAGTCATGGCGACGAAGACATCGTGCTTGTTCTTGAAATGCCAGTAGATCGCACCACGGGTGACGCCCGCCTCCTCGGCGATGTCACTCAGGGACGAGCGGGACACCCCTTTCTTGTGAAACACGCGCTCGGCGGCATCGATGATCTGCTCGCGGGTTTCGAGGGCTTCCGCCTTGGTGCGCCTGGCCATCGGCTGCTCCTGTGATGATGCACGGATGATTCATGGTTTATTCACTATACATACGTTCCTGGATGTATGTATACTCCCAAGCTGCTTTTCCATCCGCTTTTAATAGAAAAACCGAGGTTCCCATGCGCACAGCTCCGGTTGCTTTACCGATTGCCCTATTCCTCAGTCTCGCCCTGGCGGCCTGCGGCGGCGACGACCAGGCGGGCGGCGACCGGCCGCCGCCGGAAGCCGGATTCATCACCGTGGAGAGCCAGCCGTTCACCATCACCAACGAGCTGCCCGGCCGCACCACGCCTTATCAGATCGCCGAGGTCCGACCGCAGGTGACCGGGATTATCGAAGAGCGCCTGTTCGAAGAAGGTGAGTTGGTGGAAGCCGGCGAACCGCTCTACCGTATCGATAGCCGGCTCTATAAAGCGGATGTGGCCAGCGCCCGGGCCAATCTGGCCAGTGCGCAGGCGACCCTCAAGTCCACCCGGCTGCGGGCCGAGCGCTTCGACAAGCTGCTGGCGATGAACGCCGTCAGCCAGCAGGAGTACGACGAGGCCCAGGCGGCACTGGGCGAGACCCAGGCCCAGGTGGACGCCGCCCGGGCAGCGCTGGAAACCGCGCGCATCAACCTTGATTACACCACCCTGGAAGCGCCCATCAGCGGCCGCATCGGCCGATCCACGGTGACCGCCGGCGCCTTGGTGACCGCCAACCAGACTCAGGCTCTGGCCACCATCCGCCAGTTGGATCCGATCTATGTGGATGTCACCCAGTCGAACCAGGAACTGCGACGCCTGCGCGAGGCCCTGGAGAGCGGCCGCTTGGAAAAAGTCGGCGAGGATAAAGCGCGGGTCACTCTGCTGCTGCAGGACGGCAGCCCATACAAACAGGACGGCACGCTGCAGTTTTCAGAGTTCGCGGTGGACGAAAGCACCGGCGCGGTGACCCTGCGCGCCCTGTTCCCCAACCCCGAGGGCGACCTGCTGCCGGGCATGTTCGTGCGCGCCCGTCTGCCCCAGGGCACGCGCAGCGACGCCATTCTGGTGCCGCAAAAAGGCATCGCCCGTGACCCCACCGGCCAGGCCACGGCGATGGTTATCGGCGCCGAGGACAAAGTGGAATCCCGTCAGGTGACCACCGAAAGAGCGGTGGGCAACCAGTGGCTGGTCAGTGACGGTTTGAACAAAGGCGATCGGCTGATTATCGAAGGGCTGCAGAAAATCCGCCCTGGCGCCACGGTGACGCCGGTGAAGCTGGATCAACCGGACCCGCAACCGGGACCGGTGTCCGGCGGTGATGCCGCCGGCAACGCCCCGCGCCCACCGGCCCCGGAAAAGGCCGGCGAAGAGAACGAGGATAAGGCGTCAAGCCGCGACAGCAACGCCCAATAAGCAGGACTAATCATGGCCAGATTTTTTATCGACCGACCCATCTTTGCCTGGGTAATCGCCATCGTCATGATGCTTGCCGGGGCGCTTTCCATTTACAACCTGCCGGTGGAACAGTACCCCACGGTGGCGCCGCCGGAGGTGAGCATCCAGGCGACCTACCCGGGCGCCTCGGCGGAAGCGGTGGAAGACTCGGTCACCCAGGTGATCGAGCAGCAAATGAACGGCATCGACAATTTGCTGTATATCGCCTCGACCAGTGATTCCTCGGGCACCGTGGAAATCACCCTGACGTTCGCCGCCGGCACCGACCCGGACATTGCCCAGGTGCAGGTGCAGAACAAGCTGCAGCTGGCCACGCCGCGCCTGCCCCAGGTGGTGCAGCAGCAGGGCGTGCAAGTGACCAAGTCTTCCGACACCTTTCTTATGGTGGTGGCGTTCACCGGCGACGGCATGACCCGCTCGGATTTGGCGGACTATGTGGCCGCCAATGTCCAGGACCCGATCAGCCGGGTGCAGGGCGTGGGCCAGACCCAGCTGTTCGGTGCCCAGTACGCCATGCGGGTATGGCTGGACCCGGACAAGTTGAACGAGTTCGGCCTGACGCCGACGGACGTGACCCAGGCCATTGAGGTGCAGAACAACCAGGTGACCGGCGGTCAGTTGGGGGGTACGCCGGCGGTGCCGGAGCAGCAGCTGAGCGCCTCGATCATCGTGCAAACCCTGCTGGAAACGCCGGAGGAATTCGGGCGTATTCTGCTGCGCGTTAACGAAGACGGCTCCAAGGTGCGTCTCGAGGACGTGGCCGAGGTCAAACTGGGGGCCGAGAACTACGCCGTCCAGGGCCGCTTCAACGGCACGCCGGCGGCGGGTCTGGGCATTAACCTGGCGTCCGGCGCCAATGCTCTGGACACCGCCGACCGGGTGCGCGCGCGCATCGACGAGCTGAGCCAGTTCTTCCCGGCGAGCATGGAAGTCTCCTACCCCTACGACACCACGCCGTTCGTGAAGATTTCCATCATGGAGGTGGTGAAGACGCTGTTCGAAGGGATTCTGCTGGTGTTCCTGGTGATGTACCTGTTCCTGCAGAATTTCCGCGCCACCCTGATTCCCACCATCGCGGTGCCGGTGGTGTTGCTGGGGACCTTTGGCGTGCTGTTCGCCTTCGGGTTCTCGGTCAACACCCTGACCATGTTCGGCATGGTGCTGGCCATCGGCCTGTTGGTGGACGACGCCATCGTGGTGGTGGAAAACGTGGAACGGGTGATGGTGGAGGACGGCCTCTCGCCCCGGGAGGCAACGCGCAAATCCATGGGACAGATCACCGGCGCGCTGGTGGGCATCGCCCTGGTGCTGTCGGCGGTGTTTATTCCGATGGCCTTCTTCCCCGGCTCCACCGGCGCCATCTACCGTCAGTTCTCGATCACCATCGTTTCCGCCATGGTGCTTTCGGTGCTGGTGGCGTTGATCCTGACGCCGGCGCTGTGCGCCACCATGCTTAAGCCGATTCACGCCGAGCACCAGAAGAAGAAGGGATTCTTCGGCTGGTTCAACCGCAACTTCGAACGGGCCAGTGGCGGCTACCAAAACCGTGTGGAGAAAATTCTTGGCCGGCGCGGCCGCTACCTGGTGATCTATCTGGCGATCGTGGCGGCGCTGGGCGTCACCTTCACCCGCCTGCCCGGCGCCTTCCTGCCGGAAGAAGACCAGGGCATTCTGCTCACCCAGGTACAGTTGCCGGTGGGCTCCACCCAGCAGCAGACCATCGAAGTTCTGAAGAAGATGGAGCACTACTTCCTGGAAGAAGAAAGCGAGGCGGTAAGCTCGATCTTCACGGTGGCCGGCTTTAGTTTCGCCGGGCGCGGGCAGAACTCGGGCATCGCCTTCGTGCGCCTTAAGGACTGGGATGAACGGGATCTTTCCGTGAACGGCGTGCAGCAGGTGATCGGCCGTGCCATGGGCTACTTCTCGGGTATTCGCGAGGCGATTATTTTCGCCCTGAATCCGCCGGCGATTCCGGCGCTCGGCACTTCCAGCGGCTTCAACATGCAGCTTCAGGACCGCAGCGGCCAGGGCCACGACGCCCTGGTGAAAGCCCGCGACCAGTTGCTGGGCGCCGCCAACCAGAACCCGCTGCTTACCCAGGTGCGCTACAACGGCCTGCCGGACGCGCCCCAGTATCGTCTGGATGTGGACCGGCAACAGGCCCGGGCCATGGGCGTGTCACTGGCGGACATCAACACCACCCTGTCGGTGGCGTGGGGCTCCAGTTACGTCAACGACTTCGTCGACCGGGGCCGGATTAAACGGGTCTATGTTCAGGCGGAAGCCCCTTACCGGATGCTGCCCGAGGACATGAACGAGTGGTACGTGCGCAACGGCGTGGGCGACATGGTCTCTTTCGGCACCTTTTCCAGCGGCGAGTGGACCTACGGCCCGCAACAACTGCAGCGCTATAACGGCGTGTCGTCGATGAATATCCAGGGCAGCGCGGCCCCCGGGGCGAGCACCGGGGACGCCATGGCGGCCATGGAAAAGCTGGCGGCGGACCTGCCGGAGGGCTTCGGTTTCCAGTGGACCGGGCTGTCCTATCAGGAGCAGCAGGCCGGCAACCAGGCCCCGGCGCTGTACGCGCTGTCGCTGCTGGTGGTGTTCCTGAGTCTGGCGGCGCTGTACGAGAGCTGGTCGATTCCGTTCGCGGTGATGCTGATCGTCCCCTTGGGCATTATCGGCGCGGTACTGGCCGCCCTGCTGCGGGGGCTTGAGAACGACGTCTTCTTCCAGGTGGGGCTGTTGACCACCATCGGTCTGTCGGCGAAGAACGCGATTCTGATCGCGGAATTCGCCAAGGATCTGGAGGACCAGGGCCGCGCCCTGCTCGACGCCACCCTGGAAGCGACCCGCATGCGGCTGCGTCCGATTCTGATGACGTCGCTGGCGTTCGGCCTCGGTGTGACGCCGTTGATGCTGAGCAGCGGCGCCGGCTCCGGCGCGCGTAACGCCATCGGTACCGGTGTGTTCGGCGGCATCACCGCCGCCACGGTGCTGGCGATCTTCTTTATCCCGCTGTTCTACGTGGTGGTACGCAAGCTGTCCGGCGTGCCGCTGACCGGTAAGAAAGAGGTGCGAGAATGAGCCGCAAAGCCCTGACCGCGCTGTTCGCCACCCTGGCCGTGGCCGGCTGCACCCTGGCGCCGGACTACCAGCAGCCGGCGTCGCCGGTGCCGGACACCGCCGGCGACGATAAGCGCGTCGCCGAGGAACTGGTGCTGCCGGGCTGGGAAGCCCTGTTCCAGGACCCGGGGCTGCAGCAGCTGATCCGCACCGCGCTGAGCAACAACCGGGACCTGCGCCTGGCGTTGCTGGACGTGGCCGAGGCCCGTGCCCAGTACCGCATCGAGGGCGCGGCGCTGTACCCGGAGCTGTCCGTGGACGGCGACGGCACCCGCCAACGCCTGCCGGCGGACCTGAGCCGGACCGGTGACGGCGAGATCCAGACCCAGTACAGCGTGGGCCTGGGCGTGGCCGCCTACGAGGTGGACCTGTTCGGCCGCCTGCGCAGCCTCAAGCAGTCCGCGCTGCAGCAGTACCTGGCCACCGAGGAGGCGCGCCGCAGCGCCCACATCACCCTGGTGTCCGAGGTGGCGAACGCCTACCTGACGCTGCAGGCGGACCGCCGCAATCTGCGCATCAGCCGGGAAACCGTGGAAGCCCAGCAGGAATCCGTGGACCTGGTCAAAGGCCGCTTTGATCTGGGCCTGGGCTCGGAACTGGAAGTGCGCCAGGCGGAGGTGGCGCTGGAAACCGCGCGCGCCAGCCAGGCCCGCTTCAAACGGCTGGTGGCCCAGGACCGCAACGCCCTGGCGGTGCTGGTGGGCGCCCCGCTGCCGCCGCTGCCGGACAGCCCGGCGGAAGAGCTGGACACGGAACTGGCGGCGTTGCCGGAAATCCCCGCCGGGGTGCCCTCGGCGGTGCTGCGCCAGCGGCCGGATATCCAGCAGGCGGAATACAACCTGAAAGCGGCCAACGCTAACATCGGCGCGGCGCGGGCGGCGTTCTTTCCGCGCATTACCCTGACCGGCTCCGCCGGCACCGCCAGCAGCGAACTGTCCGGCCTGTTCGACAGTGGCTCGGAGAGCTGGTCGTTCTCGCCGAGCCTCTCCCTGCCGATTTTCAGCGGCGGCCGTAACCGCGCCAATCTGGACGTGGCGGAAGTACGCCGCGACCAGAACGTGGCCCGCTACGAGCAGACCATCCAGACCGCGTTCCAGGAAGTCTCCGACGCGTTGCAGGCGCGCGGCAGCTTCACCGAGCAGGAGCAGGCCCAGAACGCGCTGGTGACCGCCAACCGCCGCAGCCTGGCTCTGGCCGAGGCGCGCTACGAGCAGGGCGCCGACGATTACCTGGCGGTGCTGGACGCGCGCCGCGAGCTGCTGAGCGCGGAGCAGGCGCTGGTTTCCGTGCGGCTGCAGAAGCTGGCCAACCGCATCACCCTGTACCGGGCCCTGGGCGGCGGCGTGTTCCGCGACCGCGCCATCCAGCTGTCGGCCAGAAACCCTTAAAAAATAAACACAATAATCGAACAGCGTCTCTTTAGCCCCACCGGCAAGCTTTTTGCTTGCCTGTTGGGGATGGGCCTTGTGGGAGCGGGCCTGCCCGCGAAAGACCCTTTAATAGATTTTCCCCGCCGTCACCGCGCGGGTCAGGAACGAAAATGCATCCTTCATTGATTTCCGGGCTTTGTTTGATCGCTGGACTCACCCTTTGTGTTCCGACCTACGCGGACCCTACCGTGGGCGTCCGCGCCGGCGGCGGCGAGGGGCTGCGCCTGTACAGCCTGTTCGGGCGCTGGCAATCACCGTGGCTGCAAGAGCACGTGGTGGCACCGTTTTTCTCCGACACGGTGCAGGCCTATTGGGACCTGAGCGTCGAGCGCTGGGAGGGTGACGAGATCGGCGACGAGGCCACCAACAGCAGCGAGGTGTTCATTGTCGGCCCTGTGGTGCGCGTCAACTGGCCCAGCCGGCGCCTGTTCCTGCTGGTGGGCGTGCAGCCTTCCTATATGACCCACAGCGTGATCGATGATGACGATATGGGCGGCAATATTCAGTTCACCAGCCACCTGGAGCTGGCCTGGACACCGCTGGACCGGCTCACGCTCGGCCTGCGCGGCCAGCACACGTCCAATTCCCGTCTGTATAAGCCTAATCCGGGTATGAATCTGGCGTCGGTGACCTTGGCGTATAACTTTTAGTGTCGGGTTACGGCCTTCGGCCTAACCCGACCTACGCGGTGTAGGTTGGATTAGCGCAGCGTAATCCAACACACTAGCCACTCCGTTCTTCGCCGCTCGCTAGAGGAGTTTTCCCATGGGCCACCTGGCTCGCCCCTCGTTCCGCCTGACCGCCCTCCTGCTTTCTGTTTTCCCGGCGCTGGCGACGGCCCAGGAACCGCCCGCCGGGGGCGGCAACCGGCTGGACACGGTGACCGTGAGCGGCACGCGCCTGGAACGCGACCTGGCCGACCTGCCCGGCGCCGCCACGGTGGTGGACGCGCGGCAAACCCAACAGGGCCAGCCCGGCCTGCAACTGGACGAGAGCCTGGCGCGGGTGCCGGGCCTTTATTTGCAGAACCGCTACAACTTTGCCCAAGGCCTGCGCCTGTCCAGCCGAGGTTTCGGGGCGCGGGCGCCGTTCGGCGTGCGCGGCCTGCGCCTCAACGTGGACGGCTTTCCGGAAACCCTGCCCGACGGCCAGTCCCAGGTGGACGCTATTGACCTGGACGCCCTGGAGTCCATCACCGTACTGCGCGGGCCGGCGTCGGTGCTGTACGGCAACGCCAGCGGCGGCGTGGTGGACATGACCACCCGTGACGGCGCGGCCTTGCTGTACCCGCAGCGCTTCAGCATGGACGCCGGCAGCGACGGCTTCCGCAAGACCAACCTGCAACTGGGCGGCGCGGACGGCGGCGGCCACCATTATCTGAGCCTCACCGGCGTGCGCTATCAGGGCCAGCGCGAGCAGAGCAAGATGGAAAAGTATTTGCTCACTTCGCGGGTGGGCCGCGCGCTCTCCGAGCACCGCGACATCGAGTTCTTCTTCACCGCCATGGACACCCCGGTGGCCCAGGACCCCGGCGGCCTGACCCGCGCCCAGGTGGAACAGGACCGCGACCAGGCGACGCGCTTTGCCAACCGGCTGGACGCCGGCCAGGAAGTCACCCAGCAACGGCTCGGCGTGCTCTACCGGGACCGTACCCTGGGCGGCGAACTGCGCGCCCGCGCCTTCGTCACCCAGCGGGACTTCACCCAGCAACTGCCGTTTCCCGGCAGCAGCCTGATTGACTATGAGCGGCTGTTTTACGGCGTGCGTCTGGAGTACGTGGACCGGGTCAGGGCGTTCGGTATGGCGCACCGCTTCCTGGTGGGCGTGGACGCGGACCAACAGCGCGACGACCGGGGGCGCCGTTCCGTGAACGCGGACGGCCAGGTCACCGGCCTGACCGCCGACGAGGACCAGACCGCCACCGCCAGCGGCGTGTTCGTGCAGACCGACACCGACCTTAGCGACACCCTGACGCTTTCGCTGGGCGCCCGCGCCGACCGGGTGCGTCTGGATATCGACGACGACCTGCTCGCCGACGGCAACGACAGCGGCGACCAGGACTTCACCGAAAGCAGCTACAGCGCCGGCCTGAACTGGCGCTACCACCCCCGCCACGGCGTCTACGCCACGGTCAGCAACGCCTTTGAAACGCCCACCTTCACGGAGCTCGCCAACCCCTCCGGCGCCGGCGGCTTCAACCCGGACCTGGCGCCGCAGAAAGCGCTGAACCGGGAAATCGGCGGGCGCGGCCAGCTGGGCGACCGGCTGTTCTATGAGCTGGCCCTGTTCCGGGTCGAGGTGCGCGACGAAATCACGCCCTATGAGTTGGGCGGGCGCACCTTCTACGACAACGCCGCCCGCACCCGCCGCGACGGCGCCGAGCTGATGCTGGAGCACCTGACCACCGACACCCTGACGCTGACGCTGGCCTACACCTACTCCGACTACCAGTTCCAGCGGTTCTACGACGACCAGCAGAACGAGGACGTGAGCGGCAACCGGCTGCCCGGCCTGCCCCGCCACCAGCTGTTCGCGGAAGCCGCCTGGCGCGGCGTCGACGGCCTGTTCCTGATCGCCAATGCCCGATACAGCAGCGATGTGTTCGCCGAGAACACCAATGAAACGGAAGTGGACGACTACGTGGTGGCGGGCCTGCGCGGCGGCAAGGCCTGGCGGCTGAACAGCGGCGAGCTGACCCTGCACGCCGGGGTCAATAATTTGTTCAACGAGGAGTACTTCAGCAACCTGCGCATCAACGCCAACAGCGACCGGCCCGACCCGGCCGACCGGGGCTACTTCGAGCCCGCCCCGGGCCGCCACTTCTACGCCGGCGCCTCCTACGCCTGGTAGCGGTGGGTTCCCGTTCTCTCCAGCCGGGGCGCGGGTCTGTGTTAGGCCCTTCCGGGAACGCCGCAAGTACGTCCCTGTAGGCTCCCTGTCGGACGTCCTGTCCTCCAGGGTCCCGGAAGGGCCTAACACAGACCCGCTCCAGTGGGAGCTTCCCAGGCTCCGGGTTATCGCTGGCGCCTCACCTTTCTATAAAGCTGATTTGGTGGCAGCGGGCCTTGTGGGAGCGGGCCCAGCCCGCGAAAGGGAGCAAAGCTCCCGGCAAAGCCGGCCTTTCGCTTGCAAGGCAAGCTCCCACAAGGGCAGCCCTGCCCGGTACCTCGCCCCTGATGGATTTCCCCCCCGGCTCAAACCCAAAAAAAACCGCCCCAGGGGATGGGGCGGGGAAAGGGGTCAAGGCAAACACAAGCCTTAGTGGGTCGGCTCTCCCGAGCCGGTTCAGAAAAAGCCGAGCGGATTGATATCGTAGCTGACCAGCAGATTTTTGGTTTGCTGGTAGTGATCCAGAATCATCTTATGCGTCTCGCGCCCGATGCCGGATTTCTTGTAGCCGCCGAAGGCGGCGTGGGCCGGGTAGGCGTGGTAGCAGTTGGTCCAGACGCGGCCGGCCTGAATACCCCGGCCCATGCGGAAAGCCACGTTCATGTCGCGGCTCCAGACGCCGGCGCCGAGGCCGAACTCGGTGTCGTTGGCGATGGCCAGGGCTTCCGCTTCGTCCTTGAAGGTGGTGACGGCCACCACCGGCCCGAAGATTTCTTCCTGGAACACGCGCATCTTGTTGTCGCCCTTGAGCAGCGTGGGCTGGATGTAATAGCCGTCGCCGTGGTCGCCGTCCAGGGTTTCCTTGTCGCCGCCGGTGAGAAACTGGGCGCCCTCGCTGCGCGCCACTTCCATATAGGACATGATCTTGTCGAACTGCTCCTGGGACGCCTGGGCGCCCACCTGCACATCGGTGTCCAGGGGGTTGCCGCGCTTAATGGTTTTGGTGCGCTCCAGCACCATGGCCATGAACTCGTCGTACATGTCTTCCTGGATCAGCGCCCGGGACGGGCAGGTGCAGACTTCGCCCTGGTTGAAGAACGCCAGCACCAGACCTTCCACCGCCTTGCTGATGAATTCCGGCTCCGCCTTCATGATGTCGGAGAAGTAGATGTTGGGGGATTTACCGCCCAGCTCCACGGTGGAGGGAATGATGTTTTCCGCCGCGCATTTGAGGATGTGCGAGCCCACCGGGGTGGAGCCGGTGAAGGCGATCTTGGCGATGCGCTTGCTGCTGGCGAGGGCCTGGCCGGCTTCCTCGCCGTAGCCGTTGACGATATTGAGCACGCCCTCGGGGAGCAGATCGCCGATGATTTCCATCAGTTTGAGGATCGACGCCGGGGTTTGCTCGGCGGGCTTGAGCACCACGCAGTTGCCGGCGGCCAGCGCCGGCGCCAGCTTCCAGGTGGCCATCAGGATCGGGAAGTTCCAGGGGATGATCTGGCCCACCACGCCCAGCGGCTCGTGGAAGTGGTAGGCCACGGTGTTGGCGTCGATGTCGGCGGCGGTGCCTTCCTGGGCGCGGATGCAGCCGGCGAAGTAGCGGAAGTGATCCACCGCCAGGGGGATGTCGGCGTTGAGGGTTTCGCGCACCGCTTTGCCGTTGTCCCAGGTTTCGGCCACGGCCAGGGCTTCCAGGTTCTGCTCGATGCGGTCGGCGATTTTGAGCAGCAGGTTGCCGCGCTCGGCGGCGGAGGTTTTGCCCCAGGCGGGGGCCGCGCGGTGGGCGGCGTCGAGCGCCAGGTCGATGTCCTCGGCGGAGGAGCGGGGAATCTGGCAGAACACCCGGCCGTTCACCGGGCTGACGTTGTCGAAGTACTGGCCTTTTACCGGCGCCACCCACTGGCCGCCGATGTAGTTTTCGTAGCGTTCGCTGAAGGCGACCACCGCCCCTTCGCTGCCGGGATTGTGATAGATCATGTCGGGCACCTCATGGTGAGCATTTACCCGAGGTTATCCCTGATGCCGGGTGGCCCGAATGCTACTTCGGTACTAAACCGTGACCTTATTTAGTCGCGGGGCCGGAGGGGGACGGCGCCCGCGTGAGGGTGTGCTGCAGGGCCAGTTTGAGCTTCATCGGTTTGACCGGCTTGTAGATCAGGGTGTGGCCGTCGCGGGCGCAGCGCTGTTTCAGGTAGGGGCCGCGGTCGGCGGTGAGCATGATCACCGGCAGCGCCTCGGCGCCGGCCCGGCGGCGGTCCCGGTTGAGGGCGTCGGCGACGGTCATGCCGTTGTCGCCGCCCGGGTCCAGGTGGTAGTCCATCAGCAGCACGTCGGCCGGGTCGCGGCGCGGGTCCAGGTGTTCGGCCAGCGCCTGCACGGATTCCGCCGCCGCCACCCGGCAGCCCCATTGTTCCAGCAGGGTGCGCATGCCGGAACAGATGGCGCGGTCGTTATCCACCACCCAGATGCGACGCCCCGCCAGGGCGCGCCCGGCGTCGGCGGCCGGCTCCATGGCCCGGGCCTCGGCGGCGCTGAGCCGCGCCAGCGGCAGTTGCAGGGCAAAGCGCGAGCCACGGTTTTCCCGCGAGCGCACGCTCAGGGGGTGATCGAGGATGCCGCTGATTTTTTCGACGATGGACAGGCCCAGGCCCAGGCCCCGTTCGTGGTATTTGACCGCCCGGGCCCCGCGTTTGAATTCCTGGAAAATATCGCCGATCTGATCGTCGCCGATGCCGATGCCGGTGTCCGCCACCACCACTTCCACCCGCTCGCCGCGCCGGCGGCAGCCGAGCAGAATCGACCCACGATCGGTGTAGCGCACCGCGTTGGAAAGCAGGTTGCGCATTACCCGGCTAAGCAGTTGCGGGTCGGAGCGCACCACCGCGGAGCTGGGCACGTAGCGCAGGCGCAGGCCCTTGGCGGCGGCCATTTGCCGGTACTCCTCGGCGAGCACGTCGAGCAGACGGCGCAACGGGAACACCCCGGGTTCGGCGCTGACCACGCCGGCGTCCAGCTTGGAGGCGTCGGCCAGGGTGGTGATCAGCGATTCCAGGTCGAGCAGCGCGGTGTCGATATGGCTGAGCATGAACCGGGTGTTGTGGTCGGGCTGGTCCTGCAGGGCGCTGGTGAACAGACGCGCGGCGTTGAGCGGCTGCATCAGGTCGTGGCTGACGGCGGCCACGAATTTGGTCTTGGAGATGTTGGCGCGCTCCGCTTTTTCGGTGGCCTCGCGCAGCCGCGATTCCACCCGCCGGCGCTCTTCGATTTCATCCAGCAGTTGCTGGTTGGCTTCGCGCAGAGCCTGGGTGCGTTCGCGCACTTGCTCGGCCAGCACCACCGAGTGCTGGAAGGCGGCGTAGGGGGCGGTGGGCGCCATGTTGCTCTCTTCCACCCTTTCGATCAGGGCGTCGCATATACGGCGTAGACGGGCGTTCTCCGCCATCAGGCGCGCCTCGTGAAGGTCCCAGGGGGACGCGGTGTCACCGTCGGGTGCGTTGTCGTCGGCCAATCGCCACCCCCGTCATGGTCTGGTTGATGTGCATGCCGTTGAACTGCTCGCCGTAGGTGTTGAAGCCCACCACGCTGTGCCGGCGCAACAATGCCGAGGCCTGGTCGACGGTGCCGTCCGCTTCGATCTCCTGGCGGCGCAGGCAGCAATCGCAGCCCAGGGTCACCCAGGCGGGGCCGAGCCGCTGCTCGATGTCACTGAGAGTCTGGTCCAGCTCGTCGAGAATCGAGCCGGTGTGCATGGCGGTGAGCACGATGCCGTTTTCCACCGCGCAGTAGAACGACAGGCTCAGGTCGTCATTAACACGCTGGATGGAACGGGCGTAGTAGTCGTTGTTGATGCGCACGGCGAGGGGGTAGCGGGCGAATACCACGTCGTCCAGCTCCGCCACCGGCACGCCCACCAGGCGCGCGTAGGCTTCCGCGGCCGGTTCCGCGTTGAGTTCCTGGACCACGCGCCGTTCGGCGTCGGCGGCGGTGACCACCAGTTTCATCGTGGCCGGGCGCAGGTGGTGGAAACTGAACACTTCGAAATCCAGCGCGCTGTTGATCATCAGCACCATGGCGGCGTTGCTGTGGAAGGCACCGTCGCTGTAAACGTAGGTGCCGGACAGCCGGTAGTCGTCGCCGGCGGAGCCGCCCAGGCTGGTGATACTGCCGAGCGCCGAGTTGAGCGTGGCAAGCACCAGCTCTTCGTTCACCGAGAGACCGTCCAGCAGGGTCAGCACGAAGGTGTTGTCGGCATCGACCCGCTCCACGGACGCGGCGCGGCACTCGGTCAGCAGGCTGTCGGTGAGCTGCTGGGCGTCGGCCAGGCTGAAGCCGTCGAGCCGTTCTATCAGGCGCGCGCCCACCGAGAAGAAACGGCGGTCGAAACCGATGGCGACGATGGTACCGCTGTCGTAACCCCGGCTGGTGATCTCGCCGGCGGAGGTACAGCCGCACAGCGGCAGGTCGCCGAACGCTTCGGCGAGAGCACCGGCCAGGCGGTCGAGCCGGTAGTCGATGGAACAGAAAAACACCACCAGACCCAGGTTCGGGTGCCGCAGTTTTTCCGCCAGCGCACCGGCGGCCTGACGCTCGTCGCGGGCGTCGCTGAAGGCGGTGACAACGGCGCTCGGCGAAACCGCGTTCATCGCTCCGGCACCTTCGGGGCACGCAGGTAGGCGCTGAAATCAATGTCGCCGGCGGACAGAATCGCCTGCACCCGGTTGGTGGCGCCGAGTTTACGCAGTATCGCCGATACGTGGGCCTTCACCGTGCTTTCGGCGATGTTAAGCCGATAGGCGATGACCTTGTTGGAGTCCCCCCGCGACATGCGCTCGAACACCTGGAGCTGCTTGCGGGTAAGGGTGGCGAGCACGTCGGCAAGGTCCTCTGGCTCGCGGCGCGAGGCGGCGCTTTCCTCACCGGTACCGGAGCCGGCGCGGATGATGTCCGCCGGCAGGTAGATGGAGCCGGCGAGCACCTGCTCCAGGGCCTGGATCATCTGCTTGCGGGGGGTGGATTTGGTAATGAAGCCGACCGCGCCGTAGGTGATGGTCTGCAGAATTACCCGCTTCTCTTCCTCGGCGGAGACGATCACGGCCGGCAGGGTGGGAAACAAATTGCGCAGCCGGACCAGACCGCCGAGGCCTTGCATGCCCGGCATGTTGAGGTCCAGCAGCACGAGATCCAGGTCGTCGTGACGACCGGCCACCGCCAGGGCGGAATCCAGGTCGGACGCCTCCAACAGGGTGCTGCCGGGGAAGCCATCGTCAATCACCCGGGCGATGGCTTCGCGGAACAGGGGATGGTCGTCGGCGATCAGCACCTGATACATGGTTATCGGCTCACTATAAGTCTTATTATGCTCATAGCACCGAATTTACCACGACCGGTCGCTCCCCGGCGGCAGTGTGGCGTGAATATCCGCCTAAAGTCGTAGGCGCTTCACAGTTCCAGCTTTTTGCGGATGTCGTCCGCGCTCTGCTTGGTCAAGTCCTTGTCGATTTCGCGGCTGACCGCGTCACGGGTGGTGTGGTCGAGCTTATCGCGCAGGGCGCCGAGGAACCGGGGCTCGGCCACCAGGATGAAGCGGTCGGCGCGCCCCTGCTCCAGGTTGTGTTTCAGGTACTCGGCCACTTCCTTGGCGAAGAAGGCAGCGTGCTTGTCCGAGGTCGCCTGCTGGTTGCCGGTGGCGCGGGGGTTGCCGTGCTGGGCGCCGCTGCCCTCGGCCCCTTTGCCGCCGGTGCGCAAGTCGCCCACATGAGCCTGACTTTCCGGATGCTCGAGCTGGTCGATTTCCTTGAAGGTACCCACTTCGTGGGCGAACACCCGGGCATGGGCGGCATTACTGGCGACGATATAGGTAGTCATGGTGCCTCCTTTCGGCAATCACTGTATTCCTGAACACAGCATTGAGGGTCAAGGAGGCGCCTTCAAGCGGAAACGGCCGCGCTGGTGTAAAAGAGGTTTAAGCGATGGGCGCGCCGCGCGGGTCCTGGGAATCGCTGCGCAATCGGAAGGTGCCCTCGCCCAGGATCAGCAAGGTGTCGTCCTCGCTGTACACCTCCACGGTGGAATTGAAGATGCGGCTGCCGCCGGCCCGTTTGGTGCCGATGGCGCGAATGTAACCGGGCCCGGCCTGGCCGGTGAAGGTGGTGGTCATGGACAGGGTAAGCGCCTTGCGGATCCGGTCCGGATAGGGGCAATAGGTGCCGGCGCAGGCGCCGGCCACATCCAGCAGGGTGGCCAGCACGCCGCCGTGTACGCGGCCACCCAGGTTGAGATGGCGGTCGTCCACCTGCATGCCGACCACCACCCTGCCCTCTTCCCACTCCAGGAATTCCAGCCCCAGCAGCGCCGGGAAACCATGGCTGAACTTGGCGGTGGCCGTGGCCATGGTGTATTCGGACGCCGGTGAGGCGTTACTGCTGCTACTGCTCATTCATTGCCCTTAAATATCGCGGCCCTGCACCATTTGCCGGACCTGCTCAACGACTTCCTTGAGGCGCGGGCCGAGGTTTTCGATCAGGATGCGGCGGCTCAGCCGCAACGACGACCCGCCGCAATTGAACGGCACCACCTGGCCGCCGTTGTCCAGGATCAGCGGCACCCCCACGGCACTCACATCCCGGTTCCATTCGCCATCGGAAGTGACGAAGCCGTATTGGTCGTATTCCTTGAAGGCACGCTCCAGGCCGCGCTGCACGTCCGGCCAGGCGTCCGGATTCTGGGCACGGATGGCTTCGTAATAGGGTTCGCGTTCCTTGGCCGGCAGCGCCGCCAGGAAGGCACGACCCACCGCCGAGGAACCCATGGGCACCCGGGAACCCACGGTCAGGCGCAGTACCAGCGGGCCGGAGCCCTGGCACACCTGGATGTAGGTCATGGACGCGCCGTCCGGAGCGCCGATGGCCACCAGGCAGTCGGTGGCGTCGGACAGCTCCTGCATGAAGGGCCGGGCGATGTCCCGCACCCCTTCGCTGGCCAGATAGCGGTAGCCCAGATCCAGCACGCCCGGGCCGAGCCGGTATTTTTCCAGGTTCTCGGCGTAACGCAGATAGCCGAGCTGGGTCAGCGTGGCGGTCATCCGCGATACGGTGGGACGGGGGATGCTGGTGCGTTTGGCCAGTTCCGCGTTGCCCAGGTATTCGTCGGAGGGACCGAAACAACGCAGGATTTCCAGGCCGCGCGCCAGCGCGGTGACAAAATTACGGTCCTTATCCGCGGACCCGTCCTTTCCAAGAGCGGCTCGTCGCATGTGGCAATTCCTCAATTCAGGCTTCGGGATCGGCGGGTCCCGGCTGGCAAGTTACAAGCATCGGTCCCGCTGTTGTTTTATTCGTCGCTTTTATAGTGGTGCATAAAGCCCGCAAATATATCAAAAACCCGTTTCACTTAGGAGGGTACGGACGTTCTAGTGCTTCATGCCCGGCAGGTTGAGCGAGGCGGTGTTGCCGCCATCCACCGCCAGCGCCTGGCCGGTGATGTAGCTGGCGTCGTCGCTGGCCAGGAACGCCATGGCAGCGGCGATCTCTTCCGGGCGGCCGTAGCGGCGCAATTCGCAACGGCTGCCCAGTTTTTGCTCTTTGTTGTTGTCGCGGGCGTAATCGAATACCGGCTTGGTCATGCCGGTTTCGATCAGGCCGGGGCAGACCGCGTTGACACGCACGTTGTACTGGCCCAGGTCACAGGCAGCGGTCTTGGTCAGGTTGATAACGGCGGCCTTGGAGGCGCTGTAGGCGTTGCCGCCGGCGCCGGAGCGGATGCCGGCCACCGACGCGGTGTTGACGATGGCGCCGCCACCCTGGGCTTGCATATGCTTGCCGACGGCACGGATGAAGAACATCGGGCCCATCAGGTTGACGCCCAGGATCGCCTGCCAGGTTTCGGTGTCGCTGTCGGTGATGGTGGAATAGTCGTGGCCGGCGATGCCGGCGTTGTTGACCAGGGCGTGCAGGGTACCGTGGGAGGCGAGGATCTCTTCCACCAGGGCGTTGACGGCGTGTTCGTCGGAGACGTCCACGGTGCGCAGGGTGACTGGGGTGCCTTCGGGCAGGTTAGCGGCGGTTTCTTCCAGGCCTTCCTGGTTGCGGTCCACCAGTACCAGGCGGGCGCCTTCTTCGGCGAAGCGACGGGCGGCGGCGCGGCCGATGCCGCTGCCGGCACCGGTGATCAGGACATTGCGCTGGTCGAAACGCTGCATGGGGGGTCTCCTGGCGTTTGTTTGTGCTTTTTTTGGAAGATGACACGAGCTGGACGGGGGGTCAAGATTTTGGAATGCTGTTTCACTAAATAGGCTAGGTTAGGACTCCGTAGCACGGCGCAGGGTCCGGATGTCTCATCCAGGACCCGCCGTGAACCCGTCCCTGGGGGCTTGCCGCGGCGGCGGACCGGTTCGGCTCCCTGCCTCACACAGTCCTGGATGAGACATCCGGACCCTGCGCCTGGGCGGTGCGGACTTCCGGTCCAGCCCTCGTTCGGGGGTCCGGCACACAGCGTCTGCGGTGGTGGGGATTCCTGGGCCGAAGCTTCTGAAGGTGCCGGCCTCAAGGGGCGCCACGAAGCCCGACTTGTGGGAGCTTGCTTGCAAGCGAAAGGCCGGCTTTGCCGGCCGGCGGGATACCAGGGGCGTTGATTGTGCCGTTGCCGTGGGCTTGGGTTGCTGGCCCGTTCACTCGGGATGCGGCATCCTGGGTTGGTTTTTCAACTTGTGACTTTCAACTTGCGGTCTTTGCTTCTAGCTTGTGGCTGGAAGCTGTATGTCGTTTTTTCGGGAGAGTGTTTCATGAATCATCTGGACCAGTTCTACATTAACGGCGCTTGGGTGAAGCCCAGCGCTGAGGCGAAGGCCCATGAGGTGATCAATCCGGCGACGGAGGCGTCCGAGGGGACGGTGTATCTGGCCGGTAAGGCGGATGTGGATGCGGCGATTCAGGCGGCGCGGGATGCGTTCGAGAGTTTCGCGGCGACGCCGTTGGAAGAGCGTCTGGCGATGCTTGAGAAGATCATGGGGATTTATCAGTCGCGTCTGGATGATATGGCGGAGGCGATCAGCCGGGAGATGGGCGCGCCCCGTCACGGTCTGGCGGCGAAGGTGCAGGCGCCGATGGGTCTGGGCCACGCCAAGGCGACGCTGGGCGCGGCGCGGGAGTTTCCGTTCGAGCAGAAGCTGGGCCGCGCCACCGTGCGCCGTGAGCCGGCGGGTGTGTGCGCGTTGATCACGCCGTGGAACTGGCCGATGAACCAGGTGATGTGCAAGGTGGCGCCGGCGATCGCGGCGGGCTGCACCATGGTGCTCAAGCCCAGTGAGTTCGCGCCGCTGTCCGCCCATGTGCTGGCCGAGATCATTGATGAAGCGGGCCTGCCCAAGGGCGTGTTCAATATGATTTACGGCGACGGCGCGGAAGTGGGCCCGATGCTGTCTTCCGACCCGCGCGTGGACGTGGTGTCGCTGACCGGTTCCACCCGTGCCGGGGCGTCGGTGAGCAAGGAAGCGGCGGATACCTTCAAGAAGGTGTCGCTGGAGCTGGGCGGCAAGTCCGCCAACATCATTCTGCCGGACGCGGATTTCGAGAAGGCGGTGAAGCACGGTGTGGCGTCGATGATGAACAACACCGGGCAGAGCTGTAACGCGCCGTCGCGGATGCTGGTGCCGGCGGACAAGCTGGCCGAGGCCGAGGCGATCGCCGCCAAGGTGTGCGAGAGCCTGAAGGTCGGCGACCCGGCGGATAAGGACACGGTGATCGGCCCGATCGCCAACGAGCGCCAGTTCAAGCGCGTGCAGTCGATGATCGAGAAGGGTCAGGAAGAAGGCGCCAAGCTGGTGTGCGGCGGTACCGGCAAGCCGGAGGGTCTGGAGACCGGTTTCTACGCACGGCCGACGGTATTCAGCGAGGTGAACAACCAGATGCTGATCGCCCGCGAGGAGATTTTCGGGCCGGTGCTGGTGATGCTGCCCTATAAGGACGTGGACGACGCGGTGGCGATCGCCAACGATTCGGACTACGGCCTGTCCGGCTATGTGTACGGGGCCAGCGAGGAGGACGCCGCCAAGGTGGCGGCCCGTCTGCGGACCGGCATGGTGCATCTCAATGGCGCGCAGCTGGATCCGCCGGCGCCCTTCGGCGGCTACAAGCATTCCGGTGTGGGCCGCGAGTGGGGCGTGTACGGCCTCGAGGAATTCCTCGAAGTGAAGTCCGTCTTCTACAGCGCCTGAGGGTCACCACTTGTGGGAGCGGTAGGTCGGGTTAGGCCGAAGGCCGTAACCCGACAAGGCGGGCAGAACGCCATCGCTTATGTCGGGTTACGCTTCGCTAACCCGACCTACACGCCGCCCTGGACGTCGTCGCTGAGGGGTGGGAGGGGCACATAGTCGCCGGGCTGGCCGGTTTTACCGGCGTCGACGGCGGCCATGACTTCCTCGGTGTGCAGCATGCCGGCGTTCCAGGTGACCACGTAATCGAGGCTGTCGGCGGTGTTGTGGTCGCGGGCGTAGGTGATCATGCGCTTGCAGCCGTGCACCGCCAGCGGTGATTTGCCGGCGATCTCCTTCGCCACTTCCAGGGCCCGTTCCAGGGCCGCTTCCTTGCTGTCCAGAACCTCGTTGAAGAGACCACGGCGTTCGCCCTCTTCCGCGCCCATGCGACGACCGGTGTAGGCCAGTTCACGGACAATGCCTTCCGGCAGCAGCTTGCACAGCCGGGGGAAGGTGCCGACGTCGGCGGTGAGGCCGACGTTGATTTCGTAGACGGTGAGGTAGGCGTCGCGGCTGGCGTAGCGCAGGTCGCAGGCGCTGATCAGGTCGACGCCGCCGCCGATGCAGCCGCCGTGGAGCGCGGCGATCACCGGTACGCGGCAGTCTTCCAGGGCGCTGAAGGTCTGCTGCATGAGCGCGGTGTTGTGGCGGAAGCGCGCCGCTTTCTGCACCCGGGCGGTGACGTCGGACGGGTCCGGCTGGGTGCCGAACATGCCCAGGTCGAGCCCGGCGGTGAAGTGCTTGCCGTTGGCGTCGATGACGATGGCGCGAATGTCGCCGCCGGCGTCCAGGGCCCGTACCGCCGCCGGCAGCTCGTTCCAGAAGTCCGCGTTCATGGCGTTGAGCTTGTCGGGCCGGTCCAGGGTGATCCTGGCGACATGGCCGTCCGTGGTGACGGTGAGTGTTTTATAGGACATGAAGGTTCCTCGTGATCTTGGACGGCGGGCACCTTGTGGGAGCTTGCCTCTTGTGGGAGCGGGCCCCGCCCGCGAAAGGGTGGCTTTGGCCACCCGGCAAAGCCGGCCTTTCGCTTTCAAGGCAAGCGCCCACAAGGCCCGCTTTTACAAGCGGGCGCTACAAACCGCGCTTAGCTCTTCTCGTTGAACATGGCGATGCGGCCGCCGTCGACGACCAGGTCGTGGCTGTTGATGAAGCTGCCTTCGTCGCTGGCCAGGAAGACGGCGGCGAAGGCGATGTCGTCGGCCAGGCCGGCGCGGGGCAGCGGCGTGGCTTTGGCGAGATTGGCTTCGAGCTTTTCCATCTTGCGCTGGTTTTCTTCGTCGCTGAGCGTCTGGGCGCGCTGGGAGCCGCCCCAGAAGATCGGCGTGGCCACGGCGCCGGGGGAGATGGCGTTGACGCGGATGTTGTGCGGGCCCAGGTCGGCGCCGGCCAGGCGGGTCATGTGGGCCACGGCGGCTTTGGCGCCGGAATACAGGTAGCCGCCCTGGTTGAGGCGGTGACCGGCGATGCTGGCGTTGTTGATGATGCTGCCGCCGCCGCTGTTCTTCATGACGCGGGCGGCGTGCTTGATGCCGAACGCCGGGGCGCCCACCAGCAGGCGCATGATGCGCGCGAATTCGTCTTCGTCGAAGCTGTCCACGGTGGTGCGGTCGCCGGCGCCGGCGTTATTGAACAGGCAGTCCAGGCGGCCGAATTTTTCCACGGTGAAATCCACCAGGCCGGCGATGTCGTCTTCGCTCATGATGTCGGTGCGCTTGAACACGGCGCGTTCGCCGAGCTCTTTCGCCAGCGCTTCACCCTTCTCTTCGGAGCGGCCCGCCAGCACCACGGTGGCGCCTTCTTCAATAAAGCGCCGCGCGGTGGCTTCGCCGATGCCGCTGGTGGCGCCGGTGATGACGGTGATCTTGTTCGCCAAACGATTACTCATAATTATTCTCCTTAAACTGGACACCCTGTGGGACCTTGCCTTGTGGGAGCTCCCCAAAGGGTTTGTCTTAGAACGCCGAGACGCCGCCGTCGACGGCGATGGCCTGGCCGTTCATGTAGGTGTTGGCCGGTGACAGCAGCATCAGCATGACGGCGACGATCTCTTCCGGTTCGCCGATGCGTTTCATCGGGCTGCCGGCGGCCATCATCGCCAGGGTCTGCTCGGCTTCGCCGCCGCTGGCCAGCCCTTCACCGCCCTCCAGCATGGGCGTGCGGGTGTAGTAGGGGCAGATGGCGTTGACGCGGATGTTCTTGCGGCCGCTTTCCACGGCGGCGGTGCGGGTGAGCCCGATCACCGCGTGCTTGGAGGCGGCATAGGCGCCGATCTTGGGCCCGCCGCCGATGCCGGCCATGGAGCTGGTGTTGACGATGGCGCCGCCACCGCTGGCTTTCATGGCCGGGATCTGGTGCTTCATGCCGAACATCACGCCTTTGACGTTGACGTTCATCTGCTGATCCAGCAGCTCACCGGTGAGTTCCTGAATGGGGATGAAGCCGTGGGCGATGCCGGCGTTGTTCACCGCCATATCGAGACGACCGAACTGTTCCACGGCGGTGTCCACCATGGCTTTGCAGTCCGCCTCGGAAGAAACGTCGCAGCGGCGCGCCAGGGCGGTAACGCCCTGCCCCTCCAGGTCGGCGGCCAGCTTGTCCAGGGCATCCATGTTGATGTCGCCCAGCACCAGCCGCGCGCCGCGCTTGCCCAGCTCGGCGGCGAGCAGCTTGCCGAAGCCGCTGGCAGCGCCGGTGATCAGGGCCACCTTGCCGGTGAAATCCAGCATCGGATCCATAACAACCTCCAGGCGGTCTTAAATAGTGAAACCACCGTCGACGACGACACACTCACCGGTCACGTAGCTGGACGCATCGGAAACCAGGTAGAGCACGGTGCCGGCCATTTCCTTGGGTTCCGCATGGCGGTGCATGGGAATCTGGGCGATGGCGCTTTTGTAGATTTCTTCCTGCTGGAACAGCGCGCCGGCGAACTTGGTCTTGGTGAGGCCGGGCAGCAGCGCGTTGACGCGCACGTTGAACTCGGCGCATTCCATGGCGAAGGACTTGGTCATGCTGATCACGGCCGCCTTGGAGATCGAGTAGATGCCCTGCATGTTGCCCGGCGACAGCCCATTGATGGAGGCGGTGTTGACGATGGCGCCGCCACCGTTTTCCTTCATCAATTTGGCGCCTTCCACGGACATGTAGAAGTAGCCGCGCAGGTTCACGTCCACGGTTTTGTCGAACGCGGAGACCGGGGTGTCCAGGATGTGCCCGAAGTACGGGTTGGCGGCGGCGTTGTTGACCAGAATGTCGAGCTTGCCGTGGGTGTCCTTGATATGGCCGAACACCGCTTCGATTTGCGCCATTTCCCCGATGTGGCAGGCAAAGGCTTCGGCGGAACCGCCGTCGGCCTTGATGGCGTCGGCGACGGTCTGACAGTCGTCGATTTTGCGGCTGGACACGATCACGTGGGCACCCTGCTCGGCGAGCAGCTTGGCGATTTCTTCGCCGATGCCGCGGCTCGCGCCGGTGACCAGGGCGATCTTTCCGTTCAGATCAAACAATTTCGTGCTCATTCTTTCTCTCCCGTAAAATAGTTTTTAAGCCCCTTCGCGGACGATCTGCATGGCCATTTGCGCCAGCGGTTCGACCACCTGCCCCACGGCGGCGGCTTTTTTGCTGGAGGCGTTGCCGTCCTGGGCGCGCTTGGCGACACCCTGGGCGATGGCCGCCAGGCGGAAAAAACTGAACGCCAGATAGAATTCCCAGTGGTCGATATGATCGATGCCACGGCGTTCGCAATAGGCTTGGACGTATTCTTGCTCGGTGGGAATGCCCAGTGATTTGCGGTCCTTGCCCTGCAGGCCGGACAGGTTGCCGCCCTCCTGGGGCATGCGCAGCTGCATGCACTGATAGGCGAGATCCGCGAGCGGGTGCCCGAGCGTGGACAGCTCCCAGTCGAGCACCGCGATCACGCGGGGTTCGGTGGGGTGCCACATCATGTTGTCGAGGCGGTAGTCGCCGTGCACCAGCGACACCTGGCCGTCGTCGGCGGGCTGGTTTTCCTCCAGCCATACCATCAGATCTTCCATCGCCTGGATATGGTTGATCTCGGAGGCGCGGTACTGCTTGGACCAGCGCCCCATCTGCCGCTCGAAGTAGTTGCCCGACTTGCCGTAATCGGCGAGGCCCACCGCATCCACGTCCACGCCGTGCAGCGCCGCCAGCACCCGGTTCATCTCGTCGTACATGGCGGTGCGCTGGGCGTTGTCCACTTCGGGGATCGCCGCGTCCCAGAAGATCCGGCCCTGGCAGAATTCCATGATGTAGAACATGGAGCCGACCACGTCACGGTCCTCGCACAGGTGGTACATGCGCGGCACCGGTACGTCGGTGTTCTGGAGTGCATTCATGACCCGGAATTCCCGGTCCACGGCGTGGGCGGACTTAAGCAGCTTGCCCGGCGGCTGACGGCGCAGCACGTACTCGCCGGAGGCGGCCTTGATATGGAAGGTGGGGTTGGACTGGCCGCCTTCGAACTTATCGGCGGTGATCGGGCCTTTGAAGCCGGCGACGTTCGCTTCCAGATAGGCCGCGAGGCGCTCGGTATCCAGGGTATCCACCTGGGACATGTCTACCTCCTTAAACATTGACGACGCTCAAAAGCGACAAAGCAGCCATGGCCAGTGGGGCGACCCCAAAAGCCATGGCTGCACTCAGTAACTATTAACTGTTAACTGTTCACCGTTAACTATTAACTGCTGTTACTCGTATTTTTTTGCCAGGTTACGACCCAGCTGCATCATGTGCACCTGGTCCGGGCCGTCCGCCAGGCGCAGGGTACGCGCGTAAGCGAAGAAGCCGGCCAGCGGGGTGTCCTGGCTGAGGCCCACGGCGCCGTGGATCTGCATGGCGCGGTCGACCACCTTAATGGCCATATTGGGCGCCACGATCTTGATCATGGCAATCAGTTCCTTGGCTTCCTTGTTGCCGTAGCGGTCCATGGTGTCGGCCGCTTTCAAGGTCATCAGCCGTGCCTGTTCGATTTCACAGGCACTCTTGGCGATGTCTTCGCGGCAGGAGCCGTGCTTGATCATCGGCTGGCCGAACACCACGCGCTCGTTGGCGCGCTTGCACATCAGCTCCAGGGCGCGCTGGGCGGCGCCGATCAGACGCATGCAGTGGTGAATCCGGCCCGGGCCGAGGCGGCCCTGGGCGATTTCAAAACCGCGGCCCTCGCCGAGGATGATGTTTTCCTTGGGCACGCGCACGTTGTCGAAGATCACTTCGGCGTGGCCTTCCGGCGCGTCCACGGAACCGAGCACCATCATCGGACGTTTGACGTTCACACCCGGGGTGTTCATCGGCACCAGAATCTGGGACTGCTGCTGGTGGCGGTTGGGGTTGTCCGGGTCGGTCTTGCCCATCACGATCATGATTTCGCAGGATTCGCGCATCGCGCCGCTGATGTAGAACTTGCGGCCGTTGATCACGTAGTCGTCGCCGTCACGGGTGATGGAGGTCTCGATGTTGGTGGCGTCGGAGGACGCCACTTCCGGCTCGGTCATCGCGAACGCGGAGCGGATCTTGCCTTCCATCAGCGGCTCGAGCCATTGCTTCTTCTGGGCTTCGTTGCCGTATTTGGCGAGCACTTCCATGTTGCCCGTGTCCGGCGCGGAGCAGTTGAAGCACTCGGACGCGATGTGATGGCGGCCCATCTGTTCCGCCAGCGACGCGTATTCCAGGTTGGTCAGGCCCGGGCTCAGCTCACCGTGCTCCTTGGGCAGGAACAGGTTCCACAGGCCCTTGGCTTTCGCCTTGGCTTTCAGCTCATCGAGGATCGGCGGCGTCTTCCACGGGTTCTGCTCGAGCTGTTCGTGGTAGGTGTGCTCGGCGGGCACCACTTCGTTATCGATGAAGGTGCGTACCTGGTTGATCAGGTCCTGGGTCTTTTCCGAATGTTCGAAATCCATGTTGCTCTCCTCTTGAATAAGGCGGCCGTTATCACCCGGCCCTAGCTATAAGTAATGGCGTCGCCGCGGTCTTCCCGGTCCAGATGCGGGACCTGGTTGAAAATGGAAAGGCGGTACACGTTCTTGTTGAAGAAACCCTGGGTTACCCCGGTGTTGCGAATCTGCAGGTTGAGCTCCACCACGGTGTCGTCGGCGGTGTTGAGCATGTGCCGCATCCACATGGCGATGGCGCCGCCGGAGCTGACCACCAGCACCCGGTCGCGGTCGGCGTACTGTTCCTGGATATGCGTCATGGCGCCGGCCACGCGGTCGCAGAACCCCTGCCAGCTTTCCGGCAGGTTGCCTTCCAGATGGCCGGCCCGCCAGCGCTGCATGGCCTTTTTCAGCACCCGGTAGAAGGCGACCATGGAGGCGCCCTCCGGGGGTACTTCCTCGGGGTGGGCGCTCAGGTAGGCGTCGACGATGGCGTGGAAATCGAACTCGTTGAGCCCGGGCTGCAGGTCGGCGGGCAGCGCGCTGCCCAGGCCTTCCTGAATGCCCTCGCCGGTCTCCACGTGGCGCACCAGGTCGCCGGTCACCAGGGCGTCGAAGGCTTCGCCACGGGCCCGGTAATACTCGCCAAGCCAGCGTGCCTGCTGGTGTCCCAGCTGGGAGAGCTTGTCGTAGTTGGCGGCGCCGAAGGACGCCTGACCGTGACGGATGAGGTGGAACTGGGCCATGGTGTCGCCTGTGTGAGTTGCAATGAAGACAGCCTAGAACAGCCCGTTTAGTTAGTGAAATTGATATTTTGAATCCACGAAAATAAGTTTGGTGCATGGAGATAAAGCTGCAAGCTGCAAGCCAGGGATCGTGGCGGCGAGGCCGTGCCGGTCAGGCAGCAAAAGACGATTCAGGATACAGGATGCAGGATACAGGGGACGGCGTGGTGCGAAGCCTCTGAGGTGGCACCACACTCGGACCGCCGGGCCACAATGCGAAGCGAGGCACCAATCGGATAACACCAAGCTCGCCCCTGAATCCTGCATCCTGAATCCTGTATCGCGGCTTGTGGCACGACCCATCCGCCGGCACGGCCCGCCTGCCGCTTGCTTTGCGAAACACAATTCCGATATTTTGTTGGGCTATTTGGCGAGAGACGGGAGAACACCATGAGCGCCCTGGCACTGCAGAGCGGCTATGTCCGCGTTACCGAGCACGGCAAATTACTGGAAGTCACCCTGGACCGGGCCGACAAGCTCAACGCCCTGAGCGGGGAGATGTACCGGGATATCAGCCGCGCCGTGGATCACTACCGGGAACGGGACGATCTCACCGCCCTGCTGCTGGACGCCGAGGGACGCGCCTTCACCGCCGGCAACGACATCGGCGACTTCCTGAACGCCGACCCGGAATCCCGCAAGGACGGCAAACAGAGCCCGGCGATGGATCTGGTGCATCGGCTGATCGAGCTGGACAAGCCGGTGATCGCGGCGGTGCACGGCAACGCCACCGGTATCGGCACCACCCTGCTGCTGCATTGCGATCTGGTGATCGCCGCCGACAGCGCCCGTTTCTATACCGCCTTTATCAATCTGGGCCTGGTGCCGGAAGCGGGCTCGAGCCTGATTCTGCCGGCCCTGTTGGGGCGTCAGAACGCCAACCGCCTGCTGCTCGCCGGCGACACCCTGACCGCCGACGAAGCGGAACGCATGGGGCTGGTGGCCTACCGGTGCGGCGACGACGAGCTGCGCGACAAGGCGCTGGAGCTGGGCGCGAAACTGGCCGCCAAGCCGCCGCAAGCGCTGCAGTACACCAAGCAGCTGACCCGCCATGGCGCCGATGCGATCCGTGAGCAGATCAAGAAGGAATCGGTGCTGTTCGCCGAGCGCATGTTCAGCGACGAAACCCGGGCTATCTTCGATAAGTTTCTCAATAAAAAATAGTGGCTTGTCGGGTTACGGCCTGCGGCCTAACCCGACCTACGCGACCAGGCCGCGCAGCGCGACGGTGACGACGCCGTCGATCAGCCGCTCGCGGCTGCCGGGGGCGTCGTCGTAGCGGGGGTGGTACCAGTTGATCACCGAGTTGAGCGCGCCGAGCACCGGCTTGATGGCGATGCGCGGATCGGTGGCGTCGAGGTCGCCCTCGTCGATGCCCTGGTTGAGAACCTTCAGGAACACCTGCTCGTAGCGGCGGCGCCGGTCCTGCAACTGCATCAGCCGCTGGCGCTGGGCCTCGGTGGTGCTCACCCGCAGGTGCATCTGCACCCCTTCCACCACGGCGCGCTGGTAGTGCTGGGTCTCGATCAGGGTTTCCACGTGGCGGCGGGCCATGCCGTGCAGCCGTTCCAGGGCCGGCGCGCGGCGCCGCACTTCCGGGTCCACGGCCTGCACCAGGGCGTCCATGGCGCGCTGGTGGATCTCGAAAAACAGGTCCGATTTGGAATCGAAATAGTGATAGACCATGCCCTTGGTGGCACCCAGCCGGCGGGCGATGTCGTCGATGCTGGTGGCCTTGAAGCCGTGCTCCATGAAGCAGCGCGCCGAGGCGTCCAGGATGGTGTCCCTGGGGCTGTGCTCCAGGTCGGCGGAAGGGGGTGCCATGGTCGGTGCCGCGGAAACAGACATGAAATCATCCTGACGAATTTTCCCGAAAGCACAATAGTGCCACTTATTTCACAGGGGACCATTGACCCTTTTCACCGCCGCCTTGGTCACTGATGACACAACTGCCGCTAACCATGCCGTTTTTGACCCTGGACGCCCTGGAACGGGGCCAACATACTTCGGTCACACTCAAATAAATGGAAAGCAATTTCATAACAGCTTCCCCAGCGCCCCGCCGCCCCGGCGGTCGGCCGCCGAGGGAGGCGCTCGAGGAGGAGAGCGATGTCGGATCTCGAACAGTTCCGCGCGGAAACCCGGGCCTGGCTGGAGGCGAACTGCCCCGAGGAAATGCGCCAGCCCCTGAAGAGCCAGGCGGACCACTGCTGGGGCGGCCGTAAATGGCAGTTCCAGTCGGAAGCGCAGAAAGTCTGGATGGAGCGCATGGCCGACAAGGGCTGGACCGCGCCGCAGTGGCCCAAGGAATACGGCGGCGGTGGCCTGAGCCCGGAGCAGGCGGAAGTGCTGAGCGAAGAAATGAAGCGCATCAACGCGCGCACGCCGGTGAGCAACTTCGGTTTCTGGATGCTGGGCCCGGCGCTGCTGAAATTCGGCAGCGAGGAACTCAAACGCCAGCACCTGCCACCCATCTGCCGGGGCGAGATCCGCTGGTGCCAGGGCTACTCCGAACCCAACGCCGGCTCCGACCTGGCCAGCCTGCAGACCCGCGCTGAAGACAAGGGCGACCATTTCCTGGTCAACGGCCAGAAAATCTGGACCTCCTACGCGGACAAAGCGGACTGGATTTTCTGCCTGGTGCGCACCGACCCCAACGCCACCAAACACAACGGCATTTCCTTTGCCCTGTTCGATATGGAAAGCGAAGGCGTCAGCACCCGCCCGATCGAGCTGATCTCCGGCGAATCGCCGTTCTGCGAAACCTTCTTCGACGACGTTAAAGTCGATAAGAACCAGATCGTCGGCGAGCTGAACCGGGGCTGGGACGTGGCCAAGTACCTGCTCACCCACGAGCGCAACAACATCGGCGGCGAACCGCCGGGCTTCCTGAAGGGCCGCGCCCTGGGCCCGCTGGCCGCCGAGCACGTGGGCACCGAGCACGGCAAGCTGGCGGACAGCGCCCTGCGCGCCGACATCGCCCGTCTGGAAATCGACCAGATGGCGTTCCAGGCGCTGGTGGGCAAGATCCGCGAAGAGGCGGAAGCCGGCCAGGGCGTGGGCGCCCAGTCCGCGGTGCTCAAGTACTACGGCACCGAGCTCAACAAGCGCCGCTACGAAGTGATGATGGACGCCCTCGGCGCCGAAGGCCTGGAGTGGGAAAGCGAGCGCACCATGGGCGGTCTGTACGCCCGCGAGTGGCTGCGCTCCAAGGGCAATTCCATCGAGGGCGGCACCTCCGAGGTGATGCTGGGGATTGTTTCCAAACGCCTGCTGGGCCTGCCGGACGCATAAGGAGTCGAAGCCAATGAAACTTAACGACGAACAACAGATGTTGCAGGATTCCGTGGCGCGGCTGATGGCCGACAAGGGCCCGGTGTCCCACCTGCGCGAACTGCGCGACCGTAACGACGAGAAAGGCTACGACGAGCCGCTGTGGCACGCCATGGTGGAGTCCGGCCTGACCGGCATCCTGGTCCCCGAGGAACACGGCGGCATCGGTTTCGGCCTGGTGGGCGCCGGCCTGGTGGCCCGCGAGATCGGCCGTAACCTGTCGGTGACCCCGTTCCTGTCCACGGCGGTATTGGGCGCCACCGCCCTGGCCGCCGGCGGCAGCGCCGAGCAGCAACAGAAATGGTTGCCGGCGATCGCCGAGGGCAGCGTGATCACCGCCCTGGCGGTGGACGACGGCGCCAAGCACCGTCCGGAAGCGATCAAGACCGAAGCCAAGGCAGCCGGTGACGGCGTCACCCTGAGCGGCGGCAAATTGCTGGTGCTGGACGCCCATGTGGCGGACCTGCTGCTGGTGGCGGCCCGGCAGGGCGAGAACACCGCGCTGTTCCTGGTCGACCCCAAGGCCCAGGGCGTGAGCATCGAGCGCACCCGCATGGTGGACGACCGCAACGCCGCTCGGGTAACCCTGGATAACGTCGCCGCCGAACCGATGGCGGACGGCGCCGCCGCGCTCGCCGCCGCCCTGCGCGCCGGCCGCGCGGTGCTGGCCGCGGAGCTCTCCGGTCTGGCCCGGGAAGCGTTCGAGCGCACCCTGCAGTACCTCAAGGAGCGCAAGCAGTTCGGCCGCCTGATCGGTACCTTCCAGGCGCTGCAGCACCGCGCCGCGCTGCTGATGGGCGAAGTGTCGATGAGCGACGCCCTGGCGATGCAGGCGCTGGACGCCTGCGACCGCAACGCCGACGACGCCGAGGTTCAAGTGCTGGCCGCCAAGGCCAAGGCCGCGCGGACCGCGCTGCTGGCCGGCCAGGAAGCGGTGCAGATGCACGGCGGCATCGGCATGACCGATGAATTCGACATCGGCTTTTTCCTCAAGCGCGCCCGCGCCGGCGGTGAAACCCTGGGCGACGCCAACTACTGCGCGGACCGCTTCGCGGCCCTGCGGGATTACTAAGAGGAGATTTTATAATGTCCAATAACAAGCTCAGCGTGGACGAACTGAAAGCCAAGGTGGACCAGGACCTGGGTACGTCCCGCTGGTTCCCGGTCACCCAGGAGCGCATTGATCAGTTCGCCGACCTCACCGAGGACCCGCAGTGGATTCACATTGATCCGGAGCGGGCCGCCAAGGAGACCCCGTTCGGCGGCACCATCGCCCACGGTTTCCTGAGCCTGTCACTGCTGTCCGCCATGGCCATGGACGTGGTCCCCGGCGTGCAGGGCACGGTGATGGGCATCAACTACGGCTTCGACAAGGTTCGCTTCCTGAACCCGGTGCGCTCCGGCTCCCAGGTACGCGGCCACTTCAAGCTGGCCGGCGTGGAGCCGCGCGGTGACAATCAGTTGCTGATCCGTTATGCCATTTCGGTGGAAATCGACGGTGTCGACAAGCCGGCCATCGCCTGCGAATGGCTGAGCCTGATTGTTTTGGGATAACAACGGAGACGTTCATGAGTATTAATTTCGAGGGCCGGGTGGCGATCGTCACCGGCGCCGCCAACGGCCTGGGTAAATCCCACGCGCTGTCGCTGGCGAAGTTGGGCGCCAAGGTGGTGGTCAATGATTTCGGCGGCGCCCGCGACGGCACCGGCGGTTCCAGCGAAGCGGCGGAGAAAGTGGTCGCCGAGATCAAGGCCGCCGGCGGTGAAGCGATCGCCAACGGCGCCGACGTGTCCAGCGAGGAGCAGGTCGGCGCCATGGTCCAACAGACCCTGGACCAGTGGGGCCGCATCGACATTCTGGTGAACAACGCCGGCATCCTGCGCGACAAGAGCTTCGCCAAGATGGACATGTCGGACTGGGACAAAGTGGTGGCGGTGCATCTGACCGGCTCCGCGATCTGCACCCGGGCCGTTTGGCCGGTGATGCGCGAGCAGAAGTACGGCCGCGTGATCATGACCACCTCCACCTCCGGGCTGTACGGCAACTTCGGCCAGGCCAACTACGGCGCCGCGAAAATGGGCGTGGCCGGCCTGATGAACACGCTGTGCCTGGAGGGCGAGAAGTACGACATCAAGGTAAACTGCGTGGCGCCCACCGCGGCCACGCGCATGACCGAAGACCTGATGCCCAAGGAAGTGCTGGCCCTGCTGGAGCCGGAGGCGATCACCCCGGCGGTGTTGTTCCTGGCCAGCGACCAGGCACCCAACCAGCGCATCGTGCTGGCCGGCGCCGGCTGCTATGCCATGGTGCGGTTGATGGAAAGCGACGGCATTTACCTCAACGAGGAAGAGCGCACGCCGGACGCCATCGCGGCCCGGTTTGAACAGCTGGGCGACATGGGCAACGCCCGTGAAATGACCAATGGCGGCGAGCACGTCACCAAGATTCTGACCAAGGCCGCGCAGGCCAAAGGCATCAAACTTACTTAAAGAGGTTCATCATGAGAGAAGCAGTCATCGTTTCCACCGCCCGCACCCCCATCGGCAAGGCGTACCGGGGCGCGTTCAACGACACCCAGGCCCAGGAGCTGGGTGGTCACGTGATCAAGCACGCCGTGGAGCGCGCCAAGATCGATCCGCAGAGCATCCAGGACGTGATCATGGGCGCCGCCCTGCAGCAGGGCTCCACCAGCGGCAACGTGGCGCGTCAGTGCGCTCTGCGCGGCGGCCTGCCCACTTCCGTGGCCGGCATGACCATTGACCGTCAGTGCGCGTCCGGCCTGATGGCCATCGCCACCGCGGCCAAGGAAATCGTGGTCGACAACATGGACGTGGCGGTCGCCGGCGGCCTGGAGTCCATCTCCCTGGTGCAGAACGACAAGATGAACACCTTCCGTGCCCGCGATCCGTGGCTCAAGGAGCACCGTCCGGACATCTACATGAGCATGCTGGAAACCGCCGAAGTGGTCGCCGACCGCTACAACGTCTCCCGCGATGCCCAGGACGAGTACGCGTTCCAGTCACAGATGCGCACCGCCAAGGCCCAGCAGGAAGGCAAGTTCGACGACGAAATCGTACCGCTGACCACCAACATGAAGGTGATGAACAAAGAGACCAAGGAAATTTCCGATAAGGAAGTGACCCTGGCCAAGGACGAGGGCAACCGCCCCGAGACCACCCTGGAAGGCCTGCAGAGCCTGAAGCCGGTGTTCAAGGACGGCCTCAACATTCAAGAAGGCAAGTTCATCACCGCCGGTAACGCCTCCCAGCTGTCCGACGGCGCCAGCGCCTGCGTGCTGATGGAAGCCAAGGAAGCCGAGCGTCTCGGCCTGCAGCCCCTGGGGGCCTACCGCGGCATGGCCGTGGCCGGCTGTGACCCGGACGAGATGGGCATCGGCCCGGTGTTCGCGGTGCCCAAGCTGCTCAAGCGCTTTGGCCTGACCATCGACGATATCGGCCTGTGGGAACTCAACGAAGCGTTCGCCAGCCAGTGTCTGTACAGCCGTGATAAGCTGGGCATCGACCCGGACAAGTACAACGTCAACGGCGGCGCGATCTCCATCGGCCACCCGTACGGCATGTCCGGTGCGCGCATGACCGGGCACGCGCTGATCGAAGGCAAGCGCCGCGGCGTCAAGTACGTGGTGGTGACCATGTGCGTGGGCGGTGGCATCGGTGCCGCCGGGCTGTTCGAAGTATTCTGAACCGCCACCAGGCCGCACGCATAAAAAAGCCCGGCTCCAGGCCGGGCTTTTTTTTGTGCGCTTTTCCGCGAGCTGGCGATCAGCCCTGCTTCGGGCGGCGCATCTTGCAGGTGGTGGGCAGGGTCACGTCCTCGCGGCTGATCTCCGCGATTTTGTGGAAGTTGAAATCGGTGCCTTCGGCGCCGTATTCCATATCGTCCTTGAGCACGGAGATGAACAGCGGCAGCTGCATCTGGTGGTCGGACTTGCGCATCACCACTTCACCGGTGGTGGTTTCCAGGCTCATGTCTTCCATGGCGAAAGCGACTTTCACCGGATCAGTGCTGCCGGCCTTCTCCGCGGCTTTGTCGAGGAAGTCGAGCATGGTGGTGAGACGCAGCCAGTAGTAGTCCCAACCGGTGTCTTCGTACATGGCGACCTGCTGCTCGGCCATTTCCGGTTTGTCGAAATCACCGTAGTACTCGTTGACCTGGTAGATACGATCCACGCCGGCCTCACCGACCTGGGTAACCACGCCGGCCATGGCGCCGTAGTAGGTCAGGAACGGCATATCCAGGCCGTAATCGGCGGCCGCTTTCACCAGCAGGGTGATGTCCTGGCCCCAGTTACCGGTGATCACGGCGTCGGCGCCGGACGACTGGATTTTGGACACGTAGGGGGTGAAGTCCTTCACCTTGGCGAGCGGGTGGAAATCCTGGCCGACGATCTCGATGTCCGGACGTTTTTCCTTAAGCATCTTGGTGGCGGCTTCCGCCACCGCGCGGCCAAAGCTGTAGTCCTGGTTGATCAGGTAGACCTTCTTGATGTCGTCACGACCTTCGATCCAGCTGGTCATGGCGTTCATCTTCATGTCCACGTGGGCGTCGAAGCGGAAGTGCCAGAATGAACAACGCTCATTGGTAAACGCCGGATCCACCGCCGCCATGTTCAGATAGAGCACCTCATCACCCGGGTTACGGGCGTTGTGCTTGTTGACCGCGGCAAGGATGGCGGAACCCACGGACGACCCCATACCCTGGGTCACGTAGCGGATGCCGTCGTCGATGGCCTTCTGCAATTGCACCAGGCTCTCTTGCGGGTTGACCTTGTTGTCCAGGCCGACGATCTCAAGCTTGTCGCCATTGATGCCGCCGTTGGCGTTGATTTTCTTCGCGTGGAAATTGAGATGGTCCAGCGCGGACTGGCCGGCGGCGGCCATGGGCCCGGTGAGCGGGTCGATCAGCGCGACGCGAACGGTATCCGCGCTGGCGGTGCCCACCAGCAAGGCGGTCGCGGCGACCATCGAAAGCAGGGGTTTCAACATGACAGCTCTCCTCGTTGTTGTTCTGTCACCGGGATTACCGGCTGTTCGTTTTGATTATTACCGCTTTAACTGTCGGGCCAGCGTCGGCGGCTGAGTGGTGGTGCTCGGACGTGAAGAGCAATTACGCTTTCTTCACTTTTTGATTTTTACTGATTTTCAGTATGGGAGGTCGCCCTCGGGGCTGTCCAGTCGACATTTGTAACCCCTATAAATATAGGCATGGCGGCGTTCCTTAATAATAGTACTAAGGTCGTAATTTCCTAAATATAGCGGTGTTTAATGTGCAAAAAAAAGCCCGCCGAAGCGGGCCAGCCCATTGACGATGGAACACAAACAAAACCGAATCAGACTTCCAGCCACTCGCGACGAATCGATTCGTCGGCGCGCAGCTCCTGCGGCGTGCCTTCAAAAACGATCTGACCGTGGCCCATGACCAGCACGCGATGGGAAATATCCATGGCGATCGAGAGCTTCTGTTCAACCAGCAGAATGGACACACCGGCTTTGGCGATCTCGGAAATCAAATCGCCGATCTGCTTGACGATCAACGGCGCCAGACCTTCGGTGGGTTCGTCGATCATGATCAGCTCCGGATCCCCCATCAGGGTGCGGCTGATGGTGAGCATCTGCTTCTCACCACCGGACAGCACGCCCGCCGGGGCGTCCGCGCGCTGAGCCAGGTTGGGGAACATGTCGAGCATTTGCTCGGCACGCCATTTGCCCGGCTTGCGGGGGTTCTTGACCCCCAGCTCCAGATTCTGGCGTACGGTCAGGGTCGGAAAGATATCCCGGTTCTCGGGCACGTAACCCAGGCCCAGACGTGAGATTTTATGGTTGGGCAAACCGGCGATTTCATTGCCGCGGAAGCGGATGGAACCGTGCGGCGGCACTTCACCCATGATCGATTTCACGGTGGTGGAGCGCCCTACCCCGTTGCGTCCCAGCAGGGACACCACTTCGCCTTCCTCAAGCGAAAAATTGACGCCGTGGAGGATGTGGCTTTTGCCGTAATAGGCGTTCAGATCGCGGACTTCGAGCATCATGCGGCCTCCTCGCCCAGATACGCCTCTTTGACGCGCGGGTCGTTGCGGATTTCCTCCGGTGTTCCGGTGGCGACGATCTTGCCGTACACCAGCACCGAAATACGGTCGGCCAGTTCGAACACCACGCCCATGTCGTGCTCCACGATCATCAGGGTGCGGCCCTGGGCCACCTGGCGGATCAGGCTGATCGCCTGGGCGGTTTCGGTGTTGCTCATGCCGGCGGTGGGCTCGTCGAGAATCACCACCTCGGCGCCGCAGGCGATGGTCATGCCGATCTCCAAAGCACGCTGGCTGGCATAGGGCAAGGCCCCGGCCGGCACATCCCGCAGCGCCTGCAGGCCGATCATTTCCAGCACTTCCTCGGCGCGCTCGTTGGCGGCCTTGATCTTGCTGGCCGGACGCCAGAACACATAGCCGGAGCCGGCGGTCTTGAAGCAGGCGCAGCGCAGGTTCTCGAACACGGACAGATTCACGAACACGTTGCTGACCTGGAAAGACCGGGACAGGCCGCGCTGCTGAATCTTTTCCGGTGTGAGGCCGTCAATGCGCTCGCCGTTCAGAAGGATCTCACCACCACTGGGCGGGAAGGCGCCGGAGAGCAGATTGAAGAACGTGGATTTGCCGGCCCCGTTGGGGCCGATCACGGCGTGTATCTCGCCTTTTTCCACTTCCAGGTCGACCCCGCAAATCACCTCGGCGAGGCCGAAGTTCTTGGTCAGGTTTTTAATAGACAAGGCGCTCATGCGTTGTCCTCCCGAAGCTTTTTAGTCACGCGCATTACCACCACGCCGGCGGCGAACAGAATCAGCGCCCAAGCCCAGCTCATCACGGAACCGGCCTCGAAATTAAAGCCGAAGAACTGGGCGAACTCGTCGTCGCCGTGGCGCCACTGGAACAGCAACTCGACCAGCAGGATCAACCCCAGACTGATCAGTACCACCGCTGCCGCGCCGGTCAGCCAGCCGGGCAAGCGCTTGCCCAGGGAGCCTTCGCGTAGCGCCACGCGAATCTGCTCGATACCACCGCCAAGACCGCGCGGGGCGAACATCACGATGGCCAGGAACACCAGGCCCACATAGAGGATCGAGGCTTCCGTGTAATCGCTAAGCATGGAGTTCATCAGCGACACCACGATGGCGCCGACGATGGGACCGTAGAACACGCCCAAGCCGCCCACCGCGGCCATCAGCAGCGCCAGGCCGGACGGAATCAGGCCGAGGGCTTCCGGGGTGATGATCTCGTAGTTAACCGCCGCCATGCCGCCGGCGAGACCGCCGAACGAACCGGAAGCAATAAAGATCATGAAACGGATGTTACGCGGCTGGTAACCGATGAACTGCAAGCGATCCGGGTTGTCGCGCACGGCATTGGACATGCGCCCCAGCGGCGTGCGGGTAAAGGCCCACATGGCGAACACCGCCAGGAAGGTCCAGAACGCCATGAACCAGTACACGTCGGTGGCCTGGGCCAATTCCAGACCGAACCACTGCGGGCCGACCATGCGGTTGCCATAGATGCCGGCTTCGCCGCCGAATACCGAAGGAAACATCTGGCCGGCGGCGGCCACCATTTCACCCAGGCCCAGGGTAATCATGGCAAAGGCGGTGCCGGCGCGGCGGCAGAACGGCCAGCCGATGATCAGCGCCACCAGGCCACCGGCGATCATGCCCACCAGAGGCATGCTGACCACGGGGATGTGCGACCAGAAGCCTTCGCCGGCGTAGGACGCCTCGTCGATGGCATTCATGGCGTGCATGGCCGCGTAGCTGCCGAGGCCGAAGAACACCGCGTGGCCGAAGGACAGCATGCCCCCCTGACCAAGCAGCATGTTATACGACAAAGCGAACACGATATTGATGGCAATCACGTTCATCAGCGTGAAAGCGGTGCCGCTCTCAAGAACGAAAGGCAGAATCAAGAGCACGGCCGCGCTGATCAACCAGGGCGCCAGAGCACGCCAGGAGAAACGATTCTGCCGCGGTGCGACTGCGGTAATGTCGTTCATGGCTCAAGCTCTCCCATCAGGCCACGGGGGCGGAAAATCAGGATCAGCACCAGCAGAATAAACGGCGTCATCGGCGCCAGGCTGGCCAGGGTGATCCCGGTCACCTCACCATAGGGGTCCACGTTCATGCCGAAAGCGTTAAGAATGTCGGCGATGGAGGCGTCGATGGCGACGAAGAACGTCTGGATCAGGCCGATCAACAGGGAGGCATAGAACGCGCCGATCAGCGATCCCATGCCGCCGACCACCACCACCACGAATACGATCGGGCCCAGCGTTACCGCCATGCCCGGCTCGGTGGCCAGCAACGGGCCGCCGATCACACCGGCCAGACCGGCCAGCGCACAGCCGAAGCCGAACACGCCCATGAACAGACGGGGGACGTTATGGCCCAGGTGGCCGACCATGTTGCCGTGGGTCAACGCGGCGCGAATCATCATGCCGACACGGGTTTTCTTGAGCAGGAACCAGAGCGCGATAAACATGAACACGGCGATCAAGATCACCACGCCGCGGAAAATCGAATAGTCGGTGCCGAACAGGGTGAACAGCGGCTCGCGCATATAATCGGGCTCGCGATAGGCCACCGCCACGGTGCCCCAGATCAACTGCACCAGCTCGTCAATCACATAGGCCAGGCCGAAGGTGAACAGCAGCTCGGCCACGTGGCCGTTTTCGTGTACACGGCGCAGGCCGAATTTTTCCACCATGGCGCCGAGGCCGCCGACCAGAATCGGGGCGAGCAGCAGAGCCGGCCAGAAGCCGATCTCCATGCCCATGGTGTAAGCGAAATAGGCACCCAGCATGTAGAAGCTGGCATGGGCAAAGTTCAACACACCCATCATCGAGAAGATGAGGGTAAGACCACTGGACAGCATGAACAGCAAAAGGCCGTACAAAATACCGTTCAGCGTCGAAAAAATAACAATTTCGAGCATGACGAGGCTCCCGGAACAGCGGCTCTCGCCGCTGTTCCCACTACTGAGTCACTGGAGTTACAGAATGGCGCCGTTTATTTGGGGCGGCGCATCCGGCAGGTGGTGGGCAAGCTCACGGCTTCCCGGTCGATGCGCGCCACCTTCTTGAAGTTGTAGTCAGTGCCTTCGGCGCCGTACTTCATGTCGTCCTTCATCACGGAGATGAACATCGGCAGCTGGATCTGGTGATCCTCGGCACGCATGACCACTTCACCGGTGGTGGTCTCAAGCTCCATGCCTTCCATCGCTTTGGCGACATCAACCGGATCGGTGCTCTTGGCCTGGTCGGAAGCTTTCTTGAGCATGTCGAGCATGGTGCTCAGATGTAGTAGAAGTCCCACTCGGCCTGTTCGTAGAGCTCGGTCTGACGCTTGGCCATTTCCGGGTCCTCGAACTCGCCGTAGTACTCGTTGATCTGGTAGATCCGGTCCACGCCCTTGTCGCCCAGCTGGGTGACCACGCCGGAGCTGGCGCCGTAGTAGGTGTAGAACGGGGCTTCCAGACCGAACTCGGCGGCCGCTTTCACCAGCAGGGTGATGTCCTGGCCCCAGTTACCGGTGATCACCGCGTCGGCGCCGGAGGACTGGATCTTGGACACGTAGGGGGTGAAGTCCTTCACTTTCGCCAGCGGGTGGAAATCGTTGCCCACGATTTCGATGTCCGGGCGCTTCTCTTTGAGCATATCCCGGGCCGCCTTGGAGACCGCCTGACCGAAGCTGTAGTCCTGGTTGATCAGGTACACCTTCTTGATGTCTTTGTTGTCGGCGATGTAGTCGGTCAACGCGTTCATTTTCATGTCGGCGTTGGCGTCGAACCGGAAGTGCCAGTAGGAACAACGCTCGTTGGTGAACGCGGGGTCCACGGCGGCGTAGTTCAGATACAGCACCTCGTCACCGGGGTTGCGCTGGTTGTGCTTCTCAATGGCGGAAATCAGCGCGGAGGCCACGGAAGAGCCGTTGCCCTGGGTCACATAGCGAATGCCGTCGTCGATCGCCTTCTGCAGCTGCACCAGGCTTTCCTGCGGGTTCACTTTGTTGTCCAGGCCGACGATTTCCAGGTCCTGGCCGTTCAGGCCGCCATTGGCGTTAATGCGCTTGGCTTCGTATTTGAGGTGTTCGAACGCGGGCTGGCCGGCGGCGGCCATGGGCCCGGTGAGAGGATCGATCAGGGCTAGTTTCACTGTCTCGGCGCTGGCGGTACCTACCAGCAGCAGCGAGGCGGCGAGAAAGGTGAAAATGGGTTTCAACATGACGCTCTCCACGGTTGTTGTTTTTCTGCCGACTGCTCGGCATCTCGCTGTCGTTCCCGGCAACATTGCCTGGAACGCAACAAACTTTTTTGTTTACTTTGTTTTCTTATGCGTCTTCCCGGCGCCGTATCAGGGTCCCATCGGCGCTCTTCTGGGGAACCACATACTTGGTAGTATGTGCGCACAAAAATATTTCTGTCCAGCCTGCTTATTTAACTTTCTCCGGGCCGTCGGCGGCGCGAAATAGGTCAACAAACCCATCCTATGTGACGCTGAAAGCCCCGTAATTCAGTGCTTTGAGCATGAACGGAATAAAACAGGCGGACAATCCCCCCGTGCGCGGCGAGGGCCGGAGGCGGGCAAAAAAAACCACGCCATGGCCGGATGCGTCCCGTATACGGCGATTAACGCCCAAAGCGGCGAAACAATTTCACACAGTTTGCTCAGCGGGCACCGCCCGGCCGTCACGAAGCGCCCTCAAATCGGCGCCTTTGTTTCCCTTTTCTTAAAAAATCGGACGCCGCCCAAGTGTTACTGTTACCTCAAGTAACACCGAGACCGGTGGCCCGGAACAATCGCCTTGACCCCCCTGGTCCCGCCCGGTATGAATTGCACGGCCTTATTTCAAAACAAGCGTTCAAAATAACTATCGCGCTCGGGAGATTTTTAGATGCTGAAAGGGCTGATGATGGAGGCGCCGCTGTCGTTGATCGACGTGCTGGATTACGGCGCCCGCATTCACCGCAAGGCGGAAATCGTATCGGTTACCGTGGAGGGCGGCCTGCACCGCCAGAGCTACGCGCAAACCCTGCAACGGGTGGCGCGGCTCGCCCACGGCCTGGTGGCATTGGGCGTGAAACCCGGCGACCGGGTCGCCACCCTGGCCTGGAACGGCTACCGCCATCTGGAGCTGTATTACGCCATCGCCGGTATCGGCGCGGTCTGCCACACCATCAACCCGCGTCTGCCGGCGGAGCAGATGGCCTATATCGTCAACCACGCGGACGACAGCCTGCTGTTCTTCGATACCACCTTCGCGCCGCTGGTGTCCGGCCTGCGGGACCAGTTCCCGGAGCACACCCGCTATGTGGCGATGACAGACCGCGCCCACATGCCCGACGGCCAGGACCTGCTCTGCTACGAGGACCTGCTGGACGGCCAGCCGGACCACTACGACTGGCCGGAGCTGGACGAAAACACCGCCTGCGCGCTGTGCTATACCTCCGGCACCACCGGCGCCCCCAAGGGCGCGCTTTATTCGCACCGCTCCTGCCTGCTGCAAGCAATGTTCACCATGGTCTGCGCCAGCGGCTCCTTCCCGGTGGGCGACCGGGTGCTGCCGGTGGTGCCGATGTTTCACGTCAACGCCTGGGGGCTGCCCTATATGGCGCCGCTGGCCGGGGCGTCGCTGATCATGCCGGGGCCGGCGCTGGACGGCGACAGCCTGTTCCGCCTGATGGACGAGGAAAGCGTGGACTCCGCCTGGGGCGTGCCCACGGTATGGCTTGGTCTGCTCGCGGAAATCAAACGCCACGGGCGCAAACCCGGCGCGCTGAAACGCGTCTCCATCGGCGGCTCGGCGGCGCCACGCAGCATGGTGCGCGCGTTCGAGCAGGACTATCAGGTGGACGTCATGCAGGGCTGGGGCATGACCGAAATGAACCCCACCGGCACCATGAGCACCCTGACCGAAGGCCAGGCGGAGCTGCCCCTGGAAGAGCGCATCGAACTTAAGACCACCCAGGGGCGCCAGCTGTTCGGCGTGCGCATGAAGCTGGTGGACGACGACGGCAACGAAGTGCCCCAGGACGGCGAGGCCGTGGGCGAGCTGCTGGTCAAGGGCCCCACGGTGATCCGCGCCTATTTCAATAACGACGAGGCGAGCGCCAAGGCGTTCGACAAGGACGGCTGGTTCGCCACCGGCGACATGGCCAAGCTAACCCCGGACGGCGTGCTCTACATCGTCGACCGGGCCAAGGACCTGATCAAATCCGGCGGTGAGTGGATCAGCTCCATTGATCTGGAAAACCTGGCCGCCGCCCACCCGGACGTGCAGGAGTGCGCGGTGATCGGCGTGCCGCACCCGAAATGGGACGAGCGGCCGCTGCTGATCGTGGTGCCCCACGCCGAGGCGGCGCGGGACAAGCAGGCCCTGCTCGACCACATGGCCGCCACCATCGCCAAATGGCAGCTGCCCGACGACGTGATCTACGTGGACGAGCTGCCGCATACCGCCACCGGCAAGGTGTCCAAGCGCCACTTGCGCGAGGACTACATGGACTACCTGGGGAACGCCCAATGACCGAGATTCGAGAACAGAAGGTGCCGGCCAACGGCCTCAATTTCCACGTGCGCAGCGCCGGTGACCCGGCCGACCCGGCGGTGATCCTGCTGCACGGCTTCCCGGAGTGCGGCTATTCCTGGCGCTATCAAATGCCGTTTCTGGCCGCCAAGGGCTTCCATGTGCTGGCGCCGGATCTGCGCGGCTACGGCTTCAGCGACGCGCCCAAGGCGGTGGACGCCTACCGGCAGGACAAGCTGGTGGCGGACGTCATGGGTATTCTCGATGCGTTCGGCGCCGAGCGCGCCGTGGTGATCGGCCACGACTGGGGCTGCGCCCTCGCCTGGCAGGTGGCGCGCAGCGAGCCGGGCCGGGTGCGCGCGGTGGCGGGCCTGTCGGTGCCCTACCCGGGCCTGGGCCCCAAGGCGCCCACCGAACAAATGCGCGCCGCCTTCGGCGAGCGTTTTTTCTATCAGCTCTATTTTCAGCAGCCGGACGTGCCGGAGCAGGAACTGGAAGCGGACGTGCGCGATTTTCTACGCCGCATGTACCACGCCCTGTCCGGCCCCGGCATGCAGGAAAAATTCCGCGCCGAGAAGCCGGTCACCGGCCTGCTCGACATCCTGCAGCCGCCCACGGGCGGGCAACCGGACTGGATGCGGGAATCGGACCTGGACGTGTACGTGGAACGCTTCCAGCACAGCGGCCTGACCGGACCGATCAACTGGTACCGGGCCATGGACGCGTCCTGGCGGCAGCAGAAAGAGGACGGACGCGAACGCATCCACCCGCCGGCGCTGTTCATCGCCGGCAAGGAAGACCCGGTGATCCAGTTCGCCGGCAAGGCGCTGGAGCGCATGCCGACGATGATGGACGACCTTCGTGAGGTGGTGCTGTTGGACGATCTCGGCCACTGGATCCAGATGGAAGCGCCCGAGGCGGTGAACCAGCACCTCGGGGCATTTCTCGATTCCCTGTGATCGACGTCGGGTTACGGCCTTCGGCCTAACCCGACCTACGGCCTGATGCCACCATCGCTTAGTTGATGCGCCGCATTTCGATGCGGCGGTTGCGCTCGCGGCCCTCGTCGGTGGCGTTGCTGTCCACCGGGCGGGTGTCGCCGTAACCGCGCGCCTGCAGGCGGCCCGGATCAACGCCCAGGTCGATCAGGAAATCGCGCACCGATTCGGCGCGCCGCTCGGACAGGGCCTGGTTGTAGGCATCGGACCCTTTCGAGTCGGTGTGCCCGGCGATTTCCACCTCGCTGTCGGAGTGCGCCAGCAGGCGTTCCGCCACGCCGCGCAGCACGGTCTTGGCGTTGGGCGTGAGGCGCGCGGAATCGAACTCGAAGTTAACCCCGCGCAACACTTCCGGCGGCCCCATCGGCACCGGCTTGATCACCAGCCGCTCGCGCTCGATGATCCGCGTGGTGCCATAGTCACCGCCACCGAACAGCGGGAAGGTCAGGCCCACCAGGGCACGCACGTCGCCGAACGGCTCGTTGTGGCTGCCGTCGTCGGAAAAATCCATCACGTAACGCAGCTCCGCGCGCAGGCCCATGGAGCCCCAGATATCGCGGAAGTGTAGACCGGCGCCGGCGTTCAGGTAGCCGTTGGTGTCGGTGCCGGCGGTGGAGTCGGTGTAGACACCGCCGCCGCCAATCAGCAGATAGGGCGACGGCCCTTCGCGGTACATATAGCGCAGCGCGTCGGCGCCCACCCCGTACTGCCAATGCTGCCCGGAACCCCGGTTGCGCTGCAGGGAGTTACCGAAACCGTTCCACTCCAGATCCCATTTGTCGCTGATCTGACGGCCCAGGCCGAAGCGGATGCCGGCGCCGTAATCGACATCGAAACGATCCGAATCCTCGATCACGTAGATGCCCATGGCGGACGCGTTCCAGCCCTGCGGGTCGGTGCGTTCCTCGGCCAGCGCCGGCGCGCAGGCGACGGCGGCGGCCAGCGCGGCGGCGGCGCGGCGGTTATTGATCACGGATACCATCTTTTCCCTCTTATCCCCGTTGACGGTGAAGCCGGTGGCGCAGCAAACCGACCGCCAGAACCAGCACGGCGAGCAGCCCGGCCAGTGCGCCGGCCAAATCAAGCATGGCAGCGTAGAGGGTTTCACTTTCCTGTTCCAGACGCTGCATGGCGTTGCTTATGGCCATTTTTGTAACCCGCCCGTCGGTCTCGTCCTGCAGAATCGACGCCGGGTGGCGGGACGGATCCACGCGCATCCGTTGCAGTTGCAGCCGCACCGCTTCGATCTGTTCGAACACCACGGCGCGGGCATCGTCGTCCTTGATGTCGTCACGGTGGTTGTCCAGCCAGTTGAGGAAACCGGTCTTATTGAGCAGGTCGTCGAACAGCTGCGTCACGTCGCCGGCGACCCGGTCGTCCATGCCGGTGGTATCGAGCGCGCCCAGGCTCGCCAGCCAGGCGTCCACGCGGGGGATCGAGCCGGAAGAGCCGGTGCCATCGGCGCGACCGGACAGATTGGTGAGGCCGGCCTTCATGCGCTGCAGACCATTGTCCCGCGCGATAACACGCAGTGTCTGAATGCCCTGGGCCATCACCGCCAGCGGCGCGCGCAGGTCAGCGAAAGAGGCACTCAGGTTACTGGCCTGAAAGCGCTCCACCGCCAGACGATAATCGCGCACGCCCCGCTGCACTTCATTGGCCGCGGCCAGCAGCGCGTTGATCTCGGCGTCGTCGGTTTCCGGCTTGGCCAGGGTTTCATCGGCGGCGACGGTCGCGCACTCCGGGCCCGAGGCGGGGTCCAGCGGGCGCACCGTGGCGGCGTACAGATGCTCCCCGTAGTTGGCCAGCAACTCGACCAGCTCTTCCCGGGCGGCGCGCTCCAGCCACGTGACCGGATCGGTACCGGCCGGGTAGGCGTTGCGCCAACCCAGCAGGGCGTCATTGATCGCCAGTTCGGTCTGGTAGAGCCGCGACAGGCAATACATTTGCACCCGGTGCGCCGCCAGCTCGTCCACCGGCTCGGTTTTGAACAGGCGCTCGCGGATATCGGCGTCGAGCTGGCCGCTCTGGTTGGCGAGCCGGTCCACCAAAATCACCGGCACCAGCTCGGAGGCCGGGGTCAGTACCGTGTCGCGGGCCTCCGGGCCGGGGTCCGGCTGCGGCTCCGGTTCCGGCTCGGGCGCCGGTTCGCGGGGCTGCTCGGCGATACTATCGCCATCGTCGCTGCCGGAAGAGTTGCAGCCGGAGAGCATCAACAGGGTACTGAACAGGGCCAGCAGGCCCAGGCGGAAAAAGGATACAGTCATGGCGTCGCCTTGTTTGTGGTACGATGGTACAATTAAAAGACAACGCATGGTGCCAAAATATTTAGTGCACATCTGTACGTAATCTGTAACCGGTTCGCACCGGCCCGGCACGCTGGGTATCCTTGGCGCTCATCGAGCCGACCGGGAGCCCGCCATCGACATCCTGCAAGCATCCCTGCCCCTGAGCCTGCTGGCGTTCGCCGCCTGCGTGGCGGTGATTGCCACCGCCGGCGTCAGGATCACCGCCGTGGTGGACGAGCTGGCGGACCGCACCCGGGCCGGGGAGGCCCTGGCCGGCGCGGTGTTATTGGGCGCCACCACCTCGCTGTCCGGTAGCGTGCTGTCGGTGACCGCCGCCTGGAAAGGCCATGCCGATCTGGCCCTGAGCAACGCGCTGGGCGGCATCGCGGTGCAGACCGCGTTCCTGGCGGTGGCCGACATCGCCTACCGGCGCGCCAACCTGGAACACGCCGCCGCCTCCGCCGCCAACCTGATGCAGGGCGCCCTGCTGATCACCCTGATGGCGATTATTCTGGTGGGCGCCTTTTCGCCGGCGGTGAGTCTGTTCGGGGTGCACCCGGCCACCCCGGCGCTGCTGGCGATCTATATGTACGGCCTGCACCTGGTGCAGCGGGTGCGCGACGAACCCATGTGGCGGCCGGCCCGCACCCGGGAGACCCGCGAGGACGTGCCCGAGGAGGATAACCTGCGCCTGTCGCTGACCCGGTTGTTTCTGGTGTTCGTGGGGCTGGCCGCCCTGCTCGGTCTGTCCGGTTTCGTTCTGGAGGCCGCCGCCAGCGGTATCGCCCGGCACACCGGCCTGCAGCAGACCACCGTGGGCCTGCTGCTCACCGCCACCGCCACCTCGCTGCCGGAGCTGGTCACTTCGGTGGCGGCGGTGCGACGCGGCGCCCTGACCCTGGCGGTGGGCGGCATTATCGGCGGCAACGCCTTCGACACCCTGTTCACCGCCGCCTCGGACATCGCCTATCGGGACGGCTCCATCTACGCGCGAATGGACGACGGCCTGCTGCTGTGGGTGTCGTTGTCGATCCTGATGACCGGCTTCCTGCTGATGGGCCTGGTACGTCGGGAACAGCACGGCCCCGGCGGCATCGGCTTCGAGAGCCTGGCGGTTCTGGTGCTTTACGGCCTGGGCATCGCGTTGGTGTTGGGTGGCTGAGGCCGACAGCCGTTATAGTGTGATCCTTACTTCCCACCAGGAGAGCCCCTTTGGCGCACGACGAGCAGGATTCGACAGATAACGACCAGGACGACACGCCCTGGGAAGAAGCCGTCAAACGGGAGCGCGACGACGCCCGCGACGACAACGGGGGCGAGAACGAAGAAAGCCACGACGAACAGGACCGGCGCCGGGAGGCCGCCCTGCCCTCCAAGGCGGCGGCGGTCCACGAACGTCTGCGCATCAGCGGCGAGAAAGAGCTGGAGCGCGACGCCATGGCGCTGCTGTGGTCGGCGATCGCCGCCGGCATTTCCATGAGCGCCTCGATGGTGGCGCGCGGCCTGCTGCACGCCCATGTGCCGGAAAGCGACGCCGGCTTCTTGATCGAAAGCATGGGCTACACGCTGGGCTTTTTGATTGTGATCCTGGCCCGCCAGCAGCTGTTCACCGAGAACACCGTGACCGCCGTGCTGCCGTTCATGAGCCACCCCACCCGGGGCAACCTGGGCAGCCTGATGCGGTTGTGGGGCGTGGTGTTGGCGGGCAACGTGCTGGGTGCCGGCATCGCCGCCTTCACCTTCCTGAATCTGCCGATGTTTTCACCGGAAGTGAACGACGCCTTCGTGGCGATCGGCGAGAAAGTAATGGAGAACGACCCCTTCTCCATGTTTTCCAAGAGCATCGTTGCCGGCTGGATGATCGCCACCATGGTGTGGGTGATGCCCTCCGCGGACCAGGCCAAGGCCTGGGTGATTCTGATCATGACCTATGTGGTGGCGATCGGTGAGTTCCCGCATATCATTGTCGGCGCCAGCGAGATTCTGTATCTGGTGTTCGACGGTCGCGTGAGCTGGGGCGACTTCTTCCTGCGCTTCGGCCTGCCCACCCTGGCCGGCAACATTATCGGCGGCACCTTTATTTTCGCGCTGATCAGCCACGCCCAGATCCGCAATGACATGGATATTCAGCGCGAGGGGCGCCGTGGCGCCTGGGGGTTTAATCGGAAGAAGTGATTTTGGGACAGGGCCTATTCCAAGGCGGGCGCGCTTTGCGCCGCTCGGTCGAACGGAGGGTTCGAATTAAGTCCTCCCTGACCACCAAATAAAAAGGGGTCCCGTTTGGGACCCCTTTTTATTTGGCGGTGAGGGAGGGATTCGAACCCTCGATACGCAAAACGTATACACGCTTTCCAGGCGTGCTCCTTCAGCCACTCGGACACCTCACCAAAACTGGCTGCTCTGAGTCATCATCAGAGGGCGCGTAGGGTACCCGAGGGTTGGCGCTTAGGCAAGCGCGCAGGCGGTGCTGATGCCCAGCCAGCCGAGCAACACGATCTGCGCCAGCAGGAAGGCGAAACGCGCCTGCACCAGCCAGTGATTCACACCGATCAGGTGCACCAGGCTTTGCGCCACGCGGGCGGCGAAGACCCAGGGCAAGACGCAGGCGGCCAATTCTACGGTGCCGACCCAGAGAGCGGCACCGCCCACCACCAGCACCACCGGCAGCATTTCGAGGGTGTTCAGGTAGGCACGGGAAAGCCGGTCAAGCAGCTTGGCGGGGTCGTAAGCGTAGGGAGGAAACTGGTCGGCTTTGGCCTGGCCGCTGATAACGCGCAGCCCGCGGCCGAGCACCAGCACGGCAAGCAGCAACAAAGCCCAGAGGCCGTAGGCAAGCAGGTAAAAAACCGCATCGTGTTCAAGTGTCATTGTTATGGGTCCTGGCAAGGTAAAGACCCTGATACTCGCAGACCAGGAGGCCCTGGGCATCGGTCGCCTGGGCCAAAATGGCCAGGGTTGCTTTGCCACGCCGCTTCAGGCGCTGGTGAAACCGGCCGCTCTCACCGTCGCGGGCCCGGGCGCGGATTGTAATGTCGCCGTGCAACGGCGCGCGGAATTGCAGGCTGGATTCCACCGCCACCACATCGACGCTGGCCTCGGCAGCCAGACCCTTACCCACCGCCGCATCGGCCATCAGCGTGGTGCAGGCCCAGCCGGCCAGGGTCAGCAGCGCCGCCTGGCTGCCGGCGAAGAAGGTCCCTTTATCGTTATGGTTGGGCGCCAGCGGCGCGGTCAGGGTGAGCCGCTCACCGTCGAAGGCGGTGAACCGGAAGTCCAGATGGGGGGTGAGCGGTATCGCCGCGCGCACGCGGGCGGCCAGGGCGTCGAGATCAATCATCCTGTCCCCGGGGAAGTTCACGCAGGAAGGCTTCCGGTTGTTCGTCCGGCAGGTTCTTCAGTGCCCCCGCCGGTGTGCCCAGGTAGACAAAGCCCACCACCTGATCCTTGTCGGCGAAGCCCAGGCGCGCCTTGACGGTTTCGTCGTTGGCCAGGTCCCCGGTGCGCCACATGGCGCCGATGCCCAGGGCGTGGGCCGCCACCATGATGTTCTGCACCGCCGCGCCCACCGCCAGCACCTGCTCCCAGGCGGGCACCTTGTGGCCTTCGGTGATCTCCGCCACGGCGACGATGATGGTGGGCGCGCGCAACGCCTTGTTGCGGATGTTGTCGCGGGCGCACTGATCCGCCTCCGGCTGCCGGCGCAGCAGGCGCCACTCCATGATGTCGCCGAGGCGTTCGCGCTCGTCGCCCTCCAGCACCAGAAACCGCCAGGGGCGCAACATGCCGTGGTCGGGGGCGCGGATCGCCGCCGCCAGCAACTCTCTGACCTGATCGGCGGAGGGGCCGGGCTCGGTGAGGCGGGCCACGGAAACGCGGGTGTTGAGCGCGGTCAGTGTGTCCATCGGAACTCCTGTTGGCGAACGGTGACGCGCCGGCGATTGTACGGCAAAGCGGGGTTGCTTGCCTCGCCGTCGGGCGATCAGTCTTTTTTCTTAACCCACAACTGGGTAAGCTCCGGTCAAACGTCCTGATTGGCAGTGCATGACTACATCCAAGAACCGCCCCCGCAAGCCCTATCTGGATCCGATGGAGCGCGCGCGCCGGCTGAGCAATTATATCCGCCTGCTTGCCTTCGTGGTGGCGGCCACGATTCTGATGGCCGGTGTCGGTCTGCAGCTTTACCCCTCCCAATACCTGCTCGGCGTGGCCGGGCTGCTGGCCTATCCGTTACTGGTACAGACCCTGGCGGTGGTGGGCCAGCGCAAGGACCTGCTGCCGGAGCATTTTTCACCGGTGGTGATGCAGTTGGACGCGGCCATCATCGGCGTGGCCTGCGCACTGCTGCACTTCGCGGTGGTGCCGAGCCTGGTGCTGCTGATCATCGTGCACGCCAACGCGGTGAGCAGCGGCGGCCTGCGCCCCTGGCTGCTGAACGTGCTGATGACCCTGGGCGGCGCCGCTCTGGCGTCGTTACTGCTGGGCGTGCCGCCCACACCCACCACGGTGCCGCTGAGTGTGTCGGTGCTGTCGCTGGTGGGCCTGGGGCTGTATGTGGGCGCCAGCTCCTTCTACGCCAACCGTCAGGCACAGTTCCTGCGCCAGGCGCAGATCCGGGTGCGCGAGCAACAGCAGCAGGCGGTGGAGATGTCGCGCAAGCTGGCCAAATACCTGCCGCCGCAGATCTGGGGCTCGCTATTTTCCGGCAAGCGCGACGCCAAGCTGGAGACCCGGCGCAAACGGCTGACGGTGTTCTTCTCCGACATCAAGGGCTTCAGCGCGATCTCCGAGGAGCTGCCGCTGGATACCCTCACCCGCATGCTCAATACCTACTTGAGCGAGATGACGCGCATCGCCCTGCGCCATGGCGGCACCATCGATAAGTTCATCGGCGACGCGGTGATGGTGTTCTTCGGCGACCCGAAAAGCGAAGGCGCCCAGGAAGACGCCTACCGGTGCGCCGCCATGGCCATCGAGATGCAACAGCACATGCGCTTTCTGCGCCAGCGCTGGCAGCGCGAGGGCATCACCCAGAAGCTGGAAATCCGCATCGGCATCAACACCGGCTATGTGACGGTGGGCAACTTCGGCACCGACAGCCGCATGGATTACACCATCCTCGGCACCGATGTGAATCTGGCCAGCCGGCTGGAATCCGCGTGCCGGCCGGGGCAGGTGCTGATCTCGGAAAGCACCCATGAACTGATCAAGGACCGGGTGCGCTGCCGCAGTGTGGGCGAGGTGTCGGCGAAAGGCTTCAGCCGGCCGATCCCGGTGTTCGAGGCGCAGGCGCTGAAGCGCAATGCCGGCGGCAAACAACGGTTCGTGAGCGTCGCCACCACCGGGTTCGGCCTGCACATGGACCTGGAGCGCATTCACAACGTGGATAAAAACCGCATACTGAAAGCCCTGGCACGCCCCGCCGCCGACCTGAAAAAGAAGAAACCGGTAACGGTGGATTTCGAGGCGGAGGGCTTCGCCCTGTACCTTGACTCAGCGAGCCTGGCCGACCGGGACCGGGAGAAGGTGCTGGACGTCATGGGCAAGGCGGCGGCCAAAATACAACAACAAGTACGGCTGTAGGTCGGGTTAGGCCGCGGGCCGTAACCCGACACGCCGATATTCGGGTTACGCTTCGCTAACCCGACCTACCCAAGGAGCTCTACTATGGCCGCATCGTCATCGGGCTGGCTGGAACGTCTGGAGCGGGCCGGCAACCGCTTACCGCACCCCACCTTGCTGTTCGTCTGGTTGTGCCTGCTGATGCTGCCACTGAGCGCGCTGCTGGCGGCCACCGGCCTGACCGCCAGCCATCCGTTGGAAGACCGGAGCATCGCGGTACGTTCGCTGCTCGACGGCGACGGGCTCACCTATCTGTTCAGCGAGATGGTCACCAACTTCACCGGTTTCGCGCCGCTGGGCGTGGTGCTGGTGGCAATGCTGGGGCTGGGCATCGCCGAACATTCCGGCCTGCTGGGCGCCAGCCTGGCGGCGCTGGTGCGGCGGGCCTCGCACCGCACCCTGGTGGTGACAGTGGCGTTCGCCGGGGTGATGTCGAGTCTGGCGTTCGACGCCGGCTATGTGGTGCTGATTCCCCTCGCCGGCTTTCTGTTCCAGCTGGCCGGCCGCTCGCCGCTGGCCGGCATCGCCACCGCGTTCGCGGCGGTGTCCGGCGGCTACAGCGCCAACCTGCTGCTCGGGCCGGTGGACGCGGTGCTCGCCGGCCTGTCCACGGAGGCGGCGGCGATCGTCGAGCCCGAGCGCGTGGTATCGGCGGCGGGCAACTACTGGTTCATCATCGTGTCCACGGTGCTGGTGACCGCCGTGGTGTCGCTGGTCACGGTGCGCATCACCGAGCCACGCGTGGCCGACCGGCCCGCCGACAACTATGACCAGGACCAGGCGCCGCCCATGGATCGCCGCGCCCTGGGCTGGACCCTGGCGGTGCTGGTGCTGGGCCTGGTCGCGGTGGGGCTGCTGGTGGTGCCGGCGGACGCGCCGCTGCGCGGTGAGGATGGCGGCCTGCTGCAGTCGCCGTTCATGTCGTCGCTGGTGGTGTTGATCGCGTTGCTGGCCGGCCTGTGCGGGGCGGTCTACGGACGGGTGAGCGGCCGTTTTCGTTCCGCCGGCGGCATCATCGAGGCGATGGAAACCACCATGAGCTCCATGTCCGGTTACCTGGTGCTGATGTTCTTCGCCGCGCAGTTCGTGGCCTGGTTCAGCTACAGCCAGTTGGGGCTGGTGCTGGCCATCAAGGGCGCCGCCTGGCTGGGTGGCCTGAATCTGCCGACGGTGGCGCTGCTGCTGTTGTTCGTGGGGTTGGTGGCGCTGATCAACCTGATGATCGGCAGCGCCTCGGCCAAATGGGGCATCCTGGCGCCGGTGTTCGTGCCCATGCTGATGCTGGTGGGCATCGACCCGGAAGCCACCCAGGCGGCCTACCGGGTGGGCGATTCCAGCACCAACATTATTACCCCGCTGATGCCCTACTTCGCTCTGGTGCTGGGCTTCGCCCGGCGCTACCGGGCCGACACCGGCATCGGCACGCTGATCGCCCTGATGCTGCCTTACAGTCTGGCGCTGTTGGCCGGCTGGTCGATGCTTCTCGGGGTGTGGATCGGCTTTGGCTGGCCGCTGGGCGCCGGCTGACGCGAGACCTTGTGGGACGGCCTTGTGGGAGCGGGCCTGGCCCGCGAAAGGCAAGCGAAGCTTGCCGGCGGGATACCAGAGGCATGCTACTGGCGGATGGTACGGCGGTTGGTCGGCGCGTCTTCGTAGTCGGAGCGGAAGGGATTGATGTCGAGACCGCCGCGCCGGGTGAAGCGACCGTACACCGACAGGTGACGGGGCGCGCACTGGCGCTTCAGGTCGACGAACATCTGCTCAATGATCTGCTCGTGGAAGCCCTGGTGGTTACGCAACGACACCACGTAGCGCAAAAAGCTGGCCGGGCTGATGGCGGCGCCGGTGTAGCGCACCTGGACGCTGGCCCAGTCCGGCTGGTTGGTGACCGGGCAGTGGCTGCGCAGCAGGTGCGACACCAGCACGCCGTTGCGTTCCGGTCCCTGCTCGGTGAGCAGCAGCTCCGGGCGGTACTCGAAGTCCTCGAAGGCCAGATCCAAGTGGTCGACCACATCGCCGTGGTCGTCCCAGACCGCCGCGCGGCCCGCTTCCTCCAACGTCATCACGCGCACGTCCACGGGTGCCCCGGCCACCCGGGTCAGATCGTCGGAAATCGCTTTGATTACCGCTTCCCGGGAGGCAAAGCGGGTATTGGCGAACGAGTTCAGATACAGCTTGAGCGACTTGGACTCGATGATGTTCGGCGAGATGCACGGCACCACCAGCTCGGCCATGGCCACCACCGGCTTGCCGCGCGGGTTGAGCCAGGACAGCTCATAGGCGTTCCATATGTCCTGGCCGTGGAACGGCAGCCGTGGCTCGCCTTCGGCGGCGGTCTCCAGGTCGAGACTCTCGCGGGCGTCCCAACGGGGCACCGGGCACAGCAACGAAGGCGTGTATTCGTCGATGAAAGCGCTGGTGCGGCCCAGCGGCGTGTCGTTGAGAAAGCTCATGTCGATTACCCGCGAATTCCGGTGCCCCGCCGCAGCAGCCACAGCGCCAGCAAAAAGAACACTACCGTAAAGGCGAAGATAGCACCCAGGGAGGCGTATACGTTGACGTCGCTCACACCCAGCACGCCGTAACGGAAGGCATTGACCATGTAAACGATGGGGTTCACCAGGGTCACGGTGCGCCAGAATTCGGAAAGCAAATCCAGGGAATAGAACACCCCGCCCAGGTAGGTCAGCGGCGTGAGAATAAAGTTGGGAATGATGCTGATGTCATCAAAGTTGTTGGCGAAGATGGCGTTGATAAAGCCGCCCAGGGCGAACAGCGCCGAGGTCATGGCCACCACCAGCAGGGTGATCCAGGCGTGCTGCACGTCCAGATGGGTGAAAAACAGACTCACCGTGGTGACGATGCCGCCCACCATGATGCCGCGCACCATGCCGCCCACCACGAAGCCGGACAGAATCACGAACGGCGACATGGGCGACACCAGCATCTCCTCGATGGAGTGCTGGAACTTGGTGGAGAAAAACGAACTCACCACATTGCCGTAGCTGTTCTGGATCACGCTCATCATGATCAGGCCGGGCACGATGTACTGCATGTAATCGAAGCCGCCCATCTCGCCGATACGGCTGCCCACCAGGTTGCCGAAGATCACGAAATACAGGGTCATGGTGATGGCCGGCGGCAGCAGCGTCTGCGGCCAGATGCGCAGGAAGCGGCGCACTTCCTTGGTGACGATGGTCAGAAAAGCGACCCATTGTTGATGCAGCGTCATGGGGCGTTCTCCCGCTGCGGATTCTGTTCAGGCAGGTTCTGTTCCACCAGACGCACGAACAACTCCTCAAGACGGTTGGCTTTGTTACGCATGCTCATTACTTCGAAATTCTGCTCCGCCAGGGCCACGAACAGCCGGTTCAGGCTCTGTGTTTTCGGCACCGCCACCTCCAGGGTACCGGCGTCACGCAGGTGCACCTCGAAGCCCGGCAGTTCCGGGGCGTGGTCCACCGGCCGGGCCAGATCCAGGATGAAGGTTTCCACCTGGAGCTTTTCCAGCAGCGACTTCATGTCGGTGTTCTCGACAATGCGGCCGTGGTCGATGATGGCGATGCGGCGGCACAGGGACTCCGCCTCTTCCAGGTAGTGGGTGGTGAGAATAATGGTGCGGCCCTCGTTGTTCAGGCCGATCAGGAAATCCCACATGGAGCGGCGCAGCTCAATGTCCACCCCGGCGGTGGGCTCGTCGAGAATCAGCAGCTCCGGTTCGTGGACCAGGGCACGGGCGATCATCAGCCGGCGCTTCATGCCCCCGGACAGGGAGCGGGCCTGGTTCTTGCGCTTGTCCCACAGCCCCAGCTTGCGCAAATACTTCTCCGCGCGCTGCCGGGCCAGCGGCGCGGGAATGCCGTAGAAGCCGGCCTGGGTGACGACGATGTCGAACACCTTCTCGAACTGGCTGAAATTGAACTCCTGGGGCACCACGCCGATCTTCTGCTTGGCCAGTTCCCGTTCCTGGTCCAGGGAGTGGCCGAGGATGGCGACCTCGCCGCCGGTCTTGTTGACCAGCGAACTGACGATCCCGATGGTGGTGGACTTGCCGGCGCCGTTGGGGCCCAGCAGCGCGAAGAAATCACCCCGCTCCACGGTCAGGTCGATGCCTTTGAGCGCCTCGACACCGTTGGCGTAGGTCTTGGTGAGATTACGAAGGGTCAGGGCAGACAAACATCACCTCGCCGGCTGCGGAAAAGATGCAAGCAACACAGATGGGGGCACCGCCGCGCGATTCAAGGCAGCGCCAGTTCCCGATGCCCGTGGTGACCGCGCCACACCCAGTGCATGCGGGCGTCCTCGAACCACACCCACAGGCCTTCCATCATCCACGGCCACTGTGCCTCGTCGATGGCGTCGCGGCCTTCCAGCTCGGCCACCAGCACGGCGAGAATGGTGTCATGGGTCACGTGCACCGCCAGTGAACCGGGCTCCGGCTCCCGCTGATACAGGTAGCCGGCCAGCTTGGCGCGGCCCGCCGCCGGCGACAGCATACCTTCGAACGGCGTTTTCAGATGCTGGTTGAGAAAGCTCAACGCCCCCATCTTGAGAAAGGTGGGCCCCACCTGGTTGATGTCTTCCACGTAGCAGCCCGGTTCCACCAGGGTCGGGTCGGTGACCACCTCCGGCATCGCCGGGATTAGGCCCGCCTCCAGGGCGCCCTCCGCCATGGCGGTGGCGGTGTCCACACAGCGGCCCACCGGGCTGGAATAAAACGCCTGCACCGGGCGCTCCAGACGGGCGCCCCACTCGCGGGCCATCGCCACGCCCTCCGCGGTGAGCGGCAGACGGTAGTCGGCGAAGCCGTTCTTGGCCAGCTCGCGCACGGAATGCCGGGTCAACAGATGGGCCGGCCGGTGAGCCGGAAGCAGACGGATTGCATCGTGAAGGCGGGGGTGTAATCGGGCCATGGTCCCTCTCTAAGACTGCTTCATGGTACGGCCCCGGGGAGGCACTGCCAAGCTCGCTGCTTGGACTCCGTAGCCCGGCGCGTTCTTGGTGCCCGTGTCCAGGACCCGCCGTGAATACGTCCCTGTAGGCTTGCCGCAGCGGCGGACCGGATCGGCTCCCTGCCTCACACAGTCCTGGACACGGGCACCAAGAACGCGCCTCCCGAGTGAAGCCAGCCGTCAAGCGGTGCTACAAGCCCCCTCCCCTATTTAAGGGATACCAGTCGCCCGCCTCGCATGATGTATTCCTCCGATTCGAAAAATGAAGGGGGGAACCATCATGGAAGAAGCATTCGCGCCGCGAACGTCCGGCTTGAAACGTTTTATTGTCACGGGCCCGGCGCTGGTGGCGCTGATGGCCGCCGATCAGGCGCTGGCCCAGACGTTTATCGACGCCGGCGACGAGGAAATTGTCGATAACACGGCGCAAAGCACGCAACCCAACCCCTGGGACACCGGCTTCCTGCAGGTGGACGGCGCCCTGACCATCGGCGAGACCGGCGCTGTGACCAGTTCCATCACTTACGTGGGCGGTGATCCCGCCGCCGCCAATCCCGCCCTGGTCAGCGTGGCGGGCGACGGCGCGCAATGGACAATCACCGACGGGCTGTTCGTCGGCGACATCAGCAACGGCGGCATGACGGTGGGCGCCGGCGGCACCGTGACCAGCTCTTACGGCATCGTCGGCAGCAGCGACGGCGTGCTCGGCACGGTCGAGGTGGCGGGCCAGAACGCTGTCTGGGATAACACCGGCACGCTCTCCATCGGCAATTATGGCCAGGCGGAAATGACCGTCGGTGCCGGCGGCACGGTAACCAATACAATCGGCTATATCGGCTCGTTCGCCGGCTCCGATGGCACGGTGACCGTGAGCGGCGCCCGGGCGCTGTGGCAAAACAGCGCCGATCTGGTGGTGGGCAGCTCCGGCACCGGCACCCTGAACATCGGCGCCGGCGGCACGGTCACCAATCTCAATACCTTCATGGGCAGTTTCGCGGACGGTGACGGCACCGTGGTGGTGGACGGCGACGGCGCCGAATGGCGCAACAACGGCACCCTGTTCGTCGGCGCCCAGGGCAGCGGCGCCATGGATATCCGCAACGGCACGGTAAGCAGCGAGAGCGGCACCCTCGGCAGCGCCGTGGGGGCCGATGGCCGTGTCCGGGTCGCCGGCGACACGGCTCGCTGGGACAGTGCCATGGCCATCCAGGTGGGCTATGAGGGCACCGGCGACCTGGTGATCGAAGACGGCGGCCAGGCTTCCACCGGCGCGGTGATCCTCGGCACCATGACCGCCGGCTCGGGCACACTCACCCTGGGCGGCACCGGCTCCGCGCGGGGCACTCTGGAAACCGGCTTTGTGCGGAAAGGTGACGGCGCCGGTACCGTCACGCTGGACGGCGGCATGCTCCGGGCCAGCGCCGACGAAGCGGACTTCCTGCGCGGTTTCAGCGCCGGTGACGTCAACATCGACGCCGGCGGCGCCTGGTTCGATAACAACGGCCACGACGTCCGTATTGAAACCGACCTGCGGGGCGTCGGCGGCCTGACGAAAATCGGCGCCGGCACCCTGGTGCTGTCCGGCGCCAACCGCTATCAAGGCGCCACCAACGTGGAAGCCGGTACCCTGATCGTCAACGGCGACCTCGGTCCCTCGGCGCTGACAATCCACAACGGCGCCGGGCTGGGCGGCACCGGCACGGTGGGCACCACCCGCCTGGGCGCCGGCAGCACCCTGGCACCGGGCAACTCGATCGGCACGCTCACCGTGGACGGTGACCTGACCTTCGATAGCGACACCACCTACCAGGTGGAGGTGGCCCCCGACGGTTCCAGCGGCGACCACGTCCAGGTCACCGGCCAGGCCCGTCTGAACGGCGCCGAGGTGGCGCACATCGGCAACAATGGCGACTACCAGCCGGCCACGGTCTACACCATTCTCAGCGCCGACGGCGGGCTCGACGGCACCTTCGGCGGCGTCACCTCCGACTACGCCTTCCTGGTCGCCGACCTGTTCTACGACGCCAACAACGTCTACCTGCAACTGGCCCGCGACAGCTACGCCAGCTTCACCGACCGGGCCGTCACCGACAATCAACGGGCGGTGGCCGGCAGCGCGGAAACCCTGGGCCCCGGCAACGACGTGTACAACGCCCTGCTCGCCCTGCCCAACAACAACGGTGTGATCCGTGGCGCCTTCGATCAGCTCGCCGGGGAAATCCACGCGTCCACCCGCGCCGCCCTCATCGAGGACAGCCGCCACCTGCGCGACACCGCCGGTGAGCGGCTGCGGACCGCTTTCCAGGAACACACCGACGGCACGGTAGTATGGAGCCGGGCCTATGGCCGTTGGGGGGACAGCGACCGCGCCGACGCCGGCGCCGCGTCCATGGATCATTCCAGCCGCGGTGTGTTCATCGGCGCAGACGCCCCCGTCAACCACACCTGGCGGCTCGGCCTGCTGGCCGGCGCCGGCCGGACCTCCGTGGACATCGACGACCGCGATGCTTCCGGCGACAGCGACGACTATCATCTCGGGCTCTACAGCGGCGGCCGCTGGGACGCGCTGCGGCTGACCGCCGGACTGGGCTACACCTGGCACCACATCGAGACCGACCGGCGGGTGGCGTTCGGCGCCTTCGACGAGACCCTGCGCGGCGACAACCGCGCCGATACCGTGCAGCTCTTTGGCGAGGCGGGCTACCGGCTGGATACCGGCGCCCTGGAACTGGAGCCCTTCATCGGGCTCGCTCAAGTGCGCCTGAGCAGCGACGGCAGCGATGAGGACGGCGGCGCGGCGGCCCTGCACGACGACGGCGACAGCACCGACACTACCTTCAGCACCTTGGGGCTGCGCGCCGCCACCGGCCTGGGGCTCGCCGGCGTGCCGGCCCGCGTGCACGGCGGCCTGGGCTGGCGCCACGCCTTCGGCGACACCGAATCGGAGGTCACCCAGACGTTCGCCGGCGGCCAGGCGTTCACCGTCAGCGGCGTCCCCATCGCCGAGGACGCGGCGATCGTCGAGGCCGGCCTGGAACTGGACCTCTCCGAGCGCGCCACCCTGGGCGTCAGCTACGGCGGCCAGCTCGCCGCCGACCGCCGCGACCACGGCCTCGATGCCCGCTTCGAGATGCAATTCTAGGCGCGCCCAGCGGCCCGCGCCGGAGGTAGCCGCTCCAGCCAGGGCAAGGCCCGCTCCCACAAGTGGTGGTTCCACAACGAGGGGGCACAAAAAAAGGGACCCGGTCGGGTCCCTTTTGATTTTGGAGCGGGAAACGAGATTCGACTGGGCTGGCACTCCAGCTCGCGACCCTCGCAACCGGTTCTGCTACAAAATGGAGCGGGAAACGAGATTCGAACTCGCGACCCCAACCTTGGCAAGGTTGTGCTCTACCAGCTGAGCTATTCCCGCTTATAAACATGCCGGTTCGATCGAACCAGGCTGGCAACTTGTACCTATCTATCAGCCAAGTGCCACTTCAAAAGAGTGGCGTCCCCTAGGGGAGTCGAACCCCTGTTACCGCCGTGAAAGGGCGGTGTCCTGGGCCACTAGACGAAGGGGACCCGGTGCTCTCAAGCGGCGCGTAGGATAGAAATCGGCGCCCCGGTCGTCAAGGAAAAATTTGCCCGAAGTGGTCATTGACCCGCCCCCCGCTCTGCTTTATCCCTGGGTGCCTGTAAAAAACGCCTGCCAAAAAACCAACCGGGAGAGAAAACGCATGCCCATGAAACTGTACGGCGCGGTGATGTCGCCCTTCGTCCGCAAGACCCGCGTGGTGCTGGCCCTGAAAGGCCTGGACTACGAAGCGGTGCACGTGGACCCCAACAACAAACCCGACGGCTACGAGAAGATCAGCCCGCTGCAGCGGATCCCGGCGCTGGAAGTGGACGGCCACTGCCTGGCCGATTCCGCGGTGATCTGCGCCTACCTGGAAAAAACCCACCCGGAACCGGCGCTCTACCCCAGCGACCCGTTCCAGTACGCGCGCACTCTGTGGTTCGAAAAGTACGCCGACTACGAGCTGGCGCCGCACTGCACCTTCACGGTATTCCGTAACCGGATCGTGAAGCGCCTGATGGGTCAGGACTGCGATGAGGCGGCCATCGCCAAGGCGCTGGAAAGCCGCATTCCGCCGCTGCTGGACTACCTGGAACGGGAGCTGGACGGCCGCGAGTATCTGGTCGGCGACAGCCTCACCGTGGCGGACATCGCGGTGGCCAGCCAACTGGTGAATTTCCGCCATGGGGGCGAGACCGTGGACGCCGGACGTTACCCGAACCTGGCGGCGCATACCGAGCGCATGCACGCACTGGCACCGTTCGCCAGCACCATCGAGAAAGAAAGCGGCTTTATCAGCAAGATGCTGGGCTGACGCCCGCGGCGCCCGGCCCTTCGGCTAGGGCGCCGATTCCCCGCCACCGGCCTCCACGGCCACCAGCGCGGCACGGCCGTCCGGCGCGATGCGGACCCGGGCCACGCCGCCTTCGGCGAGCTCCCGTTCCAACCGCAACGCTTCCTCCGGCGCCGCGAACCAGGCTTCGATACCGTAACGGATATGCAGTTCGCCGCCGCTAACCCGGTCGATGGTGCCGCGCAGATACAGCCGCTCGCCTTGGGGTTCCCGTAAACGCACGCCGTCCGCCCGCCACAGCGCGCCGTCCCGCTGCAACCGCACGAACACCGGATCACCGGCACGCGGCAGTTCCATCTCCGGCAGCGGCTGACGGGACAAAGCGTAGTTCAAGCGCACGTACTGGCCCCGGAACAGGTCGCGCGGGTCCACCGGCACGGTGGCCAGGCGCACCTCGGTGCCCACCCACAACGGATACTGGCTGTACACGAACAGACCGCCCAGCACCGTCAGCTGCAGCAGCACCGCGGCCACCAGCGCGGCCAGCCGGCGGCGGCTCATGAGCGCGTCTCCCGGCGGCGCCAATGGCGGCCGGCGACGAACAGCAGCGCCGCCATCCCTAGGAATAGACCGGCGGCGCCCAGATAGCCGCCGATAAGGTCCAGGTAGCGCAGCAGCGCCAGGGTGAGAATGGCGACCAGCCCGGTGACGTAGAGGCCGCCCTCGCTCTCCTGCAGGCCGCGCCGCATCCAGTGCATGGCCAGCAGCAGCAACAGCAGGTTGGCCGCCACCGCCCAGACCAGGGCCTGGTCGGGCACGCCGCCGGTGTGCACCGCGATCAGCAGGACGGCCACCGCCAGGGCCACCAGGGGCCGCCCCAGCACAGCCGCCGCCAGCAGCGCCACCAGCGCCGCCCACAGGCCCGGGTCGAGCCAGGTCCAGGCGTAAGCCAGGTAGTGCTCCCAACCGTCCACGAAGGTGAACGGCAATATCGCCAGCACCGTGAGCCGGGGCATCCAGTCGCCGGCGCCGGCGTGCCACCAGCTCGGGCGGGCGGCGAGCGCGCCGGCCAGCACCAGCAGGCCCAGGTTGAAGCTGATCATGCCTTCCTGGACCTGGGGACCGAAGTCAGTGGCGTAGACCCAGGCCAGCATCAGGTTCAGCCACAGGGCGGTGGCGGCCATCGCCGCCAAAGCGAGCCCGGCGACGCGGCGGCGCCAGGCCACCCAGAGCGCTACCGCCAGAAACAGCGGCATCAGCCAGGGGGCGGCGAAGCGGTATTCCAGCAGCATCCAGGCCACCGCCACCGCCAGGCCCTGCAGCGCCAGCAGGCGGCCACCGCTGAGCAGCGTCAGCGGCACCAGGCCCAGGGCCCAGAGCAGCAGGCCGTTGGGGAAATGCTCACCCAGGTGGTATATCTGCCCGGTGAGCATGATCGAGGCGCCGTAGGCGAAACCGCCCAGGAACAGCAGGCCGCCACCGGTGCCGGCGCGGGCGAGGCGCAGCACGCCCCAGCCATTGAGCACGGCGGTCAGGGTAACCAGGCCGGCGAAGCGGGCCAGGCGCGGTAACTGCTCCCAGTTGGCGGACACCAGCAACAGCAGGGCCAGCCCGGCGAACAGGCCGGCCAGGCCGCTGAGCAACCCCAGGGCCGAGGGGCCGGCGTCGTTCAGGGAGAGGCCGTAGCGGTTGAGGATGCGCTCCGCCTGGGACGGCTCCACCAGCCCCTCATCGACCCAGCGGCGGGTTTCCCGGCGCAGCAGGGTCTTGCGCATCCAACTCAGCATCTAGAGCGGCAGCCCCAGCCGGCGGGCTTCCATGCGGCGCAGGAACTCCAGCATGATTTGCCGGTACAGATCCTCCCCCAGCCACAGGTCCTCGACGCCGGCGTCCACGTTGGGGTTGTCGTTCACTTCAATCACCACCACCTGATCGCCGGACTGCTTGAGGTCCACGCCGTACAGGCCGTTGCCCATCAGCCGCGCGGCCTTGAGCGCCATGCGCAGCACCTTGGCGGGCACATCGCGCACCGGCAGGGTGGCGAAACGCCCGGAGCTGGTTTTGCCGCTGTCCTTGTGGTGATAGATCTGCCAGTGGCCTTTGCTCATGAAATACTGGCAAGCGAACAGCGGCCGATTGTTGAGCACGCCGATCCGCCAGTCGTAGTCGGTGTACATGAACGCCTGGGCCAGCACCACCGAGGACTGTTTCAGGTGCCCACTCAGCGCGGCGCGCAATTCGGCTTTGTCCTTCACCTTGCTGATGCCGCGCGAGAAGCTGCCGTCGGGTATCTTCAGCACCATCGGCAGGCCCAGCTCGGCGATCAGGGTGTCCGCCTGGGCTTCGGAATCGTCGAACACGAAGGCGGTGGGCGGCACCGGCACGCCGTTGGCCTGCATCAACTCGGCCAGGTAGATCTTGTTGGTGCAACGCAGGATCGAACCCGGGTCGTCGATCACCACCATGCCCTCCTGCTCCGCCTTGCGGGCAAACTGGTAGGTGTGGTGGTCGATGCCGGTGGTTTCGCGAATGAACAAGCCGTCGTATTCACCCAGGCGGGTGTAGGCGTCGCGGTCGATCGGGTCCACTTTGATGCCCAGTTGCCGGCCGGCCTTGATAAAACGTTTCAGGGCGGCGCGGTTGCTGGGCGGCATGGCTTCTTTTTCGTCCACCAGCATGGCCAGGTCGTAACGGTCGCCGCGCCGGCGGCGGGGGTTGCGCCACACGCGCGCGTTGAACTGTTCCAGGGCGCGGGCGAAGGCATCTTCTTCGTGGCCCTTGAGCTGCTTGAGGCTCACCGGCCGGATCGATTCCAGGGTCCACTCTTCGCGGCGACGGAAGGACACACGCAGAATCGGGCAGGGCATCTGATCGAAGATCTGGCGGCCCAGGTCGTTCAGCCCCTCCTGCTCGGCGTGACCGAAATAGAGCGTCAGGACGACGCGGGTGGCGTCGCCCCCCTGATTTTTCATGGCAATCTTCTTGAACGTACGGTCGAGCGCCCCTTCGAAGCGCTCGAAATGCAGCCCGTACAGCGCCTTGCGGCTGAGGTCGTTGACCGTGCGCACCGACGGCAACACGCGCTGGCCGCGCGCTTCCGCCAGCAGCGAACAGTAATAGCCCGGCGACAGGTATTTGTAGCTTCGGCACAGGTTGATCACCTGCACTTTCTTGTCCGTGCACACGGGCTGAGCCGCCTGCAGGTAGTCCCGCGCGGAAAGCAGGTGGCGGGTGGGGTAATAGGCGGCCCAGTCGGCGGGGTCGTCGACCAGAATGATCACTTGGCTCATTGATGGCTCACTCGGCACGGACTCGATCAATCACGCCGGTCGCTTCATGGGCGGCCGGCGCCGCCTTCACCCGATTAGTCGTAATCGCCTTTCGGGTAACCGGCATCCTCTTCCCTGGCGCCGGGCTTGCTGCCCGGGTGCCCGGCTTTTTCCAATGCATCCTGTACCTCCGGCGGCATGTAGGTCTCATCGTGTTTCGCCAGGACCTCCTCCGCCTCGAAGCGGTCGCGGCTCACCAGGGTGCCGTTGGCAACGATGCCCTGCCCTTCGCGGAACAGGTCGGGAAGAATGCCCTGGTAGTGAATAGCAAAGCTACCTTTTCCATCGGTCACCGTGAAGACCACTTTCAAGCTGTCCGGGTCCCGTTGCACCGAGCCGTCCTCGACCAGACCGCCGACGCGCATTTTGGCACCCACCGGCGCCTCACCGTTAACGATTTGCTGCGGCGTATAGAACAAATTGATGTTCTGGCGCAGGGCGTACACCGCCAGCCCCACCGCCACGGCCAGGCCCGCGAGCACCGCCAGCACCACGAACAGACGTTGTTTGCGAACCGGATTCATTGATTACTCTCCACACTGTTGGGCGATGTGCCGGCCTTGGGCGAACCGCCGGCGCCCTCGCGGCGCGCCTGGCGGGCGATCTCGGCCCGCACCCGTCCCTGCCGTCTAACCGCCACCAGCATATTGGTAACAATCAGAAGCGCGCTGAGTCCGTAGGCGCTCCATACGAAAAAGCCGTGCTCGCCCATGGCGATAAAGGCGGCCACACTGTCGAAATAGGGGTCGAACATTGTCACGCCTCCTCGTCACGGACCAGCCGGCGCACCCAGCCGCTGCGGCGCTCGCGGCTGAGCACCTCGGTGCGGGCGCGCATCAGCACGTTGGCGGCGTACAGCAACCAAAGCCCGATCATGCTGATCAGCAGCGGCCATTTCATCGAGGCATCGATGGACGACTCCCCCACCACTTTCAACGTGGCGCCCTGGTGCAAAGTGTTAAGCCACTCCACCGAATACTTGACGATCACCACGTTGATCACGCCCACCACCGCCAACAGCGCGGCGGCGCGGGCCGCCTGGCGCGGATCACGGATGGCGCTCTGCAGCGCCATGATGCCCAAATACAAAAACAGCAGGATCAGCATCGACGTCATGCGCGCGTCCCACTGCCAGTAGGTGCCCCAGGTGGGCTTGCCCCACAGCGCGCCGGTGAGCAGCGACACCGCCGCCAGGGCGGCGCCGAACGGCGCCAGCGCCTTGAGCATCACCTCGGCCATTTTCATGCGCCACACCAGCGCCACCAGCCCGGCCACGCCCATGGCGATGTAGCCCATCAGGGCACCGCTGGAGGCCGGCACGTGAATATAGATAATGCGGTAGCTGTCGCCCTGGTAGCGTTCCACCGGGGCGTACACCAGCCCCCATATCAGCCCCAGCGTCAGCAGTGCCAGTGACACCGGGATCAGCCACGGCAGCACCGCCTCGCAGAAACGGTAGAAGTACCGGGGCGAACCCAGTTGGTGGTACCAGCGTTTTAACGTCTTCCACATAAGCAGCCATCGCTTCGTTCGATACAGGATTCAGGATGCAGGATACAGGGGCGCCGTCTCTTTCATCCTGTACCCTGCATCCTGTATCGCGCCCGGAGGGCGCTAATCGCCGGCGCTGATGCGCAGGCCGAGCGCCACGGCCACCGGACCGAGGCTCACCGCCAGCGCCAGAATCGCCCCCAGCACCGCCAGCAGACCGCCGGTGGGCAGGCCGTCCAGGGCGGTGCGCACCACGCCCGCGCCGAACACCAACACCGGCACATAAAGGGGCAGCACCAGAACCGCCAGAAGGATACCACCGCGGTTAAGGCCCACCGTGAGCGCCGCGCCGATGGCGCCCACCACGGTGAGCGTGGGCGTGCCCAGCAACACGCTCACCATCAGCGTATCCAGCACCGCCACCGGCAGCTGCAGCATGTAGCCCAGCAGCGGCGCGATCAGCGCCAGCGGCAGACCGGTCAGCAACCAGTGGGCGAGCAGCTTGGCGGCCACCGGCACCACGCTCACCACCGGCGCGGTGAGCAGCAGATCCAGCGCGCCGCTCTCCTGGTCGCGGCGGAACAGGCCGTCCAGGGACAGCATCACCGCCAGCAGCGCCGCCACCCAGACCGCGCCGGGGGCCACCAGGGCCAGCAGCGCCGGCTTCGGCGACAGGGCCAGCGGAAACAGGCTCACCACCACCACGAAAAAAAACAGCGGCTGCACGATGTCCGCCGGCGAGCGCCAGATCAGCGTCAGCTCCCGGCGCAGCGAGGCGCGCCAGACGGCGCCCAGGGTCGGCGCGCTCATCGGGCCACCTCCCTATCCTCACCCAGATGCAGGCGGTGCACGCCGTCGCCGACCCGGTGGTGCGAGGTGTAGATCACCAGCACCCCCTGCGCCGCCGCCTGGCGCAGCCGCTGATCCAGCGCGGCCACCCCCTGCTGGTCGATGGCGGTGAACGGCTCGTCGAGAATCCACACGTCCTTGCCGTCCAGCCACAGCCGGGCCAGCGCGATGCGGCGCTGCTGCCCGGCGGACAAACGCCCCGCCGGCACGTCCTCGAAACCGTACAGATCCAGCGCCGCCAGGGCCGCGTCCGGGTCGCCGGTCTGGCCGCTGAGGGCACGGTTGTATTCGAGGTTTTCGCGGGCGGTGAGTTCCTCACGCACGCCGGGCTGGTGCCCCAGGTAAAGCAGCAACGGCGGCAACGGCGACGACCACTCGACCCGCCCCTGGTAAAAGCCGTGCAGGCCCACCAGGATGCGCAACAGCGTGGTCTTGCCGGCGCCGTTGGCGCCGGTCACCTGCCAGATCTCGCCGTTGCGCGCGGAAAAATCCAGATTCTCAAACAGCATCCGGTGATCCCGCTCGCAGCCCAGCTGCCGCACTGTTAAACGTGGTGCGTCCATGGTCGCTTCCGCCCCCTGAATCGGCCGCGGAGTATAGCATGCCTGGGCACCCCGACGAGCGCGGGCCAGCCACGGCCGAACGGTTGCGCAAACCCGGGGCGTTTTCGGCTAAACTATGGGATTAGTGTCGAAAGGATTCCGACTATGACTCTCCATAAGGCTCTCCATAAGGCCCTGTTACTGGGCCTGCCTCTGCTCCTGGCCGCCTGCGGCGGCGACGAACGGCCCCTGGCCACCGTGGACCGGGTGGATCTGCAGCGTTACGCGGGCACCTGGCATGAAATCGCCCGCCTGCCGCAATGGTTCCAGCGCGGCTGCTACAACTCCACCGCCACCTACAGCCTCAACGACGACGGTTCGGTGAAAGTGGTCAACCGCTGTCAGCGCGAGGACGACGAACCCAGCGTCGCGGAAGGCGAGGCCCGCGTGGTGCCCGGCTCCAACAACGCCAAGCTGAAGGTCCGTTTCGATAACTGGTTTTCCCGGCTGCTGCCCAAGGTCGCCGAAGGGAATTACTGGGTGATCGCGCTGGACAAGGACTACCAGACCGTGGTGATCGGCGAACCGGGCCGCGAGTATCTGTGGATTCTGGCGCGCCAGCCCCGGCTGCCGGACGACCAGTACCGGGCCCTGGTCGGGCTCGCCGAGGAGAAAGGCTTCCCGGTGGACGAGTTGCAGCGCAACCGGGACCTGGTGCCGGACGGCGAACGCGACACCCCCTGACCGACAGACCCACAGCGAGGAGTCCGACCATGGCCGTGGAAATCGAGAGAAAATTCCGCACCAAGGGCGTCGACTTTCTGGCGAACCAGGAAGGCGAACGTCTGACCCAGGGGTATCTGAGCCACGATCCCCGCGCCACCGTGCGGCTGCGCGTGCAAGGCGACCGCGCCTGGCTGACCATCAAGGGCAAGACCCACGGCGCCAGCCGCAGTGAGTTCGAATACCCGATCCCCACCGCCGACGCCCACGCCATGCTGGAAGAGATGTGCCCGCAGGGCGTGATCGACAAAACCCGCTACCGCATCCAGGTGGGCGAGCATGTCTGGGAAGTGGACGAATTCCACGGCGACAACCAGGGCCTGGTGGTCGCCGAGGTGGAGCTGGACAGCGAGGACCAGCCGTTCGAGCGGCCGCCCTGGCTCGGCGAGGAAGTCACCGACGACCCCAGATACTACAACAGCGCGTTGAGCCGCACCCCCTATGGCCAGTGGTAACACCCAGTACGTCCTGTGGCGGCGGGACGAGAACGGGCAAATCCTGTTGATGTGCCGTTTCCACTCCAACAGCCAGGCGCAGCGTGTGTGCGCGCGCTATCAACGACAAAAAAAGCCCCGCTATCACTACTGGGTGACCACCCTGGCGCCGCATGGGCCGCACTAACCGGCGGCGCGGCGGATACCACTGAGGTTGCTGAAACACAGGGCGCGGGCGGTATCCATGAATTCCTGAATAAACGGCACCTGCTCGTCACCGTCGCGCACCGCCGCGTACAGAGTGCGCCACACGCCCTCCCCTTCACCCAGCCTGACCGCGCGCACCAGATCCAGATCCAGGTATTCGGTGAGCGCCCAGTTGGGCAACGCCGCCACGCCCCGGCCGGCGGCCACCAGCTGCACCATCATCGGCGTCAGCTCGGCGGTGCGCAGCGCCGCCGGCGCCACCCCGGCCGGGTCGAGAAAGGCGGTGAACACATCCAGCCGCTCGTGCTCCACCGGGTAGGTGATCAGGGTTTCCTCCGCCAGGGCCCGGGGCGCCACCGCGCGGGCGCCGGCCAGCGCTGACTGCCGCGCCACCGCTAGCACCAGCTCGTAGCGGAACAGCGGCAAATAGCGCACCGCGTCGTTATCCACCGGATCGGACGTGATCACCATATCCAGGTCCCCGCGCACCAGCGCCGCCTGGGGCGTGAAACTGAACGCCGCGGACAAATCCAGCTCCACTTCCGGCCAGGCCTCGCGGAACCGGTCCAGCGCCGGCATCAGCCACTGAAAGCAGGAATGGCACTCAATGGCGATGTGCAGCCGCCCGCTCTGCCCGGCGGCCAGGCGCCGCAGCTCGGTCTCGGTGCGCCTCACCTGGGGCAGCACCTGGCGCGCCAGCGCCAGCACCCGGCCACCGGCGGTGGTGAAACGGATCGGCCGGGTGCGCCGCACGATCAGCGCCACCCCCAGCCGGTGCTCCAGGTCCTTGAGCTGGTGGGACAGCGCCGATTGGGTGACGTGCAGGCGCTCGGCGGCCTCCACCAGGCTGCCGGCCTCGTCGATGGCCTGCAGGGTGGCCAGGTGGCGGAGTTCAAGCACTGACGACATGAGCATCACTCATAGTAACGATTAGATATTTGATTTTGTCTCAACTAAGGGGTGGACCACAATAGCCGCCAATTGATCTTCCCCCTCTTCGCGTGACAAAGGATTCATCATGACCACCCTGCATAACCTGGGCTTTCCCCGTATCGGCGCCCGCCGTGAACTGAAACAGGCGGTCGAGGCCTATTGGGCCGGCACCCTGCAGCAAAGCGAACTGGAGCACGTGGGCCGCAGCCTGCGCGAGCGCCACTGGACGCTGCAGGCGGAAGCGGGCCTGGACGCGGTGCCGGTGGGCGACTTCGCCTGGTACGACCAGATTCTCGAGTTCTCCTGCCTGATGGGCGTGGTGCCGCCGCGCTTCCAGCAGGCCGACGACCAGCCGGTGTCCCTGGACACCCTGTTCCGCATGGCCCGGGGCCGCGCCCCCAGCGGCGAGCCGGCGGCGGCCTGCGAGATGACCAAGTGGTTCGATACCAACTACCACTACATCGTGCCGGAGCTGGAAGGGGACCAGCAGTTCCGCATCGCCCGCGAGACCCTGTTCGATCAGGTGGACGAAGCCCGCGCCCTGAACCTGGACGCCAAGCCGGTGATCCCCGGGCCGCTGACCTACCTGTACCTGTCCAAGGGCGAGTCGTTCGACGGCGCCGCCGACAGCGCCAAACTGACCCTGCTGGAAAATCTGATTCCGGTATACCGGACCATTCTGCAGCGCTTCGCCGACCAGGGCGTGACCTGGGTGCAGATCGACGAGCCGATTCTCTGCCTGGATCTGCCCGACGCCTGGCAGCGCGCCTACCTGCGTGTCTACGACCAGCTCGCCGGCGCCGCCTCGGTGAAGCTGCTGCTGGCCACCTACTTCGAAGGCCTGCGCGACAACCTGTTCACCGCCCTGCAACTGCCGGTGGCCGGCCTGCACCTGGACCGGGTGCGCGGCAACGATCCGCTGGATCAGGTGCTGCCGCGCCTGGGCGACAAGGTGCTGTCGCTGGGCGTGATCAACGGCCGCAATATCTGGCGCGCCGACCTGGATGCCCTGCTCGACACCCTGACCCCGCTGAAAGCGCAGCTGGGCGAGCGCCTGTGGCTGGCGCCTTCCTGCTCGCTGCTGCACAGCCCGGTGGACCTGGACCAGGAAGACCGCCTGGACGACGAACTGAAAAGCTGGCTCAGCTTCGCCAAACAAAAGCTCGACGAACTGGCGGTGCTGGGCGGCGCCCTGGACGGCGACGACGGCGTGCAGCCGGCGCTGCAGGCGCAACGCCAGGCGGTGGCGGCGCGCGGCCAGTCGCGGCGCATCCACGACCCGGCGGTGGGCGAGCGCATGGCAGCCTCCGGCCAAGTGTCCCGCGACCGGCTGAGCCCGTTCGCCGAGCGCATCGGCAAACAGCAGGCGGCGCTGAAACTGCCCGCCTACCCCACCACCACCATCGGCTCGTTTCCGCAGACCAAGGAAATCCGCGCCGCGCGGCGCGACTGGAAAGCCGGCAAGCTGGACGACAGCGGCTACACCGAGCTGATGAAGCAGGAAATCACCCGCGCGGTGCGCTACCAGGAACAGGTGGACCTGGACGTGCTGGTGCACGGTGAAGCGGAACGTAACGACATGGTGGAATACTTCGGCGAGCTGCTGGAAGGCTTCGCCTTCACCCGCTTCGGCTGGGTGCAGAGCTACGGCTCGCGCTGCGTGAAACCGCCGGTGATCTTCGGCGACGTGAGCCGCCCCAAGGCGATGACCGTGGACTGGACCCGCTTCGCCCAGTCGCTCACCGACAAGCCGGTGAAAGGCATGCTCACCGGCCCGGTGACCATTCTGCAGTGGTCCTTCGTGCGCGACGACCAGCCCCGCGACACCACCTGCCGGCAGATCGCCCTGGCCCTGCGCGACGAAGTCCAGGACCTGGAAAAGGCCGGCATCGGCGTGATCCAGATCGACGAGCCGGCCTTCCGCGAAGGCCTGCCGCTGCGCCGCGACGACTGGCAGGCGTACCTGGACTGGGCGGTGGACTGCTTCCGCCTGGCCACCGTGGGCGTGGCCGACGAAACCCAGATCCACACCCACATGTGCTACTCGGAGTTCAACGACATCATCGAAGCGATCGCCGCCATGGACGCGGACGTGATCACCATCGAAACGTCGCGCTCGAACATGGAGCTGCTGGAAGCGTTCGAAAACTTCCAGTACCCCAACGACATCGGCCCGGGCGTGTACGACATCCACTCTCCCAACGAGCCGAAGGTGGACTGGATGGTGGCGCTGATGGAAAAGGCCGCCCAGCGGCTGCCCAAGGAACGCCTCTGGGTGAACCCGGACTGCGGCCTCAAGACCCGCAAATGGGAAGAAACCGAAGGCGCCCTGGCCAACATGGTGGAAGCCGCCAAGGCGCTCCGAAAGAGCGCCTGATTCCAGGCCTGTGGGAGCGGCCTTGTGGGAGCTCTTGTGCGAGCGGGCCCCGCCCGCGAAAGGGTGGCTTTAGCCACCCGGCAGGATTCCAGAGACGCTGGCTCTTCCGGCGTCTGGTGCTCCGTATCCGAGACGCGGGGCAATGGTGGTGCCTTCCGGGATCGCTCAAGCCTTCCCTGGGCGCTCTCATTTGGCCATCCCTGGCCAAATAGGTCCCTCCAGGCACCACCATTGCCCCGCTCACTTGGCAGCGGAACCGCCACGGGACATAACACCGCCGGGACCTTTACAGAAAGGTTCGGCGCCAGCAATAACCCGTGGCGGTGACGCTAGCTGCGGAGCGGGTCTGTGTTAGGCCCTTCCGGGACCCTGGAGAACAGGACGTTCGACAGGGAGGCTACAGGGATGTATTCACGACGTTCCCGGAAGGGCCTAACACAGACACGCGACCCCGGCTGGAGAGCAGCACCGTTACAGGTCGATCAGCGCCCGGAGATCGTCGGCGACCTGTTCAACGGGCTGATCGTTGCGCATCAGCAGACGCACCTGGCCGCGCTTGTCGAAGCCATACATGGCCAGGCCATGGGACACCTCGTAGTTGCCCTGCTCGTCCTTGTCACCGTAGCCGTAGGCGGTGCGGTAGCGTTTGGTGACATCGTCCAGCTGCTCCTTGCTGCCGGTGAGGCCGATCACTTCCGGGCCGAAGTAAGCGGTGTACTCCTTGAGCAGCGCGGGTGTGTCGCGCTCCGGGTCGACGCTGATGAACAGCACCCGCAGTTGTTCGCGCTGCTGCTCGGACAGGGTGTTCATGGCCTGGGCCAGCAGCGTCAGGGTCATGGGGCAGTAGTCGGGGCAGTGGGTGTAGCCGAAGAACAGCACCACCGCCTTGCCGTCGACAATCGATTCGCTGACCCTGTCGCCGTTCTCGTCGGTGAGGGTGAAGCTGAGATCGTCCATCACGCCGGTGATGTCCTTGCCGTGGAAATCCACGCGGGACTCGCCGCAGCCCACCAGCAGGACCGCGAACAGGGCGATCAGCACGCCGGGGATGCGCATATCAGTCTCCTTGCTGTTCGTAATTCAAGTAGTACCTCAACACCACCAGGGCGCCGAGGATGGTCATCATGGCCGGTGGAATCCAGGTGAGCACGCCGCCCAGCACCTGGTCGGTGGCGGGGCTGAGCGGCCAGGCCCGGCCGCAGATGGCGTAGACATCGTAGAGGCCCGGTTCCGAGAAGGTGATGTAGGCGCCCAGCAGGATTTGCGGAAACAGCGCCGCCACCAGCATCAGAAAGCGCACGCCGAAGCCGGAGGTGCGCGCCTGTCGCGGATCCCGGGGATCGAGGATCACCAGCCAGAAAATCACGCCGTCGATCAGCATCGACCAGTTCATCAGCTCGTAGAGCCGCAGGCTGAGCATGGCGTCGAAATGCACCGACGGCCACAGCCAGAAGAAAATCAGGCCGACGAACAATACGGTGGCCACCACCGGGTCGAACAATATCCGCCGCAACGGCGCGAACGCGCGCGCCAGCCTTGGGAAGCGGCGGTCGCCGGCCACCGCCGCCAGCACCGGCAGGGGGTTGGCCAGGGCGATCAGGAAGGCGCCCAGATGATGCAGCACCAGATGCTGGATGCGGTGCATGAAAAACATGTAGCGGGCGTAGTAATCGAACTGGGTGTGGATCACCGCGTAGCACAGCAGCAGGCCGGTGAAGAACGACAAGGTGCGCCACACCGAGGGCGCGCGCCCCTGCCGGGCCAGCCGTCGCGCGCCCAGCACCCAGCCGGCGGCGGCCAGAAGGCACAGCAGCACCGTGAGCGGCGACAGGATGTACGGCGTGAGTGCCGTTTGCAGGGTGTGCCACATGGTCTGGCTCAGCGTTCGATCACATTGAAACGCAGCACGCCGATGATCTGTTCCTTGGCGGTGCGGACTTCCACCCGCCAGCGGCCGGTGGCGTTATCGGGGAAATGCAGCTTGTGCGACCAGGTGCGGTAACCTTCCTCGCGGCCGCCGGTAACGTTGAGAGGCACCTTGTCGACCAGCTCGCGGCCGTGGAACCAGTAATGATAAACCGGCTGCCCCAGACCCAGCGGCGCGCGGATCGCGGTGTAAGCGTACAGGCCTTCGTCCAGCTCTTCGAGTTCGAAGGTTTCACCGGTGACCAGTGGCTGGCGGCGCTCCCGGTTGAAGTTCACCGACACCGCCCGGTGCTCCAGGGACAGGCTCAGCGGCGGCACCAGCCGCGCGCCCCACCAGGGCACCGAGATGATCGACGCGGAGACCAGCACCAGCACGCCCCAGCGCCAGGCCCGGCGCGGGCCGCCCACTCTCCAAAAGCTCGGTAACGCGAACAGGGCGGTCAACAGGGCGGCGCCGTCGAGCGCCTGGTTGGTGGGCCATTTAAAAATCAGCGGCAGCAGCACCAGCAGTGCCACGAACAGGGCCCAGGCGTGGAAGCCGAAATACCAGGCACGGTGGCCGGCGAGGCGGAAGTAAAACGGGTCGATGATGCTGACCAGCGCGCCGGCCACCACCAGTCCGGTGAACAGGAAATATTCAGCGCCGCCGGACCATTGCAGGACCACGAACGGCAGGCTGAAGAAAAAGGCCTCCTGGTGAACCCCCTGCAGCATCAGTTTGAGGGCGCCCTGGGCGACCTGCTCCATGGGCGTGCCACGGAATCGTCGCAGCCAGATGTTCTCGGTGATCAGCACCAGCCAGGTGGCCACCAGCACGGCGGTGAGCACCGCCGCCAGCCACGGCTGACGTTCGACCAGAAAGTAACTGGCCAGCCCCAGGCTGAAGCTGCCCACCGCCCAGACGTGGCGCAAACGGAACAACAGCGCATTGAGACGTTCGAGCCAGTGGGCGTTCATATCCGAATTTATCCAGCCAGATTAAGCAAGACCCCGGCGGCGACAGCGGAGCCGATGACGCCGGCCACATTAGGCCCCATGGCGTGCATCAGCAAATGATTTTGCGGGTTGGCTTCCAGGCCCACCCGGTTGGCCACCCGGGCGGCCATGGGTACCGCCGACACACCGGCGGCGCCGATGATCGGGTTGATCGGAATCTTGCTGAAGCGGTTCATGATGTGCGCCATCAGCACGCCGGTGCCGGTGCCGATCACGAACGCCGCCAGGCCCAGCACCAGAATACCCAGGGTTTCCGGCACCAGGAACTGTTCGGCGCCGAGCTTGGCGCCCACCGCCAGCCCCAGAAGGATGGTCACGGTGTTGATCAGCGCGTTGGTGGTGGTGTCCACCAGGCGGTTCACCACCCCGGATTCCTTCATTAGATTGCCGAAGCAGAACATGCCCAGCAGCGGCGCCGCGTCCGGCAGCAGCAAGGCCACCAGGATCAACAGCAAAACCGGAAACAGAATTTTCTCCAGCCGGCCCACCGGACGCAGCTGCTCCATCTTGATCCGGCGTTGTTTTTCGGTGGTCAGCAGCCGGATCACCGGCGGTTGGATCAGCGGCACCAGGGCCATGTAGGAGTAGGCCGCCACGGCCACGGCGCCGAGCAGTTCCGGCGATAACCGGCTGGTGACGTAAATGCTGGTGGGGCCGTCGGCGCCGCCGATGATGCCGATACTGGCGGCGTCGGCGAGCGAGAAATCCAGCCCCAGATAATTCAGCGCCAGGGCCCCCAGCAGCGCGGCGAAAATACCGAACTGGGCGGCGGCGCCCAGCAACAGGGTGCGCGGGTTGGCCAGCAGCGGGCCAAAGTCGGTCATCGCGCCCACGCCCATGAAAATCAGCAGCGGGAACACGCCGGTGGTGAGGCCGGCTTCGTAGATCAGATACAGCAGGCCGCCGGGTTCCGCCAGACCGGCCACCGGAATGTTGGCGAGAATGCCGCCGAAGCCGATGGGAATCAGCAGCAGCGGCTCGAAGTTCTTGCGGATGGCCAGGAACAGAAGCACCAGGCCCACCAGGATCATCACGAACTGGCCGACGCTGAGCTGGTAAAGCCCGGTGCTGAGCCAGAGGGTATTGAGCTGTTCCATGCTTAACCCCCGATCGTCAGTAGCACATCGCCCACCGCCACGGCGTCACCGGGTTTGACCCGCACTTCGGCCACGGTGCCGGCGCGGGGCGCGGCGACGTCGGTTTCCATTTTCATCGCTTCCAGCACCAGCACTCGTTCGCCCTCTTCCACCCGCTGCCCGGGTTTGACCAGCACCTCGAAGATGTTGCCGGCCAGCGGCGCGGCCACCGGCTCCCCGTCGCCGGCGGGGGCCGCCGGTTCCGTGCCGGACGTGGCCGGCGCCGCGCCGTCCAGGGGTTTGATGCCGTCGATGTCGCCGCCGTCGCTGACCGTCACGGTGTAGCGCTGCCCTTCCACGGTGACCGTGTAGACGCCCTCTTCCTGGCCGTCGTCTCCGGCGGTGGGCACCGGCTCGAAGGCGTCCGGGTTGCCCCGGTTGGCGAGAAACTTGAGCCCGATCTGCGGGAACAGGGCGTAGGTGAGCACATCGTCCAGGCGGCGCTCGCCGCCGGCCAGCTCAATGCCTTCCTCACCGGCCTGCCGTTCCAGCTCCTGCCCGAGGGCCTCCAGTTCGTTGTCGAGCCGGTCCGCCGGGCGGCAGGTAATCGGGGCGTCCCCTTCCAGGGCCCGCTCACGCAGGGCCTCGTCGAAGGGCGCCGGCGCCTCCCCGTACTCGCCGCGCAGAATGCCTCGGGTTTCCTTGCTGAGCGCCTTGTAGCGTTCGCCGGCCATGACGTTCATCACCGCCTGGGTGCCGACAATCTGCGAGGTGGGCGTAACCAGGGGAATGTAGCCCAGGTCCTTGCGTACCCGGGGAATCTCCTCGAGCACCGCGTCGAAGCGGTCGAGGGCGTTCTGTTCGCGCAGCTGGCTTTCCATGTTGGTCAGCATGCCGCCGGGTACCTGCGCCACCAGAATGCGCGAGTCGACGCCGCGCAGGCTGCCCTCGAAGCGCCGGTACTTGAGCCGCACCTCGCGGAAGTAGGCGGCGATTTCCTCCAGGGCGCGAATATCCAGGCCGGTATCGCGGTCGGTGCCTTCCAGCATCGCCACCACGGTTTCGGTGGGGCTGTGGCCGTAGGTCATCGACATGGACGAAATGGCGGTGTCGACGTTGTCGATGCCGGCCTCCGCCGCTTTCAGGGCGGTGGCGGTGGACAGGCCGGTGGTGGCGTGGCACTGCATGTGCACCGGAATGTCGAGGGCCTGCTTAAGGCGGCTTACCAGCTCGTACGCGGTGTAGGGCGTGAGCAGGCCGGCCATGTCCTTGATCGCCACGGAATGGGCGCCCATGTCCTCGATGCGTTTACCCTGCTCCACCCAGACGTCGAGGGTGTGCACCGGGCTCACCGTGTAAGCGATGGTGCCCTGGGCGTGCTTGCCCTGTTGGACCACCGCCGCCACCGCGCGCTCGATATTGCGCATGTCGTTCATGGCGTCGAACACGCGGAACACGTCCACGCCGCTTTGCGCGGCCCGCTCCACGAAGGCGTCGACCACGTCGTCGGCGTAATGGCGATAGCCAAGCAGGTTCTGGCCGCGCAGCAGCATCTGCTGGGGGGTGTTGGGCATCGCCTTTTTGAGCTCGCGGATGCGCTCCCAGGGGTCTTCGCCCAGGTAGCGGATGCAGGCGTCGAAGGTGGCGCCGCCCCAGGATTCCAGTGACCAGAAGCCGATGCGGTCGAGTTTCTCCGCGATCGGCAGCATGTCGTCCAGGCGCAGGCGGGTGGCGAGCAGGGACTGGTGGGCGTCGCGCAGCACCACGTCGGTGATGCCGAGAGGCGTTTTTGTCGTCATGGGAAGATTCCGATCAGCGTTGGGCGCGGTGTTGCCGGATGGCGTCCTGGATGGCCGCCCGGATGTGTGGAGAAACCTGGGGTGCGGGTTCCGGGGCCGGCACGCTCGCGGTCTGGCCGCCGGTGGTGTCGGGGGCGAAGCGCTGGACCAGGGCCGACAGGCCGGTCATTACCGCCACCAGAATCAAAAGAAAGGCGAGTACCACGCCCATGCCCAGCACCATGAGCTGCGCGCCCTGGGCCAATAGATCATTCATGCTCCGCTCCCGGGTAGGTTCAAGCGTGGGGCTGTTCTGCTGGGGATCCGCCGCCTTTTGGGCGGGGCTCCGGCGCCCTGATTCGGCGCAATGTATCGGGATTGTCGACAACAGGCAAGGTAATGGGGGACGGGGATGGTTGATTTTGGGGACAGGGGCGGGATTTTGGGTCGGGATTGTTGACATTGTTTTGGTGGGAGGGGTTGGGGGAGCTGGTGTGGGGGCGGCTTTGTAGAGGGGCCCTGGCTTTGCTTCGCTTGCCCTCCGGGCCGTAATGCTCGCATTACGTTACTTCGCGGCTCGGTGAGCCGCTCGTTCGAACCCGGGGGGGTTCTCTAAATAGCTCCCCGGTGCGCCACGCATAAAAAAAGCCCACTCGAATGAGTGGGCTTTTTCATGTATGGCGCACCGGGGAGGATTCGAACCCCCGACCTCCTGGTTCGTAGCCAGATGCTCTATCCAACTGAGCTACCGGTGCGGGACCTTGCGGCGTTGGCCGTCAAGAGGCGCGCATTATTCCCAATGCCCCCGTGGGAGTCAAGCCGGGGGCGGTGATTTCTTGCGCAAACGCACTGGCGGGGAATTTATTCCTCGGCGGTTTCCATTTGTTTTTGCAGGTAATTTTCCAGGCCGACCCGGTCGATCAGGCCAAGCTGGGTTTCCAGCCAGTCGATGTGCTCTTCCTCGGAGGCGAGAATTTCCCGGAACAGGTCACGGGTGACGTAGTCGCGCACCGTCTCACAGTGCTCGATGCCGTCGCGCAGGTCCGGAACCGCCATTTGCTCAAGCTTGAGGTCGCAATCGAGCATTTCCTGGGTGTTTTCGCCGATCATCAGCTTGCCGAGATCCTGCAGATTGGGCACGCCTTCGAGAAACAGAATGCGCTCGACCAGCATGTCGGCGTGTTTCATTTCGTCGATGGATTCGTGGTACTCGTGCTCGTACAGAGCCTGGAGCCCCCAATCCTTGTACATCTTGGCGTGCAGGAAATACTGGTTGATCGCCACCAGCTCGTTGCCGAGTGCGCGGTTAAGGAATTCGATAACTTTCTGGTCGCCTTTCATGTGCGTTCTCCGTGCCGGCGGGGTAATGGCGACCATTGTTCAGCAAGACGGGGGCACGGACAAGACTTACCCGGAAAAAAATCGAGTAAATACAAGTAGTTATACTAATGAGAATCAGTCTTTAAAAAACCGAGGGGGCGCTGGCGTCCCTGCTCCCTGGCTGGGCTCGAGCCTGGCTGGGAGGCTGATGGACTGCTCTCGCGCGGGGCGGCGCTCAGGCGGTCTGAGGCCAGTACTGGACTGGTTCGCCCCGGTTTGCCGAGATTGAAGAGACCGCCGGCATGGCGTTACGGGTATCACGCAATACCTGACGGGCGTGCCGTGCACATTTAGCACACTGACTGCCAACCCCAAGTTCCCGACGAAGATCGCGCAGGCTGTCGCAACCGCTTTGGGCTGCTTCCCGTATCTGACCGTCAGTGATGCCGTTACACAAACAAACGTACATGGCTACGTCCACTCCTCAAACTCGGGAGCAGAATAACCCTAATGCGAATTGTTATCAATAGCTTTCTTGGCCGGAGCGCCACCCCCGCCTGTCGGCCGGCCCAGGGCGGTCTTCAGCGACCGGAACGACAACGCCCCCGGTAGGCCGGGGGCGTTGCATCGAACGGGCGGACGATCCGGTCAGCTGCTCTTGGCCGGGGTCTTCTTGGCCGCCGCTTTCTTGCGCGGTGCTTTGCGCGCCGGGGTCTTGCGTGTGGCGGCCTTCTTCACCGCGGTCTTGCGGGTAGCGGTTTTCTTGGCCGCCGGGCGCTTGCTGGCGCTTTTCTTCGCCGGAGTGCGCTTGGCCGCTTTCTTGGCGGTGGTTTTGCGCGCGGTGGTTTTCTTGCCGGTGGCTTTGCGGGCGGCGCGTTTGGCCTTCTGTTCCGCTTTCTTCTGAGCCACCTTGGCTTTCTTCGCCAGTTTGCGCTCGTACTCGCGCATCTTGGTGGTCAGGTTACGCTGGGCCGTGCGCAGCTTTTTGTTTTCCCGCGTCACTACCTTCTTGGCGGCCTGGATTTCGGCGCGAATCAGTTTGCTCTCACCGCGCAGGTCCTGAAGTTTCAGACGCTGGGTATTCATGCGACCGCGGGCGGTTTCCACGGCGCGTTTGGCGGCGGCGGTGGCCTTGCCTTTGGCCTTATCCCGTTTGGCCGCCAGATCAGTGCGCAGCTTGGTGAGTTTGTCGTTTTCCGCCTCGATCTTTTTCTTCTGCCGTTCCAGCTTGGTGCTGGCCTGGTCGACTTTCTTCTGCGCCTGGGCCACCGCCTTTTCCTGAAGTTTGGACTTGGATTCGGCGTTGGTTACCGACTTCGGCATTGCCGGAGCCTTGTTGGCGGTGGTTTTGGTGGTGGTGGTTTTCTTGCGTGCGGCGGTCTTGCGAGCCGCTGTTTTTTTCTGAGCGCTACTTTTTTTTGCTGCTCTGGCCATGATCGATCTCCTAATCTATGACGTCATTTTTCTGCGACAGTCGGAAAGTAGCATAAAAAAAAATCACTTGGTACATTATTTGACCAGGACTTTGTAGGAATCAGTAAAAAAATAAAAAGAAGGTTTTTTTGGGTGGGGCGGCGCCGACAAAAAATAAAACGGGGCAGTGTTCGACTGCCCCGCGTGAGTCACTCGTCACCGCGCTTCATAAATGGGCACGGACCACCGCTTCCAGGGCGTCGATGTGTGCCGGTTCCGCGTTCAACGCGGGGATATACGCGAACGATTCACCGCCGGCGTGCAGGAATACTTCGCGGTTTTCGCCGTCGATTTCTTCCAGGGTTTCCAGGCAGTCGGCGGAAAAGCCGGGGCACACCACCTGCACCGAGCGCACGCCTTCCTGTCCCCACTTTTCCAGAGTTTTATCGGTATAGGGGTTAAGCCATTCCTGGGGGCCGAAACGGGATTGGAAGGTCACCATCCATTGCTCGGCCCGCAAACCCAGCCGCTCCGCGATCAACGTGGCGGAGTGGTGGCAGCGCTCTCCGTAGCGGTCGCCTTTATCCTGATAGGACACCGGAATACCGTGGAACGAAAACAGCAGCTTTTCCGCCTCACCGTGTTGTTCGCGGAAACGCCGGATGCTGTCGGCCACCGCGTCCAGCCAGGCGGGGTTTTGCCAGTAGTCCTTGACCAGCGTCAGCCCGGGCACTTCGCGGCGGGTGCGCACCCAGCGTGCCAGGGCGTCCGCCACCGCGCCGTTGGTGGAACCGGAATACTGCGGATAGAGCGGCAGGATCAACAGGTGGTCGTGCCCCTGGTCCGCCAGTTCATCCAGCACGGCTTCAAAGCCGGGGCTGCCGTAGCTCATGGCGTAACGCACGGTGCAGTCGAAACGGCCGGCCAGCGCCTCGGCCTGCTCCCGGGCGACCAGCCGAATCGGTGAGTCCTGTTGCCAGATGGAGGCGTACAGTTTCGCCACCCGGCGCGGCCGTAACGGCAGAATGATCAACCGCAGCACCCAGAACCAGATCAGGCGTGGCGCTTCCACCACCCTGGGGTCGGACAGGAACTGTTTCAGATAGCGGCGCACCGCCGTCGTGGTGGGCGCGTCAGGGGTGCCCAGATTGACCAGGACCACCGCCGGTTTTGTCACGGACATAGCAAGCCTTCTCCTGAATAAGCGCGGGGACGCATCACAACCAATGAGGGGTGAATGATAGGTGAGACGGGCGCCGGGGGCACGCTATCGGGGTGATAGGAGTGGTGGGTGTGTGCCGGTGGGATAAGCGTTGGGAGATGGCAACCGTTGCCGGCCGGCTTGCGCCGGCCTTTCGCGGGCGGGGCCCGTTCGCACAAGCCCGCTCGCGCAGGTCCGCGGTTCAGCCTTTGAGTTTTTCCATGATGCGCTGACGGATGTCGTCGACGCCGCCGACGCCGGCCACGCGCACATAGGTCGGCGCGTTCTGTTCGCCGTGCTGGGCCAGCTCCTGGTAGAAGTTCACCAGCGGACGGGTCTGCTCCTGGTACACCTCAAGGCGCTTGCGCACGGTGGCTTCCTTGTCGTCGTCGCGCTGGACCAGCTCGTCGCCGGTCTCGTCGTCCTTGCCGGCTTCCTTGGGCGGGTTGTGCTTGATGTGGTAGACCCGGCCGGAAGCGGGGTGCACGCGGCGTCCGCTGAGGCGCTCGATGATTTCTTCGTCATCCACATCAATCTCAACCACGAAATCGATATTCACACCCTCTTCCACCAACGCCTGGGCCTGGGGGATGGTGCGCGGGAAGCCGTCGAACAGGAAGCCGTTCTTGCAGTCGTCCTCGGTGATGCGCTCTTTGACCAGGCCGAGAATGATGTCGTCGGATACCAGACCGCCGGCATCCATCACTTTCTTGGCTTCCAGGCCCAGAGGGGTGCCCGCTTTCACCGCGGCACGCAGCATATCGCCGGTGGAGATCTGGGGAATGGAAAATTCTTCCTTGATGAACTGCGCCTGAGTGCCCTTACCCGCACCGGGCGCGCCAAGCAGGATGACACGCATAGGATTCTCCGTTTTGCCGCGAATGGAAGGGGCGTCAGGAGCTCCCCTCGCCCGAAGGGGGGGAACTTTACCGTGCGGGTCCCCCGGGTACAAGGGCGACCTTGGTATCGCGGACGCCCGTGGCGGCGCGCCTAGCGGCGAATCGTGAGACTCGCCGCCGGCCGCCGGCTCAGATCCAGAGCGGTGGGCGCGGCGTTCAGGTTGGCCTGGTCCACGCTGGAGCCGGGCGCCGGCGTGTAGCGCGCGGCCACGCGCAGCTGGTCCAGCTCGGCGGGATAGGCCTGCAGCCAGTCGCCCGGGCGCAGGGTCACCTGGATAGGGAACGATTCCGCCAGCACCCGGCGCGCGGCCAGCGGCTGGCCGCCGCTCTCCCCGGCCCGGCGCAGGAACACGAACAGGGTGCCGCCCTCGGGCACGTCGTCGGCCTGCACGGTGACGGTGAGCCCTTGCAGCTGCTCGCTGCGCTCACGCTGCTGCTCCGCCTGGGCCAGGCCGCGGCGGATCAGATCGCCGGCTTCGCCGTCGCCGTGACGGGCCAGCAGCGCGCGCCAGGACCGCGCCGCCAGATCAAAACGGCGGGCCTCGTTGGCGGCCATTGCCTGCAGCATCAGCGCGCCGTCGTGCCGGGGGTTATCCGCCAGCACCCGGGCGATTTCCGCCTGGGCCTCGTCGGTGAGGCGGCCGTCGGCCTGGGCGATCAGCCCGCGCGCCAGCAGCAGGCGCGCGGCGTGGTCGTCCGGGTCCATCTCCAGCGCCCGGCGGGCGGCTTCCTGGGCCTGGGCCGGCGCGCCCAACTGGTCATAGAGCAGACCCAGGGTGTACCAGCCGGTGAGGCTGGGCTCGCGCACCAGCCGCGACTGCAGCACCCGCGTGAGCGCGGCGGCGGAGATGTCCTGGTCCTGCTCACCGGGGGCTTCGCCGGCGATCACCCGCTCGGCCACCGGGTCGTAGCGGCGCTGGTCGGCCAGCCAGTCCAGGGTGTTGCGATCCAGCCCGATGGTCAGATAGCCGAGGCCGGCCACCGCCACCACCAACAGGGGGATCGCCAGGCCGGTGATCGACAGGGGCGCGCCGGCGGCGCGGCTTTCCCGGCGCCACAATAAAAAGCACACCAGCAGCGCCGCCAGCAACACCACTATCAGCACAATGAACGGACTCATTGATCGTCTTCCTCCGCTTCGCGGCTGGCGCGGCGCACCAGCAGTACGATACCCACGCCGCCCAGCAGCAACAGGGTCAGGGGCCCCACCCAGAGAATCGCGGTGCGGGGGTTGAACGGCGGCCGGTAGCTGACGAAATCCCCGTAGCGGTCGACGAAGAAGGTGACGATCTCCTCATCGCTGTGCCCTTCGCGGATCATCCGCGCCACCCGCTCGCGCATATCCTGGGAAATCTCCGCGTCGGAATCGGCGATGCTCTGGTTCTGGCACTTGGGGCAGCGCAGCTCCTCGGTGAGGCGGTGAAAACGGTCCTGCTGGGCGTCGCTGTCGAACTGGTAAATGTCGATGGCGGCCCAGGACGGCGCGGCCGCCATGGCGAACAGCAGAATGGCAAGACGGATCACGGCGCCACCCCCGGGGCCTCACCGGCCTGCTGCAGCACCGGCGCGAACTTGTCGTCCCAGACGCGCTGGTTCATTTCGCCCACGTGGCGCAGCACGATCTCGCCGCGCGGGTTGATCAGAAAGGTTTCCGGCGCACCGTAGACGCCCAGGTCAAGACCCAGCTGGCCGTCGGCGTCGACGATCACTTCGCGGAACGGGTTGCCGTATTCGGCCAGATAGTCGCGGGCCTTGGCATCCTCGTCTTTATAGTCGAGCCCGATAATGGGGATGCCGCTGCGCGCCAGCTCCAGCAAATAGGGATGCTCGACGTAGCAGGTCGGGCACCAGGTGCCCCACACGTTCAACAATTGCCAGCGGCCGGTGAGCAGCTCCTCGGTGAGGGTGCGGTCGTTGAGCAGCGACGGCCGGGAAAATTCCGGCACCGGCTTGCCGGCCAGCGCCGAGGGCAGCTCTTCCGGGTTGCGGCCCAGGCCGCTGGCGAGCAGCACCGCCAGGGCGACGAACGCCACCAGCGGCAGGAAGACCCAGGGGTTGGTGCCTTTACTCATAAACCACCTCGCCGTCGGCGTCCGCCTTGCTGCGCGTCATTCTTTTCCGGTAACGGGCGTCGGTGAGCGCCAAGGCGCCGCCCAGGGCCATGATCAGGGCGCCCAGCCAGATCCAGCGGATCATCGGCTTGTGATAGATGCGGACCGCCCAGGCGTCGCCGCCCAGGGGCTCGCCCAGGGCCACGTAGAGATCGCGCATCAGGCCGGCGTCGATGGCCGCTTCGGTCATCACCTGGCCGCTGGCGCGGTAGGTGCGTTTTTCCGGGTTCATTTCCGCGATCGGTTCGCCGTCGCGGCTGACCAGAAAATGCCCCATGCGGGAATCGAAGTTGGGGCCGGCGTATTCGCTGAGGGTGTCGAACTCGAAGCGGTAAGCGCCCACCTCGGCCACATCGCCCGGCGCCATGCGCACGTCACGCTCCACCTCGTGGAAGCTGACCACGGTGACGCCGGCCACCAGCACCGCCATGCCGGAATGGGCCAGCACCATGCCGTAGTAGCCGCGGCCGAGTTTGCCCAGCCCGCCCAGGAAGCCCCGGTTGTAGGCCAGCGCGCGGCGCACCAGATCGTCGATGTGGGCGAACACCAGGAACAGGGCCAGGATCAGCGCCAGGGTGCCCACCCAGGGCGTGTCGCCGGGCAGGCGCGCGCCCAGGTAGCCACCGATCAGCGCCGCCGGCGCCAGCATCAGCATGCGCCGCAGCAACGGCGAGCTGTCCTGGCGCTTCCAGTTGCTGAGCATGCCGGGCACCAGAATCGCCATCAGCACCAGGGTCAGCGGCACGAAGAAGCTGTTGAAGTAGGCGGCGCGGATCGACACCTTGATGTCCAGCGCCTCGCCCAACAACGGATACAGGGTGCCCATCAATACCGCGAAGGTGGCGGTGAGCAGCAGCAGATTGTTGCCCAGCAGGAAGGCCTCCCGGGAGAGCGGCTTGAAGCCGCCCTTGCCCTTGAGGCGCCCGGCGCGCAGCGCGAACAGGGTGAGCGCGCCGCCGGCCACCACCACCAGGAAGCCGAGAATAAAGGCGCCCCGGCTGGGGTCGTTGGCGAAGGCGTGCACCGAGGTGAGCACGCCGGAGCGCACCAGGAAGGTGCCCAGCAGGCTCATGGAAAAGGTGACGATGGCCAGCAGCACGGTCCAGGCGCGGAACAGGTTGCGTTTTTCACTCACCGCCAGGGAGTGAATCAGCGCGGTGCCGGCCAGCCACGGCAGCAGGGAGGCGTTTTCCACCGGGTCCCAGAACCACCAGCCGCCCCAGCCCAGTTCGTAGTAGGCCCACCAGGAGCCCAGGGCGATGCCGACGGTGAGAAAGCTCCAGGCGACGGTGGTCCAGGGGCGTGCCCAGCGGGCCCAGGCCGGGTCCAGATTGCCGGCCAGCAGACCGGCCACGGCGAACGCGAACGCCACCGAGAAGCCCACGTAACCCATATAAAGCATGGGCGGGTGGATGATCAGGCCCGGGTCCTGCAGCAGCGGGTTGAGGTCGGCGCCGTCGATCGGGAACCAGGGCAGCGAGCGGTCGAACGGGTTGGAGGTGAACAGCATGAAGGCGTGGAAACCCACCGCGATCATGCCCATCACCGACAGCACCCGCACCACCATGGGCAGCGGCACCTTGCGGCTGAACAGGCCGACCAGGGCGGTCCAGCCGCCCAGCATCCAGCCCCACAGCAACAGGGAGCCCTCGTGGCCGCCCCAGATCGCCGACAGCCGGTAGCCCAGCGGCAATTGCGAGTTGCTGTGGTTGGCCACATAGGTGACCGTGAAATCATTGATATAGAAGCTGTAGCCCAGGCAGACCATCGCCACCGTGAGCGCCAGCCACTGCAGCCAGGCCAAAGGCCGGGCGTAGCGCTGCCAGGATTCCACCCGGCGATACACGCCGATCAGTGGGAATACCGCCAACACCAGGGCCGCCGCTATGGCCACCCACAGGGAGAGATGTCCGAGTTCCGCCGCCACCTTATTCCTCCGGCTGAGTGTGCGCGGGCATCATCGGCAGATGCGGCCCGCTTTGCAAGCCCACCGGCGCGCCGCCCCTGGCGCCCCGCGGGCATGGACATATTTTGAGACGCTTAGCGGTCGTGCCCGACGACGCCGCTCTGCTACTATGTGGCTATCATCAGGGTCGACACTGTGTTTAAAGCGTCGCCATTTTGCAGTCAAAAGGTCATCTTGCATCCATACACTATCACCGGCGGGTTGGAACGAATCGGGCTCGATCCGTTCCATACTGAGTGAAAACAATGGATGTTCGGCACCAGCCCGGCCTGTGTGGAGTAACCAGTTTGAGCACAAATAACGTGAACACCGCGAATCCGGATCAAAAATCCGCCTATTCCTACGACGACCTGCTGGCCTGTGCCCACGGTCAGTTGTTCGGCCCCGGCAACGCTCGCCTGCCCCTGCCCGGCATGCTGATGCTCGACCGCATCAGCCACATCGCCGACCAGGGCGGCGAATACGGCAAGGGCGAAATCATCGCGGAGCTGGATATCCACCCGGACCTGTGGTTCTTCGACTGTCACTTCGAGACCGACCCGGTGATGCCGGGTTGTCTGGGTCTGGACGCCACCTGGCAACTGCTGGGCTTCTTCCTCGGCTGGCTGGGCAACCCCGGCCGTGGCCGTGCCCTGGGCGTGGGCCAGGTGAAATTTTCCGGCCAGGTGCTGCCCACCGCCAAGAAATTGACCTACCGGATTAACGTGAAACGGGTGATCGCCCGCAAACTCACTCTGGGCATCGCCGACGCCGTGGTTTCGGTGGACGGCGAGGACATTTATGAGGCCAAAGACCTGCGGGTCGGCCTGTTTACCTCGACGGAAGGGTTTTAGTGCCCGCTAGTACGACAATATCACCTTGATGGAGCACCATATGCGTCGCGTCGTGATTACCGGCCTGGGAATCGTGTCCTGCCTCGGCAACGAGGCGGACCAGGTGTCCCGGGCGCTGCGGGACAGCCTCCCGGGCATCCGCTTCAAGGAAGCCTATAAGGAAATGGGCATGCGCAGCCAGATCGCAGGGACGCCGGATATCAACCTGGAAGACCATATCGACCGCAAGCCACGGCGCTTCATGGGCGACGCGGCGGCCTACGCCTACGTGGCCATGCAGCAGGCGATCGCCGACGCCGGCCTGGACGAGGCCGACGTCAGCAACGAGCGCACCGGCCTGATCGCCGGGTCCGGCGGCCATTCGTCGTTCAACCAGGTGGAAGCCGCCGACATCGCCCGCACCCGCGGGGTCAAGCGCGTCGGCCCCTATATGGTGCCGCGCGTGATGGCGAGCACCGTGTCCGCCTGCCTGGCCACCCCGTTCAAGATCAAGGGCATCAACTACTCCATCGCCTCCGCCTGCGCCACCAGCGCGCACTGCATCGGCAACGCGGTGGAACAGATTCAGCTGAACAAGCAGGACGTGGTGTTCGCCGGTGGCGGCGAGGAAGAGCACTGGACCCTGAGCTGTCTGTTCGACGGCATGGGCGCCCTGTCCAGCAAGTACAACGACACCCCGGAGACCGCGTCCCGTGCCTATGACGCCAGCCGCGACGGCTTCGTGATCGCCGGCGGCGGCGGCATGGTGGTGCTTGAGGAACTGGAGCACGCCAAGGCGCGCGGCGCGCGTATCTACGCGGAAGTGGTGGGCTACGGCGCCACCAGCGACGGCCACGACATGGTCGCGCCCAACGGCGAAGGCGCCGCGCGCTGCATGCGCCAGGCGCTGGCCACGGTGGACGGCGACGTGGATTACATCAACGCCCACGGCACCAGCACCCCGGTGGGGGATCTGGCCGAGCTGAAGGCGATCCGCGAAGTGTTCGGCGACGGCAAGATTCCGGCGATCAGCTCCACCAAGAGCCTGTCCGGCCACAGCCTGGGCGCCGCCGGCGTTCAGGAGGCGATCTACTGCCTGCTGATGATGCGCGACGGCTTCACCGCCGGCTCCGCCAACATCACCGAGCTGGACGCGGACGCCGAAGGCCTGCCGATTCTCACCAAGAGCAACGACCAGCGCCCCGAGCTGGTGCTCAGCAACAGCTTCGGCTTCGGCGGCACCAACGCCTCGCTGGCACTGAAGCGCTGGGCATAGGCCGGGCTCCGCCCGGCCAGCTGCAAGCTACAAGCTACAAGCTACAAGCTACAAGCTACAAGCGGATTCAAGACTGCTTGCAGCTTGAGGCTTGCAGCTTGAAGCTCTCTTCAGAACTTGTGTTCCATCCCCACTGAGAACAGGCTGCCGCTGTCGTCATCGCCGGTGCCGTTGGCGTAGGTGTAGTCCACGTCGGAGCCGGATACCAGCCCGTAGAGCGTGGTCTGCTTGCCGAGTTTGTAGTCGGCGCCCGCGGCCAGGATGTCGCTCTCGTAGTCGAGATCACTGCTGTCGAAACGACCGGCCTGGGCCTTCAGTTTAACCCGCGGCAGCAACTGCCAGCCGGCACTGACCATATACGAGGTGCCGTCGGCGCGGTCGGCGCCGGACACGTCCGGATCAATGCGCACCTGCTCGACCATCGCGCCCAGCTCCAGGTCACCAAGCGCCATACCCAGGGTGCCACGCAGCAGATCCAGGTCGGCGGCCACGGTCACCGGCGGCGGGACCGGGCTGTCCACTTCCAGGTAGCTGCGCTGATACGCAAGAGCAGCGAACAGGGCATCCCCGTCCCAGGTCGCGGACACACCATAGGTGTCGGCCAACCCGTCTTTCTCTTCGTCACCGATCTGGTCGTCCTCGCCAGGAGCGATTTGCGCGCGCACGATCACGTCGCCCCAACGGGGGCTCTTCCAGTTAACGGTGTTGCTGTTACGGCGCTGGCCGAAGAAGTAAGGTTCATCGCGCTTTAGCGGGAACGCTTCCCCTCCATTTGGTGCGCAGGTCTGGGTGACGCCCTTCCGGGAACGCCGTGAACCCGTCCCTGGGGGCTCCCTGTCGGACGTCCTGTCCTCCAGGGTCCCGGAAGGGCGTCACCCAGACCCGCTCAGCAGTGAGCCGCGGCGCCCCGGGCCACTTCAGAGGTCAGTAAACAGGAGAACTCAGAGGTAGGGGCGGACAGTGAACCGAGTTAAGTTGTTTGTGCGACCAAGCAACCACACAAGGACACTGCCGCCATGGGCGATGCTACGTTCCCCGGCTCGGGCTGGGAAGGCTTTATAGCGACCCGGTTCGTTCCGCTCTCCGATTCCGAGTGCCTGATTTACCTGATCCCCGACCCTCAAGTGCCGCCTTGCTGTCCAAGCTGCCGGCGATCCTGCTCCCTGATCCATGACACGACGAGGCGGCGAGTCCGAGACCGGGATCTGTTCGAGTACCGGGTCTGGTTGGAGGTGCCGGTGCGGCGGGTGCGCTGCCCCCGCTGCGGTGTCGGTCGTGAAGCGCTGTCCTGGTTGGCCCCGCGAGCCCGGCTGACCCACCGGCTGCGCCAGCACGTGGAGACACTGCTGACCTTGCTGCCGCTCAAGCAGATCGCCGGCCTGACCGGGCTGCACTGGCACACCCTCAAGAGCATCGACAAGGCCCGGTTGGCCCGGGACCTGCCCGAGCCTGACCTCAGTCTGGTCCGTTACCTGGTCATGGACGAGTTCGCCCTGTTCAAGGGCCACCGTTATGCCAGCGTGGTCATCGACGCCGAGACCCGGCAGGTGCTGTGGGTGGGCGAAGGTCGATCCCGGGAGGCGATTCGGCCCTGCTTCGAGTGGCTGGGGGCGCACTGTGAACACATTGAGGCGGTGGCCATGGACATGAACACCGCCATGGACCTGGAGGTACAGGCCTGGTGCCCCAACGCCCGGGTGGTCTACGACCTGTTCCATGTGATCGCCAAATTCGGCCGGGAGGTGATCGACCGGGTCCGGGTGGATCAGGCCAACCAACTGCGACAGGACAAGCCCGCACGGCGGGCCGTGAAGCGGTCACGGTGGTTGCTGCTGCGCAATCCTGAGAACCTGAAGGCCGATCAGGCGGACGAGCTGAGGACGTTACTGGATCTGAATCAGCCGTTGATGGTGGTGTATCTGATGAAGAACCAGCTCAAGGAGCTCTGGTACGCCCGCACCGAGCGGGCCGCCCGGTGGCGTTGGACACGATGGTTCAACATGGCTCAGGCGAGTGGCCTGGCGCCGTTGATCCGCTTCGCTCGGCTTTTGAAGCCCTATGCCGAGGGCATCATCGCCAGTGCCACCTATCGCCTCAACACCAGCGTGCTGGAGGGCATGAACAACCGCATCAAGGTCATCAAGCGCATGGCCTATGGCTACCGGGACAGCGACTACTTTTTCCTGAAGATCAAAGCCGCTTTTCCCGGTAATCCGCGATGAAATCGAGTAGGAGGGGGCGTCACCGCCCCCGTCCTCTCACACCACCGGGCATACGGTTCCGTACCACGGCGGTTCAAGGTCGGCTCTGGAGCCTCACTACCGTATCCACCAGCGACACCAGTCCCAACCGCGCGAAATACCGATTCGGCAAGGCCACCTTCAGGTGCGAGGCGCCGCTATTCCACCACGGCCCTCGTCCGTTGCTCGCGCTTTTGCACGCTCGCTCTTCCGGTAACCCCAGTCTCATCAGCGCACGCGCTCTCGTCGCCGGCCGCTTCCACTGCCGCCACAGGATCCCTCGCAGTTTGCGGCGCAGCCAGCCGTCCACCGTTTCCAAGGCGCGCTTGGAGGCGGTTAGCTGGTAGTACGCCGCCCAACCCCGCAGGATCGGGGCCAGTACCTTGAGGGTGTACGACAGGGAGCGGCCTCGGCCCCGCCGAAGCACATCGCGCAGTGTCGACCGGAGCCGTTGGACGCTCTCCGGCGACACCCGCAGCCGCGTTCGGCGGTGCCACGTCACGCTGTAGCCCAGGAAGCGACGACGCCACGGGCGATCCACCGCGCTCTTCGCGGCGTTCACCCGCAGCTTCAGCCGTTCCTCCAGGAACCGCGTCACGCTGACCATCACTCGCTCTCCCGCTTGCTTGCTGCGAACGTAGATATTGCAGTCGTCCGCGTAACGGCAGAACCGGTGACCCCGGCGTTCCAGTTCCCGGTCCAGTTCCGTCAGCAGCAGGTTGGACAGCAACGGCGACAAGGGGCCGCCTTGCGGCGCCCCTTCCCGCCTCGGGCTTATTAGCCCGCCGTCCATTACGCCCGCTTCCAGGTAAGCTCGGACCAGCTTCAGAACCCGCGCGTCGGCGACGTGTCGCGCCAACAGCCCCATCAGCACGTCGTGGTTCACTCGGTCGAAGAACGCTTCCAGGTCGATGTCCACCACCCACCGGTTGCCTTCCTCGATGTAACCCCGCATCGCGCTGACCGCCTGATGGGCACTGCGACCCGGACGGAACCCATAGCTGGACGCCGAGAACGTCGGTTCCAGCAGCGGGCTCAGTACCTGGTGCAGCGCCTGTTGGATCAAGCGATCCTGGACCGTCGGGATGCCCAGTGCCCGTTCGCCGCCTTGCGGCTTGGGGATGCGCACCCGGCGTACCGCGTTCGGTTGGTAAAGGCCGGTGCGTATCCGTTCCCGGATCGCCGGCCATTGTCGTTGCAGGTGGCCCTTCAAGTCGGCCACGGTCATGGCGTCCACGCCCGCCGCCCCCTTGTTGCGAACCACCCGTTGATACGCCCGCATCAGGTTGCCGCGCTCCAGCACGGTCTCCATCAGCGCGCTCGGCTCCGCGTTCGTCCGCCAGCGGGACGCCACCGTCGTCTCGGCACCGGTCGCACGCACCCCGGGATACCGTCCCGTTCTTCGTTCGTCCGCTTGAACCATCCGGTTCACTCCTGCCTTCAATGATCTTCGGTGAGTACCCGCCGCCTACTAGCGGCAGACCTTGTTCGGCCCTTCAGCTGCTGGTCAGGCAGCCTACTACGGCCTCGGCTGACTTCTGCCGCCCCATCCCGGCACCTCACGATGCCGGTAGCACAGTGGCAGGACGACAGACCTCCCAGGGTAAGACGCGCGACCTTCACACTTATGCCCGCCGCATTTACGTCCGCCGCTTCCGTGCAAGTACCGGGCTTTGAAGATATGGGCCTTCTCACCCGCGACGGCCGCCTCGTATACGGTTTCTGTTCGTCAGGCCAGTGCTTTGCCTTCGGCTTCCTTCAGATTCCACCTCACGGTGGACACCCTTGCCGTTCAGCTAGTGGTTCCCCTTGCCGGGCCCACAGAGGACTTGCACCTCCAAGTCGTCCCGGGCGGCCACCACGGCGGGCCGGGACAGCGCCACTCTATGGCGCTTCGCGCCATGCCTGGCGCACCCCCCCCCCCCCAAAAAAAAAAGCCCGCCGTAAAGGCGGGCAACTGTCACTTGCGTCGAGGAAATGTGGGCGGCGTCCGATGCCGCCCCGATACGGTTTTTCTTAGAACTTGTGTTCCATGCCCACGCCCAGGGTGCGCTCTTCTTCTTCGTCACCGGTGGTGCCGTCTTCGTAGGTGAGTTCGTTGAAGTAAGCGTACACCTTGTAACCATTCTGTAATCTTTGCCAAATAGACTTTAATCGCGCTTCAACACACACAAGCAAACCGAAAAAGGTGAGACAGATCATGAGCAAGAAATATTTGGGCTTGGCTTTGGCGATTTCTGCCGCTTCTGCTGCACAGGCCGGAAACGTTACGACCAGCGGCGAAGACCTTGTGATCGATACCGACAGCGGTATCAAAGTGAAAGTGTCGGATAACTCTGCGTCTTTTCAGCTCGGCGGGCGCATTCAGTGGGATTACGACGCCACGCAGTCTGACGACAACGGTGTTGACACTACCGATTTCGACGTGCGCCGGGCACGCCTCTACGCCAAGGGCCACTTTGGCGACTGGGCGTACAAAACCCAGTTCAACGTGGCTGAGAGTGATGGCGCCGACGGCGGGACCGCTGAGGACCTGTACATTCGCTACCTGGGATTTGGCTCGACGGCAACCGTGACTATTGGTAAGCAGAAAGAGCCATTCGGCCTGGAACAATTAACGAGTTCAAAAGACATCTCGGCCCTTGAGCGATCCGCCATGACCGAGCGTTATACCCCCGGTCGCAGCAGCGGCATCCAGCTCAGTGGCAAAGGCGGCAACTGGACCTACGGTATCGGCTACTTCGAGGCAGACGGCAATGGCAGCGACGACTTCAATAACACGGCAGTAACCGCACGGGGCACGGTTGCACCGATTCAAACGAACAATATGGTTGTTCATCTTGGTGCGGGTTATACCACGCGTGATGCCGACACTCAGGCCGATGAGGTCGATACGTTTAATCTGGAGCTCGCCGGCGCTTTCGGGCCCTTCCATGCCCAGGCCGAATATTTCGATTCCGAGGAAGGCCAGGTGGATGTTGATGGCTATTACGTACAGCTTGGCTGGATCATCACCGGCGAAAGCCGTCCTTACAAAGCCGGAGCATTCAAGCGGGTAAAACCGGCATCACCCAAAGGGGCCTGGGAAGTTGTTGCCCGCTTTGAGGATGGTGACGGAAAATACAGTGATGTGGGGCTGGCCACGACCGACGGTGAGCAAACAACACTGGGCGTTAACTATTACGCCAACAAGAATGTTCGACTTGGAATGAGCTACATGGATGGCGAAGAAGCCAATGGCGCTAGCGGAGATGAAGTGCGTGCGAGGTTACAATATGCATTTTGACCGCATGGAGGTCGCTTGAATGAGTTTGCGGCTTGATATAGTTCTTGAGAGTTAATGAAATACTCAGGTTTTGGGCAGATATTAATGGGTAAGCGGATTAAATGGTTGATCTTACCTTTGCATGAGATGTATTAGTTCAGACCAAATCTGACACATCTCGTTGAAAAAGCGAGGGTTACCGGTTCTGATGAAGGTGCCTAAACCTGAAACCAGAACCAAAAGGTAACCCTCATGCTCCATAGTAATGATCGCATTATCCGACACAAGGTAGGTTTGCTGAATTTGGCCGACGAGCTTGGTAACGTAGCCAAGGCCTGCAAGATGATGGGCGTGTCCAGAGACACGTTTTACCGCTACAAGGAGGCGGCGGAGGAAGGTGGTGTTGATGCCCTCCTGGAAAAGAATCGGCGAGTCCCCAATCCTAAGAACCGTGTAGAGCCTCATGTGGAAGAGGCTGTCATTCAATACGCGGTGGCTGAGCCCGCCCACGGGCAAGTCAGAGTCTCCAATGAGCTGCGCAAGCGTGGTGTTTTCGTCTCCCCGAGTGGCGTACGCAGCATCTGGCTGCGCCATGACCTGGCCAACTTCAAGCAACGCCTGAAGGCTCTGGAAGCCAAGGTAGCAGAGGAGGGGCTGATCCTTACGGAGTCCCAGGTTCAGGCGCTTGAGCGCAAGAAGCAGGATGACGAAGCGTGTGGTGAAATCGACACCGCCCACCCCGGCTACCTTGGCTCACAGGACACCTTCTACGTAGGCACATTCAAGGGCGTTGGCCGGGTGTATCAGCAGACCTACGTGGATACGTACGCCAAAGTGGCACACTGCAAGCTGTATACGACCAAGACACCGGTCACCGCGGCAGACTTGCTCAATGATCGCGTGCTGCCGTTTTACGCCTCTCATGAGCTTCCTGTCCTGCGCATCCTGACCGACCGTGGCACCGAGTACTGCGGCAAGGTGGAGCAGCATGATTACCAGCTGTATCTTGCGCTAAATGAGATCGAGCATACGCGCACTAAAGCACGACACCCCCAAACCAACGGGATCTGCGAGCGCTTCCACAAAACCATTCTGCAGGAGTTTTATCAGCCGGCATTGCGGCGAAAGATTTACGGCAGCCTGGAAGCGTTGCAGGAAGATCTGGACGTATGGCTGGATTACTACAACAATGAACGCACCCATCAAGGCAAGAAGTGTTGTGGCAGAACCCCGCTAGCCACCTTGCTGGATGGAAAATCGATCTGGAAGGAAAAGTTCGTAGGCTGAACTTGACCTGACAGACACCTTCTGAAAAACCGGTAACTGTCAGATCAAGTCTGAATTACTACACATGAGAGTGAGGCAAACCGACATCTCATCGGATTATCTGGTTGGTACTCCAACCTACTGCTGATGCATGCTTCCCTCGCTAATTCCAGCAAGAACCCCACACGCCTCAACTTCCCGGTCATCGTTGCAACTCGCTCTCAGTGAAACGAGTTGTTTCTCAAGCGCTTGCAGAGCGGTTATCTGCGAGCGCACATGAGAGATGTGATCATCGAGCAAAGCATTGACGGCGGTACAGGACTGATGAGGGTCGTCCTGATAGCGCTGTAGTTCGTGAATTTCTGCCAGTGACAGATCCAGGATGCGGCAGCGACGAATAAAGGCCAGCCGCTCAACGTGTTTCTCGGTATAGACACGGTAACCGTTCTCCTGCCGATCAGGCGGCGGCAACAAGCCCTGCCGTTCGTAGAAGCGGATCGTCTGTGTATCTACCCCTACTGACTGTGCCAACTGACCAATACGCATCGGGTTCCTCCGCAACGGATTCTCTACGCTATTGACCTTATAGCTACTATATAGTTTTAAATGAAAGCCCGATCACATTCAAGTGGAGTCATATCATGAGTAAAAACTGCGGAGGCCCCTGTGGCGACGATGCAAGGCCTGCGGCGGATACCGATATGCAGGCCTCCTCCGATGCGTCGGGGGAATGGGTCAGTGTTTATGCCGTGCCGAAGATGGACTGTCCATCAGAAGAGCGCATGATTCGCCTGGCCCTGAACGGCGTTGAGGGGATTCGGGCACTGTCCTTCGACTTGTCGAACCGCCGGGTGAAGGTCGTGCATGACGGTGAGGTCGAGCCCGTCACCTCGAAACTGAAGACCTTGGAGCTAGGCGCCTCGCTTCAGGAAAGCGTCGCTGCCGATCCGGAGACCATCAAGGCCGCCGAGTTTTCGGCAGCTTCTGCTAAGCAAGAATCCGGGACCCTGCGCTGGTTGCTCGGCATCAATGCACTTCTGTTCGTGGTGGAAATGACTGCCGGTCTGATCGCCCAGTCCACCGGCCTGATTGGAGAATCCCTGGACAATTTTGCCGATGCGGCGGTGTACGGGCTTGCCCTTTATGCGGTTGGACATAGCGTGAAAATGCAGGTACGTGCCGCGCATCTTGCTGGTGTACTGCAACTGATCTTGGCTGTGGGCGTGCTCGTAGAGGTGGTGAGACGCTTTGTATTCGGTAGTGAGCCTGAATCGCTGGTGATGATGGCTATCGCATTCGTCGCATTGATTGCCAATACCAGTTGTCTGCTGCTCATATCCAAACATCGGGAAGGCGGGGCGCACATGAAGGCAAGCTGGATATTCTCGGCCAACGACGTGGTGATCAACCTGGGGGTCATCACCGCCGGCGCCCTGGTCGCGTGGACCGGTTCCAATTATCCGGATCTGATTATCGGCACCATCGCGGGGGGCATTGTACTTAACGGTGCCAGACGCATTTTGGCGTTGAAGGGTTAAATAATGCTCATTATTGGCAAAAAGCTCTCGCCGTATGCCCTATTGTCCATATCGGGCCTGCTGGCAGCGTCTGATCAGGCTGTAAAGTGGCTGGTGCAGCAATCAATGGCCTATGGCGAGTCTGTTTCGGTGACCCCGTTCTTTAACTGGGTGCACCTATGGAACACCGGTGCCGCATTCAGTCTTTTTGCGAATGGTGGAGGCTGGCAGCGCTACTTTTTTATCGGGATCGCGGTGGCGGTCTCGATTTTTCTGATCAAGCTGATCCTTGAAAATCGTCATAAAGGAGAAGCCATCGCTTACAGTCTTATCCTCGGTGGCGCCATGGGCAACCTGATTGACCGGGTCTTTCGTGGCTATGTTGTGGATTCCTTTGATTTCTATTGGCGAGACTGGCATTGGCCGGCCTTCAACCTGGCTGATATTGCAATTGTCCTCGGTGCCTTACTTTTCGTTTCCGGCAGCTTTTTGGGTAAAAAAACAAACACCAATGCCGAGCCGGATGGATCTGACTGACACCTACGCCTATACAACACCATGACCGAACTTCCCGACAACATCCTTCACCTGCCGCAATACCAAGTACTGGGCTGCAAATCAACCGACGACGAAATGCACTTCCAGGTGGACGTGCCCGATCCGATCGCCTGCGAGGAATGCGGCGTGCAGGGTGAGTTCGTGCGGTTCGGCAAGCGTGATGTTCCCCATCGTGATCTGCCCATCCAAGGCAAGCGGGTCACTCTCTGGGTGGTCCGCCGCCGATACACCTGCCGGGCCTGCAAGACAACATTCAGGCCCCAGCTACCGGAGGTGGTGGACGGATTCCGTATGACACTGCGGCTGCATGAGTACGTGGAGAAGGAATCCTTCAACCACCCCTACACCTTTGTGGCGGCACAGAGACCGGCCTGGACGAGAAGACGGTGCGCGACATCTTCAACGCCCGCGCCGAGTTCCTGGGGCGCTGGCACCGCTTCGAGACGCCCCGCATCCTGGGCATTGACGAGCTATACCTGAACAAGCGCTACCGCTGCATCCTGACCAACATCGAGGAGCGAACCCTGCTCGACCTGCTGGCCACCCGCCGCCAGGACGTGGTGACCAATTACCTGATGAAGCTGAAAGACCGGCAGAAGGTCGAGATCGTCAGCATGGACATGTGGAACCCTTACCGGGCAGCGGTCAAGGCCGTGCTGCCACAGGCCCGCATCGTGGTCGATAAGTTCCATGTGGTACGCATGGCCAACGATGCCCTGGAGAAGGTGCGCAAGGGCCTCAGAAAGGAGCTGAAACCCTCCCAGAGCCGAACCCTCAAGGGCGACCGGAAGATCCTGCTGAAACGCGCTCACGAAGTTTCAGATCGGGAACGGCTGATCATGGAGACCTGGACAGGCGCATTCCCGCAACTGCTGGCCGCCTACGAGCACAAGGAACGCTTCTACGGCATCTGGGACGCCACCACACGGCCCCAGTCAGAAGCCGCCCTGGACGAGTGGATAGCCACCATTCCGAAAGGCCAGAAGGAAGTCTGGAGCGATCTGGTCAGGGCTGTGGGCAACTGGCGCGAAGAGATCATGACCTACTTCGAGACGGACATGCCCGTCACCAACGCTTACACGGAGTCCATCAACCGACTGGCCAAGGACAAGAACCGTGAAGGGCGCGGTTACTCCTTCGAGGTGATGCGGGCACGAATGCTCTACACCACGAAGCACAAGAAGAAGGCACCGACTGCGAAGGTCTCTCTTTTCTACAAGAAAACCATCGGTTACGGACTGCCGGACTTCGCAGAGGAACTCAACTACGGAGTCGATCTATCAACCATCTGAGGGTGGTATCAGATTGATGGGGTGAAGGTGCCCCATCAACCATTAAATCCGTATACCCCTTTTTATTTCACCCGGAACTTTCTCGGATTTTACCGAGCTAGAACCCCCGGCTGAGGCGGTGGCCGGTCGGGGTAGGAAGGTCGGGTTAGCGGCCCGGCACTAATCGGATTGGCGTTTGGCCTGACGCCAGAGGGCGTCGAGGTGGTCGTCGTCGAAATCGGACAGCGGCGCGCCGGCCAGTTGTTCAACCTGGCGGAAACGGCCCTCGAACTTGTTCGAGGCGCGGCGCAGGGCCAGGTCCGGGTCCAGCTTCAGGTGCCGGGCCAGATTCACCAGGGTGAACAGCACGTCGCCGAATTCGTCCTCGATGGCGTCGCGGTCGCCGGACGCCATCGCCTGATCCAGTTCCTCAAGTTCGCTGTCCACATGGGCGCGCACCGGCGCCGTGGCGCGCCAGTCGAAGCCCACCTTGGAGGCTTTCTTCTGCAGCTTGTGAGCGCGCTGCAGGGCCGGCAGCCCCTCCGGCACACCGTCCAGGGCGCTGTCGTACTCACGGCCCTTGCGGGCGCGCTCCTCGGCTTTGATCGCCTCCCAGTTTACTTTCACCGCCTGCTCGTCCTCGGCGGTCCGGTCCCCGAACACGTGCGGGTGGCGGCGCACCATTTTGTCGTTGAGCACCGCTACTACTTCGCTGAAATCAAACAGCCCCTGTTCGCGGGCCATCTGCGAATGGAACACTACCTGCAGCAGCAGGTCGCCGAGCTCTTCCTTGAGCTCAGGGTAATCCCGCCGCGCCACCGCTTCAGCCACTTCAAAGGCCTCTTCCACGGTGTAGGGCACGATGCTGTCGAAGTCCTGTTTCAGGTCCCAGGGGCAGCCGCCGTCCGGGTCGCGCAGCCGGGCCATGATCGACAGCAGTTCGGACACGGCGGCTTCGGAGGAAGATCGGGGGGCATCGGACATGGGAGCGCTCCGGAAGAAAAGACGATTCAGGATACAGGATGAAGGATACAGGGGCGGGCGTTGTGCTATCGCTTCATCCTGTATCCTGCATCCTGTATCGCGGCCGCCAGGCCGCTATTTTTTATAGCGGCGCACTTCGAGGACGCCCTTGAGCTGATCCATCTTGGCCAGCACTTTGCCGAGGCCGCCCAGGGAGGCGATTTCCAGGGTCAGCAGCATGGTGGCGGTGTTGTCCTCGGTGTGCGACTCGGTGTGCACGGCGGTGACGTTGACCTTCTCGTTGGCGAGCACGGCGATCACGTCGCGCAGCAGGCCCTGGCGGTCCCAGGCGCGCAAGAAGATGTCCACCGGGTAGAAGATGCGGTCCGCTTCCCCCCAGCTCACTTCGATGACCCGGTTAGGCTCTTCGCCCTGCATCGCCAGAAGATTGTGGCAGTCGGCGCGGTGCACGGTGACGCCGCGCCCCTGGGTGATGAAGCCCATCACCTGGTCGCCGGGCACCGGCCGGCAGCAGGCGGCCATGTGGGTGAGCAGGTTGCCCACCCCCTGGATGGTCACGTCGCCGCTTTCCGACGCCTTGGAGCGCGCCGGCACGAACGCCAGTTCCTGCTGCGGATCGTCGCCAAGCAGGGACTGGGCCTGGTTGACCACATGGCCGGGGCGCAGGTCCCCGGCGCCCAGCGCGGCGAGCACGTCGTCACCGGTCTTCAGGTTCAGCTGCGGCGCCAGGGCGTCAAGGTCGATGCGGTCCAGGGCCAGGCGGGAGGTTTCCCGCTCCAGAATGGCGCGGCCCTGGGCAATGTGCACGTCCCGGTCCTGGCGCTTGAACCACTGCTGAATGCGCGCCCGCGCCGAGGACGTGGCCACATAGCCCAGCGACGGCGTCATCCAGTCGCGGCTGGGGCCGCCTTCCTTGGCGGTGAGAATCTCCACCTGCTCGCCGGTGTTGAGGTTGTAGTTGAGCGGCACGATGTGGCCGTTCACCTTGGCGCCCCGGCAGCGGTGCCCCACCTCGGTGTGGATGTGGTAGGCGAAATCCACCGGCGTGGCGCCGGCTTCCAGATCCACCACATGGCCGTCCGGCGTGAACACATAAACCCGGTCGCTGACCAGGCCGTGCTTGAGCTCGTCGATCATGGTGTCGGCGTTGTCGCCCAGCTCGTCGTGCCACTCCAGCACCTGGCGCAGCCAGGCGATGCGCTGCTCGTAGGAGCGGCTCTTGCGGCCGGCCTTGCTGCCTTCCTTGTAGCGCCAGTGGGCGCACACGCCGAGCTCCGCCTCTTCGTGCATGTCGAAGGTGCGGATCTGCACCTCGAGCATCTTGCGCTCCGGGCCGACCACGGCGGTGTGCAGGCTCTGGTAGCCGTTGTCCTTGGGGCTGGCGATGTAGTCGTCGAATTCCTTGGGCACGTGTTTCCACAGCGAGTGGACGATGCCCAGGGCGGCGTAGCAGTCTCGCACTTCGCGCACCAGCACGCGCACCGCGCGCACGTCATAGACCTCGCCGAAATCGAGATGCTTTTTCTGCATCTTCCGCCAGATGCTGTAGATGTGCTTGGCGCGGCCGTACACCTGGGTGCCCTTGATGCCGTTGCGGTCAAGATGGCCGCGCAGGCTGTCGATCACCTCGTCGATGTAGCCTTCCCGGTCCAGGCGTTTTTCGTCCAGCAGCTTGGCGATCTTTTTATAGGCGCCGGGCTGCAGGTAGCGGAACGACAGGTCCTCCAGCTCCCATTTCAACTGCCCCACGCCCAAGCGGTGGGCCAACGGCGCGTAGATGTCGAAAATCTCGCGGGCCACTTTCTGCTGGCGCTCGGGGTCGGATTCCTTCACCGCGCGGATAATCACGGTTCGCTCGGCCAGCTTGACCAGCGCCACGCGCACGTCGTCGACCATCGCCAGCAGCATCTTGCGGACGTTATCGAGCTGGCCGTCCTGCTGGCCGAGCACCGCCTTGCGGGTGGGGTTGAGGCTGGTGCCGATGGCGGCCATGCGCAGCACGCCCTCGATCAGGCGCGCCACCGGCTCGCCGAAATCCTTGTTGACGTCCGCCAGGGTCAGTTGCCCTTCGCGCACCGCCCGGTACAGCACCGCCGCCGGCAGCGCTTCCGCGTCGGCCCCCAGGTCGGCGAGCACATCGGCCATTTCCAGGCCAATGGTCAGGCAGCCCTTTCCGTAGGGCCACAGGCGACCGGCGGCTTCGCCGGCCCGCTCACAGCGCTCGGCCACCTGGCAGGCACGCTCCAGAAGCGCCGGGTCGCGCACCGGCACCCGGGCATTAAGTTGTTCCAGCCATGCGTTCCAGTCCCGCGCATCCACTTCGGCGGGCTGTTGCCGGCGTACGGTTACCATTGGCTATCCTCTAACGACGGTCGCTCTTTAACGACGATCAAACACGGCAATCGATTCCACGTGCGCGGTGTGCGGGAACATATCCATCACCCCGGCGCCACTAAGACGGTAACCCCGGGCCACCAGTTCCCCAGCATCGCGGGCCAGGGTGGCCGGGTTGCAGGAAACGTACACCAGTTTCTCCGCACCAAATTGGGGCATCATGCGCACCATTTCCAAGGCGCCGCTGCGCGGCGGGTCCAGCAGCACCCGCTCGTAGCGCTGCCGCGCCCAGGGCTGGCCCTTGGGCTCGCTGTCCAGATCCCAGGCGTGGAAGGCCAGATTCTCCAGGCCGTTGCGCCGGGCGTTCTCGTAGCCGCGCCGCACCATGGCGTCGCTGGCCTCCACGCCCACCACCCCGGCGGCGCGACGCGCGGCGGGGATGGTGAAGTTGCCCAGGCCGCAGAACAGGTCCAGCACCTGGTGGTGCGCCTGCACCTCCAGCAATTCCAATGCCAAGGGCACCATGCGGCGGTTGATCTCCGCGTTGACCTGGGTGAAGTCCGACGGGTGGAAGGCCATTTCCACGTCCGCTTCCGGATGGCGGTAGTAGAGCCGTTCCTCGCCCTCTTCCGGCCACACCCGGTGCACCGTGCTCTCGTTGCCCGGCTGCAGATAGCACTGCAGGCCGTGCTCGCGGCAGAACGCCACCAGCGCGTCCTGGTCGGCCTGGGACAGCGGGTCCAGATGGCGGAACACCAGCGCCACGGCGTCGTCACCCCGGGCCACCTCGATCTGCGGCAGGCGCCGCCGGCCATCGAGCCCGTTGATCAGCGCGCGCAGGTCGCGGAAGCGGTGCCCCACCTCGGGAATCAGCACCTCGCACTGCGCCAGGTCGGCGATCAGGCTGTTCCGTTTCTCGCGGAAGCCGACCAGGGTGTCCCCCTTGGCGTCCACGTACTTCACGCCCAGCCGCGCCTTGCCCCGGTAGCCGGTGACCGGCCCGGTAAGCGGCTCCAGCCAGCGCTCCGGGCGCAGGCCGCCAAAGTGCTCAAGCTGCTCGGCGAGCACCGCCTGCTTGCGCTGAATCTGTACCGCCGGGTCCAGGTGCTGCAGGCTGCAGCCGCCGCAGATCAGGCTGTGCGCGCAGGGCGGCGTGACCCGGTCCGGGGACGGCTCGAGGATGTCCACCGCGCGGCCCTCGTCGAACTTGCGGCGCATGAAGGTGTACTGGAAGAACACCTGCTCGCCGGGCAGGGCGTTGTCGATAAAGGTGGTCTTGCCGTTCAGGCGGGCAATGCCCCGGCCATCGTGGCTGAGACTCTCGATGGTGGCGGCCACCGGCGTTTCCGGCAGCTGCTTCTTGCGACGTCGAGCCATAAATCAAATTCAGTTAAGAGTTAATAGTGAACAGTTAACAGTGGCGCGAGCGAGGAGGGTGGCGTCCGAACGGTTCGAGGCCGCGCCCAACCTTTTGGCGCGGCCCGTGACAGTTCTGTTTCGACCCGCCTCTCCCGCGCCGCTATTAACTGTTAACTGTTCACTGTTAATTGCCCGCGGCTTCCCAGGCTTCCAGGAAGCTCAGGAAGTGCGGATGCCCTTCGGCTTTCAGGTAATCCCGGAGCAGGTCCAGCTCGGCCTGGTAGCCGGTGGCGTCGAGTTCGCCGCGCAGCATTTGGAAGCGCAGGAACACCAGCCAGGTGTTGAGCACGTCGGTTTCGCAGTAATCGCGGATCGCCTTGAGGTCGCCGGCCTGGAAGGTGTCGAACACCTTGGCGCCGCTCATGCCCATCTTGCCGGGAAAACCCAGCAGGGTGGCGATCTGGTCCAGCGGCGCGTTGGCGCGGCCGTTGAACATGGCCAGTTGTTCCATCAGGTCCAGGTGGCGCTGGTGGAAGCGGCTCAGGTAGTTATTGAAGCGGAAGCTGGTGTCCTCGTTGCCGGTTTCCCAGAACCGGCGCGCCACCACGCCGTGCTTGAGGGCGCGGTAGTTGAGCACCGGCAGGTCGAAGCCGCCGCCGTTCCAGCTGACGATCTGCGGGGTGAAGCGGTCGATGCCGTCGTAGAAGCGTTCGATCAGCTCCTTCTCGGTGCTGTCCTCGTCCCCCAGGGACCAGACTTTCACGCCCTGGGCGGAGCGCAGCACCACGGAGATCGCCACCACCCGGTGCAGGTGCAGGCGCAGAAACTCGGAGCCGTTTTCCTGGCGGCGCAGATTGAACAGCGCGCTGGCGGTGTCCTTGTCACTGAGGCCGTGCAGGTCGTAAATGCGGCTGCCGCCTTCCAGGTCGGGCACCGTCTCGATATCAAACACCAGCACGTTCATTGGCCGGCCTCCGCGTTGCCCGCCTCATTGAAGACGCCGGTGGACAGGTAGCGGTCGCCCCGGTCGCAGACGATGGCCACGATCACCGCGTTCTCCAGTTCCTCGGACAGCTGCAGGGCGGCCGCCACGGACCCGCCGGAGGAGACCCCGCAGAAGATGCCTTCCTCGCGGGCCAGCCGGCGCATGGTGCGCTCCGCCAGGTCCTGGCCCATGTCGATCACGCGGTCGACGCGGGCGGCGTCGAAGATGCTCGGCAGGTAGGCCTCGGGCCAGCGGCGGATGCCGGGAATCGAGGCGCCGTCGGTGGGCTGCAGGCCGACGATCTGGATCTCCGGGTTCTTCTCCTTGAAGAACTGGCTGCAGCCCATGATGGTGCCGGTGGTGCCCATGGAGCTGACGAAATGGGTGATCGCGCCGCCGGTCTCTTCCCAGATTTCCGGGCCGGTGCTTTCGTAATGGGCCAGCGGGTTGTCCGGGTTGGCGAACTGATCCAGCACCCGGCCCTCGCCGCGCGCCTGCATCGCCTGGGCCAGGTCGCGGGCGCCTTCCATGCCCTCTTCCTTGGTCACCGAGATCAGCTCGGCGCCGTAGGCGGCCATCGCATCGCGGCGCTCCTGGCTCTGGTTGGCGGGCATGATCAGCTTCATCTTGTAGCCGCGCATGGCCGCCGCCATCGCCAGAGCGATGCCGGTATTGCCGCTGGTGGCCTCGATCAGGGTATCGCCGGGCTTGATCTCGCCGCGCTGTTCCGCCTTGATGATCATATTCAGCGCCGGCCGGTCCTTGACCGACCCGGCCGGGTTATTGCCTTCCAGCTTCACCAGAATGGTGTTGGTCGTGTTCCCCGGCAGGCGCTGCAGGCGCACCAGTGGCGTGTGGCCCACCGTGGATTCAATGGTCTTGTAGGTCATGGGGCGCATTGTAGCTTAACTCCGGGGCCGTGACAGGGCGGGATGCGCCGCTCGCCAACTGCGGCATAATGGCGACACAAGAACAACGTTCAGGGGAACCATGGCCCATTCGAGCCTGCGCACACGCATTCTGATGATGACCGCCCTGCCCGCCTTTCTGGCGGCGCTGGTGATCGGCGGCTACACGCTGGTCCACCGGGTGCTGGAGGTGCGCGCCGACACCGCCCACCGCCAGCAACTGATCATCGAGAGCTACGCGGCCCGTCTGGCGGCGCTGGGCGACGCCGACCAAGCGGCCTATGAGCCGCTGCTGCGCGCCCTGCTGGAAGAGCCGGACGTGCGCGCCGCCTCGTTGCTGGACAACCCGTCCGGCTGGCAGTCCCACGCCGGCCCGCGGCTGCGCCCGGTTCAGGAGGCGGAGAGCCTGGAAGGCGGCGACCGCCGCCTGGTCACCGATTCCAGCTGGCAGCTGGTGCGCGCCCTGCCCGGCCAGCGCAACCGGCTGCTGACGGTGGAGTTTTCCCGGCAGGGCCAGTACATCGAGATCCTGGAAGCGGTGCTGACGATGATCGCCGTGGTGGCGGTGCTGGTGCTGGTGGCGGTGGTGCCGGCGGTGCGCTTCGCGAAACGGCTGACGCAGCCGGTGGACACGCTGGTGGACACGGTGCGCCGGGTGCGCGACGGTGACCTCAGCCCGCCGCCGCCGGCCGGCGCCCAGGGCGAGCTCAAGGAACTGGAAGACGCGCTCGGCAATATGGTGGCGGCCCTGGACGAGGCCCAGGCCGAGCTGCAACAGAACGTGGACCAGGCCACCCAGGATCTTCGCGAGACCCTGGAAACCATCGAGATTCAGAACATCGAGCTGGACATGGCCCGCAAGGAGGCGCTCAAGGCCAGCCAGATCAAGTCGGAATTCCTGGCCAATATGAGCCACGAAATCCGCACGCCGCTGAACGGCATCATCGGCTTCACCCGCCTGCTGGAGCGCTCCACCCTGTCGCCCCGCCAGCAGGATTATCTGGGCACCATCCGCAAAAGCGCCGAATCCCTGCTGTCGATCATTAACGACATTCTCGACTTCTCCAAGATCGAGGCGGGCAAGCTGTCGCTGGAACATATTCCACTGGATCTGCACGACATCATCGAGGACGTGCAGACCATGCTGGCGCCGATGGCCCAGGAAAAGGGCCTGGAGCAGGCGGCGATCATCTACTCCGACGTGCCCACCGGCCTGCTCGGCGACCCGCTGCGCATCCGCCAGGTGCTCACCAACCTGGTGAGCAACGCGATCAAGTTCACCGAGCGCGGGTCGATCGTGGTTCGCGCCATGCTCGAAGAGGAGCGCGGCGCCGAGGCGGTGGTCAAGATCACCATCACCGACACCGGCAACGGCCTGTCGCCGGACCTGCAAAAAAATCTGTTCAACGCCTTCACCCAGGTGGACCAGAGCGCGCGCCGCCGGGAGGGCGGCACCGGCCTGGGCCTGGCGATCTGCAAGCGGCTGGTGGAAGGCATGGGCGGGGAAATCGGCATCGACAGCACCTCCGGGCGCGGCTCCACCTTCTGGTTCACGGTGCGCGGCGAGCGGGACGGCGGCGGCGAGCCGGAGCCCGCCCCGGTCGCCCTGCGGGGCCTCAGCGTGACGCTGGTGGAAGCCAACGAACACGCCCGCCTGGCCCTGTATCACATGCTCAGCGGCTGGCGGATGCAGGTGACCGAGCTGCAGGCCCTGGAGCAACTGCACGGCCACCTGGAGACCGACACCCTGGCGAGTACCGATTATTTTCTGCTCGCGGCGCCGGCGTCCCTGCCGGACCCGTCACGGCTGACGCCGCTGGTGGAGCGTCTGCTGGACACCACCGGCAAACCGGTGATCGTGCTCTCCGCCCACGCGGACGCGCTCTCCGGCCAGCTCAGCGGCCATGCCGAACAATGCCGGGTGCTGGGCAAGCCGCCCACCCGCCGGCGGCTGCGCGACGGCCTGCTGGAACTGGGCGGCCTGGCGGCGCCGGCGGGCGCCGGCGCCACGTCCGGCGTGGTCTCGCTGCACGCCCGGGTGCTGGTGGTGGACGATCACCCCGGCAACCTGAAACTGGCGCGGGTGTTCCTGGAGGAAATGGGTGTCGACGTGGTGCCCTGCGCCAGCGGCGAGGAAGCGCTGACCGCGTTTTCACGGGGCACCTTCGATCTGGTGTTCATGGACGTGCAGATGCCGGGCATGGACGGCCTGGAAACCACTCGGCAAATGCGCGAGCGCGAAGGCGAAGGGCTGCGCACGCCGATCATCGCGCTCACCGCCCACGCCCTGGAAAGCGAGCGGCGCTCACTGTTGGCGGCGGGCATGGACGACTACCTGAGCAAACCGATCACCGAGGGGCAGTTGCGCCACACTCTGGAATGCTGGACCCGCACCGATGGCGCGGAGGCCGAGCCGGTCAGCGAGGAGGCGCCGGCGGCGCCGGAGCCGGCCACCAATGACCTGGTGGTGGACGAGGCACTGGGCAAGCAGCGCGCCGGTGGCCGCGAGCACCTGGCCAGGGATATGTTCAGCATGCTGCTGGCCAGCCTGGAGCAGGACGCGCCGGGCATCAACGCCCTGTCCGAGAGCAACAACCGGACAGCCCTGCTGGAGCGCGTGCACAAGCTCCACGGTGCTTGCCGCTACTGCGGCACGCCACGGCTGGAGCGGGCCGCCCGGGAACTGGAGGAAGGCCTCAAGACCGAGGTGGACGACGGCCGCCTGGAGCATCTGGTCGCCGCCCTGCTGGCGGAGATCGAAAGCGTGCGCCAGTACGGCCAGGCGGCGCGGCTTTAGGCCGCGCCGGTCACGGCCCGGGTGGTGGAGTCTGTTACCCTTGGGTGGCAGTCATTCTTTCATGGAGCACCCGCATGTCCGCCAACCCGTTCGGCTTCCGGTTCGACAACAGCTACGCCCGCCTGCCCGAGACCCTGTTTGCGTTCTGTGACCCGCAGCCGGTGCGGGCGCCGGAGCTGCTGCTGTTCAACGGCGCGCTCGCGGCGCAACTGGGGCTCGACGCCGAAGCGCTGAACAGCGACACCGGCGCCGCCTTGCTGGGTGGCAACCAGCCGTTGCCCGGCGGCGAGCCGCTGGCCCAGGCCTACGCCGGCCACCAGTTCGGCAACCCCACCATGCTCGGCGACGGCCGCGCGGTGCTGCTCGGCGAGCAGCTTACCCCGGACAACCGGCGCCGCGACATCCAGCTCAAGGGCTCCGGGCGCACGCCGTTTTCCCGCGGCGGCGACGGCCGCGCCGCGCTGGGGCCGATGCTGCGCGAGTACATCATCAGCGAGGCGATGCACGCCCTGGGCGTGCCCACCACCCGGGCGCTGGCGGTGGTCGGCACCGGCGAGCCGGTGCTGCGCGACACCGCCCAGCCCGGCGCCATCCTCACCCGGGTGGCGGCCTCGCACCTGCGCGTGGGTACCTTTCAGTACGCCGCCGGCCGCCGGGACACGGCGCTGCTGGACACCCTGGTGGACTACACCCTCAAGCGCCATTACCCGGACCGCGTGGGCGCCGGGGAGCCGGCGCTGGCGCTGCTGGAAGGGGTCATGGACCGGCAAATCGCGTTGATCACCGAATGGATGCGCGTGGGCTTTATCCACGGCGTGATGAACACCGACAATGTGGCGCTGTCCGGGGAGACCATCGACTACGGCCCCTGCGCCTTCATGGACCGCTACCATCCGGAGACCGTGTTCAGCTCCATCGATCAACGGGGCCGCTACGCCTACGGTAACCAGCCGGTGATCACCCAGTGGAATCTGGCGCGCTTCGCGGAAACCCTGATCCCGCTGATCGACGACGACGCCGACCGCGCCGTGGAAAAGGCGGAGACGTTGATCAAAAGCCACACCGAGCGCTACGCGCGGCGCTGGCTGGTGATGATGCGCGGCAAACTGGGGCTGTTCGGCGAGGAGGACGAGGACGCCGCTTTGGCCGCCGACCTGCTCGACTGGATGGCCCGCCACGGCGTGGACCATACCAACACCTTCCGCGATCTGATCGGCGGCGACCTACCGCTGGAAGAACCGTTTCATAACCAGGCGTTCACCGCCTGGCACCGGCGCTGGCGGGCGCGGCTGGAGCGCAACGACCAGCCCGAGGACGACGCCTGGGGCCTGATGCGCCGTCATAACCCGGCGGTTATCCCCCGCAACCACCGGGTGGAGGCGGCATTGTCGGCGGCGGTGCGTGACGACGACCTGGAGCCGGTGCGGGCCCTGCTGGCGGCGCTGGACGATCCCTACCGGGACCGGGATTGGGACGACCTCTACCGGCAGCCACCGGCGCCGGACGAGCAGGTGTTACGGACCTTCTGCGGCACCTGACACCTTCTTCGGCCAGACTAAACGGCGCCGCCGGCGGCGCCGTCGATCAGGGCGCGCATGGCGCGCACCGCTTCGTCCAGGCCGGTCATCACCGCCCGGGCGATGATGCCGTGGCCGATGTTCAGCTCGTTGATGCCGGGAATCGCCGCGATCTCGCGGGTGTTGTGGTAGTGCAGTCCATGGCCGGCGTTGACGATCAGTCCGGCCTCGCGGCCCAGCGCCACCGCGTCGCGGATGCGGGTCAGCTCGCGGGCCGCCGCGTCCTTGTCGCGGGCTTCCGGCGCGGTCAGGTCGGCGTAATGGCCGGTGTGGACCTCGATGGCCGGCGCCCGGCAACGCACCGCCGCGTCGATCTGCGCCGGGTCGGCGTCGATGAACAGGGACACTTCGATGCCGGCGTCCGCCAACCGCGCGCAGCAGTCACGGATCCAGTCTTCGTTGGCGACCACGTCCAGGCCGCCCTCGGTGGTCAGCTCCTCGCGCTTTTCCGGCACCAGACAGCTGTGCGCCGGGCCAATGCGGCGGGCGATGCCGACCATTTCCTCGGTGGCGGCCATTTCCAGGTTCATGCGCGTCTGCAGGGTGTGCGCCAGCAGCTCCACGTCACGGTCCTGGATGTGGCGGCGATCCTCGCGCAGGTGCACGGTGATGCCGTCGGCGCCGGCCTGCTCGGCGATCAGCGCGGCCTGCACCGGGTCCGGGTAGCGGGTGCCGCGGGCCTGGCGCAGGGTGGCCACGTGATCGATGTTGATGCCGAGAAGAACGGACATGGGAGGGCTCCAAGCGGGTTTCAGGGTTCGGGGAATGGTAGCAGAACATGCCGCTTCTCTCTCCAGAAGGCCTCGGGGCGATGCAGTGCGGATCCTCCAGCGGGGAGCTTCACTCCCTTTCGCGGGCGAGGCCCGCTCCCACAAAATCGGGCTTCGTAGTACCCGGTTTAGCGGAACAGTTCGCGGCTGCGCAGGGGGCGGTCGCCGAGGTGGGGGGCCAGGGCTTCGCGCAGCAACGCCTTGGCGGTGCGGCGCACGTCCGCGTCCCACTGGTCCCGGCCCAGGGCCAGCAGGTGCTCGCCGTAGTAGCCGTCGACGGCGGGCCGCAGGCCCTCGCCGCCTTCCCAGCGGTAGCGGCTGGCCGGGTCCAGGGGCTCGCCCCGCAGGTCGTGGTCCAAAGCCAGGCCGTAGCCGACGTCTTCCAGCAGCATCATTTCGAAGCGGCGCAGGGTGATGTCCAGGGGCGTGTCGCCGGCCAGCTCCGCCAGGGTGCGCTCGTACACCGGCCACAGGTCCGGGTGGGCGTCGTCGCGGTGCAGCAAGCGCACCAGCAGTTCGTTGACGTAGAAGCCGCAATAGAGCGCCCGGCCGTGCAAGGCCAGGCTGGGGCCGCGCGGCTCCACCTGGCGCAGGGTGAACAGCTCGCCACCGGCTTTCAGGTCCACCCAGAGCGGCGCGAACGGCGCCAGGGAGGCGTCCCGGCGGCCGCCGCGCGCCACCGCGCCGACCCGGCCCCGGAGCGGCAGGGTGGTCATAGCCCAGCGAACGCAGGGCGCGTTCGTCGTCGGACCAGCCGGCCTTGATCTTGACCCACAGGGTGAGCATCACTTTACGGTCGATCAGGCGCTCCATGTCCTCGCGGGCCTGGGTGCCGATGCTTTTGATGCGCGAGCCCTTGTCGCCGATCAGGATCTTCTTCTGGCCGCGCCGCTCCACCAGGATGGTGGCGGCGATATCGGTGACCTTGGGGCCGTCTTCCCAGAGGTCGATTTCGACGGTGATCTGATGGGGCACTTCCTGGCCCAGCTGACGCACCACTTTTTCGCGGATGATCTCGGCGGCCATGAAACGCAGGCTGCGATCGGTGAGCTGGTCGTCGTCGAACCAGAAATCCCCTTCCGGCAGGCGGCTGGCGAGCGCCTTCTCGAGCACGTCCAGGTTGTGGTCGCGCAACGCGGACACCGGGATCACCTCGGCGAAGGCGAAGCGCGCGGCCAGGCTTTCCAGATGCGGCAGCAGCAGGGCTTTGTCGGTCAGGTTGTCGACCTTGTTGACCAGCAGAATCACCGGCGTGTCGCCGGCGCGCTGCAGCAGGCCGAGCACGTGCTCGTCGCCTTCGGTCCATTTCAGGGCGTCGACCATGAAGCAGATCACGTCCACGTCGGAGAGCGCCGACTGGGCGGCGTCGTTCATGGCCCGGTTGAGGGCGCGCTCCTGGCCGGTGTGGATACCGGGGGTGTCGGCGAACACGATCTGGTAACCGGGGCGGCTGAGAATACCGTGAATCCGGTGACGGGTGGTCTGCGGCTTACGGGAGGTGATGCTCACCTTCTCGCCGATCAGATGGTTCATCAGGGTGGATTTGCCCACATTGGGGCGGCCGACGATGGCCACCACGCCGCAACGGGTGTCGCTCATGCTGACTGCTCCAACCAGTCCAGGGCCTGCTCCGCGGCCTGCTGTTCCGCGCGGCGACGACTGGCGCCGCTGGCGGTGAACCGCCGGGACAGGTCCGGCAGGCTGCAGGCCACTTCGAAAGTCTGTTTCGGCGCCTGTCCGGTCACCGACAGCACTTCGTAGGCGGGTAACTCATGCTTGCGCGCTTGCAGCCACTCCTGCAAGCGGGTTTTGGCATCCTTGCGCACGCTCTGCGGGGAAATCTGCTCCAGGCGCTGGGCGAACCATTTCAGCACCACGTCGCGGCAGGCGTCTTCGCCGCCGTCGATGACGATGGCGCCGATCAGGGCTTCCAGGGCGTCGGCTAGGATGGAATCACGGCGGTTGCCACCGCTTTTCAACTCGCCGCCGCCGAGAATCAGGTATTCGCCCACTCCCAGTTCGCGGGCCACTTCCGCCAGGGTCTGGCCGCGCACCAGAAAGGCGCGCATGCGGGTGAGCTGGCCTTCGGCGGCTTCCGGGAAGCGGTGAAAAATTTCCGAGGAAATAATCAGGCTGAGCTGGGAGTCGCCAAGGAACTCGAGCCGTTCGTTGTTACGGCGGCGGCTGACGCTGCGGTGGCTCAGCGCCAGTTGCAGCAGCGCCGGATCCTTGAACTGATAACCGAGACGGCGGGCAAGACGATCCAGATCATCCATTACTGACCAATATTCTTGCTGAAGGTGTGGTCGAACGCCATCACCACGAAGACGTTGTAGAACATCGGCTCGCGGACTTCGTAATCGACGCCCACGGACAACTGCCCGCCGGCTTTCTGGATATCCAGATCACGCACGCCAATGGCGTTCACCTGGTTGATGGTGAAGCGCTTGCCGATGGCGTCGTAGACCTCGCGCTCGGACATCAGCGCGGTCTTGCTGTCGGACAGCACCGAATTGATCGCCGAGCGGATGGTGTTGTATTCCATGTAGGCGGGCACCATGCGGAACGCGGCGGTGCCGAACACCGCCAGGATGATCAGCACCACCACCCAGCCGATCAGGGAAAGCCCGCGCTGACGGGAAGGACCTGTAATCATTTTTCTGCCTCCACTTTATCGATCGCCCCATTACGGGAGAAGCTCGGCCAGGAAAAGATCGGGTCCCAGTGCATCCAGATCAGGAAGGCTTCCCCCACCACCAGATCCTCGGACACCACGCCCCAGAACCGGCTGTCGTTACTGTTATCCCGGTTGTCACCCATCACGAAGTAGCTGCCCTCGGGCACCTGCCATTCCCCCTGGGTGCGCTTCGGGATCATCGCCTCGCCGCTGTACGGATTGACCCGCCCTTCCTGCCAGATCAAATGCGGTTGATCGCCCAGAATCTCGACGTATTCACGGCGCCACACCTGTGAGTTGCGCTCGCGGCCGACCAGCTCGCGGGGCACCGCCTCGCCGTTCACATAGAGCACGTTGTCACGCACCGCGATGCGGTCGCCGGGCAGCCCCACTACCCGCTTGATGAAGTTCTGCCCGGTGTCCTCCGGGTACTTGAACACCATCACGTCGCCGCGCTCCGGTTCGCCCAGCGGGATGATCTTGGTGTTGGTCACCGGCAGACGCAGCCCGTAGGAGAACTTGTTGACCAGAATAAAATCATGAACTTTGAGGGTCGGCAACATGGAACCGGAGGGAATGGTGAACGGCTCGACAATAAAAGAGCGAATCACCAGCACGATGAACAGCACCGAAATCAGCGAGTTGGAGGTCTCCACCGTGTTGCCGATCATGCCCTTGCGCTGGCGCAGCTTGAGCGCTTTGTCCGCCAGCCAGATGATTACCGTGACGAACAGCGCCAGGGTCAGCCACATTCCCACATCGATATCCATTTAGTCGTTCACCTTGAGTACGGCCAGGAAGGCGGCCTGGGGGATTTCCACGTTACCCACCTGCTTCATGCGCTTTTTGCCTTCTTTCTGTTTCTGCAGCAGCTTCTTCTTCCGCGACACATCGCCGCCGTAACACTTGGCGGTGACGTTCTTGCGCAGCGCCTTGACGGTCTGGCGGGCGATGATCTTGCTGCCGATGGCGGCCTGAATGGCCACATCGAACATCTGCCGCGGCACCAGCTCCTTCATCTTCTCGATCAGGGCGCGGCCGCGATGGGCGGACTGATCCAGGTGGCAGATCATCGCCAGGGCGTCGACCTTGTCGCCGTTGATCAGCACGTCCACCTTCACCAGCTTGGTGTCCTGGAACCGCTCGAAGGAGTATTCCAGCGACGCGTAGCCGCGGCTGGCGGACTTCAGACGGTCGAAGAAATCCAGCACCACTTCCGCCATCGGGATGTCGTAGGTGAGCGCGATCTGCTTGCCCAGGAACTGCATGTTGATCTGGTCGCCCCGGCGTTCGGTGCACAGCGTGATCACATTGCCCACGTATTCCTGCGGCACCAGGATATTGACCCGCGCGATGGGTTCGCGGAATTCCTCGATCAGGTTGCTGTCCGGCAGCGACGACGGGTTGTCCACGTAGAGGGTGGAGCCGTCGTTAAGGATCAGCTCGTAGACCACGGTGGGCGCGGTGGTGATCAGGTCCAGGTCGTATTCGCGTTCCAGGCGCTCATGGATGATCTCCATATGCAGCATGCCCAGAAAGCCCACGCGGAAGCCGAAACCGAGGGCGTCGGAACTTTCCGGCTCGTAAAACAGCGAGGCGTCGTTGAGCGCCAGCTTGGAGAGCGCGTCGCGGAAGTCCTCGTAGTCGTCCGCGTTGACCGGGAACATGCCGGCGTACACCTGCGGCTTGACCTTCTTGAAGCCGGGCAGCATTTCCACGTCCGGCGTCTTGGCGTGGGTCAGGGTGTCGCCCACCGGCGCGCCGTGGATGTCCTTGATGGTGGCGCTCACCCAGCCCACCTCGCCGGCTTCCAGAATGTCGGTCTCCTTACGCTTGGGGGTAAACACGCCCAGGCTGTCGACCACGTGGTTCTGGCCGGTGGATTTAACGTGGATCTTGTCGCCCTTCTTCAGGCGGCCGTAACGGATCCGCACCAGCGAGATCACGCCCATGTAGTTATCGAACCAGGAGTCGATGATCAGCGCCTGCAGCCGGGCGTCACGTTCGCCGGCCGGCGGCGGAATGCGCTCCACCAGCTGCTCGAGCAGATCGTCCACGCCGAGGCCGGTCTTGGCCGACACATGGCAGGCGTCGGTGGCGTCCAGACCGATGATTTCCTCGATTTCCTCGGCGACGCGGTCCGGCTCCGCCTGGGGCAGATCCACCTTGTTGAGCACCGGCAGCACCTCCAGGTCCTGCTCGATGGCGGTGTAGCAGTTGCCCACCGACTGCGCTTCCACGCCCTGGGCGGCGTCCACCACCAGCAGCGCGCCCTCGCAGGCGGCCAGGGAACGGGACACCTCATAGGAGAAGTCCACATGGCCGGGTGTGTCGATAAAGTTGAGCTGGTAGGTCTCACCATTGCGGGCGGTGTAGTAGAGCGTCACGCTCTGCGCCTTGATGGTGATGCCGCGCTCGCGCTCCAGATCCATGGAATCCAGCACCTGCTCCTTGAGCTCGCGGTCGGACAGCCCGCCGCAAACCTGAATGAAGCGGTCCGCCAGGGTGGATTTGCCGTGATCAATGTGCGCGATGATGGAGAAATTGCGAATGTGCGTAATGTCGGTCACGTATACCCGCCAGAGCCGGAAATGAAAGAAGACACAATGGAGCGCGATTCTAGCGGATTAGGGCGCCAGTGGATAATCCCCTGTATTGGGGCGCCTTTCCCTCCAGACGGGCCGCCCCGGGATCGGGTGTGCCCGTCCAGGACACGCTGCAAGTACATCCCTGTAAGCTCGACTTTGGCCATCCCTGGCCAAAGTCGGTCCTGGACGGGCACACCCGATCCCGGGACTCCTTGGGAAATTCACCACCATGGACGCCACGCAACTTGGTTTGTGGGAGCTTGCCCTGCAAGCGAAAGGCCGGCCCCGCCGACCGGCAGGATCCCAGAAACCGAGCTTCGTAGAATGGGCCGGGTGGTGTTTCTGGCCCGGGGCGGTGACAGCTTCGCATCAGCGAAGCGCCGGGCAGGGCTGCCCAGGACCGTGTTTGGCCAGGGACGGCCAAACACGAGCCTACAGGGATGTACTCGCGGCGTGTCCTGGGCAGCCCTGCCCGGCGCCTCGCCCTGGCTGGAGAGCCCCGCCTCCCGACAGGCGCCGCCGAACTCAGAGCTTGATGGCGACGAAGCGGGCGTTGCCGTCGCGGTTGACCAGTGCCGGCACGGTACCCTCCTCGGGCAGGTCGGCGGCGATCTCGCGGTAGGCGTCCAGATCCTTGACCGGCTCGCCATTGAGGCTCACCAGCAGGTCACCACTGCTCAGCCCGGCGCGGGCGGCGGGGCCGTCCTGGACGCCGGTGATCACCACGCCATGGTCGGCCTTAACCCGCGCCAGCTCGGCGGCGCTGGCGGCGCGCACTTCCAGGCCCAGCTTGTCGGCCTCGCCCTGGGCCTGGTCCGGCTGGCCGGCCATGCCCGCCTGGGGATTGTCCGGCAGTTCGCCGACGGTCACTTCCAGGGTTTTCTCGTCACCATCGCGCACCACGGTCATTTCCGCCTCGGTGCCGGCCTTGAGCGCGCCCACCCACTTGGGCAGCTGCGAGGAGCGCTGAATCTCGCGGCCGTTGAAGGCAATGATCACGTCGCCGGGCTCAAGGCCCGCTTCCGCCGCCGGCGACCCGCTTTGCACCTGGGCGACCAGAGCGCCCATGGGCTTATCCAGGCCGAAGGATTCGGCCAGGTCGCGGTCCACTTCCTGGATCAGCACGCCCAGCCAGCCGCGGCTGACTTCGCCGGTTTCCTTGAGCTGGTCGGCCACGTCCATGGCCAGGTCGATGGGAATGGCGAAGCTCAGGCCCATATAGCCACCGGAGCGGCTGACGATCTGCGAATTGATGCCAACCACCTGGCCGTTCAGGTTGAACAGCGGACCGCCGCTGTTACCCGGGTTGATGGCCACGTCGGTCTGAATGAAGGGCACGTAGTTGTCGGTGGGCAGGCTGCGGCCCTTGGCGCTGACGATACCGGCGGTCACCGAGCTGTCGAAACCGAACGGCGCGCCGATCGCGAGCACCCATTCGCCCACCTGGAGGTCGTCGGAGGAGCCGATGTCCACCACCGGCAGGTCGCTGGCGTCCACCTTGATCAGGGCCAGGTCGCTCTGCGGATCGGAGCCGATCAGCTCGGCGTCCAGTTCGCGGCGGTCCTGCAGACGCACCACGATCTCGTCCGCCTCGCCGACCACGTGGTAGTTGGTCAGCACATAGCCGTCACTGGAAATAATGAAGCCGGAACCCAGCGACTCCACTTCGGAACGGGGGGCCGGCGCGCCGCCGGGGCCGCCCGGGCCGCCGCCGAACTCATCGAAGAAGCGGCGGAACATTTCGGGCAACTGGTCCAGTTGCGACGGCTGGCTGCGCTCGCGGCGGGTGACGGTGCTGATATTGACCACCGCCGGCGCTTCTTTCTTCACCAGGGCGGTGAAGTCCGGCAGGCCTGTGACCAGCGGCTCGCCGCCGGCGTCGGCGCGCGCCGGTGCCGTGTCGTGGTTGTCACCGGCGTCCTGTCTGGTGGTGTTTTCGGTGTCCTGGCCGCAGGCGGCGAGCACGCCGGCCAGCGCCAGCGTCAACAGAATACGAGGCATTATCCCCATGGAAAGGCTCCCTTCTAACCGGTTCTCGGTTCAGGCCGGGGTCAGCGCGCGGGCCGCACCCGGATCGTGGTTTCAGCGTCGGCGGCGCTGTCCGGGCGGCTCAGCACGCGCGGCTGGTAGCGCCCGGCGCCGGCGACGCGGCGACCGTGCAGGCGGGTGATCAGGAAGCCCAGAAGCAGACCGCCGACGCCGAACAGCGCGGCGCCGTCCACGGCGCGCCCGGCCAGCGTCAGCGACAGCGCGTCGCCCAGCAGAGCGCCGCCGAACAGCAGCGCCAGCGGCAGGGCGTACACCCAGAGGGCGCCGTAGAGCACGGCTTGTTCCGGTACCCCGATTACCACCGGGTCACCGTCGCGAAAACTCAGGTCGGTGACCACCCGCAGGCGGGCGCGCTGGCCCGCGGCCTGGCGGTTGATCACGCTGTGCCCGCAGCCCTGGCGGGCCTGGCACGACGAGCAGGTGCCGGCGCGCACCGTTTCCACCCAGATCGCCCCGGGTTCACGGGCCACCACGCGCCCCTGCTCTTCTATCATGGCCGCGGCGCCTCGATCATGACCGTTTATCGGTGGCGCGAATCACCACCGCTTCCATGATCCGTTCGGCGGTGGGCTGCGGAATCTCGCCCACCAGGGTCATCAGGTAAATGCGCTCGTCCAGGTTCTGCACCCGGCTGATCGCCACGGTGGGGCCGACGCGGCTGACACCCTCTTCCACCTGATCACTGGCCACGCTCTCCACGAACAGGGTAAAGGTGGCCAGGCCGTCGGTGTAGCTTTGCGCGGTGACCGGCTGGCGCAGGTCCGCCACCCGCCGCCAGTCGCGGTCGGCGGCTTCAAAGCCGGACGGCAGCCAGCCGGCTTCCACGTGCACGCGCTCGGAGCTGGCCGCGGCCACGCTCTCCAGGGAACGCTCGGCGATCACCTTGGGCAGTTGAAAGTCGGCGCGCTTAAGGCCCGGATCCAGATCCAGGGACACGAACTCGACGCGCTCCACGGCCAGGCCGCTGGCGTCCACCATTTCGGACTTCAGCAGCAGGCTGCTGTCACGGTCCACCCACAGCCGGTAGCCGTAGCGGTGGTTGTCCAGCGGCGCCACGCGCATGCGGGTGGTGACGCGGCCGGCCACGCGGCCGTCGCCGTCCACCAGCACGTTGTATTGTTCGGGAATCGATGAGGACAGGCGGTCGCGGAACGCCAGCAGGCCGGTGTCGTTGTCGTTGATGCGGGTCAGGGTGCCGTTGGGGTGCAGGCACACCACTTCATCGCCCAGTTGCAGCACTTCCACCAGGCGGCCGTCGAGGTGGGTGAGGCGCTGGTACTGTTTGCCGTCGATCACCGCATGGCTCAGTTCCATGGTGCTCACCTCGCCGCCCAGCTGATACAGGAAGCGCCCCCGGTATTGCAGCTGCTGGGAGGCTTCGGTCATCTCCTCCAGCAACGCCTGGGCAGGCGTGGCGTCGGCAAGCGCGACGGGTGCGGCGAGGGGGGCGGCCAGGGCGAGGCCGAGGGCGAGGGTCCGCATCATTTCGTTAGCGTGCTCCGTTGCGGGCGTCCATGCTCACCAGGCGGGCGTAGGGCATCATGCCCTGGCTGCTGTGGCGAGCGGTGAATTCACTGTGGCGCAGCAGCATGGCGTTCACCCGCGGCTGGGCGGTGTTGACGGTGCTGGTGGCGCGCTCGCCCTGGCGGGCGCTCTGCGCCACCAGGGCGGTCTCACCGAACGGCCGCGTGAGGCGCTGCTCGGCGGCCACCGGGGTGGCGCCGATAGCGGCGCCGCCGGTCGGCGCGGCGCCGTCATTGGCGGCCATCACGGGCGCCGCCCCGCCGCCGGCGGGTACGCTCCAGTACTGCCAGCCGATCACGGTGGCGGCGGCCACGGAGGCGGCCACCGCCACCCGGGCAAAGCCACCCATCACGCCGGCCCGCTTGGCGGGCTTCGATTCCGCCGCCAGGGCGGCGGACAGCCGCGCGTTGAATGCCGGCGGCACTTCCCGGCTGGCGTGACCGCGCAGGGTATCGCTGGCCAGTTGCCAGCGGCCCAGGGTCGCGATGTCGGCCTGGTCCAGGTCACGCAACACGCGCCGGGTTTCCAGTTCGTTGGTTTCGCCGTCCAGGAAGGCGGAAAGCGCTTCGTAGTCCCTGTTCATGTCCTCACCCTCTGTCGCCGCGCTGCGACCCGAGCAGGGGACGCACCGCTTCATCGATGGCTTCACGGGCCCGGAAAATGCGGGAACGAACGGTTCCCACCGGGCACTCCATGACCGCCGCGATATCCTCATAGCTGAGACCCTCGAATTCACGCAAGGTGACGGCGGTCTTCAGCTCCTGGGGCAGTTCCTCAATGGACTTGTGGATCACCGCCTCCAACTCATCGGACAACAGATGCGACTCCGGGGTTCCAATTTCATGGAGCAACTCCGCGCCACTGTACTGTTCCGCCTCGGCGGCATCCAGATCGGAGCCCGGCGGACGGCGGCTCAAGGACACCAGATGGTTTTTGGCGGTGTTCACGGCGATCCGGTAGAGCCAAGTGTAAAAAGCACTGTCGCCACGGAAGCGGGGCAGCGCGCGCCAGGCCTTGATAAACGCTTCCTGGGCGACGTCCTGGACCTCGTCGTGGTCACGCACATAGCGGCTGATCAGCGCGAAGATACGCTGCTGGTACTTGAGCACCAGCACCTCGAAGGCACGCTGATCGCCGGCCTTGGCTTTCTTGACCAACTGTTCGTCTGACACCGGGGCTCCCGTCAAGGTATCACTGTTCCCAGCCTGGCGGAGGGTAAAACGCGGTATTGTATCAGGTGTTCCACGGGCGGCTATACTAGCGCCTCCGGAAACACCGGTTTTCACATTGGTTCAACATTTCCCCAGCTAAAGAGGCTTCATGGCCACCTTCCGCTACGACGTTCTGATCATCGGCTCCGGCGCCGCCGGCCTCACCGTGGCCCTGGGCCTGCCCGACGGCGTGCAGGCGGCGCTGCTGTCCAAGGGTGAACTCACCCATGCCAGCACTTACTACGCCCAGGGCGGCGTGGCCGCGGTGCTCGACAGCGACGACTCCCTGGAGAGTCACGTGCGCGACACCCACCTGGCCGGTGGCGGCCTGTGCCATGATGACGCGGTGCGCTACACGGTGGAAAACGGCCCGCAAGCGATCCGCTGGCTGATCGACCAGGGTGTGGACTTTACCCGCCTGGAAGGCTCCGAGGCCAATCCCCTGCCCTATCACCTGACCCGCGAGGGCGGCCACAGCCACCGGCGCATCATCCACGCCGCCGACGCCACCGGAGTGGCGATCTCCAGCACGTTGATCGACCGGGTCAAGGAGCGCGACAGCGTACATCGTTTCGAGCACCGGGTCGCCGTGGACCTGATTCTCCAGGAACACGGTAATCAACGCCGCTGCTGCGGCGCCTATGTGCACAACATCAAAACCGGCGAAACCGACGTGATTCTGGCCCGTTCCGTGGTTTTAGCCACCGGCGGCGCCTCCAAGGTGTACCTGTATACCTCCAACCCGGACGTGGCCACCGGCGACGGCATCGCCATGGCGTGGCGCGCCGGCTGCCGGGTGGCGAACATGGAATTCATGCAGTTCCACCCGACCTGTCTGTACCACCCCAAGGCGAAGAGTTTCCTGATCACCGAGGCGATTCGCGGCGAAGGCGGCCGCCTGCTGCTGCCCAACGGCGAGCGTTTCATGCCGCGCTTCGACGAGCGCGCCGAGCTGGCGCCCCGGGACGTGGTGGCGCGCGCCATCGACCATGAAATGAAGCGCCTGGGCGCGGATTGCCTGTATCTGGACATCAGCCACAAGCCGGCGGATTTTATCATCGAGCACTTCCCCACCGTGTACGCCAAGTGCCTGCAGCTGGGGCTGGACATCACCCGCGATCCGATTCCGGTGGTGCCGGCCGCGCACTATACCTGCGGCGGCGTGATCATCGACCGCGACGGGCGCACCGACGTGCCCGGGCTGTACGCGCTCGGCGAAACCGGCTTCACAGGCCTGCACGGCGCCAACCGCATGGCCAGCAATTCCTTGCTGGAGTGCTTCGTTTACGGCCGCGCCGTGGCGCGGCACATCGGCAAGCACCTGCACGACCTGCCCGAGCCCCGCGACGCGGCGCCCTGGGACGATTCCAAGGTGACCGACTCCGACGAGGACGTGGTGATCAGCCATAACTGGGACGAGCTGCGTCGCTTCATGTGGGACTACGTGGGCATCGTGCGCACCACCAAGCGCCTGGAGCGGGCCCAGCACCGGGTGGAGATGCTGAAAAAGGAAATCACCGAGTACTACAGCAACTACCACATCAGCAACGACCTGCTGGAGCTGCGTAATCTGGTGGTGATCGCCGATCTGATCATCCGCTCGGCGCTGCAGCGCAAGGAGAGCCGGGGCTTGCACTTCATGCGCGAGTTCCCGGACGCCGATCCGGTCGGCAAGGATTCAGTGCTGGTGCCCGGCCGCCCCTGATCAGCGGCGCTGCAGGTAAAGCACCTGGCGCAGCGGCGTCAGCGCCGCCGGGCCGGCCTGGTCCGGGAACACCCACACCCAGCCCCGGCGCGGGCAATGCAGGGCCAGCCAGTGCTCGCGCAGCATCACCCGGAACGGCGGCGTCAGGGTCACCCGGCCGCCATCACGCAGGCTCAGCCGCACGGCCCCGGGGGTGACATCCACGCGGCGCGGCGTGGCCGGGCGCCAGCGGCGCGCCGCCACCAGCGCGGCCAGCCCAGTAAGCGCCGCCAGGCTCAACGGCAGGCCACTGAGCAAGATCGCCGCCGCGCCCAGACCGAGTGCCGCGCACCGCAAGCGCCGCGGGTAGCGGGAGCCCGCCAGCTCAACGCTTCTGGGCCACACGGTCGAGCAGCTCGGCGACGAAGGCGCGTAATTCCGGGTCCTCGGGCTGAGAACGCCGGGTGAACCATTCCAGCAGATCCACGTCCTGGCATTCCAGCAGGCGCGCGAAGCGGGCGCGGCGCTGCTCGTCATCGGTCTCGAAAAAACGCTCCAGGTAGGCGTTGAGCACCACCTCCACCTCGGAGGCGCCGCGCCGGCATTGCCAGTGGAAGCGTCGCTTTTGTTCGGCGATGTCGAGGGATTCCGCGGAAGTCATTGATGGCGCCTCTTTGTCTGATGGACTGACAGATCAGGGGTGGATTATCTATCATCATGGGCCTTGGTTTACAGCCATGCGCCCCAAACTCTGGCGCGGCACTGTCTATTATCAAGCTATTCTGAAGCTCGATATTCCAAAGAAAGGGGCATTATGAGCACCTGGCAAGCCATTCTCGGCGATCAGCAACCCAGCGCGGGCGGCGTGCGGCAACCGGCGTTGGCGCTTTGCGACCACCTGGCGGTGATCCGCGTTACCGGCGACGAAGCCGGCGACTATCTGCAGGGGCAGATCACCGCCGACCTCAAGCATATCGACGAAGGCGCCCAGCGGCTGGCCATGCATCTTTCCCTGAAGGGCCGGGGGCTGGTCAGCGCCCGGGTGGCGGCGATGCCCGGCGGCTACCTGCTGGTGGTGCCCCAGGCCCGGGTGGACGACACCCTGCGCTGCTTCGAGAAATACAAACTGCGCGCCAAGGCCGATTTCCAGCATGACGCGGAACTGGCGGTGGCCCAGCTCAGCGGCGGCGTCGACGGGACCCTCGCCGAAGCCGGCCTGCCGGTGCCCGACGCCGGGCGGAGCGCCCACCGCGACGGCATCACCGTGCTGCGCTACGCCCACGCGGACGTGGCGCTGCTGGTGGCGGCGCCGGGCTTGCTGGGCGCCCACTGGCAGGCGCTGAGCGCCGAGCGCGCCCTGGTGGACAGCAACGGCGCCCGCTTCCAGGACATCCTGGCGGGCGAAGCCCAGGTATTCTCAGGCGGTGAGGACCTGTTCCTGCCGCAGGTGCTGAATTACGACGTGCTCGGCGGCGTCAGCTTCAAGAAAGGGTGCTACACCGGCCAGGAAGTGGTGGCGCGGATGCACTTCAAGGGTAAGCTCAAGCAGCGGATGCGCGCCTTTCAGTACCAGGGACCACCGCTGCAAGCCGGCGAAAGCCTGCGCAACGCCGATGGCAAGGCGGTGGGCGAGGTGGTCGACAGCGCCCCCGGCGCGCCGGCCCCGGTGGCATTGGCGGCGCTGCGCGTGACCCATGAGGGCGAGCTGTACCACGGTGACCAGCCGCTGCACGCCGAGCCGCTGGACCTGCCCTACGCGCTGCCGCAACCGAAATCCTGATTCGTCACCCTGACCCGTTACAACACCGGAGGCGCCATGGCGTTCCAAGATTATTGCTTGATCCAGGCGCCGATGGCCGGCGGGCTGTCCACGGCTGAAGTAGTGGCCGGCGCCAGCCGGGCCGGCGCACTCGGCTCGCTGGGGGCCGGTTACTTGAGCGGCGACGCCATCATGGCCGCCGCCGAGGGCGTGCGGACGGCGGGCGGCGACGCCTTCGCCATCAATCTGTTTATCCCCGCTGAACGGGACGCCACCGATCCGGAATGGCGGGCGGCCCTGAAGGCGCTGGCCCCCTGCTACCGACAGGCCGGCGTGCCGGTGCCGGACCATTTTCCGTCGCTGCCCGATTTCCGCGAGCAGTTCGAGGCCATGCTGGAGGCGCGCCCGGCGGTATTTTCCTGGACCTTCGGGCGCCTGCCCAAATCGATGATGGCGGCCTGCCGGACGCGCGGCATCAGCCTGGTGGGCACCGCCACCCACCGTGACGAGGCGCTGGCGCTGGCCGGCGACGGCGTCGACGGCATCGTGCTGCAGGGCGAGGAAGCCGGCGGCCACCGTGGCGGGGCCGACCCGCAGGGCGAGGGCCAGCCGCTGGACGCGCTGTTGAGCGCCTGCCGGGATATCGGCACGCCGCTGATCGCCGCCGGCGGCCTGATGGACGGCGCCGATGTGGCCCGGGTGATGGCCGCCGGCGCGGCCACCGGCCAGTTGGGCACGGCGTTTTTGCGTTGCCCGGAGGCCGGTACCGCCGAGGGCTGGCGCCAGGCGCTGGCGGACGCCGGGCCGGACGCCACCGCGGTGACCCGGGCGGTGTCCGGGCGCTGGGCGCGGGGCATCGCCAATGCCTGGATGGACGGGCGGGCGCCCACCGAGGTGGCGCCCTACCCGGACCAGCACCGGCTCACCTCGCCGTTGCGTAAGGCGGCGGGCGTGGAGTGGAAGAGCCTTTGGGCCGGGACCGGGGCCCATCGGAGTCGGGCGTTGCCGGTTGAGGAGCTGGTTCGGGTGATTGAGGAGGAGCGTCGGGCGGCGGGTAGGTCGGGTTAGGCCAAAGGCCGTAACCCGACATCCCAGCCGATGGTTCTCCAGAGAGGCCTCACCCTCCAGAAAGACGCGCCGGGGTTGGGTACCGCCATCCAGAACACGCCGTGAACCCCTCCCTGGGGGCTCGATTCGCGCATCCCTGCGCTCATACGGTTCTGGATGGCGGTACCCAACCCCGGCGCTTTGTGCTGGCTGGTGGGTTGTGGGAGCGGGCCCCGCCCGCAGGCTCAGAGATCTGCGAGGGGGTGGGTCTCGGCCGGGTTCTGGAAGAAGCCGTCGATGTAGGTGGGGTCGACCTGGTCGACGTCGCGGTGGCGGAAGCGGGGTTTGCCGTCCTTGTCGATCAGCAGGGCGCGGACGCCTTCCCGGAAGTCGGCGTGCAGGGTGCATTGCACCGCCAGGCACCATTCCATGCGGAACACTTCGGCGAGGGACAGGTGGCGGCTGCGCTCGAGCTGTTCCCAGATCAGGTGGGCGGTTTGCGGGCAGCCGTCGGCGAGGGTGGCGCGGGCTTTGTCGAGCCAGCCGTCGCACTGTTTGTGCTCGAGGATGCGGTGCACGACTTCGTTGACGGTGGCGGCGTCGCAGAGCGTGTTGATGGTGTCCAGGTGGTCCATCACCGCCGGGGTGAGGCTGTCCGGGCGGGTGGCCAAGTCCTGCAGGGTCCGGTGCAGTTGCCGGCGGTTGGCGGCGCGGTCGTCCTGGTAGTGGGTTTCGGCCAGGGCGTCGAGCACCTGTTCGCGGTCGGCGTCGACGAAGCGGTCGGCGAGCCCCAGGTCGAGGGCGTCGCGAGCGTTGAGGTGAACGCCGGTTAGGCCCAGGAACAGGCCGGTTTTGCCGGGCAGACGGTTGAGGAACCAGCTGGCGCCCACGTCCGGGAACAGGCCGATGGTGATTTCCGGCATGGCGAGCCGGCTTTTCGGGGCCACCAGGCGGAATTGGCTGGCCTGCATCAGCCCCATGCCGCCGCCCATGACCACGCCGTCCGCCCAGCAGATCACCGGGGTTTCGGAAGTGTGCAGGCGGTGGTCGAGCCGGTATTCACTGGCGAAGTAGTGCTCGGTGAACGGGTTCCGGCTTTGTCCGGCGTGCTTGACCATGGTGCCGTGCAGGGCGACCACATCGCCGCCGGCGCTGAGCGCTTTGCCGCCGGCCCCTTCCAGCCAGATCGCCACGACCTCGTCGCGGGCCTGCCAGTCGGTGATTTGCCGGTCGAGGGCTTCGATCATTTCCAGGCTGAGGGCGTTGAGCGAGCGCGGCGCGTTGAGCGTGGCGCGTCCGATCAGATGGCCGCTGCCGGTGGGGCGTTCTTCGAACTGTACACTTTCTTGGAACTGTACACTGTCGGTCATGCCGAAAGGGTCCTTAATGGGTCGGTGATGCGAAGGTTCACAGGGACCAGTCGATGGGGTCCTTGCCGTGTTGCAGAAGGTACTGGTTGGCGCGGGAAAAGTGCCCGCAGCCCAGGAAACCGCGATGGGCGGAGAGCGGCGACGGGTGCGGCGCGGTAAGCACGCAGTGGCGCTGGCGGTCGATCAGCTTGCCTTTTTTCTGGGCGTAGCTGCCCCACAGGAAAAACACCACGCCTTCGCGCTCGCGGTTGATGTGCTCGATGGCCTGGTCGGTGAATTCCTCCCAGCCCTGGCGCTGGTGGGAGGCGGCCTGGCCGGCGCGCACGGTGAGCACCGCGTTGAGCAGCAGCACGCCCTGGCGCGCCCAGGCGTCCAGGTTGCCGTGGTCCGGGGCCGGAATGCCCAGGTCCCGCTCGATTTCCTTGAAGATATTGATCAGCGACGGCGGCGTGCGCACGCCCGGCTGCACCGAGAAGCACAGCCCGTGGGCCTGGTTGGGGCCGTGGTACGGGTCCTGGCCGAGAATCACCACCTTGACCTGATCGAAGGGGGTCTCGTTGAAGGCGCGGAAAATGTCCGGGCCGGGCGGGTAGACGGTCTCGCCGGCCTGCTTTTCCCGGCGCAGGAAGGCTTTCAGATCCTGCATGTAGGGCTTGGCGAATTCGTCACCGAGCACCTGTTTCCAGCCCGGCTCCAACGCCACCGAGGACTGTTCAGCCATGGGGAACCAGCTTCTCCAAAAGGTGGTGCATGCGCTTGTTGAGTGCTTTCTCGTCGGCCCATTCCGGGTGGGCGAGCAGGCGCACCTCGGTGGCGAGCAGGAAGCTGTGGATCAGCTCCGCGTCCAGTTCCGGGCTTTCCGAACCCACCGCCCGGCAGGCGTCGATCAGCAGCGACGACATTTCCTTGAGGTACAGATCCGCCAGCCCCCGCAAGCGCAGGTCGAGGATCGCCTCCTGGAAGAACGCCTGCTCGGCGATCAGATGCTCGCGGCGGTTGGTCACCTCGTCGAGGATGAAGGCGGTGGTCATCGACGCCAGCGATTCAATCAGCCGCGACCGGTCGGTGTCCTGATGGGTCGCCTGCTCCTGAAACTGTTGAATCAGGCCGAACGCCTGGTCGCGGAACGGGCGGATCACTTCTTCCAGGGCGCGCTCCGCGAACAGCGTGAAGGCGTCCGCGATCAGGTCGGAGATGTCTTTGAAGTAGTAGGTGGTGGCGGACAGCGGCACATCCGCCTCGCGGGCCACCGCGCGGTGGCGCACCGCGCGGATGCCGTCGGTGACGATGATGTTAAGCGCCGCGTCCAGAATGGCCTGGCGGCGTTGTTCACTGCCGGCGCGACGGGCCTTGCGGCCCTGATACTGAATGGCTGAACTCATAACGGCCTTCGCTTTGTTATTCGTTAATACGCACTGGCGTCGGGCTAGCGCGGTCGCATGTGAGGAAACAGGATTACATCACGAATAGAGGGAGAATTCGTGAACAACATCACCAGACGGTCAATGCCGATCCCTTCCCCGGCGGTGGGCGGCAGGCCGTGTTCCAAAGCGGTTATGTAATCTTCGTCATAGAACATGGCTTCGTCGTCCCCCGCTTCTTTTTCGGCCACCTGGGCGCGAAAACGTTCCGCTTGATCTTCGGCGTCGTTGAGCTCGGAGAAGCCGTTGGCGATTTCGCGGCCGCCGACGAAGAACTCGAAGCGCTCGGTGACGAAGGGGTTGTCGTCCTTGCGGCGCGCCAGCGGTGACACCTCGGTGGGGTAATCGGTGATGAAGGTCGGGTCCTTGAGACGGTGCTCGACGGTCTTCTCGAAGATCTCGATCTGCACCTTGCCCAGGCCCCAGCCGTCCTTCACGGCGATCCCCAGCCGCTCGGCGATACCACGGGCGCCCTGCTCGTCCGCCAGGGTGGCGGCGTCGATGTCGTCGTTGAACCGCAGGATGGAATCGAACACCGACAGGCGCGCGAACGGCTTGCCGAAGTCGTAGACGTCATCCTGGTAATGAATCTCGGTGGTGCCCAGCACGTCCCGCGCCAGGGTGCGCAGCATGTCCTCGGTGAGGTTCATCAGGTCGTTGTGATCCGCGTACGCCTGGTAGAACTCCAGCATGGTGAATTCCGGATTGTGCCGGGTGCTGAGGCCTTCGTTGCGGAAGTTGCGGTTGATCTCGAACACCCGCTCGAAGCCGCCCACCACCAGACGCTTGAGGTACAGTTCCGGCGCGATGCGCAGGTACATGTCCAGGTCCAGGCTGTTGTGGTGGGTGATGAACGGCCGCGCGGTGGCGCCGCCGGGAATCACCTGCAGCATGGGGGTTTCCGCTTCCACGAAACCGTGGCGCACCAGGTAGTTGCGGATACCGGCCACCATTTGTGAGCGGATCTGGAAGGTACGGCGGCTGTCCTCGTTGACGATCAGGTCCACATAGCGCTGACGGTAGCGGGACTCGGTGTCGGTGAGCCCTTTGTGTTTTTCCGGCAGCGGCCGCAGGGATTTGGTGAGCAGCAGGTACTCGTCCATCATCACGTACAGGTCGCCCATGCCGGATTTGCACAGGGTGCCGCGCACGCCCACCACGTCGCCCAGGTCCCAGTGCTTGGTGTCTTTCTGCACCGGCTTGGGGGCGAAGATCTGGATGCGGCCGGACATGTCCTGCAGCACCTTGAAGGCTTTACGGTCGAGCATCAGGCGGCCGGCCACCGCCACCTGAATGTTCTTCTCTTCCAACTCTTCCTTGCTCAGCTCGCCGTACTGTTTTTGCAGGTCGGCGGCCAGGCTGTCGCGGCGGAAGTGGTTGGGAAAGGCGTCACCGCTTTCGCGCCACTCGCTGAGCTTGGCGCGCCGCTCGGCGATCAGACGGTTTTCATCGGCGCCTTCGTGGGCGGCGTCGTTGGGGGTGTTCTGTTCGTCAGCCATGTGTTTAACCTTTTAAAGCCCTGCCTTCAGCGAGGCCTGGATGAAGCGGTCCAGGTCGCCGTCGAGGACCTGCTGGGTGTTGTGGCTTTCCACGTTGGTGCGCAGGTCCTTGATGCGGCCGTCGTCGAGCACGTAGGAACGGATCTGGCTGCCCCAGCCGATGTCCGACTTGCCCTCTTCCTGCTTCTGCTTCTCGGCGTTGCGCTTTTGCAGCTCCAGGTCGTAGACCTTGGCCTGCAGCATGCGCATGGCCTGGTCCTTGTTCTGGTGCTGGGAGCGGCCGTTCTGGCACTGCGTCACCAGCGTGGTTTCCTCGCCGGTGTCCGGGTCGGTGTGCACATAGGTCAGACGCACCGCGGAATCGGTCCGGTTCACGTGCTGACCGCCGGCGCCGGAGGCGCGGTAGGTGTCGACGCGGATCTTCGAGGGATCGATGTCCACGTCGATGTCCTCGTCCACTTCCGGGGACAGGAATACCGAAGCGAAGGAGGTGTGGCGGCGGCCGCCGGAGTCGAACGGGCTCTTGCGCACCAGGCGGTGCACGCCGATCTCGGTGCGCAGCCAGCCGTAGGCGTACTCGCCTTCAAACCGCACGGTGGCGGATTTGATGCCGGCCACGTCGCCGTCGGAGGCTTCCACCAGCTCGGTCTTGAAACCGTGGGCCTCGCCCCAGCGCAGATACATGCGCAGCAGCATCTCGGCCCAGTCCTGGGCTTCGGTGCCGCCGGAACCGGCCTGAATGTCCAGGTAGGCGTTGGAGGCGTCCATCTCGCCGGAGAACATGCGGCGGAATTCCAGATCGGCGACCATGCGCTCCAGGCGCTGCAGGTCCGCTTCCACTTCCGCCACGGTGGCTTCGTCGCCCTCTTCCACCGCCAGTTCCAGCAGATCGCGGGTGTCGCCGATGCCCTGGCCGGCCTGGTCCAGGGTGGCGACGATGTGTTCCAGCTGCGAGCGCTCCTTGCCCAGCGCCTGGGCCCGTTGGGGCTCGTTCCAGACGTCCGGCAGGGCCAGTTCGCGCTCTACTTCGACCAGGCGTTCACTCTTCTGGTCGTAGTCAAAGATACCCCCTCAGCGCATCGACGCGCTCGGCCAGGTCGGTGAGGTGGGTTCTCAGCGGATTCACTTCCATAAAGGTTCTCAGTGCGCTCTCAATAGAATGGGAAAAGCTGCGTATTCTACCGTTTCAGCCGGCCCCTGACGAGGCCGGGGCCGGCGGCGCGGGGTGTCAGTCCACCAGTTCGTAGACGTGGAAGGCCTCGGGTTTCAGGGTATCCAGGGTGGTACCGATGTAGACGGCGTTGTTGGGGATGCCGCTGCCGGTGGCGAACACCTTGAAGCGGCGTACTTCCTTGGGGGTATCAATGACGGTGTCGGCGTCCACTTCCACCCACATGTAGATGGCGCGTTCCTGCTGGATAAAATCGACGCGCAGCACATCGCCTTCTTCCGGCAGGCGCAGTTCCTGCACGTCGGTGCCGGCTTCCAGGCGGTGTTTGTGAATTGTTTTCATGCTTCCCTCCGTTAGGGGCTGCCAGACATCGCCGGCCTTTTGGGCCGCGCGAGAATCGAATCGGGTACAACACGCCGGGGCGGCGCGAACGGCAATGCTAGCAAAGTGCCCGCGGGGAGGCACCTGTTACGCGGGTCTGAGGTGCTCGAAGAGCAGCTGCGGGTTGCGGTTGCCGCGGAATTCGTTCACTTCCAGTCGGTAGACGCCGTACACCCGGCGCGGGCGGTCGCCGAGCTGGTCCAGGTCGGCGTTGAAGTGGATGCCGTCCACCACGCCGCCGCAGCCGGGCAGGCCCAGGGTGAGCTTGAGGTGCCGCTCGCCGACCACGCGGCTGTCCAGCACTTCGAATTCGCCGTCGAAGCGCGGTGGCGGAAAACCCTGGCCCCACGGGAAGCGGTGGCTGAGGATTTCCGCGGTGTCCAGGCATAAATCCTTTTCTTCCAGGGCGCCGTCGGTCTCCACCACTTCGTCGAACAGGTCGGCGCCGGCCACCGCCGCCACCGCCTCCTGGAAGGCCTCGGTGAAGGCCGGCAGATGGTCGGCGCGCAGGGTCATGCCGGCGGCCATGGCGTGGCCGCCGAACTTGTGCAGCATTTCCGGGTGGGCGGTGGCCACCGCGTCCAGCACGTCGCGCAGGTGCAGGCCGGGGATGGAACGGCCGGAGCCCTTGAGCATGCCCTTCTCGCGGGCCGGGGCAAAGGCGATCACCGGCCGGTGCACCGACTCCTTGACCCGCGAGGCGAGTATACCCACCACCCCTTCGTGCCAATCCGGCCCGTGCAGGCAGAGCGCGGCGGGCAACTCCCGCTCGCGCAGACGCGCCACTTCCAGCATGGCGGCATCGCGCATGCCCTGCTCGATGCCGCGCCGCTCGCGGTTGATGGTGTCCAGCTCCTCGGCGAAGCGGCGCGCCTGCTCTTCACTGTCCGCCAGCAGGCATTCGATGCCGTGGCTCATATCGGTGAGGCGGCCGGCGGCGTTCAGGCGCGGCCCGGCGGCGAAGCCCAGGTCCGCCGCCACCACCTTGGCCGAGTCGCGGCCGGCCACCCGCAGCAGCGCGCGCAGGCCCGGGCTGCCCTTGCCCGCGCGGATTCGGCGCAGGCCCTGCTCCACCAGAATGCGGTTGGCGTCGTCCAGCACCACCACGTCGGCCACGGTACCCAGGGCCACCAGGTCCAACAGATCCAGCACCGCGCTTTTCACGCCCAGGCGGCGCTGCACCGCCAGCAATAGATAGAAGGCCACGCCGACACCGGCCAGGTTGCGGGCCGGGAAGCCGTCCTCGCACAGGCGCGGATTGACCAGGGCGTCGGCGTCCGGGAGCCGGTCTCCGGGGAGATGGTGGTCGGTGATCAGAACATGCATGCCGGCGTCGCGGGCGGCGGCCACGCCGTCCACGCTGGCGATGCCGTTGTCCACGGTGATGATCAGGTCCGGTGACAGGGTCTCCCTGGCCAGCTCGACGATCGCCGGCGACAGGCCGTAGCCGTATTCGAAGCGGTTGGGCACCAGGTAATCCGGGCGCCGGAAGCCCAGGCCGGCCAGCCCGCGCACCATCAACGCGGTGGCCGTGGCGCCGTCGGCGTCGTAGTCGCCCACCACGCAGATGCGCCAGTGCTGCTCGCGGGCCTGCTGCAGCAGGTCCACCGCCGCCCCCAGGCCGTTGAAGCCGTCCGGGTGCGGCAGGCGGCCCAGGTTCAGCTGCAGCTGTTCTTCCCGGGTGACGCCCCGGGCGGCGAGCACCCGGGCCAGCAGCGGCGGCACGCCGGGCCAGTCGGGCACGGTGTCCACGGTGCGGCGGCGGATCTCGGGAAAGGGTCGTGCGCTCATTCACTCAGCCTGGCGGAAAGACGCGGGCAAGGGTCCGCATAGACGCCTCCCGAGTCAAGATACTCCGGGCGCGGCTTGCTGTATCCTGCTGAGGGCCGAAAGCGCCGGCGGTTGAAAGTGCCCGCCCCGCACCCAATACAAGCGGGAAGCGGGCTTGCAACGACCGGCAAGTCACAAAAAGGGACTGAATGTATGCCCTTTGCTTTCATATACTTGGCGCCCCCGAGTGAGGAACCACAGGCTCACCAAGGCGGCTGGCCGGCCGCATACTTTGGGACTGGAGAGCAAACGATATGATTTACCAAGGCAACGCCGTAAGCGTACAACTGCTTGACGACGGGATCGCCGAACTGAAGTTCGACCTTCAGGGCGAGTCCGTGAACAAGTTCGACCGAGCCACCCTGGAAGACCTGAGCAAGGCCACCGAGGCCCTGAAGGGCAACGACCAGGTGAAGGGCATCGTCGTCACCTCCGCGAAGAACGTGTTCATCGTTGGCGCGGACATCACCGAATTCACCGAAATGTTCGCCCAGGACGAAGCGGAGATCGCCAAATGGTCCCGCCAGGCGAACGACATCTTCAACGCCTTCGAAGACCTGGACGTGCCGAAAGTGGCCGCCATCAACGGCTTCGCCCTGGGCGGCGGCCTGGAAATGTGCCTGGCCTGCGAATTCCGCGTGATGAGCGAACAGGCCCAGGTGGGCTTCCCGGAAGTGAAGCTGGGCATCTACCCCGGTTTCGGCGGCACCGTGCGCGCGCCGCGCCTGATGGGCGTGGACAACGCCATTGAGTGGATCTCCGCCGGCGGCCAGCACAAGCCGGAAAAAGCTTTCAAAGACGGCATGGTGGACGCGGTGGTCAAGCACGACGACGTGCGCGACGCCGCCATCGACCTGGTCAAGCAGTGCCTGGCCGGCAAGATCGACTTCCGCGCCAAGCGCCAGGAAAAACTGGACCCGCTGCCGATGCCCCCGATGGAGCAGATGATGGCGTTCCAGACCGGTTCCGCCATGGTCCAGCAGCAGGCCGGCAAGAACTACCCGGCGCCCATGGAAGCGGTGAAATCCATGCAGAAAGCCGCCGGCATGAAGCGCGACGAGGCGCTGGACGTGGAATCCAAGGGCTTCGCCAAGGTCGCCAAGACCCCGCAGGCCACCGCCCTGGTGGGCCTGTTCCTGGCCGATCAGCAGGTCAAGAAAGTAAACGGCAAGACCGCCAAGGCCAGCCGCGAAGTGAAGAACGCCGCGGTACTGGGCGCCGGCATCATGGGCGGCGGCATCGCCTTCCAGTCCGCGCTCAAGGGCACCCCGATCGTGATGAAGGACATCAAGGCGGACGCCCTGGACCTGGGCATGAACGAGGCCTCCAAGCTGCTCGCCAAGCGCGTCAGCAAAGGCAAGATGGACGCCGCCAAGATGGGCAAGACCCTGTCCATGATTCGCCCCACCCTGAGCTACGGTGACTTCACCAACATCGACGTGGTCGTCGAGGCGGTGGTCGAGAACCCGAAGATCAAGCAGTCCGTGCTGGCGGAAACCGAGGAAGTGCTGGGTGACGACGCGGTGCTCGCGTCCAACACCTCCACCATCTCCATCACCCGCCTGGCGGAAGCCCTGAAGAAGCCGGAGAACTTCGGCGGTATGCACTTCTTTAACCCGGTGCACATGATGCCCCTGGTGGAAGTGATCCGCGGCGAGAAGACCTCCGACGAAACCGTGGCCACCCTGGTCAAATACGCCCAGAAGATGGGCAAGAACCCGGTTGTGGTGAACGATTGCCCCGGCTTCCTGGTGAACCGCGTTCTGTTCCCCTACTTCGCCGGCTTCGGCATGCTGGTGCGCGACGGCGCCGACTTCCAGCAGGTCGATAAGGTGATGCAGAAGTTCGGCTGGCCCATGGGCCCCGCCTACCTGCTCGACGTGGTCGGCATCGACACCGGCGTGCACGCCGCCGAAGTGATGGCCGAAGGCTTCCCCGACCGCATGAAGCACGACTTCAAGGACCCGTCCGAGATCATGTTCGAAAACGAACGCTATGGTCAGAAGAACGGCATCGGCTTCTACAAGTACGAGGAAGATAAGAAGGGCAAACCCAAGAAGGTCGTCGACGAGAAAACCTACGAGCTGATCAAGCCCGTGGTTACCGGCGAGCCCAAGGACTTCGACGCCGACGACATCATCGCCCGCATGATGATTCCGATGTGCACCGAAACCATCCGCTGCCTGGAAGACAACATCGTCGGCTCCGCCGCCGAAGCCGACATGGCCATGATCTACGGCATCGGCTTCCCGCCGTTCCGCGGTGGCCCGCTGCGCTACATCGACAGCATCGGCACCAAGGCATTTGCGGAACTGTGCGACAAGTACGCCCACCTGGGTAAGCTCTACGAAGCCCCCCAGCTGCTTAAAGACAAGGCCGCTAAAGGCGAAGCCTTCTTCGCGTAAGGCACGGGCAAAGGAGATTTTGAAATGAGTTTGAATCCGAAAGACGTGGTCATCGTCGATGCCGTACGCACCCCGATGGGCAAAAGCCGTAACGGTATGTTCCGCAACGTGCGCGCGGAAAAACTGTCCGCCCTGCTGATCCAGGCGCTGATGGCACGCAACCCCAACTGGAGCATCGAGGAAACCGAAGATGTGATCTGGGGCTGCGTGAACCAGACCAAGGAACAGGGCATGAACATCGCCCGCAACATTTCCATGCTCGCCGGCCTGCCGCGCACCAGCGCCGCGCAGACCGTGAACCGCCTGTGCGGCTCCTCCATGCAGGCCCTGCACAGCGCCGCCCAGGCCATCGAAACCGGCAACGGCGACGTGTTCGTGATCGGCGGCGTGGAGCACATGGGCCATGTGGCCATGGACCACGGCGTGGACCTCAACCCCGAGCTGTCCAAGTACACCGCCCGGGCCTCCAACATGATGGGCCTGACCGCGGAAATGCTGGGCCGCATGCACGGCATCACCCGCGAACAGCAGGACCAGTTCGGCGTGCGCTCCCATAAGAAAGCCTGGGAAGCCACCGAACAAGGCCGCTGGAAAAACGAGATCGTGCCGATCGAAGGCCACGACGCCGAAGGCCGCAAGGTACTCTGCGAAATCGACGAGACCATCCGCGCCAACGCCAGCCTGGAAGACATGGCCAAACTGCGCCCGGTGTTCGACCCGGCCAGCGGCTCCGTGACCGCCGGCACCTCCTCGGCCCTGTCCGACGGTGCCAGCGCCATGCTGGTAATGAGCGCCGAGCGCGCCCAGGCCCTGGGCCTCAAGCCCCGCGCCAAGATCCGCAGCATGGCCGTGGCCGGCTGTGACGCGGCCATCATGGGCTACGGCCCGGTGCCCGCCACCCAGAAAGCCCTTAAACGGGCCGGCCTGACCATCGACGACATCGACTACGTCGAGCTCAACGAAGCCTTCGCCGCGCAGTCCCTGCCGGTCCTGAAGGACCTCAAGCTGCTCGACAAGATGGACGAGAAGGTCAACCTGAACGGCGGCGCCATCGCCCTGGGCCACCCCCTGGGCTGCTCCGGCGCGCGCATCACCGGCACCCTGCTCAACGTACTGGAAGGCAACGACGGCCAGATCGGTCTCGCCACCATGTGCATTGGTCTGGGTCAGGGGATTGCTACGGTGATTGAGCGGGTTTAAGTCTCCGCTTTATTCACTGTTGGTGATATGAAGAAGCCCCGGCGGGTTTTCTCGTCGGGGCTTCTTATTGGGCGGCTGCCTCTAAAACCAAGGATTGACAATCTTTGTGGCGCGCCTAAAATTACCTCAATCCCCTTCTAGGAGAGTGAGCATGCATATCTCACTGACCCCCGAACTCGAAGCCCGCATCAAGGCCAAGGTGGACAGCGGTCTTTATAACAACGCCAGCGAGGTCATCCGGGAATCCCTGCGGTTCGTGGAAACCCATGAAGAATGGATCAACGAACTCAAGCTGGCCCGGCTGCGTGAACAGCTTCAGGAAGGCATCGTACAATTGGACCAGGGCGACGGAATTCGCGTGGACAGCAAAGCCGGCCTCGACGACCTGTTCGAAGACCTGAAAGCCTGATGGGTTCTTTATCGCTGGTTCTGTCTCCCGCCGCCCGGGAGGATCTGCGTGCCATCCACCAATACGGATCACGCCAATGGGGTAAACCCCGATCCGATGAGTACATGAGTTCGCTCAAGGACAAACTCTGGCAACTCCTCCAACAACCGGAGATCGGTAAAGCGCGGCCCGAGCTATCGCCTGGCGTTCGCAGTATTTCCGTTGCCAGCCATGTCATTTTCTATCGGGTCCAGCGGGAGGAGTTGCAGGTCGTCCGGGTTCTTCATGGCAGGCAAGACGTCAATCGCCACGTTTGATCGATATCGTATTGCCTGGACCTGATCACCCACCCCCGCCGTGCTCCCGGCCTTCGACCTGCCCACCAGCGGCACTTCCTAAGGCTTAGCCGAGGGCTCCCCAGCCCTGGGTACTCCGGCGCGCATTAGCGGCACCCTCTCAACGTACTGGAGGGTGGCTACAGCCGAATGGACTTACCGCTCTGTGCACCGGCCTCGATCAGAATATTTCCACGCTGATCAAAAAAGATTAAATTTTCTTAATCAGTAAGCACATAGGCCGAAAAGCCGAGCGGCCCCTGCGAATTGAGCTCACCAACGAGTATAGAAAGGGCCTATAATTATTTCTGAACACTCTGCGAAGTGTATTTATTTTACCTACTCATCTACTTACATTCTTCCCTAAAATTTCATAGATCTCATTCAAGCCGTATTTCGAAGCCAGCCTTTCTATGAAATCCGGCTCAATACTATTCACATAAGAAATCAAACCAGACAGGGTGGAAAGGTCACTTACTTCAAGCTCCCCCTTTAAATGGAGGTAAACCATCGTCCTTATTTTTCTCTTCAAATCTCGCCCAACAGACAAGTTACCTTCAGGAGTAATCTTTACGCCCGTAACCCGCCTCGTCCTTTTCTTTGATGAAAAACTTGTCTTCTTATGATTCAGGGATAAGGTAGGATATTTTTCATCGCGCAAAATTCCCTCTACGACCCTAGGAATATATTTTAGCACATCAACTTTTTTTGTAGAAAAGGTAAGATCGTCGGCATAACGCGTATAAAATATGCTATTTTTTGCGCAATACTTAGAGACGGAAACATCAATGTCGTACATAATCGCGTTGGCCAAAACGGGCGAAGAAGGAGCACCGATCGGCAAATAATAATCATCTCCGTCCTTTATTGAAACAACTCTCGAAAGCTGCAGCGCCTCCTCTTCTGTTATACCCAATAAACAGCGCTTATCGACAAAAAAACGAGTCAGATCATCTCTTTTAATTGATGGAAAAAAGTTCTTAAAGTCCATTCGAAGAATAAAATTGGACATCGAATGAGCCTCAGCATTACTGCGTATTGAAATACCTTTTCTATAAGCCATGGCCGCATCATGCAAAGGGAGTTCGCTAAACAACTTGGCAGAAAGCCAACGCTGGATAACCTTAAGCTCAGCGCTTGGGTGGTAAATATCCCTGTACCCTCCGTCCCTTTTCTGAATCTTATAGTACTTATAACTATAAGGAGCTTGATAACATATATAAGAAAGCTTCTCCCGCGGGAGGGAGTATTCTTTTGCAATTCTCTCTATAAAATTCATTGAGCACCCCCCGCCGCTTCAAGCGACTCTGGATCGTGCTTCTGATAATAACCAATAATATCAATAGATATTTTACCAGCCTCATCCGAATCTAAAAGACACCAATCCGAATCTACTACTTTGTAGTCTCCGTATTCATCTCGAACGACGTAACCCATCGCCACAAGAACTGCCATAATCCGATTCAGTTTCTTGACATCGTAACTACCCATAACTTGCTTGACAGAAAACCTGAGGTTTTCAGGCGACATGATTTTCCATTCACGGAGCAGCTCAGCAAAAACCAGAAAAATCTGCTTTGCTGACGACTCTTTAAAAGGCTTCATATGAAGCCTTCTCTTATACTTCCAAACCTTTGTTGTCTTCTCTATCAGCCGGCCCATAGCAGTAGCAAAGCCGGCATCATAGTCATCAGCAAGAATTATAGGGAAAGGCTGGTAAATAGAAGCGGAATTGAGATGAGGTACAGGCCCATAGTTAATAAAAGAACCATCTTGAAATTCTGCAGAATTAACTACTAAAGACTTCTGGGCTATGCCTGCATTAGCAGCAAAATAGCCTAACTCGGCAAAAGAACCAGGACTTTCAGGAAAAATAAGAATGCTGTCCACTATCTCTGCAATAAGACTTTCAAACTCACTCAAATTGAGAAAAGTTGTATGATCGGAAGCTAAGACTTCCTCCATAGACTTTTCAGCAAGAACGACTATTAAATCGCTCACGCCTTGACGATTAAGGAAGTCAAGAAATTGAGCCCTAATGGAGGAATCGCTGGCGCCTCCACATACAAAAGATAGGTGATAATTAGGAGGGATCGAATATTTACCGTTTTGTAGAGCCTCTTTTTGTTTGACCAGCAGATCCGTCGCCGGCTTATTATCTTCAAAGCTCTTCATTCCAATATTAACGCCGTTAAAGTTGTCACTTACAGGGCCGTCGCGGATTCTTCGATGAATCCGGCGCTAGGCGGATTCATCGAAGAATCCGCGCCACGATGTCGTACAATAATCTTCAGCCTGGCTATACACCCGGCATTAAGTCACGAGACATCTTTCATGACTTGGCTAAGAGACCAGATTATTGAATATGATAAGCACAAAAGAATCAACCTCTGAAATCCAGGGCATCCCCAGAACCTCCAAAGTTGCGCGACCTACGGATATTGCCATTCTGTATCCCGTTACAGGTCTCAGTAAACCAATTACACCCACTACCAGTCATCAGCAACCGCTGCCGCGCACGCGTCATTCCTACATAGAGCAACCGCACCTCATACTCCAGGTTGTCTTTGTCATCTTTTAAGCCACCTAGGCCGGACAGCACCACACTGTCAAATTCCAGCCCCTTACTGCTTTGCCTAGTAAGCAGGGTGACATGGCCGGCGCTGGCATCATAAGACACCTTCTCTGCCTTACCCTTTAGCCACGAACAGGCTATCCCTTTAGCTTTCATCGCTTTGTGTATTACTCCGCCCTGCCAATTGTGACCGTACACGACAGCCATGCTGTTTAGCGGCTTGCCTTGCATGTGCCACTTGCTAACACAACGCGCGATGTAGGCGGCTTCCTCTCTAAAGTGATCGAAGCGACGAAATTGAGGAGCCGGACCGCTGATACCTGCCACCTCCGGCGCGATAAGTGGGATATGGTCGTCGTCGGCATCCTGGGCTTGCAGGAAGTCCTTCGCGAAGTCGTAGGCAAAACTAAGGATCTCACGTGTGTTGCGGTAGTTGAGCCTCAGGATGGTGGTGCGCCCACGTGCCTCGATGCCCGCACTGGAAAGAGGAAACTTTAGGCTGCGCTTTTTGTAGATGGATTGGGCGTCGTCATAGAGCAGCAGCAGTGAGTTGGTGTCCGGGTCAATCATCTGGACGATGAGCTTGAGCCATTCCTGCTCGAAGTCATGGCCTTCGTCGATCATCACAGCGCTATATTGAGCGCGGGGTATCTGGTCTTTGTCCACAGCCTGGATGACGGTTTCTACTTCCCTCTCCCAGTACGGTGCGTCACCTTGAATCATGTCTACGTTATAGGTTTTACGTTGCAGGCCGCACCATTCGTGGAAGTGGTGCACCTGTACTTTCTCTTCGATGCCTTTTTCGGCGATGAAGCTACGCAGCCGGGCCGCCAGGGTGATGTTGAAGCACAGCACCAGGATGGGCTTGGTGACGGCCTGGGCGAGGTGCAGGCAGCGGTAGCCGAGGATCAGGGTTTTGCCGGAGCCGGCGACGCCGTGGATGACGCGGTGGCCGTCACCCATGCTTTTGGCGAGCTGTTCCTGTTGCAGGTCCATAACGCGGACGATATCCGGGATGACCAGCTCATTCTCTTGGTCGGTTTGCCCGTCGACCGGGTCGTCATCTTGGCCTTCTTCAACGAACAGGGTTTGCTGCGGGGCGTTGATACGAATTTCGGGGAAAAGCTGCCAGCGGATGCGGTCGATCTGCGGGAGAGTGAGCTTTTCGCCGAAGGCGTACTCGAACATGTCCCAGAGCCGGGCCTGAAACGCCTCTGGGTCCGCGGTGGCGGTCATTTCGTCTCTACAGATCAGGCGGTGCGGGGGCAGCACCAGTTCCTGGTCCGCCTCCGAGATGGCCTCGTTCCATTGCTTGCGCGTGATGTTGGGGAAGACCACCCCATAACCCCAAGGGAAACAGAGATTACCCTTGAAGCGGCCGCCGGTCTGCATCAGGTGTGGGTCACGCTGCAGGCGGTTTATGGCCACCAGGGCGCACTGACGCGCTTGCTCCAGGGGATTGCTGACGGTTTTAAGGCCCTGCTGGGTATAAATCTCGGCGTCGCGTGGGGTGAGGCGCTTGAGGGTGTCCAGCTTCCAGTCTTTGACCTCCAGGAACAGCAGGCCCCGGCCGGGGTGCAGGATGATGTAGTCGGGGTAGCGGCGCTGGCGGCCCAGGGGGATGTCGTACCAGACGGTGTAGTCGTCCTCGAGCAGGCTTTCCAGGCGCTGGCCCAGACGCCGTTCGCCGGGCGTCATGCCGCGAATGGTGCTGAGGCTTGGAATCACCGTAGCCATTAGGTTCAGCCCCGGCGGGCAACGGCTTCGCGGATGGTTGTTTCAGAGCCCATGGCGGGCCGGCGGGTGCGCTCGCGGACAGACATCCCTTTCCCCTGAATCATTGTTCTCTTCGCCTGGCCTCTCCGGGCCGGCGCTTATTATTTTGTGATGCAGGTCCGAAATTACACCATCTTGTGGCGCAAATAAAAGCAAAAAGCCCGGGGACATGGCCGCCGGGCTTTGCAGGTAATCCGACAATCGCGCTTTATCCCTCGTCCGGAATCTCCGGATCCACCAGCTGCGCGAGCTGTATCAACGACTCCTGCCAGCCCTGATAACACATCTCAGCCGGGATTACCTCGGGCACGCCCTCTTGGACGATGTGCACCTCGGTGCCGCCGAGCACTTCCTTCAGGGTGACGGTGACCTGCATCTCTCCGGGGAGGTTGGGGTCGTCGAACTGGTCGGTGTAACGGATCAGCTCGTTGGGTTTCAGCTCCACGTAGGTGCCGCCGAAGGTGTGGCTGGCGCCGGTGGTGAAGTTGGTGAAGGACATGCGGTAGCCGCCGCCTTCGCGGACGTCGCTTTCGTGCATGGTGGCGGTGAAGCCAAACGGCGGCAGCCATTTGACCATGGCGTCGGGGTCGGTGAAGGCGCGGTAGAGGCGGTCGGGGGTGCCGCGCAGTACGCGGTGCAGGCGGATGGTCTGGCCGGTCATGGGGGTCTCCTGTTGATTTGGATACCCCATGGTCGAACCCTGAACAGGGATTTCGACACCGGACATTCAGGGCGCGCTGCGGCGCGCCCTGAACGCTTTAAAGCATAGGTATTAAGGTTTGCGTGGTGCCGCTGCGGCCTTCGTGAATGTGCTCCCAGGTCGCATCCACTTTGGGTTCCGGGTCGCTCAGGTCGATGGTGGCGTCGACCAGATAGCCGGCCATGGACATGCCCAGCAGGCGGATCGTGTTATCGCCCGTGCTTACGACTTCGACGATAACAATGTCACTGTACTCGACGTCGTTCTCAAGCTGCTGAGAAGGCGGCCCTCCTTCAAAAGAACCGAACGGCGCGCCTTCCAACCCGCCGCCCGCTGCTGTGTGGATCACGAAAGGAGCGTCGCTGTCCTCGCCAATGCCGATGGCAAGCGGCAGCAGGTCGCCGAATTCTTGGACGAGGCTCTGATCGTAGAGCGGATCGAACGTCAGACGGCGCGAGGCTTCGAAACGCGGGTAGTCCTCGCCCGCCGGCTGGCCGGTTGCCCGCCCCTTCTCGATGGTGGCATCGATAAAGTAGGTGGCGCCGCTGCTGCCGTCGATCTTGAAATCCTCGCCGTTTCCGACGGTGCTCAGCCAGTCCAGCTCTTCCTCAAAGCCGGTGGCCGTGTAGCGCCCATCGACAGCCTGATTGCTGCCGTAGACAGCACCCGCCCGGGTTACCAGGAAGGTCATGCCGTTCACCGTGTCGGGCGCGTGGCGGACGGAGCCGCGATAGAGGCCGGCGTTGCTCAGGTGCAGGGCCACGATCACATGATCCTGGGCGTCCGCCGCCGCCACCAGCGGATAAGGCCCACCGGGCAAATCGGCGGTGAGCATGTCCAGCGCGGAGGCGATGGCGGTTTCAAAGGCCAGCGGATCCAGGCTGAAGTCGATGGCCAGGCCGAGATCCAGGTGCGAGGCGGGATCGATCTGAATGCCGTTGGCCAGGTCCTGGTCGGCGTCCAGGCTGATCAGGAAGCGGCTGATATTGATCACGGTGTTGTCGTTTTCGTCGGCGCCGTCGCCGGCCAGGTCCGCCGGGGTGATGAACACCGTATTGCCGTTCACCACGGCCTCGCCCAGTTCGATATCGCCGATCAGAAAGCGTGCCGTGGCGCCGTCCGGGCAGCGCAGCACGCCCTGTTCGCCGGTGGTTTTGGTGCTTGAAGAGCCGCAGGTGTAATGCAGGCCGGTGACGGCGTTGTCCACGAAGTGCGCGGTGCGTGTGGCGGTACCGCCGCCGCTGCTGCCGGAGCGGCTTGATCCGCCACAACCGGTGATGGCCAGGATCGCGACGGCAGCCGCCCCGGCGAGAAAGGTCTTATCCCTGTCATCCCCCAAATTCCATGTCAGCGCGCCCTTGCTGTTATGCGGTCCTGGGCACGTCGTTGCATAAGTCTAGGGAAGGCCCACGGGAATGCTGTGACCCAAAACACACTCCGCATACCCCATATGGGGTATGCGCACCCTGCTCTGCCCTGGCTACTCTTGCCTGCATGGGGACGCCGGTGTCTGTCATCGGCGCATACAACAAGACGGAGCAGGACATGAACAGACGTCATCTGATGGCGGGCCTGGGGGCCCTGATGGTGATGGGGGGATGCACGCCGTCCTCGCAGGTGGATAACGTGGCCGGCCAGGCCTCGGTGTACGAGGACCCGTCTTCCTCGGGACGCGTTCAGGGGGTCGGCATCGAGTCCCAGGACGTGGTGGCGATGACCGACGAGATGATGCGGGACATGCTCTCCAACCGCATTCTGGCGGCGCGGGACGTGCCGCCGCGCATCATCATCGACAACGAATACTTCAAGAACGAAAGCTCTTCGATCATCAACACCAACCTGCTCACCGACCGTCTGCGCGTGGAGCTCAACCGCGCCGCCAACGGCCGGATGGTCTTTGTGGGCCGCCACTTCGCGGACATGGTGGAGAAAGAGCGCGAGCTCAAGCGCGACGGCGCCGTGGACGGCGGCACCATCCGCCAGACGCAGGCCACCGCCGGCGGCGATTACCGGCTGGGCGGGCGCATCGCCTCGCTGGACGCCATGGACCGCAACAGCCAGACGCGCTCGCGCTACCACCAGGTGACGTTCGAGATGATCGACCTGGAGCTGGGCACCATTGTCTGGAGCGGCTCTTATGAGATGAAGAAGGCGAGCCAGGACAATGTGCTTTATCGCTAAGGCCGGGGCGCCGCTGGCCGCCGCCTTGCTGCTCGCCGGTTGCGCCACCGGGCCCACCCAATACGAAACCCGCGCCCTGGACCCGGACCAGCAGGCGGTGGTGGCCAGCAAGCCCGCCGCGCTGCAGCCGCTGTACCAGGACCTGTTCGAGGAAGGCCGTCGCAACGAGGTGCTGAACCTGATGGAGATCGGCGCCGCCGCCTTCCACCGGGGGCACTACGACCTGTCCAAGGCGGCGCTGGACAGGGCCATCGCCAATATCGAAAGCGTCTACGCCGACAACGAGGCGGCCCACCGGGCGCGCAGCCTGTGGTACGAGGAAGGCGAGAAAGACTTCAAGGGCGAGCCCTATGAACGCTCCATGGTGTTCTATTACCGGGGCCTGCTGTTCCTGCGCGACGGCGATTACGGCAACGCCCGCGCCAGCTTTATCAGCGGGCTGCTGCAGGACGCCTTCGCCGAGGAGGAGCAGAACACCACGGATTTCGCCTCGCTGATCTATCTGGCGGGCTGGTCCGCCAAGCTGGCCGGCAGTAACACCCTGGCCGAGCAGCACTTCGAAGAGTACCGGCAGTTCCGCCCCAACGGCCCGGTGCCCGCCGCCGACCACAACACCCTGGTGATCGCCGAAACCGGCACCGCGCCGCGCAAGCTGGCCGACGGCGTCGGCCATTACGAACTGGTCTACCGGCGCGGCAAGCGGATCCGCGCCCAGGGGGCGGAGCTTATGCACGGTGGTGACAGCGTCGCCCTGTTCCCGGTTGAGGACGTGTTCTTCCAGGCCTCCACCCGGGGCGGGCGCACCGTGGACCGCATTATCGAAGGCAAGGTGCAGTTCAAGAAGAACACTCAGGCCACCGGCGACGTGCTCACCGCGGCCAGCGGCAACAGCGCCGTGGCCGGCCTGAGCATGGCCGCCGGCGGCGGTCTGGCAGCGGGCTTTCATACCGTGACCGCCATCGGCGTGGCCGCCCAGGGTTTGTCCGCGCGTTCGCGCACCGAGGCGGACACCCGCTACTGGCAGCGCCTGCCGGACGGCCTGCATGTCACCACCCTGCGTCTGGCGCCCGGCGCCGGGCCCCTGGAAGTCCGTTTCCTGGACGCGACCTCGCAACCGCTGCCGGACGGCACCGAGACCGTGCCCGTGCATTTCGATGACCGGGGCAACGGCCTCGCCTTCGCCAGCAGTCGCCCCACAGAAGAAGGAAAGCCACTATGAAAACCCTGATCGTCAGCGCGCTGCTGGCCGCCGGCCTGGTCGTCACCGGCTGCCAGAGCAGCATGAGCAAGGAAGAGTTTCAGCAGCGTACCGAAGACACCGGCTACAACACCGTGATCTTCACCGACTACGACCTCAACCGGCGCTTCAAGGACGGCCTCACCGGGCCGGACAACGTGATGCGCCTGTCCACCACCGGCCACGGCATCGAGCGCACCGACACCGGCACCTCCCAGGTGTGGGTGGAGCTGCGCAACCACACCGACTTCAACTACATGGTGGAAGCGCGCACCTCGTTCTACTCGCAAAGCGGCCGCCCCCTGGACGCCCGCCCGGTGTGGCGGCGCATCTCGGTGCCGGCCAACGCCCGCGCCGTGTACGAAGAAAAATCGGTCAGCACCGACCGGCTGCAATACCGCGTGGAAGTGAGGCAAGCACGATGAACCGACAACGGCTGATCCGCTTCGCGGCCCTGGGGACGGCGTTAGCGCTGGCCGGCACCGCCGCCGCCCAGACCGATCACTCCCCGGCGCCGATGATGGCCCCGGCCAAGGCCCCGCTCAGCGAAGAGGCTTACCGGGAACAGCAGGCCCCGGGCGGCCGCCGGGACGACGCCGACACCATCACCGCCCGCTTCCGCGAGCGCTTCAGCGGCGACGGCGAAGCGCGCATCGCGGTGCTGTGGAACGAGGCGCTGTCCAGCCGGGTGAGCGACTGGCAAAGCCGGCAACGGGCCACGGTGGGCGTGCGCGGCGAGTTCGAAGCGAGCGGCCCGGACGGCGACAGCCAGGGCAACGCCCAGGGCCAGGCCACCGCGCAGAACGAATACCGCGACGGCGAGCGCCCCACGGATAACCGCGCCGCCCACGAGCTGCAGTCCGGGCTGGTCACCACCTTCCGCAGTGCCGGCGCCAGCGTGGTGGACCGCGCCCTGGCCGCGCGGCTCACCGACAACGCTCTGGAAGACGGCAGCTTCTCAAGGCTGTCGCCGGACAACGCCCGCCTGCGCATGCGCGCGCTGGCGGAGCACGCCGACTTCGTCATGGAGCTCACCGCCGGTCCCTCTTTCGAGGACCAGCCGGTCTACCAGGTGCGGGTGCTGTCCACCCGCGACGCCTCGGTACTGGCGGTGTTCACCAGCACCGGCCGGCGCGACAACGACGAAGACCCGCCCTACCAGTGGGTGGCCACGGATCGGGGCTATGAGAAAAGGGTACAGCCGGTGTCCCTGGCCGAAACCGGCCGGGAACTGGCGCTGCAGACCATGGCGCGCATGGCGCCGTAACAACATCAATCAAGCAGTAGGGGAACGACGATGACTTTTTCCATAACTCACGCAACGCGGTATGTCCTGCTGGCGGCGGCGCTGGCAACCCTGGGGGGGCTGCGCCACGCCGCAACAGCAGGCCCAGATGCAGGCCTGGCAACAGATACAGGCGCAACAACAGGCGCTGGCGCAGGAGTCCGGCAAGATCGGCGCGGTGTTGGCGAGCGACGCGCAGGGCCGCGTCGTGATCGGTACCCTGGTGCCCGGCGCACCTTCGGACCAAAGCGGCGAGGTGCACACCGGCGACCAGCTTCTGGCGGTGGCCGAAGGCGACGGCGAACCACAAAGCGTGGGCGGCAAATCGATGCTGGAAGTGCGCCTGATGGTCCAGGGCGAGCCGAATACGCCGGTCAGCCTGGTGCTGGCCGGCCAGGACGGTGGCGACGATCGCACGGTGACCCTGACCCGCGCGGAGATCACCCCGCAGCAGCAGCAAGCCCTGGCCGAGATACAGCAGGCCGAAGCGCAGGCCCGGGTCGAAGGCCTGGCGATTGAGGACAACTCCGGTGAATACCTGAGCCCCTACACCAGCGACGGCGTCACCGCCGAGTGGGTGAACAAGGCGATCAACGCCAAGATGGGCTCGGCGGCGGGCTCCGCGGTGGGCGCGGCGGCCGGTGCCTACGCCGGACGCAAAGCCCTGGAAAGCGTGCCCGGCGGCAGCCTGATCGGCAGCTTCTTCGGCGGCATGGCCGGTTCCAAGGCGGGCCAGAACGTGGGCCGCGACGCCGCCATCCAGGCCTCCGGCGGCTGGGAGTACATCCGCGAGACGTCGGATCTGTCGTTCCGCTCACTCAACGACATGGCCCGTTGGATGACCACGGTGCACGGCCAGAAGAGCAACTTCCAGGAAGTGCTGAAGGCCACCCTGCAGGTCTACCCGGAGCTTCAGCCGGCGCTGGCCAGCGCCCGCTAAACCCCCTGGGGCAACGGCCGGTCGTGATCAGAAGCGGCCGGTCCAGCCCAGTTCCACGGTGCGCGGCGCGCCCACGTAGACCTGGGTGGCGCTGTAGCCGGACCAGTCGGCGTAGAACTCGTCGGTGAGGTTGCGCCCGCGCAGGATCAGGGTGCCGCTGGCCACCGGGTAGCTGACCCAGGCGTCCAGCAGGGTGCGCTCGTCCACCAGGTACTCATTGGCGGTGCCGGTGTAGAAGTCGCCGGTGTGGCGCACCGCGCCGCCCAGGGTCAGCGGCAGCGCGGCCAGGGTGTAGGCGCTGCTCAGGTTGGCGGTGGTGTCCGGCACGTTGGTGAGACGGTTGCCGGACAGATCCTCGCCACCGGCGCCCAGCAATTGATCGTATTCGGCGTCGTTCCAGGCGCCGTTCAGGTTGATCCACCAGCGCTCATGGGGGCGCACCGTCAGGTCCACTTCCACGCCTTCGGCCTCGATGCCGCCGCCCTGCACGGACAGCGACGGGTTGGCCGGGTCGCGGGTGACGATGTCGTCCTGGCTCAGGCGGTATACGGCGGTGGTGAGCGTGACCCGATCGCGCCAAAGGTCGGCGCGGGCACCCAGTTCGGTGGCGCGGACGTCGCTGAGATCAAAACGCGCGTTGGTGGGGTTGCTGAGCAACAGGCTGCCGATCGGCGACGACGCCTGGTTGTACTGAGCGAACACCTGAACGTTGTTGGTCAGGTCGTAGACCGTGCCGAGCCGCCAGGACAGGTCCTCGAAGGTTTGCCCGAAGGTGTCCCGGGTGCCGGCGCTCAGGTCGTCGATGCCCCGGTCCAGTTCCAGATATTCGTAGCGCAGGCCGCTGACCAGCACCCAGTTGGGGGTCAGGTTGAGGGCGTCTTCCAGGAACACCGCGCCGCCGGAGACGGTGCTGTCGAAGTCGGCCCGCGAGCCGTAGTTGGCCGGGCTGTTGGGCGGCAGATCACCACGGTCCGGGTTGAACGGGTCCACCGGGGTGGTGTCGCCGAAGCGGCGGCGGCTGTCGAAATCGGTGTACTGGTATTCGGCGCCCACCACCAGGCGGTGACGGCGCTCGCCCAGGTAACCGTCGTGGACGCCGTAGAAGCGATCGGTGGCGAAACGGTGGTGGTGGTTGATGCGGGTGGTGAGCCGGTCCAGTTGCCCGGTGGCGTCGTTGTAGGTGAAGTCTTCCGAGTTGGCCCAGTCCCGGTTGGCGTTGTAAAAGCTCAGCTCGTTGACCAGCCGCCAGGTGCCGCTGAGCTGATAGTCCGCCTTGGTGCGCAACCACTGGCTGTCGGCGGCCATTTCGCCGTCGCGCACGTTGTAGTTGTTGTCGCGGATCGCTTCGTCCAGCACCAGGCCGCCGCCGGAGACCACGTCGCTGGGGTCGCGGGCCACGTCCTCGGGCAGTAGCGGCGCGCCCTGGTAGGGGGTGGCGTAGCGGTCGCTGTACAGATCCAGGGCGGCGCTCAGGGTGAGCCGGTCGCTGGCCTGGATCAGGATGCCGGTGGTCAGCGCGGTGGTCTCGGAATCGGTGTCGTCCACATAGCCGCTGCTCCGGCCGTGGCTGAGGTCGGCGCGCACCGCCACGTTCGGATTGACCACCCGGTTGGTGCCCACGCCCAGCCGCAGGCTGTCGTGGCTGCCGTATTCCAGCATGCCGTCGTGACGGTCGCCGGCCAGGTCCGGCTTGCGGGTCACCAGGTTGAGGGTGCCGCCCAGGGCGCCGGTGCCGTGCAGCACCGAGGCCGGGCCCTTGAGCACCTCCACCCGTTCCAGGTTCCAGGTGTCCAGGTTGCGCGACACCAGCGACGGGTCGGCCACGCGCACGCCGTCGAACAGATAGCCCACATCGGTGAGCCCGCGCATCGACACCGAGGCCGGCGAGCCGGGAATGTTGCCGGCGGCCACGCCGGGGGCGCTGCGGTACAGTTCGATCAGATTGCGCAGGCCGAGCTGTTCGATGTCTTCGCGGTCCACGGTGCTCACCGTGGCCGGGGTCTCGCGCTCACTCAGGCCGAGACGGCCGTCGGTGGTGGTGGGCGTCACCGGGGCGGCGGCGTCGTCATCGACGCGCACCGTCTCCAGCTGGTGGCCGGAGGGTGCCGACCAGGCGGCCGGCGCCAGTATGGTCAGGGCGATCGCCAGGGGGGCGTGGCGGGAAAAGCGGGACCGGGCAACAAACAACACTGGGGCCTCCAGGCTGGCACATCGAGAGTGTGCGCAAGCCTAGCGGCCCGGCGGGCAAAGGGAATGCGGCAAATTGTCGCGGTGCGCTCAGGCGACGCCCTGGCTGCGCAGGTAGTCCTCGTAGCTGCCGTGGAAATCGACGATGCCGGTGGGCGTCAGCTCGATGATGCGGGTGGCCAGGGACGACACGAACTCACGGTCGTGGCTGACGAACAGCAGCGTGCCCGGGTAGTTTTCCAACGCCAGGTTGAGCGACTCGATGGATTCCATGTCCAGGTGGTTGGTGGGTTCGTCCAGCAGCATGATGTTGGGGCGCTGCAGCATGATCTTGCCGAACAGCATGCGGCCCTGCTCGCCGCCGGAGATCACGTTCACGGTTTTGTTGATCTCGCTGGAGGAGAACAGCAGCCGGCCCAGGGTGCCGCGGATGATCTGCTCGTCGTCGCTCTCCTTGCCCCACTGCTGCATCCAGTCGAACAGGTTGAGCTTGTCCTCGAAGTCGGCCGCATGGTCCTGGGCGTAGTAGCCGAGGGTGGCGTTTTCCGACCACTTCACTTCCCCGGCGCTGGGCTCCAGGTCGCCCATCAGGCAGCGCAGCAGGGTGGTCTTGCCGACACCGTTGGGGCCGATGATGGCGATGCGCTCGCCCACTTCCACGCGCAGATCCAGGCTGGAGAACAGCTCTTCGTCATCGAAGCTTTTCGCCAGGCTCTTCACTTCCACCGCGTTGCGGAACAGCTTCTTGTCCTGCTCGAACACGATGTAGGGGTTCTGGCGGCTGGACGGCTTGATGTCCTCCAGCTTGATCTTGTCGATCTGTTTGGCGCGGGAGGTGGCCTGCTTGGATTTCGACGCGTTGGCCGAGAAGCGGCTGACGAACTGCTGCAGATCGGCGATCTGCGCTTTCTTCTTGGCGTTGTCGGCGCGCTTGCGTTCCAGCGCCTGGGTGGCGGCGGTCATGTACTCGTCGTAGTTGCCCGGGTAAACCCGCAGCTCGCCGTAGTCCAGGTCCGCCATGTGCGTGCACACGCTGTTCAGGAAGTGGCGGTCGTGGGAGATGATGATCATGGTGCAGTCGCGCTGGTTGAGCACGCCTTCCAACCAGCGGATGGTGTTGATGTCCAGGTTGTTGGTGGGCTCGTCGAGCAGCATGATGTCCGGCTCGGAGAACAGCACCTGGGCGAGCAGCACGCGCAGCTTCCAGCCCGGCGCGATCTCGCTCATGGGGCCGAAGTGCTGGTCCACGGGAATGCCCACGCCGAGCAGCAGATCGCCGGCGCGGGATTCGGCGGTGTAGCCGTCCAGCTCGGCGAACTCGGCTTCCAGCTCGCCGGCGCGCAGGCCGTCTTCCTCGGTCATCTCCGCCTTGGCGTAGATGGCGTCGCGCTCCTCCTTGACCTTCCACAGTTCGTCGTGGCCCATGATCACCGTGTCCACCACGGAATACTGTTCGTAGGCGAACTGGTCCTGGCGCAGTTTGCCGATGCGCTCGTTGACGTCCTTGGACACGTTGCCGGAGGACGGGTCCAGGTCACCGCCGAGAATCTTCATAAAGGTGGACTTGCCGGAGCCGTTGGCGCCGATCAGGCCGTAGCGGTGGCCGTCGCCGAATTTCACGGAGACGTTCTCGAACAGCGGCTTGGCGCCGAACTGCATGGTGATGTTGGCGGTGGTGAGCAAGGTCGGGTTCCGAATTGGTGTGGCGTGGAGGGGCGAAAAGGGGGCGGATTATGCCACAGAGCCTGGTTCGGGTCACACCGGGGCTTTGCTATGATGTGTCTTTTACATCCCGTCATAAGGACAAGCCATTGCTCACCCGCCTGCCCCGCTGGGTGGAGGTCGGCGCTTTTTTGCTGGCCTTTCTCGCCGGCAGCGTCAACGCCGTGGGACTGCTGGGTTTCAGCCACCAGTCGGTGTCGCACCTGACCGGCACCACCTCGTTGCTGGGGCTGGCGCTGGCGGATCTGGCGCTGACCCAGGCCGGCCACCTGCTGCTCACCCTGATCAGCTTCCTGGCCGGCGCGGCCCTGAGCGGCGTGCTGATCCCTAGCTCCGCCCTGAAACTGGGCCGGCATTACGGGTTTTCATTGCTGATCGAAGCCGCGCTACTGGTGATGGCGATGCTGACCCTGCAACAGGGCAGCGATCTGGAGGTGTATCTGGCGTCCATGGCCTGCGGCCTGCAGAACGCCATGGTGACCACCTACAGCGGCTCGATTATCCGCACCACCCACCTGTCGGGTATCTTCACCGACCTGGGTATCATGCTCGGCAATCGGCTGCGCGGCGTGCCGATTAACGGGCGACGGCTGTTGCTGTTTCTGTTGTTGATCGGCGGGTTTGTGGTTGGCGGCCTGGTCGGCACCTTGCTGTTTCGTGAGCTGCACTTTACCGCGTTGTTGATGCCGGCAGGGTTGGCGGTGTTTTTGGCGGTGGTGTATTGGGAGTATGCGCGGCGGTATCGGTGAGGGCTCTGGGATAGGGCTCTGGGACCCTGCCGGGCGGCTTTGCCGCCCTTTCGCGGGCGGGGCCCGCTCCCACAGGCCCGCCGCGTCAGGGTTAGAGGTGGATGCCGCACTCGGTTTTGGAGGAGCCCTGCCAGCGGCCTTCGCGGCCTTCGCCTTTCCAGGTGCAGTGGCTGCAGCCGATGGAGTGGTAGCCTTCCTCGACCAGCGGGTGGAACGGCAGGTCGTGGTCGGCGATGTAGGCGTCGCGCTGCTCGCGGGTGACGTCGATCATCGGGTTGAACTTGATCATGCCACGACGCTCTTCGAACACTTCCAGGCCGGCGCGATGCTCGGTCTGCCAGCCCATCAGGCTGGAGATCCACAGGTCGTAGTGCTCCTTGGCGTCTTCCAGGGGCTGGACCTTGTTCACCTGGCAGCACAGATCGGGATCAGTGCGCCACATCTGTTCGTCCTGGGTGATCTGGTGCTGGCGCTCGTCGGCGCGCAGGTCGATGACGTCCAGGTTGAAGCGCTCGATCAGGTATTCCTTGTACTCCAGGGTTTCCTCGAAGTGGTAGCCGGTGTCGATGAAGTGAATCTTCTGTTCCGGGCGGATCGAGGAAATGATGTGCAGGAAGTAGGCGGAGGTGGCCGCGAACGAGGAAGTCACCATGATCTTGTCCGGGGCGAAATCCTGATAGACACGGCGGATACGCGCCTCGAAGTCCAGCTCCCGGTATTCCCGGTTGAGGTCATCGATGGCGTCGCGGGACAGACCGGCGCTGTTGTTGCCGACCCGTGTGATCAACTGCGCGTTACCCATGGTGTGCCTTTCCTTCTGTCCTGACTTCGTCTGAGTAGGCAATGATAAGGGCGTTGATCCCATTTAAAAGAAATATATGGTGCTACTTTTATTCTATAAAGGAATATAACGCGCCGATGGCGGGCGCCCTGCCCGGCTTTACACAATTTGATGCCCCTGAAGGAGAAACTCTTGGCTTTCCTCCTGTCACACCTGCCAGGACGCATCGGGAAACGCGTCTTAAAACTGTATTGGATAGGAGAAGCTCCATGAAAAAGCCTCTGATGTCATTGTCCGCTCTTCTTCTCGCCGCCGGCGTGACCGGTGCCGCTTTCGCCCAGCAGGGCACACCCCAGCAACAGGGTCAGCAAGGCGCGGCTCAGCAGGGCCAACCGCCGGCGCAGCAGGCGCCGCAGGGCCAACCCAATCCGGCTCTGGGTGACGCTTCCGATATCACCGACGAGGAAGTGAAGAAGTTCGCCGACGCCCAGGCCAAAGTGGAACAGGTGAAAGGCGAGTACCAGAGCCAGGTTCAGGCGGCTTCCGAGGATCCGCAGAAAGCCATGGACGTGCAGCGTGAAGCGCAGCAGGAAATGGTCAAGGCGGTGAAGGAGACCGGCCTGGACGTGCGCAAATACAACCAGATCGCGCAGCTGGCGCAGTACGACACCGATCTGCGCGAGCGTATTCAGGAAAAGATGTAAGCCCGGTTCCGCCCGGCACCGCCGGGCCGTGACCCTTGGAACCCCGCCACGGCGGGGTTCTTTCGTTTCTGTTCACGTGCACAATGGCTTCATGCCCGGAACCTGGGGAGGGGAAAACGGATGCATGAGGACCAGGGCGACGACAGCGCCCGCCACACCGAACAACTGTCGGCGCTGACACTGTTGATGTACCAGGCCGCCCAGGATCCGGAACGCTGGGCGGAAATGACCGCCCTGCTCCGCGAAGCCGCCATTCCGTTCGAGGACGACCGGCTCTACCAGCAACCGACCCGGCGACGTCGCCTGCTCGACGCCCTGGTGCCCCATGTGGAACAGGCGCTGCGTCTCGGCGAGCAGATGGAGCGCACCCGGGAAACCCGCGACCTGGCGGTGGCCACGCTGGAGCGCCTGCCCATCGGCATCGCGGTGGTGGACGCCCGGCTCAATATCATCACGCTCAACCGCATCGCCGCCAGCGCGCTCAGCGACAGCGAGGTGCTCAGCAATCACCAGGGGCGCCTGCGCATCAACAACCGCCGCCAACACCAGGCGCTGCACGAGGCCCTGGCGCGCTGCCTGGAACAGGGCAGCCACCATGCCCTGCCGCTGACCGAGCCGGCCACCGGAGTGACGGTCTCCTTGCTGGTGTGCCCGAGCCGCACCGTGGACATGGAGGACCCGGAGCGTCCGGCGGCGACCCTGTTCCTTTCCCACTCCAACCTGGACAACCTGGTGGATGAGGCCCTGTTGGGCGACCTCTACGACCTGACGCCGGCGGAGAGTAAAGTGGCCAAGGGCCTGGTCAGCGGCCACACCCTGGACCGCATCGCCGACGACGCCCAGGTGGCGCCGGCCACGGTGCGCGCGCAATTGAAGTCGGTGTTCCGCAAGACCGACACCGGCCGCCAGGCGGAACTGGTCTCCGTGATTCTGTCCGGGCTGGCGCCGCTGGCGCCGCGCCCCGCCGAGCGCACGCCGGCGGCCCGCCCGGAGCCGCCACTGGACCTGCCGGCCCTGGAGAGCAGCGGCGGTGGGCAGCTCACTACCCACGACGGCCGCGCCCTGCGCTTCCACCAGTACGGGAACGCCGACGGCACCCCGGTGATTTTCCTCCACAGCGTGCGCGGGTCCCGGTTGGAAGTGCCCGGCGGCGCCGACATCCTGCATCAACTGAACCTGCGGCTGATCGTGCCGGACCGGGCCGGCTACGGCCTATCCGACCCGCTCAAGGACCGAAGCATTGACGACCTGGTGAGCGATCTGGAACGGCTGACCGAGCACCTGGGCATCGACCGTTTTCATTTGTTGGGCTATTCCTTGGGCGGCTTTCTCGCGCTGCATTGCGCCAGCCAACTGGGCGACCGGGTGCGGCGGCTGGGCCTGGTGTCGGCGCTGGGCCCCACCCACCTGAGCGGTGACGCCGACCCGATGCGTGGGCTGTTCCGGATGGTGGTGGGGGTCGCCGACCGGGCACCGGACCTGATGGAGAACGTGCTCAACCTGGTGGCGCGAGGGCTGATCAAGAACCCGGATAAGCATCTGCGCCGCTTCGTCACTTTCACCAGCCCGGCGGACGCGCCGGTGTTCGCCCAGCAGCGCCACCGGGACGCCTATGTGAAAGCGGTGAAAGAAGCCTACCGCAACGGCTGCCAGGGTTTCGTCGAGGATCTGCGTGCGGTGGCCCGGGCCCCGGAGCCGGACGCCGCTTCACTCACCATGCCGGTGTTTCTCTGGCACGGCGAGCGGGACGGCCAGGTGCCGGTGGCCCAGGCGCTGGCGGTGGAGCAATGGCTGCCCAACAGCCGCCTGACCCTGGAACCGGACGGCGGCCATTTCTTCGTGTACGACCGCTGGCGGGACATCCTGACCCGCTTCATGGACGCGGAGTAAGGGCCTAGAAGCTGACGCGCATGCCCAGCCAGTAGCGGCGGCCGTCTTCCACGTAGCCGTACTCGTCCTGGAAGATCTCCTTGTCGGCGACGTTGTAGACGCCGGTGTTCAAGGTGGCCTGGGGCGTCAGCTTAAAGGCCAGGCCGGCGTCCACCAGGGTGTTCGAGGGCGCCACGATGCTGCTGCTTGAAGGCCCGGTGACCGGTTGGCTTTCCTCGCCGCGATACCGCACCGCCAGCCAGGGCGCCAGCCGGGTGGTCACGCGCCAATCCGCCTGCAGGCTGGCCAGATGCTTGGGAATCTGATTCAGGGGTTGGCCCTTGTACTCCCCGGACTTTTGCTCGGAATCCGTGTAGGTGTAGCTGAGGGTCAGGTCCAGGGTGCGCGCCAGCGTGGTGGACACGGCGGCTTCCACGCCCTCGGTCACGGCTTCATCCACGTTCACCCGGTAGGTGGGGTCGGACCCGAACTGGTTGGGACCGTCGGTGCAGATGCTGATCGGGCAGGCCACGCGGGTGATCTTGTCCTTGAAGTCGTTGTGGAACACGGTGACGTTGGCCTGCAGGTCGCGGCCGGCGTTGAAGTACAGCCCCAGCTCCTTGTTCACCGAGGTTTCGGGTTCCAGATCCGGGTTGCCGTAGATGTTACCGCCACGGCTTACCTGCCCCCAGTCCGCGGTCAGTTCACGCAGGGCCGGCGAGCGGAAACCGGTGGAGACACCGCCCTTCAGAGTCCAGCGCGGGGCCATGCCCCACACCCCGTAAAGACGCGGGCTCACATGACTGCCGAAGTTCTCGTCGTCGTCCAGACGCAAGCCAGCGGTGATCGAGACGTTCCCCGGCAGCATCCATTCGTCTTCGGCGAACAGCGCCCACTTGGAGGCATCCACCTCGGTGCGGTCGGAAATCCGGTTGGAGGTGTCGTCGGACAACTCTTCTTTTTCGAAGTTGGCGCCCACCGTCAGCAGGTGGTCACCCAGCGGCATCACCAGGGCGCTTTTCGCGGACGTGTTGGTGATCTTCATCTCGCGGGTCAGATTTTCCGCTTCCTCGCGCTGCAGATAAGAGTCGGTGGTGCCGAAGTCCCAGCGACCGGTGTGCGTAAGCGCCAGGGTCTCACGGGTGAACTCGTTGTCGGAGTCGGTGCAGCCGCCACGGCAGCCGGTGGCCGGCGCGCTGTAGCCGATCAGGGAACGCCGGTCCTGTTTGGTCTTGCCCGCTTCCAGGGTGAAATCCTGGTTGTCGGTGGGGGTGAACGACAGACGCGCGTTGAGGTTCTTCAGGTTTTTCTCTTCGAAGCCGTCCACGAAACGGTCTTCCTGGCGGCTGCTGGCGCGACCGTACACCTGCAGGCCCAGTTTGTCCGCCAGCAACGGCCCGCTGAGGCTGAAGTTGCCCTGTTGAATGTCGCCGGAACGGGAATCGTCCTGGATGATGGTGTCCAGCTGCACCGCGCCGCCCCATTCTTCGGCCACTTTACGGGTAATCACGTTGACCACGCCGCCGATGGCGTCGGAGCCGTACAGGGTGGACATGGGGCCGCGCACCACTTCGATACGCTCGATCGCCTGCAGCGGCGGCAGCCAGTCCTGCTCGAAGCCGGCGCTGCCGTTGGGGCGGGTTTCCCGGGTGGAGACCGGCTTACCGTCGACCAGGATCAGGGTGTACTGGGAAGGCATGCCGCGAATCACGATGTCGTTGCCCCGGTCGCCGGGGCCGCCGCCGGTGATGATTACCCCGGGGATATCCCGCAGCGCGTCGGTGGCGTCCTGATAATAGCGCTGCTCGATCTGCTCACGCGTGATCACGCTGATCGAGGCCGGCGCATCCTCCAGCTGCTGGGCATGTCCCGACGCGGTGACCGTCACCTGCCCCAGTTCGTGGCTGTCCCCCGTTTCCGCCAGCACGGGCCCGGCGGCCAGCAGCGCGGCCGCACCCCATAACGCACATCGCATCCCGGTACTCCTTTTTGGTCAATCCAGTTAACAGAGTCAGGAATGATAGTAATTCTTATTTGCAAATAAAGAGGATTTACAAACTATACGTTCGCGGGGGGAACTTCCGGGGCGGCGGGCAAACGCAGGTGCACGCGCAGGCCGGGGTGGCCGTTTTCCGCCCAGATCCGGCCGCCCTGTCGAGCCACCGCCCGGCGGGCGATGCTGAGCCCCAGGCCGAAGCCGCTGCCGGCGGAGCGGGCCTGATCCAGGCGCACGAAGGGTTCGAAAATGCTGTCCAGCCGGTCCTCGGGGACACCCGGGCCCTGGTCGCTGATCCACAGGTGCCAGCAGTCGCCTTCGCGGCGGCCATCCAGGCGCACCGGACCCTCGGAGGGCGAATGGCGCACCGCGTTACGCACCAGATTCTCCAGTGCCTGGGCCAGATCGTTGAGGTTGCCGGCGACGCGGGCGTCGGCGGGCAACCGGCACGGAAAACAGCGCGCCGGCCAGCCACTCTCGAACGCCGCGTTGTCGACCACCAGATCCCACACCGCCAGCGGCGACAGCGGTTCGGTGGCGGTGCCGCGCTGCTCGGTGTCGTGCCAGGCCAGCGACATCGTATCGGCGACCAGCTCCCGCATGACGGTGACCTCCCGGGCCACGCGGCGACGCAGGTCCGCCTCCGAGAGGTCGCCGTCCAGGGCCACGCTGAGCCGGCTCAGAGGAGTGCGCAGCTCGTGGGACATGTCGTGCAGCAACTGGCGCTGGGTGCCGAGCACCTGGGCCACCCGCTCGGCCATGCGGTCGAAGCGCCGGCCCAGATCGCCGAACTCGTCCCGGCGCGCCGCCAGCCCCGGGCCCACCCGTGCTTCCGGATCGTCCTGAAATCGCCGCACCCGGGCCTGCAGCAGCCGCAGGGGCACCATGGTGCGCCAGTACAGCAGGCCGCCGGCGAGCATCGCCAGCAGCGCCGGCAGCACCACCACCAGCAGGGTCTGCCACAGCGGCCAGTTGCGCCCGGGCATAAAGCGCGGCGGCAACTGCATCACCAGCCGCCCCGCCTCCGGGTTCTCGGGAAACGGCACGCCGATGTAGGGCATGGAGGTGGACCGGAAGCTCATGCGCCAGTCCAGCTCCCTCTGGAAGCGCAGGCCGGCGCGCTGGCTCTCGGTGAGCGGCCGGCCACTGAGCGAATGATCGCTGGCGTCCACCACCATGGCGTCGCCGGGCTCACGGCGGCGCAGCTGCTGCAGCCAGGCCGACACGCCCTCGGCGCCGCCCCGGTTCCAGGCGTCCTCCGACTGGGCGGCGTATTCTCGCATCACCACCTTGGCCGGCTCATCCAGCAGCACCACCTGCTCCCCCACGGTGCGCAACAGCCAGCCACTCAGCATCACGATGAACACCGCGCTCAGGCAGAGCAGCAGCGCCAGCTTCCAGAACAGGGAATGACGGCCGGGGATCATGGGCCCGGCGCGGAGGGCTCGGCGCCGGCCGCCTCGGTGGCCAGCGTATAGCCTTGCCCCCAAACGGTACGCAGCGGCTGCCCGGGGACGCCGGCGGCGCGCAGCTTGCGGCGCAGGTGGCTGACGTGCAGATCGAGACTGCGGTCATGGCGTCCATAACCGCGGAGCAGCACGGTCTGGTAGAGGAAGGCTTTGCTCAATACCTGATCGGCCTGCTCCAGGAACACCCGCAGCAGACGGAACTCGGTGACCGTGAGGTCCAGGACCCGGTCCCGGTAACGGGCGGTCTCGGTGTCCAGATCCAGGGCCAGACCGTCCAGCCGCAAATGGCCGTGGCGGGGCCGCTGGCCGGCGCCGCGCTCCAGCGCCACCCGGCGCAGCACCGCGGCCACCCGCACCGCCAACTCGGCCATGCTGAACGGCTTGGGCAGGTAATCGTCGGCGCCGCGCACCAGGCCGGTGATACGGTCCTGCTCGTCGCCCAACGCGGACAGCAGTATCACCGGCACCGGGCTGGTTTCGCGCAAACGGGCCAGCAACGCCAGGCCGTCCAGCCCGGGCAGCAGGATGTCCAGCAACACCAGATCGAAATCGCCGTCGCGGGCCAGGGCCAGACCCTCGCCGCCGTCACGGCACAGCGTGACCCGGTGATTGCGGTCGCGGAAGTAGTCCCCCAGGTCGGCGCACAATACGGGATCGTCCTCGATCACCAGCAGGCGCGACGGGCAGGTGGTTATGGCATTCATTCGCAAATAATAAATATTATCATTCCATCAATCCACAACCTTACATTCTTTACGCGCGGATTCATTGTGGATGGGAATCATTCCCAATAACATCCATCGCCTGATTCACAGGCATGGCGGAGCGCGTGAACAAAAAAACCAAAGCCCGGTGGCTCAAGCAACTTCACCAATGGCACTGGATCAGCTCCGCCCTGTGCCTGATCAGCATGGTGCTGTTCAGCGTCACCGGGATCACCCTCAACCACGCCGCGGACATCAATGCGCAACCGGTGATCACCGACCGGGAAGCGGTGCTGCCGCCGCCGTTGCTGGAGACCCTGGCGCGAGCGGAAAGCGGTCCCTTGCCGGATGCCGTGCGCCAGTGGCTGGCCCGGGAGGCGAACATCCAGGTGGACCGGCGCGACGCGCAGTGGTCCGCCGACGAGGTGTACCTGGCCCAGCCGCGCCCCGGCGGCGACGCCTGGCTGGCCATCGACCTGGGAAACGGCGCGTTGATCCACGAGGACACCGACCGGGGCTGGGTGGCGTTTTTCAACGACCTGCACAAAGGCCGCCACAGCGGCGCCGTGTGGTTCTGGTTCATCGACATATTCGCCGTGGCGACGCTGTTGTTCGCCCTGACCGGCCTGGCGCTGATGGCGCTGCACGCCAAACGCCGGCCGGCCACCTGGCCGGTCACCGCGCTGGGGCTGATCGTGCCCTGGCTGTTGATCGCCCTGTTCGTGCACTGACTGGAGAACAAAATGCGTCCCTGGCTCTTTGTTATCACCGCCCTGTTCGCCGGCGTCGCCGCCACCCGCGCCGCCGCCGAGCTCCGTGTCGAGGTGGAAATACCGCGCATGGCGGTGGCCGAGTACCACGCCCCCTATCTGGCGTTCTGGCTCAAGCACGCCGACAGCGGCGACATCGTGCCGCTGGGCCTGTGGTATGACGACCAGGAAAAATGGCTCAAGGATCTGCGCCTGTGGTGGCGCCGCACCGGACGCACGCAAAGCAAACCCTACGACGGCCTCACCGGGGCCACCCGCCGCCCCGGCACCCACTCCGTGGATTTCTCCGACCTGCCGGCGCTGGCCGGCCTGCCGGCCGGCGACTACGAACTGGTGGTGGAAGCGGCCCGCGAAGTGGGCGGCCGGGAAGTGGTGCGCCTGCCGTTCCATTGGCCGGCGGACAGCGACCGCGCCGTTACCGCCAAAGGCGACACCGAACTGGGCAAGGTCACCCTCCAGGTGGCGCCATAACGTCTTTCCTTAAAAGGAGCACCCCTATGTCACGATCCCTTATCGCCGGCGCCGCCGGCCTGGCTCTGGCCGGCGCCCTGTTGCTCAGCCCCGCCGCCCAGGCCCACAAACGCTGGTTGCTGCCCAGCCACACCGTCGTCTCCGAAGCCCAATGGGTCACCGTGGACGCCAGCGTCTCCAACGATATCTTCGACGTCGACCGCCCCTACCCCTTGCAGGCACTGCAAGCCGTGGGCCCGGACGGCGAGCCGGCCACCGTGGACAACCGCCTGGAAGGTCACCGGCGCAGCGTCTTCGACCTGGAACTGACCCAGCCGGGCAGCTACCGCCTCACCCTGCCCGGCCAGTCCTACTTTCTGAGCTGGCAAGAGAACGGCGAAACCCAGCGCCGCCGGGGCTGGGACGGCGCCGACGCCCTGCTCGCCGAGCTGCCCGACAACGCCGATCAGGTGAGCCTCACCGAAACCCACAGCCGCCTGGAAACCTTCATCACCATGGGCGCCCCGAACACCACCGCCCTGAAACCGTCCGGCCAGGGGCTGGAACTGCAGCCCCTCAGCCACCCCAACGACCTCTACGAAGGTGAAAGCGCCCGCTTCCGCTTCCTGGTCGACGGTGAACCCGCCGAAGGCGTGGACGTGGAGCTGGTCCCCGGAGGCACGCGCTACCGCGACAGCCAGGACCACTGGACCCTGACCAGCAACGCCCAGGGTGAAATCACCGTCGACTGGCCAGCCGCCGGCCGCTACTACCTGGAAGCCGGCTTCGCCGACGACCAACCCGACCACCCCAAAGCCCAACAACGCCGTCTGCAATACCTGGCCACCTTCGAGGTGCTGCCGCTGTAAGGACTCTGGGATCCCGCCGGCCGGCTTTGCCGGCCTTTCGCGGGCAGGCCCGCTCCCACAAAACTCCAGCGCGATAGAATGTTCCGGCGCCAGCGACACCCCGAAGCGGTGATCGCTTCGCATCAACCGCTTTCACAAAACACGTGCACAAAAAATGCGGGTAATGTATAGTTCGCCCCCCTTCATACAGGGCCGCGCCCGGCACAGCTCCTAATAGTTAGCAGCTTCAGGGCCACAAGCCCGCTCACTAATAGGTCTGTACATGTCGCAAAGTCCCTCGGGGTTTTCCACCCTGGGCCTGCCCGAGTCGTTGCTCGGCGCCATCGCCCAACTCGGCTTCACCACCCCGTCTCCGATTCAGGAACAAAGTATCCCCGCGCTGCTGGAAGGCCGTGACCTGCTGGGTCAGGCGCAAACCGGCACCGGTAAAACCGCCGCTTTCGGCCTGCCTCTGCTGGCCCGTCTGGACCCGGCACTGAAAGCACCGCAAATGCTGGTGCTGGCCCCCACCCGCGAGCTCGCCATTCAGGTGGCCGCCGCCCTGGAAACCTTCGCCACCGGCCTGAAAGGCCTGGACGTGGTGCCAATTTACGGCGGCGGCGGTTACCGCGATCAATTGAAAGCGCTGAAGAACGGCGCCCAGGTAATTGTCGGCACCCCCGGCCGGGTGATGGATCACATGGAGCGCGGCAGCCTGCGCATGGACGAACTGCGCTGCCTGGTGCTCGACGAAGCCGACGAAATGCTGCGCATGGGGTTCATCGACGACGTGCGCTGGGTGCTGGAGCGCACCCCGGACGCCTGCCAACTGGCGCTGTTCTCCGCCACCATGCCGGCGGCGATCAAAACCATCGCCAAGAAACACCTGAAAAACCCGGAATGGATCCGCGTGGAAGGCTCGTCCTCCAGCACCGGCGCCAACATCCGCCAGCGCTACTGGCCGGTGGCCGGTATCAACAAGCTGGATGCCCTGTGTCGCATTCTGGAAGCGGAAGAGCACGACGGCGTGATCGTTTTCACCCGCACCAAGCACGCCACGCTGAGCCTGGCGGATCAGCTGCAGGCCCGTGGCTTCCGCGTGGAAGCGCTCAACGGTGACATTCCCCAGGCGCAGCGGGAAACCACCGTGGCCCGGCTGCGCGATAAGCGCATCGACCTGCTGGTGGCCACCGACGTGGTCGCCCGGGGGCTGGACGTGCCGCGTATCACCCACGTCTTCAACTACGACATGCCCACCGATACCGAAGCCTACGTGCATCGAATCGGCCGCACCGGCCGGGCCGGCCGCGCCGGCGAGGCGATTCTGTTCGTGGCCCGCCGCGAACAGGGCATGCTGCGCGCTATCGAACGGGCCACCGGCCAGCGCCTGGACGCCATGTCCCTGCCCTCCGTGGACGACCTGAACAAGCAGCGCCTGAACAGCTTCCGCGAGCGTCTCGCCAAGGGTCTGGAGCATCCGGAAATCGATGCCAACCGTGCCCTGGTGGCCGAGCTGACCGCCGATCTGTCAATGAGTGAAGCGGACCTGGCGGCGGCGTTGGCCAGCCTGCTGTTCCAAAAGGAACCCTTGTTCCTGAAGGCGGCACCGGAAGGCAAGCCGTTCCAGGACGGCGGCAAGGGGCCGCGCAGAGCCGACCGCCAAAAGGGCCCCAAGGCCTCTCGCGATACCGGTCCGATGAAGATTTATCGGGTGGAAGTGGGCGAGACCCATGGCGTGCGTCCGGGCAATCTGGTGGGCGCGATCGCCAATGAAGGCGGGTTATCCAGCGCGCAAATCGGCGCCATCCGTATTCACAGTGACCACAGCACGGTGCAGCTGCCGGAGGGTCTCAGCACCCGCCAGCTGCACCAGCTGCGTACCGCCCGCGTGTGTCAGCGGGCGCTCGGGCTCGAAGCGGTCTAGGTATCCACCCGGAAGCCCACTTTCACGACAACCTGGAAGTGGGCGACCTGGCCGTTTTCCACATGGCCCCGGGTCTCCTGCACTTCAAACCATTCCACGTTGTTGACGCTTTTGCTCGCCGCGGCGATGGCGTTGCGTACCGCGTCCTCGATGCTGTCCTTGGAAGACCCGGCCAGTTCGAGTTTCTTGTAAACATGATCAGTCATTTGTCTCTCCTTTCTCATCCGTGTAAACTATGCCTGATCTCCAGAGTGCCTGTTTTCAAGGCGCCCCGTGGGTTAAAGACGTAAAAAGTTTGGAAAACCGCGCCTTTTTCAGCCTTCGCGGCGAGGGATCATCAACTCGGACACCGGCAGCTTATCCGGCCGGAAGCGGTTCACCGGCTGGTCGTCGGCGAAGCCCAGGGAGACGCCGCATAACAGCTGATAGTGACGGGGAATACGGAAACGTTTTTCCAATGGTGACCGCCACAGCCCCAGCGCCCCCTGGGCACAACTGGCGAGCCCTTCGTCGGTGGCGGCCAGCATCAGCGTTTGCAGAAAAATGCCGGCGTCGAGAACGCTGTACACCCCCAGCCCTTTGTGCACGAACAGAAACAGCGCGGTAGGCGCGCCGAAAAAGCGGAAGTTGGCGGCCATTTGCTCGTGCCGTGCCTGTTTATCGTCACGGCCGATACCGAGATGCCGATAAAGCCCCTTGCCGGTGGCCACGCGGCGCGGCTGCAAATCGTCCGGGTATTTGATCACCGGCCGGAAATCGCCGTCCGGCAGCGACGGCGACCGGCGCACGGCGGCGAGCGCCTTTTTCCAGGCCGGCGCCCGCTGCAGCCGTGCCAGCCGCTCAAAGCGCTCGCTCAACTCACTGCCCAGGGCGTCCAGCTCGGCGCCCTGGGCCAGAGCGATCTGGTAAGGCTGGGTGTTGGACCAGCTGGGCGACGCGGCGGCGCGCTCGAGCACACGCTGCAGGCGGTCTTCGGGGATCGGCTCGCGGGTGAACGCCCGAGCGCTGTGGCGGGCGTTGAGCACATCAATGAATTCCATGAATACCGGCTTCCTGGGCAGTGAAAAGTGACGCCAGTGTAAACAGGCCCTAAAATGCGCCGCCATGACCAAGATGAAAGTGGATCTGGACAAACAGGCCATGGGAAGCCAGATGCAGCGCGGCGCCAATTTCTCACGCTGCCGGCGCTACCGCTACGCACTGTGGCGGCGCTGGGCCCCCGGGGACGACTACGTCCTGCTGGTGGGCCTGAATCCCTCCACCGCCGACCACCGCCGTGACGACCCCACCATCCGCCGCTGCATCGGCTTCGCCCGCGACTGGGGCTATTCCGGCCTGTGCGTGGCCAACCTGTTCGCGTTCCGCGCCACCTACCCGCGCGATCTGTTCGCCGCCGACGACCCGGTAGGACCGCGCAATGACGCCTGGCTGCGCCGCCTCGCCCGCGACGCCGCCCTGGTGGTGGCCGGCTGGGGCAACCACGGCCGCAACGGCGACCGCGCCGAGTACGTGCGCCGCCAGCTGCCCGCGCTGCACTGCCTGCGCCTGAACGGCTCCGGCGAGCCCGCCCATCCACTTTATCTGCCGAAAACGTTAACCCCGTTTCCCATGCCCGCTTTCACGGATGAACCTTGAGGCGTAGGCTGGACCCGGCCCTGAAAAGATTGGCAGCCCCTTCACCCCGACGGCTTTAACCTCAACGCCGTGGATCACCAAGGGGGAACATACCGGTGTCCGACCGTTTCCTGAGACGAAATAAAATGATGGCCCGCGCTCTTGGTATCGGCGGCCTGATTCCTTTCTACGCGCTGGCGCTGTTGAGCTGGAACGACAGTCTGTGCGCCTGGGCATTGGACTCGGTGACCGGCTACGCCGCCGTTATCCTGGCGTTCCTGGGTGCCGTGCATTGGGGCCGGGCCCTTGCCGACCTGGACCAGCGCAACCATATCGGCACGCTGCTGTTCGGCATCATGCCCGCAATGATCGGCTGGCTGGCGGTGATGCTGCCGGTGGAATTCGGCCTGCCGATGCTGATCACCGGCCTGGTGTTCGTCTGGGGCTCCGAGCAGATGGTGTTTTTCGAGGTACTGCCTATTTGGTACCGGCACCTGCGCCACCTGCTTACCGCCGCCGCGGTGCTGGCCCTGGTGATCGCCTGGGCGGCTGCCATGATGTCCATGTTCTGAACAGTCCGCTAAACTGCGCGGGCGACTTGAACCGGAGGGACCCATGGTCGAAACCACCCGTCTGCCCTTGCTCGGGGCCGTATTGCTGATTTTCCCCCTGCTTGCGGCCTGCGATGAAGCGCCGGCGGCCTCCGATACGCCACCCCCCGCCGCGCCGGTGAGTTTCAACCAACAGGTCCGGCCGGTCATTGAGCAGAAGTGCATCGCCTGCCACGGCTGCTACGACGCCCCCTGCCAGTTAAAACTGGAAACCGCCGCCGGCCTCGACCGGGGCGCCTCGTCCCTGTCGGTGTACGCCCAGCGTACCGAAGCCGCCGATCCCACCCGTTTGTTGACCGACGCGCAAACCACCGCCGAGTGGCGCGAGCGCGGTTTCTTTTCGGTGATCGACAATAAACGCGGGCTGGAAGAATCGCTGCTCTACCGGATGCTGGCACTGGGTCGGGCCCACCGTTTCGAGCCGGGTGAGCGCCTGCCGGACGACATCGCCCTGGGTCTGAAGCGGGACAACCAATGCCCGGCGCCGGACGAAATGGACGACTACGCCGAGAAGCACCCGTTGGGCGGCATGCCGCTGGGCACGCCGGGCCTCAGCGATGACGAATTCAATACCCTGCGCGCCTGGCTGGCCCAGGGGGCGCCCCCGGGCGACGACCGGGTCACGCTGTCGGACCGGGAGCGCGAGCAGGTGCGCGGCTGGGAAGCCTGGTTCAACCGGGACGGCAAGCGTCAGCAACTGGCGGCCCGCTGGCTCTATGAGCACCTGTTTCTGGCGCACCTGTATTTCGACCAGGGCGAGGATCGCAAACCGGAGCATTTCTTCACCCTGGAACGCTCTCTCACGCCCCCAGGCGAACCGGTGCGGCCGGTGGCGACCCGCCGCCCCAACGATGACCCCGGCGACCGCTTCTGGTACCGCCTGCGTCCGGTCACCGGCACCCTCGTTCACAAGACCCATATCACCTTCGCGCTCAGCGACGCCAAACGCCGGCGCATGGAAAGCCTGCTGTTCGACACGCCCTGGAACATCGACACCCTGCCCGGCTACAGCGAAGAGGAAAAGGCCAACCCCTTTACCACCTTCGCCGCCCTGCCCGCCCGGGCGCGCTACCAGATCATGCTGGACGACGCCGAATACTTCGTGCGCACCTTTATCCGCGGCCCGGTGTGCCGCGGGCAGATCGCCACCGACGTGATTCGTGACCGCTTCTGGGCGGTGTTCCAGGACCCGGACCACGACCTCTATATCACCGACCCGGACTATCGCGCCAAGGTGTCCGACCTGATCGCCCTGCCCGGCCAGGAAGACAGCCTGCTCAAGCTGGGTCCGGAGTGGGTTAAATACACCAAGCGCCGTAATGATTACCTGCGGGAAAGGGCCCAGGCTTATCGCGCCGAACAACCTCAAGGGCCCGACTGGAACGACATCTGGGACGGCGAGGGCGACAACCCCAACGCCCTGCTCACCATCTTCCGCCACCACGACAACTCCTCGGTGCGCAAAGGGCTGATCGGCGACTACCCGCTGACCAGCTGGGTGATGGACTATCCGCTGTTCGAGCGCACCTATTACAGCCTGGTGGCCAACTTCGATGTGTTCGGCTCGGTCTCGCACAAGGCGCAGACGCGCCTCTACTTCGACCTGATCCGTAACGGCGCCGAGCAGAACACGCTGCGTTTCTTGCCCGCCGACACCCGCAAGCAGGTGCTCAAGAACTGGTACCAGAAAACCGGGCAATTGAAGCTTCTGGTCAGCTACGAAGACGTGGACACCGAGGTGCCCACCGCTATCGACTACCGCAGCGCCACCCCCATGAACGAGTTCAACGCCGGCTTGCTCACCCGGTTCGGCGCCCTCAACGTGCGCCCGGACCCGATCAACCGGTGCGCCGGTGACAACTGCAGCCGCGCCGACGCCACCGCCCTGCAACGGGATGTGGAACAGGCGCTCAGCGCCATCGCCTCGCAGCCGGCGGCGCGCCTGCCGGTGGTCGACCATATGCCGGAAGCCAGCCTGCTGCTGGTGGACGGCGACGGCGAGCAGGCGGTGTACTCATTGCTGCGCAACCGCGCCCACTCCAACGTGGCCTTCATGTTCGGCGAATCCCTGCGTTACCAGCCGGAGAAGGACACCTTGACGGTGTACCCCGGGGTACTGCTGAGTTACCCCAACTTCATCTTCCGGGTGGCGCACGATGATCTGAAAGCGTTCGCGCGGACCATGCAGGCGGTGAAGAGCGAGAAGGATTTCACCCGGTTGGTGAAACGGTTCGGTGTACGCCGCACGCAAACCGACTTCTGGACCCACTTCCACGCGCCGCTGCGCTATATGGAAGCCCACGAGCCCACCCAGGCCGGCATTCTCGACCTCAACCGCTACCTGAATTTGTAGAGCGGGCAAAAAAAAGCCCCGCGGGGAGCGGGGCTCGAAATTACCGTCATAGCATGCCTGCCGAAGCAGGCTCCCGAGCCTGATGACGATATGCGACTCTGTAGAATCAGCGCGGGACTGTTTCAAGATGGCGCTTATGATGGCAGCGGCCGCCCCGGACTGGTATTGTCGCCCATGACTTATTCATGGTGATTTACGACAAAGCGGGGCCCAACCTACGATGTACCAAGTCAGCGTGCTCGCCTACGACGGCGTTTTCGCCTCCGCCCTGACCGGGGTGATGGACCTGCTCAACCTCACCGGCGTGACCTGGAACCGCATTCACGGGGAGCCCCTCAACCGCCAGTTCAAAGTCCAGATGGTCTCCCGGGGCGGCGAGCCCGTGCGCTGCACCGCGGGTATGCGCATCGCCGTGGACACCGCCCTGGAGCGCGTCGACCAGTGCGACCTGGTGGTGGTGCCCACCATCGGCAACGAGATCACCCAGGTGCTGCGGGCCGAACGCGACACCCTGGAGTGGCTGCGCTTTCTGCACGCCGGCGGCGCCGACGTCGCCAGCAACTGCACCGGCTCCTTCCTGCTGGCGGAGGCCGGCCTGTTGGACGGCCGCCGCGCGACCACGCATTGGGGCTACAGCCAGCTTTTCCGCGAGCGCTACCCGCGCGTGAACCTGGACGAGCGGGAATTGATCACCCGCGACGGCAACATCTTCTGCGCCGGTGGGGGCACCGCCTGGCGGGATCTGACCATTCTGCTGGTGGAACGCTTCTGCGGCGCGGACATGGCCCGGGAACTGGCCAAGGCGTTCGTGATCGACGTGCGCAACGACCCGCAGAGCGTGTACGCCGGTCTGCCGGCGAAGACCTACCACCGCGATGAGCAGGTACAGAAGGTGCAGGCCTGGCTCCACGAGCACTATGCCCAGCCGGCCACCCTGGCGGAGCTGGCCGAGCGCGTGCACCTTAGCCCGCGCCAGTTGCAGCGCCGCTTCACCAGCGCCCTGGCCGAGCCCCCCCTGCAGTACCTGCAGCGCGTGCGGATCGAGGCGTCCCGCAAGATGCTGGAGCGCGGCGCCACCAACCTCAGCCATCTCGCGGAGCAGGTGGGCTACCAGGACGTCAGCAGCTTTTCGCGCCTGTTCAAACGCCATACCGGCCTGTCGCCGAGCCACTACCGTCAGCGTTTCGCCCGCGTCGGCGCGCTCCGCGACTAACGAACCGACACTGACGGGGCGCGGCGACCCTGCTAGTCTGGTTCTCCATGGATAACTTCTTCGAACGACTGGACGCCGCCCTGGGGTCCCTGGTGGGGTTTCTGTGGGGCCCGCCCTTGGTCACCCTGCTGGTCGGCGGGGGCCTCTTCTTCCTGCTCTATTCCCGGCTGCTGCCCTACCGGCATCTGCCCGACGGTGTGCGGCTGTTGTTCCGCCCGGCGGACAACAAGGATGAAGGCACGCTGTCGCACTTCCAGGCGCTGAGTACCGCCCTCTCGGGCACCCTGGGCATGGGCAATGTGGCCGGCGTGGCGGTGGCGATTTCCGTGGGCGGCCCCGGCGCCATCTTCTGGATGTGGGTGAGCGCGATTCTCGGCATCGCCACCAAGTTCTACACCTGCACCCTGGCGGTGATGTACCGGGGCCGGGACAGCGAGGGCGAGCTCCAGGGCGGCCCCATGTACATCATTCGCGAGGCGCTGGGCCCGCGCTGGCGGCCGCTGGCCTACTTTTTCGCCCTCGCCGGCCTGCTCGGCACCATGCCTATTTTCCAGGTCAACCAGCTCACCGAGATTGTCCGCGAGGCGATCGCCGTGCCCGCCGGCTGGACCGGCGCCGACGACCACTTCCTGTTCGACCTGCTGTTCGGGCTGCTGTTGGCCGCCGTGGTGCTGGCGGTGGTGGCGGGCAAACTGCCGCGTATCGGCCGGGTCACCGGTATTCTGGTGCCGGCCATGGTGGCCGGCTATCTGCTGCTGACCGCCGTGGTACTGGTGCTGTACGCGGATCAGGTGTGGCCGGCGCTCACTCTGATCGTGCGCGATGCCTTCTCCGGCGAGGCCGCCGCCGGCGGCGTACTGGGCGCGGTGATCATCACCGGCATCCGGCGGGCGGCGTTTTCCAACGAGGCCGGCATCGGCACCGAGGCCATGGCCCACGGCGCCGCGCGCACCCGCGAACCGGTGCGCGAAGGCATGGTGGCGATGCTGGGGCCGATTATCGACACCCTGATTGTGTGCACCTGCACGGCCCTGGTGATTCTGATCAGCGGTGTCTGGAGCAGCGGCGACGACAACGGCGTCTCGCTCACCGTCAACGCCTTCAACACGCTGTTCCTGGATTACAGCGCGGTGATTCTCGCGGTGCTGGTGGGGGTGCTGAGCCTGAGCACGGTTTTCACGTTCTGGTATTACGGCAGTAAGTGCCTGGGCTTCCTGATCGGTGCCCGTCATCAACATCACTATGTGTGGGTGTACCTGGTCCTGGTGGTGCTTGGCGCGGTGGCGTCACTGAGCACGGTGATCAAGGTGGTGGACAGCATGTACGCCTTGATGGCGCTGCCCACCATGGTGGCCTCGCTGCGTCTGGCGCCCCGGGTGAACCAGGCGGCGCGGGCCTACTTCGCGCGATCACGTGATGATGATTGACGGCTTCTTGACGCTTTCAAGCGGACTATACTCAGAGGTATAGGAGGCAACGCCGTGAAAAATCTTTCCGTTTTGCTGGTTGAAGACCACCGCCAACTGGCGCAAACCGTGGTCGAATTTCTGGAACAGGAAGGCGCGCTGGTGGACTACGCCAGTGACACCACCCTGGCGCGTACTCTGGTGCAGGAGCATCACTACGACATTCTTGTGCTGGACGTGATGCTGCCCGGGGAAGACGGCTACAGTTTCTGTCAGTACCTGCGCAAGGAACTGGCCCTGGATACCCCGGTGATCTTCATGACCGCCCGGGACCAGTTGGACGACAAGCTCGAAGGCTTCGCCCGTGGCGGCGACGACTACATCGTCAAGCCCTTCGCGCTGCCCGAGCTGGTGGCCCGCGTACAGGCGCTGGTGCGCCGGGAACGCCGCGAAGTGGCGCCGAACCTGCTCACCGTGGCGGATTTGCAGCTCGACCCGGCACGCCAGGAAGTCCGCCGCGAGGGTCAGATTCTCAAGCTGTCGCCCACCGCCTTTCGCATTTTGCGCATTCTGATGCGCGAATCCCCCAAGGTGGTCAGCCGCGAGCAGCTCGAACACGAGCTGTGGGGCGATCTGGTGCCCGATTCCGACGCGCTGCGCAGTCACCTCTACAACCTGCGCAAGGCGGTGGACAAGCCGTTCGAGCACGCCCTGCTGGAAACCTTGCCCGGCGTGGGGTTCAGCATCCGGCCGCCGCGCACCGCGTGATGTCAGTTCGCCCCCTTGCGAAGCTGGCATCACGCGCACAGAATGGCTGCGCCATTTACGTGCTATGCGATAAGAACTATGCATTGGGGGAAAACACACTCCTTCACGGAATTCGTCGATACCAAACTGCTTGATCTGCGGTCCAGGTTCGGCATGGCGATGTGGTTTTTGACCCGCCGCCGTGGGGAGGACTGGTTATTACTGAACGTCTGCGGCGAGGGTTACGACCTGAATCGCGGAGACACACTGGCTTGGGGTGACACCATCTGCCATCGCCGCGTAACCGACCCCGGACCGCCGGCGTGTTCGGACGTAACCCGGGAAGAAGCCTACCGCGACGCGCCCATCACCGATCAACTTTCAATACGGGCCTATGTGGGAATGCCATTGCGTGACCATACTGGTGCGCTGTTCGGCACCTTGTGCGCGCTTGATCCAGAGCCACGACCGGACCTGGATCACGAAAACGTCCAAGCTGCCTTGAAACGTCAAGCCCGCCTGCTGGAATCCGCGCTTGTGTGGAATCTGGCAGGGTTGGACCAGCAGCGGGTGACGGAATTTTTTGAGGAAGAAAGCCGCGACCCGGAAACCGGCCTGCTGGACGACGCCGGCTGGCTGCGCATCCTGGACGGCGAGCGACGGCGCTGCCAGGCCTACGGCCTCGGGGCCATGGTGCTGAAGGTGCACGGCAGTCGGCTTGACGATGAAAAACGCCAGTTGGTGGCCGACTCGCTGGCGGCGTTGATACGCCATCAGGACATGGCCGCCTATCTGGGCAGCGACCGGTTCGCTATTCTATTGCCGGAAAACACGACCCACTGCGCCGCTCAGATACGCGACAGATTGCTGGACGCGCTCAACGCCAAAGGCATTCTGATGCGCTGTGAGGCGGAACCACTGCGGCTCTCGGAGGGCTTGATGCAGCCGCCACTCAGCACTGCGGACGGGGCGGTACACTAACCCCGCTAGCGGAACCGCACCCGCACTTCCGTGCCCTTACCCGGCCGGCTGGCCACGTCCAGGCTCCAATCGAAACGCTCGCAGAGTCGCTGGACGATGGCCAGGCCCAGGCCGTGGCCTCCTTCCTTGCTAGTGCCCCGTTCAAAGGGCTGGAGGAAGCGGGCCAGTTCCTCGCTGTCCATGCCGGAGCCGGTATCCACCACGTGCACCGCATTCTCGGCGACCACGATGGTAACCTGACCGGAGCCACTGTAATTGATGGCGTTGCGGACCAGGTTGGTGAACACGATATTGAGCACGGTTTCCGACCCGGTCAGTGTCAGCAGCGCGGTTTGCTTCACCTGCAGGCGAATCTGCTTGCGTTCGGCCAGCGGTTGCAGGCGATCCAGCAGATTCACCGCCACATCGTTGACCACCAGTTCTTCTTCCTGGATGGGCTGCTGCTCGGTGCGGGCGAGAAGCAGCAAGGTTTCCACCAGCGCTTCCATATCATCGACGGTGTCGGACATACGGCTGATAACCGGCCGGTCCCCGACCTGCTTGGCAAGCAGCTCCAGATTGGCGCGGAATACCGCCAGCGGCGTGCGTAATTCGTGGCTGGCATCGCGGGTGAATTGCCGCTCACGCTCCACGAACCGCAGCAGACGATCCGCGTAGGCATCCAGCGCCGCCATGAGCACCGCAGCCTCACTGTTGGGTTCCGCCTCCACTTGGCTGAAATCAGGCCGCGCCTCCACCGGGTCGTGCACATTGGTATGGCGCAGTGTTTCCGACAACTGCACCAGGGGCGAGACCAGCGCGCGGGATTTGCGCCAGCCCAGGAAAGAGGTCAGGTAGATCACCAACAACACGGCGGTGAGCGGCAGAATGCCGAACAGGAACGCCAGCACCGACACCCGTTTTTCATCGAAGATCAGGTAGAGACGGGCATCACCGCGCGTTTCGATGTAGACGATCGGATTCTGGTCGCCGATCCGCGCGCGCTGGTAACCGTCCGGCCGCTCGGCGAGCATCTCCGGCACCGGGTCCCGGGTGTCCGGGTCCACCAGCAAGCCAAGCAGATGGCGCGTATTGGGGCGGGGAAAATCGTCGTCCTCGTCGTAAAGGCTCCAGTAATGATCCGCTTCCTTGATCAGGGCTTCCTTGACCAGCACCTGCTCGATGATCTGGGCCGTGGCCCAGACCCCGAACACGGTGGCGAAACTGATGAACAGAATCTGGATCAGGAAGACCCGGGTAAGGCGGTGCTGAACACCTTTACGTGTCATGCCAGTCTCATTCTTCACGGCGGAACAGATAGTGGCCCACGAACCACTCTTCGCCATCACCATAATTGAACAGTTCGGCGCAGGCCATGAAAAACATCCGCCAGCGTTGCAGCCACAACTTGCCCTGACCGGCGCCGTAGCACTCTTCCAGCAATGGGATCAGCGTGCTCCGTTTTTGGTCCGCGAGCGCCAGCCAGGCTTCCAGGGTTTCGCCGTAATGGGTGCCGTTCACCGCCCAGCGATCCTCCAGCGACAGCCGGTCCGCGCAGAGCGGCAGCCAGTCGTAGGACGGCATCATGCCGCCGGTGAAGAAGTAGCGGCCCATCCAGTTGCTTTCGCCTTCGGTTTCGAACAGATAGGTCAGGTTCCGGTGGCAGAAAATATGCACGAACAGTTTGCCGCCGGGTTTGAGCCAGTCGTGCACGCGCCGCATCAGCTCACGGTGGTTGCGCATGTGCTCGAACATCTCCACCGACACCACCCGGTCGAAGGTCTGTTCCGGCTGGAACACGGTCACATCCGCGGTGATCACGCGCACGTTGTCGAGCCCGCGCTCCGCGGCGCGGGCCAGGATCCATTCTTTCTGGGTGGCGGAGTTGCTCACCGCCGTGATCCGGCTGCCCGGGTAGCGGGCGCCCATCCACAGCGTCAGCGACCCCCAGCCACAGCCGAGCTCAAGAATCTCCTGGCCATCGGCCAGCTGGGCGCGTTCGCAGCTCAGGGCAAGCATCGACGCCTCGGCGTCGGCCAGCGCTTCACAGCCGGCCTGCCAAAGGCCGCTGGAATACTTCAAATACGGCCCCAGAACCTGCTCGTAGAAGCGCGAATCCACTTCGTAATGCTGTTCGTTGGCCTCGTCCTGCGCCACCGCGATCGGCCCCTGGGAAAGGGTCCGCAACAGCGTCTCCGGATCGACACGGTGCTGCTGCTCCTGGGCAAGACGTTTACCCAACAAATGGCGAATGCCGCCGCGTACCAGGAAATCCGGCACCAGGCCGGACTCCGCCAGGCGAATGATCATGAAGCGGGTCTCCAGGGAATAAAGGGACTGGTGGTGCGCTGATACTCGCGGTAGTCGTCGCCGCGGGATTTCAGCGCCTGTTTCTCGGTATGCGGGATACCGGTGACAAACCACAGGAACAAAAACATCGCCACCGGTAACAGCCACAGCCAACCGGCCAGGCCGGCGCCCACGGCGATCAACGGGTAGCTGAACCAGTGCAGCCACTCAAAGAAGTAATTGGGGTGCCGGGAATAGCGCCACAGCCCTTCCCGGCAGGTCTTGCCCTTGCTGTCCGGCCGCGCCTTGAAACGGGCCAGCTGGCGGTCCGCCAGCGCTTCGCCGATGATCGACACCACGCCGACGATCACGCCCAGCACCACCAGCGGCGGCCGGAAATCCGGCTGGCCGCCGATCACCCAGAACGGCAGGGAAAACGCCCAGGCCAGGCCCGCCTGCAGCCAGAACACCACCAGGAACACCGGCTGGGTGGCTTTCCCCAACCGCTCGCGCATGGCCGCGTACCGGCCGTCCTCACTGCCCTCGCCGGTGACGCGTCGAAAAATATGGCTGCCCAGCCGCACCGACCAGAGCAACAACAGGGCGCCCGCCGCCAGGCGCGGCAAGGGGTCCCCGCCGCCCGCCAGCAGGTAAGCGAGACCGGTGAGACCGGTGCTGAAACTCCAGGCCACATCCACGTAGCCGGCATTACCATTGGTCCACTGGACGGCCCAGGCCAGGGTGAAGACCATCAGCAGCAGAACCAGACTGAACATCAGAATTTCAGGCATAACGACCTCGCTCCTCATCGAGACGGCGCGCCAGATAGGCCAGCGCCGGCACCACCATCGACCACACGGCGCCATAGGTCAGGGCCAGCGGCCACCAGCCCTGCGGGGTAGTGGCGGCGCCGAAGTTGATTCCCACGGTTACCGAGAATACACCGCCGAAGGCTCCGAACAGCGCCGCCAGCAGCAGCTTGGAACGCAACCAGGCCAGGCAGTAATTAAAGCTGACTGCGAACCCCAGCCACAGAGCCCAGATCCAGGAGGGGGCCAGCCATTGGCGCGGCCAGTCGGCGTATTCGATGAAAGCCGGCACCATCCATATGGGCTCAAACAATACGCAGGCCACGGCGCCGGCGAAGAGCAGCGACAGGTCATCGCGCCAAGCGCGATTCAGCGACCAAACACCGACTTGCATCGCCGCCAGCACCAGCCAGGCAGCCCAACCCCACCCCTTGGCGCCACCGTAGACGGCGACGAACCAGAGCACTTGAAAACCCACGAAGTTGATCGCCAGGGCGGCGAATGATTTATTCATCCGGCGAGCTTGGGCCGCCCACCGTCAATAGTCCGTGAACCGGCTTCACGGCCGGTTCACCGGCTCTCGCCGACATTGCCTGCATGAATACACACCCGTTTGCTCTCATCGCTTTGCTACTGTTCGCCGTGACCGGCTGCGCCAGTCGCGCGGACGGCCCCTCCGGTTACGCACACCTCTATGAACAGGCGGTGAGCGAGCGGGCCGGCAGTCCGCGAGTATCGGACCAGGCATTGTCCCGTTTCGTGGCGCTTTACTCGCCCATCGACGCCGACTACATCGAGGCGCATATCGACGACGTCTACGCCGAGGACCTGTATTTCAACGACACGCTGTCCACCATTTACCGGCGCGATAAGCTCAAAGACCACATGCTCAAGACCGCCGAACGGCTCGACTACATGAGTCTGAACGTCCAGAACCATTGGCAAGAGGGCGAAGACGTCTTCCTGCTCTGGTTCATGGAAACCCACTTCAGCATTCTCGGCAGCGACCGGAACGTCCGCACCATCGGTATCTCCCAGCTTCGTTTCAACGACCAGGGCAAGGTTGTTTTTCACCAGGACTTCTGGGACAGCAGCCAGGGGCTGGACCAACAACTTCCCATCCTAGGAGGATTCAGCCGATGGCTGCGCAAGCATCCCTAACGTTATCGCTGGCTCTACTGGCGTCGCTGACGGCGGCGAGCGCCGGAGCGGCCGACTTTGATGGCATGACGCGCTGCTCCAGTGCGAACGTCAAGGCATTGAAGGTGTTCAATGTCGGCCAGGCGTCTCTGTTCCGCGCCGATTGCGCCGCCGCGGATCCCCTGGCGCCGCCCATGCGTCTGGCCTTTGGCTACAACCGGGAGGTGCCCGGCGACGCCTTCGCCAAGGCGGCGCGCAAGATGATTGAACGCAATGTCAGCGAAGACACCTTCGAAGCGTTGAAAGCGCGCATCGACGCCTTCAACAGTCACTATCGGACCACCCGCGACGGCGACCGCTACACGCTCGACTACGATGATGATCAGTCCATGGTGCTACGCCTCAACGGCGAGAAGCTGGCCGAGGAACAGGGCGAGGACTTCGCCCAGGCCTACTTCTCAATCTGGTTCGGCGACGATCCCTACTCCGACGATCTCAAGGAAGAGCTGCTCTCCGTGCAGCCCTGACCCCCTGAGGTCTTGCACGCTCGCCCCCCAGACCGGATACTTCCCCCTTTAACCGCAGCCGTGGGGGGCGTTAATGGCCAGTGCACCGGAAGGTCGCTTCAGCCACTACACACCGGTTCTCAATTCGGACCGCTTTTTCGCCTTGCGCCTGACCGCCGTGTTCACCGTGATCAGCCTGGTGGCATCCCTGTTGATCACCACCGTGGGCGTACTGCTCACCGGCCAGCGGGACTGGCTGGCGGCGCTGTCCCTGGCGCTGCTGATTCCCCTGCTGCTGGTCCCGCCTTTGTGCTATCCAATGCTGGCGAAACTGGCGGCGGTAACCCGGGATAACCGCAAGCTTCGTCAACAGGCCCGCGAAGACCATCTCACCGGTTTGTTCAACCGCCCCCATCTTATGAGCATGCTCGAGCGGGAACTGTCGCTCAGCCAGCGCCATGATCATCCGGTATCGATTTTATTGGTGGACATCGTCGACTTCGTGGATATCGCCGATCGGCACGGGCGTCATACCGGCGACCGGTTATTACGGATTTTTTCTGAACGCATTCGCGACAAAATCCGCGAAAGCGATCTGTTCGGTCGCATCGACGGTGCCCAGTTTTTACTGGTATTGCCACACACCGATTTCAACGACGCTCTGCATATGGCCGAGGGCTTGCGTTCGCTCACCGCCAGCATCCAGGTGCAAACCGACGAGGGCCTGGCGGGCTTTGAAATCCGTATCGGCGCGGCCAGCACCGAAAACAGCGGCCGCCGCCTGAACGCCCTGCTCAACGAAGCCGATTACGCGTTGTACCAAAGCCGTAACGAGCACCGCCACGCCGACCACCCCGCTTAACCCTTATTCATCACGCCGCCCTCACATTAAACACCTAGTTTTTACAAAAAGTATTAGTAAACACACCGTTCGCTCCGCCCCTTTGTAAATTTGTTTATTAAACTCATCAATGGCATTTACAGTCGGGTTCCAGGGAGCAAGACTGCGGATGCTGAATTTCTGCCTACTAAAAAACAAGGAAGGAGCTATGGACGCCAAACGCTTTCTCGCATCCAGTATTGCTTGCGCATCGTTAGCCGTTGCCACCACGGCCGTGGCCGAGGACACCATTCCGGATCGGTATTTCTACCTGGGTGGTCACATCGGCCAGAGCTGGCTGGATATCGGTGATCACTACGAAGGCGACGGCTACCTTGCCGACAACGCTTTCGAAAACGACACCGTCACCCTGCCCGGCGCCCAGATCGGTTATCGCTTCAGCGAGAACTGGTCCGTACAGGCTTGGTACGAGCGCAACAACATGTCCACCAGCGATGGCGAAGTGTATCTGCGCAACAACTTCGCCAGCTTGCGTCGTCACTTCAACGGTGACGGTCCGATCGAATCCTATGTCGGTCTGGGTGCCGGTGAAACCCGCACCGAATTCGACGCGGAAAGCGACCGCGACTTCAAGGAAACCATCGGCGGCCTGGAGTTTGGTGTTCAAACCGCTCTCGCCGATAACTTCCTGATCGACGTGGGCGCGCGCCCCACTTACAGCTTCCGCACCGAACGCTGGGACGGCCAGGTTTACGCCGCGCTTAACGTTCTGGTCGGCGCTCAGTACGACGAAGAGCCGAAGCCCGAGCCGGTTACCGAAACCGCCACCGACAGCGACAACGACGGTGTGCCGGATTCCAATGACCGCTGCCCCGGCACCCCCGCCGGCGCCCGTGTTGACGCTCAGGGCTGTGAGCTGGACGACGACGGCGACGGCGTCGTTAACAGCAAGGACGAGTGCCCGGATACGCCGGCACGCGCCAAGGTTGACGATAAAGGCTGTCAGGAATACCTGACCAAGGACGTACGCGAAACCCTGTATGTTGAGTTTGGTCTCGACAAGGCAGAGGTGCGTGAAACCTCCTACCCGGAACTGGAAGGTCTCAGCGATAAGATGTACCAGTATCCGTCCGCTGACCTGATCCTCGAAGGTCATACCGACAGCACCGGTTCCGCGCAGTACAACCAGCAGCTGTCCGAGAAGCGCGCGGACGCGGTGAAACGCGTCATGGTCGAAGAGTTCGGCATCGACGAGAGCCGGATCACCACCGAAGGTTACGGCGAAGCCAAGCCGATTGCTGACAACAGCACTCGTGACGGCCGCGCCCAGAACCGCCGCGTGGAAGCGATCATGAAAGCCACCACCGAAGAAGCCCAGTACGACAACAAGTAAGTCGTACCGCGCTTCACCCCCGAAAAGGGCCGGCATCCGCCGGCCCTTTTTTTGTTGCCCCGAAAGTTGGCCGTAGAAACAACCGGTGGCCGCGTCGCCGTGCGCGAAAGGCAAGGGAGTCAATGAGACTCAGCCAATCTGCCTGATAATCAACCTTCATTCGTTGCCACTGAATAACGGGAAGGGACCATGGCGAAAGACGCAATCGGCTTTGCCCTGAGCGCGCTGAACCGGCTGGCCGGCTCATCAATGCTCGACCGCCTGGGCATGCGCCACACCGCGGAGCGGCTTGCTTACCGCCTCACCAAGGGCGGCTTCCAGGTGATCACCACCAGCGCCCGCGCGTTCAAATCCAACAACCCGTCCGACAAGCCGCAGCGTCTCGACGCGCCGGGCCACACGACCGGCCTGTTCGACCTGGGCATCACCGACGAGCAGCAGATGATCCGCGACAGCGTGCGAGCCTTTGCCACCGAGGTGCTGCGCGAAAACGCGGAGCAGTCGGACGCCGAACAACGCACCAGCGACGACGTACAGAGCCAGGCCCGGGAACTGGGCCTGAACTTCTTCGCCGTGCCCGAAGCCCTGGGCGGCGCCGCCGCCGAACGGTCCACGGTGACCAGCATGCTGGTGGCCGAGGAGCTGGGGCGCGGCGACATGGGCCAGGCGGTGGCGGTGCTCGCCCCGATGGGCGTGGCCAATGCCCTGACCCGCTGGGGCTCCGCCGTGCAGCAGGATAAATATCTGTCCACCTTCGCCGGCGAAGACGCGCCCCTGGCCACCATCGCGGTGTGCGAGCCACGCCCGCTGTTCGACCCCATGACGCTGCGCACCACCGCCACCCGTGACGGCGATGACTGGCTGCTCAGCGGCGAGAAATCCCTGGTGCCGCTGGCCGCCGAAGCGGAGCTGTTCCTGGTCGCCGCCGAAACCGGCGACGGCCCGGCGGTGTTCATCGTCGAGGGCGGCAGCGACGGCCTCAGCGCCGGCAACGACCCGGCCATGGGTATCCGCGCCAGCGGTAAGCGCCCATTGCTGCTGGACAAGGTGCGCGTGCCCGACGCCAACCGCCTCGGCACCGAGGATTTCAACTACCGTGAGTTCGTTGATCTGGGCACCCTGGCCTGGTGCGCGCTGGCCATCGGTACCGCCCAGGCGGTGCTGGACTACGTGGTCCCCTACTGCAACGAACGCAAGGCTTTCGGCGAGCCGATCAGCCACCGTCAGGCGGTGGCGTTCATGGTCGCCGACATCGCCATCGAGCTGGACGCCATGCGCATGCTCACCTACCGCGCCGTGTGCCGCGCCGAGCAGGGCAAATCCTTCCAGCGTGAAACGCACCTGGCGCGCACCCTGGTGAAGGACAAGGCGATGCAAATCGGCACCGACGGCGTCCAGTTGCTGGGCGGCCACGGCTTCACCCACGAATACCCGGTGGAACGCTGGTACCGCGACCTGCGCGCGATCGGCGTGGTCTTCGGCGGCCTGCACCTGTAACGGTCGCCCGCACCCATTGAGGGAAGAGACAACATGAATATCGAGATTCCGAAGAAATTCAAACCGGTGATCAACAATGCCCGTCAGGTGGCGCTGAACACCTTCCGTCCCATTTCCCGCAAGTACGACCGCGCCGAACACCAGCGTCCCAAGGAACTGGACATGGTGGCCTCGGTGTTGGACGGCTTCAACGAAGGCGACCCGGCCAACTCCGCCGGCGCCAGCCAGACCGGCAAGGGCAAGGTGCAGGAAGACGGCGGCGTGAAAAACGGCGCCAACATGATGACCTGCCTGGGTGCCCTGGAATTCTGCTATGGCGATACCGGTTTTTTGCTCGCCATGCCGCGCCAGGGTCTGGGTAACGCGGCCATTGCCGCGGTCGCCACCGACGAGCAGCTGGAGCGCTTCAAGGGCAAATGGGCGGCCATGGCGATCACCGAACCGGGCGCCGGCTCGGACTCAGCGGCGATCCGCACCACCGCCAAGGAAGACGGCGACCACTATGTGCTCAACGGCGAGAAAATCTACGTGACCTCCGGCGAGCGCGCCGACTGCGTGGTGGTCTGGGCCAGCCTGGACCCCAAGCTGGGCCGCGCGGCGATCAAGTCGTTCGTGGTGGAATGGGGCACACCGGGCATGGAACTGGCGCGCCTGGAGAAAAAACTCGGCATCCGCGCGTCCGACACCGCCGCGATCAACTTCAGCGATTGCCGGGTGCCCAAGGAAAACCTGCTCGGTAACCCGGAAGTGGACACCAAGGGTTTTGGCGGCGTGATGGAAACCTTCGATAACACCCGCCCGCTGGTGGCCTGCTTCGCCCTGGGCGTGGCCAAGGCGTCGCTGGAACGGACCCGTGAATTGCTCAACGAAGTGATCGAGTACGACTACGGCAAGCCGGTGGACAACGCCAGCGCCGCCGAGGCGGAGCTGTACCGCATGGAAGCGGAGTGGGAAGCGGCCTACTGGCTGGCCATGAAAGCGGCCTGGATGGCCGACAACAAGCAGTCCAACTCGGTGGAAGCGTCGATCTCCAAGGCCAAGGCCGGCCGCGTGGGCAACTACGTCACCCTTAAATGCGTGGAACTGGCCGGCTCCATCGGTTACACCGAGGACGAACTGCTGGAGAAGTGGGCGCGGGACTCGAAGATCCTCGACATCTTTGAAGGCACCCAGCAAATCCAGAAGCTGATCATCGCCCGCCGCGTCCTGGGGCTCAGCTCCAAAGAATTAAAATAGCCCATCGTAGGTCGGGTTAGCGAAGCGTAACCCGACGAAATCCGCTCAGAGCCGCGCCCGGCCGCCGGATGTCGGGTTTCGCCTTTGGCTCAACCCGACCTACAGGCTTGCGGCACGGCTACAGCCGCGCGGCAAGCTCCGAGCCTTGCTTGATGGCCCGCTTGGCGTCCAGCTCCGCGGCCAGGTCGGCGCCGCCGATCAGATGGTGGTTGGCGGCGCCTTCCTGGTACAGCTCGCGCAGGGACTCCTGCCCGGCGCAGATCACCACCTGGTCCACTTCCAGTAATCCCTGCTTCTCGTTTTGCGTGATGTGCAGGCCAGCATCGTCGATGCGGTCGTAGCTGCATCCGGGCAGCATTTCCACGTTGCGGTGTTTGAGCGTGGCGCGGTGTACCCAGCCGCTGGTCTTGCCCAGCCCCTTGCCCGGCGTGCTTTCCTTGCGCTGCAGCAGGTAGATTTTCCGCGCCGGGGTTTCAGGGTGCTTCTCCACCAGCCCGCCACGGGTTTCCGCGTTGAAATCCACGCCCCACTCCGCCAGCCATTCCGGCAGCGGCTGGGCGCCGTCCCGGGGCGCTTCCGCCAGATACTCCGCCACGTCGAAGCCGATGCCGCCGGCGCCGATGATCGCCACGCGCTCACCCACCCGCACCTTGCCGCGCAGCACGTCCACATAGGACACCACCTTGGCGTGATCGATGCCGTCGATGCCAGGCCGGCGCGGTGACACCCCGGTGGCGATGACAATCTCCTCGAACCCTTCCCGTTCCAGCTCGTCGCTCTCCACGCGCCGGTTCAGAACCACCTTGACGCCGGTGCGCTCGATACGTTTTTGAAAGTAGCGCAGGGTCTCATGGAACTCTTCCTTGCCGGGGATCACCTTGGCCATGTTGAACTGGCCACCGATCTCACCGGCCTGGTCGAACAGGGTCACGTCGTGGCCGCGCTCCGCCGCCACCGTGGCGCAGGCCAACCCCGCCGGGCCGGCGCCCACCACCGCCACTTTCTTGGGCGTGGCGGTGCGCAAGTAAACCAGCTCGGTTTCGTGGCAAGCGCGCGGATTCACCAGGCAGGAGGCGCGCTTGAGCTCGAAGGTGTGATCCAGACAGGCCTGGTTGCAGGCGATGCAGGTGTTGATCTCGTCGGCGCGGCCTTCGGCGGCCTTGTTGACGAACTCCGAGTCCGCCAGCAACGGCCGGGCCATGGACACCGCGTCCGCCTGGCCGCTGGCGATAATCTGCTCGGCGATGTCCGGGTCGTTGATCCGGTTGGAGGCCACCACCGGGATCGACACCACGTTTTTCACCTGACGGGTCACCTCCGCGAACGCCGCCCGGGGCACCGAGGTGACGATGGTGGGCACCCGCGCTTCGTGCCAGCCGATGCCGCTGTTGATCAGGCTGGCGCCGGCTTTTTCGATGGCGCGGGCGAGATCCAGCACTTCCTCGCGAGTGCTGCCGTCGGGCACCAGATCGATCACCGACAGGCGGTACATGATGATGAAGTCCTCGCCGCAGCGGCGGCGGGTTTCCTCGACGATCTCCACCGGAAAGCGGCGGCGGTTTTCGGCGCTGCCACCGTACTCGTCGGTGCGCTTGTTGGTGCGCGGCGCGGTGAACTGGTTAATCAGGTACCCTTCGGAGCCCATGATCTCCACGCCGTCGTAGCCGGCTTCCTTGGCCAGTTCCGCGGTGCGCGCGAAATCCCGCACCGTGGAACGTACTTCACGGGTGCTCATGGCCTTGGGCTTGAACGGATTGATCGGGCTCTTGATCGCCGAGGCGGACCGGGAAAACGGGTGGTAGCTGTAACGGCCGGCGTGCAGCACCTGCAACGCGATCTTGCCGCCTTCACGGTGCACGGCCTCGGTGATCTTGCGGTGGTTACGGACATCCAGCTTGCTGTTAAAGGTGCCGGACAACGGATAGAACCAGCCATGGCGATTAGGGTTGATGCCGCCGGTCACGGAGAGAGCCACCCCGCCCCGGGCCCGCTCGGCGAAATAGGCGGCCAGCTTCGGGTAGTGCCAGAAACGGTCTTCCAGCCCGGTATGCATGGACCCCATGATCACCCGGTTCTTAAGCCGGGTGTGCCCCAGATCCAGGGGGGAAAGCAGGTGGGAATAACCGTTGGCCGCCATGGTGTTCTCCTGTGTGGGCTGGGCGGGCCGCGCGACGTCGGGCGCGGCGGCCGCCTGGCTGCTATCTGGACGCCGTCAAGATAGGGTGCTATGTTGACGCTGTCAAGATAACATCCGTGACTCCGAAAGACAGGCAACCACCATGACGCACCCGGGCCGCTACCATCACGGAGACCTGCACGCCGCCTTGCTGCGCGAGGCCGCCGTTCTGTTGCGCGAACAAGGCGTGGAAGGGCTTTCCCTACGGCGCCTGGCGGAACGCGCCGGGGTATCGCGCACCGCGCCCTACCACCACTTCCAGGACAAGAACGCGCTGCTCTGCGCGCTTGCGGAGGACGGCTTCCGAAGGCTCGACCGGCTGATGGAGGACGCCGCTTTCCAGGCGCACGATCCGGAGCCCGGGCTACGCCGATTCGTGCGCGGCTACCTCCATTTCGCCTGTGACGACCCGGAGCAGTACGAACTGATGTTCGGGCGTACCCTGTGGAAGACCGGACGCCCCACCGAGTCCCTGAGACGGGTGGCCCACGGTTGCTTCCGCCGTTACGTGGACAAACTCGAAGCGGACGGCCTCGGTGCCACCGCCCTGCCCGGCGGCGCCGATCCCTTACGCGTGGCGCAAGCCAGCTGGGCCACGCTGCACGGGCTGTGCCGGTTGTTGCTCGACGGTATCTACGTGGACCGCCAGGACATGGAGGCGGTCAGCGACCAGGCGGTGGCGCTGATGCTCGCCGCCGTGCGGCCGGCTGAGCGGACTCCGTAGCCCGGTTCGGTCTCGGTGCCCTTAGACAGGTCTCTGGTATCCTGCCGGGTGGCTGGCGCCACCCTTTCGCGGGCAGGGCCCGCTCGCACAAGGCGAGCTCGCACAAAGCCGGCCTCAAAAGCCGTTAGCGTTGCGCCGCCAGGAAGTCGGTGAGGGCTTCGATGTAGTCGTCGTAGGCTTCGTACTGGGGGACGTGGCCGATGCCTTCCAGCTCCACCAGTTTGGCGTCGGGGATCGCCTTGGCGGTGCGGGCGCCAAGCTGGTCGTAGCGGCCAAGCTGGTCGCGCACGTCTTCCGGGGCCCGGTTGCGGCCCAGTGCGGTGCGGTCCCGGGTGCCGATGATCAACAGGGTGGGCACCGGGACGTCCGGAAACTCGTGCACCACCGGTTGGCTGAAGATCATGTCGTAGTGCAGCGCCGAGTTCCAGGCGATGCGCGGGTAGTCCGGGCCGCGCAGCCAGCCCTGCTGAAGGGTCAGCAGCGGCTGATAACGGTCTTTCCACTGGCCGTCGAAGTAGGCTTTGGTCATGTACGCCTTGATGTCTTCCGGCTTCTTTTTCAGCTCGCCCTGGTACCACGCGTCCACGGATTGCCAGGGCACGTACTGGCGCCAGTCCTCCAGGCCAATCGGGTTGACCAGCACCAGGCTGTCGCTGCGCTCGGGAAACATCAGCGTGAAGCGGGTGGCGAGCATGCCGCCCATGGAGTGGCCCATCACGGTGACGTGGCCGATGCCGAGCGTGTCGAGCAGGGTACGGGTGTGGTCGGCCAGGGTCTGGAAAGAATACTGGAAGTGTCGCGGCTTGCTGGATTTGCCGAAGCCGATCTGATCCGGCGCCACCACGCGGTAGCCTTCCTCGACAAGCCGCTCAATGGTGCTTTGCCAGTAGGCGCCGGAGAAGTTCTTGCCGTGCAGCAGCAGCACCGTGTCGCCGTTGGGCTGCTCCGGGCGCACGTCCATGTAGGCCATTTCCAGGGTTTGCCGCTGGCTTTCCAGTTCCAGGGTGTGCACCGGATAGGGGTAGTCGTAGCCGCTGAGGCGGGCGTCGAAGGCGGGGCTCTCCGCCGCCACGGTCGGGGTGCCGAACGTCAGCGCCACCAGCGCCAGCAAGGATGTGAATACGCGCATGCTTCCCTTCTCCTTTTTTATGCGGCCGTTCAGGGGTGGAGACCGGCGGGACGGGAAAGTTCCGCGATTCAGTCCGGCAGCGGCAGCGTCAGGATAACCCGCAGTCCGCCCAGCGGGCTGTCGGTAAGGGTCAGCCCGCCGCCATAGGCGGCCACGGTGTCGCTGACAATGGCCAGGCCCAGGCCGTCGCCGGCGACCCGTTCATCCAGGCGCCGGCCGCGCTGCAGCACCTGCTCGCGGCGTGCCGCCGGGATTCCCGGCCCATCGTCGTCCACGGTGACCGTCAACAGGTTCCCGTCCCGCGTCAATGCCAACCGTACCTCGCCGGCGGCCCATTTGCAGGCGTTGTCGAGCAGATTGCCGAGCAGTTCCAGCATGTCGCCACGCTCCACCGCCAGGGGCGGCAGCCCGGAGCCCTGCACCACCAGATTAAGGGGCTTGCGGTGGGCGCGGCGTAGGGTGTCGGCCAGCGCCTCCAGGTCCTGGCCGGGCTCGAAACGGGTGGCGGCGGTGGCGCCGGCGGCGACGCGGGCGCGGCCCAGGGCGCGGCGCACGTTCGCCTCGATCTGGTCCAGTTGCGCCAACAGCAGGGCGTGCAGCGCCGGGGCACGCTCGCCCAGTTCCGCGTCGCAGCGGTTACGCAGCACCGCCAGAGGCGTCTTGAGGGCATGCCCCAGGTCGCCCAGGGCGTGCCGGGAGCGGTCCAGCTGCTGCTCCATGTGCCGCTGCAGACGGTTGATCTCGGTGACCAGCGGCCGGAGTTCTCGGGCCACCTCCTGATCCAGCGCCGCGCGCTGCCCGCCGCGCAGCTGTTCGATCTGCCGGCGCGCCGCATTGAGCGGCTTGAGCCCGCGGCGGATCAGCCACTGCTGGACCAGGGCCAAGGCCACCAGCACCACCACCCAGGCCACCAGGGCGGCGGCCCGGGTATCACGGAAAGTGGCCTGCTGGGGGGCATAGTCCTGGGCCACCACCACGGTGAGGGCCTGGCCGTCGCGCCGGAACCGGGCCCGGTAGCGCAGCAGCCTCTGGTCGTTCGGGCCGGGCAGCAGTTCGGCGTCCATGCCCGGGTTTTCCGGCAGCGGCAAGTTGGCGTCCCACAGCGACCGGGAGCGCCAGCGCTGGCCGTCGATCAGCACCACGAAATAGCGCCCCGAGAGCGGTCGCCGGTAGGCCGGGTCGAGCATTTCCTGCTCCAGGACCAGCCCGTCGGGACCCGCCACCATGGCGGCGAGCACGCTGGCGGCCTCGTCGCGCAACTGGCCGGCGCTGATCCGCCGCTGTTCGCGCTCCAGCCACCAGAGCGCGCCCTGCATCACCAGCACGCCGGCCAGCAGCAGGCTGACGAACAGGCTGACCCCGAGACGCGCGCCGATGGAGCGCATTCAGTCGCGCCCCGTGAATAAATAGCCCTGGCCGCGCCGGGTCTGGATCACCTGGCCGCCCAGCTTGCGGCGCAAACGGTTGATGTGCACCTCCACCACGTTGGAATCGCGCTCGCTTTCGCCGTCGTAGAGGTGCTCGCTGAGCGCGATCTTCGACAACAAGCGGCCGGGATTGAGCATGAAATAACGCAGCATGCGGAATTCCGCGCCGGTCAGCTCGACCTCTTCCTGATCCAGCCAGGCGCTCTGGCGCTCTTCGTCCAGCTCCACGCCGCAGGCCCGCAGCCGGTTCTGGTTGGCGCCGCCATGGCTGCGCCGCAGCACCGCCTGCACCCGCAGCAGCAGTTCTTCGGGGTGGAAGGGTTTGGTGAGGTAGTCGTCGGCGCCGGCGCGCAGCCCGTCGACGCGCTCCGCCCAGCTGTCGCGGGCGGTGAGAATCAGTACCGGCATGCTAAGGCCCTGGTCGCGCCAGCGCCGCAGCACTTCCAGGCCGTCCAGGCCGGGCAGGCCCAGATCCAGAATCACCAGGTCAAAATCATCGTCGTGGGCGCGTACCAGGGCGTCGCGGCCGTCCGCCAGCCAGTCCACCGCGTAACCGTGATCGCGCAACAGGGGCAGCAGCTGGTCGGCCAGAGCGACGGTGTCTTCCACCAGCAACAGGCGCATCAGTTATCCACTTCGTCTTCGAGAACACGCCCGGTGCGGGCGTCGATTTCCAGCTCGCGGACCACGCCGTCACCGGTCAACAACTCGATCTCGTAAATCAATTCACCGTCGTCGTCGTCCAGTTCCGCTTCCAGCAAGCGGGCACCGGGGTGGCGTTCATCCGCCTGACGCAGAATCGCCTGGAACGACAAAACCTCCCCGCTTTGCCGTAGCCGCAGGGCCTCGTCCTGATCCACATCCAACGCCAGGGCGGAGGTTGCCCAAGCCAGGGAAAGGGCGACCATGGCCGCCCCTCCGAGTAACACACGCATCAGTCGTCACGCTCCTCGCGCAGGATCTCACCATTGGTGGCGTCCAACTCCAGATCCCATTCCTGGCCCTGGGCGTCGCGCAGATCCACTTGATAGATCAGCCGGCCGTATTCGTCTTCCAGCTCGGTGTCTTCCACGGTGGCCTGCGGATGCTTGGCCAGCGCCGCTTCGTTGAGCTTTTCGAACGACAGGATCTTACCGTCCTGGACCATTTTCATGGCCCGGTCGGGGCCCACGTCGTCCGCGTGCACCAGAGTAGTGGTGCCGGCGAAACCGATCAGGGTGGCGAGCAAGGTCTTTTTGATGGCGTTCATGAGTCTCTCCTTTGTCCTCATTGCGTTGGGTACGGGAGTCACTCTACGCCGGCTACCTTAATTCTCCCTGAAGCCCGCCTTAACGCAACCTTAAAGCGCGCGCAAGGACCAGGGCGGACACCCGGAGCCGCGGACGTGCTTGCAAAACGGCGCGTCTGGGGCCAACTTATGCTTTTTAAAATTGACTTCCATTATTCGAAAAACACGTGCATGAACCCGCGCGGTTGAAACAAAAGGATTCGCCATGGACACCGATCTTTCCGACCTTCTCGCCCTGCTCGACCTCACCCCTCTGGATGACGACCAGTTCCAGGGCGAGAGCCGCAATATCGTCGGACCCCGAATTTTCGGCGGCCAGGTGATCGCTCAGGCGCTGGTGGCGGCGGCACGCACGGTCCCCGCGCGCACCGCGCACTCCCTGCAGGCGTACTTCCTGCGGCCCGGCGATGCCCGGGAACCGGTGCTGTACCGGGTGGAACGCATCCGTGACGGGGGCACTTTCAGCACCCGCCGGGTGGTGGCGGAGCAACGCGGCCGCCCGATCTTCGACTTGGCCGCCTCTTTCCATAATGCCGAGGACGGCCCGGCCCATCAGACCGCCGCGCTTAAGGCCCCGGCGCCGGACGATCTGCCCGACGAACAGGCCGTCACCGCCGATTTCCTGAAGGACGAGGACATTTCCGAGAATTTCCGCGCCGCCCTGCTGCGCCGCAAGCCGGTGGAGATCCGCCCGGTGACCCGGCGCCATCCGCTGCGCCCGGAGAAAGCGGCGCCGATCCGACAGGTGTGGCTGCGCGCCGCCGGCGAACTTGCCGACGACCCTCTGATCCACCAGGCGCTGCTCGCCTATGTGTCCGACCACAGCCTCATGGGCACCGCCCTGCTGCCCCACGGCATCACCTTTCTGGATCGGGACATGCAGGTGGCCAGCCTTGATCATACGTTGTGGTTCCACCGGCCGGTGCGGTTGGACGACTGGCTGTTCTACGACATGGAGAGCCCGATCGCCACCGGGGCGCGGGGCTTCAATCGCGGGCAGGTGTTCAATCGGCAGGGGGAGTTGGTGGCTTCGGTGTGTCAGGAAGGGTTGATGCGGAAGGCTTGAGGGTACTGACGAAGCGAGAGTTGTGGGAGCTTGCCTGCAAGCGAAAGGCCGGCCTGAGCCGGCCGGCGGGATCCCAGAAAGGCTTTCGGAGCTACCGTTAGAGACGTCTCTGGTATCCTGCGGGGCAACCGTTGCCGGCAAGCGTGGCTTGCCTTTCGCGGGCGGGGGCCCGCTCCCACAGGGCCCGCTTGCACAGGCCCATTCCTACAACGGCAGTCGTTTATTTCTCGACGATGGCGACGACGCCCTGGCCGCCGGCGGCGCAGATGGAGATCAGGCAACGGCCGGAGCCCTTCTCGTTGAGCAGCTTGGCGGCGTTGGCCAGGATGCGCGCGCCGGTGGCGGCGAACGGGTGGCCGGCCGCCAGGGACGAGCCCTTGACGTTGAGCTTGGCCATGTCGATTTCACCGAGCGGCTTGTCGCGGCCCAGGCGCTCCTTGCAGAAGGTTTCGTCGTTCCAGGCTTTCAGGGTGGTGAGCACCTGGGAGGCGAAGGCTTCGTGGATTTCGTAGAAATCGAAGTCCTGCAGGGTGAGGCCGGCGCGGTCGAGCATGCGCGGCACGGCGTAGGCCGGTGCCATCAGCAGCCCTTCTTTCTTGCCGATGAAGTCCACCGCCGCCACTTCGCAGTGGGTCAGGTAGGCCTGTACCGGCAGGCCGCGTTCCTTGGCCCAGTCCTCGGAGGCCATCAGCACGGTGGACGCGCCGTCGGTGAGCGGCGTGGAGTTGGCGGCGGTCATGGTGCCTTCGGAACCGCCGAACACCGGCTTCAGGGTGCTCAGTTTCTCGATGGTGGAGTCGCCACGCATGTTGTTGTCGCGCTCCAGCCCATGGAACGGCGTCATCAGATCACCCTGCCAGCCCTCTTCATAGGATTTGGCCAGGTTCTGGTGTGAGCGCCAGGCCAGCTCGTCCTGGGCTTCGCGGGAAATGCCCCACTCGGCGGCGGTGATCGCCTGGTGCTCGCCCATGGACAGGCCGGTGCGCGGCTCGCCGTTCTTGGGGATGTCCGGAATCATCAGCTTGGGGTTGAGCAGCTTGACCGCCTGCTTGAGCTTGTCGCCGTTGCTCTTGGCGCGGTTGATCTCCATGAAGATCTTGCGGGCCTGCTCGTTGACCCCCAGGGGCGCGTCCGAGGTGGTGTCCACGCCGCCGGCCACGGCGCAGTCCACCTGGCCCAGGGCGATCTTGTTGGCCACCAGGATGGCGGCTTCCAGGCCGGTGCCGCAGGCCTGCTGCAGGTCGTAGGCGGGGGTCTCCGGCGCCAGCTTGGAGCCCAGCACGCATTCGCGCACCAGGTTGAAGTCCTTGGCGTGCTTCATCACCGCGCCGGCGGCCACTTCGCCCATGCGCTCGCCGTGGAGTTTGAAACGATCCACCAGGCCGTTGAGCGCGGCGGTCAGCATTTCCTGGTTGTCGACCTCGAAATAAGCGGTATTGGAGCGGGCAAAGGGAATGCGGTTGCCGCCCACAATGGCCACCTTGCGTACGTTGTCGCCTGCCAGCATAGTAATTCCTCCACAGTGGCGTCGGGGAGGCCGGAGTGGCCGGCCCGAGTGCCCAGGTTAACAGATGAGCGCAGTCTATCGCCCAATGGGCGGGCCTCATTGGCTTCGGCGCCTCCCGGCCTTCCCGTGCCGGTCAATACACCCTTCACACACGGGTGCTTCAATACGCCCCCTACGAATGCTCGGCAAAGGATACGACCATGAGCGATACCTATCAGGCAATTGCCAACTCCCCCATGGGCAAGGCCGTTTTCAGCGCCATTAACCTGCCCATCCCGGTGATTCTCGAACGCTGGCAGCCCGGCCAGAAATCCTTTATCAGCGGTGGCGTGCTGGTGGGTGCCGCGCCCGGTTCCAGCGCCGTGGACACGGTGTTCGCCACGCTCAAGGGCGCTCCGGAGGCGAAACCCGCGGTACTGGCCAACACCCGCAACGCCAACGACCTGCAGAAGCAGGCGGCGGCGGCCGGCCTCAACACCGACAACTACACCGCCACCCGCGAAGACGACAGCAAATTCAAAGCCCTGGTGTTCGACGCCACCGGCATCGAAAGCCCGGATGATCTCAAAACGCTGTGGGAATTCTTCCAGCCGGTGATCAAAAAACTGGATAAATGCGGCCGCGTGATCGTCATCGGGCGCACTCCGGAAACCCTGAGCGGCGCCGCCCGCGTCGCCCAGCGCGGCCTGGAAGGCTTCACCCGCTCGGTGGGCAAGGAAATCAAACGCGGTGCCACGGTACAGCTGGTGTACTGCGAAGCCGGCGCGGAAAGCCAGCTGGCCTCGCCGCTGCACTTCTTCCTGTCACCGAAATCCGCCTACGTCTCCGCCCAGGTGGTACGCGTGGGGCCCGCCGGCTTCGACGCCCAGAGCTTTGACTGGGACAAGCCGCTGGCCGGCAAAAAAGCCCTGGTCACCGGTGGCTCGCGCGGCATCGGCGCGTCCATCGCCCGGGTGCTGGCCCGCGACGGCGCCGAAGTCACGGTGCTCGACATTCCGCCGATGTCCGAAGACCTGAACAAGGTGGCCGAGGAAATCGGCGGCCAGAGCCTGGAACTGGACATCACCGCCGACGACGCGCCGCGCGTGATCGCCGACGCCGCCAAAAAGATGGGCGGCCTGGATATCCTGGTGCACAACGCCGGCGTCACCCGCGACAAGATGCTCGGCAACATGCCCGAAGGCCACTGGGACATGGTGATGAACATCAATATCGCCAGCCAGTTGCGCATTAACGAGCAGCTGGTCGCCGACGGCGGCATGGGCGAAGGCGGCCGCATCGTGTCGATCAGTTCCATCGCCGGCATCGCCGGTAACCTGGGGCAGACCAACTACGGCACCTCCAAGGCCGCGGTGATCGGCATGATCGACACCTATTCCGAGGAGTACGCGGACAAAGGCATCACCGTGAACGCGGTGGCGCCGGGCTTCATCGAAACGCAGATGACCGCCGCCATTCCGTTCACCATCCGCGAAGCCGGCCGGCGCATGAACGCCATGAGCCAGGGCGGCCAGCCGGTGGATGTGGCGGAAACCATCTCGTTCTTCGCCAGCCCGGCCTCCCAGGGCCTCACCGGCAACGTGGTCCGCGTCTGCGGCCAGATGATGCTGGGCGCTTGATCCACCAGGGTCCTTCGGACCCGTTACAGGATGCAGGATACAGGTGGAAGGGGTGGCGCCATGCCACCCCCGTATCCTTCATCCTGCCTCCTGTATCGCGGCCCAGAGCCGCTCCAACCTTGAAACTACCCTCCCCCACCGCCATCTAACCTTCAACGGTACTCAAACGCCGCATTTTTCCGAGGTTTCGATGGGTTTCGGTCGTGTTTTCCTGACCATTTTCGTGCTCGCTCTGGTGGAGGTCATGGTACTGGCCGCCGTGGCGGACTTTATCGGCTGGCCAATCACCATTCTGATGGTGGTGCTCACGGCTCTGCTGGGCACCGCTCTGTTCCGGAGCCAGGGTTTGCAGACCTGGCAGCGCCTTAACCAGCGCATGAATCAGGGTGAAATGCCCGGCCGGGAGCTGGCCGAAGGCATGATGCTGTTGCTGGGCGGGGCTTTTCTGATTACCCCCGGGTTCATCACCGACGCGCTGGGCTTTGCCCTGCTGCTGCCGTTCTCGCGGCGCGCCATGGCGGATTATCTGGTGCGCAAGGGTACCCTGCAGACCTTCGCCACCCGCGGCGGCCCGGGCGGCGGCGCCTTCTTCTACCAGAGCCGCACCGTCTATCCCGGCGGATCGCGGCCTGGTCAGGCCGGGCCCGGCTCCGCCAATGACCCCGCCCACCGGCCCGGCCCTGGTGAGCGCCGCGGCGTCACCATCGAAGGCGAAGCCGACGAGTCCGACGACAGCCGCCGATAACGGGTTGCTACCTTCCCGGAGGACGGCCCTCCAACGTGGCGTGTTCCCTCCAGCAGGGACGCGGATCTGTGTGCGGCCCTTCCGGGAACGCCGTGAACCCGTCCCTGGGGGCTCCCTGTCGAACGTCCTGTTCTCCAGGGTCCCGGAAGGGCCGCACACAGACCCGCTCCAGTGAGAAATTCCGGTGCTCCGGGTTATCGCTGGCGCCTCACCTGTCTACGAAGCTGGTTTGGTAATATTGGGCCTTGTGGGAGCGGGCCCCGCCCGCGAAAGGGAGCGAAGCTCCCGGCAGGATGCCAGAAACTTTTCTCTCCAGAGAGGCCGCACTGGGATCGGGTGGGCCCGTCCAGGACACGCTGCGAGTACATCCCTGTAAGCTCGGCCGGGCGGCGGACCGCTTTGGCCATCCTTGGCCAAACACGGTCCTGGACGGGCCCACCCGATCCCGGCGCTCCTTGGGAGGTTCACCGCCACGGCTTCGTAGAAAGGTCCAGGCGGTGTTATGTCCCGTGGCGGTTCCGCTGCAAAGTGAGCGGTGCAATGGTGGTGCCTGGAGGGAGCTGTTTGGCCAGGGAGGGCCAAACTAACAGCGGCCAGGGATGGCTTGAGCGGTCCCGGAAGGCACCACCATTGCACCGCGTCTCGGATACGGAGCACCGAATACCTGAAGAACCAGGTCTCTGGAATCCTGCCGGGAGCTTCGCTCCCTTTCGCGGGCGGGGCCCGCTCCCACAAGACCCGCTCCAGCCGGAATCAGAGTTTGGCGGCGGCTTCGGCGGCGTCTTCCTCGGCTTTGAGCTTGCGGTACTCGATCGGGGTCATCCCCACCCAGCGCTTGAAGGCACGGTAGAAGGTGGACGGCTCGGAGAAGCCGGTGAGGTAGACGATTTCGTCGATGGATTCGTCGGTGCCGGCGAGCAGGCGCTTGGCCAGCTTGCAGCGGTAGTCGGCCACCAGCTGGTTGAAGTTGGTGCCGGCGTCGGCGAGCCGGGTGCGCAACTGGCGGGCTTTGATGCCCAGGCGCTCGGCCACTTCTTCCAGGTTGGCGTGGCCGGATTCCAGCAGCTCGGCGATCAGCCGGTTGACCTGGGCCACCAAGTCCTGCTTCTCCAGGCGCGCCACCTGTTCGCTGGCGAGCTGCTCGTGCAGACGCAGCAGTTCCGGCTCGTGGTGGGCGGAGGGCAGCGCCATCAGCCGGGCATCGAAATAGACGCCCACCGACGGCATGCCGAATTTCACCGGGCAGCCAAAGGCGCGCTCGTACTCGGCCTTGTCCGCGTGGTGGTCATGACCGAAGTGGACTTCCAGGGGCTCGAAGGCGTCGTCGGTGACAAAGCGGAAGAATTTGATCAGCCCCATCATCACGCATTCGTTGAGGTGCGCCAGGCGGCGGCCCCAGAACGGCTGACGCAGGAACACCCGCTCGCCTTCCTCGAACAATTCGGCCCGGGCGGCGTCGGAGAGCAGGCGTTGGTAGCTCAGCGCGCGGTGCAACCCCTCACCAAAGGTGGGGCTGGAGAGGAACAGATACTCCAGCACCTGCCCCTTGTACACGGGCATGTGCTTGCCGAGGTGCAAGCCCACGTGTTCGTCGTTGGAGACCTTCGCCAACGCTTCCCAGAACCATTCCTGGCCATCATGGGGCGTGCGCAGATCCGGCACGTTCAATATGGACGGGTCCAGGCCCAGTTCGGCCAGTACCGCGTCGGCATCAATGCCGGCGTTGAGCATGGCCCGGTAGGCCATGCGCAGAAGCACGCCGGAATCGGTCAGTTCTGCCATCCTGTTGCGACTTCCCCAAACGGTAAATACCAAGTGGTGAGACTAGCACACCGTCCGGGGAGCCGGAACCGCTTCACACCGTGGCGTTTTTCCGCGTGCGCCGGGACGGCAGCGCCAGGCGGTTAATACGCTTGAGCACGGTGCCGAACTGGCGGCTCAAACGGCCGCTGTTGTAGTGCAAACCATAGCGCTCGGCGATCTCGCGCACCTTGGGCGCCACCTGTTTGTAGCGGTTGGACGGCATGTCCGGGAACAGGTGGTGTTCGATCTGGTGGCTCAGATTGCCGGACATGATGTGGAACAGCGGGCCACCTTCCAGGTTCGAGGAGCCCAGCAGCTGGCGCAGGTACCACTGGCCGCGGGTCTCGTTCTCGATCTCCGCCTCGCTGAACATTTCCGCGTGCTCGGTGAAATGGCCGCAGAAGATGATCAGGTACGACCAAAGGTTGCGGGTCAGGTTGGCGGTGGCGTTGCCCGCCAGCACCCAAGGGGCGAACGGACCGGCCAGCAGCGGGAACAGCAGATAGTCCTTGCCCACCTGCTTGCGCACTTTTTTCATGATCTTGCGGCGCTGCTCGCGGTATTCCGCCCAGCTCTTTTCGCCCTTGAGCAGCTTTTCGTACTCCAGGTCGTGAAACGCCACGCCCCACTGGAAGAAGGACGCCAGCACCCAGTTATAGGCCGGCTGGAACAGGTAGGCCGGGTTCCAACGCTGTTCGTCCGACATGCGCATGATGCCGTAACCCACGTCCCGGTCCTTGCCGACCACGTTGGTGAAGGTGTGGTGCATGTAGTTGTGGGAGTGCTTCCACTGCTCCGCCGGGCAGGTGTTGTCCCAGTCGTAGGTGGAGGAATCCAGCGCCGGGTCACCCAGCCAGTCCCACTGGGCGTGCATCACGTTATGGCCGATTTCCATGTTTTCCAGAATCTTGGAGACCGACAGTAATGCGGTGCCGGCCAGCCAGGCCGGCGGCAGCACGCCCAGGAACAGCAGGCCGCGGCCGGCCAGTTCCATACCCTTCTGGGTACGCACCAGATTGCGGATGTAGCGCGCGTCCTGCTCACCCAGGTCGGCCATGATCTCTTCACGCAGGGCGTCGATTTCGCGACCAAAGGCTTCCACCTGGGAACGGGTCAGGGTTACACCCGGGCGTTCGAATACGATGGGGTCGAAATGATCTACTTTGGCATTCATAGCGTGCCTCCTTAGAGATCCAATTCCACGTCGCCCTCGGCGGCGTGGATGCATATACGAACTTCCTGGCCGTTCAATTCACGGCTCTCGCCGCTCTGCAGATCGCGCACCCGGCCCTTGCTCACCTTGCACTTGCAGGTATGGCAGATGCCCATGCGGCAACCGTGCTTGGGCTTGAGGCCGGCCTGCTCCGCCGCTTCCAGCAGGGAAAGCCCGGCGGCGGCCTCGGCCTGGCCGCCGGTGCGCGAGAAGTGCACCCGACCGCCCTCGCCGGCCACCACCGGCGCCGCTTTGAAGCGTTCATGGAACAGCGGCGCGCGGCCGTGTTCGCCGTGCCATTCCATCACCGTGTCGAGAAAGCCGGCGGGCCCACAAGTGAAGACGGTCTGCCCGGCGGCGTCGGCGATGTTTTCGGTGAGCCACTGTGCATCCAGACGGCCGGCCTGGTCGCCGTCGCGCGGGCTGTCGCCGCTGACCACGAGACGCAGATCAAGGCGCGGGTCCTGGCGCAACGCGGCCAGTGAGTCGCTCAGCATCAGTTGCTGATAGTGGCGCTCAAAGTGCACCCAGGTCACTTTGCCATCGAAATTGGACGCGAGCAGGGACTTCACGATACTGTGAACAGGTGTAATCCCGGAGCCCGCGGTGACCATCAGAAGGCGCTCTGGCGTTGTCTCCGGCAGCACGAAGTCGCCGGCGGGTTCAGCCAGTGTCAGCACGTCGCCTTCCCGGCAGCGGCTGACCAGGTGGTCGCTGACACCGCCCCGGCCCTGGCGCTTCACGCTGATGGTGAGCGCGTCGCCGGGGGCCGAGGACAGGGAAAAGCAACGCTGGTGCCGCACGCCGCCGATATCAACACCGAGCAGAACGTGCTGGCCGGCACGGTGACCTTTCCAAAGGCGGTTGGGTTGCAGAGTCAGGGTCACCGCCTGGTCGCTCTCGCGATGCACGCCGGTCACCCGGGCGCGAATTTCGCGGGCGGACTGCAGCGGATTGAACAGGGCCAGATAGTCCTCGGGATCGAAAGGCGTGCTGAGCGCCTTGCCGAGACGACGGATCAGGCCCGGAGAACCGGAATGTGAATTCGAAGCGGTGATGACGTTCATGCCAACTCCCGAATGTGTACAGTTGTGCACTTTTTACCGGAGCAGGATCGCAATGTCAACACTTGTACACTTATACTTTTTTACACAGTAAAATCAACCAGTTGTCTGTATCCCGCCAGGGATTTTCAATAACATGGCGGCATCGCAGAGAATAAAAACGATGACTCGGGAGCAAAAAACCATGAGCAGAGAGACTCCGACTCGGGGACGACGACCCAAGAGGGGGCGAACTCGCCAGGCGCTCATGGACGCGGCTCTGGACCTGGTGGCCAAGAAAGCCCCTTTCTCCTCTCTTAGTCTGCGTGAAGTGACCAAGCGCGCCGGTGTGGTGCCCACCGCCTTCTACCGTCACTTTCCGGACATGAGCGCTCTGGGCCTGACCCTTCTGGACGAGTCGTTCCGTACCCTGCGTCAGATGATGCGTGAAGTGCGCCAGCAGGAGCTGCCCAACGAACGCATGATTCGCGGGTCGATGGAAACCTTCTTCACCTATGTGCGCAATAACCGCACCCATTTCCTGTTCGTTTCGAAAGAGCTGTACGGCGGCTCGGCCACCATGCGCCAGGCCATCCGCCGTGAAATCCGCTTGTTCGTCAGTGAACTGGCGATGGATATGGCGCGCTTTCCGTTCCTGGTGCGGGTCAACGCCGAGGACCTGCAGATGATGGCCTCCCTGGTGGTCAACAGCGTGGTCGCCCTGACCCAGGAAATGCTGGAGTTGGATGAAGACGATGAGGCCGGCCAGCATGAGATGCTGATCATGGCGGAAAAACAGGTGCGCCTGATTTACTTCGGGGTGGCCCAGTGGCGCTCCGACGTCCCGCCGCGCACCTGATCCGCCGGCATTAATAGGCCTGCTCGGGGGACCCCCCAGGCGATACGGCCAATCCAGGCCGCTCTTCACACTGCCTATACTGTCCCCAATTTGCCGACGCCGCCGTTGTAACGCGGCGTCGGCCGTATTGGAGAGATCAAGGACGCTGTTATGAGTGACGTGAACTTCCGCGAGCTGCGCCACGCCCCGGCGATGCCGGTCAATTTCGCCAAAGCAGTGATGCGTGCCCGGGTGAAGCCCGGCAAAAACCCGCAACTGCCCAATGTCGGCCTGCGCCTCAACGATGTGGGCCTGGACGCCGGCCATCTGGCCGCCTACCGCAAAGTTTGCGGGTTCAGCGACGACGGCCGCCTGCCGGTCACCTACCCGCATATCCACGCCTTTCCGCTGCACATGGCGCTGATGATGGAAGACGGCTTTCCGTTCCCGGCCATGGGCCTGGTGCACGTGCGCAACAGCATCACCCAATACCGGCCCATCGCCGAGCGCGAGCAGCTCAACATCAAGTGCTACCTGGGCAACCTGACCCAGGTGGAAAAAGGCTACGAGTTTTCCATCTTCACGGTGGTCAGCACCGGCGGCGAGCGGGTCTGGGCCAGCGAGTCGGTGAACTTTTTCCGCGGTGGTGGCAGCGGCGTGAAAGCCGATAAGGGCTCGCGCGGCACGCCGGAGCCGGTCACCGACGCCATTGAATGGAAGGTCCCCGGCAACACCGGCCGCCGCTACGGCGCCGTATCCGGCGACCGCAACCCGATCCACCTTTACCCCCTGACCGCCAAGCTGTTCGGCTTCAAACGCCAGATCGCCCACGGCATGTGGTCCAAGGCCCGCGCCCTGGGGCAGCTGCAGCAGGAGTTGCCGGAGGAAGCCTTCACCGTGGCGGTGCAGTTCAAGGTGCCGATGTTCATCCCGGCCACGGTGAAATTCGCCCGCCAGGAAAAGGACGGCGGCATTGACTTCCGGGTGGTCGCCAAGGACGGCGTCAAGCCGCACCTCACCGGGCAACTGCGCCCGGCCTGAGCGGCGCTCCGCTGCGTAGGTCGGGTTAGCCGAAGGCGTAACCCGACAAACCCGGTGCCTATCGCCCCCGGTTTCTATTGCCCGGCCCGTTGTCGGATTACGCCTTCGGCTAATCCGACCTACCGCGCTTGTCCAGCTAGCGCCAGGGCGCACTCAGGCTGATAGAATCTCTCGCCATGGACGACACTCGAGACTACGCCCGGCTGTTTCTCGGCGACACGCCCTTACTGGACGTGCGCGCGCCGGTGGAATTCGCCAAGGGCGCCTTCCCCACCGCCAGCAACCTGCCGCTGCTCGACGACAACGAGCGGCACCAGGTGGGTATCCGTTACAAGCAGCAGGGCCAGCGGGCCGCCATCGATCTCGGCAACGAACTGGTCAGCGGCCGCAAGAAGAGCGCCCGCCTGGACGCCTGGCGGGAGTGGCACCGCGCCCATCCGGACGGCTACCTGTATTGCTTCCGTGGCGGCCTGCGCAGCCGCACCACCCAGGCCTGGCTGGATCAGGCCGGCGTGCATGTGCCGCTGGTGGTGGGCGGCTACAAGGCCATGCGCCGCTTTCTGCTCGACCGGCTCAAGCACAACCTGCGCCACCTGCCCATGGTGGTGCTCAGCGGTCGCACCGGCTGCGGCAAGACGCGCCTGATCGAACGGTTGGACGATGCTGTCGACCTGGAAGGGCTGGCCCACCATCGCGGCTCGGCGTTCGGCCGCCGGCCGGCGGGCCAGCCCAGTCAGATTGATTTCGAGAACCGCCTGGCCATCGCCCTGCTCAAGCATCAGCACCGGGGCCCGGCGCCGGTGGTGGTCGAGGACGAAGGCAAACTGATCGGCCGCTGCTACGTGCCGGACGATCTGCAGGCGCGTATCCGCCAGTCGCCAAGGGTAGTCATCGACGAACCGCTGGAAGCCCGCGTGCGGGTCACTCTGGAGGACTACGTCACCGGGCCGCTGGACGAATACAGCCGCCACTACGGGGAAGAGCAGGCGTTCGAGCGGCTGGCCGAGGCACTGCTCGCCGCCCTGGACCGCATCCGCAAACGGCTGGGGGGCGCCCGCCATCAGTATCTGCGCGGCGAGCTGGAAGCCGCTCTCGAGGAACAGCGACGCGGCGGTGACCCGGAGCGTCACCGTGTGTGGATCCGCGAACTGCTGAGCGGCTACTACGATCCGATGTACGATTACATGCTACAACGCCGGGACGGCCCGATTCTTTACCAGGGCAGCCGGGCGCAAGTAATGGCGTACCTGAGCCACCGCGGATAGCCGGACACGCGGACAGGCCCTGATAAGGTCCGGTAATACTCCCTATTGAACGGAGCCGACAATGATCAAACCCCTTCTGGCCACGGCCTGCGCCGTGCTCCTGCTGGCCGCCTGTGATTCCCGCGAACCGGCGCAAACCTTCACCTTCACCGCGATCCCCGACCAGGACGAGTCGCGCCTGGAACAGCGCTTCGGCAAAGTGGCCACGCACCTGGAAGAGGCGCTCGGCGTACCGGTGAAGTACGTGCCGGTGAAGTCCTATCCGGCGGCGGTTACCGCCTTCCGCAACGATGAAGTACAGATGGCCTGGTTCGGCGGTCTGTCCGGCGTCCAGGCCCGGCGCCTGGTTCCCGGCTCGCAAGCCATTGCCCAGGGCCAGGAAGACACCGCTTTCAAATCCTATTTCATCGCCCATAGCAGCACCGGCCTGGCGCCCGGCGACAGCCTGCCCGACGCCTTCGCCGAGCAGCCGTCGTTCACCTTCGGCTCCAAGGGCAGCACCTCCGGCCGGCTGATGCCCGAGTATTACTTCCGCGAGCGCTTCGGCGCGCCGCCCCAGGAGCTGATCGACAAGGTCGGCTTCAGCGGCGACCACAGCCGTACGCTGTCACTGGTGGAGAGCGGCGCCTACGCCACCGGCGCGCTCAACTATCAGGTCTGGGATCAGGCCCTGGCCGACGGCGAGATCGACACCGACAAGGTACGGGTGATCTGGGAAACCCCCGCCTACCCGGACTACCACTGGACCGTACGCGGCGACCTGGACGAGCGCTTCGGCGACGGCTTCAGCGAGCGGGTCACCGAGGTGCTGCTGGCGATCGACGACCCGGAACTGCTCGAAGCCTTCCCGCGCAGCGCCTTCGTGCCCGCCGACAACGACGACTACCAGGCCATCGAAGACACCGCCGAAAGCATCGGACTGCTGGATTGAACCGCTGTGAACGCGAGTGAAGCGCCGGCGCCCCTGTTCCACTTCCGGGGCGCCCGGCTCGGCCATGGCCGCGAAACCGTGTTCGGCGCCCTGGACCTGAGCATCCGGCGCGGCGAAACCGTGGCCCTGCTGGGCCCGTCGGGCAGCGGCAAGTCCACCCTGCTGGCGGCGCTGCGTCGCCAGCAGGAAACGCTGTGCGCCTGGTGCCCCCAGCAGCAGGCCCTGGTTCCCATGCTCAGCGTATTCCACAACATTTACATGGGCGGCCTGCACCGCTTCGGCACCTGGCGGAATCTACGCGCGCTGGTGCGGCCCACGGCGGCCCAGCGCGACAGCGTCGCCGAGGTGGCGGAAAGCCTGGGGCTGGCCGAAAAGCTGTTCACCAGCGTCGACCGCCTGTCCGGCGGCCAGGCCCAGCGCACCGCCCTGGGCCGGGCCCTGTTCACGGAGCGGCCGGTGCTGCTGGCCGACGAGCCGGTGTCCAACCTGGACGAACACCAGGGGCTGGCATTGCTCGGCGATACACTGCGCCGCCACGATAGCGCCGTGGTCGCCATGCACGACCGCGCGCTGGCCCTGGCCTGCTTTGAGAGGGTGATCGGGCTGCGCCAGGGCGAGACGGTGCTGGACGCGCCCGCCGCGTCACTGACGCTGGCGGATCTGGACACACTCTACCTGCCATGAGCCGGTCTGTTCCGACCTTCACCACCACCGCCGCCGGCTGGCGCCGCGCCAGTGGCTGGCTGGGGCTGGCCGGGCTGATCGCCTTCGCCTGCGCCGATCTGGGCATTACCCGGGGCAACCCCGGCGCGGAAATGATGCGCGTCGGGCTGGGCCTGCTGCGCCCGGATTTTTTCGCTACCGAGGGGCTCGGCCGGGCACTGGCCAACACCCTTGCCTTCGCGTTCCAGGGGGTTGCCCTGGGTGCCGCCGCCGGCTTCCTGCTGGCCCTGTTGTGGCACCGGCGCGCGGTGCGCGCCGGTGCCGCCTCGGTGCGCGCGGTTCACGAGCTGTTCTGGGGGCTGCTGCTGATGCAGATCACCGGCCTGTCCACGCTCACCGGCGTGCTTGCCATCGCCCTGCCCTACGCCGGCATCTTCGCCAAGGTGTTCGGCGAATTCCTGGAAGAGGCGGACCCGGCGCCGGCCGTGGCCCTGCCCGACGACCGCCGCCGTCTGGCCCGTTTCTTCTACGCCCGTTTGCCACTGATCTGGGCGTCCTGCAAGGCCTACACCGGTTACCGTCTGGAGTGCGCGCTGCGCGCCTCGGCAATCCTCGGCTTTATCGGCCTGCCGACCCTGGGCTTTCATCTGGAGACCGCGTTCCGCGAAGGCCACTACGGCGAAGGCGCGGCGCTGCTTTACCTGCTGTTCCTGTTGATTCTGACCCTGCGTTTCTGGCTGCGGCCGCTGCTGCTGCCCGTCTACCTGCTGGCCGCGCTGATCTGGGCGCCGCCGGTGTGGACCGGCAGCCTGCGGACGCTGGTACGCTTTGTCACCGAGGACCTGGTACCCGCGCCGTTGAAAAACGGCGGCGGTATCGCCGAGCTGTCGGCGTGGCTGGGCACGCTGTGGACCGAACAGATCGGCCCCGGGGTCTGGCACACCCTGGTGCTGGGCCTGGCCGCCCTGCTGCTGACGGCATTGCTGGCTCTGGTGCTGTTTCCGCTGCGCTCACCACTGTTCGGCAATCGCGTCAGCCGGGGGCTGGGCCATTTTATTCTGGTGGTACTGCGTACCACGCCGGAATTCTTCCTGGCGTTTTTCTTTCTGATCATGCTGGGCCCGTCCATGCTGCCCGGCATTCTCGCCCTGGGCCTGCACACCGGGGCGATCATCGCGCACCTTACCGCCCGCTTCAGCGAAGGGCTGACCCTGCGCGACGACAGCGCCCGCGGGCTGAACCGCTACGCCTTCGAGGTGCTGCCCCGTCTATACCCCAATTTCCTTGCCTTCTTGCTCTATCGCTGGGAGATCATCATGCGCGAGACGGCGGTGCTGGGTATCCTGGGCATTCACACCCTGGGTTTTTATATTGATTCCAGCGTCGCCGAGTTCCGCTTCGACCGCACCCTGGTTTTGATTCTCGCCACCATCGGCCTGAATCTGGGCGTGGACGCTTTCTCACGCTGGTTGCGTGGGCGCCTGCGCCTGTCCACCCGCGGACAGCCCGTGGAATGAATGAGCAATGAGACGCACCGCCATGACCGACAGGAGAACCGCATGCTGACCCCTTCCGCCACCCAGGATCTGATCATGGTCGGCGGCGGCCACAGCCACGCGCTGGCGTTGCGCATGCTGGCCATGAAACCGGTGCCCGGCCTGCGTCTGACCCTGGTGTCCCCGGACAGTCTGAGCGCCTATTCCGGCATGCTGCCGGGCCTGGTCGCCGGCCACTACCGGCTGGAAGAAACCCACATCGATCTGCGGCGCCTATGCCAGGCCACCGGCACCCGCTTTATCCGCGCCCGCGCGGTACGGCTCAAGCCCGAGCAGCGGCGGCTGTATCTGGATGACGGCACGCATCTGGAATATGACCTGGTGAGCCTGGACGTGGGCGCCACCCCGAACCTGACCGCCGTACCCGGCGCCGAAGAGCACGCGGTGGCGGTGAAACCGGTGGCGGATTTTCACCGCCGCTGGCGGGCGTTGCGGGACGAGCTGGGGGAGCGCGATGCGCCGGCGGCGATCACCGTGGTGGGCGGCGGCGCCGGCGGCACCGAAATGGCGCTGGCGGTGGCCCACGCCCTGGGCGACCGTGCCCGCGTCAGCCTGGTCACCGCCGGGGCGTTGCTGCCGGGTTTCCCCGCCGGCGTACGCCGCCGCATGACCCGGCGGCTGGCGGCTCGGGGCGTGGCCCTGCACAGCCACACGACGGTGCGGCAGGTGCAGGCGCACCGCCTGCTCAGCGAGGACCGCGAGCTAGCGCACGATTTTCTGCTCTGGTGCACCGGCGTACAGGCCGCTTCCTGGCTGTCGGACAGTGGGTTGCCCTGCGACGACCAGGGCTTCGTGCGCGTCAACCACACCCTGCAAAGCCCGGCGGACGCGCGGGTGTTCGCCGCCGGCGATTGCGCCGCTTTTCCCGACGCCCTGCCCAAGGCCGGTGTCTACGCGGTACGCCAGGCGAAAATCCTGGCGCGCAACCTGGCCGCCGCCGCCGAGGGGCAGCCATTGTCGCCGTACCGGCCGCAACGGCGTTTCCTGTCGCTGCTGTCCGCCGGCGGCCGTGACGCCGTGGGCAGCCGCGGCGGAGGTCCGGCGCTGGCCGGCGGCTGGGTGTGGCGCTGGAAAGACAGGCTGGACCGGGACTTCATGGACAAATTCCACCGCCGGCTGCCGCGCATGGACGCCGACGCCCGGGCCGGCGCCCCGGACGAAGCGCTGCATTGCGCCGGCTGCGGCGCCAAGGTGGGGGCGCAATCCCTCAGCGAGGCCCTGGCGGCGCTCGACCCGGTGATCCGCGAGGACATCGAGGCGGGCGTGGACCACGCCGACGACGCCGCCGTGATTCGCTGGCCGGCGGACCAGCGGCTGGTACAAAGTCTGGATTATTTTCCCGCCTTCCTGGACGAGCCCTATCTGTTCGGGCGCATCGCCGCGTTGCACAGCCTGAGCGATCTGTTCGCCATGAACGCGGCGCCCCACTCCGCCCTGGCCACGGTCTGCATGCCACGCCATCATCCCCGCCTGCAAAGCCGCGATCTGCACCGCCTGATGGCCGGGGCGCTGAAGGAATTGAACGCGGCCCGCTGCACCCTGGTGGGCGGGCATACCATCGAAGGGCCGCAGATGGCGGCCGGGTTCACGGTCAACGGCGCCGCGCCACCGGCGGACCTGTGGCATAAAAGCGGCGCCCGGCCCGGCGACGTGCTGATTCTCACCAAGTCCCTGGGCACCGGCATTCAACTGGCCGGCCTGATGCACGACCTCAGTCGCGGCCCCTGGCTGGACGCCACGCTCGACAGCATGCTGCGCAGCAACGGCCTGGCCCGGGACGCCATGGCGCCGCTGGCGCCCAATGCCTGCACCGACATCACCGGCTTCGGCCTGCTCGGCCACCTGCTGGAGCTGTGCGAGCAAAGCAACCTGGACGCGCGCCTGGACCTGGACGGCCTGTCGCTGTTGCCGGGCACCGAAGAGCTGGTGGCGCGGGGCGTGGTGAGCACCCTGAAGCCGGCCAACGACCAGGTGCTGACACGCTGCGAGCACGGCGACATCGCCGACGACGATCCGCGTCTGGCGGCGGCCACCGATCCACAGACCAGTGGCGGCCTGCTGTTCTCGGTGGATCCGGGCCTGCGCGACGCCGCCCTGGCGGCTTTGGCACAGGCCGGCGTGAAGGCGGCGGTGATTGGTGAAATGAGTGTAAAAGATCACAAAGCTTTAACTTGCATAACCCTGAACAGGAACGCGCCGTGCTAGCCTTGAGCCACGTTTTTTAAGTGGAGCGATGTCGATGAAAAAGCAAATTACAGGCGTCCTGACGGCGCTGGTTATGTTGTTTACGCAAGGCTTGTTCGTACCCGCGGCCCACGCCGCCATGGTCACGACCGATGGCATGGTTTCCAGCGAGCAGCGGGCCGCCACCGAACGCAAAGTCATGCGGCTGATGAACCATGAAGCCGCCGCCAAGGTGCTGGCCAAGAACGGCGTCACCCCCGGCGACGTGGAAAAGCGTCTGGGTCGTCTCAGCGACCGGGAGCTGAACCAGCTGGCGCAGAAAGCGGAACAGATGCCCGCCGGCGGTAGCGTGGTGGGTGTGATTCTCGCCGTTATCCTGATTCTGGTGCTGCTGGATCTGCTCGGCGCCACCGACGTATTCCCCGTCATCGATCCAATCGGGTAAATGATCGCCTGCCCGCGCGGCGGCCGCCCGGCCGCCGCCTTGCTGTTTCTGCTACTGCTCACCGCCTGCCAGACGGTGCCGCCGCCGGAACGGGCCGACGCGCGCCCGCAGCAACGGCTGGACGTGCCCTTTATTCCCCAGGAAGCCTACCAGTGCGGCCCCGCCGCCCTGGGCATGATGCTGCAATGGAACGGGCTGCCCGGCGACAAGACGGAACTGGTGAACGAAGTCTGGTTGCCGGAACGCCAGGGGGCGCTGGGCATCGAACTGGTGGCGGCGGGCCGGGCCCGGGGTCTGCTCGCCTATCCGATCAACACGCCCGCGGCGCTGATTCAGGAGGTGCAGGCCGGCCACCCGGTGCTGGTATTGCAGAACCTGGCGCTGCCGCAGTGGCCGTTGTGGCACTATGCGGTGGTGATCGGCTACCGCGACGGCGGAGAGCGCATCATCCTGCACAGCGGCACGGACCAGGCCACGGAAAGCCGCTGGAACCGTTTCCTGCGCACCTGGGCCCGAGGCCGTTATTGGGGGTTCGTGCTGCTGCCGCCCGGCGACCTGCCGGACAGCGTGCAACCGGAACCGCTGCTGCAGGCCCTGGCGCCCATGCGGACCGGCGCCCTGCCCTATTGGGAGGCCGCCGTGGCGCGTTTCCCCGACAACGGCCGGTTGCATTTCGGCTACGCCAACGCGCTCTGGCAGGATGGCCGGACCGACGCCGCCCTGCGCGCCTATCGGGCCACCGTGTCGCGCGCCCCGGATCTGGCGCCGGCCTGGAACAACCTGGCCTACGCGCTGCGCGATAGCGGCCGGCCGGACCAGGCCAGGCAGGCGGTGTGCCGCGCCCGGCAACTGGCGCCGGAGGACGACAACGTGGCGGACAGCGTCACCGAGATCACCGACGGGCGCGGCTGCTGAGCACGGAATAACGGCGGCGGCTATGCCGCGCCCCCGGCCGTTGCTAAGCTTGCAAAAAACCAAAGGCGCTTTCCGTGTTGGCTGTATTCACCAGACTGTTCCGTTCATTACCACAGGCTCTGTTGCTCGCGCTGCTGCCGATGGCGGTGGCCCAGGCACAGACCAGTGGCTTCTCATTGCCCGGCATCGGCGACCTGGAGAAACAGCTCGCCGGTGACGGCGGCGGATCCGGCGAAGGTGGCGACGGCGGCGACGGTGCCTCCGACACCGCGGGCGAGGACCCCGAACGCGAAGCGCTGCAGCAGACCCTGACGTTGCGGCGCGAAATCGACAACAACCGCGAACAGATCGACACGCTCTCCGAGCGCAGACGGAAGGCCCCGGTGGAGCGCGACCGTCTTCAGGAGCAACTGGCCAAGGCGCGCCAGGACGCCCAGCTGGATTGGCGCGCGCGCTACCAGGATCTGACCCTTGCCGCGCTTGTGGAAGAACTCAGCCAGCAGCTCGAAGCGCTGGAAGAAAACCAGCAAACCCTGGCCAAGGTGAGCGGCGAGCTGACCCGTGCGCAAACCCTGCCCGAGCGTGCCCAGAGCACGATCAGCGACAGCCTGGCCCGCACCGACGAGATCCGCCGGCGTCTGAACCAGGAAAACGACAGCCTTTCCGAGGCCGAGACAACCCGGCTGCGCACGGAACTGGCGACGCTGGAAAGCCGTGTTGAACTACGCAACCAAGAGCTGTCCGTGGCCAGCACCCTGGAAGAACTGGCCCGTCTGCGCAAACGGGTGTTGGAAGCGCAGACCGAGGTGATTCAGACGCGGCTGGATGTCCTGCAGCCAATGATCAACGAGCGCCGCGGTGAATCACTCAGCGCGGAGATCGGCGACGACCGGCTCGACCTGCCGGAAAGCGTGGAGGATCATCCACTGCTGGAAGCCGCGCGGCAGCGCAACGAGGCAGTGCGTGACCAGCTCAAGGACACCGCCAGCGACGTCAACAATCTGATCCGCGAGGTGATCAACGCGGAGACTCAGCTGGACCGCGCCCGCTCGCTGTCCAGCACCGTCAACGACCAGATCGAGATGCTCGACGGCAGCTTGCTGTTGTCGCGTATTCTTTACGAGCAGCAAAAAAGCCTGCCGCAGTTCACACCGCGGGAAGGCCTGGACAAACAGATCACCGAGGCGCGCCTGGCCCAGTTCGACATCCGTCAGACCCTGCAGGAACTGGAAAACCGGGAGACCAAACTGCCCGAGGACAGCGGACTGGACGATCAACAAAAAGCCCAGTTGCGCGACGGCCTGCAACGCCTGATCGACAACCGGGTGGACCTGCTCAATCAGCTTGATCAGGAACTGGGCCGCAAGCTCAACATTCTGGTGCGCCTGAATCTGTCCCAGGAGCAACTGAATAAACTGACCCGCAATCTGCACGACATCATTTCCGAGCAGACCTTCTGGATGCCCAGCACCCAGCCGCTGTCCCTGGCCTGGTTCGCCGAATTCCCCGGCCAGGTGGTCGATCAGATCAACACCATGCCGTGGCAGCGCATGGCGACCAACGCCACGGACATTCTGCGGAGCAAGTGGCAATGGCTGTTTCTGCCGCTGGTGCTGGCCGGCGCCTTGTGGCTGGTGCGCCCGCGCCTGCGCAAACGAATCAAATCGCTGAACGGCGATATCGGCTTTCTGAAGCGGGACAGTCAGCGCCACACCCCCCTGGCGATCATCTACACGGTGCTGCTCTGCGTGCCCGGCCCGCTGGTGCTGAGCCTGCTGGGCTGGGGGCTGTGGGTGCAGCCCGGCACCCTGAGCACGGTGCTGGGCGCGGCGCTGGCGAAAATCGCCCTGATCTGGCTGGTGTTCGAGCTGTGCTACCGGCTGCTGGCGCGCAACGGCATCGCCCAGCGCCATTTCCGTTGGACCGAGGCCAATAACCGGCAACTGCGTCGGCGCCTGCTGATCATCGGCCTGACCATGGTGCCGATGACCCTGGTGATCGCCTTCGGCGAGGAATGGCCGGCGCAGCTGAGCAACGACCGTATCGGTCTGGTCACCATGGTGGCGGGGCTGGCGGTGATCAGCGTGATGCTGGCGCGCACCGCGCTCGCTTACCCGATACAGCATTACTCGCGCACCCTGCGCTCGGTGAGCACCCTGATCAGCGCCGGCGCGCCGCTGGTGCTGGTGGCGCTGATCCTGGCCGGCTACTACTTCACCTCGGTGCGCCTGTCGGGCCGCCTGATCGACACGTTTTACCTCGCCTTGCTGGCGATCCTTATCGACGCCACCGCCGTGCGCGGCCTGGCGGTGGCCGCCCAGCGTCTGGCCTATAAGCGAGCGGTGGCGGAACGGGAAGCGGAACCCAAGGAGAGCGTGGAAGGGGTGGACGTCGAGGAACCGCAAATGGACCTGCAGCAGGTCAACCAGCAATCGCTGCGGCTGGTGCGCCTGGGGCTGGTGGTGCTGTTCGGCGTTCTGCTCTACTGGGTCTGGGCGGACGTGATCAATGCGTTCTCCTACACCAATACCATTGTGCTGTGGGAAAGCACCGAGGGCAGCGGCGCCAACGCCACCACCTCGCCGATCAGCCTGGGCGACGTGATCACCGCGCTGGCCATCGGCATCGGCACCTTCGTGCTGGTCGGCAACTTGCCCGGCCTGCTGGAAGTGCTGCTGCTGTCACGACTGAGTCTCAAACAAGGGTCCAGCTACGCGATCACCACCCTGTTGTCCTATGTGATCGTCATGATCGGCGTGATGATCACTCTGGGGTCGCTCGGCCTGTCCTGGAGCAAGATGCAGTGGCTGGTCGCGGCGCTGGGTGTCGGGCTGGGTTTCGGGTTGCAGGAGATCTTCGCCAACTTTATCTCCGGCATCATCATCCTGTTCGAGCGGCCGGTGCGCATCGGTGATGTGATCACCATCGGTGAGCTATCGGGCACCGTCAGCCGTATCCGCATCCGCGCCACTACCATCATCGATTTCGACCGCAAGGAAATCATCATTCCCAACAAGGCGTTCGTCACCGAACGACTTATCAACTGGTCGCTCACCGACACCGTCACCCGCGTCACGCTGAAAGTCGGCTTCGCCTACGGGTCCAACCTGCAGGCCTGCCACGACGTGCTGGAAAAAGCCGCGGCGGACAACCCCAGGGTGCTGCGCGACCCGGAGCCGCTGATTCTGTTCATGGCGTTCGGCGCCAGCACCCTGGACCACGAGTTGCGCGTCTATCTCGGGGAAATCGGCGATATTCTGTTCGCCATCAACGAATTGAACCGTGCCATCGATACCCTGGCCCGCGAGCAGGGCGTGGAAATCGCCTTCAATCAGCTTGACGTCCACCTGCGATCCGCCGCCGACGGCCTTCTGTTCGACAGCGGCAACAACGGCCGCCACGGAGACACCCGGGGGCATTATGGAGAAACCAGAACCCATTACCACGACGGCGACCGCGAGGACGGCGGCGACCGCTGAGATCAACGGGCCGGCGCGGCGAAATCCGGCCATTGCCATGGTGTAAATGTTACACTCGCCGCCTCATTTCAACACGACGCGCTTTCATGTCCCTGATCACGCTGCGACAGATTCAACTGCACTTCGGCGAGCAGCCCCTGCTCGACAATGTGGACCTCACCATCGAAGCCGGCGAGCGGCTCTGTCTGGTGGGCCGCAATGGCTCCGGCAAGTCCACCCTGCTCAAGGTCCTGGCCGGCGAGGTGCAGGCCGACGACGGCCAGATCGAAAGCACCCAGAACCTGATGATCTCGCGCCTGGAACAGGAAGTGCCCGAGGACCAGGACCACAGCGTGCACGACATGGTCGCCGAGGGCCTCGGCGAGCTGGGCACCCTGCTCAACGAACACGACCACCTGAGTCGCGCCCTGGGTGATCCGGACCAGGCCGACCGCATGGACGAGAACCTGGCCCGCTTCGAGACCCTGAACAATCAGATCGAGGCACGCGGCGCCTGGCAGCTGTTCCAGCGCGTGGACACCGTGCTCTCCAAACTGAACCTGAACGGCGAGCAAAACTTCGCCGGCCTGTCCGGCGGCATGAAACGCCGCGTGCTGCTGGCCCGGGCACTGGTCCAGGAACCGGACATCCTGCTGCTGGACGAGCCCACCAACCACCTGGACCTGGACGCGATCCGCTGGCTGGAAACGTTTCTCAAGGGCTACTCCGCCACCCTGGTGTTCATTTCCCACGACCGGGCCTTTATCCGCTCCCTGGCCACCCGCATTATCGAGCTGGACCGCGGCAAGCTGACCAGCTGGCCCGGCGATTACGACAAGTACCTGGCCGGCAAACAGGCGGCGCTGGAAAACGAAGAGCGTGCCAACGCCGAGTTCGACAAGAAGCTCAGCCAGGAAGAGCGCTGGATTCGCCAGGGCATCAAGGCGCGCCGCACCCGTAATGAAGGCCGGGTGCGCGCCCTGAAAAGCATGCGCGAGGACTACGCCCGGCGCCGCAACCGCCAGGGCACCGCCGGCCTGGAAATCCAGCAAAGCGACCATTCCGGTAAGGTGGTGATCGAGGCGGAGCATCTGCGCTACGCCATCGACGGTCTGCCGCTGTTGCGGGATTTCTCCATCACCCTGCTGCGCGGCGACCGGGTCGGCATCCTCGGCCCCAACGGCTGCGGCAAGTCGACGCTGATCCGCCTGTTGCTGGACCGGCTCCCCCCGGACTCGGGCACCGTTAAGCACGGCACCCAGCTTCAGGTGGCTTACTTCGATCAAATGCGCGACACCCTGGACAGCAACAAAAGCGTGCTCGACAACCTGGCGGAAGGCTCCGATGTGGTCGAGATCAACGGCCGCAAGAAGCACGTGATGGGCTACCTGCAGGACTTCCTGTTCGAACCGGCGCGCGCCCGCCAGCCGGTGCGCTCGCTGTCCGGCGGCGAACGCAACCGGCTGTTGCTCGCCAAGCTGTTCACCAAGCCCTTCAACCTGCTGGTGCTCGACGAACCCACCAACGACCTGGACGTGGAAACCCTGGAGCTGCTGGAAGAGCAGCTGGTCAACTACCAGGGCACCCTGCTGCTGGTCAGCCATGACCGGGAATTCATCGACAATGTGGTGACCTCCACCCTGGTGTTCGAAGGCGGCGACCCCAACGCCTATGTGGGCGGCTACCAGGACTGGCTGCGCCAGCGCCCGGAACCGAACCGGGACGACGACGTCAAAACCGGCAAGCTCGCCGCGCCGTCCAGCAAACCGAAACCGAAAGCGAAAGACAGCGGCGGCCGCAAGCTCTCCTACAAGGAAGAGCTGGAACTGCAGGCGCTGCCCGAGCAGATTGAAACCCTGGAGGCGACGCTGGGCGAGGTTCAGACCGAACTGTCCGACCCGGACTTTTACAAGCGCCCCCAGGACGAGATCGCCGACGCCCAGCGTCGGCTGCAGGAACTGGAGCAACGCCTGAACGAGCACTATGCGCGCTGGGAGGAACTGGCCCAGCGAGAGTCATGAAACGGTCCTAAAAGGAAGCTTCCGTGTCGCGTATTATTCCGCTGATTACTTTGATTCTGCTGGCCCTGTCCGGCACCGTGACCGCCAACGAAAGCGAAGACGACGTGGCCGCCTCGGCCCCCTCCACCGACAGTGACGCCGCGCCGGAACAGGTCGAGGCGCCGTCCGCCGAAGCGGAAGAGGACGACGGCACGGACACCGTCAAACCCTTGGAACTGCTCGGCAAGACGGTGCAACCGGGCACCTTCGAGACCCTGCACTGGGCCCCGGACCAGTCGTTCCGCTCCATCGCCACGCCGGTGCCGGTGCTGGTGGCCCACGGCAACGAGCCGGGCCCGCGCCTGTGCCTGACCGCCGCCGTGCACGGTGACGAGCTCAACGGCATCGAGATGGTGCGGCGCCTGATGTACGAACTGGAACCCACGGAGCTGGCCGGCACCGTGGTGGGCGTGCCGATCGTCAACCTGGACGGCTTCCGCAACGGCTCGCGTTATCTGAGCGACCGCCGCGACCTGAACCGCTACTTCCCCGGCCACGAAAAAGGCAGCGCCGCCAGCCGGCTGGCGTTTTCCCTGTTCAACAACATCGTGCGCCAGTGCGATTACCTGGTGGACCTGCACACCGGCTCCCAGAAGCGCATCAACCAGCCGCAGCTGCGCGCCGACCTGGACAAGTCCGAGGTGGTGGCGTTCGCCAAGCACTTCGGCGGCATGACCGTGCTGCACAGCCCACCGGGCGACGGCATGTTGCGTGCCGCCGCCGTGGAAGAAGGCATTGTCGCGGTGACCATGGAAGCCGGCGGCCCCAACCGCCTCGAAGAGGAGGCGGTGGACTATGGGGTCCAGGCCCTGGAGACCCTGCTGGAAAACCTGGACATGCGCAAAGCCAGCCGCTTCTGGGGCGCGCCGCAACCGGTGTTCTTCGAATCGGAATGGATCCGCGCCGGCCAGGGCGGCATTCTGCTGTCCGAGGTGGAGCTCAACGATCAGGTGCGTAAGGGCGAAATCCTGGGTACCGTCACCGACCCCATCAGCAATACCGGCAGCGCCATCATCGCCCCCTACGACGGCCGCGTGCTGGGCATGGCGGTGAACCAGGTGGTGCACGCCGGTTTCGCCGCCTACCGGATCGGCGAGGAAAAGAGCGCCGAGGAAGTGGAGGCCAAGGCCGAACAATCCGACCAGACCCTCGACGACGATGGCGTCGAGCCGGAACAGCCGGACGCGCCCAAGGAAGAAGAGGAAGCCGCCGACGCCCCCCGCGATGAGGACCCCGCACCGCCGGCGGACGATACGGAATAGCCGGGGCTGTTCTCTCCATCCGGGGACGCGGGTCTGTGTTATGCCCTTCCGGGAACGCCGCGAGTACGTCCCTGTAGGCTCCCTGTCGAACGTCCTGTTCTCCAGGGTCCCGGAAGGGCATAACACAGACCCGCTCGCCAGCTAGCGTCACCGCCCCGGTTATCGCTAGCGCCGAACCTTTCTGCAAAGGTCCCGGCGGTTCTTCTGACCCGTGGCGATTCCGCTGCCCAGTGAGTGGGGCAATGGTGGTGCCTGGAGGGAGCTGTTTGGCTAGGGACGGCCAAACTAACAGCGGCCATGGATGGCTTGAGCGGTCCCGGAAGGCACCACCATTGCACCGCGTCTCGGATACGGAGCTCCGGACACCTGAAGAATTAAAGGTCTCTGGGATCCTGCCGGGTGGCTAAAGCCACCCTTTCGCGGGCGGGGCCCGCTCCCACCAGGTCCTCTTCCAGAGATCAGCGGTTGCTGAGGCGACCGCAGACCCGCTCGAAGCCGGCGACCACGAAGGGGATCATACGGTCGTAGGCGGTCTGGAAATCGTCGGACCGGCACAGGCCGCCGGACATGGCGTTGATGCGCCCGGTGTTGGCGAACGTCAGCGTCATCGCCCCGGACATAAAGTGGTAGCACCAGTAGAGGTCCGCCCGTTCGGTATCCGGCAGGGCATCGGACAGGGCCTCCACGAAGGTTTCCATGGGCGCGTCGAAGTGACGGCTCATCAGCACCGGCCCCCACACCGGGGAGGTGTTCACGTAGGCCAGCAGGGCACAGTAGTTACGCCAGCCCTGGTCCTCGCTTTCCTGGGCCATTTCCAGCGGACGCAGATAGGCTTCGATGATTTTCTCGAGGGGCACCGGGTCGCTTTCCGCGCGGGCGGCGTTGAGCGCTTTCAGCCGGTCGTCGTTGAGGATGCGCGCGCGGCGCTGGAACACGGTATCGAACAGTTGTTGCTTGGGGCCGAAGTAGTAATTGATCAGCGCCAGATCAACACCGGCCTCGCGGGCCACGGTGCGCAGGGTAACGCCGTCATAGCCATGACGGGCGAACAACCGCTCCGAGACGTCCAGAATGGCGGCGCCACGATCGCCGCTTTCACCGTTACGGCCACGCGGCCGCCCCACCGGTTTTTTCGCCATCCGTTCCTCCCCTGGGCGATACGCGCCCGGGGTCGGGCGCGCATCGGATGGTACGCAAGGGGAGGAAATTCAACAAGATGGACGATCAGGGGCAGGCGCCCACCTGCCACACGGTGCCGCCGTCGGTGCTGTGCAGCTCGGTGGTGCCCCAGGTGGAGCCGGCCATCGGCTGGTCACTGCCCTGGGCGAAGTAATCCGGGGTGTAATAATTCCCGGTGCTGTACGCCCGCCCGGCGGTCTTGTGGTAGTAGTTGTAGGTGGTTTCCGCCTGACAGCCGCCGTCCGGATCGGTGGGCGGATCACCGCCGTCATCGCCACCATCGTCACCCCCGCCACTGCCGGAACAGGCCTGGACCGGCCCCACGCAACTGGCATCGCCATCCTGCCACTGACACTGGCCGCCGGTCTCCACTTCGTTGAGTTTGAACGCCTCGGTGCTGTATTCCAGGTAGCAGTTGGCGTAATTGGTGTAGTCCAGACGGCCGGCACTGATGTGCTGGTCCAGGGTGGCCACCTGGCCGGCGTCGATGACGAAATCGATCTGGTCGCTGGCGCTCAGACCGCCCTGGTCCTCCGCCACCACGGTGGCGGTGTTGGCGCCGCCGGACAGGCCGCAGGCGCGGGCGGAATAGCGCACGCCGTCCAGCTGGGCGGCGGTGGCGCCGGTGGAGAAGGTCACCGTGACGCCGGCCAGGTCCTGATTCTCATCCACCACTTCACCGCTGACGGTGGCGCACTGTCCGTCCAGGCTGACGCCGATGTCGCTGAGCACCGGCGCGCTCGGCGGTGGTTCCGGACCCACCCGCACGGTATCCACGCTGGGCGTGCTTTCGCCGTCGTCGTCGTCCACGGCGGTCACCGCCACCGAATACAGGCCGTCGGCGAGCGTGGCGCTGGCGGCCTGGAAAAACCCGCTGCCGTCGACCCCGGTGGTGAGGCTGTCACCGCCGCCGTCGAGGCCATCGATAACGATATCAACGCGGGCCACGGTGCCGTCCTCGTCGTCCGCGTAACCGCTCACCTGAATGCGGTCGCCGTCCGGCGTGGCGCTGACCTGGGACAGCGAAGGCGCCAGATTACGGTCGACCCGGGCGTTGTTGTTGCTGAAGAACTCACCCAGGTAGCGGGCATAGTTAATGCTGGCACTGCCGATATAGCTGCCGGAGGCGCCCTGCCCGCCGGACCAGGAATGGTCCAGGCCGTTGAGCCACAGCATGGACACGCGGCCATCCTGCCACAGGTACTCTTCCGCACTGCCGCCGTCCTGGTTGAGGGTGGTGCTGCCGGGCAGCTCGCTGACCCCGTACAGGCCCGCCATGCCTTCGGCGTTCTGCCGGTTGTAGCAGGTGTTCACGGTGGTGTCCGCGTCACCATGGGCGATGGAGGCGATCTGGGTGTCGAAGGCGCTCTGGTAGGCGCCACCCAGGTTCCGACAACGGCTTTCCACATCCGCCTGCTCGCAGGGACCGATGGCGCCGCTGGAGCTGGTGCCCACGCTGGGCCCGGCGCTCACGCCGACCCCGGCGAACACGTCCGGCGCCAGGCAGGCGGTGGTATTGGCGAAGCTGGCGCCGGACGACAGCCCGGCGATGTAGACCTGGTTGGGATCGATGCCCCGGCTGCTGTCCGAGGACAGTTCGTTGGCCAGGTCGATCAGATTCTTGTAGTCGCCGGCGCTGCGGGACTTGGTGCCCTGCCAGTAGGACCAGCAGCTGAAGCCGGCCTTGTTCATGGCGTCCGGCACCGCCACCACCATGCCGAATTCCTCGGCGGCGGTTTCCAGATTGGCGGTTTTGTAGGCATTGATGGATTGGGTGCAGCCGTGCAGCACCACCAACAGGGCTTTGCCGGTGCCCACCGGAGAGGTGCTGTCCGGGGTGTAGAGGTGAACGTTGTTGAAGCCGCCCAGGGACAGGTTGTCCTGCCAGGCGCCCGCCTGTGCCGGGCCGGCGTACAGCGCCAGGCTCAGCATGGTCGTTAGGATGGCGCCATGAAAGGCCGCCAACGCCTTGATTTTCATCGTTATTCTCCCGTTTGTCATTGTTATGCACCGAGACTATTCATCACTCGATGAATAAAAACTCTACATCCGTTGAATATTCACCGTCCAGCGCTGCCGATGGTTGAAATGTATAATCTTTGAACAGACTCACTTTCCGGCTAGCGGTGGCGGCACGGGCTGGTACCGTAGCCGGATGCTCATACGACACCGCGTTTATTTTATCTCCGCCGGCCTGATAGCCGTCCTGGTGGCCGTCGGCGCCACCGCCCCCAACCGCTTCCGGGACGTGGCCGAGGCCACCCTCGACACCCTCGGGCACTACTTCGGCTGGTTCTATCTGATCAGTACCTTCGTGTTCGTGATCTTCCTGCTGGGGCTGGCGATGAGCCGCTACGGGAAAATCCGGCTCGGCCCCCAGGACTGCAAACCGGACTACGGGGTGTTCTCCTGGCTGAGCATGCTGTTGTCCGCCGGCTTCGGTGTCGGCCTGGTGTTCTACGGCATGGCGGAACCGATCCAGCACCTCACCGAGCCACCCCACGGCCTGGCCGACCCCGGCTCCACCGCCGCCGCCAGCCTGGCCATGCAGTACAGCTTCTTCCATTGGGGCGTGAGCCAGTGGGCGGCGTTTTCCCTGGTCGGCCTGATCATCGCCTTCTTCCAATTCCGCAAGGACCGCCCGGGGCTGGTGTCCACCATGGTGGAACCGGTCACCAAGAGTCTGCCCAAGCGGCAACTGATCTCCGACTCCCTGGACGTGCTGGCGGTGTTGGCCACGGTGATGGGCGTAGCCACCTCCCTGGGGCTCGGCGTACTGCAAATGAACGGCGGGCTGGAAACCGTGTTCGGCTGGCCGGATAACCTGTGGAGCAAGGTGGCCATCCTCGGCGCCATGTTCCTGTGCTACATGGCCTCGTCCTACAGCGGCCTGGACAAAGGCATCCGCCTGCTCAGTAACCTGAATATGGGCCTGTGTCTGGGCTTTATGGGCTACATGCTGTTTGTCGGCCCCACGGTGTTGATCCTGGATAACTTCGTGAACGGCCTGGGCAGCTACCTGGGCAACTTCATCAACATGGCGCTGAACATCCCGCCGTTCGAAAAATCCGACTGGATGAACCGCTTCACCCTGTTCTACTGGGCCTGGGTGATCGCCTGGTCACCGTTCGTGGGCACCTTCGTGGCACGCATTTCCCGCGGCCGCACCATCACCGAATACGTGCTCGGCGTGCTGCTGGTGCCGCCACTGCTGGCCTGCGCCTGGATCGCCGTGTTCGGCACCACCGCCCTGGACCTGCAACTCAACGGTGGCGTCGATCTGGCCGGCGCGGTCTCCGATAACGTGGCCAATGGCCTGTTCATGATGTACGAGGTGTTGCCGCACAGTACCTTTCTGTCGGCGGTCACCATGGTGATCCTGTTCGTGTTCCTGGTGACCTCGGCGGACTCGGCGTCCTACATCGTTTCGCAGATGACCGACCACGGTTCGCTCAACCCACCGCTCTACAAACGCCTGACCTGGGGCGTGCTGATCTCGGCGATCTGCATCACGCTGATCGTGGCCAGCGGCCTGCGCGGGCTGCAGTCCGCCAGCCTGGTGGCGGCGCTGCCGTTCGCGGTGGTGCTGTTTCTGATGATGGGGGTGCTGATGTGGGAGCTGCGCGCCGACCGCCGCGCCATGCTGATCGAGTTGTTCCACCGCAATGACGACACGCCGGTGGGCGCCGATCTGTTCGAGGCCGACGACTTCTCGGACCTGACCACCGAGCAACGCATCCGCCGCCGCATGCCCATCCAGCGCCGCCGCTGACGCGGTGGCGGCTGTAGCAGCGGGCTGTGGGAGCGGGCCTAGCCCGCGAAAGGGGCGAAGCCCCGGCAGGATCCCAGAGACCTTTCTCTCCAGAAAGCCCGCACCGGGATCGGGTGGGCCCGTCCAGGACACGCCACGAGTACATCCCTGTAAGCTCGACGTTTGGCCATCCCTGGCCAAACACGGTCCTGGACGGGCCCACCCGATCCCGGCGCTCCTTGGGAAATTCGCCGCCAGGGTTTGGCAGAAAGGTCCGGGCGGTGTTTCTGACCCGTGGCGGTTCCGCTGCCAAGTGAGCGGGGCAATGGTGGTGCCTGGAGGGAGCTGTTTGGCCAGGGAGGGCCAAACTAACAGCGGCCATGGATGGCTTGAGCGGTCCCGGAAGGCACCACCATTGCACCGCGTCTCCGATACGGAGCACCAGACACCTGACTAACCAAGCTCTCTGGAATCCTGCCGGGTGGCTGTAAGCCACCCTTTCGCGGGCAAGGCCCGCTCCCACAAATCCCTCAGCGGGTGAAGGCGGTGACGGCGTCCTCGACGGGTTGGTCGCCGGACAGCAGGTCGAACTCGCGGCCGGCGGTGGCCGGGTTTTCGAGCACCGCCTCAAGCACCGCCGCCACGTCCTGGCGGGGGATCTCGCCGAAGTCCTCGAAGCGTTCGGCGAGACGCACCTTGCCGGTGCCCTCGTCCTCGGTGAGCTTGCCCGGCCGCACGATGGTGTAGGCGAGCTTGCTGGCGCGCAGGTGGTTGTCGGCGTTCTGCTTGGCGATGAAGTAGTGGCGCATTTTCTCCGGGCCGCTGTCCGGCTCGTCGGCGCGCATGGAGCTGACGATCACGAACCGCGCCACGCCCATGGCCTCGGCCTGATCAATCAGATTGATGGCACCGTTCTGATCCACATCCACGGTTTTTTCCGGGCCGGTGTGCGGGCCGGAGCCGGCCGTGAACACCACCGCGTCACAGGTGATCAGCGCCGCCCGACAGTCGCCTTCCAGGTCCGCCACCACCACTTCGTCGGCGCCCAGCTGTCGTAGCTCCCACTCCTGGGCGGGGTCGCGCACCATCGCCCGACAGACGTGATCGCTTTTCGCCAGGCCACGCACCAGATAGCGGCCAATCTTGCCGTTGGCGCCGGCAATCAGGATTTTCATCAGGGTCTCCTTCGCTCCGGTGGGCTCTCACCCTAGGAGGATGGGGACGCCCCGGCAAGCTTCAAGCGACAGCCCGCAACGGAGGGCTCACCACCGTTGCGGGACGCGCTCGATACGGCGGGGGTCATAGCCCCGCTCGGCGGCGATGTCGATGAGACGCCCCAAAGTGTCCTCGGACAGTTCCGGCTGGCGAGCCATGATCCACAGATAGTCACGCTTCTGGCGCCCGATGATCGTGGTGCGGTAGGCGTCGTCCACATACAGCACCCGGTAATCGGCGCGGAACGGCCAGATAAACCGCATGCCCCAGATGGCGTTGCTTTCGTCGCTGACAAAGCCGGTGGGCGTCATGGTTTTACGCTCACCGTCGAAGCTGTCTTCGTTGAAGGCGAAGGTGACCCCGATCTTGTGCTCGCCCAGCCGCTCATAGCTTTCCACGGCGTTGTGGGCGCCCTTCTCCGGCGGCGTGGGGATGTTGGCGATCACGTACCAGTCGCCCATGAAGCGATCCAGATCCAGGTCATCCACGGTCTCCACCGGCGGACGATCCGGGCTTAGCTGACAAGCCGCCACCAGCGCGGCGGCGGCGAGAATCACGATTACAGTGCGCATGGCGTCTCCTTGGCTGCGCCGTCAGTGTCGGAGAGCCGTGGCGAATGGCGGGTGAAGAAAAAGGCGCAAGAGGGTCAGTGATCGCCCAGAACCTTGAAACGGCGCCGCAGGCGGAAACCCTGATCGTCCACCAGGGTCAGGGTGTGCCAGCCGGGCGGCGCTCGCAGGGCCCACTCATGGAAGTGGTCGGTGCGGCCCAGGTACTGGTCGTCCAGGTGCCAGAACAGGCTGGCGCCGGGCCGTTCGTGCACCACCCGGAACACCGCCCGGCCGCGCTCGCCGCCCAGTTCCCGGGGAATGAACAGGCCGGCGCCGGCGTGGGGGTAGATCACCGCCATGGGCGGCGTGGTGTCCAGGGCCCGGGCGCCGGCGGCGCAGTCCGGCCGCCAGGCCGGCAGGGGCCGGTAGTCCGGGTGACGTTGGCGATAGAACCAGGCCTGCGCCGGCGGCAGCACGAACCAGTCCCGCGCGCGCATGTTGGCGACGGCCTCGCAGCCGCTGTGCACGCGCTGGCCGTTAGCGTCCAGGTGCACGCGGCGGTGGTGCGGGGTCACGGTCTGAAAATGACTGTGCAGAGGCGCCAGTACGTCTTCCGCCCGGCAGCGGCCACCGGCCAGGTAGCCGTCGTCAACGCAGGCCCGCACGGTTTTCAGATCGTTCAGCGGCGGTGCCGGCCAGGGCTCGGTGCCAAGCAGGCTGAACACGTCCAGCATCAGCGGCGCGGCGGTGTCCGCGCCGCCCAGGTGCGGCGCCGGTTCGCCGTTGCCGTTACCGGCCCAAACGCCCACCGTGTAGCGGCCGTTACTGCCGATCGCCCAGGCGTCGCGCAGTCCGTAGCTGGTGCCGGTTTTCCAGGCGACCGGTTGACTGGAGCGGTACAGCCGCCACTGCCGGGCGGTGCCGGGGCGCGCCACCTCGCGCAGCGCGTCCAGGGTCAGCCAGGCAGCGCCGGGGCTGATCGGGAATGGCGCCGCCACCGGATGCGCGCCGGACAACAGCGCCGCCGGCGGCGCGGCGCCGTCCCGGGCGGTGGCGATCAGCCGCGCATAGATGCCGGTGAGTTCCATCAGGGTGCCTTCCGCTCCGCCCAGCACCAGGGTCAGCCCGTAGCCGTCGGCGGGCCGGAACAGCGTGGTCATGCCCAGCGCCCGCAGCTGATCGTGGAACCGGCCCACCCCGTAGCGGCGCAGCATGCGCACCGCCGGCACGTTCAGAGAGCGGGCCAGCGCCTCGTGGGCGGGTACCGCGCCCCGGTACTCGCGGTCGAAGTTTTCCGGGCTGTAGCCGCCGTAATTGGTGGGCAGGTCCGACACCAGAGTGCCCGGCAACAGCTGCCCGGCGTCCAGCATCGAGCCGTACAGCAGCGGCTTGAGCACGCTGCCGGTGGAACGGGGCCGGGCGGCGATGTCCACGGCGGCGCCGTAGGTGAGCGGATCGCCGTGATTGACGTTGCCCAGGTAGGCGCGCACCGCCATCGCCCGGTGGTCGATCACCACCACCGCCAGGTTGTGCACCCCTTGGCGCCCCAGTCTCTGGCCATGGTGGCCGGCGAGGTCGCGTACCCGGCGTTGCAGGTCCGCGTCCAGGGTGGTGCGCAGCAGCGGCGCCCCGCCGTCGGCGATCAGCGTATCCAGCAAACGGGGCGCCAGCGACGGCAACGCCTGGACCCGTGGCAGCGGTTCCAGGCGCGCCAGGGCCAGGTCGTCCTGCTCCAGGACGCCCTGCTCCCGCAGCGTGTCCAGCAGCCGGTCACGTTTGGCGCGCAGCCGTTCCCGGTCGCGCCCCGGGTGAATCAGCGCCGGGCTGTTGGGGAGCACCGCCAGCAACGCCGCTTCCGCCCAGCTGAGCTGCTCCGGCGGCCGCTGAAAGTAACGCCAGGCAGCGGCGCGCAAGCCCACGGTGTTGCCGCCGAACGGCGCGCGGCTGGCGTACTGGCGCAGAATGTCGTCTTTATCCAGATGCCATTCCAGTTGCAGCGCCAGCACCGCTTCGCGGGCTTTTTCGGAGAAAGTGCGTGGCGGGTCGGCGCGCAGCAGACGGGCCAGTTGCATGGTCAGGGTGGAGCCGCCGCTGACCACCCGCCCGGCGGCCAGGTTGTCGCGGGCGGCGCGCAGCACCGCCAGCGGGTCCACGCCGGGGTGATGGAAGAAGCGCCGGTCCTCGAAGGCGAGCAGCGCTCGCCGGTACTTGTCGGGCACCCGCCGCACGGGCGCGAAACGCCACTGCTGGTCGGCGGCGATGCGCGCGGCCAGCGGCCGACCCTGCCGGTCCAGCATCAGGGTGGCGTAGTCGGTGGCCGTCAGCGCGGCGGGCAGCGGCGCGAACTGGAGAAACGCCAGCCCGGCCAGTGAAATCAGGGCGGCGCCGGCCAGCGTCCACCGCCAGCGGCGGCCGGGTAAACGCCCCTTAATCGCGGATCACCTCCACCCACTGGCCTTTATTGCGGGCGCGGGTATCGCCCTGATACATGGCCTCCACCTGCCAGCCGGGCAAATAGAACCGGCCGGCGAAGGTGGCGTTCAGCCCCAGGGTGTACTCGCGCGCCTCGCCGGCGGCCAGCGAGAAGTAACTGAGTACCCGGTCGTCGCGGATGTCGCGGTAATCCAGCGGCGCCGCCTGTTGATCGCCGGCCAGACGGCTGTCGGTGATCTGCCAGCCGGACGGCAGCACCTGGGTCAGCGCCAGGTTTTCCAGGTCACGGCCGCTGGTGTTGACGATGCGCACCCGGGCGCGGAAATCGGTGCCCTGGGACAGGCTGCCCGGATCCAGGGGCCGGCCGTCCAGGGTCAGGAAACGGGCCTCCAGGCCCAGCCCCCGGGCGGCGGCCTGCTCCTGGCCCGGCGCCGGCGTGCCCCGGGTGGTCACCGAGGTGTACAGGCGGCGCTCACTGTCATTGCGCACCGCCAGCTCAACGCCCTCGCCTTCCAGCGACAGAGCCTGACGGAATACCGGCGCCTGGGATTGAATCGGCTGCCAGTCGCCGTCGCCCCGGCGCCACGCGAACCGGTAGCCCTCGCCGGCGTCGCTGCCGCCGGCGAAGCGGGCCATGGCCATCAGCGCCCAGGCGGTGCTCTGGGTGGAATACCACTGCTGAGAGGCCAGTTGAGCGGCGATGGCCTCGGCCTGACGCCAGGCGCCGTCGCTGTCGCCGCGGGCGTCGCGCACCAGCAGCTCGATGGCCTGGTCGCGCAGCGCCGAGCCGTAGGTGGGGCCCGGACGGTCGTAGTCCGAGGTGGCGCCGGCGCCGGCGATCAGTTCACCGGCCACGTCGTTGAGCCCCATCTGTTGGTAGGCGGCGGCCAGTAGCCAGCGCGCGGCCTGATAGCCGGGCTGGCGGCTGGCTGCGTTCGCCCGGGCGGAAAGCGCTTCACGCAGCCGGTTCTGGGCGCCCACCTCGGGTTCGCCGGCCAGTGCCAGGGTGTAAAGGCGGTAGGCCTGGCCGGCCCACTGCCAGGGCTCACCGCCCGGGTTGCGTCCCACACGGCGTTGGTAACCGGCCCAGTCTTCCAGCATGCCGGCGGGCACCGCGAAGCCCTGGCGGCGGGCTTCCAGCAGGAAGTGGCCGGCGTAGGAGGTCCCCCAGTCGTCGGCCACGGCGCCCCCCGGCCAATAGGCGAAGGCGCCGTCGCCGAGCTGGAAGCGGCGCAGCCGGTCGATGGCCGCTTCCACGTTGCTCTGAATACGGCCGCGCTGTTCGTCGTCGAGGGCGATCAGCCGCGACAGATACAACTGCGGCAGGGCCGCCGACACGGTTTGCTCCACGCAGCCATGGGGGTAGCCGAGCAGATACTCCAGACGTCGTTCCAGGCCCATCGCCGGCAGGCTGCTGACGGTCAGCCGGCTCTCGTTGGTACCGGGCAGCCCGTGGGCGCGGTGCCGCTGCGACCAGGTTTCGCCGGCGGCCAGCAGGCGCCCGGCGTCCCGGACGGTGGGCGGGTTGGCGGCACGCACCGGCAGGTGCACGGTTTCGCTGGCGCGGTAGCCCTCGCCCTCATGCTCGCGGGCGCGGGCGGACACGGTCACCGTGGCGGTGCCGGTGCCCTCGCCGCTTTGCAGGCCCAGCTCGGCGATCCGTTCACCACTGTCCTGGAAATCCAGTTCGGCGCGCTGCTCACCCGGCTCGCCGGTTAGCGTGATCGGGCCCTCCACGTCGGCGGACACCGTCACCGGGCCCAGCCCGTCTTGGGCGGCGAACAGGGTGACCGGCAGGGCCAGGGTTTCGCCCGGCCCCAGCACCCGGGGCAGGGACGACAGCAGGGTCAGCGGCTGAGTGACGGTAACGTCTTTCTCCGCCTCGCCGTAGGCGTGGCCGTCCCCGGCCACCACCATCACCCGCACCTGGCCCATATAGGCGGGCAGCTCGATGTCGTGGTCGGCGGTCTCGCCCTTGGCCAACTGGAAGGGCCCGCTGAAACGGACCACCGGCGGGAAGCGGCGGCGCTGTTGCTCGCTGCCGTCGCGTAGCGCGTCGGAACCGCCCAGCGCCAGCATCTGATCCAGCTCGCCGCCGTAGGCGCCGACCACCTGATCGAACAGATCCCAGGTCAGCACGCCCAGGGCCTCGCGCTGGTAAAAGGCCTGGTGCGGGCGTGGCGTGGCGAAACCGGTGATGCCCAACAGGCCCTCGTCGACCACCGCCAGGGTGTAGGTCATGGGCCGCCCGCGGCGTTCGGAGACCGCCACCGACAGGGTGCTTTCCGGGCGCACCTCGCTTTCCGCGCGGATGTCCGGCATCAAGCGGGTGGCCGGGTCGTCCACCAGCAGCGGCGCGATGCCGTAGAGGCGGATCGGCCGGTCGTTGTCGCGTCCGGTATGGGGCTGCAGCAACGCCACATGGACATACACATTGGGCGCCATGGCGGCGGTAACCGGCACTTCCAGGGTCAGGGTGTCGCCCTGGTCGCCGGCTTCCAGCCAGTAGTGGTCGAGCACCCGGGCGCCGCTTTCCAGGCTCACCAGCAGGCGGCCCTGGCCGCTCACCGGCACCTGCACGCGGGCGGTATCGCCCACCTGATAACGCTCCCGGTCGGTGCTCAGCGACAGCCGGGTGGCGGCGTCGCCCTGGGCGCCGCGTTCGCCGCTCCAGCCCAAATAAACGGTGCGGCTGACGCAGTGGCGGCCGTCGCTCTGGCAGACCCGCAGCAGGTGCCGGCCCCATTCGTAATCGGCGCCGGCCAGGGTCCATTGGGCGCGTCCGTCGGCGTCGGTGGTGAGGCTGTCCTGGCGCAGTTTTTCGGTGTGCGGGTCGCTGATGAAATTACTCAGGTTGTCGTCGCCGCGATCCCACCACCAGCGCCAGTCAAGGCGGTAGAGGCTCAGGGACAGGTCCCGGCCGGCCTCGGGTTTGCCGTCCTGGTCCAGCGTCAAAAAGCCGATCTCGTGGTTCCGGTCGCGGCCCAGGGCCCCGCCCCAGCCGTCGCCTTCCGGCACGCGCATGCCCACCCAATGCCGGTAGGGGCGCACCGGCACCCGGCGCACCTGGGTGCTGTAGTCGCCGCTGTTTTCGAACACCCGGGTGGTGAGGGTGGCGGCGGCCATGCCCGGCGGGGTCAGTTCCGGCAGGTCGAGCGGGAAGCGCGCGTCGCCCTGGTTGTCGAGCTTGCCTTCGAAGGCGGTGAACGGCTCGGCGCCCAGACTCCGGGTGGGGTCGTCGAAGGCGAAGCCGTCATAGCCCTCAAAGCCGGTGGCGGCGTTGCTCAGGCTCGCTTTGACGTCGGCGTTCAGGCCGTCGGCGCGGGCACCGTTGAGCCACTGGCTGTGCAGGCTCACCGGATTGGCGGTGCCGGCGTCCAGAACCTCGGGCAGGTCCAGCTCGATGCTCAGCCGGTTGGGTTTGATCGCCTCCACCCGCAGCGGGGTATCGAAATAGCGGTCACCGATGCGCGCCACCGCGCGCCAGTTGCCGGTGGGCGCGTCCTCGGCGGTGCTCAACGTGAAGGTATAGAACTGCCCCACCGGCTCGCTGTTGGTGTATTCGGCCACCTTGTCGCCGCGCGGGTCGAACCAGTCCAGGGTCAGCGGGTGGTCGTCGGGAATACGGTCGTCGGCGTCGTTGAGAATAAAGGTGAGATGGATGTCGTCGCCCGGGCGCCACACGTCCCGTTCGCCGTAGAAGAAACCCTTGAGGCCGTCGCGCACCCGCTCGCCGCCGGTGTTGAACTGATTGGTGGGCAGCGCCTGGTTGCGCGCCAGCTTCAGGTAGCCGCGGTCATCACCGAGTTGGGCGACCAGATAGAACGGCGTGCCGTCCACCCCCAGGGTGGCTTCACCGTCGTTGTTGGTGGTGCCCTCGGCGAGCCGCTGGTGCTGGTAGTTGTGCACGGTGACGCGCACGCCGCTGGCCGGCGCGTTGCTATCCAGATGGGTGGCCACCACGATCAGCCGGTCGTCCTCGCCCTGCTTGGCGATCAGCCCCAGATTGGAGGCCAGAAAAGCGCGCGATGATTCGGCGCGCTCGTTGTACTGGTAGTAGGCGTCGGAGCAGGGATTGTCGCGCTCCTGCCAGCTCAGATAGCCGGCGTTATCGTAGTAGCGGCGCAGGCGGTCACCGCCCTGGTCCTGGCCCGGGCCTTCGAAGTTCTCCGGCAGCTCGGCGGTGCGGCTCGGCCCCTGGCCCTGACATTGGTAGTCGATGGTGTCGGCGTCGATCCTGAGAGTCAGCCGCACCAGGCCATTGGGATGGCGCGCCATCAGCTCGCTGAGATCCAGCCGGTAGCGCCGCCAGTCACCGTCACCGTCCGGCGGCAGGCTCAGCGTCTTTTGCCACAGATAGCGGCCATGGCGGGTATCCGCGTAATCGGCGTTGAGGTCGTTGTTCTGCAGGTAGCCGGCGATGTTGTCCGCGAACACCTCGAACGCCTGCACCTTCACCGCGCGGGTGCCGACCGCCTCGAACGGCACGCTCAATGTGTCGCCGGCGGGCAGGATCACCCCGTCGCCGACGAAGCGCACGCCGGGCTTGGCCACCCGCAGCACCAGGTCCTGGGTGAACTCGCTGTCCAGGCGCGCCCGGGACGCGCTGCGCAGGCCGGCGCCGACCGTCAGGCTTACCGCGCCGTCCTCCCCGGCTTCGCCGCCGGGGTAGACCAGCAGCCGGCTGCCGTCGATGCGCACGCGGGCCTCCTGGCCATTAACCCGCACCAGACCAGCGGTGTCCTGGCTGCCCATCAGCGGCTGCGAAAACTGCACGCGGATATGCGGTTGCGGATAGCCGAAGGTGCGCGCGGCGATCACCTCGAAGGCGCCCTCGGCGGGCACCGGGTATTGCCGCTCGCCGCTCTCCTCCACCCCCAGCGGCTCGCCGTCCCAGCGCAGTACCACCGGCGCCGGTTCGCCGTCGCGGTGGATACCGCCGATCTGGAAGCCGTGGCTGAGCCCGGCGGCGCCGTGGTGCCATTCAATCTCCAGCCGCCGGTCCGCCTGGGTGGCGGTGACGGCCGACTGGACCGCCAGCGGGTCGGCCTGATCGACGGTGGTCAGCTCGCCGTCCAGCCGCATGCGGGCCGGCGCCTCGTCCACCGGCGCCAGGGCATCCACCCGCAGGCTCAGTTGCTGGCGCAGCACGGTCAGCGGCAGCGTCAGTGGCGGCAGGCCGTCGTCGACCCTGGACAGTTCTTGAGGAAACAGTGTGAGAGTGAGTTCCCGGCCCCGCTCCAGCGGCGCCTCGGGGCGGATTTCCAGGCGGTCGCGGGCGGTGAACACCGCTTTGAAGCCGACCTCCGGCGCCAGACGAGCAACGCCCTCGGCGGCCTGCTCCAACGCCTCTTCGGCGACTACCGGGTGGGTGAAACGCACGATCAGCGGCGCCCGGGCGCTCACCTCGCCGGTCGGCCAGCTGTCCAGGTGGCCGCGCCAGCGGCTGTCCATGGGGGCGTCGTCGCCGTTGCTGGCCGGGGAAGAGGCTGGCGGGGACGTCTCCCCGCTGGAGGACGCCGGGCCGGGTTCCTCGGCGGTGTCACAGGCCAGCAGGGAGAAGGCCAGAAACAGCACGCCTAAGTAGTGTAATCGCATTCCTTTGACCGCCTTGGGCTTAGTGTTACGGGGAACGTTTTGTCTCGGGGAGAGTGTTTCCGGAAAAGGTAGCACAGTTGCCAAAGGCCGCCCTCCTCGCACAAGGTAAAATCGTACCGAAATGCAGCGGGACCCGCGCCCCATGACACAGACCACGCCATGAAGAAAACCGTACTGGTGGTTGCGCTGATCGCCCTGGCGGCGACCGCCGGCGTGGCGCTATGGCCCGAGGACCCGGTGGCCGCCCGCTGGCAGGATTACCTGGGCCGCCTGGAGCGCCTCACCCGGCAGCCGGTGCCGCCGGCGTCCGCCCTGGACCTGCGGCCCTACCCCGGCAACGCGGCGTTGCGCCGCCCGCTGCCGGACCTGCGTACCGGGCTGCTCAACTATCTGGCGCTGCGCCACTGCGACCTGATGGCCCTGGTCAGTAAGCGCAACAGCGCCCTGGGTAAGTTGCGCAGCGCCTCCCTGCGTCTGGATTACGAACTGACCTTTATTGAGCGGGGGCAACGCTGTCTGAGGGGGAAAACGCTGGAAGACCCGGAACTGATCGACCTGCTGGAACGCACCCTGGAGATAAAAAGAGACAGCCTCGGCGACCTGTTCTGGAACGCCACCTGGGCCAGCGATGAGCTGCGCGGCTTCCTCAACCAGTCGCCGGGCCCGGCCGGCGACCCCGCTCCAGGCCTGGAGGCGCTGGGCGGGCTGGCCAGCGCCGGACAGGCGCTGCGTGACTCGCCGCCGCCGGACGCCCTGCCCGATCTGGAGCGGCATCTGGCCACCCTGGCCGGTGGCGCCGCCGGCGGCGCGGTGCTGCGCGAGATCGCCGCCGCCCGAGTGGCCCTGGCCCAGGCCCTGGGCATGCTGCGGGCGCTGGACGCGGACAGCCTCTGCCCGCGGGGTCGGGCCAGCCAAAGGGCCCGCTACCTGCGCAATCTTTTGGATAGTGTCTACGGGCAGGAGGTACAACCGTATCTGGCGGATCTGGACCGTCGCCAGCGCCGCCTGGCCGAGCGCCTGCGGGCGCTGCGGGCCGCCAGCGGCGGCGCCAACCCGACGCTGGACCGGTGGCTGGACCACTACTTCGGCCCCCGGGGCCAGGCGGCACGCCTGGATCAGGCCCTGCGGGCGCACACCGAACGCTGGCAAACCGTGCTCGGCGCCTGCGGGCTGATGCCCGGGGCGACCGATCAGTGACGGTGAATTATTGGCCAACGAAGCGTTTGTGAACGGCTGTACAGCGAATGTTTTTGAAATCGGTCACGGACATACTCTCATTCGTCGGCGAGGTCCCATCCGTCGACTCGCGGAGTTTTGCTCCGTGATAGCTCTCCCGAGCCAAACGATTCATCGGCGTCCTCTGGACGCCGTTTTTTTTGGTCGGTCAATGCAGCATAAAGGTCTGGTACTCCAGACGCCCCATGCTCCGCTGCACCAGCCAGAGCCCGACCACTACGGATATCGCCAGCGCCAACAGGAACCCATAGCCGAAGAACTGCGGCCCTAACTGAAGGCTGACCAGAGTCAGCACCACGTTAAGCACCAGGAACAAGGCGGTGAGAAAAACCAGGATGCGGCGCTGATCCAGATAACAGAACACATTGATCACCGCCAGGAAGACCACCTGAAGGCCCGCCGCCACCAGTTGCACTTTGAGCAGCGGTATGTACAGATTGGAGATGCCCAGGGAAGCGAAAATCTCCGGCGCCAGCACCATGATCAACAAGGCACCAATGGCCTGGATTTTCACGATCTGAAACACACCCAGGCGAATGGTCGAAACCATTTGATTGCGCATATCCTCAATATACGACAGCGACCCACCCTCTCGAACCGCATCGTAGAAATTGCCGTAATACTCCACGAAGTCGGTTTCCATCCGCACCAGGAACACCGCCATGCCGGGAATCAGTGACAGATACGACAAGAACACCGGGATATCGTAAATCAGCGAGGCCCTTAGAGGGCCGATCACCGCGCTACCGGTACCGCTGTCCATCCAGAAAATAATCTTGTCGGCCCATACCCCGGCGTTAAACAAAAGCCCCACCAGCATCAGGCTGGGATAAAGCCAGCGACGCTCGAAAAGATTGAACGCCACCGATCGGCGTGCCGGATAGCCGCGCACGATCAAAACCAACATCCCGCCGAGCAGCGATACCTGGCCGATCAGAAAGCCGATCAACAGGCCTTCCAGGTTCATGAAGCGCAGCAGAAAAGACACCCCCACGGTGAGTGTATAACCGAGGGCATAGAGCAACACGATAGCCTTATACTGCTTCATGCCGGACAGGAAAATGGTGGCGATCCAGATATTACTCACCACCACGAAGCTGGCCACTAGTACAACGCGAAACAGCACACTTTGGTCGGGAAACAGAAACAGCGCCACCGGTAACGCGAGCAGCCCGCTCACTACCGTGACCAATAACGTGACACCGCCAAAATTAGGCAGAATCACGTCCTCCCGTTCTTCAAAGATACGATCAGCGCAGAACCGTGTGAAAGCCAGTTGCAAGGTCCCGGTCAGGATCAGGCTGAAGGCGATGATATACGTCACCGTAACCTGGAACTGGGTGACCGCTTCCGCGGGGGACACCACCGACAAACTGATCAAACCGATGATCAAAATGCCAATGATCGACAACACCCAGGGACCGGAACCGATTACACCCGCGTAGGCATAGGCACGTATCATCCCCAGCAAGGTATCTTGACGTAACAGCTTGCGCAGCTCGAAACCAATGCCCGCCATCAGCGCGCCTCCTGGTCCAGGGTAGGCACGGTGCTGTCGTTATCCACCACATCGGCCTGCGTTAGAAGCCGCTGGTAAAGCGACCGGTAGGCCGAGAACATCATTTCCTGGGTGTAGTATTTTTCAACCCGACGGATACCCGCCTGCTGGGCCTGATACCAGCGCTGCTCGTCGCGGAGCAGATCGGCAACGGCATGCCCCAATGCCTCGGGGTTAGCGATCCCCACCACGTCGCCGGCCGACCCTAGCGCACGATCCTCTTCACCGAAGCCTTCGATTAATTGTCGGCAGGACCCCACGTCAGTGGACACCGCGGGCACTCCGGCGGCAAACCCTTCCAACAGAACCAGGGGCAGAGCCTCGCTGATCGAACTGAGCACCACCACGCCCACTTTCGGCAACAGATCGCTGATTTTCTGGAAACCGAGGAAACGCACATTATCGTCAAGCTGCAAACTACTGACCAGGGCGTGGCATTCCGCCGCGTACTCTTCGTCCTCATCCTCCGGCCCGGCAATCCAGCCTTGTGCTTCCGGCATGACATTCACCAGCGTCCGCATCGACCTCAAAAAGGTCTTCACATCCTTGATCGGGACCACACGACCAATCAAACAGGCCACTGGCGGAATCGCGTCGCCACGCTGCGCCCTTAGCGCTTGCATCGCCGGCAGGTTAATGCCGTTGGGGATGTTTTGCGTACGCGCCGAAGGGGCGCCGTCGGCGACCTGACGAAGACGGTTATTCTCGTAGAGGGCAACGATCTGATCCGACGCCTGATAACACTCGCGACCCAATTCTTGAAAAAAATTAATCCACTTTTCGCGGAAGTAGGCCATTTCCACGTTATTGCGCTCCACCAGGCCCCGGTTATCGCTAATCCACTCACTCTGAAAAAGATCGATCTTCCGTTCCTTGGTATAAATACCATGCTCCGAAAGCAGTAGCGGGCGGCCGGTCTTGCGACGCAGAAGAGCACCAAGAAATCCGGCATAGCCGGTGGAAATGGTGTGGTACATCTTGGCGGGGATCAGGTTGTCGGCGATCCGATTCAGAATCCAGATCGGCGCGTGCATGATCCGCACCGTCCAGAAATAGTCCACGAACGAAGGATCACGGCTATAGCGGCGATAGCTCTCCGAAATCAGATCCCAGCTTGAACGGCTGTGCAGGAAAGCCTCTTCGGACAAGGCGCCACCGTCACCCAACTCACCGATAAGCTCCGTGAATAGCCGGTTGCGTTCCTCGCTGACGCGGCCGCTGCGCACCATGCGATGGAAGCGATCAACGTTCTCGAACATCTGCTGATTGCCATGGGAGCCCTTCTTCTCCGCCCTGTTGCCCTGATCATGCAGATAGTGGACCTCAAGATGCACCACGTTATCCGGCAGGTCGTACTTCATCTCGCCATAGTCTTCCGGCCGGCTACCAACAAAACAGCAAGCGAAGGTGTACTCAGGAAACCCGCGTATAATCTGATTCACCCAACTGGACACACCGCCGCTGACATAAGGGAAGGTCCCCTCCAGAAGCAGACAAATATCGGCGCTGTTGGCGCGCGGCAAACTCATGCGTCTCTCCAGTACTGGACGGATCCCTTCAACGATGAAAACTGAGTGTCATCCGATATCGACGTCATCAACTCTCGAACACGGCCCAACTGACCGCGAAGCAGCGCCAGTTCAGCAAGCCAGGGGTTAACCCTTGAGGGTGGCAGCCCAAGCTGACGGCAATGCAAAAAACTCTCTTCAGCGTGCTCTAGTTGTTCATCGGTCAGAAGAATACGACCGCGCAGCAACCACATACCGGCGTCATCAGGTCGCTCCGAAAGAGCGCGGTCCACGTAAAACGAGGCCCGCTCCAGAGCCAGCTTACGAATATCCCCTTGCACCAGATCCTGAAAATTGAGCTCCCAATAGAGCTCCGCAAGACGACGATAGAGACGATAGCGACGCGCCGGCGTGGCGCTATCCAGCAAGGTGATGGCCCTGTCGATCTGCTGGGTAATCGCTTTTTCTTTCTGGTCAAGGATCCCATAAGCAAGCAAGCGCACATCATCGGAGGCGTCGCCAAGGGTTTCACGCAATACCCGCCCGGTGGAGCGCGTCGGCATACCACGCACCGTCAACATACTTTGCAGCCGCACTTCCACGGGCGTGTCGGTGGACTTCAAAAGACCTTTCAGGTCCTCTTGGCGAAAACCGGCCAACGCTGGCGCGGGGACCGGCGTGAAGACCGGTGCGTCCACACCCACGAAGGGCTCGTCGCGGAACGCCGCGGGCAGAAGATAGCCAACCAGCACGCCTCCCAGTATGCCCACCAAGCCAAATACCGGCACAAAGAAAGCCAGTGAAAACGTCAGCGCCCATGAGCCGACGGCCGGCTTTCGAAACCCCGGAGGCAACAACGCCCATACCGCCGACGCCAATAGCAGCGATGCCACCAGGTGAGTACCCAGATAGGTGACGAACAGGCTGAGCTCGTTGGACGCGGACAACAGCGACACCAGCGATGCCAGCTCCAGGGCGAGGGCGTATAGCAACCAGCGGACTTCAACCATTACCGGCCTCTACCAGCATTTCTTCGATCTGTACCTTGACCGGGCGTTTATCGAGTGAATGGTGAACATAGCTGACTCCGGCCTGCGCCAGGCTGGCGAAGGCGTAATCGTCGGCCAGCCACTCTTCCACACGACGCAGGAAACTCTCGAAACTGGATGGCCCGGTCATCGGCATCAGCAACATCAACTGGTACCGTTCGTGATCCACCCACCAGTACCCATCCAGGTTACGGCGCCCCCGATACAAGCCTTCCACGATCTGGCGGGACTGGGCGCTTTCGTCCGGGGTGAGTAGAACCAGGGTGGTATCGACTTTCTTCGCAGCGGACAAGTTACCCAACGCGACCAGCTCACGGCCAAACACCGCGGGCATACCGGGCCACACGTCGATCAAGTGGTCCACCTCCGGGCCGTGCTGCACGACATCGGCGTAGAAATTCAGCAATAGCCCGAAAAGTTGCAGGGTCTCCTGGTGAATGGAAAGAAACGGCATCCGCTCCACCACCACCATGCCGATCAGCTGTCCACCACTGTTCATTACCGGGGCCGCGACCCAGTAAATGCCGCCATACCCTTCACCGGCCATCTGTACATGGGCCATCTGCCGGCTTTCAAACGCATGCTTGAGCAAACGGTCGTCAAGATCCAGAGGTGCGTTCTGCCCCAACAACGCCACCGGCTCTGGATTGATGCCGCCGTCGGTTGCCGCGTACAGGCCGCCGCGTTGCAACTGACAATAATCCGCCAGCAAGTTCAGCAGCTCATCGCCCGCGGGCAGCACTTCCTTGTGACTCTCGTCCATCATCACGTCACGCAGACTGAGCAAGGCATCGCGTACCGTATACGGACGGACCAGCAAGTTCTCTTCCAACCGGTCGTGGGACAACCGCAGCAGGACGTGGCGCTGGGTCAGATTCTGAAGCCGGTCCAGCGTGTAGCCGGCGCGGCTTTCCGCGCGGTCCAACCGCACCCGCCACATATCGGCGAACTCACCGGTGATCAGCACGATGATATACCCCCCCAGGAATGTGAGTTCCGGAAAGGGGAGGCCCGGATACAGGCCTATGGTTTTACAGGCGAACCAGGCGAGCAGCAACGTAAGCATGCTCAGGGAGCCCAGCAGGGAGCCGTATCGCAGCGCCACCAACATCACCACTACGATGCTCCAACGGATACCGCCCTGGAATATCAACGGATCGTCCGGCCGCACCAGGAACCCCACCAGTACCGCCAGCACCACCAAAAGCGGCGCTTCCAGCCAGGCCATGGCCCCCAACTTAGGGGGCGCGAGAAACCGCGCCAGGCGATTGTCGCCGAGGTTGCTGAGCATCAGTCGATCACCGGCGCGATCAGATCGTCAATAACCCGCTGCCCGGTCTCGCCCAGTGACTGACGGGCCCAGCCGGCACGCGAACCGGTGCCGCTGTAAAGCAGCTCGCCGGCGGGGTCACGGATCTCAATCATCACGCCCACCGCGGGCTCGCCGTCGACACCGGTTTTATAACGCCACTCATGGACCACGCCGGACACCACATAGCGCCCGTTCTGCTCGGCCACCCAGGCTCGCATGGCCTGCCGGCTTTCCTCCGAGCCGGCCTCGAACAACACGCCTTCGCCGTCTTCCTGGTCGAAGGCAACCACCGGACGGGCGCCATGTTGGGCGAGCACCGCCTGCACGATAGCCTGGGCACGTAAGCCGGCCTGGGGTGTGGTGGTTCGATTGGTCAACGGCAGCACCAGCCAGCGCGCCTGCCGCTCGAACGACACATCCTGGGTACTGCGCATATGCGTCGAGCACCCGGTCAGCGCCAGTACGGCGGTGCAGAGTACGATTAATGACAATTTCATGCGTTTCTCCTGATAAACCCCTGTTAATAGTAGAACCGGTAATCGAACCCGGCGCGATAGCTGTCTTCATCGGCGCCGCCAGTATTCAGCCCGCGCTCCAGATAGAAGCGCCAGGCGTCGCGCCCCAGCAATGGGCCTTCGGCGCCCACGCGGGCATTGAACCCAGTGCCGGAAATACTGTTGTCGGTGACGCCCAGTTCACCCCAGGCTTGAAGGCGGTGTGGACGCAAATGAACATCCGGCGACCCCAGCAGCAGCGCCAGCTCCGTCTCGCGATAGCTTTGCGGTACCGCCGGCAGAGCGCCCGCGCCAGGCTGCATCACACCGATCTCGCCACTTAAAGGGCGCTGGCCGCTGAATGACGCCCGGGTGTGCCGCACTCGCAGGCCCGGCGAAAAGCGCGACAACCAAGGGCGCCAGGTACTCTGCGCACTGACTCGGGTGCCTTGGCCTAGATCGCGGTCTTCGAGATCCTGATAGTCATACCGCGCGACCGAGACACCATTCTGCCAGTTGGACACCGGCGACCAGCTCAGCGAGAGCGCCGCGCCAGTGCGGTCCCCGGCCAGCAACAATTCCGAGGTCTCATCGGCGGGCGCCTGCCATTCATAGGAACCTTCCCAGCGCCAGGCGCGGCCGAGTTCACCGGCAAAGGCCAGGGTTAAATCGGGGCGCTGATAATCGAAGATATCGCGGTGCCCGGCGCTCAGGCTGGTAGCCAAGCGCCGCCCTTCATGCCGCGCCGTGACACTGAATCGCTGTTCACGCTCATTGACCGCCAGAATCGCGTCGTCGTTGCTGCTGAATTGGTGTTGTTGCGCCTTGAAGCGCAGCCTCCAGCGGTCACCCAGGGGCTGGGTCTGGGACACCTCCGCGCTGTTCACATCCAAGGCACCCTGACGACGGTGCTCCAGGTTAACAGCGAGATTCTCTTCGGCGGGCAATAGCAGGCTCTCCTGCTGCGGATGCTGGTCCGCCACTTCCGGGGCGTGCCGCTGCTGCTCCGCCAGCTGCGCGGCGGCGAGACGCTTGCGGCCCAGAGTATTGTCGGCCTCCAAGCGCTCACCCGCCGTCAGTTGTTCGCCGTGCTGGTCTCGCAGCTCGCGAATCGCCAGCCGGTTGTCCTCCAGGGTCGCCAAGGCCAGGGCGGAACCGGGCGGCAGGCCCTCCGGGCGCCATTGCTGCTGACGCAAATACCAAAGGCGCGCCAGTTCCGGCGCGTTCACCCCAAGCGACCACTGCGCCAGCCATTCGGCGCGCTGGGCGCGCTCGGCCGGCTTGGTGGCGGCCCATTGACGCTGCTGGAAGCGCAATTGGGTATCACCGTTTTCAAACCGTGCCACCAGGGCGCTGCGCATCTCGTTGTAGAGCGGCTGGTCCCGGTCGTCGATGGTGTCCGCCGGCGGCGGGTTCCGCCACAATCTGCGCAGCATTGGCCAGGCCTGGTTCTCCCGACCCGCCGCCAGCAACGCCTGGGAATACGCCCAGCGACGACGCCAGTTATCCGGGTCGCGCTTCAGCAGCACCATTTCGTAGCGCAAGGCTTGCTCCGGTTGATCAAGCGCCATGAACGCCGCGGCCAGAACCTCAAGATAGCGTGGGTCGTGGGCGATCTGATCGTGCCACCGCACCAGGCCGCCGGTGAGCGTGCTCTCGTCGCCCAGACCGATCAGCAGCCACAGCCAGGACATTCGCACGTCAACATCGCCCGGCGCCAGCGCCAGAGCCTGCCTCAATACCGACCGGGCCCGCTCCGGCTGGCCGGTCCACTGCAGGTAGTCGGCGTAAACCAGCAGGAAACCCCGCTCCTGATAGAGGGCGCGGCGCTCCTGTTCGGACAAACCCTCGAAGAACAGTGCCATGGCACGCTTGTCGCCATCTTCGCGCAACGCATAAAGATAACTGACCGCCAGGCGTGGATCATCGCTTTGCTCCCACAGGTAGCGCAAAATTGAAGCCACCCGTTCGGGCGCCTGATAGCGCGCCAGGGTCAAGTAACGGTAGCCGTCACCGACGCTGGCATGCCCCTTGGCGAACAGCCGCTGGTAATCGTTCAGTGCGGCGGACCAATCGCCGAGCTCCGAGGCCATCACCGCCAAACGACGGGTCAGATTGGGGTCATAAGAGAGCCCGTCCGCGTCCCGGCGCAACGCCCGGTAGGCGCGTTCACGTTCACCGCGCAACCACAGCAGATCCGCCGCGTGCCACGCCATTCGCGGGCGCGGACCGTAGCGGTCCATGAACGCGCGGTAGTAACGAATTGCTTCAGCATCCTGGCCGCTCTGCTCGGCGAGACGCTGCAGCACTTCAAACACGGTGGGGCTGGGGTGCCGCACGCTCCAATCATCCAGGAACGCTATACCCTCTTCCGGCCGACCCAGGCGTTCGTATTCGGCGGCCACCAGGGCGACCAGTGTTTCGTTTCCAGGGTCGTTGCGCAGCAGCCGGCGGCGCGCGCGCAATGCCAACTCATCATTGAAGGTCACCGGAGCCAGCTCCAACACCCGCTGCCACGCCAAGTCGCTGTTACCGGATTCCGCCAGCTTCAGCCAGGCAGCCAGGGAAAGCTCCACATCCCCCTGCCATCCGGCGACCTGCGCCAGCCGCTGCAACCAGATTGGATCGGCGGGGCGCCAATAGAGTGCGTTCTCCACCACCTCCCGGGCACGGGGCAAATTACCGTTACCGACGAAGACCAGATACCCGTCATCGTAGTAGCGATGCTGGTACGGTACAGGTGCCTGAGCCACGGCACTGATGGAAACGCCCATCGCCAGTGGTGCCAGCCAAAGCCACTTGCGTTTCACCGTGGCACCCCGTCTTTCCTAAGGCGTAACAACAGCACCGCATAGTGCTGGGCCCGGGCACCCTCTCCGGCGGCTCGGGCCAGGCTCATAAGCCGATAAAGTACCTCTGAGTCATTCAAGAACACCCCTTCCCAGCGAGCGGCCACATCCAGAGCCTGGCCGGACAATCCGCCGGCCTGCAGGGTGGTTACTGCTTTTAGGAAGTCGGCGCGCCCGGCTCCGCCTTGTTGTGCTCGCATTGCCAGGATGTATTCCTCGGAGGCTCGGGCGTACCGGCCCCGGGCCAGCAGCGCGTCGCCGGCCTTACGATGCCATTGCCAGGCCGGTGGCGCCTGAACCGCGAGCAGATGATAGGCGCCCACCGCGAGGTCCAGGTTGCCCAGAATCAGTGCCATCTCAGCGTACCGCTGCAGCTGTGCCGTCTCCAGACGCTCCGGCTGCACCTTCGATAACGCCACTCTGGCGCGGGTACTCAGTACGCTACCACCACGTTCCGCCGGTGCGATGGCCATCAACGCCACGAACGGCAAACGCGCTCTCAGCCATCGCAGTTGATCCAGCAGTGATGGCTGCGACGTGTTCGCGGCAACATAATCCAATTGCGTGTCGGCTTCCGCAAAGCGCCCCAACTCGATCAAGTCGCGAGCCAGAACCAGGCGCAACGCATGATCATCAGGCTTCGCTTTCAGCCAGGCCGTGGAATAGGACAACGTGACCGCGTCCAGGTCCGCATTGCGCAGGGTATCGGAGAGGTCGCGAGGGAACACCAGCCAGCACACCACCGCCACCAGAACGACAAGCGCGGCCAGCTCAGTCAGCCCGATGACCCGGCGGCGTTCACTGTCGACACTGTAGCCGTAGCTCGTTGAGCTCACGCTGGTCGCTCCTGTATTGGTAAAGACGTCCATCGCGCCGCGCCGGTTCGATCACCCGCTCACCCTGACTCAATACGCAGCCAGGGGCCTGCATCAGGGTAAACGATAGCGGCATATAGCCGCGCAGGGAAAAGCGCAGGGTGCTTCCGTTTCGCTCAAACGCCGTGAGCCGGGCATTGGCCGACCAAAGCCCGATGTCTTTACCAGCATCGCTGCTTCGCCAATGGGCCGTTTCGCCGCTCATGTGCACATAAGGCCCTGGGCCGCCTTCTTGGTAGCCCGCAATACCCGCGCTGCGCGCCAGATCAGGCAGCGCCACACCCGCCGGCACACGCAAGGTGCGCAGCTCACCCCCGCCCCGTATCAGCCAGCCATCGCCGTCGCGGGCCACCACCATGCGGTTGAAATCCAGCACCTTGCGGACGTACTCCGAAGCGAATACCGCGTGCACCGGCTGGGACAGCACCCAATCGAAGACCCGGCGTAGCGAGGTCAGCGAGGCGTTCTTGCTGGCGATGTAGGTGTGGTAGTACACATTGATCGGCTTAAAACGAATCGGCTCACCGGTAAGCTGGAACGTTTCGATCACTCTTTGGAAACCATAGAAGGGGCCGCGCCAGTTGCCGGTATATACGTTCTCGTTCTGATTCGGTGCGTAAACCTGGTATTCGTCGCCTTTGGGCAGGCCGATGCCCTTGATCAAGGTCCAGCTCGGCGCGCTCTCCGTGATCAAGGTATCGCTGCCGTTCATATTGAAAAGGCCGTTTTTTCGGGCGACTTCCAGGGCCTCTTCGGTGGGCATGGTATCGCCGCTCCACAGCACCATCTCAACCGTCTTACCGGGAGGTAAAAGCCGTTTTTCCATGTAGTCGGCGGACCCCGCCAGTTCGCGCTGCAGACTCAATTCATAGCCGGGAATGTTGAGGCGCAGGGGACCTTCACTGCCCAATATCGCGTTCGGCTTCTGGCTGGCCTCATGCCAATAAAACGGATGCGAATAGGTGTGCGTGGCCGCCTCCACGTGCGGTAACTCGAACATGCGCTGGGCGATATCTTCAAGCTCGTCGGCACGCTCCGGGTAGAGCCCGGTTTTCGCCACCTCGCCTTCGACCACCGAAAGGGTGGTGGGCACCCGGTATCGCTTGAGAATCTCTTGCAGCAGTACTTCGCCGGCGGCCTGGCCGCGATAGCCTTCCACTTCCGCCAGATTGGGAAAACCGTCGCCGTCCATATGGGCAAAAAACAATCTGCGCCCGTTTTCAGTAGTCACATCCGGCACTGGCATTTCTGGCAGCTTGAGCGCGGCGCGCAAAAACGTCAGCGGCTGGACCATCCAGCGGTCCGTGGTTTCTTCACTGCTAATGGTGGGCAACGTGGAACGTACTACGAAAGGGTCCAGGGCATAGCCACCCCAGGGGGTAACCGCCACGGATGTGTACTGCTGGTCGCCGGCGGCAAGCTGCAACCAGGATTCGCCAGCGTCCAGGGTAAGCGGGGCAGCGATTTCCAGTAATGCCGGCAACGGCGCTTCGAACGCCATCGCCGGATGCTGTTTGACCACGCGGGGGAGAGTCCGGGGCACCGGCTGTGCTTGCAAACCAAACGGCTTACTAACCGGGTCCTCGGGGTCGAAGGGCATCTGCCCGAGAATCGCCACCGGGACCCCATCAGCCACTTGGCCCGCCAGCCACTTCCGAAAACGACCGCTGACCCGATCCGGTTCGTTGACCCACATGACGATGCCGGCATACCGGCCGGTCAGCGTGCCTCCGGGCATCGGATCGGCGACATCCCGCATATCCGGGACCAGGCCAAGGAACTGCATAGGCATCAGGGCAAAGCGTACCAACTCACTCTGCTCCCAGCGGCTGCCTTTCGGTTCGCCGTGAATCGCCAAAACCCGACGCGGCATCACCTCGATTTGCCCCACCCCGAGCATGTCCAGAGCAGGGTTGCTGACCCAGGGAATCACGCCCCGGGCCTTAATACGGTCGGCCAGCGCACGGGCGTCGGCGCGGTCACCGGGCGGCGCGTAATCAATGGCTATAGTGGGCAGATCGTAGCGTTCACGGACTTCCTCGAAGCGGTCGAGCAGCCACTGGCGGTCGTCTTCCGGGACCGGCTGGTAGCGCTTCTCCGCAGGCACCCAGCGCTGATACAACGACTCCGCCGCGACCGCGTCCACGTGTTCATGGACGGCAGGCAGAAGCTCGAAACCACGGTTCAAAATAAACCGGGCACCCGGGAAGGCCTCGGCAATAGCACTGATCAGCGTCTGCAGACCTTCACGCTGTGCTTCCAGATCAGCGGACGTCCCCTCTATCAGACGATAGCTGTCGAGGGTGTCGAAAAAGAACTTTCGGTAGCCTTGCGCCCACAACGGGGCGATCACCTCGTCCACCAAATAATCGCGCAAATCGGCGTTGGTCAGATCCAGAACCCGGCTTTGCCAGTCTCGATTTTCGCCCACAATCCACGCTGGCTTGATCCCGGAGGCATAATCCCTCGAGGGCAGCACTTCGCCCAGACTGACATAAGCATAGAACTCCCCAACCAAATGCGCGGGGGGTGCGTCACTCTGTGCCGCCTCCACGACCGGCAGGTCGAACGCAGCGAGCTCATTCCAGGGGATATCCGGGCCGTAGTAAAAAGCGGCGGAGCGGAGCCCGGCCGACACTGTCAACGGCAGAAGCAAGCAAAAAACAAACAGAAAAAAGCGCGCCAAGGTCGTGTCCCACACGTCAATATAATTATGACGTGTAACTTGCCAGCCGTGGCGTCAACAGACAAGCAATGTTGTTCACAGACGGTACAATTATCGGCGCCCAAGGTGCACTGTTTTACAAAGCAAGAGTCTTCACAGTAAATTCACGTGCTTTGCCCTTATTACAGTAATAGACGGCTGTTTTTGCCGAATTGGCTGCGCAGGAACGCCATCTGGTCGCCGCGGATGCGGTGGCTGTTAATCAGCGCCAGGTATTCCGCCATATTCGGTACATAGGGCAGCGCCAGCAGCTCCATGTTGATCTCTTCCGGCAGGCGGTCGCCTTTGTGCTGGTTGCAGCGCCGACAGGCAGCGACCACGTTAAGCCAGTTGTCCTTGCCGCCCCGGGAGGTGGGACGGATGTGATCGCGGGTGAGCAGGGCTTCCGGGTAGGGTTTACCGCAATACAGACACAGATGCTGATCGCGACGGAACAGAGCGCGGTTGGTAAGCGGCGGGCGGGTGCGCCGGCGCGGACTGGCTATGCCATCGCAGGCGATAATCGAGTGTAGGGACAGCCGCGACCGGTTGCCGGTGAGGCGGCACATGCCCCCGCGCAGGTTGTAAATCACGTCGCCCAGGGTCCAGGTCACCAGACCCCGGGCGTAGAGCACCGCAGCGGCCTGCCAATCCAGCCACTCCACCGGCGTGCCCGCCTTGTCCAACCGCAAAATACGCTCACTCATAGGCACCTTCGCCTGTTCCGACGTTTTCTTCCGCGTTCCACGGAGTCATGAAAGTCTTTAAGCGTGACGATTCTGCGACAGGGGGCGGGCGGCGGTGAGAAAAGGCACCGGCGCCAGGCCTCGAAAGCACGCGCCGGCGGGTGGCGCGGATACTGTCCTGATCTCTGATTAATCGACCCTGGCCGGCTAATCAGAAAGCAGGTAAAGAAAAACGGCTGCCTGAATAATAAACAGCCTTAATCCGGATCCGCAACCGTGACTAGCGTTCGGAGGGTCGGGAATGCCGCGGCTGCGCCGAAAAAGAAGGCAGTTCATAGCAGGCTTCGGCGGCGACACCGGTATTGTCGGTGTCGGTCATGATCGCCACCGCGTCCACGCTGTCCACGTCCAGATCGTGGAAGCGCTTGAAATCAGCGGCCACGTCGCGGCTGAACCCGCGCCACGGCCCGGCTGCGCCGTCCGGCCCCTGGACCACCACCATTTCGGCTTGCCCGGCATAGGGGTTGGGCCAGTGGCTGCCCGGCGGGTGCGAGCGCGACCAGACGTAGTTGATCGCCCGGGTGCGCCAGGGCGCCCAGCTCTTCTTGATCACGTAGACCCGCGCCAGAAAATCATCGCCCGCCTTGCTCTGCTCATCCGCCGCCGGCCAGGCCGGCGTTTCAGCGGCCCGCCAGCGCCAGTTCAACCAGGGGGTGCGGGCCAGATTCACCGTCTGTTCGCGCACCAGACCCGAGGCGCTGGCTTGCGCCCTGGCCCGCCAGCAACCGGCGTCGGTCAGCCGGTAGCGGGTCTCGCCCTCGAAGGCCACGTGCCGCCAGCCCGGCGGCGGCTCCGCATTGGCCGTGGCGCGGATACACAGAGTCAATAACAGGAGCGCGCTACAGGCTATATACTGGTTGAAATAGGCACTGAACATAGGCGAGCGGCATGCAGTTTGATTATGTGATCGTGGGCGCCGGCTCCGCCGGTTGCGTCCTGGCCAACCGGCTTTCCGAGAACCCCAATACCCGTGTTTGCCTGCTGGAAGCGGGCCCCGCGGACAACAGCCTGTTCATTCGCATCCCCGCCGGGATCATCTGGCTGATGCGCTCCAACGCCCGCAACTGGCGGTATTACACGGTACCGCAGAAAGCGCTCAATAACCGTGAAATTTATATTCCCCGGGGCAAGACCCTGGGCGGCTCCTCGGCGGTGAACGCCATGTGCTACACCCGGGGCCACCCCTGGGATTACGACCACTGGGAATCGCTCGGCAACCCGGGCTGGGGCTATAAGGACGTGCTGCCGCTGTTCAAGCGTTGTGAAAACTATGAGCCCGGCGGCGAAGGCCCGTTCCACGGCGTCAACGGCAACCTGAACATTTCCGAGCTGAAATTCCGCCACCCGGTCAGCGAGGCCTTCGTGACCGCCGGGGTACAGGCCGGCCACCCGGCCACCGATGATTTCAACAACGACACCCAGGAAGGGATGTCGATGTATAAGGTCAACCAGAAGGACGGCGAGCGCTGGGGCGTGGCCCGTGGCTATCTGCACCCGGCCATGGAACGCGACAACCTGACGGTGATGACGGGCGCCCTGGTGCACCGGGTGCGCTTCGAAGGCAAACGCGCCACCGGTGTCGAGGTGGAGCACAAGGGCGGCATGCACACCATCGACGCCGGCGAGGTGATCCTGTCCGGCGGCGCCATCAACTCGCCGCAGTTGCTGCAACTGTCCGGGGTCGGCGATCCACAGGAACTGAAACGCCACGGCATCGATCCGGTGCACGAGCTGCCGGGCGTCGGCGGCAACCTGCAGGACCACCCGGACGTGCTGGTGATCCACCGCAACCGGCGCCGCGACACCTTCACCATGGGCTCCTGGGAGCTGCCCTTCACCGGCGCCAAAGCGGTGTGGGATTTCTTCACCAAACGCAGCGGCCAGTTGACCTCCAACGTGGCGGAGGCCGGCGGCTTTATTAAATCGCGGCCGGAGGAGGAGCGCCCGGACCTGCAATTGCATCTGACCGCCGCCAAACTGGACAACCACGGCCTGAACTGGATGTTCAGCATGGGCCACGGTTATTCCGGCCATGTGTGCATCCTGCGGCCGAAGAGCCGCGGCACCATCCGTCTGCGCGACGCGGACCCGCGCAGCCCGGCGCTGATCGACCCGCGCTTCCTGGAGCATCCGGACGATATGGAAGGCATGGTGCGCGGCGTCAAGGCGATGCGCGAGATCATGGCCCAGGATGCGCTGGCACCCTGGCGTGGCGAGGAACTGGCCCCCGGCGCGAATGTGCGGAGCGACGAGCAGATTCGCGACTTCCTGCGCCGCAAGTGCGACAACATCTATCACCCGGTGGGCACCTGCAAAATGGGTGTCGACGACCAGGCGGTAGTGGATCCGGACCTGAAAGTGCACGGCCTGGAAGGGCTGCGCGTGGTGGATGCGTCGATCATGCCGACGCTGCCGGGCGGCAACACCAACGCCCCCACGGTGATGATCGCGGAGAAAGCCGCCGACAAGATTCTCGGCGTCTGATTTCATCGCACTGTAACGCCCTCCTCCCAGACTGCGTTCCCTGCAATGGGGAAAACCGTCCGGGGAGGGGGCATCATGAGTGGCGAATCGTCACCACGGGCACAGCTCGTGGAACTGCTGTGGCAACTGAAACAAAACTATGACCAGAGCGGCGACGGTTCGCTGCGCTTTATCCACTTCAATACCCTGCTCAACGACTCGCAGTACCGCGCCGAGGTGATCGAGAAAGCGCTGTCCAGCGAGCACCCGCGCATCCGCGAACTGGGCCGCAAGCTGAAGGCCGCCAACCGGCAGGGCGGCCTGCTGCATAAAACCAGCGCCCCCTCGCCGGCCAGTGGCGATACGTCGCCCGCTTCTCCCCAGCACACCTCCCGGCACGCCTCAGGGGACGCTACGACGTCGCCACGCTCATCAACCCTGTGGTGGCTGGGTCTGGGCACGCTGGTGCTGGTGGGGGTGATCGCCGCAGCTGCTTTTCTGCGTCCCTCCATCAGCGGCCTGCTGTCCGGGCGCCAGGTGGTGGCCGGCCCGCTCACCGGCGAGCACCGCTGGTCCGCCGACCGCACCTGGGTACTGGACGGTATCGTCTACGTCGAGGACGGCGCGCGTCTCACCATCGAGCCGGGCACCCGCGTGGAAGGCCAGCCGGGCTCGGCGTTGGTGATCACGCGAGACGCCAGTCTGCACGCCGCCGGCAACGCGGACATGCCGATCGTGTTCACCAGCGGCCAGCCGGAGGGCACCCGCGCCCCCGGCGACTGGGGCGGCCTGGTGCTGCTCGGCTCGGCGCCGGTGAATCAGGCCGACGCCCAGATCGAGGGGGTGCCGGCCAACGACAGCCGCGGCGCCTTCGGCGGCAACGACGCCGACGGCAGTTGCGGCGTGCTGGAGTACGCGCGCATCGAGTTCGCCGGCTTCGAGGTCTACGCCAATAACGAGCTCAACGGCCTGACCCTGGGCGGCTGCGGCAGCGGCACCATTGTCCGCCACGTGCAGGTGCACCGCTCGCTGGACGATGGTGTGGAAATGTTCGGCGGCACCGCCGACCTGCGCCATCTGCTGATCACCGGGGCCGGCGACGACTCGCTGGACTGGGACTGGGGCTGGCGCGGCCGGGTGCAATTCCTGATTGCCCAGCAGCACCCCAACAGCGGCGACAACGCCTTCGAAGCGGACAACAACGGCGACCGGCACGACGCCGAGCCGATGTCCGAGCCGGTGATGTACAACGTCACCCTGGTGAGCCCGCGCAGCCACACCCGCCACCACCGCGCCATGACCTTGCGCGAAGGCACCGGCGGGCACTTCCATAACCTGCTCATGCACGGCTTTTCCGGGGAAGCGGTGGACATAAAGGACGCGGTGACGGTGGCCAACCTGGACAGCGGCCGCCTGTCGTTCGCGGCGCTGGCGATCAACGACATCGGCGGGCGTGGCATCAGCTTTTTCGAGGACGAAAGCGGCGACGCGGACGACGACGGCGGCCTCGACGAGGCCGCCTATTTCCGCGACACCGTGGGCGCGCGCTTTGGCGTGGATCCGCGATTCAGCCGGGACGTGAGCAGCACGGTGAATCCGGATTTCGCCCCCGGCGGCACCTCGGGCCTGCGGGACGGCGCCGTGGCGCCGCCCCAGGGCGAGTTCTGGGACGAGTCCGCGCTGTATATCGGCGCCATCCGGCCCGGCGCCGCGCGGGACTGGACCGATGGCTGGACCGATTTTCCTCTAAACTAGCCCCGGCCGCTCCCACAAGGCGCGTTTCAACGAGCCTTAGCGGACCACCGCGAAGAACACCCCGCCTTCACGGTTGATGCGCAGCAGCAAGGCGGCGTCCTTATCCGGCACGGCTGCGCGTAACTGCTCCAAATTGTTGACGTCTTGACGGTTCACATTAACGATCACGTCGCCGCGCCGCAGGCCGGCGCGCCAGGCGGCGGAACTGCGCGCCACGTTTTCCACCAGCACGCCGCTCTGCACGTGGTCGAGTTCGCCTTCGCGCAAATCACGCAAGTTGGCGCCTTGCAGGTGCGACGAGACACCGTCACCGGCGCCGGCACCGAGGCCGGACTCGCTGATCTCCGCGGTGACCGTCTTGCGGCGACCGTCACGCTGAATGGTCAGCTCAATCTTTTCACCCAGCGGTGACAGCCCGACTTTATTGCGCAGGTCCGAGACCCGGTCCACCGGCTGGCCGTCCACTTCCAGCACCACATCGCCGGCTTTCAGGCCGGCTTCATCGGCGGCGCTTTCCGGCATTACATTGGTGATCACCACGCCCTTGCGGCGCTCCACCTTGAAGGCGCTGGCCAGCTCCTCGGTGAGATCCTGGATGGTCACGCCGAGCACGCCGCGGCGTACTTCGCCGTGCTCGATCAACTGGTCCATCACGTTCACCGCCATATTGGTGGGGATCGCGAAGCCGATGCCCACATTGCCGCCGGCGGGGGCGAGAATGGCGGTGTTGATGCCGACCAGTTCGCCGTTGAGATTGACCAGCGCACCGCCGGAGTTACCCGGGTTAATGGAGGCGTCGGTCTGAATGAAGTTCTCGTAGCCCTCGAGTCCCAGACCGGTGCGGCCCAGCGCCGAGACGATGCCGGAGGTCACCGTTTGCCCAAGACCGAAGGGATTGCCGATGGCGACCACGAGATCACCCACCTTGAGACCGGCGGAATCGGCAATACGGATTGGCGTCAGGTCCTCGGCGGTTTCCAGTTTCAGCACCGCCAGGTCCACTTCCTCGTCCAGGCCCACCAATTCCGCCGACAGCTCACGGCCGTCGATCAGGGTCACTTCGATCTTGTCCGCGTTGCGCGCCACATGGGCGTTGGTGAGCACGTAACCCTGGTCGGCGTCGACGATCACACCGGAGCCGGCCGACACCGCGCGGCGGCTGGGCGCCTGATCCGGCATGTCGAAAAAGCGGCGGAAGAACGGGTCCTGCATCAGCGGGTTCTGGGCCGCCCGCACCCGGGTTTCAATGGCGATATTAACCACCGCCGGGGCGGTCTTTTCCACCATGGGCGCCAGGGACGGCAGTTCCTCGCCGCTGGCGATACGCGTGGGCAGCGCGGCGCCGGCGGACGCCGACAGCAGACCCATCAGAACCACGGCGCAAATCAGATCGAGAGGTCTTTTCAGAACGGTGCGCAAGGTCAAACCCTCCTGTGAACGATACGTAACGGGTGTTTCGACCGGTGCCCCGGATCAGGGTTCCGAAGCGAAGATTCTCACCCGGTTATACTCACCGGCTTCGCCCAGGTCCGGCCAGGTGGTGGCCTGCCAGGTCCCGAGCAACGTCAGCCCCGGCGGATCAAGATCGGGAATCCGCGAATCCGCCAGCAGGATCGGCAGGCCACTGTGGTGGAAGCGTTCCAGCAGCGGCAGGTTATCCCGGTCATAGAGAATGTCCGCGGCGCTGATGCAATCGGCTTCCGCCAGACAAGCCTCCAGGTCGCCACTGAGCGCCACCTGTACGCGGTTGAGCGCGGCGTTGGCTTCGGTGGCGGCGAGTGCGTCCGGGTCCAGGTCGCAGGCGATCACCCGGCGCGCGCCGGCCAGCGCGGCGGCGATCGCCACCACCCCGGAGCCGGGCCCCACATCCACCAGGGTTTTGCCGCGCACCCACTCCGGGTGCGCCAGCAGATGCCGCGCCAGTACCTGGCCGGAGGCCCAGCACAGCGACCAGTACGGCGGCGCCTCCATCAGGGCGTTGGCCACCGCCTGGTCGAGCCGTTCGTCCACCAGTTCATCGAGCAGCCACAGGCGTATTTCCGGCACCAGGGGCAACGGCGTGGCCAGCAGACGGATGCTGGGAAGCAGACGGTTCAGGCGTGCTTGAAGGTCGAGGGGCGGTTTGGGATCAAACGTCTTCGCCACGGCGGACAGCCTCGCTGAGTAGAAAGTCGAAACGTCGCGGTTCGGCGATACGGCCCGCATCATCCAGGGCCGGATACGGCACGCCGTAACGTTCACAAAGGGCCGCCAGGCGCGGGTGCGCCCAGCGGAAGAAAGCGTGCCTGTAGCGCGCCTCGCTGAGCCGGCGCTGCTGGTACAGCCCGGCGGCGCGACGCTGCTCGCAGGCCTCGGAGAGAATGATCGCCGCCGCCACGCTGACATTGAACGAGGACACCATGCCCATCATGGGAATGATGACATGCTGGTCCACGGCGGCCACGGTGCGTTCGGTAATGCCGAACTTCTCGGTGCCGAACAGCACCGCCGTGGGGCGGGTGAAATCCACCTCCCGGTAGGGCACGGCGCTATCGGAAAAATGCGCCGCCAGCACCTGCTGCCCCTGGGCCCGGGCGGCGGCCACCGCGTCCGGACCGCTGTCGTGCTCGTGCACGTAGACCCAGCGCTGCGAGCCCATGGCGCTGCTCGCCGAGGCCCGCGCCCGGTTCTCCGGCAACACCGCGTGCACGTCGAGCACGCCCACCGCGTCGCAGGTGCGCACAATGGCATTGATGTTGTGCGGCTTGTGCACCCCTTCCAGAATCACGGACAAGTCCGGCTGGCGTCGGTCCAGGGCGGCGCACAGGCGCCGGTGTCGTTCCGGGGTCATCGGGTCTCCATGGGTAGCGGGCACAACGGCGGCGATTGTAGCATCGCCCCGCCCCCCGGGCGGACAACGCCGCCGACCTTGAGGCACACTAAGCGCCTTTCAACGACAGCAAACACGCAACGAGGACCGTCCATGAACCAACGGGCATTGCCGCTGGCCGGCGTCAAAGTGGTGGAACTGGGGCAGTTACTGGCGGGCCCCTTCGCCGGCACCCTGCTGGCTTATTTCGGCGCCGAGGTGATCAAGGTGGAGCCGCCCGGCGGCGATCCGATTCGCGGCTGGCGCACCCTGGACGACACCGGCACCTCGTTCTGGTGGCGCAGCCTGGGCCGCAACAAACGCTCGGTGACCCTGGACCTGAAGAGCGACGCCGGCCGCGAACTGGCGGCGCGCCTGATCGACGACAGCGACGTGCTGATCGAAAACTTCCGCCCCGGCACCCTGGAAAACTGGGGCCTGGGCCCGGAGCGCTTCAAGGAAAGCAACCCGGGCCTGGTCTATACGCGCATTTCCGGCTACGGCCAGGACGGCCCCTACGCGGACAAACCCGGCTATGCGTCGGTGTGCGAGGGCATCGGCGGCCTGCGCTACGTGAACGGCTTCCCCGGCGAGCGCCCGGTGCGCCCCAACCTGTCCCTGGGCGACACCGTGGCAGGACTCCACGCGGCCCTGGGCATCGCCCTGGCGCTGCTGGAGCGGCACAGCAGCCGGCAAGGCCAGGTGGTGGACGTGGCCCTGTTCGAATCCGTGTTCAATCTGCTGGAAGCGGTGATCCCGGAATTCGACGGCGCCGGCGAGATACGCCAGCCCGCCGGCTCCACCGTCACCGGCATCGTGCCCACCAACACCTACCGCTGCGCGGACGGCAAATACGTGATCATCGGCGGCAACGGCGACTCGATCTTCAAACGTCTGATGGTCACCGCCGAGCGCCCGGACCTGGCCGAGGATCCGCGTCTGGCGAAAAACCCCGGGCGGGTCGCCAACGAAGCGGAAATCGACGGCGCCATCGAGGCCTGGTGCGCCACCCTGCCCAGCCCCGAAGTACTGGAAAAGCTGGAAGCGAACCGGGTGCCCTGCGGCCCGATCTACAGCGCCGCCGACATGATGGCGGACCCGCACTTTCAGGCCCGCGGCCTGTTCCAACAGGTGGAAATCAACGGCGCGCCATTGAAAATCCCCGCCATCCTGCCACGCCTGGGCGGCACCCCCGGCGCCACCCGCTGGCCCGGCGGCGACGCCGGCGGCGACACCGAATCGGTGGCGCGCGGCGAGCTCGGCTTGTCCGAGGAAGAATTCCAGCGCCTGAAAGCGCAGGGCGTTTTCGGCGACTGACTTTGTTAGAGCGGGCCCTGCCCGCGAAAGGGAGCGAAGCTCCCGGCACAGAGGCGCGTCCACGATGGAGAGACAGTCTTCCCGCTAACTAGCGCCGGGAGAGCTGCCGGTAGAGATTGTCCATGACGCGGGCGGCGAGAAGGCGGGCGCGGTCGGTGTTGGGGCCGCTGAAGTGGTCCCGCAGGTTGGCGGTGAACAGGGCCAGCCAGCGCTCGTGATGGGCGCCGGTGAGCGGCTGCTTATCGTGCACCGCGCGGTGTTTGGCGATCATGTGCCGGTCGTAGGCGGGGTCGCCGAGCAGCATCTTTTTCCAGTAGGCGGCGATCAGCGGCAAATGCTGGTCGAGATCAATGCGTGCCACTTCCAGAAACACCGGCGCCAGCAGCGGGTCGTCCAGCACCCGCTGGTAGAACGAATCCACCATCTCGTCGATGCGGGCCGGGCTGTCTAGGTCCGGCTTGTCGTCGCGCCGGGCCGGCGGCTCACCGGGGACGAACCGCTGCGCCACGGTCACCAGCGAATACGTCCGGTGAGGATATCCTTAAACATCACGAAGTCACCGGCCAGGCTGTACCAGGGGTGCTTGAAGGTGGCCGGGCGGTTGTGCTCGAAAAAGAAGTGGCCGACCCAGGCGAAGCCGTAGCCCACCACGGGCAGCAACAGCAGCCCCCACGGGTTGCCGGTGATGATGACCCCGGCGAGGACCGCGAACAGACCCAGGGTGCCGAAGAAATGCAGCCGCCGGCAGGTCGGGTCGGTGTGTTCCTGCAGGTAGTAGGGGTAAAACTCCCGGAAGCTCTCGAAACCGGATTGTTTAATCTCGTTCATGGTGCTCACCTCTTGCCGCTGCGTTTTATTATACGCGCGCCGGGCACTGACACGCCCGCCGCCGGGATGATTGTTTCAGCCATTGTCCACGATTGGCGGCCATGGACAATGGCCTGATCAACCACGGATACCGGATTGCCCATGGCCCTACGCCCCCGTCTCAGCCGCCTTCTTTCCCCGCAACGCACGCCGATTCCTCGCGATCTGGGGCCGCTCATCGCCCGGGGCGACGAAGCACCCGCCGCCGAGGCCGGGCTGGACGACGACCGGGTCGAGGCGATCTGGCGGGCCACGCGGCGGCTCTACCGGGGCGGTATGAGCCCGGGCATCGCGCTCAGTTTGCGCCGGCGGGGCCAGGTCTTTCTGGACCGGGCGGTGGGCTACGCGGACCCGGTGAGCGAGCGCCTGCTCACCACGGAGACGCCGGTATGCCTGTTCTCCGCCTCCAAGTCGATCACCGCCATGCTGGTGCATCACTTGGCGGAACAGGGTCAGTTGCATCTTGATGACCCGGTCAGCCGCTATCTGCCGGCGTACGGCTGCCACGGCAAGCAGAACACCACCCTGCGCCATATGCTGACCCACCGGGCCGGCATTCCCCGCCCGGAGCAGGCAGTGGAGCCGGACATCCTGTACCGGCCCGACGAGATCGTGAAGCTGCTCTGCGAGGCCCGGCCCAGCACCCTGGGCAACCAGTCCTACCACGCCATCACGGCCGGGTTCATCCTGGGCGCGGTGGTGGAGAAAGTCACCGGCGAGGGGCTCAACCAGACCCTGGATCGGGTGGTGCGCCAACCCATGGGCATGCGCTACTTCACCTTCGGCGCCACCGGCCCGGAACGGGCCCGCGACGTGGCCACCGGCGTGCCGATGAAACTGGTGGACCTGTTCTTGAACTACGCGGTGGGCGGCACCTTCGATGAGGTGGTGGAAGTCACCAACGATGAGCGCTTTCAGCAGGCGGTGGTGCCCGCCGGCAATCTGTACGCCACCGCCGAGGAGGCCAGCCGCTTCTTCCAGATGCTGCTCAATGGCGGTCGCTGGGGTGACCAGCGGATCTTCAAACCGGAGACGGTGGCGGCGGCGCTGGCGCCCGCTTCGCGGCGGCCGCGGGTGGATCGCACCCTGATGCTGCCGCTGACGTTCTCGCCCGGTTTTATGCTCGGCAATCGCGGTATCGGCCTGTTCGGGCCGGCGGCGCCGCGTGCCTTCGGGCACCTGGGGTTCATCAGCATTTATTGCTGGGCCGACCCGGACCGGGACCTGGCCGGCGCCTTGCTGACCACCGGCAAGGGCCTGATCGGGCCGCACCTCCCTGCCCTGCTTAACCTCCAATACACCATCAACCGCCATACCCGATAAGCCGCGGCGCTCGTATCTCTCCAGTCTGGGTCGCGGGTCTGTGTTAGGCCCTTCCGGGAACGTCGTGAATACGTCCCTGTAGACTCCCTGTCGAACGTCCTGTTCTCCAGGGTCCCGGAAGGGCCTAACACAGACCCGCTCCGGAGTGAGATTCCGGCATTCCGGGTCGTCGCCGGCGCCGAACCTTTCTACAAAGGTCCTGGCGGCTCTTCTGACCTGTGGCGGTTCCGCTGCCAAGTGAGCGGGGCAATGGTGATGCCTGGAGGGACCTATTTGGCCAAGGATGGCCAAATGAGAGCGGCCATGGATGGCTTGAGCGATCCCGGAAGGCACCACCATTGCACCGCGTCTCCGATACGAAGCACCGAACACAGGAATAATCAGCGAGACAAAAAAAGCCCGGCGCGAAGGCCGGGCTTTTTGATTGAAGGCTTGTGGAAAGCCTTCAGGGCTTGGCGGTGGCCAGCTTGCGCTCCGCCGAGAGCCCCTTGTAGAGGCTGAAGCACATCAGCAACAGCACCACCGTGAACGGCAGGCCGGTGGTGATGGCGCCGGCCTGCAGGGCGTTCAGCGCCTGCTCGCCGCCGCCATACAGCAGGGCACCGGCGATCAGGCCTTCCATGATCGCCCAGAACACCCGCTGGGGCACCGGCGCGTCCAACTTGCCGCCGGCGGTGATGGAGTCGATCACCAGAGAGCCGGAATCGGAGGAGGTGATGAAGAACACCAGCACCAGCACGATCGCCAGGAAAGAGGTGATCGCGGTCAGCGGCAGTTCCGCCAGCATCTGGAACAATGCCAGGGAGGATTCGCCAACGCCGTTGGCGAGTTCACCGATACCATTGATGGTCTGGTGCAGCCCGGAGCCGCCAAAGGTGGCCATCCACACCACGGTCACCAGGGTGGGCACCAGCAGTACCGCGGTGAGGAACTCACGGACACTGCGGCCGTAGGACACCCGGGCGATGAACATGCCCACGAACGGTGACCAGGAAATCCACCAGGCCCAGTAGAACACGGTCCAGTCATGCAGGAAGCCCTGGTCTTCCCGGCCGATCCAATTGCTCAACGGAATGATATTGGCCGCGTAATCGACGGCGGTCTGCCCCATGCTGGTAAAGATCAGCAGGGTGGGGCCGGCGATCATCACGAACAGCAGCAGCAACGCCGCCAGGCCCATGTTGAGATTACTCAGCAGTTTCACACCGCCGTCCAGGCCGCGCATGACGGAGATCACCGCCGCGGCGGTCACACCCACGATGATCGCGATCTGCACGTTGATGGCGTTGGGGGTGTCGAAAAGGAAATGCATGCCACCGGCGGCCTGTTTGGCGCCCAGGCCCAGTGATGTGGCCAGACCAAAGATGGTCGCCAACACCGCCAGCACATCAATAATATGGCCGGGCCAGCCCCAGCAGCGCTCACCCAGGATCGGGTAAAAGGCGGACCGGATGGTCAGCGGCATGCCTTTGTTGTAGGCGAAGAACGCCAGGGACAATGCCACCACGCCGTAGATGGCCCAGGGGTGCAGACCCCAGTGGTACATCACCGCGCCCAGCGCCATGTCTTTCGCTTCCGGGGTATTGGGCTCCACGTTCAGGGGGGTGCCGAACCAGTCGGTGTAGTAACCCACCGGTTCCGCCACGCTCCAGAACATCAGACCGATGCCCATACCGGCGGCGAACAGCATCGCGAACCAGGACAGGGTGGAAAAGTCCGGCCGGGCGTCCTTGCCACCCAGGCGTATCTTACCGACGGGAAGAAAAATCAGGGCGATACAGAATAAAACGAAAATATTGGCGCCGACCATGAACAACCAGTCGAAGTTGTCGATGGTCCAGCCCTTGGCACCGTCGAGGGCCGTTTTGGCCTCGGCGGGAAAAATAATGGTACCGATCACGAATGCAAGGATCAGCACCGCACTGATGAAGAAGACCGGATTGTGCATGTCCATGCCAAGGACCTGCACATTATCCTGCCCCGCTTCATAGTCTGTTTCGTATTCCACGCTCATCGCATGACTCCATTTTCCGTGTCACGCGGCACCGGCTCAGAACCAGAAAGGCGGTGCCGCACGGTCGGTCCGGCGTCGCCGGACCCTGAAGCCGGCCCGGGGCCGGCTTGACGGCACTCGGTTCAGAAGTAGAAATCGAAGGCGACGTAGACCGCGTCGAAGTTCGATTCGTAGACATCGCCGTAGGCATTGATGTCGCCGTCGGATTGCAGGTATTCAAAGTAGATCCAGCCTGGGCCGTACTGATAGCGAATACCGGGGGCGATGAATTGAACGTCATCGGCCTCGTTGCCGGCGGTGTCGGTGCTGGCCACGCCGGCGTCCACGTAGTAGAACCAGTTATTGTGGTTGTAGCCGACTTCCACCACATGCCGCTGGTTTTCGATCTTTTCATCCACCGGCGCGTCGCCGGAGGCGAGCAGAGCGTCCATGCCACCGAAATCACGCTCCACATCAATGAAGCGATACTTGGCGGTCCAGTTGTTCATTTCGAACATGTAGTGCAGGTCGTAGGCCTGGTGGGTGCCTTCGTCATTACTGGCGGACGGGTTACCGGCGGCCACCGGCACCAAATCCTGCATGCGACCATACTGCGCGGAGGCGCCGATGGTGTGATGCTCCAGGAAGGTCCAGTCCAGGTTCACAACGCCGGTCTTGATCTTGCGATAGGTGGTGCTGCTGCCCCAGTGTCCGTTGTCGTCAACGGTATCGGTGCTGTCCTCACCCCAGTCGTCCTGATGGTAATAAGCCGCGTCATAGTGGATCGCGCCGGCATCACCGCTCAGTTTCAGACCCACGTCCATCTGGTCGCCGTAACCCCCTTGCAGGCCGTCACCGGGCCAGAAGTTGGTGGTCTTCCAACCGAACGGCACCTGGCTTTTACCGAGCTTCAGGCTGGTGTCCTCGGTCAGGTCGTAACCGATCCAGGCTTTGTGAATGGTGAAGTTGTCCCCGCTGTTGTTGTTCGCGGGGCTGGTGAAGGAACCGGTACCGATGCGGGTTTCCGCGCTGAAATGCCAAGGACCGTGGCTGCCGTCGTCATCGGCATACAGAATCAGCGCCGGATCGGCGAAGTTGCCGCCGGTTTCGTTATCAAGATCCTCGTTGAACGAGGTCGCATTGAAATCAGAATCAGTTACATTCTGATAGACCCACCAAACGCCGGCACTCAATTCCGCCCCAGCGGTGGCCGTGATCGGTGTACATACGGCGGATGCCGCGAACAAGCCCAGTGCGGACTTCGCAAAAATAGACTTTCTCATTATGGTCTCCCCAGCAGAAGTCATTACGCAGCCTAAAGATCACGGAACTGATGTCAAACCGCTGACCTTTTTCTTGCTCAGACTTTCGCCAGAAAACCCTTATTGTCTCTGGCTTTCCAGCAATATAAAAAAATTGAAAAATCCAATGAACTTATTACCGCAACGTGTTCGAGGACCCTTTATATATCCTCCATTCAAGGCCAGGTTTCAAGTTCAACGCCGGATTCGCTTGTGCAAAAAACAGAAAAGGCGCGGGCCTTTCGGCGCCGCGCCTTGCTTTAAAAGCATCCCTTTCACGGACGCTGGATCATTTTAGTCGCGCTTCACATATTTTTGACGATGGCGTCGCGAACCGCGTCCAGCTCCGCATCGATGGTCACCATCCGTGAATCCTTGCACTGTTCAATGGCGGTGTCCGGGTCCTTGAGGCCGTTACCGGTGAGCGTGCACACCACGGTGGACCCCTCGGCGATCTTGCCGGACTTGATGTCACGCATGGCGCCACCGATGGACGCGGCGGAAGCGGGCTCACAGAAAATACCTTCTTTCTCGGCGAGCAGCTTCTGGGCGGCGAGAATTTCCTCATCGCTGAGTTCGTCGAACCAGCCGCCGGACTCTTCCTTGACCTTCCAGGCCTTATCCCAGGATTGCGGATTGCCGATACGAATGGCGGTGGCCACGGTCTCCGGATCGGAAACCCGTTCGCCGCGCAGGAACGGGGCCGAGCCCGCCGCCTGGTAGCCGACCATCTTCGGGCGGTCGCCGATCATCGGGCCGCCGGCATAACGGCAATGGCCTTCGCAGAACGCGCACGCCTCGGTGACGATGTCGGTTTTGGTGGATGAGTATTCGCAGTAACCGATCCAGTGGGCGGTGATGTTACCCGCGTTGCCCACCGGCAAGCAGTGGTAGTCCGGGGCGCGGCCGAGCTCCTCGATGATCTCGAAGGCCGCGGTTTTCTGACCCTGAAGACGAAAGGGGTTGACCGAGTTCACGATGGTCACCGGCGCTTTCTCGGCCACCTGCTTGACCAGTTCCATGCCCTGGTCAAAGTTGCCGCGAATCTGCATGATCACGGCGCCGTACATCATCGCCTGGGCCAGCTTGCCCATGGCGATCTTGCCTTCGGGGATGATCACGAACGCGGTGATCCCGGCGCGGGCGGCGTAGGCCGCCGCCGCCGCGGACGTGTTGCCGGTGGACGCGCAGATGATGGCGTTGCTGCCCTCTTCCACCGCCTTGGTCACCGCCATGGTCATGCCCCGGTCCTTGAACGACCCGGTGGGGTTGAGACCTTCGTATTTGACGTAGATGTCCACGTCCTTGCCGAGCAGACGGGGAATGTTCTTCAGGCGGATCAGCGGCGTGTTGCCCTCACCCAGGCTGATCAATGGCGTGTCGTCGTTAACCGGCAGGTGGTCACGGTAACGGTTGATCAGGCCGGTATAGCGGTCACGGAATGGCATGTCGTATCTCTCTTAAGCGTCAGGCGTCCAGCGTTTCCACGCGGATGCGCATAATACTGTTATCAACGGTGTCCAGGGCGGCGATCGCCGCCAGGGCCGCGTTCATATCCCCTTCCAGCACCTTGTGAGTCATCATCACGATCGGCACCAGGCCTTCCTCGGTCTCCTTCTGCACCATGGCCTCGATGCTGATGTGGTTGTCGCTGAGGATACGGGTGATGTTGGCCAGCACGCCGGGCTTGTCCTGAACGTGCAGGCGCAGGTAGAAGCTGCAGGACACATCATCGATGGTAAGAATCGGATCGTCGGACATCTGATCGGCGTGGAAGCCCAGGTAGGGCACCCGCTCGTCGTGGTCCACCGTCAACGCGCGGCCCATTTCGATAATGTCCGCCACCACCGCCGAGGCAGTGGGTTCGGCGCCGGCGCCGGCGCCGTAGAACATGGTCGGACCGACCGCGTCGCCATCAATCATGATCGCGTTCATCACCCCGTTAACCGCCGACAACATGGTCTCACGGGGGATCAGGGTGGGGTGCACGCGCAACTCAATGCCGTGGCCGGTGTCCTTGGCGATGCCCAGATGCTTGATGCGGTAACCGAACTGCGCGGCGCTCTTCACATCCTCGATGGTGATGCGGCCGATGCCTTCCATGTACACCTTGGAAAACTGCAGCGGAATCCCGAAGGCGATGGAGGCAATGATGGTGAGCTTGTGCGCGGCGTCCACGCCTTCCACGTCGAAGGTCGGGTCCGCTTCCGCGTAGCCCAGGCTTTGCGCTTCTTCCAACACTTCCTGGAAGGCGCGACCGCCCTGCTCCATCTCGGTAAGAATGTAGTTACCGGTACCGTTGATAATGCCCGCCACCCAGTTGATGTGGTTGGCGGCCAGGCCTTCACCCAGGGATTTGAGAATCGGGATACCGCCGGCCACCGCCGCTTCGAAAGCCACGTCCACGCCGTTCTGGTGGGCGGCCTGGAAGATTTCGTTGCCGTGTTCGGCGATCAGCGCCTTGTTGGCGGTAACAATGTGCTTGCCGTTCTTGATCGCGGTGAGCACCAGTTCGCGGGCGGTGTCGGTGCCGCCGATCAGCTCCACCAGGATGTCGATCTCCGGGTCCGTGGCCACCGCGAAGATGTCCCGGGACACGCGGACACCACTGATGTCGCACGCCGGGTTGTCGCGGCGGGCACCGATGTGCGCGATCTCGATCGGGCGGCCCACGCGCCGGGCAATTTCACCGGCGTTACGCTGCAGAACGTTGACCGTGCCGGACCCCACCGTGCCCAGACCTGCTATGCCGACCTTTACCGCATTCACCTTGGCATCCTCTCTCTTCATTCGCCGGACACGCCGTCGGCGCGGAACATCTTCTTGATGCCGCGCAACGCCTGCCGGGTGCGTTGTTCATTTTCAATCAGTGCGAAGCGCACATGGTCGTCGCCGTATTCACCGAAGCCAATGCCCGGCGATACCGCCACGCCCGCTTGCTGAAGCAGCTTCTTGGAAAATTCCAGCGAGCCCATCTCCCTGTATCTCTTGGGGATGCGCGCCCAGACAAACATGGTGGCGCGGGGTTTCTCCACCGTCCAGCCCAGTTCGTTAAGGCCGTCGCAAAGCACGTCGCGGCGCCGCTGGTACATGTCGCGGATTTCGCCCACGCAGCTCTGGTCGCCCTCCAGCGCGGCGATGGCGGCCACCTGAATCGGCGTGAAGGTGCCGTAATCCAGATAGGACTTGATACGGCCCAGGGCCTGGATCAGTTGCGGGTTGCCACAGCAAAACCCGACCCGCCAGCCGGGCATGTTATAGCTCTTGGACAGCGAGAAGAACTCCACCGCCACCTCGCGGGCGCCCTCCACTTGCAGAATCGAGGGGGCCTGGTAACCGTCGAAGACAATGTCCGCATAGGCGATGTCGTGCACCACCCAGATACCGTACTCCCGCGCGATCGCCACCACCTTCTCGAAGAAATCCAGCTCCACGCACTGGGCGGTGGGATTGCCCGGAAAATTCAGCACCAGCAGTTTCGGCTTGGGCCAGGCTTCCTTGATGGCGCGCACCAGCTCCTCGAAGAAGTCCACCCCGGGCACCAGCGGCACATGGCGAATATCCGCGTTGGCGATCACGAAGCCATAGGGATGGATCGGATAGCTGGGATTGGGCACCAGCACGGTATCCCCGGGCCCCATGGTGGCCAGCGCCAGATGCGCCAGGCCTTCCTTGGAACCGATGGTGACAATGGCTTCCGTTTCCGGGTCCAGGCGGACGTCGTAGCGGCGCTGGTACCAGTCGGTGATCGCCTTGCGCAGACGGGGAATGCCCTTGGACTGTGAATAGCGATGGGTGTCGCCGCGCTGGGCGGTCTCGGTGAGCTTGTCGACGATATGCTTAGGCGTGGGCTGATCCGGATTGCCCATGCCGAAATCGATGATGTCCTCGCCACGCGCACGGGCCGCCATCTTCAACTCGCCGACGATGTTGAAGACATAGGGGGGCAGGCGCTTTATGCGCTGAAAGTCAGCTTCCACGGCGTCACCTTGGGCGGGGTCATCGGAAGCCGGACACATTAACGGCGCAACCCTGCGCCGTCAATGTAAAGAACCGGTGAACGGCGCCGCAAAGCGCCGTGTGGCGGGGCCTGGAGCGGACAGCCCGGGCTACAGACCGAGGCGCTGGTTAAGCTGCTGCGGGGTCACGTAGCCCCCCAGTTGGGCGCCTTCGGCGGTGTATACCGCGGGGGTGCCGCGCACGCCGAATTCCAGGCCCAGCTGGTACTGCTCGTCCACCGCGGCGGCGCAGTCGGCCAACTTGGAGTCGGAGATGGTGTTATTCAGCTTGGCGGCGGTGAGCGCTTCTTCAGGGTTGGCGTCACACCAGATGTGGCGCATGTCCTCGGCGCTGCCGGCCTGCGGGCCGCCACGGGGGAACGCCAGATAGTGCACGGTGATGCCGGCGTCGGTGTATTCCTCGATGTGGCGATGCATCTTACGGCAGTAGCCGCAGGTGATGTCGGTGAAGGCGTAGATCTCGGCCTTTTCCTTGCCTTTGGCCGGATAGGTGATCAAGGCGTTCGGGTCCAGGTCGGCCAGGCCGGCATTGCGCACTTTCTGGTAACGGGCCTCCTTGAGGTTGACCGGGCCGCTGTCGCGCAGCTCGATCACGTCACCGGTGAACACCAGGCGGCCGTCATCGGAGGCATAGATGATCTCGCGGCCGTTCAACTCCACTTCCACCAGCCCCTCGGCGGCGGGCTGGATATTGGTGATTTCAGTGCGCGGAAAGGCGTCCTGGAAATTGCTCTTGAACGCTTTCTCGTCGATCTCCCCCGCGCCCTGGGCAACGGCGGATACGGCCAGCAGCGTGGCCGCCAGGGTCGCCATACGGGCACTTAGAATCGCTTTCATCATTGTTCTCCAGTTGTTCGGATTCCCAAGCCAGTTGGAGCCCGGGGCCGCCCTCAGGTTCCCGAGCGCGGGTGGTGTTGTTGGTACACCTCTTGTAACCGCTGCTGCGCGACGTGGGTGTAAATCTGCGTGGTGGACAGGTCACTGTGCCCCAGCAGCATCTGCACCACGCGCAGGTCGGCACCATGGTTGAGCAAATGCGTGGCGAAGGCATGCCGCAGTGTATGGGGCGATAGCGGCTTTTGCACGCCGGCGCGCACCGCCAGCTGCTTGATCCGGTGCCAGAATGTCTGGCGGGTCATGAAACCGCCGCGCCGGCTGGGAAACAGCACCTCGCGGTGCTCGCCCAATAGCGCCGGCCGGGCGTCCCGCAGGTAGCGCTCCAGCCAGTGCAGCGCCTCCTCGCCCAGCGGCACCAGCCGCTCCTTGTCACCCTTGCCGATGACCCGCACCAGCCCCTGACGGGGATTGACCTGGCTGAGCGTCAGGCCCACCAGCTCCGACACCCGCAGCCCGGAGGCGTACAGCACCTCGAGCATGGCGCGGTCGCGCAGGCCCAGACTGTCGTCCAGGTCCGGGGCACGCATCAGCGCCTCCACATCGGCCTCGGACAGGGTCTTCGGCAAGGCCCGGCCGGTGCGCGGTCGGGCCACGTTCAGGGTCGGGTCCTGGTCGATGCGCCCCTCCCGTTTCATCCAGCGGAAAAAGCTTTTCAACGCGGACAGCTGTCGGGCCACCGAACGCGCGCCAACGCCTTGGCGGTGCCGGTCGGCCAGAAAGGAAAGCAGGCGTTCCCGATCACAGTGGCCCAGACCTCGCCCGCCGCCGGCGAGCCATTCGCCGAACTGACGCAGGTCACGGCCGTAGCTTTCCAGGGTGTGGCGACTCAGGCCGCGCTCCAGCCACTGGTTGTCCAGCCAGGCGTCGACCAGGGTCTGGTCGGTGTCGCTGAGCGGCGTGCGGGGAGAATTCATGCCGGGAGTATTGGCAATCATGGCGGAAAACACAATCGCCGCCCTCGCGTTCTTCAGGCGCCCGGTTTTTACCTTTTATTACCCGTGCCGATGGGATGGCGCAGGCATACTGAATGCGATCAATGAATCGGCCAAGGAGAACGTTTTATGGGCATTTTATCGTGGATCGTACTGGGGCTTTTGGCGGGCATTATCGCCAAATGGATCATGCCCGGCCGCGACGGCGGGGGATTTATTCTGACCACTATTCTCGGCATCATCGGCGCGATTGTCGGCGGCTGGCTGGGCGCCATGGCCGGTATCGGCGGCCCGGTGGGCTCGTTCAGCCTGGGCGGCCTGGTGACCGCGGTGATCGGCGCTCTGGTGATTCTCGCGGTGTTCCGGGCGGTGTCGAAGTAGGGGGGCTCTGGGATCCTGCCGGGAACTTCGCTCCCTTTCGCGGGCGGGGCCCGCTCCCACAGCCCGCTCCCACAAGCATAAAAAAGGGCCACCCTGGGGTGGCCCTTTTTTTGGGAGCGTCCGCCGGACCAGAGGTCGTCTCCGAATTGCCCTACAGCAAAGGCTGAGACGACATGGCTCGCGGCGGCACAACCGCAAGTTCGATTACTTGCGAATTTTTTCCTTGATCCGCGCGGACTTACCGGACCGGTCACGCAGGAAGTACAGCTTGGCGCGACGCACGTCACCGCGACGGTTCACTTCGATGGAATCGATGATCGGGCTGTGCAGCTGGAACACCCGCTCGACGCCCACACCGTGGGACACTTTGCGCACCGTGAAGGCGGAGTTCAGACCGCGGTTACGGCGGGCGATGACCACACCCTGGAACGCCTGCAGACGCTCACGGGTACCTTCTTTCACTTTCACTTGCACGGTGACGGTGTCACCGGCGCCGAACTCGGGCACGTCGGTCTTCAGCTGTGCCTGTTCGATTTCCTGAATCAGGGGTTTTTTGCCGCTCATGGCAGGCTCCTCGGTTCATTGATCGCTGTATTGCTGCCCGTCGTCCCGCGCTTCGAACTCGCGGATGTATTCGTCGAGCAACTCGCTCTCTTCCTTGCTCAAGCCCCGCTCCCGGCGGGCCTCCAGCAGTTCGGGACGCCACCGCCAGGTGCGTCCCAGTGCCTGCTTCAAGCGCCAGCGGCGGATCCGTTCGTGATCGCCGCTGAGCAGAACCTCAGGCACCGACCGGCCCTGATACAGCTCGGGCCGTGTGTAGTGCGGGCAGTCCAGCAGGTTCTCCATATCACCGGAAAACGAATCCTGGGCCGCCGAATCCTGATGCCCGAGCACCCCGGGCAGCAGACGCGTCACCGCGTCGATCAGTACCAGCGCGGGCAGTTCACCGCCGCTGAGTACGTAATCGCCGATGGATATCTGCTCGTCCACCGACATGTCCAACACCCGCTCATCGACCCCTTCGTAGCGGCCGGCGAGCAAAATCAGTTCCGGCTCCGCCGCCAGCGCTTCGGCTTTCGCCTGGGTCAGCGGTCGCCCCTGGGGCGACAGATAGATCACCTTGCCGCCGCCGGCCCGTTGCCGGGCGTGGGTGAGCGCCTTTTCCAGCGGCGCCACCTTCATCACCATGCCGGGGCCGCCGCCGAAGGGCCGGTCGTCCACGGTGCGGTGCCGGTCCTCGGTGAAATCACGCGGGTTCACCGTGTCCAGCACCAGTTGGCCGCTTTCCACCGCGCGCCGGGTAACCCCGAAGTCGGTGACCGCCCGCGCCATCTCCGGGAACAGGGTGATCAGCGTTATCCGCATGGGCGTGCCCCCGTTAGAGCCGGTTCGCTAAAACTCCGGGTCCCAGTCCACCCGCATCTCGCCGTGCTCCAGATCCACATCCAGAATCACGTGCTCGGGCAACCAGGGGAGCAACCGCTCGTCCCGGTCGAGGCTGTCGCCGTCGCCGCGCACCACCAGAACATCGTTGGCGCCGGTTTCCATTAAACTGTGCACCTGGCCCAAGTCCCGGCCGTCGGCGAGTTTCACCCGCAGGCCGATCAGATCGCGCCAGTAATAATCGTCCCCACCGGAGCGGGGCAGCAGGTCGCGGGGGACGGCGATGTCCCGCCCGACCAGCTCTTGCTGGGCCTGGTCGCGGTCGTTGCAGCCTTCAAAACCGGCCACCAGCCCCTTGCCCTGCCGGCGCTTGCCGGTCAGCGTCACCGGCAGCCAGTGCTCGCCGCGACGCAGGTACCAGGGCTGGTACTCGAAGATGTTTTCCATCGGGTCGGTGTGGGAAAACACCTTCACCCACCCCTGGACGCCGTGGACCGCCATTACGCGGCCCACCACCAACACCTGCTCCGATGTCAGGGCGTTATCGGCTGCCGCCATCCTCAGGCGCTCGCTACCAGCGCGTTACGCGCTTTGCTCGGCTTCTTTCCGGGCTTTCTTGACCAGCGCCTTAACGCGCTCGGAGGGCTGGGCGCCCTTGGCGATCCAGGCGTCCACCTTGGCCACGTCCACGCGCAGCGGAATTTCGCCGCCACGGGCGATCGGGTTGTAGAAGCCCAGACGTTCGATGAAACGGCCATCGCGGGACGTGCGGCTGTCAGCCACGGCGATGTGATAGAAAGGACGTTTCTTGGCGCCACTACGGGCGAGACGAATAACTACCATAATTCCAATACCTTATTTCAATCCGGTTTCCCGGCCCGCGGCGCCCGCCGCCGGCCATCGTATCCGCTTGAAAACCCGCCCGGCGCCATGGAAGAGGCCCGGTCGGGTCGCGAAGGGTGCGGATTGTACGCCCATCCGCGACCGAGATAAAGCCCTACCGGCCGCCTCCCATCGGGGGCAGACCACCGCCGCCACCGCCCATGGGCGGCATGCCACCGCCGCCGCCCATGCCGCCCGGAGGCATACCGCCGCCGGGACCGCCGGAGCCACCGCCCATCATGCCTTCCATGCCGCGCATCATGTTCTTCATGCCGCCCTTGCCACGCATCTTCTTCATCATTTTCGCCATCATTTTCTGCTGCTTCATGAGGCGGTTGAGGTCCTGGATTTCCAGACCGGCGCCGGCGGCGATGCGCTTCTTGCGCGAGCCCTTGATCACGTCCGGGTTGCGGCGCTCCTTGGGGGTCATGGAGTCGATCAGGGCTTCCATGTGCTTCATCTGTTTCATGGACGCCGGGTTCTGGGCCGCTTCCATCATGCCGCCCATGCCCGGCAGCTTGTCGAGCAGGCTGGCCATGCCGCCCATGTTGCGCATCTGCTGGAACTGGTCCTTCAGATCCTCGAAGTCCATCGCCCGGCCTTTCTTGAACTTCTTGGCGATTTTGTCGGCTTTCTTCTTGTCCAGGGTGCGCTCGGCCTGCTCCACCAGCGACAGCACGTCGCCCATGCCGAGGATCCGGCTGGCGATCCGGTCCGGGTGGAAGGGCTCCAGGGCGTCGGTTTTCTCGCCCATGCCGATGAACTTGATCGGCTTACCGGTGAGGTGACGCACGGACAGCGCCGCGCCGCCCCGGGAGTCGCCGTCCGCCTTGGTGAGGATCACACCGGTGAGCGGCAGCGCCTCGTTAAAGGCCTGGGCGGTATTGGCGGCGTCCTGACCGGTCATGGCGTCGACCACGAACAGCGTTTCGGCGGGATGAATGGCCCCGTGCAGGCGGCTGATCTCGCCCATCATCTGCTCGTCCACGTGCAAGCGACCGGCGGTGTCGACGATCAGCACGTCCATATACTTGTTGCGGGCCGCCTGCAGGGCGCCGTTGGCGATGTCCACCGGGTCCTGGTCGCCGCTGGAGGGGAAGAACTCCGCCTTCACCTCACCGGCCAGGGTCTCCAGCTGGTCGATGGCCGCCGGCCGGTAAACGTCGGCGGACACCACCATCACTTTCTTCTTTTCCCGTTCCTGAAGGAAACGCGCCAGCTTGGCCACGGAGGTGGTCTTACCGGCGCCCTGCAGGCCCGCCATCATGATCACCACCGGCGGCTTGGACGCCAGATTCAGGGCGTCGTTGGCGTCGCCCATGGTGTGCACCAGCTCGTCGTTGACGATCTTGACGAACGCCTGGCCCGGGTTAAGGCTCTTGAGCACCTCCTGGCCGAGGGCTTTTTCCTTGACCTGCTCCACGAACTCCTTGACCACCGGCAGGGCCACGTCGGCCTCCAGCAGCGCCTTGCGCACCTCACGCAGGGTGTCGCGGATATTGTCTTCGGTGAGCTGCCCCTGGCCGGCCAGGCCTTTCAGCGACTGGCCCAGGCGGTCCGTGAGATTCTCGAACATGATCATCAACCTCCAGATTTCGAGCGCTCGGCGGCGCTGACCGCGCGCACCGAGACGACAGGCCGCCGATTATAGGGCACCGATGCCCCGCCCGTCATGGCTGGCGCTTCAAAAGGACCGGGACCTGTGCCAGACTTCGGCGGCTTTTTCGGAGAAATCGCACCCTATGACTGCTGCCGAGGCCCTGGGCCTGATCGCCACTTTTTTATATGCGCTCTCGTCGCTGTTGCTGTACCGCCAGTTCCGCGGTCAGGCGGCGCCGTCGCGGGCGGTGTTGATGCTGCCCGGCGGCCTGGCGGTGGCCACCCATGCCGTGGGGCTGTACTTCCTGCTGGTCACCGACCAGGGGCTGCGCCTGGGCCTGTTTTCGGTGGCCTCCTGCATGGCGGCGGTGGGCGCCGGACTGGTGTTGGTGTCGAGCCTGTACCGGCCGTTCCAGTGGATCGGCGCGCTGGTGTTTCCGTTCGCGGCGTTGATCATCCCCGCCAGCCTGTGGATCGACACCGGCTACCAGGCCCACCCCCTGGAGCACGGCATCGGCCTGCACGTGCTGCTTTCGATTCTCGCCTACGCGGTGCTGGTGCTGTCCGCCTGTCAGGCGCTGCTGCTGATGGTCCAGGACCGCCAGCTCAAGGACGGCCATATCCGCGGCGTGATGCGCCTGTTCCCGCCCATGCAGGTGATGGAGTCGATGCTGTTCGACACCATCTGGCTGGGCCAGAGTCTGCTGACGCTGGCGATTCTGTTCGGCTTTATGTACGTGGACGACCTGTTCGCCCAGCACCTGGTGCACAAGACGGTGCTGACGCTGGTCTCGTGGGTGATTTTCGCGGTGCTGCTGGGTGGTCGCCATCTGCGTGGCTGGCGCGGCCGCACGGCGGTGCGTTTCACCCTGGCAGGCTTCGCCGTGCTGGTAGTGGCGTTCTTCGGCTCTCAACTGGTTTTGGAAGTGATTCTCGACAAAGCCTAGAGGGGGCGGCATGAACATCGACGAGCAGACACGGACCGCCATCCACCGCCTTTGGGACGAGATGGCCGAACTGCCCGCCTCCGCCCCCGAAGTCTGCCTGCACAAACTGTTCACCGAGATCGGCGCGCTGATCGACTCACGCCACGGCCTGTGGCTCTCCTCCCTGCGCCTCGCCGACGACGCCGACAACGACCCGCTGCTGGGCTGGCGGGCGCGTTCGGTGTTCTTCCACGGCGAGCTGCCGGCGGACCAGCAGGCCTACACCGGTGCGGTGAAACGTCTCGACAAGGGCATTCCGGACGAATCCACCCACAACCATGTGCGCCAGGCCGGGGAATTCCGCGCCACCCTGCTGGTGGATCATGTGTCGGAGGGTTTCTACTCCGGCGACCATTACATCCACCATTATCTGGGGCGCGGCATCACCGACCGCCTGTTCGTGGTGATGCCGGTGAACGAGGACGTGGAAAGCTACTTTATGTTCGACCGGCTGCGCGACCAGCCCGATTTCACCCCGCAAGACCTGGACATCGCCAGTTATGCCCTGCGCAGCCTGGGCTGGCTGAACCGGCAGATACACCTCAGCCATGGCCAGCTGATGGCCGACGCCCCGCTCACCCCCACCGAGCGCGGCGTGCTTAAGCACATGCTGGCCGGCAGCGCCGAAAAGAACATCGCCGAGGCCATGGGCCAGAGCCCGCACACCACCCACCAGTACGTGAAAACCCTGTTCCGCAAGTTCAATGTGCGCAGCCGCGCGGAGCTGACGGCGCTGTGGCTGGGGCACAGTTGACAGCCCACCGCCGACCCCAAACAATGTGCTGCCAATAAGCAACGAAACGACTTCCTCTTGGACAGCTTCTCCGACGGGTGGCTGATCACCGCCCTGATCATCCTGATTCTCGGCTCCGCCTTCTTCTCCAGCAGTGAAACCGGCATGGTGGCGATCAACCGCTATCGCCTGCGGCATCTGGCCCGCCAGGGGCACCGTGCCGCCGTGCGGGTGGAGAGCCTGCTGCGCCGCACCGACCGCCTGCTGTCGGTGATCCTGATCGGTAACAATTTCGTCAATAACTTCGCCGCCACGGTGGCCGCGATCCTGGCGATCCGCTGGCTGGGCGACAGCGGCGCGGCGGTGGCGCCGGTGGTGATCACCCTGGTGATGCTGGTATTCGCGGAGATCACTCCGAAAACCTACGCCGCGCTCAAGCCGGAACGCATCGCCTTCCCCGCCAGCGTGGTGCTCAAGCCCTTGCAGGTACTGCTGGCGCCGCTGGTGTGGCTGGTCAACGGCATCAGCATGATGTTCCTGAAGCTGGCCGGCGCCCAGACCCGCAACAGCGACGATGACCACCTGAGCCCCGAGGAACTGCGCACCGTGGTGAACGAGGCCGGCGGCCTGATCCCGGAAAAGCACCAGAAGATGCTGCTCAATATCCTGGATCTGGAAAGCGTCACGGTGGAAGACATCATGATCCCGCGCAACGAGATGGTGGGCGTGGATATCGAAGACGATATGGATGAGATCATGGCCACCCTGCGCGCCAGCCAGCACACCCGGCTGCCGGTGTACCGCGGCGACCCCAATAACATGCTGGGCCTGCTGCACCTGCGCAAGCTGAGCCGGCTGCTGCTCAAGGAAGACATCAACAAAGCGGAACTGATGCAGCACACCGTGGAACCCTACTTCGTTCCGGAAGGCACCTCGCTGAACCGTCAGCTGATCAATTTTCAGAACGCGCGGCGGCGCATCGGCATCGTGGTGGACGAGTATGGCGACGTACTCGGCCTGGTGACACTGGAGGACATCCTCGAGGAGATCGTCGGCGAATTCACCACCGACCTGGCCGCCACCAGCCAGGACATTCACCCCCAGGAGGACGGCAGCCACGTGATCGACGGCGCCACCCATCTGCGCGAGATCAACCGCTCGCTGGACTGGGACCTGCCCACCGGCGGGCCGCGCACGCTTAACGGCTTGATCCTGGAGTACCTGCAGGACATCCCCGACGCGAACATTTCGATCCGCATTGGCGACTACCTGATCGAGATCCTGCAGGTGAAGGACAACATGGTGAAAGCCGCCAAGGTCCGCCACGCCTCAAACGAACCCGACGCCCCTTAAAAGCGGCTCCAGGGCGCTGTGGGAGCGGGCTGTGGGAGCGGGCGCCCCGCCCGCGAAAGGGCGCGAAGCGCCCGGCAGGATCCCAGAGACCAGAGATCTAAACCCGGTCCGCGTCCGGCGCCCCCACCCAGGCAAAAATATCCCCTTCGTGGCGCTCCACCAGCCGGTAACCCTCGTCGATGGCTTCCCCGGCGCGGTGGAAATCCATCAGCGCGAAATCCTCCAGCAGCGGAATCAGCGTCACTTCCGGCGGGTCGCCGGCCATCCGCGAGCGGGTGATGCGGTCCTGCATGATGTTGACGCTGGACGCCACCACATCGAAAAAGCCCGGCGTGCCCCCGGCATCGGAGGAGAAATAGTGGGTCATTTTCTGCCACAGGCTGCGGTCTTCGTCACTGTCACCGCCCTCCGGGGGCGCCTGGCGTGAGAGATGGGCGCCCACTAGCTGGGCGTTCAGGTTGACCGCGATCACCACGTCGGCGCCGAACGCCCGCGCCGCCGACACCGGCACCGGGTTGACCAGGCCGCCGTCCAGCATCCAGCGGCGCTGGTGCTGCAGGGGCGAGAACAACCCCGGCAGCGCGCAGGAAGCACGGGCCGCGTCCAGCACCGGCCCCTTGCTGATCCATACTTCGCGGCCGCTTTTCATGTCCGTGGCGACGGTGACGAACCGCTTTTCCAGATCTTCGATATTGGGGTTGCTGTGCAGCTTCTCGAAAAAACCGAACAGCTTTTCGCCTTTCACCACGCCGCCGGAAAAGGTGAAATCCATCAGCCCGAAGACGTCCTTGGTGGTCAGGGTTCTGACCCAGTCACCGAACTCCTTCAGCGCCCCGCTGACGTAGGCGCCGCCCACCAGGGCGCCGATCGAGGTGCCGGCCACCACGTCGATTTCGATGCCGCGCTCTTCCAGCGCCTGAATAATGCCGATGTGCGCCCAGCCCCGGGCGGACCCGCTGCCCAGCGCCAGCCCCACCCGGGGACGGGCGGGCAGTAGCGGCTGCTCTTTCTCGCTCATGGCTGCTCCACCCCCCTCATGGCTGCTCCACCCCGCTCAAGGTCTGTTCATCGACGCTCAAGGCTGTTCCTTAGTCACCATGCAGGGCGCGGGCTGGCCGGCCATGCGTTGCTGGCAACGGACCAGCACTTCACGGCGCTCTTCCACCGGCAATAACCCCCAGTAGCTGATTTCACGGCCGGTGCGGAAACAACCCACGCAGATATCGTCGCCGTCCAAAGCGCAAATCGATACGCAGGGCGAAACCGGGTCCCGGTGCGCCACCGGCGCGTCGTGGAAGTCCGGGTCTTTATTGAAAGCGTTCATCGATCTCCAGGTGCTCTTCGAAGTGTTTCGCATGGGCCGCGTAGTGCTGGCTGCTCATGGTCAGCATGGCTTTGTGGCCGTCGGAGATTTCCTTGACCACCTTGGCCGGCGCCCCCATCACCAGGGAGTTATCGGGGATCTCCATGCCCTCGGGCACCAGCGCGTGGGCGCCGATGATGCAATTCTTGCCGATTCTGGCCTTGTTCAGCACCACCGCGTTGATACCGATCAGGCTGTTATCGCCGATGGTGCAGCCGTGCAGCATGACCTTGTGGCCGACGGTGACGCCGTTGCCGATTTTCATCGGCACGCCCGGATCCACGTGCAGGACGGAATTTTCCTGCACGTTGGTGTTGTCACCGATCTCGATCAAATCGTTATCACCGCGGATCACCGCGCCGAACCAGACGCTGCTGTTGGCGCCCAGCACCACCGAACCGATCACCGTGGCGTTGGGTGCCACCCATTGACCTTCACCACGCAGTTCCACGCGGCGGCCTTCCAGTTTATAGATCATTTTTCACCCGTCAGGTCGAAACGCACATCGGCGTCGTACACATGGTTGATCAAATCCAGGATCATAAAGGCCGTCAGCCCCCAGATCCGCTTGTCCTCGTAATAATAGCTGGGCATGCGCAGGCGGCGGCCGTAAAAATCGATCGGCGGCGACAGCTCCGGTTCCTCTTCCAGGAAGAAGCTCAAGGGCACCTGGAAGATGGTCTCGATTTCGCCGGGCTCGGGGGTCAAATCCACCCCGGTCCGCACCACGCCCACGAACGGGGTCACCTTCATGCCGAACCGCGACGCCAGCGGCGACAGCTGACCGATCACCTCCACTTCACGCTTGGCGAGGCCCACCTCCTCGTGGCTTTCACGCAGGGCGGTGTGCAACAGATCGCGGTCGCCGGGGTCCCGTTTACCACCTGGAAACGCCACCTCGCCGGCGTGGGTGGGCATGCCCTGGGCGCGGACGGTCAGAATCAGCTCCGGGTCGGGCTGGTCCACGAACGGCATCAGCACGGCGGCTTCCGGCAAATCCACCGGTAAATCATTGAGAGGGTAGGCCGACATGCGCTGCCGGAGTTTTTCTAGCACGGGGTACTCCCAGTTTTATTTCAAACACCAGTTTGAACAGGCCTCGCCCACCGGGCAAGGCCGGATGCGCTCTATTCACGGCGGAGCCGGTGAAAACACCCCAATTGCCGATCAACGGCCAAGCCATTAGGCTGTCGTATCCTCACTGTGCCGGCCGGCGGCCGGGCTCCCCCAGTGAGGCTCCATAAGCAGGCGAGAGCATCGATGAAATATTGCAGCCATTGCGGCGAAGAGATTCTGTTCTCCATTCCCGAAGGGGATAACCGGCCCCGCTATTGGTGCAACCACTGCGGCGTGATCCACTACCAGAACCCGAAAATCGTGGTCGGCGCGATCCCGGTCTGGGAAGGCCGCTTCCTGCTCTGCAAGCGCTCCATCGAACCGCGCATTGGCTACTGGACCCTGCCCGCCGGCTATATGGAGAACGGCGAGACCCTGCAGGAAGGCGCCGCCCGCGAAACCTGGGAAGAAGCCTGCGCCACCGTGGCCATCGGCGACCTGTATACGGTGTTCAACCTGCCGCACATCAACCAGGTCTACATGTTCTTCCTAAGCGAGATGGTCAACGGCGACTACGGCGTGGGCGACGAAAGCGCCGACGCCGGCCTGTTCTCCGAGGATGAGATTCCCTGGGACGAGCTGGCGTTCCCCACCATCGGGCGCACGCTGAAGTTCTTTATCCAGGACCGCGCCAACGGCGGCGAGTTTCCGGTGCGCACTCAGGATATCCCACCGCTCAAGCGCAAACCTTCGCTGGACGACTGACCTTGTGGCAGCGGGCCCTGGTCCGCCCCCTAACCCGGCAGGTCCTCGAGCTTCCACAGGTCGATGGCGGGCTCTTCGTAGGGGTGGGCAAGGCGCAGAGCGCTGATGGCCGCGCGCAGGTGGTCTTCCATGCAAATGGTTTCCACCCGGAATTCGCGTACCGTTTCGATCTCGCCCTGACCGCCTATGTAGGGGTCACTGCCCTCCAGGGGCCGGAACTGCCCCTGGCCGGCGACCTGGAAACTGCAGCAATCGTAGTTGCCGATGCGGCCGGCGCCGGCCTCGAAGACGGCGTTCTTCACCGCTTCGGCATGCTCTTCGGGAACGTAGAAGCAAAGCTTGTAGACGGTCATGATGCCTCCCTGGCGGACCGCCCGGGTTCAGGCGGTCTCGCGGTCGTTGTCGGCGGACTGCGCGAGGTGCGCGTAAGCGTCACGCAACTGATAGTCGCCCTGGGACGAGATCCACACACCGGTGGCGGACACGGTCTGGGTGTCGCCGGCGAACACCTTGGCTTCGGTAAGCAGCTTGCGCCCTTCCACTTTCGTCACGCGGGACTCAAAGCGGATCTCCGTATTCAGCGGCGTGGGCGCCATATAGCGGATGTTCAGCGTGCCGGTCATGCCCAGGCCGGTGACGAAATCCTGACACTTGGCCATCAGCATATCCAGGGCCAGGGACAGCACGCCTCCGTGCACCTTGCCCGGCGGGCCCATGAACAGCCGTCCGAAGGTGGCGCGGCCGCGCACGGTGTCGCCGTCCAGCCACAGCGCCAGCGGCGGCGACAGCGGCGTCGCCTGGCCGGTAAGAATTTCAAAGTCGGCCATATCCAGCGCGTCCTGGCGGCTGCCTTTACCCACGATCAGCCGACCAAGAATATCGCGCATGCTGCGATGGCCATGCCCTTCCAGGCGTTCACGCAACGCCCGCGCCTGCTCAGTGTACTCCGCCAGCGCCGCCTCATCCGCGTCCAGACGAATCAACTGCTCGCTGATCGCCTTCAACTCGCTGGCCAGCTCCCGACGCCGCTCGGACACCGCCGTCGGCTCCGGCGACTCCGCAATCAACATATCAAAATAGTTATACGTCTCGTCCGCCATACGTCCCCACTCCAAATCCCGCAAAAGCGCTCAGCCTTTTGACTTTGCTTTTCACTGTTAACTCTTAACTCTTAACTGCCCTCACCCGACCCACTTCCGGGCGTTGGCGAACAACCGATACCAGGGCCCGTTCTCGAACCGGCGCCAATCATCCGGGATCCAGCTGTTCTGCAGCACGCGGAACACCCGCTCCGGGTGCGGCATCATGATGGTGGCCCGGCCATCGCGGGAGGTGAAGCCGGTGACGCCCTGGGCGGAGCCGTTGGGGTTGGCGGGGTACTGCTCCGCCGGGTTGCCCAGGCTGTCCACGTAGCGCAGCGCCAGCAGCCGTTGTTCGATGTTGCGGTTGAGGTCCTGGTCGCTGATCTCGGCGCGGCCTTCGCCATGGGCCACCGCGATCGGCAGACGGGTGCCGGCCATGTCACGCAGCAATATGGACGGCGAGTCCTGGATTTCCACCAGCGAGGTGCGCGCCTCGAACTGCTCGCTCAGGTTGCGCACGAAGTGCGGCCAATGCTCGGCGCCGGGAATCAGGTCCTTGAGGTTGGACAGCATCTGGCAGCCGTTGCAGACCCCCAGCGAGAAGGTGTCCTCGCGGAAGAAAAAGCGGTTGAAGGCGTCGCGCAGGCCCGGGTTGTAAAGGATGCTCTTGGCCCAGCCCTCACCGGCGCCCAGCACGTCACCGTAGGAAAAGCCGCCACAGGCCACCAGACCTTTCATCTCGTCCAGGCTGACGCGGCCGGCGAGCAGATCGCTCATGTGCACGTCCATGGCGCTGAACCCGGCCCGGTCGAAGGCGGCCGCCATTTCCATGTGGCCGTTAACGCCCTGCTCGCGCAGGATCGCCACCTTGGGGCGGGCACCGGTGTTGATGAACGGAGTGGCCACGTCCTCGCTCATGTCGAAGGTGAGCCGCACGTTCAAGCCCGGGTCGTTGGAATCAGCGATCGATTCGAACTCCTGGCGGGCGCAATCCGGGTTGTCCCGCAGCGCCTGGATGCGGTAGCTGGTCTCCGACCACAGCCGCTGCAGGCCCCAGCGCGGACGTTCGCGCAACACCGCGCCGCCCAGGCGCAGCCGCACCACATCTTCGTCGTTGACGGTGCCGACACTGTGCACGCAGCCGCCCAGGCCGGCGTCCTGGTAGCGCTGGCGCACCGCCTGCACATCGGCGGCGCGCACCTGGATCACCGCGCCGGCTTCCTCGGCGAACAGCGCCGCCACGGCTTCCGGGCCGTCGCCGGCGATGTTGTCCAGCACGATATCCACGCCGGTGCGGCCGGCGAACGCCATCTCCGCCAGGGTGGTGAACAGGCCACCGTCGGAGCGGTCGTGGTAAGCCAGCAGGCGTTCTTCCGCCAGCAGCCGCTGGGTCACCTCGAAGAAAGCGATCAGATCGTCGGCGTCGTCCAGATCCGGCGCCACATCGCCGACCTTGCCGAACACCTGCGCCAGCGCCGAACCGGCCAGGCGGTTCTTGCCCCGGCCCAGGTCGATCAGCAGCAGCTCGCTGTCCAGGCCGGTTTTGAGCTGCGGCGTGGCGGTCAGGCCGATGTCGGTGACGTTGGCGAAACCGGAGACGATCAGCGACAGCGGCGCCACCACGCTCTTGTCGATGCCTTTTTCCTGCCACAGGGTGCGCATGGACAGGGAGTCCTTGCCCACCGGGATGGCGATGCCCAGCTTCGGGCACAGCTCCATGCCCACCGCTTTCACGGTCTCAAACAGGGCCTGGTCCTCGCCCGGGTGGCCGGCGGCGGCCATCCAGTTGGCGGACAGGCGGATCTGGCCCAGCGAGCCGATGTGGGCGCCGGCCAGGTTGGTGAGGGTTTCCGCCACCGCCATGCGGCCGGAGGCGGCGGCGTTGACCAGCGCCACCGGGGTGCGCTCGCCCATCGCCATGGCTTCACCGGTGCGCTGGTTGTAGCCGGTGGCGGTCACCGCGCAGTCGGCCACCGGCACCTGCCAGGGGCCCACCATCTGATCGCGGTGCACCAGGCCGGTCACGGAGCGGTCGCCAATGGTGATCAGGAAATTCTTGGAGGCCACCGTGGGCAGGCGCATCACCCGCTCAATGGCGTCCTTGAGTTCAATACCCTCGGTAGTGAACGGCTGGCGCTCGAAATCTTCCCGGTCGTAGGCGCGCTGCATTTTCGGCGGTTTGCCGAACAGCAGGTCCATGGGCAAGTCCACCGGGGCGTCGCCGAAATGGTCGTCGGCCACTTCCAGGTGTTCCGCTTCGGTGGCCTCGCCGAGCACCGCGAACGGCGCCCGCTCGCGCTGGCACAGCGCCTCGAAGCGATCCAGGTCTTCCGGCAGCACCGCCAGCACATAGCGTTCCTGGGCTTCGTTGCACCAGATTTCCACCGGGCTCATGCCCGGCTCGGCGCTGGGGATCGCTCGCAGCGACAGTTTGGCGCCCCGGTCGTGGTCGTGGACCAGCTCCGGCAGGGCGTTGGACAGACCGCCGGCCCCCACGTCGTGGATGGAGACAATCGGGTTGTGCTCGCCCAGCGCCCAGCAGCGGTCGATCACTTCCTGAACGCGACGCTCGATTTCCGGGTTGTCGCGCTGCACCGAGGCGAAATCCAGCGCCTCGTCGGATTCACCGCTGGCCATGGAACTGGCGGCGCCGCCGCCCAGGCCGATCAGCATGGCCGGGCCGCCGATCACGATGACCTTGGCGCCCGGCGGAATCGGCTTTTTATGCACGTCGCCGTCGCGCACGTTACCCAGGCCGCCGGCGATCATGATCGGCTTGTGGTAGCCGCGGCGTTCGTCGCCGGCCACGCCCGGTGCCTGGATTTCCAGGGTGCGGAAGTAACCGCACAGGTTGGGCCGGCCGAACTCGTTATTAAAGGCGGCGCCGCCCAGCGGGCCGTCGATCATGATGTCCAGCGGCGAGGCGATGCGGCCGGGGCGGCCGTAGTCATCTTCCCAGGGCTGACGGAAACCGGGGATGCACAGGTTGGACACGGAAAAGCCGGTGAGGCCGGCCTTGGGCTTGCCGCCACGGCCGGTGGCGCCCTCGTCGCGGATCTCGCCGCCGGCACCGGTGGCGGCGCCGGGACGCGGGGCGATGGCGGTGGGGTGGTTGTGGGTCTCCACCTTCATCAGCATGTGCACCGGCTCATTGCGGTAGCGGTATTCACACGGATAGCCGGCGTTGCCCGGGTCCGGGTAGAAGCGGTCCGCCACCGGCCCGGCCACCACCGCCGCGTTATCGCTGTAGGCGCTGAGCACGCCCTCGCTGGCGTGCTTATAGGTATTGCGGATCATGGCGAACAGGCTGAGGTCCTGCTCCTCGCCGTCGATGGTCCAGTCCGCGTTGAAGATCTTGTGGCGGCAGTGCTCGGAATTGGCCTGGGCGAACATCATCAGTTCCGCGTCCGAAGGGTTGCGCCCCAGGGCGGTGAACCGCTCCGCCAGATAGTCGATTTCATCCTCCGCCAGCGCCAGACCCAGCTCGCCGTTGGCGCTGGCCAGCGCCTCGCGGCCGCCGCCAATCACGTCCACGCTGGTCAGCGGGCGCGGCCGGTGGTGGGTGAACAGCACCTCGGCGTCCTCCAGCCGGTCGAGCACCGCTTCCACCATCCGGTCATGCAGCGCCGCCGCCAGCTCACCCCGGTCCGCCGGGCCGTTGAGCTTGAGCCGGTACTCGATGCCGCGCTCCACCCGCGCCACCTTGGCGAGGCCGGCGTTGTGACAGATATCGGTGGCCTTGGACGACCACGGCGACACCGTGCCCGGGCGGGGCACCACCACGAAGGTCTCACTGCCGCCCTCTTCCACGGCCACGTCTTCCAGGCTGGGGCCGTATTCCAGCAGGCTGTCGAGCACCTGGCGCTCTCGCTCGCTCAACCCGGTGGCGCCCTCCTCGGGGGAGAGTTCCACGAAGTGCACGAAGCGGGCGGACAGAGCCTCTGCCTGGGGCAGAGCTTCCAGCAGTTTTTCCTTTCTAAACGCGGATAGGGCCGGGCTACCGGGGAGGATCAGCATGGGGTCGGCTTTTCCTTTACGTGCAGGGGGAGAAATAAGGATCGCAATGATAAGGGATGGCCGGCCGAATTCCTATGCGCGCGCCGCAAGGGCCGAAAAGCCGTCCGCCGGCGGCGCCAGGGCCTGCGCCAAAAGTGCAAGCAAATATGATTGTTGGACAAAAATGATGGATTTTTAACCAGTTTCGATGGTAGATTCGCCGCGCACACGTGATGTAGGTCACAGCCGAACCCGGGGGCAAGCGCCCCGATCCATGGGGGAGGCGATGGACGGCACGGGCCGTACCGACCTGTCTGGAGTACACCCAGCAGAGGTATCAACGGATATGACAGTGCTACAACGGCTTCGCGGTTTCCTCCGCCCCGGCCGGCACCTGATCGCACCGCTCGCGCTGCTTGGCGCGGTCGGTCTGATGATGGCGATGCGCCCCACCCCCACCGCCCTGGAACGTGTCCAGGCGCGGGGCGAGCTGGTGGTGGCCACCCGTCCTTCGCTGACCACCGTCTACCGTGACCCCAACGGCCTCACCGGCATGGAATACGAGCTGGCGCGCGGCTTCGCCGAGCGCCTGGGCGTGGAATTGCGCCTGCTGGAGGTGGACAGCACCTCCGACCTTAAATACGCGGTGCGCCGCGGCAAGGCCGACCTGGCCGCGTCCGCCCTGCTGGCCGGCAACGACGGCGACCAGGCGTTGCGCTACAGCACCCCCTACCAGACCGTCGACACCCTGGTGATGTACCGCCTGGGTGACACGCGCCCCGCCGAAATCACCGACCTGATCGGCAAAAAGGTGCTGGTGCGCGCCGGCAGCCGCCACGCGGACATGCTGGTGACGGCACAACTGGACCACCCGGAACTGAGCTTCGAACAGGTGGAAAACGCCACCGCCGAGCAGTTGCTGGCCCTGGTCGAGCAAGGCGACGGCGACTACGCCCTGATCAACTCCAACGCCTATGCGATCCACCGCTCCCTGTTCCCGGATTTGGCCTCCGGCTTCACCCTGAGCGTCGATCAGGGCCTGGCCTGGGCGTTCCGCGCCAACGACGATCGCAGCCTTTATCTGGCGGCGCAGCGTTTCCTGACCCAGGCCAAGGCGGACGGCACCACCACCCGGCTGGCGGACCGCTTCTACGGCCACGTTGATCAGTTCAACCTGTACGCGGCGCGCAGCTTTATCCGCCATATGGACGACCGCCTGCCCAGCTACACCGCCCAGTTCCAGGAAGCGTCCGTGGACGCCGGCTTCGACTGGCGCCTGCTGGCGGCGATGGCTTACCAGGAATCCCTGTGGGACGCCCAGGCGATCTCCCCCACCGGGGTCGAGGGCCTGATGATGCTCACCAACCGCACCGCGCGGGAAATGGGCGTCTCCGACCGCACCGACCCGGCCCAGAGCATCCGCGCCGGCGCCGCCTATCTGCGCAAGCTGCACGACCGGGTACCGGACCGCATCCAGGAACCGGACCGCACCTGGATGGCGCTGGCCGCCTACAATATGGGCATGGGCCACCTGGAAGACGCCCGCGTGCTCACCGAGCGCCAGGGCGACAACCCGGATCTGTGGCAGGACGTGAAAACCCGCCTCACCCTGCTCGACGACCCGGCCTACGTGAACCAGTTGCGCTACGGCGCCGCCCCCGGCGGCCAGGCGGCGGTGTACGTGCGGCACATTCGCCGCTACTACGACCTGCTGGTGTGGGCCAACAACTCCGACCGCCACCGCGCGAACATGGTCGCCCTCGCCGACTGATGCCAGTGTGCCCCCGGCGGGTCGGAACAGGCGTAGGTCGGATTAGCGCAGCGTAATCCGACAAAAACGCGTGAAAGACATCTCCCCATGTCGGGTTACGGCCTCTGGCCTAACCCGACCTACCCCGTAAGCAGCGCGTTAACGCCGCTGCCGGAAAAAGTCGCGCAGCAATTGCGCGGCTTCCTCAGCGCATACCCCACCGGTCACCTCAATGCGGTGGTTGTAGAACCCCCGCTCAGGCAACCCCAACTGACTCTCGCAGACGCCCGCCCGGGGCTCCCGGGCACCGTACACCAGCCGCGCGATGCGGGCGTGCATCAAGGCGCCAAAGCACATGGTGCAAGGCTCGATGGTGACGTACAGGGTGGCGCCGGACAGCCGGTAATTGCCCGCCCGGGCGGCGGCGTCACGCAGGGCGTTCACTTCCGCGTGGCCGGTGGGATCATGGGCGATGATCGGCCGGTTCCAGCCCTCGCCGATTACCTCGCCGTCGCGCACCACCACCGCGCCCACCGGCACCTCCCCTTCTCCGGCGGCGCTTTCCGCCAGCGCCAGCGCCCGGGCCATCCACATTTCATCGTCTTGCGCCATTACCGGCTTCTCCGTCTATCGTCGCCGACATGGTACGGTTCCTGGTCGCCACCCGGAAGCGGCAAGCCTCGCAAGTATGACGGGCAAGGCTATTGTGGGAGCGGGCCCCGCCCGCGAAAGGGTGGCACTAGCCACCCGGCGGGATTCCAGAGGCCTGCTTGCTCGCTCTAGCAATGTCTCTGGAATCCTGCGGGGCAACCTTTGCCGGCAAGCGTTGCTTGCCTTTCGCGGGCAGGGCCCGCTCCCACAAGGCCCTCCGTAGCGGCTACAATCATGCCTCGACGCGCCCGAGGGCGATGCAATGATTTTCAAGGAAAGGAGCCGCCACCATGACCACTCTGGGCACCCCCAATGCACCCGGCGCCACCCGCGTGCTGCTGCTCGGTTCCGGTGAACTGGGCAAGGAGGTCAGCATCGAACTGATGCGGCTGGGTTGTGAAGTGATCGCCGTGGACCGCTACGCCAACGCGCCGGCCATGCAGGTGGCCCATCGGAGCCATGTCATCGACATGCTCGACGGCGCCGCGATTCGCGCCGTGGTGGAACAGGAGCGGCCGCATTTTATCGTGCCGGAGATCGAGGCGATCGCCACCGACGAGCTGCTCAAGCTGGAGCAGGAAGGGGTCACGGTGGTGCCCACCGCCCGCGCCGCCCGCCTGACCATGAACCGGGAAGGCATCCGCCGGCTGGCGGCGGAAGAGCTGGGCCTGAACACCTCCCCGTATCGTTTCGCCGGCACCCGCGAGGAGTACCTGGCGGCGGTGCGCGAAGTGGGCCTGCCCTGCGTGGTGAAACCGGTGATGTCGTCCTCCGGCAAGGGCCAGAGCCTGGTCAAACAGGAGCACGACATCGACGCCGCCTGGGACTATGCGCAGTCCGGCGGCCGCGCCGGCCAGGGCCGGGTGATCGTGGAAGGGTTCGTGGATTTCGAATACGAGATCACCCTGCTGACCGTGCGCCACCGAGACGGCACCTCGTTCTGCGCGCCCATCGGCCACCGCCAGGAAGACGGTGATTACCGCGAGTCCTGGCAGCCGCAGCCGATGAACGACGCCGCCCTGGTGGAGGCGGAACGCCAGGCCAAAGCGGTCACCGACGCCCTGGGCGGGCGCGGCCTGTTCGGGGTGGAGTTCTTCGTCAAAGGCGATCAGGTGTGGTTCAGTGAGGTGTCACCGCGCCCCCACGATACCGGCCTGGTGACGCTGATGTCCCAGGACCTGTCGGAATTCGCGCTGCACGCCCGCGCCATCCTTGGGCTGCCGGTACCGCTGATTGAACAGCGCGGCCCGTCCGCGTCGTCGGTGCTGCTGGTGAAAGGCGAGTCCACCGACATGCGCTACGGCAATCTGGATCAAGCCCTGGCGCAACCGGATACCGATCTGCGCCTGTTTGGTAAACCGGCGGTGAGCGGCAGCCGCCGCCTGGGCGTCGCCGTGGCCCGCGCCGACAGCGTGGAACGCGCCCGCGTAAAAGCGAACAAAGTGATTGCCGCCATCAAGGTGGAGCTATAACGGTACGGCGTTTTCAATTCAAACGGAGAGGTCTTTCATGTATCAGGATACACACAGCAAGGTGATCGGTTATCTGCTCTGGATCTTCGGCTTCATGGGCGCCCACCGTTTCTACTACGGGCGCCAGATCACCGGCACCATCTGGTTCTTCACCCTGGGGCTGTTTTTTATCGGCTGGATCATCGATCTGTTTCTGATTCCCGGCATGGATGAGTCCGCGGACATTCGCTACCGCTCAGGCCCCACCGACTACAACATCACCTGGATCCTGCTGACCTTTTTAGGAATATTCGGCCTGCATCGCTTCTACATGGGGAAATGGATCACCGGCATCATCTACCTGCTGACGGTGGGTCTGTTCGGGTTGGGGATTCTCTATGACTACTGGACCCTGAACGGGCAAATCAGCAGCAAGAATATGATGCACGGGTCGCTTTAAAGACGGCGCCGGCCGGCGGGATTCCACCCATCTCTGGTATCCCGCCGGCAAGCTTTGCTTGCCTTTCGCGGGCGAGGCCCGCTCCCACAAGGTCTTTCTCTCAGTTCTTCATCGCGTATTTGCCGGAGCCCAAGAAGAACAGGGCCACCGCGTTGAACAGGTAGAACGCCTGCAGCTCGATCGCCCAGCCGCCGGTTTTGCTGAGTGCGAACAGTTCGTTCATGTGCGCCATCAGCAGCGCCACCAGCATGTTGCCCACGATCAATACCGCGCCGATCCGGGTGTAATAGCCGATGATGATCATCACCGGGGCAATCACTTCACCGATAAACACCCCATAGGCCAGAAAGCCCGGCAGCCCATAACCCTGCAACGAACCGGAAATCCAGCCCACGCCATTTTCCAGTTTGGCGATGCCGTGCAACAACAACAGCAGCCCCAGGGTCAGGCGCAGAATCAGTTTGCCCAGATCAGCGTTTTGCATAGTCCTTCCTCTCGTTTAGACGTGACCGTTATTGCCGCCTATTGAACGGTGTTGCCGGGAAAAAGAAAAGCAGCCGACCCACACTTTCGCTATTCATGCACAGTCGGCCCTCGGCGCGCTGGCGAATTTTCTTGATGCCGCGTATTTACATGATGATCATCATCATTATATAAATGACAACCATCATCCAAAAGCGAGCGCCAAGCGTAAGAGGTCCAGCATGAGAGTCAGCAAGGAACAGGCCGCCGCCAACCGTGAACAGATCGTCCACCAGGCCGCCCGTTTGTTTCGCGAACGCGGCTTTGACGGCATCGGCGTGGCCGAACTGATGAAAAACGCCGGCCTGACCCACGGCGGCTTCTACGGCCATTTCGACTCCAAGGAACAGCTGATGGCGGAAGCCTGCGAATACGCCATCGGCGTCACCGGGCGGCGCTGGCGACGGCTGGTCAGCGACAGCGACGGACCGTCCATGGACACCCTGGCCCGCCGCTACCTGTCCAAGCGCCACCGTGACGCCCCCGGCGACGGCTGCGTGCTGGCCGCCCTGGCCGGCGACGCCGCACGGCAGAGCCCGCCGGTGCGCGCCGCCTTCACCGGCAGCGTGAAGCGCTTTATCGATCTGCTCGGCAGCGCCCTGCCCACCCGCAACAAAGCCGCCCGCCGCCAAAAAGCAGTAGCCGCCTGTGCCGCCATGGTGGGCGCGCTGGTGCTGTCCCGGGCGGTGGACGACGCGGCGCTTTCCGAAGAATTCCTCGACGCCGTGGCCGCCCAGCTGCCCGGCACGCACTGACCCCGGATTTTTAACTCAAGCATTGGAGTACAACCATGAGCGACGCCGCACTGAACGGCCTGGAAACCCTGCAAATGCTAATGCGGGAAAAACGCAACCCGGCCATCGGCGACACCCTGGACTTCACCCTGGTGGAAGTGGAAAAAGGCCGTGCCGTGTTCGAGGGCACCCCCTCGGAGAAAGTCTATAACCCGATCGGCTCCGTCCATGGTGGCTACGCCGCCGCGCTGCTGGATTCCGCCTGCGGCTGCGCGGTGCACGCCAGCCTGGAGGCCGACCAGGCCTACACCACGGCGGAACTGAAAGTGGCCTATCACCGGGGCATGACCAAGGACACCGGCCCGGTCCGCGCCGAAGGTACGGTGATCACCCTGGGCCGCCGTCTCGGCTTCGCCGAAGCGCGCCTCACCGACCGCAACGGCAAACTCTACGCCAGTGCCACCTCCACCCTGCTGATCATGCAGCGGTGACCGCCGTGAACCAGGCCGCCACCCTGAGCCCGCCCCGCGCCCTGCCGAACGCGCGCACCCGCATGATTCTGGAAGCGCCGGTGCTGCCCACCCTGCTGGCCCTGGCGGCCCCCAACCTGGTGGTGATGCTGGCTCAGGCCCTCGCCAATTTTCTGGAAAGTTACTACGTCGGCCTGCTGGGCGTGGACGCCCTGGCCGGCGCCGCCCTGGTATTTCCGCTGGTAATGCTGATGATGATGATGTCCGCCGGCGGTATCGGCGGTGGCATCTCCTCGGCGGTGGCCCGCTCCCTGGGCGCCGGCGACCAGGACAAGGCCGATGCCCTGGCCCTGCACGCGGTGGTGATCGTCGTCGCCTTCGGCCTTATCTGCTCGGTGATCGTGATCGGCTTCGCCGGCCCCCTCTACGGTGCGCTGGGCGGACAGGGCGCGGCCCTGGACGCGGCGGTGGCCTATTCCAACGCGCTGTTCTGTGGCGTGGTGTTTTTGTGGCTGATGAACGGCCTGTCGGCGGTGCTGCGCGGCGCCGGCAACATGCGCCTGCCGGCCATGGTGATGGTGGGCGGTGTGCCCCTGCTGCTGGTGCTCTCGCCGCTGCTGATCTTCGGTTACGGCCCGCTGCCGGCGCTGGGCATCACCGGCGCCGGTCTGGCGCTGGCCAGCTATTACCTGATCGCCACGGTGATTCTGGCGGCCACACTGATCCGTGGGCGCGGCGGCGTGCGGCTGAGTTTGCACCACCCTCTGCGGCGCGCCCTGTTCGGCGAAATTCTCGGCGTGGGGCTGTGGTCCTCGCTAAACACCGTGCTCTCCAACCTGTGCGTGGTGGTGGCCACCTTCTTCGTGGCGCGGACCAGCATGGAAGCCCTGGCCGGGTTCGGTCTGGGCATCCGCATTGAGTATCTGCAGATCCCCATCGTGTTCGGCTTCGGCACCGCCCTGGTGGCCATGGTCGGCATGAACCTGGGCGCCGGCCAGTTCCAGCGCGCCCGGCGCATCGCCTGGACCGGCGCGGCGGTGGCGGCGATCACCACCGAAACCGTGGGTCTGGCGGCGGCACTGTTCCCACAGGCCTGGCTGGGCCTGTTCACCGATGATCCGGAGGCCATCGCCACCGGCGCCCTGTACCTGCGCATCGTCGCCCCCGCTTATGCCTTTCTGGGCGTCGGTCTGGCGCTGTATTTCGCCTCCCAGGGCGCCGGGCGCATGGGCTGGCCACTGCTCGCCAGCGTCGCGCGGCTGACGGTGCTGACCCTCGGCTGCGCCCTGCTGGCCTGGTGGCTGCCGGGCAACCTGGCCGCGCTGTGCGCGGTGATGGTGGCCGCCCTGGTGGCGATGGCGTTGTTCAACGGTCTGCCCTGGCTGCGACAGGCACCGGGCGGGCCCAACACAGGAGACACACCATGAAAGCCGTTATCGCGGGCTACGCCCGATCCCCGTTTCACTTCGCTAACAAGGGCCGGCTCACCCAGGTACGCCCGGACGATCTCGCCAGCCAGGTGGTCAAGGCGCTGCTCGCCCGCACCGACCTGGACCCGGCGCTGCTGGAAGACGTGATTCTCGGCTGCGCCTACCCGGAAGCGTCCCAGGGCAATAACCTGGCGCGTATTGTCGGCCTGCTCAGCGGCCTGCCCCAGGAAGTCGGCGGCATGACCGTGAACCGCTTCTGCGGCTCGTCCATGTCGGCCATCCACATCGCCGCCGCCAACATCGAGGCGGGCCTGGGCGACGCCTTTCTGTGCGTAGGCGTGGAATCCATGACCTCGGTGCCGCAGGGCGGTTTCAACTTCTCGCCCAACCCCTGGCTCAAGGACCATACCGACGCCTATGTGTCCATGGGCCGCACCGCCGAGAACGTGGCGGAACGCTACGGCATTCCGCGCGGCGAGCAGGAACAGATGGCGCTGGAATCCCACCATAAAGCCGCCGCCGCCCGGCAACAGGGTCGCCTGCGCGACGAGATCGTGCGCATCCAGACCGGCACCGGCGAGTGGATCACCGAGGACGGCTGCATCCGACCCACCACCTCGCTGGAAGCGCTCGCCAAACTACCGCCGGCGTTCGACGAGAACGGCGTGGTCACCGCCGGCACCTCGTCGCCGCTCACCGACGGCGCCTCCGCGGTGCTGGTCACCAGCGACGACTTCGCCAGACGCCATAACCTGAACCCGAGCGCGCGCATCCGTGCGGTGGCCAGCGCCGGCTGCGACCCGGCGGTAATGGGCCTGGGTCCGATTCCAGCGACGCAAAAAGCCCTCGCCCGCGCCGGCCTGAGCGCCAACGACCTGGGCGTGGTGGAAATCAACGAGGCGTTCGCCTCCCAGGCGCTGGCCTGCATCGGCGACCTGCACCTGGACCCGGCCACCGTCAACCTGGACGGCGGCGGCATGGCCATCGGCCACCCGCTGGGCGCCACCGGCGCGCGCATCACCGGCAAGGCAGCGGCGCTGCTGCAACGGGAAAAGGTGAGGTACGCTCTCGCCACCCAGTGCATCGGCGGCGGCCAGGGCGTGGCCACGATTCTGGAAGCGCTGTAAACGCGACGCGGGCACCGCTCCTCGGGGATCTTTCAAGCGGGCAGAACACGCATCCAGAGCTGCTTGGCTTCGCTCTGATAGTCCCGCATTCGCTCGATCAGACGATGACGCAGGTCGCCCCCCATCAGGGCGTCCGGCAGCAGCGGGTCGTGGATGATCGAGCGAATCGCCGCGCGGCCCAGTAGCAGGCTCTCACGGGCCGCCACCTCAACGGGAAGCGCCTGGAGACCCGCCTGACTGCGCTCCAGGCGCGACAACGTGTCCCGATACGTCGCCTCCAGCGCGGCCAGATCCCATAATCCCCGGGCGCGCTGTTCGTCCTCCCGGGAGAGGTCGCCCACCGCGATCACCGTAGCCTGATCCGCCAGGCCCAGCGCCCGCAAATCCTCACGCAAACCCGGCACCCCCCCATGCAGATTGTCCGGCCGAAGCTGTAAACCGCTAACGCCCAGAGCGCGGAAGCCTCGCAGCATCAGAGCGCGCTCATGGCGCCGCCAGAGGGTTTTCTCGCGGCGCGGCACCGCACCATCGACCACGCCGACCCAACCGCCCTGCCAGGGCACCGCACGTTGCTCCTTACGCAACCAGTTCTCGACCTCCCCGAAAAGACCGCTACCACCGGCGTTCAGGGTGTACACCCCACGGACCGGGTTGGCGATCTTGCCCTGACGGACCAGCCGGTTCAGCGCCACCCGCACGTTCTGATCGCGGAGCCCACAGACTTCGCCGGCCCGGCAAAGCGCCGCCACCGATATCCGGCGGGCATCGTGGGTGGAGAGGATGTCCAGCACCAGATCGCCGGCGGCCAACTCACCGGCGCCCTCAGGCGTGCGCTCTTCCAGCCCAGCGGGATTGTAACCGCTATTGTATTTTTGTGTCATATGATGAAATATATCCAGTATCTGACAACAAAGCTAAAACAAGTAACAAATCTTGCCGATTGGCCAAAACAGGAGAATCCCGTGTCCGCCTCCCCGATCCTCGTTGAAACCGACGGCCCGGTCCGCACCATCATTATTAACCGGCCGGACAAGCGCAATGCCGTGGACCGCCCTACCGCCACGGCCCTGCGCGACGCGTTTCAAGACTTTGAAGACGACGACAGCGTCAGCGTGGCGGTGCTCGCCGGTGCCGGCGGCAACTTCTGCGCCGGCGCCGACCTGGCCGCCCTGGGCGACCCGCAACGCCGCAACGAGGTCGAGCCGGAAGGCACCGGCCCGGGCCCCATGGGCCCGTCACGCATGCTGCTCAGCAAACCGGTGATCGCCGCGGTGTCCGGCTACGCCGTGGCCGGCGGCTTGGAACTGGCGCTGTTCTGCGACCTGCGCGTGGCGGAGGCATCCGCTGTGTTCGGCGTGTTCTGCCGGCGCTGGGGCGTGCCCCTGATCGATGGCGGCACCGTGCGCCTACCGCGCATCGTCGGCCAGGGCCACGCCATGGACATGATCCTCACCGGCCGCCCGGTCCCTGCCGAAGAGGCGCTCCGCATGGGCCTCGCCACCCGCGTGGTCGCCGACGGCGAAGGCCTGGACACCGCCCGGGCCCTGGCCCACGGCATCGCCGGTTTCCCGCAACGCTGTCTGCGCGCCGATCGTCTCTCTGCTTACCAGCAGTGGGACCAGCCGCTGGCCGAGGCGCTTCGCCGGGAAGGCGCGGGAGGGTACCCCATCGTTTTTGAAGAGGCCATCGCCGGCGCCGAACGCTTCGCCAAAGGCGCCGGCCGCCACGGCGAATTCGAATAACGACAACGAATCCGTTAACAGGAGAGCTTGAATGACCACCACCTATCTCGATCTGATCAACCGCGGCGCCGGCTACTACCCCGAGCGCACCGCCATCGTGTTCGGCGACCAGAGCCTCACCTTCCGCGAGACCCACACGCTCAGCAATCAACTCGCGCACAGCCTGATCCAGCGCGGCGTAACACGGGGCCAGCGCGTCGCGCTGCTGCTCAATAACGGCCTCTACAGCGTGCCGGTGGACTTTGCCTGCGTAAAAGCCGGCATCAACCGCGTACCTCTCAACGCCCGCCTGTCGCTGAACGAACACCGCAAAATGCTGGAAGAGACCGGGTGTGAGTTACTGATCTACGGCGCCGACCTGAGCGAACGCGCCAGCGAACTGAGCGGCGCATTGCCAGCGTTGCAATGCCACGGTATCGGCGGCACCGACGGCGGTGGTGACGACCTGCTCGCCGATTGCGCCAACCAGAGCACCGCCAACCCGGATGTAACCGTGGAACCGGACGACGTGATCCTCACCCTGTTCACCTCCGGCACCACCGGCACCCTGAAAGCCGCCCAGCACACCCAGGCCTCCTACGCCGGCGTCTGCAAGAACGTGCTGCTCAACCTGGTGGCCGTCGAGCAGGACGACGCCATGCTGCACGCGGCTTCGCTGATCCACGCCAGTGGCGTCTTCGTGTTGCCGTTCTGGCTGCGCGGTGCGCGCACCGTGATCATGCCCGCCTTCGACCCCGAAGCCTTCCTGGAATTGATCGAGAAAGAGCGCATCACCGCCGTCAACATGGTGCCCACCATGCTGCAGATGCTGCTCGGCCACCCACGCTTCGCGGAGATTGATGTCAGCCGGCTGCGGCAGGTGATCTACGGCGCCTCGCCGATGCCCCGCCCGGTGATCGAGAAAGCCATGGCCACCTGGGGGCGTGAAAAATTCTGGCAGTACTACGGCCAGACCGAATGCCCGCTCACCATTGCCGTGCTGCGCCCCGAGGATCATGAGGAGGAACTGCTCGGTGCCTGCGGCAAACCCGGCATCGACGTGGAGATCCGTCTGGTCGACGAACAGGGGAAGGATGTGCCCCAAGGTGAACCCGGTGAAATTGCCGTGCGCGCCCCGTCGATGATGGCCGGCTACCACAACGCCCCCGAGCTCAACAAAGAGATGTTCATGGACGGCGGCTGGCTGCGCACCCGCGATATCGCTCAATTTGATGAACGCGGCTTCCTGCACATGAAGGACCGCACCTCGGACATGATCATCACCGGCGGCTACAACGTGTACCCGAAAGAAGTGGAAGATGTGCTCACCGCGCACCCCGCCGTGGCGGAATGCGCGGTGATTGGCCTGAAGGACCCGCAATGGGTGGAAGCGGTCACCGCCGTGGTGGCGCTGAGGCCGGATCAGCAGATCGACGAACAGACCCTGATCGACTTCGTCACCGAGCAGGTAGCGTCCTACAAGAAACCGCGCAAGGTGATCTTCACCGACGCGATCCCCAAAACCGCCGTCGGCAAACTCAACCGCAAGGCCTTGCGGGATCAGTACGCGAAAACGGCCTAACACTCACCGATGCGTTTGCCGCTGAGCGCCATGCGCATTTTCATCGGCCCCATGGGGGACGTCATGTCACCTTGCATGATGCCCTCCATGGTATCGCCCCGCAGCTTGAGATCCGCGCCCAGGGTGTAGGGCGAACCGTCCGGCCCGGTGCAAGTCAGCGTATAGCGCAAACGCGACCGGGTCTGCTGCACATCGGAGGCCTCACAGCCCTTGAGCTTATCACCGCCAAACAGGTCCGGATTGGTGAGGTCTTCCTGGCGAACGCAATCTTTATTGCTCATGGTCCTGGCGGGCATGGCCTGACCGCCGGCACTCATGGTCATGGTGGTCTGATACTCCCACTGCCCCGGGTTGACGTTCGGCGTCTCCGCCGACACCAGCGCCGGCGCGGCGACGAGCAGGGACAGGGCGCAAGCCTTCAACTTCCTCATGGTATTTCTCCTTTTAGTATTCTCGGCTTGGCCGACCCTAGCGCGGCCCGGCCCGGAGGCGTATCACCCAAATGGGGGAGCCCACATTGCGAGATTCCATGTTCTAAAGCATGCCAACCTTCTAATAGGCACTCTTCATCAATATTGCAGCTATAGGAAAAACGAAAGCGCAAATATAAACGATGGCTTTGTATTTCCTTATAGACTCCTGGCCAACTGATCCATCATCAGGAAACTCCCTGAATTCGTGGAATCGGTGCATCCAGAGCTTCCTTGTCAAACCCATGCCGGGATCCCAGACGACAACAACAGCAGCCACCATCAAAGCGATATAAAACCACGAAAAGAAGTCCAATTCTGCAACCGGAAACCCAAAGAGATAAACTGCCATAGCTGGCAAAATCAACTTACCAAATAGCCCTTCTTCTTTTGATTCACTTTTAGCACGAATAAATACAAGATATCGACCATATATAAATGCCCAAATCGAAGCAGATGCAAGAGCGACGGAAATAGCCAGGCTTTGGACGGTCGAAACATTAAACTCGCCAAACGCTGCGACATAGGAAGACAGAAAACAAAGGGCCCAAAGCACAGCCATACGGATCACGTTATATCGCCCCTAACATAAAAACACAGGAGCATGCACTAGCCATAAATCTCTTTAAAACCTTGACAGAACTTCCGCCACTCGGTAAGCAACCCCTGAATCTCTCCTTCATTAAGATACGTGTTTCGAAAATATAAACTTAAAAACGCACCGTTCTTTCTCAGAATTGCCGACCCGCCAAACGCTTCAACCCGATCCTCCAACATATTGAGGTGGTCGTTGTCCCTCCCGGCGGACCACACGTACCAGCCATTCGCCAGAGGGAGAGCATCTCGTAGCTCAAAGCGCGTCTCCAGTATATTTTCCTTCCTCATCACAAAACTGGAGTTCTCTTCAAAATTGCCAAGGAAACCGAGCACGGTGACCATTGAGAAGCCTGTGTATCTGGCAAAGCCAACTGACACCACCAAGTCACAGACAATAAAGTCGCCCTCCTGGCCCGGGAGAAGGTAGACATTCGCGCCGTGGCGAACGGAACGCGCCCCCGCCCCCCTAATTTTTAACGATTGAGCAATACTTCGTGCTTTCGGCCCTGGCAACTTATCAAAGCCGATATCGAGAAGAACGGCTTCCCTTCTGCGTCTTCCACGCCAAAGCAGGATCAAATAAAAAGAAACCACCATCACGCTGACCAGGAATAATATTAAGTATGCCTGAGTCGTCATATACATAACTCGGTTTGCCCAGCAGCTGGGCCAAAATATGCTAACCAGCCTGGCCTTCCTCTCCCAGGTTCCGCCATAACAAGGTTTTTCACGAAACGCACCCTGCCGATAGCTAAAAGACAAGAGCAACAACGGCGCACCAAAACCTAGGCCCGTCACGTTCCTCCAGTTTGCATTCTCTGAATAGAGCCTCTATTTACATATCCTATGAAAATACCAGCAACGCAAAAAGAAAATCCTCAGTACTGATAAAAAAACATACGATTCAACCTCTTTATTATGGCACGAGACCGAAGTAATCGCCGGGTCGCAGTAAATCACAGCCCTGCTCCCACACCTCGATCTATGGCCCTCTTTTTTGCCAAATAAAAGGGCGGCACCACTCAGGCTTAGGAGGCTCGATCCGCAGCGAAAGGGCACCCTTTCCTTGCCACAACGTATTTATATACAAACTTTCCGTGTTCACTTGGGAAATAATATTTCCCTTCATAAGAGAGGGTCACTACGTCGCGATGAAAGCAAAAGCGCCAAAAGACACCAGTCCAGCAAAAAATATCACCACCCACTTCCTCATTTTTTTAATGGCACCCCTTGAATTATAATAACCCTCTTCATCACTTAGCTCCCAAAAGTATAAGCCACCTATGATCGCAGGGAGCAATGCTACAACCCAAAGAACAACAGTATTGTAACCCTCACTGCTGTCAGCAGCAGATAAGATCAAAACCATAATAAGTCCGAAAAAACACATCTTTAGCAAGACCATCAGGCATCTCCATAGGCGGACCTTTTTATCATGCCTGTCGTTTTACTTGCAGCCAACGCCGCCAAAATAAATGGGACGACCTTCGTCATCATCAAACCTACAGCGAATATTGAAAACACCGAAGAGAATATCAATGTTAATGCCGATACATATATAAACATTGTAACCATAATAAACCCTGAAATCCCCCAACCACATTCCCCTAAATTTTTCACGAAATCGATAATACTCCCGATTGGTCCAGCTGCCTTACCTGCTAATGCAGACCACCGTGCATTAATTTCTGAAAGAAGCGTTCTAATCAAGCCAAGCAACGTGGACAAATAGTCGTCAACAAGGTCCCCGCCATTCTAGCCGCCGGCGATAAGGTAGCCGCCGGCACCGGTTTTGGGGCCGATAACCATGTAGCCGGCCAGAGTGTCTTCGTGCTCCTGTGTGAAGGGGGCAAAAGACAAGGCGATTTTCTTGTCTGACCCACTCAGCCTAAATGACGCTTCATGACAATAAAAACACCAATGCAGTCGCGATATAGCCCAAGATGGCAGCGCCCAAAAAGAACCAAAAAGTTCTTTCGTCTTGACTTAGATAGCTGATACTTGCTCTAACTGGACAAACGAAAACACTATTCGGAATTTCTACTTTCTCCGCCTTTTCTTTTGATGAAAACGGCCGCCCCCCAAAAAAGAAGAAAGTGCCATTTTCGTATGTTTTACCTTGATAAAAATAGCGATACTTAGCAGTAACAATCCAAACTATACGACCACCAACTTTCACCTCACTCACAAACTTTTCAGCTTCTTTCCTTGGAACGCGGGGCCAGAATCTGGCCCAGGACATAGTCAGAAAAATCAGGAGAGAGACAGAAGAAATGGCCAGCAAAAACAATGCGATTATTTCGTATATCACGCATATCCCCTGAAGGATCCAGTATTATATAAAGAAAAGTACCTACCATTAAAGTTAATAAGAAGCGCCGTTATGATGGCGGCAAAGATCAAGCCCGCGATCGCAGCAGCAACAGGTCCCCCAATAACACTAAACGCAGCCGCCGTCACAATGGATGTTGACGCATACGCAAACATCGCGGTTGAAATTCGGCCAATTTTGCTAGAGATGCTTAACGAATCATCTCCAAGCGCGCTCAGAGTATCGATTAAAAGGGATACCACTCCGAGTATAGCAACGTATCTTGCTTGTCTGGCCAAAGCCCTTAGCCTTTCCGAGAAAACCGGCTGGCCAGCTTTCCCACTCATAGTAATCCCACCTAAGAAACCCAGCAGAGCAGCTACGATCACAGATAGGAATCCACCGTTTTCACCGCCGGCGATAAGGTAGCCGCCGGCGCCGGTTTTGGGGTCGATGACCATGTAGCCGGCGGAGGGGCGGCCGTGGAAGTTGATGGTGTCTTCGTGGGCGGTGACTTCCTTGCCGGTGCGGACGGCGTTGCGGATGTCGGCTTCCACGGAGCTGCTCAGGTTGAGGGCGGCCATGGCCTGGCTGAGGTTGCTCTGGGTGATGGTCCAGATTTTTTGGCCTTCCGCCGCGGCGAGTTGCAGGGCTTTTACGGCGCTGATGCCGTCGGCGGGGTTGTCGTCGGTGCTGTACATCTCTTCAGGCACCAGATGTTCCATGGCGGACATGCGCGCGCCTTGGGCGCGGTTCAGGGCGACCCAGCGTTCCCGGTTGTTGTCCTTGTCCACGCGGAGGCTGCTCATGTGGTCCACGTCCATGGTGAGGCCGCTGGCTTTGACGTCGCGGGGCAGGCCGAACCAGTATTGCGGTTGCAGGCTGGTTTTGAACAGGCCGTAGCTGGGCGCTCTGTAGCCGACGCTATTGGCTTGCTGCTCGCCGATCCGGTCCTGCATGTCGTTGAGGGCGAAGTAGCCGAGGATGGTGCTGTAAAGCATGTCGCCGACCAGTTGCCGCTTGGTCAGGCCGGAGTAGTCTTCGGCGTCCAGTTTGGCCTGGGTGGTTTCCAGATCGTTTTCCAGGTTCTCCGCCGCCCGAGCGCTGATGCCTTGCAGGTCCAGCGCCAGGGCGCGGTATTCGCCGGCGACGGGGTTGTTCTCCGAGGTGTCCCAGCCCCGGCCGGGTTGCCAGTAGCCCATTTCCGATATCAAACCCGAGCCCATGGTGACTTCAAGGTCGGGGTTGGCGACGATGTCTTCGTCGACGGCTAACTCGGCTTTCAGGTTGATCAGGTAGCCGGGCAGTGTGTCCGGTACGTCGCCGGGGTCGAACTCGCCGTTTTCATCGGCTTCGGGCAGGTAGCCGGCCAGGGTGTCTTCGTCCTCCTGGGTGGCGGGGGCGAAGGACAAGGCGAGCTTCTTGCCGACCAGCGCCACGGTGGGCTCTTCAATGGTGAGCAGTTCGGTGCCCTTGTAGCCGTTGGCGTCGGTGTGCAGCTGATATTTGAACTTCCAGCGTAGTGAATCCGACAGCGCCGCCGTGGTGAGTTGGCGGGTAACCAGTCGGTACGGCAGGGAGGGCGCCAGTTGTTCGTGGATCACCTCTTTGATGCCCTTGGTGCCCAGCACTTCGCCGACGGTGGCGTCCGGGGCCTGGCTGTCGATGTAGGCTTCCAGTTCCGCGCGGTAGTCTTCCAGGCTCTCTTCGATAGCGCCACCGGGTACGCCCTGGACCCAGCCTTCTTCTTCGTTGATGGTGCTTTGTTGTTCGATGGTGTCAGCCAGCGCCTGGGCGTCAAACGGCACGGCCTCGCCCAATTCCATGCCTTCACCGAAATCGTATTGCTTGAAGCTGGCGTCCATGGGAATCCAGGTGTCGCCCTGGCGGTGATCCGCGCCGCGGCTTGGGTGGAAGTCGACCCAGGCTTCCACCCAGACGTGCTCCAACCGGAAGCTGTCGACGCGGCCGCCACGGGTCATGGCGACGTTTGGAATACCGCCCTGGCCGAGCAGATTGCCTGCCGCGCCGGGGGCACGGACGCCACCCACCCAGTTCATTACCTGGTCCGCCGGCATTTCCACGGTGCCCATGGCATAGCGTGCCGGGATATCGGATGCCCGCAGCAGCGCGATCAGCAGGCTGGCGGTGTCGAAAGCGTTACCGCGCCGGTTTTCCAGGGTGTATTCGGCGCCCTGGATGGAACCGTAACTGGGGATGAATTCAATGTTATTGCGTACCCATTGGTAGATCGCCACGGGGTCGTGGTCCAGTTCCTCCGCCAGGGTTTCAATGGCCGGCGTCATGGCGGCGTCCAGAGTGCCCGCCAGATGCTCCTCACCGGGTGCCGCCGCGCTTTCCAGCAGGAGGCCGTCCATGGATGCCGACGAACTGGCGACCTGTGTCCCCATATCGAAAAGAGGAAGCCCGGTACTGCGGCTTAACTCGGCGGCGCTGTTCGCGGGGGCGCGGGTCCGGTCCGGGTCCGGGGTTCGCCAGGGGAGCTTGTCCGGGTCGAAGGGATCTCGGGGCTTTTCCATCCGGAACGGCTCGAGGAAGCCGACCAGCTCGGCGGTGGCGTCGCTTTGCGCGGCCAGTGACGCCGAGCCGGTTACCGCCTGCAGCTGCTCCTGTAAATGCTGATAACGCTGGCGATAGTCCGCCACCGCGCGCTCATGCCGACCCCGAACTCGAGCACTGGCGTTGTTCTGCTCAAGCCGCGCCTCGGCTTCCTCGAAGCCCGCCAACGCCTGCTGGTGCATCTCCTTCGCTTTTTCCTGCAGCCAGGCAAGTCGGTCCGTGGCCAGGGCCTCATCACCCAGCCCCAGCGCCCGCGCGGCGCGGGCCATGATTCCGGCGTCCTCCCCGAGACGCTCGTTGATCGTCTGTTGCTGCTCGCGCGCCTGATCGCGGATGCCGCGCAGTACCTGCTCGAAGGTCTGATGCCGGGCCTCCCAGCGGGCCTGTTCCTGCTGCTCCTTGTGGCGCTCGGCTTCAATCGCCAGTGCCCAGGAAGGCCAGATAACCGCGTTAAGCAGCAAAAGCGTGGTAGCCAAAGCCACGGTGCGACACAGCGCACCGGCGCGACGGATCTGTTCCATGATGGTCTCCCCCAGAGAAGGTCCTTTTCCGTATGTTGGTTTCATGGGCGAATCCCCCGAATCGCCCGGTCGAGCTCGAGCCGCAACGCACTGGCATCCGCATGGTGAGACGCCGCCAGCGATGAGGTCGCTTTCAGCGCGAAGCGCAGGGCCTTTTCATCCTTGCCGTGGCGCAACGCGTGTGTAGCGGCGCCAAGGTCCAGCCATGCTCCCTTCAAAGCGATATCCCATGGCGTCTGCCAATAAGCGGTGCCGACTTTTTGATGAAGCTGCTCGATATCCTCGGCGCCGTTATCCAACGCCAGGTTCAACTGCCTGCCCTCCGCCACTTGGTTGCCGTTCCGGTCTTCGCCTTCGAACACGGCCTCGATGCGCACTCGCTCATCGTTCGTGTCCGAACCGATCCAGGCTTTCAGAACCCGTGTTTCGCCGGCCGCCAGGTCGAAGTGCCATTGGTGCCCGCTATCGATGGCGGGCACGGCATCCAGTAACTCGCCGCCATTGTCCCAGGTGAGGCCGACGGTCATGGCCAGGTCCGCGCCGGTGTTCTCCACGGTCAGCCGAACCGGCACCGGCTCTCCGGCAACGGGGCTTTGCATCGACGGCGCGGTGTGGTCCAGAGCCCGCTCCATCAATGTGGCCATGGCGCCCGGTTGATCACCGGCGGGATCCGCCGCGGTCATTTCCGCGAGCCAGTCGAAGGCCAGGAACACCGTGCGCCCTTCGCCGTATTCATGGAGGGTGACCGCCGGTGTGTTGGCGTCCTGAGGGGGCCAACCGTGGTGGTGACCGCCATGACGCCCAGCGTGATGCGATGACGACTTGAAGTAGCCGGCGAGTTCCGCGCCGTGCAGACGGGTGGCCGGTACCTGGCGTTGCAACAGGAGTGGCAATTCACCGGCCTGGGTCAGAGCGCTATCCAGCAAGGTGACGGTATGAGGGCGATGCGGCTTATGGCCCGGCCCGTGACCGGTCCGCAGGCCCAGCGCGCTGGTCAGAAGCAGCGGGTGCGGGCGGTCGCCGGAAGCGAGGACCACGCCTTCGCCCCGGTTTGCCGCTTCGCGCAGGTACTTGGCGTCCCAGTGATTGAGCGGCACACGATCCGCGAGCAGCAAGTATTGATGGTGCTGTCCGGCATAAAGCTGACGCCGGAACGCTTTGGAGGAATCCACCAGCGTATGCGCCCGCGCCTCAAGGAAGGTATCCAGACGGGCGCGCTGCTCGGCGATCGCCGGTTGCTCCAGCTTATTGTCGCGCTGATCGTTCCTGGCGCGTTCCTCCAGAGAGACGTCCACCACCTGGAAATCGCCCAGGTTATCGCCAAGCTCCGGTGGTTTGCCGCAATGAAACTTCCGCTTTCCGGTGGTCAGAGTGTTCCGGAACCAGAGGAAGCGCGGGTAATCCACCATCACCTCAAGGCTGTGCTTGCTCTCGAAGCGTTCCACCAGGTCCTCACCCTCGATTCGGACCTCAACGCCCTCGGCATCGAGATCGCTGATCGTCAGATCGAGGCGGCGCTCGCCGTCGTTATCCACCTCGCCGTCGAAGAAGCGCGGGGTGGCGGTTTCCAGGTCCCGAATCAGGAAAGGACTTTCCAGCGCCTTGGCGTTAATCGTATCCAGCGGCTGGACCGGCTGTTCGAAATCCGCTTTCAGAGTGATACCGGTGACGGCTTCACAGGTGGAACGGACCGGGTCCGCCAGCACCAGCAGTCGTGGTGCATCGGAGGCGTATAAACCGGTCTCGATCGACAGCGGCTTCTCCTTAATCTGGAACAACGCCTGGTCCAGTTCCCGGACCTCTCCGTCCAGATTTACGCTCAATGCACAGGCATGCCGGGTCAGGGGTCGTCCCGCGGTACTGAACGAGTCCGTAAACGTAAGAGGCTCATCGCCACTCAGGGTGACCGAGGCGCTTTCAGTAGCCAGGGCTTCGCGATTGTCCACATCAAGTCGGGTGCGCGTCACCGTCACGGTGCGGGGCTGGGCGCCTTCGGATAACGAGACACGGTAGCGGCAGGTCTGGCTGTCGCCCTGATACACCCACTCTTGCGCCAGGGTGACTTCGCCGGATACGGCAGCCAACGGGTCCCTGACCACATCAAACGTCGCCTGATCCCGCGCCAGCGTTTCCCCGTCGGCGTTTAGCAGAGTCCCGACTACACTGTGGATGCCGGGTTGCGTGTTATCCAGCGACACCGTGTCGCTGAACGGCAGCACCTGCGCCACGGCCAGACTACTTACCGGTCGCTCATCGTTGAGAAGCACGGCACCGTCGGGGCCACTGACCACTAGCCGATAGCGGGCATTCTGGATCAGGGTGCTGGCGCTGGTATTTTCGAGCAGACTCTCCAGAGCTGCGGTCTCGTCCAGCCGGTAGGACGCCCGCTCGGCCCCCACGCGCACATCAGCCACCGGCACGGGCGAGTCACCGCCCTCCCGGATCACCAGGTCCGCGCTGTCGGTATCAAGCATGCGGCCATCGGCCGCGTAAAGAACAGCCACCGCGCGGTAAGGGCCGGCCACGGTAACGCCGGTGTTCCATTGATCGACCACTCGTTGCGCCTCGCCGGCGGCGAGCTCGGAGACCCCTTGTTCCGGGAAGCCGATAACGCGGACGCCGTCGCTGTCCTCGATATGCAAGGCCACCTGGTAGCCCGCCGGCAGAGCTCCGCTGTTGGTGATCAAAGCGTCCAGTTCCAACTGCTCGCCCGGCGCCAGGGTGTGGCTCGACAACATAAGCGAGACCTCGCCGAGGCGCGCGGACACGGTCTCGGAGGCGGTATTGTTACCCGTGTTGCACTCGGAGACCTCCCCGCTGATTTGCGCCCGGACCTGTACCTCGTCATCGGACAGCAGGGTCGCGTCAACGTCCTCCAACACCACCGTCTGACGGGTACCGGATTGCAGGCCGCCGGTGACCTCAACGTCACCGATCACCTGCCCTGCCGATGGATCGCCGTTGTAGAACGTCAACGTGACCGTTTCGGAGATATCCGCCGAGCCAGCGTTGCCCAGCACGGCACTGAGGCTGACGGTCTGCCCGTTACCGTTGTCTAGGAGGGTCAGCGCGCCCACCGTAAGGTCGGCGATGCGCGTCTCTCTGGAAATCTTGCCGGCGATGCCTTCCATGTACTCTTCATAGCCATCCACCGTGAGAACGAAACCACGCTCGCCGCCGGAGGGCTGCGGGAAGACAATAGTGTTCAGCAGATTTTCGTTCGCACCAGACCCGACGCCGATCGCGTTTAGCACACTAATACCAGCCTGGCGGGCACGCTCGGAGGCAGCCACCGCACGGGACTGGTTGGATTGCCCGTCCGTGGAGACATCAATCACACGCAATGGGGCCGCCGGACTCGCGTTGATAATCAGATCCGAAGCACGATCGATACAACTGTGGATGCTGGTCCCGCCGCCGCGCTTGTTGATCGCGCGGATCGCATCGCCCACTTCAGCGACGTTGTCTTCTTCAACAATAATCGGATCCAATTCCACGTAGGCGCCGCTGGCGAACTGCGTCACCGACACCCGCACACTGCCATCCCGGGGCACAATATCGGCGTCTTCGATGGCCCGCGCGGTACCCTCGAGCTGCAGCTGGAACTCCGAACGGCTGACACTGCCGGAGGAATCCATACAAAGCCCCAGGTCCAGATAGGGCTTCTGATTGTTCACGCACTCGCCGGCGGTGCTTTCCAGATTATTGCTTTCGGAAAGTTCGGTGATCGATTGCTCTGAATCCAGCATCACCGAAATCGGGGCATCCCGGAACGGCAGATCCCCCTGGATGGCCAGTTCCAGGTCCAGGGTGGTGTCCACTTCCACAGCTTCGGCAACAACCAGGCTGCCCAGTACGGGCTCGTTATCGACACTCCAGACGCCGTCGCCATCCAGATCACTGAACGCGATCACTTCGAACGGTTGGGTAAGATCGCTGTTACCCCGGTTAATCAGCGTGACGCCCAGCGCACCGCCGGCTGCGAAGGTAGCTTGATTCGAGGTCAGCCCGGCGGTATCCAGGCCTTGTACGGCAAGATCGGGAAGCAGCGCGTCCACGCCAGGATGGCGCATACGGATTTCACCCAGATCAAGCGTGCCGCCGGTGGTCATCACCAGCGGAAACGCTTTGTCTTGATAGTCGTTCAGGGAGAAGCGGATTTCATAGTCGGCAAGCAACAGCCCCGGCACCTCGAAAGCACCGTCCTCGCCGGTCAGCGCCTCACCGTTCACGGTAGAGGTGCCCGGCGGCCCGACCTGGACCAAAACGCCCTGCAGCGGCTCGCCGGTACGCACATCCACGACGCGGCCGGTCACGCTGTTCACCGCTTCGTCCAGCGGCGTGATGGCCACTTCACCCAGATCGTTGATGAAGCCGGCGTCCACCACACCGGAGCCGGTCAATGGCAGATAGCCGTCCATGCTGACCTCCAGGGTCACGTCGCCCGCCGCGAGCCCGGTGACCTGAAAGCCACCATCCTGATCGGTCAGACTGTCTTCCTGATAGCCCTCGCCTTCCACCAGCACCCGAGCGCCTTCGATACCGCGCCCGGTGATCGCATCCACCACCGTGCCGGTAAAGCCGCCGGGCTGTTCACCGCCGGAGGCGCCTTCCTCGACAAGATGCGGGGAAAAGGTGATGTCAGCGCCCGGTGACGCCTGCGCCACGCCGGAGGCCGGCTCGAAGCCACCGGCGATGACGGTCACGGTCAGCTCGCCGTCGTTCAGTTCGTCCAGTTGGTAGAAACCATCGGCGCCGGTGGTGACGCTTTTGCTTTCGCTGCCGACTTGCGCCGTGACCATCGCCCCCGCGATCGGCTCATTGCCGTCCCGGGTCGTCACCGTACCGGACAGGGTCACATCGCCGTCCGGCTCCGGTTCCAGCGCCGGCGAAAACACCAGCGTCTGGCCGGCCACCACTTCGGCCTGGCCCTGGGCTTGCCCGTAGCCGGGCGCCGACGCGGACACCGAGACGCTGCCGGCGCCGACGCCATCAAGCAAGTAGCGGCCGTCTGGTCCCGTGGTCACGGAGGTGCCACCGGCGAGTGCAACGGTGGCACCGGCAAGCGGTGCTCCGCTGCGGCGGTCCGTCACCTGCCCGCGTATTAAACCGGTGGTCACCGGCTCGCCGGTGTCGGGATCGGTGGCGCGAACATCCAGGCGAATCTCTCCGAGATTCCGCTTGTCCCCGGTTTCCAGCACGGTGTTCAGAATCAGCGTACGGTAGCCGGAGCGTGCAATTTCGATCCGGTAATGGCCGCGCTGCAGATCGGAGAAACGAAAGTCGCCCGCATCGTCACTGCGGGTTTGCACATCGCCGGGGCCTTGTAAGGTAATCAGCGCTTCGGGGAGCGGCTGACCACTGTCGGCATCCACCGTGGTGCCTCTGAGCACCGTGAGATCCGGCGGCGATTGCTTCGCCAAAGCCAGAACACGCAAAGCCAGCGCCGTGGTGTAGGTATCGCCCTCGAAGTCGCCGGCCGGGTTCTGCCGGCTTCCCAGTTCCGCCAGCCAGGCGTCGTAGGGGGAACGGTCCACCGCTTCGTTCAGCAACGGAATCAATGCCAGGGCCAGTGTTTCGGTGTTATTGCGGGGGCTGGCTTCACCGTCTTCGGCGAGACGGCCACGCAAAAAACCGCGCGCGTCGGCCAGCGCGTCGGCGAGATCAAAGTTGCGCCGGAATTCCCATAGCGATTGCATCACCAGGGCGCTGGTTTGTACCTGTGAGCTTTCGCCATCCAGCCCCCAGCCGCCGTCCTCATTCTGGCTATCAAGCAGGAAACCGATGGCCTGCGCCGCCGGTTCACCAGTGATGTTGTACTGGCGCAGCGCGGCGAGAGCGAATGCCGTGCTAAGCGGATCGGGCTGGTAGCCCGGGAAGGCACCGAAGCCGGAAAGTTCCCCCTTGCGCCGCAGCAAGCGATCACGAAGCTCGCCATCACCGACGCCCGACGCCAACCCCATGAACAAGCGCCGCGACAGATTCTCCGTGCTGGCATCCGCTGCGGCGGTTTGTAGATAGGCCGGCAGTCCATCGATGACCGGCCCACCGGACCACTCGGCCGCGCGCCATAGCTCAATGGTTTCCGAGGTGGCCTGAAAACCGGTGGCCAGGCTGGTGTCCCCGGTCATGCCGCCATTGCCAGCGACCTGATCGGCCAACCAAGCGCGGCCTTGTGACAGATCAGCGTACACCGGTGATGACATCGCAGCCGCCATCAGAACGGCGGAAAGAAAAAACACAACACGAAACCGGAAGCCCGGTCCGGCAAAAGGCGTCTCCATGCCCTACCCCCAAATTGCTGTCCTTGCGCTATTGATCCCCCACGGACCGAGAGCGGCAAACCTGGAGCCGCCAAAGCTAGCAAAGCAAAACAACAATATGCATAAGAGATCGCTTACAGGAACTGTAAGAAATCAGCCTATCAGCAAAAAAGTGTGAACCAAGTCTCAGAATACCAGGCCGCGGCTTACTGGACGCTCCACCACACCGGCAGCAACGCTTTCACTTCGCCGCGCGCGAAGCGGTCGTCGATCAGGTGCACCACACCGCGATCGGTTTCGGTGCGAATGACGCGGCCGGCGGCCTGCACCACTTTCTGCAGGCCGGGGTAAAGGTAGGTGTAGTCGTAGCCGTCGCCGAACAGGGCCGCCATGCGGTGTTTGAACTGTTCGTTGACCGGGTTCATTTGCGGCAGGCCCAGGGTGGCGACGAAGGCGCCGATCAGGCGCGCACCGGGCAGGTCGATGCCTTCGGCGAAGGCGCCACCGAGCACCGCGAAGCCGATGCCCTGGCTGTGGGCCTGGAAACGTTCCAGGAAGGCGTCGCGGGCGGCTTCGTCCATGCGCCGGTCCTGGGCCCAGACGGTGAGGTCCGGGTGGCGTTGGCGCAGGGTGGCGAGGGCCTGGTCCAGGTAGTCGTAGCTACTGAAGAAGGCCAGGTAGTTGCCCGGCCGTTGCCGGTACTGGCCGGCGATCAGGTCGGCGATGGGGGTCAGCGAGGCCGGGCGGTCGCGGAAGCGGGTGGAGATGCGGCGCGCCACGCGCACTTGCAGCTGGTCGGCCTGGAACGGAGACGCCACTTCGCTCCAGGCGGTGTTGTCGGGAAGCCCCAAGAGATCGGCGTAGTAGCGTGGCGGACGCAGGGTGGCGGAGAACAGCACCGTGCTGCGGGTGCTTTCAAAGCGCGGGCGCAGGAGCGCGGCGGGGACCACGTTGCGCAAACAAAGCCGGCTGGCGCGTCGACCTTTCAGGCTTCGGTGCCAGGTGATGTCGAACAGAAACGCATCGTCGTCGAACAGTTCCGCCACCCTTAAAAAGTGCAACGCATCGAAATAGAAGCGGGTGAGATCGCTGTCCAGGGCAAAGGGCTGTTCGGCCAGGTAGTCGGTGATGGCGGCGGCGGTGCTTTGCAGCGTGTTCAGGAAAACGATGGGCGGTTCCGGCTGCACCTGGTAGTCGGCGTGCGGATGCTCGGCTTCGCTGTCCCGGTTCAGGCTGTTCCATTGCCGGTGCAGTTTTTCGAAGGCTTTTTTGAGCGCCACCGGCGCCTGTTTCTTTACGGCACGAAAGGCGGCCTGATCCAGCTCGGCGGAGTACATGCCCCGGCCCCGCTCCACCAGGTTGTGGGCTTCGTCGGCAAGGACGGCGACGCGCCATTGGTTGTTGGTGGTGAGGCCATGCAGCAGGGCGCTGAGGTCGAAGTAGTAGTTGTAGTCGCCCACCACCAGGTCGCTCCAGCGAGCCATTTCCTGGCTCAAATAATAGGGGCAGACGCTGTGTTCGAGGGCCAGTTCGCGCAGGCGCGCCTGGGTCAGCCGGGTTTCCTTGGCGGCGGCGGCGCGGGCCGCGGGCAGCCGGTCGTAGAAGCCTTGCGCCAGCGGACAGGATTCGCCGTGGCAGGCTTTGTCCGGGTGTTCGCAGCTTTTGTCGCGGGCCACCAGTTCTAGCGTGCGCAGCGGCGCCGGGTCCAGGGTCTTCAGCGCGTCCAGCGCCAGCTTGCGGCCCGGGGTTTTGGCGCTGAGATAGAAAATCTTGTCCAGCTTTTGGCCGGGCATGGCTTTCAGCAACGGAAACAGGGTACCGACGGTCTTGCCGATGCCGGTGGGCGCTTCGGTGAGCAGGCAGCGGCCGGTGCTGGCGCTTTGGTAGACCGCTTCCGCCAGTTCCCGTTGTCCGGGCCGGAAGCTCTGATGGGGAAACGACAGCCCGGCCAGCGCCTGGTCGCGGGCCTCGCGGTGGGCCAGTTCCTGGTCCGCCCAGTGAATAAACATTTCGCACTGGGTTTCGAAGAAGGCACGCAGCTCTTCCGCGCTGTGGGTTTCGCGCAGCGCGGTTTCCTTCTGTTTGACGATGTCGAAATAGACCAGCGCCAGTTCCAGCTGATTCAGCCCCCGTTCGGCGCACAGCAGCCAGCCGTAGATTTTCGCCTGGGCCCAGTGCAGGGCGCGGTGGTTGGCGGGCATCAGGTCCAGGTCGCCGCGAAAGGTTTTCACCTCTTCCAAGCGGTTGCGCTTGGGGTCGTAGCCGTCGGCGCGGCCGCGCACCTTCAAATGATTGAACTCGCCACTCAACGCGACTTCGCTTTCGTAGCCCGCGCCCCGGCGGCCGGCCACCACGGCGTGGCCGGCGATGCCTTCCTGGGCGGTGGGCGACGGCGTGAAGCGCAGATCCAGGTCGCCGGCCTTGGCGGTGAATTCGCACAGGGCGCGCACCGCTACGGTGTAGGTGTTTGCGGTCATTGCCAGGCCACCTGGCAGACCGCCACCGGCAGATCGTGGGCGATGAAGAAGTCCAGCCAGCGCCGCTGGTTGTCCTGCAGCCGGTCCCCGGGGCCCTTCACTTCGATCATGCGGTAACGCCGCTGCGACGGCCAGAACTGGATCAGGTCCGGCAGGCCGGCCCGGTTGGCGCCGATGTCCGCCAGCAGGCGCTCAAAGCACAGCGCCAGATGATCGGCGGGCAGGCAATCGAGCGCCTGCTCCAGCAATGCCTCGGGAAGTCGGCCCCAGTGCACGAACGGCGACAGGCGGCCGAACTTCTCCCGGTAACGGGCCAGGATCAGCGCCCGGTGATCACCGTCCGCCAGGGCCTGGAAACCGGCCTCGAATTCGGCGCGGCGACGGTGACGGAATTGCGGGTGCCCCAAATCCGCCGGGCCGCTTTGGAACGGATGGAAGAAAGCACCGGGCACCGGCGCGAAGATCGCGTCCCAGAACAGCAACCCGAACAGACCCGGGAGCAGGCTGTTTTCCACGTAGTGGACCGGCGCTTCGGGTGTGGCCAGGGCCTGGGCCGCGGCCGGCTCGACGCGGGCCGCCGGCGGCAGCGACAGGTGCAGCACCTCGGGCCGGGCCGGCGGCACGGCGGCCGGCTTGGGCAGATGAAGCTTGCGGTGCAGCCGGGGCAGCAGCCGCCGCAGCTGCTGGCTTTCCGCTTCGCTTTCCGGCGCCTGGTCCGCTTCCCGCGCCAGAATCAGCGCGGCGCGGTACTGTTCGCGGCGCTCCAGCACCCGCAGTTGCCGGCCCCGCGCGCCCGGGTGGCGGCAATCTTGATAGAGAGCACCGGCTCGTTCCAGTTCGCCGGCCCGCTCCCACTCCCGCGCCAGCTTGAAGCACAGCCGGTCCCAGCGCTCCCGGGCCCAGGGGCTCTCGGGCGCGGGCGGCAGCGCCGCTTCCACCTCCTCCAGGGGGTCGCCCGCCTGGAACCGGTCCCGGCAGACGTTCAGGTGCAGGTAGGCGTCCACGTCCCGCCGGTTCTGAAACGGCCGCACCCCCTGGCTGAAACGCACCGGCTCATATTGGAAGGTGCCCAGGTCGCTGAGTACGAACTCGGACCAGTCCTGATAGAGATTACCGAAGAACATCAGCCGGAAGCGGTCGCACAGGGGCATCAGGGTGAGGCGGTACACCGGTGTGTCCGGCGGCGCCGGATAGACGTCTTCGAGCGCGCACAACGCTTCCAGCCAATCAGCCTTGCGGGCCGAGGCCGGCACCCCGGCGTTGGCCAGCGGTTCGCGCAGCAGGTGGCGCAGTTCCGCCTTGGTGAACAGCCGGAACAGGGTCGGCACATCCAGCGCCGGGGCCACCTCCAGCCAGCCATTTTCGATCAGCGGCGCGGCGGCGCTGGGGGTATCGCCGATCTCCGGGTAAACCAGTTTGTCCGCGCGGAAGTGCTCGCCCTTGCGCGTCACCATACGCACCAGCAGCGCGCGCGACGGCCGGGGTAATTGCGCAAACGCCGCCACGAACGCAAGCTCGTCGTCGTTCAGCAGATCGCCATGGCGGGACGCCACCCAGCCCAGCACCTCGTGGAAGTGATGCAGATAGTAAAACGGATCGTCCAGAGCGACGTTGGTGGTGGGGGCACTGTCCATCTGGCTAGCATACCAATGGACAGTGGCCACTCCAATCAGATCAACAGGGTGGACCAGGCGGACACCAATAACAGCAGCGCCATGCTCCGGTTGAACAGACGCTGGCTCTCGGGCCGGGTGATCCAGCGCGCGGCTCCGGTGCCCAGCCAGGCCCAGACCGCCACGCCGGGCAGCGCCACCAGGAAGAACACGCCGGCATACCACAACGACGACAGCACACCGCCGCCCGCCGGGTCGGCGAACACACCGGTGGCCGCCAGCGCCATGATCCAGGCTTTCGGGTTGATGAATTGCAGACCGGCGGTACCGACCAGCCCGAGCCGGCCATCCCCGCCGGCTTCGTCATTCTCTACACCGGCGGCCCGGAACAGTTGCCACGCCAGCACACTCAACCAGGCCAGCCCGGCCCAGCCCAGCAGCGTCTGTAGCAGAGGATGTCCGGCGAGCACCACGCCCAGGCCGCTGCTGACCAGCAGCAACACCGAGGCGGCGCCGGCACTGGCGCCAAACACCATCGGCACCGCCGCCGCCAAGCCATGCCGGGAGGCGTTGGCCAGCACCAGGATATTGGTGGGGCCGGGGGTCACCGAGGCGACCAGGGCGAACAGCATAAAAGGGGGTAAGGATTGCATCAGAGCACAGGGACCGTTGCAAAGGCCGGCCAGTGTCGCCGGCGTCCCCTTTTCAGTCTGGAAGCTTTGAGCAAAAACGCCGGTATTGCGCCGGCGTCAGCGCGTAGGCGCGCCGAAACCAACGGCCCAGATGGCTCTGGTCCGCAAACCCCACCGCCGCCGCGGCGTCCGCCGGGGAAAAGCCGGCGGCCAGAAGCCGGCGGGCGCGGGCCAACCGCAACTGTACCAGGTAGGCATGGGGCGCCAGGCCGAAAGCGGCCTTGAACGCACGGCTTAACCGAAACCGGTCCGTGCCCAGAGCGGCGGCCAGATCGTCCAGCCCCGGGTCGTCCATCATGTGGTCGTGCAGGTACTCCCGGGCGCGGCGCGCCAGGCTGGGCATGATCAGGGACGGACCGTTTTGCGTTCGCCAGCTCACGTGGCGGGTAAGCCGGTCCAGCAAACGGTCCAGGGCGGCCTGGCGCGCCATGCGGATATCACCGGTATGCAGGGCTTCGAAGGCGGCACCGATAGCGCCCGCCAGACCGGGATCATCGGACAGGGTGGCGGCGAACGCGATCTCATGCCGCGCGGGCGCCTGTTCGAACAACCCGACCAGCGAGCGGCTCAGCCATTGCGGGTCCAGATACAGCAGCCGGTAGGTAAAGCCGCCGGGCTCGGGGCCGACACCATCATGCACCTCACCGGGTTCCAGCAGGATCACCCGTCCCGGCGTGCTGACATGGCGTTCCCGGCGGGCGTGGAAACGCTGCACGCCCTGCTCGGTGAGACCGACCGCGTAGGTATCGTGCCAATGCGGATCGAAGGCGTGCCCTTCGAAGTGCGCGCGGATGCTCTCGATGCCGGTGTCCGGGTCCTTGGAGAAATCCACCCAGTTGCTGGTGTGCATGTCTGGCCCTGTCCTGCTCGGCGGTGAATCGAATCACTAAGCTTACGACGTTTGCCCCCGGTGATTCTGGAACATTTGTGCCGCCGTTCAGATCACGCCATCGGTTTTCAGCCGCGTCAGACGATCGGCATCCAGGCCCAGCAGCTCCGCCAGCACCCGCTCGGTGTGCTCACCGAGCAGTGGCGGCGCGGCCCGGTAATGCACCGGCGAGGCGGACAGGCGCAGGGGGCTGCCCACCAGGGGCACGCTTTTGGTCAGCGGGTGGGACAGATCAATGCGCAGACCCCGATGTTGCACCTGCGGGTCCTGAAAGACCTGGTCAATGGTGTTCACCGGGCCGCCGGGCACGCCGGCGTCCTCGAGCAGGCGCAGCCATTCGGCGGTGGTCTTCATCACCGTGGTCTGGCGCAGGGCGGGAATCAACGTCGCGCGGTTGGCCACCCGGGCGGCGTTGGTAGCGTAGCGCTCGTCGGTGGCCCACTCCGGGCGGCCGGCGACCTCGCAGAAGCGGGCGAACTGGCCGTCGTTGCCGATGGTCAGGATGATGTCGCCGTCGGCGGCGGGGAACGTCTGGTAGGGCACGATATTGGGATGAGCGTTGCCCATGCGCCCGGGTGCCGCGCCGCTGGTGAGGAAGTTCATCGCCTGGTTGGCCAGGGTGGCCACCTGCACGTCCAGCAGCGCCATGTCGATGTGCTGACCTTCGCCGGATTGGTGCCGGTGGTTGATCGCCGCCAGCACCGCGATGGCCGCGTACAGGCCGGTGGTGATGTCGGTGAGGGCCACGCCGGCTTTCACCGGGCCGCCGCCGGGTTCGCCATCCGGCTGGCCGGTGATGCTCATCAGGCCGCCCAGGCCCTGGATCAGAAAATCATAGCCGGGGCGCTCCGCGTACGGACCGTCCTGGCCGAAGCCGGTGATCGAGCAATAAATCAGGCGCGGGTTGATCGCCGCCAGGGATTCATAGTCCAGGCCGTAACGCCTGAGGCCGCCGACCTTGAAGTTCTCCAGCAGCACATCGCTTTCCGCCACCAGGTCCTTCACCAGCCGCTGGCCTTCCGGGCGGGTGATGTCGATGGTGACCGACTGCTTGTTGCGGTTGGCGCTCAGGTAGTAGGCGGATTCGGAGGTGGGCGCGCCCTGGCCGTCGTTCAGATACGGCGGCCCCCAGGCGCGGGTGTCGTCGCCCCGGCCGGGGCGTTCGACCTTGATCACTTCGGCGCCCAGGTCGCCGAGGATCTGACCGGCCCAGGGGCCGGCCAGCACCCGCGACAGATCCAGGACGCGGAGGCCGCTCAGGGCGCCCTTGGCGGCGCCCGCCCGGGGCTCGGTCATTCGCCGGTGAAGGCCTGCAGGCCGGTCTGGGCACGGCCCAGAATCAGCGCGTGCACGTCGTGAGTGCCTTCGTAGGTGTTGACCACTTCCAGGTTCACCAGGTGACGGATCACGCCGAACTCGTCGGAGATGCCGTTGCCACCGAGCATGTCGCGGGCCGTGCGCGCGATGTCCAGGGCCTTGCCGCAGGAATTGCGCTTCATGATGGAAGTGATTTCCACCGCCGCGGTGCCTTCGTCCTTCATGCGGCCCAGGCGCAGGCAGCCCTGCAGGCCCAGGGTGATCTCGGTCTGCATGTCGGCCAGTTTTTTCTGAATCAGCTGGTTGGCGGCCAGCGGGCGGCCGAACTGTTTGCGGTCCAGGGTGTACTGGCGCGCCTTGTGCCAGCAGTCCTCGGCGGCGCCCAGCGCCCCCCAGGAAATGCCGTAGCGGGCGGAGTTCAGGCAGGTGAACGGGCCTTTCAGGCCGGTCACTTCGGGGAACATGTTCTCTTCCGGCACGAACACATTGTCCATCACGATCTCACCGGTGATGGAGGCGCGCAGGCCCATCTTGCCGTGGATCGCCGGGGCGGACAGGCCTTCCCAGCCCTTTTCGAGGATAAAGCCGCGAATCTTGCCGTCCTCGGTCTTGCCCCACACCACGAACACGTCGGCGATCGGGCTGTTGGTGATCCACATCTTGTTGCCGGTGAGGCTGTAGCCGCCGTCCACTTTCTTGGCGCGGGTGGCCATGCTGCCCGGGTCGGAGCCGTGATCCGGCTCGGTCAGGCCGAAGCAGCCGATCCACTCGCCGCTGGCCAGCTTGGGCAGGTACTTTTGCTTCTGCTCTTCGCTGCCGAATTCGTTGATCGGCACCATCACCAGGGAGGACTGCACGCTCATCATCGAGCGGTAGCCGGAATCCACCCGCTCCACTTCCCGGGCGATCAGCCCGTAGCACACATAGTTCATGCCGGCGCCGCCGTAGGCTTCCGGAATGGTGGCGCCGAGCAGGCCCAGCTCGCCCATTTCGCGGAAGATTTCCGGGTCGGTCTTCTCATGGCGGAAGGCTTCCAGAACACGCGGCGCCAGCTTGTTCTGGGCGTATTGCTCGGCGGTCTGGCGCACCATGCGCTCGTCTTCGGTGAGTTGCTGGTCCAGCAACAGCGGGCTGGCCCAATCAAAAGATGCGTTCTGTGCCATGGAATTCGTCCTCTTCATTCCGAACCAAAGTCGGCCTGTCACGCCCGCGGCGCCGCAAACCGGTGTCATTATTGGATTTGGGCGACATCCTAGGGAGAACGGCGCACCGCTTTCAAACGATAAAATCGCACCAACCTGTGCTATTTTGTCACTCGTAGATGCCAAGCGAGTGAATCATGCGTCGAAAAATCCCCGCCACCACCGCCCTGGTCGGCTTCGAGGCCGCCGCCCGCCACCAGAGTTTCACCAAGGCGGCGGAGGAACTCGCCCTGACCCAGAGCGCCATCTGTCGGCAGATCGCCAACCTGGAGGATTTCCTGGGCGTGAAGCTGTTCCGCCGTACCCGGCGCGGCGTGCAACTCACCGAGGCCGGCCGCACCTACAGCCGCCGGGTGACCGCGCGCCTGGACGACCTGGAGCGCGACACCCTGGCGGTGATGGGCCAGCACGGCCCGGGGCAGACCCTGGAACTGGCGGTGGTGCCCACCTTCGCCACCCGCTGGCTGCTGCCCCGGCTGCGCGGCTTCCACGACGCCCACCCGGGCATCACCGTGAACCTGACCAACCGCACCCGGCCGTTCCTGTTCGCGGACACCGAATTCGACGCCGCCATCTACTTCGGCGACGGCGAGTGGCCGGGTACCCGCACCACCGCGCTGATGCACGAGGAGCCGGTGCCGGTGTGCAGCCCGCGCCTGCTCAAGGCCAACAGCGTACAAACGCCGGAGCAGCTCGCCGAGCAGACGCTGCTTCAACAGACTACGCGCCCCTACGCCTGGCGGGAATGGTTTGATTCGCTGGGCCTGCGCGTGGACCAGGACATGGCCGGCCCCCGCTATGAACTGTTCTCGATGCTCGCCGAGGCGGCCATGCAGGACATGGGCGTGGCGCTGATTCCGCCCTTCCTGATCCGCCAGGAGCTGGAGGCCGGCCGGCTGGTTGTGCCGTTTCAGCACAGCTACCGCACCGCCAAGGCCTACCACCTGGTGCTGCCGGAGCGCAAAGCGGAAGACCCCAGCCTGAGCGCCTTCAGCGACTGGCTGGTGGCCGAGGTCGGCGCCTTCAAGGAAAGCTCGCTCAAGGCGAGCGCCGCTCCGGCGGCGTCGTAACCGCCTCCGGCAGGGGCGCGCTGTCCAGGGTTTTCAGAAACGCCACCAGATCCGCCACCTGGCGGTCGCTGAGGTCGGGAATCAGATCCAGAGTGGCTTCGCGCTGGCCCAGGGTCTCGCCCTCCGGCGGCTCCAGATAAAAGCGCACCGCCGCCTCAAGCGTGGCGAAACGCCCGTCGTGAAAATACGGCGCGGTGCGCGCCACGTTTCGCAGGCTGGGGGTTTTGAAGGCCCCACGCAGGCTTTCCGGCGGCGGCAGGAAACGCAAACGGTCCGCGTCGCTCTCCTCGCCGGCGTAGGGCCCGGCGGCGTTGAACGGACTCGCGGCGAGCCGCCTCAGACCTTGCTCCCGGCCGGTGTCCCGGTGGTCGGTGACCGGCACGCCCAGGTTATGGAACGCCTGGTTGCTGAAATCCGGGCCGCTGTGGCAGAGCGTGCATTGCGCCTCGCCGATGAACAGCTTGAGCCCGCGCCGGGCGGCGGCGGGGAAGGCCTCGTCCGGCGGCGGGTCCGGATTGTCGGCCAGCGCGGCGGCGAAGTGGTCGAACGGCGAGTCGTAGCGGACCAGCCGCCGCTGCCAGGCGGCCAGCGCCACGCCCAGATTGGCCATCACCCGGTTGACCGCGTCCTGGTCCGCCGCCGCCATGCGCCGCCAGGCCCGGCCTTCGAGCGAGTCCGGCGCGGCCTGGGGCGAGCCGTGGGCCGGGAAACGCGGCTCCTCGGACATCCGCGGCAGGGGGCCGAAGCGGCGCCGGTAGGCGGCGCGCAAATCCTCGTTTCGATACAGGGTGTGCGCCAGGTTCAGGCGGTCGTTGGCCAACTCCCGGGGATTCTCCACCACCAGCAGCATTTGCGACCAGAGGCTGTCGGCGGCGCCGTCCCATTGAAACCAGGGGTTATCCGCCACGTTGATCAGGGTGGGGGTGTTGCGGTGGCCGCGCCCGGCCGCCTCCGGCAGGGCCAGGCCGTCCGTGAAGGCGCGATCCGGCTGGTGGCAGGATGCGCAGGAAAAGCGGCCGTCCCCGGACAGCCGGGGGTCGAAGAACAGGCGCTGGCCAAAGTCCGCCAGCGCCGGATCCGGCGCCTCCTGCGGCGTGTGGCCCGGTGGCACCGCCAGCGCCCGCACCGCGACCCGCTCGGCGTGAGTAAAGGCGGTTTCGTCGGCGGCTTGGGAGAACACCGAAACCGCCATTGCCAGCGCCGCGATCAGGGCAGCGCCTTTCGCGGACCGGCTCATCCCCCGCAGCAGGGCAGTGTCAGCCAGGCCCGGTCTTCGCCGTTGTTACCGTCGATGGTGACCTGAAGCGTCCAGACACCGCCCATATGGAAGTAGAGCCCCTCCACCAGGATCAGGCCGTCGCGGAAGCTCACCACCGGCTCGGACTGCATGCCGTGGGCGAAGCCGTCGTCACGGCCATGGCGCATGCCCGCCTCGACGGTCACGGCGGAGGCGTCCAGGGGCGCATCGGGATTCGCCATGCTCACCACGCGCAACCCCAGGCTGAAGTGCTCGCCCTCGGGCAGCGGCTCGGGCACCTGGCGCACATCCACCCGGTAACGTCCCTGCTCGCTCAGCACCTGGGCGGGCACGGCACCCGCCGTGTCATTGCCCCCGGCGGCCAGTGCGTGCGGCGACCAGAAGATCGCGAAGAGCAAGACAAAGAGGGGCAAACGGCGCGTTGTTGTCATTATCGGCTCCCGATGATCCAGACACGCCATCGTCGTCACGGCGGCGTGAGCCTTCCGTGAAACGCCGTGTTTACCCGGGCCGCTCCGAGCGGCCCCGGCGGCGCTTCAAGAGCGCCACGCCGGGGCGTCCGGATCCGCTTCCCGGCGCCGCTGGGCACGCCCCAGCAAAAAGCCGGTGCCCGCCCAGGTCAGGGCAATACCGGCACCAATGAACATGGCCAGCCCCGGCAGCTCGCCGAGCAGATCCAGCGCCCGCTTGACCCAGCCGCTGACCGCGTCACCGCCACGATAGACCACGGTGTCGATGAAGTTCTTGGCTTTGAATTTCTGCTCCGGCGGCACCACCGTGTAGAGCATTTCCCGGCCGGGCCGCACCAGCGCGTACTCGCCGGCCCGGCGCGCCACCATGATCACTACGAACACGGCAAAGGTGGGCGCCAGCGCCAGCCACAGGAAGCCGGCGGCGATCACCACCGGCACCGCCACCAGCAGCACGCCGATGCCCAGGCGCTGGGCAATGCGCCCGGTGAGGAAAATCTGGGTGAGAATGGCGAGCCCCTGAACCACGGTATCGATCAACCCGAACACCTGGGTCTGGCGGGTGGGATCCGGGAAGTGCTCCGCCACCAGCCGCGCCTGCTCGAAGTAGAGAAAAGTGCTGACGCTGGCCAGCAACACCACGAACACGGCGATGCCGATCAGAAACGGCGTGCGCGCCACCTCGGCGGCGCCTTCGAAGGGGTTGCCGCCGAGCGGCACATGGCGGCTCTCCTCCTGCGAGCGCGTCCCGGCCGGCAAGGGATTACGGTCGCGCCAGCGGTACAGCCACACCCCGGCGCCGGCGCTGGCCGCCAACAACAGGGCCGCCAGCATCAGCAGGCCCACGTGGCCCACCGGCGCCACCAGCAAGGCCCCCAGACCGGGCCCGGTGAGTCCGCCCAGGCTGGCGCCGCCGGCGATCATGCCGAACAGGCGTTTGGCCTGGGCGGTGGAGAACACGTCGGCGAGAACGCTCCAGGCCAGGGAAATCGCCACCAGGTTGAACACCGACAACCAGATATAAAAACCGCGCGCCGCCCAGGGGTTCTCCGGCCAGCGCAGGAAAACCGCGGCAAACAGCAGCAGGTTGGCGACGAAAAACGCGTAGGCCCAGGGCATGATGCGCCGCCGCGCCACCCGTGACGCCAACCAACCGAACAACGGCAACACCGCCAGCGTCGCCAGGAAAGTACCGGTGAACAGCCACTGCAGATTGTCCACGCCGCCGGCCACGCCCATGGTTTCGCGCACCGGGCGTAGCATGAAATAGCCGGTGAACAGCAGGAAGAACATCAACAGGCCGGCCAGCACCGAGGGCGCTTCCCGGCGGTGCAGATTGAATAAGCGGGCGAAGGCGCTCACGCGGCTACAGGTCCATCGCGATTAATTCCTGGCTCTGCGCCTCGCTGAGCAGTGGCCCGTAACCGGCCTGCAGGTTGTCCCTTTGATGCTCGGGTTTGCTGGTGGCGGGGATCACCGAGGTCACCGCCGGGTGGCTGATGGCGAACTTAAGGAACATCTGCGCCCAGGAGGCCACCCCCACGTCCGGCGCCCAGCCGGGCAGCGGCTTGTCCTTCACCCGGGCGAACAGCTTGCCGTCGTCGAAGGCGCGGTTGATCAGCACCGCCACGCCCTTGTCACGGGCCATCGGCAGCACGGTTTCCGCCGCCGCCGGGGCGTTAATGGAATAATGGATCTGGATGAAGTCGAGCGGTTCGCTGCGCAGGATCCGTTCCATCTCGTCCAGGCCGCGATCCAGGTAATGGGTGACGCCCACATACTTGGTTTTGCCCTGCTCTTTCAGCTCGCGGGCGTAAGGCAGCTGGGTTTTCCAGTCACGCAGGTTGTGCACCTGCAGCAGTTCCACCTTGTCGGTGCGCAGCGCCTTGAGGGATTCGGCCCACTGCCGCTCGGCCTCGGCGCGGCTGTCGGCGGCGATCTTGGTGGCCAGGAAGCATTGGTCCCGCCAGCCGCCCTCTTCCAGCAGCGCGCCCAGCACCTTGTCCGCGCCGCCGTAGTTGGGCGAGGTATCGAACACCGTGGCGCCGCTGTTGAAGAAGATCGCCATTACCTCCTTGAGGCGCCGGTACTTCTCAGAGCCGATCTCGGCCACGAAGCTGCCGGAGGTGCCGGCGCCGATCACCGGGATCTGTTCGCCGCTGGCCGGGATGGCGCGGGTGCGCAGGCTTTCGCCGGCGGGCAGCGCACCTTTGCCGTCCGCCGCCAGTGCCGCGCGGTGCACGCCCAGGGCCAGTCCGGCGCCGGCCCACAGGCTGGTATTGAGAAAATCACGACGTGAAAACATGGCACTCTCCTGGTCACTCTCCAACCGCATAATGTTTGTTCAGACTAAACCTCTGGCACTGGATAGGCGAAAAAGTATCCACAAAACGTGAAGTCCGGATTGTCGAAACCGCGCTCGCCACGACGACTGTGGGACGACACCCTGCCGTTAACAGGAGCGAACATGAAATATCTTTGCCTGGCTTATGAAGCGGAACAGGACCTCAAGACCCTGAGCCACGACGAGTGGCTGGCACTGCGCCAGGAAACCCTGGATTATGTGGCGGCGCTGCGCGAGCGCGGCGAACTGGTCGACACCCGGGCCCTGCAAAGCCCCACCCGCGCCAGGGTCACCCGCGTGCGCGACGGCAAACGTTCGGTGACCGACGGTCCGTTCGCGGAAACCAAGGAGCAGATCGGCGGTTACTTCCTGATCGAAGCCCGCGACGACGAGCACGCGCTGGAGATCGCCGCCCACTGGCCGTCGGCCCGTATCGGCGCTATCGAGGTGCGGCCCATCGAGGCCGAACTGCGCGAAGAAGGACGTTACTGAAAGGATCACATCATGCCCCCCGCTGTACCCGATGACATCACCGCGACCCCGGCGACCCGCCGCGAATGGCTGGGCCTGGCGGTATTGATGCTGCCCACCGTGCTGCTGGCGCTGGATATGACCGTGCTGCACCTGGCGGCGCCGCATCTCAGCGCCGACCTGCAACCCACCAGCGACCAACTGCTGTGGATTCTGGATATCTACGGCTTCATGATCGCCGGCTTCCTGGTGACCATGGGCACGCTGGGCGACCGCATCGGCCGCCGTAAGCTGCTGCTGGCCGGCGCCAGCGCCTTCGGGCTGGCGTCGGTGATGGCGGCGTTCTCGGAGAGCGCGGAAACCCTGATCGCGGCCCGCGCCCTGCTGGGCGTGGCCGGCGCCACGCTGATGCCGTCCACCCTGTCGCTGCTGCGCAACATGTTCCAGGTGGAAGGCGAGCGCACCCTGGCGATCACCGTATGGATGACCGGCTTTATCGTCGGCAGCGCCATCGGCCCGCTGGTGGGCGGCGCCTTGCTGGAATTCTTCTGGTGGGGCTCGGTGTTCCTGCTCGGGGTGCCGGTGATGCTGCTTTTGCTGCTGTGCGGCCCCTGGTTGTTGCCGGAGTTCCGCGACGAGAACGCCGGCCGCCAGGATCTGCCCAGCGCCCTGCTCGCGGTGACCATGGTGCTGGCGGTGATCTACGGGCTCAAGGATCTGGCCCGCAACGGGGTGCACGCGGCGCCGTTCCTGTCGATGCTGCTGGGCCTGGCTCTCGCGGCGGTGTTCGTGCGACGCCAGCGGCGTCTGCGTGAGCCGATGTTCGACCTGAGCCTGTTCCGCAGCCGCCATTTCAGCACCTCGGTGGCGGCCATGATGCTGACCATTCTGGCGCTCTCCGGTGCCTGGTTGATGGTGTTTCAGTATCTGCAGGGGGTGCTGGGGCTGTCGCCGCTGCAAGCGGGGCTGGCCATGCTGCCGCCGGCGGTGGTGCAGACGGCGGCATCGCTACTGATCCCGGCGGCGACCCGGTACATACCGCGCTCGCGGCTGGTGAGCGGCGGCCTGGTGCTCGCCGCCGTGGGCCTGGCGGCGCTGATGCCGGTCAACGATATCGGCGACCTCACACTGCTGGTGGTGGGTATGACGATCATGGGCATAGGTGTCATGCCGATGATGATCCTTGGCACCGACATGGTGGTGAGCGCGGCGCCGGCGACCAAGGCGGGGGCCGCCTCGGCCACCTCGGAAACCGCCACCGAGCTGGGCATGGCGCTGGGCATCGCGGTGATCGGCAGCGTCGGCGCGGCGGTCTACCGGCGGCATATGCTGGACGCCATGCCGGAGGGCCTCAACGACGCCCAGACCCTGGCCGCCGGTGACACGCTGGGGGGCGCCATCGGCGCCGCCGCGCAATTGCCCCCGGCGCTGGCCGCCCAGGTGATGGACGCGGCCCGAGCGGGTTTCAACGCCGCCCTGCACACCAACTCCGCGATCGGGGCGGTGATCATCGCCGGCACCGCCCTGATGACGGCGCTGTTATTGCGCGGCCGGCCAACGCACGCGCCCGCCCCGGCGACCGCGGCGGAACCCATCGAGGAACAGCCCTAGAAAAGACTTACTCGAACTGATCGTCCTGGCTGGCGAAGGCCACGAACAGGCAACCGGCGCCCACGTTGATGGCGCCGGTGGGGCTCATGGTGGACACCAGCAGCTGCACATCATGCTCGCGGGCGGCGGCTTCCAACTCGGCATACCCGGGCATGGTCGGCACGCGGGCGGCATCGCCGGCGTAGCTGAGGCAGACATGGCGGGACATCAACTTCCCGGCGCGGATCTGCTTGGCCACATGCTCGAGCATTCGCCGTGTCGACTTTTCATAACTGCGATTCACCGTGACCGGATTTTCCTCGCCACCGTGGATGCGGATCAACGGGTGCATCGACAGCGCCGAACCCACGGTCAGCGCCACCCCCCGCATGGAATCGGAAAAGCTTTTGCGTTCGCCTTTTTTGAACCCCCGGTCGCGCACATAAGCCAGTTTCTCGGGCACCATATAACCGCAGATGTGCGGCAGCATCTCATCAATACGCAGGCGAATGGCGTTGCGGTTGGCGCCCTCTTCGATCATTTTAGCCACCTCGCAAACCAATACCGCGGTACCGGAGAACAGGGTTTTACTGTCGATCACCCGCATCGAGAACGGCCCCGGCACCCCGGCGTCGGCACGCACTTTCTGATACTGCTTGAGAATCGAGAAAGACGCCTTGGTGGCGTTATCAAAAATAAGGCTGCGCTTACCGGAAACGGTAATACAGAACACCAGGTCATAATCGATGACCAACTGCTCCAGAAACACCGCCTGAATCTGATCCACGGAATAGGGAATGGATTCGGCGTCGATGCCCTCGGAGTCCAGTTGCTCCTGATAGAACCGGCGGGTGGCCTGCTCGTCGCGCTTATCGACCAGCAACTCTTTACCCAGACGAATGGAAATCGGAAGGATCTGGATATTATTTTTTTTGAAATAGGATTCCGGTAAATCGCAGGTGGAATCCACGACAATACCAATGCGCATCATTTACCCCAGTTATTTTTATTTGGGGGAAACGTATCACGACAAGGGACGCGCAACCACATTGTTAATGTAATTGCGCGCCACAAATTAAAACCGCTTCTTCACGGATCCTTGCTGCCCCCCGTGCCGGCCTGGTCGGCGTCACGGTAGGCTTTGGTGTCGATTTTCTCCAGGGCTTCGCGCACTTCCCGTTCGCTTTGCGGGCGCACCAGGCGCGCCACTTCCTCGCCTTCCTGAAGGAAGATCAACGTCGGCCATTGTTTTACCTGGAAAGCCCGCCCGAGCAACCGGCCCTTGGCGTCCTCCAGTTTCAGATGCACCACCCCGGTAAAATCGGCGAACGCCGCCTTGATCAGCGGCGCGGCGGCCTGGCAGTGGCCGCAGCCGGGCTGGCCGAATTCCACCACGGTGGGTTCGCGGATGGCCTCCACCTCGTCACGGGTGGGATGATCGGTAGCGTACTCCGCGCTGTAGGTCATGGTGCCCTCCTTGCCATTCGATGTGTATGGACCGATTCCAGTGTAGACACCCGGCCGGCGGCGCGGATACGGCGCGAATGCAAAATCCGGTTAGAGGTCACCGGACACGACGCACCAGCGCCGCGATCAACAACGTGGCCAAGGCACCCACCGTGGCCAGCGCCATGTCCTTCTGGGCGTCCCAGGGGTCGCCCTGGGTGCCAAGAAAAGCGGTGCTGCCGTCCCCCAGCACCACGGCGGCGCCCCACTCGATCAGCTCGTAAAGCAGTGACGAGGCCAGTATCAGGCTGAACGCGAACAGCGCCGCGCCAAGGCGCCGGAGCCCGCCCCATTCCCGGCACAACTCGCTCAGCGGCAACACCAACAGCATGCCGTAAAGCAGATGCAGAAAGCGGTCGTACTGATTGCGTTGCCACCCCATCACCGCATCCGGACTGAAACCGAGCAGCGCGTGCACGGTCTGGTCGTAGGGCACATGGGAATAGGTGTAATGGGCACCGACTTCATGCAGCGCCAGGAACGAAATCATCATCACGTAGGCGCTCCGCGAGAACCGGAACCAGCGGCGCGTTACCCACAGGCCGATGACGAACAGTACCGCCACGGCGTTTTCCATTGCCCAGGTCACCGGCTCGCGGGGCGCTACCGCCAGCACCGCGAACAACACCACGAACAACGCCATCAGCACGCCGAAACAGCCGCGATTGGACATGCCCTTCCCTCTCCATGAACGGCCGACTATAACGTCACAGGAAGGGCCGCCATTGCAAGCGGCACGGTGATCCCCCCGCGTGGCCTCAAGGTCCGGGTGCCAGCGCCGGGCGAATAGCGTATAAGGGCGGCATGAAAACCCCGAAACGGATACAGCCCCTGGTCGACGACGGCCTGGTGGACGAAGTGATCAGCCGGTTGATGAGCGGCAAGGAGGCGGACATCTATGTGGTCCGCTGCGGCGACCGGGTGCAGTGCGCCAAGGTGTACAAGGAAGCGGCCAAACGCGGCTTCAAGCAGGCGGTGCACTACCAGGAAGGCCGCAAGGTGCGCAGCACGCGCCGGGCCCGCGCCATGGAAAAGGGCTCCAAGTTCGGCCGCGACCAGCAGGAGAAAGTCTGGCAGACCGCCGAGGTGGACGCCCTGCGCCGTCTGGCGGACGCGGGGGTGCGCGTGCCCCGGCCCTACGACATGCTGGAAGGCGTGCTGCTGATGGAGCTGATCACCGACGACGCCGGTGACGTGGCGCCGCGCCTGTGCGATGTGGTGCTCACCGAGGAACAGGCCCTGGAAGACCACGCCCTGATGATGCATTACGTGGTGTTGATGCTGTGCGCCGGGCTCGTCCACGGCGACTTGTCCGAGTTCAACGTGCTGGTGGACCCCTATGGGCCGGTGGTGATCGATCTGCCGCAGGCAGTGGACGCGGCCGCCAATAACCACGCCGAAACCTTCCTGCTGCGCGACGTCAACAACATGACGCGCTATTACGGGCAGTACGCCCCGAGCCTGGTCGGCAGCCGCTACGGTGAAGAAATCTGGGCCCTCTATGAATCCGGCGACCTGCACCCGGAGGTTTCACTCACCGGTCAGTTCGAGGACTCCGGCGAAGCCGCCAACGTCGAGGACGTCCTGGCCGAAATCAAAGCCGCCTTTGAGGAAGAACAAGAGCGCCAGGAGCGCCTCAAAGATTCCGATTAGACCGAGAGTTTTGTGGGAGCGGGCCCGCTCCCACAAGCCCGCTTTCAAAAGTCCGTGTCTACCGTCAGCCGTGGCCGTCGCTGAGAATATGGTGCAGGCCATCGCAGTGCACCATCGGGTCCTCGCAATTGACCACGGTACGGGAGTGCGCCAGCACATAGCTTTTGCCGGTGATGGTGTTTTCCACCACGTCATGGTCCTCCTCGCGGCGGGTGTCGATGAACTCTCCAATAAAGCCGGAGTCGCGCAAAGACACCGTTTCCAACCGGTCGCCGGGCTTGATTTTGCCTTCATGGTGCATCAAGGCCAGCCGCGCCGACGTACCGGTGCCGGTGGTGCTGCGGCAGATCACGCCGGGATGCACGTAGGTGGCGGAGCGGGAGCGGTAGAAGTGATCACTCACCTGCTCCACCGGCCCCATGAAGTGCAGGAAGGGCAGCGGCCCCACGTCACCCAGGGTGTAGTGGGAAAAGCCCCGTTCCGCCTGGATCGCTTCGACAATGGCGCGGGCGCAGCGGGCCAGCTCCGCCTCTTCATCCAGTGTCAGATGAAAGCCCAGCTCGGTGGCGTCCACCAGCGCGTAGAAACCACCGCTGTAGGCGACGCTGTAGGTGACGTTGCCCAGCGACGGCACATGGATGGTGGCGCGGTGGGTGTCGATATAGCTGGGCAGGCCGCCGCAGGTGATCGATTCCACCACGCCGTCGTGCACCTGGGCCTCGATGCGAACCAGCCCCGCCGGCGATTCCATCATAAAGCTTTGCCGGCCCTCTTCCTTGGGCACCAGACCGCTTTCCAGCACCGCCGTGGCGGTGCAGATGGTGTTGGAGCCGGAGTAGATCGCATAGCCCATCACTTCCATGATGATATAGCCGACGCTGGCGTCCGGGTGGGTCGGGGGCACAATCAGATCCACCGACATTTCCGGAATGCCGTAGGGCTCCTCCAACAAAAGCCGGCGCAGGCCGTCGGCGTCGTCGCGCAGATACTCCATTTGCTGACGCACGGTGTCACCGGGCAGCGGGTCGATGCCGCCGAGAACAATGCGGCTGACATCGCCGCCGGCATGGGTATCCATGAGGTTCAGGCTTAACTCCTGGCGCATCAGCTTGCCTCCTTTAACGCGAAGGGTTCGCCGAAGTCCGCCCACTGGCTGTCGGGGACGATAACGATCTTGCCGAGGAAGTTGTTGCCTCGGCTGACGAAGTAGTCCTCCGCGCGATGCAGTTCGGACAATTTGAAGGCGGCGTGCAGCACCGGCTTGAGCTCGCCGGAGCGGATCCAGTGGATCAGCTGTTCCGCTTCTTCGCGGGTGCCGTGGGACACACCGAACACCTGCACCTGGTAGAGGTAGATGCGCGTCCACATGATCTCGCTCAGGTTGCCACCGCTGGCGCCGGCGATGCTCAAACGCGGGTAGCTGTCGCGCGCCTTCATGTCGAAGATCATGGCGTCGATAAAGCGGTCGGTCATATCACCGCCGACCAGGTCCATCACCGCATCCAGGGGGGCGCCGCCGGTCAGCTCGCGCACCCGGTCGGTGAACCCGTCCATGTCGGAGCGGTCGAGCACCGCTTCGGCGCCCAGCTCACGCAGGGCGTGCGCCTTGTCCGGCGTGCTCAACGCGTAGGGAATCGCGCCCATGACCCGGCAAAGCTGAATCAGCGCCGTGCCGACACCGCCGCTGGCGCCGGTGACCAGCACCCGCTCCCCGGCGATCACATTGGCCGAGGTGAGCATGTGCAGGGCGGTCTGGTAGGAGCACATCCCCATGGCCGCCAGTTCCGCGTCGCTGAGATCCGGCTTGTCCACGGTGTGGAACTGATCCGAGGGCACCGCCACGTACTCGGCGAAGCCGCCATCGGCGCCGTGGCCGTAGTAGTCCGGCGTCAGGTTGATGTCGCGGCGGTCGTCCGGATAAAGGTTGAAGTCCAGCAGGCCGCGTTCACCGAGGCGTGCCGGATCCACGCCCTCGCCCACCGCGGCAACGCGGCCGGCCACATCGGCGCCCTGAATACGGGGGAAGGTGAGGGTCGCGGAGCCCCCCATCTGAAAGGACGCCACTTCATCCTTGTCCTTGGTGGGATACAGGCCTTCGCGGGCCTTGCGGTCGGTGTTGTTCTTGGCGGTGGCGGTGACGCATACCAGCACCTGGCCCGGGGCGGGCTGCGGCACGGCCACGTCGTCGCGGTATACGAGCTTGTCCACACCACCGTGGCCGGTGAGCACCATGGCCTTCATGGTGGCAGGGACAGCCTGCGATTGATGATCGTCGTCCATGGCCTGTCTCCTTGTGTCGCTTACTCATAACCCTGCGTGGCGACGGAAAGAAGGATTTAAAGGCCCCCCACCGGCAATCGGTGACGGTTTAGCCCATATGGGGTATGTGCCCCTTAAGCAAACGCCCTAGGCTCGATCGAACCTGATTGGACATCGGAAGGGCAACCATGAAGAAAGCAGCGTTATTCCTCATTGCATGCGTGGCGTCGGCCACGATTCTGGCGGGGTGTGGGGGCGGCTCCTCCTCATCCAGCGACGACGCCGATGGCGGCGCCACCTCGCGCACCATCAGCGGCACCGCCACCGCACCCGCCGGGGCCGTGGCGTTTCAAGAGGCCCCAAGCGTATTCGAATTGGCCCTGAACGTGCTGATTCCCCCCGCGCACGCGGCCATCACCGGCCTCGACCCGGTCGGTGGCGCCACCGTGGAGCTACTGCGGGTGGATAACGCCGGCAACCCGGTGGGTGAAGTGCTGGCGGAAACCGTCACCTCGATCACCGGCGACTACCGTCTGACGCTGCCCGAAGGCGTGAATCTGGCGGGCAACCTGATCGTGCGCATCACCGGCACCGGCACCGAAATGCGGGCCCAGGTGGTCGATCAGGCGGTGAACATCAACCCGGTATCGGAATTCGTGCTGCGCAAGTTCATCGAGGAAGGCGCTGACCTGGACCAGTTGGTGGTCACGGACGTAGTCACCCTGAGCGGCAAGGTGGACACCTTTGACCTCACCGCCGGCAACGATCTCAGTGACATGCTCGCCAAACTGGACCAGGAAGTCGGCGAGTTCGTGGAACAACAGGTGGCGGTGATCAAGGAGCAACCCGGCGACGCGGACAGCGTTACCGGCGACTACCGAAGCGCGGCGTTCAGCCTCGGCCTGCATGACAGCGACAACGACAATTTCGGCACCTTCGCCAACGATATGTGGCGCGGCCAGTTCGACTTCGCCGACGGCGGCGGCAATACCGTGGCGATCACCCTGGAAGGCGAAGAAAGCGCCTACTCGAATTTCTCCGGCATGAGCGTGGCGACCGGATCGATCTACTACGAAACGGACATCGACACCGAGTCCGAAAACCTCTCCGGCACACTGACCGACTCCGGCATCCTGTCCATCGAAGGCGCGTTCGAGGAAGAGATCAACGGCGACAACGCGTTCCGCTATCCGTCAGTGATCTACAACCTGCAACAGGTGCGCAACACAGGTCTGTTCTTCCTGTTGTCCCAGGAAGCGGCGGTACGCTACGGCACCACCGACACCAACGGCGACGAGGAGCCGGACGCGCTCGACCCCAATGACCGCCGTGGCGATGAGGTATTCCGCGCCCTGGAAGTGTTCGCCCGCTCACCATCCGGGATGAGCGATTCGGACCTCAGCGGCGCCTTCGGCCGCGTATTCCTGGAAACCTACGCGCAAACCGGTGTGATCGAATTGCAGACCGAGGTCAACGTGGTCACCTTCAATGGCGATGGCACCTTCGATTACGGCGACGCCAGCGGCCATCGGGTAGGTCTGGAAAGCAACGGCAGCACCTATCAGACCCTTTCCGAAACCGGCAGTACCGGCGACGCCATCAACGTCTCAGCTGATGGCGACATTATTTCCGCCGGCACCGAAGACGGCCAGCCCGTGCCCACCGATGGCTTTATCAACGACACCTTCGATTTCATCGCCTTCGCGGAAACCGAAAACAACGAGAACATCTGGGCCCAGTTCAACAAAACTCTGATGGTCAAACTGCCCGATAGCGCGCCGGACGTCAGTGGCAAGCGGTACCGCCTGATGCTGTTGTCCGTGGCTCTGGATGGCGTGGGTAACGGCTCCAGCGATATTGAAATGATCAACAGCCAGTTCAACAGCTATATCAATCTGACCAGTAACACCGCCGGAACGCTCAACGGCAGCTTTACGCTGGTCGAGAAAACCGGCCTGGGCGGCGACATGGTCGTCGAGCAGGATACCGTCGACGAGCCGCTGACTGCCAGCATCGCCGCCAACGGCGCCACCACCCTGACCCTCGCCGATCAGGATGGTAGCAATATCATGGAAGGCTTCTTCAATCAGGACGCCAGCCTGGGCGTATTCACCACACGCTGGGTGCCGCAGGGCGGCGACCCCAACGAGCTGGGCCTGGTGGTACTGATCGACGTCACCGAGTAACCGCTTCACCCCCGAACGCCGCAAGGCGTGCCCCTGCGGTGGGCTTCGGCCTCGCCGCACCCTTTGACCCCGTCCCCCGGGGTCTTTTTCGTTGCGCTCCCGACGCGCGCTTCCTATGATCCGGACAACTACCTTGCCGAACCCGGGGCCGACGCCTTGCAGGATGAGAATAACGACCTGATCGGTCGGATCTACGAAACCGCCTTGTCCCCCGGCGACTGGATGGACCTGCTCGATACCATCACCGGCTGGACCGAGGACAGCCCGTCCGGCGACGCCAACGACGCGCCCATGGAAGTGGAACAGTTGATCGGGCACCTGGAACGGGCGGTACGCAGCAGCGCCTATATGCACGCTCTTGAGGACCGCACCCAGATTCTCAACAGCATGTATAACCAGATGCCATGGCCCATGCTGATGCTCGACGAGCGGATGCGCGCCCTGGAGTGCAACCCGGCGGCGCGGCAGGCACTCACCCAGGCGCCCATCGAGTTGCTCCCGGACGGCACGCTGCGTTTCGCCGACCGGACCTTAAAGGAGGGCTTGAAACGGGTTCACAGTCTTGCCGCCGGCCGCCACACCCAGCTACTCACCTCCCAACGTGACGCGGTGACCTTGCTCTGTCTGCCGGTCAAAAAGTCCGATGCACCAGGCACCATCGCGCGGGTCCGAACCATTGTCTGGGTGCTGGCCGGCCACAGCGTGGTGACGCCATCCCCGGAATCCCTGAAGGCCATATTTCCGATCACGCACGCGGAATCCCGGCTGCTGCATCTGCTCTGCAAGATCGGCAACCTCAATCAAAGCGCGGCGCTGCTCTCGATCAGCGTGCACACCGCGCGCAGTCAGCTTAAGTCGACCATGGCGAAGCTGGAGGCCAACAGCCAAGTGCAGTTAGTCAGCCAGGCGATGGGGCATGCCTTGGTCCAGGCGGCCCAGCCCCCGGCCCGGAGCCAAACGCCGGAACACACCCTGACCCTGCCCGATGGCCGCGTGTTGAGCTGGTTCGAATACGGTGATCCGTCGGGACGGGCGGTACTGACCCTCGACAACCTGGGCAGCGCCCTGCCCGACCACCGCCTCTTCGATGAGTGGTACCGGGCGAACGGCCTGCGCATGATCCTGATCGTACGCCCCGGCTACGGACTGTCCACCGCCCGAGCAGACATGGAATTCCGCGACTTTGGCCCGGACATCCGCGCCCTGTGCCACCATCTGGGCCTGCAGCGACCGCCGATGGCGGCGTACTGTGGCGGCGGCCCCTATGCGCTGTGCGCGGCGGCGCTGCATCCCGATCTGTTCGACCGGCTGGGCCTGCTGGCCAGCACCGTGCCGATTGAGCACTTCGAACTGGACAAGCTCGACCGCATCCACGCCATGTTTCTGCGCATCTTCCGCAAGGACCCGCGACTGTTCGTGCTGGTGGGCCGTCTTGCGTTGCGTGGCGTGCGGCGTTCCCCGGAAAAATACCTGGCCCGCCTGGCCAAGTCGCTGTGCCCGGAGGATCAAGCAGTGCTCAACGATCCCGACCTGCTGGCGCGGCTGATCGAACGCATGCACGCCAGCCACTTCCAGGGCGCGCGCATCCTGATCGACGAATACATACGCATGCAGCACCCCTGGCTGGTGGACCTTAAGCAAATCGAAATACCGATCCTGCATTGGCACGGCGAGGACGACCGCATCATCTCAATAGGCAGCGCCCGCGGGCTGGCGGGGGATTTACCCAATGCGCGCTTTCGCAGCTTCCCCGGTCTCGGGCGTTTTATGATTTATAAAGTCTGGCGGGAATTTCTCACCGAGTTACTGGAGCTGCCAGGGCAACCGGCGCCCAAGCGCCAGCGGCTCTCGGCCACGGTCGACACGCGCTGAGGCGGCCACGAAGCCACTTGTAATCAAGCATCGGCGCAGTCCAGATAATCGCGAAACAACGTATTCAAACTGCTCAAGTCGCGACTGCCCGGCGCGGCCTTGCCTGGGTACCGCGAAAGCCGGGACAGTTCTTTTTCAATATAATCGTTCAGCTCCGCCATCACTGGGACAAATTCCTTTTCCTCGCTGCGCTGTTTTTTCGCCAACAGGCGGGTAATTTCTTTATCCACCGTTTCATCGTCGGCCACCAACGGTCGCAAGCGCTCGAATTCAACCGGCGCGGGCGAGCGATAACGTTCCAGCCAGCGGATCGCCAACAGGGGGCGCAGAACATAAAAGTATTTCTTCAGCGGCACCAACTTCGCTTTCAGATAGCCGCGGTAGTTCTTGTCCGCCATGCTCCAATAATGATGCACACCTTTGTTCACGTCGTAGATGTCAGGTAGCAGCGCCCTCGCACGGTCGGCAAAACCGACCTCGTCGCGATAGACAATAGGGGAGTGCAGCCACTCCACGAACGACGGGTTGGACTGCCAGAATAATTTCAGGGCCTTGCGAATATCCCAGCCGCTGAGATCGATGTCGTCGACGATCTCGCATTCGATGACATCACGGCGCTCTTCCAGATCCAGCGACAGGTACCACTCGCGGGGATGGGCGTAAATAAAACGCACATCGTAATCACTGTTCGGTGAAGGAAAGCCCCAGGCCCGGCTGCCGGACTCCACCGCGAACAGCACGCGCACGTCGTGCTCTTCTTCGATGGCCCGCAGGCGGCCCTGGATATCCCGCCGAACGTCCTCGCTGATCATAAAACCGTCCCTGTTCAGGTACCGCTGTCCTCAAACAACGTGTGCATGTGCTCAAGCAGCTCCGGGCCACCGGGCTCGCCGTGGCCGGGAATCACGGTCTCGGCTTGCGGATACGCCGCCTGGGCATGACGAATCGCTTGCGGCCAATGGGCCAGGTCGGCGTCGGCGGTATTCCCCAGGTTGTCGGTGGCCCGCTCGCGTACCGCGCAGCCACCATAGAGCATCTTCCGCTCGGGCAGCCAAACCATGATGTTATCGCGGGCATGGCCGCCGCCGGGGTAGAGCACCTCCACGGAACCGAAAGCGGTGGTGTTGCCCGCGGTGTCCAGGCCGCTCAAGGCATTGGCCGGCACCGGGTTGCCCGCTTCCGCGCTCAGGCGCTGCGTCATCGGGTGCGACCAGACCGGGATGCCCGCCGCTTCCAACACCGCCGCGCCGCCGGTGCGGTCGCTGTGAAAATGCGTGGACAGCGCCCGGTCCACCGGCAGGCCGATCTCTTTGTCGATCCACACCAGTAACGCTTCGGTGGCCTCGGCGCCCCAGGCGGAATCCAGCAGCACCAGATGATCGTCTTCCCGGACGATCAGGCCGTTGGAAGGGTAAACCACGCCATTGAAGGTGTTGTAGGAGGTGTGCATCCAAACGCCGGGCTCAAGCTGCTCGACCTGAAGACCCGGGTTGCCGGGCGGGGAATGGCGATGATGGCTTTGGCATCCGACCGTCAGCAGACCGAGGAGTAACAACCAGGTTGCGTAAAAGGCGTGGTGTTTCATGCAAGGAATCCGGCTCGACTGGCGAAGACACCGAGATTAAACCGCCAGCAGCGTCCCCGCCATGAACGGCTCGGCAATCCTGGGGGCCGCGCGGCGGGAACCGGAACCCCTCTCTTGCCTCTCTCATAAACAGGCTGTATACCTTTGCGTCAGGAGGGCACGTTTTATGGACAATCATCCTGTCCCCGACCACCGCCGGGGCTTCGAGAACCTGGAGCGGGAAGTCAGCCTGCGCATCACCAACGGTGAAATACGCGGTAAGATACCGGAAGCCGTGCGCGGCACCTTCTTGCGCATCGGCCCCGGCCGCAACGAGTTGGCCGGGCGGACCTTCGGCCATTGGTTCGACGGCGACGGCATGGTGCATGCGCTCACCTTCAGCGAAGAGGGCGCCCGCTACCGCAACCGTTTCGTGCGCACACCCAAATATCGAGCCGAAACCGCCGCCGGCCACATTAAAAAACGCAGTTTCGGCCACAACGCCCCGGGCGGCATCCTCGCCAACATCGGCCGGCCGCCGGCCAACGCCGCCAACACCAGTATCGTTCAGCACGGCGACCGCCTGCTGGCGCAATGGGAGGGCGGCCGCCCCTGGGGCCTGGACCCGCACACTCTCAGGACCCTGGGCGAAGCCAGCTTCGCCGGCGGTCTGAAGCCCTTCGAGCCCTTCAGCGCCCACGGCCACCATCACCCGGACACCGGGCGCTACTACAACCATGGCGTCAGCCTGGGGCGGCACGGCCCGCAAGTGAATCTCTACCAGATCAGCCCCAACGGCCGCATGGAACGGCGGGCACGTTTCCCGCTGCCGCGCCTGACGTTTCTGCACGGCTCCGCCATGTCGAAACGTCACTGGTTGTTCCTGGAGCAGCCGGTGGCCATGACAGGCATCAGCAAAATGATGCTCGGCCTGCGCACCGTCGACCAGTGCATGACCCATGATCCGGCCTGGGGCATGCGCGCCCATGTGATCGACCTGGATTCCCTGGAACGCACCCACACCTTCGAACTTGATCCGTTCGTGGTGTTTCACTTCGGCAACGCCCGTGAGATCGGTGACGAATTGATCGTGGAACTGGTGCGCTTTCCCGATTTCACCATCAACCAGGCCCTGCGGAATTTCACCCGCCACTATCAAAGCGATGCCGGCGAACCCGGACAGCTACGGCTAAATCTGCGCACCGGCAAACATACCTACCTGCCATTGCCGCACCAGGCCGGCTGCGAGTTCCCCACTTTCGATAACCGCTATCAGGGCGAGCCCAGCCGCTTTCTCTTTAATACCGCGCTCGCCGACCAGGGCGGCTTCTTCAACGCCGTGCAAAGACTGGACACCGAGAGCGGCCACACCGCCCTGCATAGGATGGGGCCGGGACGCTTCGTCTCCGAAGCGGTATTCGTGCCGGAAGGTGAACAAGAAGGGGACGGCTATTTATGCACCGCCGTCTACGACGCCCATACGCACCGCAGCGAGATCGTGCTGCTGGACGCCCGTAGCGAGACCCTGGAAGAGGTGGCGGCGGTGCCCTTGCCGCATCATATTCCACACGGTTTTCATTGCGGCTGGATCAGCTCGGGTTAAAGCGCGGCCGCGCCGCGCACGCCGGTCCCGGTGAAGGTCACTCGCAACGCATAACCCGCACGTTATTCCGATTACGGCTATAGGACGGTGGCTGGCCAAACCAGCGTTGGTAGGTACGCGACAAATGCGCGGAATCGGTGAAGCCGGCCGCGTGGGCAATCTCGGTGATACTGCGATTGGAATGCAGCAGATGGAACACGCGCTGCAGCTTCTGCCAGGATTTATAGTCACGCAACGACATACCGAACACATCGCTCATCAGGCGGGACGCCCAGAAGTACGACGTGCCCAGCTCCCGGGCCAGCTCGGTCAGCGTCAGGTCCCGGCGGCGCTCCAGCAGTTCCCGTATCAGCGGCTCCCGGGGGTCCAGCCGGGCCTGGGGCGTCAGGTGCCGGAACGGCACACTCAGGGCCTGTTCGTAGATCGCCGGCGCCAGAGCCGGCTCCAGGCGCCCCTGGTAGAGCGCCTCCAGCGAAGCGTCGAGTTCCTGGAAACAGTCGCGCTCAAGCAATGCCACGCCGCCCGGCGCCAACGCCCTGAAACCGGCGTAACGCGGCGACCCCGGCGTGATGTGGAAACACACCAGCGGCACCTCGTGGGCGCCCAGGCCACGCGCCAGGAAAGGCGGTATCACCGCCGCCCGGGTCGACAGCGCCTTGCCTTTCACCGTGATGCGAAACGGCGCCGCCCCGGCGGAAACAATCAGCGCGGCGGAAGGCGGTCGGGTTTCTTCGCTGACGATCGAAGCGGCGGTATAAATAAACCCGGAGCAGCCCACGATGTAGACATTGTCCAGCGGGCGGTGCGCCACGTTGTCCGATAATGCGTTTTCTTGTTCTCGGTACTTTAAACCCATGGGATCTCTCCTGCCCTCGGCGGCGCGCTCACTACATGGCGCCTAGACACAGCTCCCCTTGTTACCCACCACGATCATAGCCCATCGCTTCGATAACCCGGCTTGTACGTTTTTGCGGTGACGCGGCAAAAACATTCAATCCTTCAGTCCCGACTCTATAACACCCTGAAAACGTGAGTTTCAGAATAAAAACACCTCGGGAGAACCCTATATGAAAAAACGTGACAGCGCTCACGCCCCGCGCGTCCGGTTGACCGCCTCCGTGGCGTTACTGTGCCTATCGCTGGCCGGGTGCGGCGGCTCGTCGTCGTCGGACTCCGACACCGGTCAGGTGTGGCGTACCGGCACCTTCGGCAGCACCGCGGTCTCCGGTCTGGATTACCGAAGCGGTGACTCGGCCATGGGCAGTACCGATGAACACGGCCGCTTCCGCTACACCGGCGGCCAGACGGTGACCTTTGCCCTTGGCGAGCTGGCCCTGGGCGCGGCACCGGGCGCGCAACGCCTCAATGTGCTGGAGGTCAGTGGTGATGGCGCCGCCGCCAGCGACCCCGCCGTGACCAACAAGCTGGTGCTCTTGCAAACCCTGGACGCGGACGGCGACCTGAAAAACGGCATTCAAATTACGCAACAGATCCGCGAGGCGGTTTCCACCCACGCCGGCGAGCTCGACGTCGAGCAGCCCGCCGCCGCGTTCAACAGCGCGCTGCAAGAGCGGATCACCGCACTGGACAACGCCGGCGCGTTCTCGGACACGGACCCGCGCCCCCGCCGTCTCGTCGCCGCCAGCGACGCGCGGGAGCAATTCGCCCGTGCCAGCAGCCCGCGCCGTATCGTGGAGACCACGGACGGACGGCTGAGCGGCTTCCAGGCGGACGCCAACACCTGGCAGTTCCTCGGCATTCCCTACGCGCAACCGCCGCTCGGCGATCTGAGGTGGCGGGCGCCGCAACCGGTCGTCCCCTGGGACGACGTTCGCGACGCCACCGCCTGGAGCGACCAGGCGGCCCAGAACGCGGCCCTGGAACGATTCGGCGAAGGCGGTATGAGCGAGGACTCGCTGTACCTGAACGTGACCGCCCCCAAGAACGCCGACGGCCTGCCGGTGATGGTGTGGTTCCACGGCGGCGGCTTCACCGCCCTGACCAGCAACACCAAACCCTTCAACAACCCGAAAGCGGTGGCCAGTAAGGGCGTGGTGCAGGTGTCGGTGAACCACCGCCTGGGGCCGTTCGGCTACATCGCCCATCCCGACCTCAGCGCGGAAAGCGGCTACAACGGCTCCGGCAACTACGGCCAGATGGACCTGATCGCCGCGCTGGAGTGGGTGCGGGACAACATCGCCGCGTTCGGCGGCAACCCGGACAACGTCACCGTTTTCGGTGAATCCGGCGGCGGCCGCAAGGTGTTGTCGCTGATGGCGTCGCCGCAAGCGGCGGGGCTGTTCCACCGCGCCATCAGTCAGAGCGGCACACTGATTCCGGATACCCGCGGCCTGGCCGACGCCGAGGCCATCGGCAGCGATCTGCAGACCAACCTCGGTGCCGCCTCGGTCACGGAAATGCGCGAGAAAAGCTGGCAGGAAGTGGTGGCCGCCGCCGCGACCCTGGTGCCCTACACCAACGTGGACAATCACTACCTGCCCTACACCGAACGCGTCGCTTTCGAGTCCGGCAACCAGAACGACGTGCCGTTCATGTTCAGCATTAACGCCAACGACACCCCGGACCCAACCAACACGGCGATCAATGTGTTCCCGTGGATGGCACCGCTCTCTTCGGCCAACCACTACGCCACCTACTTCACCCACCAGCCCGCCGGCTGGAAAGCCCGGGGGGTCGAGGCTTACCACGCCGCCGAACTGGCCTACGTATTCAACATGCCGGAAAGCGTGATCACCCATCACCTGCTCGGCCTGGTGATCGACCCCGCCACGGGGGACTCCCTGGAAATCGGCGACTTGAACGGCAACGGCGTAACCGGCTCCCAGGGCGACCCGGTGGATATTTTCGCCTCCGCCGGTTTCGACGCCACCGACGAGCAGGTGATCGACCGCATGCTCACCATCTGGACCAATTTCGCCAAGACCGGCAACCCGAGCATCGACGGCGAGATCGATTACCCGCTCTACGACGCGGCCACCGAAAGCTATGTGGAAATCAGCGACACCGCCGAGGTGAAAACAGGCCTGGGCGACGTCCTGAACGACTGACACCAACAACAAACACTGAGAACAACAAAGGGAGAGCACCATGACACACCCAAACCGACACGGCGCCCGGCCAGCCTGGCTGGCCGCCGCCATAACGCCCCTGCTGCTGGCGCTGGCCGCCTGCGGCGGCGACAGCGACAATGACCACGGCGGTTCATCCGGCCCGGCCACCCGCACCGGCACCTTCGTGGACAGCCCGGTGGCCGGGCTCGACTACGCCGGCACGGACAGCGCCAGCGGCGTCACCAACGACGCCGGCGAATTCCGCTACCGGGACGGCGAAACCCTCGACTTCTCCATCGGCGACCTGCCGCTGGGCAGCGCCAAAGGCGCCCGGCAACTAACCCCGTTGACGATCACCGAGGGCGCCGACACCCCCGAGGACGACAGCGTCAGCAACAAGCTGGTTCTGCTGCAAACGCTGGATCAGGACGGCGATCTCAACAACGGCATCCAGATCAGCGAGGCCATTCGCGCGCTGATCTCGGAGAACGCCGCCAGCATTGATTTCGACCAGCCCACGGACAGCTTCCGCACCAGTCTGGCGCCGCTGATGACGGCGCTGGAGGACAACGCGTTGTTCACCGACACCGACCCGCGCGCGCGCCGGGTCCGTGAGGCGGCCGACGCGCTGGCGCACTTCGGCCGGTCCACCGGCGCACGCGCGGTGGTCAGCACCACCGGCGGCGAGCTGCGCGGCTTCGAAGCCAACGACAGCACCTGGCAATTCCTGGGCATTCCCTACGCCAAACCGCCACTGGGTGAGCTGCGCTGGCGCCCGCCGGTGGCGCCTGAGCCCTGGAGCGGCGTGCGCGACGCGGTGGAGTGGGCGGACCAATCCGCCCAGGACCGGGCGCTGGAGAGCATCAACGAAGGCGGCATGAGCGAGGACTCACTGTACCTCAATGTCACCACACCCAAGAACGCCGACAACCTGCCGGTGATGGTCTGGTTCCACGGCGGCTCGTTCGCGATCCTGTCCGCCAACTCGGAGCAATACAACAACCCGGACAGCCTCACCCAAAAGGGCGTGGTGCTGGTGACCGTCAACCACCGGCTGGGCCCGTTCGGCTACATCGCCCACCCGGAACTCAGCGAGGAAAGCGGCTACGGCGGCTCCGGCAACTACGGGCAGATGGACCTGGTGATGGCCCTGGAATGGGTGCAAGACAACATCGCCGCCTTCGGCGGGAACCCCGACAATGTAACGATCTTCGGCCAGTCCGGCGGCGGCGGCAAAACCTACTCGCTGATGAACTCGCCGCAGGCCACCGGCCTGTTCCACAAGGCCATCGTGATGAGCGGCTTCGCGCCCATGGACACCGACAGCGTGCCGGCGGACTCCCTGGCGGAATCGGAAGCCATCGGCAGCGCTCTGTTCGACCGGGTCGGCGTGGACTCTCTGGAAGAGGCGCGGGCATTGCCCTGGACCGCCTTCACCGACGCCGACGCGGAGAACAACATTCCGCGCCAGACCTACCGGCCCAACGCGGACTATTACTACCAGCCGAACACCTACTATCAGAATGTGCTCGACGGCATGCCCAGCGACGTGCCGCTGATGGCCGGCGTCACCGCCAGCGACTACACCAGCCTGCGCGGCGCCCTGCCGGTGTGGCTGGACCAGCGTTCCCAGCATTACCAGTCCGAACAGTACGTGTATAAGTTCAGCCGGGTGCCGGACGGCTGGGAAGCCCTCGGCCTGCGGAGCTGCCACGGCTGCGAACTGCCCTACCTGTTCAATCACCCCAGCGGGCTGGTGCAGAACTTCCTGCTCGGCCTGGTGCTGACGCCGGAAGGCACGCGGCCGGAGATCGGCGACCTGAACGGCAACGGCGTGACCGGCAGCGCCGGCGACCCCCAGGATATCTTCCTGTCCATGCAGTACGGCGCCGACGACGCCACCGTCAGCGAGCTGATGATGACGATGTGGACCAACTTCGCGAAGACCGGCGACCCCAGCCCGTCCAGCCTGCAATGGCTGGCCTACACCGACGCCAACGACACCTACCTGGAGATCCGCCAGGATACGGAAGCCTCGGTGGAAACCGGCGTCGACGCGGCCATGGGCCTGGATTAAAGACGCGCCAGGCGCTCCAGAGTGTCAGGGTACTGTTGGATAAGACGGAGCAGGATGGCGGCCTGGGCGTTCGGCCGGGCCCGCCCCTGCTCCCAATTTTCCAGCGTGCGGGGGTTGGTGCGCAGATAGGTGGCGAACACGGCCCTGGACAAGCCCAGCTTCTCACGCAGCGCCAGCAACTCCCGTGCATCGAAGCCGGCCACCGGCGCCCAGCGCGCGGGCTGATCGCGCAGGGTGAGTTTCCCCTGGCGCTCGCCTTCCAGTTCGGCGAAGCCTTCTTTCAGTTCGGCAAAAAGATCCCGTTTCATAAGCCCCTCCTGGCCTCTGTTTCTACCTGCAGCATCCTCTTCAACGTGGTTCGTTGCTCAGCGGTCAGATCACTCGCTTCGTCTTTGTCGTAAAGCGTGAACAACCAAAACTGACGACCTCCGTGCCACCAGTAATAAATAATGCGCAAACCTCCGCGCTTGCCCTTGCCTCGGCGTTCATCGGCGAAGCGAAGCTTACGAAGCCCGCCTGTCCCACGCATTCGGGCGCCCGCCTCCGGGCGCGACATCAAAAGCTGCTGTAACGACCGATAGGCGTCATCGCTCAGGTACACGGCGCGATGGCGGCGAAACGGCGCGAGCTCCACGAACACAGCGTCCATACTGTACGTTACCTGCGTACATATTGAAAGAACGGCTTATCAGCCCTCCACGGACTCTAGAGCGACAAAATCCCAAGGCATATCGGCAAGATACGGAAGCTGTTGTCGGAGATTGGCTCGTTGGCGGGTAAGCGTTTCTTCAGAGGGGTCGGGGCCCGAAGGCCCCGCGGGTCGAGGTGTTCTTTGTGGCGGGTGTACGCCACGTGCGCCGTTACGTCTTCAACTGTCCGCTGTCGACCAGCTGCTGGAAGAACGCGTTCAGGGATTCCTCCAGCGGGCGGTACTGGATACCGAGCTGTTCGCGGCTGCCGCTGTTGTCGGCGCGACACGGGAAATTAACGTTGTGGCTGACGAACTTGCGGGTGGGTAACGCCAGATCAAGGCCGGGCCGCGGGCCGTACGTCGTACCGGCCTACTCCTGAGCAACGCACAAACGATCACGGCCGCCCTGCTTGGCCTGATACAGTGCGAGGTCCACGCGTTGGAGCATCGCTTCCAGATCATCTTCCGACCGCAGCGACGTCAGACCCGCGCTCACCGTGATATTAATCGATTCGCTCGCCGACACCGGCATCGGCGTCTCCGCGAGACGACGGCGCAAGCGGTCGCCCACTACACAGCCACCGCGCGTGTCCGTGTCTGGGAGCACCACGATGAACTCCTCCCCGCCGAGCCTCCCACAAAGATCCACCTCGCGGGTGATCCTGCCCAGCAGTTCGGAGAAGCCGCGCAGCACTTGATCCCCGGCGCCGTGGCCCCAGGTATCATTGATGGCTTTGAAATGGTCCAGATCCAGCGACATCACGGTCAGCGGCAAACCGGATCGCAGCGAATGCGATATTTGCCAGCGCAGCGATTCCATCACCGCGCGCCGATTGGCCAGACCGGTCAGCTCGTCGGTACGCGCCAGCAGGCTGAGCTGGTTGCGCATGTCATTCTGGTGTATCTCGTAGCCCACCGTGTCCGCCAATAATTGCATGAACACCAGGTCATCACGGGAAAAGGCTTCGCAGGCCCGTGTGGACGAGAAATTAAGTGTGCCGTACAGTGCGCCATTGACCTGGATAGGGCTGCCAACATAAGCCTCGAGACCGAAATCCCGGTAGCAAGGGTGGGTCCGGATTTCACTTTCTCCGGCATGATGGAAGCCCACCGGGCCATTTGCCTTCAGTGCATGCACGCAGTAGGTGCCGCCAAGCTCAAAGATCGCACCCGGCGACACACCGCCGGCCGGGTCGTGGCAATGCTCGACCTGATACCGTTCACCTTGGATGCTTGCGATAATCGCGAGGTCCAATCCGAAATGCCGCGCCCCCAGTTCAAGAATCGCGGCCAACTTAGCGTCGTAACCCATTTCGGTATCGGCAGTGATGGAATGCAAGCGCTGCAACGTGTCGACGGATTGCTCCGCCGAGCGGGCGGGCCTGATCAACGCCATGTAACCCTGGATCTTCCCGCCAGTATCCGATAAGCCGCCGGCGGACGTTTGGCCCAAGAAGCGCGAACCGTCGGAACAACGGTACAGGATGCGGTACGCGGAAAAAGCCGAGCTCACCGTCGGGTTATAACGCTCCTTGCCCATGTTACGAAAGTCGGCCTGGTCCGCGTATAAAGCCTCGGTCTTGTGACCACGAAGGTCTTCCAATCCATAGCCGAATAGCGTTTCCGCCGCCGCATTGACATACCTCACCCGGCGCTCCCGGTCCGCCACAACCACCGCTTCCGGCAGCGTGTCAAACAGGTTCGCCAGCGAAAACAGCGACCGCTCCGTTAAACCATCGGCGTCGGCGGTGTCGGCGTTATACGCCTGATCAAGGGCATCAGGATCAGAGGGGGGCATGGCCTTTCTCATCGTCGGTTTTTAAAGACAGTTAGAAGTGTAGAGTAATCACCGTACAACGCCACCCCGTAAGGCCAGGGCCCGCCATCCGCCGGACGGGCCGGCGCCGTTACTTCCTCAACTGGCCGCTGTCGACCAGCTGCTGGAAGAGCTCGTTCAGGGATTCCTCCAGCGGGCGGTACTGGATGCCGAGCTGCTCGCGGCTGCGGCTGTTGTCGGCGCGCCAGGGCAGGTTGACGTTGCGGCTGACGAACTTGCGGGTGAGGGTTTTGTTGACCACCGGGCCCACCAGCCATACCGCCGCCTTGGGCAGGGTGCGCTTGGGGATCGGGTATTGTTTGCCGAAGCGGCGGCGCAGTACGGCGGCCATCTCCGGGAAGTCGGTGTCGTGGCCGGAGAGGATATAGCGGCCATTGGCTTCGGGCAGCCAGGCGGCGCGCAGGTGCGCTTCGGCCACTTCACGCACGTCCACCACGCCGATGCCCACGTCCGGCACGCCGGGCTTCGCGGTGCCGTCGCCGAACTGGCGCAGAATATCGAAGCTTTCCGAGGTGGCATTCGGGTTAATACCCGGCCCCACCACCAGGGACGGATTGATGGTGACCAGATCCCAGCGCTCCTGGGCGTCGGCGATTTTCCAGGCTTCTTTCTCCGCCACCGTCTTGGAGTAGGCGTAGGGCTGGTGATCCAGCGACGAACTGATGTTCCAGTCCGCTTCGGTGAACACGCCGCCAGCGGTGTGCTTCAGATCCGCGTTGTCGCCGTAGATCGCCGCGCAGCTGCTGGTCAGCACCACCCGCTTCACGGACGGCGTCTCGTTCACGGTTTCCAGCACATTGCGGGTGCCCAGCTGCGCCGGTTCCACCAGCTCTTTTTGCGGATTCTTCACCGTGGTGGTGAACGGTGACGCGGTGTGAAACACCACCGAACAGCCGGCCATGGCCTCGGCGTAGGAACCGGGTGAGAGCAGGTCCGCCTTGAAGTAGCGGATGGTGCCCGGCGTTTTTTCGGCGATGGCGTTCAAATACTGCAGTTTGCGGCTGTCGTCCGGGTTGCGCACCGCCGCGTGCACGGTGACGCCCTCTTCCAGCAAACGTTCCACCAGACGTCCGGCCACGTAGCCGGTGGCGCCGGTGACCATTACTGGCGTGCTCGTATCGATTTGCATAGTCGGCCTCTTTTCCAAGTCAGAGGCCATCATGGCGGGACGCAACAGCCGTGTAACGGGCCTTTCGTGCCAAACAAGGTGGACATTAGATAACCCGGCGCGTCCCGGGGTTCACTCGTGCTGCAGGATGTTGAGCAGCTTGCCGAACGGGTCGCGCACGTAGAAGCGGCGCACACCCCAGGGCTCGCTGACCGGCCCGTACTCGATCGGCACACCGGCCTCATTAAACCGGGACAAGGCCCCTTCCAGATCGTCCACCTCAATGGAGAGATCGGGCACCGGCGTCCCGGAGCCGCCCTCGGACCCGAAGCTGACCTGCACCATCATGGTTTCGTGGGAACCGTAGGTGCGGAACCAGCCGTGGTCCATCAACCGTTCCAGGCCCAGGATGCCGCCGTAAAAGCGGTCCGCTTTGTCCAAATCGGAAGTGGCCGTATTGGCCATGATGCGCTTCACTTTCATTGTTTACCTCGCGCGTCACGCGTTCGCTCAACACTGCTAGACTCAAGGCGGTTATAACAAACGGAGACGGAGGGTGGCACCCCTGTGGATTCGCTGATTTCAGCGGCGGCACGTGCCCTGGCCGGCGGCGACCCGTTGCGCGCGCTCAACCATGTCTCTCTGCGCGACGACGCGCCGGCGCTGGCGTTGCGTGGCATCGCCATGGCGCAGCTCGGCGACCTGACCCTCGCCCGGGCGCTGCTGCGACGCGCGGCGCGGGCCTTCACGGCAAAGGAAACCATGGCGCGCGCCCGCTGCGTGGTGGCCGAAGCGGAGGTGGCCCTGGCGGCCCGCGATCTGCACGCCTCCTGCAAGGCGCTGGACGCGGCCCGGGACACCCTGCGGCGCCACGGCGATACCGTGAACGCCGCCCACGCCCGCTATCTGACGATTCACCGTCTGCTGTTGATCGGCCGGCTCGACGACGCCCAGAAACAGCTCGCTGCGATCCACCCCGAGGTCCTGCCCCCGGCCTTGCAAGCCACCCACGAGTTGGCGGTCGCCGGTATCGCCCTGCGCCGGCTCGACACAGGCACCGCGCGTAGCGCCCTGGGCCGCGCTGGGCAAGCGGCGCAGCGCTCAGGCATCGCCGCCCTGATCAATGAAGTGAGCAAAACCGCCAGCGTACTGCACGCGCCGGCCGCCCGGCTGGTAAGGAGCGACGAGGACCGACCGGTGCGGCTTGAGGAAGTGGAAGCATTATTCGCGTCCCCCGCCCTGGTGGTGGACGCCTGCCGCTACAGCGTGCGCCAGGCCGGCACGATTATCGAACTGGCGACACGGCCGGTGCTGTTCACCCTGGCGCGCGCGCTGGCCGAAGCCTGGCCCGGGGACGCCCGCCGCGACACCCTGATCGAGCGCGCCTTCCGCCTGCGCCAGGTGGAGGACTCCCACCGCGCCCGGCTGCGCGTGGAAGTCGGCCGGCTGCGCAAGGCGCTGCGACCGCTGGCCCGGCTGCACGCCACCCGACACGGCTTCAAGCTGGAGCCGCTGACCGGCGATGTCGCCATACTGGCCCGGCCGGTGGAAGACAGGCACGCGCCAATACTGGCGTTTCTGTCCGACGGCGAAGCTTGGTCCAGCTCCGCCCTGGCGCTGGCGCTCGGCACCAGCCAGCGCACCGTGCAACGGGCGCTGGACGCCCTGGCGGATGCCGGCAAAGTGGAAGCCCTGGGGCAGGGTCGCGCCCGTCGCTGGGTGGCCTCGCCGGTGCTCGGATTCACGACAACCTTGTTACTCACCGCGCCACTGCCGGGCGGCTAGGATGGCCTGAACCTACAAGGAGGGCATCACCATGAAACGATCACAAGCACGAATCATTCGGGAGTACGGCCCCTTCGCCGGCGCCTCAACGGTCGGCGGCGTGGACTACGACGGCCGTTACATCTGGCTGGCCACCGGCGACAAACTCCAGGCCCTGGACCCGGCCAGCGGCGAAATACAGAAAACACTGGACGTGGCGGCGGACGCCGGCACCGCCTTCGACGGCACCCACCTCTACCAGATCGCCGAAAAGCGTATTCACAAAATCGACCCGAAAACCGGCAATATACTCGCCAGCCTGCCAGCCCCCGGCGACGGCGAGGACTCCGGCATGGCCTGGGCGGAAGGCTCGCTGTGGGTCGGCCAGTACCGGAAACGAAAGATCCATCAAGTGGACCCGGAAACCGGCGCCGTGCTGCGCACTCTGGAATCCGACCGCTTCGTCACCGGCGTCACCTGGATCAACGACGAACTCTGGCACGGCACCTGGGAAGGCGACGACGCCGACCTGCGCCACATTGATTCAGAGACCGGCGAAGTGCTGGAGCGCATCGACATGCCCGAAGGCGTGCATGTCTCCGGGCTGACCTACGACGGCAACGGCCACTTCTACTGCGGCGGCGGGCCCAGCGGCAAAGTCCGCGCGGTCAGCCGACACGGGTAATAGCAGACCGGGGGGCGCTAAGAAGCCCCCCACTCCACCTCACGCAGCGTCTGAATGACTTCATACATGTAATAGGCCGGCTCTTCCGGGTACCCCATCTCGCGAATAGCGTCATTGTTCCGGGACACCTCATCGAGAAACGCCTGGCATCGCGCCTTGTCTTCAAACCCGCAGAGCACGACGGTTTCGATCCGGGACGCGGTTGGAAGCCAGAACAGGGAGCGGCGGATCACGGCGGGGTGCGCCGGATGCGACGCCGGTGTGAATGCCCATAGCCAGCGATCTTCCTCGGTCATCTTCACCGCCACCAGCCAGCCATTGGCATCGTAGCGCTGAAAACCCTCATCTTTCCTGGTGAGGCGCCTGAGGCACTCGACGCCACACGCCTCCAGGGCAACGCTATCCGCGAGTTGGAACGATTCGATGTTCGCCGGTTGCGAGGTACAGCCCGACAGTAGCGCGGCCAGCGCCAGATATTTCCATTGGCCCATATATTTCTTCCTTGAAGCCGTTGCCTTAAAGGACGCGCAGCAGATCGTCGTAGCCCGGCGCCATCTGGTCGAACAGGGCTTTCAGCCGAACGGCCGCACGCCGATCAGCGCGCCATGCAACCAGAACGCGAACAACGCCCAGGCCAGCACGCCCACCACCACGGTGATACTGTCACCCTTGAGGGTACCGGGCGCGTAAGTGACGCCCTGGGCGCGGTCACGCCGACGCAGCCGGGCGAACGCCACGATCGCCCACACCAGGAAGGCGCCGAACAACACCACGTCGTGCAGCAAGCCGATGGACAGCAAATGACCGAACGCCCAGACCTTGGTGCCCACCACCATGGGGTGACCGATGCGGGCACGGAGACGGTTGCCGGGCACATAGGCGGCGGCCAGCAGGATGAACGCGACAAGGGTGAATAACGCATTGAGATGGCCCAGCCACGCCGGCGGGGCGTACAGCACCACCGGGTCCAACCGCGCCCGTTGAAAGCCCAGCACGATCAACACGAAACCGGCCAGGGCGATCAGGCTGTAGAGCCCTTTCCAGGGCAGCAGGCCCATACTGTCCACACGGCGCTGCCGCCATTCCGGCGCGAAGCCCACGCAGTGAATACCCAGGAAAATCAGCAAACCGAGAATCAGCATTATCATTGTTGTGTGTCTCCGTGCGCGAAAGGGGTGGCCCTATAGTGCCGCAACCCGGGTGGCGGGAACATGCCCCTCAATCAGGCCTCGGCCTCCGGCGCGCTCAGGGCTTTGCTGTAGAAGCCGGACGGATCGAAACAGCACACCCGCTTTTCGCCGGACGCCAGCTTGTCCAAGGCGTCGTTGATCCGCTTGGCGCGGGTCTTTGCCTGCTTGGCGGTGACCACCCAGTGAATCCAGTCCACCCGCGCGAGGGTGGTGGTGGCGTCCCAGGTGGCAAGGGCGTCGGGCGACGCCTGCAACGCTTGCCGCAGATCTTCAGGCACCTCCGGTTCCGGCTCCCGCGCCACGGGCGTGATCCCGAACTCGGCAACGTCGCCCGGCGCGGTGTGGGACGCGGCCATCAAGGCCTTGTCGATGCGCAGCCAATGGCTCTTCCGGCCGTCCGGCTCCAGCAACCGAGCGTTGAAGGGCTGGCCGTTGAGGGTGCCGTCCACGGAAGTGCGGCCACGCCGGGGCAGCTTGGCACTGGCCTCCTTGGGCAGCACCACGAAGGCCCAGTCTTCGCCGTCACCCGGCTTTTTCGGGCGAAGCAATTTGGCACTGAACGTGGAGCGGGTTTCTTTATTCGCCATCGTCCATTACAGCCTTTCGATTTGGAGGGGTGCTTCGAAGCCTGCCAGAACCGCGTTCGCTGTTCTACCGGCACCACCACCGTCCCGACCTTGTTTCCGTTTACGGTAAACGCGACCGCCGTCTTTCTTTTCTCCGGTGTCCTCGACGCCCTGGAAGCGGCCCTGCCGGACCAGCCTTAGAAAGTCGTTGCCGAGCTTAACGCGGTCGCCGATGTAGAGTCCGCTCCAGCCCTGGCCGTAGATCTCGGGGAAATGGAACAGGCCGGGCGCTTGTTCGCGCAGCGCCCGCTCCAGCCGGTTCTGTAACGCCGTATCCATATCAACACTCCTTCGCGATCAGGGGCAGCGATGACCGTCATTGAAACGCCGGCAACGACTGATGGGCAACCGGACGAAGACGCTAGTGCCGGACCGTCTTTCTATGATCTCCTGGTGAGCCATGACAGGAGCAAACATGACTCGCGATATTCTCGTTCTTGGCGCCGGCATGGTCGGCGTCAGCGCCGCCTGGCACCTGCGCGAGCGCGGCCACCGGGTCACCCTGGTGGATCGCAATGCACCGGGCCGGGAAACCTCGTTCGGTAATGCCGGCATCATCCAGCGCGAAGCGGTGCGGCCTTACCGCTTCCCCCGGGACCTGCCCACCCTGATGCGGGTGCTGCCCAACCGGGAAATCGACATCCGCTACCGGCCCACCGGCATGGTGCGGGCCACCCTGCCCCTGTTTCAGTATTGGAGGAACTCGGCGCCGCAACGCTACGCGCGCATCGTCCCCGAATACGCGGCGCTGATCACCCGCGCCCGGGACGCCCACGCCGATATGGTCGAAGCGGCCGGCGCCCAGAACCTGATTCGCCGGGACGGCTACCTGGAAGTATTCCGCAGCGCCGACGCGCTGGAAGCGGGGTGCCGGCAGGCCGCCCAAAACGCCGAAGAGTACGACGTCACCTACAGCGTGCTGGACAACGCCGCGCTGGCGGCGCTGGAGCCGGACCTGGAAGTCGGCCTCGCCGGCGCCATTCACTGGACACAACCCTGGAGCGCCACCGACCCCGGCGCCCTGGTGGCCGCCTACGCCGACCACTTCCGGCAACGCGGCGGGCGCATTCTCCAGGCCCCGCTGGAAAAGCTCACCCGCATCGGCGACGGCTGGCAAGCCACCGTCGGCGGCGACACCCTGGACGCGGAACAAGTGGTGCTGGCCCTCGGCCCCTGGTCCGCCGACTGGCTCGACCAGCAGGGCCTGCACGTGCCGCTGTTCGTCAAACGCGGCTACCACATGCATTACGGCGCCCGCGACCAGGCGCGCCTGCGCCACTGGGTGATGGACTCGGAAACCGGCTACCTGCTCGCCCCCATGCGTGCCGGCATTCGCCTTACCACCGGCGCCGAGCTGGCCCGCCACGAAGACGCGCCCCACTACCAACAACTGCAGGCCGCCGAAGCCATCGCCCGCCGCCTGTTTCCGCTCGGCGAACGCCTCGACCCACAACCCTGGATGGGCGCGCGCCCCTGCACCCCGGACATGAAACCGGTGATCGGCCCGGCCCCCGGCCTGCCCGGGCTGTGGCTGGCCTTCGGGCACGGCCACCAAGGCTTCACCCTCGGGCCGATTACGGGGAAGTTGATTGGGCAGATGATGGATGGGGAGTCCACCGAGGTGGAAATGGCGCCGTATCGGGCGGACCGATTCTGAGCCGCGCCCTCGGCATGGGCTGCATGTTCGCCTACGCCACCAGGTTCATCACCAACCGCACCATCAGGCTCTTGGCGCGCGGGGCGCTCTCGGCAATCAGCAAGGTCAGCGCGGTGAGGCCGCGTTCATCCAAAGTAAGACGCATGCTCTCCTGGCGCAGATAAAGCAGAAAAAGAAACGCGCCGGAGCGCTTGTTGCCGTCGGTGAACGGGTGGCTTTTAACCATGAAATAGAGCAAATGCGCCGCGCGCTCTTCCCGCGTTTTATAAAGCGGCTCGCCGAACATACTCTGTTCGAGGTTGCCGAGAATCGCCGCCAGCCCATCACCCCGATCCAAAGCGAAAAGCGGCCCCGCCTCCTTGCGATCCCGCAACTCCTCCGCCAAGGCGTTCAAGGCACGCCGAGCTTCGTTAACCCCCAGCACGCCCCGTGCCGGTCGTGCCCCGGCGGGCACACCCAACTCGCCTTCGTCATAATCAAGCAGCAACCGCCAGGTGCGGGCGTAGCCCAGGATCAAACCCACCACCTCCTGGCCCAGGTCAGAGACCAGCTCCTGGCGGGTCAGCGTCTGCCCCAGCACTTCCACAGCTTGTTCCAGCTCGGACAGGCCCTGCCGGGCCAGGCGGTCCTCATTGAGGCTGTAGCCGCGGGTCAGGTGGTGGCGCAGGACGGTGGTGGCCCATTGGCGGAAGTGAGTGGCACGGTGGGAGTTTACCCGGTAACCCACTGAAATTACCGCGTCCAGGTTGTAATGCTTCAGGCGCCTTTGGACTCTGCGGCGCCCCTCCTGTCGAACTGCTAAGAAATCCTTAGCAGTTGCGCTTTCCTCCAACTCCTTTTCTCGGAAGATGTTTCGCAGGTGCATAAGGACGTTCTCAGGGGTTGTACCGAACAGCTCAGCCATCTGCCGCTGGGTGAGCCAGACGGTCTCACCCTCCAGCCGCACCTCAACTTTCTGCGCGTCTTCCTCGAAAATGACGATCTCGCTCATGCCGACTCCGTTCACAGGGAATGAGCCGGCATGCTCGCTCTGTACCTCCGGCGGGACAGTCAGCGAAAGCGGAACACCGTGTGAGCTGAATGCTCTGATGGATGTAGTACAGGACTGGGTCGCTATTTGACGCCGTCCAGGCTGGACAGGGCGGCGCCGGGTTGGCCGGCGATCACGCTGAAGGAACCGTCAGTTTCCAGCACCACCGCGGCGACGTCGCCAAGGGCGCCGATACCGGCGGCGCGCACCGCCGCGCGCACTTCTTCGCGGGTCACCCGGGCGTCGCGCAGCGCTTCGTCAAGCATGGCGCCGTCGCGCAACAGCAGGCGCGGTTCGCCGGTGACGACCCGGCGCAGCCATGGCATGCGCGTGCTCGACCAGGAAATGGCGAACTGCATGCCGATCAACAGCGCCAACGCCAGCAGACCCTCCGCCAGCGCCACGCTCTTGCTCAGCACGATGGTCGCCAGTGTCGAACCAATCGCCACCGTGACCACCAGATCAAAGGCGTTCATCTTCGCCAGCGTCCGCTTGCCGGACACCCGCAACATAAACACCAAGGACACATAGGCCAGCACGCCGATCAGCAGCGTGCGGCCCAGCACCGACCAGCCGTTGAAAAAGATCGCTTCCATACCGAATCACTCCCTGTGCGGCGAACCAACGCAGCATGGCAGTCATCCGGCTGGATAGCGAACGGGGGGGCTTACTGGACGCGGTAGAGCCCGCAAAGCTTGTTGCCGTCCGGGTCGAGCACGTAGCTCAGGTGCATGGCGCCCATGGCGCTTTCACGCAGGCCCGGCGGATCCTCCACGGAAGTGCCGCCGTGGGCCACCGCCACGTCGTGCAGCTCTTTCACCTGCTCCGGGGACTCGCACTTGAAGCCGATGGTGCCGCCGTTGGCGCCGGTGGCGGGCTTGCCATTGAGGGGCTGGCTGATCGCCAGGGTGTTGCCGTCGTGCCGGTAGAACAGCCGCACGATGCCGGCGGGGGTTTCGTTACGGATCGGCTCGCCGGCGCCGAGCACGCCGAGTACCGCGTCGTAGAACCGCTTGGAACGTTCGATATCATTGGAACCGATCATGATGTGATTAAACACGTGGTTTCTCTCCCTTTTTGCCGCCGGCGTCGTGCCGGCTTCATTGTTTTATTCGCTGGATACCGCAGGCCCGTTGTACGCGCCTTCGTCCTCCATCGCCAGCAATGCCAGAAGGGCCCGGGTGGCGGGTGAGGCGGTCTTTGGCCAGACCACGCGCACCGAGCGCTGGGGGGCATTGTGCACCCGCCGGGTGGTGACGTCCGTCAATTGCCGCGACAGGCTTTGCGGAATCAAGCCCACCGCCAGCCCCTGGCGCACGATCGCCACCAGATGTTGCACCGTACTCACCTCGAACTGGACGGTATAGTCCAGCCCCTGGGCGGCGAAAGCCTCCGCCGACTGGCGATGCGCACTGCTGCCCACAGGGAAATCCACCACCGGGCAGGACGCCAGCTGGCCCAGGGTCACCGTGTCGTGCGCGGTCAGCGGATGCGACGGCGACATCAGCGCCACCAGCTCTTCGTTACACAGCGACCGACTACAAAGACTATGGTGAACCGTCTCGCCCGGCCAGACGCCAATGAACGCCACATCCAATCGACGCTCCTCCAACTTGGCCAGCATCTTTTCACTCCCCTCCATGACCAGCTCCACGTGCACATGGGGGAAGCGGCGATGGAAACGTGCCAGCAGCTCAATCGGGTCCGGATGGGTGAGCGTGGAGATGGTGCCCATGGAAAGGCGCCCGCGCACCTCGCCGGTGGACGCCACCACCTCATCGGTGATGCGCTGCACGGCTTCCAGCGCCTGGCGCCCCTGCTGAACGAACACCCTGCCCGCCTCGGTCAGACGCACCGAGCGGGAGTTACGCTCAAACAGCGTCACGCCCAGCTCGCGTTCCAGTTGAGCCACCTGATGGCTAAGCGCGGACTGGACCGTGTGGCACTGTCGGGCGGCACCGGTAAAGCTGCCGGCCTCGGCCACCGCCAGCACATATTCCACCTGCTTCAGCTTCATGGGATAAATCTCGAAAAACGATAGCTAGGATCATAATAATACATTTGCCCGATGGCACCGAGTCGCCGACACTTCCCGCCTCACCGGAAGGAGGCACCATGACGCACGCCGAGCGCACCATCGAATCCGCCCTGAGCACCTGGCTGATCCTGCTGATGGCCACCACCACCGGCCTGGTGGTGGCCAGCAACTACTACGCCCAGCCGTTGCTGCATACCATCTCCGATGAACTGGGCCTGTCCTACGCCCGGGCCGGCATCATCGTCACCGTGGCCCAGGCCAGCTACGCGCTGGGCCTGATCCTGCTGGTGCCGCTCGGCGACCTGGTGGAGCGCCGGCGCCTGATCGTCACCATGATGCTGTTCGCCACCGCCGGCCTGGTGGTCAGCGCCAGCGCCGGGTCCCTGGCCGCCCTGTTGGTCGGCACGGCCATCACCGGGGCCTTCTCCGTGGTGGCCCAGGTGCTGGTGCCGTTCGCCGCCACCCTGTCGCCGGTGGCGCAGCGCGGCAAGGTGGTGGGCACCGTCATGAGCGGCCTGCTGCTGGGCATCCTGCTGGCCCGCACCGTGGCCGGCGCGCTCTCCAGCCTGGGCGACTGGCACACCGTCTACTGGGTGGCGGCCGGCCTGATGCTGATCAACACCCTGGCGCTCTGGCGCGCCCTGCCCCGCTACGCCCAAACCACCCGTATGCGCTACGCGCAGCTGATCGGCTCGGTGTTCGCCCAGTTCGCCCGCTACCCGCTGCACCGGCAACGGTCGCTGCTGGGCTGCCTGATCTTCGCCATGTTCAGCGTGCTGTGGACCTCGCTGGCGTTCCTGCTGTCCAGCGAGCCCTGGTCCTACTCCGACGCCACCATCGGCCTGTTCGGCCTGGCCGGCGCCATGGGCGCGCTCTCCGCCCGCCACGCCGGCGTACTGACCGACCGGGGCCACGGCGCCCGGCTCACCGTGCTCGGCGTGGTGGCGCTGCTGGTCTCGTGGGGGCTGCTGGGCTTGGGCGGTTATTCCCTGATCGCGCTGATCGCCGGCATCGTGCTGCTGGACCTGGCGCTGCAGGCGGTGCACATCACCAACATGAACATGATCTTCAACCTGGACGAAGCCGCCCGGAACCGGCTCAACTCCGGCTACATGTTCCTGTACTTCGTCGGCGGCGCCCTGGGGTCGCTGGGCTCCGCCGCCGCTTACCAGCAAGCCGGCTGGCCGGGTGTGTGCCTGCTGGGTGGCGGCCTGGGCGTGTTGGCGGTGGGCTATGGGGTGTGGATGCATGCCGGACCAGGGGCTAACCGGTACGGGCGCTCGTTTACATCGGATTAATGAACTATCGGACAGGACTGGGCGTACTCAATCAGCGCGAGACATTCTCAGCCGGAGCCTGTGGGGCCGGGCCGGCAGACGGATTTTCTGGCGGCGACTCTTTAGCCTGGCGCGCCACCTCTTTCCGGATAAGATTCGCCGAGTAAGCCGAGCGAGACAATATGACCATTGCCCAGCCGGCGAGACTGAAAATCAGCCACGTGGTCCAAGTTCCCAGAGGCTCGGCGCCGAACAGCAACAGCATGAAAAACGTCACGCCAAGCAAAGCAAAGGATACAGAAAACAAAGAGATACCCAGACAAAGCCCAGCCCACATGAGCAACCGCTCCAGATGGCTCAGCTTTATTTCAAAGCCACCCTTTTCATAGCTGAAATAAGACGCGGCTCGCTTAAAGTGTACGAATTGCACTCGCCCGGCACTACGATCATAGACTCTTAGCAACGCTTGCCGCGGCGCCGTTTCCATCATGATTCCAGTGGCGGCGTAGAAATGCTCCGTCGCGGCTTGCTCTTTAAGGCACGCCCTTTCCATGCCCTGGACACAATCCGACTGCAGCGCTGCCTCGACGCCTTTCAAGCGGTGTCTCTTACGTTCCAGAAGCAAGGGATAGAGCTTATAGAAATTCATAACGGCGAGAACCACAACCAGTGCAACGACAACCAGTCCGTCCCCCTTTTCCAGGCCCTCCGCTAAAACCTTACTGAATTCCCACATACTCGTTCCCTTTTATTTCGAGCTAACTATCGTCCGCTTTACGGATGGCCGATCTCATTCATCAAAAAAAACTCGTCGACGTGCTCGATCTCACCGTCCTGAGACAATATTGAACCTATGCAAGCAGTCCGCTTCCAACCCAACCAGAGGTTCCTTTGTAGCTGAACGACTATGAGCAACTTCCCGTTATAATCCTCACTCCATATTGAAGGCCGATATACCTCCTCCTGAATAGTGAGCGGGGCCAAATCAATCCAGCCCAGGTTTGCGAGCTCAGCATAGGGGCGCGCCTCGTACTGCGCTCTCATTGCCTCCAGCTCTTCCCGCACCTTTGGCTCAATCACGTCCACTCACCACCAAAAACACCTGGGTAACAAGGCATTGCTTGTCGTCGATCAGCATTGCCAGTGAGGAGCCGTTGCCGATGTGAGCCATGCCCGCCTGCCATCACCGGCGCCATACAAGACCCTGTGGTGGATCCCTGCTCGAGGCACGCACGACGAATCCACCGGCCCAGAAAGCGGCCGGCATGTCGGCTATAGCGAGTGTACGGCCGGCCAGCGGGCTTAGACATGGCTAATTAATGAATCGCGACTTCGATATCTGATCAATTTATAGACCCTTTATAGACGACACAACCTTGAGGCTGGTTGCCCCAGCCGTTGCTTAACACTGTCGATTCAAGGCCGGCCGGATCGACTATCGGGTACACCACCGATAAGGAGCGAACCATGCCGAACCAACACGGCGAATTTATCTGGTACGAACTGGCCACCGGCAGCGCGGACGCGGCCCAGCACTTCTACAGCACCATGCTCGGCTGGCGGATCACCGACAGCGGCCAGCCGGGCATGGATTACCGGATTCTCCATGCCCGCGATGAAGACGCCGGCGAGTGGCGCCCCATCGGCGGCGTGATGCCGCTCACTGAAGAGATGCAACGGTGCGGTGCCAGGCCGGTCTGGTTGGGTTATATCGCTGTCGACGACGTGGACCAGACCGTGGCGAAAGTCACCGCCCTCGGCGGCAGCGTGCAGATGCCCGCCACGGACATCCCCGAAGTGGGCCGCCTCGCCATGGTGACCGACCCGCAGGGCACGCCCTTCTATGTGATGCGCGGCCACAGCAACGACGCCAGCCTGGCGTTCGCCTCCGACCGCCCACGCGTGGGCCACTGCGCCTGGAACGAGCTGGCCACCCCCGACCCCGAAGCCGCCAAAGCCTTCTACTTCGAGGTGTTCGGTTGGACCAAGGACGGCGAGATGGACATGGGGCCGATGGGGGCCTACGAGTTCGTCCGTCACAACGGCGTGATCGGCGCCATCATGCCCAAGCCAGAGGAGATGCCAGTGCCCATGTGGCACTACTACTTCCGCCCCGCCGACATTGATGCTGCCATTAAGGCGACCACCGATAACGGCGGGCAAGTCCTTCACGGTCCGGATGAAATTCCCGGCGGCGACTTTATCGTTAAAGGCGTTGATCCTCAGGGCGCGTTGTTCGCGCTGGTCGGGTCCCGGGGAGGCTGATCCACCGCTGGTCCTCGTGCCATCACGCGAGTGGCAGCTCGGCCGTGCGCACTAGTGTCTTCCCATACTGTACGTTCAGGCCAATGTCTTTCACGCGCGGGGCGCGGCATAGTGAGCGAGTATACCGCCACCGAATTCGACCCCGAGGAAGCACGCATGAGCACCGCACTGATCACCGGCGCCTCCAGTGGCATCGGCGAGGACATCGCCCGGCAACTGGCCGCCCGCGGCCTGAACCTGATCCTGGTCGCCCGCCGCAAAGAGCTGCTGGACAAGCTGGCGGACGAACTGGCCGCCAGCCATGGCATCACCGCCACGGCCCTGGCCTGCGACCTGGCCGACCGGCAAAGCCTCGGTGCGCTGTTCGATCAGGTAGACACCGCCCTCGCCGAGCAAAACGACACCCTCACCGTGCTGGTCAACAACGCCGGCACCGGCTTCTGGGCACCGTTCGCCGATCAGGACCTGGCCGGCCTGCAGCGGGACATCGACCTCAACGTCACCGCGCTGACCACCCTAAGCCACGGCTTTATCAACCGCGCCCGCGCCCACGGCCAACGCAGTTACCTGATGAACGTGGCCTCCCTGGCCGGCATCCTGCCCACGCCCCAATACGCCACCTACTCCGGCACCAAAGGCTACGTCCGCTTCTTCACCGAAATCCTGGATTACGAACTGCGCGACACCCCCATCAGCGTCACCGCCGCCTGCCCCGGCGGCGTGCTCACGCCCTTCCTGGACCAGGCCGGCCAGACCGTGAAGAAACAAACCGGCATCATGACCGCCCCCGAAGTCGCCAAACTCTGCGTGGACGCCATGTACGCCGGCAAGGTGGTGTACGTGCCCGGTCTGCTCAACAAGGTGGCCGTCTACACCAACCTGCTGCCCCGCCGCCTGCGCGGCTGGCTGCTGGAGCGCAGCATGATGGTGAGCGTGGAGGCGCGGCCGGATGCGAGCCGCTAGCTCAAGGTGGTGACGAACTCGCCAATCACCCGGAGGTCGCTGGCCGCGTCTTCGGTCAGCTCGATATTCCGGTAGCCGAAAAGACGGCTCTCCGGCTTCAGCACGATGCGGGTGTGGAACCACTGACCGTCGTCGCCCGCGGACTTCTCGCTGTGGTAGCGCTTCACGGTATAGCGTCCGCCGGTGTCGGCGTCCTGGATGTCGCGGTGGGACACCAGAACGATTTTGCCTTCACGGCTGCCGGCGGGGTTGGCGCGGAACAGGCACCAGGTGCCGCTGGGGATGCGCTGGTTCATGGACTCGCCCACCACGCGGGTGACGAAATGCCCCGGCTCCGCCTTCAGCCAGTCCGGCAGCTGCATCCAGTCGCAGTCTTCCACCGCCTGCGGGTCGCTGAATTGGCCGGCGGCCACGGCCAGGTCATACACCGGCAGGGCGTTTTCGAACGGCACCACCTCCTCCGGGTCCAGCAGCGGGTACGGCAGGGCCTCGTAGTCCGCCGCGCGCATTACCGGGTTGGCGGAAGGCGTCTCTATCTGTTCCCGGAACCAGGCGTTGGTCTCCGGGTCGGCGCAGAACACAAAGCAGCCTTTCATGCCCCGAGTCATCAGCGTGCGGTAGGTGTTCTTGATGATTTCGTCGGCTTCGCGCTTCGCCGTGTCCGGGTCCGTTCTGTAGAGTGTCCGGATGCCCCGCACCGAACGGTCCATGGACGACCGTTGACGGCCGTCGGTGAGAATCTTGCCATCGCGCACGATCAGATCAGGCCCGATGATCACGCCCACATAGTCCAGTTCGAGGCCCTGGATGGTATGGATACAGCCGATCTGCTCCACCGAGTGCTCCGCCAGGGCCCACAGGCTGCCGTCCCGGGTCAGGTTCCACTGCGCGGCGAAATCGTGCTCCGGCAGCTCGATATCCATGGCAACCGGGTCTTTCTTGCTCTTCCAGTCCCAGCAATAGCCGGCCACCATCCGTGCGCGGTTGTTGGCGTTGCGCGACACGATGGCCTGGCGCAGCGCCTGCGGCGAGTCCACCACCTGGATGTCGTAGTCCACGGACTCGAGGTCATCGTTGGCGGTATCGCGGATTTGCAGCAACTGGTCGACGAACGCCAGATAACCGTCCGAACCACCGCAGCGGAACTGCGAGGCAAGGCCCAGCTCCGTAACCTCGGCGCCCAGACGTTCCGCCCAACGCCGGATCTCCGCCCGCGAGCCCACGTCTTTCAGGGTGACGCGCTGCGCCTCGTCCACGAAGAACACCGACAGCCGTGCCGCCTGCATGATCTCCTTGATCTGATGCTCGCCCTGGTTCCCGTACAGGCCGCTTTTCTCATTCAGGCGGTGCGCCTCATCCACCAGCAACGCCCCGAACGTATCCGGTTCGGTTTCCATGAAAGCACCGGAGCCACGGAAAAAAGTACTGATGCGGCTCTTCTTAAAAGAACCCGTGAGCTGAGCCTCGTACACCGCCCGGGGCGCCGCGTTACGTGAGACGTATTGCGTGGTGATCTCGCGGTCGGTCAGGCGCGCCAGCAGATTAATCGCCAAAACGGACTTCCCGGTGCCCGGCCCGCCCTCAACGATCAGCACCTGTCGCTTTCCATGTTGCGCCCGGTGGGCCAGCTCCAGCGCTGTCTCGAACGCCACCTTCTGATCATCGATCATGACGAAGGCGTCGTTGCCCTGAAGCATGTCCAACACGGCATCCGCCAGGCTGCGCGACGGACGAATGCGGCCATTCTCTATGCGGTAAAGCAGGTCCCGGTCGTCGCCATAACGCACGTGCTGCTTCAAAAAATCGGCCAGCCGCTCCGCGTCCCGGGAAATAAACACCGGCGCCCGGCGGGTGTGCGGCGCGTACACCGGGTCATTCACCGCGCTGCCGTCGTCCATATTGTGCAGGTAGGCACAGGGCACCAGGCGAATGGACTCGGCACGAACGGTTTCGTTGTAGTCATTGATCAGGCTCGCGTAGGTCCACGCCTGATAAGACGGATGACTGGTCTCGCGCCAGCCGCCACCCAGCGGCGTGCGGATAATACCGTCCTTGTGCAGCGGCTCGGCCTGCTGCCACTGCTTCAACTCGACGATGACAGCGGTCTCTTGCCGCTGTTCGTTGGCGCCACTGAGAATGAAGTCGATGCGCTTGCTGGTCAGCGGGATGTGGTATTCCAGGGACACGCCGGCGTCATCCGGAATCGCCTGATCCAGCATCAGGTTGGACATGAACTGCAGCGAGTGGCGCCAGGAATCCACCTCCTTGGCCGCCACCGAGCGTGACAGCCGGCGCCGGAATTCCAGCAGAATTTTTTCGTGAATGCGATTCAGGCGGACGTCTTCAATGAACGTCTTCTTCTTAGCGGTATAAACGATCATGAACCGTCGTCGTCCTTGTTCTGGTAGGCGGTGTACTTACGCGCCGAACCGCGCGCCTGGTCGGCGGGATAACGGGCCTCATTAATGGCCATCTTTTCTTCCACGGCGCTGGGAATATCCACGCCCAGCTTGTCCGCCAGCCTCAGCAGATAGATCTGCACATCGGCGATTTCATGGGCCGCCGCGCGCTGCTGCTCCGGCGATAGCTCATAGGACTGCGCCTCCGTCAGCCACTGGAACAGGTCCAGCAACTCGGAGACCTCCCCACCCAGCGCCATGGTCAAGTTCTTGGGCGAATGGAACTGGTCCCAGTCGCGCGCCTCGGCGAAGGCGCGCGCTTTGTCGCTGAGGCGCTGGAAATCGGACATGGTGGTTCCCCGTAAGTTTAAAGTGGCTCAACAACCGCTGGATGAAGCGCTAAGCGGCGTCCAACGGCTTGATCCGCGACACTTCATCCTTAGCGGATTGCGACGCGGCCCATAAATCCACCGCGCGCTGCGCGTTAAGCCAGAACTCCGGAGAATTGCCGAACAACCGCCCAAGCCGCAGCGCCATCTCCGGGCTGACAGCGCGGCGCTCCCGCAACAGCTCATTCACTGACTGCCGCGAAACACCCAAACGCTCGGCAAGCTGCGCCACCGTCAGCCCATAGTCCGGAATGAAGTCCTCTCTCAGCATTTCGCCGGGATGCGTTGGCTTACGCTGGATGCCGGCGGTATTGGAAATCGTCATGTAAACCACCTCTCTTCAATGGTAATCGCAGACCTCAACGTCATACGCATCGCCACCCTCAAAACGAAAGCAGATACGCCACTGATCGTTAATCGAAATGGCGTGCTGACCTTGTCGGTTACCGGAAAGCGCATGCAGTTTGTTACCCGGGGGCACCCTCAGGTCATCCAGACACGTCGCCAAATCCACATACTCAAGCTTACGTGCTGCCCTTGAGGCCACATCGGGAGGAAACTTCTTTGCCTTGCCTTTGGCATAGAGCTCCTGTGAACGCTTGTCCGTAAACGTCTTGATCATGCCCACAACCGTATTCTGTCACGTGACACATGTCAACCAGGCTCACGGCGATGCTCCGCGACCAAACTCTCCCGCGAAATCTCCCCAATCGCCCTGGCCCCGGTGAGCGTCATCGCCACCCTCATCTCGCTGGCGATCAGGTCCAGCACATGGGCCACGCCCTGCTCGCCGGCGGCGGCCAGGGCGTAGACGAAGGCCCGGCCCAGCAGCACGCCGTCCGCGCCCTGGGCGAGCAGGCGCACCACGTCCAGGCCGGAGCGGACGCCGGAATCCGCCAGGATCGTCAGGTCGCCCTGCACCGCATCGGCGATGGCCGGCAGGGCCCGGGCCGAGGACAGCACGCCATCAAGCTGGCGCCCGCCGTGGTTGGAGACCACGATGCCGTCCGCGCCGAACCGCACCGCCTCGCGGGCGTCCTCCGGGTCGAGAATGCCCTTGAGCACCATCGAGCCTTTCCAGTACTCACGAATCCATTCCAGATCCCGCCAGCCGATGGACGGATCGAAGTTCTCGCCCAGCCAGCCGATGTAATCCTCCAGGTGGATGCGATGGCCCAGATATGCCGACACATTGCCCAGATCGTGCGGCCGCCCGCGCAGGCCCACGTCCCACGCCCAGCGCGGGCGCGTCACCGCCTGCAGCACCCGCCGCCAGGCCGCGAACGGCCCGGACATCCCCGAATGCCGATCGCGATAGCGCGCCCCCGGCACCGGCATATCCACCGTGAACACCAGGGTCCGCACGCCCGCCGCCCAGGCCCGCTCCAGCGCGTTCTTCATAAAACCGCGGTCGCGCAGCACATACAGCTGAAACCACATTGGCCGCGTGATCGCCGGCTGCACCTCCTCGATGGGACACACCGACACCGACGACAACGTAAACGGCACGCCCCGCGACGCTGCCGCCCGCGCCGCCTGCACCTCGCCCCGCCGGGCGTACATCCCGGTGAGCCCCACCGGCGCCAACGCCACCGGCAGGCTCACCGCCTCCCCGAACAGCCGCGCCGACAGATCCACCGCCCCCACTGCCTTCAACACCCGCTGCCGCAACGCCAGATCGCGCAGATCCGCCACATTGCGCGCCAGGGTGTGCTCGTCGTACGCGCCCCCGTCGATGTAGTGGAACAGGAACGGCGGCAGGCGGCGTTTGGCGGCGAGACGGTAATCGTGGGTGGAGGAGATGATCATGGTTGTCTCCTGGTGGGGTGGCGACCGGGGAGCTGGGAGCGGATACGAACTAAAGACCGGCCTCATTTAATAGTTGGGCGGCGGAGGTGTTCAACGCCCTGGCAATACGCAGAATGTTCGCCAGGGAAACGTTACGCTCGCCCCGTTCGACCGCGCCGATATAGGTACGGTGAATCCCGACGTCGGTGGCGAAGGCTTCCTGGGAAATACCGGCGGCCCGCCTCCGCTCCCGGATCACGGAACCCAGCTTTTTCTGTGCGTCATTAATGTGAGCAGTCATATTTCAAATTGTTCTTATAGATGACTATAAATCTACATACTATAAGTAGCACATGTAGGCAGCATGCCCTATGATGACTTTAGGTATCATTCAAACTCATGGAGGGAATCATGAAAAAGCGCAAGCCGAACATTGAGATCGGGCACTATCGTGGGAGCCGCTACTGGGGCGTTTGGGTTGATTCGGAGCTGCTTGCGGTGGTGTGTTATCGAAAAGGGGCGGAGGCAATTAAAGCAGCTTTGCTCAATCATTAGCGGTTAAAAAGGGAGATTCAAAACATGACAAGACTGCTTTCCTTTTATACCGTCGTAAGCAGGGGGCGCGAGCTTGAGAGAGCCCCCTGCCTTGCTTTGGTGCGTGATTTTTATTACGAGATTATTCACTCGCTTCTTTAGCCGCTTTCAAAGCCGCCTTCATTGTTTCTTTTGATTGACATATTTCCATCAGTTGATCCCAACCGAGCTTCACCCCATTTGCCTTTTTTGTGCGACCTTTACACCATACTAACCCAGTCATTGTGACGTAACAGTCCCCATGGTGGGATGAACCGTCAGGAGAGTTAACTTGGAGTTCGACACCTCTCTGCTTAACTTCCATAGCCACATCAAACGACTTTATAGTTACTTTCATTATCTTCCCCTCAGTCTATCTTTGTACACACAACACCCGTGCGTGCTGTTAGATCTTAACTACTTCAGCGCTTTGTTAACAGCGGCAAACAGCTTCCTCCAGGACTCGATTTCATCAGCTTGAAAATCTGTGCTAGTTGCGGATCGAGACCATCTTAAAAAACACTTAGCAAGCCGATACTTAGAAAACCCTGAAATTTCTTCCGCAAAGACATCTACGATTGGTCGAGAACCCTGCGCATTCGCCTTTGCCTCTACATCCCACGATAACTCAGATTTTGCCACCTTGACCAAGGTAGATCTGAGCAAATCCTCCACTTCTGGTTTACTAACACTTCCTGCGTAGACATCTTTCGTTCTTAAGATCGCCTTTTGTCCTAGTGTGTGGACCAAAGTGTCTTGATTTGCAGCCGATTCACCCGCCGAATCGGAGTCGAGCAAAGCGGCAACCTTCAAATTTTGTGCGTGCAGTATAGTTGCGAAGTACACAACCTTACTAGCAGAGCTTGCCGGAACTAAAGCAACGTTTTTTTTGATCCCTTCTGCACCGTCTGCGTTTAGAAGCTCCGACATCGCGTCGACGTACCAATAGTCGGTGAGTCCTTCAAGCACAAGATTCCGCTGCTGACCAAATAAACTTTGAGCCAAGTCATATCCCAAAGCTTCCTGCAATGGTAACAAGCCAGCCGCATCACCTGCGGTAATAGTCGTGTGGACTTGTGTGCCAACGGACCGATCCGTCATCTCCACCACTTTAACGATATCTATCTCGTCCGGACCTACCAAAAACGGCGAATGTGTCGAGTACAACGTTTGATTGCTTTCAGCCAACCTACTAATGGTTTTTCGAAACTCCCTTTGCTTTAGACCATGCAAGCTAAGGCCTGGCTCGTCTAATAGAAGGACTGCGTTCTGATGCTTGTCTGCCGCCTCTGCAAAAAAGACCACGAAGAATGAAACCAACCATTGAAACCCCTCCGAGCGTTGATCGAGTTCTATTTCTACGCCCAGGTCGTCTTCCACAACCACTTTTAAATACTGGCCATCGGCTGATACTCGCAACCTGTCGGCTTCATCTCGATCACTATCGGGCGCCCAAACATTTTGTATTTCTCTAGTCAGACGAACACTCGCCGCATTAAGTTGATAAGAACGTTTATCTAACTGGTCTCGATATTTTTGTAATGCCTCTGGGTCGTTTGCGGGCGGCTCACTTGCCTTGCCTAGGTCAGAGAGCTCTCTCGCACTAAAGCCAAGAAGCTGCAGTAAACACTTGTTGCCATAATCATAATAATCGTCATCCAATACACCTGACTCTAATCGAGTGGCCAAATGGTCGAGATGTATCACGGGTTTAACTCGGAAATAGTTGCTAAACAGAACGAATACGGGCGTTCTCTTATCAAGGATGCTCAACACCTCATCATGCTTTTTTGAATTGGCTAGCACAGAACTAATCTTGTTATATCTGGCGTCCTCGACCTCATTAGATTCATCTACATATTGAATGTTTTGCTCTAACCATGCAGATAGCTTCTGTGCTTTTTCAGACGTTATGTAGTGGCTTTCCGTCCAGCCCGTAGTGGCTTCTGCAAGAGCTGAGCTTACCGGCTTAGATTCTTGATCAGCCTGTGCATCCATATGCGCCGCCATGCGCAAGAGGTCATTCTTGATAGTTGAATAGGTTGGACGGTCCGGTGCGTTCTCGAGCCTGTGGTAAGCCCTGTTGTCGAGATTTCTCCATAGCAGATAGGTGCAATCGTGAAACTCTTTCGGAATGTGCTTTTTGTCTGCATCCTCAAGAGAAAACCGGCCTTCGACAACCTTGACGTCAGCAGGGTCTACTTTGCCAATAGTTATGTCGTTGTATTCCGCACGAGGATAATCTCTCAGTGCATCAAATCCTTTGACCCCCTTGGGTGGGCTGAGCTGCTGGAGGGCTTGAAGTATCGCCGTCTTACCCGCCTCGTTTGGACCGACAAAAATTGCCTTCCCTGAATCCACTTCAAACCAACCGCTATCGTGGACACTACGATATTTTTTTACCCTCGCTTCCTTCATGCGCATAAATTTCTCCTATTGGCTGAATTGAGAGGCTCAACGCGCGTGGACTAGAATAGGCGCAAGCTTGCGAGCGCCCTAAGTTTCACGGTTGCGGGAATTCTTTCCGCCATCTAGCCGAATTAAAGCACTTTTCAAATATATCTTTGCTGTGTAGAAACTAAAGGCATTTATTGATAAAGCCCCAGCAAAACCAACAAAAACCCAAGCCCCGACCAATGTGTTTAGTGCGCCAAAAACCCAAACGACAAAACACGGGATGGCAAATAGTATACTGTTCATTATGCCAACATCAAAATGAACCTTAAGCTTCCAATAATCAGGCCACTCGTGCAAAATCTTCTCGTTTTTCTCACTTGGAAAAAGAACACCCACCCCCTCTTTCAAAGTCCATCCTGCGGTTCCAGCGGGAAATATCATTGCCCAGTTAATTGCATCTTCATTCAGCGACGACAAGGGAAAGTATTCAGAAATAAATTTCTGAGATAACATATAGGCAGCAAAACAAAAAGCAAGAAACAAAAACTCGTAACTGACAAAAAACACTCTCAAAAAATATAGCATCCTCATCAGTGATTCATATCCCGCTCTTTGGAAATCTTTTCAAACTGAACTTTTGTCTTTACCGCAAGCTCTTTGGGAACTGGTTCTTTGTCGTGAAGAAAGCTTTTTTGCGTATCACTCGTTTTAATCACGACCTCATCGCCATTTTCCATCCCAACCACTTTGCCTCTACCATACCCATCGGCAGCCATTAGAATTGCGGCATCGCCGATTGCAGGCGGTTCATCTGGTTCGTACTCAGGCGAGTCCATTATTCGATCCATAAGCTCGATGATTCTGGACTTCAAACCTTTTGTCTTAGAGGTCTGCTCTTTAACCGTTACTTCAGAAGCGTTTCTATTTTCAATATAGTCATTGAGGCCACCCCACAATCTACCGAAAAGAGGGTTTGGAGGATGTACTGTTGCTGAAAACTCTGTGAAATGACTTAGTTTTTTAAGACGAGACGTGAAAGCACGATAATCTGACACAGGCTCCACATCGCAAGCCACAAAGAATCCGTCAAAGGCAGCCTCAATCACTGACTTGAATCTTCTTGGAAACACATCCTCTTGAATACCATTCCAAACATGCAAGAATGCAATGCCCGAATACTCCGGCAAATATATAAATGAAGAACTGGCTTCAAGAAGGTTTGGCACATCTGCATCAACCTGGGAACGGCTGACTTCATCAATCACCGTAGCATGACCTTCCTTTGCATACTTAGAAAGCTTACCAAAGATATAGGGAGTCTCTTCCTTTCTATTGTCGATCACATCCGTTATCGTCCAGTCAAACTTTCCGATAGATATTATCGGAGCATTGACAATGGCGTCCATCAACCTTTCTTGGTCAAGATTTATTTTCACCACTCGGCCAAGATAGTATCTTCCTCTTCTCACCAGAAACCCCTTAAGTCTGTGAAATTCTGACAGGCATTAGAACGCCAGCTCGGATATCAAATGAACACACCGCGCCATACCTTTTTTTATTTCTACTGATTCAAAATAAAACCAGAAAAACCACCCACTGACAAACGCTTCAAGCCACCACCGTCCCGGCATCCCGGCCAATCCTCTGCCCCCAAAAACAAAAAGGCCGCCAACGCCTAAGCGTCAACGGCCTTTTAAGTAAGCCCTTACTAATTCCCCTAATCAGATAAATCCCAGGTCAGCCCCCGCTGCGGCGAGTCAAGCTATTCCCCCTCCCCCGGCAACGCCAACCCAGCAATCCACTTAGCCTTCTCCGGCGACACACCCAGCGCCTGCAGCACCATCTCCGCCGCAATGCGGTCGGCGTGTTCCACCTCGCCGTCTTCCACGAGCAGGTTCATGGCGCCCAGGGTGGCGGAGATGACCATGCTCATGGCCATTTCTTCGTGGGCGTAGTGGAAGTCGCCTTGGCGGCGTCCGGCTTGGAGGTCGGCGCGGAGGTAGGTGGCGAGGGTGGAGCGCATGCCTTCGGCGTAGCGGACCACGGTGATGAGGGCGCGGGTCCAGTCCGGGTCGGTGCGGGCTTTGTTCATGAAGGTGCGCACGGCGATGCTGAGGCGTTCGGCGCCGCTTTCGACGGCTTCGCTGACGGTGAGGATCTGTTCGGAGAGCTGGACGGCCAGTTCCAGGCCCACGGCTTCGAGGACTTGTTCGCGGGAGCGGAAGTAGTTGTAGACGGTGCCGTTGGAGACGCCGGCTTCGTCGGCGAGGGTGTTGAGGGCGAGGTCGCCGACGCCGGCGCGGGCGTAGATGCGCAGGGCGGCGTCCAGCAGTTGCCGCCGGGTGCGGGCTTTCTTTTTGTGGCCCCGGGTGAGGGTGCTGGCCGGGGCTTTGCGGGTGCCGGGCGTCGCTTTCTTTGCCATGAGACCGTTCCAACCGTGGGCTTGGGTGGCGTCATGATACTGGGAAAAGCTCAATATTGAGAGTCCTTCATCATAAGTGCCTTTAGGCAGTCGTGAGTGCCCGAAGGCAGTCCTCGACGATGCGTTCCGCGTGGCGGGCCGGGCCGTCGTGGAGGATGACGCGGTCCGGGCGGCACACCACCAGGGTGCCCCGGGAGGGGCCGTTGGCCAGGCAGTCGGAGAGGTCCTCGGCGAAGGGGGTGCCGGTGGCCGGATGCTGGCCGCGCAGGCCGATCTGCAGGAAGGCGCCGCCGTGGGCCTGCCAGCGGGCCTGGGTGGCGTCGTCGAGGACAGCGCGGGGGTCGACGCCGAAGCCGATCAGGGTGAGGCGGTCGCCGAGCGCGTCGTCGCTGGGGCGGATGTGGCCGTCGTGGCGGACCAGGCCCTGGGGCAGCAAAGCGCCGCGGATGACGCCCTTGCGGCCGCGGCCCTTGATCAGGAAGCCCTGGCGGAAACGGTTGGGCGGTTTGATTTCCAGTTCCTCCAGCTGGCGGCGCAGCAGCGGCACCAGGCGGCCCAGGCGCATGGCGCCGTGCACCGTGATCGCCTTGAAGTGGCTGCGGGGCATAACCAGGCTGCCCATCAGCTTGGCCAGGCCGATCATTTTCTTGGCGTGGGGGCGGCGTTCCCGGTCGTAGCTGTCGAGCAGGGCCGGGGCGGCCCGGCCGTTGACCACCCAGGCCAGTTTCCAGCCCAGGTTGGCCACGTCCCGCAGGCCGGCCACCAGGCCCTGGCCGACGAAGGGCGGGGTGATGTGGGCGGCGTCGCCGGCGAGGAACACCCGGCCTTGCTGGAAGGCGCCACAGCAGCGGGCATGGAAGCGGTATACCGCCTTACGCTCGATCACCAGGTCGTCCGGGGCGACCCAGGGGGCCAGCAGTTCGGCGACTTTTTCCGGGCGCTCCATGTCCTCGTGGGTTTCGCCGGGCTGGAGCATGAATTCCCAGCGTTCCCGGCCGCCGGGGGCGGGCATGTGCGGGGTGGGCCGGGCGCTGTCGCAGAGGAATTCCACATGGTCGATGGCTTTGCCTTCGCGGGCCTTGGCGTCGACGATCAGCCAGTCCTCCGGGTAGGTCTCGCCCTGGAAGGCCTGGCCGATCAGGCCGCGCACGGTGGAGCTGGCGCCGTCCGCGCCCACCAGGTAGCTCGCGCTGACTTCGTGGCGGCGGCCGTCGCGGTCTTTCAGATAGGCAGTGACGCCGGTGTCGGACTGGCTGAGATCCACCAGCTCATAGCCGTCCCGAAAACTCACGCAGGGAAAAGCGGCCACCTGCCGGCGCAGGGCCCGCTCCAGGTCCGGCTGGTAGAAGGTCACCAGCTTGGGGTGGCCGTCCAGGGTGCCGGCGGTGTTGGCGCGGCCGAACTCGCCCAGGTAGCGGCAGTGCATTTTCACTTCCGGGATGGCGATGCGGTCGAAGGCGTCTTCGCCCAGCCCGGCCATTTGCAGGACGCGCAGGGCCTCGTTGTCCAGGGCGATGGCGCGGGGCGCCAGCAGCACCTCCGCCACCTTGTCCACCACCAGGGTGGTCACCCCGTAGCGGCCCACCAGCGCGCACAGCGCGGCCCCCACCGGCCCATAGCCAATCACCAGCACGTCGGTGGTCCGGGGCAGTGCGTCTTTGTTGTTCGTCATCGCCTTATCACCCATTCGCAAGAAGACGGGCGCCCCGGCCTGGCCGGTGGTCCACCCTGAAAGCGGTCTTTGTATCTTTTATTGACATCCATTTCAATATTGAATCTAATCTCAATTATTCGAGCCGGCAAGCCGCCGGCCATCAATGACAACAACGAACGAGGTGCCCATGACCTTCGCGGCCCAGCCCCAACGCGACCTGACGGCGGAGGAGATCCGCGCGTTTCAGGAGGACGGCGTCATCATGCTCAAGCAGGTTCTTGAGCCGAACTGGATGGCCATGGTGGAGGCCGGCATCGAGCAGGCGCGGCGGGAAAGTTCGCTGCTGGGCCGGTTCATGTCGCGCAAGGTGGAGGGCTACCAGATGGACATCTTCCTGTGGAAGCGCATCGATATCCTGCGGGACCTGATTTATTACAGCCCCTGCGCGCACCTGGCCCGGCAATTGATGGGCGCCGAGGAGGTGCGCTTCTTCTACGACCAGATGTTCGTCAAGGAACCGGGCACCGACGCGCCCACGCCCTGGCATCAGGACCTGAGCTTCTGGCCGATCCGTGGCGAGCAAATCTGTTCGTTCTGGATTCCCTGCGACCCGGTGAACCGGGACAACAGCGGCCTGCTCTACGTGCGCGGCTCGCACCGCTGGTCACAGCGTTTTAAAGCCATTTCGCCGGACTATGTGGCCAGCATCATCGACGAGGACATGGACGACATTCCCGACATCAACGCCAACCCGGACCAGTACGATCTGGTGGACTGGGACATGGAACCGGGGGACATTCTGGCGTTCCACCCGCTGACCCTGCACGGCTCCTACGGCAATGCGTCACGCACCCGCCGCCGGCGCGCGCTGGCGCTGCGCTGGACCGGCGATGATGTGGTTTATGCGCCGTCGACCAAACGGATGCCGATCCATTACAAGCACGAATCGGTGGCGGGCGGGCCACTGCGTGGCGCCGCCTTCCCGCGCATTCTGCCGGAGCAGGTGCCTCGCGAGCGCGCCGCCCGGTTGCAGGCGGAACGGGCCGACGCCGGCAAGCTGCTGAGCTCGGGCTTTCACAATGCGGTGGCGGCCGCGCGCCAGACCCTGCGCGCCAAGAAGGCGCCGACGCCGAAACAAACCTGGACGAGGTAAGCGCCATGGCCGAACTGACCACCCCGCAACCGGCGCGGCATCCGGCGCCGACGGTAAAGGCGAGCAAGCTGGCCTACCTGCTGTTCGAGCGCCCCGATCTGGAGAAGGCCGAGCGCTTCCTGAACGACTTTGGGCTGCACACGGTGTCGCGCTCGGCGGAAGCGCTTTACCTGCGTGGCACCGGCCCGGAGCCGTTCTGTTATCGCGTGACCAAGGGGGACGACGCGGGCTTCATTGGCATCGGGTTCGAGGTGGGCACCCGTGAGGACCTGGACCGGCTGAGCCGGCTGCCCGACGCGTCGGCGATCGAACCGGTGGACTACCCCGGCGGCGGCGAGCGGGTGCGGCTCACCGATCCGTCTGGTTTCGTCGTGGAAGCCATCCACGGGCAAACGCCGGCGGAACCCCTTCCCCACCGGGACGCGCTGCCGATCAATTTCCCGGAGCACCTGCCCCGGGTGAACGACACCCAGCGCCCGCCGGTGGCCCCGCCGGAGGTGACGCGCCTGGGCCATGTGGTGCTGGAGGTGGCGGATTTTCAGGCCACCTGCGGCTGGTACACGCAACATTTCGGGCTGATTCCCAGTGACGTGCAGGTGCTGCCGGACGGCTCGCCGGCGGTGGTGTTTTTGCGTCTGGATCTGGGCGACACCCCGGCGGACCACCACACCCTCGCCATGGCCCAGGGCTTCATGCCGCTGTACAGCCACAGCGCCTACGAGGTGATCGACACCGACGCGGTGGGCATGGGCCAGCGGGTGCTCAAGGCCGCCGGCTGGAAGCACGCCTGGGGCATCGGTCGGCACGTGCTCGGCAGCCAGATTTTCGATTACTGGGAAGACCCCTGGGCGGCCAAGCATGAGCACTATTGCGATGGCGATGTATTCACCGCCGAGCGCCCCATGGGCGTGCACCCGGTGAGCCGGGAAGGCATGGCCCAGTGGGGCCAGCCCATGCCGGCCAGCTTCACCAAACCCAAACTGACGCCAACGGCACTCCGTGAGCTGACGCGCAACCTGCGCCGCAGCCCGGACCTGTCGGTGAAAAAACTGATCACCCTCGCCAAGATATTTGGCTGACTGGAGAAAAGAATATGGCACTGCACCTTGTCCGCTTCCAACACCAGGAACAGCCCCGCTGGGGCCTGCTGGAAGACACCCGCATCAAGCCGCTGGTTCTGCCCTGCACCACCACCGCCGCGCTGATCGAATGGGGCCATGAGGCGATCCGCGCGGCCGCCGGCGACAGCGCCGAGCTGGCACTGGAAGACGTCACGCTTCTATCGCCGATCACCAACGAGGCCAAGGTGCTGTGCCAGGGCGCCAATTACCGCCAGCACATGATCGACTCCGGCATGAACCCGGACGATAAAAGCTTCAACATGTTCTTCACCAAATCCTCCGGGTCGATCACCGGCCCCGGCGGCGAGATCGTCAAGCCCGCCCACGTGCAGCTGCTGGATTACGAGGTGGAGCTGACCCTGGTGCTGGGCAAGCAAACCGACGGCCCGGTGGACGTCACCGCCGCCAACCTGCACGAATTCGTGGCGGGCATCTGCATCGGCAACGACGTGTCCGCCCGGGACGTGCAGATTCCGCAGATGCAGTTCCACAAGGGCAAGAGCTACCGCACCTTCTGCCCGCTGGGCCCGGTGCTGTGCCTGCTGGAAAAAAGCGAGATGCATTACCTGGACGAGATGCAGCTGCAACTGACGGTGAACGGCGAAACCCGGCAGCAGGACAGCACCGCGAACCTGGTGTTCAAACCCGCCGAAACCCTCACCGAGTATGCCCTGATTCACGACTTCGCCCCCGGCGACGTGCTGATGACCGGCACGCCCGCCGGCTGCGCCCTGGGCCTGCCCAGCCCGGCGGTGACCAAAGTGGCCGCCTTGCTGCCCGAATCGAAAAAATGGCAGCTTTTTATAAAATCCCAAAAACGCCGCACGCAGTATCTTCAGGCCGGGGATGTGGTGGAATCCACCATCACCAGCCGCGACCAGGCGCTGGACCTGGGCAAGCAACGGCATACGATCAAGGACGGGGTCTGACAGGCGCCATTTTTGCGGCCAGAACAAGCCCGCCACGGCAAGGAGAACAGATGAAGGCTTTTATCATCGTCGATCAGAACACCGGCACGCTGCGTCCAACGGATATCCCGGCGCCGCCCGCCCCGGCCGACAATCAGGTCCAGTTGGAACTGATCGGCACCTCCATCAACCCCATCGACCCGCTGGTGGCCAAGGGCTACGGCGCCCCGCTACTGGAACGCAAAGGGCCCGGGGCGCGGATCACGGGCCGGGACGCGGTGGCCCGGGTGATCGAGGTGGGCAAGGGCGTCACCGACCTGCGGCCCGGCCAGCGCGTGCTGGTGGCGGCCTCACCGCGCACCGGCGGCACCTATGCGGCCATCTTTAATCTGCCACGGAAATGCGTCGCGCCCATCGACGACAGCCTCAGCGACGCCACCGCCGCCGGCCTGGGCTACGCCGGGCTCACCGCCCTGCAAGCCCTGGCCGCCGCCGGCCTCTCCGCCGACAACGCCCGGGGCAAGCTGCTCTGCATCAACGGCGCCAGCGGCGGCGTGGGCTCCATCGCCCTGGTGCTGGCCCGGCGCTGGGGCGCCACCCTCACCGCCGTGGCCTCCGAACGGAACCAGGACTGGGTACGGCGCCTGGGCGCCGACCAGACCGTGGACTACCGGGACCCGGCGGCCATGGCCGCCATCGACGCGGACATCATTCTCAACTTCGCCGCCCCCGGCGATAACCACCGGCAAAACCCGCTGCTGGATCGCCTGCTCCGCCGCGACACCCCCGGCCGCGCCTACGTCAACACCACCAATCCGGTGCTCAGCTCGGTCACCGACAAGGGCGTGGTGGGCGGTCTTGCCACCAGCGGTGGGATCTACCTGAAGAAACGCCTGGCGGCACGCCGGGCCGGCATACGCTACCGCTGGGTGTTGTTCCAGGAAAACGCTGAACAGCTGGCGTACCTGGCCAAGTTCTTCGCCGACCCGGACACCCCGACCATCGTCAGCGACATTCAGCCGCTCAAGGCGCTGCCGGATGTGTTCAACGATCCGAAGGGGCCGCCGTCGCCGGGGAAAGGGGTTTTTATGGTTGAGGGGGTCTGAGCCGGCTTGGTAGCGCGGCGCCCAAGCCTAAGGCGCCGCCACTGATCCACGCCGAGAAGAAGGTTTTCGCTGGCCCCATGGGAGTTCATAGATGAGGAACAGGTAGGTGGCCAACTAACATCTTTGCCAGCCGTCGATCTGGGCCACGGCGTCAAGGTTGATCTGATATTTCCACAATATCGAAACCGAAAAAGCCTTTTCTCACCGTACCTTCCAGAACGTCCCCTGCCCGTGGCATTGCGCCCTTATCGAGCCCCATATACTTGAATGAGGAAGTGCCATCAGTGAGCCGTACATACTCCATCAAATCGAACCGAATCACTCTGCCGCCAGAGCCTTTGACGACAAATTCCTTCTTCTGATGATGTGGTGAGGCCAGCTGGTAATTTAGCAGCCCAATACACGCGGTTGAGAGAAAAACCAGAAAGAAAGCCGCCATGGGCCAATTGAACCCGATCTTTATCTTGCTGAAGACAAGATTGAGCCCTGCTGTCAGAAGCAGGCCAAGAGCAATGCTCACCACGGTCAAAATGCCATGATCGAGCGTATTGCTGAATACTGATCGGATCAGCTGAATTGAGGCTATGATCCAGCCTGTTACCATCACCGATATAAGGAGATTCTTCATCATGGGTTTCTAGCCTCGCTCACGTAGCCGGCGGCTTGGACGACAAACTCAGCTGCGGTCAACCCAGAACGACGTGTAGGGTTAGGCGTCGCGCTGCAGTATATTGCTAGGTTTTCTACGGATATATGGTGCCAGAAAACCATTGCGCCTCTTCGATGGGGTACTTCTTTAACACGCTTTCGTACGGGAATTCGGTTGATCCGAAGTGCGCTCGAACACCACGGGAAGCCTCCACTCCCGTGTATAGAGCCGACCGCGCCATTTGAGGTGTTGCAAGAGCCGCTTCTTTATGGACGGTGGCATTCCTTCGTTTGGCCAGCTCCCTGGCGGCAGTAAAAGGTTGCTCTTTCGGAATTTTTTTGTCTGTGAGTTTCTTCGGCCATGTATCAAACGCCTCATTGAATCCCATTCGATGTACGAACTCAGCAAGTGCGGCATTCCATTGCTCCTTGCGCTCTAGCTCGGACTGGATACAACTAAAGATTGTCATTTCAACCAATTGATGTGAGGCAATCAAAACCATTTGAGATAGCGCACAATCTACGGGGTCGGCTCGACCAAAACTATCCGGCAGCTTATTTTCGATGATCCAGCGAGCGCCGATATACGTTTCTGACCATGCGTCATGATTGAGCCAGCCGATACCCGCCGATTTCTCTAAGTTTTGCATAGTAAAATATACCGCCGCACATAAAAGCGTAAGCTTGCAAGCGCCCTGTCACCGCCTGCACGGGGATACTGGTGTGCCTGTTTATGTGTGGACTTCAAATTCAAGATTACCACCTTTGATATTGACCTTCCCAAAGTCTCCCTCAACGCTGAAACCATTGCTCAGAACCTGTAGCGATTCGATATTACCAAAGTCGAGTTTACCAGTAGCATCGATAGCCTTTAGTGCCGACTCCATGGATAACAAGCCAGTCCATTCGAAGACGTTTTTAAATGATAGCGTAGCTCTCCGGTAGCACGTGTATTCGTTCGGCTTTGGCGGAAGATAGTGCTCAGATTCAGGCCAGATGCTCGCTTCAAGCTCGAAAATGACATCCTGACCCTCATGACACCAGCCAAGAATGAACGAGTCATTCAGATCAATGCCTCGGAATTTGTGCAACTCGGTCCAATCCATGCTTACCTACACATAACGTTTGAAACCAGCCGCGCCTGGGAAGCAGGCGTCGGACTGGGCTGACTTGTTAGGGTGATGACCGAGCGCCATGGCGAGTCCCCCACCAAAGTAGAGAAGTAACCAGCAATGAAGCCAGGATTGCGGCCTGCAATGGATGGCTACCTACAGCGAGAGCCCCGAGGAAATCTAGCCCCAGAAAGTATTGATGAAGCGGGGAAATCCAGACACCGAAAGCAATGATCACCTCCGCTAGAAAGCCACCAACAAGCCATGCAACGGGCTTACGATTTGCATTGAGCAGGCGCCATTGAACAAAGGCCGCTAAGACAAAAACCGGAAGCCAGAACATAGCCAGAAGTAGGATCAGCTCGCTTATGGTTATGTATTGATCCATTACTACCCCTAACAGGTATTAGCCCCCAGCTCGGATACCCAATGAACGCGCCAGCGTCATATCACTTTTCCTGAATACCCCTTAAGAAGAATAAAATCAGAAAAGTCAGGCGCTTACAAACGCAGCGAGTGCCCCACTACTGATATCTTGACCAACCCTCTCCCGCAAAACGCAAAAGGCCGCCAACCCTCCCGCGCCGGCGGCCTTCCAAGTAAGCCCTTAATAGCCGCCTAGATCAGATCATTCCCACTCTATTATTGATTGTCGAAATAAATCTTTAGAAGACAATAAGCCATGCTTTCTCTACGGGAGCCATACCAAAAAAACGCCACCTCTACCGCTTGAGGGGCATTATCGATGTGATGTGCCATCCCACCGTCACAGAGCTCTCTCACAAGTCATAGCCAGTCCTTTCTTGCCGTTCAACCTGGCGCACTTACTGACTAAGTGCGCTGGATCGACAGAGCGTATTACGGTCATTTGGTGTCGCTGCGAACAAGAACTTCTGATTTATTTATGGCAGACCTTCACGGTTTGAGAGGTCGTGAAATCTAGGGATCCATATCCATAGCTGGGTTGTCGGTCATGAATACCGAGACCTAGCTTCGTTCAACAAGATCGATAAGGCGCAAATAGCGTGGATCTGATATCAGCTCAGGTTTGGTTTCCTCAATCAGTGCTAGTACCTTCGGCAACTCGTATGGCGGACGGTTGAGGACCTGAGGTGTAAGTCTGTTCATCAAATCCAGCGTCGTTTCAGGGAATAGAGCGGCAATCGGCTCCTCATCACTGATCTCTCGGGTGAACCGGTAGAACGGATGGTCATTTATCTCCACCGGCACCAAGAACTTCTTCACCGTTTCGTAGACGACCGGGAAGCTATCGCCGGTATCATCAAGCAGGCCGACCCACGCCCTCACCGATGCTGTGGTCCTGTATCGGCGTTCTCTCGGCCAGTCCTCGTTGATTAAGGGAATGACGTGGTTAATCCAGCCATTTTCGTTTTTCTGTCCGACCTGGCCCAACCAGAAAATGAACTGGTTCCGAGTACCGTCGGACATCGCTCGAAAGATCGAGCGCATTTCGCCTCGTGTAAGACCGCTTTTTTCACCCGGGTGAAACACCCGCATGAAGCCTAGCCATCGGGCGGCTACCTCTGAGAGGTCGTGATCCCAAGAAAACCCTTCAACCCAGGGGAAGAGGTCAAGCAAGAGCGGCTTGATGGTCTCGGCCAACGGCGGCCGAGGCACTCGGCCGCTATGAAGAAACCCATTCCATGCTGGTTCCGAAGCTGGATGCTCGAACTCCAACATCGGAATAAGACGTTCCTCAGTCCAGGCGGGATCAACGAACATGAGCCAGTTAAGCTTGCTGCTCGCTATCGACACGGCGTGATCTGCCCCCTCACCTGGTGCCGTAAAGAGGCGCTCGACACGGGATTTGATGTGCTCGGGGATCAGTGAACCAGCTCCCTGTTTTTCCCCTGGCACTGAGTGGAAAAGGGCCTTAGCGCACATACCAATGGGACCGCTGACCGCATGGCCGTATGTGCGCCGGGACCGTTGAATGACTTTTCCACCTTGGCGGATTTCGACAATCCCGCTCTTCGCTGCATTTGCTCCGCCGCTCACGATGCCATCGACGATGTGATCGTAGGCCATCCAACCGAGATCATCATCAAACTCAAGGATCGCGCCCAAGTCCTTTTCGAGCCATCGGCCCAAGGTATGGCGCAGTTTGGCGATAACTGCATGTGGGAGTCGTGCTACTCGGTTCAGGAATACCCGTCTCAGCCTGGGCGAGATTTCTGCGGGAAGCTCATTGATCATCGCCGACCAGAACGCCTCAGGGTAGTCATCAGCCTTTCCTGCAATCGTTAACGCAGACAGCGCCTTTCGCGGATTGGCTTTCACCAAACCAGTGAAGGGCCGCTTCTCGGTGAAGCTGTCAAAGTCCCTCGTCAGGTCTTCCTTTGCCCTGGAGACCACCTCGTTGTCGGGAAGGTCCAAGATGGAATCCGGTTTTTCATCCGTACCGACCCAACCCGTGTGAGAGCCCCGCTCCACTACCGTCGAGGTCGCCCAGCCGTCGCTCCATCCAGGAATACTTCTGATCATGTCGGCAAGCCGTTCACTGCGATCAGCCGTCAGTTCACAACCCTGTAGTTCGAGATACCGGGCGTATCTGGAGGCAAACTCGTCCCGCAGCCCTGGAAACTCTTCCTCACACCACTGCGAACGCTGATCGGGGCCCGCCAAAATGCGGTCAATGAGTTGATTTCGGCTCTCCTGAGAGAACTCTCCCCATCGGTCCGCCAGCAGGAAAAGAAGCTCTCGAACCACATCGATGTCCCAAAATGCCTCCTGATCTAAGGACAAGACTTCTCCGGCCACATGGTCGGCCTCAAAGGCGTCCGCTTTGCTGAACGCATACAGCTTGAGTTTACGGAAAAAGAACCGGTCTGCCGTAGGCCAAGTTGTTGCATCTGCATTCGCCAGTTCTGGCCACTTGGCAGCCAATCGGTCAAAAAGTTGGACGAACCAAGTCACGACCCCCGCAGCTTCCGTGATGTGCTCTTTCCCATCGACCTCACGGTCCGAATAGCAGGTCGGCGTCTGGAAGTAGACGGTCTCGATATCCCCCAGCAGTCCTGAGGCGACGGTCAACTGTTCCTTCACGATGCCAACTACCTGTGGCAATAGATCGTCGGGGACGTCTAAATCTTCGTTGTGCCGTTCCAAGAGCACGACTCCCCACTGACCGAGGTCGCTGAGATGAATTTCCTCCCAGGGTACACACGGTGGTCTGATCTGCCCCAAGCCATACGATGGCTTGATCTCCAAGCGCGGCGTCGCAACCCTCCGGAATTCCCGTAGGACACTGGCCGTCCAGCCCTCCGCATTGATCCGTTTCTTCAAGTCGAACCAGTCGCCATTCCACTGACGATTGCGAGGGTCTCGATGGTGTTCGAGGATCAGGTTCCAGATATGACGAGCACACTCGTTGAGAGCCTTCGAATGCTCCACTTGCCACTCGAACTGTTGCAGCAGTCGCGGGTGCAGTCCGCTCTGTCGAATGACCCACCAAGCCAGCACAGGGCTATCGATGGACTTGCTGAGCCAGGTGATGAGGTGGCCAAGCCTTATCGGGGTTACCTCGAAACCTTCAGCCTGTCGTCCGCCCAACCGATGTGAATCATGCGGATTGTCGTCTTCATCGCGCCAGACAAGGAGATTGTCGTTACTGACACCCTGTCTGCGATCATCGTCAGAGATATCCCTCAGATCGTCATCGAGTCCATAAGCAGCCCCGGGATCGAAAACTTCAGCATCGTCGCCATAGCCGCGGCTCTGTTTGGCTGATCGGACATTCGCATCCATCACACATACCCATTCAGGATGCGGCACCGGATCAGCCTCCGAGAACAACCTCGCCCCCTGCACTGTGCGAAGGACATGAGCAACTTGACCACGCTCATGAGGGGCCAGATCCTTCGGGTCCTGCTGACTTTTGGCGATTATGGATGCACGCCACCTGCGCGGATCGTCGGCCCGATCTGCCCAGGCTTCCATGCTCTTCCACAAATCCAGATGATCGGAATAGGCTATGGCTGTGGCACCTCGGTCACGCCACTTGGCTTCGATCTCCTCAGGAAGCCCACGGTCAAAGGCATAGAGTCTAGATCGGTCATACTGGCCGTCATGGTTGAGCCCCTGAAGAAGATACTTAATTGGTGGGTCTTCCGCCTGATAGCCGACCAGAACGACGGTATATTGTTCGAGGAGGTGCCTGATGAAGTTGGTGGCCCATCCTTCTGACAGATAGGCACGTCCAAAGTCCGCGCTGCTCAGCACGTAAGGATGACTTTTAGAGGCTGTTTCTACCAAACGCCCGTGTAGATACGTGATCCCCTCTATCTTCGTTCCAAAGTTCAGATCGGGAAAAGCAGGTGGCACGTGCCGGACCAGATGCTCTCCTCCCTGCCCTCCCTCGAACAACCGGTCAAAATTCGTCGTGACAACCTGCGGCACGCCGCTTTGGCTCGAAGAAATCCGCTTAATCAGACCGTGCTCACGCCCAAAATCTTTGATTTCTAGGGGTGCACTCAGCCGCTCTGTGACCAGAGCGTTAACTTCATCCTTGCCGTATTCAAGGTGGAGGAGGTTGAAGATTTGGTCGAGTGGGACATTCGCTGCAGATTGATCGTCCAGCCATGGCCGAAACGCGGCCATGATTTCTGAGTCGTCTGGTGGATCAAAGAACTCTATGACGTACCTAGTGAGGCCGACAAAGGTCGGCATTCCAGATGGCAACGAAACTCCGGCACCGCACAGAAACACCACGCGACCAGCATCACAGCGCTCCAAAAGCATATCCGGCAAGGAGGGACCATCGGGATGAAATCTCATAAGCTCAATTTATCAATTGCTGTTCATACCACCACTGCTGGATTGGCTAGTGCGTTTGCTTCGACGCTCGCTCTACGGATACTGAGTCGAGTCAGCATAGGCACGCATAGGCACGCATCGGCACGCATCGGCGATGAACGCGCCAGCGTCGTATCACTTTTCCTGAATACCCCTTAAGAAGAATAAAATCAGAAAAGTCAGGCGCTTACAAACTCAGCGAGTGTCATCCTACTGATATCTTGACTGGCACCCTCCCAAAAACACAAAAAAGCCGCCGACGCTCCCGCGCCGGCGGCCTTCAAGTAAGCCCTTACTAGCAGCCTAGATCAGATCATTCCCACTCAATCGTAGCCGGCGGCTTAGACGAAATGTCGTACGTCACCCGGCTGATCCCCGGAATCTCATTAATGATCCGGCTGGAAACCTTCTCCAGGAACTCGTAGGGCAAATGCGCCCAGCGGGCGGTCATGAAGTCGATGGTTTCGACGGCGCGGAGCGCGACCACGTATTCGTAGCGGCGGGCGTCGCCGACGACGCCGACGGATTTGACCGGCAGGAAGACGGCGAAGGCCTGGCTGGTTTTGTGGTAGAGGCCGTCGGCTTTGAGTTCTTCGATGAAGATGTGGTCCGCGAGGCGGAGGGTGTCGGCGTATTCCTTTTTGACTTCGCCGAGGATGCGCACGCCCAGGCCGGGGCCGGGGAAGGGGTGGCGGTAGACCATGTCATACGGCAGGCCGAGTTCGAGGCCGATTTTGCGGACTTCGTCTTTGAACAGTTCGCGCAGGGGTTCGACCAGTTTGAGCTTCATGTGCTCGGGGAGGCCGCCCACGTTGTGGTGGGATTTGATGACGTGGGCGCCGCCGGTTTTGGAGGCGGCGGATTCGATCACGTCCGGGTAGATGGTGCCCTGGGCGAGCCAGTTGGCGTTTTTCAGTTTGGCGGCTTCGGCGTCGAAGATGTCGATGAAGGTGTTGCCGATGATCTTGCGTTTCTTCTCCGGGTCGGCTTCGCCGGCCAGGCGGGAGAGGAAGTGGTCTTCGGCATCGACGCGGATGACCCGGACGCCCATGTGGTCGGCGAACATTTCCATGACCTGGTCGCCTTCGCCGTGGCGGAGGAGACCGTTGTCGACGAAGACGCAGGTGAGTTGGTCGCCGATGGCCTTGTGCAGCAGCGCGGCGACCACGGAGGAGTCGACGCCGCCGGAGAGGCCGAGGACGACGTGGTCGGTGCCGACCTGTTCCTGGATGGTGGCGATGGCGTCGTCGATGATCTTGGCCGGGGTCCAGAGGGCGTCGCAGGCGCAGATTTCGCGGATAAAGCGTTCCAGCAGGCGGCCGCCCTGGAGGGTGTGGGTGACTTCCGGGTGGAATTGGATGCCGTAGAAACGTTTGTCGTCGTTGGCCATGCCGGCGATGGGGCAACTGTCGGTGGTGGCGGTGACGACGAAGCCGTCGGGGATGGTGCCGACGCGGTCGCCGTGGCTCATCCAGACGTCCAGGTATTCGTGGCCGGCTTCTTCGTGGTCGACGATGCCGTTGAGCAGGTCGTTGCCGTCGGCCTTGGTGACGCGGGCGTAGCCGAATTCGTGTTTTTCACCGGCGATGACGGCGCCGCCCAGTTGTTCGGCCATGGTTTGCATGCCGTAGCAGATGCCCAGCACCGGCACGCCCTGTTCGAACACCGCTTGCGGGGCGCGGGGGGTCTCGGCGGCGGTGACGGATTCCGGGCCGCCGGAGAGGATGATGCCTTTGGGGTCGAACTCGGCGATGTCCTCGGCGGTGGCGTCGAAGGCGCGGATTTCGCAGTAGACGCCGATTTCGCGCACGCGGCGGGCGATCAGCTGGGTGTACTGGGAGCCGAAGTCGAGGATCAGGATGCGCTGGGCGTGGATGTCTTGCATGGCTTTGTCCGCTCTGGCCCGGGTTTTGGGGCCGGTGTTTTAAATGCAAAGGCCGGCGGGTGAGCCGGCCAGTTCTATGTCTGTTGTACTTCGTCGAGGCGCCGTGCTTGCCATCCCTGGCGCAACGCCCCCTCTCCAGAGCGCCCTGCCCGGCCGTCCTTGGCCGGGCGTGAGCCGCGCTGCGAAGCAGTGCTTCGGTCGCGTCTCACCCCACCGGATAATTCGGCGCTTCTTTCGTGATGGTCACGTCGTGCACGTGGGATTCTTTCATGCCGGCGTTGGTGACTTTCACGAAGTAGGGCTTGGTGCGCATTTCTTCGATGTTGGCGCAGCCGGTGTAGCCCATGGAGGCGCGCAGGCCGCCCATCAGCTGGTGGACGATGGCGCTCATCGGGCCTTTGTAGGGCACGCGGCCTTCGATGCCTTCGGGCACCAGTTTTTCGATGCCGGCGGCGGCGTCCTGGAAGTAGCGGTCGGACGAGCCGGTTTTGCCGGACATGGCGCCCAGGGAGCCCATGCCGCGGTAGGCTTTGTAGTAGCCGCCCTGGAACAGTTCCACTTCGCCGGGGGCTTCCTCGGTGCCGGCCAGCAGCGAGCCGATCATGATGGCGTGGGCGCCGGCGGCCACGGCCTTGGCGATGTCGCCGGAGAAGCGGATGCCGCCGTCGGAGATCAGCGGCACGTCGGTGCCCTTGAGGGCGGCGGCCACTTCAGAGACGGCGGTGATCTGCGGCACGCCGATGCCGGCGACGATACGGGTGGTGCAGATGGAGCCGGGGCCGATGCCCACTTTGACGCCGTCGGCGCCGGCTTCCATGAGCGCGGTGGCGGCTTCGGCGGTGGCGATGTTGCCGCCGATCACGTCCACGTCCGGGAAGTGTTTCTTGATCCAGGCGACGCGGTTGAGCACGCCCTGGGAGTGACCGTGGGCGGTGTCCACCACGATCACGTCGACGCCCGCTTCCACCAGCGCGGCGACGCGCTCTTCGGTGCCGCCGCCGGTGCCCACGGCCGCGCCGACGCGCAGGCGGCCCTGGCTGTCTTTACAGGCGTTGGGGTAGCGGGTGGCTTTTTCGATGTCCTTGACGGTGATCATGCCGCGCAGCTCGCCGGCGTCGTTGACCACCAGGATCTTTTCGATGCGGTGCTTGTGCAGCAGCGCCTGCACCTCGTCGTTGCCGACGCCCTCTTTCACCGTCACCAGGCGGTCGCGGCCGGTCATGATGTCGGCCACGGACTGGTCGTAGTCGGTGATGAAGCGGGTGTCACGGCTGGTGACGATGCCCACCACCTGCTGGCCTTCCACCACCGGCACGCCGGAGATGTTGTGGGCGTCGGTGAGGTTGATCAGCTCGCGCACGGTGGCGTTGGGGCTGATGGTGATCGGGTCCTTGACCACGCCGGATTCGTATTTCTTGACGGCGCGCACCTGGCGGGCCTGGTCGTCCACCGGCATGCTTTTGTGCAGGATGCCAATGCCGCCTTCCTGGGCCATGGTGATCGCCAGACGGTGTTCGGTGACGGTGTCCATGGCGGACGACAGCAGCGGGACGTTCAGCTCGATGTTGCGCGTCAGGCGCGTCTTCAGCGATACCTCATTGGGCAGCACATCGGAGTGGGCGGGCAGGAGCAGAACGTCGTCGAACGTCAGTGCTTCTTGGGCGATTCTGAGCATGTTGCACCCCTTGGCACACAGAGAAACTGAGGGGAGTCTGGACCCCGGGGCGCCGGGCTGTCGCCGGCCGGGAAGCCGGGTCGGGCAGGTAGGAGCCGGCGCAAGGGCGAACCAGGGGCTCCGTTAAATTAAGCCGAATAGTATAGCGTAAAATAACTCTCTTCGGCAATCGCGATGATGCCGCCGGTAGGTCGGCTTGAGCGCAGCGAAAGCCGACAAAACGCTGGCGGGCGCGCCCCAACGCTTGATGTCGGGTTTCGCTTTGCTCAACCCGACCTACGACCGCTTGCCGCTGGCGCCCTGGCGCCGTAAATTGCGCGCCATGACTTCTTCGCGCACCGAACCGTATTCCGTCAGCCGCTTGAACCTGGAGGCCCAGGGCCTGCTGGAGGGCAGCTTCCCGTTGATCTGGCTGCAGGGCGAGATTTCCAACCTGGCGCGGCCGCGCTCCGGGCATATCTATTTCAGCCTTAAGGACGACCGGGCCCAGGTTAACGCGGCCATGTTTCGGAACCGTAACAGCCTGCTGCGCTTCCAGCCCCGCGACGGCCAGCAGGTGCTGGTGCGCGCCCGGGTGACGGTGTTCGTGCCCCGGGGCGGCTTCCAGATCATCGTCGAGCACATGGAGGAAGCCGGTGAAGGCGCCCTGCGCGCGCAGTTCGAGGCGCTCAAGGCCAAGCTGGAATCCGAAGGGCTGTTCGCCCAGGAACGTAAGCGCCCACTACCGGCGTGGCCCAGGCGGATCGGGGTGATCACCAGCCCCAGCGGCGCGGCGATCCGCGATGTGCTGCAGGTGCTCAAGCGCCGGGCGCCGTCGATTCCGGTGCTGATCTACCCGACCCCGGTGCAGGGCGCCGAGGCGCCGGCGCAAATCCGCCGGGCGCTGGCCCTGGCGATTCAACGCAACGAGTGCGACGTGCTGGTGCTGGGGCGCGGCGGCGGCAGCCTGGAAGATTTGTGGGCGTTCAACGACGAGGCGCTGGTGCGCGCGGTGGCGGACAGCCCGATTCCGGTGGTCAGCGCCGTGGGCCACGAGGTGGACGTGTCGTTGTGCGATTTCGCCGCCGATGTGCGCGCGCCCACACCCTCGGCGGCGGCGGAGCTGATCAGCCCGGACGGCGACGCCCTGCTCGCCCGCCTGGGTGTGCTGGCGCGCCGCCAACGGCAGTTGATGGCGCAGAGCCTGACCGGCCCGCGCCAGCGGCTGGACGGCCTGAGCCGGCGGCTGCACGCGCGCCATCCGAACCGGCAGCTGGAACAAACCCGCCAGCAGGTGGACGAGCTGCAGGCGCGCATGGCGCGCACGCTGCAACATCGGCTGGCGCTGCTGCGCGGGCGCTGGCAGCCGCTGGACGTGCGTTTGCGCCAGCAGTCGCCGGCGTCCCAGGTGGCGCGCCAGGCGCAGCGGTTGCACGAGCTGCAGCGGCGGCTGCCGGTGCCGTTGCGGCATCAGCAGCGGCACCTGGCCCAGCGCCTGGACGGCGCGGCGCGGCGGCTGCATACGGCCAGCCCGCTGGCGACCCTGGACCGGGGGTATTCGTTGACGCTGGTTGAGGGGCAGCCGTTGCGGTCGGTGGACAGTCTGAAAGAAGGACAAACCGTGGAGACTCGGCTGGCCAAGGGAGCGTTTGAGGCGACTGTGACCCGGATTAAGCCACAGGAATAAAAACCGGCCTTTGGGGAGCGGTCCTTGTGCGAGCGGGCCCTGCCCGCGAAAGGGTGGCGCTAGCCACCCGGCGGGATACCAGAGACGCTGTTTGTGCTGGCTTTAGAATGGGCTCTGGGATCCTGCCGGGAGCTTCGCTCCCTTTCGCGGGCTGGGCCCGCTCGCACAAACCGGGCTTCGTAGCTGCCTTGCCAGCCTACTCCCAAGGCCCGCTGTCGCCGGGTTACAGGTAGCGGCTGAGGAGGCGGGCCAGGCGGCGGCGGCGGAAGGGTTTGGCCAGGTGGGCGTCCATGCCGGCGGCGAGGCAGCGCTGGCGCTCTTCGAACATGGCGTTGGCGGTGAGCGCGATGATCGGCACCGGGTCGCGGCCGGCTTCCCGCTCGCGGCGGCGCAGCGCGCGGGTGGCTTCCAGGCCGTCCATGACCGGCATTTGCACGTCCATCAGCAGGCAGTCGAAGTGCTGCTCGGCGCACATCGCCAGGGCGGTGGCGCCGTCGCCGGCGGTGGCCACTTCCAGCCCCAGGTGCTCGAGCATGCGGCAGGCCACCAGCCGGTTGACGTCGTTGTCCTCCACCAGCAGCACCCGGCCGCTCAGTTGGGTGACCTCCTTTTTCGGCTCCGCCACCGCCGGCTGCTCCACGGCGCGGCTGCGTACGCGCAGCGCCAGGGAGAAGCAGCTGCCCTGCTCCGGGTCGCTGGTGACGGTCAGGTCGCCGCCGAGAATCTGCGCCAGGCGCCGGGCGATCACCAGCCCCAGGCCGGTGCCGCCGAAGCGCCGGGCGCTGGACGAATCCAGCTGCGAGAACGCCTGAAACAGCCGGTCGAGCTTGTGCTCGGCGATGCCGATGCCGGTGTCGCGCACGTCGATGGTGAGGTTGAGCATGTGGCGCTCGTCGTGGCGCACGTCCACCCGTACGCGGATGCCGCCGGCCTCGGTGAATTTCACCGCGTTGGAGATCAGGTTGCTGAGGATCTGCCGCAGCCGGGTGGCGTCGGAGCGGATCTCCAGGCCGGCCAGCGCCTCCGCGCCCTCCATTTCCAGGTACAGGCCCTTTTCCCGGGCCAGGTAGCGGAAGGTGCCCACGCAGTTCTGCAGCAGCGGTTCCGGGGCGAAGTAGCTCTGGTCGATCTCCATGCGCCCGGCTTCGATGCGCGAGAAGTCGAGAATGTCGTTGATCACCGCCAGCAGGTGGCCGGTGGATTCCAGGGCGGCGTCGGTGTATTCGCGCTGCTCGTCGTCCTGGCGGGTGGTTTCCAGCAGCTGCAGCATGCCCAGGACGCCGTTCATGGGGGTGCGCAGTTCATGGCTCATCATCGCCAGGAAGTCGCTTTTCGCCTGGCTGGCGTGTTCGGCGCGGTGGTGCGCCTCGCGCAGCTCGGTCATGGCCTGCTGCTGATCGCGGCGGGCCTGGTCCAGGCTGGCGGCCAGTTCGTTGATGTCGGTCTGCAGATGGCCCAGCTCGCCGCTGAGCGGGCGCACCCCGCGCACGTGGTAGTCGCCGCCGCGGATCACCCGCACCAGCCCGGACAAATAGCTGATCGGGTCGGCGATCTGGCGGGCCAGGTAACCGGCACTGAACAGCCCCACCACCATGGCCAGCAGCGCCGGCAGCAGGCTGGTGCCGATGATCTCTTTCTGGCGGGCGAGAATGCGGCCGCGCGACACGCCCAGCACCACCTCGCCGATGCGGTCCGGCCGCGCCAAGTGGTCCTCGCCGAAAGCCGGGTCCAGGGCCACCGGCTGGCGGTAGATGCCGGCGTGGAATTCCAGCACATCCTCGCCCACCACCCGGTCGGCCTCCAGGCCGGCGCGCAGCAGCGGCTCGCCGTCCCGGTCGCGGAACTGCACGTACTGCACATCCGGGCGCGCCAGCACCAGGTTGGCCTGGCGGCGCAGGTCGGAGAGGTTGCCGCTGAGCACGCCGTATTCGGCGCTGCCGGCCAGTTGCTGGGCGAGGAAGCCGCCCAGCTGCCGCACTTCGTTGTCGGCGTCCTGGAAGCGCTGCCAGGTGAGCGACACCAACACCAGGATCAGCATGATCAGCGCCGGGATCACCCCCAGCCATTGCAGTTGCCGGCGAATGCCGCCGCGACGTGTCATGGCGTAGCCTCCAAAATCCGTTCCAGGGGCGCCCGATCCACGGGGCTCAGGTCATAGGCGCCGGCCACATGCTCGTTGACGGCCAGGGAATAATGACCGGCGAAGCCGGGCGCGGGCCAGTGGCCGAGCCGCCGTTGGGCGTGCACGGCGTCGAGGGCGGCGGCGGCCAGATCCTTGAGCAATACACGGGCGCTGGCGACACTGCCGGCGCGCACATAGGCGCCGTCCGGCCCCACCACCGGCACCCGCTGGCGGTAGCTGGTGAGCAGCACCAGCCGGGCGGCGCCGCCGTCGAACAGGGCGCCGTCCTCGGGCAGCAGCAGGGCGTCCCATTCCGGCAGGTGGCGGCGCAGCAACGCGCCCAGCCGGCCCGGCTCCGGCACGGTGACCGCTTCCAGCGTGAGCCCCGGCGGCGCCGGCGGTACCGCGCGCCAGACGCTGTCCGGCGCGCGCAGGATGCCGATACGCCGGGCTTCCGGCAGCAACGCGCGCAGCAGCGCCAGCTGGGTGTCCAGCGGCACGCCCTGCCAGATGGCGCTGCACCGGCAAGCGTCAGTGACCAGCTGATCGGCGGCCCGGCGCGGCACCGCCAGGCCCAGCACTGGCGGCCCATCGGCGGCTAGAGCATCGCGGAACGCCTGCTCGCCCAGGGCCAGCACCAGGTCGGGGTCGTCGTCCACCAGGCTCAGGGTGTCGCCGCCCAGGGCGCGCAGGACGCCGGCGAATTCGGTGCCGGCGTCGGGGGAAGGCGCGCGCACCGCCAGCCGCACCGGGGCGCCCTGCTCCACGCTGCCCGCCGGGTCGGCGGCGAGCACAGGGGCGCCGTGGGCGGCGACACCGGCCACCATGCCAAGCAGTAGTAAACCTATCCCCCAGGCGCGACGCATCCTAGCCGCCGCGCCTCCAGGCGCCGTTTGTGTTGCTGTTATCGTGCCGCATCGACTGCGATCCCCGCTTCTGATCCCTAGAAAGTGACCGTGGCGCCGATCCAATAGCGCTGGTCGTCCTGGTACTTATTCTCGACAAAAACCACCGGTTCTTTATTGAGCGGGTGTTGGACCACGAAACGCCATTCCACTTCTGTCTGATGCAGACGGTGCCGGAAACCGAGCTGCGCATCCAGCCGTTCGAAGGGGTAGTCGTTGTAATCGCGGGCCAGGTAATAGGCGCTGGACCAGGACCAGCCGCCGCCGAGGCGCCAATGCCACAGGGCGCTGGCGCTGTCGCGGGCGGCGAAGCGCTGCTCGGTGCCGTTGTCGGTTTCGGTGTGCACGTGGGCGCCAGTGAGACGCAACAGGTGCTGGCCGTTGGGGCGCCAGCTCAACTGCGCTTCGGTGCCGCGGTGCGTCACCTCGCCGTCGTTGGCCGGGTCGAACTCGAACGGGTTGAGCGGGCCGCTGACCAGATCCCAGAGCTCTTCGCGGAAGTAGCGGATGTCCAATTCGATGCCGCCCAGGGCGCCGGCGAAAAAGCGCCCGTAATAGCCCAATTCCCGCGAGCGGATGCGCTCCGGTTTGAGCATGCCCGGGCTTTGCTGGGTGACAAAGAAATAGGCCGGGTCCCAGCCCAGCAGCGCCTGCTGGTTGCCGGCGAAGGGGGCATTCAGGTCAGTGATCGGCAGATTGATACGCGCCTGGTCTTCGTAGATGTCCGGGGTGCGCAGCGCGCGGGCGTAGGAGGCGCGCAGGGTGTGGCCGCGCACCACCTGCCAGTTGATGCCGGCGCGCGGGCTGAAATGCTCGCCGTTGATGTCGTCGTATTCCCAGAAGCCGCCCAGGCTGATGGTCACCGGCGCCACCGGCTTCACCGCCAGATTGGCGAACAGGCGCCGGCTGACGTTCTCGGCGGTGCCGGACAGAAACACCTGGGATTCGGCCCGGTCGTGACGCAGGTTGGCGCCGGCCACCAGCCGCGCCCAGTCGGTGACTTGCAGGGTGTCCTGGATTTCCAGGTCGTAGCGCGTTTCCTGGGTGTCCAGCCAGGCGCGGCCACAGAATGCCCGGGCGCCGCTGGCCTGCAGGGTGGCATAGCGGTTCTGGATCGCCGGGTCGGCGCCGGCGGCGGCCAGGGTCTGACCGATGTCGCTGTTATTGGCCAGGTAGAGGTCGCGCAATTCCTGGGAAAAGAACAGTCCGCCGCCGGGTCCCTGGGCGCCGGTGAGCGGGTCCAGGAAACACAGGTCCAGGTTGGTGTCTTCGTTGGTGTGCTGGCCGTAGGCGCTCACCTTGAGTTGGTGGCGTGGCGAAAACTGACGCTGCCAGTCGAGGCCGAAAAAGGCCCGCTCGCCCACCTGCTGGGTGTCGTCGTAGTAATCGGCCAGCGCCTGCAGGCCGGATTCCGGCGGCCGGTCCAGCCGTGAGCGGCTGCCGCCGGCGTGCACGGTGAGCGTGTCGCGCGGCGACAACTCGAACACAGCGCGGCTGTTGAGCCGCTCTACGCGTTTGGCGTCACCGCTTTCCAGAGGCGTGAGGCCGGCGTCGTAGCCGTCGTCGCGCTGGCTGCTGACGCTGACGCGGAAGGCGCCGTTCTCAAACTGGTGGCTGGCGCCCAGGCGCACGTCGCGGATGCCGTTGTTGCCGGCGCGCGCACTGACCTGCTGGCCGACGCTGTCGCGGGGGTCCCGGGTGATGATGTTGATCACCCCGGTGAAGGCGTTGGCGCCGTAGGCGGCGGAGGCCGGGCCACGGGTGACTTCGATGCGCTCCACGTCTTCCAGGCTCACCGCCAGGTCGTTCCAGCTGACCCGGGCGAAGCCGGGTTGGTAGACGCTGCGACCGTCAATCAGCACCAGCATGCGGCGGGTATCGCGGGCCTGGGTGCCGTGGTAGGCGACCGTGGGCACGTTGCCGTCGGCCTTGGCCACCGCCATGCCCGGTACCAGCCGCAGCACCTCGAACAATTCCCGGGCACCGCTGGCCCGAATCAGCTCCCGGTCGATGACGGTGACGCTGGCGGGCACTTCGGAGATGGGCTGGTCCAGGCGCGCCGGGGTGAGCACCCGGGGCACCTCGCTGTCGGAGTCGAACGGCGCGTCCGCCCGGGCGGGCAGCGCCAGCCATGGCAGAAACGCCAGTATTAAGGTCTTGTGCCCCCGCACTTCCATCCCCCAAATTGTGTCGTTCTTGTGGGAGCGGGCCTTGCCCGCGAAAGGGTGGCGCCGGCCACCCGGCAGGATCCCAGAGGCCTGATTCAGTGAGATTAAATCAGGTCTCTGGAATCCTGCCGGCAAGCTTTGCTTGCCTTTCGCGGGCTGGGCCCGCTCCTACAAACCCCGCGACCCCGCGGTTTATTTCTTAACGTGCTTCATCATGCGGCGTTTGCGTTTGATCTGCCGTTCGGTGAGCTGGGTCTTGCGGCCCTCGTAGGGGTTGTCGCCGGACTTCAGCTCCAGCCGGATCGGCGAGCCTTCAATTTTTAGCAGCTCCCGGAATTGGTTCTCCAGGTAGCGCTGGTAGCTGTTCGGTAACGACTCGGTACGGTTGCCGTGAATCACCACCGTGGGCGGGTTGGAGCCGCCCAGATGCGCGTAGCGCAGCTTGGCGCGGAAGCGCCCGTTGCGCGGCGGCGGGTGCGAACGGGTAATGTCTTCCAGCATGCGGGTGAGCGCATTGCTGCCCAGCTTCAGGAAGGCGGAGTCCCAGGCGCGCTCGATAAAGCCGAACAGGTCGCCGACGCCGGTGCCGTGCAGCGCGGAGATAAAGTGCACTTTCACCCAGGGGGCGAAATGCAAGCGCCGGTCCAATTCGCGCTTGACCCACTGGCGGTGGTCCGGGTCCAGGCCGTCCCATTTGTTGACCGCGATCACCAGGGCGCGGCCGGTTTCCAGCACGTAGCCGAGCAGATGCAGGTCCTGGTCGGTGATCCCGTCGCGGGCGTCGACCACCACCATCACCACCTGGGCGGCGTCCACCGCCTGCAGGGCCTTGATCACGGAGAATTTTTCGATGGTCTCGTGGACCTTGCCGCGGCGGCGGATGCCGGCGGTGTCGATCAGCACGTAGTTGCGCTCGCCGTCGCCGTTGCGGTCCTGGCGTACGAACGGCACTTCGATGGTGTCGCGGGTGGTGCCGGCCTGGTCGAACACCACCACCCGTTCCTCGCCGAGGATGCGGTTGATCAGGGTGGATTTGCCCACATTGGGGCGGCCCAGCACGGCCACGCGCACGGTGTCCGGGTCGGCGGGCGCGCCGTCGTCCTCTTCGGCTTCGGGGAATGTCTTGAGCACCTCGGTGATCATCCCGCGCACACCGCGCCCGTGGGCGGCGGCGATCGGGAACAGCTCGCTGAGCCCCAGGCCGTAGAAGTCCGCCAGGGCGGTGTCCGGGTCCAGACCGTCGGTTTTGTTGACCGCCAGGTAGACCGGCTTGGGCAGCTTGCGCAGCTCCGAGGCGACCTGCTCGTCGGCGGCGGTAAGGCCGGCGCGGCCGTCCACCAGGAACAGCACCACGTCCGCTTCGCCCACCGCCTGCAGGGCCTGGTCGGTCATCGGCCGGTCGATGCCCTCTTCGCTTTCGCCGATGCCGCCGGTGTCGACCACCGTGTAGGGGCGGTCGCCCAGGCGGCCGTCGCCGTACTGACGGTCCCGGGTGAGGCCGGGGAAGTCCGCCACGATGGCGTCACGGGTGCGGGTAAGGCGGTTGAACAGCGTGGATTTGCCCACATTGGGGCGGCCCACCAGGGCGATCACGGGTTTCATTGGGTGCTCGATCGGATTGGACGTAGCAAATAAGGAGGCAGGATACAGGCGCGCGGGGCCGCAAGCTACAAGCACCGGATGTCGGGTTACGGCCTTTCGGCCTAACCCGACCTACCCCGCTAGTCGTCCGCTTCGATGCGGTAGGCGGCGAGCTTGCCGTCGGCGCTGAGTGCGTAGAGCACGTCGTCGACCACCACCGGCGTGGATGAGAAGCCGTCGCGGTCGTGGCGGTAGCGGGCCACCAGCTTGCCGGTGTCGGCGTCCATCCAGTGCAGGTAGCCTTCGAAGTCGCCGACCACCACCAGGCCGTCCTGGACGGCGGTGCCGGTGAGGCGGCGGCCGTACAGCTTGTCCTGCTGCCACAGGAAGCTGCCGCTGCGCTGCTCGGCGGCGCGCACCAGGCCTTCCTCGTCGGCCACGAACAGGGTGCCCAGATACGAGCTGATCACCTGATGGCTGGACAGGTCCTTGCTCCAGTAGGGGCGGCCGTTTTCCCAGTCGAGCACCGAGAGCTGGCCCTGGAAGGTGGCGGTGAAGACGCCACCGTTTTCCACCAGCAGGTTGGCGTTGACGTCCACCAGCCGGTCCAGTTCGGAGCGGCCGGAGGGTTCCGCCACGCGGCGCTCCCACAGGGGCGCGCCGGTGTCCGCTTCGATGGCGGCCACCTTGCCGCTGGCGAAGCCGGCGTAGACCCGGCCATTGACGATCACCGGCGGCGCGCCGCCAAGCAGGGTCAGGTTGGGCACCGTGGTTTCATAGTCCCAGATCTGCTCGCCGGTGCTCCCGTCCAGACCCAGCACGTGGCCGTCGATGGTCTGGGCCACCACCAGGGCACCGTTGCTGGTGGGCGCGGCCAGCACTTCACTGCTCACTTCGCTGCGCCACAGGGTGTCGCCGTTGTCGCTGTCCAGGGCCACCACGTCGCCTTCGCGGGTGCCGTAGAGCACCTGGCCGTAGCCGGCGTAGAGGCCCCCGGAGATGCGGTCCTCGGTTTTGCTGCGCCACTGGCGTTTGCCGTTTTCCCGGTCAAAGGCGTAGACACGGCCATGAATGTCGGCGGCGAACACCTGCTGGTTGGTCACCGCCGGGGTCAGGGTCATGGCGGTTTCGTCGATGCCATCGCCGGCGCCGGAGCGCCACAGGCGGTCCACATCGTAGCGGGCCTCGAACTCGGGCAGCGGGTTGGGTTCGATGGCGTTGGGGTTGCTGCTGCAACCGGCCAGCGCCACCAGACCGAGCAAAAACGGGGCCGTGAAGGCTTTCAACATAGGGTTCACTATAGGGACTTCATGTCGTCGAGTTTCATTTGCACGCGGTCCTTGGCGGCGCCGTTATCCAGTGCCTCCAGCGCGCCGGTGTAGGCGTCGCGGGCCGCGTCCCATTTTTCCCGGGCGCCGGCGATGTCCCCTTTCAACTCCAGCGCCTGGGCCTGCCAGGCTTCCGGGAAGGTGCGCGAGATCTGCTTCTCCGCGGCGTCCAGATCCCCCTGTTCGATCTGCACCCGCGCCAGGCGTACCCGGGCGGTGTATTCCAGCTCTTTGCTGGCGGCGTCGTCGGCCACCGCCTTGAGCTGCTCGGCGGCGCCGTTGAGGTTGCCCTCGTCGGCGGCCAGCTTGGCCAGCGCCAGACGGGCGTAATCCGCGTAGGCGGTGGACTCGAAGTCCTCGATCAGGGTGTCGGCGGCGCTGCGCACCTGGTCGGCGTCACCGCCCTGGCCCAGGCCGGCGACCAGGGATTCATACACCTTGGACGCTTCCGCCGCCTGGCCGCTGCTGTGCTCCTGCCACTGACGCCAGCCGATCATCGAGCCGATCGCCAGCACGATCACCACGATGGTGGCGGTGCCGTTCTTCTGCCACCATTCCTTGAGGCGTTCCGCCTGTTCTTCTTCGTCCCGGATGTAATCTACCACCCCAAAGTCTCCTTATTCGCTTTTTGGCGCGAGGCGCGCGGCCAGCCATTGGGCGACCTCGTCCTCGGACAGTTGCTGTTGTTCGCTTTGATCCCGCAGCGGTTTCACCGCCACCTGTTTGGCGGCCACTTCGTCTTCCCCCAGGATCAGGGCGAAGCGGGCGCCGCTGCGATCGGCCTTTTTCATCTGGCTTTTAAAGCCGCCGCCGCCGCAATGACACTGAATGCCGACACCGGGCAAGGCGTCGCGCAGTTTTTCCGCCAGCACCAGCGCCTGGGTCTGCACATCGCCCATGGCGGTAATGTAGATCGCCACCGGCGCCGGCAGTTCCGGACACTTTTGCTCCAGCAGCAGAACCAGCCGCTCCAGGCCCATGCCGAAGCCCACCGCCGGGGTCGGCTTGCCGCCCAGTTGCTGCACCAGGCCGTCGTAGCGGCCGCCGGCGCAGACCGTGCCCTGGGCGCCGAGGGCGGTGGTGGTCCACTCAAACACGGTTCGGCCGTAGTAATCCAGCCCGCGCACCAGGTTGGGGTTGATCACGTAGGGCACGCCGGCGGCGTCGAGCAGCGCGCGCAGCCCGTCGAAGTGGGCGCGGGCCTCCTCGCCCAGGTGGTCGGCCAGGCGTGGGGCGTTTTCCAGCACCTCGCGGGTGCCCGGGTCCTTGCTGTCGAGCACGCGCAGCGGGTTGCGCTCCAGGCGGTTCTGCGAATCCCCGTCGAGCCGGTCACGGTGCTCGCGCAGAAACGCCACCAGCGCCTCGCGGTAGCGGGCGCGGTCGTCGTTGTCGCCCAGGGTGTTGAGCTCCAGGGTGACCTGGTCGCTCAGGCCCAACTCTTTCCACAGGCGCGCGGTCAGCAGGATCACTTCCGCGTCGATGTCCGGGGTGGCGATGCCGAAGGTTTCCACGCCGATCTGGTGAAACTGGCGGCTGCGGCCGGCCTGGGGCCGCTCGTAGCGGAACATGGGGCCGGTGTACCAGAGCCGCTGGGTCTGGTTATAGAGCAGGCCGTGCTGCTCGGCGGCGCGCACGCAGCCGGCGGTGCCTTCCGGGCGCAGGGTGAGGCTGTCGTCGTTGCGGTCGGCGAAGGTGTACATCTCTTTTTCGACGATGTCGGTCACCTCGCCGATGCCGCGCGCGAACAATTCGGTGCGCTCGACGATGGGAAGACGAATCTCCTGGTAGCCGTAGGCCGCCAGCACCGCCCGGGCGCGCTGCTCCAGCCACTGCCACAGGGGCGTCTGTTCGGGCAGAACGTCGTTCATGCCACGGATCGACGTGATCTTGTTGCTCACCGGTTCTCCTTGTTAAAACCGCTCGACGCCGGACGTCGGACGCGTTTTTTTGGGTTCGTAGGTCGGGTTGAAACCCGACATTCGGCGTTGGGGGCCGCTCAAACGTTTTTGTCGGATTACGCCTTCGGCTAATCCGACCTACGGAGCCTGCGGTTGAGCGTCCGGCGTTCGTTATTCGCTTCTGGCGATAATACCCTTGGCTTCGTCTTCGCGCTGCTTGGCGACCTTGGCGCGCACCATGCGCTCAAGCTCGTCGACCAGGTTCTCGGACTTGATGTGGTGGCTCTTCTGGCCGTCCGCGTAGGACAGATTATTGGGCGTGCCGCCGGTGAGGCCGACATCGACTTCGCGGGCTTCGCCGGGGCCGTTGACCAGGCAGCCGATCACCGCCAGGTCCACGGATTCGTTGATGTCCTCGAGGCGCGCTTCCAGTTCGTTGACGGTCTTGATGACGTCGAAGTTCTGCCGGGAGCAGCTCGGGCAGGCGATGATGTTCACGCCCTTCTTGCGCAGATTCAGGCTTTTCAGAATGTCGAAGCCGACGCGAATCTCTTCCACCGGATCGGCGGCCAGGGACACGCGAATGGTGTCGCCGATGCCTTCCATCAGCAGCCCACCCAGGGCCACCGACGATTTCACCGTGCCGGAGCGGAAGGTGCCGGCTTCGGTGACGCCCAGGTGCAGGGGCTGTTCGATCTGGCTGGCCAGCTTGCGGTAGGCCTGCAGGGTCATGAAGACGTTGGAGGCTTTGACACTGACCTTGAAGTCCTGGAAGTCGTAGCGGTCGAGAATCTCGGCGTGGCGCAGGGCGGATTCCACCAGAGCGTCGCTGGTGGGTTCGCCGTACTTGCGCTGCAGCTCTTTTTCCAGGGAGCCGGCGTTGACGCCGATGCGGATCGGCACGCCGTGGTCGCGGGCGGATTCGATCACCGCGCGCACCCGGTCCTCGCGGCCGATGTTGCCCGGGTTGATGCGCAGGCAGTCGGCGCCTTCATCGGCCACTTTCAGGGCGATCTTGTAGTCGTAGTGGATGTCCGCCACCAGCGGCAGGCTCACCTGCTTGCGGATTTTGCCGAAGGCTTCGGCGGCCTCCATGGTGGGCACCGAAACGCGCACGATATCCGCGCCCACGCCTTCCAACGCCCGGATCTGGGCGACGGTGGCGTCCACGTCGCAGGTGTCGGTGTTGGTCATGCTCTGCACGGAGATCGGCGCATCGCCGCCCACCGGCACGGAGCCGACGTGAATCTGACGGGATTTACGGCGCTTAATGGTGACTTCCGGTTCCATGCTAACTCCTGAAACGACTAGGGCAGCGTGACGCGGACCACGTCACCGGAGCGTTGGCTGGGCAGGCTGACCGCGGCGCCGTTGAGGCGCACCGCGCTCACTGCCGCCGCGTCGCCCAGGGTAACGCGGAACGGCGCCTCGCCGTCCAGATTGACGCTGCCGCCGGCGTTTTGTTGGCCCTGGGTGAGCGTGGCGCCGGTGGCGTCCACCACTTTGATCCAGCAAACGCGGGAAAATTCCAGGGTCAGGCTGTCGATGCCGTCTTCGCCGGGGGCGGCGGCCAGTTCGGTTTGCGAGGCCTGGTTTTGCGGTGCCGGTTCCGCCAGCTCCTGCCGGGACGCGGGTTCACCGCCGGAGGAGCCGTCGTTGGACTGTTCGGAGGGCGGCTCGCCGCCCTGGTCGCTGTCGCCGCCGCTTTCGGGCAGCGGCCGCAGACTGTCGTCCACCGGGTCGGTGGGTTCGATGGTTTCCGGCACGGCCGGCTCCGGCGCCTGGGGCGGCGCCGGACTGTCAAAGGTTTCCTCGCCGCCACGGCCGCCGTCGTCCACGCCCGGGGCCGGGGCGCTCAGCTCGTCGCGGGGCCACAGCCACCAGCCCACGGCCACCAGCAGCACCACCACCAGCACCGCCAGGGCCGGCAGACGCCATTCCCGGTTGCTGGGGGCTTCGTCCAGGGCGGCCTGCTCGCGCTCACGCTCGTCCTGGCGCATTTCGTCCACGCGCTGCTGGAATTGCCGGGCCAGCTCTTCCGCCGGCAGACCCAGGAAACGGGCGTAGTTACGCAGATAGCCCTTGATGAAGGGGGCTTCGGGCAGGCGCTCGTAATCGTCTTGTTCCAGGGCCCGCATATAGGAAGTGGATAGCCGCAGATGCTTGCAGGCTTCCTCCTGGCTGAGACCCTTCTCCTCCCGGGCCCGGCGCAGTCTTTCGCCGGGTAATACGGTCTCGTTGGCGCTCATTGACGTCCCTCCTGCGCGCTCCGCCATTCCTGCCAGAGCTTGTGCTCCCGGGTACCGGGGTAGAGATTCTGCAAGGCCAGCTCATAGCTGGACTGCTGATCCTGTAAGCCGAGGGCGGCGGCCAGTTGAATGCCCGTCCACAGCCCTTCGGCGCTCTGCCGGCCGATGCGGCGCTCGTACTGTTTATAGTAATCCCACCCCATTTGCAGGCGGCCTTCCTGGTAGTAGAGCTTGGCCAGTTGCAGGGTGGCGTGGGTGGAGCGGCCGTTGAGGCGCAGGGCGCGCACGAAGGCGTCCTTGGCGTCAGCGGGCCGGTTCAGCGCCACGTAGCTTTGCCCCATGTTGCTGAAGGCGCTGGCGCGGCCTTCATAGTTGGGGTCGTTGGCGGCGCGTTTGAATTTCTCCAGGGCCTCTTCGTAGCGCCGCTGGGTGTACAGCAAGGTGCCGTAGTTGTTCAGCGCCGGGGCGTAGTCGCGGTCGGCGGACAGCGCCTTGCGATAGTGATATTCCTCTTTCTCCGCGTCGCGCTCGTAGTTGTACAGCAGCGCCATGGCGTTGTGGGCGGCGGCGCTGTTGTCGTCGATGGACAGCGCGCGGGAGAAATGCCGGCGGGCTTCGGACGGATCCCCCATCTGCAGATACTGCAAGCCGGCGGCGACCCGGGTACGGACCGCTTCCTGCGGGTCGGCGGCGGGCCCGCCGCCGGTGGTCGTGGTGGTGCAGCCGGCCACCGCGACGGTGGCCGCCAGAATCAGAACAAGCTGTCGAAGCGTTGGGTTCATTGCACGGATGCTGTTTTGCTGTCGGGCTGTTCCGAGCGATGGAAAATGGATTCCTTCCATCGTTCGCTGCGACGGGTACGGTCTTTCACTTCGCCCACCAACTGGCCGCAGGCGGCGTCGATATCATCGCCGCGGGTGGTGCGCACGGTGGTCATGACGCCATTGTCATTCAGGAATTTGTGGAATGCCAGAATGTCGCTTTTGCGCGAGCGTTCATAGCCCGCGTGGGGGAACGGATTGAAGGGAATCAGGTTCACCTTCACGGGAATGCCGCGCAGCAGCTTGACCAGCTGGCGGGCGTGCTCCGGTTTGTCGTTCACATCGCGCAGCATCACGTATTCCATGGTGATGGTGTTGTGGCGATGGGTAATGTTGTCGCTGTAACGCTTGCACGCCGCCATCAGTTCCTTGAGCGGATACTTGCGGTTGAGCGGCACCAGTTCGTTGCGCAGCTCGTCGTTGGGCGCGTGCAGACTCACCGCCAGGGACACGTCCAGGTCGGCGCTGAGTTGATCAATCTTGGGAATCACCCCGGAGGTGGACAGCGTGATGCGGCGCTTGCTGATGCCGTAGCCCAGGTCGTCACGCATCAGGCGCATGGCGGCCAGCACCGGCTGATAGTTCAGCAGCGGCTCGCCCATGCCCATCATCACCACATTGGTGATCGGGTGCTCGCCCAGGTTCTTGCGCGGGCCGAAGGAACGGCTCGCCTGCCACACCTGGCCGATGATTTCCGAGCTGGTGAGATCGCGCTGGAAGCCTTGCTTGCCGGTGGAGCAGAAACTGCAATCCACGGCGCAACCCACCTGGGAAGAGACACACAGGGTGCCGCGGCGACCGTCGGGAATAAAGACGGTCTCCACGGCGCCGCCGTTGTCGGCCTCGAACACCCATTTACGGGTGCCGTCCCGGGAGATGCCCTCGTGGAGCACCTCCGGGCCGCGAATTTCCGCCACGCGGACGAGTTTTTCACGCAGGGCCTTGCCCACGTCGGTCATCTGCTCGAACGAATCCACCTGATGATGGTGGATCCACTTCATCACCTGCTGGGCGCGGAATTTCTTCTCGCCCATGTCCAGGAAGAAGGCTTCCATCTCGGGATAGGTGAGACCGAGCAGATTTACCTTGTCGGGGGCACTCATTGCTTCGCTCCTTGCAGCCCTTAGCGGGTGCGCGGGCAGACTTCCTCGTCGGCGAAGAAGTAGTCCACTTCACGGGCGGCGGATTCGGTGGAATCAGAACCATGGACAGCGTTTTCGTCGATGGTTTCCGCGAAATCGGCACGGATGGTGCCGGCTTCGGCGTCTTTCGGGTTGGTGGCGCCCATCAGATCACGGTTTTTCTTGACCGCGTCTTCGCCTTCCAGCACCTGGACCACCACCGGGCCGCTGGTCATGAAGCCGACCAGATCGCCGAAGAAGGGACGCTCTTTGTGCTCGGCGTAGAAGCCTTCGGCCTGCTCTTTGCTCAGGTGCAGCATCTTCATGGCCACCACGTTCAGGCCGGCCTTTTCGAAACGGCCAACGATCTCGCCGATCGCGTTCTTGCCCACGGCATCAGGCTTGATAATAGAGAGGGTACGCTCAACAGCCATCTGTCTGATCACTCCAGAATTGCATTGGTCTTTGGGAAAAGAACCGCTTCCAGCGGTCCGGAAAGGCCCTGGGCCTGAAACCGGCGGATTATACGCACCAAGGGCGAAATATGATACCGTTGCCGGCCCTATCGGCCTCCCACCATATATCGTATAATACCTGAGTAATTTACTCTGGTATTCCGTCAATTATGAGCACGCAAGCCGAACTCGACAAAGTAATCAGCTCCGAATACGAGGCGGGTTTCACCACCCTGGTGGAGTCCGACACCTTGCCTCCGGGCCTGAACGAGGACGTGATCCGCGTCATTTCCGCCAAGAAAGGCGAACCGGAATGGCTGCTGGAGTGGCGTCTGGACGCCTATCGCAACTGGCTGGAGATGGCCGAGCCCAACTGGGCCCACGTCACCTACCCGCCGGTGGACCTGAACGCCATCTCGTATTACTCCGCGCCCAAGAGCATGGAGGACCGGCCGCAGAGCCTGGACGAAGTGGACCCGGAACTGCTGGACACCTATAAAAAGCTGGGCATCCCGCTGCACGAGCAGGAAATGCTCGCCGGGGTGGCCGTGGACGCGGTGTTCGACTCGGTCTCCGTGGGCACCACCTTCAAGGCCAAGCTGGCGGAGGCGGGGGTGATCTTCTGCTCGATCTCCGAGGCGGTCCACGAGCACCCGGAGCTGGTCAAGAAGTACCTGGGCTCCGTGGTGCCCAAGGGCGACAACTTCTTCGCCGGCCTCAACTCAGCGGTATTCACCGACGGCTCCTTTGTTTACATCCCCAAGGGCGTGCGCTGCCCCATGGAGCTGTCCACCTACTTCCGCATCAACGAGGCCAACACCGGCCAGTTCGAGCGCACCCTGATCGTCGCCGACGAAGGCAGCTACGTGAGCTACCTGGAAGGCTGCACCGCGCCGCAGCGCGATGAGAACCAGCTGCACGCGGCGGTGGTGGAGCTGGTGGCCCTGCCCGGCGCCGAGATCAAGTATTCCACGGTGCAGAACTGGTACCCCGGCGACAAGGACGGCAAGGGCGGCATCTACAACTTCGTGACCAAGCGCGGCGTCGCCCACGACAACGCCAAGATCAGCTGGACCCAGGTGGAAACCGGCTCGGCGATCACCTGGAAGTACCCGTCCGTGGTGCTGCGCGGCGACAACTCCGTGGGCGAGTTCTACTCGGTGGCGCTGACCCGCCACGCCCAGCAGGCGGACACCGGCACCAAGATGATCCACCTGGGCAAGAACACCCGCAGCACCATCGTCTCCAAGGGCATCTCGGCGGGCAAGAGCTCCAACGCCTACCGGGGCCTGGTGCGCATGGGCCCGCGCGCGGAAAACGCCCGCAACTTCACCCAGTGCGACTCGCTGCTGCTGGGCGACACCTGCGGCGCGCACACCTTTCCGTACATCGAGTCCAAGCACCCCAGCGCCACCATTGAGCACGAGGCCACCACCTCCAAGGTGAGCGACGACCAGTTGTTCCTGTGCCGGCAGCGGGGCATCGACCCGGAAAAAGCGGTTTCCATGATCGTGAACGGCTTCTGCAAGGAAGTGTTCAAGGAACTGCCGATGGAGTTCGCGGTGGAAGCCGGGAAGCTGCTGGAAGTGAGCCTGGAAGGCGCAGTGGGCTGAACCTGAGAGCCGTAGGTCGGATTAGCACAGCGTAATCCGACATCCGGGCGTTGAAGTCGGATTACGCTGCGCTAATCCGACCTACATCTTGAATATTGGAAGTTGATTAATGCTGGAAATTCGCGATTTGCACGCCGCCGTGGCCGGCGAACCCATTCTCAAGGGCCTGAACCTAACCGTGAACGCCGGTGAGGTGCACGCCATCATGGGCCCCAACGGCTCCGGCAAGTCGACACTGGCCAATGTGCTGGCCGGCAAGGACAACTACGAGATCACCGGCGGCGAGGCCCTGTTCGAGGGCAAGAGCCTGGGCGATCTGGAGCCCGAGGAGCGCGCCCAACTGGGGCTGTTCCTGGCCTTCCAGTACCCGGTGGAGATCCCCGGTGTGTCCAACATGGAATTCCTCAAGGCAGCGCTGGAAGCCACCCGCAAGGCCCAGGGCAAGGAAGAGTGGGATTCGGTGACCCTGCTGCGCAAGGCCCGCGAAACCTGCAAGCAGGTGGACCTGGACCCGCAGTTCCTCAAGCGCGGCGTCAACGAGGGCTTCTCCGGCGGCGAGAAAAAGCGCAACGAAATCATGCAGATGCTGCTGATGGAGCCAAAGCTGGCGCTGCTCGACGAGACCGATTCCGGCCTGGATATCGATGCCCTGCAAACCGTGGCCCGAGGGGTGAACTCCCTGCGCAGCCCGGAGCGCGGCATTGTGCTGGTAACCCACTACCAGCGCCTGCTGGACTACATCGTGCCGGACTTCGTGCATGTGCTCTCCAACGGCCAGATCATCAAGTCCGGCGGCAAGGAACTGGCCCATGAGCTGGAAGAACACGGCTACGGCTGGCTCACCGGCGACCGCAACGACGGCAAGGACCAAAGCGCATGAGTGCATTGCTTTCCCCGGAGGACCTCAAACGCCAGGCGCTGGCGAACGTCCAGGACGCCACGGAGAGCAAGGCGGAGAACCCGGCGTTGACCGCTCTGCGCGACAGCAGCCTGGCGGCGCTGAAGGCGGCGGTGTTCCCCGGCCGCAAGACCGAGCAATGGAAATACACCTCGCTGCAGCCGCTGGCCGACGGCCACCTGAACCGGCGCGCGGCGGCCGCCGCCACCCCGGCGGATCTGCCCGGGCTGGGCGACTACCGGCTGGTGCTGGTCAATGGCCGGCTGGATGAAAGCAGCAGCGCCCTCCCCGACGGTGTCACCCTGAAGCGGGAAGCCTCCCGGCTGGAGGGCCTGACCACGCCGTTTGCGCTCTACAACGGCGCGGCGCTGGACGACGCCGTTACCCTGGAAGTGGCCGCCAACACCGACGTGGCCGGCACCGTGCAGGTGATCCATTACGCCGATGGCGATCAGCCGGCGCACTGCAACACGCGCCTGGAAGTGGTGCTCGGCACCGGCAGCCGCATGACGCTGATCGAGCAGTACCTGGGCCGGGGCCCGGTGCTCACCAACGCGGTGACCGCCATCGAGACCCGCGATAACGCCCACCTCAGCCATTACCGGCTGCAGAGCGAGGCCCGCGACAGCCTGCACATCGGCACCCTGCTGCTGCGCCAGAGCGGTGTCAGCCGCATCGACAGCTACCAGCTGATGGCCGGCAGCCGGCTGCGCCGCAACGATGTGCGCGCCTTTATCGACAAAAGCGGCGCCGAGCTGAACATGAACGGCATCTTCGTGGCCCGTGACCGTACCCATATCGACAACCAGCTGTGCGTCGAGCACCGGGTGCCGGACTGCACCTCCAACCAGGTGTACCGGGGTCTGGCCGGCGAAAAAGGCAAGGCGATCCTCAACGGCCGCATCCATATCCACCCCGGCGCCAGCGGCACCCTGGCGGAGCTGAGCAACAAGAACCTGCTGCTCAACCCGGGCGCCGAGATCGACACCAAGCCGGAGCTGGAAATCTACAACGACGACGTGAAGTGCGCCCACGGCGCCACCGTCGGCCAGCTGGACGCCGGCCAGCAGTTCTACCTGCAGGCGCGCGGCGTGCCGCTGGCGGAAGCCAAGCGCATGCTCAGCCTGGGCTTCGTCAACGAACTGGTGATGGCCCTGCCCGACCAGGCCGTGGCCGACTGGGCCCAGCCCTGGCTGGCCGGCGAGCTGGGCCAGAGCCGGGGCGCCGACGAGGAGGCCGCATGAGCCTGGACGTGAACGCCCTGCGCGCGCAGTTCCCGGTGCTGCACCAGGAAGTGAACGGCAAGCCCCTGGTGTACCTGGACAACGCCGCCACCACCCAGAAACCGCAGGTGGTGATCGACGCGGTGAGTGAGTACTACCGCACCGTGAACAGCAACGTGCATCGGGCGGCGCACTATCTCAGCGACCACGCCACGGCGAGCTTCGAGGCCGCCCGCGCGGACCTGGCGGCGTTCATCAATGCCGCCCGCGAGGAAGTGATCCTCACCAAGGGCACCACCGAAGGCATCAACCTGGTGGCGCAGTGCCTGGGCCGCGAACGGCTCCAAGCCGGCGACGAGATTCTGATCACGGCGCTGGAGCACCACGCCAACATCGTGCCCTGGCAGCAGGTGTGCGAGCGCACCGGCGCCACGCTTCAGGTGACGCCGTTGCGCGGGGACGGCAGCGTTGACACCGACGCCTTCCATCAACTGCTCAGCGAGCGCACCCGCATCGTGGCGCTGTCCCAGGTGTCCAACAGCCTGGGCTCGGTGACGCCGGTGGCGGAACTGGTCAAGGCGGCCCGCGACGCCGGCGCCTGGACCCTGGTGGACGGCGCCCAGGCGGTGGGCCACTACCCGGTGGACGTGCAGCAGATCGGCTGTGATTTCTACGCGTTTTCCGGCCATAAGATGTTCGGCCCCACCGGCGTGGGCGTGCTGTTCGGCCGCCGCGAGCTGCTCGACGCGATGCCGCCCTACCAGACCGGCGGCGAGATGATCGAAACGGTGAGCTTCGAAAAGAGCACCTGGAATCAGCTGCCCTATAAGTTCGAGCCGGGCACGCCCAACATCGCCGGCGTGATCGGGCTGGGCGCGGCCACCCGCTGGCTGCAACAGCAGGACCGCACCGCCCTGGCCACCCACGAAGACGCCCTGCTGGCCTCCGCCAGCGAACAGGCGCGGGCCTTCGACGGCTTGAAAATCATCGGCGACGCCGCCACCAAGGTGGGTGTTCTTTCCTTTTTGCTGGACGGCGCCCACCCGGCCGATGTCGGCACCCTGCTGGACCAGCAGGGCGTGGCGGTGCGCACCGGCCATCATTGCTGCATGCCGCTGATGGACCGGCTCGGCATCCCCGGCACCACGCGGGCGTCGTTCTCGATTTATAATACCCTGGAAGAGGTGGACCAGCTGTTCCAGGCACTGCACAAGGTCCGCTCCTTTTTATAGGGGCGTTATTCAGAACTCTCCGGAGGCGATCACTATGACGGTACAGACATTCGTACCCGGCCAGGTCGAGATCCACATGACCGAGGCCGCCCGCAAGCAGGCGCGGCGCGAACTCGAGCGCGCGGCGGCCGGCGGCATTCGTCTCGACCTGGATGAATCCGGCTGCTCCGGCTACATGTACGAGCTGGAATTCGTCGACCAGCCGGTGTCCGGCGACAAGCACTTCGACGTGGACGGCGTGGCGCTGTACGTGCCGGAGAAATGGCTGACCATGCTCAACGGCCTGGAAATCGACTACGTGAAGGAAGGCGTCAACAGCCTGTTCAAGTTCCGCAACCCCAACGCCACCGGCGAATGCGGCTGCGGCGAGAGCTTCACCGTCGAAGACATGGACGAGGTCTGATTTGGCCAACGCATCCACTGAACAGCGCACCGTGGTGGTGAGCCGCGACGTGCCCGCGCGCCTGGTGCCCGACGGCACGCGCATCACCATCCACAAGAACAGCTTCGTGAACCTGCGCCAGGCGCTCGGCGGCACCTACACGGTGACGCTGAACGGCAATATGGCGCGCATCGACGGCACCGACGCCGACGCCATCGGACAGGCGCCGCTGGAGCTGGACTTCGATCCGCCGGAGGCGGACGGCAGCGTGCGCGAGGCGGACCTGAACACCGCGCTGGGCACCATCTTTGACCCGGAAATCCCGGTGAATATTCTCGATCTCGGCCTGGTGTACGGCTGCGACGTGATCCGCCGCCCTCTCGATTCGGGAGAAACACAAAACGTGGTGCAGGTGCGCATGACCCTGACCGCGCCCAACTGCGGCATGGGCCCGGTACTGGTGGGCGACGTGGAAGACCGGCTCGCCAAGGTGCCCAACGTGGATGAGGTGGAAGTGGCGCTGCTGTTCGACCCGCCCTGGAGCCGCGACATGATGACCGAGGAAGCCCAACTCGAATTGGGATTGTTTTAATGACTGATTTTGATATCCGCGAGATCAAGCTGGGCGAGGACGTGACCGCCGAGGCGATCCACGAGGATCTGGAATTCCTGGACGACTGGGAAGAGCGTTACCGCTACATCATCGACCTGGGCAAGCAGCTGCCCGCCATGCCCGAGGACCTGCGCACCGAAGAGCGCTTCGTGCGCGGCTGCCAGAGCCAGGTGTGGCTGCTCACCGACTACGACCAAGACCAGGACCGCCTGTATCTGGCGGTCGAATCCGACGCGGTGATCGTGCGCGGTCTGGCGGCGATCATCCTGGCGGCGCTCAACCGCAAGCCCCCCTCCGAAGTGGCCGACTACGACATGGACGCGTTCTTCCAGCAGCTCGACCTGCTGCGCCACCTGAGCCCCACCCGCGGCAACGGCCTGCTGGCCATGGTCGGGCGCATCAAGCAGGAAGCGGCGGCGCTGGCGGCCTGATTCCCACCTACACCGCCGACAGCGACGCCTTGCGCTGCGCCGGCACCAGACGCACCACGAAACGGCGCTGCCCGTCCCCGGGCGCGTCTTCCATCAGCTCCGCGGTTTCTCCGAAATACCCGGCCACGCCGTGCACGGCACCGAGCGCCAGCGCGCTCATATCCCGGTGGGACCGGTAGCCGATTTCCAGCACGCCGGGAGCCAGCTCACGCACCTCGATGCGCGGCGGCCGCGCTTCCGGGTCTTTCAGACGCACCACCTTCTGATGCACCTGTTCTTCCACGTTGAGCAGAAAATCCCGGGCGTTCCAGTGGCGGGGGATCAGCGCCCGGTACATATTGATCAGCGGCGGGATCACCCATTTGCCGAACGCTTCGAGCAGGTCATTGCGGTGCAGCGCGGTCTCGTCCTCCAGGGCCGCCACCAGGGCGTCCATGTCCCCGTCAGGATAAAGCCTCACCGGCACGTAGACCCGCTCTTCCAGCCCGGCGGCGGCCTGGGCGTTGTCCCAGCAATCGGGCCCGAACCGTTCCACGGCGAATTGCCGCAGGTGATAAAGAATCACCCCATGCATGCGTTGCTCCTCTCGTCTTCACGTAGACAAAGCAAGGGGCGGGCCAGCCCCCGGGCGAGACGGGGCGCCCAGGCGCCCCGCGTGGCGGGCGCTTCAGGCGCGGTGGCGGGCTGCGTCGCGGAGCCGGGTGACGGCCTCCGTCACATTCTGCCCGGCCCGGTCCACCTCGTCCTCCTCGGTAAACCGGCCCAGGGACAGCCGGATCGCGCCATGGGCCAGATCGTCGGCCAGGCCCATGGCCTTGAGCACATAGGAAGGCTCCAGGGAGGCGGAGGTGCAGGCGGAACCGGTGGACACCGCCACCTCGGTGAGCGCGGTGAGCAGCATCTCGCCGTCCACGCCCTCGAACGCCACGTTCAGGTGGCCGGCGAGACGGGGCGCCTCGCGTCCGTTGAGATGCACGCCGGGCAGCGCCGCGATGTGGTTCCAGAGCCGGTCACGCAGCCCCGCCAGGCGCGCCTGCTCGGCGTCGCGCTCGGCCACGGCCAACGCCAGGGCTTCGCCCATGCCGACAATCTGGTGGGTGGCCAGGGTGCCGGAACGCATGTTGCGCTCGTGGCCACCACCGTGGATCTGCGCGCTGAGGCGCACATCCGGATGCCGGCGCACGTACAGCGCGCCCATGCCCTTGGGGCCGTAGAACTTGTGCGCGCTCAGCGACAGCATATCCACCGGCGTGGCGCGCACATCCAGGGGCAGTTTGCCGGCGGTCTGGGCGGCGTCGCTATGGAACAGCACGCCGGCCTCGCGGCAGATCGCGCCGATGGCGTCGATGTCGTTGATCACCCCGGTTTCGTTGTTGGCGTGCATGATCGACACCAACACGGTGTCCTCGCGCAGCGCGTCCGCCACCGCTTGCGGGTCGATGCGGCCGTCCGGGCCCGGCGCCAGATAGGTCACCGGCACACCGGACCGCTCCAGCCAACCGCAGGGGTCGAGCACCGCCTTATGTTCACTGGCGGCGGTGATCACATGGCCGCCGCCGCGCTGCTCGACCACCCCCTTGATGGCCAGGTTGTCGGCCTCGGTGGCGCCGCTGGTCCAGACGATTTCACGGGGGTCCGCGTTGAGCGCGTCAGCCACCTGGCGGCGGGCGTTTTCCACCGCCTCTTCCGCCAGCCAGCCGTACAGATGGCTGCGTGATGCCGGATTGGCGAACGTTCCCTCCGGGCCCAGGTGGCGCATCATCACCTCCACCACCCGGGGGTCCACCGGGGTGGTGGCGGCGTAATCCAGATAAACCGCTTGCGACATGGTCGGTGACTGCTTCTCGAAAGGTAGGTTAGAGCGTGCTGATCGGTACCCGGTTCTGGTACGCGCTCTGGTGCGCGTCCTGACGCTGGGCCACCGCCTTCACCTCATGGCGGGCGACCAGCTCGCCCAGGCTGATGCCGGACAGGAAATCCTGGATCTGATCGGACAGATCGCACCATAGATGGTGGGTCAGGCAGGTGTGGCCTTCCTGGCAATCGCCCTGGCCACCGCAACGGGTAGCGTCCACGGACTCGTCCACCGCCTCGATCACCGCCGCCACGTCAATCTGACCCCCCGGCCGGCTGAGACGGTAGCCGCCGCCCGGGCCGCGCACACTGGTCACCAGCTGGCGCCGACGCAGCTTGGCGAACAGCTGCTCCAGATACGAAATGGAAATGCCCTGGCGCTCGGAAATGTCCGCCAGGGATACCGGGCCGGTATCCGCATGGAGAGCCAGATCCAGCATCGCGGTGACCGCGTAGCGGCCTTTGGTGGTCAGACGCATACCCACACCTTTGGTACGTGAATAGTTCGTTAGCGTAGTAAAAACCGACTAAATCGGTCAAGTATTATCTCACAATAATTGATAATTATTCTCATGTAAATGCCGCCCGGCCCGACGCCCGAGGCGCCGGCTGCACAATAATTCGTCGGCCGGACCGGCCGCGCCGGGGAAACGGACTCTGCATTCTTGACAGCGCCGGGGCGCTCGCGGACAATTCGCGGCCTTGAAGGAACCCCGGGTTCCAGAGTTCGATGGCAAGGTAGCTCAGCTGGTTAGAGCACAGCACTCATAATGCTGGGGTCGGCGGTTCAAGTCCGCCCCTTGCTACCATCTACAGAGAAGGCCGCCCACCGGGCGGCCTTTTTTGTGGCCGCGAGGTTATTGCCTCCAGACTGGCCGACCCCGCTCTCTTTGTTGCTGGGGACGGCGCAGGAGGGCCTGCCCGTTCAAGTCCGCCCCTTGCTACCATCTACGGAGAAGGCCGCCCACCGGGCGGCCTTTTTTGTGGGCGGATGGGTACTCTCTAGCTAGGACGCAGGTCTGTGTTAGGCCCTTCCGGGAACGTCGTGAATACATCCCTATAGACTCCCTGTCGAACGTCCTGTTCTCCAGGGTCCCGGAAGGGCCTAACACAGACCCGCTCACCAGGTAGCGTCACCACCCCGGGTCATCGCTGGCGTCGAACCTTTCTGCAACGATCCTGGCGGTGCCTCTGACCCGTGGCGGTTCCGCTGCAAAGTGAGCGGGGCAATGGTGAGGCCTGGAGGGAGCGGGCTACAAGATCACCAGATGGTTGGGCAGCTCGTTTTTCTTTTCGGTGGCGGGCACCTTGAGGATCAGCTGGTCGCCGCAGGAGGCGATGCACTCCAGGAAGCCGTTGAGCACTTCGCCCTGCCGGACGTGGGCGGTGAAGGTGTCGACAATGTGCTTCCAGGTTTCGTCGGGCACGTGTTGCGCCACGCCGCGGTCGGCGAGGATTTCCACGTAGTGCTCCGCTTCGCTGACGAAGATCAGCACGCCGTGCTCGCCACGGGTGTGGTGCAGGCCCTGGTCGAGGAAGGTGCGGCGGGCCAGGTTGGCGGCGCGCCAGTGCTTCACGCGCTTGGGCACCAGCTTCATCATCAGCGGCGGCCAGCGGAACAGGACCGCCAGCACCACCAGCACGGTCCACTGAGCGAGCAGCGTTTCCAGGGCGCTCAACCAAATCGGCATGAACGCCAGCGCCAGGGGCACCAGCAGCGACAGCAGCGCCGCCCACATCATCGGGATGTAACGGTAGTCGTCGGCCTGGCGGGCCAGCACCGTGACCAGCTCGGCGTCGGTGTCTTTCTCGATGGCGGCGATCGCCCGGGCGACCCGTTTCTGGTTCTCTTCATTCAATAACATTACCAACCTCCCGAGGCGCCACCGCCTCCGAAACCACCACCGCCGCCGCCGAAGCCGCCGCCCCCAAAGCCACCGCCGCCTCCGCCGCCGAAGCCGCCCATGCCCATGGGCAGAAACATCAGGCCGGCGCCACGGCGGCCGCCTTTGCGGCCCAGGCCGCCAAACGACAGGAAGAAGGTGAACACCACCAGGCCGATCAGGTAGAGCAGCGCCTGCAGACTGGAGGCTTCTTTGCGGTCGGCGTTGGCGCCGCCGGCCGGGGCCTGGTACTCGCCCTGGATGGCGGCGAAGATGGAGGTGAGGGCCGCATTAATGCCGCCGGCGAAATCCCCTCTCCGGAAGGCGGGCTGGATATCGTTGCGGATAATGCTGGAGGAGGTGGCGTCGGTGAGCGCTCCCTCCAGGCCGTAGCCCACTTCGATACGCACCCGGCGTTCGTTGGGCGCGATGATCAGCAGGGCGCCGTTGTCGGTGCCTTCCTGGCCGATGCCCCACTCCCGGCCCAGTCGCACGCCGTAATCGGCGATGTCATAGCCTTGCAGGTCGGCCAGGGTGACCACCACGATCTGGTTGGAGCTTTGCCGCTCTTCGGCGGCCAGGCGTTCGGTGAGCGCCTGCTCCTGGGCCGGCGACAGCAGCTCGGCGTTGTCCACCACGCGGCCGGTCAGCGCCGGAAAGTCCGGGGCGGCGGCGGCCGGCAGCGCCAGCGCCGCCAGCATCAGCAGGGCGCCGAGCCACAACGCGGCGCCGAGACGGTTGGGGGGCAGCGCGGTATTCATTCGAAGTTAACGGAGGGCGCCTGGTCGGCGTTCTCCGTGGTGGCTTCGAAGTTTTCGCGCTGTTCCAGTTCGCTGTACAGCACGCTGTGCCAGATGCGGCCCGGGAAAGTACGAATCTCGGTGTTGTACTGCTGCACCGCCTGGATGTAATCCCGGCGCGCCACCGCGATGCGGTTTTCGGTGCCTTCCAGTTGCGCCTGCAGGGTGAGGAAGTTCTGGTTGGATTTCAGGTCCGGGTAACGCTCGACCACCACCATCAGCCGCTGCAGGGCGGAGCCGAGCTGGCTCTGGGCCTGCTCGAACTGCTGGAACTTCTGCGGGTCATTGAGAATGCTCTCGTCCATTTGAATGGCGCCCACCTTGGAGCGCGCCTCGGTGACCTCCACCAGCACTTCGCGCTCCTGGTCGGCGAAGCCCTGCACGGTGTTGACCAGGTTGGGCACCAGGTCGGCGCGGCGCTGATACTGGTTCTGCACCTGGGACCAGGCCGCCTTCACCTGCTCGTCGTAGGTGGGAATATTGTTGATGCCGCAGCCGGCGAGGGATACGGCCAGCCACATCAGCATGAAAGCACGCCAAACGTTCATTCCGGGTTCTCCAATTCAGAAGTGGACGCAGTCAAGCAATTCCCCGGTGGATTAGCAACCGAAACCCCGGTGACCGCCTGAATCAGTTGTTCCTTACGCGGGCGGGACAGGGCCTTGAGCCGCACCTCCAGCCGGCCGGCGGCGGCCCGGCCCGGCACCGCCACGCACATCACCAGCGCCACCGGCCGCCGGGCGCGGGTATACCGCGCACCACGCGGGCCGTCATTGTGTTCCCGCCAGCGGCGCAGTACGTCCGTGGTGACACCGGTGTAGAGCGAACCGTCGGCGCAGCGCAGCATGTACACCCACCAGTCACCGGCCGCCGGTACCGTGCTCTGTTTCACGGTTTTACACCTGTTTTTCGGGGAGTTGCTATCATCAATATGAGTTTTCGCATCGAAACAACAATAGCCTGAAACAAGGAGCTTCGCATGATCACCTACCTCTATTGGCTGCTGGTGGCGGCCGCTATCTTCCTGGCCCTGTTCGGCATCGGCGTGCGCATGGGCAAATGGAAACCGGCGCTCATCACCGCCGTGGTGATCTGGCTGCTCAGCACCCTGCTCTACTATTTTTGGCTGGAACAGATTTTCGTCAAGCGCCTCGGCGGCACCATGAACGTGACCGTGGAAGAAGGGCACCAGCATGTGGCCGCCACCTGGAAAGGCGACAACCTGTGGATCGAGAACTACGACCCGGAGACCAACCGCTGCATTTTCCAGGAATATTCACGGGGTAACGTGCTGGAAGGCAGGGTGGTGATCAAGAACTGCAACCCCCTGCGCGCCGGCGATACGCCCGCACCTTCGGAGACCCTCGACAAGGGCCTGTAAGCCTCCCCGGGCGCGAGGCGACCCCGCTGAAAACGCCGGCGGCGGCCGCCTTCGCGCCGCCTTGACCCGGCGCCGACCACTATTCCCGCACACATCAAGGGGGAGGTGGTTATGATCCGATATTCAGTGCTGGGGCTGCTTATGCTGGTGGCGGGCATGGCAAGCGCCGGCGAGCCGCCGAGGCTGCCCTCTCTGGACGCCGCCGATGAAGACTCCGAGTCCCAGGACAGTTGGCCCTCCGGCCGGAATGTGCCCACCGGTATTCGCGCCAACCAGGGCCTGCCCCTTCCCGATGCCGCCGGCGCCACTGTCTATACCTTTTAGGCTGATCGGGGCCCGGCGTCTTCTCCACCCTGCCTTGCACTGCTATGGTGGAAGGCTACTTGCCCGATCCCCCCGACCCGATGAAAGTCCGCAATAGCAAGGAACAGCAACGCCGGCGCCTGGCACGGGATATGGAGCGCTTTCTCTCCCATGGCGGGCGCATTAAGGAAGTGCCGCATGGCGTTTCCGGCGATGACCCGGCGCAGCCGAGGGGACGGCGTGCTTTTCCGTTTTCCCAGGCGCCACGCGCTACCCGCACGGACATTTCCGAGGTGGCGGCGGCGATCGACGCGCGCAAACGCAAAACCACCCGCCCCACGCACAAGCGCCGGCCACGGCGCAAACTGATCTACGACGATTTCGGGGAACCGCTGCGCTGGGTGTGGGACGAGTGACATCACGATCAACCAAAAAGGAAGCGACCATGAAACGACTGAGTATTGTGCTGGGCCTGCTGATGCTGAGCGGTATCGCTATCGCGGACGTGGCGGAAAAGACCGTGAAACTGCCCGGCGGTCTGGGCAAGGGCGTACTGTTCATGGACGAGGATCTCGACCGTACCACCGCCGGCGTGATCGTGGTGCACGAATGGTGGGGCCTCAACGACTACGCCCGCAACCGCGCCCGTTTGCTCGCCGAGGAAGGCTATGTGGCCCTGGCGGTGGATATGTACGGCGAAGGCCAGGTGGCCAGCCACCCCAAGGACGCCAAGGCGTTCATGGAGCAAGCGCTGTCGGAACCGGACAAACTGACCGCCCGCTTCAACGCCGCCAAAACCATATTGCGTGATCAGCAGTACGTGGACGACGACCGTGTTTTCGCCGTGGGTTACTGCTTCGGTGGCGGCGTGGTACTGGAACAGGCCCGCAAGGGCAACGATGTGGCCGGCGTGGCCAGCTTCCACGGCACCCTGGGCACCAACCAGCGCGCCGGCGAAGGGGACATCGACGCCCGCGTGCTGGTGGCCACCGGCCAGGCCGATCCGATGGTCCCGGCGGACCAGGTCAGCGCTCTGGTGGAGGAACTCACCCAGGCCGGCGCCCAATTCCAGCTGCTCAGCTTCCCGGGCGTGCAGCACGGCTTCACCAACCCCAAGGCGGACGACACCGGTAAACGGTTCGAGCTGCCGCTGGCCTACGACAAAGAAGCCGACCTGGTGAGCTGGGAAGCCCTGATGGACTTCATCGAGCAGCCCTGATCGCCACCCGGCGCCCCACCCTGGGGCGCCGGGCACCAATAAAGCGCACGCACCTGCCCCAAAACGACCCCGCCACACCCCACCCCCGGGCGCCAGCCCTTACAAACCAGCTCCTTGGCCACCCTGGCATCGGTTTTGCTGTAGGGATGTCAGGAATCGAATGGCTGGTTTTGCCATCACGACTCGACAATTTGCTATCAATGGATCGCTAGGGTTCCGGTCGGCATTGCCGATGCCTGGTCCGAGAGCGATCGACCTTCGCCCGGCGCGCCGGGAAGGTTACACGGCGGGACAAAAGCCCGGGAGGACATGATGACGCCCCGTCATTGGATTCCTCATCGCCTGTAACCAAGGAGGTCGCCATGAAGAAACTGATCAACCGCCAGGCCGGACCGGTGGGCCGCTGGGCCCTCGGCCTGCTGCCCTTCGTGATCCTGGCGGTGCTGTACCTGGTCGCCTCCGACGCGCGCCTGGACGCGAACCCCAACGACAAACTGCTGCCTTCGCTGAGCAGCTTCTCCGACGCCATCGAGCGGATGGCCTTCGAACCCAGCAAACGCAGCGGCGAGTACACCCTCCTGGTGGACACCCTGGCCAGCCTGCAGCGGCTCGGCATCGGCGTGGCGATCAGCGCCCTGATCGGCCTGGTGGTGGGTATCGCCACCGGCTCGCTGCCGCTATTCCGGGCCGGCATTTCGCCGCTGGTGACCGGCATGTCGCTGGTACCGCCGCTGGCGATTCTACCGATTCTGTTCATTATTTTCGGGCTCGGCGAGCTGGCCAAGGTGATGTTGATCATCATCGGCATCACCCCCTTTCTGATCCGCGACCTGCAGCAGCGGGCGGAGGAAATCCCCACCGAACAGATCATCAAGATGCAGACCCTGGGCGCCAACACCTGGCAGATCATCACCCGCCTGGTGTGGCCACAGATCATGCCGCGCCTGCTCAGTTCCGTTCGCCTGTCGCTGGGCTCCGCCTGGCTGTTTCTGATCGCCGCGGAAGCGATCGCCGCCACCGAGGGCCTGGGCTACCGCATCTTTCTGGTGCGTCGCTACCTGGCCATGGACGTGATTCTGCCCTACGTGGCCTGGATCACCTTCCTGGCGTTCGCCATCGACTTCGCTCTCAAACGCTATTCCCAATGGCGTTACCCCTGGTTCCACGGCGCGCAATAAGGAGACCGACATGGCTGCCATCGAGATCAAGAATCTGTGGAAGGAATACGGTCAGGACGTGGTCCTGGAACGCCTGAACGCCAGCGTCGAGGAAGGCGAATTCGTCACCGTGGTGGGCGCTTCCGGCTGCGGTAAGACCACCTTCCTGAAAATGATGCTGGGCACCGAAAGCCCGACCCGGGGCCAACTGCTGCTGGACGGCAAACCGATCCCCGACGAGCCGGATGAAACCCGGGGCATCGTGTTTCAGCGCTATTCCGTGCTGCCCCACCTCACCGCCGTGGAGAACGTGATGCTCGCCGGCGAACTGGAAAGCAGCCGCTGGCTGGGCCGTGTGTTCGGCGGCAAGCGCCGCGCCCTGCGCGAGCAGGCCGAGGAAATGCTCGCTTCCGTGGGGCTGGACCACGCCCTGGGCAAATACCCCCATGAGCTGTCCGGCGGCATGCAGCAGCGCCTGGCCCTGGCCCAGGCGCTGATCAAGAAGCCGCGCATTCTGCTGCTGGACGAACCCTTCGGCGCCCTGGACCCGGGCATCCGCCGGGACATGCACGAACTGGTGCTGGACCTGTGGCGGAAACAGGACCTGACGGTGTTCATGATCACCCACGACCTGGCGGAGGGGTTCTTCCTGGGCACCCGCATGTGGGTGTTCGACAAGGAACGGCTCGACCCCCAGACCCCCGGCAGCTATGGCGCGCGGATCACCTACGACCTGCCCGTGGGCAACAGCGACAAAGGCACCCTGCAGTCGATCACCCAGAGCGTGGACTCCACCGCCCGGGTGCTGGGCGCCTGATACCGACCCCGTAACCAGAGAACGAGGAGCAACCCCATGCAAACCCCGCTCTACCAATACACGCTGCCGGGCGGCGCGCACTGGTCCTTCCGGATGCGGCGCGGCACCGCCCTGCGTCTCACCGACGTGGAAGGCGGCGCCAACGTGGGCATGCTGTTCTACAACCCGGAGGAAAAGCTGGAGCGCTACAACGCCCCGGACAGCCTCAAGGGGCAGCACACCTTCAAGCTCACCCGCGGCAACTGTTTGTACTCGGACATGGGCCGGGTGTTCGCCTCCATCGTCGAGGACAGCTTCGGCTGGCACGACACCGTGTGCGGCAACCTGCATCCGGAACAGGTGAAGGAAAAGTACGGCGAGCACCGCTACCAGGACCACCACAACGACTGGTACCTGAGCGGCCATACCAGCTTCCTCACCGAGCTGGCCAAATACGGCCTCACCGAACGGGACCTGGCCGCCAACCTCAACCTGTTCAGCAAGGTCGCCACCGACGACGAGGGCACCCTGTTCTTCGATCCCTCGGCGGCGAAAGCCGGGGCGCAAGTGACCTTGCGCTTCGAGATGGAAACGCTGGTGGTGATGCACACCTGCCCGCACCCGCTCAACCCGGCCGCCGACTACCCGAAGAAACCGGTGCACGTGGAAATGCTCAAGGCCGACCCGGTGACGGCGGACGACTACTGCCTGAACTTCCGCCCGGAGAACGGCCGCGCCTTCGAAAACAACCGGCTGTACTACCTGGACGACGCCTGAGCCGTAAGGAGGACGACATGATCAAAGAGAGCACACTCAAACCCGAAGACGCCGCGTTCCGGGAAGTTGTTCCGGCCGGTGACTACTTTCTGAAAGTGGTGAAAAAAGGCGAGACCGTTCGGATTCTGGATCTGCAAGGCAACCAGGCCGCCGACACCCTGTTCTTCAACGCCGACGACAGCGCCGAGCGGTACAGCGCCGTGGACACCATCCGCGAACAGGGCAACGTCTACCTCACCGCCGGCACGGTGCTGCGCTCCAACCGCAACCAGCCGATGCTGGAAATCACCGCCGACACCTGCGGCCGGCACGACACCCTGGGCGGGGCCTGCGCCACGGAAAGCAACACGGTGCGCTACGACCTGGAAAAGCGCTGCATGCACGCCTGCCGCGACAGCTGGATGCTGGCGGTCAACGAGCACGAAGAGTTCGGCCTCGGCAAACGGGACATCACCCACAACATTAACTTTTTTATGAATGTGCCGGTGACCGCCGACGGCGGCCTCACCTTCGAGGACGGCATCTCCGCGCCGGGCAAGTACGTGGAACTGAAAGCCCTGATGAACACCACCGTGCTGATTTCCAATTGCCCGCAGCTCAATAACCCCTGCAACGGCTACAACCCCACGCCCATTGAAGTGCTGATCTGGTAACGGCGTTCACCGAAGACGCCCCCGGGGACGACCCCGGCGCAAGGAAACACAACGGCGGGACGGCCCGCCCTCGTAAGAGAGCCGACGTCATGTTCAACAAGGTTTTGATCGCCAACCGCGGCGCCATCGCCACACGCATTATCCGCACCCTCAAGGATCTGGACGTCACCAGCGTGGCGATCTACGCCGACGCGGACACCGAATCCCGACACGTGGCCCTGGCGGACCAGGCGCTGTACCTCGGCGACGGCAACGCCGCGCAGACCTACCTGAACCAGGACAAGCTGTTCGCGCTGATGGCCGAACACGGCATCGACGCGGTGCACCCCGGCTACGGCTTTCTCAGTGAAAACCCCGAATTCGTCGAGCGGTGCGAAAACAACGGCATCGCTTTCATCGGGCCCACCGCGCAACAGATGCGCGACTTCGGCCTGAAACACACCGCCCGCGCCCTGGCCGAGGACAACGACGTGCCCCTGCTGCCGGGCACCGGCCTTCTGGATGACCCGGCGGCGGCGCTCAAAGCCGCCACCGAGATCGGCTACCCGGTGATGCTCAAAAGCACCGCCGGCGGCGGCGGCATCGGCATGCAGATCTGCCACGACAACGCCGGCCTGGAAAAAGCCTGGGACAGCGTGCGCCGGCTGAGCGCCAACAACTTCTCCAACGACGGCGTGTTCCTGGAAAAATACATTGAGCGCGCCCGCCACATCGAAGTGCAGGTGTTCGGCGACGGCGCCGGCGGCGCGCTCGCCCTCGGTGAGCGGGATTGCTCCGCCCAGCGCCGCCACCAGAAAGTGCTGGAAGAAACCCCGGCCCCCAACCTGCCGGACGAGGTGCGCGCCACCCTGCACGACACCGCCCGCCGCCTGGTGGCGGCGGTGGATTACCGCAACGCCGGCACGGTGGAATTCATCCTCGACCAGGACAGCAACCGCTTCTACTTTCTGGAGGTGAACACCCGCCTGCAGGTGGAGCACGGCGTCACCGAGCAGGTGTTCGGCATCGACCTGGTGCGCTGGATGGTGCAGCTGGCCGCCGGCGAGCTGCCGCCGCTGGCGGGCCTGGGCGAGGGCCTCACGCCGCGCGGCCACGCGCTGCAGGCGCGCCTGTACGCGGAAGACCCCAACAAGGATTTCCAGCCCAGCGCCGGCCTGCTCACCACCGCCGAGTTCCCCGAGGCCGACGGCGAGAAGCTGCGCATCGACCACTGGATCGAACCGGGCCTCACGGTCTCGCCACTGTACGACCCGATGCTGGCCAAGCTGATCGTATTCGAACACGACCGCGAAGCGGCGCTGGCCGCCCTGCAACGGACGCTGGAAAGCACCTGCGTGGAGGGCATCGAAACCAACCGCGACTATGTGCTGGCGATCCTCGCCGACCGGGCGTTCCAGGACGGCCAGATGACCACCCGCTACCTGAACGATTTCGACTACCACCCCACCACCCTGGACGTGCTCGCCGGCGGCACCCTGACCACGGTGCAGGACTACCCGGGGCGGCGCGGCTACTGGCCGATCGGCGTGCCGCCGTCCGGCCCGTTCGACGCGCTCAGCTTCCGGCTCGGCAACCGCCTGCTGGGCAATGACGAGGACGCCGCCGGCCTGGAGTTCACCCTCAACGGCCCCACCCTGCGCTTTAACCACGGCACCCGCATCGCCCTCACCGGCGCCGACATGGGCGCCACCCTGGACGGCGAGCCGGTGCCGAACTACCAGGCGGTTTCCGTCACCGCCGGCCAGACCCTGAAGCTGGGCAAGGTGCACGGCGACGGCGCCCGCGCCTACCTGACCCTCGCCGGCGGCCTGCAGTGCCAGCCCTACCTGGGCTCGCGCAGCACCTTCACCCTGGGCCAGTTCGGCGGCCACGGCGGGCGCGCCATCCGCACCGGCGACGTCTTGCATTTCGGCGCCGATCCAGCGGCGGACGCGGCCCCCGTGGCGGTGCCCGACAGCCTGAAACCGGCGCTGGGCGACACCTGGGAGCTGCGTGTGATTTACGGCCCCCATGGCGCGCCGGATTTCTTCACCGACGACGACATGGCCACCTTCTTCAGCGCCGACTGGCAGGTGCACTACAACTCCAGCCGCACCGGCATCCGCCTGGTGGGCCCGAAGCCGGAGTGGGCGCGCAGCGACGGCGGCGAAGCGGGCATGCACCCGTCCAACATTCACGACAACGCCTACGCCGTGGGCACGGTGGACTTCACCGGCGACATGCCGGTGATCCTGGGGCCGGACGGGCCGTCGCTGGGCGGCTTCGTGTGCCCGGCCACGGTGATCTCGGCGGACCGCTGGAAACTGGGCCAGCTCAAGGCCGGCGACCGCCTCCGCTTTGTGCCTATAAGCCTGGACGACGCCGACCGGCTGGCCGCCGAGCAGGACACCTGCCTGGCCGACCTGAGCGCCCCGACGCTGGACCCAACCCCGACCATCGTGACCACGCCGATCCTGGACCGGCTGGAAGAACAGGACGACGGCCCGGAGGTGGTCTACCGTGCCGCCGGCGACCGCTACCTGCTGGTGGAATACGGCCCCCTGGAGCTGGACCTGCGGCTGCGGTTCCGCGCCCACGCGCTGATGCTGTGGCTGGAAGAGCAAAAGCCCGACGGCATTCTCGAGTTGACCCCGGGCATCCGCTCCCTGCAGGTGCATTTCGAGCCGTCCGTGCTGCCGCGCCGGGATCTGCTCGAAATGCTCAAACGCGCCGAGCTGACCCTGGACAAGCAGGACGACCTGGAAGTGCCCTCGCGCATCGTCCACCTGCCGCTGAGCTGGGACGACGAAGCCTGCCGGCTGGCCATCGAGAAATACACCCAGTCGGTGCGCAAGGACGCGCCCTGGTGCCCCAGCAACATCGAGTTCATCCGTCGCATCAACGGCCTGGACAGCATCGACGAGGTAAAGAAAATCCTGTTCGAGGCCCGCTATGTGGTGATGGGCCTGGGCGACGTCTACCTGGGCGCGCCGGTGGCCACCCCCTACGACCCGCGCCACCGGCTGGTGACCACCAAGTACAATCCGGCGCGCACCTGGACTGCGGAAAACTCGGTGGGCATCGGCGGCTCCTACCTGTGCGTGTACGGCATGGAAGGCCCCGGCGGCTATCAGTTCGTGGGCCGCACCATGCAGATGTGGAACCGCTTCCATAAAACCGACGCCTTTACCCAACCCTGGCTGCTGCGCTTCTTCGACCAGATCCGCTTTTACGAAGTGAGCGCCGAGGAGCTGCAACAAATCCGCCGTGACTTTCCCAAGGGCCGCTACCCGTTCCGGGTCGAGGAGACCACCTTCAACCTAGGCGAGTACCAGCGCTTCCTGGAAGACAACGACGCCGACATCCGCGCCTTCACCGACGCCCGCAACCAGGCCTTCGACGAAGAGCTGCAGCGTTGGGTGGAAAGCGGCCAGATCAACTTCGAGTCTCAGCAGGACCTGAACGCGGACGAAGCGGACGGCCTGCCCGAGGGCACCCCGGTGGAATCCCCCACCGCCGGCAACATCTGGAAGCTCACCGTGGCCGAAGGCGACAGCGTGGAAGAAGGCCAGGTGGTGGCGGTGCTGGAGTCCATGAAGATGGAAATCGAAGTGACCGCCCCGGAAGCCGGCAAGGTGGTACGCATCGCCCGCCAGGAGGGCCAGCAGATCAACGCCGGCCAGGCGGTGATGGTCCTCGGCTGACCCCGGAGCGGGCCTTGCGGCGACGGCGCTGAGAACGCACAGTGCGGGGCACCCTAAGCAGAATAACAAGGGGCCTTTATGAGCCGCACCGGACGCCGCGCCGGATGCCGGTCGGGCTTGATCCGTGTTGTGCCGGCATTGCTCTCGATGCTCGCACTGCTCTCCGCGCCGGCCTGGAGCCAACAGGACAACCGCATGGATTTCCAACACGTGATCGGCGGCGAACCGCCACCGGCGCTGCGCACCTATCAAGCGCGGGACGGCACGCCCCTGCATTACCGGGAATACGCCGGCGCGGGCGAGGCGCGGCGGGTGATCGTGCTGCTGCACGGCTCCGGCTACCACAGCGGCTATCTACGGCCGCTTGCCGCCGGCCTCGCCGAAACCGACGGCGTGCGTGTTTACACGCCGGATTTACGCGGCCACGGCCCGGATCCGGTACGCCGGGGCGACGTGGATTATATCGGCCAGCTGGAAGACGACCTGGACGACTTCCTGGGGCGGGTGCAACGGGCGCACCCGGAGGCGTCGCTGTTCCTGGCCGGCCATTCCAGCGGCGGCGGCCTGGCGATCCGCTACGCTGGCGGCGACCCGGAGGTCCCGGTGGACGGTTATATTCTGCTGGCGCCCTACATCCATCACAGTGCCCCCACCAGCGCGGACAGCAACTCGAACTGGGCGGAGCCGAAGGTGCCCCGCCTGATCCTGCTGGGCATGATCAACAGCGTCGGCATCACCGGCCTGAACGATCTCACCGTGATCGAATTCAACATGCCGGAATCCGTGCGCGACGGCACCGAAACCCTGGCCTACAGCTATCGTATGCAGACGTCGATGCACCCGCGCGACGACTATGAAACCGACATCGCCGCGCTGAACGCGCCCACCCTGGTGCTGGCCGGCGGCGACGACAGCAGCTTCAACAGCGACGCCTACGCGCCCCTGTTCCGCGAACACACCGACCGCACCGAGGTAAAGGTGCTGGAAGGGGTCGGCCACCTGGAAATCATCAACAGCGCCGACACGCGCCAAGCCATTCAGGCATGGCTGACCGAGCCCTGAACGACTCGGTCTGAAGCAAGCTGTTGGAGCGGGCATTATTCCAGAAACCTATATCAACCGCGCCGGCACTCTCTAGCCCGATTCAATCACCGATGCCGACAGTACCGTGGGATCAGCGAAGCCAAACGTGGCCAGGCCTGCTTGCAAGCCAGGGCGCAACGGCTTGGTCGCCCAACTGAGGCCGGACACAACGCCGCCAGCCTCACCGCCGGCCACCTGGGCCACGCGACGGGCGATGGCGCGGCCGGAATCGACCCATTGCAGCGGGCGCGGGGCGCGGGCGTCGAGAACGTCGCGCAGCAGCGGGAAGTGGGTGCAGCCGAGTACCACGGTGTCCAGTGCCGGCGCGCGCCACAGCGGCGCCAGACCGGCGTCGATGACGGCGTCGTCCACCGGCTCACCGGCCAGCAACCGCTCGGCCTGCGCCACCAGGCCGTCGGCGGCCACCCGTACCACGGTGCAGTGGCCGGCGAAGTCGTCGATCAATTTGTCCGTGTAGGGGCGGGTGACGGTGGCGGAGGTGGCCAGCAGGCCGATCACGCCGCTGCGACTGAGCGCGGCGGCGGGCTTGATCGCGGGCACGGTGCCCACCACCGGGATCGTCACGGCAGCGCGCAGCGCGTCCAGCGCCAGGGTGCTGGCGGTGTTGCAGGCCACCACCAGCACCCGGGCGCCGCTGGCGGCCACCGCCGCCCGGCACACCTGGACAATGCGCCGCACCAGCCAGGCGTCCGCCTTGGTGCCGTAGGGCAAGGCGGCGTTGTCGCACACATAGGCCAGCGGCGCGCCGGGCATCTGCTCGCGCAGCGCCGTCACCACGGACAGGCCGCCGACCCCGGAATCGAAAATCAGGATGGGACCGCTCACGGACGGACTCCGGGCCAGGCGGTCGTGGTTGTCTCTGAGTGGCGGGCCATGCGGGTACGGTCTGGTGGTTGCCGGGCGAAGGGGCAAGATTACCGCTATCGCGGGCCGGCAACAAAGGGCGTGACCAGATCAGCCACCACCCGCGCCTGACGGGCCCAGCGGAAGTGATCGGCGCGGTCGCCGAGCTGGTCGGCGGTAATCACCCGCTGAGTGAGCGTGGCCTGTCGGAATTTGTCCGTCACCGCTTTCACCGACGCTTGCGGGGCCAGGGCGTCGTCCGCCAGCCGCACCGCCAGCACCGGCCCGGTGTAGCCGGCCACGGCGGCGTCCAGCGCCTCCGCCAGGCCCCGGGCCTGGTAGCGGTTGTGCTTCGCCAGGGCGCGCCAGTCGCTCATGATGCCGCGCGCTTCGTTGCCACCGAAACCGATGCGTTCGCCCGGGAAGTACCCGAACACCAGATTGGCCGGCGGAATCAGCCGGATCAGCCGGCGCACGCTTTTGTCATTGAGTGGCCCGGCGGCGCCGACAAAGGCCTGCCACCAGGGGCTGCCGGTGGCCACCAGAATCACACCGTCGATACGCCCGGCGAAGCGCCCGGCGGTGATGGCGGCGAAATGGCCGCCCAGGCTGTGACCCATCAGGTAAAGCGGCGCGCCGGGTCGCCGCGCCTCGGCCCAATCGAGCAGCGCCGGCAGGTCGTTGTCGAGCACCTCGGCGAAGCCCCAGTTGTGGCGCCGGCCGGGCCGCAACGCGCTGTCGCCCTGGCCGCGCTGCTCCATCACCGCCACGTTGAGCCCGCTCCCGGCCAGGGTGGCGGCGAGCTTGTCGTAAAAGCGCGCCGCCACGCCAAGCGCCGGCAGCAGCACCACTGTTGGCGTGTCCGGCGCGCCGGCGTACCAGGTCACCGGCACCCGGTAGCCACCGGCGGTGTCGACGTGATGGCAGGCGCCGGCCTCGAGCGGTTCGCTCATGCGGTTTTCGCCACCTCAGGGCGGCGCGGCCGCCGCAGTAACTCGCCGCCGCAATTGGGGCAGTGCCCGCCCAGGGCGGTACAGCAGTCGACGCAGAAGGTGCATTCATAGGAGCAGATATACACTTCGCCCTGCTCGATCAGCGCGTCCTGGCAATGTTCGCACTCGGTTTTCATTTCCAACATGTCGGTGTACCTCCTAGCGCGCTTCGACTTTTTGCTTGCCGCAGCGCTCGCACTGATAACGGGTGACCAGTTTGCCCTGCTGGCTGTCGAACCGGGTGTTCTTGACCACTTTCCATTTGTGGAAGCCGTGCTGGCACAGGCCCTTTTTGGGTTTCTTTTTGGCCGGTTTCTGGAAGGGGACCACGTCGCCCATGGTAAGACCCTTGTGTGTCTGTGGACCGGTACAGGTTACTCGAATTTTTTCCGGGCGGTGTCAATTTGGTTGTGCCGGCTGTGGTGCTCCGTATCGGAGACGCGGGGCAATGGTGGTGCCTTCCGGGATCGCTCAAGCCGTCCCTGGGCGCTCTCATTTGGCCATCCCTGGCCAAATAGGTCCCTCCAGGCACCACCATTGCCCCGCTCACTTGGCAGCGGCACCGCCACGGGTCCGAAACGACGCCCGGACCTTTCTACAAAGCCCTGGCGGCGAATCTCCCAAGGAGCGCCGGGATCGGGTGGGCGCTCTGGAGAGAAAAGTCTCTGGCATCCTGCCGGGAGCTTCGCTCCCTTTCGCGGGCGGGGCCCGCTCCCACAATTCCGGCTTCGTAGCCGCGCCGCGCAGCTTGCTCCGGAGGGAGGTTCGGTCTCGGTGCCCGGGGTCCAGGACTGTGTGAGGCAGGGAGCCGAACACAAGCCTCCAGGGACGGATTCACGGCGGGTCCTGGACCCCGGGCACCGAGACCGAACTGGGCTACGGAGCCGCTACACGAGCCCGCGCCCGGGTCAGGAGCTGGCCGGGGCGGGTTGGGGCTGGCGCAGGCCGCGCCACTGGCACCAGACCAGGAAGGCGGTGAGCAGGGCCAGGTCGGCGAGCAGGAACTGGCCCAGGGTGGACAGCAACGGCGCCGCCGTGAGCATCACCACCGGAAGAGCCACCACGAAGGCCGCGTCGGCCAGGGTGAGCAGTTTGGCCATGCCCTTGGGGATGGGCTTGCGGGTGCCGATGAAGGCCAGGTCGGCGGCGAACAACAGGACGACGACCCCGGCCACGGTAAAGACCAACGGCGGAACCGCGCCGGCGTAGGCGCTGAACAAACCGGCCAGTATGCCGGCGTCGACGATCATCAACAGACCCAGCAAGGCGGTGCCGACGGCGTTGAAGAGCAAAGCGTGTTTGAGTGATTTCCAGGGCATGGTCTTTCTCCTTCAGGTTTCTGATACAGTCAGAATCCCCGTTGCGGGGAAGCGAAACAATTACCCTTGAGGTAATGGGAGGCGGCAGTGCAGGCGGGACCTTTGTTAGCGGAGTGGCGCCGTAACCGGCGTTTGAGCCAGCTGGATCTGGCGGTACGGGCGGAGGTGTCCAGCCGCCATCTGAGTTTCGTGGAAACCGGCCGGGCCCAGCCCAGCGCCGGCTTGTTGCAGCGGTTGGCGGAGGCGCTAGATCTCAGTTGCCGCGACACCAATCACTTGCTGGTGGCCGCCGGCCACCCGCCGCGCTTCTCGGAAACGCGATTGGACGATCCGGCCATGGCGCCGATACGCCAGGCGCTGGAGGTGATGCTGGACAACCATTCCCCGTATCCGGCGGCGGTGCTGGACGCGCACTGGAACCTGTTGCTCGCCAACCCGGCCCAGCAGGCACTGATCCAGGCGATCGTCGCCGAGGGCGGGCCGCTGCCGCGGACCGGCAACATGGTCGAGCTGGTATTCCACCCGGAAGGATTCCGGCCGTTCATCGCCAACTGGGAGACCGTGGCCGGCTTTCTGTTGCGCCGTTTGCGGCGGGATCTGGATACCCGCCCGGACACGGTGTTGCGGGCGCTTTACCAACGGCTGGGCGAGCTGGCGGACGTGGACGCCCTGCTGGAACACACCCCGGCCAGCGTGGAGCCGATGCTCACCCTGGAGCTGGATATCGCCGGGCAACGCTTGCGCACCTTTTCCACGCTGGCCTGTTTCGGCACCGCGGTGGATGTGGTGGTGGAAGAGTTGCGCATCGAACATTACTTCCCCGCCGACGACGCCACCCGGGCGTTCTTCGAGGAAGCGGGCGGCTTTGATCGCACTGAAGGCCCCGAATCCGTATAATTCCGCTCCCGAATCCACCGGCCACAGGATATCTATGACCGACTTTACCCCCGGCCAGCGCTGGCTCAGTGAATCCGAGACCGAACTGGGCCTCGGCCTGATCAAGGAGGTGGATTACCGTCTGGTCACGGTGCTCTATCCGGCCGTGGAAGAAGAGCGGACCTACGCCAAGAACAACGCGCCCCTGTCGCGCATTACCTTCGACGAGGGCGACACCCTGACCACCGGCGACGGCCTGGAGCTGGTGGTGCAAAGCGCCGAGGATCACAACGGGCTGATGGTGTACCACGCCCACCCCGCCGGCGAACCGGACAATGTGCAGCCGGTGCCGGAGTCCCTGCTCGGCCACCGGCTGCGTCTCAGCGGCGCCATGGACCGTTTGCTGACCAACCAGTTGTCGTCGAACCGCTGGTTCGAGCTGCGGCTGTCGGCGCTACGCGCCCGGGCCCAGCGCGAAGGCTCCGAGATTGAGGGCCTGCGCGGGCCGCGCATCGATCTGATCGGCCACCAGCTGTATATCGCCGACCAGGTGGCCCGGCGCTACGCGCCCCGGGTGCTGCTGGCCGATGAAGTGGGCCTGGGCAAGACCATCGAGGCCGGCCTGATTCTCCATCAACAGCTGCAGACCGGCCGCGCCGGCCGGGTGCTGATCGTAGTGCCGGACGCCCTGGTGCACCAGTGGTTCGTGGAAATGGCGCGCCGTTTCAACCTGCGTTTCTCGATCTTCGATGAAGAACGCCTGGAAGCCCTGGGCAAACCCAGCGCGGAAAGCGTCAAGGACATGCTCGCCGACCTGATCGCCGAGGAGTTGGGTGAGGCGGACGCGCCGGAAGTGGTGGACAACCCCTTCCTCTCCGAACAGTTGATTCTGTGCAGCACCGCCTTCCTGGAAGGCTGTGACATCGACACCCTGGCCGCCGCCGAGTGGGACCTGGTGGTGGTGGACGAAGCCCACCACCTGGAGTGGTCGGAAGACGCGCCCTCGGAGGCCTATCAACGGGTCGAGCGTCTGGCGCGCACCAGCCCCGGCCTGTTGCTGCTCACCGCCACGCCGGAACAGTTGGGCGTGGAGAGCCACTTCGCGCGCCTGCGGCTGCTGGACCCGGACCGCTACCCAAGCCTGGACGCCTTCGTCGAGGAACAGGGCCAGTACCGGGAAGTGGCCGAACTGGCCGGCGAACTGCATGACCGGGACAGCTGGCCGGCGGCGCTGAAGGACCGGGCCGCCGCCCTGCTGCCCGGCGAGACCGTGGACGAAGACCACCGCGACACGGTGCTGGCGGAGCTGCTGGACCGCTTCGGCCCGGGCCGCGTGCTGTTCCGCAATACCCGCCACAACATCGCCGGCTTCCCGGCGCGCAAGGTCGAGGGCTACCCCCTGCCCTTACCCGGCAACTACGAAGTGGACGAGGACGAAGCGGAGCTGCGCCTCTATCCGGAGGCCGGCTTCGCGGACGACCGCTGGTGCGCCGAGGACCCGCGCGTCAGCTGGCTGGAAAAATTCCTCAAGGCGCAGCGTGGCGAGAAAGTATTGGTGATCTGCGCCCGCCGCGACACCGCCATCGACCTGCACGCCTACTGCGGCTACAAGCTGGGCATGAGCGTGGCGGTGTTCCATGAAGGCATGGACCTGATCGAGCGGGACCGGGCGGCGGCCTACTTCGCCGACAGCGAGGACGGCGCCCAGGCGCTGATCTGCTCCGAAATCGGCTCCGAGGGCCGTAATTTCCAGTTCGCCCATCACCTGGTGCTGCTGGACCTGCCGCTGAACCCGGACCTGCTGGAGCAGCGCATCGGCCGTCTGGACCGGATCGGCCAAAGCGAGGACATCCGCATCCACGTGCCCTACTTCGAAAATCACGGCCAGGAGGTGCTGTTCCACTGGTACCACCAGGGCATGAACGCTTTCGAGCAGACCAACCCGGCGGGCCACGAAATCCGCCTGCGCACCCAGGACACCCTGGAAGCGGCGCTGGCCACGCCCGGCGACGCCAGCACCCAACGGCGGCTGATCGAGGCCACCCGCGCCGAGGCGGAGCGCCTGCGCGAGCTGCTGGAAAGCGGCCGCGACCGCCTGCTGGAGCTGGCGTCGTTCGACGCCAAACGGGCGGAAACCCTCAAGGAAAAGCTCCGCGAAGCGGACGCCCACAGCCCCTGGCCGTTCCTGGGCCGCCTGTTCGATCACTATGGCGTGGACCAGGAAGAACATTCCGATCAGGCGTGGATTCTCAAGCCGGGCAATCATATGCGCGAGCCGTTCCCGGAACTGCCCGATGACGGCGTGACCGTTACCGACGACCGCGCCACCGCCCTGGCCCGTGACGACATGCAGTTCCTGACCTGGGAACACCCGCTGGTGACCGGCGCCCTGGATATGATTCTCGGCTCCCACCGGGGCAAGGCATCGGTGAGCCTGCTCAAGAACCCCAAGGTGAAAGCCGGCACCCTGCTGCTGGAGCTGGCGTACACGGTGGAAACCGTGGCGCCCAAGCACCTGCAGGCGGACCGTTTTTTGCCGGTGACCACCATCCGCCGGCTGGTGGACGGTCGCGGCCGGGACCTGTCCGCGGCGATCAGCCATGAGGCACTGTGCAAGCAGTGCCACAAGCTGGAAAAGCCGCTGGCGCGCAAGATCGTCGCCAGCCAGAAAGCCCTGTTGGAACAGCTGCTCAAGGACGACGAAAACAAGGCGCGCGGCGAAGCGGATGACATCATCCAGACCGCCCTGGCCGCCATGCGCGAGCAGCAGGATCTGGAACTGCGCCGCCTGAAGGCGCTGCGGGAAAAGAACCCGCTGGTGCGCGACGAAGAGATCGACTTCCTGGAGCGGCAGACCGCCGCCCTGGAAACCCACTTGCAGGACGCCCGCTACCGCCTGGAGGCGGTGCGGGTGATCGTAGCCGGAGACTAGAATGAGCCATTTGCCCTGTGTGGAAATCGAACCGCAACAACCCGCCGTCGCCAGCGTGATCTGGCTGCACGGCCTGGGCGCCAGCGGCCACGACTTCGAGCCGGTAGTGCCGGAACTGGGTCTGCCGGCGGACCTGCCCACCCGCTTCGTGTTTCCGCACGCGCCGCAGATTCCGGTGACCATCAACGGCGGCATGGTGATGCCGGCCTGGTACGACATCATCGGCCTGGGCGGCGAAGGTCCCACCGACGTGGAGGGCATCCGCCGCTCCGCCGACCAGATCGACGCCCTGATCGAACGGGAAATCGAGCGCGGCGTGCCCAGCGAGCGCATCCTCATCGCCGGCTTTTCCCAGGGCGGCGCGGTGGCCTACGAAGTGGCCCTGCGCCACCCGAAAAAGCTGGCCGGCCTGATGGCGCTGTCCACCTATTTCGCCACCCAGGACAGCGTCGCCCTGAGCGAGGCCAACCGGGGGCTGCCGGTGTTCATCGCCCATGGCCAGTTCGACCCCATGGTGCCCGAAGCCGGCGGCAGCCAGGCCGCCCAGGCCCTGGAAGGCAAGGGCTATCAGCCGACCTACAAGACCTACCCCATGGAGCACGCCGTGTGCCTGGAGGAAATTCAGGACATCGCCGCTTTCCTGAAGCAGGTGCTCGCCAAACGTTGATGGCGTGAACACGCTCTGTCCGTCACTATGCTTGACGTAGTTCAACACTAGAAACGGGAGAGCATCGCCATGAGCGAGATTAAAGCCTACGGCGCGCAGAGCGCCGATTCCGGCGTCCACCCCATGGCCATCCAGCGGCGCGCACCGCGCCCGGATGACGTGGCGATCAAGATCGATTACTGCGGCGTCTGCCACACCGACATTCATTTCGCCGAAAACGACTGGGGCCGCACCCTTTACCCGGTGGTGCCCGGCCATGAAATCATCGGCCGCGTCACCGCCGTGGGCGACGACGTCAGCGGCTTCAAGGTCGGCGACGTGGTCGGTGTCGGCTGCATGGTGGATTCCTGCCGCCATTGCGAGGCCTGCGAAGACGGTCTGGAACAGTACTGCGTGGAAGGTATGACCGGCACCTATAACGGCCGCGACCGCCACGACAAGAGCGTCACCTTCGGCGGCTACTCCGAATCGGTGGTGGTCAGCGAGCGTTTCGTGGTGCGGGTGCCGGAAAAGCTGGACCCGGCCGCCGCCGCGCCGATCCTGTGCGCCGGCATCACCACCTACTCACCGCTGCGCCACTACGGCGTTAAGGCCGGCGATAAAGTGGGCGTGGTGGGCATGGGCGGCCTCGGCCACATGGGCGTCAAATTCGCCAAGGCCCTGGGCGCCGAAGTGACCCTGTTCACCCGCTCGGAAAGCAAGGTGGGCGAGGCCAGGAAACAGGGCGCCGACCACGTAGTGGTGTCCACCGACGCGGAGCAGATGGCGGCAATGACCGGCAAGCTGGATTTCATCCTCGACACCGTGCCGGTGCGCCACGACCTCAACCCCTACCTGAACGCCCTCACCTATGACGGCAAGCACATCCTGGTGGGCCTGCTGGACACGGTGGAGCCGCCGGTGCACGCCGGCGCCCTGATCGGCAAGCGGCGCATCCTGGCCGGCTCGCTGATCGGCGGCATGCCGGAAACCCAGGAAGTGCTGGATTTCTGCGCCGAGCACGACATCAGCTGCGATGTGGAGATGCTCGACATCCACAACATCAACGCGGCCTACCAGCGCATGAAAGACGGCGACGTGAAGTACCGCTTCGTCATCGACATGGCGACCCTCAGCACCTAGAAACCTAAGGGCTAGCCGAACACCTCGTCGAACAGGTCGTCCATGGCCGCGAACGCGCGGCGGGCGACCTTGGCGTCGTACATTGCCCGCCCGGGCATGTCCGCGTTGGGCGCGGTAAAGGAGTGCACCGCCCCGCCGAAGTGGGTGAGCTGCCAATCCGCGTCCACCGCATCCATTTCCTTTTTGAACGCCACCAGGGATTCATCGCTGACCATCGGGTCGTCGGCGCCGTTGAGCACCAGCACCGCGCCCTTGACCGGGCCGGCGGCGGGTCTGGGGGTGTCGAGCAGACCATGGAAGCTGACAAACGCGCGCAGGTCCGCCCCGGCGCGGGCCAGTTCCAGCACGCAGGCGCCGCCGAAGCAGAACCCGAACGCCGCCAGACGGTCGGCGGGCACGCCCAGGGCACCGGCTTCCCGGGTCAGCACCGCCACCGCTTCGGCAAGGCGGGCGCGCAGGGCGTCGTTGTCCTCGCGCAGGGCGCTCATGGCGGCCATGGCCTGCTCCGGTGTCTGGGGCCGGCCTTCCACGCCGAACGGATCAAACACAAAAATGACACTGTGCTGATCCAATAGCTGTTCGGCCTGGGCCAGCGCCCGATCGGTCACCCCGAAGAAGTTGGGCGCCATCAGCAGGCCACGGCTGGGCGTGGCGCCGCGCCGCTGCAGCAGATGGCCCTGAAAGGCCTTGCCATCCACCTGGTAATCCACCGGTGTATTGATCACTTCGCTCATGGTTGCTCTCCCATACTCTCCGTCACGGTCCCGAAAACGCATCAAAACAGCGCCCTTTACCGTATAGGTCCGGTTACAGATGGCAAGCGACGAACGCGATAACATCACGGAATCCGCGCCCCCAACCGTGGTCTACTGAGGATCACACCAGTAAAGAGGGACTTTTATGAACTATCGCCCGTTAGCGCTGATGATCGGTGCCCTGGCACTCACCCCGCTGTCCACCATCGCGGCCCCGCCGCCCTGGGCCGGCGGCGCGAAAGCCTCCCAGAACGCCGCCGGCGGCGAACAGCACCGGCAATACCGGCAGTTCGACGACGAAGAACGGCGGGCACTGCGGGAATTCGGCAACCGCTACCGCGCCGGCGACCTGCCACCGGGGCTACAAAAGAAAGTGGCGCGCGGACAGTCCCTGCCGCCGGGCTGGCAGAAAAAGCTCAGCGAGGGGCGGCGCTTGCCGGACGACCTTTACTACCAGGGCTACCCGCTGCCGGATTCGGTGCTGCGCACGCCGGGCGGCTATTCCGATGTGGTGATCGACAACGAGGTGGTGCGCATCCTGGACGCCACCCAGACCATCATGGACGTGTTCCAGCTCAATAACTGAGCCGGCTTTCATGGATGTTTCGCGGAACCCTGCCAGCATTCGGTTCTCAAAATGGGGAAGCACCGCCCCGTCACGCCGATTCAGGGAGCCGACACCATGACCAAGCTTGCTATTAAAGGCCTGCTCGCCATCACCACCGCCCTGTGGCTGCCCGCCCACGGGGCCGGCAACACTGCGCCCTGGTTGCCCGAAAGCCAGAAGGAAAACCGCCACGACGACAGCGGCGACAGCGTCGCGGAAAACAGCAGCGTGCTGCTCCCCACCCGCCCGGAACCCGGGGATTCGCGCTGATTGTGTTAAATACGAAAAACCCGCGTGCGCTGGTTCACAGCCGTACTCTCCAAGGGTGAACGCGGGCGGCCCTCTCCACTCATACTTCACGTTAACGGCGATTGACTCGTCGTTAACGGACGAAGGGCCCATCAGGAGGGCCAGGGAGCAAGGATGCGCTTCGTCACCGGCGAAGGGCCGACCAGGAACGGCCAGGGAAGCAGGACGCGCTTCGCCCGGGCGAGAGTGCCAACGGATGACGGCTCAATAGCGCACGGACGCTGATCGCCCCCCGAATTTGGAGGACCGGAATGAACACTATGGCGCGATTCTTAGTTGTTTTGTTTGTGGTTCTGGTACAGCGCGGGGAACTTTCCTGCGTGGCGGAACACTAAATCTCTGAAGTCTCCCGGTACAATCAGGCAACCCTCAGGGCGTTCAGCGGCAAGCGGACGCCCTTCTTTTTGCCCGTGCGAGCGGGCCTGCCCGCGAAAGGCCGGAAAAGCCGGCCGGCGGGATTCCAGAGACCTGGCCGGACGTCGCCGGAAGCGCCGTGGCTATTTCTTGCCACCGGGCCCGAACGGCAGCGGAAACGCGGTGACATTGCTGCCCGCCTCGGTAATTTTACCTACGCCCTCTTTCTCCACCTCGTCAATCCGGATGATGGCATTGACTGGAATAAAAGAGCGATGGACGCCGGCGAACTGGTTCTTGAGCTTCTCCTCCGAGGGATCCACCACCACCTGGGCCCGCTCACCGAACAAAAATTCCTCCACTTCCAGGAAGCCATACAGATCACTTTGGAAGATCTCACCCACGTAGATTTCGTAGATCTGGCCCTGATTGAGGAAAATAACCCTGTAGATTTGACGGCTTTTCGACATGTCCAAGGATATAACCGAGAGCTGAAAGGGCGCGCAGTCTAGCACAATCCGGCTCGGCGGTATCTCCCGAAAGGCCCGTTCCAGGCGGCTTTCCGGCTGGACTTTGCCCCCTTGAATGACTAGAGTTACCGCCCACAATGCCGTGGGGCATTTTGCCGCAGTCCGGAGACACGCCTTCCTTTCCCTTACTTACTGTAAGTGATTGTTTTGGCGCGTATTTCCTTGAAAAGTCAGGCGGGCTCAAGGCCACCCCCTTGGCCGCCCGCTCGTCTCGGGAGGGACCCGGCGGGGCACCACGACATCACCAGGGTTACCTAGCCCTATTCCTGAAACTCGCTTTCCAGGTGCCGGTGACGGCAAGAATAGGCGCGGCCCCTTCTTCCGGGGGGTTCACGCTGGGGAAAACAGGGAGCTAACGCATGCAGTCAACTCTGTTCCACCGCGCGGCGGTCGGCCTCACTTCGCTGATGATCAGCGGAATGGCCGTGGCCAGCGATTGGACTGAACGTTCCAACGAAAACCTGCGACCCGGTGTCACCGGCGTCAGCCAGGAAGTCTATGACCTTCATACCACTATTTTGTGGATCGTGACCATTATTGGTCTGCTGGTATTCGGGCTCATCCTGGTTTCCATGATCCGCCACCGCCGGTCCAAGAACCCCAACCCTTCCACCTTCCACGAGAACGTGTTCCTGGAAGTGCTGTGGACGGTGGTGCCCTTCGTGATCCTGATCGCGATGGCGGTGCCCGCCACCCGGGTGCTGATCGAGCTGGATGACTCCTCGAAAGCGGAACTCACCGTGAAGGTCACCGGCCACCGCTGGAAGTGGGAATACGAGTACCTCACCTACGAGGACGACAACAACATCGGCGTTTCCTACATGTCCAATCTGGCCACGCCGGCGGAACAGATCAATAACCCGGTCCTGGCCGGCGGCCTGTTCCCCTACGGCACCGCGCAGGACGCCGTGGGCAGCGAGTTCCCCGAGAAAGACAAGAACTACAACCTGGAAGCGGACAACCCGCTGGTACTGCCGTCCGGCCAGAAGGTGCGTTTCCTGATCACCGCCGCGGACGTGATCCACTCGTTCTGGGTACCGGATTTCGGTGGTAAGAAAGACGCCATTCCGGGCTTCGTCAACGAGACCTGGACCGTGGTGCCTGAAGGCAAGGAAGGCACTTACTACGGCCAGTGCGCCGAGCTGTGCGGCAAGAACCACGCCTTCATGCCCATCGAGGCCAAGGTGGTAAGCCAGGAAGAGTTCAAGACCTGGCTGGCCGAGAAGAAGGAAGAGGCCGCCGCGGCACCGGACCTAACCCCGTTCGCCGACCTCGACGAGGCCATGGCGCTGGGTGAGCAGACCTACGCCGGCGCCTGTGCCGTTTGCCACGGCAATAACGGCCAGGGCGGTGTCGGCGTTGCCTTCGCGGGCAGCGACTTCGCCACCAACGAAGAACACCTTGATGAGCACATCGACGTGCTGATCAACGGCCGCGCAGCCATGCCCGCTTTCGGCGCCCAGCTGTCGCCAAGGGAAATCGCCGCCGTGGTTACTTATGAGCGTAACGCTTGGGGTAACGACACCGGTGATTTGATTCAACCCCAAGACGTTCAAGACCACGAGTAGGGAGGGGAGAGCGATGAGTACCGCCGCAGCACACGATGACCATCATCACCACGCCCCCACAGGCCTGAAGCGATGGCTGTTCAGCACCAACCATAAGGACATCGGCACCCTGTACCTGTGGTTCAGCTTCGCCATGTTCCTGGCCGGCGGCCTTCTGGCCATGGTGATCCGTACCGAATTGCTGGAACCGGGCATGCAGTTCGTGGACCCGGAATTCTTTAACCAGATGACCACGGTTCACGGTCTCGCCATGGTATTCGGCGCCGTTATGCCGGGCTTCGTGGGTCTGGCCAACTGGATGATTCCGCTGATGATCGGCGCGCCGGACATGGCGTTGCCGCGCATGAACAACTGGTCCTTCTGGATCCTGCCGTTCGCGTTCCTGATCCTGCTCAGCTCGGTGTTCATGAGCGCCTTCGGCGCCGGCAACCCGGCCGCGCCGAACTTCGGCTGGACCTTCTACGCGCCGCTCTCCACCGAGTACGGCCCGGCGTCCACGGATCTGTTCATTCTGTCGGTTCACATGATGGGCATCTCCTCCATCATGGGCGCCATCAACGTGATCGTGACCGTATTCAACCTGCGCGCGCCCGGCATGACGCTGATGAAGATGCCGCTGTTCGTATGGACCTGGCTGATTACCGCCTTCCTGCTGATCGCGGTGATGCCGGTTCTGGCCGGCGCGGTGACCATGATGCTCACCGACCGTCACTTCGGCACCAGCTTCTTCAACGCCGCCGGCGGCGGTGACCCGGTACTGTTCCAGCACGTGTTCTGGTTCTTCGGGCACCCCGAGGTGTACATCATGATTCTGCCGGCGTTCGGCATTATCTCGGCGATCATTCCGACTTTCGCGCGCAAGCCGCTGTTCGGTTACGCCTCCATGGTCTACGCCACCGCCTCCATCGCGCTGCTCAGCTTCGTGGTCTGGGCCCACCACATGTTCACCGTGGGCATGCCCCTGGCCGGCACCCTGTTCTTCATGTACATGACCATGCTGATCTCGGTACCCACCGGCGTGAAAGTGTTTAACTGGGTGGCCACCATGTGGCGCGGCTCCATGACCTTCGAGTTGCCGATGAAATGGGCCATCGCCTTCGTGATCCTGTTCACCTGCGGCGGCCTGTCCGGCCTGATGCTGGCGATCACCCCGGTGGACTTCCAGTACCACGACACCTACTTCGTGGTCGCGCACTTCCACTACGTGCTGGTGTCCGGCGCGGTGTTCAGCATGTTCGCCGCCGCCTACTACTGGCTGCCCAAGTGGTCCGGCGTGATGCCCAACAAGCTGCTCGGCGAGCTGCACTTCTGGAGCTCCCTGATCTCCGTGAACCTGCTGTTCTTCCCGATGCACTTCGTGGGCCTGGCCGGCATGCCGCGCCGCTACGCCGACTACGCGCTGCAGTTCGCGGACTACAACTTCTGGATCTCCATTGGCGGGTTCTGGTTCGGTCTGTCGCAGCTGCTGTTCCTGGCGGTGTGCGTGCTGTGCGCCATGAAGAAAGGCGAGAAAGCGCCGGCCCGTTCCTGGGAAGGCGCCGAAGGTCTGGAGTGGGAAGTGCCGTCACCGGCGCCGTTCCACACCTATGACACCCCGCCGGTAGTCAAGTAACGGAGTTCGGACGGCACCATGAGCGAACAGAACCTGCAACAGCGCAACCAACGCACGCTCAGAAAGCTGATCATCTGGGCGGTGGCGATGTTCGGCTTCGCCTTCGCGATGGTGCCGTTTTACGATGTGATCTGCGATATCACCGGTCTGAATGGAAAAACCTCCACGACGGCGAGCACCGAAGGCCCGTCACAGGTGGTGGAAGACCGCACCGTCACCGTTGAATTCATCACCCAGCGGGGTGAGGGCGTCAGCGGTGATTTCATGTCGGCGACACGCCGCGTGGAAGTGCACCCCGGAGAGATCACGCTGGTGAACTTTTTCGCCAGCAATCCCAAGTCCAGCGACATCATCACGCAAAGCATCCCCTCGGTGTCCCCCGGGGAGGCGGCGCGCTACCTGCACAAGACCCAGTGCTTCTGCTTCGATCAGCAGTCGCTGGCGGCGGGCGAGCGCAAGGAAATGCCGATGATTTTCTATCTGGACCCGGAGTTGCCGCGTCATATCAACACCCTGACGCTGTCCTACACCATTTTTGACGTGACCGACCGCGTCGCCGCGACCAATAAATAACGGCCGGTTGTACAGGAGACATTTTCAACATGGCAACGGAAAAGTATTACGTACCCGAGAGCAGCCCCTGGCCCCTGGCGGCCTCCGTGGGCCTGTTCCTCACCGCCGTGGGCGGTGCCAAATTCATTCAGCAGGCCACTGACCCGGATACCTTCCAAGGCAGCTGGGGCATGCCGCTGTTCTTCGTCGGCCTGGCCACCCTGCTGTTCATCATCGCCATCTGGTGGCGCGACACCATCAAGGAGTCCGTGGGCGGCCTGCACAGCAACCAGCTGGGCATTTCCTACCGCCAGGGCATGCTGTGGTTCATCTTCTCCGAGGTGATGTTCTTCGGCGCCTTCTTCGGCGCGCTGTTCTACACCCGCTGGCTGATCGTGCCGTGGCTGGGCGGCGCCGGCAGCAACGCCATGACCCATGAGCTGCTGTGGCCGAGCTTCCAGGCCATGTGGCCGCTGGTGAAAACCCCGGACGGCACCACCACTCAGGCGATGGGCGCCTGGGGCCTGCCGGCGATCAACACCGCCATCCTGCTGGTCAGCTCCATCACCCTGACCATCGCCCACCACGCGCTGCTGGAAGGCAAGCGCGGCCGTCTGATCACCTTCCAGGCGATCACCGTGCTGCTGGGCGTGATCTTCCTGGGCCTGCAGGTGGAAGAGTACATCCACGCGTACACCGAAATGGGCCTGCGCCTGGACGCCGGCATCTACGGCAGCCTGTTCTTCATGCTGACCGGTTTCCACGGTGCCCACGTGACCATCGGTACCATCTTCCTGTTCGTGACCCTGCTGCGCGTGATCAAGGGGCACTTCGACGAAGAGCATAATTTCGCCTGGGAAGCGGGGGCCTGGTACTGGCACTTCGTGGACGTGGTGTGGCTGTTCCTGTTCGTGGTGGTGTACTGGCTGTAACCCGCGCCGCACCTCCCTGGAAACGAAAAGCCCCGGTCACAAGCCGGGGCTTTTTGTTTTCTGGCGGGCCGTTACTGCTGCTCGATGGGGACACCGTCACGGGTGGTGGGATTGACGTCATGGGGCTGGATCCAGCCCATCAGCATGCTCACCAGGATGAACACGAACACCATCGCCGAAAACCCCACCCGCCAGGCCAGCGCTCGCATGGTCTTACCGCTTTTGCCTTCGTTGCGCACCAGGGACATCAGGGCACGCGCCAGCGACACCACGGCGGCGATAAGAAGAACGATTACGATCAGCTTGACCCACCACATAATTCACCTCGACGGAATACGGTTGTCGGTTACAATACGCGCCCATTGTAGCCACCGCCCCCGTGAGTGCACGTAAAGATATGCCAAACCGCAATGCGCGCCGGTCGTTGCTGGGACTGGTTCTGACTCTGCTGGTCGTCGGGCTCTGCCTGAACCTCTCCTGGTGGCAGTGGCAGCGCGCCGGGGAGAAGCGCGAATGGCTGGCCGACCAGGCGGCAAAGGCCGGCGCGGCACCGATCACCCTGGAGCGCGCGCTCGACCTGGATGATCCACAGCATCGCCCGGTGCGGGTCAGCGGCGAGCTGGATAACCAGCGCTCGGTGCTGCTGGACAATCGTACCTGGCAGGGCGTGGCCGGCTATTTCCTGCTCACACCACTGCGCACCGATCAGGGCCGCTGGGTGCTGGTCAACCGGGGGTGGCTGCCGCGTGGCACGGACCGGGCACGGCTGCCCGACGTGCCCCCGGTGGACGGCCCGGTCACCGTCACCGGCAACGCCTACCAGCCCTCGGCGCGGACCTTCGTGCTCAAGGACACCCCGCTGCCGGAGAATCAGTGGCCGTTGCGGGTACAAAAGGTGGATTTTGCAGCCATCGGCCACCGACTTGGGGTAGAATTAGCGCCCTTCGAGATACGGGTGGCCCCCGATCAACCGCTCGGCGACGCCACGGCGCTGCCGCGGCCCTGGCAAGACGTCACCGCGGTGATGAGCCCGCAACGCCACCAGGCCTACGCGCTGCAGTGGCTGGGCTTGGCGGTGGCCGCCCTGATCATGTATCTGATCGCGCGCCTGCGCGGGCGCCGTCGGCACCAACCGGACGCTTGAACTGATGTCTCCACGCAACAAAAACAGGCTGACCTTGCTGGCCATCGTCAGTCCCTTCGTACTGTTCTTCATCGCCGGCCGGTATTTCGTGGATCCCTGGGAACTGCCCCGGGAGAACAAGGGCGAGCTGCTGATTCCGCATATCCAGCTGGACACCCTGGCGCTGCGTGACGACAGCGGCGAACCCTATGACGGCGAAGACACCGCCGGCCTCTGGACGCTGATGTACGTGGCCGGCGCCGAATGCGGCAAGGCCTGCAAGAACGGCCTCTACTACCAGATGCGCCAGGTCCAGCAAACGCTGGGCGAGAATATGGAACGGCTGCGCCGGGTGATCGTTCACACCGCGCCGGCCAATGCCGAGTTACGCGCTTTCCTGGAGGATAACGTGGCCGGCACCGTGGAAGTGGACGGCGACCCGCGAACCGTCCGCGAGGCGCTGGCGCCGGCCACGGACCAACCGGTGGGGGACATTTTCGTGGTCAGCCCGGACGGCCAGATTTTCCTGCGCTACCCCACCCACGACAGCATGGATGCCACCCTGGAAGAGGCGGAGAACATCCGCCTGGATCTTGAGCGCACCCTCAAAGGCTCCCTGATCTAAGGTCCCGATAACCATGCATCTCAACGCACACCGTTCCGACCTCAACGACGCGCCGACGCGCTCGCAAATCTGGATGCGCCGCCTGACCGTTCTGGCCCTGCTGATGGCCGCCGGCGTGATTATTCTGGGCGCCTGGACCCGGCTCTCCGACGCCGGCCTGGGCTGCCCGGACTGGCCCGGCTGCTACGGCCATCTGGACGTGCGCAAGGCCATTTCCCACGTTAACGAACAGAATGAGATCGCCCCGGGCGCCCTGCGCGAGGCCCACAAAACCGTGCCGGAAATGGTGCACCGCTATTTCGCCTCCGCCCTGGGCCTGATGATCCTGATCATCGCCGCGCTCGGGGTAGCGAACCGCAAGCGCGTCAAGCAACCGGTGAAGCTGCCGCTGTTCCTGGTGGCGCTGGTGATCTTCCAGGGCATTCTCGGCATGTGGACGGTGACCATGGGGCTGCAGCCCACCATCGTGATGCTGCATCTGCTCGGCGGCTTCACCACCTTCACCCTGCTGGCGCTGTTGGCCGCGCGTCTGTACCGCTGGCCCAGCTTCCTCAACGACTGCGACGTGCGCAGTATGAAGCCGCTGGCCTCGATCACCCTGGCGGCGCTGGTGCTGCAGATCGCCCTGGGCGGCTGGACCACCGCCAACTACGCGGCGGTGGTGTGCACCGAGCTGCCGGTGTGCGAGGACGGCTGGACCGAGCACCTGAATTTCGAGGACGCCTTTGTGTTCTGGGGCCACGAGCACGACAAACCGGACTATGAGTTCGGCGTGCTGCAGAACGACGCCCGCACTACCATCCATGTGATGCATCGCTTCGGCGCGCTGCTGGTGACGGTGCTGGGGCTGCTGCTGGTGGGCCGCATCCTGCTGCGCGCGCGCAGCGTGTTCTTCCGCAACTTCGCGCTCACCATACTCGGGCTGCTGACCGTGCAGATCGGCCTGGGAATCAGTAATGTGGTGTTCGCGGTACCGCTGGCGGTGGCCGTGGCCCACAACTTCGGCGCCGTGGTCTTGCTGGTGTCGCTGGTGTTGTTTATCCGTGCCATCAATGTGAAGTGCGCCGCACGCCACCCGCAATCCGAGGAGAGTGCGCTTTGAGCGAGAAATCCGCCGTAAGCGAACAGAACAACGGCACCGGCACGCCCCACTGGCGTGACTATCTGGCGCTGACCAAGCCCGGCGTGGTGATGCTGCTGATGGTCACCGCGGTGGCCGGCATGTTCCTGGCCACGGATCCGCCGGGCATGGTGCCGCTGTCCACCTTTATTCCCGCCTTCGCCGGGCTCTATCTGGCGATGATGGCGTCCGCGGCGATCAACCAGATCATGGATCAGAAGATCGACGCGATCATGAAGCGCACCGAAAAGCGGCCGCTGGTGGCCGGCAAGCTGTCGCCGAAAGCGGCGATCACCTTCGCGGTGGCGCTGGCGCTGGCGTCCATGGCGATGCTGTATTTTCTGGTCAACCCGCTCACCGCCGGGCTCACCCTGTTCGGCTTCGTCGGCTACGCCTTCGTTTATACCCTGTACCTGAAGCGGGCGACGCCGCAGAACATCGTGATCGGCGGCATCGCCGGCGCCATCCCGCCGTTGCTGGGCTGGACCGCCGTCACCAACGAACTGCACCCCTACGCCTGGCTGCTGGTGCTGATCATCTTCGTGTGGACGCCGCCGCACTTCTGGGCGCTGGCCATCCACCGCGCCGACGAATACGCCAAGGCCGACGTGCCGATGCTGCCGGTGACCCACGGCATTCCCTTCACCCGGGAATCGGTGCTCTATTACACCATTCTGCTGTTCATCTGCTCGCTGCTGCCCTACCTCACCGGCATGAGCGGCCTGATTTACCTGGTCAGCGCGGTGATTCTCAGCGGCATCTTCCTGGTGCACGCGGTACGCCTGCGCTTCAGCAAGGACCCGAAGCTGCCGATGAAAACCTTCGGCTACTCCATCGTCTACCTGTTCGTGCTGTTCACCGCCCTGCTAGTGGACCACTACATCCCGGTTCAACCCTTAGGGACACTCTGAACAGCGGCCTGGTCGCTTGACGGGACACGCGCCCCGGTATCCAATCCCATGGCCAATAAATAAAGGGGAAGGGAACCATGGGGACCTGGCTGTTTTTCGGCGTACTCATCGCCATCGGCGTCGGGCTGGTGGTTATTTACAACCGCCTGGTGAGCCTTAAAAACCGCTTCAAGAACGCGTTCGCGCAGATCGACGTGCAGCTGCAACGGCGCCACGATCTGATACCCAACCTGGTGGAAACCGCCAAGGCCTACATGGACCATGAGCGGGAAACCCTGTCGCGGGTCACCGAGGCCCGCAATCAGGCGGAGGGCGCGCGCCGCGACGCCGCCGCCGACCCCGAGGACGGCGCCGCCATCGGCCGCCTCGGGCGGGCCGAATCCCTGCTTTCCGGCAGCCTGTCGCGGCTGCTGGCGGTGAGCGAAAGCTACCCGGACCTCAAGGCCAACCAGACCATGGCCGAGCTGATGGAAGAGTTGAGCAGCACGGAAAACCGCATCGGCTTCGCCCGTCAGGCCTTCAACGACGCGGTGATGCACTACAACACCTACCGGGAACAGTTTCCCAACAACCTGGTCAGCGGCCTGTTCGGGCCGTTCCGGGTCGCGGAGCTGCTGGAAATCGACGACCCGCGGGCACGTCAGGCGGTGAACGTCACTTTCTGACGCCACGCCAATGAATTTCTTTCAACATCAGGAACGGGCCCGGCGGCGCACGCTGCTGCTGGCGCTCTACTTCCTGCTCGCCCTGGCCGCCGTGGTGGCGGCGGTGAACCTGGCCTGCTGGCTGGCCTGGCAATGGTGGCCGCTGCCGGGGGCGGCCGCCGGCGGCTGGTTCGCCGGCGACGCCTTCTGGTGGGTCACGCTGGGCACCCTGGGGCTGTTGTTGGCGGGGTCCCTGCATAAGGCCTGGCAACTGCGCCATGGCGGCGAAGGCCTGGCGGCGATGCTCGGCGCCCGGGAGATCGCCAGCCACAGCGGCGACGCCGCGGAGCGCCGGCTACGCAACGTGGTCGAGGAAATGAGCCTGGCCGCCGGCACCATCATGCCGCGCACCTATGTGCTGCCCGGCGAGACCGGCATCAATGCGTTCGTGGCCGGGCCCACGCCGTCGCGGGCGGTGCTGGTGGTCACCGAGGGCGCCCTGGCGCAACTGGACCGGGACGAGCTGCAGGGCGTGGTGGCCCATGAATTCAGCCATATTCTGAATGGCGATGTGCGCATCAATCTGCGGCTGATGGCGGCACTGGCCGGCATTCTCACGGTCGGCAAGCTGGGCGAGTTCCTGCTTCATATGTCGCCCACCAGCGACCGTCGCCGAAACGGCGGCCTGCTGATTCTCGCCGGCCTGGTGCTGATGGCCATCGGCTACGCGGGGCTGTTTTTCGGGCGCCTGATCAAGGCGGCCATTTCCCGCCAGCGGGAGCGGCTGGCGGACGCCAGCGCGGTGCAGTTCACCCGGCAACCGGCGGGCCTGGCCGGTGCCCTGATCAAGATCCGTAACGGCAACGGCTCGCACCTGCGCAGCGTGCACGCCGAGGACCTGAGCCATATGGGCTTCGCGGAGACCCTGACATTCCGCCTGCGCCGCCTGCTCGCCACCCACCCCACCCTGGACCAGCGGCTGCACGCCCTGGGTGCCCCCTGGGCGGCCCGCGCCCGGGTGCGAGCCCGGACCACGTCTTCGCCATCGCCCGCACCGGCCCCTTCGGAACGGATCGGCCGGCTCGACGACGATAACCTGGGCTACGCCCGGACGCTGGTGGACACCCTGCCCGACGGCCTGTACCAGGCCCTGCACGCCCAGGAAGGCGCCGAATGCGTGCTTTACGCCCTGGCGCTGGGCGACGTCCGCCCACCACCCGCGCTGCGCCGTGGCCGCCGCGCCGCGCTGGTCGACCAGGTGGCGGCGCTGGGCACCCGGCTGCGCCTGCCGCTGTTGGATCTGGCCCTGGCCACCCTCCGCCAGGCGCCGCCGGAGCGCCGCCCGGTGATCCTTAAGCAACTGCGGGCGCTCACCGCGCGGCGCCGCGATCAGGACCTGCTGTGCTGGGCACTGACCGCCATTACCGAACGCCATCTGGGGGCGCCGCGCCGCGCCCTGCCCCGGCCGGACATCCACCGTCTGGCGGCGGTGGCCAACGACATTCAGGTGGTGTTTTCCGCCCTGGCCTGGGCCGGCGACTCGGCCCGGGGCACTGCCCTCAGCGGTTTCCAGCGTGCCACCCATGGGCTGCTCCCGGCCGGCCGCCTGCTGCTGGCGCCGGAGCGCTGCACGCCGGCCCGCCTGGACCCGGCGATCGCCCGGTTGTCCCGTCTTACGCCGCTGCTCAAAGCACCGCTGATCGACGCCGCCGCCGATCTGGTGCTCGCCGACGGCCAGGTGCAGGTGGCGGAGGCCGAACTCCTGCGTGCTCTGTGCACCCTGCTCGACAGCCCCATGCCCCCGCTCTTTGGCACTCCCACGCGTAGGTCGGGTTAGGCCAATGGCCGTAACCCGACAGACCTTGGGCGCGACGTTCCCAGGCTGATGTCGGGTTACGCTTCGCTAACCCGACCTACCCAGCTTCGTAGAAGGGGCTATCTCCCAGGCTTGGCTAGTTTTTAAACTGTGATAGAGTTCGCATTGTCGGCTCTGGGGGAGCCGGGGGACGACGGTTCGGGGGAACCGTCACGAGGGACACTGGGAGACACACATCCATGGAGATCACCAAGAACAGCCACCGCAACACCTGGCAAGCGGTTCATGAAACCACCCTGGCTATCCGCGAAGGCCGGCTCGACCCGGCGCTCACCGATTGGCTGAACCGGCAAGGCGTGCGGGTGGAAACCGCCCTGTTCGCCAGCGTGCGCCAATGCGACCAGCGCCTTTACATGGGCACCCTGGTGGATGAAAAGGGCCGGGTGCTGGAATACCTGGCCAACCTGGACCTGCCGGAGGACGATGCCCTCGACGATGTCACCGCCGAGCTGGGCCCGAAGTGCTCCTACCACGACCGCCACGATCCCTGCGATCCGGTCACCATGGCGTTGATGATCCAGCGCGGCCAGGCGCCGGCGTTCGCCGCGCAGCCGGCTTAGAGGACGTCCGTCCGGTACGGCAGCAGGCCGCGCGCCTCCTCCCGGTACGCGTGCACGTGGCGCGCCTCGCGCTGACAGAAATCCGCCACCGCGTCCTGGAAGGCCGGCTCCGCCAGCCAGTGCAGTGAGTAGGTGAGCACTGGCTCGAAGCCGCGCAGAATCTTGTGCTCGCCCTGCACGCCGGGGTCGAATTCGGCCAGGCCCCGCTCAATGGCAAACTCAATGCCCTGGTAGTAGCAGACCTCGAAGTGCAGCGCGTCGTATTCGCGCACGCTGCCCCAGTAGCGGCCGTACAGCGCCCGGTCGTCAAACAGATAGAGGCCGGCGGCCACCGGTTCGTCGCCGTCGCTGGCCACCACCAGCAGCACCTGATCCCCAAGCTGTTCGGCCAGGCGCCGGAAGAACGCCTCGCTGAGATAGGGCAGCTGTCCGCGCACCAGATAGGTGTTGGCGTAGCAGTGGAAAAAGAAACGCCAGCTTTGCGGGTCGATGTCGGCGCCGGTGAGGCGCGTGACGGTGAGCCCCTGTTCGGCCACCCGCCGCCGTTCGCGGCGCACGCTTTTGCGCTTGCGGGAGTTAAAGCCGGCCAGGAACTCGTCGAAATCACGATAGCCCCGGTTGAACCAGCGGAAGTGGCAGGCCTGCCGCTCCACCAGGGGCAGCTCTTGCAGGGCTTCCCGCGCGGCCTGATCCGGGAACAGCAGGTGCCAGCCGCTGGCGCCCTGCTCGCGGATCCGCTCGCGCACCCCTTCCCACAGTTGCTGGGGCCGCCAGTCGCCACGCCAGCGCGGGCCGACCACCGGCGTAAACGGAATCGCGGTGACCAGCTTGGGGTAATAGGCCAGCCCGTTACGCTGGTAGGCGTCCGCCCAGGCGAAATCGAACACGTACTCGCCGCGCGAGCCGTCGCGGGCGTAGATCGGCATCAGGGCGTCGCCGTCACGCAGGTGACAGGGCCCCCAACCACGGCTCGGCGTGGCGGCGCCGGTGTCTTGCAGGGCGTTGAGAAAGGCGTCGGTGAGAAAGGGAAACTCCATGGCGACAGGATACTGACCCCGGGGCGGCCAGGCGAGGCCAACGTGAACATGAGATTACCGTGCCGCTTCGTTACAATGGCGGCGCGGCGATAACGATAATGCGGGAGCCTCCCGAAGCCGCTCGCCTCTTTGCACGGCGATTTGTTTCCTTTTTTCGAGTCACCAACAAGGTTCGTCGATCAATGAAAGTTTCCAAACCCCTGGCGGCGTTCTACGTCCTGGCCGCCCTTTTGCTTGCGTTACCCGGTGCCTGGCTGCTGTTCGCCCCGCACGCCTTTATTCTTTTCGTACACGGCGGCGATCAAACATTGCTGGTCTCTCCCCTGCTCAGCCAGCAAACCGGCCTGGGCCTGCTGCTGGCGGCGGCGGTGAATCTGGTCTGCCTGGCCGGCGGCCGCACGCGCACCGCCCTGCACGTGGCGGTGTTCTTCTATCTGGCCGGGCTGGTGGCCAGCCACGGGGCGCCGGTGTTCACGCTGGACGGCGCCTGGTTGTGGGCCCCGGTGCTGGTGTACCTGCTGCCGCTGGCGCCCTGGGGCCGTCTCGCCCGGGACGGCCGCCGACAGGGCGAGGTGAAGTGGTTCAACCCCAATAAAGGCTTCGGCTTTATTCTCGACGATAGCGGCGAAGAGATTTTCGTCCACTTCAAGGCGGTGCGGAACGGCGGCCGCCGCAGCCTGCGCACCGGCACCCGGGTGCGCTTCGTGATTCGCGAGTCCGAGCGCGGCGACCAGGCCGACGACGTGTACATTCAGCAATGACCCTGTCGCTGCTCGACTGGGCGGTGCTGTTGGCCTATCTGGCGGTGGTGCTGCTGATCGGGTTTTACTTCGCCCGCCGCAATACCAGCACCGAGGAGTATTTCGTCGGCGGGCGGCGCTTCCGGGGCTGGGTGATCGGCCTGTCCCTGGTGGGCACCTCGATCAGCTCGATCACCTTCCTGGCCTACCCGGCGGACGCGTTCAAGACCGGCTGGCTGCGTTATCTGCCCAACCTGGCGCTGCCGGTGGCGCTGTTCGTGGCCGCCTATGTGTTCCTGCCGTTTTTCCGGCGCGGCAACATGACCAGCGCCTACGAGTTTCTGGAACAGCGCTTCGGCCCCAGCGTGCGGGTGTACGGCGCCCTGGCGTTCATCGTCGCCCAGCTGGTGCGCCTGGCGATGATCCTGTGGCTGCTGTCGTTGCTGATCCAGCAGCTGGTGGACGTGACGCCGACCACCGCGATCGTCGGCGCCGGCCTGTTCGTCGGCCTGTACACCATTATCGGCGGCATCGACGCGGTGATCTGGACCGACGTGCTGCAGACCGTGGTGTTGATGATCGGCGGGCTGCTGTGCATCTGGGTGGTGGTGGAAGCGCTGCCCGGCGGCCTGGGGCAGGTGTTCCGGGAAGCCTCGGCGGCGGGCAAGTTCGCGCTCGCGGAGTTCGACGACGGCACGCCGCAGCCGGTGCGCTGGCAGCCGTCGCTGAGTGAGAAGACCGTCACCATGATGCTGCTGATCGGCCTGACCAACTGGCTGACGGAATACTCCAGCAACCAGAACACCGTGCAGCGCTACTGCGCCTCGCGCTCCATGAAAGAGGCGCGCCGGGGCCTGTGGGTGTACCTGTTCACCGCGCTGCCGGTGTGGGCGTTCTATATGTTGCTGGGCACCGCCCTGTGGGTGTTCTTCCAGCACTACCCGGACCCCACCGCCGCGGCGGTGCTTACCGGCGAGGCCCGGGCCGAATCGATCATGCCCTGGTTCATCACCGAGTACCTGCCGTCCGGCATCGCCGGCCTGGTGGTGGCGGCGGCGCTGGCGGCGGCGATGAGCTCGCTGGACTCCAGCATCAACTCGGTGAGCACGGTGTCGATCGTCGATCTCTACCGGCGCCACCTGCGCACTGGGCTCAGCGATAAACACTATCTAACGGTGGCGCGCACCGTGGCGGCGCTGGTGACGGTGCTGATGATCCTCGGCGCGCTCTGGCTCAACGGCGCCAGCACCCACACCCTGCAGGACACCTCCACGATTCTGGTGTCGCTGTTCGGCGGCGGCATGCTGGGGTTGTATCTGCTCGGCTTCCTGACCCGCGTGGGTGACGCGCGCGCCGCCTGGTGCGGCATCGGCATGACGCTGCTGTTCACCGGCTGGACGGTGCTCACCAACAAAGGGCTGATGCCGGCGGCGCTGAGCGCGCCGTTCGATCTCTACTACACCGGCCTGATCGGCAATCTGGTGATGTTCCTGGTGGGCTACGGCATGGCCCGCCTGTTCGACCGCCGCCCGGTGGCGGCGGCCTGAGGCGCCACCGGAAGGCTCAGGAGCGGGAACCGGCGGGCTCGGATGCGGGGCGGGGCGCCTCGCCGGCGCGGGTCGTGGCCTGGCGGCGCGCGGCGCGCACGTCGCGGCGCACCACCAGGCGATCACGCACCAACCAGCCGGTGGCCCAGAACACCAGCCAGGGATCGATCAGATAATCCCAGAGATTGTCCGAGTGCAGCAGGTTGAAGTAGAACGCCCCCTGGGCCGCGATCAACACCACGCAGGGCGCGTAGGCCCGGTTCATCCAGGCGAACAGGCCGATCAGCAGCAACACGCTGCTGAACAGGATGTCGCCGAAGCCCAGCGCATAGGGATCGGCGTAGCTGGACCCGAGGCTCATGGGGTAGAAGAACAGCGCCAGCCCCACCAGCATCACGCACACCGCCCGCAGCTGTCCCACCGGCAACCAGTAACGGCCGCGCAGGCGGTGGTGAATGGCGGCCACCGCCAGCAGGCCCGAGGTAATACTCAGGTGGCTCAGATAACTCATCACCCAGCCGGCCAGCCCGACCGGAAACGGCAGCAACGACCAGACCACCAGCGCGGCCGCCAGCCCGCCGCGCACCGGCAACGGCAGACGAGCGCTCAAACGCAGCCAGATGGCCGCCAGCACCAAGGCACAGATAAGGCTAGAAATCACCGGCCATCCCCCCCAATAGCGGCTGATCCTCAGGAAGCCAGGCGTGTCGAATCGCCGACTTGTTCCAAGTGTAGAGGATATGCACGTCACCGTTGGCGGCTTGGATCACATACGGATAGTCGTACTGAAACTCGCAGCCCTGTTCCTCGCACTTGTTGCGCGCCACGCGCTGACGCAGCAACGCCGGGCTTTCGGTTTCCAGGGTGCCGGCCACCTCCTCGGAAATCATTTCCATGTACTCGGTCTGCGGCACGTTGCCTTCGCGCCATTGCGCCCGGTTATGGAAGAAATAACGCCCCGACCAGGTCTTACCGCCATCATGGGTTTCGCGCATGCAGAGGTCGTCGCGCTCCATCGGGTTGCAGTTCGCCACCAGCAGCCAGTGCCCCGGCGACAGCACCACGCCACCCACCGCCGATGACGGGTTCTGCAGCTGCGACGGGCGCAGCGGCGACCAGTCACCACCGCCGTCGCGGGTCTCACTGCGGTACAGGAAGCCGGGGTGAGTATCGGTTTCATTACGCAGGAAGGCGGTGGCCCGTTTCGGCCCGTCCACCAGCACCAGCGGCTGAATCGCCTTGCGGCCGTGGCCGATGCGCTCCTTGTCGACGATCCGGTTGTGCTCGTCCAGGCGCAGTATTTCGCCGAATTTACCCACCATTTCGTGGTACACCGGCAAGCCCACGGTGCCGTCCTGGTAGCGGATCGGCGGGGTTTTCACCAGGGTGCTGATATTCAGAAACGGAGAGGTGACCAGCGCTTCGTCGAACCGCCAGCTGGCGCCCATGTCGTCGGACTCCAGCACCACCAGGCGGCTCGCCGCCCAGCCACCGAAACTCACCGCCACCACGAACAGCCGCATGCGGCCGTCCTCGTCCAGCACCGGCACGGCGTTGCCCAGCTTGCGCACGTGCCGGCCCCACTGCAGGCGGATCTGCTCGCGGGTGACAACCCGCTCTTCCTCGCTCCAGGCACCCTGTTGCGGGTCGAAAATCGCCGAGTGGATGGCCACGTCCGGGCCGCCTTCACGTTTGCCGGCGAACCAGAACGCACGCAGGCGGCCGTCCGGCAGCGCCACCATGGACGGCGCGTGCACCAGCGGCGTCTCACCGTCGGAGGCGAAACGCATCTGCCATTGACCGTTCAACCGGTCGTGGCCGGGCACGTAATCCGGCTTGAATTCAGGCTTGGAAACCCGTTCCTGGTGTTCCGGCAGCACCGCCACGAAACTCACCAGCAATAAAGCGCCAAGCAACCAGTGAAAACCACGTCTTGCCATGGGCATTCGGCATCCGTTTGTCAAGGTGCGAGGAAAGGCACGAAGTCTAACACCGGCGTACGGGGATTGCCCCTACCCGGCGAAGACAAGCGACATCGATGATGGCATAATGCATCTACGACTTTCGGGTGACTTTTATATGCAAACCTCTCTCCGGGCAATCCCCTACCTGGTCCTGCTGACGGCCTTGCTGGCCGCGGAGCGGCTGCCTGCCCAGGCCGGCGCCTGGCAACTGGTCAGTGACCGCAACGGCATTCAGGTCTACATGCAACATGGAGACCGGACACCGCTGAAAACGTTCCGCGGCGTGACCCGCTTCCCGCTCGACGATGAGTACGCCATGGTGGCCCTGCTCAACGATTACCAGGCCTACCCGGACTGGCTGCACTTCGTGGACAGCGCCCGAGAGCTGGGTCGCAGCAACGAACAGGTGCGCCAGCTGCACTTCACCACGCTGCTGCCCTGGCCGCTGGCCGACCGCGAGGCGGTGCTGCAGACCCGGGTGATACAGGCCAGCGACCCGAGCAATGAAGAAGTGGTGGTGGACCTCAGCAACCGCCCGAACCTGCTGCCCCCCGACCCGGATTACGTGCGCTTCCCGCATATGGAAGGGATGCTGCGCTTCCGCCGCGTGGCGCCGGGCGAGGTGGAAGTGGTCTACCAGCTGGAATTGAACCCCGGCGGCTACATCCCCGCCTGGCTGGCCAACATCCTGCTGCGCGACGCCCCCTATTTCACCCTGGAGCGGCTGCGCCGGGTGGTGCACCGCGCCGAATACCAGGGGCACTATTACGACTGGCTGGACCTGCGCGGGCCGGGCCGTCCGGAGCCGACGAAAAACGTAACAAAAAGCCCCTGACACCTGTCATATTCGGCCCTTTTCGCTACCATTGACGTGGTTTTTTTTCGATGCCGACCAGGCGGAGACCACTGGCATGGTGAACGCGCTTTTCTTTATCTACTCCTGGTTTATTTTCGTACCGCTGATGCTGCTGGCCACGGTGGTGGCCGGCGCCGTGTGCCTGTGCCTGGTGCCGTTTCTCGGCCCGCGACGGGTGGCGCGCCTGAGCGCCGTGCCCTGGGCGCGCCTAGGGCTGCTGCTCAGCGGCGTGCAGGTGCGCGTGCACGGCCTGGAAAACGTGGACCCGTCGCGCAGCTATGTGATTGTCGCCAACCACCTCAGCCAGTACGACATCTGGGTGCTCTACGGGCACCTGGAACAGGACTTCCGCTGGGTGATGAAGCAGGAATTGCGGCGCGTGCCGGTGATCGGCGTGTGCTGCGCCATGCTCGGCCATGTGTTCATCGACCGCCGCGACCGCGCCTCCGCCCTGGCCAGCCTGGAGCAGGCCAAGCAACGCCTCACCGGCGGCACCAGCATCCTGTTTTTCCCGGAAGGCACCCGCAGCCGCAGCGGCGAGCTGCGCCCGTTCAAGAAGGGCGCCTTCCGCATGGCCCAGGACCTGGACCTTCCGATTCTGCCGGTCACCATTATCGGCACCCGGGAAATTCTGCCGGCGGATTCCCTGCGCATGCACCCGGGCACCGTGGACCTGACCGTGCACGCCCCGGTGGCCGTCACCGGCAAGGACGACGCCGCCGTGGAAGACGCCATGGCGCGCAGCCGTGCCGCCATCGCCAGCGTCGGCGAAGGCTGCCTGGAGCTGACCTGACGCCGCTCTGTTACCCTGGCGTCGCCCGGCGCCGGCGGCGTGGCCAGCTTCGACGTTGGAATTGGCCCCTTTTGCATGTCCGATGCCGCTACACTCCGGCCATTCAGACGGAATCGGAACAGCAACTATGAAAGACTTCCAGAATAAAGTAGCAGTGATCACCGGCGCCGGCTCGGGCATCGGCCGGGCCCTGGCCCGGGATCTGGCCGCCGCCGGCGCCCGGCTCGCCCTCAGCGACGTGAATCAGGTCGGCCTGCAGGAAACCGCCGACAGCCTGGGGCTGGGCAGCGACCGCCTGATCACCGAAGCCTTCGACGTAGCCGACCGGGACGCCTTCTACGCCTTTGCCGAGCGGGTCACCGGCCACTTCGGCGCCGCCCATCTGGTGTTCAACAACGCCGGCGTGGCCCTGGGCGCCACCGTGGAAGACATGAGCTATGAGGACTTCGAATGGCTCATGGGCATCAACTTCTGGGGCGTAGTGCACGGCACCAAGGCGTTCCTGCCCCACCTGAAAGCCGCCGGCGACGGGCATATCGTCAATGTATCCAGCGTGTTCGGCCTGATCGGCGTGCCCACCCAGTCGGCCTACAACGCGTCCAAGTTCGCGGTGCGCGGCTTCACCGAGGCCCTGCGCCAGGAGCTGGAAATGGAAGGCGGCCGGGTGTCCTGCACCTCGGTGCATCCGGGCGGCATCAAGACCAATATCGCCCGCAACGCGCGCATGGGCGCCGGCGTCGAGAAGATCACCGGCGACGTGGACAAAGCGCGCCGCGATTTCGAGAAGATGTTCCGCACCACGCCGGAAGAGGCCTCCCAAACCATCCTCAAGGGCGTGAAAGGCAATAAGCGCCGGGTGCTGATCGGCTCCGACGCCCGCGCCATCGACAGCATGCAGCGCCTGATGCCCACCGCCTATCAGCGTATTATGGTGGCCGGACAGAAAATGATGCGGAAATAACCATGAAACCTTTCTCCCAGGCAGCCGAAAACAACAAGGGTCCGATCCTTGATGTATTGCGTGACTATCTCACTGCCCCGGGTGATCTGCTGGAAATCGGCGCCGGCACAGGCCAGCACGCGGTATGGCTGGCGCCGCACTTCCCCCAGGTGCTCTGGACGCCCACCGAGCTGCCGGAAAACCTGGACGGCCTGTCCCAGTGGCTGGCCGACGCCCCCAGCGACAACCTGGCCGAACCGCTGGCGCTGGACGTGGAAGGCGACTGGCCGGCGCAGGCCTACCGCTACATCTTCACCGCCAACACCTTTCATATCGTCTCTCGTCCGCAGGTCGAGCTTTGCATCCGCCGGGTGTGCGAGACGTTACTGCCGGACGGTCGCTTCCTGGTGTACGGCCCGTTCAATTATCACGGCACCTACACCAGCGACAGCAACCGGGAGTTCGACCTGTCGCTGAAAGCCCGCGACATTGCCATGGGCATCCGCGACCAGGAGTGGGTGGTGGAACGCTTCGCCGAACACGGCCGCGAGCTGATCCACGACCACGCCATGCCGGCGAATAACCGCATTCTCGTGTTTGGCTGAGACACAACCCGAGATTCCTCTGACAGTGCTGCCCGCTTTTTATACACTAGGTTCCCGTTCCCATGGCCGGGCCGTTTTCCGCAGCACCCAAACCGAGCGAATCCATGCAAAACGAAACCACCAGCGAATGGAGCCTGGAGCAGTTCCAGGTCCCGGAAAAAGAAGGCGAAACCCGCTTCCACGACTTTGACCTGGAGCCGGCGCTGATGCACGGCATCGCGGACGCCGGTTTTCAGTATTGCACGCCGATCCAGGCCCAGGTGCTGACCCACGCGCTGGCCGGCGCCGACACCATCGGGCGGGCGCAGACCGGCACCGGCAAGACCGCCGCCTTCCTGATCACCATCATCAACGACCTGCTGCGCCACCCGATCACGGTGCCGCGCTACGCCGGCGAACCGCGGGCCCTGATCGTCGCGCCCACCCGGGAGCTGGCGATGCAGATCGAGAAGGACGCCAAACTGCTGGCCCACCACACCGACCTGCAGGTGATGAGCGTGGTCGGCGGCATGAACTTCAACCGCCAGCAGGAACGCCTGCAAACCCGGCTGATCGACATTCTGGTGGCCACGCCCGGGCGCCTGCTGGACTTCGCCAAACGCCGCGACCTCTGGCTGGACCGGGTGGAAGCCCTGGTGCTCGACGAGGCCGACCGGATGCTGGACATGGGCTTCATCCCCGACGTCAAACGCATCGTCAACATGACCCCGAGCACCCGCTACCGGCAGACCCAGCTGTTCTCCGCCACCTTCAACGACGACGTGATGAACCTGGCCGGGCGCTGGACCGAGGCCGCCCAGGTGGTGGAGATCGAGCCCACCCAGGTGACCACCGACACCGTCGACCAGAAGGTCTACATCACCGCCACCCAGGACAAGTTCAACCTGCTCTACAACCTGATCACCCGGGAGAACATGTCGAAAGTGATCGTGTTCGCCAACCGCCGCGACATTACCCGGCGGCTCAACGACCGGCTGCATAAGAAGGGCCTGAACGTGTCGCTGATCTCCGGCGACGTGCCCCAGAACCAGCGCATGAAGACCCTGGAGCGGTTCCGCGCCGGCGACCTGCAGGTGCTGATCGCCACCGACGTGGCCGGGCGCGGCATTCACATCGAAGGCGTGTCCCACGTGATCAACTACAACCTGCCGGAAGACCCGGAGGACTACGTCCACCGCATCGGCCGCACCGGCCGCGCCGGCGCCAACGGCGTATCGATCAGCTTCGCCTGCGAAGACGACGCCTTCCTGCTGCCCCAGCTGGAGCAGGCCATCGGCATGAAACTCAACTGCGTGCACCCGGAAACCGCGCTGGTCGCCGACCAGTAGCCCGGGAAGGAAAAACCATGGCGGAACGTATCAGCCCGGAAGACGGGGTCATCAAACTGCAAAGCGGCGACACCCTGTTCGTCGACGTACGCGACCCGGCCAGCCACCAGGAAGCCCGCATCCCCGGCTCCCTGCTGCTCAACCAGAGCAACCTGGAAGATTTCCTCGCCGCCACCGACCGCCAGCAACCGCTGGTGGTGTACTGCTACCACGGGCACTCCAGCCAGGGCGCCAGCGACTACCTGGCGGAGCAGGGCTTCCATTCCGTGGTCAGTCTCGACGGCGGCTTTGAATACTGGCGCCAGGCCCACCCCGAACACGTGGACAGCGATTAGCACCAGCGCCGGCCCCCACCGGCGCGATGGCTGCGCCCGAACCACGCCGACTGGCCCATCATGGGCGTCCATGACATCCCGCGATAACAAGAGGAACGCCATGAACGCAGCCCAACTGGCCGACGCGCTCAAAAACGCCCATGTGGAACACGCCCGCCTGCGCCTGCAGGAGAAGCGCTACTGGCAGCAACAGCTGGACGACGGCGTTAAAGCGCTGGGCAAAACCCCGGTGGGCGCCCTGGTGGACCCGGACGCCCTGGCCAAGGTGGTGGACGACTGGCTGGCCAGCGTGAACACCGCCCAGGGGCTGCGGCCGGTGATCATTGAGGTGAGCGAAGCGATTCTGGAACAGGCCGGCGACGACCCGGCCACGGTGGGGGAGCTGCTGAACGAGGCGCACTTCGAAGCCATCCTGGAGCAGGCCCTGCGCCTGAAAACCCTGCGCGAAAAAGCCATCCACGCCTGTCTCAACCATCCGCTGGTCAGCGACATGGTCAGCGAGATGCTCTACACCGGCATCAAGAACTTCCTGCTGGAAGAAAACGTGCTCGCCAAGCTGCCCGGCGTCAGCAGCATGATGAAGCTGGGCCGCAAAAGCGTCGGCAAGGCCATGGGCGGCCTGGAAGACAGCATCCGCGACTACCTGCGCCACAACACCCGCGCCACCCTGAAAACCGGCGAGCAGTGGCTTAACCGCCAGCTCACCGACCAACGAATCGCCGAACTGGCCCGCGACGGCTACCGGCGCCTGGCGCCGCTCAAGCCGGCGGACGTCATCAAGACCGCGCCCAAGGGCCTGGCCGGCGACGTCGCCACCCACGCCTGCGTGATCGCCGACGAAGCCGCGCGCCTGGACTACAGCCGCCGCCTGGTGGCCGCCGGCATCCAGGCGGCGGTGCACTCGCTGCTGGAAAAAGACCTGCCCGCCCTGCTCAAGGCCATGGGCACCACCCCCAAAAAACGCAGCCAGGCCCTGGCCCCCGCCCTCGCCACCGGCGCCGCCGTGCTCGACCAGCAGGGCGTCCTCACCCCCTGGATCGAGCAAGCCCTCGGCGACTTCTACGACAGCGACGCCTGCAAGAACGTCCTCGAGAAAGCCCTGAGCTGATCGCAGATGGTTTGGCCGGAGCGAGCCTTGTGGGAGCGGGCCCCGCCCGCGAAAGGGTGGCTTTAGCCACCCGGCGGGATTCCAGAGACGCTGTTGGTGCTGCCGTTAGATAAGGCTCTGGAATCCTGCCGGGAGCTTCGCTCCCTTTCGCGGGCAAGGCCCGCTCCCACAATCCAGCTTCGTAGCAGCGCTTTGCGGCTCGCACCTGAGGGAGGTTCGGTCTCGGTGCCAGTGTCCAGGACTGTGTGAGGCAGGGAGCCGAACACAAGCCTACAGGGACGTATTTACGGCGGGTCCTGGACACTGGCACCGAGACCGAACCGGGCTACGGAGCCGCCACCCGAAGCCCGCCGCATAGCTACTACAACCAGGTTTCCGCGTACTCGGCCAGCAGTGAGCGCGGCACCCCGTTGAGCTTCACCGAGCCGCCATAGACGAAGCCCTTGAAGCGCTCCGTCATATAGGTCAGCCCGGAACTGGTGGGTGACAGATAGGGCGTATCGATCTGCGCCAGGTTGCCCAGGCACACCACCTTCGAGCCCTCCCCCGCCCGGGTGATGATCGCCTTCATCTGGTGGGGCGTCAGGTTCTGGCTCTCGTCGATCAGGATCAGGGATTTCTGGAAGCTGCGGCCACGGATGTAGTTGAGCGCCTTGAACTGAATATTGGCGCGCTCCTTGACGTACAGAATGCTGCCGGAGGGGTTCTCGTCGTTGAGGTGCAGCGCCTCGATGTTGTCGTTGATGGCGCCCAGCCAGGGGTCCATCTTCTCTTCCTCGGTGCCGGGCAGAAAGCCGTGCTCCTCCGCCAGCGGCGGCGTGGAGCGGGTGGCGATGATCTTGTTGAAGCGCTTCTGCTCCACCGTCATCTCGATGGCCGCCGCCAGCGCCAGGATGGTTTTCCCCGAGCCCGCCGCGCCGGTGAGCGTCACCAGGTGGATATCCGGATCCAGCAACAGTTGCAGCGCCACCGCCTGCTGAATGTTCATCGGCCGCAGGCCCCAGGCCTGCTGCTCCATCAGCGTTTCCGCCTTGTGGTGGCGCAGCGTGACCACGCCGCCCTCGACACTGAGAATGCGGCCGACGAAACCGTGCTCATCGAGTATGTACTGGTTGGGATACACTTCCTCGCCGAGGATATCGCCCACCACCAGGCCGTGGGGCAGCCGGTGCAGGGTTTCCGCGCCCACCTGCTCGGTGTCCACCTCGGTGACCTGATCCCAGAAGGAACCGGGCACTTCGAAGTAGCCGCGCGTGAGCTGCTTGATGTCCGACACCAGCTGGTCGTTGTGGTAGTCCTCCGAGTCGATGCCGCAGGCGCGCGCCTTGAGGCGCATGTTGATGTCCTTGGTCACCAGCACGTAGCGGGTGTCCGGGTCGGCCATCTTCATGGCCATCACATCGTTGATAATGCGGTTGTCGTTGAGGTGGTCGGGCAACGCGGAGCCGCCGGCGCTGCCGCGCGGCATCAGCACGGTGAGCGTGCCCTGGGTGTAGTTGCCCCGGCCGATGGGGATGCCGGCTTCCACTTCCGCCGGCGTCGCCTGCCCCAGCACCCGGTCGATCTGGCGAATGGCGGCGCGGCAATCCGCGGCGGTGTGCGACTTGCCGGTTTTCAGGCGGTCCAGTTCCTCCAGTACGGTCATCGGAATCGCCACCCGGTGCTCTTCGAAATTAAGCAACGAGTTGGGATCGTGGATCAGAACATTGGTATCAAGAACGTAGGTTTTCGGAGTGGTATCGGGTTGCCCAAAGCGCTGGTCGGATGAGTGGCTGTCGGATGTGGCGGAAACGGAATGCAAGGTGGCCGCTCGCTCTTCCATGCGTATCCCCTATTTGCGTGACGTTAGGGCGGCGGGATACGGGCACGAGAGTGACGCCTGCTCCTGCCGCCGTTTACAGTGCTACCGGCGGTTGCTGGTTAGCTTTCAGCTTCGGATCGCGATCACTCCCGCAAGGGCGGGATGTAAATTACCATAACCCAGCTTTTCAGACCTGACAACGAGAGTCGTCAACGAATTGATAGAGAGTCGTCAACGAATTAACGAGAGATCGTCATGCCATTGGAACATCCCGAAGTCCGTATGCCGCCACCCCTCCTCCACCTGGGCGGCCTGCTGGTCGGCTACGGCCTGGATCAGGCGCTGAACTGGTCGCTGCCGGCATTTGCCGGCCGCCAGGGCATTGCCGCCACCCTGGCGCTGATCGCGATCGCGGTGTTGCTCACTGCCCTGCTGCAATTGGCGCGCGCCCGTACCACGGTGATGCCGCACCGCGCCGCCCGGACGCTGATCACCGGCGGTGTGTTCCGGCTCAGCCGCAACCCGATTTATCTGGCGTTCGCGCTGCTGCATCTGGCCTGCGCGCTGAGCCTGGGCAGCCCGGGCATGCTGCTGATGCTGGTGGCGGTGCTGTGGGTTATGCATAGCCACGTGATCGCCGCGGAAGAAGCTTTTCACGCGCAGCGGTTCGGGGCGCAGTGGCAAGCGTATCGGCAACGGGTGCGGCGCTGGCTTTAGGCGGCTCGGTGGCCGGCCCGCGCCGGCCCCGTTTAAGGAATTGCGGCGGCAGCAGGGTGCCGTCGAGCAGGGTCAGGCGGGTGGAGCCGAAGTGCCCGGGCACGAAACCGCTGACCCGCACATCCCGGGGCAGCCAGCCCAGCCGCCGGTAGAACTCGGCGACCAGCTCGGAACAGAACCAGCCGCGCCGGTCCGGCGGACGGGTGAAGCCGGTGAGCAGGTCCCGAACATTGCACCAGAGGTAGTTCTTATAGGGACGGTGCAGCAGGCGCGCCACCAGGCGCCGGGCGAGTCGCTGGCGGGCCTCGCTGAGCGGCGGGCCGAGGCGGCGGCGCACCGCCACGTCACCGGCGTAGTTGGCCAGCTTGCGCGCCAGGGGCACCAGGGTGACGCCCGCCACCGGCCGGCCCAGATGCAGGTCGGCGGAATCGCCGCCGCCGGCGGCTTCCAGCACCAGCGGCTCGGGGTAGCCGGGCAGCCGCACCACCAGACCGATGTGGCTCCAGGGGCTGCGGGTGAAAACACGAATCACCGAACTGGTCGGCCCCCGTCCGGAAAACAGCAACACATCGCCGGTTTCCAGGGATAACAGATTCAGGTCTTGGACATCGGTCACGTCAGCGGTCCGCAGGCCAGGCTCGAGGCAAGCCTGACCGGCCCGGGTGACAGTGCGCTGACAGTTTGATCACGCTTGCGTGACCTTCGCGCCGCCAGAGGATTGTCATAAAACCGTGACAGTGCGCCGTTAGTCTGGACGTTCCGACACCGGCCGGACCTATGGAACAACACCTCTACCAGCTACAACGCCACCTGCCCGAGCAACTGCATCTGGACAACCTGATACGCCTGGGGGAACGGCACCTGCGCGTGACCGAGGTGCTGACGGTGCCGCAGGGCGACCTGCGCCTGCCGGTGCGGGTGATCGAGATGGGCAGCCAGGCCGCCGGGGCACCGGCGATCGGCTTCTTCGGCGGCGTGCACGGCGTGGAACGGATCGGCACCCAGGTGATTCTGTCCTGGCTGCACAGCCTGATTCACCGCCTGCAGTGGGACGACCAGCTGCACCGGCGCCTGGAGCATATCCGCCTGGTGTTCATGCCGATGGTCAACCCGGGCGGCGTCTGGCGGCGCACCCGCAGCAACCCCAACGGCGTCGACCTGATGCGCAACGCCCCGGTGGAGGCGGACGGCCGGGTGTCGTTCCTGGTCGGCGGTCAGCGCCTCAGCCGGCACCTGCCCTGGTTCCGGGGCCGCGCCGGCGACCCCATGGAAGCGGAAGCGCAGGCGCTGGTCCGGGTGGTGGAAGAAAAGCTGCTGCGCGCGCCGGTATCGCTGAGCCTGGACTGCCACAGCGGCTTCGGCCGGCGCGACCGCATCTGGTGCAGCTACGCGCGCACCCACCAGCCGATCGCCCACCTGGCCGAGGTGTACCGGCTCAAGCAGGTGCTGGAGGCCACCTACCCGCACCACCACCCCTATCTGATCGAGCCCCAGTCCCTGAACTACACGACCCACGGCGACCTCTGGGACTATCTCTACGACCGCGCCCGCGAACACCACCCGGAAAAGATGTTCCTGCCGTTCACCCTGGAAATGGGCTCCTGGCTGTGGGTGCGCAAGAACCCCCGCCAGATGCTGGATTTCTTCGGCTTCTTCAATCCGGTGATCGGCCACCGCCATCACCGCGTGCTGCGCCAGCATCTGCCCCTGCTGGAATTTCTCACCGCGCTCACCGCCAACGCCGGCAACTGGCTGCCCACCGGCCCACGCCGCGACGCACTGACCCGCGAGGCGATCCGCCACTGGTTCGGCGGCGACCCGACCTAGTCCTCTGGTGGTCCTATTCTTGCAGCCCTACACTGGCGATATTCATTCAGAGGACCTTCGATTATGAAAAAAACGCTGTTGCTCCTGCCCGCCCTGATGCTGGCGGGCTGCCAGATGCTCAACTACCAGGAACCCACCGGCGAGGACACCGCCGCCGTGGTGTTCACCGGCAACGAGGCCGCCCAGCCAGTGGTGTGCGTGCCCGGCCGCGGCTTCAAGGACACCAAGATATCCCTGGCGGTGAAGCCCTGGGACACCAACGCCTTCGATGAACTGTTCAGCGCCATGAAAAAAGCCGAGCAGGTGCCGGTGACGGTGGCCGCCGACGGCCAGGCCCGCATCGGCGTGGTCTACAACGAACGCGACACCGACATGCGCCGCAACCACTGCCGGGTGGCCGTGCAGTTCAACGCCCAAGCGGGGGCCCGCTACCTGGCCCACTTCACCCGCAACGACGCCGGCCAGTGCGGCCTGGAAGTACGCGGCGAGGAAGGCGTGCAGGCCGACGCGGTGCCGGTGGACTGGGACTGCCCCTGATAAAAGCGCCGTTTTGGTGCAAGGCACTAAAACAGCGCACAGCCGCCGGGCCCTTTACCGGCTTTACCCCGACCCTCTTTTCGCCTCTCCCCCTAAACCCCTGAAAAATCAGGGGTTTTTATTTTTGGCACGCTCCCTGCTTTATACCGATACGAGCCTCCCAGGCCGGTGCGCCAGGAGCGCACAAACCACAGAACATTTGTTATTTGCAAAGAGGGTTGCACATGAAACACGTATCTGGGATCAAAAAGACCGTTCTGGCCGCCAGCGTGGCCGCCACCATGGCAGCAGGCCTGGCCGCTCCTTCCATCGCAGTGGCCGAAATCAGCGGCACCGCCGGTGTCTCCAACATGTACTTCTGGCGTGGTGTGGATCTGACCGAGGGTAACGCCCAGGTGTTCGGTAGCCTGGACTATGCTCACAGCACGGGGCTTTACGCCGGTGTCTGGGGCAGCTCTGAAATCGGCGGCAGCGAGTACGACCTGTACGCCGGCTACGCCGGTTCCCTGGGTGATTTCAGCTACGACATCGCCTACGTGGACTACAACTATCCGAACTCCAGCACCTACACCCAGGACGAATATCGCGATTTCCAGGAAGTGATCCTCAACCTGGGCTTCGCCGGCTTCAGCGCCGCGGGTTACTTCGGTGTGGGTGACTACGGCCGCGGCGACGATTCCGTGGACAACGAAGACAACTACTTCACCGTGGGCTACAGCTACGACAAGTACGGCATCACCGTGGGCACCTGGGACTTCGAAGCCGACGACGCCAATTACACCCACGTGGATCTCAGCTACGCGCTCACCGACGAACTGGGCTTCACGGTTTCCAAGATCGTGGATTCCGAAGGCGGCAACATGGATGACACCGACGATGCACTGTTCGTCGTGACCTACGCCCTGTCGTTCTAAGAGCGTCAAGAACACGGGGCGGGATTCTCCCCCCGCCCCTTATTTTCACACCGTGGGGCCCTCCCTGGTCCTCGCTGGAAACGCAAGCAGGCCCCACGGTGTTTTTTACGCGAGTCCCCGCCTACTCAAAGTACGTCACCAGACCATCATGGTCGGACACCACCTCGCTACCGTCACTGCCGTAAAGGCGATCGTAGCGCCCGGCATTGCCCCGGCTCACCGCCACACCCTGTAACTCCGCCTTGAGCGCCTCCGACAACCAGACGTAATCCAGCGTCTGCGGCCGGCAACGGTGGCGGTAACTGTAGCGCTCCGCGCTTTTCACACGGTCCCAGCTGTTATAGAGCCCGCTCGCCGCCATCACCGTCAGCGGCTCGCTGAAGGCGCCGCTGTCCGGCGCGCTGTTGAAGTCGCCGACCACCGCCAGGGCGGTGTCGCTTCGGGCCCGGGACCACTCGGCCAGCCGTGCCGCCTGGCGGCGCCGCTTCTCCGCCACCCAGGGTTTCTCGCCGAGGCCGTTGGCGCTGCGCAGATGCACGATCACCAGGGTCAGCTCGCGGGGCGCGGTCAGGGAGACCGCCAGCGGCGGGCGGCTGAACAGCGGCTGGCCCCGGAAGCGCTGGTCGGCGAACAGGGCGCGGACGCCGCCGACTTGCGCCGGGGCCCGGTGCAGCAGTGCCACATCCATGCCGGCCGGGTCGTGGCCTTCCAGCAGCCGCGCCCGGTAACGCGGCCCGCCTTGCGCGGTGACCCGCTCGGCGAGCTGTTCGAGGATGGCGAGGTTCTCCACCTCCTGCACCGCCAGCAGCACCGGCGCCTTGAGGGTGTCGACGATATAGCCGGCCAGGGCGTCCAGGCGCGCCTGATAGACGGCGTCGTCCAGGGGGCGGTCGATGGGGCTGTTCTTTTCGGTGTCGCGCAGGCGCCAGAGGTTGAAGGTGGCCAGGCTCCATTGCCCGTCGGCGGCGGTGGGCACCGCCCGGGGCGCGGCCAGATCCCGGCAGTCGGCGCCCGCCGGCCCGGCGGCGAGAGCGCCGAGCAGCAGCCAGAGCGCGGCGCCGCGACCGGAGGTCACCCGTTCAGGGGGCGTTATGACGCACCGGGAAATCGGTGCAGAGGTCGTCATGGTTGGCGAAGGTGAGGCACACCTCCACGCTTTCGCCGGCCTCGGGCACCTGGCTCAGCTTCATCAGCATCAGATGCTTGCCGCCGGGGGCGAAGCGCACCCGGTCGCCGGGATCCAGGCGGACGCGGTCCAGGTGCACCATACGCCGCTGGCCGTCCTCGCCGGTGCGGCTGTCGTGCAGCATGGCGCCGCCGGCGAAGTCCACGTCCGCGCCTTCCAGCTTCACCACCCGGTCGCCGCGATTGCGGAGCTCGAAATAGCCGGCCATGGTCGGCGACACCGGCGGCACCGCGCGCAACCAGGCGCCGCTGATTTCCAGATCGCCGGCGGCGGCCGGCGTCGCCGACAGCGCCAGCAGGGCCGCCAGGGCCACGGGCTTAAAGAAGGCTTTGAACATCATTGACCACCTCGTCGATGTCGAAATCCGCCGGGTAGAGCTTGCGCACCCGGCCCTGCCGATCCAGCAGGTAAATATAATCACTGTGGGTGAAGTCGTAGGCCTCATCCTGGCCGTCCGTCTTCAGGAATACCACCCCGTACTGCTCCGCCACCGCCTCGATCTCGGCCACGCTGCCGGTGAGGCCGATGATGTCGGCCTTGAACCAAGGCAGGTATTCGCGCAGATGGGCCGGGGTGTCCCGCTCCGGGTCGAAGGTGATGAACACCGGCTGCACCGGCCCGGCGTCGCCCTGCTCGTCCAGATTGCGGTAGGCCTGGGCCACCCGCGCCAGCACCGCCGGGCAGATGTCCGGGCAGTGGGTGTAGCCGAAGAACAGAATCACCACCCGGCCTTCCAGGGACGACAGCCGGAACGGCTCGCCATTGTGATCGGTGAGTGTGAAATCACCGCCAAGGCGGGTGTTCACCGGCAGATCGCTGCCCGGGTCGTCCCCGCAGCCGGCCAGGGTCAGGGCCGCCAGCAGCAGCGCCAGCCCGATTCGAATCCTCGTTTTCATCCTCTCTCCCGCGCGCCGCGCGCGCCTTGAAAACCGCGCCGGGGCGCGAACGGCGCCGATCATAGCGTTTCGGGGCCGCCGCTCCCAGCCCGCCGGGCGCGGCGATTCGCCGCGCCCGGCCGCGCCGGTGTCCAGGGGCGCTTTGCGGCGGTATAATTCGCGCCCGCCACATTTCCAACAGATAGGGCCGGCCGCGCGCGACGGCGCCCCAGAGGTCACGATCCATGGCACGCAAGCTCTTTATCCAGACCCACGGCTGCCAGATGAACGAGTACGACTCCACCCGCATGGTCGATCTGCTGGAGTCCACCCACAATCTGGAACCCACGGACAATCCGGAAGACGCGGATGTGCTGCTGCTCAACACCTGCTCGATCCGCGAAAAAGCGCAGGAGAAGGTGTTCCACCAGCTGGGCCGCTGGAAGCGCCTCAAGGAGCGCAACCCGGAGCTGATCATCGGCGTCGGCGGCTGCGTGGCCAGCCAGGAAGGCGAGGCGATCCGCGAGCGCGCCCCCTATGTGGACGTGGTGTTCGGCCCCCAGACCCTGCACCGCCTGCCGGGCCTGATCACCCAGGCGGCCAGCACCCGCTCGCTGGCCATCGATGTGACCTTCCCGGAAATCGAAAAGTTCGACAACCTGCCCGAGCCCAGCGTGGACGGCCCCAGCGCCTTCGTGTCGATCATGGAAGGCTGCTCCAAGTACTGCACCTTCTGCGTGGTGCCCTACACCCGGGGCGAGGAAGTGAGCCGCCCGGTGCAGCCGGTGCTGGATGAGATCCGCCACCTGGCGGACATGGGCGTGCGCGAAATCAACCTGCTGGGCCAGAACGTGAACGCCTACCGGGGCCAGGGCGCCGGCGGCGAGACGCTGGATCTGGCCGACCTGATTCTGCTGATCCGCGATATCGACGGCATCGACCGCATCCGCTACACCACCAGCCACCCGGTGGAGTTCTCCGACGCCCTGATCCAGGTGTACGAGGAAGTGCCGGAGCTGGTCAGCCATCTGCACCTGCCGGTGCAGTCCGGCTCCGACCGCATCCTGGCGATGATGAAGCGCAACCACACGGTGCTGGAGTACAAATCCAAGCTGCGCAAGTTACGCCGCATCCGCCCGGATATTTCCTACAGCTCCGACTTTATCATCGGCTTCCCCGGCGAAACCGACGCCGACTTCGAGGCCACCATGAACCTGATCGGCGATATCGGCTTCGACACCTCGTTCAGCTTTATCTACAGCGCCCGCCCGGGCACCCCGGCGGCGGAGCTGCCCGACGACGTGCCGCTGGCGGTGAAGAAGGAGCGCCTGCGCATCCTGCAGCAGCGCCTCAGCCAGAACGCCCAGGACATCTCCCGCAAGATGGTGGGCAGCACCCAGCGCATCCTGGTGGACGGCTTCTCCAAGAAGGATCCGGGCCAGCTCAAGGGCCGCACCGAGAACAACCGGGTGGTCAACTTCGCCTGCGACGACATCGACCTGATCGGTGATTTCGTCGACGTGGAGATCGTCGAGGCGCTGCCCAACTCCCTGCGCGGCGGCTTGCCCGTCACGGCCTGATATTCATATTGAAATTCAAAATCAGTCTAGGCGGCCTGTTTCATTAAACATTCGGTTATATAAACTAGGTCGCCTCATTGGCTTCGACGTTTAAGGAATAACGGACATGCGTGTTTGGCTCTCTCTGATTCTGCTGGCCGCCACTTCCGTGGCCGCAGCCCAGCAAACCATTCTGAACAGCTCCTACGACGTCGCCCGTGAGCTGTTTCAGACCTATAACCCGAAATTCCAGGCCTACTGGAAAGCGCAGACCGGTAAGGACATTACCATTCAGCAGTCCCACTCCGGCTCGTCCAAGCAGGCCCGTGCCATCCTCCAGGGGTTGGAAGCGGACGTGGTGACGTTCAACCAGGTCACCGATGTCAACGTGCTGCACGAGAAGGGCAACCTGATTCCCGAGGACTGGAACCAGCGGCTGCCCAACAACGCCAGCCCGTACTACTCCACCACCGCCTTCCTGGTGCGCAAGGGCAACCCCAAGGACATCCAGGGCTGGGGCGATCTGGCCAAGGACGGGGTCGATGTGGTGTTCCCCAACCCCAAGACCTCCGGTAACGGCCGCTACACCTATCTGGCCGCCTGGATGGCCGCGGAAGAGCAGTTTGGCGGCGACGAGCAAAAAATCCGCGACTACATGACCCGTTTCCTGGGCAACGTGGCGGTGTTCGACTCCGGCGGCCGCAGCGCCACCGTCACCTTCGCCGAGCGCGAGATCGGCGACGTGCTGATCAGCTTCGAGTCGGAAGTGAACAACATCCGCAAGGAGTACGGCACCGGCGACTACGAGGTGGTGGTGCCCAAGACCTCGGTACTGGCGGAATTCCCGGTCAGCGTGGTCGACGACGTGGTCGACGAGCGCGGCACCCGCGAGGTGGCCACCGCCTACCTGGAACACCTCTACGACAAGGAGATCCAGGAGCTGCTGACCACCTTCAACTACCGTGTGCATCACCCGGAAGTGGTGAAAGCCACCGAAGACCAGTTCCCGCCGGTGAAGCTGCTCAAGGTGGAGGACTACTTCGGCTCCTGGCAGAACGCCCAGGACACCCACTTCGCCTCCGGCGGCGTGCTCGACGAACTGCAGGCGCAGGCGCGGAGACGCTGATTTGGCCATCCTGCGCACCCGGCACTCGGTATTGCCCGGCTTCACGCTCAGCTTCGCGCTGAGCGTGCTGTTTATTTCGCTGGTGATCCTGGTGCCGCTGTCCGGGCTGGTGCTGCACGTCAGCGAGATGACCTGGGACCGCTACTGGTCGGTGATCACCAACCCGCGCAGCCTGGCCAGTTTCAAGGTCACCCTGCTGGCCGCTGCCGGCGCCAGCGCCATCAACGCGGTGGTGGGGCTGTTGCTGGCCTGGGTGCTGGTGCGCTACCGCTTCCCCGGGCGCCGCGTGATGGACGCCCTGGTGGACCTGCCCTTCGCCCTGCCCACCGCCGTGGCCGGCCTCACCCTGTCGGCGCTGTTCGCCGCCAACGGCTGGCTGGGGCAGTGGTTCGAAGCGATCGGCATTCCGGTGGCCTACACGCCGCTGGGCATCATGATCGCGATGAGTTTCACCAGCCTGCCGTTCGTGGTGCGCGCGGTACAGCCGGTGCTGGAAGACCTGACCCCGGACGTGGAAGAAGCGGCCGCCACCCTGGGCGCCACGCCCATGGCGTCGTTCTTCCGCGTGGTGCTGGCACAGTTGATGCCGGCGCTGCTCACCGGCACCGCCCTGGCGTTTACCCGCAGCCTGGGCGAGTACGGCGCGGTGATCTTTATCGCCGGCAACATGCCGTTCGAAACCGAGATCATCTCGCTGCTGGTCAACATCCGCCTGGAAGAGTACGACTTCGCCGCCGCCAGCGCCCTCGCCTCGGTAATCCTCGGCGCCTCGCTGGTACTGCTGTTCGGCATCCAGGCGGTGCAGGGGCGTATGATCCGCCGCTGGCACGGCAGCTAAGAACACAGTTAAGAGTTAACAGTGAATAGGTAACAGCGACGGAGCAAGCCTGGTCGGCTTTCCCGTGGCCTGCCGCCGGTAGGGGCTGCGTCTTGCCGCCGTGTCGCGGGCACGGCCTTCACGCCTCGTCAGGCCCGGCCCGCGTTAACTATTCACTATTAACTGTTAACTATTAACTGCCTTTTATAGTGCGACGGCGCGGCCGATGAAGAGCACCGGGCCGGTGGGCCGGGGTTCCGGCGAGCCGCCCGGCGGTTCCAGGGTCAGCTCGAACAGCTGGCCGCTTTCCACGCCGCCGACCTGCTCGGCGGGGATCACCAGGCTGCGGCCCGGCTCCACCAGCCCCAGGGAGCGGGGGCCTTCGGCGTTGTTTTCCAGGGTCCAGAATTGCACGCTGCGGTCAGCGCGGTAATCCGCCTGCTGCACCAGCGGCGTCAGTTGCAGGTCGCCGCTGTCCGATACCGTGATCCGCCAGCCCGGTTGGGCCGCCTCCCCCGGCGCCTGCAGCACCACGGTATACACCGGGGCCGGTTGGCGCAGCGGGCCCACCGCCAGCATCAACGCCACCAGCAGGGCGGCGCTGGCGAAGCGCCAGGCGGGGGTGCTCCGCCACAGGCCGCGCCACCAGGGCACGGCGATGCCGGTCTCGCGGGCCAGGCGCCGCCACAGACCGGGGGGCAGACGCGCCGGTTCCAGCAGCTCCGCGGCGCCCACCCAGTGTTCGCGCCAGTACGCCGCCTGCCGTGCGGCCTGCTCGTCCTCCGCCAACCAGCGCTCGATCTCCACCGCCTGCTCACCACGATGCAGACCGAGCACGTACTCGGCGATCAGCAGACGCTGTTCTTCCTGGTTATCGGGAATCATAGCCGCAGACACTCCTGAAGCCCTTTAAGCCCGGTGCGGACCCGGCTTTTGATGGTGCCCAGGGGCACCGCTAATGTTTCGGCGATCTGCTCATAGGTGAACCCCTGGTAGAACGCCATCAATATCGGCCGGCGCCGGTCGCCCTGCAACCCGCGCAGGCACTCCTGCATGGCGCGCCGCTGGTCGGACTGCATGGAGCACTGTTCCGGGTTGGGCCCGGGATCCGGCCAGTCGTCCCCGGGCAGCGCCTCGGCGTCGTCACGCTTCGCCCGGCGGTGTTGATTGATCAGCCGATAGCGGAGCAGCGCGTACAACCAGGCCCGGGCACTGCCCTTTTCGGGGTGAAACCGGACGGCGTTACGCCACACCTGCACGAACGTATCCTGCAGCGCCTCCTCCGCCAGCTCGGGGTCGCCGGTGAGCCGGCGCGCCAGGGCCAGCATCCGTGGCGCCTCCAAACGGTACAGCCGTTGAAAGGCCTTGGCGTCGCCTCGGCCGCAGGCCAGCAGCCATACCGTGGCTTGCTCCAGTTCGTGATTCGACTCGTCCATGGCGGTTCCGGCGCGGTGTGAATAAAACGCGATGGTCCACCGCGCCGCGAGAAGACCGTGTCAATGTCGGGCTACGAAGCCAGTTTTGTAGAAGCTTCGCCCTGTGGGGGCGGGCCTGTGGGAGCTTGCCTGCAAGCTCCCACAAAACTGGCTTCGTAGAACGCTTTGTTGCTTGAGTCCGGGAAAGGAGCCGCCCTTGCAGGCGGCTCGTTCCGGTTTTCTCTGTGACGCGAGCCTGTTACTCGGGCGCGCGGCCCAGGTAATCGGCGATCAGCACCACGGATTCCGGCGCCGCCTGGGCGATGGACGCGTCCGGGCTGACGTCGCCGCCGGCGGAGCTGAGGATGTTATCGAAACGCAGCACCATGCCCTGGGACTTTTCAGCCACATAGAGGTTGGCGCCGTCGAAGGCGATATCCACCGGGTTGCCGAGCATGGTGTTACCGACCGCGTTGTTGTCCTCGTCGTCGATGCGCACCGCCACGTTGGTGATGCCGTCGGCGCTGGAGGCGTTGTCCAACACGTACAGCTTGCCGTCGGTGGGGTTGGCGCCGCTGCCCACGTCGGACAGGATCAGCTTGTCGCCATCCGCCACGTGCACGATACCGTGCAGGTTGGTGGGCGCCGCGAAGGCGTTGCCGCCTTCCCCGGGCACGATGGTGCGGTCGGCGCCGCCGGCGCCACGGTCGCTGCTCAGATCGTCATAGACCGCCACGGTGCCGTCGGTGAGCGCCACGTACAGGCGGTCGCCTTCGGGATCGTAGTCGAGATCCCAGGGTTGCACGGTGAGCGGAATATTGAAGATCGGCGCCACGTTACCGTCGGCCTGGGCGCCGAACACACGCACCGAACCCGGCGCGCTGTTTTCGGTGACCAGCACCCAGCCCAGCTCGTCGGCGATGTCGAAGCCCTTGGGCGCCATCAGGCCGGTGTTGGCGCCGGAAATCAGACGGTCGCGGCTCAGGTTGAAGCTTTCACCGTCGCGGCCCACGCCGACCCGGTTAAGCACGGCGATGCCGCTGTCGTAGGTGGCGTAGGCGTCGCCGGTCTGGTTGACGCTGATGCTCTCCACCGGCTGACCGACGGAGAAGTCGCGGGTCTGGGCGGTCAGGTCGGTGTTGTAGACCAGCACGTCCGGGTTGGCGTCATCCGGATCCGGGTTGCGGGTCACCATCACGCCGTTGATCGTCACGGCGGTGTCTTCCAGATCGGACAGGTCGGGTTGTACCGGGCTGTCCTTGATCACGGCCAGGGACTCGGGCTTGATGCTGTCCACCGTCTTGTCCGGCGCCACGTCGCCGGAGGGACCGCTGAGTACGCCGCGGTAGACCAGGATGGCGTCGTTGGACTTTTCCGCGATGTAGGCGTTGCCGCCGTCGAGCACCAGATCCACCGGGTTACCCAGCAGGGTGGCCGGGCCGTTGACGGTGCGGGCCGGGGTCACGGTGCCGTTGGCGGTGGAGGCGTTTTCGATCACGTACAGGCGGCCATCGTCGGCGATGGCGGCGTCACCCACATCGGTGACCACCAGGGTGTCGCTGTCGGCGTCGTAGCCGATGCCGTGCATGTTGGACGTCATGCCGGCGCTGTCCGGGGTGATTTCACGGGCACCGGCGACGCTGAAGCCGCTCGCCACATAGTTGTCGGCGACCAGGATGGTGCCGTTGGTCATGGCCAGGAACACCCGGTCGGCGGCTTCGTCGTAGGCCAGATCCCAGGCGTTGCCGGCCAGCGCGGTGGAGGCCAGCGGCGTGGCGCCGGTGCCGGCGGTGGTGCCGTAAATCTCGATGCTGTTGCCGTTGATGTTGGCGGCCATGAGCAGGCCGGCCTCGTGGGCGATCGCCACGCCTTTCAGGTTGGAAGAGCCGGTGACCGTGAAGGATCGGTCCAGGGTGGCCACCGGAGCGGCGCCGTCCTGACGGTCGAGCAGTTTATGCAGCGTCTGAACGCTGCTGGGCACCGCGGTGTCGTCGGCGGCGTGCACGTTACCGAGCAGGTCCAGCACGATGCCTTCGTTGGCGTCGGCGTTGAAGGTGGACTGAACGCGCAGGCCACTGTCGAGCTGGTCGATCTGGCCGACGCTGCCGCCGCCGTTGTGCATCACCAGCAGCGGCGAATCCTGATTGCCGCCATTATTATTGCCGGGAACGAAACTGCTGCCACCATTGCCACCACAGGCGGCCAGGGTCACGGCCAGCGCCAGCGGCGACAGCCAGTAAAGACCATTGGTATTCAAGTTCATGCTCTCTCTCCTTGCTTCATCATGAAGGGGGCGGCCGGAGGTCGCCCGAACCGGGAATCGAGATCCCGTATGGGAATACCCGCCCCATGACGGCCCGGATGTAGCGAAACGTAACGATTTGTACGCGCTGAGAGAGTGCCGCGATCTAACGGCATGGCGAAAGGATATAAATGAGCGCTTTATTTTGCCGTTCCGGAATATAGAATCATCACCTCCCGCAACCACCGTAAGGAGCCCGCCGCCCATGTCCTCCGCGAACCGGCCCCACAAATGGCACCAATGGACGCTGGTCGCCGCCGCGTTCGCCGCCGTGGTGGTGTTGCTGGTATTGCCGCTGGTGGTGATCTTCGCCGAGGCCTTCGCCCAGGGCGCCGGCATGGTGGTGGATAACCTGACCAGCAGCGATATGATCGGCGCCATCCAGCTCACCGTGATCGTGGCGCTGATCACGGTGCCGGTGAATCTCATCTTCGGGGTGCTGCTGGCCTGGTGCGTGACCCGCTACGAATTCCGCGGCCGCAAGCTGCTCAGCACCTTGATCGACATTCCGTTCGCCATGTCGCCGGTGGTCGCCGGTCTGTGCTATCTGGTGGTGTACGGCGGCCAGGGCCTGGTGGGCCAATGGCTGGACGACCGCTTCGACGTGCAGTTGATGTTCGCGCTGCCGGGCATGGTGATGGTCACCGTGTTCGTCACCTGCCCCTATGTGGCGCGGGTGCTGATTCCGCTGATGCAGTCCCAGGGCACCGAGGAAGAGGAAGCGGCGATTCTGCTGGGCGCGTCCGGCTGGCAGGCGTTCTGGTACGTGACGCTGCCGAGAATCCGCTGGGCGCTGCTCTACGGCGTGGTGCTGACCAACGCCCGGGCGGTGGGGGAATTCGGCGCGGTGAGCGTGGTGTCCGGCCTGATCCGTGGCGAAACCCTGACCCTGCCGCTGCTGATCCAGATGCTTAACGAGGACTACAACACCGTGGGCGCCTTCACCGCCGCCGGGCTGCTGGGGGCCATGGCGCTGGTCACCCTGCTTCTGAAAACGGTGCTGGAATGGCGCCAGAGCAGCAAACTGAACGCCGCCGAGGAGACCCTGACATGAGCATCCGCGTTGACGGCATCCGCAAGACGTTCGGCGGCTTCGCCGCACTGGATGACATTTCCCTGAACGTGCCCCAGGGCGAGCTGGTGGGCCTGCTGGGCCCGTCCGGTTCCGGCAAGACCACCCTGCTGCGCATTATCGCCGGCCTGGAAAAACCGGACCGGGGCCGGGTGCTGTTCAACGAGCGCGACGTCACCACGCTGGACGTGCGCCGCCGCAAGGTGGGCTTCGTCTTCCAGCAGTACGCCCTGTTCCGCCACCTGACCGTGGCCGACAACGTGGCCTTCGGGCTGCGCATGCTGCCGCGCGCCGAGCGCCCCGGCCGCGACGCCATACGCGCCCGGGTCCGTGAGTTGCTCGAGCTGGTGCAGATGGACCGCATGGCCGGCCGCTACCCGGCGCAGCTGTCCGGCGGCCAGAAGCAGCGTGTCGCGCTGGCCCGCGCCCTGGCCCTGGAACCGGAGGTGCTGCTGCTCGACGAGCCCTTCGGCGCCCTGGACGCCAAGGTGCGCAAGGAACTGCGCCGCTGGCTGCGCCATCTGCACGAACAGATCTCGGTGACCAGCGTTTTCGTCACCCACGACCAGGAAGAGGCCATGGAGGTGTCCGACCAGGTGGTGGTGATGAGCCAGGGCCATATCGAGCAGATCGGCAGCCCGCTGACCGTCTACGAACAGCCGGCCAGCCGCTTCGTGTTCGATTTCCTGGGCCACATCAATGCCCTGGAAGGCCTCTACGACGGCGCCGTCTGGCAGTCCGGCGAGGCGCGCCTGCGCCTGAACACCCACGGCGCCTGCCCGGACGGCGCCCTCACGCTGTACCTGCGCCCCCACGAGGCGACGCTCGCCAAGGCCCCCGCGGACCACGCCCATCTGCCGGTGAAACTGGCCGCGCGCAGCGTGTTCGGGGGCACCGTCACCCTGGAGCTGGAGCCGCGCGGCTGGGGCGCCGGCGTGCTGGAGGTGGAGCTGGACCGGGACACCTGGGCGGCCCTGGCACCGGGCCGCGACGACACCCTCTACCTGCTGCCGCGCAGCCTGCAGACGGTCACCTGCGACGGTGATCTGGGCCCGCGCGTGGCGCCGGCCTGAACGGCCCTGTCCGAAAACCCGGCCACGGCGCTTGCCCCGACGCCGGGGGCCGGGCTAGAGTGCCGGCTGAGAGGGTTCCCCAGCGGGCCCCTTGAGAGTATTCTGAATTCATCGACAACCGCCCCAGGGGCCATCTCTCCCAACTTGGACACACCAGCCGCTTCCCAGCAAGTCAGTCTTGAACCCTACGACTCCCGCCGTCTGGCCAGCCTGTGCGGCCGTCTCGACGAGCATATCAAGCAGATCGCCGACCGCCTGCACGTGGACATCCGCAACCGTGGCAACCTGTTCCACCTGTCCGGCGACTCGCGGGCGGTGCAGGCCGCGTCCACCGTGCTCAACGACCTGTACGCCCAGACCGCCGACACCGAGGACCTGACCCCGGAAATGGTGCACCTGCATCTGCAGCAATCCGAGCTGTCCGAGAAGGTCGACAACACGGTGGCGTTCCCCAGCGACGATGTGGTGATCCGCACCAAGCGCGTGCGCATCAAGCCGCGCGGCGGCCACCAGCGCGAGTACGTGAAAGCGATCCGCCGCTTCGACATCAATTTCGGCATCGGCCCGGCGGGCACCGGCAAGACCTGGCTGGCAGTGGCTTGCGCGGTGGACGCCCTGGAGAAATCCGAGGTGCAGCGCATTCTGCTGGTGCGTCCGGCGGTGGAGGCCGGCGAAAAGCTGGGCTTTCTGCCCGGCGACCTGGCGGAAAAGATCGACCCCTATCTGCGGCCGCTCTACGACGCCCTCTACGAAATGCTCGGTTTCGAGAAAGTGGCCAAGCTGATGGACCGTCTGGTGATCGAGGTGGCGCCGCTCGCCTATATGCGCGGGCGCACCCTGAACAACAGCTTCGTGATCCTCGACGAGGCGCAGAACACCACCCCGGAACAGATGAAGATGTTCCTGACGCGCATCGGCTTTGGCTCCAAGGCGGTGATCACCGGCGACGTCACCCAGGTGGACCTGCCGCGCCATCAGAAATCCGGGCTGGTCAACGCCCTGGAAGTGCTCGCCGGCGAACAGGAAATCGGCGTCACCCGTTTCGACAGCCGCGACGTGGTCCGCCACCCGCTGGTGCAACGCATAGTAGAGGCCTACGACCGTCATGAGCGGGATACCGACCCCCAACGTTGAAGTCCAGTGGGCCAGCGACGCCCCGGACGCCCCCGACGAAGCCGACTTACGCGCCTGGGCCGTGAAAGCCGTGGCGGTGGCCGGCGGCGTGGTCGGCGACATCACCCTGCGGGTGGTGGACGACGCGGAAATCCAGACCCTGAACCGGGAATACCGGGGCAAGGACAAGCCCACCAATGTGCTGTCCTTCCCGTTCGAAATGCCGGAAGGGCTGCCCGAGGACGCCTGCGCGCCGCTGCTCGGCGACATCGTGATCAGCGCCCCGGTGGTGCGGCGGGAAGCCGCCGAACAGGACAAACCCCTGGACGCCCACTGGGCGCACATGGTCACCCACGGCGTGTTGCACCTGCTCGGCTTTGACCACATCGACGACGACGACGCGGACGTGATGGAAGCCCTGGAAATCCGCGCCCTCGCCGAGCAAGGCTTTCCCGACCCCTATACCGTTTCCCATTCAAGCAAGGAGTTGCATCTCTAATGTCGGACGACTATTCCGATAATGGCACCAGCCGAAGTTGGCTGGAGCGCGTCGGCCAGTTCTTCACTTCCACCCCCGGTTCCCGGGACGAACTGCTGGACCTGATGCGCTCCATGCGCGACAGCGACATTATTGACGGCGACACCCTGGGCATCATCGAAGGCGCCATCTGCGTCAGCGAAATGCAGGTGCGCGAAATCCTGATTCCCCGTTCGCAGATGGTCAGCATCCGCGCCTCCGACGACCCGCGCGACTTTCTGCCCACCATCATCGACTGCGCCCACAGCCGCTTCCCGGTGCTCGGCGACGACCCGGACGAGATCATCGGCATCCTGCTCGCCAAGGACCTGCTGGCACTGATTCTGGAACCGGCGCGCATGGAGCGTTTCGTGATCAAGGACCACGTGCGCTCGGCGATGGTGGTGCCGGAATCCAAGCGGCTGGATTCGCTGCTGCGCGAATTCCGCATCACCAAGAATCACATGGCCATCGTGGTCAATGAATACGGCGGCGTGGCCGGCCTGGTGACCATCGAGGACGTGCTGGAGCAGATTGTCGGCGAGATCGAGGACGAACACGACATCGATGACGACGACTACCTGATCAAGGACCTGGAAGGCGACGACTTCACGGTCAAGGCGATCACCCCCATCGACGAATTCAACGAGCACTTCAAAACCCAGTACCGCGATGATGAATTCGATACCATCGGCGGCCTGGTGATGCAGGCCTTCGGCCACCTGCCCCAGCGGGAAGAGTCGGTCGACATGGGCAACCTGCGCTTCACCGTGCTCAGCGCCGACGGCCGCACCATCCGCCTGCTGCGGGTGGCGCCGCTGGACGCGGACGGCGACAGCGAAACCACCGACGGCTGACGCCGTGCCCCCACGCCGCGCACCGGCATGACAGGATCGCATGCCCCATTCGGGGGATGAAACGGCGCGGCGGACTGCTATTCTCTCCAATTGTAAAACGGGCGCGCCGCCCACTAATAACAACATCGTCAACGTGGCTCCTTCGGCGTACCGAACGGGCCAACGTCAAGGAGAGACGCCATGCGTTATTCAGGACTTGCCTCATTGTTATTGCTGTTGCTCGCCGGCTGCGCCACGCCGCCGGCGGAGAACAAGATGTCGGTCGCCCGGGAAACGGAAGCCGGCCAGGAAAAAATCACATCACCGCCCTGCCCTTCCGTTTCAAACCAACCGCTGCGCCGCACCCGCGCGATCGACGACCACATTATCCGGGTCAGCCCGGACGGCCTGATGGTGGATCCGGAACAGGCCGGCCGCCCACTCGATCAAGCCCGGGCCCGGCAGGCCTTTCAGCACATGCTGTGCGAAGCCACCCGCCTCGCCGAGCATCACGGCGGCGACCGGCCCCGCCTGCTGGTCTATGTGCACGGCGGCCTTAACAGCTACCAGCACAGCGATCAGAAAATTCACGACGGCCTGGCCTGGCGGATCATGAACGACCCACAGGACTGGCATTACCCGATTTTCATTTCCTGGAAATCCGACGCGCTCAGCACCTGGGGGGAGCACATTCTACGGCTGCGCGAAGGCAAAAAAGCCGGCGCGGTGGTCGGCGCCGCCAGCGCGCCCTTTATTCTGGTCGCGGATATCGCCACCACCCTGGGCCGCTTTCCGGCCACGGTCTACTACCAGCTCAGCAATGAAAAAGACCGCGCCGCCAGCCGTGGCCTGCTGATGCCATCGCGCGCCCTGTCCGGCAGTTGGAAAACCGCCAACCATAATGTCTGCGGCGAAAACGCCTGCGCCAACCCCGGCACGCTGCGCTACCAGGGTGAGCAGTCCGGCCTGACCGCCAACCTGAGCCGTTATAAAACCAGCTTCATCAACAGTACCGGGCGAGGCAGCGCGCAGATTGCCACCTTTCCGCTGCGTTACACCGTGGGCAGCCTCTGGCATAGCGCGGTTTCCGCCTCCGCCTGGGACGTCATGAAGCGCCGCACCCAGACCCAATTCTTCCCCGCTTCGGACTTCGACGGACGCTGGCAGCCCGAGGACCTGGACCCGGTGCCTGGCGGGCACCTTTTCACCATGCTGTTGAACCACGCGCGGTCCCAACCGGACGCGCAGCCGGACCTGACGCTGGTCGGGCACAGCATGGGCACCCTGGTGATCAACCGCGCGCTGGAGCGCTTCCGGGACCAATGGACCGCCACGGACCTGATCGACAACCTGGTCTACATGGCCGCCGCCGCCAGCATCGAAGACAGCCTCAACGCCCTGGCGCCGATTCTGGCCGACGCGCCCCGGCCCGGGGAAACACCGGTGAACTTTTATAACCTCACCCTCAACCGCGTGGCGGAGGTCTCCGAGATGCATTACGGCGGCATTATCCCCACCGGCTCGTTATTGGTTTCCATCGACCAGCATCACGAACGACCCGAGCACGCTCTGCGACGCACCTTTGGCTCCGAAGTCAATGTGCTTTCCTCGATCCAGATTGTGGACCAGGCTCTCCGCCACAGCCGTGGCGATCTGGTCTTCAAGGCGTTTGATCGCCAGGTCGGCGCTCCGCCGTCGTCGCACGGGGATTTCGGCGCCATCCCCTTCTGGCGCCAGGAAACCTGGCGGCTCAGCCAGCAGCCCTGAAGCCGGTTGGACGCGCGCCACCCCGCCGGGGCGGCGCGTGCCATGGATTGCCGGCGCCAACTTGCGTATAACAAGGCTTCGCCGACCCGGCTCCCTTTGATTTTTTGCAATCGTGACCTTGCTTATGCGCAATTTGTTTTTGGCCCTGATCGCCGGCCTGCTGTTTCCCTTGGCGTTCGCTCCCTATGGCCTGTGGCCGTTGCTGCTGGTCAGCGTGGCGCTGGCCTACTGGGTGCAGGCCAGCGCCGGGTCCGCCAAGGCCGCGCTGCTGGGCGGCTGGGCCTATGGCCTGGGCCTGTTCGGGTTCGGCGTGGCCTGGCTGCAGGTGTCGATGACCGACTACGGCTACATGCCGCTGTGGATGGCGGTGCCCGCCACCGCCGCCTTCGCGGCGCTGCTGGCGCTGTTCTACGGCGCGGCGTTCTGGCTGACCCGCCGGTTCAGCGGCGGCGGGCTGATGTTCGCCGGCGCCTGGGTGCTGGCGGACTGGCTGCGCGGCTGGCTGCTCACCGGCTTCCCCTGGCTGTACGGCGGCTACGCGCTGATCGACACGCCCCTGGCCGGGCTGGCGCCGCTGGGCGGGATCTGGCTGATCACCCTGGCGGCGGTGATCCTGCCGGTGACCGCCGTGGAACTGGTGCTGCGCCGGGGCCGGGGCACCGGCCCGCTGGTGTTGTCCCTGGCGCTGATCGTGGCCGGGGTGGTGGGCGGCCAGCTCAGCTTTACCCATGCCGAAGGCGAACGGCAGCGGGTGGCGCTGGTGCAAGGCAACGTGCCCCAGGACCTGAAATGGCTGGCCACCATGCGCGAGGAAACCCGCGAGATCTACGCCGGCCTCACCGAGGGCCTGCCGGAGGACACCCTGGTGGTGTGGCCGGAGTCAGCGATGATCGAGTTCTACCAGGACATCGACGACTTCGTGGACGGCCAGGGCGAAGCGGTGGCGGCCAAGGGCGGCGCCTTGATCAGCGGCCTGCCCTGGCGCGACGAAAGCCGCACCCCGACCACCTACCACAACAGTATCGCGGTGGTGGGCACGGCCAGCGACGACGGCGTCTACCACAAGCAAAAGCTGGTGCCGTTCGGCGAGTACGTGCCGCTGCAGGGGCTGATTCGCGGGCTGATCCCGTTTTTCGACCTGCCCATGTCCAGCTTCACGCCGGGCAGCCCGCGCCAGCCCAACCTGCGCGCCCTGGGCCATGAGATCGCGCCCTTCATTTGCTACGAGATCCTTTACCCGGCGCTGGTGGCGAGCCGCACCGGCGACGCCGACGTGCTGCTGACGATCAGTAACGATGCCTGGTTCGGCACCTCGGCGGGGCCCCACCAGCACTTCCAGATGACCCGGCTGCGGGCCCTGGAAACCGGCCGCTGGCTGCTGCGCGGCACCAATAACGGCATCACCGCGGTGGTTGACCACCACGGTAAGGTCGTGGCGCGTCTGCCCCAATTCGAGCGCGACGTGCTGGTCAGCGAGTACCAGCCGCGCCGGGGCGAGACCCCGTTCATGCTGGCCGGCGTCTGGCCCACGCTGCTGCTGGCGCTGGCGTTCGTGGTGCTGGGGCGCGGCCGCCGGGCACGCGGTCTGCTGGAGTCGTTCTGAACACCTGGCTGAGAGACTACCGGCCCGGCGACGCCGCCGCCGACGGCATGGCGGCGCTGATCGTCACCCTGATGCTGATCCCGCAGAGCCTGGCCTATGCGCTGCTCGCCGGGGTGCCGGCGCAGATGGGGCTGTACGCCAGCATTCTGCCGCTGATCGGCTATGCGCTGTTCGGCTCCAGCCGCACCCTGGCGGTGGGGCCGGTGGCGGTGGTGTCGCTGATGACGGCGGCCGCCGCCGGTCAGGTGGCCGGCGGCGACAGCGGCGCCTACCTGGCGGCCACGGTGATACTGGCGCTGCTCTCCGGCGTCTTTCTGGTCGCCATGGGTCTGCTGCGCCTGGGCTGGGTCGCCAACCTGCTCAGCCATTCGGTGATCAGCGGTTTTATCACCGCGTCCGGCCTGTTGATCGCCGCCAGCCAGCTTAAGCACCTGCTGGGTATTCCGATGCAGGGCGACACGCTTTGGGCGCTGGGGCTTTCCGCGTTTCACCAGCGTGCCGGCGTTAACCGCGCCACCGTGCTGGTGGGCGCCGCCGCGCTGCTGTTCCTGCTGTGGGCGCGCGGGCCGCTGAAGCGGCTGCTCGGGCGCACCACCCTGCCGCCCCTGCTCGCCGATCTGCTCGCCAAGGCCGGGCCGGTGCTGGCGGTGATCGGCACCACCGTGGCGGTGGCCGCCAGCGACCTGCGGAGCCGGGGCGTGGCGGTGGTGGGCGACGTGCCCGGCGGGTTACCGGCGCTGTCCCTGCCGGCGTTCGACGCCGGCGTGTGGGGCCAGCTGGCGTTGCCGGCGTTGTTGATCAGCCTGATCGGCTTCGTGGAGTCGGTGTCGGTGGCTCAGACCCTGGCCGCCAAGCGGCGCCAGCGGGTCGACAGCAACGCGGAATTGGTCGGGCTGGGCGCCGCCAATCTGGCCTCCGGGGTAAGCGGCGGCTTCCCGGTCACCGGCGGGTTTTCGCGCTCGGTGGTCAATTTCGACGCCGGTGCCCGCAGCCCCATGGCCGGCGTGTTCACCGCAGGCGGCATCGCGCTCACGGCGCTGTTTTTCACGCCCTGGTTTTACTACCTGCCCAAAGCCACTCTGGCGGCCACCATCATCGTCGCGGTGCTGACCCTGGTGGACCTGGGCGCGCTGCGGCGCGCCTGGCGCTATTCCAAGGCGGACTTCACCGCCATGCTGGTGACCCTGGCCGGGGTGCTGCTCGCGGGGGTGGAAATCGGCGTGCTCGCCGGGGTGGCCGCGGCGCTGGCGCTGCATCTGTGGCGCACCAGCCAGCCGCACATGGCCGAGCTGGGGCAAATGCCGGGCACCGAGCATTTCCGCAATGTGCGCCGCCACCCGGTGATCACCTCGCCCCGGGTGCTCTCGATCCGGGTGGACGAGTCCCTGTACTTCGCCAATGCCCGGCGCACCGAGGACGCCATCTACGATAGGGCGCTGCACTGCGACGGCCGCCGCCATGTGGTGCTGCTCTGCTCGGCGATCAACCATATCGACGCCAGCGCCCTGGACAGCCTGGAAAGCTTGAACCGGCGTCTTCTGGACGCCGGCGTCACCCTGCACCTGTCGGAGGTGAAAGGCCCGGTGATGGACCAGCTGAAACGCAGCGATTTTCTCGAACAGCTCAGCGGCCAGGTGTTCATGAGCCACTATCAGGCGCTGGCGACACTGGACCCTGAGACCAGCGAACGGGCCTCCGGCGGCTACCAGAAGTAGCGCAGGTGGTACCAGATCAGAGCCGCCCACTCGCGCCAGATCACCGGCACTTCCGACAGCGCCCCGGCGGAGGGCGTCCAGGCCGGCTTGGGCAGGGATTCCAGGGCCACCGCCTCGACCCGCAGCCCGTGGCGCTGGAAGCAGAGTATCGCGCGCGGCATGTGGGCGCGGTCGGTGACCACCACCACCGACTTCACCCCCAGAGGCCGCAGCAGCGCGGCGGTGTTGCGGGCGTTTTCCCAGGTGCTGCGGCTGTTCGGCTCGATGTGGGTGCGGGCTTCGGGCCAGACCCGCAGCACCTCCCGCGCCATCATCGCCGCTTCGGAATCGTCCGGGTCGGCAGGGGCGTGGTCCTCGGCGCCGCCGCTGAGCACGATCGGCAGGTCGCGCTGCCAGGCCTCGCGCAGCCCGGCCTGGACCCGCCGCAGACCGGTGGGGTTGAGCCGGTAGTCCTGACCGTCGCGCTGCCGGCCGGCGCCCAGCACCACCACCGCGCCCGGACGCGCGCCGGGCTCCCGGGCCGGCAACGGCGGATAGAACTGCCGCACCACCGCCGGCAGGGTGGCGCCGATCAGCACCAGCGCCAGGGCGGCGGTGATCAACATACCGCGCATCCGCTGTCTGCCCGCCTTATGCTCATGTATCCTATGCCCCTTCCACTTTTTTGTTCGTATTTCAGCGCACCCGACATTAAGAGAGCCGATGGACGCACAGTATCGCCCCGACCAGGTAGAACAGGAAGCCCAGCAGCACTGGGAAAACGCCCGCAGCTTCAAGGTCACCGAGCAACCCGGTAAAGAGACCTTCTATTGCCTGAGCATGTTCCCCTACCCGTCCGGCCGGCTACACATGGGCCATGTGCGCAACTACACCATCGGTGACGTGATCAGCCGCTATCAGCGCATGCTGGGCAAGAACGTGCTGCAGCCCATGGGCTGGGACGCCTTCGGCCTGCCGGCGGAAAACGCGGCGATCAAGAACAAAAGCGCCCCCGCCGCCTGGACCTACGAAAACATCGACTACATGCGCGGCCAGCTGCAACGGCTCGGCTTCGGCTACGACTGGGACCGTGAACTGGCCACCTGCCGGCCGGAATACTACCGCTGGGAGCAGTGGTTCTTCACCCAGCTCTACGAAAAGGGCCTGGTGTACAAGAAGATGTCGACGGTGAACTGGGACCCGGTGGACCAGACCGTGCTCGCCAACGAGCAGGTGATCGAAGGGCGCGGCTGGCGCTCCGGCGCCCTGGTGGAGCGCAAGGATATCCCCCAGTGGTTCGTGAAAATCACCGCCTACGCGGACGAGCTGCTCAACGACCTGGATCAGCTGGACGGTTGGCCGGAGCAGGTCAAGGCGATGCAGAAAAACTGGATCGGTCGCTCCGAAGGGGTGGAGTTGGACTTCGCCATCGAGGGTCCGCAAGGCAATGACCTGCTGCGGGTCTACACCACCCGCCCGGACACCCTGATGGGCGTCAGCTACATGGCCGTGGCCGCCGATCACCCGTTGGCGCAAGCGGCCGCCGAGCGCGACCCGGAAGTGGCCGCCTTCGTGGACGAATGTCAGCGCGCCGGTGTGGCGGAAGCGGACATCGCCACCATGGAAAAGAAGGGCATCTTTACCGGCGTCCACGCCCGCCATCCGATCAGCGGCGAGGAAGTGCCGGTATGGATCGCCAACTTCGTGCTGATGAGCTACGGCACCGGCGCGGTGATGGCGGTGCCCGCCCACGACCAGCGCGACTTTGAATTCGCCCACAAGTACGGCCTGCCGATCAATCAGGTGATCGAGCCCGCCCATGACGAGGCGATTGATCTGGCCAGCGAGGCCTTCACCGCCAAGGGCACGCTGGTGAACAGCGGTGAATTCGACGGCCTGACTTCCGAACAGGCGTTCGACGCCATCGCCGCCTGGCTGTCCGAGCGCGGCCTGGGCGAGAAAAAGGTCAACTACCGGCTGCGCGACTGGGGCGTCTCCCGGCAGCGTTACTGGGGCGCCCCCATCCCCATGCTGACCCTGGAAGACGGCAGCCAGGTGCCGGTGCCCGAGGATCAACTGCCCGTGGCGCTGCCCGAGGATGTGGAAATGGACGGCGTGGTGTCGCCGATCAAGGCCGACCCGGAGTGGGCGAAAACCGAATACCAGGGCCGGGCCGCCACCCGCGAGACCGACACCTTCGACACCTTCATGGAATCGAGCTGGTACTACGCCCGCTTTACCTGCCCGGATGACGACCAGGCGATGCTGGACCCGGCCCGCGCCAACTACTGGCTGCCGGTGGACCAGTATGTGGGCGGTATCGAGCACGCCATCCTGCACCTGCTGTACGCGCGCTTCTTCCACAAGCTGCTGCGCGACACCGGCCTGGTGGACTCCGACGAGCCGTTCAAACAACTGCTGTGCCAGGGCATGGTGCTCAAGGACGGCGCCAAGATGTCCAAGTCCAAGGGCAACACCGTGGACCCGCAGCAAATGATCGAGGAATTCGGTGCCGACACCGTGCGCCTGTTCATGATGTTCGCGGCGCCGCCGGAGCAGTCCCTGGAATGGAACGATTCCGGCGTGGAAGGCGCCCACCGCTTTATCAAACGGCTGTGGCGGCTGGTGGCGGAACATGTGGAAGGCGGTCCGGCGCCGGCGCTGGACCCGGCCGGTCTGGACGACCATGGCAAAACGCTGCGCCGCAAGACCCACGAAACCATTCAAAAGGTCAGCGACGACTTCAGCCGCCGCTACACGTTCAACACCGCCATCGCCGCGGTAATGGAACTGAGCAACGAGATCAGCCGCTCGTTCAATGAAGGCGGCGAGCAAGGCCCGGCCCGGGCGGTGCGCCAGGAAGCCCTGGAAGCGGCGGTGCTGCTGCTGTCGCCGATCGTGCCCCACGCCGCCCACGCCCTGTGGCACGCCCTGGGCCATGAGCAGGCGGTGATCGACGCGGCCTGGCCGGCGGTGGACGAGAGCGCCCTGGTCAAGGACAGCCTGGAAATGGTGGTGCAGGTGAACGGCAAGGTGCGCGCCAAACTCACCGTGCCGGCCAACGCCGACAAGCAAAGCGTGGAAACCATGGCCCGCGAGGAACCCAACGTGGTGCGCTTTATTGAGGACAAGACCATCCGCAAGGTGATCGTCGTACCCGGTAAACTGGTTAATATCGTCGCCAATTAACAGCCGCCCGGCACCGATTTACCCGGACCGGGCGACAGGAGACCGCAAGTGATCAGCCACGTCAGAATCGCACTGGTGATCGTACTCACCGCCCTGACCCTGTCGGCCTGCTCCGGCTGGCAGTTGCGCGGCCAGACCTCCACCCCGGAGCTGGAATCGATCACCCTGGACGGCGCCAGCGCGCGGCTGCGCTACACCCTGGAAGACGAACTGGAACCCAGCGGCGTGCTGATCCACGGCCAGTCGCAGAACATCGTGATGATTCTCGACGAACGCTGGGACAGCCGCACCGCGGCGGTGGACGCCCGCGGCCGCGCCGCCGAGCGCGAGCTGCGCTACGAGATCACCTGGCAACTGGTGGACCGCGACACCGAGGCCATGCTTAACCCGCCACGGCGCATTTCCGCGCTGCGCAGCTTCGCCTATTCGCCGGATAACGTCACCGCCACCTCCGACGAGGAAGAACTGGTGCGCGACGATCTTTACGAGGACGTGGCCTACCGGCTGATCAACCAGTTGGCCAACGCCGCCCGCAAAATCGACAGCCGGGACCGCTAGCCGCCATGCGCCTGCGTGTGGAGCAACTCGCCAAGCACCTGCAAAGCGATCTGCTGCCGGTCTATCTGGTGGCCGGCGACGAGCCCCTGCAGCAGGACGAATGCCTGGACGCCCTGCGCGCCGCCGCCCGCCGGAAAGGCTTCGACGAACGCCACCGTTTCAGCGCCGACACCGGCATCGACTGGAACGCCCTGCTCAACGAATCGCAAAGCATGAGCCTGTTCGGCGGCCGCCGGATTCTGGAGCTGGTGCTGCTGGAAAAGCGCCCGGACAAAGCCGGCAGCCAGATCCTGCGCGACCTGCTCGACCACCCCAACGACGACACCCTGATTCTGATCCGCTGCTCGCGGCTGGACCGCCGCAAGGACTGGAACAGCGCCTGGGTCAAGGCGGTGGAAAAAGTGGGCGCGGTGGTGGAAATCTGGCCGGTGGAGGGCAAGCAGCTGCAGCACTGGCTGCGTGACCGCCTCGCCGGGCTCAAGCTGACCATCGACGACGACGCTCTGGAGCTGCTGATCCAACGCAGCGAAGGCAACCTGCTGGCCGCCGCCCAGGAAGTGGACAAGCTCGCCCTGCTCGCCACCGACGGCCGCGTCGACGCCGCCACCGTACAGCAGGCGGTGGGCGATTCCAGCCGTTACACGCCGTTCGACCTCACCGACGCCACCAGCGGCGGCGACGCCAACCGGGCGCTGCGCATCTTGCGCACCCTGCGCGCCGAAGGCGTGGAAGCGCCGGTGGTGCTGTGGGCCCTGGGCCGGGAAATCCGCGCCCTGGACGCGCTCGCCACCGGCGGCGCCCCGCCGCGCCTGCCGCCCCAGCGGCTGCGCGCCCTGCAGGCCCAGGCCGGGCGCATGCCGCCGCGCCAGCTGCACCAGTGCCAGGCGCTGGCGATCCGCGCCGACCAGGCCGTCAAAGGCATGGGCCCCGGCGACCCCTGGCAGTTTCTCGCCGGCCTGGTGCTGCGCCTGTGCGGCAAACCGTTGCCGGCGATCCTGGAAAAGTAACCGCCGCCTGTTTTGGCCCCTTCGCCCCCGGCGCCGACGGGCCGGCTTTGCTAGCCTTCGGCGTTGGATTCCACCACAGCCAGGACAGCCATGGACAAGCACGCCCCGGACACCTCCTCGATCAGCTTCACCGCGCTTTATACCGGCCAGGTGTGGGTGCGCAACGGCCTGTCCGAGCCGTTCTTCCAGACCCGCTCGGGGGCGCTGCTGTATAGCGCCATGAGCCCCATGGAAGCACTCGGCAAGCGGGTGCTAGGCGGTAATATCCGTACCTTTCTGCTGCAGCGCCACCATCTGATCGACACGCGCCTGGCGGCGCTGATCGAGCGGCATCCGGATTTGCAGGTGGTGGAGATCGCCTGCGGTCTGTCACCGCGCGGCTGCCGCTTCCGGCAACGCTTTCCGTCGATCACCTACGTGGAAGCGGACCTGCCGGACATGGCCGATCGCAAGCGGCGCCTGCTGGCCGCCAAGGGCTTTCTGGGCGCCACCCACCGCGTGGTGCCGGTGAACATTCTCGCCGAGGACGGCCCGGACAGCGTCGCCGCGCTGCTTGAGGGGCTGGACCCGGGACGGCCGGTGGCGGTGATCACCGAAGGGCTGATCAACTACTTCAGCCTGGACACCGTGACGCCGTTCTGGGGCCGTCTGGCCGCCGGCCTGCGGCGTTTTCCGCTGGGCGTGTATCTGAGCGATAACTACCCGCTGTATACCGACATGCGGTTCCACCGCACGCTGAAAGCCCTGGGGGGTCTGCTCGGCGCCATATCCCGCAGCCAGGTGGCGTTTCACTTCCGCTCCGACGCGGACACCGAGCGCCATTTCCTCAATCAGGGCTTCGACGCCCTCACCGTGCACGACCCGGCGGATTTCTACGCCGCCCTGCCCATCCCCCGCACCCGCGGCACCCCGATGGTGCGGGTGCTCGAAGCCTCCGTCTCTGGTACTCCGTAGCCCGGTTCGGTCTCGGTGTCCTTGTCCAGGACCCGCCGTGAATACGTCCCTGTAGGCTTGTGTTCGGCTCCCTGCCTCACACAGTCCTGGACAAGGACACCGAGACCGAACCTCCGGAATGGCGCGAGCCGCCCAGCACGGCTTCGTAGAATGGTTCAGCGACGGCGACAACCCGGGCTACCAGAATCTCACCAATGAGCGGGTCTGTGTTCTGCCCTTCCGGGACCCTGGAGAACAGGACGTTCGACAGGGAGCCTACAGGGACGTATTCACGGCGTTCCCGGAAGGGCAGAACACAGACCCGCGTCCCGCGATGGAGAGGCTGGTTTCGCCCGGGGTTGCGAAGCGCCTATACTAGGCGCCTTCGAATTCTTTTACGGTTTATTAAGTGGGCATCGCAGAGAACATGGATATCCAGCAGTACATGGCGACCGTGGGCGAGCAGGCCCGCGGCGCGTCCCGGGCCATGGCCCGGGCCACCGCCGGCGACAAGAACGCCGCCCTGAGCGCCATCGCCGGTGCGCTGCGCGCGCACCGCAGCGCCATTCTCGACGCCAATCAGCGTGACTTGGCGCGCGGCCGGGACAGCGGCCTGGAAGCGGCGCTGCTGGACCGCCTGGAACTGACCCCGGAGCGTTTCGACGGCATGGTGGAGGGGCTGGAGCAGGTGATCGCCCTGGCCGACCCGGTGGGCGGCATCACTGACCTGAACTACCGGCCCTCGGGCATCCAGGTGGGCAAGATGCGCGTGCCGCTGGGCGTCATCGGCATCATTTACGAGTCGCGCCCCAACGTCACCATCGACGCGGCGGCGCTGTGCCTGAAATCCGGCAACGCGGCGATTCTGCGCGGCGGGTCCGAGGCGATTGACTCCAACCAGGCGATCGCCGAGTGCCTGCGCATCGGTCTGCGCGAAGCCGGCCTGCCGGAGACCGCCGTACAGGTGATCGAGACCACCGACCGGGCCGCCGTGGGCGAGCTCATCACCCACCCCGAGTGGGTGGACGTGATCGTGCCGCGCGGCGGCAAGGGCCTGATCGAACGCATCAGCAACGACGCCCGCGTGCCGGTGATCAAGCATCTGGACGGCAATTGCCACGTCTACATCGACGCCCAGGCGGACACCGGCAAGGCCATCAAGGTGGCCTACAACGCCAAGACCCAGCGTTACGGCACCTGCAACACCATGGAAACGCTGCTGGTGCACGCCGGCATCGCCGAGCGGGTGCTGCCGGAGCTGGCCGCCCAGTATCGGGCCGCCGGCGTGGAGCTGCGCGGCTGCGAGCGCAGCCGGGCGCTGCTGGACGGCATCGGCGAAGCCACCGAAACCGACTGGGCCGAGGAATACCTGGCGCCGGTGCTGGCGATCAAGCTGGTGGACGGTCTGGACGAGGCGCTGGAGCACATTCACCGCTACAGTTCCGGGCACACCGAATCGATCATCACCGAGAACTACACCCTGGCGCGGCGTTTTCTCGCCGAGGTGGATTCCAGCTCGGTGATGGTCAACGCGTCCACCCGCTTCGCCGACGGCTTCGAGTACGGCCTGGGCGCGGAGATCGGCATCTCCACGGACAAGCTCCACGCCCGCGGGCCGGTGGGCCTGGAAGGGCTCACCAGCCAGAAGTGGGTGGTGCTCGGGGACGGGCATGTTCGGACGTGATACCGCGTCCGACCTTCCTCTGATCCTGTTCGGCGGCACTTTCGACCCGATTCACCGTGCCCATCTGCGGGCCGCCCTGGCGGTATCCCGGGCGCTTGGCGATGCGCCGGTGCACCTGTTGCCGAATGCGGTACCGCCGCACCGGCCACAGCCCCTGGCCACCGGCGAGCAACGGCTGGCCATGGTCCGCCGCGCCTGCGCCGGGCACAACCAGCTGGTCGCCGACGACTGGGAGCTGCGCCACGCCAGCCGGCCGTCCTACACGCTCGCCACCCTGAAACACTACAAACGGCTGATCGGCACGCGCCCCCTGGTGTTCGTGGTGGGCGCGGACAGTTTCGCCGGTCTGCACCGCTGGCACCGCTGGCGGGAGTTTCCCGCCCTCTGCCATCTGGCGGTGGTGCCCCGCCCGCACAGCCCGCCGGCGCCACTGTCGGTGCAGCGCGCCTTTCCGGCGGCGCCGGCGTGGCTGCTGCGCCGGCGGCCGGCGGGGCGGCGCTTGATGCTGCGCCGTCCGGAAATGGCGGTGGCCGCCACCGATATCCGCCGCGCCCTGCAACACGACGGCGCCGAGTATCACCTGACACCGGCGGTACTGGCCCATATCCGACGCCTGGGCCTGTATAATGCCGACACTGTTCGTCCAACCCGTCACGCACACAACGAGGCCCCATGAGTTCTCAACCCCCTTTGCTGGATCTGGTAATCGACGCTCTGGAAGAAATGAAAGCCAAAAACATTACCAGCCTGGATGTGCGCGCCGTCACCAGCGTCGCCGACGACATGGTGATCGCCAGCGGCACCTCCAGCCGCCACGTCAAAGCGCTGGCGGATTCGGTGATGGAAAAGGCCAAGCAGTCCGGCTATAAGCCCCTGGGCACCGAGGGCGAGCGCGGCGCGGAGTGGATCCTGGTGGATCTGGGCGACGTGGTGGTGCATCTGATGCTGCCGGCGACCCGGGAATTTTATGATCTGGAGCGCCTCTGGCAGAATCCGGCGCACCATCCGGACCGGTCGCCGCAAAGCGACTGACCCTTTGCCATTCACTTGCGCGGCGGGTGTGTTGTTTGCGTATTCATCTTCTGGCTGTTGGCGGCAAAATGCCCGCCTGGGTGACTCAGGGCTTCGGCGAGTATCAAAAAAGGATGCCGCCGGACATGCGCCTGGAACTCGAGGAGATTCCGTTGCCTAAGAGAAGCAAGGGGGACACCGCCGCTCTGGTGCGCGCCGAAGGCGAGGCACTGGAGAAGCGGCTGGCAAAATACCCCGGTGCGCATCAGGTGGCGCTGGAAGTGGGCGGCCGCGCGCTGTCCACCGAACAGCTCAGCGAGCGCCTGGGCACCCTGAAGGATCTGGGCCAGGATCTGGTGGTACTGGTGGGCGGGCCGGACGGTCTTTGCCCGCGGGTTTCCGCCGCCGCCCATGAGCGCTGGTCCCTGTCACCGCTGACCCTGCCGCATCCGCTGGTGCGGGTGCTGCTCGCCGAGCAGTTGTATCGCGGCTGGACGCTGCTCGCCGGCCATCCTTATCATCGCTGAACCATCGACTATCAGGGCCCAATGCGCCGACCTCTGACCCTAAAAGACCACCACCACGAGCAGCGGATTTTCAGCTTTCGCCTGCTGGTGAGCGCCATTCTGGTCACCCTGCTGACCGTGGGGCTGGTGGGGCGCATGGCCTGGCTGCAGATTTTCCAGCACAGCCGCTATACCACGCTCAGTGATGAAAACCGGGTGCAGACCCAGGCGGTGCCGCCGCCGCGCGGGCTGATCACCGACCGCAACGGCGAAATTCTCGCCGCCAACCGGCCGGACTTCACCGTGGAAGTGATCGTCGAGCAGATTCCCGACCTGCAACGGACCCTGCGTGAAATTCACCGGCTGGTGCCGCTGGAAAGCGACGACATCGAACGCTTCAACAAGCGTCTGCAGGGGCCGCGCCGGCCCTGGGACCCGATTCCCCTGCGCGGGCGCCTGAGCGAAGACGAGATCGCCCGCATCACCGTCAACCAGCACCGGCTGCCGGGCGTGCGCGTGGCCGCCAACCCGGTGCGCCACTATCCCCACGGCAAGCTGTTTTCCCATGTTCTGGGCTACGTGAACCGGCTCAACGCGGAAGACCTGGACGGCATGACCCTCACCGAACAGGGCGATTACGCCGGCACCCACTACTACGGGCGAAGCGGGGTGGAGCGTTACTACGAGAACCGCCTGCACGGCCAGGTGGGCTACCGCCAGGTGGAAACCAACGCCCGGGGCCGGATACTGCGCGTGCTGGAGCAGAAGCCGCCGGTGCCCGGCGAGAATCTGCGCCTGACCCTGGATATGGAAGTGCAGCGGGCCGCCGACGACGCCCTCGGCGACCGTCGCGGCGCGGTTGTGGCCATCGACCCCCGTGACGGCAGCGTGCTGGCGTTCGTCAGCCGTCCGGTGTTCGATCCCAACCTGTTCGTCAACGGCATTTCCCACCAGGACTACGCCCGCTACCGGGAAGACCTGGACAACCCCCTGTTCAACCGCGCCTTGCAGGGCCGCTACCCGCCCGGCTCCACCGTGAAACCGTTCATCGGACTGGCGGGCCTGGACGCCGGCGTCACCGACTGGCAACGCACCATCTGATGGTGCAATCCTGCGACACCTACTTTTACGACCTCGGGTTCAAGCTGGGCATTTCCCGCATGCACGATTTCCTCAGCGACTTTTCGCTGGGCCAGCCCACCGGCATCGACCTGTTCAACGAGTCCTCGGGGCTACTGCCGTCCAAGGAGTGGAAACGCGCGGCGCGCGGCGCCACCTGGTACCACGGCGACACCATCAACGCCAGTATCGGCCAGGGCTTCATGCTGGCCACGCCCCTGCAACTGGCCACCGCCACCGCGATTCTCGCCCACCACGGCAAGCAGGTGACGCCCACCCTGGCCGCCGACGCCCTGCGGGTGCCGCCGCGCCCGGATATCACACTGAATAATCCGGACAACTGGCAGCGCATGGAAGAGACCATGGCGGAGGTGGTGCACGGCGAGCGAGGCACCGCCAAGGTCATGGCCGAGGGCGCGCCTTACCGGATGGGCGCCAAGACCGGCACGTCCCAGGTGTTTTCCGTGGGCCAGGACGAAACCTATAACGAGGAAGAGTTGGCCGAGCGGCTGCTCGACCATGCCCTGATCATCGCCTTCGCGCCGGTGGAAGAGCCCGCCATCGCCGTGGCGGTGCTGGTGGAAAACGGCCGCCACGGCGGCTCCACCGCCGGCCCGGTGGCGCGGCGGGTGATGGACGCCTGGCTGCTCAACGACAACGGCGAGCTGGCGGTGCCGCCGCCACTGAACCGTGCCCCGCGAACGCAAACCGCCGGCACCACCCCGGGAGGCACCCCATGAGCGTACGGGAATACCAACGGCAGATGCCCTTGGGCGGCGGCCTGGGCACCAAACTGTCGGCGCGCCTGCACCTGGACGCGCCTTTGCTGACGGCGTTGCTGCTTCTGGTGCTGGGCGGGCTGGCCGTTCTCTACAGCGCCGGCGGCGGCGACCTGAACCTGGTGGTGCGCCAGTCGATCCGCCTGGGCGCGGGCTTTCTGATACTGCTGGTGCTGGCGCAGATACCGCCGCGCAGTTACCGCTTCTGGACCCCGGTGATCTACGCCATCGGCGTGATCCTGTTGGCACTGGTGGTGCTGGTGGGCACCGAGGCGAAGGGCGCCACCCGCTGGCTGACGTTGCCGGGCATCGGCCGCTTTCAGCCCGCCGAGCTGATGAAGCTGGCGGTGCCGGCGATGGTCGCGTGGTTCTTCAGCGAACGGAACCTGCCGCCCACCAAACTGGACGTGCTGGCGGCGCTGGGTCTGATTTTCCTGCCGGTGGTGATGATCGCGGTGCAGCCGGATCTGGGCACCTCGATCCTGATCGCCGCCGCCGGCCTGGTGGTGCTGTTCATGGCCGGCCTGTCCTGGCGGCTGATCAGCCTGGCGGTGCTGGTGCTGGTGATCGCGGCGCCGCTGATGTATTTCTTCGTGCTGCACGACTACCAGCGCAGCCGGGTGGACACCTTCCTCAACCCGGAGGCGGACCCGCGCGGTGCCGGCTGGAACATCATCCAGTCGAAGACCGCCATCGGTTCCGGCGGCGTCACCGGCAAGGGCTGGTTGGACGGCACCCAGTCGCGACTGGATTTTCTGCCCGAATCGTCCACCGATTTCATTCTCGCCGTGCTCGGCGAGGAATTCGGCCTGATCGGCTTCGTGCTGCTGATCTCGATCTATCTGGTGATCGTCGGGCGCGGCTTTTTTATCAGCTGGCAGGCCCAGGAGACCTTCTCGCGGCTGCTGGCCGCCGCGCTGACCATGACGTTTTTTATTTATATTTTTGTGAACGTCGGCATGGTGTCCGGACTCTTACCGGTGGTGGGCGTACCCTTACCCCTGGTGAGCTATGGTGGCACCTCGATCGTAACCCTGATGGCCAGCTTCGGCATGCTGATGTCGATTCATACCCATCGCCGTCTGATGACGTATTAAAAGGAGACAGTTGGTGAAAAAAGGATTGTCGGTTGCACTGCGGGCCACCCTGGCGGGCGCCCTGCTCAACGGCGTCGCCATGGCCGAGACCACGACCAAAACCAGCAATTACGCGGAGCACCCCGAAGCCGCCGCGGTGGTCGAGGCACTGGGCGAACGGGGCTTTGATACCGACCGGGTGCGCAGCCTGCTGGCCGACGCCGAGCGACAGGAGAGCATTTTGAAGGCCATTGCCCGGCCGGCGGAAAAAGCCCTCACCTGGGCCGAATACAGCCGCATCTTCCTGACCGATACACGGGTGGAACAGGGGGTCCAGTTCGCCCGCGAACACGCCGATACCCTGGCCCGGGCCGAACGGGAATACGACGTGCCCCGCGAAATCATCCTCGCCATCATCGGCGTGGAAACCAGCTACGGCCGGAACAAAGGCAGCTACCGGGTGCTCGACGCCCTGGCCACGCTGGGCTTCGATTACCCGCCGCGGGCCTCCTTCTTCCGCAAGCAGCTGGTGGCGCTGTTCGAAATGGAGCGCGACGCGCACATCGACGCCAGCACCATCACCGGCTCCTACGCCGGCGCCATGGGCTTCCCGCAGTTCATCCCCACCAGCTACCAGGCCTACGCCGTGGATTTCGACGGCGATGACGTGATCGACCTGGTGAACAGCCCGGCCGACGCCATTGGCAGCGTGGCGAGCTACTTCGCGGCGCACAAGTGGCAGCCCGGCCTGCCGGTGGCCGCCCGCGCCCGCGTCGACGGCGACAACTACGCCGCCCTGGTGAAAAAGGGTTACAAGCCGAGCTTCACCCTGGCGCAGGCCCGGAAAAACGGCGTAGTGGCACTGTCCTGCGAGGGTGATAGCCTGGGAAGCGACTACTGCTTCGATCTGCCGGCCGATACCTCCGTGGCCATGCTCGACCTGATTGGCGACGATGGCCACGAGTTCTGGCTGGTAAGCGACAACTTTTATGTCATTACCCGTTATAACCACAGCGAACTGTACGCCATGGCGGTCTTGCAACTGTCCCACCGTATAGCCGATGCCCTGGAGGCCCAATCTCTGTGATTAGAGCGCTTTTTATCGTCACCGGGGCGCTCGCCCTGGGCGCGTGCGCCACGGCGCCGGCGCCCACCGAGCCCCCCGCCCAGACGCCCAAACCGGCCGACGGCGCGCCCGGTTCCGACCGCTACGAGCACAAAGTGGATTCCGGACCCGAGCAACGCCCGGACGTGGAAAACCAGCCCGAGCCGGTGCCTAAGGAAGAACCGCTCAGCGCCTATGGCAACCCCAAGACCTACAGCGTCTGGGGCAAGACCTATCAGGTGATGGAATCCGCCGCCGGTTATGAGGAAGTGGGCCTGGCCTCCTGGTACGGGCGCAAGTTCCACGGCTACCGCACCTCCAGCGGTGAACCGTTCGACATGTACCGCTTCACCGCCGCCCACCGGACCCTGCCGCTGCCCACCTACGCCCGGGTCACCAATCTGGACAACGGCAAAAGCCTGGTGGTGCGCGTCAACGACCGGGGACCGTTCCATTCCGAGCGCATTATCGATCTGTCCTGGGCGGCGGCGGCGCGGCTCGGCATCGAAGGCAAGGGCACCGGCCGCGTGCGGGTGGAAGCCCTGACCGTGCGCGAAAAGGTCAAACCCAACCGGGAAGGCACGGTGCCCACCGCCGTGCGCGCCGCCGTGGACAGCCCGCCACCGGACATGGCCAAGGCCGCCGCGGGCGACGAACTGTATCTGCAGGCCGGCGCCTTCCAGGCTCTGGACAGCGCCCGTAATCTGGAGCGCGCCCTGCGCGACGAACTGAAGCTGCCGGTGTCCGTGCGACAGCCGGAAAGCAGTGCGCTTTACAAAGTATGGCTGGGCCCGTTTGCCAGCAACGAGGCCCGCGACCGGGCCCGCCAGGCGATACGCCAGGCGGGCTTTACCTCACCCATCCCCGTGAACTGATTCGCCCGTAAGGCTGAAATGATGACTCAATACCTTTCCCCGCAAACCCTGCTGTTCCGGGTGTTCATCTGTGTTTCCCTGCTCGCCCTGGCGCCGCTGGGCGCCGCCAACGGCCTGATCCCGCGCGCCCCCGACGTGGACGCGCGCGGCTATCTGCTGATGGACGCCAAAAGCGGCCAGGTGATCGTCGAACACAACGCCGATCAGGAGCTGCCGCCGGCCAGTCTCACCAAGATGATGACCGCCTATCTGGTGGAGAAGGAGATCGCCGCCGGCAATATCTCCGAACAGGAGATGGTGCCGATCAGCGTTAAAGCGTGGCGCATGGGCGGTTCGCGTATGTTCATTCAGGAAGGCACCCGGGTATCGGTGCAGGATTTGCTGAAAGGGGTGGTGATTCAATCCGGCAATGACGCCAGCGTCGCCCTGGCCGAGTACGTGGCCGGCTCCGAGGAAGCCTTCGCCGATCTGATGAACAACCAGGCCCGCGAACTGGGCATGGACCACACCCACTTCATGAACGCCACCGGCTGGCCGGCGGAGAACCACTACACCACCGCCCACGACCTGGCGATTCTGGCGCGGGCGATCATCCGCGACTTCCCGGAACACTATGACCTCTACGCCCAGAAGGAATTCACCTACAACGGCATCACCCAACATAACCGCAACCTGCTGCTGTGGCGGGACGACAGTGTCGACGGCCTGAAAACCGGCCACACCGAGGAATCCCAGAAACTGCTGAGCTACGGTTTCCGCTTCTACGAAACCTATGAAGGCTACGGCGCCGGCGACGTACTCGACACGCCGCAAGTGTGGATGGGCGCCGCCAACCAGGTGCGCCTGGGCCTGCAAGAAGACCTGATTCTCACCGTGCCCAAGGACAGCCAGGACCAACTGAAGGCGTCCATGTCGATCCGCCCTGAGCTGCGCGCGCCGATCCGCGAAGGCGAACAGTACGGCACGCTGACGGTCACTCTGGCCGACGAAACCGTGGCGCAACGTCCGCTGGTGGCGCTGGAAAACGTGGAAGAAGCCGGCTTCTTTGCCAAGATCTGGGACCACGTCGTATTGTTCTTTAAAGGATTGTTCAGCTGAAACACGCGGCCCGCTGGCCGCGTTACAGGATTCAGAATGCAGGATACAGGGGCGGGCACGGTCTACCTTAACGGCGAGTTCCTCGCCGCGGATCAGGCACGGATATCCCCGATGGACCGGGGCTTTCTGTTCGCCGACGGCGTTTACGAGGTGATTCCCGCCTTCAACGGCGTACTGTTCCGCCTCGACGCCCATCTGCAACGCCTGGAGCGGTCCCTGGCGGAGGTGTCCATCGCCAACCCCCACGACCGGGCCGGATGGCGGCGGCTCTGCGAGGACATGGTGGCCGCCAACGGCGGCGGCAATCTGTCCGTGTATTTGCAGATCACCCGGGGCGTGGCCGACAAGCGCGACCACGCCTTTCCGGACCCACCGGTGGCGCCCACCGTGTTTCTCACCAGCGCGCCGATTCCGGTGCCCACCGTCGACAGCCCGCACCAGACCAGCGGCGCGGCGGCCATTACCCTGGCGGACACCCGCTGGGCGCGCTGCGACATCAAGTCGATTTCGCTGCTGCCCAATATTCTGCTGCGCCAGCAGGCGGTGGCGTCCGGCGCCCTGGAGGCGTTGCTGTTGCGCGAGGGCCTGGTCACCGAAGGCGCCGCCAGCAACGTGTTCACGGTGCATAACGGCGAGGTGAGCACACCGCCGCACAGCGCCCGCATTCTGGGCGGTATTACCCGGGATCTGGTGGTCGAGCTGTGCCGCGAGCACGGCATCCCGGTGGTGGAACGGGAGATTCCCGAGGCGCGCCTCCACGACGCCGATGAAATCTGGGTGAGCAGCTCCACCAAGGATGTGGTGCCAATCACCCGCCTGAATGACCGCCCGGTGGGCGACGGCCGGCCCGGTACCACTTGGAAAACGCTGTCGCGCCACTATATTCAGTTCAAGCGCCGCCTTTGCGGCCTGGATTGAAACACCCAACCGAAGCCCGATCGACGAAGAGAGACCGACCATGGCGATCCGCGAAGATCTGTGGGACTTTCCCCACGATATGCAGCTCAAGGTCATGGGCGCCGCCGACGCGCCCCTGGAAGACGCGGTGGCCGACATCCTGGAACAGCATCTCACGGATTTCGACCGCCATGCCCATATGAGCAGCCGCCCCAGCACCAAGGGCAACTTCGTGTCGATCACCGCCAGTGTGACGTTGCACCACCGCGAACAGGTGGAGAACATCTACCGGGATCTGGATGCCTGCCCGCACGTCAAAATCACCCTCTGAGCCGGCGCCCGCCATGCCCACCTCGCCCGTCACCGTGCGTCACTTCCCCAGAGTGGACTACCCGCCCTGCTGGCAGGCGATGAAGGATTTCACCGAGCAGCGCGACGCGCGCACCGGCGACGAACTCTGGGTGCTGGAGCACCCCCCGGTCTATACCCTGGGCCAGGCCGGCAAGCCGGAGCATATTCTCGACCCCGGCGACATCCCGGTGGTGCACAGTGACCGGGGCGGGCAGGTGACCTACCACGGCCCCGGGCAGACGGTGATCTACCTGTTGCTGGACGTGCGCCGGCTGGGTCTGGGCGCCCGTGCCGTGGTCACCGCCATTGAAGACAGCGTAGTGGAATACCTGCGCGGCCAGGGCCTGGACGCGGAAAACCGGCCCGGCGCCCCCGGCGTCTACGTGGCGGGCGCCAAGATCGCCTCGCTGGGGCTGCGTATCCGCCAGCGTGGCAGCTACCATGGCCTGTCACTCAACCGCGAGCCGGACCCGGCGCCCTGGCGGCGCATCAACCCCTGCGGCTACGCCGGGCAGCCGGTCACCAGCCTGGCCGCCGAAGGCGTGACGGTGTCCCGCCAGGCCCTGGAGCAGGATCTGGTTACCATTCTGTCGCGCCGGCTGGGGCTTGCCCCCCGGACAGCCCCGCCGCCGGACTGGTACACTCTACCTTAGCGGTGCCGGGGCTCATCCCCGTGCCGCGTGTCGGGCCCACGGGCCGGATGTACCTTAGCAAGAGAGACGTTCCCATGAGCGAAGCCCAGGCCGACCGCCCGGTGAAAGCGAAGGTTCAAGTCGGCGACAAATTACGCGGCGCCGACAAGGTCCGCACCATCCCGCTGGTCAATGAAGTCCGCCCGACCCGCGAGCGCAAACCGGATTGGATCCGCGTACGGGTGCCCGCCAACGGCGAAATTCAGCGCATCAAGTCGATGCTGCGCAAGCAGAAGCTGCACACCGTCTGCGAGGAAGCCGCCTGCCCCAACCTGCCGGAGTGTTTCGGCGGCGGCACCGCCACCTTCATGATCATGGGCGACATCTGCACCCGCCGCTGCTCGTTCTGCGACGTGGGCTTCGGCCGGCCCAACGGGCTGGACCCGGACGAGCCCAAGCACCTGGCGGAATCGGTGGCCGACCTGGGGCTCAAGTACGTGGTGATCACCTCGGTGGACCGGGACGATCTGCCCGACGGCGGCGCCGCCCATTTCGCCGAGTGCATCCGTGAAGTGCGCGCGCTGAGCCCGGACACCAAGGTGGAAATCCTGACCCCGGATTTCCGGCCCTGCCTGGACGATGCCCTGGATATTCTCGACGCCACCCCGCCGGACGTGTTCAACCACAACATCGAAACGGTGCCACACCTGTACAAAAAGGCCCGCCCCGGCGCCCGCTACCAGCATTCCCTGGACCTGCTGCGGCGCTTCGGCGAGCGCCGCCCGGACGTGCCCACCAAGTCCGGCATCATGGTGGGTCTGGGCGAGACCAACGATCAGGTCCTGGAAACCCTGCGTGATCTGCGCGACCACGGTGTCGACATGATCACCATCGGCCAGTACCTGCAGCCCAGCAAATTCCACGCGCCGGTGGAACGCTACGTGCACCCGGACGATTTCAGAATGTTCGCGGTGGAAGGCCGCAAGATGGGTTTCACCTCGGTGGCCTCCGGCCCCATGGTGCGCAGCTCCTACCACGCCGACCTGCAGCACAAGGGCATCGATGTGGGTGACCCGGAGAACCTGGCACGCGAGCTCTAAACCACCTTGTGGGAGCGGGCCCGCTCCCACAAAGCGAAGTCAGCCCAGCGTGATGAACGGCACCACCGTGATCAGCAGCACCGCGATGGCGGCGATCAGAAACGCCAGCGCCCGCAGGGGCCGGGCGCGCAGGTTGCGCCATACGGTGGTGGGCTCGCCGCGCTGGTGAGCCTGTTGGAAGGCGGCGCGCTGCTGCTCGAGACGGCGCCGCTGATAGTCCGCCAGCAACGGCCGGGCCCGCTCCCAATCCTGATCCTCGCTCAACCAGATGCCACCGGCGGAGACGCCCCACACGCTGGGTTCCGTCTGGTAATGGGCGATGCCGTGCTGATCCAGCAAGGCGCAAATCTCATCGTGCTCGTCGTCGGGCACCCGGCGCAGATTGAGCAACAGTTTCGACATCCAGATTTCCTCGTTGGGCAGGGTGGGCGGACCGCGCCACCACTATAACAAACCACGCTGACGAACCCCGCCCCATGCCCGCTGAAGAATTTACAATTGCCCTACGGTCGCCCTCCTGACCGCTTCCAGGTTTTCCTTTACGCTAGTGTTCACTAACCCGTTGGACCCTAAACAGGGAGAGTTCCGGACTTATGCGGCTTGCCGTTCGTGTTCTGTCGATTGTTGTCGCCGCCACCCTCCTGACCGCCCCCGCCGGCGCCGAGGACTGGCCGGAGCGGATCATGGAGCGCATGGAAGCGCTGCAACTGCCGGACGAAGCGCTGGCCCTCGCCGCCGTGCCCCTGGACGGTCCGGGCGAGGCGCGCTTCGTCAACGCCGACCGGGTGATGAATCCGGGTTCCACCATGAAGCTGCTGACCACCTACGCGGCACTGGAGTTGCTCGGCCCCAGCTTCAAATGGCACACCCGGGTTTACACCGACGGGGAATTAAACGGCGACGTGCTGGAGGGCAATCTGTTCCTGGTCGGCGCCGGCGACCCCAAGCTCACCGAGGAACGCCTTTGGCAGTTGCTGCGTGATCTGCGCGCCTACGGTATTCGCCAGGTCCAGGGCGACCTGGTGCTGGACGATTCCTATTTCCGGCTGCCCCACGGCCAGCCGCATTTCGACGACGACGGCGACAACCCCCACGCGCCCTTTCTGGTGGAGCCCCATGCGCTGCTCACCAACCTGAACGTGTTCCATTTCCAGTTCGCCGCCCGCAAGGACGGCGTCAGCGCCTGGATGGATCCGGCGGCCGACGCCGTCACCCTGGACAACCAGATCACCCTGACCCGCGGCGGCCGCTGCCCGTCCGGGCGCCGCCTCAAGCTGGAGCCCAGTTACCAGGACAATGGCCGCATCACCGTGACCGTCACCGGTTCGCTGCCGCCCGGTTGCCGGGCCGGCAACTATCTGTCGCTAATGAGCCAGGAAACCTACACCGCCGCCATTATTCGCGGCCTGTGGAAGCAGTTGGGCGGCACCATCACCGGCGCCACCCGTTTTGACCGCCTGCCGACCGGCGTCGACCTGCTGGCGACCACCTCATCGCCGGACCTGGTCACCATGGTCCGCGACATCAACAAGTGGAGCAGCAACGTGATGGCCCGCCAGCTCTACCTGACCATCGGCGCCGAACACCGGCTGGCGGAAGACCGCGACGATCTGGCCGCCGCCGAGCGCACCATCAAGGACTGGATGGCATTGAAAGGCATGGACCCGCGCGCCGTGGTGCTGGACAACGGCGCCGGCCTGTCTCGCGAGGCGCGCATGAGCCCCATGGAACAGATCAAGATGCTGCAACAGGCCTGGCGCAGCCCATTCGCCGCCGAGCTGATCGCCTCGCTGCCGCTGGTGGCCATGGACGGCACCATGCATAACCGGCTGCGCGACACCGGCCTGCGCGGCGAGGGCCACATCAAGACCGGCTCGCTCACCAACGTACGCGCGGTGGCCGGCTTCACCCGCGACAGCAACAACACCACCTGGGCGGTCTCCGCCATCGTTAACACACCGTCGGCCTGGAAAAGCCAGGCGGTGCTCGACGACGTGCTGGAAGCGGTGCACCGTCTGCCCGGCGAGCAGGCCGCCGCGGTCACCCGGAGCCAAGCCAACCCCACCGGTGCCGGGGGCTGACGACGGGACGCCTCACCTTGACGGTAAAGCCGGCCGCGCGATGCTATGCTCCGCACTGCATTCACCACCCTTACCGTATCGGGGAAGCGCAATGATCATCGTTCACCATCTGGAAAAGTCCCGCTCGCAACGCATCGTCTGGCTGCTCGAAGAGCTCGGTGTGCCCTACGAGATCGAGCATTACAAACGCGACCCGAACACCATGCTCGCCCCGGACTCGCTGCGCCGGGTGCATCCGTTGGGCAAGTCGCCGGTGATCACCGACGGTGACACCGTGGTGGCGGAATCCGGCGCCATCATCGAGTACCTGGTGGAAAAGCATGGCGGCGGCCGCCTCAAGCCCGCCGTCGACGACCCCAACTGGCTGAACTACCAGTACTGGCTGCACTACGCGGAAGGCTCTCTGATGCCGCTGATGGTGATGAAGCTGATCTTCAGCCGCGTGCCCAAGGCACCCATGCCGTTCTTCGCCAAACCGATCGCCAAAAAGATCAGCGGCGGCCTGGTGGGCGGCTTCGTGCAGCCGCGCATTGAAGAACAGTTGCGCCTGGTGGAAAGCCACCTGGCCAGCCACACCTGGTTCGCCGGCGAGACACTCACCGCCGCCGACGTGCAGATGAGTTTCCCGCTGCAGGCCGCGGGCGCCCGCGCCAACCTGGACGCCCTGCCGCACATTCGTGATTTCATTCAAAGGGTGGAAGCGCGCCCGGCCTATCAGCGTGGTATCGAGCGCACCGGCCCGCTGGAACTGCTGGGCTGACTCTCCCCTCTCCGCACCGACCCGGGCACCCCGCCCGCCACGAACTGTGACCCGGGTCCCCTTTCCACTAAAGTCCAATGACGCTACTGGCATAGGCCGTTATTCTTACTCCGGACAGAGAAACAACAACAAGCATTAACAGTAAGTTACTGTTTTAAGGGTCACGGCTGCCCTATTCTCAAATGCAAAAAATGGCCGGGCATCACGCTTTCGGCTGACTCACTGGTCTGGGGAAATATGATTCTGCTGTATTTTCTAATCGCTTTGGGCGTGGTCTTCCTGATCGCGGAAGGGGTGCAACGCTACCTGGCCCGCCGCCGGGACTGACTCACCCTTCACGGTTAAACACTGTTAAAGCCGTGAACCCGTTCACGGTGCGCGGTCTATACTGACAACCCTTCTCATCATTGTCAGGGAGACCAAAATGAAAAAAGTCCTTCCCATTATTGCTCTGGGCGCGCTGTTCACACTGGCCGGCTGCCAGACCGCTCCCGAACCGCAACCCGATCCCAAGGCCAGCAAGACGGTCTATCAGGGTGTGCTGCCCTGCGCGGACTGCTCCGGGATTCAGACCACCCTGACGCTGTACCGGGATGAGGCGGACCAGCCGTCACGCTTTGAGCTGCGCCAGAAGTTTCTGGATGGCGCCAAGGCCGGCGGCAGTGACGTGGACCGGGGCAACTGGATCGCCGAGCGGCAATCCGTGGACGGCAAGTCCTACCCGTTGTTCATCCTCAATCCCACCGATCCGTCCGAGCAGTTCCGCTTTCTGCAGAAAGCCACCAATGCGGTGGAAATGCTGAACGCCGACGGCGAGCGGATCGAGTCCGACTACAACTACACACTGATCCAGCGCTGAGACGACGGCCGTACTTCGTAGCCCGGTCCGGTCTCGGTGGCCGGGTCCAGGACCCGCCGTGAATCCATCCCTGGAGGCTTGCCGCAGCGGCGGACCGGATCGGCTCCCTGCCTCACACAGTCCTGGACCCGGCCACCGAGACCGGACCTCCCGATTGGTGCCAACCGCCGAGCCTCGTAAAAAGGTTCGACGTAAGCGATAGCCCGGGGCGCCGGAATCTTCCCCCGGAGCGGTTCTGTGTTCTGCCCTTCCGGGACCCTGGAGAACAGGACGTTCGACAGGGAGCCCCCAGGGACGGGTTCACGGCGTTCCCGGAAGGGCAGAACACAGAACCGCGACCCAGGCTGGAGAGACCCGCGTCCCCGCTGGAGGGAATAGCACACACCTGAAATGTAAATAGGAATGACTTGCATTCAGGCCGCGAAATGCTAGACTCCGGCTCTCTGGCGATATCGCCCCTTTTTCTGCCCTTTTTCCGTGACGGCGGTATGCGCCCGCCAACAGGAGTCCGGACATGATGTCTTCCTTGCAGCTTCAACTCCCCGAGTGGTTTGTCGCCGGCGGCGTCGCCATGTGGTTGCTGGCGGTGCTGTCGGTGGTGGCGCTCGCCACGCTGCTCACCAAGATGCTCCAGTTCGCCCGCCTGCGCCCGGTGGCCAGCAAACAGGCCGACGCCTTGCTGGAAAGCCTGGAACGCGGCGATACGCCGGTGGTCGGCGACGCCGGGCGGTCGCCGGTGGATCAGGTGGTGTTGAGCGCCTGGCACAACCGCGCCATGGACGCCGACAGCTGGGAAGAGGACAGCCTGCGGCGCGGCCGCGAGGCGCTGGAAGACATGCGCGGCGGCCTGCGCACCCTGGAAGTGATCAGTGCGCTGTCGCCGCTGATCGGCCTGCTGGGTACCGTTTTCGGCATGATCGGCGCCTTTCAGGCCCTGGAAGCCGCCGGCTCCCAGGTCGACCCGTCGATTCTGTCCGGCGGCATCTGGGAAGCGCTGCTCACCACCGCCGCCGGCCTTACCGTGGCGATCCCCGCGCTGGCGGCCTTCCACTGGGCCGACCGCACCATTGAGCTGTGCCGGGAAAAAATGCAGGACCGCCTGGCCCGTTTGAAGGTGCAGGTGCGCCGTCAGAGCGCCGGCCAAGCCCGGGGCAGCGAAGCGCCGGCCCGCGATCAGGCCCCGCGCCGGGTCGCCGTCGGCGGCTGATCCATGCACCTGGAACCGGAACGCCATCGCTCCCCGACCATCAGCCTGACACCACTGATTGATGTGGTGTTCATTCTGTTGATCTTCTTCATGCTCGCCAGCCGCTTTGGCGACTGGAAGGATCTGCCGGTCAATGTGCTGCCCAGCGAGGCCAGCGAGCAGCGTCAGGACAAGGACTGGCTGACCCTGACGGTAACCGCCGACGGCCAGGTGGAAATGGAAGGCGAACGCTATGCGGTGTCGGCGCTGGCGGAGCGTCTGCAAGGGCGTGACCGCACCGTGCTGATCACCGGCGAAGCGGACGCGCCGCTGCAGGCCGCCCTGGCCACCCTGGACACGGCCCGCGCCGCCGGCATCAAGGACGTGCAGCTGGAGCTGATGCCATGAATCTGGAGTCTCCGGACAGCGGCCGCCGGCCGCCCCTGGAGCCGGTGCTGCCGCTGATCAACGTGGTCTTTCTGCTGCTGATCTTCTTCATGGTGGCGGGCCAACTGGCGCCGCGACCGGAAGGGGACGTGGACGCGCCGGACAGCGCCAGCGCCGACACCGAGGAAAACCTGGAGCAGTTCATGCTGGTGCTGGATAAGGAGGGCCGGCTGTTGCACCAGGGCGAGCCGGTGGCCCCCGCGCGCATAGCGGACTTGATCCGTGCGCACCGGCGCGCTGCCGCGGATACCACGGACGCCGCCGACACGAGCGCCCCGGACGCCGCTCCGTCCGCCGATACCGACGGCCCCCAGCCGGTGCGCCTGATGGCCGACGCCGACACCGCGCTCAGCACGCTGCGTGACAGCCTGGAAACCCTGCGCGACGCCGGCGTGGAAGAAGTACGCCTGGTAACCCGGAGTAAGAACACACCGTGATACCCAAACCCCGCGTCATTCTCGCCTGGAGCCTGGCCCTCGCCGCCCATGCCGTCTTACTGGTGGGCGTGGGCAGCATGACCCTGGCCGGTGGCCGCCCCGCCAAGGAGGGCCAACAACAGGCAGTCACTCTGAACCTGGCGCAAAAACCCAGTGACAGCCCGGTGGCCACGGCACCCGAGCCGGCGCCGGAGCCCCAGCCCGAGCCTAAGCCGGAACCCAAGCCGGAGCCAAAACCAAAGCCCAAGCCGGAACCCAAACCCGAGCCCAAGCCAAAACCGAAACCAAAGCCTGAACCCAAACCCGAGCCCAAGCCGGAGCCCAAGCCGGAGCCGGAACCCGAGCCCGCGCCGGAACCGGCGGCGCCGGCCCAACAGCAGGACACGGGAACCCGCACCGCCGACCGGTCCCAGCAGCAACCCCAGGGCCAGAAAGGCATGGCCGGCGATCCGGGCGAGGGCGTTCGCCAGAGCGGCGATCACGACAACCTGCTGGATCGCTATCTGGGCAAGGTCCGCGACACCATTGAATACAACAAGGAATACCCGGCCCGGGCGCGGATGCGCCGCCAGCAGGGCGTGGTGGAAGTGGAATTCTTTCTCGACAGCGAGGGCCGCGCCCAGGATGTGAACCTGAAGAGCAGCTCCGACAGCCGCATCCTCGACCAGCAGTCCCTGGAACTGGTGCGCCGGCTGCGCTTCCCGGAACCGCCCTCGGAATTGGCTTCGGAACGGATTAAAGTGACCGTACCCATTCGCTACAGCCTGTAACCCGGAGCCCGCATGGAGGCGTTACCCCAACGCTGCTGCTCAGCCTGGTGGCCGGCGCCACCATCCCACTGGGCGGTCTGCTCGCCCGTTTCGAACGTATTCATCCCAATTGGCTGGAAGCGGAGTTCCGGCACAGCGTGATCGCCTTCGGCGGCGGTGCCCTGCTTGCCGCCGTGGCGCTGGTGCTGATTCCCGAAGGCAGTGCCCGCCTGCCGAGCACGGTCACCCTGGGGGCGTTCGTCGCCGGTGGCGTGGTGTTCATGCTGGCCGACCGGGCGCTGGCCCGGCGCGGCGGCGCCGGAGCGCAACTGATGGCCATGTTGCTGGATTTTATTCCCGAAGCCATCGCCCTGGGCGCCACCCTGGCCGCCGGCCAGGGCGGCGGCGCCCTGCTGGCCTTGCTGATCGCGCTGCAGAATGGTCCGGAGGGCTTCAACGCCTTTCGTGAGATGCGCCAGGGCACGCGACTGAGCGCCCGGCGCCTGCTGTGGGTATTCACCGCCCTGGCCTTGCTGGGGCCGCTTTCCGCCGCCATCGGCGCGGTCTGGCTGGCGGACGCCCACCGGCTGCTGGGCGCGATCATGGTGTTCGCCGCCGGCGGCATCCTCTATCTGATCTTTCAAGATATCGCCCCGCAAGCCAGGCTGCGCCGTCATTGGGGGCCGCCGCTGGGCGCGGTGGCGGGCTTTACCCTGGGCCTGGCCGGCCATCTGCTGAGCGATGGCTGACCCCGGGGGTCACTCGCCCCAGCGCTTGACCAGAGTCTGCTCGACGCCGAGCTGATCCAGAATCCGCGCCACCACGAAGTCGACCAGATCGTCGACGCTTTGCGGGCGGTGATAAAACCCGGGCGCCGCCGGCAGGATGGTGACGCCCAGGCGCGCCAGCTTGAGCATGTTTTCCAGGTGAATCGCCGAGAACGGGCTTTCCCGGGGCACCAGAATCAACTGGCGGCGCTCCTTGAGCGCCACGTCCGCGGCACGCTCGATCAGATTGTCACTGGCGCCGCTGGCGATCGCCGACAGGGTGCCGGTGGAACAGGGACACACCACCATCGACGCCGGCGCGCCGGAGCCCGAGGCCACCGGCGCGGTCCACTGTTCCAGGCCGCACACGGTGAGCGCGCCCCGTTCGGTGCCGGCGTACTCTCGCAACACGGTTTCCGCCTTGCCGGTGCCGGCGGGCAGGCTGAGGTCGGTCTCCATGCCGATCACCACCCGCGCCGCCTTGGACAGGATTACGAACACCTCGCAGTCCGCCCTCAGCAGACACTGCAGTAACCGCAACCCATAGGGGGCGCCGGAGGCCCCGGTGAACGCCAGGGTAACCCGTTGGCGGGCGCTATCCGTCATGGCTTTCACTCCCTTTCGGCAAACGCTGTCGCAGCGCCGCCAGCAGTTTTTCATGAACGCCGCCGAAGCCGCCGTTGCTCATCACCACGACGTTAAGCGGCCCGGGCTGGGCCGCCACCGACGCCACCAGGGCATCCAGGTCGGTTTCCACCCGCGCCGGCACCGGAGAATCGGCGACCACCGTATCCAGGGACCATTCCAGCCCCGGCGGTTGGTACCAGATGACCTGGTCCGCGTCCCGGGCACTGGCCGCCAGGGCCTCCCGGTGGCGGCCCAGACGCATGGTGTTGGAACGCGGCTCGATCACCGCCAGCACCTTTTCGTCGCCCACCCGACGGCGCAGGCCGTCCAGGGTGGTGGCGATCGCGGTCGGGTGGTGGGCGAAGTCGTCATAGACGCGCACGCCCTCCACCTCGCCGCGCAACTCCATGCGGCGCTTCACGCCCTGGAAACGGCCCAGGGCGGCGGCACCGTCTTCCAGGGTCACGCCCACATGCCGTGCCGCCAGCAGCGCCGCCATGGCGTTATTGACGTTATGGCGGCCGGTGAGCGACCAGTCCACCACGGCAATGTCCGCGCCCTTTTTCATCACCGTGAAGCGGGAACCGTCCGCGTGCTCCAGTCGGTAGCCGGGGTCGGCCCGCTCACCGAACCGTTCCACCTCGCTCCAGCAGCCCCGCGCCAGCGTTTCCTCCAGGGCGGCTTCGCCGTGGGGCAGAATCACCCGGCCCAGCGACGGCACGGTGCGCAGCAGATGGTGAAACTGGGTCTGGATCGCGGCCAGATCCGGAAAGATGTCGGCGTGATCGAATTCCAGGTTATTGAGCACCGCGGTGCGCGGCCGGTAGTGCACGAACTTGCTGCGCTTGTCGAAAAAGGCGGTGTCGTACTCGTCCGCTTCGACCACGAAAAACGGCGTGCCGCCGAGCCGCGCGGAAACGCCGAAGTTGCCGGGCACGCCACCGATCAGATAGCCGGGGTCCAGCCCCGCGTCTTCCAGAATCCAGGCCAGCATGGAGGCGGTGGTGGTCTTGCCGTGGGTACCCGCCACCGCCAGCACCCAGCGCCCGGGCAGCACCACCTCGGCGAGCAGCTGGGCGCCGGAGGTATAGGGCAGGCCCTGGTCGAGCACATGCTCCACCGCCGGGTTGCCCCGGCTCAGGGCGTTGCCGATCACCACCAGATCCGGGGCCGGCGCCAGCTGGGCCGGGTCGTAGCCCTGGATCAGCTCAATGCCGGCGGCGCTGAGCTGATCGCTCATCGGCGGGTAAACGTTCTGGTCGGAACCGGTGACCCGGTGCCCCTGGGCCCGGACCAGCTGCGCCAGCGACCCCATGAAGGTGCCGCAGACGCCGAGAATATGGATGTGCATGGAAGACCTCGAAGCAAAACCCGATTCAGGATACAGGATGCAAGATGCAGGACGAAGCCCGAGCCAAGCGTCCTACCTGTACCCCGCATCCTGTATCCTGTATCGGCTTTTATTTTTTGAATCGTTCGAGGAGAGACCAATGCTGACAATCAACGGCCCCGAAGAGCTGAAGAGCTGGGAAGGCAAGGAACTGGGCGTCACCGAATGGATGACGGTGAGCCAGGAGCGCATCAACCAGTTCGCCGAAGCCACCGGCGACCACCAGTGGATTCACGTGGACGTGGAACGCGCCAAGAAGGAATCGCCCATGGGCGGCCCCATCGCGCACGGCTACCTGACCCTGTCGCTGATCCCCATGTTCAAGGATGAGATCTACACCGTGAAAGGCGCCAAGGCGGGCCTCAACTACGGCCTCAACAGCTGCCGCTTTCTGGCCCCGGTCCCCGCCGGCGCGCGCGTGCGCGGCCGCTTCGTGATGAAATCCGTGGCCGCCAAGGGCGAAGGCCGCTACCTGCTTTGCAACGAAGTCACCATCGAACTGGAAGGCAGCGACAAACCCGCCTGCGTCGCCGAAAGCCTCGGCATGATCCTTTTTTAGTTAATAGTTAACAGTGAATAGTTAATAGCGCGCGGCACGGTTATGTGCCGGGCTGAAAGCAAAGAGGCCGCGCCCGGGGTTTGGGTGCGGCCTCTTGCGTTTCGGGCTCCACGGGCTTTGCCCGCGTCGCTGTTAACTATTCACTATTAACTGTTAACTGAATCAGTGGCTAATCATCCAGGGCCGCGCGGACGGGAACATCTTGTTGCCTTCGGCGGTGTAGAAGACCTTGGGCTTGTGGCGTTCGTGGTGGCAGCAGCCCTGCTCTTTTTCCGAGTGCCGGTTGCCGCGTCGCGGTTCGTGGCGGGCCCGTTCGTTGCGCTCGAAGGCCGAGCGCCGCTCCGGGGCCATGTCGAGCACCTCCGGGGCGACCAGGATGACCCGCGCGGACAGCACCCCGCAGGTGGGGCAGGGACAGGACTCCCCGGACGCCTGGACCGGCACCAGTTCGTGAAACAGGCCGTGCTCGGTGCATTTGTAATCGTACAGCGGCATGGTCGTCCCCCCTATTTATCCTTCGCCAGCGGCACGTCGGTGCTGCCGGCCACGCTGTGTTGCGGGCCGTCGACGCCGGGCTTGAGATCGAAATCGAAGATGTCGGTGGGCAGCCACAAGGTGGCGCAGGCGTTGGGCACGTCCACCACCCCGCTGATGTGCCCCTGCACCGGGGCGCAACCGAGCAATGAGTAGGCCTGGGCGCCGGTATAGCCGAACTTCTTGAGGTACTCGATGGCGTTGAGGCACGCCTGGCGATAGGCGATGTGCACATCCAGGTAGTGCTGCTTGCCCTGCTCGTCCACGGAGATACCTTCGAAGATCAGGTAGTCGTCGTACTTGGGCGCGATCTTGCTGGGTTTGAAGATCGGGTTCTTGATCGCGTACTTCTCCATGCCGCCCTTGATCAGATTAACGCGCATGTGGATCCAGCCGGCCATTTCGATGGCGCCGCAGAACGTGATCTCGCCATCGCCCTGGCTGAAGTGCAGGTCGCCCACCGACAGGCCGGCGTCTTTCACGTACACCGGGAAGTAGATCTGCGAGCCGCGCGACAGGTCCTTGATATCGCAGTTGCCGCCGTGCTCGCGGGGCGGCACGGTGCGTGCGCCCTCGGCGGCGGCGGCCGCTTTCTCGCTGCCCTTGAGTTTGCCCATATGGGCGGTGTCGGCGAACGGCAGATTAACCAGGCCGGGCACACGGTCCGGCTCGGTGTCGTAGAGTGCTTTCTCACGGGTGTTCCATTCGTTGAGCATCTCCTTGGAGGGCAGGCAGCCGATCAGCCCCGGGTGAATCAGACCGGCGAACTCGACGCCGGGAATGTGCCGGGACTTGGTGAACATGCCGTTGAAGTCCCAGATGGTTTTCTGCGCTTCCGGGAAATGCTCGGTGAGAAAGCCGCCGCCGTTCTGCTTGGAGAAAAAGCCATTGAACCCCCACTGGCTCTCCTCGAAGGTGCCGATGTCGAGAATATCCACCACCAGCAGGTCGCCGGGCTCGGCGCCTTCCACGCCCACCGGGCCGGACAGAAAATGCACCTGGGTGAGGTCCACGTCGCGCACGTCCTCGGCGTTGTCGTCGTTATGGATCTGGCCGCCGGTCCAGTCGTGGCATTCAACGATAAAGTCGTCGCCGGGCTTCACCATCGCCGCCATGGGAATGTCGGGATGCCAGCGGTTGTGCACCATATCGTTGTCGTAGGGCGAAGTGTCGAGATCGATTTTAATGATGGTCTCAGCCATGGTGTCGGTTCCTCCAGTTTTTCGGGCAAGCGTGATTCCGTGGGTTTCAATATCGGTGATCGGCGCACCGCTCACCATTCGCGAAAAGGCCCCGGCGACTACGTCAGATGACGTATTGCCCGGCTCAGCGGTTCACCGGCACCACGCTCAGCCGGTCGCCGTCGAGCAGCGCCAGGAAGGTGTCGTCGGCGGGGCGTTCCAGCAGGGCCCGGGCGAGCGCCGGTTCCAGCTCGGCGCGCAGGCGGCGGGCCAGGTCCCGGGCGCCGAAGCGGTCGTCGTGGGCGCGGCAGAGAAACTGGCGCGCGCCGTTGTCCAGCTCCAGGCGGGCGCGGCGCCGCGCCAGACGCTGGTTGAGTTTGCCCAGCTCGATGTCCAGCAGGGTGTCCAGCCAGGCGGCATCAAGCCGCTGAAACGGCAGCACCCGGTCGATGCGGTTGATGAATTCCGGGTCGAAGCGACGATGCAGGGCGCGCTCCAGAACCCGGTCCTCATGGCGTGGCGACAGCCCCAGCCAGTGCCGCCAGCCGTGCCGGAAACGGGCGCGGTAATCGCCGGCCTCGCGGGCGCCCACATTGCTGGTCATGAAAATCAGCGTGTTGCGGAAATCGATGCTGCGGGTGCCGCCGGACAGCAGCAGCCGGCCGCTTTCCAGCACATTGAGCAGCGCGCGGATCACCTCGGTGCTGGCTTTTTCCAGTTCGTCGAACAGCACGATGCCGGGTTTACTGAAGCTGCCCTGAATCAGATCCACATCGAACAGGGTGTGGCCTTCCTTGCTGCCCACATAGCCCGGTGGCGCACCGGTGAGCGCGGCGGCGTAGTGCTCCTGGGCCAGCGTGTTCATATCGATGCGGCAAAAGCCGTCCGCGCGGCCGTGGATGGCTTCGCTGATCAGTCGCACGGTTTCGGTTTTGCCCACCCCGGTGGGGCCCATGAGCAGATTCACCGCCAGCGGCCGGTGTGGATCGCCGATGTCCGCCTTGACCACGCGCAGCATGTCTTCCATGGCGTCGAGCACCGGCGCCTGGCCGACGATGCGGGCACGCAGGCGCGCCATTACCGCCTCCGGCTCGAACACAAAGCGCGGCGCCCGTTCCGGACGGCTGGCCCGTTCTTCCCGCGCCAGCCGTTCCTGATCTTCCCGCAAACGGTCGTTGATGAAGGGCATGGCGGCCTCAGGCATGCTTCTCTTTACCGTCCACCGGCAGGTCCTTCACCGGACAGTCCGCCACGCCCACCGTGGAGCGGGTCATGGCTTCCACGTTCTGCTGGGCTTTCTGCGCGTCCATCACCCAGGTGCGGTAAAACTCGAACGGGCAGTCGGCGATGCCCTTGTCGCCGTCGCCGGAGTCGTGGATGCCGGTGTAGCCCCGGTGTAGCAGTTTGAACAGGTGGTTCTGAGACTGGTCGTTGGCGCGCGCGTCGCGGATCTGGCTGATCGACAGCTGGGCGTATTGAATGCCCATTTCCTCCTCGCCGCATTCACCCAGGGTGCGGCCATCGAAGCCGATGATCGAGGAATGCCCGAAGTAAGAGTAAACCCCGTCGAAACCGGCGGCGTTGGCCACCGCCACATAGCAGTTATTGGCCCAGGCCATGCTCTTGGACATCATCACCTGCTGTTCCTTGGCCGGGTACATATAGCCCTGGCAGCGTACGATCAGCTCGGCGCCCTTCATGGCGCAGTCGCGCCAGATTTCCGGGTAGTTGCCGTCATCGCAGATGATCAGGCTGAGTTTCATGCCCTTGGGGCCGTCGGTGACGTAGGTGGTGTCGCCGGGGTACCAGCCTTCAATCGGGCACCAGGGAATGCACTTGCGGTACTTCTGCACCACCTCGCCCTGGTCGTTGATCAGCACCAGGGTGTTGTAGGGGGCCTTGTGCGGATGTTCCTCGTGGCGTTCGCCGGTGAGCGAGAACACGCCCCAGGTTTTCGCCTCCCGGCAGGCCGCCGAAAAAATAGCGGTCTCGTCACCGGGCACGGCGGCGGCGGTGTCCATCATTTCATCCGGGTCGTACATGATGCCCATGGTGCTGTACTCCGGGAACACCACCAGGTCCATGCCCGGCAGGCCCACCTTCATGCCCTTGATCATCTCGGCGATGGCGCGGGCGTTATCGAGCACCTCGGCGCGGCTGTGCAGGCGCGGCATCTTGTAGTTGACCACCGCCACCCCGACGGTGTCGCTGCTGCTGGAAATATCACCGTGTCGCATAATTTGGCTCCTCGCTTTCGTTGAGCGGATTCAGACCGACAGATAGCTGGCGATCTTGTTCTGGTCGGCGTGCTGCTTGTCTTCCTGGTGAACGATGTCGCCTTTCTCGATCACCAGAATCCGGTCGGCGATCTCCATCACGAAGCTGAGCACCTGCTCGGACACCACGATGGACAGGCCGCGCTCATCACGAATACGTTTCAAGGTGCGCGCCATCTCCTGAATGATGGAGGGCTGAATACCCTCGGTGGGCTCGTCGAGCAGTAGCACCTTGGGTCGGGTGGCCAACGCCCGCGCGATCGCCAGTTGCTGCTGCTGGCCGCCGGACAGATTGCCGCCGCGCCGGTGCTGCATTTCTTCCAGCACCGGAAACAACTCATAGAGGTCGCGGGGCACTTTCTTTTCACCCACCGCCGCCAGACCGGTTTCGATGTTCTCGCGCACCGTCAGGGCGGGGAAAATCATCCGTCCCTGGGGTACGAAACCGAGCCCCGCGCGCACCCGCTGAAAGCTTTTCATGGCGCTGAGATCGGTGTTGTTCAGGGACACGCTGCCGCCCCGGCTGGGGGTCATGCCGATCAGCGATTTCATCAGCGTGGTCTTGCCCATGCCGTTACGCCCGACCACCGCGACGATCTCGTTTTCTTTCACATCCAGATTCAGATCGCGAATGATGGTGCTCTGGCCATAGGCCACGGAGTGATTGCAAACCTTCAGCATAGTGGTGCTCCATCAAGCTGATAGTGGTGGCGTGCTAATGCCCCAAGTAGACTTCGATGACTTTCGGGTCCTTTTTGACGTGTTCGATGGACCCCTCGGAGAGCACCTTGCCCTGGTGCATCACGGTAACCCGGTCGGCGATGTCGCCGACGAACTGCATGTCGTGTTCGATCACCAGCACGGTGTGGTCGCGGGTGATCACGCGCAGCAGCTCAGCGGTTTTCTTGCGCTCCGCCACCGACATGCCGGCCACCGGCTCATCGAGCATTAACAGATCCGGCTTCTGAATCAGCAGCATGCCGATCTCCAGCCATTGCTTCTGGCCGTGGCTGAGCAGGCCGGCGGGCTCGTTAAGCTGATCACTGAGAAAGATGGTGTCGGCGATGCGCTCCACCGCTTCGATCACGGCGGCATCGCGCTTGAACGCCAGCGCCCCCATAACGGTATGCCCCTGCGGATACGACACTTCCAGGTTCTCGAACACGGTCAGGTCCTCGAACACCGAGGGGTTCTGGAACTTTCGGCCCACCCCGGCATGCACGATCTGGTGCTCCTTCATTTTGGTGAGTTCCTTGCCGCCGAAGCGGATCGAGCCCGCGGTGGCGCGTGTCTTGCCACAGATCAGATCCAGCACGGTGGTCTTTCCGGCGCCGTTGGGGCCGATAATCACGCGGATCTCCTTGGGGTCCAGGTAGAAGGACAGATCGTCCACCGCCTTGAAGCCGTCGAAGGACACCGTCAAACCTTCCACGGCGAGCAGGAAGTTCTCCTTTTGTGCATTCATCAGGATTTCTCCGCGCTGAGTTGATCGGAAACCACGGGCGGCGCTTGCGGCTCGGGGCTGTCTTTGTCCAGATACTTGCCGATCACTGGCAAGCGTTTTTCCAGCGGCATGATGTAGCGCTCATAGAGACCCGCCAGGCCGTTGGGGAACGCCAGCACCACACCGATAAACAGCGCGCCCATGGCGTAGGGCCAGAGTTCCGGGAAGGATTCGGAGAAACCGCTTTTGGCCGCGTTCACCAGCAGGGCCCCATAGACCCCGCCGAGCAGGGAGTAGCGGCCGCCCAGCGCGCAGAACACCACCATCTCAATGGACGGCACGATGCCCACGAACGAGGGCGACATGAAACCCACCTGCAGGGTGAACAGCGCCCCGCCGATGCCCGCCAGACCGGCGGCCAGACAGAATACGAACACCTTGAACGAAGCCACGTCGTAGCCGGAGAACCGCACGCGGGTTTCCTGGTCGCGCATGGCCACCAGGATCCGCCCCAGCTTGGCGTTCTGAACCTGGCGGGCGACCAGAAGACTGACGAACAGCAGGCCGACGCAGACAAAATAAAGCGTGGTCTTGGCGGCGTCGGTACGGATATTCCAGCCCATCAGGGTTTGCAGGTCGGTGATGCCGTTAACGCCCCCGGTGAGACCCTGCTGGCCGATGATCAGAATAGTCAGGATGGCGGCGATGGCCTGGGTGATGATGGCGAAGTAAACGCCGCCCACGCGCCGCTTGAACATGGCCACGCCAATAATGAAGGCCAGCAGGACCGGCACCGCGATTACCGCGATCAGGGTGAACGAGAAGCTGTGGAACGGCTGCCAGAAGCCCGGCAGTTCGGTGATCTGGTTCCAGTCCATGAAATCCGGGATGCCCGGCGTGGACTGATTGCTGGTGGCCTCCGGCGTGGACGCTTCCAGTTTCAGAAACATGGCCATGCAGTAGCCGCCCAGCCCGAAGAACACGCCCTGGCCAAGGCTGAGAATGCCGGCCTTGCCCCAGCACATCACCAGGCCGATGGCGGCGAAGGCGTAGGTGAGATACTTGCCCACCATGTTGAGACGGAACGCATCCAGGGTCAGCGGCAGTACCACCAGCAACAGCAAGGCCAGCAACAAATAGTAAATACCTTCCCGGGACGTCAGCCATTGAAGGGGAGAGTTGGTTTTCATCACGGACTCCTAGCGACGGACCTTCAAGGCCATCAGGCCTTCCGGACGCAACATGAGAATGCCCACCACCACCAGTAGGGTGAGTACCTTGGCCATGGAACCGCTGAGGAAGAACTCCATGGTGGATTGGGCCTGGGAGATACCGAACGCGGACACAATGGTGCCGATCAGGCTTTGCGCGCCGCCGAACACCACCACCAGGAAGGTGTCGACGATATAGGCCTGGCCGGACGACGGCCCGGTGGAGCCGATCATGGTGAAGGCGCTGCCGGCGACCCCGGCGATGCCGCACCCCAGTGCGAAGGTGGCCCGGTCGACGCCGGCGGTGTTGATGCCCACCGCTTCCGCCATGGGCCGGTTCTGCACCACGGCGCGCACTTTCTTGCCCCAGCCGGAGCGGTACATCAGCAGATAGACCGCCAGCGCGATGGACAGGGCGATCACCATCACGAACAGGCCGTTGATCGGCAGTTGCACGAAATCCGTGACGTTGAACGCCCCCATCATCCAGTCCGGCAGGTCGACACCCACCTCCCGCGCGCCGAAGATCGACCGGTAGGCCTGCTGCAGAATCAGGCTCAACCCCCAGGTGGCGAGCAACGTGTCCAGCGGCCGCCGATAGAGATGCCGGACCATGGCCCACTCAATAAAGGCGCCGAGTGCACCGGAGACCAGGAATGCCAGCACCATGGCGAAGAAGAACGAGGCGGCGAACAGCTCCGGAATAACATTCTGGAAGAACTGCGAAGTCAGGTAAGTGGTATAGGCCCCCAGGATCATGAATTCCCCGTGGGCCATGTTGATCACGCCCATCTGGCCGAAAATAATCGCCAGGCCCATTGCCATGAGAACGAACACGGAAAACAGGGACAAACCGGCGAACCCCTGCATGGCAAAGATGGACATCAATTCCGTTGAGGAATAATCAGCAAACATGGCAATGCTCCCCTGCGGTTAAAAAATCCCGACGCCCACCGGGAGCGCCGGGTACGGACGGTTACTTGTAACCTTCAGGGAAGGGGTCCGGCTCCATCAGGTCCTTGGTTTCATGGACCACCTTGTACTGGCCGTTGGTCTGCGCCACGCCGATGCGGGTCTTGGACCACAGGTGGTGGTTTTCATGGATGCGCACATAGCCTTCCGGCGCTTTCTTGAACTCAATGCCGGGAGAGGCTTCGCGAATTTTGTCCACGTCGAAGGAACCGGCTTTTTCCACCGCCGCTTTCCACAACCACGGGCCCAGATAAGCCGCCTGGGTGACATCACCGATCACCATGTCGTCGCCCCACCGTTCCTTGAACGCGGCCACGAATTCCTTGTTGTTGAGGTTGTCCAGGCTCTGGAAGTACTTCATGGAGGCGTACACGCCTTCCACGTTCTCGCCGCCGATACCGCGGATTTCATCCTCGGTGACGGAGATGGTCAGCAGCAGCGGATCCTCTTCGGTGAGATCCACACCGGCGGCTTTCATCTGCTTGTAGAAGGCCACGTTGGAGCCGCCGACCACGGAGGCGAAGATCACATCCGGCTTACGCAACTTGATCTTGTTGATCACCGAGTTGAACTGGGTGTGGCCGAGCGGGTAATACTCCTCGCCCACCACCTTCAGACCTTTCTTCTCGATGTGGATGCGCGCGATCTTGTTGGAGGTGCGCGGCCAGATGTAGTCGGAGCCGAGCAGGTAGAAGGTCTTGGCGCCCTTCTCCTTCACCGCCCAGTCGATGCCGGCGAGAATCTGCTGGGTGGCTTCCTGGCCGGTGTAGATCACGTTGGGTGACTGCTCGAGGCCTTCATAGAAGGTCGGGTAATAGAGCATGCCGTTGAACTGCTCGATCACCGGCAGCACCGCCTTGCGTGAGGCGGAGGTCCAGCAGCCGAAAATCGCGGCCACGTCATCCTGGCGCAGCAGCTTGCGGGCTTTCTCGGCGAAGGTGGGCCAGTCGCTGGCGCCATCCTCCTGAACGTATTCGATCTGGCGGCCGAGCACACCGCCCTGGGCGTTGATCTGCTCGATGGCCAGCTTCTCGGCCTGCACCGAACCGATCTCACTGATCGCCATGGTGCCGGTGATGGAGTGCAGGATGCCCACCTTGACGGTGTCTTCGGTGACCGCCAGGCCGGAGGTGTTGACCTCGGACGTGGGCGGCGCGGCGAATGACGGCGTGCTTAACGCCAGTACCGCCGGCAACGCCAGCAGCCCGGCCAGCAGACGGCGGCGCGGACGCGACGGCAAGGAATGCTTCGGTGTCTTCATGGTTAACCCCTCGTTAGCGAAATGCATGGATCCCCGGGAGCCCGGTGGCTCCGTCGACCCTCGCTAACGAGTATGGGAAGGCGGCCGGCGCGCTCCCATTCGGCGAATACGCCATAGCCCTACGTCATTTGACGCATTCCGCGGTCCCGGCGCCGGCCTTAGGCTGCGCCCTGGGGTATTCACGTATCGGGGGTACGGCACGAATCGTGCTTTCTTACTGGCCCGGCTTTCGGGTATTGCGGACGATCAGGCATGGCCATCGAACAACGCATCTTCCGGGTGCGGCGCAACTACAATAAGTGGGTCGCCAACCAGACGCTGGAAGACTTCGCGCTGCGCTTCACCGGCAAGGCGGCACGCCGCTGGTCGGCGGGGCGGGTGGCGAACACCGCGCTCGGGGCCATTTCCTTCCTGGCGCTGGAGGCCATCGGCGGCGCCATCACGCTCAATTACGGCTTCACCAACGCGGTGACGGCAATCGCCGTGGTCAGCGCGGTGATCTTCCTGCTTGGCCTGCCGGTGAGCTACTACGCGGCCCGCTACGGCGTCGACATTGATCTGCTCACCCGCGGCGCCGGCTTCGGTTATCTGGGCTCCACCCTCACCTCGCTGATCTACGCCTCCTTCACCTTTATCTTTTTCGCTCTGGAAGCGGCGATCATGGCCATGGCCCTGGAGGTGCTGTTCGGTCTGCCGCTGACACTGGGTTACGTGGTCAGTTCGCTGGTGGCGATACCGCTGGTGACCCACGGCATCACCTATATCAGCCGCTTCCAGCTGTGGACCCAACCGGTCTGGGTAGTGCTGCAGCTGGCGCCGTTCGTGTTCATTCTGTTCCAGGATCCGGAATCACTGAGCCGCTGGCAGGGCTTCGACGGCGCCCTGGGCGGCGACGGCGCCTTCAATCTGGTACTGTTCGGCGCCGCCGCCACGGTGATGTTTTCCCTGGTGGCGCAGATCGGCGAGCAGGTGGATTTCCTGCGCTTCATGCCGGAACCGGGGCCCGAGCGCCAGCAACGCCGGCGCTGGTGGCTGGCGATGCTGGCCGGCGGCCCGGGCTGGATCATCGTCGGCGCGCTCAAGGCGCTGGCCGGGTCCTTCCTGGCGGTGCTGGCGTTCTCCCACGGCCTGCCGCACAGCCAGGCCCAGGAACCCATGCACATGTACCTGGTGGCGTTCAGCCACATCACCGCGCACCCGGCCACCTTGATGGCCCTGGCCGGCATTTTCGTGGTGCTGTCCCAGCTCAAGATCAACGTGACCAACGCCTACGCCGGCTCCATCGCCTGGTCCAACTTCTTTTCCCGGCTCACCCACAGCCACCCGGGCCGGGTGGTGTGGTTGGTGTTCAATGTGATGATCGCCCTGGTGTTGATGGAGATCGGCATCTACCGGGCCTTCGAGTCGATTCTTGGCAGTTACGCCATGGTGGCGGTGGCGTGGATCGGCGCCCTGGTCGCCGATCTGGTGATCAACAAACCGCTGGGGCTGAGCCCCAAGGGCATCGAATTCAAGCGCGCTTACCTGTACGACATCAATCCGGTGGGCTTCGGCGCCATGGTGATGGCGACGCTGGTGGGGCTGGTGGCGCGCAGTGGGTTCTGGGGCGGCGACGCCGAGGCACTGGCCTCCTTCCTGGCGCTGTTCACCGCGTTCGTGACGTCGCCGCTGATCGCGCTGCTCACCAACGGCCGCTACTACATTGCCCGTACCCCGGAGCCGGCCACCGCCACCCGCGGCCGCCCATGCTGCATCTGTGAGCACCGCTTCGACGATGAAGACATGGCGTTCTGCCCGGCCTACAACGGTCCGATCTGTTCGCTGTGCTGCTCCCTGGATGCGCGCTGCAACGACGCCTGCAAACACCACGCCCGCTTTCAGGAACAGCTGATGGACTGGCTCGCCGGCATTCTACCCCGCCCCATTCTGGCTCAGCTGCGCTCGCGCCTGGGGCATTTCGTTGGGCTGCTGACCCTGGTCACGCTGGTGATGGCCGGGCTACTCACCCTGGTCTACACCCAGGTGGCGATAACCGACCCGCAGGTGCGCGACCTGATGGCCACCACCCTGGCCAAGGTGTTCGCGATCCTGATCATTATCAGCGGCGTGGTGGCCTGGCTGTTCGTGCTGGCCCACGAAAGCCGGGTGGTCGCCCAGGAAGAATCACACCGCCAGACCCGCATGCTGATGGCGGAGATCAAAGCCCACGAAAAGACCGACCGCAAACTGCAAAAAGCCAAGGAACTGGCGGAGGCCGCCAACCAGGCCAAGAGCCGTTACCTCACCGGGCTCAGCCATGAGCTGCGCTCGCCGCTCAACGCCGCCTTCGGCTACGCCCAGTTGCTTGAGAACGACCCCTCGATACCGGAAAACCGGCGCGGCGCGGTGGCGGCCATCCGCCGCAGCACCGGCCATTTGTCCGACCTGATCGAAGGGCTGCTGGAAATCTCCAAGATCGAAGCCGGCCGGCTGGAGCTGTACCGCAACCGGGTCAGGGTGCGTTCACTGATCGACGAGCTGGTGACCATGTTCCAGTTGCAGGCGGAAGAAAAAGGCATCGGCTTCGAGTTTCACAGCCAGGGGCGCATCCCCGAATGGGTGACCACCGATGAGAAACGCCTGCGCCAGGTGCTGATCAACCTGCTGTCCAACGCCATCAAATTCACCAGCCAGGGCCGGGTGGTGCTGCATATCCGCTACCGCAACCAGGTCGCCGAGTTCACCATCCGCGACACCGGGGTGGGCATCGCCGAAGAGGACCAGCAACGCATCTTCCGGCCCTTCGAGCGGGTCCGCAAACCGGGCATGCCGGCGGTGCACGGCACCGGCCTGGGGCTGACCATCACCAAGCTGCTGGTGGACATCATGGGCGGCGATCTGCAGGTCAGCAGCACGCCGGGCCAGGGCAGCGAATTCCGCCTCTGGGTGATGCTCTCCAGTGTCGCCCACGCGGACGCGGACCGGGACAGCCAGCGACCGGTCGTAGGCTACCAGGGGCCGGCGAAAGCCCTGCTGGTGGTGGACGACGACCCCTCCCACCGGGGCCTGGTCAGTGACCTGCTGACACCGCTCGGCTTCCAGGTCACCGAGGCGCCGGACGGTCAGACCGGCCTGGACATGGCCCGGCAAAGCAACCCGGACCTGATTCTTCTGGACATCGCCATGCCCGGCCTGGACGGCTGGCAAACCGCCGCCGCGCTGCGCGCCAACGGCTACCGGGGCCGCCTGGTGATGCTGTCCGCCAACGCCCGCGAGAGCCAGACCGACGCCCCCGCCGGCCTGCACGACGACTACCTGATCAAACCGTTCAAACTGGGCGGCCTGCTGGACACCCTGGCGCGCCATCTGGACCTCACCTGGCGCCACCATCTGGACGGAGACCTGCGCGAGACCCGGCGCATTCCGGTGTCGCAAATCCGTCTCGACGAGGGGCTGCGCGATGAATTGCTGGCCCTGGCGGAAATCGGCCACCTGGCCGGCCTGCGCGACGCCCTGCACCGCGCCGAACAGGACCGGCGACTGCCGCCGGCACTGGCCGGCACCCTGCAAGCGCCCCTGGAACGCTTCGATTTCCAGGCCCTGATCAAATTGCTGGAGCAGACCCCATGACCCCTTCGGTCCGTAAGGACGTGATTCTGGTGGTGGACGACTCTCCGGATTCCCTGGGCATGATCCACCACGCCCTGGACCAGGCCGGGCTCACCGCCCTGGTCGCCCTGGAAGGCGAACAAGCCCTCGGCATCGCGGAAAAAATGGTACCCGACCTGGTTCTGATGGACGCCGTGATGCCCAACATGGACGGCTTCGAAACCTGCCGCCGTCTGAAACGGCACCCGGAGCTGGCGGCGGTGCCGGTGATCTTCATGACCGGCCTGACCGAAGCGGAGGACGTGGTGCGCGGTCTGGAGGCCGGCGGCGTGGACTATGTCACCAAGCCGGTGCGCCCGGACGAACTGATCGCCCGCATCCGCGTGCACCTGCACAACGCGCGCATGACCCAGGGCGCCCACACCGCCCTGGACCGGCTCGGCCAGGCGTCGTTCTCCACCGACCGCCAGGGTCACTGGCGCTGGGCCACGCCCCAGGCGGAACACCTGCTCGCCGAGGCCGGCGGTCAGCGCGACCAACGCCTGACGCAACTGGCCGCGCACATCCGCCGCTGGCTGGACCACCACCCCGAGCCCGGCGACCAGTCCGCTCTGGACAGCGACCACGGCGAGCTGCGCCTGCGCTACCTGGGCGACACCGGCTCCGGCGAGCCGCTGTTCCGGCTGTTGCAACGGGACGGTGAGGAAGAAAGCGAGTTGCTGCGTGAGCAACTGCGCCTTACCCGACGGGAATCCCAGGTGCTGCTGTGGATCGCCCAGGGCAAAACCAACCGGGAAATCGGCCAAATTCTCTCGCTGAGCCCGCGCACCGTGAACAAGCACCTGGAGCAGGTGTTCCGCAAACTGGGGGTGGAAAACCGCACCGCCGCGGCGGCCATGGCGTTGCGCTGCCTGACCCGCACGTAGGTCGGGTTAGCGAAGCGTAACCCGACATCCCGACCGTTGTCGGGTTACGCCTACGCCGCCTGGCCAGCCTGTAGCACTTCCGGCATTAACGCGCCCACCAGCATAAAGGTGAGAATCAACAGGCCGAACGCCATCGCCAGGCCCAGCAACGGGCCGATGGCGAAGGCGCGGTGGAAAATAAACGCCTGCACCGCCAGCTGCCAGCTCACCAGCAGCAGATACACGCCCTCCAGTATCGACGGCGTGCCGCCGGCGGCGTGGCCGATCAGCAGCATGGGCAGCGCCAGCAGCGACAAGGCGATGTCCACGCCGATCAGGGCGATGGCGGTCTGCGTCCAGCGGCCCAGCAGGTTTTTGAACGCCAGGACCAGAGCACTGGAGCCCAGCAACAGCCCCATGGCCAGCAGCTGCACACCCACCATCTGCGCCACCGAAAGCCCGTCCTGGAGCGCGGCGCTGAGCAACTGGATCACCATCCACAGCGCCAACAGGATGCCCACCAGGGGCGGCGCGTAGGGCATGTCTTCCGGCCCGCGGCGGAATACGCACAGGCGGGCGAATACGTTCAATAAAGCGTTCATGGTTCCTCCCGGCGCGTATTGTTCCAGAGCGCCGCGCTCGACACCATGCCCTGGCAGCCTGTTAGTGACGCCCCAGGCAGGCTAAAATGCGCGCCAATTTCAGCAGGAGGTCCGCAATGGCGCGCAAAAACGCTTTCTACGCTCAGTCCGGTGGTGTCACCGCCGTGATCAACGCTTCCGCCGCCGGGGTGATCGAAGCCGCCCGGGAGAACAAGCAGACCATCGGCAAGGTCTACGCCGGCCGCAACGGCATCATCGGCGCCCTCACCGAGGACCTGATCGACACCAGCAAAGAAAGCAAAAGCGCCATCGACGCGCTCAAGCACACCCCCGGCGGCGCCTTCGGCTCCTGCCGCTACAAACTCAAGGACCTGGAAAGCTCACGCCGCGAGTACGAGCGGCTGATCGAGGTGTTCAAGGCCCACAACATCGGCTACTTCTTCTACAACGGCGGCGGCGACTCCGCCGATACCTGCCTGAAGATTTCCCAGCTGTCGGAAAAAATGGGCTACCCGATCCAGGCCATCCACGTCCCCAAGACCGTGGACAACGACCTGCCGATCACCGACGTCAGCCCGGGCTTCGGCTCGGTGGCCAAATACACCGCCGTGAGCTGCCGCGAAGCGTCCCTGGACGTGGCCAGCATGTGCGCCACCTCCACCAAGGTGTTCGTGATGGAAGTGATGGGCCGGCACGCCGGCTGGATCGCCGCCAGCGCCGGGCTCGCCAAGGACAACCCGGACGACGCCCCCCATGTGATCCTGTTTCCCGAAATCGCCTTCGACCAGAAAGCCTTCCTCAAGAAAGTGGACGACACCGTCAAGAAAGTGGGCTACTGCGTGATCGTGGTCTCCGAAGGCGCGCGCACCGCCGACGGCACCTTCCTGGCCGACGCCGGCACCACCGACGCCTTCGGCCACAAGCAACTCGGCGGCGTGGCGCCGGTGCTGGCGCAAATGGTGAAAAGCGAGCTGGGCTACAAATACCACTGGGCGGTGAGCGACTATCTACAGAGGGCAGCGCGGCATATTGCTTCCAAGACCGATGTGGACCAGGCCTATGCCGTGGGCCGTGCCGCCGTGGAATTCGCCGTCGCCGGCAAGAACGCGGTGATGCCCACGATTGTCCGCAAGGACACCAAAAAGTACGCCTGGACCATCGGCGAGGCGCCGCTCAGCAAAGTGGCCAATGTGGAAAAGAAGATGCCGCGCAAGTTCATCAGCAAGGACGGCTTCGGCATCACCCCCTCCGGCCGCGCCTACCTGGAACCGCTGATCGGCGGCGAATCCTACCCGCCCTACAAGAACGGCCTGCCCCAGTTCGCCCAGCTCAAGCTGGTGGCCGTACCCAAAAAGCTCAACGACGCTTTTCAGGTGTAGCGTAGGTCGGATTAGCCGAAGGCGTAATCCGACAGCCGACCGTTTAAGGACGCGCCAAGCGTCGCTGTCGGACAGACCATGTCGGGTTACGCTTCGCTAACCCGACCTACATTCTCACTTCCCGCCCTCCAACCTGGAAAGAGAATGCAAGCAATTCTCATTTTGGGTAGAATCGCGCCTAAGAATCACCCATAACTCGAATTCGGGGCCCTCCATGCGACATCCTGCTTTCCGGCTTTCCGCGCTTTCCCTGGCCATTCTCGCCAGCGGCGCTTTTCCCAGCGCCTACGCGCAATCCAGCGACAACCAAGGCGGCGACGGCAACACCCTGGCACCGGTGGAGGTGCAATCCAGCGCCGACGCGTCCGAGGGCGGCCTGAGCCAGCCCTACGCCGGCGGCCAGGTGGCGGAAGGCGGCAGCATCGGCATCCTGGGCGCTCAGGATGTGATGGACACGCCCTACAACGTCACCAACTACACCGAACAGCTGATCGAGGACCAGCAGGCCGCCAGCGTCGGCGAGGTGCTGCTCAATGATCCGGCGGTGCGGGTGGCGCGCGGCTTCGGCAACTACCAGCAGGTGTATCTGGTGCGCGGCTTGCCGATCTATTCCGACGACATCACCTATAACGGCCTGTACGGCTTGCTGCCGCGCCAGTACCTGGCGTCGAACTTCATTGAGCGGGTGCAGGTGTTCCGTGGCGCCAACACTTTTCTGAAAGGCGCGGCCCCGGGCGGTAGCGGCCTGGGCGGTGCCGTTAACGTGGTGCCCAAACGCGCGCCCAACCAGGCGCTCAACCAGGTGACCCTGGGCACGCAGAGCGGCGGCCAGGCCTACGCCGCCGCCGACCTGGCCAACCGCTCCGACGACGGCCGCTTCGGCATTCGCCTGAACGTGGCCCGCCGCGACGGCGACACCGCGGTGGACGGCGAGGAAGCGGAACTGTCCATGGCCCATCTTGGCATGGACTTCCGTGAAGAGAACTTCCGGGTGTCCGCCGACCTGGGCTTCCAAAAGCACCGCATCGACGGCGGCCAGCCGAGCATCACCTTCGCCCCCGGCGTGCCGGTTCTGGACACCCCGGACGCCGATGAATCCATTGGCCAGCCCTGGACCTACTCGGACTCCAACGATGTGTTCGGCACCCTGCGGACCGAATACGATTTCGCCGATAACATCACCGGCTGGGTCGCCTTCGGCGCCCGCCGCAGCGAGGAAGACTCCATCTTCGCCAACCCCACGGTCAACGACGCGGACGGCAACTACACCGCCGGACGTTTCGATACCGCCCGCGAGGACACCGTGACCACCGGCGAAACAGGCATGCGTTTCAACTTCGACACGGGTGGCATCGGGCATACCGTGAGCGTGTCCGGCTCCACCTATGAGCTGAAATCCAGGAACGCTTTCGCCGGCTCATTCGGCGGTGTCCCCGGCAACATCTACAATCCGTCGGACGTTCCGCCACCGGCTTATACCTTCTCAGGTGGCAGCCTGGAGAACCCCCAACTGACCGTAAAAACCCAGTTCGACAGCATTGCTCTGTCCGACCAGTTATCCATGCTGGAAGAACGTCTTCTGGTCACCCTGGGCGCCCGTTACCAGAACATTCAGGACAAGAGCTACGACTACGGCGGCGGTCCGCGTAACGCCAATTACGACGACAGCGCGCTCACTCCGACGTTGGGCGTCTTGTACAAACTGCGCCCCTCCATCTCCCTGTACGCCAACTACATCGAAGGCCTGCAGAAGGGACAAGTGGCACCGGATACGGACAGCAATAACAATCCCGTGGTCAATGGCGGTGAAGCGCTGGAACCCTACGAAACCCAGCAGACCGAGGTGGGCGTGAAATACGACGGCGGCCGTATCGGTGGCAGTGTTTCCGTGTATCGCAGCGAGAAGCCGATCGCCGGTCTCGACGCCGCCAACGTCTACAAGGTGATCGACGACCAGGAAAACACCGGCGTGGAACTGATGGCCTACGGCAACGCCACCCGGAACCTGACGGTGCTGGGCGGTGTCAGCTTCCTGGACGCGGACGTGGACGGTAACGACGCCATCGGCTCGCCGGACACCCAGGCCAACCTGAATCTGGAATACCGGGTACCGCAGCTGCCGGACCTGGCCGTGGACGGCCGGGTGATTTACACCAGTTCGCAGTACGCCGACGAAGCCAACCAGCAGAAGGTGGACAGCTGGACGCGGCTGGACCTGGGCGCGCGCTACCTGATCGCCCTCGGCGACAGCCAGTTCCTGACCCTGCGCGGCCGGGTGGAGAACGTCACCGGCGAGGACTACTGGGCCTCCGCCGGCGGCTTCCCCGGGGCCGGATACCTGACCATCGGCGCGCCGCGCACCGTGCTGGTCTCCGCCACCCTGGACTTCTAAACTCCCGGGGCTACCGGCAACGACAACTCAGGCGCCCCGGCATCCCGGGGCGCTCAGGCAGTCAATCATGCAACAGAGCACCATCCGCGCCTGGTCGGCGGTACACAAATGGACCAGCCTGATCTGCACGGCTTTCATGCTGATGCTGTGCCTGACCGGCCTGCCGCTGATCTTTCACGATGAGATCGACGCGGCCCTGGACGACGGCGCCTGGCAGCCGGCCAACCCGGATGGCCCGCTGCTGTCGCTGGACCGCATGCTGGACGCGGCGCTCGCCAACCGGCCGGATCATGTGCCGCTGTTCATGAGCTTCGACACCGACCGGCCGGTGGTGAACGTCACCAGCGGACCGACACCGGACGCCTCCGACGGCGAGATGCACTTCGCCTCCTTCGACCGCACCAGCGGCGAGCTGGTCCCGGACCACCACAGTGGCGGCGTGATGGATTTCATTCTGCGGCTGCATACCGACATGTTCCTGGGCCTGCCCGGCATGCTGTTCCTGGGCGCCATGGGCTTTTTGCTGTTCGTCGCCATTGTGTCCGGCGTGGTGCTGTACGCGCCGTTCATGCGCAAGCTGGATTTCGGCACCCTGCGCACCGAACGCTCCAAACGCATCAAATGGCTTGATTACCACAACCTGCTGGGGGTGGTGACCGTGGCCTGGCTCACGGTGGTGGCGCTCACCGGCGTGGTGAACACGCTCTCCACACCGATCGTGGACACCTGGCGCACCCAGGCCCTGGCGGACCTGACCGACGGGTATCAGGACGCCGCCGTGCCGACACCGGCGGAAATGGCGTCGTTGGACAGCGCCGTGAATCAGGCCGTCGCGGCGGCGCCGGACATGACCCTGCAGTTCGTCGCCTTCCCCGGCGGCGGCTGGTCCACCGACTATCACTTCGCGATCTTCCTGCACGGCAATACGCCGCTCACCGAGCACATCATCACCCCGGCGCTGGTGGACGCGCGCAGCGGCGAGTTCGCCGACATGCGCGAAATGCCCTGGTACAACAAAACCCTGTCGCTGTCCGGCCCGCTGCACTTCGGCGACTACGGCGGCCTGCCGCTGAAAATTCTCTGGGCGGTGCTGGATGTGATTACCATCGTGGTGCTGATCACCGGCCTCTACCTGTGGGTGGCGCGCCGCCGCGCCAGCCCGGCCGGCGCCCGCGCACAGAGCGGCGCCGCCGTGCCGGCGCAGCCCGCCGGAGGCAAGCCTTGATGGACACGCAACGCGTCAACGCCCGCAAGACCCCCTGGCAGATTTTCGGCACGCCGACCCTGATTGCCGTGCTGAGCCTGGTCGGCCTGCTGGCCGCCCTGCTCGGCAACGGCGTGTTCGACTGGGTGTCCTGGGTGGGCCTGGCGGCGCCGGTGGTGATCGTCGGCTGGGCCATGAAGGCGCGCCGCCGCTAAGCCACGTCCAACGGCCCGCGCCTCAACGGCGCCGGTTCGAATACAGGCTCAGCCCGGTCACCGTCGTCAGAATCAGCACCAAGCCCAGGACTTGCGGCGCGGCCAGCGTTTCCCCCAGCACCAGCACACCGAACAACGACGCGGTGACCGGCTCGACCATGGCCACGATGGCCGCCAGGGTGGGCGCGGTGTGTTTCAGGCCGACCACGTAAAACGCGAACGACAGCCCGGCGCCGAGCACCCCGAGCAGCGCGAACAGCCACCACCGCGCGGCGCTCAATACGGCCACCGCCTGCGTCGTGTCGCTCGCCGCGAGCAGAATCACGCCGGCACAGCCCAACGCGATGGTAAGCACCGCCCGCGGGCTGCCGTGGCCGGCGGCGTATTTGAAGCCGTAGATAAAAACACTGTAGGACACGCCCGCCAGCAGCCCGAAGCCGATACCCGCCGCCGTCACCTTGCCGGCATCCACGTTATACAGGCGGGTCAGCAGTACGATGCCGAGCATCACCAGCGCGATCGCCATCCATTTAACCGGTGTGGGGCGTTCCAGTCTGAAGCCGAAGGCAACCAGGTAAACGAACACCGGCGCCGAGTACATCAGCGTCGCCGCCACCGCGACGCTGCCCTCATCGATGCTGAGAAAGTAGAAGCTGAAGTTACCCGCCACCCCCAGACCGGCCAGCACCGCCCACAGCCATAAACGGGGATGCCTGATCCCGCTGCCGGCGGGGCGCATGAACAGGCAGACGCCAACCAGCGGCAGCCCGACCGCCGCCCTGTAAAAGGACACCACGGAGGCGTCCCAACCCTGCTCGATCAGTATCCCGGCGATACCGCCCGAGACACCCCAGCACAGCGCCGCCAAGGCCACCAGCACCAGGCCGACGCCGGGCACCGGTTGTCCGCTCCGCATAAACCCTCCCATCCTTGGTCACCGGTGCGCGCCGGGTTACAACGCAACGGCGTATCGCTAACATCACCTTATGAAAACATTGATCGCGGCCGTGGTAACAGTGGTGCTGATCGCGCTGGCGCCCGTGGAGGCACGCGCCAGCGACGATCCCGCCACGGTGCTGGTGGTGCGTCACCGGTGGCACACCGGCATTGTGCTGCCGACGGACCGGCTGGCGCCGTCCCTGGCGTTCCTGGACGCGCAGTTCAGCGACCCGGTGTGGTACGAAATCGGTTGGGGCGACAACGACTTCTACCGCCGCACGGACAACCTCTGGCTGCTGGGCAAGGCGCTGTTCTGGCCCACCGACACGGTGCTGCATGTGGTGGGGCTGGATAAGCACCCGGCGGACCTGCCCAACAGCGATGTGCAGGCCCTGTGCCTGTCCGCCGATGGCCTGAAGCGTTTACAGGCCGTCCTGGCGGAGGATTTCCGGCTCGGCGCTGACGGTCGGCCAGTGGCGGCGGATCCGGGCCTGTACGGCGACAGCCGCTTCTTTCCCGCCCGGGGCCACTTCTGGTTCGGTCGCACCTGCAACACCTGGACTGCCCAGCGGCTGCGCGACGGCGGCGTGGACATCCGCACCTTCATGACACTGCGCGCCAAGAGCGTGATGGCGCAGATCCGTGACCACGGCCAGGCCGGCGCCTGTCCGGAATAGCCCCTGCGAGCCTTGTGGAAGCGGGCCTGGCCCGCGAAAGGTGGCGAAAGCCACCGGCGGGATACCAGAAACGTCGTCAGTAACCGTCGATACACCCCTCTGGTATCCTGCCGGCCGGCGTGGCCGTCCTTTCGCTTGCAGGCAAGCTCCCACAAACCGGGCTTCGTAGAGACCTTAATTCAGCGAGGAGAAACAACCGATGCGGAATCTGTGCGTGTATTGCGGGTCCAGCCCCGGTCGGCGGGACGACTATGTGGCGGCGGCGCGGGCGTTCGCCCGGGAGCTGGTGGCGCGGGGCATGGGGCTGGTCTACGGCGGCGCCAGCGTGGGCGTGATGGGCGCGGTGGCGGACGCGGTGCTGGCCGAAGGCGGCCGGGTCACCGGGGTGATCCCGCAGGCGCTGCAGGAAAAAGAGCTGGCGCACCCGGGCCTCACCGAGCTGTACGTCACCGCCTCCATGCACGAGCGCAAAACGCGCATGGCCGAGCTGGCGGACGGCTTCGTCGCCATGCCCGGCGGCGTCGGCACACTCGAAGAACTGTTCGAGATCTGGACCTGGGCGCAGCTGGGCTGGCACCACAAACCCTGCGCGCTGTTCAACGTGGCCGGCTACTACGACGGCCTGGGCACCTTCCTGGATCACGCCACCGAAGAGGCATTTTTGCGCCCGCACCACCGGGGCATGCTGATCGTGGAATCGCAGCCCGCCGCCCTGCTCGACCGCATGGCCGCTTACCAGCCGCCCCAGGCCAAGCAATGGGTAAAGAAAGACGAGTTGTGACGGGCTGTGAGAGCGGGCTTTTGTGGGAGCGGGCCTAGCCCGCGAAAGGCCGGCCTGCCGGCCGGCAAAGGTCGCCCTTAAGAGTCTCTGGAATCCTGCCGGTGGCTGTCGCCACCTTTCGCGGGCCGGGCCCGCTCCCACAGATCACCCTTGCTCCTGGCGTGGTTAAGCATATCTTCGACGTATTCCTGTTCTTCGTGGAGATCGTCCGCGGTGGCCGGCGCGGCGGGCAGTAGCTGATTGAGGATCACCGCCACCAGACCGCACAGGCTGATGCCCTGCAGGGTGAACTCGCCGTTGCCCATCACCATGCCGCCGATGCCGAAGATCAGCGTCACCGCCACGATCACCAGGTTGCGCTGGGCGTGCAGATCCACCCGCGCCTTGATCAGGGTGTTCATGCCGACGCTGGCGATGGAGCCGAACATCAGAATCAGAATGCCGCCCATCACCGGGGTGGGAATACTCTGCAGCAGCAGGCCCACCTTGCCGATGAACGCCAGGCCGATGGCGAACACCGCGGTCCAGGTCATCACCACCGGGTTGAACACCTTGGTGAGCATCACCGCGCCGGTCACTTCCGAATAGGTGGTGTTAGGCGGCCCGCCGAAGAGGGCGGCGGCCATGCTGGCGATACCGTCGCCGGTGAGGGTGCGGTGCAGACCGGGCTTCTTGATGTAGTCCTTGCCGGTGACATTGCTGATCGCCAGTACGTCGCCGACGTGTTCGATGGCCGGCGCCAGTGCCACCGGCACCATGAACAGGATGGCCGGCCAGTGGAAGGTGGGCGCCACGAAGTCCGGCACCGCCAGCCAGCGCGTCTGCTGGACGGCGCCGAAATCCACCATGCCCAGGGCCAGCGCCGCCAGATACCCGGTTACCACCCCGCACAAAATCGGCAACAGCCGGAACAGCCCGCGGGCCAGGGTCGCCACCAGCATGGTGGTGAGCAGCGCCACCATGGACACCGTCAGCGCCTGGCCATAGGGGAACACCCGTTCGGCGCCGTTGCCGGTCAGTCCCATGGCGAAATTCACCGCCGTGGGGGCCAGACTGAGCCCGATCACCATGATGATCGGCCCGGTGACCACCGGCGGCATCAGCCGGTGCAAAAAGCCCGGGCCGCGCCACTTCACCAGCGCGCCCAGCACCACATAGACCACCGCGGTGCAGAACAGCGCGCCCATGGTGGCGGGGATGCCCCACTGCTCGACGCCATGGGCAATGGGCGCCACGAACACGAACGACGACGCCAGGAACACCGGCACCGACCGCCGCGTGATCCACTGAAACAGCAAGGTGCCGAGCCCGGCGGTGAACAGCGCCACGCTCGGGTCCAGGCCGGTGAGCAGCGGCATCAGCACCATGGCGCCGAACGCCACGAACAACATTTGCGCGCCGATCAGAATGTTCATTTGGTGCCGAAGATCTTGTCGCCGGCGTCGCCCAGGCCGGGCACGATGTAGCCGTCTTCGTTGAGGCCCTGGTCCACGGAGGCGGTATAGAGCGTCACATCCGGGTGCGCCTCGTGCACGCGGCGGATGCCCTCCGGCGCCGCCACCAGTACCAGCGCGCGAATCTGGGTGCAGCCGGCTTTCTTGAGCATGTCGATGGTGGCGACCATGGAGCCGCCGGTGGCCAGCATCGGGTCGATCACCAGCGCCAGGCGCTCCTCCAGGCCGTGGGCCAGCTTCTCGAAATAGGCCACCGGCTCCAGGGTTTCCTCGTTACGGTAGAGCCCCACCACGCTGACCTTGGCGCTGGGAATCAGCTCCAGAACGCCGTCCAGCATACCGATGCCGGCGCGCAGAATCGGCACCACGGTGACTTTCTTGCCCTTGATGCGCTGCGCCGGCACCGCCCCCATCCAGGTGTCCACCTGGTAGTCCTCCAGCAGCAGGTCGCTGGTGGCTTCGTAGGTCAACAGGCTGGCCACTTCCGCGGTGAGCTGGCGGAAGCTGCGGGTGCTCAAGGATTGCTGCCGCAGCAGCCCCAGCTTGTGCTTCACCAGGGGATGGGCAATTTCATGAACATGCATGGTGTCGGGCTCCTCAGACTGACGCGGGGCGATTGTACCCGCCACGCCGCCGGGAGGCACCGTCCGCTACGACTTTCGGCGATTAGCCAGGCGGGGCGCGCGGTTGCTATAATCCGCGCCCGTTCAACAGGGCACCGCCACGGTCCCTGCCCGATGACCCAATCGCTTAAAGGACAGACCATGGATTTCACACAGGTACCCGCCGGGAAAGACGTTCCCGAAGATATCTTCGTCGCCATTGAAATTCCGGCCAACGCCGACCCGATCAAATACGAGATCGACAAGGACAGCAATGCCGTCTTCGTCGACCGTTTCATGGCCACCCCCATGTTCTATCCGGCCAACTACGGGTACATCCCCAACACCCTGTCCGAAGACGGCGATCCGCTGGACGTGCTGGTGGTCACCCCCTACCCGGTGGTGCCCGGCTCCGTGATCCGCTGCCGCCCGGTGGGCGTGCTCAACATGACCGACGAAGCCGGCAAGGACGCCAAACTGGTGGCGGTGCCCCATACCAAGCTCACCAAGCTCTATGACGACGTCAAGGAAATCGACGATCTGCCGTCACTGCTGCTGGCCCAGATCAAGCACTTCTTCGAAAACTACAAGGATCTGGAAGAAGGCAAATGGGTGAAAGTGGACGGCTGGGACAACGCCGCCGCCGCCAAAGAGGAAATCCTCAAGTCCGTCGCGGCCTTCGAAAAGAAATAACCGCCTTTTCGAACCCGCTTGTTGGAGCGGGCCTCGCCCGCGAAAGGAAGCGAAGCTCCAGGCAGGATCCCGGAGGCATATCTAACGGCACAAACACCGTCTCTGGTATCCCGCCGTGTGGCTAACGCCACCCTTTCGCGGGCGGGGCCCGCTCCCACAAATCGTTCCAAAAAAATCCCGCCTTTCTCTAGATCCCTTCCCGGTATTCCCTAGGCGTTTTACCGCTCCATCGCTTAAACGCGCGGGAGAAATTGGCGACGTCGTTGTAGCCCAATGCGTAAGCGACTTCACTGATGCGCGTGCCCCGTTCTCCAAGCAACTTACAGGCCTGCCGATAGCGCGCCTCGTCCTGTAACTGTCGATAGGTGAGATCCGCTTGCTGCAGGTGGCGCTTGAGCGTGCGCGGTGAAGTGGCCAGCTGTTCGGCCATCTCGGCGAGCTCCGGCAGAGGCCCAGGGTGATCGCGGAGCACGGCGCGCACCCGTTCCGGCAGCGGCCCTTCCTGGTTGGCCCGCCAGCGCCGGAATTCCAGTTCGCACTGCTCCCGGGCCAGCGCTTCCGCCTGCGGGTCGGCCAGCCGTGGCCGCGCCGCCAGCAACGCTTCGGAGACGATCAGCGCGTCCCGCGCCTGACCGTATTGGACCGGTACCGGCACCGCCTTGCGCAGGGCCTCGGCGTGGGGCGGCGGCGCGCCTTGGAAATGCACCTCCGCGCCCTCCGGGCTGGCTTCCAGCAGCTGCTCCAGCATGTAGACAAAGCCGATCACCATGGCCTCGATAACAAAGCTTTGTATCGGCCCGGGGTTGAAGTCGGTACGAAAGCTGAGTGCCTGACGCCGCTCGGCCAGGGGCTCCCGCTCCACGCTCAGAAACGGCGCGCGCAGCCCCAGATAGCGGCGCGCCGCTTCCAGACCGTCGTCCATGGTGGGGCTCGACAGCGCCAGCAGCCCCACCGGCCCGTGCAGCGTGATGCGCATGGCCCGCGCATACCGAAAGCCGAGGCCGGCCTCCCCGACCAGGGACAGCGCCGCCTCGGCGGCGGCGTCCGCCTGTTCCAGGGGCAGCCGGTATTCCGAATCCAGCAGTTGCTCGCGCTTGAGCCCCAGCGTCGTCAACAGCGCCGCCGGATCGTGCCCCAGGTCGCGGAGGACATCGCACAGCAGCACCACATAAATACCGGGGATACCGGGCGTGAACCAGGTCCGGCCTGAAACGACCACAGGTTGGCCCTCCACAACAAGACGGGAAAGCACGACTGGACCATAGTTGTTGACATCAATCAATGGCAGAAACCCGGAGTCGCCATGAAACTGCTTTCCCGTTCCCGTCGCGCCGTTCAGCGTTTGCCGATCCGGCCGCGCCGCATGAACTTCCGTTTCAAGGGTCTGGAGAACACCCGCTACTGGTTCGACAACGATCCGGTGCTGACCCATTTCATGAATGTGCTGTCGGTGACCTTCCCGGACGGCGAGCGCTTCTTCGTGGACGCGGTGCGCGCCTTCCGCGACCGGGTCGACGATCCGCAACGCCAGAAGGACATCTCCGGCTTTATCGGCCAGGAGGCGATGCATTCCCTGGAGCATCAGGCGTTCAACGACCTGGTCTCCGGCAAGGGCTATGAGGCACTGGTGGAAAAAGCGCTGGGCGTCACCCGGCATCTGCTGGCCGGCGGCCGCAAGCACCTGAGCGCCGAGGAACAGCTGGCCGCCACCGCCGGCCTGGAGCACATCACCGCGATTCTCGCCGATACCATTCTGCGGCGCGGCGACATGGTGGAGAAAATGGACCCGTCCGTGCGCGATCTGTGGGTCTGGCATTCCATTGAGGAAACCGAGCACAAGGCGGTGGCCTTCGACCTCTACCAGGACGTGGACGGCGGCTACTGGCGCCGCCAGCGCACCTTTTTCACCGGCACCGCCTATCTGATCGGTTTCAGCGCCTACTTCACCTGGCAGTTCCTCAAGCAGGACGGCGTCAACCGGCAGCCGCTGACCCTGGCCAAGGGCCTGTGGAAGATGTTCGGCTACCGGGGCGTGGTGAGCGCGGCGATTCCGGCCTGGTTCCAGTACCTGCGCCCGGACTTCCATCCCTGGCAGGACGACAACACCCACCTGCTGGACGCCTGGCGCGCCACCCTGCCCGAGCCGGCGGTGTCCGCCGCCGCCTGATCCGGTCCGCGAAAAAAATGGACAGCCGAAAACCGCCCCGTCATCCTTTGGGGCGGTTTTCAGCGTCAGGCGGACCCATGACTTCGGATAACGATCCCACTTCCAACCCGGCCTCCGGCAAGGACCGGCTGTTCGCCGAACAGGACCGGGCCATCAGCGACTTCGATTTCGGCGAAAGCACCGCCCGGGTGTTCGACGACATGCTGGATCGCAGCATTCCCCAGTACGGTGAGTTGCAGCGCATGATCGGCGAGCTGGCCGGCGAATTCGCCACCCCCGGCTCGCGGGTCTACGACCTGGGCTGCTCCACCGGCCTCACCCTGAAAAGCCTGGACCGCACCGTGGACGCCGGCGCCACCCTGGTGGGCGTGGACTATTCCCCGGCGATGCTGGATAAAGCCCGGGGCAACCTCGACGACCAGCACCAGGCCGGCCGCCTGCGGCTGGAGCACGCCGATCTGAATGACGGCATCCACATCGAGAACGCCTCCGTGGTGGTGCTCAACCTGACCCTGCAGTTCGTGCGCCCGGTCAACCGGGAAAGCCTGCTGCGCTCGGTGGTCGATGGCCTCAACCCCGGCGGCGTGTTGATTCTGGTGGAAAAGGTGCTGGGCAGCGACGCCCTGCTCAACCGGCTGTGGATCAAGTTGTACTACGACATGAAGAAGCGCAACGGCTATTCGGAAACCGAGATCGCCAAGAAGCGGGAGGCGCTGGAGAACGTGCTGATTCCCTACCGCCCGGACGAGAACATCAAGATTCTCGCGCGCAGCGGTTTGGATAACGTGGACATGTTCTTTAAGTGGTACAACTTCGCGGGGTTCTTAGGGGTAAAGGCGTAGCGGACGCCGGCCCGGCCGTCCCTGGCCGGGCGTAAACCGCGCTGCGAAGCGGTGCTTCGGTCGCGGTTTACCCCTCCTGGAGAAGTTTCCGCAGGTCCACCAGGGAGGCGTTGGCGCGGGTGATGTAGTTGGCCATCACCAGCGAGTGGTTGGCGAACACCCCGAAGCCGGAGCCATTCAGAATCACCGGGCTCCACAGGGTCTGCTGGGTGGCTTCCAGTTCGCGCACCATCTGCCGGAAGCTGACGGTGGCGTTCTTGCGGCGCAGCACGTCGGCGAAATCCACCTCCACCGCGCGCATCAATTGCACCAGCGCCCAGGACGCGCCCCGCGCTTCATAGAAAACGTTGTCGATCTCCATCCAGCCGGTTTTCACGAAGCGCTCTTCCTTGTCCAGCTCGCCCACCGGGGTGTCATTGTCGGTGTTCAGCTGGGTACGACCGACGCTCTGGCTGAGGCTGAGGCTCAGGGAACCGAGCCGGTTCTGCACTTCGTTGAGCCAGTAGTTGAGGTTGTCCGCGCGGGCGTAGAACTGGGCGCTGCCGTCCTGGCGGCGCAGCGCCTCCAGGTAGTTTTCCAGGGCGCGGATACCACGCCGGTACTCGCTCTCGGTGGCCGGCATGGCCCAGCTTTCGGCGTCGAAGTTGAACTGCGGCTCGGCGATCGCCAGGAACGGGTCCTCCTGGCTCTGCGACTGGGAGCGGCTCATGTCGCGGCGCATCACCCGGGTCACGTCCCGCAACTGCACCAGTACGCCGAACTCCCAGGAGGGCATGTTATCCAGCCACAGACGGTGCGGCAGCATGTCGTTGCTGAGATAGCCGCCGGGCTTGTCGAGCAGCGTACTGGCCACATGAATCACTTCCCGGGTCATGGTTTCCCCGGCCACCGCGCCGTCGCGGCGGTTCACTTCCGACAGGTCCGGCTCCCAGCTCCAGTACCAGCCCAGCGCCACATCCACCAGCAGCAGGATCGCCAGCAGCCACAGCAGGCCTTTCCAGATACGGTTGTTTCTTGGGTCCAGGAGCGTGTCCCCGACCTTTTGTCCGAATTTGTCGTCCGTCATTGTCGTTCCCGAGTATTGTCTTGTCCCAAGAGGCTACCAGAGTAACGTCAAGCAGCGGAGAAGGGCGACCTCCGCATCGTTTAGTTTTGCGTCGCCGGGCCGGGGCGGCGAGAATGACGCGCCAGTGGTCCAGGCGGCCAACCTTAACCCGGCGCTAATCCAGGCCCCGGCATACTTGTGCGGTGTTTTTCCCGGCATACCCGGGAACCCAGCCTCCGGTCCGGTATCGAAAGGCTGTATCCAGTGGGAGGAATAGATGACGTTGACTCTGCGTATGCTGATCGCGGTGGTCGGGCTCGCTTTGAGCGTGGCCGCCCCGGCGCTGTCCCTGGGGGGCGGCGACAGCCCGTTCGGCGGCGGCGATGACCGCCTGCCCAACGTGGACGAAGCGATCCAGGTGGTGCCCGACGCGGACTGGGACCGCCAGCAACTGCTGGTCAGCTTCAGCATGCTCGACCGGGTCTATCTGTACCGCCACCGCCTCGGCTTCACCCTGCGCGACGCCAACGGCAACCTGCTGGACGACTTCGACGACCTGGACCTGCCCCCCGGCGAGGCCAAGACCGACGAGATCTACGGCGACGTCAACGTGTTCTTCGACCAGCTCGACGTGCGCCTGCCGCTGGACAGCGTGCCCCTGGCCGACACCGAACTGGAAGTGCGGTACCAGGGCTGCATCGAGGACAAGCTTTGCTACCCACCGGAGGTGCGCACCTTTTCATTCAGCGCGCCCGGACCGGAACGCGCCCCGGCGGCCGCCGTGCCGGCAAGCAACGATGCGGCGGCCGGCGGGCCCCGCGACGACGAGAGCGGCTTCTTCAGCATCCTGCTCTCCGAGGACGCCAACGCCTTCAACAGCTGGATGCACGACCGCAACCTGGGGCTGATCGTGGTGCTGTTCTTCGCCGGCGGCCTGCTGCTGGCCTTCACCCCCTGCGTGTTCCCCATGGTGCCGATCCTGTCCGGCATCATCGCCGGGCAGACCGACGCCAGCGCCCGCCGCGGCTTTATCCTCAGCTGCGCCTACGTGCTCGGCGTGGCGGTGCCGTACACCCTGGCCGGCCTGCTGGTGGCGGTGTTCGGTGCCGGCCTGAACCTGCAGTTTCTGCTCCAGCAGCCGGCGGCCATCCTTACCAGCGTGGTGATCTTCGTGCTGCTGGCGCTGTCCATGTTCGGGCTCTATGAGCTTCAACTACCGGAGCGGCTGCGCAACCGGCTCAACAACGCCGGACCCAGCGGTCGCGGCGGGCTGGGCGGCGCGGTGCTGCTGGGCGTGATTTCCGCCCTGGTGGTGTCCCCCTGCGTCACCCCGATTCTGGCCGGCGCCCTGCTCTACGTGGCCGGCACCGGCGACGCCGCCACCGGCGCCGCCTCGCTGTTCGCTCTGGCCCTGGGCATGGGCGTGCCGCTGATCATCTTCGGCACCGGCGGCGGCCATTTCCTGCCCCGCGCCGGGCAGTGGATGGAAGACATCAAACGCTTCTTCGGCGTGGTGATGCTGGGCGTCGCCATCTGGCTGCTTGACCGTATTGTCAGCGACACCCTGACCCTGGCGCTCTACGGCCTGTTGCTGGCGGTGTACGGCGTGCAGCTCGGCGCCCTGGAGCCGGTCCGCGAAGGCGGCTCCCGCCTGAAACGGGGCCTCGCCCTGGTGCTGGCCCTGTACGGGGCGATCATGGTGGTGGGCGCCGCCGGCGGCGGCAGCGACCCCTGGCAGCCGCTCAAACCCCTCACCCAAAACCCGTCCGAAAGCAGTGGCCAGACCGGCGGCGGCAGCAGCGCCGCCACGGCGGACGACGCCCAGCACGGCCCCTGGATCGACGTGGACGGCCGCCAGGGCCTGCGCGACGCCCTGGCCCGCTCCGCCGACGCGGACAAACCGGTACTGGTGGACTTCTTCGCCGAGTGGTGCGTGGCCTGCAAGGTCATGGAAGACACCACCCTCAGCGACCCGAACGTGCTCGACGCCATGGCCGGCTACGACCTCTACCGGGTCGACATCACCGAGATCAACCAGGAAAACCAGACCATCATGGCCGACTACGACATCTTCGGCCTGCCCAGCTTCGTGTTCTTCGCCCCCGACGGCGACGAAATCCCCGAATCTCGCGTCCTCGGGGAGATGGACAGCGAGCGTTTCCTCAAGCATCTGGAGCGGCGGGTAACACCACACCTTTGAACGAGGGCACCAACAACGTCCCTGGTATCCCGCCGGGTGGCTGAAGCCACCCTTTCGCGGGCGCGGCCCGCTCCCACAAGGCCCGCTGCTGGAGGGTCCGGACGTATATTCCGACCCGTGGCGGTGACCTCTTCGCACCAGCGAGGTGCCGGGCAGGGCTGCCCAGGACCGTATTTGGCCAGGGATGGCCAAATCCGAGCCTACAAGGATGTACTCGTGGCGTGTCCTGGGCAGCCCTGCCCGGCACCTCGCCCCCGCTGGAGGGTCCCCGCCCCGCATGCGTCGACCGTACATGTAACCAATGGTGTAAAGTCCTTTTTTCCTTCATGAGATACCCTTAGACTCGCGAATACAGGTAAAAGCCGGACAAACTGGCTTTTTGCCACACGTTCAACGCAGATAACGACAAATTCAGGGGTATACGCCTTGGCTAGCATCCTCGTCCTGCACGGGCCCAACCTGAACCTGCTGGGCCGCCGCGAGCCGGACCAGTACGGCGCCGCCACCCTGGCGGAGATTGATCAGGCACTGATGGACCAGGCCGCCGAGGCCGGACACCACCTGCAGCATCTGCAAAGCAACGCCGAGTACGAACTGATCGAGCGCATCCACGGCGCCCCCGCGGAAGGCATCGATTTCATTCTGTTCAACCCGGCCGCGTTCACCCACACCAGCGTGGCACTGCGCGATGCGCTGCTGGCGGTGCGGATTCCGTTCATCGAGGTGCACCTTTCCAACGTGCACCGCCGTGAAACCTTCCGTCACCACTCTTACTTCTCGGACATCGCCGAGGGCGTCATTTGCGGCCTGGGCGCCACCGGCTACCGGCTGGCGCTGGCCGCCGCCCTGGAAACACTGGATCAGGCACAGGAATGAGCATGGACATTCGTAAAATCAAGAAGCTGATCGAACTGCTGGAAGAGTCCGGCATTGAAGAACTGGAAATTCAGGAAGGCGAGGAATCCGTGCGCATCAGCCGTGGCAGCCGCCACGCGGCGCCGGCGTACGCCCCGCAGCCGGCCGCCCCGGCACCCGCTCCGGCGGCGCCCGCCCCGGCTGCGGAAACGGCGGCCTCCGCACAGGACGACACCCCCAGCGGTCACCTGGTGCGCTCGCCGATGGTCGGCACCTTCTACCGCTCCCCGTCGCCGGGCGCCGCGTCGTTCGTGGAAGTGGGCCAGAAAGTGAAAGCCGGCGACGTGCTGTGCATCGTCGAGGCCATGAAGATGATGAACCAGATCGAGGCGGACAAATCCGGCACCATCGACGCCATTCTCGTGGAGGACGGCGAGCCGGTGGAATTCGACCAGCCCCTGTTCTCCATCGTTTAACGGGGGTTGCCCATGCTGGAAAAAGTACTGATTGCCAACCGAGGCGAGATCGCCCTGCGGATTCTGCGCGCCTGTAAGGAAATGGGCATTCGCACCGTGGCGGTGTATTCCAAGGCCGACCGGGATCTGATGCACGTGCGCCTGGCGGACGAGGCGGTCTGCATTGGCCCGGCTCCGTCGGTCAATTCCTATCTGAACATTCCCGCGATCATCAGCGCCGCCGAGGTCACCGACGCCGACGCCATCCACCCCGGTTACGGCTTCCTGGCGGAAAACGCCGACTTCGCCGAGAGCGTTGAACGCTCCGGCTTTATCTTCGTCGGGCCGCGCGCCGAAACCATCCGCCTGATGGGCAACAAGGTGTCCGCCATTGAAGCAATGAAGAAAGCCGGCGTGCCCACGGTGCCCGGCTCCAGCGGTTCAGTGGGCGACGACGCCGACTCGGCGCTGATGATGGCCGAGGAAATCGGCTACCCGGTGATCATCAAGGCGGCCTCCGGCGGCGGCGGGCGCGGAATGCGCGTGGTGGAGAGCCGCGACCAGCTGCTCAACGCCATCACCCTGACCCGCTCGGAAGCGAAGAACGCCTTCGGCGACGCCACCGTCTACATGGAAAAGTTTCTGCAGAAACCGCGCCATGTGGAAATTCAGGTGCTCTCCGACGGCGCCGGCCACGCCATCCATCTGGGCGATCGGGACTGCTCTCTGCAGCGCCGCCACCAGAAAGTGGTGGAAGAGGCGCCGGCGCCCAACATTCCCCTGCACCTGAAGAACGAAGTCGCCCAGCGCTGCGTGGACGCCTGCAAGGAAATCAACTACCGAGGCGCCGGCACCTTTGAATTCCTCTACGAGGACGAACGCTTCTACTTCATCGAGATGAACACCCGCGTGCAGGTGGAACACCCGGTCAGTGAAATGATCACCGGCGTGGACATCGTCAAGGAGCAGCTGCGCATCGCCGGCGACAACGCCCTCGGGCTGAAGCAGGAAGACGTCACCTTCCTGGGCCACGCCATCGAAGTGCGCGTCAACGCCGAGGACCCGGTCACCTTCGTGCCCAGCCCCGGCCGCATCAGCTACTTCCACGCCCCCGGCGGCAACGGCGTACGGGTGGACTCCCACGTCTACGGCGGCTACACGGTGCCGCCCTACTACGACTCACTGATCGGCAAGCTGATCACCTGGGGGGAAAACCGGGACGTGGCGTTCGCGCGCATGCGCAACGCCTTGGATGAAATCGTGGTGGAGGGCATCAAGACCAACGTGGCCCTGCACCGGGACAAGATTTTCCGCGACCCGGCCTTCCAGAAGGGCGGCGTGGACATCCACCACCTGGAGAAGAAGCTCGGCTCATGAGCTGGCTTCAGCTCCACATCGCCACCGATCCGGACCACGCCGACGCCTTCCAGGACGCCCTGGAAGCGCTCGGCGCCGGCGCGGTGACCCTCACCGACGGCGCCGACCAGCCGGTCTTCGAGCCGCCTCCTGGCGCGCGCCCCCTGTGGCGCACCACCGTGGTGACCGCCCTGTTCAGCGACGACACCGATACCGACGCCATCCTGGCCCGCCTGGGCGAGCAGGGCCTGGTGTTCGCCGATCACCGTGTCGAAACGCTCGCCGACCAGGCCTGGGAGCGGGCCTGGATAGACGATTTCCAACCGATGCGCTTCGGCGAGCGGTTGTGGATCGTGCCCAGCTGGAGCGAGCCCCCGGAGCCCGAAGCGGTCAATCTCAAGCTGGACCCGGGCCTGGCGTTCGGCACCGGCACCCATGACACCACCGCCCTGTGCCTGGAGTGGCTGGAACAGACCGACCTGGACGGACGACAGGTGCTGGATTTCGGCTGCGGCTCCGGGGTGCTGGCCATCGCCGCTCTGCTGCTGGGCGCCGAGCGGGCGCTGGGCACCGACATCGACAATCAGGCGCTCACCGCCAGCGCCGACAACGCCGCCGCCAACGGCGTCGGCGAGCGGCTGGCACTGTGCCTGCCGGACGCCTTGGCGGCGGACTATCGCTGCGACCTGCTGGTGGCCAATATTCTCGCCGCGCCGCTGATCGAGCTGGCGCCGGTGCTGGCCGGTCGCTGCCGCCCGGGCGCGCCGATGGCGCTGTCCGGCATCCTCGCCGACCAGGCGCAACGTGTCCGCGACGCCTACGCGCCCTGGTTCGACCTCGGCCCCACCCGCCAGCGTGGCGACTGGGTGCGGGTGGACGGGGTTCGCAAGGCGGGCAGATAAGCGGTCGCGGCGCTTGCCGCGCCCCCCTGTTTTTCTGTACAACAAAGTTTCTATCCCTCAACACATAAAAACCATGGCCGGCCAGTACAAAACCCGCTGCCCGCATTGCGGTGCCCAATTCAAGATCAGTGACGAGCACCTGGGGCAGGCCCGGGGCGCGGTGCGCTGTGGCTCCTGTCTGCAAATTTTCCAGGCCACCGATCACTTCGTCGGCGAGACACCCTCCGCCGCCCGGCCCGACACCGGGAACAGCGACACGCCTCCGGCCACTGATAACGCCGGGCAATGGCAATACGCCCTCGACGACGAAGACACCGACAGCCAGGACGACGGCAAAAAAAGCAGCGGCGGCTTCGGCGATAGCGAGCTGAGCGATTCGTTCCTGTCCCTGGACCGCGACGGCGACGAAGGCCTGGGCGAGGACTTCTCGGACATGGAAGGCGCCAGCCGCGCCGGCGGCGGTGACGACAACGCCGACGAAGCCTGGGCGGAAGCCCTGCTGGAAGACCTGGACGACGAGGACGAACCGGCGCCGGCCGCCCCGCCGCCGCCGAAGACCCGCCCGGCGGCCGCGTCCCGGCCGGACCCGATCAGCGAAGACGACGACCAGTTCGAGTTTCTAAACAGCACCCCGACACGGCGCCATCAAGTCGCCAACGAACGCCTGGACTACATGGCACCGCCGCCCTCCGGGCCGGCGGTAACGGCCAAATGGGCCCTGCTGTCGGTGCTCGCCCTGGTGCTGCTGGCCGCTCAGTACGCCTTTTTTCATTTCGACACCCTGGCGCGCTCGCCCCAGTGGCGGCCGCTCTACGCGCAGGCCTGCCAACTGCTCGGCTGTCAGTTGCCGCTGCAAACCGACCTGAGCCGGCTGCGCGGCGCCAACCTGGTGGTGCGCAGCCACCCGCACTACCAGAACGCCCTGATGGTGGACGCCCTGCTGTTCAACGAGGGCGACTGGCCGCAACCGTTCCCGGCGCTGGAGCTGACCTTCAAGGATCTGCGCGGCAGCACCGTGGCCACGCGCCGCTTCGCGCCATCGGAGTATCTGCGCGGGGAACTGGCCGGCCTGGACGCCATGCCGGTGGATACCCCGGTGCACATTGCCCTGGAAATCGTCGATCCCGGCGAGCGGGCGGTGAACTACAACCTGCGCCTGCGCGCCCCCACGACGCCGCCGTCCCGAGTGTCCCAGCGGCCCTGATTGATCACGGGCCTTTCCCCCGGCGCTCCGGGTCACTATCATTGTCGCCCCGCGCGGCCCGCGCGGGGCACTTTGAACAGTGTTCCAGGCGACACCTGACTGCCAACCGAACCCGAATCCAGCATGCAAATCGGCTCCTACCTGCTCCCCAACCCCTTGATTCTCGCGCCCATGGCCGGCGTGACGGATCGTCCTTTCCGGCATTTATGCCGGGAGCTGGGCGCCGGGCTGGTGGTGTCCGAAATGGTGACTTCCGACACCCGGCTGTGGGACACCCGCAAGTCCGCCCACCGACTCGACCATAGCGGCGAGCCGGGGCCGGTGTCGGTGCAAATCGCCGGCGGCGAACCGGACATGCTGGCGCACGCGGCCCGGGCCAACGTCGACCGGGGCGCGCAGATCATCGATATCAACATGGGCTGCCCGGCGAAAAAGGTGTGCAAGCGCGCCGCCGGCTCCGCACTGCTTTCCGACCCGGACCTGGTGGCCCGGATTCTGGACGCGGTGGTGGCGGCGGTGGACGTGCCGGTGACCTTGAAAATCCGCACCGGTCCGACCCGCGACGATCGCAATGCCGTGGCCATCGCCCGCATCGCCGAGCAGGCCGGTATCCAGGCGCTGGCGATCCACGGACGCACCCGCGCCGACAAGTTCAACGGCGAGGCGGAGTTCCGCACCGTCCGCGACGTTGTGGCCGCGGTGGGCATCCCGGTTATCGCCAACGGTGATATCAATTCGCCACAAAAAGCCCAACGGATACTGGAAACCACGGGTGCCAGTGGTATCATGATCGGCCGCGCTGCCCAGGGTAATCCCTGGATCTTCCAGGACACCGTGCATTACCTGGATCACGGTCGGCTGCCCCCGGCGCCGAAGGTCGAAGACGTGGCTGCCCGCGTCCTCGCGCACCTGATCGACCTGCATCGCTTTTACGGGGACTACTCCGGCGTGCGCATCGCCCGCAAGCATCTGGGCTGGTATACGCAACACCTGCCCGGCGGGGAGGATTTTCGGCGCGGGTTCAACAAGCTGGAAAAGGCCGGCCAACAACGGCGGGCCATTGAGCAGTTTTTCCAACAGATCAGCGCCCTCGGCGACCGGATTCGAATCGGTGGCTACGGCGAGGTGTCTGCCCGGAACAAAGACGGAGCATTGGCCGCATGACCCTTTCTTCAATGAAGACCGCTGCTGCACGGACACTGACAGAAATGAATACCGCTGAATCGCGCAAACCCCATCTCACGCTGGCCCGCAGCGAAACCCACGACACGCTGCGCAACTGCGTGCGACGGTCGCTCGCCGATTACTTCAACCAGTTGGAAGGCGAGCCGGTCAGCGAGCTGTATCAGATGGTGCTGGCGGAAATGGAGATTCCTCTGCTTGAGAAAGTTCTCGAGTACACCCGCGGCAACCAGACCAAGGCCGCCGAGCTGCTGGGCCTGAACCGCGGCACGCTGCGCAAGAAACTCAAGCAATACGGCTTGCTCTGAACGCAACCCGTGACGACAGGGGCAGTTTCCGACTGCCCCTTTCTTATTTTTAAGGTGATCATCCCATGAGCAAGGCCGTTGAACGCGCGCTGATCAGCGTCTCGGATAAAACCGGCATCGTCGATTTCGCCCGCGCCCTCGCCGACCGGGGCGTGGAGTTGTTATCCACCGGCGGCACCTTCCGCGCCATCCAGGAAGCGGGCATCGCGGTACGCGAAGTGTCCGACTACACCGGCTTCCCGGAAATGATGGACGGCCGGGTGAAAACCCTGCACCCCAAGGTGCACGGCGGCATCCTCGGCCGGCGCGGCCAGGACGATGCGGTGATGGCGGATAACGACATTCGCCCCATTGACCTGGTGGTGGTCAACCTCTACCCCTTTGAGCAAACCGTGGCGCGGCCCGACTGCAGCCTCGAGGACGCCATCGAAAACATCGACATCGGCGGCCCCACCATGGTCCGTTCGGCGGCCAAGAACCACGCCCATGTGGGCATCGTCACCGACGCCGGCGACTACGCCCGCGTGCTCGACGACCTCAACGGCAACGGCGGCGCCCTGTCCGACGGCCTGCGTTTCGACCTGGCGATCAAGGCGTTCGAGCACACCGCCGCCTACGACAGCGCCATCGCCAACCACTTCGGCAAGCTGGTCGGCGAGGACAATCAGGATTTCCCGCGCACCATCAACCTGAATTTCAAAAAAGCCCAGGGCATGCGCTACGGCGAGAACCCGCACCAGAAAGCGGCGTTCTATGTGGAACGCAACCCGGGCCAGGCGTCCGTGGCCACCGCCCGCCAGCTGCAGGGCAAGGCGCTCAGCTACAACAACATTGCCGACACCGACGCCGCCCTGGAGTGCGTGAAATCCTTCAGCAAGCCGGCCTGCGTGATCGTCAAACACGCCAACCCGTGTGGCGTGGCGGTCAGCCTGGAAGGCATCGACCAGGCCTACGAGCTCGCCTTCGCCACCGACCCGGAGAGCGCTTTCGGCGGCATCATCGCCTTTAACCGGGAACTGGACGCGGCCACCGCCAAGGCGATCGTCGACCGCCAGTTCGTGGAGGTGATCATCGCGCCCAAGGTATCCGAAGAGGCGCTGGCCATCACCGCCGCCAAGAAGAACGTGCGCGTGCTGGTGTGCGGCGAATGGGACGGCGCCACCGCCGGCGGCCTGGACTACAAGCGCGTCAACGGTGGCCTGCTGGTGCAGGACCGGGACGTGGGCATGATCACCGAGAAGGACCTCAAGGTGGTCACCAAGCGCGCCCCCACCGAAGCGGAACTGCACGACGCCATCTTTGCCTGGAAGGTGGCCAAGTTCGTCAAGTCCAACGCCATCGTCTACGCCAAGAACCGCCAGACCGTGGGCGTCGGCGCCGGCCAGATGAGCCGCGTTAATTCCGCGCGCATCGCCGCCATCAAGGCCGAGCACGCGGGCCTGGAAGTGGCCGGTTCGGTGATGGCCTCCGACGCCTTCTTCCCGTTCCGCGACGGCCTGGACAACGCCGGCAAGGCCGGCATCCGCTGCGTGATCCAGCCGGGCGGCTCGATCCGCGACGAGGAAGTGATCGCCGCCGCCGACGAAGCGGACATCGCCATGGTGTTCACCGGCATGCGGCATTTCCGGCACTAAACAGGCATAAGAGAATCGACCCCATGAAAGTCCTGATCATCGGCGGCGGTGGCCGCGAGCACGCCCTGGCCTGGAAAGTGGCGCAAGCGGAACAGGTGGAGAAAGTGCTGGTGGCGCCGGGCAACGCCGGCACCGCCCGCGACGCCAAGCTGGAAAACGTGGCCCTGGACGTCAACGATCAGACCGGCCTGGCCGACCTGGCCGAGCGGGAAGGCGTGGCGCTGACCATCGTCGGCCCCGAGGCGCCGCTGGTGGACGGCCTGGTGGACTACTTCCAGAGCCGCGGCCTGAAGTGCTTCGGCCCCGGCAAGGCCGCCGCCCAGCTGGAAGGCTCCAAGGCCTTCACCAAGGACTTTCTGGCCCGCCAGAACATTCCCACCGCCGCCTACGGCAACTTCACCGATGTGAACGAAGCCCTCGCCTATGTGCGCGAGCAGGGCGCGCCCATCGTGATCAAGGCCGACGGCCTGGCCGCCGGCAAGGGCGTGATCGTGGCGATGACCCTGGAAGAGGCGGAAGCCGCCGTGCGCGACATGCTCGACGGCAACAAATTCGGCGACGCCGGCCACCGCGTGGTGGTGGAGGAATTCCTCGACGGCGAGGAAGCCAGCTTCATTGTCATGGTGGACGGCGAGCACATCCTGCCCATGGCCACCAGCCAGGACCACAAGCGCGTCGGCGACGGCGACACCGGCCCCAACACCGGCGGCATGGGCGCCTACTCACCGGCGCCGGTGGTTACCGACCAGGTCCACCAGCGCATCATGGAAGAAGTGATCCGCCCCACCGTGGCCGGCATGGCCGCCGAAGGCATGCCCTACACCGGTTTTCTGTACGCCGGCCTGATGATCAGCCCGGACGGTCACCCCAAGGTGATCGAGTACAACTGCCGCTTCGGCGACCCGGAAACCCAGCCGATCATGATGCGTCTGAACAGCAGCCTGGCGGACCTGTGCCTGGCGGCGCTGGACGGTGCCCTGGATAGCGTCACCGCCGACTGGGACCCGCGCCCGGCCCTGGGCGTGGTACTGGCCGCCGGCGGCTACCCGGACGCCTACCGCAAGGGGGATGTGATCCATGGCCTGGACGGCGCCGATTCAGACACCGTGAAAGTGTTCCACGCCGGCACCCGCGAGGATGACGGCCAGGTGGTGACCAGCGGCGGCCGCGTGCTGTGCGTCACCGCCCTCGGCGACACCGTGGCCCAGGCCCAGCAGCGGGCCTACCAGGCGGTGCGGGGCATCGGTTGGGACGACGCCTATCACAGAAGCGACATCGGCTACCGTGCAGTGGCCCGGGAAAAGGCTTAGCATACCCCCTCAGAATAACGAATGAGAAAACCCCGGGGGAGCCATGACCGTATCCACACCGGTGGAGACCGCCGGCACGCCCGACGTGTCCCGCCTGAGCGCCTTTATTCCCTTTGACGGCCTGAGCCCGTCGCACCTGCGCGACATCGAACAGCAGATCACCGTGCACCGGCTGCCCGCCGGCCGGCTGCTGTTCAAGCGCGGCCAGAGCGGCGACAAGGCTTACTTCCTGATCGACGGCGAGCTGGATCTGATCGACGCCGGCTTCACGGTGCGCCCGTTCGCCGCCGACGACGATGAAAACTACCTGGCCGTGGACAACTACTCCCGCCATACGGTCAACGCCATTACCCGCGACAGCGCCACGCTCTACAGCATCGACCGGGACAAGCTGGATCTGCTGATGGCCTGGACCCAGGCCACGGAACTGACGCCCGGCGAGCATCACAGCGACGACGAGGACCATAACTGGATGGACGCGCTGCTGGCCTCGGGGCTGTTCGCGCAAATGCCGCCGGCCAAGCTGCACGCCTTGTTCGTCAAGTTCCAGCCCCGCGAGGTGGAACTGGGCGAAACCGTGGTGCGCGAAGGCGACAGCGGCGACACGTTCTATGTGATCAAGCGCGGCAAGGCGATGGTCAGCCGCGCCGGCGCCGGCGGCGACCAGCCGGTGGCCGGCCTGGCGGCCGGCCGCTTCTTCGGCGAGGACGCCCTGATCAGCGACCAACCGCGCAACGCCACCGTGACCATGACCAGCGACGGCGAATTGATGTGCCTGGACAAAGCCGACTTCCAGGCCATTCTGCAGGCCACGGTGATCCGCCGCCTCAGCGAAGACCAGTTGGAGGACCGGGTACTGGAAGGCGAACGGGCCCATGTGCTGATCGACGTACGCCTGCCCATGGAGGCGCGCCACGACCTGATCCCCGGCGCCCGCAATCTGCCGCTTAACCAATTGCGCGAGCAGGCGCCCCGCCTGGAGAAGGCATTCACCTATATCCTCTGCGCCGAAGGTCGACGCAGTGAACTGGGAGCCTATATCCTCTCCGAGGCGGGCTTGGACGCCTATGTGCTGGATCGGGGATATGATGACACTAGGGAAGAACAACCAAACAGCGAACGGACCATGGCGGCCAACGCCGAAAACTGAACGCGACCGGCCGTCACGGCCACCGGCCTGGCTGCGCTGGTTGCCGGGCCTTCTGGTGTTGCTGGCCACCGCCCTGCAGGCGGCGCCGCCGCCTTATGTGGTCAGCAGCCTGCCCGACAACGCACGCCTCACCATTTACTCGGAGTACCTGCCCGACCCCGACGGCACCCTGAGCCTGGAAGCGATCACCGCCGGTGAGTTCGAGGGCCGCTTCAAGCCCGCCTCACGGTTCGTGGAACGGCTGGGCCTGAGCGACCACCCCTGGTGGGTACGCATCGCGGTGCAGAACGAACTGGGCAGCCAGCGCCGCTTCGCCCTGATGCAGGGGCCGCGCCATTACTTCGACAGTGAGTTCTTCCTGCCCGGCGAAGGCGGCTACCGCCCCGCCGGGCCCGGCGAGCGCTTCGTGCACCGCACGCCGGTCTATCTGGTCGACCTGCCCCCCGGCGAACCCCAGGTGTTCTACTGGCGGGTCAATCCGCGCGGCAGCCTGATCTACTCCATCAACCTGAGCACCCTGCCGGCGGCGCTCGGCAACGACCCGCTGTTCGCACTCTATTGGCTGCTGTTCGGCGTGATGCTGGCGCTGGCCGTCTATAACGGCCTGGTGGCGCTGATGCGCGGCGGCATCAGCCACGGTTACCATGCCGGCTTCCTGCTCGCCCTGGCCGGCCTGGTGCTGTTTTCGTCCGGCATCCTGGCCGGCCACTCGCTGATCGGCGCCTGGCTGCCGCAACTGAAGATGGGCAGCCTGATGCTGGCGATCATCGGCGCCAGCGGCGTCGGCCGAACCTTCGTGGACAGCCGCCACAACACGCCGCTGCTGGACCGCCTGCTGCGCGGCCTGACCCTGCTGGCGCTGCTGTTTCTGGTGGCGGTGCCCTGGCTGCCGATCGCCGGCGCCCTGGCCGCCGCCTTCGGGCTGGGCCTGGCCGCCGCCGCTCTGCTGGTGGCCCTGGGCTACCAGGCCTGGCACCGCGAGGTGCCGCTGGGCGCCCTGTATTTCTTTACCAGCCTGCTGGTGGGCAGCCCGGTGGTGCTGGGCTGCCTGACCATGCTCGGCCTGGTGCAGAGCAACGTGGACCTGGGCCTGTGCGTGATGATCACCGTCAACCTGGCCGGCTTTATCCAGGCCGCCGGCCTGCGCATCCAGCACCACCAGCACCTGCACGAGAAGATGGAGCGCCGGCGCAGCCAGAGCGTGGCGGATACCGTGGACACCACTCGCCGGGAGACCCTGGCGCGCATGGGGCACGACGTGCGCACGCCGCTGAGCGGCATTCTCGGCATGGCCGAGATCCTCGAGGACACGCCGTTGACACCCAACCAGAAGGACTGCGTAGGCGGTATCCGCAATGCCGGCGAAAGCCTGCTCAAGATCATCAACGACGTGCTGGAGTACTCGCAGCTGTCCGACCAGGGTGCGGATATCAACCGCGAGGCGCTGGACGCCAACGAGCTGCTGATGGGCGCGGTGGATTTGTTCCGCGAACGGGCGGAAGAAAAGCAGGTGGAGCTGATCACCCATGTACACACCAACCTGCCGGCGCGCATGGAGGGCGACCCCGGCCGGCTGCGCCAGGTGCTCACCAACCTGATGGGCGCCTTCATACGCCATGCCCAGCCCGGCGAGCTGATCATCGATATTTCCCTGGAGCCCACCGGCCGCGCTGGCCAGGTACGGTTCGAATTCAGCGGCACGGCGTTGCGGCCCGGCACCTTCCGCGCGCTGCGCGACCCCGCCGCCCGCCAGGACAGCAGCAACCTTAACCTGTCGATCGCCGAGCAGCTGGTGGAGGCCATGCAGGGCCGCGCCGGCGAGCGCGACGAGCACGGCGGCGACATCGCCTACTGGTTCGTGCTGCCGCTGCCGGCCATGGAGGCGCCACCGAGCGGACCGGACACCGACATCAGCGCCCTGCAGGGCCGCAGCATGCTGGTGGTGGACGACTCCAGCACCGTCACCCGGGTGATCCGCCACCTGGCCCTCGGCTGGGGCATGCGCGTCACCGCCTGCCACGACCCCCGCGAAGCGCTGGCGTCGCTGCGCACCCAGGCCAACATCAACGAACCCTACGACATCGTGCTGCTGGATCAGCATATGCCGGGCATGAACGGCCTGCAGCTGGCGGCGCGCATCCACGAGGACCCGGTGATCACCCACCCCACCACCCTGATCATGCTCACCGGCGTGAACAACGCGCCCACCGCCACCGAAGCCCGCAATGTGAGCATCCACCGGGTGCTCACCAAGCCCGTATCGGCGCCCCGTCTGAAACAGGCTCTGGCGGAAGAAATGGGGCTGCGGCGGCCGGTGCGCGAACGCGGGCAGCCGGAAACCCCGGACCCCGGGCTGAAACTGCTGGTGGTGGAGGATCACAAGCTCAGCCAGAAGGTGATTCGCGGCATGCTCAGCAAGCTGGGTCTGAGCGCGGACCTGGCCGCCAACGGCAAGGAAGCGCTGGCGATGGCCACCGAAAAGCGCTACGACCTGATCCTGATGGATTGCGAAATGCCGGAGATGGACGGCTTCGAGGCCACCCAGCGGATCCGCGAGTACGAGCGCCGCCAGGGCCTGGTGGCGGTGCCCATCGTCGCACTCACCGCCCACATTCTGCGCGAGCACCGCGAGCGCAGCCTGGCCTCGGGGATGAACGCGCACATCCCCAAACCGGTGGAGATGAGCGTGCTGCGCGAGGCGCTGGTGCGTTTTACCCGGAAAGATCCGGGCGTGGCAGACGGCGACGCCAACTGACCGGTGACTCACCGCGCCAGCGGCGGAAAGCGCGGCTGAACGAGCTGGACTCGGCGAACCCCAGCAACAGGGCGATCTCGGTCAGGTTGAGCCCCGGGTCACGCAGGTACAGCTCGGCCAGGCTGCGGCGCAGGCCGTCGAGCACCTCCTGATAGGCCAGCCCCTGCCGCTGCAGCCGGCTCTGCAGGGTGCGCACGGTGAGGCCCAGCTCCGCGGCCACCACGTCCACGGACGGGTCGCCACTGCCCAGACGCCGGTAGATCGCCGAGCGCACCCGGCTGAGCAGGTTGCCGTGGGCGTCGAAGTCGGCCAGCAAGGCCCCGGCCTCCTTCTCCATCATCCGCCCCAGCCCGGGGTCGGCGCTTTCCAGCGAGTGGCGCAGCAGCGCGGCCGGCAGGCGCACGCCATCGAAGTCGGCGTTAAAACGCACCGGCGCCTGGAACCAATCCCGGTAACGGCCCGCGTCCGCCGGCGGCGGATGGCGGAAACACACCTCGGCAGGGGCCGCGCCGGGGGGCATCAGCGGACGCATGAAGGTCACCCAGCCGGTGATCGCCGCCTCGGTGAGCATGCGGCCCGGCTCCCCCGCCACCGGGCACTGCCAGCACAGACGCACCAGGTCACCCTCGTCATCGCGCTGGGTGCGCCCCAGATTGCCGGACAGCTTCTCGAAGCGCATCAGCCGCTCGATGGCTTCGTCCAGATCGCGGCTGGCGAGAATCACGTAGCCCAACACCTGGTAAGAGCGGGGCCGCACCCGGCGCCCGGTTTCGAAGCCCAGGCCCGGGTCGCCGCAGGCCTCCAGAATCACCAGAAACAGGCGCATCACGTCGAGCAGCGGCAGCAGCCGCCCCGGGTCGTTGAATACGGCGCCGTCGATGCCCGCCTGTTCCAGCACCGTGGCCCGTTGCAAGCGATAGTGCGCGAGCAGATCCGGCAGCACCGAGTCGACAAAGGCCGCCGAGACGCTGCGGTCGGTGCCGGCCACCGCGGGACTGATGTGCATGATGCCCTGGCCCTCTGTTTCACTGGTCAATGAAGCGGTTATGCTAGCATGCCTGTGACAGGTGCCCGGAGACCGGAACGATGACCGAACGACACTTTAGCCCCATGGACCGCCTGCTCAGCCGCGTGGACAGCGCCCTGCGCACCCTGACGCCGGGCTCCGCCCGCGCCGAGCGCCAGCCGCCCAACGCGGACCCTCGGCCGGAGGCGCCGCTCAACCCCAGCGAGCGCCGCCATGTTACCGGGCTGATGCGTATCAACCACACCGGCGAAGTGTGTGCCCAGGCGCTCTACCAGGGCCAGGCCAGCACCGCCACCCTGCCCCATGTGCGCCACGCCATGGAGGCGGCGGCCCGGGAAGAGGAAGATCATCTGGCCTGGTGCGACGACCGCATCCGCGAACTGGGTGGTGTGCCCAGCCGGCTGAACCCGTTGTTCTATGCCGTCAGCTACGCGCTGGGCGCCGGCGCCGGCCTGGCCGGCGACCGCTGGAGCCTGGGGTTCGTCTCCGAGACCGAGCACCAGGTGGTGCGCCACCTGGAGAATCACCTCACCCGCCTGCCCGCCGGCGACCGGCGCAGCCGCGCCATTCTGGAACAAATGCGTGAAGACGAGCTGCGCCACGCCGTCACCGCCGAAGGCGCCGGCGGCGCCCCCCTGCCACCGCCCATCAAGGGCGCCATGGCGCTGATGAGCAAAGTCATGACCTTCACCACCTACAGAATCTGAAGCAGTTAATAGTTAACAGTGAACAGTTAATAGTTGCGCGGGCGGGGTTGGTGCCACGCTGAACGCAAAGAGGCCGCGCCCCAAAGCCAGGAGCGCGGCCTCTTTCGTTTCAGAACAACACGGACGGTGGTCCGCGAGCTGTTAACTGTTCACTGTTAACTCTTAACTGCCTTTTTACATGTTGCGGCTGTAGAAGATTTCGAGCATTTCGGTCTGCAGGCGTTCGCGGATATCGGCGAGCTCCTTGTCGTCGAACTCGTCGCTGCCGGCGCCGAACAGGTAGTTGTTGATGTCGAACTCCTTGAGAAGCATCTTGGTGTGGAAGATGTTCTCCTGGTACACGTTCACATCGATCATCTGGTACCCGTTCTGGGTGTCCTCGGTGAGGAAGTTCTGAATCGAGTTGATGTCGTGGTCGATGTAGTGCTTGGTGCCGTCCAGGTCGCGGGTCATGCCACGCACCCGGTAATCGATGGTGACGATGTCGGAATCGAAGCTGTGGATCAGATAATTGAGCGCCCGCAGCGGTGAAATCACACCGCAGGTGGACACGTCCACGTCCACCCGGAAGGTGGAGATGCCATTATCCGGGTGGGATTCCGGGTAGGTGTGCACCGTCACGTGGCTCTTGTTCAGGTGGGCGACCACCGAATCCGGCAGCGGCCCCGGCGCCTCTTCGTCCCAATCACCGTCGGTGGGCGGGGACTCGTGCTCGGCGATCAGCATGGTCACGCTGGCGCCCTGGGGATCGTAATCCTGGCGAGCGATGTTAAGGATATTGGCGCCGATGATCCGGGTCACGTTGGTGAGGATCTCGGTGAGACGCTCGGCGTTGTACAGCTCGTCGATGTATTCGATGTATTCCTTGCGATGCTGCTCGGTTTTCGCATAGGCGATATCGAAGATATTAAAGCTGAGGGACTTGGTCAGGTTGTTAAAACCATGTACCGAAATCTTGGGATTGGGATCTTTCACCACGGCGTTATTTCCCCGCTGGCCGTTATCAGGATTCGATGCTATAGCTGTGCGTCACCGCCACGCCACCGCGTGTCAGCATGATGGCGGCGGAGCAATACTTCTCCGCGGACAGTTCCACGGCGCGCTTGACCTGATTTTCCTTGAGGTTATTGCCGCTGACCCGGAAATGCAGGTGAATTTTGGTAAAAACGGCCGGAACCTCGTCTTCGGCCCGCTCCGCTTCCATCTCGCAGCGGCAGCCGGTCACGTCCTGGCGGGCCTTGCGCAGGATGTGCACCACATCAAAGCTGGAGCAGCCGCCCACGCCCATCAGAACCGTTTCCATGGGCCGCGCGCCGCGGTTTTTGCCGCCATGATCCGGCGGCCCGTCCATCACCAGAGTATGGCCGGTTTCCGACTCGGCCTGGAAACAGACATCGCCCTGCCAATCAACCACCGCTTTCATTCGAGTCTCCTGCTCACGCCCTCGCGGAATGGCCGCGAAGACTACCACAGACCACTCCCACGCCATACCCCGGCGAACGTAGAACCCCGCCGGGCTGGCGGACGGCCGCGGGAAGCGGCAGACTGTGGACCGGTTCCCTTGGCAGTCACGTGAAAAACAGGCAAACTCCATAAGCTTAAATAGCTAAGACTTTTTTCCGGCTTTTAAGCAGCGTGCCCAGAAGCAGAGAGCCCATGAGCGACGGTAACAAGATAATTCCAAATCTGGACCAATTTCTCGCCAACTGTCATCGCCGGAAGTACCCGGCCAAAAGCACCATTATTTACGCCGGTGACGAGTCGGACGCCCTTTACTATATTCTCAAGGGCTCCGTGACGGTAATGATCGAGGACGATGATGGCCGTGAGATGATCATGGCCTACCTGAATGAAGGCGACTTCTTCGGTGAGATGGGCCTGTTCGAGGCCGATCCGTCCCGTTCCGCCTGGGTCAAAGCGAAAACCGAGTGCGAGGTGGCGGAAGTCAGCTACCCCAAATTCCGCCAATTGGCCCGGGAAGACGCCGAGATCCTGTTCGCGGTGTCCGCGCAGATCGCCGGACGCCTGCGCGCCACCACCCGCAAGGTCGGCGACCTGGCGTTCCTGGACGTCACCGGCCGCGTCGCCGGCACCCTGCTGGACCTGTGCAAGCAACCCGACGCCATGACCCACCCGGACGGCATGCAGATCAAGGTCACCCGCCAGGAAATCGGCCGCATCGTCGGCTGCTCCCGCGAAATGGTCGGACGCGTCCTTAAGAACCTGGAAGAACAGGGCCTGGTCTCCGTGAAAGGCAAAACCATGGTCGTGTACGGCACCCGCTGAGCGGTTACCTTCCAGTAACCGAGGCACCACAAAGCTCCCATCAAACCGTCGCCGGATCGTCATACAGCCCCTGTAGAGTGCCGGTCGCCGTCCTTGGACGAGCGTCCATCGCACCGCAACAACAAGGGGCTCCGGTGACTTCTCCCAGATCGCTTTTTCGCACCTTCGGACCACGACTGACCGCGTTGATTTGTCTGATCGTCGCGCTGACCGCTTGCGGCGGCGGTGGCGGCGGTAATGACGCCGCCACGCCGGCACCCAATCAGCCTGGCTCACCCGGCGGCCCGGGCCAGCCCGAACCGGAACCGGAACCGGAACCGGAGCCTGAGCTCGGCTGGTTCGATGCCGACTGGCAAAACGGTGATCTGCCCCTCCCATCCCGTTCCGCGCCACGTGGTTTCTGGCTGGCCACCGATGTCCATGTTCACAGCGACCATTCCTCGGACGGCTCGATCTGGCGCCAGGCCAGCGACGATGCCCTGCCCGGCAACGTGGCGGTCAGCGATCAAATCGGTCAGGCGCAACGACAGAATCTGGATTTCCTCGCTCTTACCGATCACCGGACCTATGACCAGCATTGGGATCCGCTGTGGACCTCCGACCGGCTTCTATTGATCCCCGGCGAAGAAGCTAACGGCCGGCCGCACGCCAATATCCTCGGCGCCACGGACACCATTCTGGATGGCCTCAGCCCACCGGAAGGCGGCGAGCATCGCCCCACCCAGCAAAGCCTCTGGGATGCCCATGGCCAAGGCGCCGTGATGCAGAGCAACCACCCGGACCGAGACTGGACCGACGACGACGGCACCCCCAATGATCACGCCAGCACCCTGGGCGTGGATCTGATCGAAGTGTGGAATGTGGCGGAGGACATCAACGCGCAACTGGCCTATGCCGAGAGCCGGTGGAATCGGGGTTGGGAAACCGGCGTGACCGCCAGTTCGGATAATCATTTTCGCGAGCTGTGGCTGATCGGCTTCGGTCCGGGCACGGTCAAGACCCATGTCTTCAGCGCCACCGACAACGAGGCGGGAATTCTTGCGGGGCTTCGCGCGGGGCGCACCGTGCTCAGCGATGGCGGCGCGCTGGCACCGTTCGTCACTCTGCAAGCGGACGCCCAGGGGGACGGTGTGTTCGAGGCCCTGCCCGGCGACGCCGTGGCGGTACCGCCGGGTGGCCGCCTGGCCGTGCGCGTACGCGTGCAGCGTGGTTTCGGTGATCGGCTGCGCCTTTATACCGCGCCGGGCCGGGACAGCGGCGCGGTGGCGGAATTCACCGTCGACAGCGCCGATGACACCTTTACCACCGTGATCACCCGCCCGGATGACACCCGCCCCTTCTGGGTCTACGCCGAACTCAGCACCTTGCTGGGCGTGCGCAAGGCTCTGACCTCGCCGGTCTTCCTACGCACCGGCGAACCACCGCGCCCAAACAGCGAACAGATCGTTCCGGAAAGCCTCGACATTGAGGACGGCGCGGCGCTGGCACTGGGGTCACGGGGCACCTTCACCGGCTTCCCCGACGTCGCCGGTGACGAACAGGGCGTCCCCCTGACCGTAGCGGAGCGACACGGCGTGGATGGCACCGATGTGGTGTTCCGGCGCGGCGACAGCGCCGGGGAAACAGTGATTAACACGATTCCGGGCGCCGCCCGCTATCCGCGTATCGCCGCCGCCGGCGGCATCGTCTGGGTGATCTGGCAAGACGAACGCCGCGGTCAACGACCACGCCGCCCACAGATCATGCTGCGTGCCTCGGTAGACGGCGGGGTCAACTGGGGCCGGGAATACACCCTCACCCTAGGCGGAGACCGGGCCATCCGTCCGGCGATAGCGGCTTTGTCCGACGGCAAGCCGGTTATGGCCTGGAGCGATAACCGCCGACGTTGCTTCGATTTATACGTGCAAGTCGGCCTTAATGGCGAAGCGCTCAATCTCAGCGGGGAAAAAACCTGCGAGGCCGGCAACCGCCTGGACACACGCAGCACCCGCGATCCGGCGTCCTTGCATCCGGCGCTCACCGTTCTCGACGATGACACCGTTGTGGTCGCCTTCCAGGACAACCGGTTCGATGTGAACCCGGGCTGGACCGGGCAAACCGGCTTTTACGACGGCCTGGAAGGCCTTGATCGTACCGACCCGGACAACTGGGAAATCCTTGCCCGTCGTCGCGACGCGGTCAGCGGCGAGTGGTCCCCGGTGGTGCGCGTTTCCAATAACGGCGACCCCGAGGATGCCTTCGCCGAGGATGCCCTGGCCGACCGTCACCCGGCCCTGGCCCAGGACGGACACGGCCGACTGGTGGCTGCCTGGGACGCCAAGGTCCTGAACAGCTCCGGCGTCAATAGCGCGATCTTCGCCAGCATTTCAGAAGATGGTGGCCTGAGCTGGACGACACCCTCTTTGGTGGGACGCAACGACGACGCCATGAGCCAGCGCCCGGCTCTGAGCAACAGCAAACGTGGCACCGTGATGGCCGCATGGATGGATACACGGGACGCGGACTGGCGCCACCGCATCTGGGGCAGCCGCTGGTCCGCGGAAGAAGGCTGGCGCGAAAGCCATCGCCTTTCCGGGCGCGGCAACGGTGTCTGGCCGCGGCTGTGGCGGACGCATCTGGTGTACGCCTCGGATCGCGGTGCTGCCCCACAGCGGGACACCACTTGGCGGGTGCTGCACCGGCGCGCTGAACCGGTGGGCGACACCCCCACCGCCATGGCGCGCACTTATACCGCCCGTGGCGACGCCGATGCCTGGCGCGATTATTGGCAGCGGAAAGGGGCGCTCGAGGATCTCGCCGAGCCGGACCACGAGCACCGGCACCCCTGAGTCGAAAACGAGGCTAGAAGAACAGGGCCTGGAGCGCGGCGCCCGGGTCTTCCGCTCGCATGAAGGCTTCGCCGACCAGGAACCCATTGATGCCGTTTTTGCGCATCAGGCGGACGTCGTCGCGGGTGTGGATGCCGCTTTCGGTGATCACCAGGTGGTCGCCGGGGACCTGCTCGGCCAGCTCCAGGGTCGTGTCCAGGCGGGTGTCGAAGGTGTGCAGGTCGCGGTTGTTGATGCCGATCAGCTCGATATTGAGTTTCAGCGCCCGGGCCAGCTCGTCGGCGGTGTGCACTTCCACCAGCACGTCACAGCCGGCCCGCTGGGCGGCGTGGTAGAGCTGGTCGAGCTGGGCGTCGGACAGCGCCGCCACGATCAGCAGCACCGCATCGGCGCCCATGGCGCGGGTTTCGAACACCTGCCAGGGGTCGATGATGAAGTCCTTGCGCAGCACCGGCAGGGAGACCGCGTTGCGGGCGGCGCGCAGATAATCCTCATGGCCCTGGAAGAAATCCTGGTCGGTGAGCACCGACAGGGCGCTGGCGCCGGCCCCTTCGTAACGGCGGGCGATGTCCACCGGGTCGAAGTCCTCGCGGATCAGCCCCTTGCTGGGGGAAGCCTTTTTCACTTCGGCGATCACCGCCGGCCGGCCGGCGGCCACGCTGGCATAGAGCGCTTTGGCAAAGCCCCGCGCCTTGCCCTGGTTGCCCGCCATGGCTTCCAGCTCGCCCAGGCTGTAGCGCTGCTGGCCGGCCTGGATCTCCTCGCGCTTGCGCTCGACGATGCGCTCCAGAATGGTTCCGCTGATCGCTGCGTCGCTCATACCTCTTCCTTCAATGCGAAAGTGAACTGCGCCAGTTCGCGCATCCGCTCGGCGGCCTCGCCATTGTGAACCAGATCCTCGGCCATCCGAACCCCCTCTTCCAGGGTGCGGGTGACGCCGGACACATAGATCGCGGCGCCGGCGTTGAGGGTGATCATGTCGGCGGCCTTGGCGGCGTTGCCTTCTTTACGCTTGCTGAACGCCTCGCGGATCAGCGCCAGCGACGCCTTCGGGTCGGTCACGTCCAGCCCCACCAGGGAGGCGGACTCAATGCCCACGTCTTCCGGGGTGAGGCTGTATTCGCGCACTTCCCCGTCCTTGAATTCCGCCACATGGGTGCGCCCGGCCAGGCTGATTTCATCCAGGCCGTCGAGGCCGTGCACCACCATCACGTGCTCGGCGCCCAGGCGCCCCATCACTTCCGCCATGGGGCGACAGAGCTTGTCCGAGAACACGCCCACCACCAGCCGCTGTACGCCGGCCGGGTTGGTCATCGGCCCGAGAATATTGAACAGGGTACGCATGCCCAGTTCCTTGCGCGGGCCGATGGCGTACTTCATGGCACTGTGGTGTGACGGCGCGAACATAAAGCCGACGCCCACCGCGTCCACGCACTGGGCCACCTCGTTGGGGCTCAGGTCCAGGCGGATGCCGGCTTCCTCGAGCAGATCCGAGGAGCCGCTTTTCGAGCTCACCGAGCGGTTGCCGTGCTTGGCCACCCGGCAGCCCGCCGCCGCCGCCACGAAGGCGCTGGCGGTGGACACATTGAACAGATTGGCGCCGTCGCCGCCGGTGCCGACGATGTCCACCAGGTGGCGGCGGTTGTCGATCACCACCGGGGTGACCAGTTCGCGCATCACCATGGCGGCGCCGGTGATTTCGTCCAGGGATTCGCTTTTCATGCGCAGGGCCACCAGAAAGCCGCCGATCTGCGCATCGGTGGCGCCGCCGGTCATGATCTGGCGCATCACGTCGTTCATCTGCTCGGTGGACAGGTCGATGTGATCGACCACCGTGGCCAGGGCCTCCTGGATGTTCATGCGCTTTCCCCCTTCAGAAAGTTGTTGAGCAGATCATGGCCGTGTTCGGTAAGGATCGACTCCGGGTGATACTGCACGCCTTCCAGCGGCAGCTCCCGGTGGCGCATGCCCATGATCTCGTCCATGTCGCCGTTATCGTCCAGGGTCCAGGCGGTCACCTCGAAGCAGTCCGGCAGGCTGGCCTTGTCCACCACCAGGGAGTGATAGCGGGTGGCCGTGTAGGGACTGGGCAGGCCGCGGAACACACCCTTGCCGGTATGATGCACCGGCGAGGTCTTGCCGTGCATCACCGTGCGGGCGCGCACCACTTGGCCGCCGAACGCCTGGCCCAGGGCCTGGTGGCCCAGGCAGACGCCGAGAACCGGTATCTTGCCGGCGAAGTGTTTGATGGCGTCCACGGAAATGCCCGCCTCGTTGGGTGTGCAGGGCCCCGGCGAAATCATCAACCGGTCGGCGTTGAGCGCTTCCATGCCGGCCAGGTCGATCTTGTCGTTGCGGTGCACCAGCACCTCGGCGCCCAGCTCCTGAAGGTACTGCACCAGGTTGTAGGTAAAGCTGTCGTAGTTGTCGATCATCAATACGCGCATTACTGGTTCCCCCCGTCCCCGTTGGCGCCGCCCAGGTCGAGGCCGCCCAGCGCCATATTCACGGCGCGGAACACGGCGCGCGCCTTGTTCATGGTTTCCTTCCATTCCAGGTCGGGCACCGAGTCGGCGACGATGCCGCCGCCCGCCTGCACGTACAGACGGCCGTCCTTGACCACGGCGGTGCGGATGGCGATGGCCATGTCCATGTCGTCGTTGAAGCCGATGTAGCCCACGGCACCGCCGTAGACACCGCGCTTGGTGGGCTCCACCTCGTCAATGATCTCCATGGCGCGGATCTTGGGGGCGCCGCTCAGGGTGCCCGCCGGGAAGGTGGCGGCCAGCACTTCCAGCGGCCCCAGGCCCTTGCGCAGGGTGCCTTCCACGTTGGAGACGATGTGCATCACGTGCGAGTAGCGCTCGATCTCCATGTTGCCGGTGACACGCACCTGGCCGGGCTCCGCCACCCGGCCCACGTCGTTGCGGCCCAGGTCGATCAGCATCAGATGCTCGGCGATCTCTTTCGGGTCGGCGAGCAGCTCTTCTTCCAGCTCCTTGTCGCGCTGCGGCGTGGCGCCGCGTTTGCGGGTGCCGGCGATGGGCCGCACCGTGACCTGGTCGTCCTCCACCCGGGTGAGGATCTCCGGCGAGGAGCCGGCGATGTGAAAATCCTCCAGGTCCAGATAAAACATATAAGGGGACGGGTTCAGATAGCGCAGCGCCCGGTACAGGTCGATGGCCGGGGCCGGAAAATCGCAGCTCATGCGCTGGGCCGGCACCACCTGCATGACGTCGCCGGCGAGAATGTACTCGCGGATCTTCTCCACGGCGGCGGCGTGCTGCTCGCGGGGAAACTCGGAGACGAAGTCGTTTTCGTCCACCGGCGCGCCGTACACCTGGTGCTCCGGTTCCGGCAGCGGCGCGCGCAGGCGGCGCTCCAGCTCGTCCAGACGGGCTTCGGCGCCGGCCACCGCGTCCGCGGCGTCGGGGCTCACGTGCACGATCAGGAACAGGCTGCCGCGCAGGTTATCGAACACCACCACTTCCTCGGAGCGCATCAGCAGGATGTCCGGCACCCGCAGCACGTCCTCGCCGCGCGCCGGGCCCAGCCGGGGCTCGAAATAGCGCACGCTGTCGTAGCCGAAGTAGCCCACCAGGCCGCCGTTGAAACGGGGCAGCCCGGGCACGTCCGGGGCCCGGTACTGGAGACGGTAGTCTTCGATCCAGGCGATCGGGTCGTCGCTGTCGAGCTCCTCGACGACAGCGCCGTCGGCATCGCTCACGGTGATGCGCGGGCCGGTGATGCGCACCACCTCGCGGGCCGGCAGGCCGATGATCGAATAGCGGCCCCAGCGCTCGCCGCCCTGCACCGATTCGAACAGGTAGCTGTAGGGCCCGGCGGCCAGCTTGCGGTAGGCGGACAGCGGCGTGTCCAGATCCGCCAGCACTTCGCGCACGATCGGTACGCGGCTATAACCCTGGCGGGCGTAATCGTCCAGATTGCGTGGTGACATGGTGGTCCCCGGTCTTTGTCAGGTGCGGCAATCGCAAGTCGTGAATTGTAGCGGAAAAACTGCGGAGACTCTCAGGCAACCAGCGGCACCGGGAGACTCCCGAGGGCGAGCGTCACCATCGCCAGCCGGCGGGGGAGAAAGGCAGGAACGAATTAAGCGGGTTTGAGCGGTCCATGGGCGGATTCTAGCGCCGCTTCGGGGCCGATGCCAACACCCGTTTGGGGAATGGCCAAGCGCCCGTCAAGACGCCATACTGCGTGCCCATGAGCTTACCCCAGCGATGGACAGACTGGTTCGAGGCCACCCGCAAGGCCGCCCCCCACTGCTTTATGCAGCTCGCCACCGTGGGCGACGACGGCGGTGCCCGCTGTCGCACCCTGAGCCTGCGCGAGCGCCACGGACGGGCCCTGTGGTTCACCACCGACCAGCGCAGCGAAAAAGCCATGCAGCTGGAGCGCCAGGCCGGCGCCGAAGCCTGCTGGTACGACCTCACCAGCCGCACCCAGTGGCGTTTCCGCGGCCGGGTGCATTTCCTCACCCCGCAACAGCACCCCGAGGACACTCTACGACTGTGGCGCCTGATCGACCGCGAAGCCCGGGCGCGCTTCTGCGGCCCGCCGCCCGGCAGCCTCTGGCAACCGCCCAAATCCGACCACTACCGCTACCTGCCGCCCACCCCGGAAGACCACCCGGCGGAAGACTTCTCCATCCTGGTGCTCACCGCCGACCAGGTCGACGTCCTCGAACTCGCCGAATCCCCCCACCGCCACTGGCAATACCACGGCGAAGGACGCGGGGCCCCCACGCGGCTAGTGCCCTAGCCGCGTGGGCAGTTAATAGTTAACAGTGAACAGTTAACAGTTCGCGGTAGAGGCTGCCGCCAATTTGAAAGGTGTGAGGCCGCGCTTCCGAATTGGGCGCGGCCTCTTACGTTCCAGTCGGCACCGCCCAACCCCGCGCAACTATTAACTGTTAACTATTCACTGTTAACTGCTAACTATTCACTATTAACTGCTTTCATTTCACTTGTCGTTTGCCGAGTTTGCGGGCGAGGGTGCGGCGGTGCATGCCGAGGCGGCGGGCGGTTTCGGAGATGTTGAAGTCGGTCTCGGCGAGGGTTTCGTGGATGCGCTCCCACTCCAGGGTTTTGATCGAGGTGGGGCGGCCGGTGACTTCCACTTCCACGTTGCCCTCGGCGCGTTCGAAGGCGGCTTCGATGTCGTCGGTGTTGGAGGGTTTGGCCAGGTAGTGGCAGGCGCCCAGCTTGATCGCTTCCACCGCGGTGGCGATGCTGGCGTAGCCGGTGAGCACGACGATCAGGGTTTCCGGGTCGTGCTCGTGCAGGGCCTGCACGCAGGCCAGACCGGAGGCGCCGCCTTTGAGCTTGAGATCCACCACCGCGTAGTCCGGGGTTTGCTCGCTCAGCACCTGGCGCAACACGTCCAGGCTGTCCGCGTGGCGCACTTGATAGCCGCGCCGTTCGAACGAACGGCCCAGGGTACGGGCGAACGCGGCGTCGTCCTCGACGATCAGCAGGGTTCGCTGGTGTTCCGGCTGCTCAGTGCTCATAACCGCCCTCCTTCCGGTCCGGTTCATCCATCCGCTGTTCATCAATCTCCTGTTCATCGATGGTAAGCGCCGACAACGGCAGCGTCAGCGTCACCACGGCGCCGCCCTGGGGGCGGTTGCCGGCGCTGACGTTGCCGCCCAGGGTGCGCACCACATTGAACACCAGGAACAGGCCCAGGCCGCCGCCGGGACGGCCCTTAGTGGACTGGTAGGGGCGCCCAAGATGGCTGAGCATGGCCTCGGAAAAACCGGCGCCCTGGTCCATCACCGAGACGATCAGCGTATCGTCGCGGCGGCTGACTTCCAGCCCCACCCAGTGCGGCGACGCCTCCAGGGCGTTGTCGAGCACGTTATGCACGGTCTGTTTGAGCGCGGAATCGGAGATGATCGCCCGGTCCTCGCCGAACAGGTTGCGGTATTCGAAGTCGTTCACCGGGCGGGTGGTGCGCCACTCCGCCACCAGCTCGTCGACGAAGGCGTGCACGGTGGTCTCCTCCGAGGCTTCGCCGCGGGCCTCGCCGGCGGACAGCAGAATACCGCTGACGATGGATTTGCAGCGCAGCACCTGGGTCTGCATTTCGCCGATCTCCTGGGCCAGATCCGGGTCGGACTGGAACACCGGCATGCGCCGCCAGTCGCCCAGAATCACCGCCAGGGTGGCCAGCGGCGTGCCCAGCTCGTGGGCGGCGCCGGAGGCCAGCAGGCCCATGCGCACAATGTGCTCTTCCTCGGCGGCGCGCTGGCGCAGGGCCGCCAGGCGCGCGTCCCGGTCGCGCCGGTTGCGGGTAATGCGGTTGATAAAGATCACCAGCAGCACCGCGTTGAGCACGAAGCACAGCAGCATGCCCTGGATATAGAGGCTCAGCGGGCCCAGTTCGTAGTCGAGCGGCAACGGCAGCGGCCGGGCGGCGAACTCCAGGGCCACGAAACAGCCGGCGGTGACCAGCAGAATGATCCAGGTGGACCAGGCCTCCAGCAGCACCGCCGCCAGCACCACCTGCAGCAGGTAGAGGAAAATAAAGGGGTTGGTGGCGCCGCCGCTGAGATAGAGCTGCATGGTGAGCGTGATCACGTCCACCAGCAGGGCGACGAACAGCTCGCCGTTACTGACCGGCCGCCGCAGCCGCAGGCGCAGCAGGCTGGCGCCGTTGAACGCCACCAGCCCGGCCAGCACCGCGAACATGTACAGCAGCGGCAGCTCGATCCTGAACACGAAGAAGACCACCAGGATGGTGCCCACCTGACCGAGCACGGCGATCCAGCGCAGCTGGATCAGCTGCTGCATGTTCTTGCGCCCGGTGGCGTCGTCGTCCACCGGCGTGGTCGCGCTGGGCGGAATCATCGCGGGTCTCCTGATCGGCGCGGCCGGAATTCTTCCCGGGCCGCGTAGCCGGCGCCGCCGGCCACCATCAGCGCGAGCATAAACCAGGTGAGCGCATAGACCAGGTGATTATTGCGGAATTGGATCACGGTGAGGCCGGACACCGGCTGACCGGCACCGCCGCCTTCAGCCAGCGGCGGCGCCTCGGCGTCGACGAAGTACGGCGCCACCCGGTCCAGGCCACGGGCCTTGGCGATGGCGGCCACGTCGCGGGAATACCAGCGGTCCTTTTCCGGCGCGTTATCGCGCAGAAAGGCACCGCCCGGTTCGCTGGGGCGCAGCAGGCCGGTGATCGTCACGGGCCCGCGCGGCTCGCCCTCCCGGCGCTGCGCCCGTTGCCGGTTCTCCGGTGCCACGAAGCCCCGGTTGACCAGTACCGTGGTGCCGTCCTGGCGGCGCAGCGGGGTCAATACCCAGTAACCGCTGCCGAGAAGGGTGCTGGCCTGCACCAGCGTCTCCTGCTGGTGCAGGAACTCGCCGTGCAGGCGCACCCGCAGGTATTCGTACGCTTGCGGGTCGATGTCGGCGCCCGCCGGGGCAGCCACCGGCGGCGCGTCCACGCGCTGCTCGACCCGCTCGATCAGGTCCAGCTTCCAGGTCCGCCGTTCCAGCTGCCACTGGCCGAGCGCCAGGAAGCCGATAAAAGCCAGCAGCGCCAGGGCGCCCCACAGCAGCCGCCCCGGCCAGCGGCGGGCAGTCCGCGGGGCCATCTCAGCCCCAGGGGTCCTGCATCATCCCCGGCATCATGTTCACGTTCAGGTGGTACATGACCCACAGCGAACCGGCCAGGGTAATGAACACGATCACCGCCGTGAAAATCAGCGCCAGCATGTTCCAGCCGCCCTGGGAGCGGAAGTTCATGTGCAGGAAATAGATCATGTGCACCACGATCTGCACCGCCGCCAGGCTGAGGATCACCAGGGCGGTGACGCCGGTGCTCTCGAACACGTCGGCCATCACCACCCAGAACGGGATCACCGTGAGCACCACGGCGAGCACGAAGCCGGTCATGTACCCCTTGAAGGTACTGTGCGGCGCATCGGGGAGGACGTCGTCGTGAGCCGCGTCGTGATGATCGCTCATGGCAGGACTCCCATCAGGTAGACAAAGGTGAACACGCCGATCCAGACCACATCCAGGAAATGCCAGAACATGGACAGACAGAACAGACGGCGCTGGTTCTCGACGATCAGCCCGTGCTTACGCAGCTGCACCACCAGCACCACCAGCCAGATGATACCGAACAGCACGTGCAGGCCGTGCGTACCCACCAGGGCGAAGAAGGAGGTCAGGAAGGCGCTGCGCTGCGGGCCCGCCCCTTCATTCAACAGATGGGCGAACTCGTACAGCTCCAGGCCCAGGAAGGCCACGCCCAAAAGACCGGTCACCGCCAGCCAGCCGATGGTGGCGCCGACCCGCTTGCGCTGCGTCTCCAGCATGGCAAAGCCATAGGTGATCGACGACAGCAGCAGGAACGAGGTGTTGATCGCCACCAGCGGCAGATCGAACAGCTCGGCGCCGGTGGGGCCGCCCGCGTAACTGCGCCCCAGCACGCCATAGGTGGCGAACAGACAGGCGAAGATAAGGCAGTCGCTCATCAGGTAGAGCCAGAACCCCAGCAACGTGCCGGTTTCCGGGTGATGATCCTCGGTGACGTGAAACTCCAGGGCTTCCACGTCACCGCTTTCCGGGGTGTAGGTGGTCTCAGACATGGCTGGCTAACATCCGCGTACGTTCCGCTTCCACCCGCTCCACTTCTTCGGCGGGAATGTGATAGTCACGGTCATAGTTAAAGGTATGGCCGATGGCGACCGCCAGCAGCGCGGCGAAGCTCACCCCCGCCAGCAACCACATGTGCCACACCAGGGCGAAGCCCAGCACCGTACTGATACCGGCGAGAATGATGCCCGCGGCGGTATTCTTCGGCATATGGATGGCCTTGAAGCCCTGCTCCGGCCGGCGGTACTTGTGCTGCTTCATCTGCCACCAGGCATCCAGATCATGCACCCGGGGCGTGAAGGCGAAGTTGTACTGCGGCGGCGGCGACGAGGTGGCCCACTCCAGGGTGCGGCCGTCCCAGGGGTCGCCGGTGGTGTCGCGCAGCTGATCCCGGCGACGGTGGCTCACCACCAACTGCACGATGAAGAACAGAATACCCAGGGCGATCAGGAAGGCGCCGAAGGCGGCCACCTGGAACCAGAACTGCATGGCGGCGTCTTCCTCGAACTGGCTCATGCGCCGGGTGACGCCCATCAGGCCGAGCACGTACAGCGGCATGAAGGCGAAGTAGAAGCCGATGGTCCAGAACCAGAACGACATCTTGCCCCAGAACGGGTCCAGCTTGTAACCGAACGCCTTGGGATACCAGTAAGTGATACCCGCGAACAGACCGAACAGCACACCACCGATAATCACGTTATGGAAATGCGCCACCAGGAACAGGCTGTTGTGCAGCACGAAGTCCGCCGGCGGCACCGCCAGCAACACACCGGTCATGCCACCGATCACGAAGGTGATGATGAAACCGATGGTCCACAGCATGGGCACCTCGAAGCGGATGCGGCCCCGGTACATGGTGAACAGCCAGTTGAAAATCTTCGCCCCGGTGGGGATCGAGATGATCATGGTGGTGATGCCGAAGAACGAATTCACGCTGGCCCCCGACCCCATGGTGAAGAAGTGGTGCAGCCAGACCATGTAGGAGAGCACCGTGATCACCACCGTGGCGTAGACCATGGAGGCATAGCCGAACAGGCGCTTGCCGCTGTAGGTGGACACCACTTCGGAGAAGATACCGAAGGCCGGCAGAATCAGGATGTACACCTCCGGGTGACCCCAGATCCAGATCAGGTTGATGTACATCATCACGTTGCCGCCCAGATCATTGGTGAAGAAGGCGGTGCCGAGATAACGGTCCAGCAGCAGCATGCCCAGCACCGCGGTGAGTACCGGGAAGGCGGCGACGATCAGGACGTTGGTGCACAGGGAGGTCCAGGTGAACACCGGCATTTTCATCAGATTCATGCCGGGGGCGCGCATCTTGACGATGGTCACCAACAGGTTGATGCCCGATAGCAAGGTGCCCACCCCGGCGATCTGTAGCGCCCATAGATAGTAATCCACCCCCACCCCGGGGCTTTCCATGATCCCCGATAACGGCGGGTAGGCCAGCCAGCCGGTCTTGGCGAACTCACCGATGAACAGGGACGCCATCACCAGGGCGGCGCCGCTGGCGGTCATCCAGAAGCTGAAGTTATTGAGAAACGGGAAGGCCACATCCCGGGCGCCGATCTGCAACGGAATGATGTAGTTCATGATGCCGGTGATCAGCGGCATGGCGACGAAGAAGATCATGATCACGCCGTGGGCGGTAAAGATCTGATCGTAATGATCCGGTGGCAGGTAACCGGTGGCGTCGCCGAACGCCCAGGCCTGCTGAATGCGCATCATGATGGCGTCGGCAAAGCCGCGCAGCAGCATCACCAGACCCAGCACCATGTACATGATGCCGATCTTTTTGTGGTCGATACTGGTGAACCACTCTTTCCACAGATAGCCCCAGACGCGGTAGTAGGTCAGCGCCCCCAACAGGGCGACGCCGCCGATCGCCACGACCACGAACGTTGCCACGATCACCGGCTCATGGAGCGGAATGGCGTCCCAGGACAGACGTCCGAAAATCAGCTGGGTGAGATCGAGTTGCTCAAGCATGTTCAGTTCCCATGAGATCCGTGGTCATGATCCGGTTCGTGATGATCCATCATGTCCTTCATGCACACCGTGCCCGGGTCCACGCAGCGGTTCAGGATGGCGTCATACAGCCCGGGATCGACATCGGCGTAATAGCGCACCGGTTCCTTCTGGCTGGGTTCGGCGAGTTGCTTGTAGGACGCCCGGCTGAGCTCGCCGCCATCGTCACGCACCTTTTCCACCCAGTCTTCAAAGTCCGCCTCCGTTTCCAGGCCGTGGAAATGGAAGCGCATGTGGGAGAAACCGGCGCCGCTGTAGTTGGCGGAGAAACCGTCGTACACGCCGGGCTCGTTGATCACGCCGTGCAGCTTGGTCTCCATGCCCGCCATGGAATAGATCTGCCCGGCCAGCGCGGGGATGTAGAACGAGTTCATGTTCGAGTGCGAGGTGATCTCGAAGCGGATCGGCCGGTCCACCGGCGCCGCCAGTTCGTTGACGGTGGCGATGCCCTGCTCCGGATAGAAGAACAGCCATTTCCACTCCAGCGACACCACCTGCACCACCAGCGGCTCGGTGCCTTCGGGCACCGGGCGGCTGGCGTCGATGCGGTCCAGCGGGCGATACGGGTCCAGCTTATGGGTGCTCACCCAGGTGATCGCGCCCAGCGCGATGATGATCAGCAACGGCACCGCCCAGATCACCAGCTCGAGCATGGTCGAGTGATCCCAGTCCGGCGAATACTCCGCGTCCCGGTTGGAAGCGCGATACCGCCAGGCGAACATCAGCGTCATGATGATCACCGGCACGATCACGATCAGCATCAGACCGGTGGCCCAGAGAATCAGATCACGCTGTTGCATGGCGACATCGCCAGAGGGCGACATCACCACCATGTCACAGCCCGCCAGCAGGGCCAGGGGAACGGATAGAAGGGCGCCTCGAAGCGGCCTGGATAATGAAAACAGCTTGGGAAATGCCATTGCCGGATCAGGATTTGTGGCCCACGATACGAACGACTCTACTCGTTGGGGGACGTCGCGGGAATTGGACATTTTGTCCTATGGCGGCGCCCCCGGGTTCAGGCGATGCTATGCATTGGTCGTCCGTTGACGTGCTTAACCCTTTGTTTGCATAAAGAGCCAGCATCATGTCCAGCAGCCAAGATCAAACCACGACGCCCGTCACTACCCTGGAACAGGATCTGCGTAATACCACCGCCGACCGCTCCAAGGTGGCGCCCGGGGAAATCGCCGTGGGCGTGGTGATCGGCCGCGCCTCGGAGTACTTCGATTTCTTCGTGTTCGGCATCGCCTCGGTGCTGGTGTTCCCCTACGTATTCTTCCCGTTCCTGGGGCGCCTGGAAGGCATGCTGGCGGCGTTCATTATTTTTTCGTTCGCGTTCCTGGCCCGGCCCTTCGGCACCGCCCTGTTCATGACCATCCAGCGGCACTGGGGCCGCGGCGTGAAACTCACCGTGGCGCTGTTCATGCTGGGCACCGCCACCGTCGGCATGGCGTTGCTGCCCACCTACGACACCCTGGGCGTCTGGACCATCCTGCTGCTGGCACTGTTCCGTATTCTCCAGGGCTTTGCGCTGGGCGGTTCCTGGGACGGCCTGCCCTCTCTGCTGGCACTGAACGCGCCGCGCGATCGGCGCAGCTGGTACGCCATGCTCGGCCAGCTCGGCGCGCCGATCGGCTTCCTGGTGGCCGCGGCCCTGTTCCTGTACCTGGTGCTGAGCCTCTCCAGTGAGGATTTCCTGGGCTGGGGCTGGCGCTACCCGTTCTTCGTCGCTTTCGCGATCAACGTGGTGGCGCTGTTCGCGCGCCTGCGCCTGGTGGTCACCGATGAGTACACCCGCGCCCTGGAAGAAGGCGAACTGGAGCCCATCGGCACCCGCGAGATGCTGCGCCGGCAGGGCTACAACATCTTTATCGGCTCGTTCGCGGCGCTGGCCAGCTACGCCCTGTTCCACATGGTGACCATTTTTCCGTTGTCCTGGATCAGCTTTAACGAAAGCCAGTCGATCCACGACGTGCTCGGCGTCCAGCTCGCCGGCGCGGTGCTCGCCGTGTTCGGCACCATCGCCTCCGGCTGGATCGCCGATCGCATCGGCAAGCGCACCACGGTGGCTTTGCTGGCCTGTCTGATCGGTGTCTTCGCGCTGTTCACGCCGATGCTGCTGGACGGCTCCCCGGTCCAGCAGGACGCCTTTATCCTGATCGGCTTCGCCCTGCTGGGCGTCTCCTACGGCCAGGCCGCCGGCACCGTGACCACCAACTTCGAGCGCCGCTTCCGCTACACCGGGGCGGCCTTCACCTCGGATTTCGCCTGGCTGTTCGGCGCCGCCTTCGCGCCGCTGGTGGCGCTCGGGCTGTCGGCCAACTTCGGCCTCGCCTACGTCAGTGTCTACCTGCTCTCCGGGGTGGTCTGCACGCTGCTGGCGTTGCGCATCAACAAATCGCTGGAAGCCAGCGACTAGGGCCTGTTCACACCAGGAAAGGCCGGGCGGCGTCGATGACGGCGTCCGGCGCTTCGGTCTGTGGGTAGTGGCCGACGCCGGCCAGTTCCACCACGTCCGGGTCGGGAATCAGCTCCCGGTAGCGCGCCACCATGTGGCCGCCGGACACCGGGTCCTCGGTGCCGTCGATCAAACGCACCGGGATACCGCGCCGCGCCGCGTCGCGCAGAGCGCCCACCCAGCGTTCACGGTGGCGGCGCCGCTCTTCCATGTAGCGAATCAGGCGCGGCATCACCGCGCGGCCGTTTCGGTGCTGCAGCAACGCCCAATAACCCGCCACTTCGCCGTCCGGCAGGGGCCGGGCGCAGATGTGGCGGAAGGTGGCTTCCATCTTCTCGAAGGTGAAGAACTTCACCACCAGGGGGCCGAGCGGGCTGATCAGCAGTTTCTGCAGGCGCACCGGCAGGTGGGTTTCCGGGAACAGGCCGCCGTTGAGCAGCACCACCTTGTCGATCTCCAGGCCGGGCTGTTGCCGGTCGGCGCGCTCGCCGTGGCGGGCCAGCAGCTCCTGGGTGACGGTGTCGCCGTAGTCGTGGGCCAGTATCCGGCAGCGGGCCACGCCCAGCCTGGCGAGCAGGGCTTCCACCATGTCCGCCTGGGCGAGAATGCTGTAGGGAAAGCGGCGCGGCTTGGCGCTGAGCCCGAAGCCCAGCAGGTCCATCATGATCACCCGGTAGTCGGCGGTGAACGCCGGCAGGATGTGCCGCCAGTCCCAACTGGCGGTGGGAAAGCCGTGGATCATCACCAGCACCGGACGGTCGGCGCCGCCCTCATCCCGGTACCAGATGTCCTGGCCGTTCCAGTCGAAGGTGGCACCGCCGGCCCGCCAGGTCTCGATCGCCTGGAGGGCGGGCTGGTGTGGGTCAGAGGGCATCGGTGTTCTCCTTGTTATCGCCCGCGCCGCGAGTGCCGCTAGCTCAGTGAGCCCAACGCCGCCTTGGTGAACGGCTCGATCTCATCATGCTGGCCGTCGCGCATTTTGACCAGCCAGTTGGGGTCCTGCAGCAAGGCTCGGCCCACCGCGATCAGGTCGAACTCGTCCGCCGCCATGCGCTTGGCCAGGTCCTCGATGCCCTTGGGGTTGGCGTTGCCGCCGATGCCCTGGTTGTTGGCGCCGATAAAGTCGTCGTCCAGCCCCACGCTGCCCACGGAGATCACCGGCTTGCCGGTGAGCTTGCGGGTCCAGCCGGCCAGGTTCAGGTCGGAGCCTTCGAATTCAGGGGTCCAGAAGCGGCGCGTGGAGGCGTGGAACACGTCCACGCCGGCGTCGGTGAACAGCGTCAGGAAGCGCTCCAGCTCTTCCGGGGTTTCCGCCAGACGCGCTTCGTAATCCTGCTGCTTCCACTGGGAAAAGCGCAGCACGATGGCGAAGTCCTCGCCCACCGCGGCGCGCACCGCCTCGACGATTTCCACGCCGAAGCGGGCGCGGTTTTCCAGGGAGCCGCCGTACTGGTCGTCACGCTGGTTGGTGCCTTCCCAGAAGAACTGGTCCAGCAGGTAGCCGTGGGCGCCGTGGATCTCCACGCCGTCGAAGCCGATCTCCTTGGCGGCGCGGGCGGAATCCGCGAACGCCTGGATCACGTCCTGGATGTCCTTCAGGGTCATGGCTTCGCCATTGGGCTTGCCGGGCTTGAACAGGCCGGACGGGGAGTAACCGGGGGCGTCCTTGTCCGGGCCCACGCCGGGCCGGCGGGTGCCGCCCACGTGCCAGAGCTGGGGAATGATGGCGCCGTTGGCGGCGTGCACCTGGCGCACCACTTCCTTCCAGCCGTTGAGCGCCGCTTCGCCATGGAACGCCGGCACGCTGTCGTGGCCCGGCGCGCCGGGGTGACCCACGGTGGTGCCCTCGGTGATCAGCAGCCCCACTTCGCCCTCGGCGCGGCGCCGGTAGTAGCCGGCCACTTCCTCGGTGGGCACCTGGCCCGGTGAGAAATTGCGGGTCATGGGCGCCATCGCCACCCGGTTACGCAGCTTCAGGGATTTGCATTCAAAAGGACGGAACAAAGGGGCCAGATCAGCGCTCATTGGGGCACTCCAGACAGGGATACGATAACAGGCAATTCGGTTGCGTTTCGAAACCGTACCCATAACGGTTTCTTCTTGCAACCGTATTTGGCACACTGCCCCCATGGTCCGTAAACGATTTCCCGACACCCACTGCTCCGTGGCCCGCGCCCTCAATGACGTGGGCGACTGGTGGTCCCTTCTGGTGGTGAAAGAAGCCATGCTCGGCACCCGCCGGTTCGTGGACTTTCAGCAGAACCTCGGCATCGCCCGCAATATTCTCTGCGACCGTCTGGCGCGGCTGCTGGAGAACGGCGTGCTGATCAAGCAGGACGTGGGCGAGCACGGCACCCGCTACGAGTACCGGCTCACCGACAAGGGGCGGGATCTGTTCACGGTGATCACCGCGCTGCGTCAGTGGAGCGACCGCTGGAACGGGGAAAGCGACGGCCCGGAACTGGTCGACCGGGCCAACGGCGAACCGGTGCGGACCGTGGCGGTGCAAAGCCGCGATGGCCGCGCGCTGGACGTGCGCGCGGTGGTCTACCGGGATTCGTCGGACACCGACAGCGCCGCGGGCTGATCCTCCAGCTCGATGCGGCGCGCCTTCCAGTAACGCTCCTTCCAATAGACGTTGTTCAGCGACGAGGTCATCACGCCGCGGCTGGTGGAGGCATGCAGAAAGCGCTTGCCGCCCATGTAGATGCCCACATGGCGCTGGCGGAAGCCGGTCTTGAAGAACACCAGATCGCCGGCCTGCAGCTGCGAGCGGCTCACCCTCTCCCCCTCCCGGGCCAGTTCCTCGGTGGTGCGCGGCAGGTCGACGCCGAGCTTTGACCGGAAGGTGATCTGCACGAAGGCGGAACAGTCCACGCCGGCCTCGCTGCTGCCGCCAAGCCGGTACGGCACGCCGCGCCAGCGCTCCGCCTGGGCGCGCAGCAGCGGCAGCACCGGCGAGCTCTCGCCCCCGGCGCCCTGGGCGGGCACGTCGTCGCGTAGCAGCGGCGGCGGCTCGCCGCCGGCGGCACGCTCTTCCACATGGGGCGCCGGGCGGCTGGCGCAGCCGACAAGCAACGCCGCCAGTATCAAAAGCACCGGCAGTGAGGCGCGCTGAAGAACGGGGGCAAAAAGCACGGAAACGGCGTCTCCCTGGGTTTTCGGAACAGCGTTTTGCGGACTATACCGCCGGCCGGCGGCGCCCGCCAACGCCAAAGTCAGTGGTGTCCCTGGTGTTCCATCATGTGCCTGGGGTTGTGCATGCCCTGTTTTACGCCGAAGCGGATCAGCAGCACATTGACGGGGTAAGCCACCAGCAACCCCACCGACAGGGAGATAATCAGCGCGCCCCAGAACACCGGGTCCCCGATACGGGCGTCGCCGGCCAGGCCGGCGTTCACCGACAGGGCCGAAGCTTCCATAACCGTGATGCTGATCGATTCGGCCACCACCGAGTCCTTCAGCGCGACGCCGAACGCCTCACCGGCCTGCACCAGCGGCCCCAGTGTGAAGGCGAAGCCGATGATATAGGCGAGCGTGAAGGTGGTCAGGTTGACCGGCCAGCCGGTCATGGCCAGGAGCCCGGCCAGCGTCAGCACACCGATAATTTCACCGAGACCGCAACCTGAGTAACAGTGGGCCACGGAGCGGAAGCTCTTGCGCCACAGGGAATCGTGGGCGATCTGGCCGCGCCCGGTATACCAGTACACCGCCAGTCCCAGGGGGCCGGAATACAGCACCGTCAGCACCCAGGCGACCTTCATCATGCCGCCCAGGAAGGCGTTGTGGCGGCGCAGGTCCTGGATTACCCAGGCGGCGCAGGCCAGGGATATCACGGCCCAGACCGCCAGCACCGGCCAGGTCAACCACTGAGAGAGCATATCGCCTCCTTGCATTCTCGCTTCCGTCACGCGGAGAAAGGGGCTCAGCTTCGGCGGGGAAGGCCGGGTCCACAAGCGCGGACCCGGCATCATTACGAAGTTTCACAACGGCGTCAGACGCCGGCCAGCTCCCGGCGCAGCTCACCGATCACCGCCGGATAATCGTCCTTGCCGAAAATCGCGGAGCCGGCCACGAAGGTGTCGGCGCCGGCGGCCGCCACCTGGCGGATGTTCTTTTCCGAGATACCGCCGTCCACTTCCAGGCGGATATCCCGGCCGCTGGCGTCGATCAGGGCGCGCACTTGCTCGATCTTGCCCAGGGTGCCGGGAATGAACGACTGGCCGCCGAAGCCCGGGTTCACGCTCATCAACAGCACCATGTCGAGCTTGTCCATCACGTACTCCAGGCACGCCGGGCTGGTCGCCGGGTTGAGCACCAGCCCGGCCTGGCAGCCGGCGTCGTGAATCAGCTGCAGGGAGCGGTCCACGTGGGCGGAGGCCTCCGGGTGGAAGGTGATCATGGAGGCACCGGCGTCGGCGAACATGCGGATCAGATCATCCACCGGGCTGACCATCAGATGGACGTCGATGGGCGCGGTGATGCCGTGCTGACGCAGCGCCTTGCAGACCATCGGGCCGATGGTCAGGTTGGGCACGTAGTGGTTGTCCATGACGTCGAAATGGATCATGTCGGCGCCGGCGGCAAGCACCGCGTCGCACTCCTCGCCCAGGCGCGCGAAGTCGGCGGCGAGAATGGAGGGGGCGATGAAGTCGGTTTGCTTGGCCATGAAATGTCCTTAGTCAGTGTGCGGGGCGGCCAGAAAACGGTCGAGCGCCGCCAACCGTTCCGGGGTGCCGATGTCCCACCAGTGGCCGCGGTGGTGCTCGCCGCTGACCCGCTGCTGCGCCATGGCGGCGCGCAGCACCGGCGCCAGCCGGCGCTCACCGTCGTCGAGCGCGGCGAACAGGGCCGGGTCGAGCCGGGCGATACCGGCGTAGGTGAGCCGGGGCTCGGCATTATCGCTTACCCGGCCCCCGGCTGTTAAATGGAAATCGCCGCTGTCGTGGTGGGCCGGGTTGTCCACCAGCACCAGCCGCGCCAGGTCGTCGCCCACCGGCGCGTCGACCAGGGCGCTGAAATCGTAGTCGGTCCAGATGTCGCCGTTGACCAGCAGAAACGGGTCCGGCCCCAGCAACGGCAGGGCCCGGCGAATGCCGCCGGCGGTTTCCAGGGGCGTGCCCTCCCGGGACCAGCGTATCGACACGCCCAGGCGCCCGCCGTCGCCCAGGTGCGCTTCCAGCCGCTCGCCCAGCCAGCCGGTGTTGATCACCAACTGCTCGACGCCGGCACCGCGCAGCGCCTCGATATGATGCTCGATCAGCGGCTTGCCGCCGGCTTGCAGCAGCGGCTTGGGGGTATGATCGGTGAGCGGTCGCATCCGTTTTCCGTAGCCGGCGGCCAGGATCATGGCGCGCATCAGGGGCACTCCCAGAGATCCAGCAGCGGCCCCAGGTCACCCAGCTCGTCCGGACGGCGGTCGATCACGGTACGCAGGTAGGCGAAGAAGCGCGGCGCGTCTTCCAGGTATTTGGGCTTGCCGTCACGGTGGCGGATACGGGCGAAAATGCCGAGCACCTTGAGGTGGCGCTGGGCGCCCATCAGGTCACACCAGCGCAGCAGATCGTCAAAGTCCTCCGGCACCGGCAGACCGGCGGCGGCGGCGCGCCGGTGGTAGTCACGCAGCCACGTCAGCACACGCGCCTCCGGCCAGCTCAGAAAGGCATCCTTGAACAGGCAGATCAGGTCGTAGCTGATCGGCCCCGCCACCGCGTCCTGGAAATCGATCACACCGGGGTTAGGGTCACTGACCATCAGATTGCGCGGCATGAAATCGCGGTGCACGAACACCCGGGGCTGGGCCAGGGCGGCCCCGATCAGCGTCTCGAACACCGTTTCCAGCCGTCCGGCGGTGTGTTCGTCCAGGCGCAGGCCCCGGTGCTCGCCCAGATACCAGTGCGGAAACAGGTCCAGCTCGCGGCGCAGCAGGGCCCGGTCGTATTCGGGCAGCCCCCGGGTGTCAGCGAAGCGCTGCTGGGTGATCAACGTTCCCAGGGCGGCATCGAACCAGGCGTCCGCGTTGCGCTCGTCCAGGGCGGTGAGCCAGGTTTCGCGGCCCATGTCGGTGAGCAGCAGGAACCCCTGCTCCAGGTCCTGGTGGAGAATGTCCGGCACCGCCACGCCGGCGCGGGCCAGGCGGCCGGCCACGTCCACGAAGGGCCGGCAATCCTCCTGCTCCGGCGGCGCGTCCATGGCCACCAGGGTGCGGCCAGCGTGCCGGTAGCGGAAGTAGCGCCGGAAACTGGCGTCGGCGGACGCGACTTCGCCGCTCACCGGCGCCCCCAGCCAGTCACTGACCCATTGGTCCAGTGCCCGGCGGCGAATATCGGAGTTACCCTTCTCTGGCTGCATTGCCACCATCAATCCATTACACTGCCGCGATTGCGAAACGGCCCTTTTTACCTGTTCCGAGCAGCCGATGCCACTGCCCTCACGATTGTTTTTACCCGGCCTCGCCCTTTTGCTGGCCGGCGTCGCCGGAGCCGACGACGACCTCAATTGGGTCGACCGCGACACCATGACGACCCTCCCGCCGGTCCAACAGCGGCCGATTCCGGTCTGGTGCAGCGGCATCTATTACAACCCGTCCGTGGGCGTGCCGGCCGATCAGAGCGACATCATCATCACCGCCGACAGCACCAGCCTCACCGAGGATGGGCTGATCAACATGGATGGCGAGGTACTGATCGAGCGCCCCGGCCGGCGCCTGACCACCCAATCCGCGCTGCTCGACCAGTCCAGCGGCAAATTCGAGGTGGCCAACAGCCTGCGCCTGGAGACCGACCAGTTCACCTTTATCGCCGACGGCATGAGCGGCCAGACCCAACGCCGCGAGGCCAGCCTGAACCGGGTCCGCTACGCGCTGTTCGGCCCCGGCGCCCGGGGCACCGCGGAACACATTGATCTGGTGGACAATTTCACCACCATTGAGCAGGGCACCTACACCACCTGCGCGCCCGGCTCCAACGGCTGGGAGCTGAGCGGCCGGCAAATCCGGCTGGACCGCCAGGAGGGCTGGGGCGAGGCCCGTGACGTGACACTGCGGGTCAAGGGCATGCCGCTGCTGTGGCTGCCGTGGATCACCTTCCCGATCGACGAGCGCCGCAAGAGCGGCCTGCTGTTCCCCACCATCAGCACCAGCGACAGCGGCGGTGTGGATCTGACCCAGCCGATCTACATCAATATCCATCCGCAGATGGACGCCACCATCGCGCCGCGCTACATCGACGGCCGGGGCAGCGGTGTCGAAAGCGAGTTCCGCTACCTGTCCGACCTGGGCCAGGGCCGCCTCAGCTACGGCGTGCTGTTCAACGACAGCGAGTTCGACGGCGAGGACCGGGAACTGGCTGCCTGGCAGCACGACGGCTCGGTGGGACGCTGGGCGCTCACCTCCGACGTGAACTACGTGTCCGACGACTTCTACTTCAAGGATCTGGATACCGGCCTGGAGGTCAGCTCCCGCACCCACCTGCCCCGGCTGGGCCAGGCGCGCTACTTCGGCCGCGACTGGCGGGCGCTGGCGCGTTTGCAGTCCTGGCAGACCATCGACCCGACGCTGCCGGACGACCAGCTGCCCTACCGCCGTCTGCCGCAGCTGCAGCTGTCCGGCGATCCGGAGCTGGTGGGTCCGGTGCGGGGCCTGTGGCTTAGTGACGTGACCGCCTTTGACCGCTCCGACAAGGACACCAGCAACAACCCCACCGGCGCCCGCGTGCATCTGGCCCCGGGCCTGGCGGTGCGCATGGAGGAAAGCTGGGGCTATGTGGAACCCCAGGCGCGGCTCTACCATAACCGTTACCAGCTGGACGATGCGGAAACCTCCGCCAGCGACGCGACCCTGAGCACCTGGGGCGCCAGCGTGGATTCCGGGCTCTTCCTGGAACGCGAGACCAATCTGTTCGGGCGCGGCTACACGCAAACCCTGGAGCCGCGGCTGTTCATCAACAAACTGGCTTACGAACAGCAGGATCAGCTGCCCAATTTCGACAGCGGTGAGCTGACCTTCTCCTACAATACCTTGTTCCGGCAGAACCGGTTCATCGGTTACGACCGCTTCGGCGACGAGGAAAAGGCCTCACTGGGTCTGACCAGCCGCTTCCTGCGCGACGCCGACGGCCGCGAGCAGTTGCGGTTGCGCCTCGGTCAGGGCTTCTACCGGGGCGAACGCAAGGTGCAGCTGAACGGCGAGCCGCCGGACGACGCCGACCAGACCCCGATGGTCGCCGACATGCGCTGGAACTTTGGGCACGATTGGTACCTCTACACGGAGGGACAATGGGATACCCACGCCAATGAGCGGCAGCGCTCCTCGGTGCGACTGGGCTACACGGACCGGGAACGGCGGGTGTTCAACCTGGCCTTCCACGATCGCCCCGCGGACGACATCCGCCAGTCGGAGATCGCCACCATCCTGCCGGTCCACAATAACTGGCGGCTGGTGGGCCGCTGGCTCTACGACTATGAGAACCAGCGCACCGTGGAAACTCTGGCGGGCGCGGAATGGCGCAACTGCTGTTGGAAAATCCGTTTGCTGAGCCAGCGGGAACTCACCGACGAAGACGGTGACACCACGCTGGAAGCGGACACCACCGTGCTACTACAGATTCAAATGACCGGGCTGGGCGGCTTCGGCGGCCGGGTGGATTCCCTGCTGGAACGCAGCATTCCCGGATACAGGAGTGAGTATGATTAGGTCTCTGGCAACCTGGTTGCTGAGCGCGACGATTTTGCTGTCCCCGGGCGTCCACGCCCAGGTGGAAATGCTCGACCGCATCGTGGCGGTGGTCAACGACGGCGTGATCATGGAAAGCGAGCTGCAGGAACGGGTGGACGAAATCGCCGCCCAGTTCCGGGGTGACAACCGCCCGCTGCCGCCCCGCGAGGTGCTGCGCGAGCAGGTGCTGGACCGGATAATCCTGGAGCGTCTGCAGCTGCAGATGGCGGAACGGGCCGGTATCCGCGTCGACGACGGCGCCCTCAACCAGGCGCTGTCCGGCATCGCCCGGCAGAACAACATGACCTTGCAGCAATTCGCCGATGCCCTGCGCGCCGACGGCTACGACTGGTCCCGCTTCCGCGAGCAGGTACGCAACGAAATGGTGGTGTCCCGGCTGCAGCAGCGCAGCGTGGCGTCCCGGGTGCGGGTCACCGACCGCGAGGTGCAACGGTTCCTGGAGTCGGAGACCGGCCGTCAGATGTTCCAGGCGGACTTCCATCTCGGCCATATCCTGGTCAAGGTGCCCGGCAACGCCAGCCCGGAACAGGTGAGCGCGGCCCAGGAAGAGGCCGAGGCCCTGGTGCGGCGCCTGCGCGACGGCGCCGACTTCGCGGAAACCGCGGTGGCCGAGTCGGACGGCCCGGAGGCGCTGGAAGGCGGCGACCTGGGCTGGCGGGAAGCGGCCCAGTGGCCGAGCCTGTTCGCCGACGCGGCGATCACCATGAGCAAGGGCGAGATCAGCGAGCCGCTGCGCTCCGGCGCCGGCTTCCACATTCTCAAGATGATCGACCGTCGCGGCGGCGGCGCCGAGAAAGTGGTCACCCAGTACCGGGTGCGCCACGTTCTGGTGCGCGCCGACACGCTCACCAGCGAAGAGCAGGCCCGCGCGGAAATCAACCGGGTCCACGACCAGGTGGCCGGCGGCGAGCTGAGCTTCGCGGAAGCAGCGGCGGAACACTCCGACGACCCGGGCAGCGGCCGCCAGGGCGGCGAGCTGGGCTGGGTGACCCCCGGTGAGATGGTGCCCGAGTTCGAACAGATGATGGTGGAAACCCCGCCCGGCCAGCTGTCACCGGTGTTCCAAAGCCAGTTCGGCTGGCACTTCCTGCGCGTGGAGGAGACCCGGGAAGCGGACATGAGCGACCAGTTCCGTGAGCTGCAGGCCCGCCAGGCCCTGCAGAAGCGCCGCTTCGACGAAGAGCTGCAAACCTGGCTGCAGGAGCAGCGCGCGGAAGCCTACGTGGATATCCGCCTGCAATCATGACGCGGCGCCCGATCGCCATCACCGCCGGTGATCCCGCCGGCATCGGTCCGGATCTGCTGGCGGCGCTGCCGGCGGCGCTGCCGGAGCTGCCCCTGGTGCTGCTCGCCGACCGTGACGTGCTGACCACACGGGCCGCCGCGCTCGGCCTGGAACCGGCACTGCCGGAATGGGCGCCGGGCCGGCCCGCCCCGGAGCGCGGCGCCGTCCTGTGGCACTGCCCGGCCGGCGCCATCGTGACCGCCGGGCAGCCGGACCCGGCCACCGGCGCCGGCACCCTGGCGATGCTGGAGCGGGCCGCCGACGGCTGCCTGGACGGCACCTTCGCCGCCATGGTCACCGCGCCGGTGGCCAAGAACATCATCCGCGAAGGCGCCGATCCCGCCTTCACCGGCCACACGGAATTCCTGGCCGAGCGGGGCGGCGTCGACCAGGTGGTAATGATGCTGGCCGCCGGTGATCTGCGCGTGGCGCTGGCCACCACCCACCTGCCCTTGGCACGGGTGCCGGCGGCCATCACCGACGCCGCCCTGACGCGCACGCTGACCATCCTGCATGACGACCTGCGCCGCAAGTTCGCCCTGCCGCGCCCGCGAATTCTGGTGCTGGGGCTCAACCCCCACGCCGGCGAAGGCGGCCATCTCGGCCGCGAGGAACTGGATGTGATTATTCCCACCCTGGCGCGCCTGCGCGAACAGGGCCTGCGGCTGACCGGACCGGTGCCGGCGGACACCGCCTTCCAGCCGGACCTGCTGGCGCAGCACGACGCGGTGCTCGCCATGTACCACGACCAGGGCCTGCCGGTGCTGAAATACGCCGGCTTCGGCGAGGCGGTGAACCTGACCCTGGGGCTGCCGTTCATCCGCACCTCGGTGGACCACGGCACCGCCTTTGATTTGGCCGGCACCGGCCGGGCCCGCGCCGGCAGCCTGCTGGCCGCCACCCGCCTGGCGGCGGACCTGGCCGCCCGCGCCGAAGGCCAGGAGACACCATGAGCGAACACCGTGCCCGCAAACGCTTCGGCCAGCACTTCCTGCACGACGCCGGGATCATCGACCGGCTGGTGCGCTCGGTGGCGCCCCGCGAGGGCGAAACCGTGGTGGAAATCGGCCCCGGCCAGGGCGCCCTGACGTTCCCGCTGCTGGAGCAGGTGGCGCACCTGACGGTGGTGGAGCTGGACCGGGACCTGATCGGCCGGCTGCGCGACCAGGTGCCGGAAGAGCGCCTGACCATCCACCAGAGCGACGCCCTGCGCTTCGACTTCAGCACCCTCGCCGAACACGGGCCGCTGCGAGTGGTCGGCAACCTGCCCTACAACATTTCCACGCCGCTGATTTTCCATCTGCTGTCGCAAAGCGGCGCCATCGCCGACATGACCTTCATGTTGCAGAAAGAAGTTGTGGAGCGGCTCACCGCCGCCCCCGGCGGCAAGGATTACGGCCGCCTGTCGGTGATGGTGCAGTATCATTGTCAGGCGGATTACCTGTTTCCGGTGCCGCCCGGGGCGTTTCAACCGCCGCCCAAGGTGGATTCCGCCGTGGTGCGCCTGATCCCCCACGCCCGCCCGCCCTGGCCGGCGGATGACCCGGCCTGGCTGAGCCGGCTGGTGGCGCAGGCGTTCAGCCAGCGCCGCAAGGCGATCCGCAACAGCCTGAAAACATTGATTGCCCCGGAGGTGTTCGACACCGCCGGCATCGATCCCGGCCTGCGCCCGGATCATCTGTCCGTCGCGGACTACGTGACCCTGGCCAACGCCACCGCGCCGAAACCAGGACCCGGAACAACCAAGGAGCCGACGCCATGACCGCCGTGGACGACACCGCCATCGATACCGACCGCTACCGCATGCAGGTCACCGTGGAGACCGAGTATCTGCCTGACCAGAGCGACGAGGACGGCCAGCGCTGGGTGTTCGCCTACCATATCCGTATCCTCAACCGGGGCGCGGTGACCGCGCGCCTGCTGACCCGTCACTGGGTGATCACCGACGGCGAGGAACGCTCCCGGGAGGTGCACGGTGAAGGCGTGGTGGGCGAGCAGCCCAGCATCGCCCCCGGGGAGGAGTTTCATTATTCCAGCGGCGCCATCCTCGAGACCGAAGTGGGCACCATGGAAGGCAGTTACCAGATGATCGCCGAAGATGGCACCTGCTTCGACGCGGAAGTACCCGCCTTCACCCTCGCCGTACCGCGCGCGCTGCACTGAGGGGCGGCCATGAGTACCTACGCGATCGGTGATCTGCAGGGCTGCCTGGCCCCCTTCGACGCCCTTCTTGATGAGATCGGCTTCAACCCGGACCGCGACCGGCTGCTGCTGGCCGGCGACCTGGTCAACCGCGGCCCGGATTCCCTGGGCGCGCTGCGCCGGGTGTATCAGCTGCGGGACAATGTCCGCGTGGTGCTGGGCAACCACGACCTGCACCTGCTGGCGGCATCCCACGGACACGCCGGACTGAAGAGTAAGGACACCCTGCAGGCGATTCTCGACGCCCCGGATCGGGACGAGTTGCTCGGCTGGCTGCAGAGCCGGCCACTGCTGGTGGAGGTGCCCGAATTCCAGGCGGTGATGACCCACGCCGGGTTGCCGCCGCTATGGCGGCTGGACGAGGCCCGGGCCCGCGCCCTGGAAGTGGAAACGGTCCTCGCCTCGCCGGACAAGGCCGAGAGGTTCTTCGCCAACATGTACGGCAACAGCCCCGCCGGCTGGCACGACGGCCTGGAAGGCACCGACCGCTGGCGGGTGATCACCAACTATTTCACCCGCATGCGCTTCGTCAACGACGCCGGCGAGCTGGACCTGGGCAGCAAGGGCGAGCCGGACCAGCCACCGGCCGGCTTTATGCCCTGGTTTGAACACCCACAGCGCCGTGAACGGGACGTCCGCGTGCTGTTCGGCCACTGGGCCGCCCTGGAGGGCCGCACCGGCACCGCCGGGGTGGAAGCCCTGGATACCGGCTGCGTCTGGGGCGGCTGCCTGACCGCCCTGCGCCTGGAGGACGGCCGCCGCTTTCAGTGCGCCTGCCACTGACCCCGCCCGGCGGCGCCGTCTTCGCGCGTTATTAACGCGCCCGCCACAATTGGTTTATTTATAAAAAAAGTTCCCGCCGGAAAAATTTTTTGCTTTTGACTTGGCTTTCGTTTTAGCGCCATGCTAGAACCGAAGTGATTCGATTCCGCCCGCTTAAGCCGCCGGCGCCAGCCCGCCGGCCAGGAGCGTCCGAATGCGTCAGGCGTGGACCCTTAGTCTCCTTTTTCGTGCCGCCGACCGGCACCGGGGCCCGCTTTTACCCTTTTCCCGTTCGTTCCCCTTGCGATTGGAACGAAACTCGCATGGTTTTTCCCCGAACACAGTTTTCACACGTATCGCCATACGTACTTGTCTCGCGGCACACCGCAGGCGCGGCACACCGCCAGGAGGGAGTAAAGCATGAGTATTCTCCGTCACTATCAGGCCCGGTTCGAAGCAGGCCAGGAAGACGAGATGTCCCTGGAAGAGTATCTCGCCCTCTGTAAAAGCGACCCCGGTGTCTACGCGTCCGCCCCCGAACGCATGCTGATGGCCATCGGCGAGCCGGAGCTGGTGGACACCTCCAAGGACCCCCGCCTGTCGCGGATTTTTTCCAACAAAATGATCCGCCGCTACCCGGCCTTCGACGAGTTCTACGGTCTGGAAGACGTAATCGAAAACATCGTCAGTTACTTCCGCCACGCGGCTCAGGGCCTGGAAGAGAAGAAACAGATTCTGTATCTGCTCGGCCCGGTGGGCGGCGGCAAGTCCTCACTGGCGGAAAAGCTCAAGGCGCTGATGCAGAAGGTGCCGTTCTACGCCATCAAGGATTCGCCGGTGAACGAATCGCCGCTGTGCCTGTTCGACGCCGAAGAGGACGGCCCGATTCTGGAAGAGGAGTACGGCATTCCGCGCCGCTATGTGCGCACCATCATGTCGCCCTGGGCGGTGAAGCGCCTGAAGGACTACGGCGGCGACCTGAGCCAGTTCCGCGTGGTGCGCCGCTACCCGTCGATTCTCGACCAGGTGGCGGTGGCCAAGACCGAGCCCGGCGATGAAAACAACCAGGACATCTCGTCCCTGGTGGGCAAGGTGGACATCCGCAAGCTGGAGGAATTCGCCCAGGAAGACCCGGACGCCTACAGCTTTTCCGGCGGCCTGTGCCGGGCCAACCAGGGGCTGCTCGAGTTCGTGGAAATGTTCAAGGCGCCGATCAAGGTGCTGCACCCGTTGCTCACCGCCACCCAGGAGGGCAACTACAACGGCACCGAGCACATGGGCGCGATTCCGTTCGACGGCATCGTGCTGGCGCACTCCAACGAAGCCGAGTGGCAGACCTTCCGCCACAACAAGAACAACGAAGCCTTTATCGACCGCGTGTTCATCGTCAAGGTGCCCTACTGCCTGAGAGTCACCGAAGAGCAGCTGATCTACGACAAGCTGCTGCGCAACTCCAGCCTGCGCGAAGCGCACTGCGCGCCGGATACCCTGCGCATGCTGGCCCAGTTCTCGGTGCTCACGCGCCTCAAGGAGCCGGAGAATTCCAGCATCTATTCCAAGATGCGGGTCTACGACGGCGAAAACCTGAAGGACGTGGATCCGCGCGCCAAGTCGATGCAGGAATACCGCGACATGGCCGGTGTCGACGAAGGCATGGACGGGCTCTCCACCCGTTTCGCGTTCAAGATTCTCTCCAAGGTGTTCAATTTCGATCATTCCGAGGTGGCGGCCAACCCGGTCCATCTGATGCACGTGCTGGAACAGCGCATCGAGCAGGAACAATTTCCCCAGGAGCTGCAGGAACAGTACCGCCGCTTCATCAAGGAATACCTGGTGCCGCACTATGTGGAATTCATCGGTAAGGAAATCCAGACCGCCTACCTGGAATCCTACTCCGAATACGGCCAGAACATTTTCGACCGCTACGTGATGTACGCGGATTTCTGGATCCAGGACCAGGAGTTCCGCGACCCGGACACCGGCGAAATTTTCGACCGCCAGTCCCTCAACGAGGAGCTGGAAAAAATCGAAAAGCCGGCCGGCATTTCCAACCCCAAGGATTTCCGCAACGAGGTGGTCAACTTCGTGCTGCGCGCCCGCGCCAACAACAATGGCCGCAACCCGAGCTGGATGAGTTACCAGAAGCTGCGCGATGTGATCGAGAAGAAGATGTTCTCCAACACCGAAGAGCTGCTGCCGGTAATCTCGTTCAACCCCAAGGGCAGCGAGGACGACCGCCGCAAGCACGACAATTTCGTCAAGCGGATGATGGACCGGGGGTATACGGAGAAGCAGGTGCGGTTGTTGTCGGAGTGGTATTTGCGGGTGCGTAAGGCGCAATGAAAAGACAGTTAATAGTTAAGAGTGAATAGTTAATAGCGCGCGGTGAGTTTTCGTAGTGGAGAGCGGTATGAGTTATATCATTGACCGGCGTCTCAACGGGAAGAACAAGAGTACGGTGAACCGGCAGCGTTTTTTGGAGCGTTACCGGCGGCATATTCGTGAAGCGGTGAACGAGGCGGTGGGCCGCCGCTCGATTACCGATATGGAGCAAGGCGAGCGCATCAGCATTCCCGAAAAGGATTTGTCCGAGCCGCGCTTTCATCACGGTTCCGGCGGGCGCCGCAACGTGGTGCATCCGGGCAACCGCGAATTCCAGGCCGGCGACCGGGTCAAGAAGCCCTCCGGCGGCGAAGGCGGTGCCGGTGGCCGGGACGCCAGCGATTCCGGCGAAGGCGCCGACGAGTTCGCGTTCGAAATCGACCAGCGGGAATTTCTCAACTTCCTGTTCGAAGACCTGGAGCTGCCCAACCTGATCAAACGGCACCTGGAGGGCAGCCGCTCTTTTCACCGCCGTCACGGCGGCATCGTCAGTCACGGCCTGCCGGCGAAGATCAACATCGTGCGCTCCATGCGCCAGGCGTCCATGCGCCGGCGCGCGCTCACGGCGGCCAGCCGCCGCCGGCTGCGCCTGCTCGAGGAAGAGCGCGACGCCCTGCTCGGCCAGGACCAGTCCCCGGAGCGCAATGAGCGCCTCAATGACCTGGACACCCAGATCGACCGGGTGCGCCGGCGCATCGAGCGCATTCCGTTTCTGGATGAGGTGGATCTGCGCTTCAACCACCACGTCAAAGTTCCGGTGCCGGTGAGCCGCGCGGTGATGTTCTGCATCATGGATGTGTCCGGCTCCATGAATCAGGACATGAAGGACCTGGCCAAGCGCTTCTTCCTGCTGCTCTACCTGTTCCTGCAGCGCAACTACGAGCACACCGAGGTGGTGTTCATCCGCCACCACACCAGCGCCAAGGAAGTCAACGAGGAGGAGTTCTTCTACTCCCGGGAGACCGGCGGCACCATCGTCTCCAGTGCGCTGAAGCTGACCCTGGACACCATCAAGGCCCGCTACCCGGTGGAAGAGTGGAACCTGTACGGCGCCCAGGCCTCGGACGGCGACAACTGGAACGACGATTCGCCGGGCTGCGCCGCGCTGCTGGAGAAGGAACTGCTGCCGCGCATGCAGCATTTCTCCTACGTGGAGGTGATGCCGCGCAGCCACCAGGCCCTGTGGGAGCATTACCAGAGCGTGCAGGAACGCTGTGGCGACGTGTTCTCCATGGCGCAGATCGACGACCCGGGCGACATCTACCCGGTATTCCGGCGCCTGTTCAAGAAGCGCATGGAGGTGGCATGACCGTGGCCGACAGCAAACTGATCTCCAGCGGTTCCGACTGGGACTTCGAGACCCTGGCGGAATACGACCAGGCCATCGCCGAGCTGGCCCACGGCAAGTTCGGGCTCGACACCTACCCGAACCAGATCGAGGTGATCTCCTCGGAGCAGATGATGGACGCCTACTCCTCGGTGGGCATGCCGGTGGGCTACAACCACTGGTCGTTCGGCAAACAGTTCGTGGAGGTGGAAAGCCGCTACCGGCGCGGCCAGATGGGCCTCGCCTACGAAATCGTGATCAACTCCAACCCCTGCATCGCCTACCTGATGGAAGAGAACACCATCACCATGCAGGCGCTGGTGATCGCCCACGCCGGTTACGGCCACAACTCCTTCTTCAAGGGCAACTACCTGTTCAAGACCTGGACCGACGCCTCGGCGATCATTGATTACCTGGTGTTCGCGCGCCACTACCTGGCCGAGTGCGAGCAACGCCACGGTGTCACCGCGGTGGAGGAAACCCTGGATTCCTGCCACGCGCTGATGAACTACGGCGTCGACCGCTACAAAAGGCCCACGCCGATCTCCGCCCATGAGGAAAAGCGCCGCCAACGCGACCGGGAAGAGGCCCTGCAACGTCAGGTCTCGGAACTGTGGAAAACCTTTCCCGACATGCAGCCGATGGTGCAGCGCCGCGAGCCCAGCCGGCGCTTCCCCTCCGAGCCCCAGGAAAACCTGCTCTACTTCCTGGAGAAGAACGCCCCGCTGCTGGAGCCCTGGCAGCGCGAGGTGATCCGCATCGTGCGCAAGATGGCGCAGTACTTCTACCCCCAACGACAGACCCAGGTGATGAACGAAGGCTGGGCCACCTTCTGGCACTACACGCTGCTCAACGAGCTCTACGACCAGGGCCGCGTGGACGACGGCTTTATGCTGGAATTCCTGCAGAACCACAGCCAGGTGATTTACCAGCCGCCGTTCGATTCGCCCTACTATTCCGGCATCAACCCCTACGCCCTGGGGTTCGCCATGTTCCAGGACATCCGCCGCATCTGCGAGGCGCCCACCGACGAAGACCGCCAGTGGTTTCCGGACATCGCCGGCAGCGACTGGCTGGCGACGCTCAAGTTCGCCATGGAAAGCTTCAAGGACGAGAGCTTTATCCAGCAGTTTCTGTCACCGCGTCTGATCCGCGAATTCAAGCTGTTCAGCCTGATGGACGACTCCGAGCGCGACTACATCGAGATCAACGCCATCCACAACGAGCCCGGCTACCAGGCGATCCGCAACCGGCTCTCCGAGCAGTACAACCTGAGCATCCAGGAACCCAACATCCAGGTGTACTCGGCGGACGTGCGCGGCGACCGATCCCTCACCCTGCAGCACCTGCGCCAGCACCACCGGCCGCTGGAGGCGGACACCGCCCAGGAGGTGCTGCGCCACCTGCACCGCCTGTGGGGCTTCGACGTGCACCTGGAGAGCGTCGACAACGGCAGCGTGGTGGAGCGATTGTCGATTCCTTCACATCGCCTTGATTGATAAACGTTCTCATTAATGTTTATATCCGGCGCAACCTTATTCGTTCATTCGCCGGAGAAACCCTTCATGCGTCGACTCAGTGTCCTCTTCTCGTTAATGGCCGCCCTGGTGGTAACCGGATGCAGCTCGCAAAGCGAAGAAGTGAACGTCTATTCCGCCCGTAAGGAAGCACTGATCAAGCCCCTGCTGGACCGCTTCACCTCGGAAACCGGCATCACCGTGAACCTGATCACCGGCAGCGCCGACGCCCTGGTGGAGCGCATGAAGGCCGAAGGCGAGCACAGCCCCGCCGACGTGCTGATCACCACCGACGCCGGCCGTCTGTACCGCGCCCAGCAGGAAGGCCAGCTGGCCACCACGGAGAGCGACACCCTCGCCGAGCAGGTGCCCGAGGCCCTGCGCGACCCGGAAGGCCACTGGTACGGCCTGTCCGTGCGCGCCCGGGTGGTGGTCTACGCCCCGGACCGGGTGGACCCGTCCGAGCTGTCCACCTACGAAGCCCTGGCCGACGAAAAATGGGATGACCGCATCTGCATCCGCTCCTCGGACAACATCTACAACCAGTCCCTCACCGCCAGCCTGATCGCCCACAACGGCGAAGCGGACACCGAGCAATGGGCCGAGGGCCTGGTGTCCAACATGGCCCGTGATCCGGTGGGCGGCGACCGCGACCAGATCAAGGCCCTGGCCGCCGGCGAGTGCGACATCGCCGTGGTCAACACCTACTACCTGGGCATGATGCAGGGCGGCGACGACGCCGACGCCCGCGAGATCGCCGAGCAGGTGGCGGTGTTCTGGCCCAACCAGGACGGCCGCGGCGCCCACATCAATATTTCCGGCGCCGGCGTGGCCACCAACGCCCCCAACCCGGACAACGCCCGGCAGCTGATCGAGTTCCTGGTCAACGACGAATCCCAGCAGTGGTACGCCGAGACCAACTACGAGTACCCGGTGCGCGCCGACGTGCCGGTCAGCGATTTGCTGCAGGAGTGGGGTGAGTTCAAGCAGGACGACCTGCCGCTGATCAAGCTGGGCGAGCTGAACGCCGACGCGGTCAAACTGATGGACCGCGCAGGCTGGAAATAATCGTTCAAGACAGGCAAGGCGGCGGCGGATCGGTATAATCGCGCCATGTTTTCGTCGCCCGCCCTGCGCTCCCTGGTTCTACTGCTGCTGGCGCTGGCGCTGGCCACACCGGTACTGGTGGTGGCCGGCAGCTGGCTGGCCGGCGCCTCGCCCAATTGGGGCCACCTGAGCAGCACGGTACTGCCCTCGTACCTGCGCCACTCCTTGTTCCTGGCCCTGTTCACCGGCACCGGCACCCTGCTGATCGGCGTCGCCGCCGCTTGGGCGGTGTCCCGCTTCCGCTTCCCCGGGCGCCGGGTGCTGGAGTGGGCCCTGCTGCTGCCGCTGGCCTGCCCCGCCTATCTGATCGCCTACACCTGGACCGGCATGCTGGCCAGCGAAGGCGCCCTGCAGCAGGCGTTGCCGCTGCCCCTGCCGGACATCCGCAGCCCGGCCGGCGCCGGCCTGATGCTGACGCTGGTGCTCTACCCCTATGTGTATCTGATGACCCGCGCCGCCTTCGTCAGCCAGTCGGCGGTGGCGCTGGAAGTGGCGCGCACCCTGGGCGCCGGGCCCTGGCGGCGGTTCTTCCGGGTGGCCCTGCCGCTGGCACGGCCGGCGATCATTGCCGGGCTGGCGCTGGTATTGATGGAGACCCTGGCGGACTACGGCACCGTGGCCTACTTCGGCGTGCCCACCCTGAGCACCGGCATCTACCGCACCTGGTTCGGGCTGGGCGACGCCATGGCGGCGGCGCAACTGGCCGGCGTACTGCTGCTCGCCATGGTGGTGCTGCTCACCCTGGAGCGGCGCGCCCGCAAGGAACGGCGCATCAGCGTCGCCTCGGCGCGGGCGGCGGCGCCGCTGCCGCTGGGCCGGGGCCCGGGCCTGTTGCTGGCGGCGGCGCTGTGGCTGCCGGTGCTGCTCGGGTTCATTCTGCCCGCCCTGCAACTGCTGGTGTGGAGCCTGCCGCGCTGGCGGGATCTGGCAGAGCCGGGCTTCCTGGGCCTGCTCGGCACCAGCCTGCTGATCGCCCTGTGCACCGCCCTGGCCGCCACCGGCCTGGGCCTGCTGCTGATCTGGGCGCGGCGGCTGCGCGGCGACCGGCCCCGCCGCCTGGCCGCCGGGCTCGCCGGCTTCGGCTACGCGGTGCCGGGCACCGTGCTGGCGGTGGGCGTGGTGCTGGTGCTCGCCAGCCTGGACCGCGGCCTCAACGATTTGCTGGCGTCCGTGGGCCTGCCGGAGCCCGGGCTGCTGTTCTCCGGCACCCTGTTCGCGGTGGTGTTCGCCTGCACGGTGCGCTTCCTGACCATTCCCATCCAGGGTCTGGACGCCGGCCTGCAGAACCTGTCCCCCAACCTGGACAACGCCGCCCGCTCGCTGGGCACGGCGTCGCTGCCGATGCTGCGGCGGGTGCATCTGCCGCTGTTGCGGGTGCCGCTGGCCACCAGCGCCCTGCTGGTGTTCGTGGACACCCTCAAGGAGTTGCCCGCCGCGCTGGTGCTGCGGCCCTTCAACACCAATACCCTGGCGGTGCGCGCCTTCGAACTGGCGTCCGACGAGCGACTGGCGGACGCGGCGCTGCCGGCGCTGACCATTCTGCTCGCCGGAGTGGCGCCGGTGATACTGCTGACCCGCTCGATACGGAACCCCCACCAGGAGAGCCCCCATGCTGACCATTGACGACCTGAACGTACGGTTCGACGGCCAGCCGGTATTGGAAGACGTCTCCCTCTCCCTGGACGAGGGCCTGATCGGCTGCCTGATCGGGCCCTCCGGCTGCGGCAAGACCACCCTGCTGCGCCTGGTGGCCGGCTTCCTGGCCCCGGACCGCGGCCGCATCGCCCTGCACGGCGACGCCGTCACCGGCGACCGGTTGCTGGTGCCCGCCGAGCAGCGCCGGGTGGGCATGGTGTTCCAGGACATCGCCCTGTTCCCGCACCTGGACGTGGCCGCCAACATCGGCTTCGGCCTGAACCGCTGGAGCGCGGACCAGCGCCGCGCCCGGGTCGAGGACCTGCTCACCCTGGTGGGCCTGCCCGGCATGGGCGGCCGCTACCCCCATCAGCTTTCCGGCGGCCAGCAACAGCGCGTGGCCCTGGCCCGGGCACTGGCCCCCAAGCCCCGCCTGCTGCTGCTGGACGAACCCTTCTCGGCGCTGGACGCGGAACTGCGCGAGCAGATCAGCCGCGACGTGCGCGCCATCCTGCTGAAAGAGGGCATCACCGCCCTGTTCGTCACCCACGACCAGAACGAAGCCTTCGCCATCGCCGACCGGGTCGGCGTGATGCACGCCGGCCGGCTGGCGCAGTGGGATACGCCCTACCGCATCTACCACCGGCCGCGCACCCGCTTCGTGGCCGATTTCATCGGCCGCAGCAGCTTCATCCCCGGCACCGTGACCACCGAAGGCCGGGTGGAAACCTGCCTGGGCGTGTTCGCCGGCAACCTGTCCGACGGCGCCGCCCCCGGCGATCGGGTGGACGTGATGATCCGCCCGGACGACATCCTCCACAACGACGACAGCCCACGCACCGCCCGGGTGGTGGACCGCGCCTTTCGCGGCGCCCACATGCTCTACACGCTGGAGTTGGACGGCGGCGTACGGGTGCCCTGCATGGCACCCAGCCACCACGCCCACCCAGTCGGGGGGCGCATCGGTATCGAGCTGGAAATGGACCACCTGGTGACCTTCACGCCGGTCGACTGACCTTCCAGCCCCGGGCCACTCCGTAGCCCGGTTCGGTCTCGGTGCCTGGTGTCCAGGACCCGCCGTGAATACGTCCCTGTAGGCTTGCCGCAGCGGCGGACCGGATCGGCTCCCTGCCTCACACAGTCCTGGACACCAGGCACCGAGACCGAACCTCCCTTCTGGAGCGAGCCGCGCAGTTGTGGGAGCGGGCCCAGCCCGCGAAAGGGTGGCGCCAGCCACCCGGCAGGATTCCAGAGACCCAGGTTCTTCAGGTATTCGGCGCTCCGCTCACTTGGCAGCGTCACCGCCACGGGTCAGATCAACCTTGTCAGAAAAGCCGCTCGGACCTTTGCAGGAAGGTCCGACGCTTGCTATGACCCGGGGCGGTCCCGCTAGCTTCTGAGCGGGTCTGTGTTCTGCCCTTCCGGGACCCTGGAGAACAGGACGTTCGACAGGGAGCCCCCAGGGACGGGTTCACGGCGTTCCCGGAAGGGCAGAACACAGACCCGCGCCCCAACTGGAGGGGAACAACCACTCCCACAATCAGGAGGCGGCGAACACCGATAACCGGTCGCGGATGGTGCTCTCGCACTCGCGGATGATTTCCTGCACCAGATCCTCGCAGGACGGAATGGCGTCGATCAGCCCCTGCACCATGCCGCTGGTCCAGATGCCGTAGTCCACGTCGCCCTCGGTGAGCGCCACCTTGCCCTTGGCGCCGGCGACCATGTCGCTGATCAGCTCGAACTTCATGTCCTTGCCGGCTTCGCGCTCAATCTCGTTGACCCGCTCGGCCACCTTGTTCTTATAAACACGGGCGGTGTTACGCAACGGCCGGTAAACCAGGGCGGTGTCGCGCTCACTGCCTTCAACGATGGCGCGTTTGATGTTCTCGTGGATGGGCGCTTCCTTGGTGGCCATGAAGCGCGTACCCATGTTGATACCGTCGGCGCCAAGGGCCAGGCAGGCGGCCATCTGCGCGCCGGTGCCGATGCCGCCGGAGGCGACCATGGGAATATCCAGCACCTTGGCGGCGGCGGGCAGCAGCACCAGGTTGGTGACGTCGTCCTCGCCGGGGTGGCCGGCGCACTCGAAGCCGTCCACGGACACCGCCGCGCAGCCCAGGCTCTGGGCCTTCAGGGAGTGGCGCACCGAGGTGCACTTGTGGATCACCTTGATGCCGTGCTCATTGAACAGCGGCATGAAGGGTTCCGGGCTGCGCCCGGCGGTTTCCACGATCTTGACGCCGGCGTCGACGATCACCTGGGCGTACTCTTCGTACGGCACCGGCTTGATGGTCGGCAGCAGCGTCAGGTTGACGCCGAACGGCTGGTCGGTCATTTCCTTGCAGCGGGCGATCTCCTTGGCGAGATCTTCCGGCGTGGGCTGGGTCAGCCCGGTGATGATACCCAGCGCGCCGGCGTTGGACACCGCCGCCGCCAGTTCCGCGTAGCCGACATTCTGCATGCCGCCCTGGATGATCGGGTAGCGGGTACCCAGCAATTCTGTAAGACGTGTTTTCATTGATTCACTCTCCCGTCGTGACCCAGTGACCCTACTCAGAGGCCGCCGTGGGCGCAATGATCTTATCCGTCGCCGGCGGCGGTGGAAACGACACCGCGCCGCACCCGCCGGTCGCCGAGCAGGTACAGACCCAGGGCCGACACGATCACGGCGGCGCCGGCCAGCACCCGTGCGCCCAGCAGTTCATCGTTGAGGGCGGCGCCCAGCATCAGCGCCAGCACCGGCGTGATCAGGGTGACCAGCGCCACCGTGGCGGCGGGCAGCCGCGCCAGCACCTGGAAGTAGCAGTAGAAGCCCAGCAGGGAACCGAACACCGCCAGATAGACGATCGCGCCCAGGCCGCGCTGGTCGCCGCTGTAGTCGAACCCCTGGCCGCTCAGCCACATGGCCAGGGCGTACAGCGGCAGGGAAAACAGCAGGCCACCCACGGTCTGCTGCATCGGCGCCAGCCCGGCGCCCAGCCGCTGCACCACGATGCCGGAGGCGGCGAACAGGGTCACCGCGCTGAGAATCCACAGCAGCCCGCGCCCGCGCCGCGCCTCGTCGCCGACCAGCGCGGCGCCGTCCTGGAACAGCAGCGCGAAGCTGTCGCCGAATACCAGCGCCAGGCCGGCCAGCCCCAGCAGGCAGGCCAGCCAGTGCCAACCGTTGAGCCGGGTGCCGCCGGGCAGCCACTGCATCATCAATCCGGAGATCAACGGCGCCAGCCCGAACACCACCGAGATCAGGCCCGACGGCAAGTCCCGCGCCGCCATGTAGCTGCAGCCCATGGCGCCGAAAATCCCCGGCAGTGCCGCCGCGTAGCTGGACAGCGCGCGGCGGTGCAGGGGCAGCCCCTGACGCCGCGCCGCCAGCCACAGCAACCCCAGCGCGGCGGCGATGGCCATCCGCGAACCGGCGGCGGCGAACGCCGGCAGCGCCTCGCCACTCCATTTGATGCCCAGAGGCGTGGTCGCCCAAACGGCGATCACGATCAAATAGGCGACCAGGGTATTCATGGTGTTTATCCGCTCGTAAAACTTGTACCTCGGGGACGCGGCAGTGAAAATGCGTTCACTAAGGAGCCCGCCGACACGGATCAAGGTTCCAAAAACAAAAAAACCGCGGGCTTAACAGCGCCGCGGCCTCGGTGTCACTATTTTGCGTTAAAGGGTTGGTAACAACAACATGGACATTTATCTGGTAGGCGGTGCCGTGCGCGATCAACTGCTCGGGCTGCCGGTCAAGGAAAGAGACTGGGTAGTGGTCGGCGCCACGCCGCAACAACTGGTGGACCAGGGTTTCAAACCGGTGGGCAACGATTTCCCCGTGTTTCTGCACCCGGACACCCGCGAGGAGTATGCCCTCGCCCGCACCGAGCGCAAAAGCGGCCACGGTTACGGCGGCTTTGTGTTCCATACCGACACCGATGTAACGCTGGAAGACGATCTGATCCGGCGCGACCTCACCATCAACGCCATGGCCAGAACCCCGGGCGGCGAGATCATCGATCCTTTTAACGGCAAGCGGGATTTAAAGGCGCGTATTCTGCGCCATGTGTCGCCGGCCTTCGCCGAGGATCCGCTGCGCGTGCTGCGCGTGGCGCGCTTCGCCGCCCGCTACCACTGGATGGGTTTCCGGGTGGCGGACACCACCCTGGAACTGATGGGCGACATCGTGATGAGCGGCGAGATGACGCACCTGGCCGCCGAGCGGGTCTGGAAAGAGACCAGCCGCGCCCTGATGGAACGCTCCCCTCAGGTCTTTTTTCAGGTGCTGCACGAATGCGGCGCGCTCGCCGAACTGTTTCCCGAGGTGGCCAACCTGGACGGCATTCCGCAATCGCCGGACCACCAGCCGGCCCTGGATGTGCTCAGCCATCAGTGGCGCTGTCTGGCCCAGGCGGCGCGTCTGAAACTGCCGTTGACGTCACGCTACGCCCTGCTCTGCCACGATTTCGGTAAAGCGGAAACGCCGCCGGACGGCTGGCCGGAACACCGCGGCCATGAACGACGCGGCATGCACGTGGCCAAGACCATGTCGCAGCGGCTGCGCGTGCCCAAGGAAATGACCGACGCCGCCATGACCATGGCACGCTGGCAATCGCGGGTGCAGCGGGTGCTGAAACTGCGTCCGCCGGAAGTGTGGGAACTGCTGCACAACCTGGACGTACTGCGGCGTCCCCGGCGCCTGAAGTTTCTGATCGACGCCTGCGAGGCGGACGCCCGGGTGTGCTCGGCGGATTACAAAACGCCCTACATTCAGGGCGCGTTCCTGCTGGGTCTCAGTGACGCGGTGCGCGACGTGGACGTGGCCGGCCTGCGGGAAGCGGGTCTCACCGGCCCCGCCCTGGGCCGCGCGCTGGACGACAAACGCATTAAACGTATCAAGGAATACAAGAAGGAGTTCCTGGAAAAATGGCAGCCCCCATCGCTCTGATCACAGGCAGCGCCCGGCGCATCGGCGCCCGCATCGCGGAAACCTTGCACCGGAAAGGCTGCCGGGTGGTGATTCACTACCATCGGAGCGAACAGGAAGCCCGCCAACTGGTCGACACCTTCAATCGCGAGCGCCCGGACAGCGCCGTGTGCCTGGCCGCCGACCTGCGCGACCCGGTGGCGGTACGCGATCTGGCGGTGCGCGCCCGGGACGCCTTCGGCGGTCTCGACATCCTGATCAACAACGCCTCCAGCTTTTACCCCACGCCCCTGGGCGAGGCGTCCGACGACGACTGGGACACGCTGATGCACAGCAACCTGCGCGCGCCTTTCCTGCTCAGCCAACAACTGGCCGGTGACCTGGAGGTGGCCGGCGGAGCCATCGTTAACATCGTCGACGTCTACGCGGAGAAGCCGCTGGCCGGGCATCCGCTTTATTGCATGGCGAAAGCCGGGCTGGCGATGATGACCAAGAGCCTGGCCCGGGAACTGGGCCCGGCGGTGCGCGTCAACGGCGTGTCCCCGGGCGCCATCCTTTGGCCGGAGCAGGGCCAGGAAAACCAACAGGACATCCTCGATGCCACCGCCCTGGGCCGCGCCGGTGATCCCGATGACATCGCCGCTACCGCGGCCTGGCTGGCCCTGGAAGCGCCCTACATCACCGGCCAGATCCTGGCGGTGGACGGTGGCCGCTCGCTCTCCTTTCCCGGCGGCTGAACCGCTTCAGGGCCAGACGAACGGTACCTGCCAGAGGCGCTGCTCCGGAAACCGGTATTCGTCGAACAGGGCCGCGTAGGTACGGCCAAGCTGGGGATGCATCGCCTGCGGCGCCAGATCGGCCAGCGGCCGCAGCACGAAAGCATGTTTGAGAATTTCGTCGCGGGGCAGGCTGACACCGTCGATCTCGCCGGTGCGCTCCCCGTAGGTAAGGATGTCGATATCCAGGGTACGGCTGGCGAATTTCTTCTCGCCACGCACCCGGCCATGGGCGCGCTCGATGTCACGCAGCCGGTCCGCCAGTTCCGCCACCGGCAGGTCGGTGTCCAGCGCCACCACCAGATTAAAGAAGGGGCTGCCCTTGAAGCCCACCGCCTCGCTTTCGTAGACCGGGCTCAGGCGCAGCTCGCCGAAGGCGGCGGCCAGATCGTCCAACCCCGAACCGATGTTGTGTTCGCGGTCGATGTTGGAGCCGAGACTGAGAAATACCGTGGTCATCAGGTGCGCTCCCCCCGCTCGATGATCACGCCCACATCCCGCGAGCCTCGCAGGGCACCGGGTTTGCTGAGCCGCAGCTTCAGCCAGGCCACCCCGAACTCCTCGCGGACCACGTCGGCGACCCGTTCGGCCAGGGTTTCCACCAACTGGAAGTCGCTGTCTTCGATGAACTGAATCACCCGCTTGCCGATGCTCTTGTAATCCAGAGCGTCCTCAATGTGATCACTGGCGGCGGCCTTGCGTATGTCGGTGGCCATTTCCAGGTCCAGGCTTACGGTCTGGCGGATACGGCGTTCCCAATCGAAAATGCCGATCACCGTGTCCACCTTCAGATCACTGATATAGACGATATCCATGTTGGTCCTTGATAATGCCCGGGGTTTTGAGACTTTGGGATTATAGCCGGTGGACACCATAGCATTACAGGAAAGCTGGGGCTGGTTGCTGCCTTTGTGCGCGGCCGCTTACCTGCTGGGGTCGATCTCCAGCGCCATTCTGGTGTGCCGGCTGTTCGGCTATCCGGACCCGCGCACCCAGGGGTCCAGCAACCCCGGCGCCACCAATGTGCTGCGCATCGGCGGCAAACCGGCCGCCGCCCTGACCCTGCTCGGCGATGTGCTCAAGGGCACCGTGCCGGTGGCGGTGGCCTACGGCCTGGGGCTGTCCGCAACGGCGGCGGCGCTGGTGGGCTTCTGCGCCTTCCTCGGCCACCTGTTTCCGGTGTTTTTCCAGTTCCGGGGCGGCAAGGGCGTGGCCACCGCCTTCGGTTTGCTGTTTCCGCTGCACTGGCCCAGTGGCCTGGTGGCCGGGGCGGTCTGGCTGGCGGTGTTCGGCGCCACGCGGATCTCCTCGGTGGCGTCACTGCTGGCCTTCATCGCCGCGCCGGTGAGCCTGTGGTTCTGGCTGCCCACCGCCTTCTGGCCGATGGCGGCCCTCACCGTGATCATGGTGATCCGCCACCGGGCCAACCTGGCCAAGCTGCTCAGCGGCGAAGAGCTGGGATTCCGCGGCAAGCGGTAGGTCGGATTAGCGAAGCGTAATCCGACAATGACACCAGACGACCGCGCTGTTCGTCGGGTTACGCTTCGCTAACCCGACCTACGCGGGGCGCGATCCGGAAGAGAGCGGGCTCAACTCCGCCAGCGGCCAGCGCGGCCGCACCGCGATCGGCAGGCCGCTGCGTTCGCCGCCGGCAAGCCGCAACGCGCCGGCGTAGGCGATCATGGCGCCGTTGTCGGTGCAGTAGGCCAGCCCCGGATAGAACACCCGCACGCCCTTCTTGGCCATGGCCGCGTCCAACCGCTCGCGCAGCATCACGTTGGCGCTGACGCCGCCGGCCACCACCAGCCGTTTGGCCCCGGTCTGTTCCATGGCGCGGCGGCACTTGATCACCAGGGTGTCCACCGCTGCTTCCTGAAACGCCAGGGCGATGTCACAGCGGTCCTGTTCGCTCAGCGCGGCGACGCCGCCCAGGTCGTTGATGGTGTTCAGGGTGAAGGTCTTGAGCCCGGAAAAGCTCATGTCCAGGCCGGGCCGGTCGGTCATCGGCCGGGGAAAGCGGAACCGCCCGGCCGTGCCGCTCTCGGCCAGCTTCGCCAGGCGCGGGCCGCCGGGATAACCCAGGCCCATCATTTTCGCCACCTTATCGAAGGCTTCGCCGGCGGCGTCGTCCACGGACTCGCCCAGCGGCGCGTAGTCGCCCAGGGCCCGCGCCTCCAGCAGCAGCGAGTGCCCGCCGCTCACCAACAGCGCCACGAACGGGAAGTCCGGGCCATCCTCTTCCAGCATCGGCGCCAGCAGATGCCCTTCCATATGGTGCACAGGCACCGCCGGCAGGCCCCAGCCGTAGGCCAGGCTGCGGCCGACGCCGGCGCCCACCAGCAAGGCCCCGGCCAGACCCGGGCCGGCGGTGAACGCCACGCCGTCGAGCTGCTCCGGGGTGGTGCCGGCCTCGCTCATCACCTGGCGCACCAGCGGCAGCAGCCGTCGCACGTGGTCGCGGCTGGCCAGCTCCGGCACCACACCGCCGTAGGCGGCATGCATGTCGATCTGGCTGTACAACGCCTGGCCGAGCAGGCCCTGTTCGGTGTCGAAAATGGCCACGCCGGTCTCGTCACAGCTGGATTCGATGCCCAATACGCGCATGGAGACTCCCTGAATAAGGAGGCGCATGATACCGCCAAGCCCGCCTATTTGCATTTCCTCCGCTCTCAGGTAGAATTCGCGCCCTGCTGTCCGGGCCCTCCACCTGAGCCCCTCAGCGCACTCATTAATCCAATTTCAAGGTAGGTGATACTTCATGCCTCAGGTGAAAGTGAAAGAAGGCGAACCCTTCGACGTGGCCCTGCGTCGTTTCAAGCGTTCCTGCGAGAAAGCCGGTGTGCTCTCCGAAGTCCGTCGTCGCGAGAACTACGAGAAGCCCACCCAGGAGCGTAAGCGCAAGCGTGCCGCCGCTGTAAAGCGTCACCTGAAAAAGCTCCAGCGCGAGCAACTCGCCCGTAAGCGTCTCTACTAAGCCGCTCCGGCTCTAGAGAGGCCGCCCGGTAACGCGGGCCGCACAGTCAGGAATCGCCATGAGCGCTCTTAAAGAACAGCTCACCACGGCCATGAAAGACGCCATGCGCGCCAAGGACAAGGCGCGCCTGGGCGTTGTGCGTATGGCCCTGTCCGCCATCAAGCAGATCGAAGTGGATGAACGCATCGAGCTGGATGATGAGCGCAGCCTGGCGGTGCTCGACAAGCTGATCAAGCAGCGCAAGGATTCCGCCACCCAGTACCGCGACGCCGGCCGGGATGATCTCGCCGACATCGAGGAGGCGGAGATCGAAGTGCTGCAGACCTTCCTGCCCGCGCCGCTCAGCGAGGCGGAGGTCGACGCCCTGATCGACGACGCCATCGCCCAAACCGGCGCCGCCGGCATGCAGGACATGGGCAAGGTCATGGGCGTGCTCAAACCTCAGCTGCAGGGTCGCGCCGACATCGGCGCCGCCAGCGGCAAGGTGAAGAAACGCCTGACGGCCTGATCGGGCCGTCCGCCCGATCTTGATTCGCGGCCCCGCCGCGAGGAATATCCCCCCATGGCCGGTCGCATTCCCGAACACTTCATTCAGGATCTTCTCGCGCGCAGCGATATCGTGGCGCTCATAGACAGCCGCGTGCCGCTGAAGAAGACCGGCCGCAACTACGCCGCCTGCTGCCCGTTCCACCAGGAAAAGACCCCCTCGTTCACGGTCGCCCCGGACAAGCAGTTCTACTACTGCTTCGGTTGCGGCGCCTCCGGCAACGCCGTGGGCTTCCTGATGGAGTACGACCACCTCAACTTCCCCGAGGCGGTGGAGCAGCTGGCGATCCGCGCCGGCTTGGAAGTGCCCCGCGAGGAAGGCCACGACGCGCGCAAGGACAAGGCCAAGCGGGACCGTCTGCAGACCCTTTACGACCTGCTCGCCCGCGCCGAACGCTTCTACCGGCAGCAACTGAAAAGCGCCCCGGAAAAGCAGAAAGCGGTGAATTATCTGAAAGGCCGCGGCCTGACCGGGGAAATCGCGGCGCGCTACGGCCTGGGCTTCGCGCCGCCGGGGTTCGACAACCTGATCAACGGTCTGTCGCTGGACAAGGAAGGCCTGGAGCAGGCGGTCACCGCCGGCCTGCTGGTGCGCCGCGAAGACAACGGCCGCACCTACGACAAGTTCCGCGACCGCATCCAGTTCCCGATCCGCGACCACCGGGGCCGCACCATCGGCTTCGGCGGCCGGGTCCTGGGCGACGGCAAACCCAAGTATCTGAACAGCCCGGAAACCCCGGTATTCCATAAGGGCCGCGAACTCTACGGCCTGTGGGAATGGCGGCAAAGCCGCGACCGCAGCGACCGCCTCTACGTGGTGGAAGGCTACATGGACGTGATCGCCCTGGCCCAGCACGGGGTGCCCAACGCGGTGGCCACCCTGGGCACCGCCACCAGCGAGGACCACGGCCAGCTACTGTTCCGCCAGGTCAACGAGGTGGTGTTCTGTTTCGACGGCGACGAAGCCGGCCGGCGCGCCGCCTGGCGGGCGCTGGAATCGATCCTGCCGGTGCTGGACGACGGCAAGCAGGCCCGATTCCTGTTCCTGGATGAAGGCGAGGACCCGGACACCCTGGTGCGCACCCAGGGGCCGGAGGCGTTGTTAGCGCTCACTGACAAGGCCGACGCCCTGTCCACCTACCTGTTCCGGCACCTCTCCGAGGGGCTGGACCTGGCCACCGTGGACGGCCGGGCGCGGCTGGCGCGGCTGGCCCTGCCCTACCTGGACAAACCGGCGGGCCCGGTCTACCGGGCCCTGCTGGAAGAAGAGCTGGCGCGCCTCACCCGCCTGGAGCAAAGCTCCCTGGAAAAGCTGCGCCAGAGCCTGCCCGCCCAGCGCGGGCGTCCGGCGCCCGCGGAGCCCGGCGCTCCGCCCCCGGACGACTACGGCTACGGAGACGGCTACGAGCCCGCCCACGGAACCGACGACGGGGCCCCGCCCCCGGACTGGGACGACGCCGCCGTGGCCCGCGCCGCCCGGGCCCGGCCCCGGCGCGCGCAACGCCAACGGGGCAGCGCCGGCGGCCTGGGGCTGGTGGAACGGCTGGTGCTGGTGCTGCTGTCGCATCCGGAAGTCCTGGAGGAGCGCCCTCTGCCGGCAGGCCTGGAAGAGTTGGATATCCCGCAGCTGGACCTGCTGATCCAGGTGGCCGGTGCCGCCCGCGACCAGGCCAGTTCGCCGCCCGCCCTGCTGGGCGCGGTGATGGCGCTGGAACAGGGCGAATCCCTGTCGGTGCTGCTGCGTGAGGCGCTCAAGCCGCCCATGGACGCCGCCACGGCGCGGCGCTACTGGCACGATGCCCTGGCGCACCTCAACACCCTGGCGCTGGAGCAGGCCCTGGAGCTGGAGCAGCGCCGGCCGACCCCGGACGGGGCGCGGCTTTCAGAGCTGATCAAGGCGCTCGCCGAGGCCCGCAACCGGGCCCGCCAGGCGCCGATCAGCGACTGACGCCCCGGCGCCGGGCTCTGGCGCCACCCCTTGTACAAACTGGCCCCGGACCCCATATCCCAGTATAATACGCCGTTTCCCAACGACATCTCGTTTTCCTCGACACTCTTCCAATCTGCACGGGCTTTTTCGCATGACGACTCAGAAACAGCAGCAATCACAGCTGAAGCAGTTGATCGCGCTGGGCAAGGAACAGGGCTACCTGACCTATGCCGAGGTGAACGACCACCTGCCCGAGTCCATCACCGACACGGATCAGGTGGAAGACATCATTCAGATGATCAACGACATGGGCATCAGCGTGGTGGAAAAAGCCACCGACGCCGATCAGATCATGATGGATGAGAGCGCGGAAAGCACCGACGAGATGGCCGCCGAAGAAGCCGCCGCCGTGCTCGCCTCCGTGGAAAACGAGCCGGGCCGCACCACCGATCCGGTGCGCATGTACATGCGCGAAATGGGCACCGTGGAGCTGCTCACCCGGGAAGGCGAAATCGAGATCGCCAAGCGCATCGAGGAAGGCACCCGTGAAGTCATGCACGCCCTCGCCTTCTGGCCCGGCGCCGTGGAGATGGTCCTCGATGAATACCAGCGCATCACCGACGAGGAGCGCAAGCTCACCGACGTGATCGCCGGCTACCTGGACCCCAACGACGACGGCGCCGCCGCCACCAACGCCAACAAAGAGCCGCGCTTCAGCCAGAAGAAGCGCGAGGAAGCGGAAAAGGCGGCGAAGGAAAAAGAGCGCGAAAAGGAAAACGAGAAAGCCAAGCAGAAAGACGACGACGACGAAGACGACGCGGACAAGAACAACGGCGGCGCCGACGCGGACGAGGAAGAAGAGGACGAAGGCGGCCTGGATCCGATCCTGGCGGCGGAGCGTTTCGCCGAGCTGAAGAAGCTCTACGAAAAAGCGCAGCGTTCGTTCAAGCGCAACGGCCGTGATCACGCCAGCACCGCCAAGGCTCAGGAAGCCCTGGCCGCGCACTTCACCCTGTTCAAGCTGGTGCCGCGCATCTACGATCAGCTGCTGGTCGGCGCACGCAACCACCTGGACACCGTGCGCCGCTTCGAGCGCCACATCATGGCGCTGGCGATCCGTCGCGCCGGCGTGCCGCGCCGTGACTTCATCAAGATCTTCCCCGGTAACGAAACCAACATGGACTGGGTGGATCAGACGCTCAAGAGCAAGAAGTCCAAGGACTACGCCGACAAGCTGCGCCTGGTGAAAGAAGACATCCAGCGCAACCAGCGCAAGATCATGACCCTGGAAGAGGTCATCGGCCTGCCCGTGGCCGACATCAAGGAGATCAACCGCCGCATCTCCATCGGCGAAGCCAAGGCCCGCCGCGCCAAGAAAGAAATGGTCGAGGCCAACCTGCGCCTGGTGATCTCCATCGCCAAGAAGTACACCAACCGCGGCCTGCAGTTCCTGGACCTGATCCAGGAAGGCAACATCGGCCTGATGAAAGCCGTGGACAAGTTCGAATACCGCCGGGGCTACAAGTTCTCCACCTACGCCACCTGGTGGATCCGGCAGGCGATCACCCGCTCCATCGCCGACCAGGCCCGCACCATCCGGATTCCGGTGCACATGATAGAGACGATCAACAAGATCAACCGGGTGCAACGCCAGATGCTGCAGGAAATGGGCCGCGAGCCGACCCCGGAAGAGCTGGGCGTGCGCCTGGAAATGCCGGAAGACAAGGTCCGCAAGGTGCTCAAGATCGCCAAGGAACCGATCTCCATGGAAACCCCGATCGGCGACGACGAGGATTCCAGCCTGGGCGACTTCATCGAAGACGGCAACGTGGATTCCCCGGTGGATTCCGCCACCTCCCTGGGCCTGGAAGAAGCCACCCGGGAAGTGCTGGCCAACCTCACCGCCCGCGAAGCCAAGGTGCTGCGCATGCGCTTCGGCATCGACATGAACACCGACCACACCCTCGAGGAAGTGGGCAAGCAGTTCGACGTCACCCGGGAGCGGATTCGTCAAATAGAGGCCAAGGCGCTGCGCAAGCTCCGCCACCCCTCGCGCAGCGAACATCTCCGCAGCTTCCTCGACGCGGACATGTAATTCGGTATATAACTACCCGCCCGGAACGGGCTCGCGCGAGCGGGCCCTTTGTGGGAGCGGGCCTCGCCCGCGAAGGGTTCTTTGTGCGAGCGGGCCCGGCCCGCGAAAGCAGGCGTAGCCTGCGGCAAAAACAATCAAAACTATCTCGGGCCTATAGCTCAACTGGTTAGAGCAGCGGACTCATAATCCGTTGGTTGCAGGTTCAAGTCCTGCTGGGCCCACCATTCCCGCTCCCCCGAACCACTCATCCAGAGCCTAGCCCCAGCGCGCCCGCGAATAACGGAACACCGGCAGCGAGACGCGCCAGCGGATGGCCACCATGCGCAGCAGCAGGCCGACGCTGAACGCGGCCAGTTGCGTCACGCCTTCGTCCACGCCCTGGCGCAACAGGAACAGATAGAGCAAAGCCACCACCAGCGAGACGCAGGCGTAGATTTCCCGGTGCAACACCTGTGGCACCCGGCCGCACATAATGTCCCTGATGATCCCGCCGAAGATGCCGGTGGTGATCCCCGACATGACCACCACGATGGGCTCATACCCCAGATCCAGGGCGACATTGCAGCCGATGACGGTGAAGGCGACCAGACCGATGGCGTCGAGAACCAGGAAGAGTTGGTGCAGGTGCCGCATGAACCGGGCGATCACGATGGTGGCCAGGCCGCCGGTGAGGGTCATATAGATATAGCTGGGATGCTGGGTCCAGGTGACCGGGAAGTTGCCCAACAGGATGTCGCGAACGGTGCCGCCACCCAGAGCGGTGAGAAAAGCGATCACGGCCACCCCGAACAAATCCATGTTGCGGCGTCCGGCGGCCAGTGCGCCGGACATGGCTTCGGCGATGATGGCAATGAGATAGACAGAGGTCAGCACACAGTACTCCTGCGTTTACGTGGCCTCTCCCCCTGTCCTGATACCTGAGAGTTTACAGAGCGGGTCTGCTTGCCCCTTCGGTGGACTGCCTGAGCAGCCTCTCTCCAGACGGCGTTGGATGGTGTCCGCAGTACCTGTGCCTGAGCGTTTATGGGAGGTTGCGCCTTCGGCGGGGCCCGCGGCCCTCTCTCCTGCGGATGAGCGGAGTATAGAGACGGACAGATCGGCCGTCGAGAAACCCGACGACGGCAGCCCGCTGCATCAATAACCGATGGCAAAAAAAGGCGGGGCTGGTAGGGTAGCCGAATGACGCTTTCAAACCTTCAAAACCGGGCTATCGACACCGACCAGTGGTCGGCGTCGACGCACGCCTTCCATACCTGACGCCGCACCCCAATGGAACGTCCCCGGGGGTTCGGCGCCGCCGGGGACAAACGCACCCTCACGTTTCCATTGGAGAAGATGGCATGGCCAACCTGCCCCCTATTGTTATTTCCACCCTTGACCGCGACCGGCTTTATGCCCTGCTGGAGCACCACAAGGAGGACCCGGAAGTGGTGGCGCATCTTTATGATGAGCTGGACCGGGCCGAGTGCCGCCCCCTGAAAGAGATGCCCGACGACGTGGTGACCCTGCACCGCTGGGCCTATTTCAAGAATCAGGACAACGGCCGGGAGCACCGTCTTATGCTGGTGATGCCGGACGAAGTGAGCGAGGGCCCGGACCGGCTGTCCATCCTCAGCCCGGTGGGCGCGGCCCTGCTGGGTCTGTCCGTGGGCGCCAGCATCGACTGGCCCAGCAAAGGCAAGGTGCTGCGTTTGACGCTGATCAGCGTGGCGCGAGGCCTCTGATGCGCCTGCGCCCCGACCCGTTCACCCTGATCCTGCTGGCCGCCATTCTGGCCGCGTCGCTGTGGCCCGCCGAGGGCACGGTGGCGGCGTGGCTGGGGCGGCTCGGCACCCTGGCGGTGGCGGTGCTGTTCTTTATCCATGGCGCGGCCCTGTCGCGGGACCAAATCCGCGCCGGCGCCACGCACTGGCGGCTGCACCTGTTTATCGCCGCGCTGACGTTTCTGCTGTTTCCGCTTTTGGTTCTGCCGATCGACGGCCTGGCGCCACGCTGGATTTCCGAGGACCTGGCGCTGGGCTTTCTTTACCTGGGCGCCTTGCCGTCGGCGGTGTCCTCGTCGATCGCTTTTACCGCCATGGCGCGGGGCAACGTGCCGGCGGCGATCTGCAGCGCGGCGGCCTCCAACGTGTTCGGCATGATGCTGACGCCGTTTCTATTGATGCTACTGGTGAGCACCACCGGCGACGGCGGCTTCGATACCCTGCAAGCGCTCAGGGATATCGTCCTTCAGTTGCTGCTGCCCTTTGCCCTCGGCCATGGGCTGCGCCGCTGGCTCGGCCCCTGGCTGGACCGGCACCCCGGCTTTTCCGCCCGCTACGACCAGGGCGTTATTCTGCTGATCGTCTATGCGGCGTTTTCCCAGTCGGTGGCCAGCGGCCTTTGGCGGCAGCTGCCGGCGACCGCCATCGTGCTGGCCGTGGTGCTGTGCCTGCTGTTGCTGGTGATCCTGCTGGCGCTAACCACCTGGCTATCGCGGCGCGCCGGCTTCAACCGGGACGATGAAATCGCGGCGGTGTTCTGCGGCTCGAAAAAGAGCCTGGCGTCGGGGCTGCCGATGGCCAAGGTGCTGTTCGCCGGCCATCCGGGGTTCGGCATGATCATTCTGCCGATCATCTGCTACAACCAGATCCAGATTCTGGTGGGCGCCGCCCTGGCGCGACGCTATTTAAAGCAAGCCGAGGACAGCCAGTGAACCAGGAGGAACAGGTGCATCACCGTTTCTCAAGGTACATCTTCAACGCCACCGCGTTGTTGTGCTCGGTATCCCTGGCGGCATAGAGCAACGTCAGCGTGCCGCCATTAGCGCCTTTCAAAACAGACTCGACGGCCTCGCCTTGCTGGTCCAGCTCGGCGTGGAACTTCTGGTAGAACGCCGCCCAGCGCTGCGGGTCGTGGTTGAACCACTTGCGCAGTTCGCTGGAGGGCGAGAGCTCCTTGCGCCACTCATCGGCCTGCAGATATTCCTTCTTGATACCGCGCGGCCAGACCCGGTCCACCAGAACGCGGTGGCCGTCTGATTTTTCCACGCGGTCATAAACGTGCTTGCACTGAATCCGGTGCGGTTGCTTCATGGACCCTCCTTGTTCGGGCGCGCTTGTACGGCGGAACAGCCGGGTTAACCGCCCAGGTTTTCCCAGGCACGCTGCGCGCGCAGGGCGCGCGGCTTGCCGGCGACCTGGAACAGCGGGCGGTCGCGCCGCCAGCGTTCGGCGGCGGCGTCCCGCTCATCGGCCCAGAGCGCGTCCGCTTGCTGGTAAAGATCGTTGGTGCGTGCCAGGGCACCGGCCAGCGCAACATGGGTGGCCGGCGCATCGGCGGGTTGCGCCGCCAAGGCAGCGAGCCCGGCCAGGCTGGCGGTGAGACTTTCCAGAAATGACCGGGGCCAGCCCCGGGCGCGGCCTTCGCGCAGCAACCAGGCCTGCACCGCCAGGGCGATGAAGGTGTCCTCGACGGTGCGGAACGGCTTCACGAAGTCGCTGTAGCCGTCACCGGACAGTACCGCGCCGGCCTTGGCGCCGTCGAACACGGCGGCCACGTGGGGCACTTCGGGAACGAACTCCAGCGGCGGCTTTTCCACCAGGCTGACGCCCTGGGCGTGGGTGTCCACCTTGGCGATCTTCAGCGACGGGCGATCACCGGCACCACTGTCCTCCACGCGCCCCACCACCAGCAAGCCGGTGCAGGCCGACCCCAGGGTGGTCCAGGTTTTGCGGCCGGTGACGGTAGCGCCGCCCGGGCCGTTGTCGACGATGCGCGTTTCGATGTCCCGGGGGCGGTTGCCGCCGGCTTCGGTGGCGCACATGGCCAACAGTTCGTGGTCGTCCACGGTGCCGCCGTTCACTTGAATCAGCTGTCGCAGCGCCGACTGATAGCCGGCGGCGAACGCCCAGCCGACCCGGTCGGCGGCGAATCCGCCGCGCAAGGCCAGCCCCACCGGATCATGATGCTCGGCGGCCAGCTGGCGCCATTGTTCGCACCAGGCTTGCAGGCCTTCCGTCGCGGGGACGTCGGTGGGCCGGGTCAGACAGAAGCTCAAATCATCCTGCATAACGAAACGTCGCTCTCCAATTGAAAAGGCCCGTTCAACGGGCCGGCACGCCTTTCACGGTGGCGCCGTCGGACACATCGTGCAGCACCACGGCGCCGGCGCCCACCACCACATTGTTGCCAATGGTGACGCCTTCGCGCACCACCGCGCCAATGCCGATAAAGCTGCCCTCGCCGACGCTGACGTTGCTGGCCAGATGGGTGCCGGGGCAAAGATGGACGCCGTCGCCGATCACGCAGTCCCGGTCCACGGTGGCGCCGGTGTTGACGATCACGCCCAGGCCGATGCGGCTGTCGACGCTGACCACGCCGCCGGCCAGCACCACCGCGCCGGGCGTGACCTCGGCGAAGCGGCTCACCGACGCCTGGGGGTGGATGATGGTGGCCAGGCTCACGTTCTTCGACACCAGCTCGCGCAGGCGGCTCAGGCGGGCATCATTACGACCGATGCCCACCGCCACCGAGTCGATATGCACCAGGGCGTCGAGCAACGCGCCGCTGCAACCGGCGATCCGCCAGCGCTCGTTGGCCTGCTTGTCCGGCCAGGCGTCGTCGTAGAATTCGATTTTCCGCCACCCGGACGCCATCGCCGTATCGGCAAGCACCTTGCCGTGCCCGCCGGCACCCAGAATCGCTAACGACCGTGTCATGGCCACCTCCTCACGCCGGTGCTGGTCTCTTCGTTGTACCACAAAACCGTCGGAGGAGAGCGTGGCGACATGCGACGTCCGCGGCGGTGAAAAAGACAGCGGTCCGTCCCGGCGCGTACAATGGCGGCTTCCGCACGCCACGACCGACCCCATGACCGACCACCGCCCGTTACCGCCCTGCCTGCACGATCTGGACGTGAACGTCTGGGAAACCGGGCTGTATCTGGCGCGCTGCCGGTTGCGCCCGGAGCGACTGCTCGATGACGCCTTCCAGCGGGCCCGCGTCCCCGAGCCGGACACCCTGCGCGGCGCCATCGCCAAGCGCCGCTGCGAGTACCTGGCCGGCCGGGTGTGCGCCGCCGCCGCCGGCGAAGCGCTCACCGGCGATCACCTGCCGCCAACCCAGGGCGGAGACCGCGCGCCGCTGTGGCCGGCGCCCCTGGTGGGCGCCATCACCCACAGCCACGGGCGTGCCGCGGCGCTGGTGGGGCACCGGGATCAATGGCAAGGGCTGGGTCTGGATTATGAGGCCTGGCTGGCGCCGCGCCGGGCGCTACGCCTGGCCGGGGAGATACTGACCGAACAGGAACGCCAGGCCCTGCAGAGCCTGGGTGAGGCCGAGCAGGCACGCCGGATCACGCTGACGTTTTCGGTGAAAGAGAGTCTGTTCAAAGCGCTCTACCCGCTCACCGGACGGCGCTTTTACTTCCAGGACGCCGCCCTGGACGGAGAAGACCGGATCCGCCTGCTGACCACGCTGTCCGCCGACTGGCGGCAGGGTATGGCCTTGCCCTACCAGTGGCGGGACGACGACGGTGTGCTCAGTTGGATCCGGGTGCCGGCCTGAGGTCGGTCAGCGTTCATTCCTCGCAGAACAAATTTCCCTCGTGCTGGCGACTCAAACGCACCAGGTCCACCGCGCCGGTGAAATAGGCGTCGCCCTCACCGCCGACACTGACGCCCAAGGCGTCGGTGCTCAGCACCGGTACGCCGGGTTCAGCGTCGAAGGCGGCCACGACATCACAATCCACCGCGAGGATGACACGCTCACCGTCCGAGGCGAGCTGGATTTCCCGCCAGCCGTCGCCGCTTTCCAGACTGGTGAGCATGCGCTGGCTTTGCGCCGGCAAATCCACCAACAGACGATCGTTGCTGAGAGTCATCGTCAGCGCGGTGCCGTCGGCGGATGCCAGCGACACCACCGGACCGGTGTCCGCCTGGTCGGTGCGCGCCCTCAGGTGCAGAGAGAAGCGCTCGCCGATCACGGTGTTGTTCAATGCGCTGGTGGCGCGCGTGGCAAACCGGGTATCACCGTCGAAAACCGCCACCCGACCGACGGCGCCGCCGTCCTCGAGTGCCGGCGCCACCGGCTCGCCAGCGTTGTCGAGCACATAGAGCGCGTCGCCATAGGCGGAGGCGTCATCAATGCAGGGGCTGTCGCAGTTTTCCTGCTCTTCCATCACCCAGAAGCCGAGCACGAAGCCGTCCACCGGCATGTACTCCACCGGCGCCGGCACGTCGCGCTCCACGTAACGGGTATCGTCGCCGCCGCAGGCCGCCAAAGCGGCGGCGAGCAGCACTACGGGCAAGGTGTTCTTCAATCTCATTACGGCTCTCCTCAGCGATCGGTGCGCGGCTGCAGGGTGACGTCGTCCACCACAGTGCCGTCCAGGGTACGGGTCAGCACATGCAGGTCGTCGCCCTGGATATCCAGAGTGGTGTAGGTGTTCACGTTGTCGTCGAACAGCACGTCCGCCACCAGCGCGATGCCGCCACCGTTGTTGTCGTAGTACTTGGCGGAGTCGGAACCGGCAATCAGGTAGGTAGCCCCGCCCGGCGTCGGTTTGCCGCCGCTCAGCGGCAGGCTGCGCGAGTACATGTGGTCGTGGCCGGAAAGCACCAGATCGATGCCGGTTTCATCCACCACCGGCGGGATGTAAGCCAGTGAGCGGCCGTTGCCGGAGGCGGCATTACCGTTGTACGGCGGGCGATGCACCATGAGGATTTTCCAGGTGGCGTCGCTGGCGCTCATGTCGCGGCGTAGCCAGTCCATCATTACCGGCCAGTCCTCCTCGGCCTGCAGCTCGGAGGTGACCACGGCGATGTGGGCCGGGCCGTAATCAAAGCTGTACACCGCCCGGTCGTAGGGCGCCGGCAGGCCGTTATCGCTTTCCGGCAGCGGGAACAGGTCGGCGAATTTCTGCGCGCCTTCGTTGTAAACCTCATGGTTGCCCTGGGTGGGCACGAACGGATGCGAGGCCAGCATGTCGTCGCCTTCCAGAGCTTCCAGGAACAGGCGCACCAGGCGGTAATCGGTGAGGTCCTCGGTGACATCGCCGACGTGCAGGATCAGATCACCGTCCGGCAGTTGCGCCTGCATCTTGCGATACAGCTCGGTGACCAGGCCACTGCCATTGAAGATGTTGTCGTTGGACAGGGTCTGGGTATCGCCGAACAGATGGATGCGTACGCGGTCGTCGCCGTCATCGGTGGTGAAGCCGAAGGTCTCGCTCATGGCCCCGTTGGCGCCCACCTGGTACTGGTAGCCGGCGCCCGGCTGCAACCCTTCCAGGGTGGCCCGGTGCACGCGCACCACGCCGGCCTCGCTGCCGTAGAAGAACGGCACCACCGCGGATTGCCCGGCCACGTCCTGGCTCAGGCCGTCCGTGCCGAAACGTACCCGCGATTCGGTCACCGAGGTGTCGGTGAACCAGGCCACGTTCATGGAGCTGGCGTCGTGGCCGGGGGTCAGGAAGACATGACGCGGTGCCGTGTCCAAACGCTCGACCAGGGCGCGGACGTCGGTCATCAGCGAGGAGCCCTGGGCGTCGTAGGCGCGGAACAACAACGACCGCGTGTCGGCGGACGCCGGCAGGGTGACCTGCAGCATGCCGTCGGCGTCGGTGTCTCCGAGTACGTTGACGTTGCTGATCTGGTCGGTGCCACTGTTGTACTCGAAGGTTTCCAGGGTGACGCCCGGGGCCGGTTCGCCGGCCTGGTTCACCACCAGCATGTTGGTGCTTTCGCCTTCCACGCCCCAATCGGTCAGCAGGCGATAGCGGCTGCCCACTTCCTTGCGTACCACCGGGTGATGGAAGGTGTCGCCGTCCAGTTGGCCGTCGACCACCACCGAGACGAAGGTGTTCTGAATGTAGTCGCGCACGCTCAACTTCAGGTAAGCGACCACGCCGGTGGCATCGCTGAAACCGCTGAAGTTGCCCTGCCAGCGCCCGTTGGTTTCGCTGACACCGGACGCGGTGAGGTCGGCGTCTTCCACCGTCATGCCGGCCTTGGTGCTGTCATAATCCAGGCTCAGGGACAGGTCGTTGAAGGCACCGCCGCCGGTCACGCGGATGGGAATACTGAAGGTGCCGCCCGGGTACAGACTCAGATTCTCGCTGTCCAGATAGAGGCGCGGCGCACCGGTGACCACATTGAACAGATAGTTGCCGGCGGTGACGTTGCCGTTGACGTCGAACAGGCGGTAATCCAGACGATGCCAGCCGTCGTCCAGGCCCTGCGCCTGGTAGCGGATGCGGTCACTGCCGTTGTGGGTCAGGGACGAGGAAACGTCCTGGCCGTCCAGGGTCAGCTGGCTGGCGCCGAAGTCCACGCCGGAGGCGTCGTTGACCTGAAGGGTGATCAGCGGATCGGCGCTGTCCACCGTCTCGCCGGAAGCGGGGCTGGCGGTGACGCCGGGACCGGCCAGATCGGTGTCGTCACTATAGATGGCGGTGAAATCGTCCAGCACCACATGGGAGTCGATACGCTCGGCGGTCTTCAATACCAGGAATCGGAACGGTTGGTAGAACGTCAGCGGTTCCTTGTAGCCGGTGCCGATGCTGGCCTTCATGAAGTGCCAGCCGCGTTCCGGCAGCGCTTCGCCTTCGTTGTTGTAGTTGATGGTCACGGTCTTGCCGTCGGCGTCCTTGAGGCTGCCGCGCACCCACCAGACCTTGCCGGCCAGTTCGTCGGGAATGTACACGTTGACGCCCAGATACTTGGGATAGCCGGGCAGCGCGGTGACGCCACCGGGATCGGTGAGGTAGGCACCGAAGGTGCCGGGCTGGTCCGGGTTGGCTTCCCAGTTCAGTTCCATGGAGTAGCTGCCGTCGAAGACCTGATCCTCGACACGCTCGATGTTAACCTGATTGTGGCGCGCGCCGGCGGCCTGGAAGGCACTGACGTCGCCTTCGAAGTCGGCGACGATTGCCGGCGCCACACCGATATTGATGGTCAGTTCGGCGCTGCGGCCGGCGGCGGACACGGTGACGGTGCAGCTTTCGCCCTGCACGCGGGTGGTGGTGACGCTGCCGTTCTCCGGGTTCACCTGGCACAGCGCGGCGTCGTCCACCTGATAGTCCAGCGCTTCAGCGGAGAAGGTCACCGACTCACCGTCACTGATCAGTTCCGGTTGCAGAGTTACAGTGGCGCCGCTGTCCACGGCGATGGCGTCGCTGGGGAAGCGGATTTCGTCCAGCTCGTCGGTGACGCGAACCCGCGCCACGCCCTTGCGCTCGCCGACCTGAACCACCACGTACCCTTCGCTGGCGCCGTCGCCGGCGCGGAAGGCGCCGGTGCGCGCGTCGATCAGCCCCAGGGACGCATCGCTGATGCCGTACTCGGGAATCTCACCGCCCTGCTCCCAGGAGCTGGCGTCATAACCCACGCCCTTGAAACGGCGATAGGTAGAGCCGGCCATCAGCGTGATGGTGCGCGGATAGACCGCCACCGCGTTGCTGGCCGCGCGGGCCCGTTCGGTATTGAGCGCCAGCCCCCACTTGGTAGCGGTAACCCGCTCGCCGCCGTCGGACGGCGTGTTAAGCAGATGGGTGTACCGTTCACCGGGCAGCCGCGCCGCCAGGGTGGTGGAGCCGCCGCCATCCAGATTGATGGCCCGGTCGGCGCCGTAGGCGATCATCAACTGGCCCAGCTTGGTCTGGGTGATGCCGTCGGTGAGCGAGCCCACCGGCTTGTCGACCACCAGGAAAAAGTAGCTGCCGTCATTGCGCACGCCGAAAGCGGTACGGCCACTGATGGCGTTCTCGTCCTGGTTGGCGCCGAGCTGGCCGTCTTCCACCAACAGGCCGCGACCGAAACCGCCGCCCAGGGCGCTTTTCACCCGGGCCCAGTCCGGGTCATCGGTTTCGTAGCGGATGTCCACACGGGAGCCGGTTGTCAAGGTACCGCCGTCGACCAACAGCGCGTGGCCGGCCGGCAATACATAACCGTTGCGGTCCTCGATGCGATCCACCACGGTGCCGCTGAGCGGCGGCAACTGGGCACTGATACCGCCGTGTTCCAGGGTCACCACGCTGATGCCGTTGGGTTCCGCTTCGATCAGCGCGGCGGAGCGGCCGGCCAGATCCACGGTGCCCCGGTAGCTTTCCGCCAGATACAGTTCCGCATCGCCGGTGCCGCGGGCGAAGCTGGTGTTCACCTGGCTGGCGTTGTCAAAGTAATGCACCTCGCCCAGCTCGCCCAGGGCGTTGCCGTCTTGGTAGAGATTGAGGGTGAAGGTGGGCACGTCCTGAAGGATGTCCGCGCCACCGTCTTCATAGACCGCGATCACGTCTTCATTGCGGTCGGAAAAGCCGGTGTAGGTGATACCGTCCTTCTTGATCAGACCGCTGTTCCAGCCCTGGGTCATGCTGTAAGGGTCCGCGTTGACCGCCAGGATCAGGTTCTCGCCGTTGTCGATGGCGTGGTTGGCCGAGACCGTGGTGCGCTCGAAGGAGAACTGGCCGCGCGAGCGGGTCAGCGGCACCAGCGACAAACTGTCGCCGAGGGTGAACTCGGCGCTGATGATGGCTTCGTCGCGGGTATGGTTCAGGCGGCCCTGGGTGAGCGTCAGATCCTGGTTCACCGCGTAGCGATGGAAGTCGGTGATCTCCGTGTTCTCCGGCTCGCGCGCGGTGGTGCCGGAAACCGTCGGAGGCGTTGCCGTCTCGAATTGCTGATCCGCGTCCTCGGGGGGCGCGATCACGTTGGCGGTGAATGACTCGGCGCCGGACAGATCATCCACATAAGGGACGTCCGTGGTGGTCTCAAGATACTCCGTATCCGTATCGCCTCCGCAACCGCTCAATGCCACGGCGGTTAACAGAGTCAGCGGAGCGGCGCGCATCCAACGCCGCCAATGATGGCAACTCACGATTTTCTCTCCCGGTATAGAAAGGACTGACTGACAGGCCAGCGGCCAAAAGCGGTAAGTTAGTTGCCATTGATTGCAGGGGCGTGAATAGAACGTGACAGCATTTATGTCAGTGCAAAAAAAAGCGGCCCGAAGGCCGCTTTTTTAGGTTTCCAGAATCGGAACCGGGGGATCAGAACAGGTCCTGATCCAGGCTCATCATGGTGCCGGCACCGGCCTTGATCTGCTCGGCCAGGGCGCCGGCGCGGGGCAGCAGGCGCTCGTAGTAGAAGCGGCCCACGGTGACCTTGGCGCGGCCGAAGTCGTCGTCGCGTTGCGCGGCGGTGACCATCATGCGCGCCCACAGCCAGGCGTAGGTGACGTAACCGAACAGGTCCAGGTACTCCACCGCGTTGGCGTTGACCGCGTCCGGGTTGTCGCCGGCCTGGCGCAGCATCTCGGTGGTGGTGCTTTCCAGCAGGTCCACGGCGCTGACCAGACGTTCCTTGATGCCGTCCAGGCCCGGCTGGTTGCCGTTGTCATCGATCCAGCGGCGCATGTCGGCGAGGTACGCCTCCACGTATTTACCGCCGTTACGGGTCACTTTGCGGCCGGCCAGGTCCAGCGCCTGGATGCCGTTGGTGCCTTCGTAGATCTGCGAGATGCGGCAGTCGCGCACGAACTGCTCCATGCCCCACTCACGCACATAGCCGTGGCCGCCGAACACCTGCTGGCCAATCACCGTGGTGTCGAAGCCGCGGTCGGTGAAGAACGCCTTGGCCACCGGGGTCATCAGGGCGACCCGGTCCTGGGCGGCTTTTTTCTCGGCCTCGTCCTCGGAGAACTTGGCCTTGTCCAGCTCCATGCCCACATAGGCGGACAGCGCCCGGCCGCCTTCGTTGAGGGCGCGCATGGTCAGCAGCATGCGGCGCACGTCACCGTGGACGATGATCGGGTCGGCGTTGCCGCCTTCGTTCTGAACGCCGGTGGCGGCGCGGCCCTGCAGGCGCTCGCGGGCGTAGTCGGCGGCGCTCTGGTAGCTCACTTCACCCAGACCCAGGCCCTGGATGCCGATGGACAGGCGCTCGTAGTTCATCATCGTGAACATGGCCGCCAGGCCCTGGTTGGGCTCACCGATGATCCAGCCCTTGGCGTCGTCGAAGTTCATCACGCAGGTGGCGGAGCCCTTGATGCCCATCTTGTGTTCGATGGAACCGGCGGCCACGCCGTTGCGCTCCCCGGCGTCGCCGTTGGCGTCGGGCAGGAACTTGGGCACCAGGAACAGGGAAATGCCCTTGGAGCCGGCGGGGGCGTCCGGCAGCTTGGCCAGCACCAGGTGGATGATGTTGTCCACCATGTCGTGCTCACCGCCGGTGATGAAGATCTTGGTGCCGGAGATATTGTATGAGCCGTCGTCGTTGGGCACCGCCTTGCTACGCATGATGCCCAGGTCGGTGCCGCAGTGCGGCTCGGTGAGGCACATGGTGCCGCTCCACTCGCCGCTGTAGAGCTTGGGCAGGTAGGCCTGCTTGAGCTCTTCGGAGGCGTGCGCGTCCAGGCACAGGGTGGCGCCGTTGGTGAGCGCCGGGTACAGCGCGAACGAGGAGTTGGCGCTGTGCATCATCTCCTCGAACAACACCGCCAGGGATTTGGGCATGCCCTGGCCACCGAATTCCGGGTTGCCGGAAAACGCGCTCCAGCCGTTCTCGGCGTAGGTCTTGAAGGCTTCCTTGAAGCCTTCGGGGGTGGTCACTTCGCCGTTGTCGAAGTGGCAGCCCTGCTCGTCGCCTTCCCGGTTGAGGGGGAACAACAGGTTCTCCACCATCTTGCCCGCTTCATCGAGGATCGCGTCGGACAGATCGCGGGTCACCTCGGCGGTGGCGGACATGGAAGCCCAGAGCTTATCGGCCTCGAACACATCGTTAAGGACGAAGCGCATGTCTTCCAGGGGCGCTTTATAGGTGGCCATTGGCATATCTCCCGAAACAGCTTGGTCGCGGGACGATAGTTTAGTCCCGGCGAACAGGGCGTAAATGTTTATTTGTGACCCGCCGTTCATCCTCTTCCCGGGGCTCCGGGCGGCGCCACAGCCACAACATCAGGGCGCACAGAAACAGCGGGACGCCGATCTTGACCGGGTTGGGCACGGGGGACAAGGCGATGATGCCGATACTGACGAGCATCATGGTGGAGGCGGCGCATTTGCCGCGCCGGGATATGGCGCCGCGCTCACGCCAATGGAGGATGGGCGGCCCATAACGGGGATGATCCAGCAACCAGGTCTCCAGGCGCGGCCAGCCCCGGGCGCCGGCCCAGGCGGCCACCAGCATGAACACCACGGTGGGCATGCCCGGCAGAACCACGCCGATCAAGCCCAGGGCCACGCACAGCAGCGCCAGGGCACGCCACAGGAATACCTTGATCATGGGCTGATTACAGCACGGCGGCCCCCCGCCGGGCCAGCGGCGGCCTATTGCTCCTCGAAGGAGGCGTAATAGGCCGCCAGGCTGTCGATCAGGGCGCGCACCGCCGGCAGCATGCCGCGGCGGGACGGAAACACCGCATGAATAATATCCCGGCGCGGAGCCCAGTCCGGCAGCAGGTGGACCAGGTCGCCCCGCGCCAGGGCGTCACGGACGGTCAGCAGCGGCAGTTGCACCACCCCGACCCCGCCCAGCGCCGCCCGGCGCAGGGCCACCATATCGGTGGTCACGAAGCGCGGTACATGGCGCACCGACAGCGGCCGGTCTCCGGGGCCGTACAGGTCCCATTCATAGCGCGGCGCCGGGCTGCCCAGCCACAGCGTGGGCCAGCCGGCCAGGTCTTCCGGTCCGGCGGGCGTGCCGTGGCGTTCGATCAGATCCGGGCTGGCGAGCAGGCCCAGATGCCGCTCGGACAGCACTTTCATCACCAGGTCGCTGTCCTCCAGCGGCGGCTGGCGGACGCGGATCGCCACGTCCACCGCTTCGTGCACCAGATCGACCCGGCGGTTGGTGGCCTCCAGATGCACGGTGACAGCCGGGTAATCGCGCATGAAGCCGGCCAGGAACGGGCCCACATGCAGCAGAGTCACCGGGCATGCCAGGCGGATCACCCCGCGGGGCTCCGCCCGCACGCTGTCGATGGCCTCCTGGGCGGCGTCCGCCTCCACCAGCATGGCCTTGCAGTGCTCGTAGTAGGTGTGCCCGGTCTCGGTGGTGGAGAAGTGGCGGGTGGAACGGTGGATCAGGCGCACACCGAGCCGCTCTTCCAGGGCCGCCACCCGGCGGCTGAGTTTGGATTTGGGCACGCCGATGGCGCGGCCGGCCGGCGCGAAGCCGCCGTGCTCCACGGTTTGCGCGAAGTAATAGAGGTCGTTCAGGTTTTCCATTGCGCCGCCATTATCGTCCCATAAATAGAACAAAGCGTAGCACTTTAGCCCACTACCGGGCATACCGTCTCATTTATAGCATTCAAAGCATGGAGAGGCAGCCGGCTTCTCCAGCCATCAAGGAGCTATATCATGAGTACTTACAATCGCTTGAATAAGGACGACGCGGCGGTACTGCTGGTGGACCATCAGGCCGGCCTGTTGTCGCTGGTCCGCGACATCGACCCGGACCGCTTCAAAAACAACGTGCTGGCCCTGGCGGATATGGCCGAGTACTTCGAGCTGCCCACCATCCTCACCACCAGTTTCGAGGACGGCCCCAACGGCCCGCTGGTGCCGGAACTCAAGGCGCAGTTCCCGGACGCGCCCTACATCGCGCGGCCCGGCCAGATCAACGCCTGGGACAACGAGGATTTCCTCAACGCGGTGAAGGCCACCGGCAAGAAGCAGCTGATCATCGCCGGCGTGGTCACCGAGGTGTGCGTGGCGTTCCCGGCCCTGTCGGCTCTGGAGGAGGGCTTCGAAGTGTTCGTGATCACGGACGCGTCCGGCACCTTCAACGCCATGACCCGGGACGCCGCCTGGCAGCGGATGACCGCTGCGGGCGCGCAGTTGATGACCTGGTTCGGCGCCGCCTGTGAGTTGCACCGCGACTGGCGCAACGACATCGAGGGCCTGGGTACGCTGTTTTCCAATCACATTCCGGATTACCGCAATCTGATCACCAGCTACAACACCCAGACCTCGAAAGCCTGACCCGGTGGGCGCTCGCCGAAACGGCGGGCGCCCCGGCAGCGGGGTTAATAGCCGCCGCTGTCCAAGGTCTCCGGCAAGTCAGCACTCACCCCACCGCGGGCGGCCGCCTGGCCCTTGCTCATCAGTTCCTCGACCGTCATCGACGCCCCATTGAGAGTGACCTCGCCCTGCTCCAGTGTCAGGCGGGTACGCAACCGGCCGTCCTGCTGGCGTAGCCAGCCGCTGCTTTGGTAATCCACCAGGCCGACGCGCAGGCCGGGCGGCAGCAGCGCGGAGGCGGCGTCGAAATCAACACTCAGGTCCACCAGCCGGGCCAGCGCCGCGGGCGGCAGCATCTGCAGCTCGGCGAAGCTCGGGTTGAGGCCGTCCAGGCCGTTGTAATCGAGGGCGCTGTCCAGGGTGAGCTGGCGTTCGCCGGCGCCGTCCACCACCATCTTGACGGTCATGCCGGTGCGTTCGGGATGCAGCAGCTGGGTGCTCATCACAGTGATCATCTCTTCCCCCAAGACGGCCATCCGCTCGCCCTTCTCCTGCATCGCGGCGGCGTCGCCCTCGCCGCTCATCGCCTGCATCATCATTTCCAGTTGCAGACTGTCCAGCTCCTGGGAGATGCGCTGCACGCGGATGGCGGCGGCGCGGTCGAAGCCGTGCCAGTCAAAGCCCAACCAGGCGCTGTCGACGCGCTCCGGCACCTGGTCACCGCTCAGCGCGTCCAGCCACAGGCCGCTGTCGCCGCTCAGGGTGTCGCCGTCTTCCCGGGTGCGGGTCCGCAGGGTCACGTTGCCCGCCACCTGCTCGCGGCCACCGGCGCTGACGCTGAGGCCGTTGGCCGCCATGGTCATGTCGATCAGCGGCAGCACGTCGCCGAGCATGGCCTTAAGGCGGACTTCCGCGTCCAGCTCCGGCAGCACCAGGGCGCCCTGCGGGCCGGCCACGCGCAGGTCGCGGCCGCGCACAAAGAAGTCGCCGACCTTGGCGACCGGGTCGTCGACCCGACCGTCCATGCGCAGCTCCGCCAGCGAGGCACTCAGCTCCGGGCTCTCGAACCGGAACGGCGACACCAGCACACGCAGGTCCACGCCGCCATCGAAGGTATACCAGCTGTGCCCGATCACCGGCGGCTGGCCGGCGAACAGGCCGTCGACCATCTGCTTGATTTCCGGCGGCAGCGGGCTCAGGTCCAGCTCGCTGCGCGCGTAGGCGAGCCCCAAGGACGGACCGTCGGGGCCGAACAGCAGCGGCCCGTAGTGAACCTCGCCGCGATCACAAAGCTTGCCGGAGTAGGCCTGCAGCATGGCCATATCCGGCGGCAGCCGATCGAACACCAGACAAATACGCGTGTCGGCGCCGAACAGCCCCTTGTCGTACTCGGCGATATCCAGCCGCACCAGGTCGGAGCCCGGTATGATTTCCTGGCCCGCCACCTGGGCGCGCACCGTGTCTTCCACCTTATTGCCGATCGCATAGCCGGCGGCCAGCCAGAGCCCGCCCAGCACCAGGACCGCGAGAAGCAGCTTTTTCATTTTTCCCCCAACGGATAGTCGTTCCGGCTGATGGCCGGTTCCCCCAGCGAGTAACTATAGCGGTATCGCCAGAAAATTTTTACCGCCGGGTTGGCAGCCTCGTCGCCAGGTTGGTTCTCGGCGGCTACCCACCAAGCGATGCTGACGAAGCAAGGGTTGTGCGAGCGGGCCTCGCCCGCGAAAGGGGCGAAGCCCCGGCAGGATCCCAGAGCGCTCTCTAACAGCCGCACCCAAAAGCGTCTCTGGGATCCTGCCGGGTGGCTAAAGCCACCCTTTCGCTTGCCAGGCAAGCTCCCACAGGTGCCACACACCACAAAAAAAGCCCGGCGCGAAGGCCGGGCTTTTCGGTCGGACCAGTGACGGCCGGAATCAGAACGCGAAGTGCTCCGCGTCCAGCTCCATCAGGCTGTCGATGCCACCCTCGATGGCGCCTTTGTGGCCGGCGATACGGGGCAGGATGCGCTTGAAGTAGAACCGCGCGGTGCTGATCTTGGCCTTGTAGAAGTCCTCGTCACCGGCACCGGAGTCGAGCTGCGCCTGGGCCTTGCTGGCCATCAGCGCCCACAGGTAGGCCAGGGTCACGTAACCGGAGTACATCAGGTAATCCACGGAGGCGCCGCCGGCGGAATCCGGGTTCTGCATCGCCTGCATACCGATGGCCTGGGTCAGATCACCCCACTCTTTGTTGCTGGCCGCCAGCGGCTCGATCAGCTCCTTGAGCTTGTCGTTGTCGGCGTTGGCTTCGCAGAACTTGTGGATGATCTTGGTGAAGTTGCGCAGCGCCTGGCCCTGGGTCATCAACACCTTGCGGCCCAGCAGGTCCAGCGCCTGGATGCCGGTGGTGCCTTCGTACAGGGTGGAGATGCGCGCGTCACGCAGGTTCTGCTCCATGCCCCACTCGCGGATGAAACCGTGGCCGCCGTAGATCTGCACACCGTGGTTGGCCGCTTCCAGGCCCACCTCGGTGACGAACGCCTTGGCGATCGGGGTCAGCAGCGCCATCAGGGCATCGGCCTCTTTGCGCTCTTCCTCGTCCTTGGCCAGCTTCACGGTGTCGCCCAGCTGGGCGCAGAAGTACACCAGCGCGCGGCCGCCCTCGGCAAACGCCTTGCTGGTCAGCAGCATGCGGCGCACGTCCGGGTGCACGATGATCGGGTCGGCCGGGCCGTCGGCGTTCTTGGCGCCGGACAGGCTGCGCATGGCGAGGCGGTCCTTGGCGTAGGTCAGGCCGCCCTGGAAACCCAGCTCGGCGTGGGCCACGCCCTGGATGGCGGTACCCAGACGGGCGAAGTTCATAAAGGTGAACATGCAGTTCAGGCCTTTGTTCTCCGGGCCGATCAGGTAGCCGGTGGCGCCGTCGAAGTTCATCACGCAGGTGGCGGACGCCTTGATGCCCATCTTGTGTTCGATGGAGCCGCAGGCCACGCCGTTGCGCTCGCCCACGCCGCCGTTACCGTCGGTGAGGAACTTGGGCACGATGAACAGGGAGATACCCTTGGTGCCCTTGGGCGCGTCCGGCAGGCGGGCCAGCACGATGTGGACGATGTTGTCGGCCATGTCGTGTTCGCCGGCGGAGATGAAGATCTTGGTGCCGGTGATCTTGTAGGAGCCGTCCGCCTGGGGCTCGGCCTTGGTCTTGAGCAGACCCAGGTCGGAACCGCAGTGGGCTTCGGTCAGGCACATGGTGCCGGTCCATTCGCCGCTGGTGAGCTTGGGCAGGTAGGTCTGCTTCTGCTCGTCGGTGCCGTGGGCTTCGATGGTGGCCACCGCGCCGTGGGACAGGCCCGGGTACATGCTCCAGGACCAGTTGGCGGTGCCGGTCATTTCGGAGATGGCGATGCTGGAGGAGCCCGGCAGGCCCTGGCCGCCGAATTCCGGGTCGCCGCCCATGGCCGGCCAACCGCCTTCCACGTACTTGGCGTAGGCTTCCTTGAAGCCTTTCGGGGTGGTCACCACGCCGTTCTCGAAACCGCAGCCTTCCTCGTCACCGGAACGGTTCAGGGGCGACAGCTCGTTTTCGGCGAACTTGGCGCCCTCTTCCAGGAAGGCGTTGAGCAGTTCGCTGTTCACTTCTTCCAGACCCAGTTTGGCGTAGTGGCCGTCCAGGTCGAGAACTTCGTTCAGCACAAAGCGCATGTCGCGCAGGGGAGCCTTGTAATCAGGCATGTCGGATCTCCCGGAATGGTTTGCAATGCAGGGAAACCGGCCCCGGAGGTCTGTGGAAAGAGCAGCGAAACGGGGCGGGTCCATCGTCAGGACGGCAATGGTAGCGCCGCCCGAAAGCCGGTGCCCACAACTATTTGTGACCCGTAAGTCAAACAAGCGTTTGAAACCACTTTTCGTCCGGGAAGGCTGGTATAGTTCCGCTCAGTATCAGGGCACACGAACAGGAGCGACCCGCCATGATCGACCCCAACCTGCTGGATATTCTGGTCTGTCCGGTGAGCAAGGCACCGCTGATTTTCGACGAGCGGAAGAACGAATTGATGTGCAAGGCGAGCGGCCTCGCCTACCCGGTGCGCGACGGTATTCCTGTCATGTTGGAAGAAGAAGCTCGCACCATGGAAGACGACGAACTTCGCTCCCTGTAGGCCCGAGAACCACCGCCAAGGATGCCCCGATGAAACGGCTGCTCTCCTCATCGCTGTTACTCTTTTCCTTTGTTTTCGCCGCCGGCCAGACCGCCTTCGCTCAACAGACGGAGGGCGGTAACGGCGACGCCACCGCCGAGGACAACGCCGCGGCGGCCGCCCAAGAGCAGGCCCGCAAGCGCGAGGCCTGTCTGCTGCGCGCGGCCCAGACCGCCGGCGACGACGTCACCCTGGAACAGCTGCGCGGCTGGTGCGACGACGGCGCCCCCGAGCAGCGGCTGCCCCACGAGGACGCCCTGCGCGCCCGCCTGGCCCTGGAGCAGACCAGCCAGGAAAACCCGTTCGTGATCACCCCGCACCGGCGCAACTACCTGATGCCCTACAGCCACTGGAGCAACCCCCAGTGGAACGACCCGGACCGCGAGGACCAGAACCTGGATTCCGGCGAGGTGAAGTTCCAGTTCTCCCTGAAAGCGCCGGTGTACGACGATTTCTGGGACGGCAGCACCCTGTACATGGCGTTTACCGGAGTGTTCTTCTGGCAGGCCTACAACAGCGAGGAATCGCGCCCGTTCCGCGAGATCAATTTCACCCCGGAGGTGTTTCTCGCCAAACCCATCGACTGGCAGCTGGGCCCGGTGCAGTCCGAGCTGCTGGCGTTCGGTTTCCGCCATGATTCCAACGGCCAGGACGAGCCCACCTCGCGCAGCTGGAACCGTCTCTACCTGCGCCATGTGTCGCAGATCGGCTCCTACTATGTGTCGGTGATGCCCTGGTACCGCATCCCCGAGGAAGAGAAGGATTTCCCGCTCGATCCGCGCGGCGACAACAACCCGGACATCGAAAAGTACATGGGCAATTTCCAGCTGGAGGTGGCCCGGGTGTTCGGCAACCATGTGCTGGAGTTGATGGTGCGCAACAACCTGCGCTCCGACAATAAAGGCGCCGGGCAGATCAACTACTCGTTCCCGATCAACGACCGCTTCAAAGGGCTGGTGCAGGTCTTCACCGGCTACGGCGACTCGCTGATCAATTACGACGATTACGAAACCCGCTTCAGCCTCGGCATCCTGCTCACCGACACCCTTTAAACCTTCCCGGGCAGGAGCGGGCTGTGGGAGCGGGCCTTGCCCGCGAAAGGGAGCGAAGCTCCCGGCAGGATTCCAGAGTCCTGTCTAAAAGCGCCACAAACAGCCTCTCTGGAATCCTACCGGCCGGCTTTACCGGCCTTTCGCTTGCAAGGCAAGCTCCCACAAACCTCGCTTCGTAGCGAATCCTGGCAGGGTTGCCTCCCCGCTCTAGGGCAAAGGATACAGGTCACCATCCAGAGCCATCACCACCTTTTCCCCTCGTGCCGGGCGAATCGGCCAGCCTCCAGTAAGACCGCCGAAGGCGGGTAGCACGGTGACACCGTCGCGCAGCCAGAATACCGGGGCGCGCACGCTGTCGGCGCCGCCATGCAACCGGTAAGCCGGGTGCAGATGGCCACCGAGGACATGTCGACCGCTGACCGGATAGGGGTCATGGACAAGCCGGAACGGCCCCAAGTCCAAATGCGAGTGCCAGATCATATCCAGGTCGAGACCCTCGGCGTGACGGTCATGATTGCCAATCACGACCTCCGGGGTCAGTAACGCATGGCGCGCCCGCCAAGCTGGCCAAGCATCCAGAAACGGCTCACCCCGACTTGGCCGATGGTGGAAAAAATCCCCTAGAACGATCAGTCGTGCCGGCTGAAAATGTTCGATTAAAATACTGAGCCGGTCCAGGTCCGCGCGGCTCTCGCCCCCCGGTACCGCCAACCCACGGCGACGCAGGAAGGCGCCCTTGCCGAAATGGGTGTCCGCCACCAGCAACGCGCCTTCCTCCGGATAGAACAGGGCCCGGTCGCCGTGCAGCCAGACGGTCTCACCGGCCAGGGTCAGTGCCAGGCTATCGCTCATGCGTCCCCCGCCCGCCGGTCCGCGTGTTTCTCCAGGCGCTCGGTCATGCGCGCCACCCGGTCGCGCCAGCTCTCCGTGCTCAGCCGGTTACGCAGGCGCTCCACCCACAGCGGAAACGCCAGCGGCGTGAACCGCTCGGGGGCGGTGAGCACCAGGGCCTGGTCGCGGGCCCGCTCCAGCACCGCCCGCAACCGGCCGATTTCCAGCTGGCTTTCCAGCACCTCGCGGCGCGCCTGATCCAACAGCAGGTGGTCCGGGTCGTAGCGGTCCAGGGTGTCGTAGAGCAGGCCGCTGGACGCCTGCAGCTGCTTGCCGGTTTTGCCCTTGCCGGGGTAGCCCTGGAACACCAGCCCGCTGATCCGCGCGATGTCCCGGAAGCGGCGGCGCGCCAGTTCGCTGGCGTTGAGCGCCGCCAGCACATCCTCCACCAGGGATTCCGGCGTCAACAGCGCCCGCCAGTCATCCTCGTCCAGCGGCGGCACCTTGGCCGCGGTGAGCAGCTCCAGCCCGTAATCGTTCACCGAGATCGAGAAGGTGGCGGGAAACCGCTGCCCCAGCCGCCAGGCCAGCAACGACGCCAGCCCTTCGTGGGCGAGCCGGCCGGCGAACGGAAACAGGAACCAGTGGGTGCCTTCGCGGGAGCGGCTGCGCTCGATCAACAGTTGGCGCCGCGACGGCAGTGCCGACTGGTCAAGCTGCACTTCCAGCACGTCACGAATCGCCTGCACTTCCGGGTCCCGGTAATCGCCGCCGGCCACCTCCTCGAGGATATCCAGCACCGTGTCCGCCAGCTCCGTGGACAGCGGCAGCCGCCCGCCCTGCCAGCGCGGCACCAGCGAGCGCCGCCCCTTGGCCGCGCGCACATAGGCGGTCATATCGCGCACCCGGATCAGCTCCAGGGCCCGGCCGGAAAACAGGAACACATCGCCGGGCTTGAGGCGGGCGACAAAGCTCTCTTCGATGGTGCCGATGCTGCCGCCCCGGGGGTATTTGACGCGCATCTGGTAATCGCTGGTGATGGTGCCCACCGCCATGCGGTGGCGGCGCGCCAGCCCCTGGTCGCTGACCCGGTAGACGCCGTCCTCTTCCACCACCCGCCGGAACTGGGGGTAATGTTCCAGCACCGCGCCGCCCCGGGTAATAAAGTCCAGGCACCACTGAAACTGAGTGTCGGTGAGGCCGGCGAAGGCGTGGGTGGCGCGGGCCTCCGCCAGCACCCGGGGCGCCTGGAAGCCGTCGCCCACCGCCAGGGTCACCAGGTGCTGCACCAGCACGTCCAGGCACAGGGTCAGGGGCGGGCGCGCCTCCACCCGCCCGGCGGCCCAGGCGCGCCGGGCCGCGGCGATCTCCACCAGTTCGAAGGCATGGCTGGGCACGCACAGGATTTCGCTGTCGGCGCCGGGCCGGTGGCCGGAGCGCCCGGCGCGCTGCATCAGCCGCGCCACGCCCTTGGGGCTGCCCACCTGCACCACCCGGTCCACCGGCGAGAAATCCACGCCCAGGTCCAGGCTGGAGGTGCACACCACGCAGCGGAAGGCGCCGTCGCGCAAACCCTGCTCCAGCTTCTGCCGCAGGCGCCGGTCAATGGAGCCGTGGTGCAGCCCGATCTCGGTGATCCAGTCCAGCCGCGCCTTGGCCAGCGCCTCGAACCACAGCTCCGCCTGGGCGCGGGTGTTGGTGAACAGCAGCGCGGTCCGGCCCTGTGCCAGGTAGTCGATCACCGGTTGCAGTTGCGCCAGCCCCAGATGCCCGGCCCAGGGAAAGCGGTCCACCTGGTCCGGGCAGAGGCCGCGCACCGTCAGTGTCTTGGGGCTGTCTCCGGCAATGCGCTCACCGCTCGGTTCACCGCCTTGCTCGCCGCCGAGCAGCACCGCCATGGCCTGGTCCAGATTGCCCAGGGTGGCGGACAGCCCCCACACCGTCAGGCCGGGCCGGCGCGCGCGCAGCCACGCCAGGCACAACTCCAGCTGGACGCCGCGCTTGCTGCCCAGCAGCTCGTGCCATTCGTCCACGATCACCGCGTCCAGGTGCTGGAAGCGCTGCGCGGCGTGCTTGTACGACAGCAGCAGCGACAGGCTTTCCGGCGTGGTGATCAGCGCTTCGGGCAAGCGCTTGCGCTGGCGCGCCCGGGCGGCGGAACCGGTCTCGCCGGTGCGGGTCTCCACGCGCCAGTCCAGGCCCACGCCGTCCAGCGCCTCGCGCAGATTACCGGCGGTGTCCTCCGCCAGCGCGCGCAATGGGGTAATCCACAGCACCCGCAAACCGCCGCCCCGGTCGCCGCGATCCAGGGCCCGGGACACCGGCCCCAGCCAGGCGGCCAGGGATTTGCCCGAACCGGTGGGGGAATGAATCAGGCCGGAGCGGCCGTCGCGGAACGCCGCCCAGGCGCGGCGCTGGAACGGCGCCGGCGACCAGCCCTGGCGGGCGAACCAGGCGTCCACCGCCGCCAGACCGTCAGCTGCCGTAGGCATCCAGCAATTCCTTGACCTGGGTCAGGCTGTCCGCCTGGTCCGGCGTCAGGTCCTGGCGCCAGCGGGCGATGCGCGGAAAACGCAGGGCGATGCCGGATTTATGACGCGGCGACGGCTGGATGCCCTCGAACGCGATTTCGAACACATGATGTGGCCGCACCGACCTTACCGGCCCGAATTTCTCCACCGTGTTGCGGCGGATCCAGCGGTCCAGGCGGCCGATCTCCTGGTCACTCAGGCCGGAGTAGGCTTTGGCGATCGGCACATAGCCGTCGCCGTCCGGCACCGCCAGAGTGTAATCGGTGTAGAGGTTGGCGCGGCGGCCGTGGCCGGGCTGGGCGTAAAGGAGCACCGCGTCCAGGGTCAGCGGATCGATCTTCCACTTCCACCAGTCGCCGCGCACCCGCCCGCTCCGGTAAGGGCTGTCCCGATGCTTCAGCATCAACCCTTCCACCTGGTGCTCGCGGCTGTCGGCGCGCAACGCGGCCAGCGCCGGCCAGTCCGGGGCGTCCACCAGCGGGCTCAGTTTCAAGGCCGGCTCGCCGGCGTCGGCGATCAGGGTTTCCAGGGCCGCGCGGCGCTCGTGCAGGGGGCGCGCCCGCCAGTCCCGGCCCTGGTACTCGATCAGGTCATAGGCGAGGAACGCCACCGGCACTTCACGCAGCAGCTTCTCACCCACTGTTTTGCGCTGAATGCGGCGCTGCATTTGCGAAAACGGCAGCACCTTGTCGTGCCAGGCCACCAGTTCGCCGTCGAGCACCGCCTCGGGCAGCGCCCCGGCGGCGGCCTCCACTTCCGGGAAACGGCCCGCCATGGGCTCCTCGCCCCGGGACCACACCCAGACGCCGTTGGGCCGCGCAATCAACTGGGCGCGGATGCCGTCCCATTTCCATTCCGCCTGCCAGTCGCTCAGCGGGCCGAGGCTGTCCGGTTCGTCCTTCAACGGCGACGCCAGGAAGAAGGGGTACGGCTGGCCGTCCCGCTCCTCGCGGCGCTCCTCACTGAGCAGGTGGGTAAAGAAACGCGCGCCGGGCTCGAACTCGCCCATCAGCCGACGCGCGATCAACGCCCGGGGCAGCCCGCTCCGTTCCGCCAGGGCCCGCTCCACCAGCCCCCGGGACACGCCCACCCGCAAGCTGCCGGTGAGCAGCTTGTTGTAGAGAAAGCAGGCCTCGCGGGGCAGCCGCCGCCACTGCGCCATCACCCGGGCTTTTTGCTCCGCCTCGTCCTGGCCGCGCAGAGCCAGGACGCCGCCTTCCACCCAGGCGGTCAGCGAAGTGTCCGCGGGCGCCGGTTCCGGGGCCGGGTCCATCAGCAGGCTGATGGTTTCCGCCAGGTCGCCCACGTGCTGGTAGGTCTCTTCCACCAGCCACTCGGGCAGGCCGCAGGCTTCGGTGACCCAGGCGCGCAGTTTGCGCGCGCCCACCAGCCGCTTCATGCGGCGGCCGGTGAGCATGTACACCGCCCAGGCGCCGTCGTCCGCCGGAGCCCGGTCGAAATAACGCTTCAGGGCGTCCAGCTTGACGCTGGTGCGGCTGGTGGCGTCCAGCTCCGCGAACAGGGCGATGAAGTCGCGCATCAATCGCCCTCCCCGCCGTACAGCGTGCTCAAGGCGCGCGCCTCGATGCCTTCCTCTTCGTTGAGATAACGCACCAGTTCGTCACTGCGTCCATGGGTGGTGAGCACCGTGCGGGCGCCGCTTTCGCGCACGGTGCGCAGCAACGCCGGCCAGTCCGCGTGGTCGCTGAGTTCAAAGCCGTAATCGTAGCCGCGCCGCCGGCGGTTGCCGCGAATGCGCATCCAGCCGGAAGCGAAGCCGGTGCTGGCGTTCTTGAAACGCCGCATCCAGGGGCTGCCGGCCGCCGAGGGCGGCGCCAGGATCAGCTCGCCGCTGAAGTCGTGCCGCCGGGGCAAGGCGGACACCGGCTCGGTGGCGAGCATGGGCACCCCGGCGCGGCGATACAGCTCGGTGAGGGCCACCATGGCGCCGTGCAGATACACCGTGCGGCCGGCGTGTTCGGGCCGCTCCGCCAGCGCCGCCAGCACCCGTTGCGCCTTGCCGAAGGCGTAGGTGAACAGAATACAGGGCCGGTCCGGATGACCGTCCCACCAGCGGCCGATATCGGCGGCCACCTCCTCCACCGGCGGCCAGCGGTAACAGGGCAAGGCAAAGGTGGACTCGGTGATCAGGGTGTCGCAGGGCACCACCTCGAAGGGCGCGCAGGTGGGGTCCGGGTCACGCTTGAAGTCGCCGGTGACCACCCACACCCGGCCGTCGTCGTGGGCCAGGCGCACCTGGGCCGAGCCGAGCACATGGCCGGCCGGGTGCAGGCTCACGCGCACCGGCCCGAAGCGGCGGGCCTCGCCATAGTCCAGGGCTTCGAAGTGATGTTGGCGGCCCAGGCGGTGGCGCAGAATCGGCACGCTCTGGTGGTGCGCCCAATAGCGGGCGCTGCCGGAGCGGGCGTGATCGGCGTGGGCGTGGGTGATCACGGCCCGGGGAACCGGTCGCCAGGGGTCGATATGGAAGTCTCCGGCGGCGCAGTAGAGGCCCTCCCGGGCCGGATAGATCAAAGGGTCATCCATGTCCGCGATGGTAATAACGCCCGGTGAGGCGGCGGTGAAAACAAGGTAAAAGCCGTTGATCGACGCCATGGGCGGCGGGCTTCACGCTGTTTTTCTGAAGCGGGCGCAACACTGGCGGGATGACTTCGACACGATTGATTACCGGTGCCAGCCACGGCATCGGCCTGGCGATGACCGCGCGCTGCCTGCGCGCCGGGGAGCGGGTATTCGCCGTCAGCCGCGACCCGGACCGCAGCGACGCGCTTGCGGCGCTCGCCGCCGAAGCGCCGGACCGTCTGCACCCTCTGCCCGCCGACCTGTGCGATGAAGACGCCGTGGCGCGCCTGTTTGAAACGGTGCGGGCGCACACCGACACCCTGGACGCCCTGGTGCACTGCGCCGGCCTGCTGCACGACCCCGAAACCGGCCTGTCACCGGAGAAGCGGGTGGAGGACGTGAACCTGGCCGCCCTGCAGCGGGTGTTCGCCATCAACGGTTTCGCCCCCATTCTGCTGGCCCGCTACGCGCTGCCCCTGCTGCGCCACGACCGCCGCGCGGTGTTCGCATCGCTGTCCGCCCGGGTGGGCAGCATCGAGGACAACCGGCTGGGCGGCTGGTACGCCTACCGGGCCAGCAAGGCGGCGCAGAACCAGTTCCTGCGCACCTTCGCCGTGGAGGCCCGACGGCGCGCCAAAAACCTGATCGTGCTGGCGCTGCATCCGGGCACCGTGGAGACCGGCCTGTCCGCCCCGTTCCGCGCCAACGTGCCCGCGGAAAAATTGTTCAGCGCCGACTTCGCCGCCCAGTGCCTGTTGAAGAACATGGAGAACGCCGGCGAGGAGGACAGCGGCGGCTTCTTCGCCTGGGACGGCGCGCCGATTCCCTGGTAGCCGCTGGGCCCCTCGCTAGGCCCCATTGGGTCGTGGGAGCGGGCCTTGCCCGCGAAAGGGAGCGCAGCTCCCGGCAGGATCCCAGAGACCGCTCTAACGGCCGCACAAACAGCCTCTCTGGGATCCTGCCGGCCGGCTTTTGCCGGCCTTTCGCTTGCAGGGCAAGCTCCTACAAACCGAGCTTCGTAGAAAGGTTCGGCGCCGGCGCCTGACTAAAAAAACCGGGGCGGTTACAGAGCGGCCATAAACAGCCTGTCCGGGCCGCGCTACAGTGGTGCCAATTCAACGGCAGGGTCTGTTATGCAACCGGATTATCAAGTCGCCATCATCGGCGCCGGCTTCGGCGGCCTGGGCATGGCCATCGCGCTCAAGGACCGGGGCCAGCACGCCTTCGTGGTGCTCGAAAAAGAAAACGACGTGGGCGGCTGCTGGCGCGACAACACCTACCCCGGCGCCGCCTGTGACGTGCCCTCGCACCTGTACTCGTTTTCCTTCGAGAAGAAATTCGACTGGTCGCGCCGGTTCGCGCCGCAGGCGGAAATTCTCGCCTACCTGCGCCATTGCGCGGACAAGTACCGGCTGCACCCGCATATCCGTTTCGGCACCAGCGTCAACGGCGCCCGCTTCGACGAGGCCTCCGGCCTCTGGCATCTGGACACCAGCAACGGCCCGATCACCGCGCGCGCCCTGATCACCGCCACCGGCCAGCTCAACCGGCCCGCCTGGCCGAACCTGCCGGGGCGCGACCGCTTCGCCGGCGAGACCTTCCACAGCGCCTGCTGGGACCACGATGTGGACCTCACCGGCAAGACCGTGGCGGTGATCGGCACCGGGGCCAGCGCCATTCAGTTCGTACCGGAAATCGCCAAGCAGGCGAAACAGGTGCTGCTGTTCCAACGGTCGGCGCCCTATGTGATTCCCAAACCGGACCGGCCCTACTCGGCCACCGAGCAGCGCCTGATGGCGCGCTTCCCGCTGCTTCAGAAACTGGACCGGGCGCGGGTGTACGCGCAGAACGAGGCGCGGGTGCTGGGCTTCACCAGCCTGCAGGGCGCCATGCGTTTTCACGAATACCTGTTCAAGAAGCACCTGAACGCGTGCGTGCCGGACCCGGACACCCGCGCCAAGCTGACGCCGGATTACCCGATGGGCTGCAAGCGCATCCTGATTTCCAACGACTATTACCAGGCGTTGACGAAATACCGGATTCCGGTGATTACCGGCGGCGTGCGCGCGATCACCGCCGACGGCGTGGAAGATACCGACGGGGAGCACCACCAGGCGGACGTGATCATTTACGGCACCGGCTTCCAGGCCACCGACTTTCTGGCGCCGATGGCGATCACCGGCCGGCGCGGCCAGGACCTCAACCAGGCCTGGCGCGACGGCGCCGAAGCCTACCTGGGCATCACCGTGCACGGCTTCCCCAACCTGTTCATGCTGTACGGCCCCAACACCAACCTCGGCCACAACTCGATCATCTATATGATCGAGTCACAGATCGCCTATGTGGTCAGCGCCCTGGAAACCCTGGAACGGGACGGCCACCGCTTCGTGGATGTGCGCCCCGGCGTGCAGGACGATTTCAACCGCCGGCTGCAGGCGCGCATGCGCGATACCGTCTGGGACCAGGGCTGCGAGAGCTGGTACAAGACCGCCAGCGGCAAGAACACCAACAACTGGCCGGGCTTTACCTTCAGCTACCGGCAACGCACCCGACACCTGGACCCGGAAGACTATGAGTTGCACCCGTGAAACCGGCGGCGCCGCGCCCACGCGCGGCCAGAAAATACTGGCGGCGACGCTGCGCGGCAGCCTCAGCGTTCTGCTGAAACCCGCGTTCCTGTCACGCAGCCCGGTGGCCCTGCAACGGCACTGGCTGGCGGCGCTGTCGCGCACCACCCTGCCCGCCCGCGGCGTGCCCAGACGGCGCACGGTGCTGGGCCCGGTGCCGGTGGAACTGACCGGCAACGGCCACAGCGGCACGGTGCTGTATCTGCACGGCGGCGGCTACGTGAGCGGGGGACCGGTCACTCACCGAGCGCTGACCAGCCATCTGGCCAAACTGGCGGACGCCAGCGTGGCGGTGGCCGACTACCGGCTGGCCCCGGAGCACCCGTTTCCGGCGGCCCTGGACGACGCCCACCGCGCCTATCTGGCGCTGCTGGAGAAGGGCCACGCGCCGGAGCGGCTGGCGGTGGCCGGCGACTCCGCCGGCGGCGGCCTCACCCTTGCCCTGCTGCAGCGGCTGCGCGACGAGGGCCAGCCGCTGCCCGCCTGCGCGCTGATGTTCTCGCCCTGGGTGGACCTGACGCTGGCGGAAACGCCGCCCACCGTGCCCGGGGAAGCCATGCTCAACCGGCAGTGGCTGGCGTTCGCCGCCGAGGCCTACGCCGGTGATCAGCGCGACAGCGCCGGCGCGTCCCCGTTGCTGGGCAACCTGGACGGGCTGCCGCCGCTGCTGATCCAGACCGGCAGCGACGAGATTCTCGCCAACGACAGCGAGCGTCTGGCCGAAGCGCTGGACCGCGCCGACTGCGACGCCCGCTACCAGCGCTACCCGGGCCGCTGGCACGTGTTTCAGCTGCACGCCGGCCTGCTGCACGACGCCGACCTGGCGCTGGCGGAATGCCGCGACTTCCTGCACCAACACTGGCGCTGATCAGTCCAGCGCCGACACCGTGTCGCGGCGCAGGGCCTCCAGCGCCGCGCTGACGCGCACCGGATAGACGCCGCCGGCCTCTTCCACCGGGGCCAGTGAGCGCACCGCCGCCGGCAGGCTGGCCAACTGATCCCGCAGTCGCTGCCGGGCCTGATCCGGGTCCGGCGGCGGCGCCACCGCCTCGCCGTTTGCCACCACCGGCCGCAGCAGCGGCACCCCGTCGCGGGCTTCGTCGCGGCCGGTGATCTCGTCGTATTGGCTGCCGCCGTCGCCGTCACTGAAGCGCCACACCTGCTTGGCGCCCGGGTAGAGCGGCTTGCCCGGCGAGGTCTTGAGGCGCGGGCGGCCCTGGTATTCGGTGAGCTTGTAGGCGAAATCCAGCGACGGAGCGTCCGCCACCGAGCCCATTTCCGTGCCCACGCCGAAACCGTCGATCGGCGCGCCGGCTTCCACCAGCGCCTGGATGCGGTGCTCGTCGAGGCCGCCGCTGACCACGATGCGGACCCGCTCAAGCCCGGCGGCATCAAGCTTGCGCCGCGCCTGCCCGGCCAGCTCACCGAGGTCGCCGGAATCGATCCGCACGGCGCCCACGTCCAGCCCTTCGTCGCGTACCAGAGCAATCACCCGGTCGACACCACGCAGAGTGTCGTAGGTGTCCACCAACAGGGTGGTACCGGGATAGTCCCGGGCGTAGCGGCGCAGCGCCTCGGTCTCGTCATCGTGGGACTGGATGTAGGAGTGCGCCATGGTGCCGCGCACCGGCAGGTCGAAACTCAGGCCGCCCAACACGTTGCTGGTGCCAGCGATACCCGCCACCCGGTAGGCGCGCACGCCACGCCAGGCGGATTCCAGCCCGTGCATGCGGCGCATGCCGAAATCCACCACCGGCACGCCTTCAGCGGCCAACACCATGCGCGCCGCCTTGGAGGCGAGCAGCGTTTCCAGGTTGACGTAGTTCATCAGCAGGCTTTCCAGCAGCTGCCCCTGGATCACCGGCGCCCGCACTTCCAGCAGCGGCTCGTTGGGGAACACCACCGAGCCCTCCGGCAGCGCCCGGATTTCCCCCTCGAAGCGGAAATCGGCCAGCCAGCGCAGGAAACCCTCCTCGAACAGCTCCAGTTGCCGCAGCCGCTCGAGCTGTTCGGGGTGGAAACGCAGCCCGCGAATCAGGTGGGCGGCGTATTCCTGACCGCAGGCCACCGCGAAACGGCGCCCCGCCGGCAGCTTGCGGAAGAACAGGCTGAACACCGCCTCGCCGCGGTGATCGTCGCGCCAGTAGGCCTGCGCCATGGTCAGTTCGTAGAGGTCGGTGAGCAGGGCGAGTTCCCGCTCCGAGGGCCAGAGAGCGTCCATTGAGACTCCAATTAATCGTGCAGGATCACACCGGCCCCGGTGAGGTCGCGGTGGCATTGGGCTTGCTGGTCCGCGAACACCGGCCGGGTGGCGGCCAGGAGCAGATGGGTTTCCAACCCTGCCCGGGCGGCGTCCAGCGCGGTGTGATAGACGCAGACGTCTTCCGCCAGACCGCCCAGCCAGAGACGCCGTATTCCCTTGCGCCGTAACCAACCGGCCAGGCCGGTGCCGTCGAAAGCGGAATAGGCATCGCGGTCGAAGGCGGTGCCCTTGCTGACCAGAACGGTGCCGGCGGGCAGCGCCAGCGCGGGATGAAACCCGGCGCCGGTCGTGCTCTGCACGCAATGCTCCGGCCAGGGGCCGCCCTGCGCCTGAAACGACACGTGGTCCACGGTGTGCCAGTCCCGTGAGGCCAGCACCGTCAGATTGCGGTCGGCGGCGGCGCGCAGCCAGGCGTTCATTTCCGGGATAACGGCGTCGCCGTCCGGCACCGCCAGCGCCCCTCCGGGACAGAAATCGTTCTGCACATCCACCGCCAGCACAGCGTCGCCGGCCTTGAGCGGTTTGTCGGTCATGGTGCGCCTCCGCAATGCTTCGCTACCCCTGTTCTGACCTCCCGGGGGCGGCTTTTCAAGTACCGGTAGCGGTCTCCAGAGCGCGCCGGTGCGCCGACAGGGACGCCGCGTCGAACAGCACGAAGCGCACCCGCTTCACCCGCTCCAGCCGCGACCCTTCCGAGACCACCGTGGCCATGGCCACGGCGGCCGCCTCGTCCATCGGGTAGCCGAAGGCGCCGGTGGAAAGCGCCGGGAAGCCCAGGCTGGTCAGCCCGGCCTCCTCGGCGAGCCGCAGCGCGTTGCGATAGCACGCCGCCAGCAATTGGTCGGCGGGCCGGTCGCGGCCATACACCGGCCCCAGGCAGTGAATAACATGGGGGTTGGGCAGCCCATGGCCGCCGGTGAGCACCGCCTGGCCCGGTTCGATCGGTGCCAGGGGCATGCATTCGCGGGCCAGTTCCGGCCCGGCGGCGCGGTGGATAGCGCCGGCCACGCCGCCGCCGGTGGTCAGGCGGGCGTTGGCGGCGTTGACGATCACGTCCAGGTCGGGCTGGGCGGTGATGTCACCTTGTACGCATTGGATCTCCATGGCGTGCCTCCTCGAAAGCTTGTTGCCGAAGCCGGGCCGGCGGGGACGCGCGACGGCGGCGACTGCGCTATCATTGCCGTTGGAGCCGCCCCTGATCCGCTGGAGTCGTTATGCCGTTATTCGCCCGCTTAAGTCTGCCCGTGTTGCTGCTGCTTACCACCGCCTGCCAGAGCTTTTCCGGCCTGGAAGCGCCGGAGGTGAGCCTGTCGTCACTGCGCCTGGAAAGCGCCGGCGTGTTCGAGCAACGATGGCAAGCGGTGCTGCGCGCGCGCAACCCCAATGACCGGGCGGTGACCATCAAGGCGCTGGATTACGAGATTCTGGTCAATGGCGAGCGCCTGGCACGGGGCAACAATAACCAAGCGACCACGCTGCCGGCGCTGGACGATGTCCTGATCACCACCAGCGTGTCCACCAGTCTGCTGGGCACCCTGCAGCAACTGCAACGGCTGCAGCGGAACGCCGGCGAACCCCTGACGTATCAGCTCAAGGGCAGCGCCCGGGTAGCCGGGCTGGCGTTCCCGATCCACTTCGACCGGGAAGGGGAGTTCACGCTGCCGATGGCACCCCAACCGGCAAACTGATTGCCCAACACCGACGTTTTATCCTGGGGGAAAAAATGGACAGCATTCTGATCACCGGCGCCGCCAGCGGCATCGGTCTGGCCACCGCGCGCCGGTTTCACACCAACGGCTGGCGGGTGGGCCTGTTGGACGTCAATGAGGGCGCGCTGCAGGCGGTGCACGCCGAGCTGGGAGAGCGCTGCTGGTACCAGCGTCTGGACGTCACCGACATGGGCCAGTGCGAAGCCGCGGTGGCGGCGTTCGCGGAGAGCGCCGGCGGCCGCCTGGATGTGCTGTTCAACAGCGCCGGCGTGCTGCGCATGGGTCATTTCGAGGACCTGAGCGCCGAGCAGCACCGCTTCACCCTGGACGTGAACGTGGCCGGCACCCTGCAAATGTGCCTGGCGGCCCTGCCCTACCTGAAACAATCCCGCGCCCCCCGGGTGCTCAATATGAGCTCCGCATCGGCGCTGTACGGCGTGCCGCACCTGGCCAGTTACTCGGCGTCCAAATTCGCGGTGCGTGGCCTCACCGAGGCGCTCGACCTGGAATGGCGGCGCCACGGCATTCGCGTGCAGGATCTGATGCCGCCGTTCGTGAACACCGGCATGGTCAACAAGCAGGCGTTCGAGGCGCCGGTGGTGCGCCGCATGGGCGTCAAACTGAGCGCCGACGACGTGGCCCGGGCCGCCTTCGAAACGCTGCAGGGCGACCCCCGGGTGCATGTACCCGTGGGGTTGCCGTTCCGCTTCACCGTGCTGCTGGAGAAGGTCGTGCCGCAACGCGCCACCCGTGCCCTGATGGCCTGGCTGAGCCGCGACTAATAGCGGATCTCCACTTTGCGGCGGCCCCACCGCAGGGCCGCTTCCCGGTCCTCGCCCAGGTAAATATCGATCTTATTGCGCCAGCGGGCGTGCATTTTGTCGCGCACGTACCAGGTGCCCTCCAGCCCCTCGATTTTCACCGCGGTGCCGTAATCCAGACCGGCGGCGAGCAGGTCCCGGGAGACCGCGATGGCTTTCATGCCCGGCACCAGGGTGTCGCCCCAGGCCGCCAGACTGTGGTCCTCGCCGTGCCCCTGCCCGGGCAAGGAGTTAAAGGCGGTGGCGGTGACCGTGCGCCGCTGGGAAAACTCATCGGCCGGCGCCGGCCCCGCCATCAGCAGGGCAAGAAGTACCCACCCGGCATTCACGAGGCCTTGCCCATACTGCTTCGATGTCCGCATTGAAACCCCTTATTGCACTGTTGCTGGTTGGCAGCCTGTCGGCCTGCGCCGGGCGTGCGCCGGTTCCGCCGCCGCTTGAGCTACACGCCTGGGACGCCGCCGGGCAGCCCAAGGCGATGATTTTGGCGCTGCACAGCTTCGGCGACTACAGCGCCGCGTTCGATCTGGCGGCGCCGGACCTGGCCGCCGCCGGCTACCAGGTGTACGGCTTCGACCAGGCCGGCTTCGGCGCCCGCATGCTCGCCGACGGGCGCTGGGCCGGGGAAGAACGGCTGGTGGCCGACGCCGCCGACACCGCCCGCCGCCTCACCGAGCGGCACCCGGACACGCCGCTGTTTTTGCTCGGTGAGAGCCTGGGCGGGGCGGTGGCCATGCTGGTGGCCAGCCGGCACCCCGACATACCGTTGAGCGGCCTGATTCTGGCCGCGCCGGCGGTCCGCGAGGGCATTCGACTGCGCTACGGCTGGAACGTTCTGATCGCCTCGGCGGCGACCCTGGCGCCCGGCTACCGCCTGGCCGTGGAGCGCGCCCCCGATGACCCGCACCTGGCGCCGGCGGCGGCCCGGCGGCGCGCCAGCGACCCGCTGGTGATGCACGAGGTACGCATGGACGCCTATTGGGGCCTGATTCAACTGGCCGACAGCGCCAGCGACGAGGCCGGCCGGATAACGGTGCCCACCCTGTTGCTGTACGGCGACCTGGACACCTCGGTGCCGGCGGTGGGCATTCAGCGGTTGCGTGAGCGGCTCGGCGCGCGCGGTGAGTATCAGACGTTTCCGCGCGGGCCGCATCTGTTGTTGCAAGGGCGGCACTGGCCCAGGGTCACCGCTGCCATAAAACGCTGGGCCGACGACCGGGCGGTATCCCGCTAACAGGCCGCAGCGCCCGTGCCCCGGCGCTTTCCGGGTACCGCTTTGGGTAATTTTTCTGTGCTAGTCTGGCGGCTTCGCAAAGGAGGGAACGCAGATGAATAAACGGGTTCTGATCACCGGTGGCAACTCCGGCATCGGGTTTTGCACCGCGCAGCAACTGGCCGGGCGCGGCGCGGAAGTGGTGCTTGCCTGCCGCGACCAGACCAAGGGACAGGCGGCGCTGGCACGGATCAAGGGCGGCCACCCCCAGGCGCGGGTGCGGCTGTTCCCGCTGGACCTGTCCGACCTGGCCCAGGTGCGCGGCTGCGCCCGCCGCCTCAACGACGAGCTGGACGGCATCGACGTGCTGATCAATAACGCCGGCGTGGTGCCCACCCGGCAGCAGTTCACCCGCGACGGCTTTGAAATGCAGATCGGCGTCAACTACCTGGCGCCGGTGCTGCTGACCCATCTGCTGCTGCCGTTGCTGCACCAGCGCGAGGACGCCCGGGTGATCCATGTGGCGTCGGTGGCGCACTGGCTGGGCCGCATCAACACCAAGACCTGGCGGGGCCGCCGACCCTATCTGGTGATGGACGCCTACGGCCAGTCCAAACTCGCCAACATCCTGTTCAGCGACGTGCTCGCCCAGCGGCTGGCGGCCCAGGGCATCACCAGCAACGCCCTGCACCCGGGCGGCGTGGACACGCCGATCTTCCGCCATGTGCCGGACCTGGCGATGAAACTGATCCGCCCCACCCTGACCACGCCGGAAAAGGCCGCGCGTCTGCCGGTGCGCATGGCCCTGGACGAGGAGTTCTACGGGGTCACCGGTGGTTACTTCGACGCCAAGGGTCCGGCCGCCCGCTCCCCGCGGGCGCGCAACAAGAAGCAGGCGGAACGTCTCTACCTGGACACCATGGCGGCGCTCGACATCAACCCGCTGTAACCCCGCCATCGTCGGTGGGCGGGGCCTCCAAGGCCTGCTCGTCGACGTGTTCCCGCAACGCCGGATAGAGCGCCAGGAACACCGCTTCCAGCCGGTCGTGGTGGCGCTTGATATCCTCGATCGCCCCGTCAAACCGGTTGGCGAAGCGCACCCGCGCGGCGATCCGGTCCAGGGCCCGGCCCACGTTCTCCAGCTCCGCGTAATGCCCGAACCAGTCGTGCTCGACGATGCGCCCGGTGGTGGCGCGCATGGGCGCGGGCATCAAGGCGGCGCCGTCACGCAGCAGGCGGTAGTCCTTGTCGATGGCCTGGTCCAGCGGCGTGTCGTGAAAGCGCGACCAGTGGCGGATCAGGAAGTGATCGAACAACACGTCCAGCGCCACCCCGGCGAACCGGCGCCGCCACGGGGAGAACAGCGCGCGGCTCTCGATCACCAGGGGATGGTGATCGGTGAAGCGGTCCACCAGCCGGTGGTTGTGCAGCCCCAGGCGCACCGCCTCCGGCAGGTCCGGCTCGCGCACGCCGCGCATGAAATCCCCCAGCAGATTGCCCACCTTGGAGGGCACCGTAGGCCGCGCCAGCGTGAGGTGCGCGAAGTAGTTCATGTAGTGGTCCATGCGGTTAATTCTGTCACTCTCAGAGTGCCTGTGCCGGCGCGAATCAAGGCGCGTATCGCCGGCAAGGGTGGTTCCCTTGCCAAGAGACGCAACGCCGAGTCGCGCCGGCACAGGCTCTCCCGAAGGGCCACCACACAAGCGCCGTGGTCGGTGTTGCGCTCACTTGAATTGGCACCACCAGTTCTGCGTTCGCGCGCCTGGCCCACGCCGCTTGTGTGGCGGCTGAGAGTGACAGAATTAACCGCATGGACCACTAGAGGCGACCCAGCCGCAGGTTGAGATTCTGGCGCACCGCCGGCCACTCCTGGCTGAGAATGGAAAACACCACGGTGTCCCGATAGATACCGTCGGCGCTCAGGGTGTGATGGCGCAGCACGCCGTCCTGTTTGGCGCCCAGCCGGGCGATGGCGTTGCGCGAGGCGTGGTTGTGCCAGTGGGTGCGCAGCTCCACGGCGATCGCCTCCAGGCGTTCGAAGGCATGGCCGAGCAGCAGCAGTTTGCACTCGCTGTTCACGGCGCTGCGCTGAAAGCGGCGCGCGTACCAGGTGTGCCCCAGCTCCAGACGGCGGTTGTCCGGATCGGCGCGGAAAAAGCGGGTGCTGCCGATCACCCGCCCGCTTTCCCGGTGGCGGACCGCGAACGGCAGATCACCGTGCCGCTCGCGGCCCTCCAGGGCGGTGTCGACGTAAGCGGCCGCCTGTTCCGGCGCCGGCACGAAGGTGTACCACAGCTTCCAAAGCTCGCCGTCGCTGGAGGCCTCGGCCAGCGCCTCGGCGTGGGTCGGCGCCAGCGGCTCCAGCACGACATGCTCACCTTCCAGCGTGACCGGTTCTATCCATGCCGCCATGGTTGTCATCCTGTCGGTTCGGGGAACCGTCAGGATAACGGATATCGGCGTCAGTCGCCGCCGGCGGCGTCGGTGCCGGCCTTCATTTGCCGGTCGACCCGCTTGAGGGCGGCGGGAATGGCGTCGCAGTCGCTGCCGTCGCCGGTGCAGGACACACAGCCCACGGCGTCGTTGGCGGCCATGGTGAGGTTCACCCGGTAGGCCAGCTCCGGCAGCTTGGCGGCGCGGTTACGCAGTTCGGTGGCCTGCGCGCCCAGCCCGGCGTGCTCCGCCTGGCAGGCCTTGAGCTGCGCCTTGTCGCCGGCATCGTAGTCACGGTGCAGCTCGACGCCCTGCTGATGCAGGCTTTTCAGCTCCGCGATCATGGCGTTGACCTGCTCGGGGTTTTGCGGGGGGACCGCCCGCGCCAGGCCGGTGACGGTCAGCAACAGGATGATAACAACCCAGGATGTCTTCATGGTGCACTCCTTTTTTATTCTGCGTTTTTATTGTGCCCGCCCGATTCATTCCGGCGGGGTGCCGGGCCTCAGCCCGGCGGCCAGCTGAACGGACGCCCGCCCAGCACATGCACGTGCAAATGGAACACGGTCTGGCTGGCGCCGGCCCCGTTGTTCACATTAAGACGGAAATCCTCCAGCCCTTGTTCCCCGGCGACCTGACCGGCGACCAGTAACAGGTGCCCGAGCAGTGCCTTGTCGCCCTGCTCCGCGTCGGAAAGCTTGGGGATGGGCTTCTTGGGAATCACCAGGAAATGGGTCGGCGCCTGCGGGTTGACGTCCTTGAACGCCAGGCACAGGTCGTCCTCGTAGATAATATCCGCCGGAATTTCCCGGTCGATGATCTTGGAAAAAATCGTTTCGCTCATGGTCTTTCCCTTTTACCACGCGGACTGCGCGCGGACGTTCAGTTTTCAGGCAGAGGCGTTTTCAGAGGCTACCAACCATAGAACAAGCCAGGGGCGGTGGCCAGACGGGCGGCCGCCGGTCGGGCCCGCGTGTTCCTGTTCACAACACCGGGAAGAACGGCTGCTTATTTAGGGAACTTGGGGTGAGTCCACCTGCTCCGACCGACTATAATGGCGGGACATCCGCTCACCCTCCAACCAACGGGGCTCTATGGCCACGCTTTTCGTTGAAAATCTGACCGTTGTGGACTTTTCCTACCTGCACGCCAAGCGCGGCATGGTGGGGGAATCCTGGATCGTGGACCTGGAGCTGTCCGGCGATCTGGACGCCCAGGGCATGGTGTTTGATTTCGGTCACATCAAGAAAGCCCTGAAGCGCGCCGTGGACGAACGGGTCGACCATCGCCTGCTGCTGCCCGTGGAAAGCGATCTGCTCGGCCTGCACCGCCGCGACGGCGGGCGCCACGACGACCACATCAGCCTGGAATGGCGCTATCTCGCCGGTGAGATCCGCATGGTGGCCCCCGCCGACAGTATTCTCGAGCTGCCCGGCACGGCGATCACCAAGGCCGGAGTGACCCTCTATCTGATGGATCTGATCCGCGATTCGGTGCCCGACAATGTTACCGAAGTGCGGGTGGTACTGCGCGAGCAGGATACCGGCACGGCGCCGTTCTACCACTACTCCCACGGCCTCAAGAAACACGACGGCAACTGCCAACGCATCGCCCACGGCCACCGCTCCGGCATTGAGATCTTCGAGAACGGGCGCCGCAGCCGCTACTGGGAAAAGCTCTGGGCGGACCGCTGGGAGGACATCTACATCGGCACCCGCTCGGACCTGGAAGGCACCTACTACGTGGAAGACGTGCCCCACCACCGCTTCCGCTACGACGCGCAGCAGGGTCACTTCGAGCTGGTGATTCCCGAAGACCACTGCTACCTGGTGGACAGCGACTCCACGGTGGAAAACCTCGCCGAACACATCGCCGAGGAGCTGGCCCGCGAAGCCCCCGGCAAGCGCTTCCGCGTGCGCGCCTTCGAAGGCGTCGGCAAGGGCGCCATCGCCGAAGCCGGCGAAGACAACCCCGGCCGCGCCAAAGCGGGCTGGCTGCAGGGCTCCTCAGTGCTGTAAAGACAGCACTGAAGAGCCAGTTAAGAGTTAACAGTGAATAGTTAACAGCGAAACCCGGCGCTGCGATTCCGCAGCGCCCTATCTGCGTATCAGCAAGCGCCCCTGCCATAAGCGCGGCCACTCCCCGCCAGCCCGCACCACGCCCTCCCGCGCAACTATTAACTGTTAACTATCAACTATTAACTGCCTTCTTCATGGGTCTTCCGCGAGGATCTGCTCGGCTTCTTCCTGGATCAGGCGGCGCAGCCAGCGGTGCGCGGTGTTATGGTGCAGCAGGGGCGACCAGGCCATTTTCAGTTCGAACTCGGGGATCTCGAACGGCGGCGATTTGATCACCAGCCGCGCGTTCTGCGCTTGCATGCGCGCCACCCGGCTGGGCAGGGTGGCGACCAGATCGTTGTTCATCGCCAGCAGGGCCGGCATTTGGTAGTGGCGGGTGAAAATGCTGATCTTGCGGGTGCGGCCGATACGCTGCAGGGCGTGGTCGATCCAGCCCAGACCACCGAGTTTTTCCGGGTTCATGCCGAAGCCCACGCCGAAACCGGTTTTCGACACCCAGATGTGCTGGGCGGAGAGGTAGCTGTTGAGGTCGAAGTGCCGGGCGATGGGGTTGTCCCGGTTGAGCAGGCAGGAAAACGAATCCCGCCACAGGGTCACCTGGTGGAACGAACCGGGGATCTCGTTGAACCGGTTCACCGCCATGTCCACCCGGCCCTGCTCCATGTCCGGATAACTGACGTCGGAGGGGGTCAGAAAGTCCAGCACCACGTTGGGCGCCTCTTCACGCAATCGACGCACGATATGAGGTACTAAAGTACCTTCAGCGTAATCGCTGGTCATGATGCGGAACACCCGGCGGCTTTCCGCCGGCCGGAACACATCCTCGGGCGTGAACAGGGATTCCGCCTGACTGATCAGTTGACGGACCAGCGGCTGCAATTCCAGCGCCCGGTCGGTGGCGGTCATGCCTTCGCTGGTGCGGATCAGCAGCGGGTCGCCGAACATATGACGCAAGCGCTTGAGACAGTTGCTCATCGCCGGCTGGGTGATGCCCAACTGCTCGGCGGCGCGGGTCACGTTTTTCTCGCGCAGCAGCACGTCCAGATACTTGAGCAGGTTGAGATCGGCGCTGGCTATATTCATGGCGTGAATGCCCGGAGCGGATTATAAAAAGGAAGGATATACCAAACCAAGGCAAGATGTTAACCGTGTCGCTTTCTGGGCCTCCCCTGGGACAGACGTATCGATTTAAAGCAAAAAAATGCGTATCGTGATGTTTTTCCCAGGGTGTAGTACGCACTATGAAACAGGCGGAACGTACCCGGTCCGAGAAGTTCGTGGTTCGCTTTCCTCTCGGTATGCGGGACTGGGTCGCCCGGGCGGCCGGCGTGAGTCACCGCAGCATGAACGCGGAAATCGTCGCGAGGCTCAGGCACAGCATGGACAACTGGCCCGATCAGCTGCCCGGCGACGAGCCCGCGGTGCCGGCGGGGGACGAAGAGCGTTTTCTGCTGGACCACTTCCGCCGCCTGCCCGCCGCCAAGCGACGCGCGCTGATCGCGCTGCTGGACGGTAACCGGCCGACTGCCTGAAAACTGACCATAGCGACGGCGCTTTCGGCGCCCGATGGTTTAGAGCGTCAAGTGCCATTACTCTAAACTTATTATGCGATGACCCGATGGTTGCGATGTCGACCGGCAGGTGAGTTGATCACGCCGGCGGTATCAGGGGGATAAAAGCAGTTGAAAAACGAACCTCAACGGACGAGCACCTTACCCAACGGCAACGACATAAGGCTGCCCTGGCACCTGCGTTTGCCCGCCCCGCTGGAGCGCGATTTCGCGGACTATTTCCGTGGCAGCGTGGCCAGCGTGACGCCCTGGGCGGCGGCCAGCCTGGTGGCGCTGCTGATTCTCGCGCTGATCGTCGAATACACCATTTCCCCGGAAGCCGCCGCGGTGACCTGGCGCCCGCGATTGTTGTGCGTGATGCTGATCGTGGCCACCGCCCTGATCGCGCGGCGGGCGGACTGGCGCCGCTGGCTGCATGTGTCCAGTCTCGCCGTGGCGTTCGCGGTGGCGCTGACCGGCAACTGGATGGGCCTTAATGTGGACCACGCCATGGCGTTCGGGCTGTTTCTGCAAACCCCGCTGGCGATCCTGATGGCCTGTGTGGTATTGCGCGTGCCCTTCCATCTCGCCGCCGCCAGCAGCCTGGTGATGCTCGGCATTCTGGTTCTGACGCTGTTCGGCAGCGAACGCGTGGATCGGGACCTGTCGCTGGTGTTGCTGCTGCTGTCGGTGGCCAGCGCCAGCATGAGTCTGTTCGGCCAGTACATCTACGAGCGTTTGCTGCGCCAACACTTCCTGTCGGAGAACGTACTCTTCCAGCACCGCGACGAGCTGCACTCCGCCAACCGCATCCTTGAAAACCAGGCCACCGTGGACGGGCTCACCGGCTGCCTCAACCGCCGCGGCATGGAAAACCGGCTCGACGAGGTACTGCACGGTTTCGGCCGTGGCGGTGTGTCAGAGCGCATCACCCTGGTGTTGTTCGATATCGATTTCTTCAAACAGTACAACGACACCTACGGGCACCTGGCCGGCGACGACTGCCTGAAAACCGTGGCCTCGATTCCCCGCTCCATGGCCCAGAACAGCAAGGATTTCGTGGCCCGCTACGGCGGCGAGGAGTTCGTGGTGGTGCTGGTGGATACCAGCCTCAAGGACGCCCTGGTGTTCGCGGAACGCATGCGCACCCGCATCGAACAACTGGGCCTGCCGCACACCGGTTCCCGGATCAGCCAGGTGGTGACCATCAGCGTCGGCGTCGCCAGCGCCGGCAACTGCGACAACGACGCCACCAATCTGATCAAGTGCGCCGACGAAGCGCTTTATCAGGCCAAGGGCGCGGGCCGCAACCGGGTGGCCTACATGAGCGACCAGGGCCGCGTGGTCACCCTCTGACGGCAAGGCGCCGGCCTAGTAATAGGGCGAGGGGTCGTCCACGTCCAGTTGCTCCGGATCCAGGGCGGTGCGCGCGTAATCGCGCCACACGCCGGCGTCCAGAAACAAGCGGTACAGGTCCGGGTCCAGGTGCTGGTTGTCGCGCATGCGCTGCATGATGCCGAGCGCCTCGGACAGTTTGAGCGGCTCCTTGTAGGGCCGCTCGCGGGAGGTCAGCGCCTCGAACACATCGGCGATCGCCATGATCCGCGCCGGCACCGACATCTGCTCGCGGGTCAGCCCGCGCGGGAAGCCGCGCCCGTCCATGCGCTCATGGTGGCCGCCGGCGTATTCCGGCACCCGGCGCAGCTTGCGCGGGAACGGCAGGGATTCGAGCATTTCCAGGGTAATGTCCATGTGCCCGTTGATGATGCGCCGTTCTTCTTCGGTGAGGGTGCCGCGCGGAATGCAGAGGTTGTTGACCTCGTCCTCGGACAACAGCGGCCGGCGCTGGCCGTGGGCGTCGATCCACACGGTTTCGGCGATACGCCGCACTCTCGCCTGGTCCTCCGGGGCCATGGATTCGCCGCCTTTATTGATACGCTCAAGAAAGGTGAGGTCGTCGCTGAGGGTCTGCACCGCCTCTTCCATGCGCTCGCGGAATTCCGGCTCGCGGGCCGGCTCGGTGAGCGCGTCCCTTTCGTAGCGGCGTTCCGCTTCACTGCGCAGCACCGCGAAGCGGGCCGCCACCATTTCGATGCGGTCGTGCAGGCTGTGCAGCTTGGTGGATTTATCCAGCACCGAATCCGGCGTCGCCAGTTTGCCGCAGTCGTGCAGCCAGGCGGCCACGCTCAACTCGTACCAGCCGTCTTCGTCGAGTTCGAAGTCGGCGAAGCGGGTCTGGTCGTCACAGGCGGCGCGCGCCAGCAGCTCGGTAAGCAGGGGCACGCGCTCGCAGTGCGCGCTGGTGTGCGAACTCTTGGCGTCGATGGCGCGGGCGATCACCTTGACGAAGGCGTCGAGCAGATCCTTGAGCTCCTGAACCAGCAGCAGGTTGTTAAGGGCGATGCCGGCGTAGCCGGCCAGCGCTTCGAGCAACGCCAGCGCCGGGGCGGGGACGGCGTCGCCGTGCGGCACCCCGTCCGGATGGGGGTTCACCAGTTGCAGCACGCCCACCACCACCCCTTCGTGGTTGCGCATCGGCACCAGCAGCAGGGAATCCACCTGCCGCACCAGCAGCGGCACCAGCAGCGCCAGGTCCTGCGCGTGGAAGCGGTCCGCGCCGGTGAGATGCAGCGGCTGCCCGGAGCGTGCCACGCGCACCGCGGGCCGGTGGGCGTGCTCGTCGTCGAGGGGCAGGCGGGGGCCTTCCAGGGCGCACACCGGCGCGCCGTCCGGACCGTTGCTGCAGTGCCGGGCGCAGTCCAGCCATTCGGCGTCGCCCTCTTCACGGTACAGCCAGAGCACGCCGGCTTCGGCGCCGGCCAGCACCTGTGCCTCTCCGAGCACGGCCTCGATCAGGGGCGCCAGGTCACGCTGCTCATTGATCTGCCGGGCCACCCGTAACAGAGGCGGAAGATGGGGGTCCGGCACCCGCTGCAACTTGTTCATTCGGTTTTCCTGTCGGTCCGACGGGATAAGCATAGGCACAGGCTGTCGCCAGCGTAAAGGAACCTTGCTTGAACGTGAGAAGGCGATTGCCTACCATTCCCCGGTTCTGATGGGGATTTTTCCCCCAGCCAACCCATTACTCGGATTCCGTGTCACCCATGAGCGTGAGCTATCGACTGCCCGACGGGGCAACTATGGAGTTTGATCAGCCGGCCTCCGCCCTGGAGATCGCCGGACGGATCAGCAAGAAACTCGCCAAACAGGCCCTGGCGGCGAAAGCCGACGGTCGTCTCACGGACGTGTACCTGCCGCTCACCGACGGCAGCGAAGTGGAGATCATCACCCGAGAGCACGAAGACGCTCTGGAACTGATTCGCCACGACGCCGCCCATGTGATGGCCGAAGCGGTGCAGGAACTGTTCCCCGACACCCAGGTGACCATCGGTCCGACCATCGAGAACGGCTTTTATTACGACTTCTACCGGGAAGCGCCCTTTACCCCGGACGACCTGGGTGCGATCGAAAAGCGCATGCAGGAAATCGTACGCCGCAACGAGGACATCCGCCGTGAAGTCTGGGACCGCGACGAAGCGGTCGCCTTCTTCCTCAAGCAGGGCGAGGACTTCAAGGCCGAGATCATCCGCGACCTGCCCGCCGACCAGGAAGTGTCCCTGTACCGCCAGGGCGATTTCATCGACCTGTGCCGGGGCCCGCACCTGCCCGCCACCAGCAAGCTCGGCGACGGCTTCAAACTGATGAAGGTGGCCGGCGCCTACTGGCGCGGCAACGCCGACAACGCCCAGCTGCAGCGCATCTACGGCACCGCCTGGCGCGACAAGAAGGAACTCAACGCCTACCTCAAGCAGCTCGAGGAGGCGGAGAAGCGCGACCACCGCAAACTGGCGCGGGAAATGGGCCTGTTCCATATCCAGCAGGAAGCGGTGGGCAGCATGTTCTGGCACCCCAAGGGCTGGCGTCTGCGCAAGAACCTGGAAAACTACATCCGCGACAAGATGGTCAAGTACGGCTACGAAGAGGTGGCCACGCCGCAGCTGATGGACCGCATCCTGTGGGAAAAATCCGGGCACTGGGATAAGTACGGCGACGACATGTTCACCGTCTGCACCCACGACGACCGGGAGATGGCGATCAAGCCGATGAACTGCCCCGGCCACGTGCAGATCTTCAACCAGGGCATCAAGAGCTACCGCGACCTGCCGATCCGCATGGGCGAGTTCACCGCGCTGTTCCGCAACGAAGCCCACGGCGCGCTGCACGGCCTGATGCGCGCCCGCTCGTTCAGCCAGGACGACGCCCATATTTTCTGCACCGAAGAGCAGATCAATCCGGAAACCGCCGGCTTTATCGAGATGCTGCGCGAGGTGTACAAGGACTTCGGCTTCGAGGAGTTCCGCATCAAGTTCTCCGACCGGCCGGAGAAGCGTGCCGGCTCCGACGCGACCTGGGACAAGGCCGAAGCGGCGCTGCGCGGCGCGGTGGAATCCCTGGGCCTGGAATGCGAGCTGAACCCGGGCGAGGGTGCCTTCTACGGCCCCAAACTGGAGTTCGTGCTGCGCGACGCCATCGGCCGGGACTGGCAGTGCGGCACCCTACAGGTGGATTTCGTGCTGCCCGAGCGGCTGGACGCGGAATACGTGGCCGAGGACGGCTCCCGCCAGCGGCCGGTGATGCTGCACCGGGCGGTGCTCGGTTCGCTGGAACGCTTCCTGGGCATCCTGATCGAGTCCACCGCCGGCCATCTGCCGCTGTGGATGTCGCCCAGCCCGGTGGTGGTGGCGACCATCACCAACGCGGTGGACGACTACGCCGCCGAGGCGGTGGCGCTGCTCAAGGCCAAGGGCATTCCGGCGGAGCTGGATACCCGCAACGAAAAAATCGGTTTCAAGGTGCGCGAGCACTCCAAGGCCAAGACCGCCCGCATCTGGGTGGTGGGCGAAAAGGAAGCGGAAGAACGCAAGGTGGCGATCCGCAGCCTGGGCTCCAAGGACACCCAGGAGCTGGGCCTTGAAGACGCCGTGGAGCAGTTGTTTCAGGAAACCCGCGCGCCGATCTGAGGGACGCCCATGTTCAAGGACAACGAACAACAACCGGAAGGCTTCAGCGTCCCGCTCAGCGAGGCGCTGGACAACCTGGCGTTCAACGACGCCGGCCTGGTGCCGGTGATCGCGCAGCAGCACGACACCGGCGAGGTGTTGATGTTCGCCTGGATGAACCGGACGGCGATCGAGGAGACCCTGGCCACCGGGCAGGTGTGCTACTACTCCCGCTCGCGCAAGACGTTGTGGCGCAAGGGGGAATCCTCCGGCCAGACGCAGACCCTTAAGGCACTGCGGGTGGACTGCGACGGCGACGTGCTGCTGGCCAGCGTCGAGCAGACCGGCGCGGCCTGCCACACCGGGCGGCGTGATTGCTTCTTCTGGAAACTGGACAACGACACCGCGCGCATCGATAAGTCACCGCTTGTCGATCCCAAGGACCTTTATGACCACTGACGGACCAGCATGCTGACACTGCATAACACCCTCACCGGCCACAAAGACGCGTTCCAGCCGCTCGACCCGCAACGGGTGACCCTCTATGTGTGCGGCCCGACGGTCTATAACTACGTGCACATCGGCAACGCGCGGCCGGTGGTGGTGTTCGACGTGCTCTACCGGCTGCTGTCCCGGCTGTATCCGAAGGTGGTCTACGCCCGCAACATCACCGACATCGACGACAAGATCATCACCGCCTGCGCGGAAACCGGCGAGCCGATGACCGCGCTCACCGAGCGCTTCACCGACGCCTTCCGCGAGGACATGGCGGCGCTCAATACCCTGCAGCCGGACATCGTGCCCAAGGCCACCGATCATATCGGCGAGATGACCGCCATGATCGAAACCCTGATCGCCAAGGGCCACGCCTATGAAGCGGACGGCCATGTGCTGTTCGCGGTGGAGTCGATGCCCGACTACGGCAAGCTGTCCGGCCGCAATCTGGAAGACATGCGCGCCGGCGCCCGGGTGGAAGTGGCGGACTATAAGCGCCACCCCGGCGATTTCGTGCTGTGGAAACCCAGCAGCGACGACCAGCCCGGCTGGGAATCGCCCTGGGGCCGCGGCCGGCCGGGTTGGCACATCGAGTGCTCGGCGATGATCCACAAGCACCTGGGCGATGTGATCGATATTCACGGCGGCGGCCAGGATCTGATCTTCCCGCACCACGAGAACGAAATCGCCCAGGGCTGCTGCGCCCACGGCACCGAGTACGTGCGCTACTGGATGCACAACGGCTACATCAATATCGACGGCGAGAAGATGTCCAAATCCCTGGGCAACTTCCGTCTGGTGCGGGACCTGCTGGAGAAGTTTCCCGGCGAGGTGCTGCGCTTCGCGCTGCTGTCCAGCCACTACCGGTCGCCGCTCAACTTTTCCGCCGAACTGCTGGAGCAGGCGGAAAGCAGCCTGGATTCGCTCTATTACGCCCTGCTCGGCCGGGGTGAAACCGTGCACGCCGACCCGGACTACCGGCTGCCCGAGGACCACCCGGTGCTCACCGCGCTGCTCGACGACCTGAATACCTCCGAGGCGATCAGCGCCCTGCACGCCATCGCGGCGCGCCTCAACAAGGCGGCGCTGGAAGAAAAACCGGCGCTCAAAGCGGAGCTGCAGGCCGCCGCGCACCTGCTCGGCCTGCTCGAGGCCGACCCCAGCGCCTGGTTCCAGGACAAGAAAGCCGGCGACGACGGCCTCGACAACGCCACCATCGACGGTCTGGTGGCGGAACGCACCCAGGCCAAGAAAGACAAGAACTTCGCCCGCGCGGACGAGATCCGCGACCAGCTCAAGGACGCCGGCATCCAGCTCGAGGACACCCGCGAAGGCACCCGCTGGACGCGCGGCTGAGCGGACGGCGCGGCCCTAGAAACGAACCCCGTCGAAGACCGCCGGCAGGTCGTCCTGGCCGGCGTTCTTGAAGCGCGGCTTCTCCAGCTGCGCCTGCAGCCCTTCCAGCGTCACCAGCGGCGCCTTGGTGGCGACCAGATTGGCCAGCCACACCGGCACCTTGCCGCCCGGGTCGACGAAGGTGCGGAATTCCACCCGCGTCCAGCCGTCCGCCAGCGGCGTCACCACGAAACGATTATCCAGCGCCGGGATGCGCACATAGCCGTCGCTGGGCGGCCGCGCGCCCTCGGCGTTGACGCTGTGCAGGGTCACGGCACCGCTTTCCGGCGCCTGGCTGACGCTGTTGTCGAGCACCACGTCGCGGTCGGACACCGGCCAGATGCCGTTGAAGCGCATATAGGTGCGCTCGCCGCCGGTGTCCGGCACCGCCTCGCTGGCCTGGACCTGGAAGATCCACTCCGGAAAGGTGTCCACGGCGGTGATCGCCGCCAGCACCGGCACCGGCCCGTGCGGCACCTCCACCACGCCGCGAAACGCCTTCACCGGGCTGTCCGGCACATCCCGGGTCCAGGTGGAGACCTGGTCGCGGGCGTCGGCCTCCCGGTTGGGTTGCCAGGATTGAGCGGCGGCGGAGACGCTGACGGCCAGGAGCAGCAGCCCCGTACACAGGGACACAAGCGGGTTCAACACGGCGATTCCTCGGTTCGGTGAGAGACAGGCCGCTCAGTATGGGACCGCGCCGCCGGCGCACAAGCACACCGCGCTGGATTGGCCCCTTTTGCACATCACGGTGGTCACACCGGCCCGATAACCGCTATCATGCCGAGTCGACTCAACCCCTGTTATGACCGGATGCCAACGTGAAACGCCTTCTGCTGGCCGCCCTGCGTGTGTACCAGACCGTACTGAGCCCCTGGCTGGGGAATCAGTGCCGGTTCTATCCGACCTGTTCGGAGTACGCGCGTCAGGCGGTGGAAGCCCACGGCAGCCTGCGCGGTTCCGGTCTGGCGGTGAAGCGGCTGTGCAAGTGCCACCCCTGGCACCCCGGCGGCTTCGACCCGGTGCCCGGCCAGCGTTGCGGGGACGCCCATGAGTGAGCCGCGTCCCCAGGGTCGGTTACTGTTCGTCGCCCTGCTGCTGGTCGCGCAGACGCTGCTCGCCTGGCACGCCCCGGCGCACATCTTCGACGGCCACGACGGCCATTCCGCGATCGTCGCCCACGACTGCGACCTGTGCGTGCAGGGCCACGGCCTGGTGGGCGTGCCCACCCTGTTCACGCCGCCACCGGTTGTTCCCGACACCCACACACGGCCGGCCGACATCCGTCGCCCGCTGGCGGTCACCCCGACCCGCAACCATCCGGCGCGCGCGCCACCCCGCTTCTCCTGAATTCCAAGCACTGACTTCCCTTATCGGGACCGTCCCTGGCGCAGCGCCAGGGCGGCCCGTGGTTGTATTCAGGAGACAACATGAAACGCTTTACTCCCCCCATGGCCGCCGCCACCGTGGCCGCCATGGTCTGGTCCGTGGCGCCCGCCGCCGAGCCCGCGTCCACCGACACCGAAGGCCGGCTGGACGCCGTGGAAGTGTCCGCTTTGCCGCTGGGCAGCGACGCCAATCTGACGCCGGCCTCGTTCGACCTGCTTGAAGACCAGCTGCTGTTCCAGCAAAGCGAAGCCACCCTGGGCGATACCCTGGACGGCCTGCCCGGCGTGCACGCCGACACCTACGGCGGCGGCTCCGGCCGGCCGGTGATCCGCGGCCAGACCGCGCCGCGTGTCAGCGTGCTGTCCGACGGCGCGCAACTGTTCGACATGTCCACCATCTCGCCCGACCACGCCACCACCGTGGAGCCCATGCTGTCGCGCAAGGTGGAGGTGCTGCGCGGCCCGTCCACCCTGCTGTATGGCGGCGGCGCCATCGGCGGCGTGGTCAACGTGCTCGACAACAAAATCCCCACGCGCATGCCGGACCGCCCGGTGGAAGGCTTCGTCTCGGCGCGCGGCAACACCGTGGCCGACGAACAGGCCGGCGCCGTGGGGCTGACCGCCCGCGCCGGCGACAATGTGGCGATCCACATCGAGGGCGCCCGCCGCGACGCCGACAACTACGAGGTGAACGGCTTCACCGAACAGGAGATCGACGGCACCTGGGCGGAAAGCAACAACGCCAGCGTCGGGCTCTCATGGATCGGTGACCGGGGCTATCTGGGCGTCGCCTACTCCTACCGCGGCGACCTCTACGGCCTGCCCGGCCACAGCCACGAGTTCGAGGGCTGCACCAGCAACGGCGCCAGCCTGGATTGCGCGGAAGAAGGCCATGAGCACGAGCACGGCGAAGAGGAAGCGCCGTTCGTGGACCTGGACAGCCGCCGCGTGGACCTGCGCGGTGAATACCGCCGGCCGTTCGACGGCGTGGAAGCGGTGCGCCTGCGCGCCAGCCACACGGATTACCGTCACCACGAGATCGAGGAAGGCGAAATCGGCACCAGCTTCCGCCACCGGGGCGTGGACACCCGCGTGGAGGCGGAGCACGCGCCCATCCTCGGCTGGCGCGGCACGGTGGGCACCCAGTTCACCGACGGCCAGATCGAGACCACCGGCGAAGAGGGGCTGTTGCCGAAAACCGATACCCGGGTGGCGGCCCTGTTCGCGGTGGAGCGCTACCGCTTCAACGACCAGTGGCAGCTGGAGGCCGGGGCCCGCTACGAGCACCAGGACCTGGACCCCGATGACGCTCAGCGCCCGCTGCCTTCGGTGAGCGATTCCGCCACCTCGATCTCCAGCGCGCTGACCTGGGCGTTCCGCCCGGATTACAACGTGTCGCTGTCGGTGGCGCGCTCCCAGCGTTTGCCGCAGACCCAGGAGGTCTACGCGCGCGGCGTGCATCTGGCCACCAACACCTATGAGTGCGGGCTGCTTTCCGACACCTTCACCTGCGGCGGCGCCGCCAACGACGCCGACCTGGAAACGGAGACGTCCCACAACGTGGGCCTAAATCTGCGCAAGGTGCAGGGCGATCTGACCTTCGACCTCGGCGTGTTCCACAACCGGGTTCAGGACTACATCTACGCCCGCACCCTGGATCAGATCGAGGAATTCCGCCTGATCAAATACAGCCAGGAAGACGTGGAGTTCACCGGCGCGGAAGCGGAAGCCACCTACCAGTGGACCGACCGCTTCTCCACCACCGCGTTCGGCGACACGGTGTACGCGCAATTCGAGGACAACGGCGACGAGCTGCCGCGCATCCCGGCACAGCGGCTGGGCGCGCGCCTGAACACCTACTGGCGCGCCTTCGACGCGGAGCTGGAGTTCTACCGGGTGTTCGCCCAGGACCGCATCGCCGGCTTCGAAACCCGCACGCCGGGCCACGACATGCTCAATGCCACGGTGAGCTACACCTTCACCGGCAGCCCCCAGTACAGCGCCTTCCTGCGCGCCAGCAATCTGCTCGGCGAGGAAGTGTGGAACCACGCGTCGTTTCTGGCGCGCACGGTACCGGAACCCGGTCGTAACCTGACCGCCGGCGTGCGCCTGACCTTTTGACGCGGAACATCCACAGCAAAAAGACATTGGAGAGAGCTCAATGAAACGCTCATTTTCCCCCACCGGCGCCGCCCTGCTGGCCGCGTCGGTATTGCTTGCCGCCTGCAACAACGACACCGGCAGCACCCCGCTGCCCGGCGGCGAGGACGAACACGACCATGACCACGGCGCGGAAAGCGCCGGCCGGCTGGTGTTCACCCACGCCGACGGCTCTAATTCACGGGTCTATGTGCACGACCTGGAGAGCCGCTCCACCCTGGCGGATTTCGCCCTGGTGCATCCCGCCACGGCGGTCCACAGCAGCCCGGAGCACCGCTACGCGGTGATCGTGCAGCGCGACAACGATCAGGTGGAATTCCTGGACGGCGGCGTCTACCGCCATGACGACCATGTCGACGAGGGCGATCCGGCGATGCTGCCGTTTACCCTGTCCGGCGTGCGGCCCACCCACTACCGCCACCACGGCGAGCAGGCCGCCCTGTTCTTCGACGGCGACAGCGCCAGCGCCGCCCTGAGCCAGTTCCATCTGTTCAGCGATGAGAGTCTGGAAAGCGGCGGCACCCTGGCCCATCAGACCCTGGACACCGCCCATCACGGCATCGCCGAGCCCCTCGACGGTGTGGTGCTGGCCAGCCACGCCGCCGCCAGCGGCGACGCGCCGGACGGCATCAGCGTGTTCGAGCTGCACGGCGACCATTTCGACGACGCCAAGATCGCGGTGGCGGAGCGCCTGGCCACGGTGGTGGGCCACCCCGATGTGGCGGAGTTCGCCGCGTTCTCCTACCCCGGCGGCAACCTCTACGCGCTGGACCCGGAAGCCGGCACCGCCACGCAGGTGGACTGGCGCGACGGCGCCGTGGACGGTGACGGCGACCCGGTCTCGGCGCTGGCACGGGGCTTTGACGGCCACGGCGAGCACCTGCTGGTTCTCGACAGCAACGGCGATCTGCACGTGCTGGAGAGCAGCGACTGGAGCCACCGCGGCAGTATCGCGGTGCTCGACAGCGTGCCCGCCAGCGGCCCGGCACCGGCACTGGCGGTGAGCGCCGCCGGCGATCAGGCCTTCGTCAGTGACCCGGCGGCGCCGGCGATCCACATCATCGACCTGGAAGCGCTGAGCCTGGAAGCGGTGCCCCTGGCATTCCCGCCCACCGGCCTGGCCTGGACCGGCGTCGGCGAGGCGCACGACCATGACGGCCACGACGATCACGATCACGACCATTAACGCCCTCCGCCCCGGCCGTCCGGCCGGGGCCTTGCGCGTCGCCTTGCGCGCTTCTTTTCACTACAATGCGTTCACGGACAGCATCCCTAATAACCATCCGCAGTAATGATCGGAGTACCCATGAAGCCTTTCCTGTTAGCCGCGAGCCTTGCGCTGCCCCTGACCCTCCTGCCCATTGCCGCCGGCGCCTCCGGCTTCGCGGGTATCGACGTTGTCAGCAGCGAAATCGAACCGGACGACGGCGGCAGCGCCGATCCCACCGCGCTGCAGTTCAAGTTCGGTACCTGGATCAACCGCAATGAAACCCTGGGCGGCGAGCTGCGCCTGGGCCTGGGTATTGATGAGGACGACCTGGGCCGTGGCACCGATGTGGAAATCGACCGCTACTACGGTGCCTATTTCCGTGGCCAGTTCCCCAACACCCTGCCAGTGCGCCCCTACGGCCTGATCGGCCTGACCCGCATGGAAACCACCGAGAACTTCCCCGGCGGCGGCTCTACCGGCGAGAACTACTCCGGCCTCTCCATCGGCCTGGGCGCCGACGTGAGCCTGACCGACGTGGTGTTCGTGAGCGTGGAATACATGCGCGCCGTGGACAGTGGCGGCGACGAAGTCACCAACCTGTCCCTGGGGCTCAACGGCCGCTTCTGAGCGCCGGCGACCCGAGGAGCGACCGCCAGGGACGGCGGTCATAAAAAAAGCCGCGCTGAGCGCGGCTTTTTTTATAGCGGCCTTACGAGCCCCGGTCAGGGAATCGGCAGGTAGCCGCCCTCCACTTCCTTGGTGGCGATGGCCACCGCGTTGTGGGCGTGCAGGCTCTCCAGGTGATTCACCCGCAGCCAGAAGTCCTGGTAGCAGGGCTGGCCGTCCAGCGCCCGCTTCAGGCGCCGCGCGGAATCCTCGCAGAACATCAGGTTCTGGCCGTTGAGCTTGGCGAATTCCTGCTCGTCGACCCGCTTCACGGCGGTCTGTACCGGCGTTTTCAGCGCGCCCTCGATGGAATCGATCAGAGCGGTGATCGGGAAGGCCTCGTCGCAGTCGGTATCCAGCAATACCCGCACCTGGGCCACGGAGCGCTGGCTGTGCGGCGTCGCCATGATGCCTTCCTCGGTGCCCAGCCACTCGAACACCTTCTCCATGTCCACGGAGCCTTCGCCCTCGAAGTCCTTGCGGAACTGCTCCTGGATCAGCTGCCGGGCCAGCGCCGCGGAGCACGGGCAGGTGGAGGAATAGGGCACTTCCACCGCCAGCTCCATGCGCATGCCGTCCGGGGCCAGGGTCGCCTTGATGGTCACCGGGTAGCTCTTCCAGCCGGAGTAGCTGCTTTTCAGCGCCGGCCGGCGCATCGAGTACTCGAAATCGAACTGCACGAAGCCCCGGTCGCTGAGGCCCTCGTGGGAGTCGAGGAAATTCTGCAACAGCTTGCGGATCGAATAGGCGCTTACCGAATGATCACCGAAGGTTTCCTCCAGCATCAGGTAAAGCCGGGACATGTGAATGCCCTTGGCGTCCGGGTTGGAAAGGTTCACATAGGCCTGGATGGACGTGCTCACCGGGCGTTCGCCGGCCAGGGTGTCGCTGATGCGGGCCGGCAGATGGATCTCGCTCATGCCCACCCAGTCCAGGGTGCTGTGAATGTGTTCCACCATGGAGTTCGTCGCCACATCGGGCATCGACTTGGTGGTTTCCGAACTGCTATCGCGCTTCATGGAAATCTCCGCTGGGACGGCAAAGGACGGAGCATGACCGCTGGCCGGTGAAGGCTGGGACAATTCTCCAGGCGATGCCGCCCGACCTCTCAGGGGCGCAGAGTGTAGCAGAAACCGCCCGGCAAATAGACAGACCGGAACGACGGGATTGGCGATAAAAGCGACAGCCCGGGCCTATCGGCGGCGGGCCCCGTCACAGGGGCGTTTCATCGTCCTCGGCGCGCCCCACCAGCTCCTGGAAGCGCTCCATTTCACGCAGCGGAACGAACATTTCCTCGGCGCGGGCGTGCTGGCGCAGGGCCTCGGAGATGGCCACCGCCTGGCGCAGGTCGCGCAGGGCGTTCTCGGTCTCGCCCAGGCCGGCCCAGGCGCAGGCGCGCTGGTAGAGGGCGTGGGCGTTGTCCTCGTCCACTTCCAGCACCCGGTCGCACAGGCTCAGGGCCCAGCGCTGCTCGCCCAGCTCCAGGGCGGCGTCGGCCTTCCAGGCCAGCGCCTCCGGGTCGTCCGGGCGCAGCTCCAGGATCCGGTCGTAGAGCTCGATCTTCTCTTTGTAGCTGGTTTCCTTGGTGGCTTTCAGCCACAGGCTGTGGATCTCGTTGGTGCGCTCGATCTCTTCCTGGTTTTCGGTGATGGTGCGCGATTTGCGGCGCAGCTCCTGCTCCAGGTCCGCCAGGCGCGACTCGTACTCCACGGTGAGCCGGGACATCTCCTTCTCGGCGTAGACGCGGATGTTGTCCTTGAGGTCACGAATCGTCGACCAGCCCACCAGCGCCAGAATCGAGGCGGCGCCGGCGATCAGGTAGAAGAAGTAGGTCACCGTGTTGGTGGCGTAGCCCATGGCCTTGTCGGCCACTTCCAGTTCCCGGTCGGTGACGATCCGGTTCATGTCGTTGCGGTACTCCATCATGTCCTGACGGAGGCTGCGCAGTTCACCGAGAATCCAGTTCTCGCGGAACTGGGAAATCACCGGCCCCTTTTCGATCTCGCTCTGCGACTCCACCGGCCCCTCGGCGGGGTCCTCGGCACGGTTCTGCTGCGCGCCCACGGGGCCGCACACCAACAAAAAAAGCAGTAGCCAACGCCGCCACGGCATCACTCGCATCAAGACCCGGTCCTCGATTATTTCGCCGGGCCGGACAATCCGCACACCCGGCCTACGCCGTATACCAGCCAGGCGCTGACCAGCGCCGGCAAAACCTCGAATATGGTCGCATTTAGCCCGGACAGGCGCCAGCCAATTGCCACCGAGCTGGCGACAACAATCATCGCGATGGCGAGCGGTTCACGGGGGCGGCCGCCCAGCGCGTACACCACCAGCAATCCGCCGAAGGCGGCGCCCAGCACGCCCCAGGCGAACAACACCAGATTGAAGACGTTCTCCTCGGCGAACAGGGCGATGGTCAGCGATACGCCGACCACCACCAGGGTGGCGATCCGCGCGGTGCCGTAGCCGTGCCAGCGCTTGGGCATCAGATCCCGGGACAGGCAGGCGCTGCAGCTGAGAATCAGCGAATCGACGGTGGAGATGGTGGCGGCAAACAGGCCGGCCAGCACCAGCCCGGTGGCCACCGGGTGCAGCAGCACGTCCGCCATCACCGGCAGCGCCAGCTCGGCGTCCAGCTCACCGCCGCTCATCACCAGGGACGGGTCCACCGCGCCCTGGTCCATCAGCAGGCGCGCCATCATGCCCACGCCCACCGCCAGGGTGTAGAAGGCCACGAACCACAGGTAATAGTAGGTGCGCGCCCGGCGGATGTTTTTGACGTCGTTGACCGCCATGAAGCGGACCATCACATGGGGCTGGCCGATCACCGCCGCGCCGGCGAAGGTCCAGCCGACCAGAAACAGCAAGACGCCGGTGAGACCGCTGGCGGCGGAATCGGCGGGGAAAAACTGGAAGAAGGTGGGTGACACCTCGTGCAGGCCGGTCCAGGCGGACTGCCAGCCGCCGACGGTGAACACCGCGGTGGTCAGCATCACCGTCATCGCCACGATCATCACCACCGACTGGGCGGCGTCGGTCCACACCGAGGCGCGCAGACCGCCGGAGAAGCCGTAGCAGAGCACCATCACCGCGCCGATGATGGCGCCGGTGCGCAGATCCCAGTCGAACAGCGCCTGCAGCGCCTTACCGCCGGCCTTGAACTGGGCGGCGGCGTAGACCCCCAGCAGCAGCACCGCGATCAGCGCCGCCACCACCTTAAGCACCTGGAAATGGCCGCCGCCCCAGCGCGACAGCAGTTCCGGAATGGTCAGGGTGCCGCGTTCCTCGGACACCTCGCGGACTTTACGGGTAACCAGGGTGGCGGCCATCCAGTCACCCAGAATCCAGCCCACCATCATGGTGAACGCCGGCAGGCCGGTGGCGTAGGTGTAGCCGATCACGCCGATGAACATGAAGCCGGAGTTATTGGTGGCCACCGCGGACAGGCCGATCAGGGAGGGCGGCACGGAGCTGCCGGCGAGCAGATAGTCGGACTGTTCCTTGGAGCGAACCAGGACCGAGGAAAAGCCGATCAGCAGAAACAAAAGGAGGAAACCGAGAAAACTGGCAAGCAACATGAAACGCGTCCCTCGGGGCAAAGCCTCTAATTACTTTGACATCTAAATGTTTTATCTCTAAGCTAGCGTACCACTTATGGCAAGGAATATCTTGGCCGTGCGATTGATTCCTGAGCTGATGCCGAGGCAAACATTGCTTTCACATCAAAGTGACGGCGCCACGATTAACCGGTTTTTGCGTCGTGTCGTCAGGCAGTCACATTGATTTGTTATCCAGAGAATTAACCACCATGGCCAAACACGACGAAGTGTTAATCGCCCTGAGACAGATTATTCGGGCCACCGACCTCTACTCCCGCAAGTTGAGCAAGGTGGCCGGGCTCACCGCCCCGCAGCTGCTGATCCTGCAGGCGATAGACGCCCATGGGGAAATGACCATGGGCGACATCGCCACCGAGGTATCCGTCAGCCAGGCCACCGTCACCACCATCCTCGACCGGCTCGAAAAGCGCGGCCTGATCGAGCGGAAAAGGGGTGAACGGGATAAGCGCCGGGTCTATGCTTATTTGACCACCGCCGGACGCGATATCATGGAGCGGGCACCGACGCCCCTGCAGGAGGAATTCATGGACCGTTTTTCACGGTTACAGGACTGGGAACAGTCGCAGATTCTCAGCTCCCTGCAGCGGGTAGCCGCGATGATGAACGCCGGTGACATCGACGCCTCGCCGGTGCTTGATCTGGGTGCCATAGACCGCATCCAGCCCGCCGCCGAGGCCCAGCGCCGTCGGCCGCGACCCGACCCTTCTTTCCAAACCGACCAGAAGTGACATCAATGTCTGCAGACGAACCGAAAAAGGCGGATTCATCCTCCGCTGACACACAAGACGACATCATTTTCCGCAAGCCCGAGAGCCCGGACGGCCCGCGGGTGCACAAGCTGATCGCGGAATGTAAGCCGCTGGATGAAAACTCCGTGTATTGCAATCTGCTGCAGTGCACGCACTTCGCGGACACTTCGGTGGCCGCGGAAATGGATGGCGATCTGGTGGGCTTCATCTCCGGGTACATCCCGCCCAAGCAGCAGAACACGCTGTTCGTGTGGCAGGTGGCGGTGCACGGCAAGGCACGCGGCAAGGGTCTCGCCAAGCGCATGCTGGCGGAACTGATCAAGCGCGACGAAGCGGAAAACGTTCAGTTCATCGAGACCACCATCACCCCGGACAACGAAGCGTCCTGGGGTATGTTCCGCAGCTTCGCCTACGAGCGCCGGATGCCCACCGAAGAGTTCATCCTCTTCGATTCACGCATCCATTTCGCCGGCGAGCACAATGATGAACATTTGCTGCGCATCGGGCCGTTCAACCGCGACGACGCCTAAAACGAATTGAGACACAGCGAGGTAGAGAGAACCATGGATACGGATATTTTTGACAGCATTGAGTCCGAAGTTCAAAGCTACGCACGCAGCTTCCCGGTGGTGTTCCAGAAAGCCAAGGGCAGCTATCTGTACGACGAGGACGGCCAGGAGTACCTGGATTTTCTGGCCGGCGCGGGCACGCTGAACTACGGCCACAACAATCCGGTTCTGAAAAAAGTCCTGCTCGACTACATCGAGAACGATTCCATCGTGCACGGCCTGGACATGCACACCGTGGCCAAGCGCGACTTTCTGCAAGCGCTGGAAGACTATGTGCTGAAGCCGCGCGACATGGACCACGTGGTCCAGTTCCCCGGCCCCACCGGCACCAACGCGGTGGAAGCGGCACTGAAGATCGCCCGTAACATCAAGGGCCGCGAAAACATCATCAGCTTCACCAACGGCTTCCACGGTGTGACCCTGGGCGCGCTGTCCACCACCGGTAACAGCCACCACCGTGGCGCCGCCGGCGTCACCATGGGCGGCGTCAGCGTGATGCCGTACGACGGCTACCTGGGCGACGCCTTCGACACCACCGAGTACCTGGACAAGGTGCTGCTGGATTCATCAAGCGGCGTCGACCATCCGGCCGCCGTGATCGTGGAAACCGTACAGGGCGAAGGCGGCATCAACGCGGCCAGCTTCGACTGGCTGCGCAACCTGGAGCGCGTCTGCCGCAAGCACGACATGCTGCTGATCCTGGACGACATCCAGGCCGGCTGCGGTCGTACCGGCACCTTCTTCAGCTTCGACAATGTCGGCATCAAGCCGGACATCATCACCCTGTCCAAGTCGCTGAGCGGCTATGGCCTGCCCCTGGCGGTGGTGCTGCTGAAGCCGGAGCTGGACCAGTGGAAACCCGGTGAGCACAACGGCACCTTCCGCGGCCACAACCTGGCCTTCGCCACCGCCGCCAAGGCGCTGGAACACTTCTGGAGCGACGATACCTTCGCCAAGGAAGTGCAGAAGAAGGGTGACCTGATCACCGACCGGTTCCGCGATATCGCGTCCGGCTTCGACGATCACTGGTTCTACCTGAACGGCCGCGGCATGATGCAGGGCCTGGTCTGCCGTGACGGCGAACTGGCTGAGGAAATCACCAAGGCCGCGTTCAAGCGCAAGCTGGTGATCGAAACCTCCGGCGCCGACGACCAGGTGATCAAGACCCTGTGTCCGCTCACCGTGACCGAGGACGAGATCAACCACGCCATGGACGTGCTCAAGGAAAGCGTCGAAGAAGTCATGAAAGACCGCATCAAGCGCGGCGACGCCAATTCCGTTTCCAGCCTGGCGGGCTGAACCCTTCCCGACCTCCCGGCCGCTTCGCGCGGCCGGGCTTCCCTGTTTTTTTCCTTTTTTGTTTTTGGAGGTGTAGATGATCGTTCGCACTCTGGCGGAAGCCGAGAAAACCGACCGTCGCGTGGTCGCGGAAAACGGCAATTGGCAGTCCGTTCGCCTGTCCCTGAAAGAAGACAAGATGGGGCATTCCTTCAATATCACCACCATCTTTAAAGGCACCAAGACCCACATCAAATACGCCAACCACTGGGAATCCGTTTACGTGATTTCCGGCAAGGGCAAGATCGAGATGGTGGAAAGCGGCGACGTGTACGAGCTGACGCCAGGCACCATTTATCTGCTCGACCAGCACGACGAGCACTACCTCTATGGTGGCGAGAACGAGGACATGGTGGTGGCGTGCGCCTTCACCCCGCCCCTCAGCGGCAAGGAAGTGCACGACGAGAACGGCGTCTACCCGGCCGATCTTGACTGACAGCGGCGCCTGCCAGCCAAGCGAAGAGAACGGAACCCCAGGGTTCCGTTTTTTTTGGCCTGCGCCCCGGGACTCGACAAAAGTCTAATTCCACGGCGCTCCGGAAGCGGGCAAGGTACCGGGCATATCAAGTGCGGGCCAGACCCGCCGACAGCCGGATAACAATAAATCGAACCCCGAACAAACGGCTTGGGAGAGTTTCCGCAGGACCCTGGACGCCCGCGCCAAACCGCACGGGTCGTCCGCTTGAACATCAAGCTGATTCTGATTTTCCACGTCCTTACCTCGGCTGCCAGGCGGCGGCCCCTCTTTTTATTTCTGATTCCTCGCACCGCGGGGCGCGCCGGCGCCGCTTAGACGCTAGTATTGTATCGTCCGGAGATAAAACAGGTCCTAATAATGAGAATACTGATCGCCGACGACCATCCGCTGTTCCGCGCCGCTCTGCGTCAGGCCGTGGAAGTAAGCTTCAAGGACGCCCGTATCCAGGAGGCCGATTCCCTGGCCTCGCTGGAAAAGCTGGGCGACGACCAGGTCCCCTTTGACCTGATTCTGCTGGACCTGCACATGCCGGGGACCCATGGCTTTTCCGGGCTGATCTATCTGCGCGAGCTGTACCGGCGGGTGCCGCTGGTGGTGATCTCCGCCAACGAGGAGCTGGAAGTGATCCAGCGGGCGCTGCAGTTCGGCGCCGACGGTTTTATTCCCAAGTCGGCCTCGGTGGAAGCGATGACCCAGGCGGTGCTGAAAGTGATGGAAGGCGAGCGCTGGGTGCCGGAGAAGGCACGCCGCCCGCTGCCGCCGGATCTGCCCGACTTCGCCGCCATGCGCGAGCGCATCACCAGCCTGACGCCGCAGCAGTTCCGGGTCATGGGCATGCTCATGGAAGGGCTGCAGAACAAGGTGATCGCCTATCAGCTGGACGTGTCCGAAGCCACCGTCAAAGCCCACATGACCGCCATCTTCCGCAAGCTGGGCGTCCGCAACCGTACCCAGGCGGTGCTGGCCCTGAAGGATCTGGCCATCGAGCCGCCCGGCCTGGCCTGAACCCCGCGCACCTGAAGCGCCGCGCCTAGAGCGCGCGCAGCACCTCCAGCAACGCGGCCTCGCTGACCGGTTTCTGCAGAAAGCCCACGCCCTGCTCACGGGCCCGCACGCGCACCTCGGCGCGGCGGTCGGCGGTGATCAGCATCGCCGGCACCACGTCCTCCCAGCAGCCGTCCAGCGCGTCGATCACCTGGAAGCCGGTCTCGCCGTCGTCGAGCTGATAATCCACCAGCAACAGGTCCGGCGCCGGCCGGCCCCGGGCTTCCTCCAGGGCGTCGGCGCGGGAGCGGGCGACGATCGGGTCACAACCCAGGGCGCGCAGCAGCGCCTCCAGGCTGGCCAGCAACGCCGGATCGTTATCCACACAGAACACCCGCAACCCGGCCACGTCGCGCTGATCGGACACCGCCGGTTCCGGCGGGGACGCCACCTCCGGCTCGCCCACCACCAGCGGCACGGAAACGGCGAACACGGTGCCGCGCCCGGGCCAGGAGCGCACACTGATGCGGTGCTCCAGCAGCCGGCAGATACGGTCGGCGATCGCCAGCCCCAGACCGAGCCCCTTGATCTGTCGGCGCCCCAGTTGCGGCAGGCGCTGGAACTCATGGAACACGCGCGCCTGCTGGTCGTCCGGAATCCCCGGGCCGGTGTCCCAGATCTCGATGGACAGCGTGTCGCCGCGACGGCGGCAGCCGAACAACACCCGGCCGCGCTCGGTGTAACGCACCGCGTTGGAGAGCAGATTCTGCAGCACCCGACGCAGCAGCGCCTCGTCGGTGCGCACCTGCAGATCACTGAACACGGTGCGCAGGGTGAGCCCCTCCGCCCGCGCCAGCACACTGAACTCCTGCCCCAGTTGCTGCATCAGCGGGCGCACCGCCACGGTACGCGGGTGCGCCTGCATGGTGCCGGTGTCCAGACGGCTGATCTCCAGCAGCGCGGAAATAATCTGCTCGGCGGCACGCAGCGAGCTGTCGATATGCACCAATACCTCCCGCTCATAGACGAACGCCTCGTCCTTGCGTGCCAGGCGCTGGGACAGGGACGAGGCAAACAGCTGCGCGGCGTTCAACGGTTGCATCAGATCGTGGCCGGCGGCGGCCAGGAAGCGGGTCTTGCCCTCGTTGGCCTGTTCCAGCTGGCTGTTCAGCTCGGACAGCCGCCGGGTGCGCTCGGAGACCATCTGCTCCAGGTTTTCGTTGATCTGGCGCAGGGCGATTTCGTCGCGCTTGCGTTCGGTGATGTCCATGTAGGTGCTGACGAAACCGCCGCCTTCCATGGGGTTGCCGCGCACCTCCACGATCACGCCGTTGGGCAGCTCGCGCTCGAAGCGGTGGGCGCTGCCCTCGCGCAGTAACTGCACCCGTTTATTGACGTCCTGCTCCAGGTCGTCGCCGGCGTAAAAGCCGCGCTCGGCGTTATGCCGGTAGACTTCCTCGATGGGCCGGCCCAGGCGGATAAAGCCCTCCGGGTAATCGAACAGGTTCACGTAGGCCTGGTTCCAGGCGACGATATTGAGGTCGCGGTCGACCACGCAGATGCCCTGGCTGATGGTCTCGATGGTGGTGCGCAGCAGCTGGTGGTTGAACTGGATCAGCTGCGAGGCCTCATCCATGATCCGCACCATGTCGTCGCGGCGCACGTTCTGCTTGCTGAGCAGCGAGCCCATCACAATGCGGGCGGTGGACGCGCCCATGGCGCCGGCCAGCAAACGCTCCACGTAGCGCACCAGATGCAGCGGCGCCGGCAGCGCCGGGTCCTCCGATATCTGGCGGCGCTGCAGATAATCAAAGAACAGCGCCCGCGCGCGCGGGTGGCCCAGGCCCCGCTCACACACCTGCAGCAGCTCGCCGGTGGTGATCAGCGGGTGGCCCATGCCCTCGCGCCACCAGTCGGTGGGGGTGTCCACGAAGCGGGTGGCCTGAGTGTCGTCCAGCGGCGCCTGGGTGGCGCGGCGGGACAGCCACACATAGGCCAGCAGATTAAGGCTCAGGCTCCAGAACACACCGTGGGTGAGCGGCTCCAGCCCCTCGATGGCGAACAGCGCATTGGGCCGCAGTATGCCCAGCCCCAGCAGACCGGCCCGGTTGAGGTAATCCACCCACTCCACCGGCAGCATCAGCGGCAACAGCAGGCAGTAGCCCCACACCAGAAAGCCCACCGCCAGGCCGACAAAGGCGCCGCTCTGGTGGCCGCGCCGCCAGTAAAGCCCGCCCAACAGCGCCGGCGCCAGCTGCGCCACCGCCGCGAACGACAGCAGGCCGATGCGCGCCAGCCCTTCAAAACGGTCGATCAGAATATGGAACAGGAACGCCAGCGCCAGCATCACCACAATGCTCAGCCGTCTGAGCAGACGCACCTGGTTACTCAGGTCCGAGAGTTCCTCGTCGCCCTGGATCCGGTACTGCACCCAGGCGGGCATCAGCACCTCGTTGGTGAGCATGATCGCCAGCGCCATGGTGGACACGATCACCATGCCGGTGGCCGCCGCGATGCCGCCGATGAACGACAACAGCAGCAGCCCCTGATTGTCGGCCGCCATGGGCAGCGACAGCATGTACATATCCGGCTGCGTGGAGCCGGGCTGGGTGATCATGCCGGCGGCCACGATCGGCAGCACGAACAGCGCGAACAACCCCAGATAGGTGGGCAGCACCCAGCGGGCGGTGCGCAAGTGCTGCAGATCGTTGTTTTCCACCACGCCGGCATGGAACTGGCGGGGCAGGCAGATGATCGCCAGCATCGACAGCAGCAGCGCGGTGACGAAGCTCTGCGAAAACAGGGCCGGCTCGAACACGGAGCGGATCGCCGGCACGTCACGGACCCGCTGCCACATATCCACCGGGCCGTCGAAGATCGCGAACAGGCAGAACAGGCCGATGATCACGAACGCCACCAGCTTGATGAAGGATTCAAAACTCACCGCCAGCATCAGCCCGGACTGGTGCTCGGTGGCGTCGATATGGCGGGTGCCGAACAGCAGCGTGAAAATCGCCATCAGGGTGGCCACCACCAGGGCGATGTCCGGCGACGGCGCCACCTGGGGGCCCACCACATGCTCGAAGGACAGGGTCACCGCCTTGAGCTGCAACGCGATGTAGGGCAGCACGCCGACCACCGCCACCAGGGTCACCAGCACCGCCAGCTGCCGGGACTTGCCGTAGCGGGCGGCCATGAAGTCGGCGATCGAGGTGATGTGGTGCTGCTTGCCCACCGACACCAGCTTATAAATCAGCTCGCCGCCCAGCAGCATGGTGAGGATCGGGCCGAGATAAATGGGCAGGTAGGTCCAGCCGTTGCCGCTGGCCTCGCCGACGGCGCCGTAAAAGGTCCAGGAGGTGCAGTACACGCCCAGGCCCAGGCTGTAGGTCCAGGCGTTATTGACCACCCGCAGGCCGCGCCGCTCGGCGCGGTCCCCCCACCAGGCGATCACGAACAGCACCATCACATACAGCAGGGCGAACACACCCAGCTGCCAGAGACTAAACAAGAGAGCGCCTCCGTCCGATCATCACGGCTTTACCACTGAAACAGCACCGCCACGAAACGCAATACCACCGCCAGAATCATCACCAGCAAGCCCGCGCGCTGGATCTTGAACTCGGTGACCGACAGCGCCATGCCCCGGCGCCAGAAACGCAGCACCCCGCCCCAGTCGCCGGTGCGGCGGATATATTGACCGTAGGCCACCAGCACCAGCAGCAGGCCCAGCGCCAACAGCGCCCCTTGCAGGTATTGCATTGTTATTCTCCGTTTATGGTTCGCTTTTCAGCTTCAAGTACATCAAGGCGGCGGTGGTGGCGTCGCCGCGCGCGCTGTGCCGACCGATCACCGGCACCCCCAGCTCGCCGGCGACACGCTCGAAACGCAGGTCCGGCAGCGACTCCGGATTGCGATAATGGTGCCGCCGCCGATACAGATCGGACAACTCGATCACCGGGTTGGGCAGGTCGAACCCCAGGGAGGCGCGCAGATAGCGGTTGATAATCCCCAGATCGAAATCCAGACACCAGCCCACCAGCGGCCGGTTGCCGATAAAGTCGAGCAGGTGGCGCAGGCCCTCTTCCACCGGCACGCCGTCGTGCAAGTCCACACCGCGCAGACCGTGAATGCAAATCGACTCGCCGTCCAGGCTGGCCGGCCGCGCCATGCGCAGGTCCAGCGCCGCGCCCGCCTGGACCCGGCCGGCGCTGACCGGCACCGCCGCCACCGAGACGAGCTCGGCGGTGCGGGTGTTCAGCCCGGTGGTCTCGCAATCCAGCGCCATCACTTCGTCGCCCGGTGGCGCCGCGAACAAATGACCATAGGGGCCCTTGCCGTGGCGCCGCCGTTGCACAAGACGCTTCAGCATCGTTAATACTCCAGATGAAAACGCCGGGTCAGGCGCTTCTTGAACTCATTGACCACCTGCAGGGACTCCCTGAGCAGGTCTCTTTCCAACGGCGACAGCGCCTGTATCAGCAGTTGGTTGTTGCGGCCCTCTTCGTCGTTGCCCTCAAGACGGGCCAGCTGCTGCTTGAGCCGCAGCTCCGCGAACAGCGCCATGGACTCGCCCAGCTCCTCGGCGAAGCCGGTCTCCATATGCCCCGCCTCCACCAGCCTGTCGAGCCGGCCGAAGGTACCGGTCTCACCGACGCGGTGCTGCAGGGACATGGCGCGCACCCCGTGCACCACCGGGAACAGGCCGCCCTTTTTGATATCGATGCCCTGCTGGGGCTTCTTCAGGGCGCCGAACCAGTTCAGCGGGGTGGAGAACTTCAACAGCGGCCGGGCAAAGCGCGACAGAATCAGATCGTTGTTGCTGCATACCCGGAACAGGTCCCGCCGCAGCTCATCGACCAGCTCGGTGCGCCCCGCCGCCGGGTGCGCGTCGAGCAGAATCGCCAGGTTCATCATCGAGGCGTCGTCGCCCTGCTTGGCCCAGCGGCCGATGCGTGCCTTCCAGTCGGTGGCGCTGCCCACCCACTCCGGGTTGGACACCATGATGTTGCCCGGACAACGGGGGTAACCGAGCCGCAGCAGGGTTTCGGTGAAGCGCTGCATGTGCGCGTCGCGCTCAGGCCAGTTCTCCGGGTCGTCGACGATCAAGGCGTTGTCCTGATCGGTCTTGAGGATCTGCTCGCCCCGCCCTTCGCTGCCCAGCACCAGCAGGCAACCGTGCTCCTGATGGCTCTCCGGCACCACGAACTGGAACGCCTTGCTGATGATGCGGCCGTTCAGCGCCGCCAGCAGATCCATGGCGAAGCGCATCTTGACGCCCTGCGCCATCAGCGCCTGGATCAGTTCCGGCAGACGGGCGCTGGCCATCGCCAGCGCCTCCAGGTTGTCCGCCTTCTCCACTTCCAGCCCCACCACGTAGGAGCGACTGGAGAAGAAACTGAGCACATCGGTGAGCTCCACCACGCCCACCGGACGGCGGCCGTCCATGACCACCACCCGCTGCACCTCGTGGCGGGTCATGCTGACCAGGGCGGCGAACAGAAACTGATCCGGCGGCACCGTCACCAGCTCGAAACTGGCCAGCGCCAGGGCGCGGGAGTCCGGGGTCAGGCCGTCGTTGACCAGGCCGCGCAACAGGTCGGTTTTGGTGATCACGCCCACATGGCCGTCGCGCTCCATCAGCAGGCTGTCGGCGTTGTGCTCGTTAAGCGCGGCCACCGCCTGGGCGATAGTGCCGCCGCTGTCGAGTATCAAAGGTTGGCGCATGCATTGATGCACCTTGGCGAGCATAAAGCCCGCCATGGTCACCCCGCCCTCGCGCCGCTCGGCAAGAAGCTGGTTCTTGCTGGCGAGACGCTGGCGGAAGTAATCGTCGAATTCTTTCTGATCCTGGCACAACGACTGGAACAGGTCGGCCGGTATCAGATAACACAGAGTTTCTTCTTCGGTAATGAACCGGTAACGGCTGCGACCGTTAAGCACGCTGAGCGCGCCGAACAGATCACCGGCACTGTAGACACCAAGCCGTCCCGCCTCCGCGGGAAGGGTCGGGTCCAGCTCCAGTACCGCGCCTTTGTGAACCAGATAGACAAACTGCGCCGGATGGCGCGCTTCGAGAATCACCGTGCCGGCTTCGAAGTACGCCATTTCCATGGCGTTCTCGAGACGGTGGCGGCGTTCCTCGTCCAGCAATGAAAACGGTAGTTGGGTAAAGTCCACGTCGATCATGGCCAGGTCCTGAACGGAGATCGGGGCCGCGCGGATACGCGGCCCCGATATTCAGCTTACTCCGTTTGTAGTAGCGCCGTTAGTGGGCGGAAGCCCCGCCGGCGCCACGCGGTACGCGGATGTCTTCAACGATATGCTGGATGTGCTCCGGCGGCGGCGCGGTCACACGGGATACCGCGAACGCGACGATAAAGTTGAGGACCATACCGACGGTACCGATGCCCTCCGGTGATACCCCGAACAGCCAGTTCTCGGCGCTGTTCAGCTCCGGCGACACGAACTTGAAGTACACGATGTAGGAGAAGGTGAAGGCCAGGCCTACCGCCATACCCGCGATCGCGCCCTCTTTGTTCATGCGCTTGTAGAAGATGCCCATCAGAATCACCGGGAAGAAGCTGGCCGCGGCGAGACCGAAGGCGAACGCCACCACCTGCGCCACGAAGCCCGGTGGATTGATACCGAAGTAACCGGCGATCAGGATCGCCACCACCGCGGCCAGACGCGCCGCCAGCAGCTCCTGTTTCTCGGAAATATCCGGCTTAAGCGTTTTCTTCAGCAAGTCATGGGACACCGCCGACGAGATCACCAGCAACAGGCCGGCCGCCGTCGACAGTGCTGCGGCCACGCCACCGGCGGCCACCAGTGCGATCACCCAGGCCGGCAGATTGCCGATCTCCGGGTTCGCCAGCACGATGATGTCACGGTCGACATACACTTCCGCATCGTTATCGGTGACTTCGTTGGTGACCACGCGCTGACCGTGGGAGCCGGTCACTTCGTCGCGGTCGCCGGCGAAGGTCGGCGTGCCCTTGAAGGCGGCGCCGGCGGACATCTGTACCCGGCCGTCGTCGTTCTTATCCACCCAGCCGATCAAACCGGAGTTTTCCCAGTTATAGAACCAGCCCGGCAGCTCTTCGTACTCGGTCTGGTGCACGGTTTCGATCAGGTTGGTACGGGCGAAGGCGCCGACCGCCGGAGCGGTGGTGTACAGCAGGGCGATAAACAGCAGCGCCCAGCCGGCACTGATACGCGCATCACGGACCGTGGGTACGGTGAAGAAACGCACGATAACGTGGGGCAGACCGGCGGTACCGCACATCAGCGCGGCGGCGATGAAGAACACATCGATGGTGGACTTCTGACCTTCGGTATAAGCGCCGAAGCCGAGATCCTGAACAATGCCGTCCAGTCGCTCGAGCAGGTAGACACCGGTGTCGTTACCGGCGGCGTCCAGTACCGTGGCGCCGAAGCCGGTCTGCGGCAGCACATGGCCGGTCATCAGAATGGACAGGAACACCGCCGGTACCAGGAAGGCGAAAATCAATACGCAGTACTGGGCAACCTGGGTGTAGGTAATGCCCTTCATGCCGCCGAGTACGGCGTAGAAGAACACGATCGCCATGCCGATCACCACGCCCATGTTCACGTCCACTTCCAGGAAGCGGGCGAACACGATACCCACGCCGCGCATCTGGCCGGCCACATAGGTAAAGGAAATAAAGATCACGCAGATCACCGCGACGGTACGCGCCACGTTGGAATAGTAACGATCACCGATGAAGTCCGGCACGGTGAACTTGCCGAATTTTCTCAGGTAGGGCGCCAGCAGCATCGCCAGCAACACATAGCCGCCGGTCCACCCCATCAGATACACCGAGGCGTCGTAACCGGAGAAGGCGATGATACCCGCCATGGAAATAAACGATGCCGCGGACATCCAGTCCGCCGCGGTGGCCGCGCCGTTGGCGATCGGTGATACACCGCCGCCGGCGACGTAGAAGTCTTTCGTGGATGACGCCCGCGACCAGATCGCGATACCGATATATAGCGCGAACGAGCCACCGACGAAAAGATACGTTAGTAGTTGAACATCCATCTCTTGGTCCTCTTTGTTATTTTCGCGGCGCTCACTCTTCGTGGACGTCGAATTTTCGGTCGAGCTTGTTCATGGTGAAGGCGTACATCCAGATCAACACCAGGAACACATAGATCGAGCCCTGCTGGGCGAACCAGAAACCCAGTTTGAAACCGAAGAACTGAATGTTATTGAGTGCATCCACGAACAGGATGCCGCAGCCGTAGGACACTACGAACCAGATGATGAGATAGGTGAAGATGAGCTTGAGATTAGCGGCCCAGTAGGCACGGGCGTTTTCTTCTCTCATTTGTTTACCCCTTTGCGCACTGACAAACACGGGACCCGCGTTGGCACGGGCCAGCTGGCTCAAGAGTAAACAAAGGTGTGTTCAGCCACAGTATGACTTTAGTCGAAGGGCTGGGAGCGGATTCAGCGGACGTAGAGGGCGCGCATCAGCCAGTCGTTCAACGACACCACCGCGCCGCCCTTGTGCAGCGCCTCGATAAAACTTTCCTGAAAATCGCAGAGATCCCCGTTGAGAAACTCCGGCTGCAGCACGCCCCCGTGGGAGACCTGCACGTCTTCCCAGCCGAAACGCCGGGCTGTTTCTTCCACCAGTTTGAAGTCATGGACGCTGTGACGGGGGCGGCGGCAAAGAACAATCAGAACGTAGCGTTCCCCGGCCTCGTATTCCGGCTCCATTGCCCTGGTCGCCTCGCCCTCGGCGAAAAAAGCGTGTACCTCGTACATGTTCCGCTCTCCTGCATAACCCTATTCACATAACCGCCTTTTAAGGGATAGCACGGACCGTGCCGATGTCGTGATCGAAAAACGGTTAAAGGCCCCCCTAAAAAAATGAAAACATGCGGCGGGGGGACGCCGAGGGTATGGCGGAGAAGCCCTCATTGCGGGGCTTACAGCGGCGGCCGCTTGCCCGGAACCGGGCGCCAAACCGGGCTCCGAGAGGGCTGGAAACGGCCTCGAAAGGGCCTTTGCAAAGGCAGGTTTCGGCCTAAAAAGATACAACCTGGCCGTCGTTGTTTCCCTCAGACTCGCGCTCCAGAATGGCGCGCAGATCCGCCAGCCGCGTCTCGCGCTTCACCGACTCCATCAGCGGCCCCGCTTGCGGCCAGCGCCGGCGGCTGTAGCTGAGCCATTGCTTGACCCGACCGCACAGCTGCGCCTCGCTGCCGGTGCCGGCGATATCGGCGCCGAAATCGCGCAATACCGCCAGCACCTCCGGCCAGCCGGCGGGTTCACCGCCCGCCACTTCCCGGGTCAACAGCGGATTGGCCACCGCGCCGCGCCCCAGCATCAGATCCTGGCAACCGCTCTCCGCCTGACAGCGGCGGGCGTCCTCAAGGGTCCAAATTTCGCCGTTGGCAATCACCGGCAAGGTGACCCGGTCACGGATGGCGCCGATCCGGTCCCAATAGGCCGGTGGCCGGTAACCCTGTCGCTTGGTGCGACCGTGCACGGTGAGCCAGGCGGCGCCGGCCTCCTGCACGCCCAGAGCGTTATCCAGCGCCAGATCCATGTGCTCGTTGCCGAGCCGCATTTTCACCGACACCGGTATGTGGGCGGGCACCGCCGCGCGCACCGCCCGGGTCACCGCGTGCACCCGCTCCGGCTCATCCAGCAGGATGGCGCCGCCGCCATGGCGGTTGACGATCTTCGCCGGGCAACCGAAATTGAGGTCGATGGCCGGCGCCCCCAGTGCCACCGCCTGGGCGGCGTTGTCCGCCATGCTCACCGGGTCCGAGCCCAGCAACTGCAGATGCACCGGGGTGCCGGAACGGGTGCGGGCGCCATCGCGCAGCTCCGGGCACCAGCGGTAGAAGACACGGGGCGGCAACAGCTCGCCGCTGACGCGCACGAACTCGCTGACACACCAGTCGTAGGTGCCGACATCGGTGAGGGCCCGGCGCACCCAGAAGTCCGCCAGACCCTCCATGGGGGCGAGGATCCGTTTCATGGGCGCGGATTCTAGCACCCATGGGCCGCTCAGGTGTTAAGGATCACCCCGCCGTTGACGTGCAGGGTCTGGCCGCTGACGTAGGAGCTGTCGGCGCTCGCCAGATAGACATAAGCCGGCGCCACCTCACACGGCTGCCCGGCCCGGTTCATCGGCACCTGCCCGCCGAACTTGGCGACCTTCTCTTCATCGAAACTGGCCGGAATCAGCGGCGTCCAGATCGGCCCGGGGGCTACCGCGTTAACGCGGATGCCCTTGCTGATCAGCGCGGTCGCGAACGAACGCACCAGCGCCTGTACCGCGCCTTTGGTGGCGGTGTAGTCGAGCAGCGTGGGGTTGCCTTTGAACGCATTGATCGAGGACGTGGAGATAATCGTGTCGCCCTCGTGCAGGTGCGGCAGCGCCGCCTTGGTGAGATAGAAATGGCTGAACACATTGGTGCGGAAGGTGCGTTCGAGCTGGTCGTTTTCCAGTTCGGTGATCTCCTTCCAATCGTATTGTTCCGCCGCGTTATTCACGACGATATTAATATCGCCCAGGTCATTGAGGGTACGGGCGACAGTCTCATGGCAGAACGTGGGATCGCCGACATCGCCACGAATCAACACGCAACGGCGGCCTTCCGCTTCGACCAGATCAGCGGTCTCCCGTGCGTCGGTTTCCTCTTCCAGGTAGACCAGCGCGCAATCCGCGCCCTCGCGGGCGAAATGCAGCGCCACCGCGCGCCCGATACCGCTGTCGCCGCCGGTGATCAATGCCACCTTCCCGAGAAGCTTATCGGAGCCGCGATATTCATCACGTATGTACTGCGGCTCCGGCGTCATCCGGTGTTCGTCGCCCGGCTGCTCGTCTTGATGCTGGGGAGGGAAATGTGATCTGTCGCTCATGGCTGCTCTCCTTGCAGAGTGAGTCGGCCTGCGTCCAGCGGCCGGGAATGGCTTTCAACATGGATCAGCATAGGAGAGGGCCGCTCAAAACGGCCAGCGTCGGGTCGTAAAATCATGGTAAGTCGGGGGAAGGGACGAGCGGCGAGACCGAAACGGAGCGGCGAAAGAGCCCCGCCGGCTCCGCAAGCGAAACGCCATAGATTAAGGAGATCAGAGGAAGAAGCCGCTTGCGACGACCCGGCGGGCATTTCACTATAGGACGGCGCCCGGCGAGGCGGAAGGGCGTGTTTAGACCCTTTTGGAATCAACCGGAACTGCTCATTACGGCACCACCCGTTGTGAGCACTCACACACCTCCAGAGTCAGGAGTTGCGCCGATGAACACCTACGAAGGCGGCTGTTTGTGCGGCCAGGTCCGCTACCGGATCAGCGGCCCGTTTCACCAGTTCCACCTGTGTCATTGCTCGCGCTGCCAGCGCTTCAGCGGCACCGCCCACGCGGCCAATCTGATCGCCGCCGCCGACGCGCTGGAATGGCTCAAAGGCGAGGATCAGGTGCGCCGTTTCGACCTGCCCGAAGCGAAGAGTTTCTCGCGCGCCTTCTGCGTCCAGTGCGGCAGCATGGTGCCCCATGAAAAACGCGACGGCAGCGGCGTGATCGTCCCCGCCGGCGGACTGGACCAAACCCCGGACCTGGACCCCAACGATCACATCTTCTATGCCGACCGGGCCGGTTGGTACGACACCGGCCTGGGCGCGAAGAAGTACGACGGGCCGCCCGGCGCCTGAAGCCAGGGCCGGCGGCCGCCCCAATTGACCCCCCGGCGGTGCTGAAGTATGTTGCGCCGGCCATCCCACGAGGTCACCCGAGGTTATCGCACACATGGCCAAAAAGACCCCGCAACTGGAACAATCCCTGGACAGCCTGGAAGCCCTTGTGGAACGCATGGAGTCCGGCGAGCTGACCCTGGAAGAATCCCTGCAGGCGTTCGAACAGGGCGTCAAACTGACCCGCGAGTGCCAGCAGGCGCTCAGCCAGGCGGAGCAGAAGGTGCGCATCCTGCTGGAGCAGGACCCGCAAGCCGAGCCGGTGCCTTTCGAAGGCCGCGATGACCAGTAACCTCAACGCCCTGGACCCGCTCAACGCCACCGTGCGCGCGCGGCTCGACCAGGCGCTGCGCGACCATCTGCCGGACCCCGCGGCCAGCGACGCCCCGCGCCTCGCCGAAGCGATGCGCTACGCGGCCCTGGCCGGCGGCAAGCGGATCCGCCCGATGCTGGTGTACGCCGCCTGCCGGCTCGCCGGCGGCAGCCTGGAACAGGCCGACGTGCCGGCGGTGGCGGTGGAGCTGATCCACGCCTACTCCCTGGTCCACGACGACCTGCCGGCGATGGACGACGACGACCTGCGCCGGGGCCAGCCCACCTGCCACCGCGCCTTCGACGAAGCCACCGCGATCCTCGCCGGGGACACCCTGCACACCTTCGCCTTCGAGCTGCTCAGCCGCGCCGGCGACTACCCGGACGGCGCCCGCGTGGGCATGGTGCGCGCGCTCACCCAGGCCGCCGGCGGCGCCGGCATGGCCGCCGGGCAGATGCAGGACATGGCCGCCCACGGCCAGCTGCAGGACGTGGCCGCCCTGGAACGCATGCATTACCTGAAAACCGGCCGCCTGATCACCGCCAGCCTGACCCTGGGCTACCTGGCCGCCGGCCGCCCGGACGCCGAGCTGGCGCGCAATCTGACCGCCTACGGCGACGCCATCGGCCTGGCGTTCCAGATCCAGGACGACATCCTCGACGTGACCATGGACACCGAACAGCTCGGCAAACCCAGCAAGTCCGACGAGAAGCACGGCAAAAGCACCTTCCCGGCCCTGCTCGGCCTGCAGGCCAGCCGCGAGCGCGCCCAGGCCCTGTGCCGGCAGGCCCGCGCCGCCCTCGCCGGCTACGGCGACGCCGCCGGTCCGCTGCAACAATTGGCGGACTACATCGTGCAGCGTTCCCACTAGGGCCTGTTCACACTGCTTGCATCACGCCTGTTGCGGCAAAAAGGGCATCCAGCAGGCGTGATGCAAGTAGTGTGAACAGGCCCTCCGGCGCAATCACTGACGGTGGACCCCAAGGACCGTTATAATGCCTTCCCCTTGCCAAGCCGACGCCGACTGATTCAGGCTCCCAACCAATGCAAAAGACGTTTACCGACATTCCGCTGACCCGCCCCCACACGCCGTTGCTGGACCGCATAGGCGCGCCGGCGGACCTGCGGCGACTGCCCGAAACGGACCTTGAGCAGATGGTGGACGAACTGCGCGCCTACCTGCTCTACGCCGTGGGTCGCGCCGGCGGGCACTTCGGCGCCGGCCTCGGCGTGGTGGAACTGACCGTGGCCCTGCATTACCTGTTCGACACCCCCCACGACCGGCTGGTGTGGGACGTGGGCCACCAGTGCTACCCGCACAAGATTCTCACCGGCCGCCGCGACGAAATTCTCACCGTGCGGCAGCAACACGGCCTGTCCGGCTTCCCGAAACGCACCGAGTCGGAATTCGACACCTTCGGGGTGGGCCACTCGTCCACCTCGATCAGCGCCGCGCTGGGCATGGCCCTGGGCGCCGAGCAGGCCGGCGACAAACGCCGCACGGTGGCGGTGATCGGCGACGGCGCCATGACGGCCGGCCAGGCCTTCGAAGCCATGAGCCACGCCGCCCACACCCGCGCCAACCTGCTGGTGATTCTCAACGACAACACCATGTCGATCGGCCACAACGTGGGCGGGCTGGCCAACTACTTCGCGCGCATCTGGTCGTCCAAGACCTACATCGCCCTGCGCGAAGGCGGCAAGAAAGTGCTCTCCGCCATGCCGGCGGCCTGGGACTTCGTGCGCCGCACCGAAGAAAGCATGAAGAACATGGTCAGCCCGGACATGCTGTTCGAGGCGATCGGCTTCAACTACATCGGCCCCATCGACGGCCACGACATCGACGAGCTGACCGCCACCCTGGAGACCATGCGCGACCTGGAAGGGCCGCAACTGCTGCACGTCTACACCACCAAGGGCAAGGGCTTCGGCCCGGCGGAAGCGGACCCGGTGGGCTACCACGCGATCAACAAGATCGAGCCCAAGGCGAAAGTGGAAGTGGCCAAGCCGGCCAAACCGAAGAGCCCCAAGTACCAGGAAGTGTTCGGCCAGTGGCTGTGCGACCTGGCCAAGCAGGACCCGCGCCTGATCGGCATCACCCCGGCCATGTGCGAAGGCTCCGGCATGGTGGATTTCGCGCGCCGTTTCCCGGAGCGCTACCACGACGTGGCGATCTGCGAGCAGCACGCCCTGACGCTGGCCGGCGGCATGGCCTGCGAAGGCCGCAAACCGGTGGTGGCGATCTACTCCACCTTCCTGCAGCGCGCCTACGACCAGCTGATCCATGACGTGGCGCTGCAGGACCTGGATGTGACCTTCGGCATCGACCGGGCCGGCCTGGTGGGCGAGGACGGCGCCACCCACGGCGGCGTGTTCGACCTCGCCTACCTGCGCACCGTGCCGAACATGATCGTGGCGGCGCCGTCGGACGAGAACGAGTGCCGGCAGCTGCTCTACACCGCCTGGCTGCACGAGGGCCCGGCGGCGGTGCGCTACCCGCGCGGCACCGGCCCCGGCGCCAAAATCGAAGACACCATGACCGCCCTGCCGGTGGGCGAAAGCCGCACCCTGCGCCAGGGCAAGGGCGACGTCGCCCTGCTCGCCTTCGGCGCGCTGGTGCCGGCGGCCCTGGAGGCCGCCGAGAAACTCGACGCCACGGTGATCGATATGCGCTGGGTGAAGCCCCTGGACCGGGGCGCGGTGCTGGACGCCGCCGCCCGCCATGACCTGGTGGTGACGCTGGAAGACCACCAGCGCATGGGCGGCGCCGGTTCAGCGGTCAACGAGCTGCTGATCGACGAAGGCGTGGTGGTGCCGGTGCTCAACCTGGGCCTGCCGGACCACTTTATCCAACACGGCAAGCGGGACGCGCTGCTCGCCGAGCACGGCCTGGACGCCGCCGGCATCGAAGCCAGCGTGCGCCGGCGCCTGAAGCGTCTGCACGACGCCCTGCCCCACCGCGCCTGAAGCGTGAGCCGGACTAAAAGTGCCGCCAGCCCCCCGGCCGGGCGGGCTCGGTACGGCCATCCGGATAACGCAACAGGATCGGCCCCTTCTCGGTGATCATGCCGATATCGCTGGTCCCCGGCGGCAGGGGCCGGGCGTCCGGCCAGGTGAACAGCAAGCAGTAGTCGTCGCCGCCGGTGAGCTGCAACGGGTAACGGTCCGCCTCGTCCAGGGCCGCCAGCTCCTCGTTCACCGGCAGCGTCGCCAGATCCAGCTCCGCACCCAGCCCGCCGCTCGCCTTGAGGATATGCCCCAGGTCCTGCAACAGACCGTCGGAGACGTCGATGGCGGCCCCCGCCCGGCCCACCAGGGCGGCGCCCAGATCCAGCGGGAAAGCGGGCCGGGCCAGGTGGCGGGCGCTCACCGTGGCGCGCTCGCCGGCCTGCCAGTGACGCAACCCCAGACCGCCCTGCCCGGGCACGCCGCCGATCGCCAGGCGCTGGCCGGCGCGGGCGCCGTCGCGGCGCAACGCGCGGCCCGGCGTCACCGCGCCGGTGGCCTGGATGCTCACGCTCAAAGGCCCACGGGTAACGTCACCGCCGACCAGCGCGATGCCGGCCCGGTCCGCCAGATCGAACAGGCCCTGGGCGAAGCCCGCCAGCCAGGCCTCGTCGGCCTGCGGCAGCGTCACCGACAACAGGAACCACAGCGGGCGGGCGCCCATGGCGTAGAGATCGGACAGATTCACCGCCAGGCAGCGGTGGCCCACATCGGCGGCGGGCAGGTCGTCGGGGAAATGGTGGCCGCCGAGGCTGGTGTCCAGGGTCATCACCAGCTCGTCGCCGGCGGGGGGCAACAGCAGGGCCGCGTCGTCGCCGGGGCCCAGCACCACGCCGTCGCCCGGCGGCTGGTCCGGGCGGCGGAAGTAGCGTTCTATCAGAGCGAATTCATCCATAATCAAACGCTCCCTTTGTTATGCCACGGTCAGTCCTTGTCCGCTCCATCGTCGTCCGGGGCCTGCCGGGACGCGGCGGGGCGGTGGGCGGTCTCGGCGGAACGCAGCCGCCGCGCCAGTTTATCCAGCACGCCGTTAACGTACTTGAAGGAGTCGTCGGCGCCAAACACCTTGGCCAGCTCGATGCTTTCGTTGATCACCACCCGATAGGGCACATCCAGACGCTCCTTGAGCTCGAAGGCGCCGATGCGCAGCAGCGCCTTCTCCACCTGGGACAGCTCCTCCACCCGGCGATCCAGGAACGGGCGCAATGCCTCGTCCAGGCCGGTCACTTCGGCGGGCACGCCGTGCAGCAGGTCGTGGAAATAGGTGCGGTCCACCTTCTGCATATCGTTGGCGGCCAGGAACTGGGCCTCGATATCGCTCAGCGTGGCGCCGGCAAGCTGCCACTGGTACAGCGCCTGCAACGCGTAGCGGCGCGCCTTGCGGCGCGCGGCGGGGGAAGACGGTACGGCGGACTGGGTCATTAAAGCGCCTTGAACAGAGAAACCATTTCCAGAGCGGACATCGCGGCCTCGGCGCCTTTATTGCCGGCCTTGGTGCCGCTGCGCTCGATCGCCTGCTCGATGGACTCCACGGTGAGCACACCGAAGGCCACCGGCACGCCGGTGTCGTTCTGCACCGCGGCGATGCCCTTGGCGGCCTCACCGGCCACGTACTCGAAGTGGGCGGTGCCGCCCCGGATCACCGCGCCCAGCGCGATCACCGCGTCGTAGTCGCGCTTTTCCAGGATCTTCTTCACCGCCACCGGCAGTTCCCAGGCGCCGGGCACGCGGATGATCTCGATGTCATCGCGGGCCACGCCGTGGCGCACCAGGGTGTCCACCGCGCCGGCCAGCAGCGCTTCCACCACGAAGCTGTTGAAACGCGCCACCACCAGGGCGTAACGGCCGCCCACGTTGTTCAGAGTGCCTTCGAAGGTTTTGATATCGTGCATGTGTTTTTTCCCTTAGCCGTCCGCTTCCACGTATTCGACGATCTCCAGGTCGAAACCGGAAAGCGCGTTGAATTTCATCGGTGAGCTGAGCAGGCGCATCTTGCGCACGCCCAGCGCCTTGAGAATCTGAGAGCCGGTGCCGATGTTGCGATAGGTGCGCGACTCGCCCTTGGGCTTGTTGGCGGTGCCGTCGAAAAACGCCTGCAGGCGGTCCAGGGTGGGCTCGGAGTCCTCGTCCTGGCCGAGGATGATCACCACGCCGGTTTCCGCGTCGGCCACCGCTTCCAGCACCCGGTGCATGTTCCAGCCGGTGCGGCCGTTGAGCTTGGCGCTCATCAGATCGCGCAGCGGGTCCACCTGGTGCACCCGCACCGTCACTTCCTTATCCTCGTGCACCTCGCCTTTGACCAGGGCGATGTGCACGTGGCCGTCGACGGTGTCGCGGAACGCCACCAGCCGGAATTCACCGTACCAGGTGTCCAGCGGGTGCTCGGACACCGGCTCGATGGTCTGCTCGTTGAGCGCGCGGTACTGAATCAGGTCGGCGATGGTGCCGATCTTGATGCCGTGCTCCTGGGCGAAGCTCTCCAGGTCCGGGCGGCGCGCCATGGAACCGTCCTCGTTCATCACCTCGCAGATCACGCCGGCGGCCTCGCAGCCGGCCATCACCGCCAGATCACAGGACGCCTCGGTGTGCCCGGCGCGGCGCAGCACGCCGCCCGGCTCCGCCATCAGCGGGAAAATATGCCCCGGCTGGACGATGTCCGACGCCTTGGCGTGCTTGGCGGCGGCGGCCTGCACGGTGCGCGCCCGGTCGGCGGCGGAAATGCCGGTGGTGACGCCCTCGCGGGCCTCGATGGAGACGGTGAACTTGGTGCCGAAGCCGCTGCCGTTGGCGCGCACCATCAGCGGCAGATCCAGCTGCTCGCAACGCTCCTTGGACATCGGCATGCAGATCAGGCCGCGCCCGAAACGGGCCATGAAGTTGATCGCCTCGGGAGTCACGTGTTCGGCGGCCATCACCAGGTCGCCTTCGTTTTCCCGGTCCTCGTCGTCCATCAGGATCACCATCTTGCCCTGACGGATGTCCTCGATCAGTTCTTCAATGCTGTTCAGTTGCATGAAACCTACCTTTTAATGCACGCCGCGCGTGCCGGTGTTTGCGCGCCCTCGGGCGACCGCCGCGAGCTACTTCAGGAAACCGTGCTCGGCCAGGAACGACATGGATACGCCCTCCGAACCGGGCCGGGCGGCGCGCTCGCCGAGCAGCAGCCGCTCCAGATAGCGCGCAATGATATCAACTTCCAGGTTCACTGGCGTCCCCGGTTTCCAATCCTGGATGGTGGTGACGTCCTGGGTGTGGGGAATAATGTTCAGCGAGAACAGCGCGCCGTCCACGCTGTTCACCGTCAGGCTGATGCCGTCCACGGTGATCGAGCCCTTCTGGGCGATGTAGCGGGCCAGCTCCGCCGGCGCCTCGATGTCGATGCGCACCGAGCGGGCGTCCGGGGTCATCGCCTTGACCGTGCCAAGGCCGTCCACATGGCCGCTCACCAGGTGCCCGCCCATGCGCGTGGAGGGCGTCATCGCCTTCTCCAGGTTCACCCGGCTGCCGCTCTTGAGCTGCTTCAGGGAGGTCAGCGACAGGGTTTCGCCGGAGACATCGGCGCTGAAGCTGTCGCCGCCGGCCAGGGCGGTGACCGTCAGGCAGACGCCGTTGACGGCGATCGAGTCACCCAGCTTCACGTCGCCGAAATCCAGCTCGTCGCTGTGGATACGCAGCGTCACGTCGCCGCCACTGGGCGTCAGCGCCGCCACATGGCCCTGGGCCTCGATGATGCCTGTGAACATGGCTTACCTCTGTGTGATGCGGGTACGGGCACCGGTGGAACCGGCCAAGCGTGCGGAAAACCGCCCGGCGCGCGGGAAAAGCAGGAGCGCAATGATAAACGCCCGGGGGATTTCAGTCCAAACCTGCCGTCGGCCGGTCCGGCAGGCTCTCGGCCACGGCGTCCCAGGTCTCGTGCTGCGTCAGCGTGCTCACCACCTCCGGCAACGGCCGGGCATGGACGCCGGGCAGATCGGCCTCTCCGTCAACGAGCAGGGGAAAAGCCAGCTTCTCCTCCGGCGGACGGAACGCCGCCTCGATCCCGGGCTTGTTGCCCCTGGCGTCGACGCGGTACCAGCCAAACGGCGCCAGATAGACCGCGTTCAAGCCGTGCAGGCAAAACGGAGGCCGGTCTGTCACGGTCAGGCGCTGATAGCACAAGCCCGCGGGAATGCCGTTGGCACGCAGCAACGCCGCCAGCAGGTGGCTCTTGGCGTAACAATAGCCGGTACCGTGCGCCAGCACGTCCGAGGCCCTGCAGGTCACCGGGTTGAGGCGGAAGTCCCAGCTATGGCGAATCTCATCGCGCACGAACAAAAAGCACTTTTCCGCAATCACCACCGGATCATCACTGTCCCCTTTTAAACGCGCCGCGGCCGCCTGGACTGCCGGGTTACGCCAGTCGATCCAATCGCTGCTTTCCAAATAGGGCGCCATCGATTCCATAGAGCATCTAAACCTTCACCTGGTACTTCAAATCGGCGGCCTCGTCGCCGGTCATGCCACGAAACCCCCAGCAATGGGGCGGCTGTTCGTGCAGCGTGATCTCCACATCCACCGGCCGAATACCCAATTCCTCTTCGATACGCTCAAACAGCGTCTTGATCAGCGTTTTCTGGGTTTCCGGGCGCCGCCCGGCCATCATATTGATCTCGATAACCGTATAGGCGTCGCTGCGCCCGCCCGGGTAATAAAAATCGACCGCTTCCATGGGAATGAAGCGATGCGCGCGCTTGTCCTCGGGCATGCCCAATACGTCACGCATGCTGCCGTGGATCACGTCCGACAGCCTGCCCTTGATGGGATTGAGCCGTTCCTTGATGCCGTAAATCAAAATCACCGTTCTTCTCTTCCAGGCAGCTTGTGTATTAGCGGAGGGTCGGTTCCGGCTTCCAGGCTTCAGTGAACCGCGGCAAATCGTCCAGAATCGGCCACCAGTTGGCCTTGGAGCCGGTGTAGGCGTGAAACACCGGGCGCGCCTCCAGGGGCTCGTTGAACAGCCCGGCGCGGATCCGCAGCACGCCGGGCAGGTCGGCCTTGCGGCTGTAGACCGGCGAGCCGCAGCGCCCGCAGAAGGCGCGGAACTTGCCCGGCGAGGATTGGTATTCGGTGATCAGCTCGCGACCGCTCAGCAGCTCAAAGGCCGCTTCCTCCACCGGCGTGTTGGTGGCGAAGGGGGCGCCCTGGGCTTTGCGGCACTGCTGGCAATGGCACACCTGAATCGGCGCCAGGGGGCCGCGGACTTCGAAGGCGATGCCGCCGCACAGGCAGCTTCCGGTGTAGGATTGCACGATCTTTCTCCGTGTTGCGGGTGTGGACGCTGTGCCTCGATACCGGAGAGGATAACGGCTTACCCGCGAACCGGCACTGTTTCGACACTGGAGTCCCCATGACGCTTGAAGACGCCCTCAACTGGCGCTACGCCACCAAACGCATGACCGGGGAAAAGGTCCCCGGGGAGAAAGTGGAGCGGATTCTGGAGGCGGCCCGGCTGGCGCCGTCGTCCTTCGGCCTGCAGCCCTACACCCTGCTGGTCGCCGAACCGCTGGAACTGCGCCGGCGCATCGCGCCGGTGGCGATGAACCAGCCGCAGATCACCGAGTGCTCGCACCTGATCATCTTCGCCGCCTGGAGCCCGGTCACCGAGGCCCAGGTCGAGGAGATGGTGGATTTGATCGCCCGCGAGCGCGGCCTGCCCCGGGACGCGCTGGCCGGGCTGGAGAACACCGTGAAAGGCAAGGTGGCCGGCTTCGCCTCCGAGGAAGAGGGCTTCCAGTGGGCCGCCCGCCAGGCCTATATCGGGCTGGGCATGGCCCTGGCGGCGGCCGCCATGGAGCGGGTCGACGCCTCGCCCATGGAGGGCTTCGATCCGTCCGGGCTGGACCAGCTGCTGGGCCTGCGCGAGCAGGGCCTGCGTAGCGTGGCGCTGATGGGCCTGGGCTACCGCGACACCGACAACGACCGCCAGGCCGGCCAGAAAAAAGTACGCCGGCCCAGGGAAGCCCTGGTCCGGCGTCTTTAACAGCGGGCTCCCGCCCGCTGAACCGCGCCTGCTGAAGCGCTTTAGTAGCGCTTGGCGTCCAGCGCCTTGACGGCGGCGTGGTATTCATCGGCAAGCTGGTCGACGATATTCGCCGCCGGGCGCACCGCGTCCACCACGCCGATGCCCTGGCCACAGCCCCAGATGTCTTTCCAAGCCTTGGCCTTGGAGTTGCCGCCGGAACCGAAATTCATCGCCGAGGGGTCGCTTTCCGGCAGGTTGGCCGGGTCCAGGCCGGCCTTGGCGATGGACGGCGCCAGGTAGTTGCCGTGCACGCCGGTGAACAGGTTGCTGTAGACGATGTCCGTGGCCTTGCTGTCGACGATCATCTGCTTGTAGGCCTGGTCGGCGTTGGCCTCCTCACTGGCGATGAACATCGAACCGATGTAGGCCAGGTCCGCGCCCATGGCCTGGGCCGCCAGCACCGACGAGCCACTGGCGATGGAGCCGGACAAAGCCAGCGGGCCGTCGAACCACTGGCGGATTTCCTGGATCAGCGCGAACGGCGATAACTGGCCGGCATGGCCGCCGGCGCCGGACGCCACCGCGATCAGGCCGTCGGCGCCCTTTTCGATCGCCTTGCGGGCGAAGCGGTCGTTGATGATGTCGTGCATCACCGTGCCGCCCCAGCCGTGCACCGCCTGGTTCAGTTCTTCCCGGGCGCCCAGGGAGGTGATCACCATCGGCACCTTGTACTTCTCGCACAGCTCCAGGTCTTTCTCGAGACGGTCGTTGGTCTTGTGCACGATCTGGTTCACCGCGAACGGCGCGGACGGCTGGTCCGGGTGCTCCCGGTCCCAGGCGGCCAATTCCTCGGTGATGCGCGCCAGCCATTCGTCCAGCTGCGACAGCGGCCGTGCGTTCAGCGACGGGAACGAGCCCACCACCCCGGCCTTGCACTGGGCGATGGTCAGGTCCGGGTTGGAAATGATGAACAGCGGCGAGCAGATCACGGGCAGGCGCAGGCGTTTGGCGATTTCCGGGGGCAGAGACATGGCGATTCCTGTTAAGTGAGTGACATTTACTTTGTAAATCTTTCGAATTCGGATAAACCGGGGATCATGCTCTGGCACGGCGTCCGGTTCGGAAGGGAAATGTTTACAACGTACATTTTATAAAATCAAGCGCTTCCTGACATCGGCTGGCGTCCGCCGGTGAGCGATTCGGTCAGGATTCGTCGTCGCGGCGCGGCGGCGACACCGCCATCCCCGCCAGCAGGGTGCGCATGGTCTTCTTGCGCAGGGTGTCCGCGTCGATCTCGCCGCCCAGTCGCCCGGCCATATCCAGCACCACGATGCCGTGCAGGGTGGACCAGAACATATAACCGATCAGATCCGCGTCGCCGTCCATCATCCCTTCGCGGATCATGTCGCGCACATAGCCGACCATGGTCTCCCGGGCGCGGCGGCTGGCGCGCACCAGTTCCGGGTAGCGGCTCTCGTCGACCTGGGAGATCTCCGACATCAGCTGGTAGGCGGCCGGATGCTCGGTGGCGAAGCGCACATAGGCGTCGCCGATGGCGCGGGCGCGCTCGCGGGCGTCGCTGCCCTGGGCCAGACCCGCCTCCAAAGCGGCGGCGAAGCGGTCCAGCGCGGCGGCGCGCACGGTGGCGAGAATCTCGTCCTTGTCCTGGAAATAGCGGTACGGCGTCATCGGGCTGACGCCCACCCCGGCGGCGATCTGCCGCATGGTGACGTTATCCGGCCCGCGCTCCACGAACAGCTCCGTGGCCACCTCGCAGACGCGCTCGCGGAAGGCGGCGATCTCCTGGTCGGTTTTCGGCTTCTTGGGCAACGGGGCGCTCCATGGTCTGCGGGCACAGGGCCGGACGGCAAAGGCTTACAGTGTAAACCAAACGTTGGCGCACCGGCACCACGCCCGAGCGCCCCGCACCCCATCTCATGCGGATACCGCCCGTGGCACGGCGAAGGCGTCCCGCTGCAGCCGGGCCACCAGCCGCTCCACCTCCGCGAGCGCGTCGCGTATCGACGCGTCCAGCCGCTCGCCGCCCTCCTCCTGGTACTCGATGGCGATCTCGTGGAAATGCTCGATGCCAATCAGTTCCAGAGCGGTGCGCACGCTGGCTTCCAGATGGTTCATGTGCGCCAGCGGACCTCCGGCGCCCAGACCAAAGCCGCCCCGGGACGACAGGACCACCGCATGGCGCGGCCGGTCGTTGAGCAGCGGGCCCACCGGGTGGTCGGTGTTGGCCGGATCGAAATAGATAGTGCGCTCCACCCGCACGATCTGGTCGATCCAGGCTTTGAACGCCGCCGGATAGCTGTAGTTGTACAGCGGCACGCCCAGCACCAGGACGTCGGCCTGGATCACCTCGTCCACCAGGTTGTCGCTCTCCGCCAGCACCTGCTGTAGCGCGGCGGGGCGCTGCGCCGACGGCGTAAAGGCGGCTTCGATCCAGTCCACGGTCAGCAGCGACGGGGGCCGGACACCCAGGTCACGGCGCGTGACCGGGTCCCCCGGCCGGGCGGCTTTCCATTGTTCCACGAAGTGGTGGCTCAGCCGCCGGCTGTGCGAGCCGTGCTCGTGGGTGCCGGAACGTCCGGGGCGGGGGCTGGCGTCGAGGTGCAGTAAGCGGGTCATGGCATTGTCTCCGGTTGGGTTGGCTGGCAGGTGAGTTGATCTCACCCCTGCTTGACAGGCTTCCCATGAAACCGGAGGCTTGAAACCGCGACAAACGATGAATTCTTGCCTTGAAGGCAAAATAAAACTCATCCATAAGGCCCGCCATGAGCGCCCGCAAACTACCCTCTCTCTCCGCCCTGCGCGCCTTCGAGGCGGCGGCCCGCCACCGCAGCGCCAAAGCCGCCGCCCAGGAGCTGTCGGTGACGCCCACCGCCATCAGCCACCAGTTACGGCAACTGGAGGACCACCTGGGTATCGCCCTGTTCGTGCGCAAACCGCGCCAGCTGGTGCTCACCGGCGCCGGCCAGACTCTGCTGGCGGCGTCCAGCGAAGCGTTCGATACGCTCGCGGAAACCGTGGCCCGTCTGCGCCACGACCCGGGCCACCAGACCGTCACGCTGTCCACCATCCCGGCGGTGGCCGGGCGCTTCCTACTGCCTTGGGTGTGTCTGCTGCGTGACAACCACCCGCACCTGAATCTGAACTTGCGGATATCCCACGATCTGGTGGCGCTGGACGGCGCCGCCGCCGACATGGCGATCCGCTACGGCGACGGCCACTGGCCCGGGTTGGCGGCGGAAAAGCTGTTCGACAACGTCTTCATTCCCGCCTGCAGTCCGACCCTGGGCATCACCCGGCACGACGACCTGCACCGGCACACTCTGCTGCACTATCAGCCACCCAGCCATTCCGGCGCCCTGCTCAGCTGGGCGTCCTGGCAGAAGCTGGCCCAGGTGCCCGATCTGGACATGGGCGCGGGACTGGTGTTTTCCGACGAGACCCACACCATCACCGCCGCTTTGGACGGTCAGGGCATTGCGTTGATGAGCAAAGCGCTGATCGCCGACGAACTGGCCCGCGGCCGGCTGGTGCAGCCGTTCGGCCCGGACCTGCCTGCCAAGCCCTTCCATCTGGTGTACCCGGAAGAACGACTGGGCGAGCCCGCCATCGCGGCGGTGCGTGAGTGGGTGCTTGGGTTGCGTTAGGCGCCGCGCGGGCCAAGAAGAATGACGCCGGCGCCGACGAGGCAGATTCCGGCGCCGAGCAGGTCCCAGCGATCCGGGGCGCGCTGCTCGACCAGCCACAACCAGAGCAGCGACATAACGATATAAACGCCGCCATAGGCGGCGTAGGCGCGGCCGGCGTAGTCGGTATCCACCAGGCTGAGGAGCCAGGCGAACAGCGCCAGACTGACCAGCCCGGGCACCAGCCACAGCGGCGATTTTTCCAGCCGCCACCAGGCCCAGACCGAAAAGCAGCCGGCGATTTCCGCCAGGGCGGCGGCGATGTAGAGAAGCGGTGTAATCACTTATTGGAGCCTGAATTGAGCCGCAACAGCAGGTAGACGGCGAAGCCGGTGGCGACGCCGGGCACCAGCCCCAGCAGCGGCGCGATCCAGCCGTGTTTTACCGGCCGGGCCTTCGCTTCGTAAGCCACCCAGGTGGTGAGCACCACCCAGCACATGATGGTGTCCAGGGAATAGCCGGTGGCATAGGGATTGACGAAACCGGCACTGATGGCGGCGAGCAGATCCGGGTCACCGATCAGCGGCGGAATCACGATCACAACGAACAGCAGCGCGAACAGCGCCGCCCAGAGCACGAGCAGCAGGCGAAAGGTTCCGGTGGTCATGGTGAGGCCCTCATTTTTCTCAGGAGCTTAGCCCTGGCCACCCGGAGAAAGCAAAAGCCGCTTGGTAAAGAGCCCAAAGCCACAGAGACGTGTCCCGAATAAGCTGAAACGAAGAAACAACGGTTTTGACGGGTGTTTTTGGTATTCTTGCCGCTCATTTTTTAGTCGCCCCGGAAACCATGCCTGAACACTCTGCTTCCACCTTCCTGGCCGGCGCCGGGACGGATACCTGGACGCTTTGGCTGAACATCATGGCCACCGGCGCGGCCGTGGCGTTGTTGCTGCTGCTGAGTGTGTTCACCCTGGCGCTGTATCTGTACCGCGACCGGGAGGCGCCGGCGGCGCTGCAGTTCGCCCTGGCCAACCTGTGCGCCACGGTGTACATCGCCGGCGATCTGACCTCGCGGATCGACGCCGTGACCGGCGATCTGGACGCGGTGATGACGCCCTACCGCGTGGCGCTGAGCGCGGTGGTGATGGGGCTGGCGGCGCTGATCTGCATGCACCGGGTGCTGCGCCGCCGGCACGAGCCGCGCTGGCGGCTGGCGGCGATTTACCTGAGCGGCGCCCTGCTGGCCAGCGTGCTGTGGGTGGATCATCCGGCGCTGATCATCGCCAGCAACCGGCCCACCATCGAGGGCAGCCAGGTGTTCGCGGATTACGGCGCCGCCGGCGCGCCCTTCTTCGTGCTGTGCATGGTGGCGTTCAGCTACACCAACTGGCGGATGGTGCGCCGCGCCCGGCGCACCGGTGGCACCCTGGCCTGGTGGCTGACGGTGATCGGCTTCGTGCTGGTGTTTCTCACCGGGGTGCACGACGCCCTGCGCGAGATGGGCGTGGAGCTGCTGCCGCTGAGCGCGCTGACGCCGGGGTTCGTGGCGTTCCAGGTGGCGGCGCTGGCGGCGATGGTGATTCATTACTCGCGCACGCTCAGCGAGCGCACCGAGACCGACCACCAGCTGCGGCACCTGGCGGACAAGGCCACCCGTGACCCGCTTTCAGGGCTGTTCAACCGCGCCTTTCTGGAAAGCCATCTGGACGGCCTCGGCCCCCACGCCCGGGGCGGCCTGCTGTTCATCGACCTGGATCATTTCAAGGTCGTTAACGACCGCTTCGGCCACACCCGGGGCGATGCCTTGCTGCGCGCCGTGGCGCAGCGCATCGACCACACCATGCGCGACGGCGACATCGCCTGCCGCTGGGGCGGCGACGAGTTCGTGGTGTTTCTGGCGGACGCCAACCCGGACGCGGCGGACTCCATCGCCCGGCGCCTGCTGGAGGCGTTCGAAAGCATCCCCGCCGGCGACAACGAGGACCTGCGCATCGGCGCCAGCATGGGGTTCGCGGAGCTCACCGACGACGACTGGCGGCGCACCCTGCGCCGCGCCGACCAGGCGCTGTACCAGGCCAAGGACCGCGGCCGCGGCGTGGTCGCCATCGCCTCCTGAGGTCAGCCGCGCTGTCGGCGCCAGCCCCGCCATAGCAGCCAGGCGCCCCACACCATGGCCAGCACCATGATCGCCCGGCCGCTGTTCAGCGTCAGCGCCGCCAGCGTCTTGTCCCAGGCCAGCAGCCCGGTCTCGCCGAGAATGAATTCCCAATCATGGAAGCCGTAGGGGGAGGACTTGCCGTAGTTGCCGCCCAGTAGCGGCAGCTCGCCGGCACGGGCGTCGGCCATGTAGGGCGCGATGTCGAGGAAGTTCTCGCCGAACCACCACAGGCAGACGCTGGCGCCGAAGGTGTCGTGGCGCCGCAGCAGGGCGATGCCGCAAATCACCGGCACCAGCAGTTGCCCCAGGGTGCCGCCCAGGGAACCGATGAACTGGCCGAAAATGCCGAAGATCACGTGCCCGGCTTCGTGGAACGGCAGGTTCACGTTGTGCAGGAAGGCGGGCTGGTAACCGAGCTGGTGGAGGCTCTGTGTGATGTAGCTCCAGCCCCACACCACCAGACCCACCCAGAGCAGCGCGTACAGGGCCGGGTAACGGTAGAGGGTATCCGGTGGCACCAGCAGGCTCTGGAAAAACGCTTTCAGGCGCTCGGCGCCGTCCGGGCCCGGCGGCGTCTGATTTTCCCGCAGCTCGCGCTGGCGCTCCAGGTAGGCTTCGTACTTGTGAAAGACCAGCCCGCAGCCGCCGCAGGTGGTGTCCCCGGCGCCTCGCGGGTGCTCGCATTTGGGGCATTGCATGACGGCGACCTCCCCCGAAATCAGCTCGCCCGGTGAAAATCCATCTGCCGTGCCGTGGCGGCGGCCAGGGTACGGCTCTGTAACCGTTCCACGAGATGCAGGCTCATATCAATGCCCGCGGAAATGCCGGCGGAGGTGACCACGTCGCCCTGATCCACCCAGCGCGGCCCGTCCTCCACCCTCAGCGCCGGGAAACGAGTGCGCAAGGCGTCGATGTCTTCCCAGTGGGTGGTCACCCGGCGGCCGTCCAGGACACCGGCGGCGGCGAGCAGGAAGGCGCCGTTGCAAACTGAGGCGGTGAGCCGCGCCGCCGCCGAGACTTCCGCGATCCAGCCCACCACGGCCGCCTCGTTCACGACCTCGTCCACCACGCCGCCGGGCACCAGCACCACGTCGATCGGGGGATGATCCGCGAAGCTGTAATCCGGCTGAATCACCACGCCCGCGCGGCTGGTGGCCGGCCGCCGCTCGGCGGCCACCGAGAACACCGAAAACGGCGCGCCCTCCGGGGCCAGCCGGTTGGCGGTGGTGAACACTTCACAGGGGCCGGCGAAGTCGAGCAGTTCCACACCGGGGTACAGGTACACCCCCACGTTCAGGGTCATGTGCCGCCTCCGTTTACGGTCGGGTGAGCGTCAGGCGCAGGTCGTCGCCGACGCGGCGCAGATCGCTCCATTGCAGGCGGATCTGCTGGTCCATGCGGTCGAACGGCAGATCCAGCAGGCCGCGGGCGTCGGCGCCCAGCAGCGTGGGGGCCAGGTAGACGATGAGCTCATCGAACAGGGCCTCGCGGACAAAGGCCCCGGCCAGGGTGGCGCCGCATTCCACCAGCACCTCGTTGCATTCGCGGCGGGTGAGCTCGGCGATCAGGGCGTGCAGGTCGAGGCCGCGCCGTTCCGCGCGGGCGGCGGCGCCGGGCTCGGCGGGATCGCTGGCGGCGCGGGCGCGAGGCAGCGCCAGCAGCTCGGCGCCGGCGTGTTCCAGCGCCCGGCGGCGCTCCTCCGGGGCGGCGTCCGGGTCGTCGGCGTGGGCGATCAGACAGGCGCCGTCGGCGGTGACCACCGGGCTGTCCACCGGGGTGCGCAGGGCCGGGTCGAGGATCACCCGCAGCGGCGCGCGGACCGGGCCGTCGGCGTACTCGCCATGCCGCCATTGTTCGGGACGCACGGTGTAGGAAGGCCGGTCCGCCAGCACCGTGCCGATGCCGGTGACGATGGCGCTGCTGCGCGCGCGCAGACGCTGCACGTCCTCGCGGGCCTCGGGGCCGGTAATCCACTGGGATTCGCCGCTGGCCATGGCGGTGCGGCCGTCCAGGCTGGCGGCGGCCTTGATGCGGATCAGCGGCCGCCCCTGGCTCATGCGCAGGATGAACCCGGGGTTAAGAGCCCGGGCGGCCGCTTCCTGAAGACCGGTGTCGACGCGGATGCCGGCGTCGCGAAGCCGGCGCAGGCCATTGCCGGCCACCTGGGGATTGGGGTCTTCCATGGCCACCACCACCCGAGCCACGCCGGCGTCGACAAGGGCATCCGCGCAGGGTCCGGTGCGCCCGGTGTGGGAGCAGGGCTCTAGCGTCACATAGGCGGTGGCGCCCCGCGCCTTTTCACCGGCAGCGGCCAGGGCGTGACGCTCGGCATGGGGCTGCCCCGCGCGGGCGTGGAAGCCGTCGCCGACAATGTGGCCGTCACTCACCAGCACGCACCCCACCCTGGGGTTCGGGTCCGTGGTGTACAGCGCCCGCTCCGCCAGCCGCAGGGCGCGCGCCATGTATTGATGATCCAGCGAGGTAAACATGGCGGGCATTCTACTGGACGCCGGGGTTCGGTGTCGCAACAAAGCGATCGGCGTCTTCAACAAAATCGGCCAGCACGGCGCGCCCTTCGTTTTCCATGAACTGTTGAAACGCGCGGGCCACCACCGACAACCGTTTTTTTGACGGACGCACCAGATACCACTGGGTCACGATGGGCAGGCCCACCACCTTCAACGGCACCAACCCGACCCAGCCGCCCAGGTTGAGCGTGTGGGCCGAGAGAATGGAAATTCCCAGCCCGGCCATCACCGAGTGCCGGATGGCTTCGTTGCTCTCCACGGTCATCTTCACATTGAGCGCCTGGCCCTGTTGCCCCAGGTACTGCTCAATGGCGTGCCGGGTGCCGGAACCGGACTCGCGCATCAGGAACGGCTCGCGGGCGATATCCGCCAGTGTTAGTGGCTGGCGCCGGGCCAGAGGATGGTTCTCGGCCGCGATGGCCACTAGCGGGTTGTCCAGGAAGGCGCTGGCCTCCAACGGCGGCCCGACGGGGACATGACTGAACACATAGAAGTCATCCAACCCCTGCTCCAAACGCTCGATGACCTGCCCCCTGTTGCCCACATGAAAGGCGACGTCCACACCGGGGTAAAGGGTGCAAAAGGGCCCCAGCAGGTGCGGCACGAAGTATTTCGCCGTGGTCACCACCGACAGGCGCAAGGTGCCGGCCTTGAGGCCACGAAGATCCGCCAGGGTCATGTCCAGGTGCTCGAATTCCTCCATGACACGGCGGGCCGAGGCCACCGCCGCCAGCCCGGCGTCGGTGAACCGCAGCTTGCGGCCATGCTGTTCGTACAGGGGGATCCCCATGGCCTCCGCCAGCTTGTGCAGCTGCATGGAGACGGTGGGTTGTGTCAGATGGAGGGCGGCGGCCGCCGCCGTTACGGTGCCCATGTCATGGACGGCAAGCAGAATCTCCAGCTGTCTCAGGGTACCCACCCGCGCCTGTAATCGGCTCATGGTTAGACTCCTATCTATGCATTACCTAGATAGTATCTATTTTTATCTAATCTTGCCCGCACAGATAATGCGCTCGTTTTCAACCGAGGAGGCCCTATGTCATTGTCCACCCGCCAACGTCTTTTTGTTCTGTTCGTCGCCCTGACCCAACTGGGCCTGGGGAGCCTGCTGACCCTTAACGGGTACCCGGGCGTGCCTCTTGGCGTCATCGGCGTAGCGCTGCTGCCCCTGGCCTGGCTGGCGGGACGCCACCCGGCCACACCGGCCCTGCCCCGGCACGACGGAGACCACCATGCCGCTTGATGCCGTGGTTCTGTTTTTCGTGCTGGGCCTGGCGGCCGGCATTCTGAAAGTGCGCCTGCCTTTTCCCGATGGCCTGTACCAAAGCCTGACCCTGTTTCTGTTGCTGGCCATCGGCCTGAAGGGCGGCGCGGCGCTGGCCGAGCACGCCAGTCCGCGGATCGTCTGGCAGTCCCTGATGGTGGTCGGCTTCGGTATCCTGTTGCCGCTGCTGGCGTTTCCGCTGCTGCGCTATGCGGGCGGCCTGGACAGGATCAACGCCGCCGCCATTGCCGCTCACTACGGCAGTGTCAGTGTGGCCACCTATGCGGTGGCCGTGGCGGTGCTGGACGCCTCCGGCGTCGCCTATGAGGCCTATTTCCCGCTGTTCGTGGTGCTGCTGGAGATTCCCGCCATCCTCGTTGGTCTGGCCCTGGCCAAGGGAACGGCCGCCGGCCTGGCCAGCCGCCGACTGGCCCATGAAACCCTGCTCAGCCCGGGCATCGTGCTGATGGTGGGCGGCCTGCTGATCGGTGCCTTCGCGGGCGACAGCCTGGCCAAGATCAGCCCTTTCTTCATGGATATGTTCCAGGGCGTGCTGGCGCTGTTTCTGCTGAAAATGGGCTTGATCACCACCGAGCAGCTTGGTGCCCTGAAACAGGATGGCCCCTTCCTGGCCGCGTTCGGCGTCTTCATGCCGCTGCTGGCCGGTGCGCTGGGTGCGCTGCTGGGTGACGGCCTGGGCCTATCCGTGGGCGGCATCACCCTGCTGGCCGTACTGGGGGCCAGCGCCTCTTACATCGCCGTCCCGGCCGCTCTGCGGGTCGCCCTGCCGCAGGCCAACGCGACGCTGTCGATGGCCGCCTCGCTGGGCATTACCTTCCCGTTCAATGTGCTGGCGGGTATTCCGGTGTATCTGCTTCTGGCGCAGTGGCTTCACGGCGCCTGAATCAACCGGGCCGCGTTACCGCCAACCGGGCGCCACAACGCAAAAAGCCACCGGTCAGACCCTGACCGGTGGCTTTCCCTGACCGTGGGTGGGGCGGATCAGTCGTCTTTCTTGTCGCTTCTGCCACGCAGACGGTCCACTTCCGCGGAGAACTCGGAGATGTCCTGGAAACTGCGGTAGACGGACGCGAACCGCACATAGGCCACGTCATCGAGTTGCTGCAGCTCTTCCATCACGAACTCCCCCAGTTCCCGGGCGGGCAGCTCGCGCTCGCCGGTGGCGCGCAAGCGATGGCAAATCCGGCTGATGCCCGCCTCCAGGTCTTCCATGCTTACCGGCCGCTTTTCCAGGGCCCGCAGCATTCCCGCCCGCAACTTGGCCTCGTCGAACGGTTGCCGGGTGCCGTCGGACTTCACCAGGCGCGGCATCACCAGCTCGGCGGTCTCGAAGGTGGTGAACCGCTCGTTGCAGCTCAGGCACTCCCGGCGCCGGCGCACCTGCCCGCCGTCCGCGACCAGACGCGAGTCGATCACCTTGGTGTCTTGGGCGGCGCAGAAAGGACAATACATGAGAGGACCAGTTGATAGTTGTTAATTGACAGTTGATAGCTAAAAGATCAACAACCCGGGTTATCTGCGGCGCTTGGTGGTTCGGATAATCGCCGTCAGGATTTTCAGGAGCTCTTCGGTATCGGCCATCATAGACTGACCGTGCACGGAATCTAAATACCCGGACTCCGTCAGTAAATCCAGCCAATACGCCGTTTCACTGGCTTCTTTCAGAGCGATCGATAGCTTGTGAACGAAATCCGCGCGGCTTTCCGCCTGTTCAGCCTCTCGAATCAAAGCCCCGATAGCCGTACCGCTGCGCAGCAACTGCCTGCTCAGCACATATTCCCTATCCCGCTCCTGGAGGAGCCGACAGAGTTTCACCACCCGCAACGCAAAAGCGCGGGATTTCTCCCGCGCTACAAATTTTCCCGTCATCCCTGACGCCTCGCTTTGTTTTCGCTGTCAACTATCCACTGTCAACTATCAACTCATTCTTCAGCGCTCATAAACGGGCAGCCGCTTACAGATCTCACCGACCTTGCCGCGCACCGCGTCGATCACGGATTCGTCGCCCATGTTGTCGAGGATGTCGCAGATCCAGCCGGCCAGTTCGGTGGCGTCGGCTTCGTTGAAGCCGCGGCGGGTGATGGCCGGGGAGCCGATGCGCAGGCCGGAGGTGACGAACGGCGAGCGCGGGTCGTTGGGCACGGCGTTTTTGTTGACGGTGATGTGGGCGCGGCCGAGGGCGGCGTCCGCGTCCTTGCCGGTGATGTCCTGCTTGACCAGGCTGAGCAGGAACAGGTGATTTTCGGTGCCGTTGGAGACCACGTCGAAGCCACGGTCGATGAACACCTTGGCCATCGCCTTGGCGTTCTTCACCACCTGCTGCTGGTAGGTCTTGAATTCCGGCTCCATGGCTTCCTTGAAGCAGATCGCCTTGGCGGCGATGACGTGCTCAAGCGGGCCGCCCTGGCCGCCGGGGAAGACGGCAGAGTTGATCTTCTTCTGCAGGTCTTCGTTGGCCTTGCCCATGATCAGGCCGCCGCGCGGGCCGCCCAGGGTCTTGTGGGTGGTGGTGGTGGTGATGTCGGCGATGCCCACCGGGCTGGGGTAGACACCGGCGGCGACCAGGCCGGCCACGTGGGCCATGTCCACCAGCAGGATGGCGCCCACTTCGTCGGCGATGTCACGGAAGCGCTGCCAGTCGACGATCTGCGAGTAGGCGGAGAAGCCGGCCACGATCATCTTCGGCTTGTGCTCGCGGGCCAGCTTTTCCACCTGGTCGTAGTCGATCAGGCCGGTGTCGTTGTCCAGGCCGTACTGGACGGCGTTGTACATCTTGCCGGAGAAATTCGGCTTGGCGCCGTGAGTCAGGTGACCGCCGGCGTCCAGGCTCATGCCGAGCACGGTGTCACCGGGCTTGAGCACCGCCATGTAGACCGCCGCGTTGGCCTGGGAGCCGGCGTGGGGCTGGACGTTGGCCCAGTCGGCGCCGAACAGCTGGCAGGCGCGTTCGATGGCCAGGTTCTCGACCACGTCCACGTTTTCGCAACCGCCGTAGTAGCGCTTGCCCGGGTAGCCCTCGGCGTACTTGTTGGTGAGTACGGAGCCCTGGGCTTCCATGGCCCGGGGCGAGGCGTAGTTCTCGGAGGCGATCAGCTCGATGTGCTGCTCCTGGCGCTCGCGCTCGGCGTCGATGGCGGCCTGGATTTCCGGGTCGAACTCGGCGATGGACATGGATTTAGAGAACATGGGCTACCTGTGGGTCGGATTGCGGGATCAGGGGCGCGTATTCTAACCAAAAAGGGGCCCGGTTGGCACTTGAGTTGCACTCATTCCGGCAGGAGCCACGCTCACGGAGCAGGCGCCGCCCGCCGCCGGGCGGATGTGATGCCATTCACATATTTGACGCCCTAAACGACTTTTGCTATTCCCTTAAGGAATAACGGGGTTTGGGTTCGCGGGGTACCTCTTGGCCGCCGAAGAAGGGTTGCTGTCGTTCATTGGGGACATTTACGAGGCGTCGTACCGGCCCGGCCACTGGGGCACGGTCCTCGACCGCCTCTGCCGGCTGCTGGGCGCCAAGTCCGGCGGCATCCACGTGGAAGATCACGCCTCGGGCAAACGATATCTGCTGGCCAACCACGGGCTGCCCCGGTTCGCCGAAGCCACCTACCGGCTCGGCCTCTCCAGGCATGATCCGGTCTACCGTATCCAGGCCGCGCGCCCGGTGGCGGAAGCGGCCCTGGTGGTGAGGCACGACGAGCAGGTGGCGGAGAACCCGCTTTACTACCGTCTGATCATGAAGCCCAACGATCTGGGCTATGTCGCCGCCATCAGCCTGTTCAACGACAAGGAATGGCATGCCGGTATCGGTGTGCACCGGTCCTTCAAGGCCGAGCCGTTCGGCGACCGGGAGCTGCAGTTGCTGAACGTGCTGGCCCCGCACTTTCAGCGCGCGCTGCGCATCGACAAGGCGTTGCAGCAGGCGACACACCGGGCCGCCTCACTGCAGTCGGTGTTGTCCGAGTTGATGCATGGCGTGGTGGTGCTGAACGGGCAGGACCAGGTGACCTACCACAACGCCGCCGCTGAGCGCCTGCTGTCGCGGCACGCCGGGCTGCTGATGGATGGCGCCAGGCTTCGCACCTGGTATCCGCGGGACGCGGCGGAGTTGTGGGCCGCGGTGGCCGGCCTGCGGCAGGGCAAGGCCAGGCAGCAGGCGGTGGGCCTGAACCATCCGGACCGGCCGCACCCGCTGATCGTCCTGGCGACGCTGCGGGAGGACGCCCCCGAGTCCCTGTCCGGTGTCTACGGCGAGGGTGAGATCGTCCTGTACGTGTCCGACCCGGGCCACCCGTTCGATGCCTGCGAAGAGGACCTGGCCGCCTTGTTCCATTTCACCCGGGCGGAAAGCGGGGTCGCCAGCGCCCTGGTCAACGGGCTGTCGGTGGAACAGATCGCCGAACGGCATCAGGTCTCCAGGGAAACCGTGCGCAGCCAGTTAAAGAGCATTTTCGGCAAGCTGGGCGTCAGCAAGCAGCAGGACGTGGTGCGCCTGCTGCTCAACAGCGGTTTGAACCGGCGGCTCTGAAAAGGGGCACGCCGGTCAGGCGGCGCGGCCTTCCGGGTCGTACCGGTCGGCGGCGACGGCACGCAGCACCGGCACCCGCTCGCCGCCGTCGTCATCGGTCTGGCCGCTGAGGCGGAAGCTGGCGATCAGGGCCGCCAGCTGCTCGGCCTGGTGGCGCATCTCCTCGGCGGCGGAGCTGGTTTCTTCCACCATGGAGGCGTTGTGCTGGGTCATGGTGTCCAGCTCGGCGACGGCGGTGTTGACCTGGCCGATGCCCTGGCTCTGTTCCTGGGCGCCGGTGCTGATCTCGCTGATCACGCGGGTGACCTTGTCGATGCTGGCGACGATGTCTTCCATGGTGCGGCCGGCGTTCTTGACCAGGCCGGCGCCGGTCTGGGTGCTGGTCACGGAGCGGTCCACCAGCTCGCGGATTTCCCGGGAGGCGTCACCGGAGCGGCCCGCCAGGGTGCGCACTTCCTGGGCCACCACGGCGAAGCCGCGGCCGTGCTCGCCGGCGCGGGCCGCTTCCACGGAGGCGTTCAGGGCCAGGATGTTGGTCTGGAAAGCGATGCCGTCGATCAGGGTGATGATTTCGTTGATCTTCTCCGAGGAGGCGCTGATCTCGCCCATGGTGGTTTCCACCTCGCGCATGGCGTCCTGGCCGCGCCGGGCCACCTGCACGGTGGACTGCACCAGTTCGTCGGCCTGACGGGCGGCGTCGGAGGTGTTGCGCACGGTGGTGGTGATCTGCTCCATGGAGGCGGAGGTCTGCTGCAGGTTGGCGGCGGACTGCTCGGTGCGCGAGGCCAGCTCCTGGCTGCCCTTGGCGATCTCGTCGGAGGCGGTGTTGACGCTCAGGGTGCTGGTGCGCACGGATTGCAGGGTGGTGTCGATGCGCTCGATAAAGCGGTTGAACTGCTCGGCCAGCTCGCCGATTTCGTCCTTGCGGTGGCTCTGGATGCGGGCGGTGAGGTCGCCGTCGCCGTCGGTGATCTCGCGGATCCGAGCGCTCACCTGGCGGATCGCCTTGGACATCAGGTGCGGGCCGATCAGGGCAATAGCGATCGCCACGAGACCCACCAGGACGGCAAAACCGATGACCAGGGTTTGCTGGCGGTTGATCTGCGCCAGGGTGGTGGCCTCCAGCTCCTGGACGCGCTCGTCCACGGACTGCCCGGTGGCGTCGTAGAAGCCGCGCAGTTGTTCGAAGCTCTCCCGGGACGCCCCGTCGATCTGCTCCATGGCGCCGCCGATGTCTTCGTCCTTGTACATTTGGATCGAACGCGCCGACTCTTCCCGCCAGCGCTCATACAGCCCGTTGAAGGTGTTAACGCTGTCGGACACATCGCCGTAGTTGGCCATCAGACCGGCCACCTGCTGGATGCGCTCCTGGGCCTGGGCGGCGTTTTCCTCATAGGTGGCGATCTGCGTCTCGGCTTCGGGCGTACCGGGAATACCACGCAGGTAGGCCATTTCAGCCATGCGCGCCTGATAGAGATCGCGGTCCGCGTTGAGCACCAGGGAGATGGCTCTGTTGAGGGTCGAGGTGACCTCTTCCAGGCGATCCTTCACCGAGTTGACCAGCATGGCGTTGGCGGTCACCACCACCAGCAAAGCCAGGGCCACGCCAATGAAGGCGGCGCCGTATTTAATATTGATGCGGTTGAATTTAGCGAACACAGCACAACTCCTGCTCAGCGCGAACGGGCGACTCGGGCCCAAAAGTAAAATCATGTTCCGTGGCTGATATCGGCAAGGCGTGCGCGAACTTGAGCCCGGTCGGGCGCGGTACCGGCGGCCCGGGCCACAGGGCACCCTTTCATCCCGGGCCGGGTTCGGTTAGTTTAGGCGCCAACCCGCCCGTGCCCCGTCATACGGGCTTTTCTTACGTTTTCAGGCATCTCTCTTTTTATGGCCCAATACATTTTCACCATGGATAAGGTGGGCAAGGTCGTCCCGCCTAAGAAACAGATCCTCAAGGACATCTCCCTGTCCTTCTTCCCGGGCGCCAAGATCGGCGTGCTGGGCCTCAACGGCTCCGGTAAATCCACGCTGCTGCGCATCATGGCCGGCATCGACAAGGACTACCTGGGCGAGGCGCGCCCGCAGCCGGGTATCAACATCGGTTACCTGCCCCAGGAACCGGAGCTGGACCCGGACAAGAACGTGCGCGAGATCGTCGAGGAGTCGCTCTCCGAGATCCGCGGCGCCCAGGAGCGCCTGGAAGAGGTGTACGCCGCCTACGCCGAGGAAGACGCGGACTTCGAGAAGCTGGCCGAGGAGCAGGCGAAACTGGAAGGCATTATCGAGGCCACCGACGCGCACAATATCGAGCGCCGCCTGGATATCGCCGCCGACGCCCTGCGCCTGCCGCCCTGGGACGCCAACGTGGCCAACCTGTCCGGCGGTGAGCGCCGCCGCGTGGCGCTGTGCCGCCTGCTGATGAGCGCCCCGGACATGCTGCTGCTGGATGAGCCCACCAACCACCTGGACGCCGAGTCGGTGGCCTGGCTGGAGCGCTTCCTGCACGAGTTCTCCGGCACCGTGGTGGCGGTGACCCACGACCGCTACTTCCTGGACAACTCCTGCGAGTGGATCCTGGAACTGGACCGGGGCCACGGCATTCCCTGGAAGGGCAACTACTCCTCCTGGCTGGAACAGAAGGAGCAGCGCCTGGAGCAGGAAGAGAAGAAAGAAAGCGCCCACCGCAAGACGGTGGAGAAAGAGCTGGAATGGGTGCGCCAGAACCCGAAAGGCCGCCGCGCCAAGAACAAGGCCCGGGTCAGCGCCTTCGAGGAACTGGCCAGCCAGGACTTCCAGAAGCGCAACGAGACCCAGGAACTCTATATTCCGCCCGGCGAGCGCCTCGGAGAGAAGGTGTTCGAGATCAACGGCGTCTCCAAGCAGTTTGACGGCAAGCTGCTCTATGAAGATCTGAGCTTCTCGGTGCCGCGCGGTGCCATTGTCGGCATCATCGGCCCCAACGGCGCGGGTAAGACCACCCTGTTCCGCATGTTCGCCGGCGAGGAAACGCCGGACTCCGGCGACATCGAGGTGGGCGACACCGTGGACCTGGCCTACGTGGACCAGAGCCGCGAGGACCTGGACGCCAACAAGACCGTCTGGGAAGAAGTGTCCGACGGCAACGACATCCTGCGCATCGGCAACTACGAGGTGCCCAGCCGCGCCTACCTGGGCCGCTTCAACTTCAAGGGCGGCGACCAGCAGAAGCGGGTCGGCGACCTGTCCGGGGGGGAGCGCAACCGTCTGCACCTGGCCAAGCTGCTCAAGCAGGGCGCCAACGTGCTGCTGCTCGATGAGCCCACCAACGACCTGGACGTGGAAACCCTGCGGGCGCTGGAAGAAGCACTGCTCACCTTCCCCGGCTGCGCCATCGTGATTTCCCACGACCGCTGGTTCCTGGACCGGGTGGCCACGCACATCCTGGCTTTCGAAGGCGCCGCCCAGGTGGAGTGGTTCGAGGGCTCCTACACCGAGTTCGAGGAATACCGCCGCAAGCAGCTCGGTGACGAGGCCTTGCAGCCCAAGCGCATGAAGTACAAGCGCATCGAGGTTTAACAGGGAGCGACTGAGAGCCCATGGCGAATCCAGATCTGGAAACCCCCGAGTTCATCGAACGCCTGCGGGCGGGTGACCGGGCTGCGTTCGCTCTGGTGGTGAAGCACTACCATCCGCGTCTGCTGGGCGCCGCGCGGACGATGCTTCAGCCGGCGGACGCGGAAGAGGCGGTCCAGGACGGCTGGATCGCCGCCCACCGGGCGCTGCCCAAATTCGAGGGCCGCAGTGCCCTGCTCACCTGGCTGACCCGCATCGTGATCAATCAGGCGCGCATGCAGCTGCGCAAGGGCGGCCGTGAAGTTCAGTTCGACCCCACCGAAGAAGGCGCCGCCGACGCCCTGGCGCATCGTTTCAACGCCAACGGGCACTGGCAGGAGCCGCCCCGGGCCTGGGCCCTGAGCGGCCCGGACGCCCTGCTCACCCGCGACGAGCTGCAACACTGCCTGGAAAGCCACATCACCGCGATGCCGGACAATCAGCGCCTGGCACTACAGCTGCGCGACATCCAGGGCCTGGATTTCAACGACATCTGTAACATCATGGACGTCAGCGCATCCAATGTTCGAGTCCTCGTGCACCGCGCCCGCGCCCGCTTGTTCGAGATGGTGGATCGTTTTCAGGAGACCGGCGAATGTTGAAATGCCAGGAAGTGGAACTGCGCGCCGACGCCTTGGTCGACGGAACACCGTTATCCCGCCGCGAGCGCCTGTCTCTAAACATGCATTTGCTTATGTGCCGACACTGCCGACGCTACGTGCGCCAGCTGCGGGCGCTTACCGCCCACCTGCGCCATCGCGAATCACCGACCGCGCACGACGACCAGGTGCAAGCAGTCCTGGACTGCGTCCATCACAGCAAGCAAACCACCGACTAACTGTCCACGCGAAGAATCGCTTCGGCCACCCCTTCGAGGCTCAATTCACACACATCGGGCCGGGGCGCATGAGCCGGAAACGCGACGCCCCCGCGCGCCACAAAGGCCCCTCGGCATCCAGCCGCCATGGCACCGATGATGTCCCAATCGTGCGCCGCAACCATGCGCAATTCCGATATGCTCACCTGCATATGGCGGGCAGCCATGCGATAGGGCGCCGGGGCCGGCTTGAAGCGGCGTACTTCATCCACTGACAGGATGGCCTCAAAAAAGTCATCCAGCCCGGCATACCGCAACTGCGCACGAGCCACGCTCGGGGCCGAGTTGGTCAGCGCCGCCAAGCGAAACCCACCGGCCCTCAGGCATTCCAAGGCCGGGGGCGCATCACGGTGTGGCGCCAACTGCTGCATACGCTGCAAGAGAACCTGAAGCTCATGCTCGGCTGGTTGCACTCGATATCGGACAACCACCTGATCCAACGCAGCACGGGCCAACGATGAGAAATCGCGATAGTCCTCAACAATAGTGGCGGTCATCGACAGGCTGAGCAATTGCGCGAACCATTGGCTTCTGGCCAGCGCATCTCCAAAGATCGACTCAAAAAGGTCATCAAGGCCACCCAGATCAAGCAGCGTTTCGTTGACGTCGAAGACGATGACGCGTCGTGCCATCACAGCACTCCCTACAAGTTTCAGGTGTCGCCGGGCTTACCAACCACGGCAAGAAAACCGGCCAACATGTCATCGGCCAACGCCAGGCGTGCCACCGGACTCAGCCCCGGTCTCTGAAGAATGACCCGCAGCCCCATGATCTGACTTTGCAGATAGCGGGCCAGCCGGGGGCCATCGATATCCGGGGGTATCTCCCCGCGCGCCGACGCGGCTTCAAGCAGCTCTTTGAATCCGGATTCCGCCTGGCTGAGAAACGCCTCCGCCCGCTGAACAATCACCGGTTGAGTTTCAGCGGCCTCGAGCAGGGACCTTACGATCAGACAGGCCCTGCCCACGCCGATGGACGCCGTGCCTTTCGCCAGCGCCTGAAAATAGGCAGCAAGCCCCTCCGCCAAAGGCCGATCGCCCATCAAGGTGGCAATCTCTTCCTGCATCCCGGTCGCATACCATTCAAGGGCATCCAGAAACAGCTGCTCTTTACTGCCAAAGGCGGCATAGATGCTCCCTGGCCGCATATCCAGACCCTCCTCCAGGTCCTTCATGGACGTACCCAGGTATCCGCGGGACCAGAACAGGTCCATGGCACGGTCCAGGGACTCGGCGCGACTGTAACGGGAGCGACGTGACATACCTACTCGGGGTTGAGGAACATGCTCGCAATCTTAACTTGAATGATCGCTCAACAACAGGTAGCGTAATTGGCATCGCTTACTGGCGCGAGACCCGCGCCATGATCAAGGAGAGACGCATGACGGATTTCAAACTCCATGATGAGACCAGCGCCCCGGAAGCGGCTCGCCCCCTATTGGAAGGCTCAAAAAAATCATTCGGAATGATCCCCAATCTTCATGCCGTGATGGCCGAGGCACCCGGATTGCTGGAGGCGTATCAGACCCTCCACCGGCTGTTCAGCGAATCGAGCTTCAATGCCGACGAGATCACCGTGGTCTGGCAAACGATCAACGTGGAAAACGAGTGCCACTATTGCGTGCCCGCCCACACGGGTATCGCTAAATCGATGAAGGTGTCCGATGAAGTCATCGATGCGCTGCGCGAAGAAACCGCCCTGCCCGATGACAAGCTGGAGGCGCTCCGCACCTTCACGCTCAAAGTGATGCGCCAGCATGGAAACCTGAGCGAAGAAGACGTAAAGGCATTTTTGGATGCCGGCTATCAGCAGCGCCATGTCCTGGATGTCATTCTAGGCCTGGCTCAAAAGGTCATGAGCAACTACACCAACCATCTCGCTGAGACGCCGGTTGATAAACCCTTCGAAAAGTTTTCCTGGGAAAAGAAGCGCTGATCGACCTGGAATTCAATCCCCCTTATTGCCCCGCTTTCGCCATTTTGCGGGGCTTTTTTATTATTGGGTCGTGGAAGTGGATTTTCGTCTTATAAAAAAAGCGGCCTTGACGCTTGCACGCCAAGGCCGCTCGAGGGCAACCAGACCAGGCCGCGGGACTACCGACCAAGAAACTGCATAGAATCCGCCGAGTTCCGCAACGCATAGCGTGCCGGGGCGCCATCATCCGGGGAAAGAATATACAGAGTGTCCTCGCCATCGAAAGCGATCCTGCTGACATCCCAGGTCCCCTGCTCCACCGACCTGGATACCCGCTGCCCGTCGACCACTGCTTCATCAATCAGCTGATAGCACAGCTCAGCCGTGGACTCGTCCCGGTAAAGCACCAGGGACGAAGACGACGGGCCGGCGGGTCCGTTTACGGCAAGGCGGTTAATCTCGGCCTCGCCGGAAATACTACCGCTCGCGGTAACGGCACCGGATACAGAAAGAGCGGCAATCATGCTTAGGGTTAATGTTAAGGTTTTCATAATCCAACTCCTTTTTGAGTATTGCTAAATCCAATCCTTGGATGAAAGGAGCACCACTTCGTTACACCTTTCGCCGATATAAATCCAAATACAAAAATAAAAATATCAGTGTAACGCGACGCCCTATGATGCATCTGATCCAATCGGGACAACTGAAATAATGGAGTCGATCATGGAGAAAAAGCTTGGCGCATCATTACTTCTACTGAGACTGGGAATTTTTGTAGTGATGCTCATGTGGACTTTGGACAAGTTTCTTAACCCTGGCCATGCCGGCAAGATATTCTCTAACTTCTACGGCATAGAAGGATTGGGAAGTGGTCTTTTGACTGTGGTCGCCGCACTGCAGATGGTCGTTATCATCGCCTTCCTTTTCGGTGCGCTACGTCGCTTGAGTTATGGCCTGGTTCTCGCCATGCATACCGTTTCCACACTGTCCTCCTGGCGGCAGTACCTGGACCCGTTCGACAACCTCCTGTTCTTCGCGGCCTGGCCCATGCTGGCCGCCTGTATCGCGCTTTACCTTCTGCGTGACCACGACAACCTTCTGAGCATCAATAAAGGAAAATAACAATGAACCGCTTAGTGACCTTCGCCAATCGCATTCACGACCTTCTCGATAGGACCAGGAAATGGGACTTCCTGGCGCCGCTCCTAATACGGCTTTTTCTCTCTGTCGTGTTTATTTCCGCAGGCTGGAACAAATTGGGCAGTTTCGATTCCACCGTCGCCTGGTTCGGCAACCCCGACTGGGGGCTGGGCTTGCCTTTCCCCGCTGTTATGGCATTCCTCGCCACCGCCGCGGAATTGGTGGGTGGATTCTTTCTACTCGCGGGCCTGGTCACTCGCTACTTCGCCGTTCCCTTGATGATCACCATGCTGGTAGCGGCCTTTTCCGTGCATTGGGACAATGGCTGGTTCGCGATAGCACCATCGAACCCGGAAACCAGCATGGCTCAGCCATTAGCGGCCGTTGGCATCCCCGCGGCCCAGCAAAGCCTGGAAAACAGTGAAGAAGTAGGAAAGCGGCTGACGGCAGCCAGAGGCCTGCTCCGTGAGCATGGTCAGTACAGATGGCTCACCGAGAAAGGCAACTTTGTCGTTCTCAATAACGGTATTGAATTCGCGGCGACCTATTTCATCATGCTGCTAGCGTTATTCTTCCAAGGTGCTGGCCGCTTCGTAAGCCTGGACTACTGGATCGCCAAACGCTTCCGCCAACAGCGGGCCTGAGAACATGATCTGCTTGCCCTGCCTGATCGAAAATTTGCGCAGCCCCGGCGTGTTACGCCGGGCCCTGCGCACCAGCCTTCTGGTCGGCACCCTGCTTGTCCTGATCAACCATGGTCCTACCCTCTGGCAGGGCTTGCTACCACCGTTGTGGCAATTGTTGCTGACCTATCTGGTACCGTGGGGAGTGTCTGCCTGGAGCAGTATTGCCGCCATTCGCCAGAATCATTAGTTGTCGACTTCAACGCCCGGCGTGGCCCGGTCGCCGGCCACCCACTTGGCGCTGTCCATCACATCGAACGCCAGACTGATGCCATTGACCACCACCAGCAACACCGCCAGCCCCAGTTCCAGGGCACCCGCTTCAGCCCGGAAGCCGCTACCGGCCAGCAGCATCAACAGATAGATTTCCAGCGGCCCCCAGGCAATCAAGTGCGGAATCGATAGCACCTTGTTCATGCCTCGGTAGATCCACATCAAGGGCCCATTGGTGGCCACCACAACCAGCGCCGCCAGCGCACCGGCCACCCCCACCCGGGTATCGAGCAGAAAAAACGGCAGCACATTCACCGGCACCAGAATGCCCGCCACCCAGATCTGCACCCACAACGGCAGGCTGCGCAACGAACGCCAGATATCATTAAGACGGTCCATACTTACCCCGATAGGTTTGCTGATTTCCACAACGGATGCGGGCAATCCAGGTTTGTTACATACGCCGGCCACCACCACGGCTGCACCTAATGGATTCCGGCTATGAGGAATCAGCGGACTTTGCGCTGGTGTCGGGATGAGGCCTATAAACCGTCCGCGCTTAACAACACATGCAGCAGGTTATCCTGAAAATTCACATTGCCGGTAAGCCGGTCGTGATGCTCACAAAGGAAGAATGCACTGCGAGCAGGAAAATGGATAAAGCGGTGGCGGGGAACGGCCGGGTTGAGCACATTGCGCGCCAGCAGCGATGCCTTGGTGACCACCCCATCGCCAGGCGCCAGCATCCAGCGCTGATAGTCCCGGCCGGAGACGGAGTTCGCCACCTCGCGCGGCCATAAGCGCAAATGGGATTCTCCATCGATTTCCTCCACCAGGAAGCGGCTGGGGGTTGGGTGGCAATCACCACCAAACTGGTGAATCTCGGTCTGCGACGGCGGCGCCGGCACGGTCAGCGCCCAGGAGAACCGCCGCGCCCTTTCCAGATAAAGGTGGCTGGCCCGCTGCAACGCCTGCACCCGCGCCTTACCCAGCCGTGCCTCCAGTGCCGGATCCCAGGGGCCGATCTGAAAACGCTTCCAGATATAGATATCAAACTGGTCACGGGTTAGCGGCTCGCCGGTTTCAGTGACCAACCAGGGCGTCAAGGCATGGGGCATGAGCTGGTACACGGAGGGGAACGACAGCATCACCTCCGCCGGCACCCGGCGCAGCCCCACCCGCTGCCCTTCCAGCAACGAGGTCATGGCGGTAATCGACCCCAGGTTCGGGGTACCCAGCAGGATCAGGCGATGAATCCGCTCGGCGCCCACGCCGCTGACCGGGAAGTCGTTGCTGCCCAACACATCCACAGTGCCGTAACGCATGTAATACCGCAGGACCAAGCCACCCATGGAGTGGGCGATCACATCCACTTTCAGCGCCGGATCATCGTGATCCCGACGAATTTGCTCGATCAGCCCATGCAGCTGGCGGGCGGTGGCCAAATTGTCCTGTCGCCAGTCGTAGGAGAAGACATAGTAGCGTGCCGCCGGGCCGTCCACCGATGCACCAGGCTCTGTACGCCGATAGCCGGCGGCATCTTCCAGCGTGCGTACAACGCGACCGTAAAAATCCCGCCCGGCGACGCCATCGAACAGGCCAGTCACTTGCAAGGCATCCGCCCGGGTTTCACCGGGCAGAGGCAGCGCCAGGTCACCATAATCGGAGAACATCAGCCGCCCCAGACCACCCGGCCAGACTTCCTCACCTGCCTGCCCCTCACCGTCGGCCGCCACCAGGCGACTGCCCATGATGCCGGGCACCACAATCACCGGCGGCGGCACCCGGGTTTCCCGGGCCTCGCTATAAAGCCAGTGCAGATCCGGTTGCGGCTCTGAACAGCCGGCCATCAAGATCCCCACCAGCAACCAGAGCCGCCACATGGCGCTAGCCTGCTGCGCCGGCACAATAGGCGGCGGTGATCGGATGACTGGGATGTTCGAACACCAGATGACAGGCGTTGGACTCCACCACACAGCCACAGCCTTCTTGCATCCAGCAGACTGTCACGCTGTCGGCGATGCGTCGGGCCTGGGCCAGGTTGTGGGTAACCATCAGCAGGGTATAGCGGCCTTTCAGGGAGACAATCAACTCCTCCACCACTTTCGAGGATACCGGGTCCAGCGCCGAGCAGGGCTCGTCCAGCAACAGCACCTGCGGCTCCAGCACCAGCGCCCGGGCAATGCACAGGCGCTGCTGCTGGCCACCGGACAACCCCAGTGCCGACTGCGACAAGCGGCCTTTGACTTCCTCCCACAGACCCACGGCCCGCAACACCTGCTCCGCCCGACGGTCGCGTTCACGACGCGGCACTCCGTGCTCCGCCAGGGGGAAACGCAGATTGTCGATGATGGATAATGGAAAGGGATTCGGCTGCTGGAACACCATGCCGATTCGGCGGCGCAGAGTCGCGGCATCCTGGCTCGCAGAAAGGGCGTCGCCGCCAAGTAAGACCGTGCCGCTGACCCGGCATCCGGGGATGCCGTCGGTCATGCGGTTGATGCTGGCCAGCAGGCTGCTTTTGCCACAACCGCTGGGGCCCACCAGGGCCATCAACTCGCCGGCACGCACACTCAGGCTGGCCTGCTCGATGGCGGCCTGATTGCCGTAATACACCGACACCTGTTGCAGTTCCAGAGTTAGGGAGGTCATTGCCAGGCTCCTTGGGCCGGGTGCAGCCAGCGCCGCACCAGCAGATTCAGTATGACCAGAATGGCCACCAGCACCAGGCCGGTGGCCGCTGCCCGGGGCATGCCGCCAGGCACATTCATGGCCAGATCGTAGATATGCACACTCAAGGCACGGCCGGAATCCAGCAGCGAATCCGGCCGTCGCAGCACATAGCCGGCGGTGAACAGCAGCACCGCGGTTTCCGCCAGCGCCCGGCCAATGCTGAGAATAATCCCCACCGCAATCCCCGGCGCCGCCTGGGGTATCAGGATGCGCCTGACCCAGCCCCAGCGGCTGATCGACAGGGCCTCGCCAGCCTGCCGGTAGGAAAACGGCACCGCCCGCAGGGCCTGCTCGGCGCTGCGAATCATCAGCGGCAACACCATCAGCGCCAATGCCAGCCCCCCACTGAGAATGGAAAAGCCCAGCCCCAGACTGATGGCGAAAAACTGGTAACCGAACAGGCCATAGACGATGGAGGGCACCGCCGCCAGCATATCCAGCGTCCCACCCAGCCACTGGGCACGACGGGTGCCGGCCGGAACCTGTTCACTGAGATAAAGCGCACAGCCCAAGCCCATCGGCGCCGCCACCAACAGGCACACCGCCAGAATCCAGCCGGTGCTGACCAGTAGCGCGGCAATACCGCCGGCGCGACCCGCCTGGCGCGGGTCATCCAGCAAAAAGTCCACGGAAATCACACCAGCGCCCTGCTCCAGCAGGGACCACAGCATTAACCCCATGGGCACCAGCACCGCCAGCAACAGCAGCGCGCCAATCACGCCGGCGAGGCGGTCAGGCCATCTCATGCCGCTCTCCCCGTAAACGCCAGCTCAAGGCCAACAGCACCGCCGTGACCAGTAACAGCAAAAGACCGCTGGCAAACAGCGCCACCCGGTGATCGCCGGTGGCATAGGCCATTTCCACGGCAATATTGGCGGTGAGGGTGCGCACCGGGTCGAACAGGGATGTGGGCCACCGCACCACATTGCCCGCCACCATCAGCACCGCCATGGTCTCGCCCAGGGCGCGGCCAAATTGCAGTACCAGACCACTGACAATGGCCGGCCCGGCCTGGGGCAACAGCACCCGGCGCAGCATACCCACCCGAGACAAGGACAGGGCCTGCCCGGCCTGCAGATAACGGGCCGGCAACTGGCCAAGCGCGGTATCGGTGACCAGCAGAGCCAGGGGCAGGATCATCAGCGCCAGTACCAGCGATGCGGCCAACCAGGAGGCCCCGGGCGGGGCCAACCGGTTGATCCAGGGCACCAACACCAGCATCCCCCACAGGCCATAGACCACCGAGGGAATCCCCGCCATCAGCTCTACCAGAGTCAGCACCGGCCGGCGGACCGACGGCGCGAAGTAACGTAGCCAGGCCGCCAGCAAGACCGCCACCGGGCCGGCGATCACCAGCGCCAGCACGCTCACCACAATGGAGCCGGCAATCATGGCGGCCATCCCGTAACGGGCCTGACCGGGCTGCCAGTCGTTGCGCCACAGGGCCGAGCCGTGCTCCAGCATAAAAGGGGCCGACTGGATCAGCAGCACCGCGATAATGCCGCCCAGCACCAGCACCGCCGCCGCGCCGGTGAGGCGCAACAGCCAGGTCAACAGCGAATCAGCGTGAAACCGGGAGGAAATAGTAATCATGGTAAATCCCGGCCTGGCCCGGATCGGTAATAAAAGCCAGGAACTCGCTCGCCGCATCCGACAGCTCACCCTGGCTGACCAAGTTCAGTTCCCGGCTTAGCGGGTAATGGCCCTGGTCCACCTGCTCCAGCGTGGCCGGCACGCCGGAGAGGGGCAGCAACCGCAGCGGTGCCCCCGCATCCGCCTCGTAGATGGCGGTGCCGATGGACACATAGCCGATAGCATTCACATCGCCCGCCACCGCTTTGATGCCCTGCTGGTTTTCACCAATGACCATGTCCGGCTTTACCCGATCATTACTCAAACCAAAGTGCTCCAAAAACAGCTCCTGAGTAGAGCGGCCATCCGCCTTGTGGACCACGTTAATGGCAGCATCATTGCCGCCGAATGCGGACCAGCTTTGCTGTTCACCGGTGTAGATGGCAACGATTTGCGCATCATTAAGGCGGGTCACCGGATTCAACGCATTAACGATCATAGCGATGCCATCGCGGCCGATCAGATGCGCGGTGAGATCGCCCTCTTCCGCTTTCAGAGCACGGCTGACCATGCCGAAATCCGCCAACCCCTGACGGGTATCGCTGATACCGCGCCCGGAACCACCGCTCTGAACATCGACCTGCACACCCGTTGTTTCTTCGTAACGCTCCGCCAACTCGGTCATCAAAGGGGCGATGGTGCTGGAGCCGGTGATCACCAAGGAGTCTTCACGTGTTCCACAACCGGCCAGAGCCAACAATGCCATCACCAGGACAGGCAGTTTTATCATTGTCGTTAATTCCCACAATCCGGATTTAATGTCTTTCGATGCGCCGCCTTCACTTTTGTTACAGAACCAATCCATGCAATCAAACAGCAATCCGACACGTCTTAGTAGAAGGATCGAGGAATCCTGCCATGAAACAACACGAGACACAGGACGCAGACTATGAACAAGACTGAAAAGAGAGTGATCAGTGCCGCCGGCGTCGTGACGCTGGGTGCGCTTCTTAGCGGCCAGGCACTGGCTGTTCCGGACCAGCCCGAGGCTTGGGAGAAGTGCGCCGGCATCGCCGAGGCGGGAAAAAATGACTGCGGAGCCCTGAACGGCAAGCATGACTGCGCCGGCATGGCCGACGAGGACAGCGACCCTAACGAATGGGTGTACGTTCCCGAAGGCACCTGCGACAAGATCGTCGGCGGCGAAGTCGCCAAGGTCAAACCCGCCAAGAAGTGATGCTATACCCCCGCCTCCCGGGGCGGGGATTCCGTAGGGAGTCTTTCATGCCGCCATTGCAAGGTGTTGGCCTCGGGCTGCGTTTCCCGCACCTGGATGATCTTCTGGCCAGCGACAACCCGCCACCCTGGATCGAGGTGCTGGCCGACAACTATTTGAGCAACGATGGTGTCGGGCACGCGAAAACGGATGAACTGTGCGCGGGAGTGCCAACGGCCCTGCATTGCGTGGGCATGTCGGTGGCCGGCTCGGAGCCATTGGACGACGGCTATCTGGATCGCGTTTCGGAGCTGGCCCACCGATTCAACGCGCAATCGGTGTCAGATCATCTGGCGTTTTGCCGCCATGGAGCCGCGCACCTTCATGATCTTCTGCCGGTGCCGTATACCCCGGCCACGCTGGATTATATCGCCAGAAGGGTCGATTACATTCAGAACCGTCTGGAGCGGCCTCTACTGCTAGAGAACATCAGTTGCTACGTGCGCTCGGAGAACAGCAGCTGGCGAGACCTGCCTTTCTTGTCCAAGCTCGCCGCACTTACCGGCTGCGGTGTGCTTTTAGACATCAACAACCTGTATGTGAATTCAGTTAATTTCCAGGACTCTCTGGAGACCCTGACAGCCGAGATACCCTGGTCACGCGTGGCGCAGATTCACGTGGCGGGATGCGCGGATCAAGGCGGCTGGCTGCTGGATACCCACGAAGGCACCCCAAAGCCCCCCGTGATGGATCTGCTCGCTCTATGCGCACGGGAGCGACCCTCGGCGCCGGTATTGCTCGAATGGGATCAGAACCTCCCACCGTTATCCGAGCTTCAGGGCCTGAGGCAACGGCTTCAACATCATTGGCTGGGGGCCCGGGATGCCGCCTGACACCCCACAACAACCACCTTTTGCTGAGGTGCCAGAGGAACTGTCGGCTTGGCAAGAGCGGTTGGTCAGCGCCATAACCCATGGCGCTGACGACAGCCTGGCCCCGGCGCCCAGGCTGCGCGCCCATAGCCGCAACCTCACTGGTATTCGCCGGCGGGCCCTGGAGCAGACCTTCCCGCTCGCGAGAGAAAAGCAACCGGATGCTTTCGAAACAATGGTGGGGGCCTGGCTGAGAGCCGGCCTCTCCCGTTGCGCGGACCTGGAGCACGAAAGCGATGCTCTGCTCCGCGCCTGGCGGGCGGGCCACATAGCGGCCATCGAGCCCTGGGATACAAGAAACCTCTGGCACGCACTTCTGGCGGTGGAGCAGTTGCGACAGCTGATCGGTATCGGCGAAGCCGACAAGGCGCCCTACAAGCTGATCGGTGCCCATCGCATCGCGCCCACCGCCGCGGTTCAACGCCTGCCGCACGGTCTCAACGCCGTGCTGGGGAACCCAGCCGCACAGGATGGGCCGGGTTATCTGGTCGTGGCACGCCCACCGAGCGAACAAAGACCGGCGGTCACCGCGATCGATACGGACCTCTACATGCAACTCATTGCCCTTTCCCGGTCGCGCTCGGAACGTCAGCGGCTGCCCACGGCCGCCCGCCGACAGCTTGTCCGGCTAGGCTGGATTCAGGGTTGCCACGATGCGATTTAATCGGGCCAACCTCAATCGCCTGTTTCAGTATGCCTACGCACTCACCGGCGAGAGAGAGCAAGCCGCCGATTTGGTCCAGGACACTCTGGAGAAGCTGCTCCGCCGGGGACGCATGGCGCCGCCGGCGGATTCACCTCTGGCCTTCGCTAAACGTACCTTGCGTAACGTCTTCTACGACCATTGCCGGCACAACGAGGTGATAGAACGGCACCAGCGACAACCAACGGTCGAAATGGATGGGCAGCGCTCTCTGGAAGACATGGTGATTGACCAGGATCAGTTAGCCCACATCTGGTCACGGCTGCAGCCACAGGAACGGGAGCTACTCTATCTCTGGGCAGTGGAAGGCAGAACCATTGCTGAAATTGCCGACCACTTGGAAATACCCAAAGGCACCCTGTTGTCTCGGGTTCACCGGCTAAGGCAAAGACTACAGTCCGAGCCGCGGCACGATGCGCGGGAGGAGCGATGAAAAACGCCCGTCAGACTGTTCGTGATTTTATCGCCAAGGAAACCTTGGATGAAGCGCGAGTGGATGCCTTGATGGCCATGCAGTCCACGCCACAACGTCGGCTATGGCCCGTTTTTACCGGCCTGGGCGCGGTGGCTATAACGGCGGCCCTGCTGATGGTGATATTACTGCCCTCAGGTCTTCTCGAGGAACGTATCGCGGACGAAGTCGCGGCCAACCACCTACGGGGTCAGCCCGCCGAAGTGCATGGCAGCTCGTTCCCCGAGATCGCCGCCTACTTCGACAAGCTCGACTTCCGTCCGGTTGTTCCCGCGATCGCCGCCGAGCGCTGGACACTCACCGGCGGTCGCTACTGCTCGTTACTGGGCCGGCCGGCGGCACAGTTCAACTATCGGTTCGAGCCCGACGGCAGCCTCCATACCCTGTATCAGGCGCCCTACGACCGCGACGCCTACCGGGATCTGCCGCGCCTGGAAGAAGGAGAGCCGCCCAGAACAGTGAGCATGCGCGGCGTCGACGTGGCCATCTGGGTGCAGAAGGGCGTGCTGTTTGCGTTAACCGACCCTCGACACACAGGTCTGTAACATACTCGCGTTGGGTGCATCCAACCTGGAGTCAGGCCACACTTGGCACGTGGAAGCGCCTATATCAAACCGAGTAATGAGGATACTTACGTGCGTGAAGAGGTTCAGGACTATTACGGTAAACAGCTCAGTGGCAGCGACGACCTGCAGACCAACGCCTGCTGCGATCAGGCGCCGCCGGAGCACCTGAAGCCGTTGCTGGCGCGCCTGCATGACGAGGTGGTAACCCGTTACTACGGCTGCGGCCTGGTGGCGCCGGCGGCGTTGGAGGGCATGCGCATTCTGGACCTGGGCTGTGGCTCCGGCCGGGACGTCTACGTGCTCTCGGCCCTGGTGGGCGACAGCGGCGAGGTGGTCGGCGTGGACATGACCGACGAGCAGCTCGCCGTGGCGACACGCCATCAGGAGTACCATCGCCGGGAATTCGGCCACGCGCGCAGCAATGTGCGTTTCCTGAAAGGCTATATCGAAGAGCTGGACCGGCTTGATCTGCAGGACGGCTACTTCGATATCGTGGTGTCCAACTGCGTGATCAACCTGAGCACCGACAAGGCCAAGGTGATCGGCGATGTGAAACGGCTGCTCAAGCCCGGCGGCGAGTTCTATTTCTCCGACGTGTACGCCGACCGGCGGGTGCCGGCGGCGCTGACCGCCGACCCGGTGCTCTACGGGGAATGCCTGTCCGGGGCCCTGTACTGGAACGACTTTCTCAACCTGGCCAAGGGGTGCGGGTTCGGCGATCCGCGTTTGGTGGAGTCGCGCCGGCTGACCATCGAGAACCCGGCCATCGAGGCGAAGCTGGGAAACATCCGCTTCTACTCGGCCACCTACCGGTTGTTCAATATCGATGCGCTGGAGCCCGCCTGCGAGGACTACGGGCAGGCGGTGATCTATAAGGGCACGGTGGACCATCATCCGCATTCATTCGTGCTGGACGATCATCATGTGATTGAGACCGGCAAGGTGTTCCCGGTGTGCGGGAATACCTGGTTAATGTTGGCGGAGAGCCGGTTCGCGGACCATTTCGAGTTTATTGGTAACTTTGATTCGCACTTTGGGATTTTTGAGGGGTGTGGGTTGAATGTGCCCTTTGAGGATGGTTCTTCGGATGCTGCCGTTGGTAGCAGTTGTTGCTGACTTTCTCTCCAGACGGGCCGCGGTGTGTGTTGGTGACGTCCAGAACACGCCGTGAACCCGTCCCTGGGGGCTCGATTCGCGCATCCCTGCGCTCATACGGTTCTGGACGTCACCAACACACACCGCGCCGGAGTCGGCCGAAAGGCTCCGGGGCAGACTCCGCCTGGTCATTAAGGATGCGATGGAATGAACGTTAAGAAAGTGGCTCTGTTGGGCGTGATCGCGGCGCTGGTGGCGTCTTATTTTGTGTTTGATCTGGGGCAGTATCTGAGCCTGGATTATTTGAAGGCGCAGCGCGGGGCGTTTCAGTCGCTGGCGGCGGAGCAGCCGGTGCTGGTGCTGGGCGGGTTCTTTTTGTTGTATGTGGCGGTGACGGCGTTGAGTTTGCCGGGAGCGGCGATCATGACGCTGGCGGCGGGGGCGCTGTTCGGGTTCTGGGTGGCGTTGGTGCTGGTGTCGTTCGCGTCCAGTGTGGGCGCGACCCTGGCCTTTCTGGCGTCGCGGTTTTTGTTCAAGGACGCGGTGCAGAGCCGCTTCGGTGAGCGGCTGAAGAAGATCAACGCGGGCGTGGCGAAGGACGGCGCCTTTTACCTGTTTACGTTGCGTTTGATTCCGGCGTTTCCGTTTTTTGTGATCAATCTGGTGATGGGGCTGACGCCGCTGAAGACTTGGACGTTTTACTGGGTCAGCCAGGTGGGGATGCTGGCGGGCACGGCGGTGTATGTGAATGCGGGCACCCAGCTGGGCGAGTTGGAAAGCTTGTCCGGGTTGTTGTCGGTGGATCTGATCGGCGCCTTCGTGCTGCTGGGGCTGTTCCCCTGGCTGGCGAAGGCGGTGATGGCGTTTCTGCAGGCGCGCAAGGTGTACCGGGGTTATCAAAAGCCGAAGCACTTCGACCGCAATCTGGTGGTGATCGGCGCCGGCTCCGCCGGGCTGGTGAGCGCCTATATCGCCGCCACGGTGAAAGCCAGTGTCACGCTGATCGAGAAAGGCGAGATGGGCGGCGACTGCCTGAATACCGGCTGCGTGCCGTCCAAGGCACTGATCAAGAGCGCGCGGCTGGCGCACCTGGAGCAAAAGCCGCAGCGCTACGGCTTCACCAGCATCACGCCGCGTTTCGATTTCGCCGACGTCATGGCGCGCATCCATAAGGTGATCGGCAAGATCGAGCCCCACGATTCGGTGGAGCGTTACACCGAGCTGGGTGTGGATTGCGTGCAGGGCAGCGCGCGCATCACCTCGCCCTGGGAAGTCACCGTGGATACCGCCGAGGGCGAGCGCACCCTGACCACCCGCAATATTATTATCGCCTCCGGCGCGCGGCCGTTCGTGCCGCCGATCCCCGGTATCGACGAAATCGACATTCTCACCTCGGAAAACCTGTGGACCCTGACGGAGCAGCCCCGCCGCTTGATCGTGCTGGGCGGCGGGCCGATCGGCTGTGAGCTGGCGCAAAGCTTCGCGCGCCTGGGCAGCGAGGTGACCCAGGTGGAGATGCTGCCGCGCCTGATGCCCCGCGAGGACGAAGACGCCGCCGCCCTGGTGACCGCGTCCTTGCGCGACAGCGGCGTCACCGTGCTCACCAACCATAAGGCGGCGCGTTTCGCAGTGGAGGACGGCGAGAAGGTACTGTACGTGCAGGCGGACGACGGCGAGAAGCGCCTGCCGTTCGACGCGGTGCTGGTGGCCGTGGGCCGCCGCGCCAACACCGACGGCCTGGGCCTGGAGGCCATGAACGTCGCCACCGAGAAAAACGGCACCGTGGCGGTGGACGGCTTCCTGCGCACCCGCTTCCCCAATATTTTCGCCTGCGGCGACGTGGCCGGGCCCTACCAGTTCACCCATGTGGCCGCCCACCAGGCCTGGTACGCCTCGGTGAATGCCCTGTTCGGCCGCTTCAAGAAGTTCCAGGTGGACTACCGGGTGATCCCCTGGGCCACCTTCACCGATCCGGAGGTGGCCCGCGTGGGCCTGAGCGAGGACGAGGCCCGCGAACAGGGCATCGAGGTGGAAGTGACCCGCTACGGCATCGACGATCTGGACCGGGCCATTGCCGACAGCACCGACCACGGCTTCGTCAAAGTGCTCACGCCGCCGGGCAAGGACACCATCCTGGGCGTCACCATCGTCGGCGAGTCCGCCTCCGATCTGATCAGCGAGTACGTGCTGGCCATGAAGCATGGGCTGGGTCTGAACAAGATCCTCGGCACCATCCATATTTACCCGACCATGGCGGAGGCCAACAAATTCGCCGCCGGCGAGTGGAAGAAGGCGCACAAGCCGGAAGGCCTGCTGCGCTGGGTGGAGCGCTTCCACGCCTGGCAACGCTGAATCGACAGGAGGTGAGATCATGCTGAAACTCACGTTGCGCGCCGCCCTGGGCGCGCTGATCGCCGTCATGGCGGTGCTGGCGACACCGGCGCTGGCGTTCGACCATCAGCCGTGGGACGACCTGCTTCAGGCGCATGTCAGCAAGCACCGGGACGGGGTCGCCAGCGCCGTGGACTATGACGGCATGGCCGCGGACCAGGCCGCCCTGGACGACTATCTGGCGCGTCTCAGCGCCGTGGATCAGGCCACCTTCAAGGGTTTCAGCAACGACCAGAAGCTGGCGTTCCTGATCAACGCCTACAACGCCTTCACCGTGAAGCTGATTCTGAAGCAGGACAGCCGGCCGGATTCGATCCGCGACATCGGTTCGATTTTTTCCGGCCCCTGGAGCCAGCGCTTTTTCACCCTGCTGGGCGAAGAGCGCACCCTGGACGAGCTGGAGCACCAGATGATCCGCGGCAACCCGGCACTGATGGACCCGCGCATTCACTTCGCGGTGAACTGCGCTTCGATCGGGTGCCCGGCCCTGCGCCCGGAAGCCTACACCGGCGAGCGGCTGGACGCGCAACTCGCCGACAGCACCCGGCGCTTTCTTTCCGACCGGCGCCGTAACCGCTATGACGCGGAGGCCGGGGTGTTGAGGGTGTCGTCCATTTTCGACTGGTACCAAGAGGACTTCGAGGACAGCGCCGGCAGCCTCGGCGATTACCTGCTGCAATACGCCGATGCTCTGGCGCTGCCGGCGGAGGCCCGCCGGAATCTGGAAGCCGGCGATCTGCCGGTCCGCTTTCTGGACTACGACTGGTCGCTGAATACCGCGAGCAACAATCCCTGAAGCCTCGCCAGGCCCGGGCCGGCAACTGAAACGATATTGACAATAATTCGCATTAACTATAAGTTCCCCTCCGCCTTACAAATCTGACACTTTTTTGGAGGGGTTCCCGTGCTCCGCTTGCGTTACAGCTTGCCGCTGTCTTTTCTGTCTTTCTCACTGCTGCCGCTGACGGCCGCCATCTCCACCGCCGCCCAGGCGCAAGATACCAACCAGCTTGAGCCGGTCACCGTGACCACCACCCGGGGCAACAGCGAGGCCGGGGAGACACCGCAGAAAATCACCGTGATCAACCGGGACGAGATTGAGCAGCAAATGGCGATCACCAGTGATCAGGCCCAGGTGCTCAGCAATCTGATTCCCTCCTATTCGCCCAGCCGCCAGAAGCTGACCAACTCCGGCGAGACGTTTCGCGGGCGGGACCCGCTGTTCCTGGTCGACGGCATTCCCCAGTCCAACCCGCTGCGCGACGGCAGCCGTGACGGCTACACCATTGATCTGGCCATGGTGGAACGCATCGAGGTGATCCACGGCGCCAGCGCCGAACACGGCCTGGGCGCCACCGGCGGCATCATCAACTTCGTCACCCGCCGCCCGGAAGGCACCGACCTGCGCCAGCACATCGGGGTGGGCGTGAGCGCCCCCACCGACTACGAATCCGACGGCCTGAGCTACGAGACCGATTACCGCCTGGAGGGCATCCACGGCGATTGGGATTTCCTGCTCGGCGGCGCCTATAAATCCCGGGGCCTGTTCTACGACGCCGACGGCCGCGCCGTGGGCATCGACCAGGCCCAGGGCGATATCATGGACTCGCAGAGCTACGACGTGTTCATGAAGATCGGCTATTGGCTGGACGACACCCAGAACCTGGAGCTTTCGGTGAACCGCTTCGAGCTGGAAGGCAACCACGACTACGTGGGCATCGAAGGCGACCGGGCCGATGGCGTGCCCGCCACCTCGGTGAAGGGCGACCCGGCCGGCGACCCGGTGCGCAACGAGGCGCTCACCACCAGCCTCTCCTACCGCAACACCGATCTGGCCGGCAACGATGTGCGCCTGCAGCTGTACACCCAGCGCTTCCGTGCCCGCTACGGCGGTGACACCTTCGGCACCTTCCAGGATCCGACCATTGCTCCGGCCGGCACCCTGTTCGACCAGTCCCAGAACGAATCCGATAAGTACGGGGCCAAGTTCACCCTGACCCGGGACGGCCTGCTCGACGGTAACCTGAAGGCCACCACCGGCCTCGACCTGCTGCAGGACGAAACCAGCCAGATTCTGGCCCAGACCGGCCGCGAATGGGTGCCGGAGACCGAGTTCCAGAACGCGGCGCCCTTCCTGCAGCTGAACTACCAGGCCACCGACCGGCTGTCCCTGCACGGCGGCGTGCGCCATGAGTACGCCAAGCTGGACGTGGACACCTACACCACCCTGGCCTCCTACGGCAGCCAGACCGTGCAGGGCGGCAGCCCGCGCTTCGAGGAAACCCTGTTCAACGCCGGCGTGGTGTTCCAGGCCACGGACTGGGCGCAGCTGTTCGCCAACTATTCGGAAGGCTTCGGCATGCCGGACGTGGGCCGGGTGCTGCGCGCCGTGGACGAACCGGGCCAGGACGTGGACGACTACGTTAATCTGGAGCCGATCGTCACCGACAACCGCGAGATCGGCGCGCGCCTGTCCCAGGGCGCCGTGGACTTCGAGGTGAGCTACTACGAATCCGATTCCGACTTCGGCTCGCGGCTGGCGCTGCGCAACGGCGTGTTCGAAGTGCAGCGGGAGAAGACCGAGATTCACGGCGTGGAAGCGGACCTGGGTTGGCGGTTCCGCGAGGGTCACCGCCTGAGCGCCTCCTATGCCCACGTCAGCGGCAAGTTCGATTCCAACGACAACGGCGTGGTGGACACCCGTCTGGACGGCCGCAACATCGGCCCGGACCGGCTGACGGTGCGCTGGCAGGCCAACTGGTCGCCGAAACTCACCACCCAGGTGCAGGGCAATCACTACTTCAGCCGCGGCATCCCCGGGCCGCAACTCGGCTTCGACAGCTACCAGCTGTTCGATGCCTTCGCCGGCTACCGTCTGGGCAAGGGCCAGGTCACCGTGGGCGTGGAGAACCTGTTCAACGAGCAGTACATCACCTACTTCTCACAGGCCGCCTCGACGCTGGACAGCCGCTTCTTCGCCGGCCGTGGCCGGGTGGTGTCGCTGGGGTACAATCTGGATTTCTAACCCGCGCCCCGAGAGTTCATGCTGCTCAAGCTGCATAAATACGCCGGACTGATCGCCGGGCTGCTGCTGGCGCTCACCGGCGTCACCGGCAGCCTGCTGGTGTTTCACGACACCCTGGACGAGTGGCTGACCCCGCAACTGCGCACCCAGCCCGCCGCCGACCCGGCGTCGCTGAGCGCGGTGCTGGCCGCCGCCGAGGCGGCGTTGCCCGGCAAGCCGGCACGGCGTCTGGAGCCCTCGCCCGGTCCGGGGCGGCCCCATACGGTGCGCTTCGACGGCCCGGAAGGCGCCCCCGGCCCGCTGCAGGTGAGCGTCTCCCCGGCCGACGCCGAGGTGCTGGCGGTACGCCAGTGGGGCGCCTACCCCACCAGCTGGGTCTACCGGCTGCACTACACGCTGCTGGCCGGCACCACCGGCAAGTACGTGGTGGGCGTGCTGGGCCTGGTGCTGATGTTCTTCTGCCTCAGCGGCCTGTACCTGTGGTGGCCGCGCAAGGGCCGGTGGCGGCGGGCGCTCAGCGTGCGCACCGACAAGGGCCCGTTCCGGCTCAACTTCGATCTGCACAAGGCCGCCGGCGTCTACATCACGCCGGTGCTGCTGGTGGCCGCCTTCAGCGGCGTCAGTCTGGTGTTCCACGGCCCGGTGCAGGCCCTGGTGGGCACCGCCCTGCCCCTGGAACCGATGCCGGCGCCGACGCTGGAGACCCGCGCCGACAGCGGCTCGAGGCTCAGCGTGGACCAGATCGTGGCCGCCGGCCGAAGCGCCTTTCCCGAAGGCGATCTAAAGCGCATTGACCTGCCCCGCGACGCGCAAACGCCCTACCGGCTGTCGTTCAACCAGCCCGGCGAGGCCTGGTCCCACCACGGCGCCAGCCGGGTCTGGGTGGATCCCCGCGATGGCGCGGTGCTGGCCACCTGGGACCCGCTTTCGGTGGCCGCCGGCAGCCGCTTCATGGGCTGGCAGTTCCCGCTGCACAACGGCGATGCCCTCGGGCTCGCCGGGCGCTGGCTGGTGTTTCTCGGCGGCTGGCTGCCGGCCCTGCTGTTCGGCACCGGCCTCTACCTGTGGTGGCGCAAGCACCAGTTGCGGCGCCGGTCACGGCGATCCCGCTGATATTCCGCTCTTGAAAACCCGAGGCAGCGGCCCTACTTACCGACGGGTTGATGACAATCCCATGTCACTGTTGGCGCAGGGTTGACCCTGAAAGTGGCATGATGGGTAGTCCGGAAACGGAATTCGGATCGTAATTCGTTCTCAGGGAAACGTGCCATGAGCCATCGTGAACGCCTGGACCGCATCCAGGCCTCCTGCCAGCGCCTGCCGCTTTCGATGCGCGTCTGGATCCTGCTGGTCCTTATCCCCGTCAATGCCACCGGCTTCTTCATGCTGCATACCGCCAGCGGCGGTCTGGTGGCGCTGGCCACCCTGTTCGTGCTGGCGGCCAACGGCGTCACGCTGTGGCACTACGCGTCCGTGAACCGGGCGCTGGCGCTGCCCCACCTGATCGCCTGGGTGCCGCTGCAGGTGGCGTTGGTGGCGCGCCTGATCGGCGGCTGGGGCGCCGACGACATGCATCTGGACGAATGGCTGCTGGCGGTGCTGGTGGTGATGGTTAATTCCGTGGCGCTGTTCTTCGACACCGTGGTGTCCTGGCGCTGGTGGCGCTCCCGTCATCTCAGCCTGGAGGCGGACGGCCTCTGAGCCGCGCCACCCGGATCAGCCGATCTGCACCTGGTTTTCCACGTAACGCACCTTGGCATCACGGGGCCGCGCCAGGGAAAACGCCAGTGCCAGCGGCCCGATGCGACCGACGAACATCAGGAACATGAGCACGCCCTGACCGGCGGTGGACATCTCCGTGGTCACGCCCCGCGACAGCCCCACGGTGCCGAACGCGGAGAAGCCTTCGAACAGCACGTCCAGCGCGCGCAGATCCGGTTCCAGGATCACCAGCAGGAAATTACCCAGCATCAACAGCATCAGGCTGAGCACCACCACGGCGTGGGCCCGGAACACCGAGCTCAGGGCAATGCCACGGCGAAACGCGGTGGTCTGGGAGCGCCCCATCAGAAACGATCGCGTGGCCAGCATCACCACCATGAAGGTGCTCACTTTGATGCCCGAGGCGGTGGAGTTGCTGCCCCCGCCGATAAACATCAGGAACATGATCAGCAGCACACTGGGTAACGCCAGGGCGCCGGTGTCGAGGGTATTGAACCCGGCGGTGCGCGGCGTCACCGCCGTGAACCAGGCCGCCCAAACCCGGTCGCCCGCGGGCAGCGCGCCCAGGGTTTCGCCATTGCCCCATTCGAACAGCAGTATCAGCAACCAGGCGCCCAGCGCCAGCACCAGGGTGCCGGTGATGGTGAGCTTGCTGTGCAGCCCGAGCGTGGAGAAGCGGCGTTGCCGCCACAGGTCCATGAGCACCGTGAAACCCAGCCCGCCGACGATGAACAGGGCGGTGATCACCCCATTGACCAGCGGCTGCCCGGCCCAGGGCGACAGACTTTCCGGTAGCAGACCGAAGCCGGCGTTATTGAACGCCGACACGGCGTGAAAAACACTGAACCAGAGCCCCCGCGCCAGCCCCATCTCCGGCACCCAGACGATGGCCAGAAGCACCGCCCCCAGCGCTTCCAGGGACAGCGCCAGGATCGCGATATAACGCACCAGGATCAGCACATCGCCGGGGGACGTCTGGTCCATGGCTTCGCGCACCAGACGCTGGCCGCGCAGGCCGAAGCGCCCGCCCAGGGCCATCACGGTGAGGGCGGCGAAACTCATCAGACCCAGCCCGCCCAGGTGGATCAGCACCAGCACCACCACCTGACCGAACAGGGTCAGATCGGCGCCGGTGTCCACCACCACCAGCCCGGTCACGGTGACCGCCGAACAGGCAGTGAACAGCGCTTGCCAGAAACCCAGGTCCTGGCCGGGGCTGGCCCAGGGCGTCCACAGCAGCAACGCCCCCAGCAGAATCAGCACCGCGAAGCTGGCGGCCAGAATCACCGGCGGGCTGTAGCGCCAGGCGCGGCGCAATTGGCGGCTGGCGCGGCCGCGCAAGCCGGGGAGCCAGGTTCTCATCGGCCCACACTCACAGGTTTTCCGAGAAGTGGCGAAGAGCTTCTTCCTCGCCCACCAACACCAAATGATCATTGCGGCGCAGGCGCTGGTCCGGCGACGGGTTGAGGCTGACGCTCTGGCCGTGCTTGATGGCCAGCAGGCGCACCTCGGTGTCGTCGATGTTCAGCTCGGACAACGGCCGGTCCTCGAGCACTTCACCGGGCCGGATTTCGATCACGAAGTAATTGTCGCCCAGGCTGATGTAATCGAGCATGTTGGGGTGCGCCAGGGACTGGGCGATGCGCAGCCCCATCTCGTACTCAGGGTGGAACACCCGGTTGGCGCCGAGCTTTTCAACGATCTTGTGGTGCGTTGGCGTGATCGCCTTGACCCAGACTTCCCGCGCCTCCAGGGAAATCACGTGCATGGTGCACAGCACGCTGGCTTCGATGTGTTCGCCGATGGCGATCATCACGGCGTCGAAACGGTGCAGGTCCAGTTCGCGCAGGGCCTCTTCGTCGCTGGCGTTGGCGATCACCGTCTGGGTCAGCTTATCGGCCATCTGGTTGGCCTTCGCTTCACTGGAATCGATCCCCAGCACATCATGGCCAAGACGCATCAATTCCAGGGCCACGGACTCGCCAAAGCCGCCCAGGCCGATCACCGCGAATTGTTTTTTCATAGTTGCTCCAGCGCTTCCGCCAGGGTGCTCACGGCGATCACTTCGACGCCGTCCGGCAACTGACGGGGCTTGTTGGCCTTGGGAATAATGGCACGTTTAAAGCCGTGCTTGACCGCTTCGTAGAGGCGCTCCTGGCCCTGCGGCACCGGGCGGATCTCGCCGGACAGGCCGATCTCGCCGAACACCACGAGATCACGGCCCAGGGGCCGGTCGCGGAAGCTGGACACGATCGCCAGCACCAGCGCCAGGTCGGCGGCGGTCTCCGCCACTTTCACGCCGCCCACCACATTGGCGAACACGTCCTGGTCGCCCACCTGGATGCCGCCGTGGCGGTGCAGCACCGCCAGCAGCATGGCCAGCCGGTTGGCTTCCAGGCCCACGCACACCCGCCGCGGATTACCGAAGTGGCTGGCGTCCACCAGCGCCTGCAGCTCCACCAGCAGCGGCCGGGTGCCTTCCCAGACCACCGTCACCAGCGAGCCGGGGGCGATGTCGTCGGCGCGGTTGAGGAAGATCGCCGAGGGGTTCTTCACCTCTTTCAATCCCTCGCCGGTCATCGCGAACACGCCCAGTTCGTTGACCGCGCCGAAGCGGTTCTTGAGCCCGCGCAGGGTGCGGAAGCGGGCGTCGGCGGAGCCTTCCAGCATCAGCGAGCAGTCGATCATATGCTCCAGCACCTTGGGCCCGGCCAGGGTGCCGTCCTTGGTGACGTGGCCCACCAGCAGCAGCACCGTGCCGGTCTGCTTGGCGAAGCGGGTCAGGGCGGCGGCGCCTTCGCGCACCTGGGCGACGCTGCCCGGCGCCGACTGCAGGCCGGCTAGATACATCACCTGGATCGAGTCCACCACCAGCAGCCGCGGCTGCTCCTTGCGGGCCAGCTCGAGGATCTGCTCCACGTCGGTTTCCGCCGCCAGGCGCAGTTTTTCCTTGGGCAGCTTGAGGCGGTCGGCGCGCATCGCCACCTGGGCCAGGGATTCCTCGCCGGTGATGTAGAAGCACTTTTCCCGGTCCGCCAGCCGGCACAACACCTGCAGCAGCAGGGTGGATTTACCGGCCCCCGGATGGCCGCCCAGCAGGATCGCCGAGCCGGGCACCAGGCCGCCGCCCAGCACCCGGTCCAGCTCGTCCATGCCGGCGCTGATGCGCGGGCTGTCTTCCAGGGCGATTTCGTTGAGCTGACGCACTTCGGAGAGCTGGCCGCTGAAACCGCTGCGTTCCGCGGAGCGGCTCTTGGGCATGGCCGGATCGACGACGAATTCCTGCAGGGTGTTCCAGGCGCCGCAGGCCGGGCACTGGCCCTGCCACTTGGGGAAGTCGGCGCCGCACTCGTTGCAGACGAACGCGGTTTTCTTTTTCGCCACGAAAGCTCCTTATTCGGCGATGACTCGTACCGGCCGGCCGGTGATCTGACAGAACAGCTCGTAGCTGATGGTACCGCAGGCGGCGGCCACTTCGTCCACGGCCACGGTGTCGCCCCACAGCTCCACGCTGTCGCCGACCCGGGCGTCCAGGCCGGTCAGGTCCACGGTGATCATGTCCATGGAAACGCGGCCCACCAGCCGGGTGCGCCGGCCGTTCACCGCCACCGGGGTGCCGCTGGGCGCGTGGCGCGGGTAGCCGTCGCCGTAGCCCACCGCCACCACGCCGATACGGCCCGGGGCGTCGGCGCGCCAGGTGGCGCCGTAGCCGACGGTGTCGCCGGCCTGAATCGGGTTGATGGCGATCAGCCGGGCACTGAAGCGCTGGGTCACCGCCAGTTGCAGATCGGCGGCGCTGCGCCAAGGGAACGGCGAGGAGCCGTAGAGCATGATGCCGGGGCGCACGCGCCGGGCGCGGGCCTCGGGGTAGCGGATCAGCGCGGCGGAGTTGGCGGCGCTGAGCGGCACGTTCAGCTCCTTGGCCAGGGTGTCGGCGATGGCCAGCTGGTGGTCGGTGAAGGTGTCGTCCTCGGCGTCGGCGCAGGCGAAATGACTCATCACGCCGAGCAGCCGCACCCCGGGGATCGCGCGCAGGCGCGCCGCCTGGGCCCGGGCCAGGTCCGGCGCCATGCCGAGCCGGTTCATGCCGGTGTTGACCTTGAGCCACACCCCCAGCGGGGCCGGCCGCGCCGCCAGCAGGTCCACCTGCCAGGGCGAGTGCACCACCACTTCCGCATGCAGCCGCGAGGCGAGGGCCAGCTCGTCGGCGTCGAAGAAGCCTTCCGCCACCAGCACCGGGTGGGCCAGCCCCAGATGACGCAGGGCCTGGGCCTCTTCGATCACCGCCACGCCCAGGCCGTCCACCGCGTTGGCGAAGGCGCGGGCCGCCAGGCCCAGGCCGTGGCCGTAGCCGTTGGCCTTGACCATGGCGAACACCCGGGCGCCGTTGGCCAGCGCCCGGGCGCGGCGCGCGTTGTCGGTCAGGGCCCGGGGGCGGATTTCCAGAAAGGTACCGCGCATGCGCCGTTACTCGTCGCCGGCATACTGCTGATAGTATTCCGGCGCCAGGTCGTCGAAGCGCAGGTACTCGCCCCGGAACGCCACGCGCACGGTGCCGATGGGGCCGTTCCGCTGCTTGCCGATGATCACTTCGCCGATGCCCTTTTCGGTGGTGTCCTGGTTATAGACCTCGTCCCGGTACAGGAACATGATCACGTCGGCGTCCTGCTCGATGGCCCCGGATTCCCGCAGGTCGGACATCACCGGGCGTTTGTTGGGGCGTTGCTCCAGGGAGCGGTTGAGCTGCGAGAGCGCCACCACCGGGCAGTTCAATTCCTTGGCCAGGCCCTTCAGCGAGCGGGAGATCTCCGAGATCTCGTTGACGCGGCTGTCGGCGCCGGGCACCTGCATCAGCTGCAGGTAATCGATCATGATCATGCCCAGCTGGCCGCCGCACTCGCGCGCCACTCGTCGCGCCCGGGTGCGCAGTTCCAGGGGGCTCAGCGCCGGCGTGTCGTCGATGAAGAACTTCTGCTCGCTGAGCATCTGAATCGCCGAGGTGATGCGCGGCCAGTCGTCCTGATCCAGGCGCCCGGAACGGATCGAGGTCTGGTTGATGCGCCCCAGCGAGGACAGCATCCGCATCACGATGGCGTCGGCGGGCATCTCCATGGAGAACACCAGCACCGGCTTGTGCGCCTTGAGCGCCACGTTTTCGCACAGGTTCATGGCGAAGGTGGTTTTACCCATGGACGGCCGCCCGGCCACCACCACCATGTCCGAGGGCTGCAAGCCGGAGGTCATCTTGTCCAGCTCCTCGAAGCCGGTGGTGAGACCGGTCAGCGAGTTCTTGTTCTTGTAGAGCTCGTCGATGCGGTCGACGGCTTTTTTCAGGACCGTTTTGATGTCCTGCGGGCCGCTGCCCTTCTTTTGCTGCTCGGCGATTTCGAAGATCGCCGACTCCGCCGCGTCGAGAATTTCCAGCGACGGCGTGCCCTTGGGGTTGAAGGACTGCTCGGCGATGCCGTGGGACACCTGGATCAGCTGGCGCAGGATGCTGCGCTCACGGACGATGTCCGCGTAGGCGTTGATGTTGGCGGCGCTGGGCGTGTTACGGGCCAGGTCCGACAGGTAGGTCATGCCGCCCACGTCGTCCAGCTCGCCACGGTGGGTGAGCGCCTGGGACACGGTCACCAGGTCGCAGGGCTTCTCTTCTTCCACCAGTTGATCGACCACCTGGAAGATCAGCCGGTGTTCCTTGCGGTAGAAGTCCTTGGGCCCGACCCGCTCGGCCACTTCGTCCCAGGCTTCGTTGTTGAGCAGCAACCCCCCCAGCACGGCTTGCTCCGCCTCCTGGGAATGGGGCGGGATACGCAGATTATCCGGGAGATGATCGTCCAGACTCAGGGGTTCGTTCATGGCAGGTCCGTTAAACGAAAAGGGCACCGCCCGTTGCCGGACAGTGCCCTGATTCTGTCACCGTGCCCCCGTGGGGGCAAACCGCTTACGCAGGCCGGGATTACTCCTGGGGCACCACGGTCAGTTTGATGGTCACGGTCACGTCGGCGTGCAGGCTCAGGTCGATCTCGTACTCGCCGGTCTGGCGGATCGCGCCCAGCGGCAGCTTCACTTCCGCTTTCTCGACGGCCACGCCGGTCTGCTCGCTGATCGCGTCGGCGATGTTGGCGGTGCCAACGGAGCCGAACAGCTTGCCTTCGTCACCGGACTTGGCGCCCACGGTGATGGTGGCTTCAGCCAGCTTCTCGGCGCGCGCTTCGGCGGCGCTCAGCAGCTCGGCGGCCTGTTTTTCCAGTTCCGCGCGACGCTCTTCCACTTCGGCCAGGTTGTTCTTCGTGGCCGGCAGGGCTTTGCCTTGCGGGATCAGGAAGTTACGGCCGTAACCGGGGCGAACGTCCACCACGGAGCCCAGGTCACCCAGGTTCTTGATGGTTTCCAGCAGGATCACTTGCATGACGGTCCCCTCGGCTTAATTGTCGTGGCTGTCGGCGTACGGCAGCAGCGCCAGGAAGCGGGCCTGCTTGACAGCGGAGGCCAGCTGACGCTGATAGCGTGCCTTGGTGCCGGTGATACGGCTGGGCACGATCTTGCCGGTTTCGGTGATGTAGGCTTTCAGGGTGTCCAGATCCTTGAAATCAATGAACTCGACACCTTCCGCGGTAAAGCGGCAGAACTTGCGACGGCGATAAAAACGGGCCATGGGTAAACTCCTCTCGATTCCTTAGTGGGGCTCCAGTGTTTCCGCGATCAACTGCAAACGGTCCCGGGCTTCGCCCTTGTAGCCGGCCTGGCAGAGAAAACCGGTGACCGTGACGCTTTGCCCTTCCCGCAGGCCCTGGATCAGGCTGGCGTTGCCGCCGACCAGAACAATGGCGATACGGGCTCGGACTTCACGGGGTTGACCGTCTTCCACTTGCCGGGACCGGTGCTCCAGCCAGAAACGCTGGCGGGGAACGCCGGCCGGTGTAACCGCAACCTTTTCCAGGCTGGCGATGACGCCGGTGAGTTGGCAGTGATTGTGTCCGGAAATCAGCTGGTGGCCTCCTCCTTCTCGTTGGCTTTGGACAGCGGCGAAGGCTCGGTGATAGCCCGCTCGCGACGCACCACGAGGTGACGGATAACGGCATCGTTAAAGCGGAAGGTGTTTTCCAGCTCTTCGAGAGTGTCGCCGTCACATTCAATATTCATCAGCACGTAGTGTGCTTTATGAATCTTGTTGATCGGGTAGGCCAGCTGACGGCGACCCCAATCTTCCTGGCGGTGGATGGTGCCCTTGCCGTCGGTCACGATGGCGCTGTAGCGCTCGACCATGGCGGGAACCTGTTCACTCTGGTCCGGGTGGACCAGGAACACGACTTCATAATGACGCATTGTTGGCTCCTTACGGATTGCGCAGCCTCCCGCGACAGGCGGTGAGGCAAGGAGTCCGCGCCCCGGAGGGCACGGAAGGGCGGGGAGTCTAGCGCAAAGCAGCTGCAAGCTGCAAGCTGCAAGCCAGTGATGATGGCGGGTGGGAGCGGGCCCCGCCCGCGAAAGGCCGGTGTAACCGGCCGGCAGGATACCAGAGGCGTTATTGATGGCAGGGTTGGATATGTCTCTGGGGTCCTGCCGGCAAGCGTTGCTTGCCTTTCGCGGGCAAGGCCCGCTCCCACCAGGCACTCCGTAGCACCTCGCCCCTGCTCCCTACACCCTGGATGCTCCTAGCGCGCGAGAGCGGCACGGACGTGGAACAGCACCACCCCCGTCGCCACGGAGACATTAAGGCTCTGCACATCACCGGCCATGGGGATGGCGATCAGATCGTCGCAGCGCTCCAGGGTCAGGCGCCGCAGCCCCTCGCCCTCGGCGCCCATCACCACCGCCAGGGCGGCGTCCGGCTGGAAGTCGAACAGCGACTGGCTGCGCTCGTTGAGCGCGGTGCCGGCCACCTGGATACGACGGTCCTTGAGCATTTCCAGCACCCGGGCCAGGTTGCCCACCTCGAAGTAGGCCAGCGCCTCGGCGGCGCCGGCGGCACTGCGGCAGGCCACCGGCGTCAGCCCGGCGGCATGGCGGCGCGGCACCACCACCGCGTCGACGCCGGCGGCGTCGGCGCTGCGCAGGCAGGCACCCAGGTTATGCGGGTCGGTGACCCCTTCCAGGATCAGCAGCAGGGGCGGATGATCCAGGCCGTCCAGATGCGCGGCCAGGGCCTGCTCGTCGCCGGCGCTGCGCGGCCGGGCACGGGCCACCACGCCCTGGTTCTGCGGGCCGGCCAGCTTGTCCAGCGACTCGCGGCGGCTGTACTGCACCGCGATGCCCTGGTCCCGGGCGGCGATGATCAGGGTTTCCAGCCGGGCGTCGCCGCGCTTGGCGCGGGTGTCCAGCACGAACAATTCCAGCACCCCTTCCGGGCGGTGCCGCAACAGCGACTCCACCGCGTGGATGCCGGAATACATGAGCGGTTTGTTCATCGGCGGCGGCGCGGCTTACGCTGGCCGCTCTTCTTGGCCCCGTCGCCGCTCTTGGCGTCGCCGGGGATGTCACCGCGGGCGATCTTTTCCCGCTCGGACCCGCCACCGGCGTCACCGCCGCCCTTGCCGGCGGCCGGCTTCTTGCGGCCGGCGCCTTTCTTGGCCCCTTTACGGGCGCCCTTCTTGGCCGCCGCCTTGGGCTTGGGGCCGCCACGCTTGCCCGGCGCCGGCGTGGAACTGATCAGCTCCAGGTCGATCTTGCGGTCGTCGGTGTGCACACCGGCCACCTTCACCGTCACCGCGTCACCGAGGCTGAAGCGGCGCCCGGACGACTCGCCCACCAGCGCCATGTTGACGTCGTCGAAGTGGTAGTAGTCGCTGTCCAGGTTGGCCACGTGCACCAGGCCGTCGATGTGCAGGTTGTTGATCTGCACGAACAGGCCGAAGGCGGCCACGCCGCTGACCACGCCGTCGAACTCAGCGCCCAGGTGGTCTTCCATGTACTGGCACTTGAGCCACTGCTCCACATCGCGGGTGGCGTCGTCGGCGCGCCGCTCGGTCATTGAGCAGTGCTCGCCCATGGCGATCATGTCGTTGAGGCTGAACGGCAGAATGTGATCGCGCTGGATCGCCGGCAGGCCGCCCGGGTTGTCCGCGTGGGGGGTGTCCGCGCCGCTGCGGATCAGGTAGCGAATGGCGCGGTGCACCAGCAGGTCCGGGTAACGGCGGATCGGCGAGGTGAAGTGGGTGTAGGCGTTGTAGGCCAGCCCGAAGTGGCCCTTCACATGGGCCTCGTACTTGGCCTGGCTCATGGTGCGCAGCATCATGGTCTGGATCACCTGGCGGTCCGGCCGTTCGGCGATGGTCTCGCCGAGCTCTTGGAACACCTGCGGGCCGATCGGCCCTTCCGACCAGGGGATGCTCAGGCCCAGCCCGCCCAGGAACTGCTGCAGGTTGGTCAGGCGCTCTTCCTTGGGCGGCTCGTGGTTCCGGTAGAGCGCCGGCAGCTCCGCTTTCTCCAGCAGGCGCGCGGCGCAAATATTGGCCGCCAGCATCGCCTCCTCGATCATCACGTGGGCCACGTTGCGCTGCACCGGCACGATGTCGCGGATCTTGGACTGCTCATCGAACAGGATGCGGCTTTCGTTGCTCTCGAAGTCGATGGCGCCACGCAGTTCGCGGCGGCGGCGCAGGGCCAGGTACATCTCGTGGAAGGCCCACACCGAATCCAGGGTCTCGTCGTCCAGGCTCTTCACGGTCTCCGTGGCGAGCTCGGATTCCGGCTCCTCGATAATCGCGCCCACCTTGTTGTAGGTGAGGCGGTGCCGGGAGCGCATCACGCCTTCGCGGAACACGAAGCGGGAGATGCGGCCGTTGGCGGACACCAGCATGTCGCAGTAAAGACACAGCCGGTCCACGTGCGGGTTCAGCGAGCACAGGCCGTTGGACAGCGCCTCAGGCAGCATCGGCACCACCCGGTTGGGGAAGTACACCGAGTTGCCGCGCTTGTGCGCCTCGTTGTCCAGCGCCGTGCCCGGATGCACGTAGTGGCTGACGTCGGCGATCGCCACGATCAGGCGCCAGCCGCCGCGCTGGCGGCTTTCCACATAGACGGCGTCGTCGAAATCCTTGGCGCTCTCGTCATCGATGGTGACCAGCGGCAGGTCGCGCAGGTCCACGCGGTGGGCCTTGGCGGGGTGCGGCACCTCGGCGCCGAAGCGCTCGGCTTCCTCGGGCACGCCCTTGGGCCACTGGTGGGGGATCTCGAAGCGGCGCAGCGCCACCTCCACTTCCATGCCGGCCTGGTCCGGGGTGGCGATCACCTCGAGCAGGCGCACCAGCACGTGCTGGTCGCGGGACGGATACTGGGTGATCTCGGCGCGCACATGGTCGCCGTGCTCGGGCTTGATGCCGTTGAGGTCCTCGACCAGCACTTCCTTGGTGATGCGGCGGTTTTCCGGCTCGATGAAGCTGACCCCGGCCTCGCGGTGATAACGGCCGACGATCTCGGTGACGGCGCGCTCGGTGATCTCCACGATGCGCGCCTCTTCCTTGCCGAAGCGGTTGACGCCGGCGGTGCTCACCAGCACCCGGTCGCCGTCCATCACTTTTTCCATCTGCCGGGGCGCCAGGAACAGGTCCTTGCGGCCGGGCTCGTCGGCGATCAGGAAGCCGAAGCCGTCGCGGTGGCCCTGCACCCGGCCGGCGATCAGATCCATGCGCGAGGCGATGCCCACCTTGCCGTTACGGTTTTCCACCAGCTGGCCGTCGCGCAGCATCGCCTTGAGGCGGCGCTCCAGGCCCACCTCGCCGTCTTCGTCCACGTCCAGGAGCCCGGCCAGGTCGTGCTTACCGAGCGGCTTTCCCTGGTCGTCGAGGACCTGCAGGATCAACTCGCGGCTGGGAACCGGATTCTCGTACTTCGACGCCTCCCGGTCCGCGTGGGGATCCTTATAGCGTTTCCTGGGTGCCATTCAATAACCTCTAATAAAATACATGTGTATAAGCCCGCCGGATGGCGCCGGCGGGCGCTACCTTAACCCAGCAGGGGACTCACGCACCACGGGGGCCGGCGAAATCAAGCCGGAAGCGGAAGGCCGGGCGGGTAGCCTCGAACGGGCGAAATGCCCAATGTTTTCGGAACTAACCGTTGACATCCCGGCATCATATACTAGAATGCACGCGCTTTCGCGATGAAGGGCCGGAATCGGTCGTTCAACGAAACAAGCCGAGGTGGTGAAATTGGTAGACACGCTAGCTTCAGGTGCTAGTGGGGGCAACCCCGTGGAGGTTCAAGTCCTCTCCTCGGCACCAATTCAGAAAAGGGCTCCCCATGGGAGCCCTTTTTGTATCCGCTCTAAAGGCCCCTTCAGCATGCGCCTTTTCCTTGCTTCCCTGATTCTGGCTCTGGGTTTGAGTGCCGCCACTCCGGTGGTCGCCCAGGAACAGGCCGACCAGGCCGTGAACCCGGAAGTCCGGAAAGCCGACGCCCAGCTGGAGAAGGCCAAACGCCGTGAACGCCTGCTGCTGCTGTTCCCCGCCGGCGCCCTGGGCCTCACCATCGTTCTGATCGTAATCACCCGCCGCCGCAAGAAATAGTGTGACCGGCGTCTCCGTGAAGACCGCGTTCACATAGCCGCCATTTTACGAACACTGAATTGACATTTTTCTCCGTCAGGAAAGGCCGCCTCCCCAATCCCATTCTGAATAAGACGGAGAAACCCATGTATCTGCGGAACGACGCCCGTTTTAAATTGAGCGCGCTGGCCATCGCCACCTCGCTCGCCCTGGCCGCCTGCGGCGGTGATAGCGACAGCAATAACGGTGGCGGTGACACCGGCGGCATCCAGATGGAACGCCTGACCCGCGTCGCCACCCTGCCCCTGGGTTCCGAGGCCACCGGCCTGTTCCTGAAACAGGACGGCGAGGTGTTCACCAACATCCAGCACCCCTCCGACGCCAACGTGACGCCCGACGCCGAAGGGCACGTCTACCGCCATGCCACCGTGGGCCTGATCGAAAACACCGACATCAACAAGCCGTTCGAGGGCGTCTCGGTACCGGAAACCGACGAAGAAAAGCAGATCATGCGGGTGGCCACCGGCCGCTATAACGTGCTCGGCCAGCAGGGCGACGCCTGGGCCGGCGCCCCGCAGCCCGGCCTGGGCGGCATTGCCGTGCAGGACGGCACCGCCCTGATCAAGGTCTCCAACGACCCGGACTTCAACGGCTGGGTGGAAGTCAGCGAAGACGAAGGCTACCTGTTCACCAACTGGGAAGACCGTCCCGGCGGCATGAGCCGCCTGCACCTGATCCGCACCGACGAAGGCCGCTGGGTGGTCCAGGACAACGACGCTTCCATGGTCGATTTCTCCGCCGTGAAGGGCACCTGGGTGAACTGCTTCGGCACCGTGTCCCCGTGGAACACGCCGCTCACCTCCGAAGAGCTGTACTTTGACAATACCGTGAACTGGAACGCACCCGGCCAGGGCAGCATTCAGGATCTGGCCGACTACCTGGCCGGCGAGATCAACACCGATTACACGGTGACCTACCCCAACCCCTACGACTACGGCTACATCGTCGAGATTACCGACCCCACCGGCACGCCGACCCCGGTGAAGCACTTCACCCTGGGCCGCTACTCCCATGAAAACGCGGTGGTGATGCCGGACCAGAAAACCGTCTATATGAGCGACGACGGCGGCGGCGTGATCCTGTTCAAGTTCGTGGCCGACACCGCCGGTGATCTGAGCAGCGGCACCCTGTACGCCGCCGCGGTGACCCAGGACACCCTGCCCATGGACGCCGCCGAAGCCGGCTTCGACATCGACTGGGTGGAACTGGCCAGCGCCAGCAACGCGGACATCGAGAGCTGGGTGGACGAGTACGACGACGTCACCACCGCCGACTACGTGGACGGCGCCAACAGCTACATCTCCGACCAGCAGATCAACGACTGGGCGGAAGCCAAGCTGAACCAGGACCTGGACGAGAGCGGCAGCGTCGCCGCCAGCCCGTTCGCCGACGACCGTCCGGCGTTCCTGGAATCGCGCGAGGCGGCGGTGAAGCTGGGCGCCACCGGCGAGTTCAACAAGATGGAAGGCATCAACGTGAACCAGAAGCGCGCCCAGGCCAGCGTCGAAGGCGACGGTGAACAGGCGCACGTCTATGTGGTGATGTCCGACATCGCCGGCAACATGCTGGACAGCGAAGGCGCGATCCAGCTGACCAACCAGGACGCCCGCTGCGGCGGCGCCTTCCGCATGCCCCTGGAAGCGGACTACAACGTGTCACGCCTGGAGATGGTGGAGCTCGGCGGTCCCTACGACCCCACCGACGCCGCCAACACCTGCAGCGTGGACGGCCTGTCCGGCCCGGACAACGTGGAAGTGATGGACGACGGTCGCCTGCTGATCGGCGAAGACACCGGCAACCACGAGAACAACATGGTGTGGCTGCTGGACCCGAAAGCCTGATTGATCCGGTTTTCCGGTCCCGGGGAGGAGCGCATCGCGCCCTCCCCTTTTTCTGTTTTTATGTTCAGGGTTCGCGCTCATGAGACTGCTTATTCTCTTACTCCCCACCATGCTGATGGTTTCCGGCTGCGACCAGGCGGAGAGCAAGCCCGCCGATACCGGGGGCAGCGCGCTTGAGCGCGAACTGCCGCCGGATCTCAGCGCTATCTACAACCACGAAGCGCCGATCCCGCCGCAGTGCTACACACGCACCGAAGGCGACTTCAACCCCTGCTACACCTGCCATCAGACCTACGAGGACCGGGCCCGCCCGAACACCATGTGGGACGGCTATCTGCAGGGCGCTTATGACTTCTCCGAGCTGGGGGAAACCAACCACTGGCTCAACCTGTTCGTGGACCGCCGCGAGCAGGTGGCGAAGATGTCCGACCAGGCCATCATCGACTACATCAACCAGGACAATTACACCCCGGCGATGACCGACCTGGCCGAAGACAGCGACTGGCAGGGCCCGGTGCCCTACATCGAAGGCCTGCAGCAGGGCGCCGCGGCGTTTGACGAGCAAGGCTTCGCCAAGGACGGCAGCCACTGGGTGGCGTTCAACTACAAGCCGCTGCCGAGCACCTTCTGGCCCACCAACGGCAGCACCGACGACGTCATGGTGCGGCTGCCGGAGCCGTTCCGCACCAGCACCTGCGCCGATCACGACGCGGCGTCCCGGGACGTCTACCTGGCCAACCTGTCGCTGATGGAGATGGCGATCAAGGAGCTGGACCGCATCAGCACGCCGCCCATCGACGAGCAGGCGGTGTGCGCCGACCTGGACGGCGACGGCACCCTCGGCACCGCCCGCACCCTGCTGAAGCGCGACCACTACCTGGGCGGCGCCGCCGACGTGCCGGTCACCGACATGCTCTACCCGGAAGGCATCGAGTTCCTGCACACGGTGCGCTACGTGGGCGTGGACGCGCACGGCGGCATCGGCCTGCCGCCGCGCATGAAGGAAGTGCGCTATATGAACAAAATCCGCTTCTACAACAGCGCCCACCTGAAATCCCTGTACGGCAACGAGCACCAGGAAAAAGCCGAAGGCAACCTGCCCTACTACACCGACCACGGCGACCGGGGCATGGACAACGGCTTCGGCTGGATGGTGCTGGGCTTCATCGAGAAGGAAGACGGCAGCCTGCGCCCGCAGAGCAACCAGGAGCAGCGCTTCTGCATGGGCTGCCACACCACCGTGGGCACCACCATCGACCAGACCTTCGCCTTCCCGCGCAAGGTCACCGGCGCCGAAGGCTGGGGCTACATCGACATCAAGGGCATGCGCGACGCCCCGGCGATCAACCAGGACGAGGGCGAAATCGCCCAGTACCTGCGGCTGGTGGGCGGCGGCAATGAGTTCCGCGAAAACGACGAGATGCAGGCGCGCTGGTTCAACGAGGACGGCAGCCTCAAGCGCGACAAGGTGGCCGGCGCCGACGTCTACGAGCTGATCACGCCCAGCCGCGAACGGGCCCTGGCGCTGAACAAGGCCTACAAGCTGATCGTCGAAGAGCAGAGCTATCTGTACGGCCGCGACGCCACGCTGAAGCCGGCGGAGAACGTCTACCGGCACATCAATCCGGACGAAGTGACGCCACTGAAACCGGAGAAGCGTATCGACGGCTATGACATCCGCCTGGACTGGTCGGCGGCCGGCGCCACGGAGTGACGGCCGGCCGCGACGGCGCTACCCGAAAGGGTGGCGCTGGACGATGGTCTCGGCCCGGTCCGGGCCGGTGGAGATGATATCGATGGGCGCGCCGGTGACTTCCTCGATGCGCTTGAGGTAGGCACGGGCGTTGTCGGGCAGGTCTTCCAGCTTCTTAACGCCGATGGTGGACTCAGACCAGCCGGGCACCGACTCGTACACCGGGGTCACCTCGGAATAGCTGTCCGCGTCCCAGGCGCACTCCAGGGCCTTGCCGTCCGGGCCCTGGTAGCCCACGCAGATGTTCACTTCCTCGAGGCCGTCGAGCACGTCCAGCTTGGTCAGGCACAGGCCGCTGATCGAGTTGATCTGGATGGCGCGCTTGAGCGCCACCGCGTCGAACCAGCCGCAACGGCGGGCACGGCCGGTGGTGGAGCCGAACTCGTGGCCCTTTTCCGCCAGGTAACGGCCGGTCTCGTCGAACAGCTCGGTGGGAAACGGCCCGCTGCCCACCCGGGTGGTGTAAGCCTTGGTGATGCCCAGCACGTAATCCAGATACAGCGGCCCGAAACCGGTGCCGGTGGCGGTGCCGCCGGCGGTGGTGTTGGAGCTGGTCACGTAGGGGTAGGTGCCGTGGTCGATGTCCAGCAGCGTGCCCTGGGCGCCCTCGAACATGATGTTCTCATCGCGCTCGCGGGCGCCGTGCAGGGTGGCGGTGACGTCGCACACCATGGCGCGGATGTCCTCGGCCTGGGCCAGGGTGTCGTCCAGGGTTTTCTGGAAGTCCACCGGCTCGGCGTTGTAGAAGCTGCGCAGGATGAAGTTGTGGTAGTCCATCACTTCACCCAGCTTGGCGGCGAAGCGCTCGCGGTGGAACACATCACCCAGGCGCACGCCCCGGCGCGCCACCTTGTCTTCGTAGGCCGGGCCGATGCCGCGTCCGGTGGTGCCGATTTTCTGGGCGCCGCGGGCCACTTCCCGGGCCTGGTCCAGCGCCGCGTGCACCGGCAGGATCAGCGGGCAGGCGGAGGACAGCCGCAGGCGCTCGCGCACCGGCACGCCCTTGTCTTCCAGGCCGCGGATTTCCTTGAGCAGGGCTTCCAGCGACAGCACCACGCCGTTGCCGATCAGGCACTGCACGTTATCGCGCAGGATGCCGGAGGGGATCAGGTGGAGGACGGTCTTCTCGCCGTCGATCACCAGGGTATGGCCGGCGTTATGGCCGCCCTGGAAACGGGCCACGTAGGCGGCCTGATCGGTGAGCAGATCGACGATCTTGCCCTTGCCTTCATCACCCCATTGGGTACCGAGAATTACGACGTTCTTGCCCATGGCTGTTCGCTTTGGCCTGTCAGGAGGAAATGGATTGCAGGGTCCAGCCGTCGCCGGCGGACACCAGCTCACGGTCGCACCCCAATTCAGCGGGGTCGTTATCGGCGCCGGCCAGGGCCAGCACCACGCGCTCGCCCCGGGCGCGCAGCTCCGCCACGCGGGCGGCGAAGCCGGCGTCCGCCAGTTCGCCGCGGGCGAGCACGGCGCCGGCGCGCGGCACCGGCGCCAGCGAGGCGAGTTTTTTCAGGTCGGCACTGAAGCCGGTGGCCGGACGCGCCCGGCCGAACACTTCACCGATGTGATCGTAGCGGCCGCCCTTGGCCAGCGGCTCGCTGTCGCCGGGCAGGTAGGCGGCGAACACACAGCCGGTGTGGTAGTGGTAGCCGCGCAGCTCGCCCAGGTCCAGGTGCACGTCCAGGCCGCGCTCGGCGAGCACCGACACCAGCCGCTCCAGGTCGGCGAGCGCCCGGGTGGCGTCCGGAAAGTCGGCCAGCAGGCCGCGGGCCTGGGCGAACACGCCGGTGTCGCCGTCCAGGAACGGCAGCGCCGCCAGCGCCCGCGCGGCGGCCTCCGGCAGGGCCTGGCCGTCCAGGAAGCGGGTCAGTTCGGTGCGCGCCTTGCGCAGATAGATGTCTTCCAGCCTCGCCTGGGCGGCGGCGTCGAGATCGCAGGCGTCCACCAGGGCGCGGAAAATGCCCACGTGCCCCAGGTCCAGCACCACTTTGTCGTTGGCGCCGGCCAGGGCCAGGGTCTCGCCCATCAGCAGGATCACTTCCAGGTCGCTGTCGCCGCCGGCGTGGCCGAACAGCTCGACGCCGAGCTGGTAGGGCAGCCGGGTACCGCCCACCTGGGTGGGCCGGGCGCGCAGCGCCGTGGAGCAGTAACACAAACGGGTGGGGGCGTTGCGGCGCAGGCTGTGGGCGTCGATGCGCGCCACCTGCGGGGTCATGTCCGCGCGCACGCCCATCAGGCGCCCGCTGAGCTGGTCGGTGATCTTGAAGGTGTCCCGCTCCAGGTCACGGCCGGCGCCGTTGAGCAGGGACTCCAGGAATTCGATCAGCGGCGGATACACCAGCTCGTAGCCCCAGGACTGGTACAGGTCCAGAGCCCGGCGGCGCAGTTGTTCGATGGCCCGGGCGCGTTCGGGAAGCACTTCCTCGACGCCGTCGGGCAACAACCACTGTTCTTCCTGATTCATCTTACGATCCCGAGGGTATTCAATCGACACAGGGGTCCAACGGAGGGCCGGCAGAGGTGGCGGCCACAAAAAAACCGGGCCTCGTGACCCGGTTGATGGATTCTAACACGTCCCCCGAGGGGCAGATACCCGCCGCCCGGCGGCGGGCACCCGGTGTTCAGCGTCCGCGGTTCTGCTTCATGTACTGGAAGAACTCGCTGTCCGGGGAGAGGATCAGCACGTCTTCCTTGGAGTCGAAGCTTTCCCGGTACGCCTGCAGGCTGCGGTAGAAGCGGAAGAACTCCTCGTCCTTGCCATAGGCGTTGGCGTAGATGGAGGTGGCGCGGGCGTCACCGGCACCGCGCAGGCGCTGCGCTTCCTCGTAGGCCTGGGCCACGATCTGCGTCTGCTGACGGTCGGCGGCGGCGCGGATGCGCTCGGCGTCCTCGCGGCCCCGCGCCCGGTGCTCGGCGGCGTCACGGGCACGTTCGGCGCGCATCCGGTCGAACACCCGGCCACGCACCTGATCCGGCCAGTCCACCTGCTTGACGCGCACGTCGACCACTTCGATGCCCAGATCCTCCAGGGTGGCGGCGTTCACTTCCTGGGCCACGGAGTTCATCAGCTTCTCGCGCTGATCGGTCTCGTCGCCCAGTGACGACGCCGCCGTGTCGCCGGGCTCTCCGCCGTCGTCGGCGGCTTGGGCCTCGGCGTCCGCCTCCACTTCGGAGGTGGTTTTCGCCTCGCCGTCGCCGCCGCTAAGGAGGTCCTCGGTGCTTACCGCGGTGGGGTCCAGGGCCTCATCGGGCAGCGCCCCGCCCTGGCCGGCCACCACTTCCTGCACGGTGCGCTCGGCGAACTGGTTCCGCAGCGCCTCGTTAACGCGCGGGTCGAGCAGCTCCCGGGCGCGGCGCTCCATGGCCAGACCGTCGTTGACGCCGGCGCCGACACTGACGATGTAGCGCTGCACGTCGGCGATGCGCCAGGTCACGAAGGCGTCCACGTTGAGCAGTTTCTTTTCCGCGGTCAAAAACGATTGGGTGGGCACGTCGTGGGTGAGCAGACGGCCGTCCACCCGCACCACGTCGTCGATCAGCGGCACCTTCGGGTAAATGCCCGGTTCGATGTCCGCTTTCTCCACCCGTGCGAATCGCTTCAGCACGGCCTTTTCGGTTTCGTTGACGATGTAAAAAGAGTCCAGAGCCAGCAGCAACAGCACGCCCACTGCCACCAGCATCAGCCAGCTACGTGTGCCCATCAGCGAATCTCCGTGCGGTTGCTTTGGTACAGACTGCGCGAGCCGGAACGGCCACTGCCGCCGTCATCGGCGCCGGCGCTCGAGGTGGTCGACGAAGAGGAGCCGGAACCGCTGCCGCGGTTGGCGGCACCGCTGTCGCCGGACACCGGCTGCTTGCCCTTGAACATCTGGTCCAGAGGCAAGTACATCAGGCTGTCACTGCCCTGCGCGTCCAGCAATACCTTGCTGGAGTTGCTGAACACCTCGGTGAGGCTGTCCAGGTAGAGACGCTGACGGGTCACTTCCGGTGCCTTGCGGTATTCCGCTACCAGGTCGGTGAAGCGGGCGGCGTCACCCTCGGCCTCGGCCACCACGCGGACCTTGTAGGCTTCCGCTTCCTCGGTAATGCGCGCGGCCTGGCCGCGGGCTTCCGGAATCACCGAGTTGTAGTAGGCCTCGGCTTCTTTCTTGAAGCGGTCTTCGTCTTCCTTGGCCTTGGCCACGTCGTCGAAGGCGTCACGCACCGCTTCCGGCGCGGCGGTCTTGTCCAGCACCACCTGGTTGATCACCAGGCCGGTGTTGTAGCGGTCCAGATACTCCTGCAGCCGCTCGCGCACCAGCAGACGAATATCTTCGCGGCGGTCGCGCAGCACGTCGTCCATGGTCGAGCTGCCCACCACGTGGCGCAGCGCCGAGCTGGTGGCGTGCTGAAGAATGGTCTCCGGCGCGCCCACGCGCAGCAGGAACGCCTGGGGGTCGAGTACCTTGTACTGGACTTCCAGGGTCACCGCGACGATGTTGGTGTCCTCGGTGAGCATTTCCTCACTGATTTCGTAGCTGCGGTTCTGGCCCACATCCACTTCCATGCTCTGTTCGATGATCGGCGCGCGCCAGTTCAGGCCCGGGTCCACCATGCGGTTGAATTCACCGAAGCGAAGCACCACGCCGCGCTCACGCTGGTCCACCAGGTAAAAACCCATCAGCACATAACCGACCACCAGCACCACCAGGGCCACCGCCAGCAGGCCGCCGGGGAAGCCGCCGGACGACTTGTTGCCGCCGCCACCGCCGCCGCCTTTGCCGCCGAACAGGTTGTTGATGCGGTCCTTAAGGTTTTTCAGCGCTTCATCAAGATCGGGCGGTCGCTGATCGCCACCGCCGCCGCCCCCGCCCCAGGGGTCCCTGGGTTTGTTTCCGCCGGGTTCATTCCAGGCCATTGAATTCTCCGTTATCCCGCTCTGTGCGAGCGTTCAGGATTGTAGGAAGGGGTATCCGTCTCTGCAACCGAAGGGTCAGGAACACGGACCTGTTCTTCACGCAGGCCGGCTTCGCGCAGCAGACGTTCGAAGTGCACCCGATTGACATGTACCCGCAGCAGCATGCCGCCGTCGGTGGCCGCCTGTTCCTCGCGCACCTCGCCGGCTTCATGGAGGCGCGACCGCAGGCGGCCGGCCTCCGGAGGCAGCCGCAACCAGCGATCCACCCAGCGGTCCGCCAGTCGCTCGGCGATCGCCTGATGCAACAGGTCGAAGCCCTCGCCGGTGCGCGCCGACAACCAGACACGCCAGGGCAGCCCCTGTTCATCGCGTTCCAGGTGCGGCGATGCGTCTTCCAGGGCGTCCACCTTATTGTAAACATGCAGCACGGGCACGGTATCCGCGCCGATTTCTTCCAGGACTTCGTTCACCGCGGCCACGTTCGCGTCGCTCTCTTCGACACTACTGTCTGTCACATGCAGCAGCAAGGACGCGTTAACGGTCTCCTCCAGGGTGGCGCGGAACGCCTGCACCAGCCGGTGCGGCAGGTGGCGGATAAAGCCCACCGTGTCGGCCAGAATCGCCGGCCCCACCCCGGGCACCCGCACCTTGCGCAGGGTCGGGTCCAGGGTGGCGAACAGCTTGTCGGCCACGTAGACGTCGCCGGTGGTGAGCGCGTTGAACAGCGTCGACTTGCCGGCGTTGGTGTACCCCACCAGCGAGATCAGCGGGGTTTCTGAACGGTCCCGGGCACGTCGGCCCTGGGCGCGCTGCTTGCGCACCTTGTCCAGCCGCGCCTGAATCGAGCGGATACGCTCGCGCAGCAGGCGGCGGTCGGTTTCCAGCTGGGTCTCACCCGGACCGCGCAGGCCGATACCGCCCTTCTGGCGCTCCAGGTGGGTCCAGCCGCGCACTAGCCGGGTGGAGAGATGCTGCAATTGCGCCAGCTCCACCTGCAGGCGGCCTTCGTGGGTACGCGCCCGTTGGGCGAAAATATCCAGAATCAGACCGGTGCGGTCGAGCACGCGGCATTTCACCGCACGCTCCAGGTTGCGCTCCTGGCCGGCGCTCAGACCATGGTTGAACAGCACCACGTCGGCCTGATGCTCGCGCACCAGCGCCGCCAGCTCTTCCGCCTTGCCGGAACCGATAAACAGCGCCGGGTCGGGGCGGTCGCGCTTGCCCAGCAACTCCACCACCGGCTCCACCCCGGAGGAGGTCACCAGATGATAAAACTCGTCCAGGTCCTCGCGACCCAGGGCGTCGGGCAGGTCGATATGCACCAGCACCGCTTTCTCACCGGCGCCGGTACGAACCTGTTCTGTACGATCGAATAGATCCATAGACCTCAATATAAAACAAAGCCACGCCGGACGGCGTGGCTTTGACGGGGGCGATATCCGGGAATCGGCTTACTGATTGCCGAAGTCCTCGCCGGGGCCGTCGTTCTGCGGTGCCGCCGTGCCGGCCATGGCCGGGTTGCCACCGGTACCCGCGGCGCGCGGATTACGAGCCGGAACCACGGTGGAAATAGCGTGCTTGTAGACCATCTGGCTGACAGCGTTCTTCAACAGCACCACGTACTGGTCGAAGGACTCAATCTGTCCCTGCAACTTTATGCCGTTCACCAGAAAGATCGAAACCGGGATGCGTTCCTTTCTCAGGGCATTGAGAAAAGGGTCTTGTAGCGAGTGCCCTTTTGACATGGCAAATCTCCTTAAGAGTCATAAAAAGTGGGTGCCCAAACAGTGCGGGCAATTATCAGCGCTAACGTCCGGGCCACGTGCCGCCGGCCATCCATGCCGGTCGGTCCTGGGGCCATGGGACTTCTATGGCAGCCTTCCCGAGGAAAAGTTTCCGACCCCACCATCCGAAAGCCCTGTTAACTCGTTGTTCTTTTATGGGGCTTGGTCCCAATAAAACAAGCCTTAAAAAAACAGTCCGCGAGTCAACTAAACACGGTTTTACAAACCCCTGCAAGCCGCTCTTTACAGGCGATGCGACCCTCGTCACGGGTGTTGTCGTAGGTTTCCACTCCAGGCCATTTACGCAGCCAGGTGAGCTGCCGTTTGGCCAACTGCCGTGTGGCAATAATACCCTTTTCCACCATGGTAGGGTAATCCCAATCGCCCTCCAGATGGCGCCACACCTGGCGGTATCCCACCGCCTTGAGCGCCGGCAGCTCCGCGTGCAGGTCGCCGCGCCGGCGCAGAGCCGCCACCTCCTCCACCAGCCCGGCTTCCAGCATGGCCATGAAGCGGTGTTCGATGCGCCGGTGCAGCTCCGGGCGCGGCGGTACCACCGCCAGGCTCAGCACCGGCCGGTCCAGGCCCGGGAAGCGGAAAAAACCGTCCCCCAGGGGCGTGGCGGCGGTGTCGTGCTCACCGTGAAAGGCGCTTAGCGGCCGGCCGGTAAGGCGAAACACCTCCAGGGCGCGCTGCAGCCGCTGGCGGTCCGTGGGCTTGAGACGGTCGGCACTGGGCGGGTCCACCCGGGCCAGCTCGCGGTGCACCGCCGGCCAGCCTTCCCGCTCCGCCAGGGCGGTAATTTCCGCGCGCACCGCCGGGTCGGCCTCGGGCAACGGCGCCAGGCCTTCCACCAGTGCCTTGAAGTAGAGCATGGTGCCGCCCACCAGCAGCGGAATGCGCCCGGCGGCGCTGATCGCCTCGATTTCCGCCAGGGCGTCGGCGCGGAAATCCGCCGCCGAATAGGGCCGGGCCGGGTCGCGGAACCCCATCAGCCGGTGCGGCGCCCGCGCCAACTCCGCCGCGGACGGGCGCGCCGCGCCGATATCCAGCCCCTGGTAGACCAGCGCCGAATCCACGTTGATCAGTTCCACCGACAGAGTTTCGGCGGCCTGGATCGCCAGCTCGGTCTTGCCGGCCCCGGTGGGGCCCATCAGGAGGATAATCGGGTCGGGCACGCTACTGCCCCCGCATAAAGAGCCGGTCCAGCTCCTTGACGCTCATCTGGGTCCAGGTGGGGCGACCGTGGTTGCACTGCCCGGAGCGCTCGGTGGCCTCCATGTCGCGCAGCAGGGCGTTCATCTCCGGCACGGTGAGCCGCCGGTTGGCGCGCACGCTGCCGTGGCAGGCCATGGACGAGAGCAGCGCGTCCAACTGCTGCTCGATGCGCTCGCTGCTGCCGTGGGCGAGCAGATCGCTGAGCACGTCCCGGACCAGCGTCTCGCTGTCCGCGTTGCGCAGCAGCGCCGGCACCTCGCGCACCACCAGGGTTTCCGGGCCGGCCCGTTCGACCATGAAGCCCAGGCGCTGGAACACCTGGGGCTGCTGTTCGGCGAAATCCGCCTCGCGGGAGGATACCGCCATGGACACCGGCACCAGCAGCGGCTGGCTGCGCACTTTCTCCTCGGCCCAGTCCCGTTTCAGACGCTCGTAGGTAATCCGTTCGTGGGCGGCGTGCATGTCCACCAGCACCATGCCGTGTTCGTTCTCGGCGACGATGAAAATGCCGTGCAGCTGCGCCACGGCGTAGCCCAGCGGCGGGGTGTGCGACGCGTCCGGGTCGCCGCCCGGCGCCGGCGTGGCCGACACCATCTGGCCGTAGGCGCCGGCCTGGCGAGCGCCGTCGGCGATCGACGCGCCCCTGGGACCACCACTAAAAGCACCGCCGTAACCGCCACCGAAGCCGCCGCCGAAGGACCGGTGCGGCCCCTCCGAGACGCCCGGCGCGCCGCCGCCCGGGGCACCCAGGGGCATATGGCCCTGGCTGGGCGCCGGCCCTTCTTCCATGGCCGGCGCGGCTTCGTTGGGGCGGCCCTCGTCGGGGCGGCCCTCGCCAGGGCGCACCTCGGCGATGGCCCGGTGCAGGCTGCGAAACAGGAAGTCGTGAACCATGCGCTGCTCGCGGAACCGCACCTCGTGCTTGGTGGGGTGCACATTCACATCCACCAGCGCCGGATCCACCTCGAAGAACAGCACATAGGCCGGGTGGCGGCCATAGTAGAGCACGTCCGCGTAGGCCTGGCGCACCGCATGGCTGACCACCTTGTCGCGGATCACCCGGCCGTTGACGTAGAAATACTGCAAATCCGCCTGGGAACGGGAGAAAGTGGGCAACCCCATCCAGCCATGCAGACGCAGCCCGGCGTGCTCGATATCCACGGTCAGCGCCTGGTCCATGAAGGCGCGGCCGCACAGCCGCGCCACCCGGGCGGCGCGCAGGGTCTCGTCGTCCCCGGGCGGCAACTGATGGATCACTTTCTGGTTGTGGCTGAGGCGGAAACCGGTCTGGAATTCGCTCAGGGCGACCCGCCGGAACACCTCTTCCAGATGGTTGAATTCGGTTTTCTCGGTGCGCAGGAAACGGCGCCGGGCCGGCGTGTTGAAGAACAGATCGCGCATGGTCACGGTGCTGCCGCGCGGGTGCGCGGTGGGCGCCACGGACGGCGCCATGTCGCGCCCTTCCACGGTAACCTGCCAGCCTTCCGCCTGGTCGCCGCTGTTGCTGGCCAGGCTCAACCGCGACACCGAACTGATCGCCGCCAGCGCCTCGCCCCGGAAACCCAGGGTGCCGATCGCCTCCAGGTCTTCCAGGCCGCGGATCTTGCTGGTGGCGTGGCGGGACAGGGCCAGCGGCAGGTCGTCCTGGTCGATGCCGCTGCCGTCGTCGCGCACCCGGATCAGCTTGGTGCCGCCCTGCTCCACGTCCACGCTGATCTGGCGGGCGCCGGCGTCGAGCGCGTTTTCCAGCAACTCCTTGAGCACCGAGGCGGGGCGCTCCACCACCTCGCCGGCGGCGATCTGGTTGGCGAGCCGGGAATCCAGCCGATGAATCTTTGCCACAGGGAACTCTCTTTACTAAAACCGGGTTGTGCCGTCAGGACCGGGGAATGGTCAGGGTCTGGCCCACCATGATGCGATCATCGCGAATATCATTGGCGGCGCGCAGGGCCTGCTCGGAGACCTGGTACTGGCGGGCAATGCCGGACAGGGTATCACCGGGCTGGATCCGATGCTGCTCGCCATTCTCACGACGCTGGGCGGCGAACCAACTGCCCGGCGCCGGATGGGTGCGGAAATACTGCTTCACGCCGTTGACGATGGAGCGCGCCAGTTTTTCCTGGTGGGCGCTGGAGCTCAGATTGCGCGCCTCTTGCCGGTTGGAAATAAAGCCGGTTTCCACCAGCACGGAGACCATCTCCGGCTCCTTGAGCACCACGAAGGCGGCCTGTTCCACGGTCTTGCGACCGCCGTGCAGCTTGGTGATCTGGCCCATTTCCTCGAGGATTTGACGGCCCAGATAGAGGCTGTGGGCCATGGAGCCGCTCATGCGCATGTCCGCCAGCACGTTGAGCAAATTGGAATCGTCCTTCTCTTCCTCGTAGACCCCGGCCACCTTGTCCGATTCGTTGGCCATTTTCGCCACATAGGCGGCGCGGGCGCTGGTGGCACCCCGGTTGGACAGGGCGAACACGCTGGCGCCGTGGGCGCGGGGGTCGGTGAAGGCGTCCGCGTGGATGGAAATAAACACGTCGGCGTGGTTGTCCTGGCGCGCCACCCGGCGGCGCTCGGCCAACGGCACATAGTAGTCGCCGTCGCGGACCATCACCGCCTTCATGCCCGGCTCCCGGTCGATGCGTGCCTTCACCTTGCGGGCGATCTGCAGCACCACCTCCTTCTCCAGCAGTTTACCGGGCCCGATGGCCCCCGGGTCTTCGCCACCGTGCCCCGGATCAATGGCGACGATCATCTGACGGGGCTCGCCGCTGTCCGCCTCGGGCTCCTCAATGGTTTTCACCGGCTTCGGGTCGCTGTCGAAGAGGTCCACCACCAACCGCCAGCTGTGCGGGTCCACCGGTTTCAGCAGGTTGGTGCGCGGACGCACCGCGGCACTGAGGTCGAACACCACCCGCGTCTTATCCTCATGCTTGCCGACGCGGATGTTCTCAATCGGACTGTCCTTGTAGTCCAGGGAACCGAGGTCGAAGGCCAGATCCGCGTCCATCAGATCCACCACCACCCGGTCCGGGTCGGCCAGCTTGTCCAGGGTATGCTCCACCGGCTCGGGCAAATCGAAGACGATACGGGTGTGGTCCGGGGCCCGATGCAGGCGCACCGAATCCACGGTGATCGCCGCGCGGGCACCCACTATTAGCAACAGGCCGACCAGCAACACGGCCACTTTCAGCCCGTTACGGCATCCCCTTCCACGAACACGGTTATCAGCCATGGGCCCATTCCAGCTTCGCATATCGTCCCTGTTTCTCCACGGCCAGGGTGACGGTGAGATCCGGCGGCGGAATAACCCCGCTTCCGCGTTCAGGCCACTCCAGCACGCACAGTGCATGACCGTCAAAGTAGTCGCGAATGCCGATCATCTCCAACTCCTCGGGGTCCCCGAGCCGATATAAATCAAAATGATAGATATGGACGCCGGCCACGTCATAGGGTTCCACCAGCGTGTAGGTCGGGCTCTTTACCGAACCGGCGTGGCCAAGCGCCCGCAGCAGGCCGCGCACCAGCGTGGTCTTGCCGGCACCCAGGTCACCACGCAGATACACACACTGACCGGCGCCCAGGCGCGACGCCAGGGCCGCCCCCAGATTCAGCGTGGCCTGCTCGTCGGCGAGAAAATGCTGTTCGTTCATCTAGCGCTCGTCGTCTCCGTTAAGCACCGGCCGCAACGCGGTCAGCAGGTCGGTGGCCAGCAACCCCCGCTCACCGTCCCCGGCGGCGGCCCGATCGGCGGCGCGGGCATGGGCCATGGCGCCCAGCGCCGCGGCCTGGTAGCCGGGCAGGCCCTGGGCGTGCAGGGCGGCGATCACCCCGGTGAGCACATCGCCCATGCCGCCCGTGGCCATGCCCGGGTTGCCGTCGCTGATCAGCGCCGTGCCGCCATCCCCGCGCACCAGGGTGCCCAGCCCTTTGAGCAGAACGGTGCCGCCGTAGCGGGCCGCCAGGCTTTCCAGCGCCGCGAAACGGTCCGCCTGAACGCCGGCGCCATCGCTGCCCAGCAGCCGGCCCGCCTCGCCGGGGTGCGGCGTGAGGATCCAGTTGTCGCGGGCGCCGGCGTCCATCTCCACCAGCAGGTTGAGGCCGTCCGCGTCGATCACCATCGGCAACCCGCTTTCCAGGATTTCCTCCAGCAGTACCCGGCCCCAGGGGCCGGCGCCCAGGCCCGGGCCCACCGCCACCACCGAGGCTTTTTCCAGCAGCGGACGCAGCGCTTCGGCGCCGTCCACGCCGCGCACCATGATCTCCGGCTGGCGGGCGAGCACCGCCGGGGCGTGCTCCGGCCGCGTGGCCAGGCTCACCAGCCCGGCGCCGCAACGGGCCGCCGCCTGGGCGGTCATCAGCGGGGCGCCGGCGAAACCGTGGTCGCCCCCCACCACCAGCACATGGCCGAAGTGCCCTTTGTGCGCGTCGCGGCGCCGGGGCGGCAGCCATTGCCGCAGGCGGGCCGGCGTGGGCCGCCAGACCGGTGCGTCGACCTGCTGGTAGACCGGCCGGTCCACGCCCAGATCATCGAACAGCAGCTCGCCGCTGTGCACCGGGCCCGTGCCGGTGAGCAGTCCCCGGTTGACGCCGATAAAGGTGATCGTGCAGTCGGCGCTCAGCACCGCGCCGGCCGGCGCGCCGGTATCGGCGTTGAGGCCGGAAGGTACATCCAGGGCCAGCACCGGCTTGCCGAGACCGTCCAGCGCCTCGATCAGCGCGCGGATGTCCTCACGCAAGGCGCCGCTGATGCCGGTGCCGAGCAGCCCATCCACCAGCAGCGGCGCGTCGACCGGCAGATCGTCCATGGACAGCGCCCGCATCGGCACGCCGGCGTCGCGGGCGCGCCGCGCCATGGCCAGGGCGTCGCCCTTCATGTCTTCCGGGTCGCGCAGATGGTGGATCACCGGCTCCAGGCCGGCCTCGCGGGCCAGCCGCGCCACCACATAGCCGTCACCGCCGTTATTGCCGCCGCCGCACAGCACCGCCGGCCGCGACACGTCCGGCCAACGTGACAGCATCAGCTCGAACGCGGCATGGCCGGCGCGCTCCATCAGTTCCTCGCCACTGAGCCCGGCCGCACCGGCCTGGCGGTCCAGTTCACGGGTCTGCTCGGCGCTGTACAGCGCTTCGGGTAACGATCTTAGGGGCATTCGCTGCTATCCTGGGCTCCGCCGTGGAAGCTTCGCTGCGGTATTCGACGACAGTATACCTGTTCCTATTTTCCAGGGATGGGCCGATTTGCAAAGGCTCCCCTGCTGGCGATAAGACGTTCATGCCCGACCGCACCACACCTCAATGGGACCTGTACGGCGTCCATCTGGCCGCGTTCATGCTGGCGGGCACCGCCCTGTTCGCCAAGTTGGTGCCGCTGCCGGCGCTGGACATCACCGCGCTGCGCGGCGCCATCGCCGCGACCGCCCTGCTGCTGGTGATGCTGCTGGGGCGGGCCCGGTTGCGGCTGCCGTCGGCGCGTCACTACCTGGCCATGCTGGTCGGCGGCCTGCTCTTCGCGGTCCACTGGATGACCTATTTCCACGCCATGCAGGTGTCCACGGTGGCGGTCGGGGTAGTGGCGCTGCTCACTTTCCCGGTGATCACGGCGATGATCGAACCGCCCCTGCTGGCGCGGCACGCGCCGGACCGCCCCGCACTGATCGCCGGCCTGGGCGTGCTGGCCGGGGTCACACTGATCGGCCTGGAAGGCGGCCTGGGCGGCAATGTGCCGTTGGGGCTTGCCGTAGGCGTGTTTTCCGCGACGCTTTATTCGCTGCGCAACCTGCTGCAGAAACGGTTTCTGCAGGGCGTTTCCGGCCCCCAGGTGATGCTCTATCAGGGCACTCTGACCGCGCTTTTGTTCGCGCCTTTTCTCAGCGTCTCTCCCGGCGGGCTGACGCTCGGCACCTGGGGGCTTTTGTTGCTGCTGGGCACCGTCTTCACCGCCGTGCCGCACACCCTGATCACCCACGCGCTGCGCCGCGTCAGCGCCACCGGCGTGTCGTTCGTGCTCGCCCTGCAAGTGCCCTACGCCACCTTGCTGGCGGCGCTGGTGCTGTCGGAAATACCCGGCCCCCTGGCGATTCTCGGCGGCGCCCTGGTGGTCGGCGCCGCCCTGTACGTGACGACCTGGCAACGGCGCACGGCCCTGGCCGCCGCCGGCGGCGGTTGATCGCAAGGCTATGGATTTCATCGACCTGAAGCAGCGCATTGCCGAACACGCCCGGGCGCTGGGCTTCCAGCAGATGGGCGTCGCCGACCTGGACCTGAGCCAGGCGGAACAGCGCCTGCACGATTGGCTGGCCGCCGGCCGCCACGGCGAGATGGGCTGGATGGCCGCCCACGGCCACAAACGCTCGCGGCCGGCGGAGCTGGAGCCCGAGACCGTGCGTGTGTTGTCGCTGCGCATGGACTATCTGCCGCCGGACACCCAGCCGGTCAAGGTGCTGCAGCAAAAAGAGAAAGCCTATGTGTCCCGCTATGCCCTGGGCCGCGACTATCACAAGCTGGTGCGCAAACGGCTGGCGCGGCTGGCGGCGCTGATCCGCGAGGAAGTGGCCGGCACCCGTCTGGCGCGGGCCTTCGTGGACAGCGCGCCGGTGATGGAGAAGCCGCTCGCGGAGAAAGCCGGGCTCGGCTGGCAGGGCAAGCACACTCTGATTCTCAATCGCCACGCGGGCAGTTGGTTTTTCCTCGGCGAGATTTACACCGACCTGCCACTGCCGGTGGACGAGCCCGCCGAGGACCATTGCGGCAAGTGCTCCGCCTGCATGACGGTGTGCCCCACCGACGCCATTGTGGCGCCATACCAGCTGGACGCCCGGCGCTGCATCTCCTACCTGACCATCGAGCACCCGGGTTCGATTCCGGAAGACCTGCGCCGGGGCATCGGCAACCGGGTGTTCGGCTGCGACGACTGCCAGTTGATGTGCCCTTGGAACCGCTTCGCGTCGCACAGCAAGGAAACCGATTTCCGGCCCCGCCACGGCCTGGCGGACAGCGAGCTGGTGACGCTGTTCCAGTGGGACGAAGAGACGTTTTTACGCCGTACCGAGGGCTCGCCGATCCGCCGCGCCGGCTTCGAACGCTGGCGCCGCAACCTGGCGGTCGCCCTGGGCAACGGCCCGGCCACGCCCGAGGCCATGGCGGCCCTGGAAGCCGCGCTCAACGACCCCAGCGACCTGGTGCGCGAACACGCCACCTGGGCCCTTCAGCGCCTTCGCGAAAAACAAGGCTCATAACACTCTAGCGGGAAATCCAGCGCCATGACTCCGTAGCCCGGTTCGGTCTCAGTGCCTGTGTCCAGGACCCGCCGTGAATACGTCCCTGTAGGCTTGTGTTCGGCTCCCTGCCTCACACAGTCCTGGACACAGGCACTGAGACCGAACCTCCCGAATGGTGTCAGCTGCCGAGCGCGGCTTAGTAGAAAGGTTCGGCGCCAGCGATAACCCATGGCGGTGGAAGCTTCGCATCGGCGAGGTACCGGGCAGGGCTGCCCAGGACCGTATTTGGCCAGAGACGGCCAAATGCGAGCCTACAGGGATGTACTCGTGGCGTGTCCTGGGCAGCCCTGCCCGGTACCTCGCCCCTGCTGGAGAAACCTCTCTACCGAAACATAGGCCCGGCGTTACAAGCGGATCAGGTGCTCGCGGTAGTAGGCCAGCTCCTGGATCGACTCGCGGATGTCGTCCAGCGCCAGATGCTTATTCTCTTTCTTGAAACCGGGCAGGATGTCCGGCTTCCAGCGCCGCGCCAGCTCCTTGAGCGTGGACACATCCAGGTTGCGGTAGTGGAAAAACGCTTCCAGGCGCGGCATGTAATTGGCCAGGAAACGGCGGTCCTGGCAGATGCTGTTGCCGCACATCGGCGACATGCCCGCCTCCACGTACTGCTCCAGAAACACCAGGGTGCGGCGCTCCGCCTCGGCATCGTCCAGATCGCTTTTGCGGACCCGCTCCACCAGGCCGGAGTTGTTGTGATGCTCGGTGTTCCATTCGTCCATGCCGTTGAGCAGCGCGTCGCTCTGATGCACCGCCATCACGGGCCCCTCCGCGAGGACATTCAAATGGGCGTCGGTGACAATGGTGGCGATCTCGATAATGCGGTCGTTGGCCGGGTCCAGCCCGGTCATTTCCAGGTCGATCCAGATCAGGTTGTCTCGTGATTGCGTCATGGGGCTCCAAACAGTCATTGGATACAGGATGAAGGATACAGGATACAGCGCGAGAGGGGGCCTGCCAGCGGGGCTTGCTTTGCCCGCGTTCTGCGTCCTCCGGCATCTGGAGGCAGCGGAAGCCGGGACGAATCCACGCCCACTCCTGTATCCTGCAGCCTGCATCCTGCATCGGCGGCGCAGCCGCCCATATTTATGGCAAAACGAAAGCTGAACCGCCGCCAGAAATGGCGGATCGAGAAAATCCAGGCGGAACGACGCCAGCGGGCCCAACGCCGGGCCGGCCAGGAAAACCCGGTGGCCACCGCCCTGGGCGATGAACAATTGGGCACGGTGGTGGCCCACTTCGGCGGCCAGGTGCTGGTGGAAGACGAGGCCGGGGTTCCGGCACGCTGCCACTTCCGCGCCAATCTGGAGCAACTGGTGGTGGGCGACCGCGTGATCTGGCAGGCGCCGCGAGAGGAAGGCGACGGCGACGGTGTGGTCACCGCCATCGAGCCCCGCCAGAGCGTGCTGAAACGGCCGGACAACTACGGCAACCTGAAGCCGGTGGCCGCAAACGTGGATCGCCTGCTGGTGGTGTTCGCGCCCATGCCGGTGCCCTCCACCGCCCTGCTCGACCGCTACCTGGTGGCGGCGGAGTTGTCCGGGATTCCCGCCACCCTGGTACTGAACAAGGCGGACCTGATCGACGAAGAGAGCCGCGACGCCCTGGACCACATCACCGATATTTACCGCCAGCTGAGTTACCCGGTGATTGAAGCGTCCGCCGAGGACGGCGCCGGCCTGGACGAACTGAAAACCGCCCTGACCGGCCACACCTGCGCGTTCGTGGGCCAGTCCGGCGTCGGCAAGTCGTCACTGGTGAACGCGGTGCTGCCCAGCGCCGAGCTGGCGGTGGGCGACCTGTCCGGGGTCTCCGGCCTGGGCCAGCACACCACCACCACCGCGCGCCTGTTCCGTCTGCCGGAAGGCGGCCGGCTGATCGATTCACCGGGCATCCGTGAATTCGGGCTCTGGCACATCAGCGAAGAGGAACTGCTGCACGGCTACCGGGAGCTTTCCGAGCGGGCCGGGCACTGCCGCTTCCGCAACTGCACCCACCGCCACGAACCGGGCTGCGCCCTGCACGAGGCGGCGGAAAACGGCGAGGTGAGCGAGGAGCGGCTGCACAATTTCTTCCAGATCGCCGACACCCTGGATGAGGAAGGCCGCGAGCGCTATCGGTAGACCTTCGGGGAACACATCTGACAGCCATGGGGTCCCTCCATTACAATCAGGTTTGTTTTCACGCACCCCATTCCGCAGCGAAGACGATTAGCCATGACCGCTCAACTGCCGCTACTGCTGGAACCCGCCGACCTGGCGGCCCATTTGGACGACGACAATCTGCTGATCGTGGATCTGAGCAAGGATCAGGTCTACGACCAGGCCCACGTACCCGGCGCCGTGCACCTGGACTTCAAACGCCTGCTCGCCGGCACCCAGCCGGCGCCCGGACTGCTGCCCAGCGATGACGCCCTGTCCGCCCTGTTCTCCGAGCTGGGGCTGACCCCCGACACCCAGGTGGTCGCCTACGACGACGAAGGCGGCGGCTGGGCCGGACGCCTGCTGTGGACCCTGGATGTGATCGGCCACAAGAAATATTCCTACCTCAATGGCGGCATCCACGGCTGGCTGGCGGCGGAGCTGAGCACCAGCAGCGACCGCACCCGGCCGGAGCCCAGCGACTACCAGGTCGGCGAGCACGACCCGGCCACCAGTGTCGATCTGGATTATGTGCTCAAGCACCACACCGACCCGGACGTGGTGATCTGGGACGCCCGCTCGGAGGAGGAATTCGCCGGAGTGCGTGCCTTCGCCCAGAAAGCCGGCCATATTCCCGGCGCCACTCACTACGAGTGGACCGACGCCATGGACAAACACAACAACCTGCGTTTGCGCGACCTGGAAGACGTTCGCCGGGAGCTGGCCGAGCGCGGTATCCAGGGCAACAAGGAAGTGATTACGCACTGCCAGACCCACCACCGTTCCAGCTTTACCTGGCTGGTGGGCAAGATCCTCGGCTTCGAACGCATTCGCGGCTACCCCGGCTCCTGGGCCGAATGGGGCAACCACCCCGACACCCCCACGGAAAAGTCCGAGTAACCACCTTGAGGCTCACTCTTTGCACGCTCTAAAAGAAAAGCTGTTTATCGCGCTTCAGCACGTCGTCCCCCAGCACCTGCTGTCCCGCCTGGTGGGCTGGGTGGCGCGCAGCGAGATCCCCTGGATCAAAACCACCTTCATCAACCGCTTCATCCAACACTTCGGAGTGGACCTCAGCGAAGCGGCGATTGAAGACCCGGACCGCTTCGAGAATTTCAACGCCTTCTTCACCCGCGCGTTGAAAGACGGCGCCCGCCCCATCGCCGACGGCGAGCGAGTACTGGCCTGCCCGGCGGACGGCACCGTCAGCCAGTTGGGCCCGCTGCGCGGCGGCGACCTGTTCCAGGCCAAAGGCCACCACTATTCCGCGTTCGAATTGCTGGGCGGTGACGGCGCACTGGCGGCGGAGTTCCAAAACGGCCACTTCGCCACCGTCTATCTGTCGCCGAAGGACTATCACCGCGTGCACATGCCGTTCACCGGCACCCTGCGCGAAACCTGCTACGTGCCCGGGCGTCTGTTTTCGGTGAACCAGACCACCACCGAGCGGGTGCCGCGTTTGTTCGCGCGCAATGAGCGCCTGGTGTGCGTGTTCGATACCGAGGTGGGACCGATGGCGGTGGTGCTGGTGGGCGCGATGATCGTGGCCGGCATCGAAACCGTGTTCGCCGGCCAGATTACGCCGCAGGCCACCACCGTGACCCGGGTGGACTACCGCAATCCGGCGCCGGTGACCCTGCGCAAGGGCGACGAGCTGGGCCGCTTCCTGCTCGGCTCCACGGTGATCGTGCTGTTCCCGGAGGGCGCCGCTGAGTTCGGTTCGGAGCTGACCGCCGGCGCCGCCGTGCGGATGGGCGAAGCGTTCGGGTCGGTGCGTCAGTAGAGACGCCGGTTCGGCGGGGGCCTGGTGTTCTCTCCATCGGGGGGAGCGGGTCTGTGTTCTGCCCTTCCGGGAACGCCGTGAATACGTCCCTGTAGATACTCTGTTAGAACTCAAGCTTTCAGATGCTCTTCACTGAAGAGCATCGCTGAATCAAAAGCAGTCTCTGTCTGTATGCAGGCCCACAAACCAGTGAGGTACTTCCGCATCACGGCGCATAGGGCCTGGATCTTCTTTTTGCCCCGTGACACAAGGGCGTCGTAAAAGGCCTTCACCCGCGGGTCGTGCTGGACGGCGCTCATGGCTGGCATGTACAAGGCCGCCCGGAGATAAGCATTACCCGCCTTGCTCAAGCGCGCTGGCCGATTGACGCTGCTGCCCGACTGCGTCAATCGGACATCCAGGCCTGCAAAACGACTGACTTGCGGGGCTTTCAGACTGGAAGGCAGCACACACAGCTCCGCCAGTACGATCAGGGCGGTGGCCTTACCAACGCCTTTGGCGGCACACATATGGGTAAGGTACCGGGACAGGGTTTCACACTCCGCGATCAGCGCCAGCGCCGCCTGGCTCAGCCGTTCAATGCGCCTATCCAGGTAGGCGATACCCTCTTGTTCGTCCTCAACCAGTAGGGACCGGGTCGAGTTCTTGGCCTGTAGGGCATGCAGCCGGTTCTTGGCTTGGGTCCGGGTACCGGTCAAGCGGTTGATCTGCCGCCCGATATCGCGCAGCGCCAGCCGGACCTCATCGGGAGGTGTCCACAGCGAGGGCTCGATGCGTTCACCGTATTCCGCCAGCAAGGCGGCATCGACCCCGTCGGTCTTGCTCCCGGCCAACTTCAGTTTAGCGAAGTGGTGGAAGCTTTTGGGATTGATGACTGCCACCGGCAGCCCTGCTTGCACCAAGGCTACCGCCAAATCAAAGTAGTAGATTCCCGTCGCTTCCATAGTGATGAGCGTGGGCTTGAGGTTGTGGAGGCGCTTGATCGCTTTGGCGTGCCCCTGGGGCGATTGCGAGAACGACTCCACCTTGGAAGCCTTGCCTCCCTTGCGGTTCACCAGATCAAAGGTTTTCGCCGCAATATCTACGCCCACAAACACACTCATACCCTTCCTCTCGCATCGACATCTATTCCACAATAGCCACCGGTTCCCCGACCTCGCACTTGATACTGCCTCGACCTTGCGATACGAAGTCCGGCCAATCCGGCTTCTTGATACTCTTCGAGGTTGGTAATGAGGCGGGGAGCCACTCTACATACGAGGTCAGTCAACACTGCCTCCAGGCTCAGACGGCCTCCCCGGTAACTGGTGGACAACCTTAACTGTTCATCGGTATTGAACATACAAGGCTCCCTGTCGAACGTCCTGTTCTCCAGGGTCCCGGAAGGGCAGAACACAGACCCGCTCCCTGGGTAGATTCCGCCGCCCCGGGTTATCGCCAGCGCCGAACCTTTCTACGAAGCTTGGGGTTTGTGCGAGCTTGCCTTGCAAGCGAAAGGCCGGCACCGCCGGCCGGCAGGATTCCAGAGACGCTGATCATGCTGCCGCCAGAAATCTCTCTGGCATCCTGCGGGGCAACCTTTGCCGGGAGCTCCGCGCCTTTCGCGGGCATGGCCCGCTCCCACAATGCCCGCTCCCGCGAATCTGGCTTAATGGCACCGCTTGGCGGCTGGCTCCATTAGGGAGGCTCGGTCTCGGTGCCCACACCGGCACCAGAATGTTATTTCTTGCCGACCTTGGCGGCGAGGATCGCTTTGGCTTCGTCGCCCTGCAGCAGTTCGGCGAACAGCGCCAGGTCGTGGTCGATCAGGTCGTGCAGGTCCATCTGCGCGGCCTGGCGCATCAGGCGCTTGCTCTCACGTATGGCGCGCGGCGGCTTGGCCGCCAGGGTGCGGGCGTACTCGGTGGCGGTGGCCACCAGTTCAGCGGGGCTCACCATTTTGGCCACCAGCCCCGCCTGCAGCGCTTCCGGGGCCAGCAGCGGCTCTCCGGCGAGCAGCATACGCGCGGCGCGCTGGTAGCCCAGCCAGGCCGGCAGCAACTTGGCGGAGCCCGCTTCCGGCACCGCGCCCAAGTCCACGAACGGGGTCAGGAATTTGGCGTCGTCGGCGGCCACCACCAGATCGGCGTGCAGCAACATGGTGGTGCCCACACCGACGGCGTGGCCCTGGACGCCGATCACCAGCGGCTTTTCGAAGCGGCTCACGGCGCGGATAAAGGGCGCGGCGCCGCCTTCGGTGCCTTCGCCGGCGGCCAGGAAGTCGGCCAGGTCGTTGCCGGCGCTGAAGGATTTGCCGGCCCCCAGGATCAGCACCGCGCGTACTTCATCGCTGTCGCCGGCGAAGGCCAGCAGGTCGACCAGATCGCGGTACATAGCGCCGGTCAGAGCGTTGAGTTTGTCCGGCCGGTTCAGGGTCAGGGTGAGCACCGCGCCGTCGTCGGCCGCCAGCACCTCACCGCTTTGCAAAGGGGGTAAATTCACAGCGTTCTCCCGAGTGTTGTGGTGCGCCAAAGCCTAGCCGGTGCGACCCCGTCTGACCATGACAAATCCGCTTGCCGAGAGCCCCGTTTAGCCCTATAAATTCGCGGTTCGCCCGCGCGCCCGTGCGCGGGCTTTTAGCCTGAGGTCCGTCGGCCTTTGAAACTGATCACCTTCGACCCCTTTCGCACCCTGGGCCTGCCGGGCGTGCATTACATCAAACCGGAGCTGATGCACGACCAGCGCGCGCGGTTGCTCGACGCCGACTGGTTGCTGTTCCCGGCTTACTGGCAGCTGCACAGCCTGCACTATGTGCTCGGGCGCCCTATTTTCCCCAGTCTGGCCAGTTATCACCTGGGGCATGACAAGGTGGAAATGACCCGGGCGCTGAAGCTGGCGTGCCCGGAGCATCTGCCCGAAACCGATATCCTGCCGGCGGGCCCGCACGGCATCAGCCAGGTGCTGGACACCTGGCGTTTCCCGTTCGTGGCCAAGCAGATTCGTTCCAGCCAGGGTAGCGGCGTGTTCCTGATCGAGAACCGCCAGCAGTTGCTGGACTACGCCGCCCACAGCGAGGTGCTGTACATCCAGAAGCTGTTGCCGATCGTGCGCGATCTGCGCGTGGTGGTGGTGGGCCGTGAGGTGATCGCCAGCTACTGGCGCGAGGGCACCAGCTTCCACAACAATCTGGCGCGCGGCGCGCGGGTGCGCACCGACCTGCCGGTGCCGGAGCCGGCCCTGGCGCTGGTCACCCGGCTTGCCCGGGAGCTGGGCATCGACCACGCCGGGTTCGACGTGGCCTGGGTGGACGGCCGCCCCTACGTGCTGGAATTCAACCGCCTGTTCGGCAACCGGGGCATGCCGGAACTGCCCCAGTTAATCGGCGCGGCGATGCGCGGTTACTTGCTTGGCGAGGCCTCGCCGGATACCCCGGAACCGCCCATGACCTTCTCCGCCTGAGTGCGCAGCAGGGTCTGATAACGGTGCGCCAGCTGCTCCACGGGCTGCAGCCGGATTTGCCGGTCGCCGGCCTGGACCAGCTGCGCCCGCTCTGTCTGATAGAGCGCTTTGACGTCCAGTTCGGCGCGGGTCAATTCCGCTTCGGGCACGTTCAGCCGGCCCGGCACCCCGGCCAGGCAAAGTGCCCAACTGTCCGCTTCGTTGAACTGGTTGCTGACCAGGGCCTTGAACTCCAGGGCCGGGGACTGGCCGGCTTTGCGCCGCGGCGCCTGCAGGCGGGCCACGCGCAGGAACAGCAAACCGGCGCATAACGCTGAAAAGGCGGTTCGCGACAGCGGCTCGCCGGTGAAGCGGATGCGCGCCCGCTCGCCGATGGCGGTGATCACTTCGCCGCCGTACAGGGCCGCCACCTCGCGCAGCAGATGGTGGTAATCCGCCAGCAGGGCTTCCAGCGCCGAGCGGGTATAACGCTGCTGGAAATGATCGAAGTTGACCACGCTCAAGCGCAGCTCCACCGACACGCCATCCGGCGCCGGCGCATCGCCGTCCACCGGCGCGACGGGCGCGATTTCGGGCCCCGCGTTCTGTTCCGCCGGAGGGGCTCCCGCGGCCGGCGGCGCGGCGGGCCGCCACAGACGGCGGCGGATCACCTCGGCCGCGGCGCGCAGGGCCAGCAAGCCGAGCACCACCAGCACATAGCCGGTTTCCAGCCGCTGGCGTGGGGCGGTGTCGTGGGCGGCGGCCAGTACCACCGAGCCGGCCAGTTCGCCGTCCGGCAGGGCCACCGGCACTTCCACCTTCACCGGCAGGCTGTCGTCGCTTTTCCCGGTGACCGGCTCACGGGCCACGTCCAGAAACCGCACGCCGCCGACCGGCGCCAGGGCGCGGGTTTCGCGGGCGATCACGTTCAGCCCGATCAGATCGTCGCCGGCCAGCGACTCGGCGGACCGCAGCGCGGTCTGTTGCGCCAGGGCCTTGAGTTGCACCCGCTGCTCCGCCTGCAGGCGGGCGGAGAAGTGCTCCAGAAAATAGACCCCCACCACCAGGGCCACCAGCAGCATCAGCGCCAGTTCCAGCAGCAGCTGTTTTTCCCGTTGCAGCCAGGGCCGCCATTTTTCCCACACCGACATGCAGTGTCTTCCTTGCCTGTGAACGCGACGGCCGGAAGTATAACCCGTGGCGGCGGCGGTCCGCTTGGCTCTGGCGCACGCACGCCAACCCGGCACGGTTTTCTGGTAATCTTAGCGGCTGTTCCGCAACGTACCGACCAGCCCGAGGAATCCCCCAGCGTGCGCGAGATCATTCTCATCCAGGTGTCCGGCAACGACCGGCCCGGCCTCACCGCGGCCTTCACCCGCATTCTGGCCCGCTACCATCTGAATATTCTGGATATCGGCCAGGCGGTGATCCACGACACCCTGTCGCTGGGCATCCTGGTGGAAGTGCCGCCGGCGGCGGAAGCGTCCTCGATGCTGAAGGATCTGCTGTTCGAGGCGCACAAACGCAATATCTCGGTGCGCTTCAGGCCCATTGACGAGGACCGCTACGAACAGTGGGTGTCCGGCCAGGGCAAGGACCGACATATCATTACCCTGCTGGCGCGCAAGATCACCGCCGAGCAGCTCGGCGACGTGACCACCGTGGTGGCCGACAACGGCCTCAACATCGACAGCATGGCGCGGCTGTCCGGTCGGGTGCATCTGGAGGGCGAGGACAGCGATCCGGACGGTCGCGCCTGCGTGGAAATTTCGGTGCGCGGCGAACCCCGTGATCCGGCCGCCATGCGCGCCGCCTTCCTGGCCATCGCCAACGAACGCAACCTGGACATCGCCTTCCAGCGCGACAGCGCCTTCCGGCGCAACCGTCGCCTGGTGGTGTTCGATATGGACTCCACCCTGATCCGCTCCGAGGTGATCGACGAACTGGCCGCCGAGGCCGGCGTCGGCGAGCAGGTGGCGGCGATCACAGACCGGGCGATGCTTGGCGAGCTGGATTTCAACGAAAGTTTCCGCGCCCGCGTGGCGCTGCTCAAAGGGCTGGACGAAAGCGCCCTGGAGAGGGTGCGCGAGCGGATTCAGCTCACCGAGGGCGCCGACCGGCTGATCCCCACCCTGAAAGCGTTGGGCTACCGCACCGCGATTCTGTCCGGCGGCTTCACCTGGTTCGGTGACTGGCTGCAGAAGCTGCTGGGCATCGATTACGTCTACGCCAACACCCTGGAAATCGTCGACGGCAAGGTGACCGGCGAAGTGGCGGAGCCGATCGTCAACGGCGACCGCAAGGCGGAGCTGTTGCGGGAGATCGCCGCCCGGGAAGGCATCAACCTGGAACAGGTGATCGCCGTGGGCGACGGCGCCAACGACCTGCCGATGCTGGGCGCCGCGGGCCTGGGTATCGCCTTCCGCGCCAAACCGCTGGTGAAGGAAAACGCCGCCCACTCGATTTCCACCCTGGGACTGGACGGCATTCTTTATCTGATCGGCGTCCGCGACAAAGACCAACAGGAACTACTTAAATAGTTAATAGTGAACAGTTAACAGTGAATAGTTAAAAAAGCGCGGGCCACTGGCCCGCGCTTTTTTTGTTTCGCTATTAACTATTAACTGTTCACTATTAACTGCTCCCTCCTCATCCTTCCGTGGTTTCGGCGGTCTCCAACCGGTCCATGGGCGCCTGCAGATAGTAGCCCTGCAAGTAGTCCACGCCGCCGAGGCTCCACAGGGTTTGCATCTGGGCGGCGGATTCGACGAAACCGACCAGGGTGCGGCGGCCACTGTCACGGGCTTGCTGAATGATTTCCGCGAACCGCTCCCGGCTTTCCGCCTTGCTCAGTTCCTGGGTGAAGGAGCCTTCGAATTTCACCATGGTGGCGGGAATGTGCTCGAACAGTTTGAACGGATCCAGGCCGCCGCCGAAACGGCTGATGGACAGGCCGCAACCCTGCTTGCGCACCGCCTCGGCGAACGCCGCCGCCTGCTTGAGGTAATTGACCGCGTCGCCTTCGCTGAACTGGAAGATCACCTGCTCGCCGGACAGTTTGGCGGCGCGCATCGCCTTGGTGAGCCACTCCGCCAGGCCCGGCTCGCCCAGCGAATAGCCGCTGAGATTCACCAACAAGGTGATTTTCTGTTCGTGCGCCGCCGCCGCGCGCATGGCGTTAAGCACCACCCAGCGGTCCACCTTGCCGGCCAGACCCTGCTCGGCGGCGGTGGCCATGAAATCGGCGGCGGCCAGGTCATCACCCTGCTTCTGGGGCATGTGCACGAACACTTCGAAGACATGCTCGTTCTCGTCTTCCAGGCTCATCAGTGGCTGGTATTTCAGGCGGAAGCTGCCCTTCTCCAGCGCCTGACGGATACTCAGCGCGATTGCTTCGGAGGAACCGGCGGCCACATCGTCCATCGGATCATGGATCTTGATGGCGTTGCCTTGTTCATTGTTTTCCCGCTGCGCCTGGTTACAGCATTTGAGCGCCTTGGTGAGAATGTCCTGACTGCTGCGCGCGTCCTCGCGGGCGAACGCCAGCCCCAGGCTGGCAGTGACGTGGGCGGTGCGGCTGGCCACTTCCGGCATCAGGGTCTCGATGCCGGCGCGCAACTCTTCCGCCAACTGCCCCGCTTCGTCCAGGTCGTTGACCGGCTTGAGCAGGGCGAAATCCTCGCCGTCCACCCGCGCCAGCTTGCCGCCGGCGCAGTGCTCGCGCAGCCAGTCCGCCACCGCCCGGAGCACGTCGTCGGCGCCTTCCATGCCCAGGCTGGACTGGTGCTGTTCGAAGCCGTCCAGGCGCAGATAGAGCACCGCCGCCAGTTGCCCTTGGCGGGCCGCTTCGGCCACCGCCTGATCCAACTGCTCCATGAACCAGGTGCGGCTGTACAGGCCGGTGACCTGATCGGTCTGGCTGATCTCGTGCAGACGCTCTTGAAGAGCGTTCTCATCCAGGCTGGCGGCACGAATCACGATCTGGGTGCAGGCCTCGCCGTCGTAGGTGCTGGGGGAGAACACGAAGGTGGCGTCGAATTCGCTGTCGTCGGTATGCACACCCCGGCATTCGAGCTCGTTGGTCTGGCTGGCGTTCTCGGCGCGGCTGCGCAGCAGCGTCTTCAGGCGATCGTGATCGCTGGCGGAGACCATATCCATGATCGGCACGCCGGCCAGTTCCTCGGCGCTCTCGTAACCGAACATACGGGCATAGTTGTCATTGGCGTGGATGTGCATGCCGTCGAGCACATAGGCAATGGCGTCGCGGCTCTGATCCATCAGCTGGCTGAGCCGCTTTTCCGCTTCGTGGCGGGTGATCTCGGAATGTTGCAACTCCTTGCGCAGGCGCAGGAACTCCATCAGCCGGTCGACGCATTGCATCAGCATCTCGCGGTCGTCCTTGGGCGCCACCGCGCGGGCGCCGGCCTTATAGGCGTTGCGCACGATCTCGGCATTGTAGTCGTCGCTGAGCAGAATCACCGGCAGCGCCTTACCGAGCCGGTTCAGGTGCGCCATGGCGCTTTCGAAGGAGCCGTCACCGAACGTGGGCCGGCACAGCATCAATTCCCAGGCGCCCCCCTTCAGTGCCCTCACCAGATCGTCCTCGCCCAGGGCCAGTTGCGCGCGGGTGGCGCGGCCGGCGTTACGGAGGGTGTTCATAAGCTGTTCAGCTTCGTCCTGGGAATCGTGCGCGATCAGCAAGCGGAGGGTATCGAGGGCGTAATTCATCGGCGCCAGTGCTCATCCGTTATTCGTAGAGCATCTATTGTGCCTGACGGGACTGCGTTCGCCAAAGACCTTACCGCCGCGCGAGATTATCCTTGCGGAGCGCCGGCGCTCAGACCGCCGGGCGCAGCGTGTACTGGGCGATATCCGGGGAACCGGCCAGGCGCACGCCGAGCCGGGTGTCCCGGGGCGGCCCGTCCCACAGGGTCAGACGAGTACCGCTGCGGTATCCGGTGGTGGGCACCACCAGGGTCTCCGGATCGTCGCCTTCCGGGGACGGCACCAGTAACGCCGGCGCCGGCCAGGCATTGGGGTCGCCGGCGCTGACACGCACCGGCCGCAGGTTCTCGGGTAACAGCGCCACGCCCAGGCGCACCGCGTCGCCCAGCCAGGCCACCCAGCGTATTTCACCGACCCGCCAGTGGGACTGCTCCGTCGGCGACAGGGCCAGCAGCCCCCCGGCGCGCAGGGTGTTGGGGGTGCCGCCACGCCACTCCAGACAGTAACCGCCGTCGCCGTGATCCACCCGCCGCACCCGGTGTAGCGGCTCGTCGCCCTCGCCCTGGTCCAGGCGCCGGTGCACCGCGTCCAGCCCCAGACAAAGCAGCATTTCACCGTCCGCCGGGCGGCGCGGCCCGCGCCGCTCGCGCGGGCCCAGCCAGGCCCAGCGCAAATGGTGGGAGAGGATGTCCGACAACGGCCGGCTGCGGTGGCCGGGGCCGCCTTCGGCCAGCGCGGCGGCCAGCGGCCGGGTGTCGAAGTAACGCAGCGCCTGGCCGTTGTCCGCCGTGGCGGACAGGGCCTGGGGGCCGGCGTCGCTTTGCAGATCCACATGGAAGGGGGCGTCGGCGGCGTCCGCCAGCAACGGCATCCAGCGGGCCCAGTGGGCGGCGGCCCGGTACAGTGCCATCAATGCCGGCTGGCGAAGCTGATTGGGCTGGGCGCTGGCGGTGAGCAGCAGGCGGCCGTAAGCGATCAACACCGCGCCTTCCTCGCCGGGCAACTCCGGGTCCGACACGGTGAGCGCCTCCAGGGCGTGGCGCTCGGCTTCGGCATAGAGGTTGTGCAGGACCTGCCAGGTGCCCGCCGGCGGCTCCTTGTAGAGCAGCATGTGCAGAAACAGATCCTGGGCGCGGGCGTCCATGGCGCGCTGCAGGGCGGTGGCGGCGGCTTGACGTTCGGGCCGGTTGAGCTTGCCGCGCAACAGCGGCGCGGCCACGCTCTGGTAGCCGATGGCCAGCCCCTGGAACAAGCGGTGCGATAACGCGGCGGCCTGCAGCGCACGCTCCGGCGGCATCAAGGGCAGATTCAGGTAGCGGCTTTCCAGGGTGTAGGCCAGTTGCCGGAGGCGGGGCCGGATCTCCTCCAGCAGGGCCAGCCGGCGGCGGCCGTCAACGCGCAAACGGGGCAGTTCGTCCAGCAACGTCAGTAACGGCGGCGCTCCGCGGTGCGGGTCGCCGATCGGCAGCGCATCCAGCCAGGCGCGCAGCCGGCGCGGCCGGGCACTGGCCAGCGACAGTTTGTCCAATTCCGGTTCCGGAACCCCCAGACGCACTTCCCACGCCGACTCCGTTTGGCGGGCCTCTTCCATGGCTTGTTCCTCACAGGCTTGGCCTCCGCCGCCCGGCGAAGGCTATATTCAAATTATTGTTGTGATGATCATCACAAATATAACTTGAACACCCGGTAATTGTACATTATCCAGCCAATACCGTTTTTGAACCCGCTCCCGGTTCTTCGCGCGCCAGCCTGGGCACCAGGAACCCCGGCAGCCGGTCCCGCAGCGCGGCGTGCAGCTCTCGGGCGCGCGCGTCCGGCACCGCGAAATGGGCGGCGCCCGCCACCGCGTCCAACTGGTGCAGGTAATAGGGCAGCACGCCGGCCTCGAACAGGGCGTCGGACAGGGACGCCAGGGCCTCGGCGTCGTCGTTGACCCCGGCCAGCAGCACCGACTGATTGAGCAGGGTGACGCCGCCGCGGCCCAGGGCGCGGCAGCGTTCCGCCAGCGCCGGGCTGATCTCGCGGGGGTGGTTGGCGTGCAGTACCAGGGTGGCGCGCCAGCGTGGCGACGCCAGCAGCGCCGCCAACCCCTCATCCAGGCGCTCGGGAATCACCACCGGGGTGCGGCTGTGAATCCGCAGGCGGCGCAGATGCGGCAGCGCCGCCAGGGCCTCCAGCAGCTCGCCCAGGCGCCGGTTGCTCAGCGTCAGCGGATCACCGCCGCTGAGAATCACCTCATTGATGTCGGTGCGCCGCGCCAGCCAGTCCAGTGCCTGTTGCCAGCGGCCGCCGGACAGATGCTCCTGGTACGGGAAGTGGCGGCGAAAGCAGTAGCGGCAATGCACCGCGCAGGCGCCGGTGACCACCAGCAGCGCGCGGCCATGATATTTGTGCAGCAGGCCGGGCACCGGGGTGTGGCGGGATTCATCCAGCGGGTCGGCGTTATAGCCGGGCACCGCCTCGCGCTCGCGGCCGGTGGCGAGGATCTGCAGCAGCAGCGGGTCGTCAGGGTTGCCCGGTTCGATCAGATCCAGGTAACGGCGCGGCACCCGCAACGGGAAGGCGCTGTCGTCGTCGGCGCCGCCGGGGATCTGGTCGGGGCGCAGCGACAGCCGCTCGCACAGCTCCCCCACCCCGGTGACCAGGTCGGCCTGCAGACGGCGCCAGTCGGGTACCTGCCAACCGTCCGCTTCCTGCGTTATCATGGCCAGCTTCTTAAATGCCATCCGGTAATTCCCCGACACAGTGGATAGATATCTATGGCCAGCTATTCTACCAGTGAATTCAAGTCCGGCTTGAAGGTTATGCTCGACGGCGACCCGTGCGCCATCATCGAGAACGAGTTCGTAAAGCCCGGCAAGGGCCAGGCCTTCAGCCGCGTAAAGCTGCGCAACCTGAAGACCGGCAAGGTGTGGGAACGCACCTTTAAATCCGGCGACAGCCTGGAAGGCGCCGACGTACTGGATGTGCAGATGCAGTACATCTTCAGCGACGGCGAATTCTGGCATTTCATGGACACCGAGACCTTCGAGCAGAAGCAGGCGGACGAAGCCGCCGTCGGCGACGCCAAGCAGTGGCTCAAGGAAGAGGACATGTGCGAGGTGACGCTCTACAACGGCGAGCCCCTGAACGTGAACCCGCCCAACTTCGTGGAGCTGGAGATCGTCGAGACCGATCCCGGCCTGAAGGGCGACACCGCCGGCACCGGCGGCAAGCCGGCCACCCTGAGCACCGGCGCGGTGATCCGCGTGCCGCTGTTCGTGCAGGAAGGGGAAATCGCCAAGGTGGACACCCGCACCGGCGAGTACGCGGGCCGCATCAAGAACTAGTGGTGAGCGACTGGCGGCCCACCGCCTCCCTGGAGGCCATCAAAGCGCGCGCCGGGCTGCTGAGCACGGTGCGCGCTTTTTTCGCCGCCCGGGACGTACTCGAAGTAGACACGCCGCAGCTGGCTCGCCACGGCGTCAGTGAACCGAACATCCAGTGTATTCCGGTGCCCGGCCACGGCTATCTTCAAAGCTCGCCGGAATACCACATGAAGCGCCTGCTGGCCGCCGGCAGCGGGCCGATCTATCAGCTCTGCAAAGCCTACCGGGACGGCGAGGCCGGTGCCCGGCACAACCCCGAGTTCACCATGCTCGAATGGTACCGGCCGGGGTTTGATCTGAGCGCGTTGATCAACGAGTGTCTGGCCTTGTTCGGCGAACTGTTCCCCGGCGTGCCGTCGCGGACTTACCCTTTCCGCAGCCTGTTCGCCGACGCCACCGGCCTGGACCCACTCACCGCCAGTGACTCTGAACTGGTCACCTTCGCCGAGTCCCACGGCGCCCCCGACGGCCTTAGCAAAAGCGCCGCGGTGGACTATCTGATGGCCACCCGGGTGGAAACCGCGCTGCCCGTCGAACAGCTCTCCGTGGTGACCGATTTTCCAGGCTGGGCCGCCGCCCTGGCTGAAACCCGGTGTGACGAAGACGGCCTGGAAGTGGCACGCCGTTTCGAGATTTACTATCGGGGGATGGAGTTGGCCAACGGCTACCAGGAGCTCACCGACGCCGCCGAGCAATCGCGCCGCTTCAGGCGGGATAGCGAGTTGCGTGGGGCACAGGGCTTGCCGCCCATGGCCGCCGACGCTTTGCTGCTGGCGGCTCTGGAACACGGCCTGCCAGCTTGTAGTGGTGTCGCCATGGGCGTGGAGCGCCTGCTCATGGCGCAACGCTACAGTGATCAAATAGCCGACGTGATGACGTTCCCCCAACACCGGGCTTAGGACGGAGGGTCCGATACCATGATCGTTAACTTCACCTACATCGTGCTGGCGCTTGGCCTTCTCTTCATCGGCGCCGAAGGGCTGGTCCGGGGCAGCTCGTCACTGGCGCTGCGAGCGGGATTGAGCCCTCTCACGGTGGGGCTGACCATCGTGGCGTTCGGGACCAGTTCGCCGGAGCTGGTGGTGAGCCTGAAAGCCACCCTGTCGCAGCAAGGCGACATCTCGGTGGGCAACGTCGTCGGCTCCAACATTTTCAATATCGCCATCATCCTCGGGATCACGGCGTTACTGTGCCCTATCCCGGTTCACCGCAAGATCATCAAGATCGACGCGCCGATTGCACTGGGGCTGACCTGCCTGCTGCTGGTGCTGCTGCTGAACGACTCCCTGGGCCGTCTGGAGGGCCTGCTGCTGTTCGCCGGCATCGTCGCCTACACGGTGATGAATGTGGTGTTCGCGAACAAAGAGCCCGGTAATGGCGGCGACGGCGACGCCGCGCCCGGCATTTCACGCCACTGGATTCTCGATACCACCTTTATGCTGGGGGGCCTGGGCATCCTTATCCTCGGGTCACGCCTGCTGGTGGACCATTCGGTGATTCTGGCGAAAGGGTTCGGCGTCAGCGAAGCGGTGATCGGCCTGACCATCGTCGCCGCCGGAACCAGCATGCCGGAACTGGCCACCTCGGTGGTCGCCGCCCTGCGAAAGCAACCTGACATTGCGATAGGCAACGTGGTCGGTTCGAACGTTTTCAACATCCTTGGCATTCTCGGCGTGACGTCACTGGTGTCACCGCTTTATGCGCCCGGGATAGCCTGGACGGATTATGCCGCGATGCTGGCGTTCACCGTCCTGTTGATCCCTTTGCTTTACACCGGCCGGATGTTGCACCGGCTGGAAGGCCTGGCGCTGCTCGCCCTGTACGCGGGGTACCTGTTCCTTCTCTGGCCCGAGTAGGCGGTCAGACCGCGGCGGCTTTGACGCCGGCGCGGGCACGGGCGCAGTTCTCGGCGACCAGTTCGATCAGGCGCGGCTGTACCGAGGGTGGGAAGTCGTGGCCCATGCCGTCGATGATGGCGAGGCGGGCGCCGGGCATGGCGCGGGCCGAGGCCCGGCCGCCGGCGGGCCGGATCAGCGGATCGCTGCCGCCGTGGATCACCTGGGCGGGACAGCGCACTTTTTTCAGGCGCTTGCTGAGGTTGCCGGTGGCCATGATCGCCATGAACTGGTTGCGGATACCGCGCGGGTTCAGGCCCCGCTCCCAACTGCGCTGGAACATCTCTGTGAGTTCCTCGCGGCCCTGGTCCAGGGTACCGCCCAGCTTGGCCATCATCCCCAGGCCGAACGCCACATAGTCTTCCACGGTTTCAATTTTCACCCGCGGCGCCACCAGGGTTTTCAGCGCCGCCGGCTTCGGCGGTGGCAGGAAGGGACTGTTGGTGCTGGACATGATCGAGGTGACGCTGAGCACCCGCTCCGGATGGGTGGCGGCGGCCAGCTGCGCGACCATGCCCCCCATGGAAGCGCCCACCAGATGGGCGCGCTCAATGCCCAGGGCGTCCAGCAGCCCCATGGTGTCGGCGACCAGATCGTCCAGCGTGTACGGGGCGTGGACCTTGAGGCCCAACGTATAACGCAGCATCGCCATCATCGGGCCGTACTTGAACGGTTCGCGGATGGCGGTGGATTTGCCGGCGTCGCGGTTATCAAAAGCGATGACCCGGTAACCCCGGTTGGCCATGGCGTCGAGCAGACCGTCCGGCCAGAACACCAGTTGCGCGGAAAGCCCCATGATAAAAACCAGCGGTTCACCGTCCTCGGGCCCACGGGTTTCGTAGAAGAGTTCAACGCCGTTGCTGCGCACCGTGCCTGTGGCCATGCCTGTCACCTGTATCGGGGTTTGCGATAAATCAGGCGCTCAACATAGAAAAGCCCGGCGCCAACCACAAGCGCCGGGCTTCTTTTGGCCCGTACGGCCGCCGAACAGCCGTGCCTAGAGCACTTCGATGATAGTGGCGTTGGCGGTGCCCAGACCTTCGCAGATCGCCAGCAGACCGTAGCGGCCGCCACGACGCTTGAGCTCGTACACCAGCGTGCCCATCAACTTGGCGCCGGTGGCGCCCAGCGGGTGGCCCAGCGCCTGGGCGCCACCGTTGACGTTCAGCTTGTCGTAATCGGCGCCAAGGGCGTTCATCCAGGCCAGCGGCACGGAACCGAACGCTTCGTTGACCTCATACAGGTCGATGTCCGCCAGGGTCATGCCGGCCCGTTTGAGCACCTTTTCGGTGGCCGGGATCGGCCCCTCCAGCACCATGGTCGGATCGGAGCCGACCACCGCCATGGCGTGGATGCGCGCCAGCGGCTTGAGGCCAAATTCCTTCACCGCCTGCTCGCTGGCCACCAGCACCGCCGAGGCGCCGTCGGTGATCTGGCTGGCGTTGGCGGCGCTGATGATGCCGTTCTCCGCCAGCGGCTGCAGGCCGCGAATGGAATCCAGATCGGCGTCCCAGCGGATGCCTTCATCCACGTCGTGGACGGCATCGGCGCCGTCACCCAGATCCACGTTCACGGGCAGGATTTCCTGCTTGAAACGGCCGGCCTCGGTGGCGGCGGCGGCGCGGCGGTGCGAGTCGAAGGCGAACCGGTCCAGGTCGTCCTTGCTGACGCCGTACTTCTTGGCCATGCGCTCGGCGCCCACGAACTGGCTGAAGTTCTCGCCGGGGTAACGGCGGCTGATTTCACCGGTGAAGGGGTTGCCCAGTTCTTTCGCCACCGTGACCGGTGAGCCGATCGGCACCTGGCTCATGGATTCCACGCCGCCGGCGATCACCAGATCCTGGGTGCCGCTCATCACCGCCTGGGCGGCGAAATGGATGGCCTGCTGGGACGAACCGCACTGGCGGTCGATGGACACCCCGGGTACCGATTCCGGCAGCCGCGAGCTGAGCACGGAGGTGCGCGCGATATTGAAAGTCTGGGGCCCGATCTGGCTGACGCAGCCGTAGATCACGTCGTCCACCCGGTCCGGCGCGACGCCGGTGCGCTCCAGGACCGCGTCGATCACTTTGCCGCCCAGGTCCGCCGGGTGCACCCGGCTGAGCCGGCCGTTGCGGCGGCCGCCGGCGGTGCGTACCGCTTCTACAATGTATGCCGTGGTCACGATGAGTTCCTCGCCTGAAATCCAAAGAACCCCAAGACTACGCCCGGCCCGTCACCGGGCTCAATGACCACAATGCACCCTGACCCTGACCCGAACGAACCCCGGGGTCATACCTACAGGGTGATCATTCTGACCTGATACAACACAGGCCCGGTGGGCTGGCCGGTGGGCGAGCCGCCGGCTGGCTCCAGGCTCACGGCCAGGGCCCGTGAGCGGCGCAGCACCTCAAGCTGGCGCTCACTCAGCGACGTGGAGCGTTGCCCGCCCCCGGCCGGCAGCAGACCCACGGAGATCGCCGCGCCGGAACGGGGCAGCAGCCACAACTCGAAGTCCTTGCCGTCCACGGCCTCGACGTTAACGCCTTTCAGCGACAGCCTGCGGTGCCCGTTATCGGTGACCGTACGCAGCACCCACAGCGGTTCCGCCTGGCTGTTCTGAACCACGCCCACATACTGTTGCGACACCGGCGCCGACGGCCACAGCAACACCAGGGCCAGCACCAGGGAGGCGGCCAACATGCTGCCCACCGGCCACCACCAGGCACGCGCCGCCGGGCGCCGCCGCCCAATGCGGGCATGTATGCGTCGCCATACCACCGCCGGCGGCTGGCGTTCGACGATACCCCGATTCAAAGACTGGAAACGCCGCTCCCAATACCACACCTGACGCCGCACGCGCGGCGACTCCAGCATCCAGGTTTCGAAACGACGGCGGGCGCCGCCCCGGAGCGTGCCGAGCACATACTCCGCCGCCAGGGCATGATTGCGTTGGTAATGATCGGGTTTCATCGTTCCAGACACCGTCGCAGGAAATCGAGGCCCCGCCGGACCCAGCTTTTTACCGTCCCCAGGGGCTTGCCCAGGGTGCGCGCCATCTGTCCGTGGCTCAGCCCGTGGAAGTAGGCCATCTGAATACTGGCCCGGTGCGGATCGCTGAGCTCCCCCAGGCACCGATCCAGACTTTCCTTGTCGGCGCTGGCAAGCGCCGCTTGCTGAGGCTCTACCCCGGCGCTGCGCAACGACTCCTTGAGATCGTCCACGTCCTGATGACCGCGCCGCTGGCGCAACACATCCATACACGCATAGCGACCGATGGAAACAATCCAGGTGACCGGCGAGCCGCGTTCGGGATGGTACTCACCGGCGTGGTGCCAGACTTTTATGTAGACGTCTTGTAACACGTCCTGGGCCTCGTCCCGATTGCCCAGCATACGCAGGCAAAGCCCATACAAACGCGGGGACGTGGCACTGTAGAGCTTCTCGAACGAAGCCAGATCCCCCCTGGATGTATGCGCCATTAGTTTCACCATTTCCGAAAGTTTTTCGCTCATGGCGCGTTCTACTCCTTTCTCTACACGCCGCGCTCACATTAGAGAGCCGATTTTCCATCTTAGTCGGTCTCCCCTCTGATACGCGGATTACCGCCGATCGGATGCAATAAAAAATTATTTTTCTTAAACGCATCCAAACGACTCCCCGGTTCGTATCACGTGTTGATCGCTACCCGAAATACTGGAGGTTCAAAATGCACAAGATACTTGCCAAGACGCCGCTGGCCCTGGCGATGGCGTCACTGGTTCTGACCGCGCCGTCGGCGCTGGCGTCAAGCCACCGTGAAGCCCCGTTTATCGCCGGCAGTCCGAAAGTGGATGGCACGGACTTTTATATGTTCCGAAGCTACGAGACAAACCGCTCGGACTTCGTAACTCTGATCGCCAACTACCAGCCGTTGCAAGACGCCTACGGCGGCCCTAATTATTTTCTTCTCGACGATAACGCCATCTACGAAATTCATATCGATAATGACGGTGACGCGGTCGAGGATCTGACATTCCAGTTCCAGTTCAATAACGAATACAAAAACCTGGCTGTACCGGCCGGCGCGGACAGCGACACTCCGGTACCTTTGAGCAACATCGGCCAGATCTCCGCGGGCAACACCGGTGCGTTGAACGTGGAACAAACCTATACCGTGACCATGATCAGCGGCGACCGTCGGACCGGGCAAGCTCAGGCAATCACCAACGCCAACAGCAGCTCCGAGACCTTCGTCAAACCAATGGATAACATTGGTAATAAATCGATCCCCGATTATCCCGCCTACGCCAACGACGCCATCTACCCGATCGCCATCCCGGGTTGCGCCACTGACGGCAAGGTATTCGTCGGCCAGCGCAAGGAAGGCTTCGTGGTGAATCTTGGCGAAGTCTTCGACCTGGTGAACACCAACCCTGTCGGTCCTCGTGACGGCGAACGCAACGTCGTCGGCGATAAGAACGTCACCAGTTTGGCACTGGAGATTCCCAGAAGCTGCCTGACCGCCGGTGAGAGTCCCGTGATTGGTGGCTGGACCACCGCCAGCGTGCCTCAGGCGCGTGTCATCAACCCGGCCCCGCAGGGTTCATCGCTCACCGGCTCCGCCGGCGCCAAACCGGCCAGCGTGGAAGGCGGTGCCTTCACCCAGGTTTCCCGTCTCGGCTCTCCCCTGGTGAACGAGGTGGTCATCGGTCTGCCGGATAAAAACCGCTTTAACGCCAGCGAACCGAAAAACGACGGCCAGTTCGCCCAGTACGTGACCAACCCCAGCTTGCCGGTGCTGCTCAATGTGCTGTTCGGCGACGCCGCGGTACCGCCGGAGACCCCGCGTAACGATCTGGTCACTGCCTTCCTGACCGGCTTCCCGGGCGTCAACCAGCTGCCCACCGTGACGCCCAGCGAAATGCTGCGTCTCAACACCGACATCGCACCGACCGCTCCGGCGGATCAGAACGACCTGGGTGTCGTGGGTGGCGATAACGCCGGCTTCCCGAACGGCCGTCGCCCCTATGACGACGTGGTGGACATCGCCTTGAACGCCGCCATGGGTAAACTCTGTGGCCAGCTTGGCGCCGGTAACTGCGGCTCCCAGTCCATGCCGCAAAACGGTGCCAACTTCTACACCGACGGCACCCGCGCGGCCGGGCCCACCGCCGCCACTTCGGTGTTGAGCGGTCAGATCGACGGTGACGACACCTACTTGCCCGTGTTCCCGTACCTGGCGAATCCGATCCCCGGCTCCCCCAGCGATGCACTCTGATAAGGAGCAAACCGATGCGAGCAATCAGCCATAGTGTTCTGCTGCTGGGTCTGGTGGTCGGACTGGCCGCCTGCGGCGGCGACAGCAACGACGACCCGGTGGTGCGGAACGACACCAACTTTACTGCCTTCGTGAAGAATCAGTTGGCGGCGGACCCGAACGGCGAGCCGGTCAACATCAACAACCGAAACTTCCGTTTCACCAACCAGGAAAACCCGGATGCCTATGACGACGTCCTCTCGAGCAACAATTAAAGGACGGGGTATCCTGCAACGGCTCCGGCGGCTCACGCTGCCGGGGCTGTTCCTTTTTCTGGGCGGCGCCTGCGGCGGTCTTGCCGTGGCGGCGCCCTACACCCCCGAATCCGATGATCAAGTCCTGCAACGGCTGCCCAAGCCGGAGGTACTGGCGGGCGCCGGCGCGCTGCAAACGCAACTGGCCGCGTCCCCCGGGGACCTGGCCACCGCCGAGCGGCTGGCGCGCCTCTACATTCAAGCGGCGCAGCGCGAGGGCGATCCCCGTTATCTGGGTTACGCCAGCGCCACACTGGCGCCCTGGATGGAACGCGCCGACCCGCCAGCGACCGTCCAGGTGCTGGCCGCCACCATCGCGCAGGGGGAACACCGCTTCACCCAGGCTCGGCATCTCTTGGCCCAGGCGCTGAAGGAAAACCCACGCCTCGGTCAAGGCTGGCTGACCCTGGCCGTGGTGACGCAGGTCCAGGGGCAATACGCGGCCAGCCTGGACGCCTGCCGCAACGCCGCCAACCTGGTGCCCACCGGCGCCGCACTGACCTGCCAGGCGAGCGTGCTGGCCCTGAGCGGCCAACTGACGCCGGCCTATACCAAGCTGCAACGCTATGCCTCCGCCGCCACCGACACGCCCGATGACGTGGCGGTATGGATGCAAACCCGGTTGGCGGAAATGGCCTGGCAACAGGGCGACCGACAAGCCGCCCTGGCCCATATCGAGGCCGGTCGCGACATCGATAGCGACGATCGCTATCTTCGCAACCTCTACGCGGACTGGCTGATCACCGAGTCACGTCCGCAAGCCGCCATCACCTTGCTCCAGCCCCACGCTGACCAGGACGGCGCCCTGCTGCGCCTGGCGATCGCCGGCATCGAGGCCGAGGACCGGCGCGCGGATCTTTGGGCGCAACAGTTCCGGGACCGGATGGCGGCGGCGCAACGCAGCGCCGAATTCGCGCATCTCCGCGAGCTGGCGCGTTTCCATCTGATCGTGGAGCAGGACCCGGAGGCCGCCCTCACCCTGGCGAGCGACAACTGGCGTACCCAGAAGGAACCCGCCGACATGCACATCTATCTGGCGGCGGCGCAAGCCGCCGGTGATCCGGCGGCGGCGCAGGCGGTACGCGTCTTTATCGCCGAACACGGTCTTCAGGACGCCCGCCTGGCGCCGTTCCTGGAGCCCGGCAAGGAGGCTGGTTCATGAGCCGACTCGTCCTGTTACTGCTGCTGCTCATCCCCACCTTGGCGTTGGCCCACAAGCCCAGCGACAGCTACCTGAGCCTCACCGTGGAGGATGGCGGCACCCTCTCCGGGCAGTGGGACATCGCCCTGCGCGACCTGGAGCGCGCGGTGGGGGTGGACCGTAATCGCGACGCCGCCATTACCTGGGGGGAACTCAAGGCAAGCCGTGATGAGCTGCGCGACCACATTCTCAGCCGCCTCACCGTCACCGCCCGCAACGAAGACCGTGAACGCGTCTGCGTGCTGGACAACGTCGACCTCAAAGTGGACGACCACGTGGACGGCGCCTACGCGGTGTTTTTATTGAACGGCGACTGCGGTATGTCACCGTTGGCGCTGACCCTGAACTACCGGTTTCTGTTTGACCGCGACGCCAGCCACCAGGGTTTGGTGGACGTTCGCTTCGGCGACGGCTCCAGCCAGGCGGTAGCGCTCAGCAACGCGCACCGCGAGCAAACCCTGCGTCGCGATGGCGGTAACGGTCTAACGGCGCTGGCCACATTCTTCCGTCAGGGCGTGCACCATATCCTGATCGGCTACGACCACATCCTGTTTCTGCTGACCCTGCTGTTCCCGGCGGTGCTGGTGTGGCGCCAGGGCGCCTGGCAGCCCAAGGAGTCCATGCGCGAGTCCCTGCTGACCACTCTGGGCATCGTCACCGCCTTCACCGTGACCCACTCGCTGACGCTGGCGCTGGCCTCGCTGGGACTGGTCAATCTGCCGTCCTGGCTGGTGGAATCGGCGATCGCGATCACCGTGGGTCTGGGAGCGGCCAGTAACCTGGCGCCCCAGTACTTCCCTCGTCGCTGGGTGATGGCTCTGGTGTTCGGTCTGATCCACGGATTGGGCTTCGCCGCCGTGCTCAGCGACCTGGGGCTGGAGGGAGGCAGTCTGGTGCTGACCCTGCTGGGCTTTAACCTCGGGGTGGAAGCCGGCCAGGCACTGATCGTGCTGGTCTTCGTGCCGGCGGCGTTCCTGGTACGCCGCACCGCCGCCTACCGGCGCTGGTTCGTGCCGATCGGTTCGGTGGCGATTATCGCCATCGCCAGCGTCTGGGCGGTGGAGCGGCTAAGCGGGGCTCTGTGAAGCGGGAACGGACGGTTTCCCGTCCGTTCCCGCCCGCTTGCGTTTACTCACTGATCTCAGTGATGGAGAGACGAGCGTTCTTGATTTGCTCACGGGTAAACGGCACCCGGTGCCACTGCTTGCGCGAGTAGGCTTCGGTGTAATCCGAATAGTGGGGGCTGGTGGGATCGGTCGACACGCCGTGGCTTAACATGGTGTAGGCGCGCACCGGCTCGCCCTCCGGGAAATCCACCACGTGCATATAGGTGTTCCTCAGCACGGTGAAATAGCCTTCGTAGCCCTCGCCACCGTATTGCGGGATGTCGGTGCCGGCCTTGGCGTAGGTCTGCACCTCACCCAAGGGCGCGTCCAGAGCCTGGCCGCTGTCCACCACATCGGCGACGCCGTCGTTAAAGCCCTGCTGCACGGCGCCGATCACGGCGCTGTCGCCCGTGTTCAAACCGGACGGGGTATGCACCGGGTCGTTGGCGTCGAAGGGCACGGCGTACAGGTTTTCGATGTCGTAGAGATGGAGCCAGATCGCGGACCAGAGGTGAGCGCCCACGGCATTCAGATTGCCGGTGTTGTCCCAGTTCTGGAGCACCTGGCAGGCCAGCTGTTGGTCGGCGCTCAGGGTGCCGCCGCACACCGCCGCGAGCACCGGCTCCTTGAGCAACTCGGCACTGAGTACCCGGCTGTTGAGAACAATGTCCCGCAGCCGCACGCTGTTGATCTGGGAACCGGCGAAGCCGTCGCGGCTGTTGAAGCGGTCCTCCACCAGGGTATGGCCCATACGACTGCGCAGGCTCTGGGCGTAATCTTCCTGGCCCATGATCGCGGCGAAACCGGTGAGCGGCGCGTCCGGGTTGGTCAACCAATAGCTGTCGTTCATGTTGGCGACGTAGTCACGCCGGAACAGGTGCGGCAGATTGGACGGCCCGAAGGCGCCGGGCAGCACCGCATCCGGGTCCTGCCGCCAATCGCAGGCGGAACTGGCGCCGTTGAGCAGCGGCAGGCCCGCGCCCAGCGCCGCGACCTGACAGCCGCCGAGCAGGCTGTCCGGCACATTGGGCACGGCGGTGATGTCGGAGTACAGGGCGCGGTCATCGCCCCGGCCGATGGCGGTGGTGTTCACCCAGGGAATGCCCACATGCTCGTTGATGGCGGCAAAGAAATCGTCCAGGGATTCCGCCTTATCGAAGGCCAGGAAGTTTTGGAACGAGCGCGTGTTTTCCAGGTTGACGTCACGCAGGGTGATCGCCGTGGTGTCGCTCCATGCCGGCAGACCCGGATTGCCGAAATCGATCATGGGGCCGTACTCGGAGCGGTACAGGGTTTTGGTCTTGGGAGTCAGGGAACCGTCCGGTTGCTTGATCTGGATGGTAATGTCCACCGCTTCCAGGGCCTTCTGCTGGCCATCCTTGATGTAATGGGTCTCGTCGGCCATTTGCAAAAGATACGGCGTGAAACGACGCGCCGTGGACACGGTGTGTGTCCAGGCAATGTCGTTATTGAAACCGAGCAGCACCATGGGCGCGCCCATGATCGATACGCCGGACACGTTCAGTTCGCCGGGAATCGTCATCTGCAGTTGATAGAAGCGGTCCACGCCTTCCAGATACCAGTGCGGGTTACCGAACAGCAGGCCACCGCCTGACTCCGTGGCATCGCCGCCGAACGCCAGGGTATTGCTGCCGATCCCTTCCTCGCCGCCAACCCAGAAGCGGTGATCATCCTGGGCTTCGCTCACCAGGCGTCTGGCGCTTGCGGAGGGCGGTTGAGCGCTGACGATCTCTTCCAGCAGATTGGCGCTGCTGGCGGCCAGGTTCAGGGCCACCAGGCGCCGGAACACGTCCTGCTCGGTGACCGGCGCCAGCCAGGGCTCGCCCCGACAGTCGAGGTGGCGGCCGGCGTGGTCGCCGCCTTTCACTTCCCGGACATAACGGCTGAAACCGGCGGCGAAGCCGCGCGACAGTTGGCGTACGTCCGCCGGTTGAGCATCGCGGAACATGGCCACCTGGTCGTCGTTGACGACGAAGCGGAAGAAGAAATCGGCGTCCTCGTTCCTGGGGGCGCCAAAGGTGCCCATCGGCGCGGCCTCGGCGTCCGGCCCGAAGTATTGGGAACGCTCGCCGCGGAAAGTGACGAAGGCGGAGGCCAGCACGCACAGGTTGTCCTCGGCGATGGCGTAGCCATGCCCATAGCCGGCGCCGCCGTAGCTGTTCGAGGTGATGTGGGGAACACCGTAGGTGGTGCGTTCGATGGTGGCTTGATAGCCGGCGCCGGTGTCCAAGGCGGCGCGGTCACTGCTGTCGCCGCCGCAGGCGGACAACGCCAGGGTGCCGGCGATCAGGCACCAGGGCGCCCACACCGACGGTCGGATAAATGCGTTCATTGTACTCTCCCGATTATTGTTATTCCGGTCCAGCGGGCGGACCGGATGCTGGGAGAGTACGTGAAGGCTGGGGGGAAAAATTGAACGCAGCGGCTGTTAGGGAGCCTCTGAACCCCTCCCTAAAGCATGTGCACCTTCATCCCCTTGGCGACATAGGACGGGGTCAAACCGAAGAAATGCTTCAAGGTGCGCGCCAGATGGGCGCCGTCGGAAAAGCCCACGTCGTAGGCGATGTCGGACAGCGATTCCCCCCGCGCGATCAGTTCCACCGCGCGACGCATGCGCGCCCATAGCGTATAGCTCTTGATGGAGATGCCCAGCTTGTCGGAAAACACATGGGTGAGCCGGTGGGCGGACAGCCCCACCTCGGCGCCGAGCTCTTCCAGGGTGCTGGCCAGCGGCAGCTCTTTCTTGATCTTCTGCGCGATATGGATCACCCGCATGTCCATGGGCATGCGGATCGGTCGGTAATCACTCAGGGCCCTGGGCAGCGAGGTGGTCAGGCGAAACAGTGACGCGTTGTCCAGCTCACCACGACCGGCGGCGGCAATCGACTGCCGGCTCAAAGCCCCCTGCCGGAGAATCACCGGGCGCACCGCGTGGCGACCCAGCATCGCCGCCAGGCTGTGGTACTCGTAGCTTTGCGGATCGAAGTTCAACGACAGCAGCGGCGCGCGGCGCGCGTCCAGCGAGCGCGGCACGTCGTGACCCACCAGCGCGGCCTGGTAGCTCCGCTGCTTGCCCTGTGCGTCACCGAGCGTAAAGCCTTCGTCCCCCAGGGAGACCAACAGAGTGACCGTATAGCGGCGGGTGATACCGGCGACGATCGCCCCGGTTAAATACAGAAAGCGGTCGTCCCAGACGTAGAGATGATTTTCACCAACCATGACGACATGTCCCGAACCTTATTATTGGTATGTTTTTAGCGGCGACGGATACCGTCGTCGCGGATCTCGATACGCCCCGCTTTGTAGAGCTTGCCGATGGCCTGCTTGAAGGCGTTCTTGCTGCAACCGAAGGCGGCGCGAATCGCCTCGGGACTGCTTTTGTCGCCCAGGGCCAGGAAACCGTCCGTTCTCTCCAGCCGCGCCAGGATGCGCTCGCCGAGCTGGTCGCTCTTGGCGGCGCCGGGCGGGTCCAGCGTCAGGCTGAGACGGCCGTCGGCGCGCAGGCGCTGCACATAGCCGGTGAAACGCTGCCCGGGGCGCGGTGGCGCCACGCCGGGCGGGGCCTGCAGCAGCCCCCAGTAGCGGTTGTCCACCACCACCTTGTAGCCCAGGTCGGTGCTTTGCACCACCATCAGCGGCACCGCGTCGCCCTGGCGGTAGGCGTCGCAGGTGTCCTCCAGGTGTCGGTCCAGCAAGGCGCTGGCGAACGGCCGGCCGTCGCGGTCGCGCACCACCTTGACCAGCTGCCAACGGCCCACTTCCGGGCGGTTGCCCTGCTCGGCGAACGGCAGCAGCAGGTCCTTGGGCAGGCCCCAGTCCAGGAATGCGCCCACGCGGCTGGTGTCCACCACGCGCAGGCGCGCCACTTCACCGGGCATCGCCTTGGGGCGGCCCAGGGTGGCGCGGGGGCGGCCATCGCCGTCTTCATAGAGGAACACTTCCAGCGCCTCGACGTCGGTGGCGTCGTCGGCCAGTTCGCGGGCGGGCAGCAGCACCTCACCCAGGTCTTCGCCGTCCAGCAACAAACCCGCGGGTATGCGTTTAAGCACCGTCAGGGTGCGGAGGGTGCCGAGGAGCGTGCCGGGGTCGGTCATCGCGTTACCACATCAGGTCGTCGGGGATCGGATAATCCGCGTAGGGGTCGTCTTCGTCCTGCACGTTGCGGTCGTTGAGCAACACCACGGCGGCCTCGTCGCGCTGGCGGATCTTTTCCGCCACCGTGGTGGGCACCAGCTCGTGGCCCTCGCCCAGGGCCACAATGGCGATCTGGCCGCGTGCCAGCTGGTCGCGCTGTGGCTCGGTGACGTGCAGCTTCTTGATCTTTTTGTCCTGCACGAACTGATAAGCCACCTCGCCCCGGGCGCGATCGAGACGGTGAGTCTCGATCAGCTGGCGGATCTGCGCGACGATTTCACGCTCGCGCTGCTGCCGGTGACGCTCCGCTTCCAACTGGCGGTCTTTTTCCGCCTGTTCGGCGCGCTGACGGCGGGCCCGCTCGGCCGGGTCCTCCAGCTCGATCTCGCCACGCTTGGCGCGGTTGGCGTCTTCCTTCTTCTGCTGCTTGGCGCGGCGCGCCTTCTTTTTGTCCGCCAGCCCCGATTTAAGGAGCTGATCCTGCAACGAATTAGCCATGGGGGTTCCAATAACGAAAATTCAGGTACGAGGATAACGGAGCCGGGGGCCGCCTGCCTATTCCACGGCGCGCGCTACTGCAGCGGCGGCCCCTCGGGCGCCTCGCCGAGCAGCGGCTGGGCGCGGCGGAAGCGGGCATCATACCCGGGTTGCCAGGGGAACACCCCGTTCGGGTCCGGCCACACCATTTGCAGCGCCGGATACGGCGCGGGCAGGTCGGCGTAGAACCAGTTGGCGTAGCCCAGATATTCGTTGTAGGCCGGCAGGGCCACGGGCAGGAACACCACCTCCAGGCCGTCGGCGATGTCGCCGTAGACCTGGAACGGCCGCAGACGGCGCCCCAGGCCGGTGATGCCCACGGCGGCGCTGTCCAGCAGGCGGCTGGCCAGGGTGTCCTTGAGGCCCACCACGATCAGCTCCGGGTGGTCCCGCTTGAGGAAGTGCCCCAGCGTGAAGGCATAGCCCGGCTCGCCGGCGGCGCCGTCGACGCTGAGGTGATGCCAGCCCTGGCGTTCGATGCGGGCCAGCAGCTGTTTGTCCTGTTCGTCTTCCGGCCGCGGGTAGCGGAAGCCCTCGGGCATTTCATCGAGAAACATGGCTGCTCTCTTTCTTGAAGCGGCCGCGCCGTAAGGCGGGCGCTTGATGTTGGCAGCGGCGCAGCTTACCAGAATCGCTCCACTTGGTATGCGGCGGGGTGGATGCAATACTGGACCGGTGCGCTTTGATGCTTTCTTTGTAGAACCAGAGGACCACGAACCATGAAAAAAATGACCCTGATGGCCGGGCTGGCCGCGCTCTCCGCCGCGCCGTTCGCCCAGGCGGCGCCGCTTGTCGACGTCTACGCCGGCGGCTACGCCTGGAGCCCGGACACTTCCGGCAGCATCGCCTCCGGCAGCAACGACATCGACATGGAAGACGATCTGGGCTTCGACGACTCCGATCAGACCGTGCTCTACGTGGGCGTGGAACACGCGGTGCCGGTACTGCCCAATGTGCGCCTGCGCTACATGGATCTCTCCGACGACGCCAGCAACCGCCTCAACCAAACCATTACGTTTAATGGCGAGGCGTTCCCGGTCGCCACCACGGTAGTCTCCGAGTACGACATGGAAATGCTGGACGGCACTTTCTATTGGAGCCCGCTGGACAACGTGGTGAAGCTGAATCTGGGTCTCACCGTGCGCCAGATGGACGCGGACTTCACCATCCGCTCGCAGACCGTCGGCAACGTGGCGTCGGAAAGCGCCAGCGAAACCTTCCCGCTGGCCCATGGCGCGGTGCGCGCCAACCTGCCGCTGACCGGCGTGTACGTGGGTGGGGAAATCAACGCCATCGAGTACGACGGCAGCGGCATGCGTGATTTCGACGCGCACATCGGCTGGCAGTCGGACTTCCTGCTGGGCGTGAAAGCGGGCTACTCCCGCCTGGAAGTGGAACTGGACGACGTCAGCGGCCTGGACTCCGACCTGGAGATCGGCGGCCCCTACCTGGCGGCCACCTTCCGCTTCTGAGCCGCATCGCCGGGCCGGCGCCCGGCGATCACCACTCCTTCTGAAGACGCTCGATACGAGCGTCTTTTTGTTCCCAGAGATCGCTCACCCAGCGCTGCACGGTAGCGCGGAATGCCGCATCCTCCTGGTAATCGCCGGCCCACAGCGCCGGGTCCAGGTTGTGCGTGCGCACGTCGATAATGACCCGGTCCAGTTGGCCGCTGAGCAGCGCCCAGAAGCCGGGCGGTTTGCCCTGCGGATAGGCGATGGTCACGTCCAGCAGCGCATCCAGATCGTCACCCAGCGCCGCCATCACGAACGCCACGCCGCCGGCCTTGGGCCGCAGCAGATGCTTGTAGGGGGATTGCTGCCGGGCCTGCTTCTCCGGCGTGCAGCGAGTGCCCTCGAGAAAATTAACCACGGTGACGGGCATGTCCGCGAATTTTTCGCAGGCCGCCTTGGTGATCTCCAGATCCTTGCCCTTCAGTTCCGGGCGCTTTTCCAGCAGCTCCTTGGGGTAGCGCTTCATGAACGGATAGTCCAAGGCCCAGAACGCCAGCCCTAGAAACGGCACCCAGATCAGTTCTTTTTTGAGGAAAAACTTAAAGTACGGGGTTTTGCGGTTGAAGGTCTGCACCAGAGCGGCGATGTCCACCCAGGACTGATGGTTGCAGACCACCAGGTAGGAAGTATCGCCGCGCAGGTTCTGATCGCCGCGGATATCCCAACGGGTGGGCGTCATCAGCGCGAAGATCGCCTTGCAGATTTCCGCCCAGGTCTCGGCGATCCACATCACGCCCCGCGAGCAGGCTGCCTTGGCCTTCCGGCCGGGCAGCACCACTTTCAACAAGGCGATCAGCATCATCGGGCCGATCAACGTCAGCGTGTTGAGCAGCAACAACAAAAAGGTGATGGCGCCGGTCAGCAAGGCCCGCATCAGGTGAACTCCCTATCCCCAAAACGAACTCGGATCATAGCCAAACCGGCGAACACGCCCAAGACCGTCCTTGTATTGAATTGTTGATCGCCCTAGCGGGCCTCCACCGTCATCACGTCCACGTTCTGGAAGCCGCGCGGCAGTTTGGCGCCACGCCGGCCACGCTCACCATGGTAGTGCTCCAGATCGCTGGCCTTGAGGCTCAGATGGCGTTTACCAGCGTGGATCACCAGAGTGTCGGCGGCCCCCAGAACCTGCACATCCTGAACGAACTCCACGCGCTCGGCGACGCGCGCGGAGGGGATCGCCATCATTTTATTGCCTTTACCACGGGCCATCTCGGGGAGGTCGCGCACCGGGAACACCAGCAGGCGGCCCTCGTTGGAGACCAGCGCGATCAGGTCACTGTCCGGATCGCTGACCGGCCGCGGCGGTTGCACCCTGGCGCCCTTGGGCACGTTCAGCACGCTTTTGCCGGCTTTCTTGTTGGCCATCAGGTCCGCGTAACGCACCACGAAACCGTAGCCGGCGTCCGTGCTCATCAGATAGGTGTCTTTTTCCTGGCCCATGATGGCGGCCACGAAGCCGGCACCGGAGGGCGGACTGACCCGACCGGACAGGGGTTCACCCTGGCCGCGTGCGCTGGGCAGGGTGTGCGCCAGGAGCGAATAACTGCGCCCGGTGGTGTCCAGGAAGCACACCGGCTGGTTGGACTTGCCGCGCGCGGACGCCAGGTATTTGTCACCGGCTTTATAACTCAGGCCCACCGCATCCACATCGTGGCCCTTGGCGGAACGCACCCAGCCTTTCTCCGACAGCACCACGGTGACCGGATCGGCGCCCACCAGGTCCGCTTCGTCCAGAGCCTTGGCGTCGCTGCGTTCCACCAGCGGTGAGCGGCGGTCGTCGCCAAAGTTGTCGGCGTCTTCCTTGAGTTCCTTGGCGATCAGCTTCTTCATCTTCGCCGGCGACCCCAGGGTCTCTTCCAGCTTGTCCCGTTCCTCGGCGAGCTCGTCCTGCTCGCCCTTGATTTTCATTTCCTCAAGCTTGGCCAGATGGCGCAGCTTCAGTTCCAGAATCGCTTCCGCCTGGCGGTCGCTGAGCCCGAACCGCTCCATCAGCACCGGCTTGGGCGCGTCCTCCCGGCGGATGATTTCGATCACCTCATCGATGTTCAGATAGGCGATCAGCAAACCTTCCAGCAGGTGCAGGCGGTCCAGCACTTTGTCCAGACGGTGCTGCAGCCGCCGGCGCACGGTGACCATGCGGAACTGAAGCCACTCGTTGAGAATCATGTCCAGGCTTTTCACCTGGGGACGCTCATCGATGCCGATCATGTTCAGATTGACCCGGTAATTCTTCTCCAGGTCGGTGGTGGCGAACAGGTGGCCCATCAGTTGCGTCACATCCACCCGGTTGGAGCGCGGTGTAATGATCAGACGGGTGGGGTTTTCATGGTCGGATTCGTCGCGCAGGTCGCTGACCATGGGCAGCTTTTTCTTCTGCATCTGGTCGGCGATCTGCTCCAGCACCTTGGCGCCGGACACCTGGTAGGGCAGCGCCGTGATCACGATGTCGTTGTCCTCACGCTCGTAGACGGCGCGCTGCTTGAGGCTGCCCTTGCCTTCCGCGTACATGCGAATGATGTCGTTGCGCGGCGTGATGATTTCCGCCTCGGTGGGGAAGTCCGGCCCTTTGATGTATTCGAGCAGATCGTCCAGGGACGCGCCCGGGTCCTTAAGCAGGTGGATGCAGGCCTGGGCCACCTCGCGCAGATTGTGCGGCGGAATATCGGTGCTCATGCCCACGGCGATGCCGGTGGTGCCGTTAAGAAGCACATTGGGCAACCGCGCCGGCAGCAGCTTGGGCTCGTCCATGGTGCCGTCGAAGTTGGGCACCCATTCCACCGTGCCCTGGCCCAGCTCGGCGAGCAGCACTTCCGCGTACGGCGCCAGCTTGGATTCGGTGTAACGCATGGCGGCGAAGGACTTCGGGTCGTCCGGGCTGCCCCAGTTGCCCTGGCCGTCGACCAGCGGGTAGCGGTAACTGAACGGCTGCGCCATCAGCACCATGGCCTCGTAACAGGCGGAGTCGCCGTGGGGGTGGAACTTACCCAGCACGTCGCCCACGGTACGGGCGGACTTTTTGTACTTGGCGGTGTTCTTCAGGCCCAGCTCGCTCATCGCGTACACGATGCGCCGCTGCACCGGCTTCAGGCCGTCACCGATTTTCGGCAGGGCCCGGTCCATGATCACGTACATGGAATAGTCCAGGTACGCCTTCTCCGTGTAATCGCGGAGGGAAAGATCTTCGAAATCGTCTGCCATCTTTATACTTCCGCCAGGTTGCCTTTCTCTTCCAGCCAGTTCTTACGGTCGGAGGCGCGCTTCTTGCTGAGCAGCATGTCCATCAACTGATGGGTGTCGTCGGCGCCATCCACACTCAGGCGCACCAGCCGGCGGGTGTCGCGGGCCATGGTGGTTTCGCGCAGCTGCATGGGGCTCATTTCACCGAGGCCCTTGAAGCGGGTGACACTGACCTTGCCGCGCTTTTTCTCCGCCTTGATGCGGTCCAGCACGCCGGCCCGTTCTTCCTGATCCAGGGCGTAATAGACGTCCTTGCCCACGTCGATGCGGTACAGCGGCGGCATCGCCACGTACACATGGCCACCGCGCACCAGCGCCGGAAAATGGCGCAGAAACAGGGCGCACAACAAAGTGGCGATGTGCAGCCCGTCGGAGTCCGCGTCGGCCAGGATGCAGACCTTGCCGTAGCGCAGGCCGCCCAGGTCGTCGCTGCCGGGCTCGATGCCCAGCGCCACGGCGATGTCGTGGATTTCCTGGCTGCCCAGCACCTCCGCCGGGTCCACCTCCCAGGTGTTCATGATCTTGCCGCGCAGCGGCATGATCGCTTGATAAACCCGGTCGCGGGCCTGCTTGGCGGAGCCGCCGGCGGAGTCCCCCTCCACCAGGAAGATTTCGCTCTGCGCCGGGTCATCGCTGGTGCAGTCCGCCAGCTTGCCGGGCAACGCCGGCCCGCTGGTGACTTTCTTGCGGGTCACTTTCTTGGCGGCGCGCAGCCGCTTCTGGGCGTTGTTGATGCACAGATCGGCGAGCCGTTCGGCCTCGTCGGTGTGCTGATTGAGCCACAAGGAGAAGGCGTCCTTGACCACGCCGGACACGAACGGCGCGGTCTGCCGGGAGCTGAGCCGCTCCTTGGTCTGGCCGGCGAACATGGGGTCCTGCATTTTCACGCTGAGCACGTAGCAGGCCCGGTCCCAGATGTCCTCCGGGGTCAGTTTGACGCCGCGCGGCAACAGGTTGCGGAATTCACAGAACTCGCGCATGGCTTCCAGCAGCCCGGAGCGAAGACCGTTCACGTGGGTGCCGCCCTGGGTGGTGGGGATCAGATTCACGTAGGACTCGGTGACCAGCTCGCCGCCTTCGGGCAGCCACAACACCGCCCAGTCCACCGCTTCGGTGTCGCCGTTCATGGCGCCTTCGAAGGGCTCCGCGGGCACGCGCTCCCAGCCCCGGGTGCTGTCGACCAGGTATTCCACCAGACCGTCGGCGAACTGCCAGGTTTCGGTCTCGCCGGTGTGCTTGTTCTCCAGGGTCACCATCAGCCCGGGGCAAAGCACCGCCTTGGCGCGCAACAGGTGGCGCAGGCGCGGCACCGAAATGTTCGGTGAATCGAAATATTTTTCGTCCGGCCAGAAGCGCATCATGGTGCCGGTGTTGCGCTTGCCCACCGTGTCCACCACTTCCAGGTCGGCGGTCTTTTCGCCGCCGGCGAATTCGATGCGGTGCACCTCACCGTCGCGCTTGACGAACACTTCCAGTTTTTTCGACAGGGCGTTGACCACCGACACGCCGACGCCGTGCAGGCCGCCGGAGAACTGGTAGTTCTTATTGGAGAATTTGCCGCCGGCGTGCAGCGTGGCCAGGATCACTTCCACCCCGGGCTTCTTCTGCACCGGGTGCGGGTCCACGGGCATGCCGCGGCCGTCGTCTTCCACTTCCACGCCGCCGTCCTTGAGCAGGGTGACGCGGATGCTTTTGGCGTGTCCGGCCAGCGCCTCGTCCACGGAGTTGTCCACCACCTCCTGGATCAGGTGGTTGGGACGGCTGGTGTCGGTGTACATACCCGGGCGTTTACGCACCGGCTCCAGGCCCGAAAGGACCTCGATATTCTCGGAGGTATAGGTGTTGGCCATAAATCTCTAATCGGTATGAATTCAGGTATCCGGCGTCAGGCGAATGCCGCAAAAGCGCAACACTAGCGGAATAAAGGCGTCGAAGTCATCAAAACCGTGGCTGCCGCCCAGCCCCCGGAAAAGGTGGCAGTCGGCGTAATATTCCCAACCCTCGCGCCAGTCCAGGGATTCGTCGCCGGTCTGGGTCAGCAGCAGCATCTGCTCGGGCTTGCTGATCGACTCGACCTGGTAATGGCGCAGTTCGTCCAGCCAGGCCGGATCGAACTGGTAGGCCTCGCCGCTGTGATAGTTATGATTGATACCTGTGTATTTGTCCAGTAGTCGCCAGGGACGGACCGCCGGATTGACCACCGCGGTGACCAGATCGTGGTGCTCGGCCAGCCAGGTCGCGTAGAAGCCGCCCAGCGACGAGCCCAGCAGCGCCACCGGACCGGCGCCGGCGATGGTGGCTTCCAGGGTGGCCATGGCTTTTTTGGGCTGTGGATCCAGCGCCGGCACATGCAACCGGTGGCCGGCGCCGTGGCGCTCGAAATAGTCGCGCAGCACTCCGGCCTTCCAGGACTGCGGCGAGCTGTTGAACCCGTGGATGTAAATCAGGGATATGTCGGACATGAGGCGCACCCGGTCGCGTAAACGGCCTCACTGTTCCTTATCAGCTGTTAACTATCAACTGTTAACTGCCTCAGTAGCCTTTTACCGACATATCGACTTCGAAGTGGATGCCTTCCACACGGCTGACGGCCGTATCAATGGCGCCATCGGCGTGCAGATCCAGCCAGCGGTAACCGGGGCTGGTGTCGTCCACGGCGAAATCCACGCTGCCGGGTTTGAACTGCACGCAGGTGCTGGGCACCGCCAGCAGCCGCACGCCGTTGCGGGTGTCGTCGTATTCCTGGTGCACATGGCCCCAGAGGATGCCGCGCACCCGGGGGTGGGCGTCGATCACCTCGAAGAAGCGTTCCGCGCTGCCCACCAGCTGGGTGTCCAGCCATTCGCTGCCCATCGGCACCGGGTGGTGGTGCAGGCACACCAGCAGATGCTCGCCGGCGGCGTCGCGCAGAGCCTCGTCCAGGAATTTGAGGTCCTCGTCAAACAGATCGCCGGGTACTTCGCCGGGAATAGTGGAATCCAGCAGCACCAGGGTCCAGTTGCCGATGTCCGCCACGCAGGGGCTGACCCGGTTATCCTGGCCGCGCAGGGCGCGCAGCATGGGCGCCGGTTTATCGTGGTTGCCTTCCAGCCAGTAGATCGGCGCGCGAAACCCGGACAGGGTTTTCGCCAGCCGCTGGTAGGATTCATAGGAGCCGTCCTGCGACAGATCGCCGGTGGCGAGTATCAGGTCCATATCAGGCTGTTCACGGCGCACCCGGTCCAGGACCGCCTCGAGACTGAACTGCGTGTTCAGGCCCAAAAGCTCGCCGTCGGTATCCGCGAAAAGGTGAAAATCGGACAGCTGCACTACCCGCAGCGGCTGAACCGGATGCGTCAAAATCCCCGCTCCCGTTGTTATCGTGATCCCGATACCCGCGTGTCCCAAGCACGCCGGCCCCGCCTCGGCCAAACATCGACCCGCCCTTTTCCCCCAGGAAAATAAGACGTTAGTCGGTTATATCGAAGATGATGGCGGTTGGCCAGGAAGGCGGTTCCGAATTCGGAACCATTGCTCGTTTTATTCGGTGCCGGAACGCCGCCAGGGCTCGCCGGAAGCACGTCCAAAATCATGCACATGGGCCAGCCATTCGCCCAGGAAACGGTTCCATTGGGCTTTTTCGTCGCGCTGGTGCATGTGGCTGTTGGGGTACGGATAGCGGGCCTGCACTCTTCGGAACGGCGTCGCCTCGGTGACTTCCGCCACCCGCGCATCGTGGTACAAACGCACCGTCAGCCGGGGGGCCGGCATGGCGTCGTGCAGAGCCTGGTCCTCGAAGCGCAGGGTGGTGGTGTACGGCGCCCGCTCCAGAACCCGGATACTGACCGTGCGTGGACGCTCTTCGCCAAGCGATACGTCCAGGCTGTCGTGGTCGCCGAGCGCGCGCATCAGCGGCAGCAGGCGGGCGTAGTTCCACTCGCACTGCGCCATCAGGTCGCGGAAGTCGAGGCGGTAGCGGCGCGGCCGGCTCATGACGCCGCGCCCCATTCCCGGTCCAGCGCGTCACGATGCAGCAGCAGCCACTGCAGGGTGATCAGCGAGGCGGCGTTGTCCACCCGGCCGCTGCGCAGCAGGGCCTCCACCTCGGAAACCGGGCGCACCACCACGCGAATGTCCTCGTTTTCCTCGACCACGCCGTGCACGCCGCCGGCGCCGCGCAAATCGGCGCGGCCGACGAACACCTGCAAACGCTCGTTGGAGCCGCCCGGGCTGGGCATGTAGTGGGCCACGCGCTTCATCTCACCGATTTCCACGCCCGCTTCCTCGCGCGCCTCACGGCGCACCAGGTCCGCCACCGGCTCGCCGTCCTTGTCCGCCAGGCCGGCGATCAATTCCAGGCACCAGGGCGTGTCACGCCAGTCCAGCGCGCCGACGCGGAACTGCTCCACCATCAAGATCTCGCCCCGTTGCGGGTCGTAGGGCAGCACCGCCGCCGCCGGCGGGCGCACGAACAGCTCGCGCTGCATGGTGCCGCTCCAGCCGCCCTCGAACAGGCGGTGGCGCAGATGCAGCCGGTCCAGGCGGAAGAAGCCCTGGAACGGGGTTTCCCGTTTCAGGACTTCCACGTCCCCTGCGGTGAATCGCGGCGTGGGGTCATTCATCGGCTTTGTGATAAAGCTCCGCCCCCTTTTCCATGAATTCCCGGGATTTTTCCTGCATGCCCTCCTCGGCCTCCTGGGCCGCGGCGTAGTCGCGCACTTCCTGGCTGATCTTCATGGAGCAGAACTTGGGTCCGCACATGGAGCAGAAGTGCGCCACTTTGTGGGCTTCCTTGGGCAGGGTTTCATCGTGGAAAGCGCGCGCCCGGTCCGGGTCCAGCCCCAGGTTGAACTGGTCTTCCCAGCGGAATTCGAAGCGCGCCTTGGAAATGGCGTTGTCGCGCAGCTGGGCGCCGGGCACGCCCTTGCCCAGATCCGCGGCGTGGGCGGCGATCTTATAGGTAATGATGCCTTCCTTGACGTCGTCCCGGTTGGGCAGGCCCAGGTGCTCCTTGGGCGTCACGTAGCACAGCATGGCGGTGCCGTACCAACCGATCATGGCGGCGCCGATGGCGCTGCTGATGTGGTCGTAGCCCGGCGAAATATCCAGGGTCAACGGGCCCAGTGTATAGAACGGCGCCTCGTCGCAGTGCTTGATCTGCTCGTCCATGTTTTCCTTGATCATGTGCATGGGCACATGGCCGGGGCCTTCGATCATCACCTGCACGTCGTGCTTCCAGGCGATCTTGGTGAGCTCGCCCAGGGTGCGCAGTTCGGAGAACTGGGCCTCGTCGTTGGCGTCGGCCACCGAGCCGGGGCGCAGACCATCGCCAAGGCTGAAGGTCACGTCGTAGGCCTTCATGATCTCGCAGATTTCCTCGAAATGGGTGTAGAGGAAGCTCTCCTTGTGGTGCGCCAGGCACCATTTGGCCATGATCGAGCCGCCCCGCGAGACAATGCCGGTGACGCGCTTGGCGGTCATCGGCACATAGCGCAGCAGCACGCCGGCGTGGATGGTGAAGTAGTCCACGCCCTGCTCGGCCTGCTCGATCAGGGTGTCCCGGTAAATCTCCCAGGTCAGGTCCTCGGCGACACCATTGACCTTCTCCAGGGCCTGGTAAATCGGCACGGTGCCGATCGGCACCGGCGAGTTACGCAGAATCCATTCCCGGGTCTCGTGGATGTTCTGGCCGGTGGACAGATCCATCACCGTGTCGCCGCCCCAGCGGGTGGCCCAGGTCATTTTGGACACTTCTTCCTCGATCGAGGACGTCACCGCCGAGTTGCCGATGTTGGCGTTGATCTTGGTGAGGAAGTTACGGCCGATGATCATCGGCTCGATTTCCGGGTGATTCACGTTGGCGGGAATCACCGCGCGGCCACGGGCCACCTCGTCACGGACGAATTCCGGGGTGATCTCGGCGGGAATCGAGGCGCCGAAACTCTGCCCGGGATGCTGATCGGTGGGCAGGCCCGCGTCGCGGTGCTCACGCAACTTCTGATTTTCCCGGATGGCGATGTATTCCATCTCCGGGGTGACGATACCCTGGCGGGCATAGTGCATCTGCGACAGGTTGCGGCCGGCCTTGGCGCGGCGCGGCGCGCGAATATGCGGGAAGCGCAGCCCCTCGGTGGCCAGGTCCCGGGCCCGCCGGCGGCCGTATTCGCTGGTCAGGCCGTCCAGCTGCTCGCTGTCGCCGCGCTCCTCGATCCAGGCGGCGCGCACCGGCTCCAGGCCCTTGCGGATATCAATCTTCGCATCCGGGTCGGTATAGGGACCGGAGGTATCGTAAACCGCCAGGGGCGGGTTATCCTCGAACTTGCCGCCGGCCAGGGGCGTCGGATGTTGACGGATTTCACGCATCGGGACGCGGATGTCCTGCCGGCTGCCGGTCACATAAATTTTTCTTGAACCGGCGATGGGTTGGCAGGCTTCATCAATGGCGTTGGATACGGCGTGACGTTGCTCGTCTGGCACGGTCGGCCTCCAGGCAGTGGTGTAAGTGGGGAGGAAGGCGCCGCCGGTCGTTAAGGCCAGCATGACACTGGCCCAACACGGGCTGGGCGAACGCCAACACTATACGCCAGCGCCTCAAAGTCGAACAACCGCACCCGTGTGACCGGAACCGGTAGGCAACAGGAGTGTCAATCCCTTTTACTTGCCATTACCATACTGGCCAGTTCACCTTTAAAAAAAACCGTTACCAACCATGGACAATGCAATGAAGCGGAGCCCGATAACGCCCCTGAGTCTGCTGCTGGCCACCCTGGCCGCGGGCGGCGCCCAGGCCGCGGACCTCACCAATGTCGCCAACGCCGCCTGGGATTACGACGGTACCTGGCGCGCCGACCGCCAGACCTGGGAAGCGGATCAGGAAACGCTGGTACAGGGGCGGGCCGCGCTGCTGCCGACCATCGATGCCAGCCACCGCCATTCGGAAATCAACCAAACCTACGAATCGACGGGTGACCTGGAGATAGACGGTAGATCCCGTTCCACCTCGGTGACGCTAACGCAACCGCTGTTCCGCCTGGATGCCTTCTACGGCTACAAGGAAGCCAAGTCGCTGACCTCCGTAGCCCAGGCCGAGTTCTACCAGTCCCGCCAGGATTTCGTGCTGCGCGTGGCGCAGGGCTACTTCGGCGTGCTGCGCGCCTGGGACACCCTGGTGTCCGCCCAGGCCGAGGAGAAGGCGATCAGCCGGCAGCTGGAGCAGTCCCAGGAACGTTTCGATGTGGGCCTGGTGGCCAGCACCGATGTGGAAGAAGCGCGCGCCGCCTACGACCTGGCCCGGGTGAACCTGATCGTCGCCGAGCAGGAATTCGATATCGCCCGCGACCAGTTAGAAACACTCACTGGTCGTAAATGGGAGACGCTGGCGGAGTTGCGCGACGATCTGCCGATGGAGGGGCCGCAACCGTCAAAAATGAACGCCTGGATCGATAAGGCCGCGTACCAGAATCCGCAGATTCTCGCCGCCCGCTACAGCGCCAAAGCAGCGGGTTTTACGGCCGACCGACAACTGGGGGCCATGCTTCCAAAGGTTCAGTTGTTCGCTGAGTATCAACACAACCACAATACCGATCCAAGCGTCTCGGGGGGCGACCCCGGCAATCAACTCACGCAATTCTACTCGACGCAACCGGACACTAATTCAAAGACTATCGGCATTGAAGTAACCGTGCCGCTGTTCCGCGGTGGCGGCCTCAACAGCCAGCGCAAGCAGGCGGCCCTGCTCGCCGACGCCGCCGGCCAGCGGTACCAGCAGACGATTCGCGACATCAGCCAGCAGGCGCGCACCTTCTACCGCACCGTGGAAGCCGACGCCCTGCGCGTGGAAGCCCGCCGCCAGGCGATCCGCTCCACCCGTTCCGCTCTGGAAGCCACCCAGTCCGGCTACGAAGTGGGCACCCGTAACGTGGTCGACGTGCTCAACGCCCAGCAGGCGCTGTACGCCGCCCAGCGGGACTACGCCAACGCCCGCTACGACTACATCCTCGACACCCTGACCCTGAAATCAGCGGCCGGCGAGCTGGATGTGGAAGATCTGGTGGCGGTGAACGAATGGCTGTCCGACCAGGAAACCCTGGATCTCTACAATCCGGACCTGGAAGGCCAGAGCGAAGAGCAGATGGTCACGCCGCGCTGAAGCGCGCCCCGGTTGGCGGCCACCACGGCCGCCGCCGCCTCGCCCAGACGCCGGCGCTCGCCGGCGTCGTCCAGCAGGGCGCCGACCCGCGACGCCAGAACGTCCTCATCGGTCACCCGTGACAAGGCCCCGGCCCGGTCCAGCAGATCCGCGATGGCGGTGAAATTATGCAGCCGTGGTCCGGTCAGCACCGGCACCCCCCAGGCCGCCGGCTCAAGCAGATTGTGGCCGCCCACCGGCACCAGCGAACCGCCCACGAAGGCCACGTCGGCGGCACCGAACAGCATCAGCAACTCGCCCATGGTGTCCGCCAGATAGAGATTCACCGCCGCGTCCACCTGGTCGCCCCGGCTGCGCCGGGCCACGGTCATGCCGTGCCGGGCGGCCAGCCCGGCCACTTCGTCGAAACGCTCCGGGTGGCGGGGCACCAGCATCAGCAGCGCGTCGGGGTGCCGCTCAAGCACCCGGCGGTGGGCCGCCAGCACCGGCTCGTCCTCGCCGGGGTGGGTGCTGGCCGCGATCCACACCGGCCGCGCCGCGAAGCGCTGGCGCAGCGACGCCGCCTGGTCGCGCAGCGACTCGTCGAGGGTGAGATCGAATTTAACGCTGCCGTTAACGCGAATGCGCTCCGGGTCGGCGCCCAGCGCCTGGAAGCGGTCCGCTTCCGCCCGGGTCTGCACCGCCAGCAGGTCGAAGCGCGCCAGCATCGGCCGCACCAGCTTAGGCAGGCGCCGGTAACCGCGGTAGCTGTTCTCCGACAGGCGCCCGTTCATCAGCAACAGTCGCGCCCCGTGGGCCTTGGCGGCGGCGCACAGGTTGGGCCACAGCTCGGTTTCCAGAATCACCACCAAGCGCGGATCAAAGGCGCGCCAGAAACGCCGGTAGGCGGCGGGCAGCTCCCAGGGGCAATAGACGTGGGTGACCCGGTCGCCGAACAGCGCCTGGACCCGTTCCGAGCCGGTGGGCGTGGTGGTGGTCACCACCAGCGGCGTGTCCGGGTGGCGCGCCAGCAACGCCTCGATCAGCGGCGCCGCCGCCAGGGTCTCCCCCACGGACACGGCGTGAATCCAGACGCTGCCGCGCAGCCGGCCGCGCCCCAGCCCCAGGGCCAGACGCTCCCGCCAGCGGCGCCGGTACGCCGGCGCGCGGCGGCCGCGCCACCAAAGACGCGCGAACAGGAGCGGCAACAAAGCGTACCAAAGCAACGAATAGAGCAAGCGCATGGGCGATTCCGTCGGATCTCGGGTGCCGGACACCTGACGTCCGACCCGGCCGGCTATGCTAGCATAGCCGCGCATTTCATCGATGGTGATCCATGACCGTGAGCGTGACTTCCCCGGTGTTGAAACCGGACATCCTGATCTTCGGCGGCGGCATCGCCGGCCTGTGGCTGATCAACCACCTGCAACGGCGCGGCTATCAATGCCTGCTGCTGGAAACCGGCACCCTGGGCGGCGCCCAGACTCTGGCCAGCCAGGGCATCATCCACGGCGGCCTGAAATACGCCCTGGGCGGCACCCTGTCCAGCGAGTCGGAGGCCATCGCCGGCATGCCGGACCGCTGGCGCCAGGCCATCGACGGCCAGGGCCCGGTGGACCTGAGCGGCCTGCGGGTGCTCAGCGACACCCAGCACCTCTGGTCCGCCGGTTCGGTGGCCAGCCGCATGACCACCTTCTTCGCCAGCCGCATGCTGCGCGGGCGCATCGAAAAGCTGAAGCGCCCGGACTTCCCCTCCGCCTTGGCGGACCGCCGCTTCAAGGGTCAGGTCTACCGCCTGGACGATCTGGTGGTGGACACCGAAAGCCTGCTCGAGGTGCTCACCGCGCCGGTGCGCGACCGGTTGCTGCACTTCGACCCGGCGCGCCACCCGCTGAGCTGGAACCAACACGGCCTGGAAGCGGTGGCCCTGGATGGCGTGCGCATCGAACCGAAACTGACCGTGCTGGCCGCCGGCGAAGGCAACGCCGGCCTGCTCCAGGACGCTCAGAAAGCCGAACTGTTTCCCAGTGAGGCGGCGCAGAGCCGGCCGCTGAAAATGGTGTTGCTCAAGCACCGTCTCGGGCACCGCCTCTATGCCCACTGCGTGGGCACCAGCAACAAACCCCGGCTCACCGTGACCACCCACGACATGAAGGACGGCAGCCTGGTGTGGTACCTGGGCGGCGATCTGGCGGAAAAAGGCGTGGAGCGCAGCGACGCCCAGCAGCTGGCCGCGGCGCGCCGGGAACTGGACGAACTGTTTCCCTGGCTGGACTTTTCCGACGCCGGGCTGGCGCTGATGGACGTGGCCCGCGCCGAACCGCGCCAGCAGGGCCTGGCAAAGCCGGACAACGCCTACGCCCGGCGCGACCGGGATCTGGTGATCACCTGGCCCACCAAACTGACGCTGGCGCCGGACCTGGGCGACCGGGTGGAAGCCCTGATCCAGGAACGCGGCCTGGAAGCCGGCGCGCCGCTGCCGCCGATCCCGGGGGAGCTGCGACGGGCCGACATCGGCCGGCCACAGTGGCACCGCCTGTTCGAGGAGCAAGACTGATGGCCTTTCTGCGTCCACTCGGAGACACCGGTCTCACGGTCAGCGCTCTGGGCCTGGGCACGGTCAAGATCGGCCGCGACCAGGGGGTGAAGTACCCCACCGCGTTTTCGATCCCCGACGACGACGCGGTACGGAACCTGCTGGCCCGTGCCCGCGAGCTGGGCATCAACCTGATCGACACCGCGCCCGCCTACGGGCGTAGCGAAGAGCGGCTCGGCCAATTGCTGCCGAACCGCCAGGACTGGGTGATCGTGTCCAAGGTGGGCGAGGAATTCAGCGACGGCGAAAGCCATTTTGATTTCTCTCCGGCGCACACCCGGGCGTCGGTGGAACGCAGCCTGCGGCGGCTGAACACCGACTACCTGGACTGCGTGCTGATTCATTCCGACGGCAACGATCTGGACGTGCTGCGCGGCGGCGCTCTGGACGTGTTGGCGGACATGAAACAGGCCGGCCTGATCCGCGCCATCGGCATGTCCACCAAAACCGTGGCCGGCGGCATCGAAGCGCTCAAACGCGGCGACGTGGCGATGGTCACCTACAACCTGAAGCAGGACGACGAGCGACCGGTGATCGACCACGCCGCCGCCCACCACAAGGGCATCCTGATCAAGAAAGCTTTCGCCAGCGGCCACCTGGCCGGCGATCACCCCGATCCGGTACAGGCCAGCCTCGACAAGGTGCTGGGCACCGCCGGCGTGAGCGCGGTGATCGCGGGCACCGTCAATCCCCTCCACCTGGAAGAAAACGTGCGCAAGGCCCGCCTCGCCTGCGGCGAGTAGGCCCACGCCCACAAAAAAAGGTTCATCGCGTTTTAGCGGGAAGAGGTACTTTGATCGTCGCTGGATCCCTCCATTGGGGACGTGGGACAAGGGTGGGCGCCAGCTATGACCCGGGGCGGTAACTCTTCCTGCGGAGCGTGTCTGTGTTATGCCCTTCCGGGACCCTGGAGAACAGGACGTTCGACAGGGAGTCTACAGGGATGTATTCACGACGTTCCCGGAAGGGCATAACACAGACACGCGACCCCGGCTGGAGAGACCTTCCCGCTAAAGCGCGATGAACCAAAAAAAGCCCCCGGTTAAGGGGGCTGGCGAGGCCGACTCTCATCAGCTAAAAACACTCTCCCAAGGCACGCTAAACACTAGAGGTTATCGGGACGCCCCTGATCCGGCTGGCTGTAATCGCAGACCCCGTCCGGGAAGATCGCGTTGAGCCGTGCGATCTGATCGCCGTCCGGCTCCCAGTCACCGTAAGTACCGTCGCTCAAGGCGGTGGCCACGGGCTTCAAGCCACACTTGAAGACATCGCCCTCGGTGGGCGCGCCCGCCACGATCCGCGAGGTGGTGTAGATCGGGAATTCGCGGGTGCAGGCCCCCGCCGGGGCGTCGTCCAGCGCACCATCCCAGACGTCGTCACCACGGGCGATCAGGGTGCCGTCGGTGGCGAAGCAGCTGTCCCGCGCCAGGGCAGGCCGGTTGGCGGCCACGCTCTGATCCGGGTTGGCGCGGATGTTGGCCATCCAGTCTTCGATCACTTCCAGCGCCATGGGCACATGGCTGAAGTCTTCCTCGGGACGGGCGTCGGTGAACCAGATCACCTGATTGTCCGCGTGGCCGGCGAAATCCTCCATCCGCTGACGCACCACGAAGGACTGGTGCACGTTGTGCATGTCCAGTTCGTGCTCCAGGTAGGGGCGCCAGTCGATGATGGGAATGCCGCCGGATTCACCATGGAACACCATGCCGGAGGTGTAGGCGCCGTTCATGGCCGCCAGGCTCCCCTCGGTACGCGGGGCCGGCACGGCGGGATCCTCGCTAAGCGTCATATTGCGGCGGCTCCATGGGTCGAACAGCGACGGGTCGCCCATCACGTCCTCTTCGCTGTACAGGAACGGGAAGCCCTCCTGGACCATGTCTTTCTGGTCCTTCCAGCCACCGACCTGTTCGTTGAGCGCCAGGAATTCCTCTTCGGTGATGTTGCCGTCCAGCAGTGCTTGCAGGCCGTACTGCACGCCCACGTTATCGAACAGGGTGTTGGGGTAGCCGTCGCCATCGACGCCATAGATATTGCGCAGGTCGTCGTAATGGCTCCAGTTCACCGTGGCCATCAGACCCGGGGGCTGCATTTGATCCTGGTTGTCCGCCTGGCCGTAGTACGGGTTCATGGTCAGAGGAGTGAGGCCGCGCCAGGATTCCACGCATTCCGTGGAGCCCGGGGCACCGCCGTAGCCGAGCAGTTGCTTGGCGTCGTAGAGCGGGTCCGGCACGGCATCGGTGGCGTTAAGGCCCACCAGCCAGGTGCGGTTGGTGGTGGTCTGCCACTTTTCGTTGCCCTGGTCGGTGACGTCCATGTAATGCTCGAGCAGTTCGCAGTCGCCGATGTGGATGGTCTGGGTGACCATATCCGGGTAACTCTGCACCGGAATCGCCGCGTCGATCAGACCCGGGTGGTTCTGCGCGTAAACGTACTGCTGGATGGCACCGCCGGAGGCGCCCAGGCCCACGGTGTAGAGCGGCTCGCCGTACTCTTCGACAAAGCGCTCCTTGACCATCAGCGCGGTTTCGCCGCCCACCTGCATATTGTAGTGCTCGCTCATGCGGGTGCCGGTGGAATAGATGATCGCGTAACCCTGGCCGAGCACGTCCGGCTGCAGGGCGCGGCGGTTGTAGTCCATGCTGCCCTGGGTGTGGCCGATGCCGACGCCGCCCTGGAAACGGTACATCAGGCGGCCGTTCCACAGACCGGTGTCCAGGGAGCCCTCTTCCTCGCCGGCTTCCGCCAGCATGGCGATGGAGTAGATAAAGCGGTTGATGGTGCCGCGCTCCCAGCGCACCACGAAGTCCACTTCGCGGCCGTCCATCAACGTGGTGGTGGCCATGTCCGCGGGCCGGGAGGCCCCTTCGGGCAGCGGCTTGTACTCATCACCGGTGGTGCGGTACCAGTACTCGGTGTAGGGCTCGATGCCACAATCGCGGCTCAGGCCGATTTGCTGATCGTTGTCGTCGTAGACCGGGAAACCCTCGTCACCGTCGGTATCCACCAGCGGCTGCTTGCCCAGCTCGGAGACCGTGGTGCACACGAATGGATACTGATGCGGCCCGGAAAACATCGGGCCTTCCACCGGGTGGTTGGTCAGGGTCAGGCGCGCCAGGGTGCCGTGGTCCGGGTGGCGCACCAGCAAGGTGTTGTCGCCCTCCTCCAGACCGTCGATCACGCCTTCCAGCGCGCCATCACGCAGTTCGAACCCGGACAGATCCACCGTCTCGCCGTTGAGTCGCAGTTGCGCTTCCCCGAGCAGGCTGCTGGACCCGCTCACCGCCACCCGGGCGTCACCGCCACTGACCCACTCAGGCGCGCTGGACACCACCCGCAACCCCGCCGATGGGGCCTCATTATTGGAACTGGAATCACCGCCGCAGGCGGCGAGCAGACAGGCGACCGCCAAGGCGAGGACGCCGCCGGATACTGGTACTGACATGTTGCTCTCCTGGGTATTGTTGTTATCGCTACCGCCTGAGCGGCATGCGCTTTCACGTTAAGAGCGGGTGAACAGGCAAAACAGATACAGTTTCCGGTAAGTGGCTGACACAGTGACGCCGTGTCCACTGTTGCAGTCAAACAGCGCCAACTGTATCTGTCGCCACCGGTCCGTCGATGGCTAGATGGACCCGCATAACAACAAACAAAGCCCGGGAGAATCACCATGCTTTCTATTCGTTCTGGCGCCGTGCTTACCGGCGCCGCCTGCGCCCTCGCCCTGCTGTCCGCCTGTGGCGGGGGCTCCAGCTCATCCAGCGATGCTCCGCCGACATCGGCCCAGGTGGACCTGTCCGGCCTGGACCTGAGTACCGCGGCGTACTGCGATCTGACCGTCAATGCCCGCTGCCTGTACCCCTTCCCCAACGACTATTTCACCCGCGCCGACGACGGTACGCCCACCGGACGACGGGTCAACTTCCAGGTGGCGGCGATGCCGGTGGCCCAACCGTTGTCAATCGCCCCCAATCCGCTGGCGCCGGCGGGCGTGGAAACCACCGAAACCACCCCCATCGACACCGGCCCCTGGAACCGCAATGACGGCTTCTCGCCGGGCGCCATGATTCAAACCTGGGTGCCGGACGTGGACCTGGGTGCCAGTGGCGCGGTGGCCATCGGCGATCTGTCGGCGGCCATGGACGCCGACGCACCGATCCTGGTGCTGGACGCGGAAACCGGGGAACGGCAATTGATCTGGACGGAGCTGGATGCCAACGCCACCAGCGACGCAGGCCGCGCGCTGATCATCCGCCCGGCCAGGAACCTGCTGGAGGGCCGCTCCTATATCGTGGTGCTGCGTGATCTGGTGAACAGCGAGGGAGAGAGCATTGAACCGACCCCCTTGTTCCGTGCCTACCGCGACGGTTTAAGGACCGGCGAGCCGGTGCTCGAAGCCCGGCGCGACAACATGAACGCCCTGTTCGACACCCTGGAAACGCACGGCGTGGAACGGGACGGCCTGGTGCAGGCCTGGTCGTTCACGGTGGCCAGCCAGAAGAGCCTCACCGAACGCATGTTGCACATCCGTGACCAGGCGTTCGCCGGCCTGGGCGGTGGCGCTCCGGCCTTCACCATCGACCAGGTGGGCGAGGCCATTCAGGGCGAGCCCCGCGACGGCCTGAGCCGGGGCATCAGCGGCACCTTCGAAGTGCCCAATTTCCTCAATCAGCCCGGCGGCGTGCCCGGTTCCAGCTTCAATTACAACGGCAGCGACGATCCCGACGCGCTGCCGGCACAGCTGAATGGCGACGATACCGTCACCGCGCGCTTCCGCTGCCAGGTACCGGATACCGCGGTGGCCGACTTCAGCGATCCGGCCAGCCCGGTGACCCCGGCGCGGGCGGCGCTCTACGGCCACGGCTTGTTCGGCGAAGGCCCGGGGGGCGAATTCCGCGCCGGCAATGTGCGCGCCATGCAGACCGAGCACAACATTATGTTCTGCGCCACGGACTGGATCGGCATGGCCCAGGAGGACTTCGTCGCCGGGGTGATTCATCGCATCCTGGCGGATGTGTCGCGCCTGCCACGCCAACTGGACCGCAGCCAGCAAGGCATTCTTAACGCCATGTTCCTGGCGGAATTGCTGCGCCACCCGGACGGCTTCGCCAGCCACCCGGCATTCCGGCATGGCCCGCAGGACACGCTGGTCTACGATCCCTCGGACGTGTTCTACGACGGCAACAGCCAGGGCGGCATCCTCGGCGGCGCCCTGGTGGCCACCGCGCCCAATATCCATCGCGGCGTACTGGGCGTGCCCGGCAGTAATTACAGCCTGTTGCTGCGACGCTACGGCCCGTTCGCCCAGCGTTTCGGCGTGGTGCTGTACCAGGCCTATCCGAATGAGCTGGACCGCAGCCTGGTATTGGGCCTGATGCAAATGCTTTGGGACCGGGCGGAGAACAACGGTTATCTGAGCCACCTGGACGGTCGCTACCTGCCGGGTACGCCGACCGGCAAGGCGGTGCTGCTGCACGTTGCGCTGGGCGATCATCAGGTCACCCACTGGAGCGCGGAAATCACCGCCCGCAGCATCGGCGCGGCGATCCACGAGCCCACCGCCCGCCTGGGCGAGCACCCGGACAGCAACCCCTACGTGGGCATCCCGCGCATTGAGCAGTACCCCTACCACGGCAACGCCATCATGGTGTGGGATTCCGGCGATTTCGACCCTGTCAGCGGCAAGGGCACCCCCTTCCCGCCGTCCAACAATACCGGCCCGAGCGCCGGCGACGACCCGCACGAATCACCGCGCAACACGGTCAGCGCCCGGCAACAGAAGTCGGCGTTCATGAAACCGTTCGGCGCGGTCATCGACGTGTGCGGCAACGACCCCTGCCGCAGCGACGACTACACCGGCCTGAGCCGGGAATAATCTTCTCCCGGTGCCATCTATCCGGCCGCCAGCCCGGCGGCCGTCTCCCCCAACCAGCGCAAGGCCCGGCGCACCGGCGCGGTGACCGCGCTGCCGGCGTTGAGACGAATATAGTCGGCGTGCTTGTTCTCCAGCGAGAACACACCACCGGGGAACACATGGATGCCCTGGGCGGCGGCACGCTGGAACAGGGTTACGGTGTCGACTTTCCCGGGCAACCGCACCCACAGCACACAGCCCCCCGTGGGCCGGGTCAGGCGGGTGCCTTCCGGGAACCAGCGGCGCACTTCCGTGGCCATGGCTTCCACCTGCTGGCTGAGATGCCCACGCAGATCGCGCTGGTGCTGGGCGTAGAAACCACTCTCCAGTAGCCGGCCCATGACGATCTGCGAAATCGAGGTGGAGGTAATGGTGCTCAATTGCTTGAGCTCGCGGAAGCGCTTCTGGAAACGTCCCGCCGCGGCCCAACCAATGCGCAGCCCGGGCATCAGGGTCTTGGAAAAGCTGTTGCAATAAAGCACCAGGCCTTCCTTGTCGAAGGCCTTGGCCGGTAGCGCGCCGTCCTGGTAGACGGTGTCACCCCAGACGTCGTTCTCGATCAGCGGCACCTGGTAACGGGCCGACAACGCCACCAGGGCCTGCTTGCGTTCCTCGCTCATGGTGAAACCGAGCGGATTCTGAGCATTGGGGGACACCATGCAGGCGGCCACGCCACCGCGCTGAAAGACCTTTTCCAAAGCGGTGAGGCTGATGCCGTAACGCGGATGCGTGGGTACCTCCACCACCTTGCGCTGGTGGGTCTCCAGCAGTAACAACGAGCCGTAGTAGGTGGGTGATTCCACCGCCACCGTGTCACCGGGCCGGCTGACGCTGCGCAACGCCAGCGACAAGGCTTCCATGGTGCCGCTGGTGACAATAATGTCGTCGGCGGTGACCGGCACCTGATAGGAGAGGCTGCGGCGGGCCAGGTGGTGGGTGAACAGGGTATGGCCGTTGGGATGCATATAGTCCCAGACTTCCAGCCCGTGATGGCGGGTCACGTCGCGCAGCGTCGCCATTACCCGGTCCACCGGCAGCACCTCCGGTCCCGGCAGGGCAATCCCCAGACGGGTCATGTCCGGGTCGGCATGCAACTCCATGTAATGGAGCACTTGCTCGCTGAGCGACACCTCCACCGGCAGTAGCGGGTAGCGGGAGCCGTCCGGCTCCGGTATGTCGTGAATATCGGAGCGGCGCACATAAACGCCGGACTGCGGGCGGATGTCCAGATACCCCTCCGCCTCCAACTGCCGGTAGCTCTGCATCACCGTATTGACGCTGACTTTGAACAGCTCGCTCATGCGCCGCACGGAAGGCAGTTTCTGGCCCACCGTGAAGGTGCCGGCGCCGATTTGTTCCAGCAATCGCTGGCTAATGCGTTCGTATAAGAACCGGTCGTCCATCACGGGACCACCCTGTTGTGTTGTTATAAGAAGTGGTTCACAGGCTGTTTACCATTCTGCCTCACCGGCGCCTTTTTGTAAGGGTGGCCTGGGCGGGCCTTTGTATTTCGGCTGGCGGCCCGATATTGCATACTGTGCGATCGCTGAACAGGGCTGAAGCAGGCGGGTAAATGATCGACTGGGACAATATCGACACGGTGCTGCTGGACATGGACGGCACCCTGCTGGATCTGGCCTTCGACAACTGGTTCTGGCAGCGCCACGTGCCCGAGCAGTACGCGCTCAGCCGCGGCCTGGACTACGCCGAGGCGGAGCGGATTCTGCACGACTGGATCGAGAGCCATCTGGGCACCCTGAACTGGTACTGCCTGGATTTCTGGACCCGGGAGCTGGGGCTGAACATCAGCGCGCTGAAGCGCGCGGCGGCGGACCGCATCGCCGTGCGGCCGGGCGCCGAGGCGTTCCTGGCCGCCCTCGCGGACGGCCCCAAGCGGGTGATCATGGTGACCAACGCGCACCGCGACGCCCTGGACCTGAAGCTGGAACGCACCGGCATAGACCGCTATTTTGATGCGCTGGTGTCCAGCCACGATTACGGCCACGCCAAGGAGGCCCAGGCGTTCTGGCGGCAGCTGAGCCACAGCCACCCGTTCGACCCGGCCCGGGCCCTGTTGGTGGACGACTCCCTGCCGGTGCTGCATTCCGGCCGCCTGTTCGGCCTCGGCCATCTGGCCAGCATCCGCCAGCCGGATTCCAGCCTGCCGGCCCGGGAACACACCGACCCCTTCCCGGCCATCGACGATTTCCTGCGGGTGCTGCCGTGAGCGAGGCGGCGCGCATCGATTCCTGGCTGTGGGCGGCCCGCTTCTTTAAAACCCGCAGCCTGGCCAAGCAGGCCATCGAGGGTGGCAAGGTCCAGGTCGACGGCGCCAAGGCCAAGCCCAGCAAGGCGGTGCAACCCGGCAACGTGCTCGACATCCGCAAAGGCGACCAGCGCTGGACCGTGGTGGTGGAAGCCGTGGCCAACAAGCGCGGGCCGGCCAAAGTCGCCGAGAGCCTGTACCGGGAAACCGAGGAGAGCCTGGCCGCCCGACAGCAGTCCGCCGAGCAGAAACGCCTGGCCCGCATGGCCGCGCCGGTGCCCGACCACAAACCCAGTAAAAAGGAGCGCCGCGACCTGCAGCGTTTCCGCCGCAACCACGAAGGTGAGCTTTGAACAACGCTGATTTCAAACAACGTTTCCTGTTTCCCGAGACCGATATCCGCGGCGAACTGGTGCGCCTGGACGAGAGCCTGGAAGCGATTCTCGGCAGCCACGACTACCCGCTGGCGGTACAGGGCCTGGTCGGCGAGGCGGTGGCCGCCGTGGCGCTGCTCGCCGGCACCCTCAAGTTCAGCGGCCGGCTGAGCCTGCAAGCGCAGGGCCGCGGCCCGGTGTCGCTGCTGCTGGCGGAATGCACCCACGACGGTCAGTTGCGCGCCCTGGCCCGCCATGACGGCGAGCCGGACACCGCCGCCAATATCGGCGCGCTGATCGGTGACGGCACCATGGTGATCACCATCACCCCGGACCAGGGCCGCCAGTACCAGGGCATCGTGCCCCTCGAAGGCGACACCCTGGCGCAATGCCTGGAAGGCTACTTTCAGCAGTCCGAGCAACTGCCCACCCGCCTGTGGCTGGCTTCCGGCAACGGCCGCGCCGCCGGCCTGATGCTGCAGCGCCTGCCCGACCAGGTGGCGAGCCGCGAAAGCAACCAGCTGCAATGGGAGCATCTCGAGGCGCTGGCCGGCACCCTGAAAATGGAAGAGCTGCTCGATCTGCCGGCGGAAACGGTTCTGCGCCGGCTGTTCCACGAAACCCCGCCGCGCCTGCCCGAGCCGCAGCCGTTGCGGTTCGGCTGCACCTGCTCGCGGGAGCGCACCGAGAACGCCCTGCTGTCGCTCGGCGCCGACGAGCTGAAAACCCTGCTGGACGAAGACGGCGAGGCCACCCTCACCTGCGACTTCTGCCTGTCCCAGCAGCACTTCGACGCGGTGGACCTGACCGAGCTGATCCGCCGCCTTTGAGGCTCGCCCCGGCGCCACCAAGAGGTAACAGAAGATGACTGGCGGGTCGCCCTGGCATCGCCACTGCGCGCCTTTTCTGTCATAATCGCGCGCCTGTCAGGAGCCCGGCCACATAAGCCCAGGAAGAACCGATGAGCAACCCCATGACCTACAACGACCTCAGCCCGGCCCAGCTTGTGGAGCTGGCCGTTCAGCGTAACGAAGGCCACCTCGCCGCCAATGGCGCGCTGGTGGTGGAAACCGGCCACCGCACCGGCCGGTCCCCGATGGACCGCTACGTGGTGGACGAGCCCAGCACCACCGAGCACATTCACTGGGGTGCCATTAATCGTCCCTTCCCGTCGGACAAGTTCGATGCGCTCTGGGATCGCGTGGCCGCGTTCGTGACCGAGGACGACACCTTCGTCTCGCACCTGCATGTGGGCGCCGACACCGACCACTACCTGCCGGTGAAAGTCACCGCGCAGACCGCCTGGCACAACCTGTTCGCCAACACCCTGTTCATCCGCCCGGAACGCTTCAACCCGCGCGACAAGCAGGAATGGCAGATTCTCCACGCGGTGAACTTCCAGTGCGACCCGCAGCGCGACGGCACCAACTCGGACGGCTGTGTGATCCTCAATTTCGCCCAGCGCAAAGTGTTGATCGCCGGCATGCGCTACGCCGGCGAAATGAAAAAAGCGATGTTCTCGGTACAGAATTTCCTGCTGCCCGAGAAAGACGTGCTGCCCATGCACTGCTCCGCCAACGTCGGCGAGAACGGCGATGTGGCGCTGTTCTTCGGCCTGTCCGGCACCGGCAAGACCACCCTGTCCGCCGACCCGGACCGTTATCTGATCGGTGACGACGAGCACGGCTGGGGCAAGGATGTGGTGTTCAATATCGAAGGCGGTTGCTACGCCAAGTGCATCGACCTGAGCCAGAAGAACGAGCCGGTGATCTGGGACGCGATCCGTTTCGGCGCGGTGCTGGAGAACGTGATCCTCAACGAGGAAAGCCGCGAGCCGGACTACACCGACGTATCCTTGACCCAGAACACCCGCGCCGCCTACCCGCTGGAAAACATCGACAAGCGGGTGCTGGAAAACCGCAGCGGCGAGCCCAAGCACATCATCTTCCTGACCTGCGACCTGACCGGCGTGCTGCCGCCGGTGTCCAAGCTCAGCCGTGAAGCCGCCGCCTACCACTTCCTGAGCGGCTACACCGCGCTGGTCGGCTCCACCGAGATGGGTTCCGGCGACGGCATCAAGAGCACCTTCTCCACCTGCTTCGGCGCGCCCTTCTTCCCGCGCCGCGCCGGCGAGTACGCCGAGCTGCTGATGAAGCGCGTGGACGAGTTCGGCTCCAAGGTCTATCTCGTCAACACCGGCTGGACCGGTGGCCCCTACGGCGAAGGCGAGCGCTTCAGCATCCCCACCACCCGAGGCGTGGTCAACGCCATCCTCAGTGGGGCGCTGGACGACGCCGAAACCGAGCACCTGGACATCATCAACCTGGACGTGCCCAAGTCCGTGCCCGGTGTCGACGACAAGCTGCTCAAGCCCAAGAACACCTGGGCCGAGCCGGAGAACTACGAGGCCCGCGCCCGCGACCTGGCCGAGCAGTTCCAGAACAACTTCGCCGAGAAATACGCCGACGTGGCGGACGAGATCCGCGCCGCCGGTCCGAAGGCCTGAGCGGCTTTCCACGCCGCTAAACAAAAAACCCGCCGCCCGGCGGGTTTTTTGTTGGTGGGTTTGTGGGAGCTTGCCCTGCAAGCGAAAGGCCGGCTTAAGCCGGCCGGCAAAGGTTGCCCCGCAGGATCCCAGAGAGCGAGCATTTCACGCCATGCGCACGCAGCGTTAGACTAGCGCCCTTAATGCAAGGAGCCCCTGAATGAGCAAACCGAAGATCGTGGTGGTCGGCGGCGGTGCCGGCGGCCTGCCCCTGGTCACCCAGCTGGGACGCAAACTGGGCAAGTTCGGGCACGCCGACATCACCCTGGTGGACGCCAGCAGCGTGCACGTCTGGAAGCCGCGCTTCCATGAAGTCGCCACCGGCGCCATCGACGCCGACCTGGACGCGGTGGACTACCGCGCCCACGCCCGGCTGAACCACTACCGCTTCGAACCCGGCAACATGACCTGGGTGGATAAGGACAAGCGCGCCATCACCCTGGCGCCGATCACCGATGCCCAGGGCGAGGAAGTGCTGCCCGAGCGCAATCTCTACTACGACTACCTGGTGGTCGCCGTGGGCAGCCAGAGCAACGATTTTGGCACCCCCGGGGTGCGCGACCACTGTTTGTTCATGGATACCCGCGCCCAGGCGGAACGCTTCCGCGAGCGCTTTATGAACACCTGCCTGCACGCCAACTACCGCGACGAGCCGGTGTCCGTGGCGATCGTCGGCGGCGGCGCCACCGGCGTCGAGCTGGCGGCGGAAATCCACCATGCGGTGGCCATGCTCAAGCTGTACGGCCACGAACACCTGGACCGCAAGCAACTCAAGGTGACGGTGGTGGAAGCGCTGCCGCGCATTCTGCCGGGCCTCTCCGAGCGGGTGTCCGCGGCCGCCCAGGAACGCCTGGAAGCCCTGGGCGTGTCGGTGCGCACCGGCGTGATGGTGGCGCGCGCCACCGAGGACGCGCTGATCACCAAGGACGACGAAACCATCAACGCCGACCTGATGGTATGGGCCGCCGGCGTCAAAGCACCGGATTTCGTCGGCAAGCTGGAGGGCTTCGCGCTCAACAGGATCAACCAGATCGAAGTGGCCCCGACCCTGCAGGCCAAGGGCAACGACCGGGTATTCGTGGTCGGCGACTGCGCCTTTCTCAAGCCCGACGGCGACGACAAACCGATCCCACCGCGCGCCCAGGCCGCCCAGCAGATGGCCGGCCACACCGCCAAGAACCTGCAACGCCTGATCATGAATCGGGACCCCAAGCCGTTCCGCTACCGCGACCACGGCTCGCTGGTGTCGCTGTCCAACTACAGCTCCGTGGGCATGCTCATGGGCAACCTGAAAGGCGGCAACTTCTTCGTCGAAGGCTGGCTGGCCCGGCTGATGTACGTGGGCCTGTACCGCATGCACCAGGCGGCGCTGTACGGCTGGCCGCGCACCATCATGCTGCTGGCGGCGGGCCGCTTCAGCAAACTGGTCCGGCCGCGCATGAAATTGCACTGATTCGCACCCAGGGAGAGGACCATGGCGGTGTTCACGGGATGGATTCTGATTTTGATCGGCCTGGCGCTGGCCGGCGGCGGGGGCTGGCTGGTGGTACTTGGCGGCAGCGCCTACTACCTGCTGGCGGCACTGGGTTTTCTGGCCACCGGCACATTGATGATCCTGCGCCGCCCCGGCGCGCTCTGGATCTACGCGCTGCTGATCCTCGGCACCGGCCTGTGGTCGGTGTGGGAGGTGGGGCTGGACTGGTGGGCGCTGATGCCCCGTGGCGCGGTGATCGTGGCCATCGGCCTGTGGCTGATGGCGCCGTGGGTAACGCGCGGCCTGAACGCCAGCGGCCGTCAGCCCTGGAGGCTGGCCGCAGGGCCGCTGGCGGTGATGGTGGTCGCCGCCGGGGCCCTGGCGCTCGCGGCGGTGCTCGGCCAGGACCCCAACGGCGTGCGCGGCGAACTGCCCACCGCCCGCGCCCCGCAGCCGGCACAGAGCTCGCAAAGCAATATCCCGGACGGCGACTGGCACGCCTATGGCCGCACCGGTTTCGGCCAGCGTTATTCGCCCCTGGATCAAATCACCCCGGAAAACGCCGGCCGGCTGGAACCGGTGTGGACCTACCACACCGGCGACCTGCGCGGTGAGGGTGACCCGGTGGAAACCACCTACGAAGTGACCCCGCTCAAGATCGACAACACCCTTTACCTGTGCACGCCACATCACTGGGTGATCGCCCTGGACGCGGACAGCGGTGAGGAAATCTGGAAGTTCGACCCCGGAATCGACAAAGACATCAGCCGCCAGCACCAGACCTGCCGCGGCCTCTCCTATTTTGACGGCCACCAGCGGAACGGGCTCCCGGGCTCCGGCGAGGACAGCGCGTTGGCGGCGTCCGGCGACCGGGACAACGGCGCCGACCCGACCTGCCAACGCCGCCTGTTCCTGCCCACGGGGGACGCCCGCCTGATCGCCCTCGACCCGGAAACCGGCGAGCGCTGCGCCGGCTTCGGCGACCAAGGCTCCGTGGACCTGTGGGCCAACATGCCGCACAAAAAAGAGGGCTTCTACTACGCCACCTCACCGCCGGTGGTCACCGACGACTACGTCATCATCGGCGGCGCGGTGAACGACAACGTCTCCACCCGCGAGCCCTCCGGAGTGATCCGCGCTTACCACGTCGATACCGGCGAGCTGGTGTGGAACTGGGACCCCGGCAACCCGGAACAGACCGCTCCCATCGCCGCCGGCGACACCTACAGCGCCAGCACGCCGAACTCCTGGTCGGTGTCCAGCGTCGATGAAGAGCTCGGCCTGGTCTACGTACCGATGGGCAATCAGGTCCCCGACCAGTGGGGCAAGGGCCGCGCCCCGGAAGCCGCCCCGTTCTCATCATCGATCGTCGCCCTCGACATCGACACCGGCGAGCTGCGCTGGGTGTTCCAGACCGTGCGCAACGATCTCTGGGACATGGACGTGCCGGCCCAGCCGAGCCTGCTGGACCTGGATACCGGCGACGGATCCGTGCCGGTACTGGTGGCGCCCACCAAGCAGGGCGACGTGTACGTGCTCGACCGCCGCGACGGCAAGCCGGTGCTGCCGGTGCGCGAGGAAAAGGCGCCCGAGAGCCTCGGCTATCAGCCGGTGGCCGAGACTCAGCCCGCCTCGTCCCTGAGCCTCAACCCGCCGCCGCTGGAAGGCCGCGACATGTGGGGCGCCACTCTGTTCGACCAGCTGATCTGTCGTATCCGGTTCCAACAGCTCCACTACGAAGGCCGCTATACGCCGCCCTCGGAACAGGGCAGCCTGATCTACCCGGGTAACTTCGGCGTGTTCAACTGGGGCGGTCTGGCGGTGGACCCGGAACGTCAGGTGGCGTTCACCACACCGAGCTATCTGGCGTTCGTGTCCACGCTGATCCCGCGCCAGGACGACACCAGCAACTATGTCTCCGACGGCAAACCGGGACTGAACGAAAACTACGGCGCGCCCTACGCGGTCTCCCTGAAACCGTTTCTGTCGCCGCTGGGCCTGCCCTGCCAGCAACCGCCATGGGGTTATGTGGCCGGCCTGGATCTGCGCAGCGGCAAGGTGGCGTGGAAACACCGCAACGGCACGGTGCGTGACCTGGCGCCGCTGCCGCTGCCCTTCAAAATGGGGGTTCCGGACCTGGGCGGCCCGATCGTCACGGCTGGCGGCGTGGCGTTCATGAGCGGCACCCTCGACAACTCTGTGCGCGCCTACCACGTGACCAGCGGCGAGCTGCTCTGGGAACACCGGCTACCGGCCGGTGGTCAGGCCACGCCGATGACTTATCTGGACTCACAGGGCCGCCAGCGCCTGCTGGTGGTGGCCGGCGGCCACGGCTCCCTGGGCACCAAGGCCGGCGATGCCATCATCGCCTACGGTCTGCAAGAGGACTGAACGCGCCTCGCCGCTCTTCACGACAGCGGCGCCGGAGGCCGCTACACTGCCGGGATGATCCGGGGAATGGCAACCATGAAAGCAGCGGCGGACTACGTGTTCCGTGTCATCAAGGACGCGGTGGGCTTCTGGCTTGAGGCCAATGCGGTGAGCTACGCCGGGGCGCTGGCCTTTTTCACCCTGTTTTCCATCGCCCCGGTGGTGATCCTGGCGGTGCAGGTCATCGGCCTGGTGATGAGCACCGACGCGGCCATGGCTCGCATTATGACCCAGCTGCAGGAAACCATCGGCCCCGACGCCGCCGAGACGGTGCGCACCGCCGTGGCCGCCAACCAGATCGACCAGGGCGGCATCCTGCCCACGCTGATCGGGCTGGGCGCCATGGTGGTCGGCGCCACCACCGTGTTCGCGCAGATGCAGCGTTCCCTGAATAATGTCTGGGACATCGCCCCACGCCCTTCCCGCAACACCATCCTGGCATTGCTGAAAAGCCGGCTGATGTCGCTTACCGTGGTGCTTTCCATCGGCTTCGTGCTGATGGTGTCGCTGTTCCTGAGCGTGGTGCTGCAAGCCATCATGGTGTTCGCCCGGGACTGGCTGCCGATACCGGCGGGCCTGGTGGTGGGCCTGGAAACGGTGATCTCGGTGGCCGTGGTGACGCTGCTGTTCGCCACCATTTTCAAGGTACTCCCGGACGCGGTGCTGCGCTGGAAAGACGTAATCTCCGGCGCCCTGGTCACCGCCCTGCTGTTTATTCTCGGGCGCTTTCTGATCGCCTTCTATCTGTCCCACACCGCCACCGCCTCCACCTACGGCGCCGCCGGCTCGCTGGTATTGCTGCTGCTGTGGGTTTACTACTCGTCCCTGATTCTGTTGTTCGGCGCCGCCATCACCCGGGCCCACACCGAGGCGCGCGGCATCACCATCCGCCCCAGCCGGGCAGCGGTCCGGGTTCACCGTCAGATGCTTGAGGATCCCGCCGGCCATTAGCCGGCTTGATGCCTCTTTCACCCAAGTCTTGTCACACTAGAATTGTAAAATCATCTAGACGACAACGGGGGAACGACATGACCTTCCATCGCAACCCGTCGTGCCTGGCGCTTTTCGCCACGGCATTGAGCCTGCCCCTGGTGGCCTGTGACTCCATGGAGACCCGCACCGCGGACGTCACCGCCACCGCCTACACCCTGTCCGAGGCGGAAACCAAGAAAGGCAACGTGGGCCTGGCCGCATGGGGCGATCAGCTGGAGCCCGGCATGAAAGCCATCGCGGTCTCCCGGGACCTCATTCCCCAAGGCCTGGGCCACGAAACCGTGGTGCGGATCGAAGGCCTGGACGGTGAGTATGTGGTGCGCGACAAAATGAACCGGCGCTGGACCGACAAGATCGACATCCTGATGGCGGATCGGGCGGCGGCCAGGGAATGGGGCAAGCAAACCGTCACCATAAGCTGGCAGGTACCCGAGACCGAGTAACGGCAAGCGCCTCTCACCAACCCCGTACAGCGCTCGGCGCCCTCCGCCGGCTGCGGTATGCTCTCCTATTTCGTTTGCAATCTCGGGAGGGTACATGGGCGACAATTCCTTGCAGGATAAGGTGGTGCTGATCACCGGCGCGGGTGGCGGCATCGGCCGCGCCACCGCGGAGAAGCTGGGCCGCCTGGGCGCGCGCTTGATGGTGTCCGACATCGACGCCGACGCCGGCGAGGCCACCGCCGAAGCGATCCGCCGGGCCGGCGGTGACGCCCGCGCCCGCGCCGCTGACGTGAGCCGCGACGACCAGGTGGCGGCGCTGGTGGCGGCCACCGTGGACGCGTTCGGTCAGCTCGACGGCGCCTTCAACAACGCCGGCATCGAGGAAGAAAACGACAAGGTCGCCGAGGTGGACGAAGCGCTGTTCGACCGGGTCATGGCGATCAACGTTAAGGGCGTGTGGCTGTGCATGAAGCACCAGACCGCCGTCATGGCGCCGCGCAAAACCGGCAGCATCGTCAACACCGCCTCGGTGGCCGGCCTGGTGGGCGCCCCGCGCCGCGCCGCCTATGCCGGCAGCAAGCACGCGGTGGTGGGCATGACCAAAAGTGTCGCCGCCGAGTACGCCCTGCAGGGCCTGCGCGTCAACACCGTCTGCCCCGGCATCATCCGCACCGCGATGATGGAACGGGCCATTGAGCAGGCGGCGAAGGCCGGCTACGCCAGCGAAGAAAAACAACGCCAGTTCCACCGCGCCATGCACCCGCTGGGCCGTGTCGGCGAAGCGGACGAAGTAGCAGAGGCGGTGATCTGGCTGCTGTCCGGGGCGTCATCGTTCGTCACCGGCCACCAACTGGCGGTGGACGGCGGTCTCACCGCCCTCTGAACACACCGGCTTACCCATGAATCGTTCGGGAGAACAACAATGCTGACATTGCACGGCTTCGACGCCAGCAACTACGTGAACATGGTCAAATTCGCGCTGCGTGAAAAAGGTCTCGAGTTCGAGCAGGCCACCCTCTACCCCAGCCAGGAAGAGGCGGTGCTGAGCCTGAGCCCCATGGGCAAGGTGCCGGTACTGGAAACCGGCGGCGTGTTCCTGTCGGAAACCAACGTGATCCTGGAATACCTGGACGAGACCACGGAAGGCCCGGCGCTGTACCCGGGCGACCCGCTGGAGAAGGCCCAGGTGAAACAGCTCGTCAAACACATCGAGCTGTACCTGGAGCTGCCCGCCCGGCGCTGCTATCCGGAGGTCTTTTTCGGTGGCCAGGTCAGTGACGAAACCAAGGCGCAGACCCGCGAAGCCTTGCTGAAAGGCATCCGTGCCCTGGCGCGCAAGGCGCGCTGGCAGCCGTTCCTGGCCGGTGATCAACTGACCGCCGCGGACGTGTTCTTCCTGTACAGCGCGGACCTGGCCAAGGCGGTGGCCGGCAAGCTGTTCGGCATGGATCTGCTGGCGGAGGCGCCGGGTAGCGCTGAGCTTCTGGCGCGCCTTAACGAGCGCGACAGTGCCAAAAGCGTGGCCGCCGAACGGGAACGGGCCATGGAGAAGTTCCTCAAGTACGCCCGCGGCGGCAAATAACCCCGGTCGGCGGGCCAGGTTCCTTCACGGTCCGATGTCGTCATGGCATGCTCACTGGTGCTATTCATTCGCCGGTGAGACCCAAAGACCATGATGCGACCCACGCCCGCCTCCGTTTTGTCCCGCTGTTTGCCGTTGTTCGGCGCGCTGCTGGTGTCCGCCTGCGCGAACGCCAAAAGCCCGATCGAGCCGGACGACGACCCTTCCGTCAGCGCCACCACCCTGGTGACAGGCCTGAACCATCCCTGGTCGCTGGCCTTCGTACCCGGAACCGACGGGGAATGGCTGATCAGCGAGCGTAGCGGCGACCTGCGCCGCCTGGTCGACGGCGAGTTGCAGGACGCCCCGGTGACCGGGGTGCCCGAGGTGGTGGCCAAGGGCCAGGGCGGTCTGTTCGATGTGGTCCCCCACCCCCACTTCGCTGATAACCGGCGCCTCTATATCAGCTACGCCAAAGCCTGCGACGGCGGCGCCACCACCGCCGTGGGCCATGGCCTTTACGCCGACGGTGAGCTGAAGCAGTTCCAGGACGTCTTCATCGCGGACGCCTGCACCGACACCGCCAAGCACTTCGGCGGCCGCATCCTGTTCGACAACGACGGCTATCTGTTCATCACGGTGGGTGACCGGGGCCAGCGCGAGCGTGCCCAGGACACCGGCGGCCACGGCGGCAGCGTGATCCGCGTCAACGACGACGGCAGCGTGCCCGCCGACAACCCGCTGGTGGGGCAGGACGGCGCCAAAAGCGCGATCTGGAGCTGGGGCCACCGCAACCCCCAGGGAATGGCCCTGCACCCGGAGACCGGCAAGCCCTGGCTCAACGAGCACGGCCCGCGCGGCGGCGATGAAATCAACGTGGTGGAAGCCGGCGTCAACTACGGCTGGCCGGTGATCACCTACGGCAACGAATACTACGGCCCGGACATCGGGCAGGAAAAGAAAGAAGGCTATGCCCAGCCCCTGCATTACTGGGTGCCGTCCATCGCGCCGTCCGGCATGGTGTTCGTGACCAGCGACCGCTACCCCGAATGGCGGGGCGACGTGCTGTCCGGCGCCTTGAAGCTCACCCATCTCAACCGGGTGGCGTTCGACGGCACCACCCCCACCGGCGAAACCCGCTACCTGCAAGCGCGCGGCGAGCGCATCCGCGACGTGCGCCAGGGGCCGGACGGCTATCTCTACCTGCTCACCGACGCCCCGGACGGCAAGCTGCTGCGCGTGGAGCCCCCGTCATGAAGAAACTGAAGAACGAGAAAGAACTGGTCAAGAAAGCCATCTCCATGGGTATGGAATACGGCGAAAAGCGCGGCGTGGTGGAGTTCGAGCCCACCGATTCCGCCGCCGAGAAAGTCGAGTACATCTACCGTCTGCTGGTGCACGACAATCTGATCCAACCGTTACCGGAAGATCAGGTGTCGCAGCAATCCATGCAGCACAAGCTGGCTATCTGGGCCTCCAAGCAATAGACCAAAGGCACTCAGCGCCTGACCGCCTCGGCCAGGGCAGCGATGCCCCGGTCGATGGCCTCGCCGTCGATCACACCAAACCCCAACAACACCCCGTTCAGGGAGGGCTCGCCGGCGTAGAACGCTGCCAATGGATTGGCGCGGATGTCAGCGGCCGCCAGCCGTGCCGGCAGGTCCGCCACCGGCGGCTTCAGACGCAGCGCCACATGGATACCCGCCACCTGCGGTAGCGGTGTCCACAGCGAGGAGTGCGCCGCCAGGGCATCGCCCAGCCGTGTGCGCCGGGTCGTGTACAGCCGCTGCATGCGTCGCAGGTGCCGGGCGAAATCGCCGTCGATCATCAGCCTGGCCAGCGCCCGCTGGGTCACCAGCGGCGGATAGCCATCAGTGAAGGAGCGCGCCTGCAACAACGCCGTGGTCAGCCCCGGTGGCATCACCAGATAGCCCAGCCGCAGATCCGCGTGCAGCACCTTGGAGAACGATCCCAGGTAGGCCACCCGCCCCTCCCGGTCCAGGCTTTTCAGCGCCTCCAGAGGCCGCCCCTCGAAGCGGAATTCACCGTCGTAGTCGTCCTCCACCACCAAGACGTCATGGCGCCGGGCGAACGCCAACAGCGCCAACCGGCGCTCCAGGCTCATGGGCATGCCCAGGGGAAACTGGTGGGAGGGCGTGACGTAGACCACGCTGGCGTCGGGCGGCAGAGCGTCCACGCACAGCCCCTGCTCGTCCACCGGTACCGGCACCACCCGGGCGCCACGGGCCTCGAACACCGCCCGCGCCGGCGGGTAGCCCGGTTCTTCCACGGCCACCGTGTCGCCGGGGGCTACCCGCACCCGCGCCAGCAAATCCAGCCCCTGCTGGGCGCCCTGGGTGATCAACACGCTGTCACTGTCACAGGCCAGCCCCCGGCTGTAGCCCAGATAACGGACGATGGCCAGGCGTAGTGGCGCCTCGCCGCGCGGGTCGCCGTACAGCCCGATATCCCGGGACGCTTCGCGCAGGGCCGCCATCATCGCCCGGCGCCAGGCCGCCCAGGGCAGCAGCGCCCGGTCCGTGGCGCCGCCGGGAAAGTTATGCCGGCCCGGCGCCAGCCGCCCGCCCCAATCCGGCAACGGGCGCCAGTGGGCACCGGGGCCCGGGCCGGGCTGGTCGGCTTCCCGTAGCGGCGGCGGGGGCACCCGCAACACGAAGGTGCCCCGGCCGGGCGCACCGCCCAGAAAGCCTTCCGCCACCAGCCGCTCGTAGGCCTCCACCACCAGCCGCCGCGAGATGCCCAGTTCCTTGGCCAGCACCCGGCTGGCGGGCAGCCGTTCGCCGGTCGGCACCTGGCCGTCGATCAGCGCCTGACGCAGGCTCTCGTAGAGCCGCTGGCCGAGGCCGCCGGCCCCGTCCAGGGAAAGGTGAATTTGCACGGACCGGCCCTCGCTGATTGGTCCCGTGAAATAAGAAAAATTGGATCTTATTCGCAAACCAATCGGATTCTAACCTGAGCCTGTTCCTTCCTCGACCCCAACAAGGAGTTCGTTATGAAAGCGCGATTCGACTTCTACAAAGCGTCACCGGATACCATGAAGCACCTGTTCGGCTGCCAGAAGGTGTACGACGCCAGCGGCCTGGAACCCCGTCTGCTGCACCTGGTGCAGCAGCGCGCGTCGCAGATCAACGGCTGCGCGTTTTGCATGCACATGCATGCCGGCGACGCCCGCAAGGCCGGGGTGCCGGACGAGGTTCTGGATACCGTGGCAGGCTGGCGCGAGGCGCCCTGGTTCAGCGAGCGCGAGCGCGCCGCTCTGGCCTGGACGGAACGGCTCACGCGCCTCAGCGAGCCCATGGACGACAGCCGCGAATACGACCGGCTCGCCACCCACTTCACCGAGAAGGAGCGCACCGACCTGACCTACGTGATCGCGATGATCAACGTCTGGAACCGTTTCAGCGTGGGCTTCCGGCGCGAGCCGGAATAACCCGCGCCGCCCGGCGGCGGCGAGATCAGTCGCCGTCGGTGATCGCCCCCAGGGAAGCGGAGCTGACGGTTTTCGCGTACTTGGCCAGCACGCCCCGGGTGTAGCGCGGCGGTGGCGCGGTCCAGGCGGCGCGGCGGCGTTCCAGTTCGGCGTCGTCGATGTTCAGGGTGATGGTGTTGGCCTCGGCGTCGATGATGATCTCGTCGCCGGTTTCCACCAGGGCGATGGGGCCGCCCTCCTGGGCTTCCGGGGTCAGGTGGCCGACCACGAAGCCGTGGCTGCCACCGGAGAAGCGGCCGTCGGTGATCAGCGCCACGTCCTGGCCCAGGCCCCGGCCCATGATCGCCGAGGTGGGGGTGAGCATTTCGCGCATGCCGGGGCCGCCCTTGGGGCCCTCGTAGCGGATCACCAGCACGTCGCCGGCGGTGACGGTGCCGTCCATGATGCGGTCGGTGGCTTCCTCCTCGGAGTGGAACACCCGGGCGGTGCCCTTGAAGTAGGTGCCTTCCTTGCCGGTGATCTTGGCCACCGCGCCGGTGGGCGCCAGGTTGCCGTAGAGGATGCGCAGGTGGCTGTCCTTTTTGATCGGCTTGTCCAGAGCGTGGATGATGTCCTGCTCTTCCGGGTAGGGCGCCACGTTCTCCAGGTTTTCCGCCAGGGTCTTGCCGGTGACGGTGAGGCAGTCGCCGTGCAGCAGGCCGGCCTCGAGCAGGATTTTCATCAGCGGCTGGATGCCGCCGATGGCGACCAGTTCGCTCATCATGTAGTGGCCGCTGGGGCGCAGATCCGCCAGCACCGGGACTTGTTTGCCGATGCGGGTGAAGTCCTCCAGGGACAGCTTCACGTCCACGGTATGGGCCATGGCGATCAGGTGCAGCACCGCGTTGGTGGAGCCGCCCAGCGCGATCACCACGGTGATGGCGTTCTCGAACGCCTCGCGGGTGAGGATGTCGCGGGGTTTGATGTCCCGATCGAGCAGTTTGAGCACCGCTTCGCCGGCGGCGCGGCAGTCTTGCAGTTTGTCGTTGTCCTCCGCGTTCTGGGCGGAGCTGCCGGGCAGGCTCATGCCCAGGGCCTCGATGGCGCTGGCCATGGTGTTGGCGGTGTACATGCCGCCGCAGGAGCCGGCGCCGGGGATCGCCTCTTCCTCCACCTGCTTCACTTCGATCAGCGACTTGTCGCCCTTGGCGTGGGCGCCCACCGCCTCGAACACGGAGATCAGATCGGTGTGGTTCTTGCCCGGTTTGATGGTGCCGCCGTAGACGAACACCGAGGGCCGGTTGAGCCGTGCCAGCCCCATCAGGCAGCCGGGCATGTTCTTGTCGCAGCCGCCGATGGCCACCAGGCCGTCGAAGCCCTCGCAGCCGGCCACGGTTTCGATGGAGTCGGCGATCACTTCCCGGGACACCAGTGAGTACTTCATGCCCTCGGTGCCGTTGGCGATGCCGTCGGACACGGTGATGGTGTTGAAGATCACGCTCTTGCCGCCGGCGGCGTCGGCGCCCCGTCCCGCTTCGTCCGCCAGCGTATTGATGTGCATGTTGCAGGGCGTCACCCGGCTCCAGGTGGACGCGATACCCACCTGCGGTTTGGTGAAATCCTCGTCGGTGAAGCCGGTGGCGCGCAGCATCGAACGGCTGGGCGCCTTGCCCACGCCGTCCACGACCGGGGCGGAATAACGGCGGCGGGGATCGGAAGCGTGGTCATCGGTCATCGGAGTTCTCCTGTTGAACGGGCTGCAAAGCGTGGCGAAGCAGCATACCAGTGATGCCCCTGTTACACAGCGCCACATAAACGCGGGGGTTTGTCACCGATCCGCACCACCGTGCCAACAGTGCCCGATGACGCAACTGGTTAGCCTTGCATAAACAAAGAACTGATTATCGCCGGCCAGTCGGCTTCCCCATTAATCCAATAATGCCAGGGGTTTCAGCATGCCTCTATTCCCCCATGCGGCGCGCCGCGCCACTCTGTTCATTCTGCTTCTGTTCAGCGCGCTGTCGCTCGCCGGCTGTGGCGGCGGCAGCGGCAGCGACAATACCGCCACCGGTCCGCAAACACCCAACACCGGTGGCCCGGCCGACCCCACACCGACCACGCCACCGCCGGAACCGGAGCCGGAACCCCAGCCCGTCAATCTGACCTGGGACGCGCCCTATGATCGCGCCGAGGAATACCCCGGTACCGTCGACCTGCCCCAACAGTTGATCACCCTGCGCGACGGCATCCGCCTGTCGGCCACGGTGACCCTGCCCGCCGACGAAAACGGCGAGCCGGCGGACGGCCCCTTCCCGGTGGTCGCCACCTTCACCGGCTATAACCAGTTTCTGGGCGCCATCGGCGCCGCCGACCCTTACCTGGTGAAGCGCGGCTACGCCTACATCATTGTCGACATGCGCGGCACCGGTGCCTCCGAAGGCACCTGGCAGGCGTTCAGCGAGGTGGACCACCAGGACATCGGCGAGCTGCTCGACTACATCGACGAACAGCCCTGGAGCAATGGCACCATTGGCATGAACGGGGCATCCTATATGGGCATCACCGGGCTGCTCGCCGGCGCCCAGCGCCCCGAGGGTGTGGACGCCGTCTTCGCCATCGTGCCGATGGGCGACGCCTACCGGGACATCGTATTCAGCGGCGGCCAGATCAACGCCGGCTTTATTCCCCTGTGGGTGGCGCTGGTCACCGGTCTGGGCATTATTCCCACGCCCGTGGGGCTGGAAAACGACGAGCCCGCCTATTACCTCAGTACCCTGTTGGATCACCTCACCGGCACCCTCACCGAGTTCCCGGTGCCGGTGGTCGGCGGCGCGCTGATCGGCGACGACAACAAATACGACAACGATTTCTGGCGCCAGCGCTCACCGCTGGAACAGATCGACAAGATCACCGCGCCCACCTTCGTGGTCGGCGGCCTGCGCGATATCTTCCAGCGCGGCGAACCGCTGATCTATGAAGGGCTGAAGAACAACGGCACCACCAGCAAGCTGCTGATCGGCCCCTGGGAGCATCTGGACGGCTCCTCCGGCGCCGGCTTGCCCGCCGACGGCGTGCCCGCTCTGGCCAATATCCGCCTGGCCTGGTTCGACCAGTACCTGAAAGGCATGGAGACCGGCGCCGGCGATTACCCGCCGGTGACCCAGTACTACACCGGCGCGGAGCGCTACATCACCGCCGAAGACTGGCCGCATCCCCAGGCGCGCGCCGAAGTGTTCTATCTGCACGGCAAGCCCGGCCTGCCGCTGTTCGGCGAGATCCGCCGCGAGGCGCCCACCGGCGACAGCCGCACCTCGCTGCTGCAAACGCCGGTGAACGGCCTGTGTTCCGCCAGTGCCAGCCAGTGGACCGCCGGCGTGCTGGGCCTGATCACGCCGCCGTGCCAGGGACAGAACAACGTCACCGAGCTGCTGGAAGCGGTCTACACCAGCGAGCCCATGGAGCAGGACATGGCCATCAACGGGCCCATCGGCGGTCAGATCTGGGCCTCCACCACGGCGCTGGACAGCAATGTGGTGGTGCGGGTCAGCGTGGTGGATCCCAACGGCCTGTCCCGGGAACTGAGCAACGGCATCCAGATGGCCTCGATGAGCGATTTCGACGCCACCCGCTCGCGCTTTATGAACGGCAAGCTGGTACAGCCCTGGCACCCCTACACCGCCGAGTCGCAACGCCCGGTGGGACCGCTGCAACCGTTCCGCGCCGACGTGGAGGTGTTCCCCACCAGCGCGGTGATCCCCGCCGGCCACCGGCTGCGCATCAGTGTCGGCGCCAGCGACCTGCCCCACGGCCTGAGCCCGCTGCCGGACCTGCTGCAGGGGCTGCTCGGGCTGCTCACCGTCTACAGCACCCCGGCGATGCCGTCGCGGGTGAACATCCCGCTGGTGCCCCTGGAGGCGCTCAACTAACGCCGCCGGGGCGCGGCGGCGGACCTACCGCCACGCGCTCCGGCCTCTCTCCGCGATAGACAAAATCGACTTCGTTTGTTCACCCTGCTCTGACACAATGCGCGCCCTTGGACTTACCCGCCTATTCGGAGTGACGCGCATGTCGACACCCCCCGGCGCGGCGCCCTCCACCCGCGCCAGCCACCCTCGTCTCGCCGAGCTGGCTCTCGCTCTCGGCGGCTTCGCCATCGGCACCACCGAATTCGTGATCATGGGGCTGATGAACCGCATCGCCGGCGACCTGTCGGTGTCGCCGCAGCAGGTCGGCTACGCGATCAGCAGCTACGCCCTGGGCGTGGTGGTGGGCGCGCCGCTGATTTCCGCACTGGCGGCGAAAGTGCCCAAACGGCAACTGCTGATCGGCCTGATGGTGGTGTTCGCGCTGGGCAATCTGGCCAGTGCGCTGGCGCCCGGATTCTGGTCGTTCGTGGGTCTGCGCTTCATCGCCGGGCTGCCGCACGGCGCCTATTTCGGCGTGGCCGCGCTGGTGGCCGCGGCGGCGGTGCCCGTCGATCAACGCGCCCGGGCTGTGGCGCGGGTGATGATGGGCCTGACCGTGGCGATTTTGCTGGGCGCGCCGCTGGGCACCTGGGCCGGCAACCAATTCGGCTGGCCGGTGGCGTTCGCCGCCGTGGGCGGCATCGCCCTGGCCACCGCCTTGATGGTGCGCCTGTTCGTGCCCTTCGTGCCCCGCGACCCGGACGCCAGCCCGCTGCGCGAGCTGGGCGCGCTGGTCAACCAGCAGGTGCTGTTCACCCTGGGCATCGCCAGCATCGGCTTCGGCGGCATGTTCGCGGTGTTCAGCTATGTGATGCCGACGCTCACCCAGCAGGCCGGCATGGCGGAGTCCCTGGGCCCGGTGGTGCTGGCGATCTTCGGGGTGGGCACCATCATCGGCACCCTGGTGGGCGCCCGGGTGGCGGACTGGAACCTGCTCAAGGCGATTCCGCTGATTCTGATCTGGTGCCTGGTGGTGCAGGCGCTGTTCTTCGTGGCCGCCAACCAGGTGTGGGCCGGCCTGCTGTTCGTCGCCCTGGTGGGCACCAGCATGGCGCTGGGCCCGACCATTCAGACCCGGCTGATGGACGTGGCCGGCAACGCCCAGACCATGGCCGCGTCACTGAACCACGCCGCTTTCAATATGGCCAATGCGCTGGGCGCCTGGCTGGCCGGCGTAGTGATCGCCCAGGGCGTGCCCTGGTCCAGCAGTGGCCTGGTGGGGGCGGCGCTGGCCGCCGGCGGTCTGCTGATCTTCTTCGCCGGCCGCGCCCTGGAACCGGCGCCGGCGCAATGCCCGGACTGAGCTAGCGCACGCCCGCGGACAGCGTCTCCGGCTGCACCAGCTGCCCGGTGAGCGGGAAGCGGATGCTCACCCGCAAACCGCCGTGGGGGTGGTTGTCCAGCGCCATCTCGCCGTGGTGCATGTCGACGATGCGCTTGACGATGGCCAGTCCCAGACCGCTGCCACTCAGGGTGCGTGCTTTTTCGCCCCGGGAGAACGGCTGCAGCAACAAGGGAATGTCTTCCTGGCGCACGCCCTTGCCATGGTCGCGCACCACCAGCACCAGGGCGTTGTCGTCCAGGGCGGTGTCGATCTCCACCGGCGCGGCGCCGTACTTGAGCGCGTTGGTGATCAGGTTCGAAAGCATGCGCTTAACGGTGAGCCGCTTGAGCATCAGCCGGGGCAGGTCCTTTTGCCGGATGCGCAGCTGCTCCCCGGGATACTTGGCGGCCACCTCGTCGATCAGATCATTGAGGTTTTCGTAGTCGGGCTGCTCGTCGGCGCCGTCGCGGATAAACGAAATGAACTGATCGAGAATGGCGTCCATGTCCTCGATGTCGGCGATGATGCCCTGGGACATTTCCTCGTCGTTGAGGAATTCCGCCGACAGCCGCAGCCGGGTCAGCGGCGTGCGCAGATCGTGGGAGACCCCGGCCAGCAGCAGGGCGCGGTCGCGCTGGGACTGCTGAAGCTGGCTGGTCATGCGGTTGAAGGCCCGGTTCACCGCCTGGATTTCGGTGGGGCCGAGGCTGTCGTCGAGCACCGGCACCGCTTCACCGCGCCCCACCTTGAGCGCCACCCGCGCCAGCCGCCGCAGCGGCCGGTTGAGACTGCGCGCGATCAGCAGGCCGCCGATCACCGCCAGCAGCGGCACCGTCACGCCCCAGCCCAGCAGCAGATAGCGGTCGTAGTCGCGGAAGAACGCCATCGGCACCCGCAGCCAGCGGTCACCGAACGAGGGCGCGGTGACCCACAGCACCGGCTGGCGCTCGTCTTCCAGGCGCACGGTGGCGGCCTCGCCGAGCAGCTCGGACACTTCGTCGCGGAACCGTTCCACCACCGGCCGCGACAGAATCAGGCTCTCCGGCCGTCGCAGCGCCGGCGGCGTGCCCGGTGTAATGCCGGTGGTTTCACCAAGCCGCCGGTAAAGACTGGCGTCCCCTTCGTTCTGAAACACCAGTTCCGCCTGCAGGGCGGTCAGGCGGGCGTACTCCCGGATGCCCGGCAGATAGGCGTTGCGGGCGAAGAACCACAGGGTGATGCCCTGGCTGAGGCCGATCACCAGACCGATGATCAGCGCCGAGCGGGCGAACGAGCTTTTGGGCAGGAAATTGGGCATGGACGGATTCTACCCGCCGGCGTTCAGTCCGGCACGAACACATAGCCCACGCCCCAGACGGTCTGGATATAGCGCGGTTTGGACGGGTCGTCCTCGAGCAGGCGGCGCAGACGCGACACCTGCACGTCGATGGAGCGTTCCATGGCGGACCACTCCCGGCCCCGGGCCAGGCTCATCAGCTTGTCGCGGGTGAGCGGTTCCCGCTCGTTCTGCACCAGCGCCTTGAGCACCGCGAACTCGCCGGTGGTAAGCGGCTGCGGCGCGCCCTCTCGAGCCAGGGTACGGTTGCCCAGGTCCAGACTCCAGGGCCCGAAACGCACCACGGATTCGTCCTTGCTGGGGGCGCCGGGCACTTCCCGCACGTGGCGCCGCAGGACGGCGCGGATGCGGGCGCTCAGTTCCTTGGGGTTGAACGGCTTGGGCAGATAATCGTCGGCGCCGGCGTCCAGACCCTCGATGCGTTCCGCGTCGTCGCCCTTGGCGGTCAGCATGATGATCGGCAGGCGGTTGTCGTCATCGCGCAGGCGGCGGCAGATCGACAGGCCGTCCTCGCCGGGCAGCATCAGATCCAACACCATCAGCGAATAGATCTCGCGGGACAGGGCCCGGTCCATCTGGTCGGCGTCGGCCACCGCCTTGACGGCGTAGCCCTGCTCTTCGAGAAACCGTTGCAGCAGACCGCGCAGGCGGGCGTCGTCGTCCACCACCAGAATCTTTTCCAATTGTTCGCTCATGCTGCTCCTCGCCGACAGGACCGCGGGAATGAAACCCGGAGGCCCGGTGTACCCGCCGTGGGCCCGGCAGGCAAATCTGGATTGTATAGAAAGATTACCGGTGGTCGCGAACCGGTGACGAAACGCGGCACCCGGTGCCGGAACGGATCAGCTTACCTTTGCTCCCGGGCCTGCTATCATGCGCCCGCCGATGGGTTCCGAAGGAGACAAAGATGGCCAAGATTCTCGTGGTGGACGACTCACCCACGCAACTGACCAACCTGGTCAAGATGGTGGAAAACCAGGGGCACGAGGCAATCACCGCCAGCAACGGCATGGAAGGCATAGAAAAGGCCCGTGCGCAGAAGCCGGACCTGATTCTCATGGACGTGGTGATGCCGGAATTGAATGGCTTTCAGGCCACCCGCAAGATCACCAAGGACGCCGAGCTGGGCGCGATTCCGGTCATCCTGGTGACCACCAAGGACCAGGAAACCGACAAAGTCTGGGGCGAGCGCCAGGGCGCCGCCGGCTACATCGTCAAACCGGCCCAGGAGCCGGAACTGGCGGCGATGATCAAGCGCGTGCTGGGCTGAAGCCCGGCGCTCTCCACAGCAACCACAGCCCGCCCCGTCACGTCAATCTATGAACGGCCGGAGTCATTCCCTATGATTCCGGTCGTTTCGTTATAAAGCGGCCCCCTCCGGGCGCGCCGCCGTGCAAGCCAGGACTCTTCCATGCAAAGCATCGAACAACTGATCGCCCAGGAAATCAACGCCCAGCCCCGGCAGGTCGCGGCCACCGTGGCCCTGCTGGACGAAGGCGCCACCGTGCCCTTCATCGCCCGCTACCGTAAGGAGGTCACCGGCGGCCTGGACGACACCCAGTTGCGCACGCTGGAAGAGCGGCTGCGCTACCTGCGCGAGTTGGAGGAGCGCCGCGACACCATCCTCAAAAGCATCGCCGAGCAGGAAAAACTGACCCCGGAACTGGAGAAGGCGATCAAGGAGGCGGACACCAAAACCCGCCTGGAAGATCTCTACCTGCCGTACAAACCCAAGCGCCGCACCCGGGCGCAGATCGCCCGCGAGGCCGGCCTGGAACCGCTCGCCGACGCGCTGCTGGACGACCCTACCCAGGACCCGGAAGCGGCCGCCGCCGGCTACCTGAACGAAGACCACAAGATCGCCACCGCCAAGGACGCCCTGGACGGTGCCAAGCAAATTCTGATGGAGCGTTTCGCGGAGAACGCCGAGCTGCTCACCCGGCTGCGCACCTTTCTTTGGGAAAAGGCGCACGTGCAGGCGAAGCTGGCCGACGGTAAAGAAGAGGAAGGCGCCAAGTTCCGCGACTACTTCGAACACCAGGAAGCGCTCAAGAACATTCCCAGCCACCGCGCCCTGGCCCTGTTCCGTGGTCGCAACGAGGGCGTGCTGCACGTTTCCATGGTGTTGCCCGAGGAACTGGAAAGCGCGCAGCCGCACCCCTGCGAAGCCATGGTCACCGAAGTGGCCGGCTGGCGTCATGACGGGCGCGCGGCCGACGACTGGCTCGGCGAGGTGATGCGCTGGACCTGGAAGATCAAACTCAACACCCACCTGGAAACCGAACTGCTGGGCCGCGTGCGCGAAATGGCCGAGGAAGAAGCCATCCAGGTGTTCGCGCGCAACCTGAAGAGCCTGCTGATGGCCTCGCCCGCCGGCCCCAAGGCCACCATGGGCCTGGACCCGGGCCTGCGCACCGGCGTCAAGGTGGTGGTGGTGGACCCCACCGGCAAGCTGCTCGAGCACACCACGATTTTCCCGCACCAGCCGAAGAAGCAGTGGGACCAGTCCCTGGCCACGCTGGCCAAGCTCAGCGCCAAGCACGACGTGTCGCTGATCGCCATCGGCAACGGCACCGCCAGCCGCGAAACCGACAAGCTGGCCGGCGAGGTGGTCAAGCAACTCAGCGACCGCAACATCCAGAAGATCATGGTTTCCGAAGCGGGTGCCTCGGTGTACTCCGCGTCGGAAATGGCGGCGCGGGAATTCCCCGATCTGGACGTGTCGTTCCGGGGCGCGGTGTCCATCGCCCGGCGTCTGCAGGACCCGCTGGCGGAACTGGTGAAGATTGACCCGAAGTCGATCGGCGTGGGCCAATACCAGCACGACGTCAGCCAGGTCAAAATGTCGCGCTCCCTTGACGCGGTGGTGGAGGACTGCGTGAACGCCGTGGGCGTGGACGTGAACACCGCCAGCGCGCCGCTGCTGGCGCGCATCGCCGGTCTCAACACCACCATCGCCGGCAACATCGTCACCTTCCGTGAGAAAAACGGCGCCTTCAGTGACCGCGGCGCGCTCAAGCAGGTGCCGCGCCTGGGCGAGAAAACCTTCGAGCAGGCCGCCGGCTTCCTGCGCATCATGGACGGCGCCAACCCGCTGGACGCCTCCTCGGTGCACCCGGAAGCCTACCCGCTGGTGGAGCGCATCGCGGAAAAACACGGCCGCCCGCTCAAGGACCTGATCGGCGACGCGCCCTTCCTCAAGAAAGTGAACGCCGGGGACTTCACCGACGACGTGTTCGGCCTGCCCACCGTCACCGATATTCTCAGCGAGCTGGAAAAGCCCGGCCGCGACCCGCGCCCGGAATTCAAGGCGGCGGAGTTCAAGGAAGGCGTCGAGACGCTGAACGACCTGAAGCCCGGCATGCTGCTGGAAGGGTCGGTGACCAACGTCACCAACTTCGGCGCCTTCGTGGACGTGGGCGTGCACCAGGACGGCCTGGTCCACGTTTCCGCCCTGGCCGACAAGTTCGTGGAAGACCCCCACGATGTGGTCAAGCCCGGCGACATCGTCAAGGTCAAAGTGATGGAGGTGGACCTGCCCCGCAAGCGCATCAGCCTGACCATGCGTCTGGACGAGCGCCACCAGGACCAGCCGAAAGGCGCCGACGCCCCCGCCGGCCGCTCCCGTGGCCGGGGCGGCAAACCCAAGGGCGGCGGCCGCGGTCAGCAAGGCGGCGGCCAGCAGCCGGCGGCGCAGGGCGCCCTGGGGGCGGCCTTCGCGAAAGCGTTCGAAGACAAGAACAAGCGCGGCTGACCCTGATGTTAACCGGCCCCGGGCCTGCCATACTGGCAGGCCGCGCGATCAACCCTCCTGTCGGATAGGCCCATGACCGATACGCTCAGCCAGCGAATCCAGGCACTGCTGGATTCCGAAGCCGCCGCCACCCTGGCCCACATCCGCCGTGGCATCGAAAAGGAAAGCCTGCGGATCACCGACCAGGGCCTGCTGGCGCATACCCCGCACCCCCGCGAACTGGGCTCGGCACTGACCCACCCCTACATCACCACGGACTATTCCGAATCGCTGCTGGAATTCATCACCCCGCCCAGCACCGACCTGCAGCAACCGATCGAGTTTCTTGAGAACCTGCACCGCTACGCCTACCGGCACATCGACGACGAGTTGCTGTGGGTGAACTCCATGCCCTGCATGATCGCCAACGACAACGACGTGCCGGTGGCGGAGTACGGCAACTCCAACGTGGGCCGCATGAAGCACATCTACCGCATCGGGCTGGGCCACCGGTACGGGCGCAAGATGCAGACCATCGCCGGCATCCACTACAACTTCTCGTTCCCGGATGAGTTCTGGCGCATCAACCGCGAGCTGGAAGGCAGCCAGGCCCCGCTACAGGACTACATCTCGCAGCGCTATTTCGACCTGACCCGTAACTTCCAGCGTTATTCCTGGTTGCTGGTGTACCTGTTCGGTGCCTCGCCGGCGTTGTGCTCCTCGTTTCTGGCCGGCCGCGAGCACCAGTTGCTGGAGCGCTTCGACCACAGCCTGTACCGGCCCAACGCCACCAGCCTGCGGATGAGCGACCTGGGCTACCAGAACAACGCCCAGTCGTCGCTGGCGATCAGCTACAACAATCTCGACGACTATGTCCGCACACTGACCCACGCCATGAAAACACCGGACCCGGTGTACCAGAAACTGGGCGTGCGCGACGCGGCAGGCCACTACCAGCAGCTCAACGCCAACATCCTGCAGATCGAGAACGAGTACTACTCGTCGATCCGGCCGAAACGCACCATCAACAGCGGCGAACGGCCGACCCTGGCCCTGCAGCGGCGCGGCGTGGAATACATCGAAATCCGCGCCCTGGACCTCAACCCGTTCGAACCGGTGGGCATCAATCAGCAGGAAATCCGTTTCCTGGATCTGTTCGCCACCTACTGCCTGCTGCGCGAATCGCCGCGCCTGGAACACTGCGACCTGGACGCCAGCAAGGAAAACCTGCGTCGGGTGGTCTACGACGGCCGCAACACCGGCGTGCAGCTCAACAACTGGGGTAAGTCGGTCTCGCTGCGTAACTGGGGGCTGGAAAAGCTCGACCAGATGCTGCCCATCGCCGAGCTGTTCGACCGCTGCCATGGCCATGACGGCCAGCACGGCCGGCTCTACCGGGATGCCCTGGAGCTGCAACGGGAAAAACTCCTGGAACCCGACGCCACTCCGTCCGGGCGCATCCTCGACAAGCTGGAAAGCCGCCAGCAAAGCTTCTTCGCCTTCGCCATGAATCAGGCGCTGGCGCACCGGGACCACTTCCGTTCGCGGCCGCTGGACACCAGCCTGGAAACCGAATGGCGGCGCCTGGCCGAAGACAGCCTGGCGCAGCAACAAGCGGTGGAGGCGGAAGCGGAAATACCGTTCGAGGCGTACCTGGAAGCCTATTTTCGAGACTAAGCCTATATTCTGACGAATGGTCGTTTTCTGTACATCAATGGTACTAGCGACTATCCCCGGCGGTGCTAGTCTGCCCCCGTTGAAGGAGGGATAGTTATGTTTGATCCGTCATCCGACCCGTTCGAAAAAGCCTACAACCGCGGCTGCATGTGGGGCATGGCCGGCGGTCGCGTGGACCAGTGTCCTTACCAGGACGAAGCGCTGGAGGAATGGTGGGTGCAAGGCTGGGACGCGGGCGCCGCCGCCTGGCATCATCACCGGGAACCCGCCGCCTCGCGCAGCGTCTGAAGTCAGAAGCGCCCCGCAACCCCGCCACCGGGCCGCTTGTCCGGCGGCGGGGTTTTGCTTAGGGTCTGCTGACGCTTGCCGGATTCAAACAAGGAAAAACAACCATGTCGTCCCTTCTTCCCAACCCCCGTGCGCTTAACGGACTGACCCTGCTTGGCTGCCTGGCGGCGTTGGCCGGCGCGCTTTACATGCAGCATGTCGAAGGCCTGGAACCCTGCCCCCTGTGTATCTTCCAGCGCGTCGCGCTGATGGCGGTGGCCGCGGTGCTGCTGGTGGCCACCCTGCACGGTCCGCGCGGCATCGGCGTGCGTCTCTATGCGTTGCTGACCGCCCTGGCGACGCTCGCCGGCGCCAGCATCGCCCTGCGCCATCTGTGGTTGCAGAGCCTGCCCGCCGACCAGGTCCCGACTTGCGGCCCAAGCCTGGACTACATGCTCGACGCCTTCCCGCTCACCGATGTGCTGAGCACGGTGCTGAGCGGCTCCGGTGAGTGCGCCGAGATCAGCTGGCGCTTCCTCGGCCTGACCATCCCCGGTTGGTCGCTGGTGGTGTTCGGGGGCGTGCTGGTGGTGGCTCTGATACAATTGCTGCGCCCGCGCCGGGGCTGAGCAAGCCGCTGTCTCCGCCCCTTCGGCGCGGGTCTTTGCGTTTGGGAGATCCGCCCGATGGTCGACGGCCTGCTGATTCTGCTTCTGTTTCAATTTCTCGGTGAGCTGGTGATTCATTTCACCGGCCTGCCGCTGCCCGCCCCGGTGGTCGGCATGGTGCTGTTACTGCTGGCGCTGATGTTCAGCGTCCCCTACAGCGACCGGGTGGCGGACGCCTCCGGCGCCCTGATCCGTCATATCAGCCTGCTCATCTTTCCGCTCGGCGTGGGCATCGTGCTGCAATGGGAGCGCTACAGCGACTACGCGCTGGCGCTCACCGTGGCGGTGATCCTGGGTACCATCGTGGCGCTGGTGCTGGTCACGCTGCTGCTCAAGCTGCTGCTGCGCGAGCGCGGTAAAGCCGGCGAGCGAGGAGGCCGTGCCGATGGCTGAGCTGGTTCACTCGCCGCTGTTCGGGCTGCTGCTCACCCTGGCCAGTTACCGCATGGCCACCTGGCTGTACGGCAAGGTGCACAGCCTGCCGCTGTTTCATCCCTTTATCGTCGCCTCGATCCCGGTGATCGTGGTGCTGCCCCTGGTGGGCGTGTCCTACACCGAATATCGCGACCAGACCCAGGTGCTTTCCTTCCTGCTCGGCCCCGCCACCGTGGCGCTGGCCTGGCCGCTCTATCGCCAGCTGCACACGGTGCGCAGCGTGTGGCGTCCGATTCTGATCACCACCTTTATCGGCGCGGCGCTGGCCGCCGGCATCTCCATTTATCTGGCCTGGATGCTGGGCGCGCCGGAGGCGGTGGTCGGCTCGCTGGCGCCGAAGTCGATCACCACGCCGATCGCCGTGGAAGTGGTGAAAAGCACCGGCGGCTATGTGTCCCTGGCCGCCGGCGCGGTGGCCATCACCGGGATCGTCGGTGCTTTGGTGGCCGGCCTGGTGTTTCGTATGCTGAGGGTGAAGGATGATCGCATTCGCGGCTTCGCGCTGGGCCTGGTGGCCCACGCCATCGGCACCGCCCGGGCATTTGAGTTCAGCGAAAAGGCCGGCGCCTTCGCCGGCCTGGCGCTGGGCCTGACCGGTCTGGTCACGGCGCTGGCGCTGCCCTGGCTGTGGCCGCTGATCAGCCCCTGGCTGTTCCCCGGCTAAACGCCGCCGACGGCGGCGTTATTCGCCCGCTCTCCTAAAGCCCCGCCTCTAATGAAGAAACGGTCTTTCACGGTAAGCCCCTGATCGAAAAGCCGTTTTTCCCCCACCGCGCCGGCCGGCCCCGCCGGCACCGGGAGATCGCCATTGCCTCGCCGCGAACAGCGGCGCTAGCCTCAATACCCCTTCAATGAAAAGTGCGCGATACCGCAAGGAGCGACCCCATGGCCACGCCCCACTCCCCGGCTCTGCACCCTTCCGCCGCCCTGAACCGTTGGCGGCGCATCGAAGCCCTACTGCACGCCTGGCTGGAGCAACGCCGGCGCCTGCTGGTTCTGCTCTGCTCGATCCAGGGATTGGAGGGCTTTCAGCGGCCCGGCTCGATTGAGAACCAGGTGCGCGAATTCTGCCAGTTGCTGATGGACTACATCAGCGCCGGCCACTTCGAGATCTACCAGGAACTGGTCCGCGAGGCGCGCCTGGGCGCCGCCCACCGCGGCGGCACGGTCAATCTGGCGTCGCGAATCCTGCATCAGCTGGACCCCTCCACGGAGGAGGCGCTGGCCTTCAATGAGGACTTCGACACCGACGACCACTGCCTGAGCCAGCTGGAGGTGCTGCCCGAGCGGCTGACCCGGCTCACCGAAATGCTCGAGGAGCGCTTCGCCCTGGAAGATCAGCTGATCCTCAGCGTGCACAGCCGCGACACCGCCGAGCGCGCCCGCGTCCTTAACTTCTAATCCCAGTGCGAGCTTGCCCTGCAAGCGAAAGGCCGGCTTTAGCCGGCCGGCAGGATCCCAGAGGCGTTGTTGGTGCCGGTGTTAGAGATGTCTCTGGAATCCTGCCGGGAGCTTCGCTCCCTTTCGCGGGCAAGGCCCGCTCCCACAGGCCCGCTCCCACAAAATTTCTCGCCCTAAGCCATCGGCCAGGCACAAAAAAGCCACGCTCCTTTGCGGGAGCGTGGCTTTTTTTCGGGTCGGGCTAGCGCGGATTATTCAGCCGCGTCGGCGCCTTCCTCGGCTTGCTTCTCTTTGTCGCCCTGGTCTTTCACGTCCAGCAGCTCGACTTCGAAGATCAGCACCTCGTTGGGGCCGATGTCGCCGCCGGCGCCTTGTTCGCCGTAGCCCAGCTCGGGCGGCAGGAACAGCTTCCACTTATCGCCGACCTTCATCATCGGCAGTGCTTCCTGCCAGCCGGGGATAATGTGCTTCAGACCGAACACCGCCGGCTTGTCACGCTCGATGGAGCTGTCGAACACGGTGCCGTCGCGCAGCATGCCCTTGTAGTGCACTTCCACGGTGTCTTCCAGAGTGGGTGACTGGGCACCCTCGTCGCCGGATTCCAGCACCTGGTACTGCAGACCGCTGTCGGTGACCTCGACGCCGTCTTTGTCGGCGTTCTCATCGAGGAAGGCCTGGCCTTCTTCCATATTCGCCTGGGCCTGCTCTTCCATCTTCTTCTGGCGGGCTTCCATCATGCGGGTCTGGTAATCACGGATCAGCTGGTCCATGTCCGCGTCTTCGCCGAGGCGGGATTCCGGCTCGTCACCGAAACCGTCACGCAGACCGGCGACCATCGCGTCCAGGTCCAGATTTTCCATGGCGCTCATTTGCTCAGCGCTGCGGAAGCCCAGCGCGTAGGACGCTTTCTGGTCTTCACTCTTGAGCTCCACGTCGGCGCTCTTGTCCTTTTCTCCACCACAAGCCGCCAGCATCACGGTACCGGCGAGCACGATTGCGAACTTTTTCATTATGCCTCCATTGGCTTACGTTTATTTTTTCTGCGCCGGCGGTCCTTCCCCACGCATTTCCTTCGCGGTCATTACGGTCGGCGCTACTGCATGAACGGACTGCACCTCCACACCCGGCGGCGGAATCTGGCCATACTGCCAGCTTCGCGTAGCGTCGCGCCAGCCAAAACAATGAAAGGTGCTCAGATAACGCCTGACCGCGTTTCACCGCGATTGGTTCCCTCGCCGGCCATCGGATATCCCGGCCGGGCCTCCGATTCCCCGTCGAAGAGGGCTTCATTGTGCCTGTACGGAGGTTTCTGTCAAAAGCGGGATTCACGAAAACGTCCATCAGCGGGTTATAGTGTTGGATAGGGGGCAAACCACTATGCCAAATAACAGTATCGACCCTACTCTGGCTCCAGCTTCCGCGCGTCGCGTGGCGCGTCAGGACGACCGGCGCCTGGTGATCCTGGTCGCCAACAGCAAGGGCGGGTGCGGCAAGACCACGCTGGCCACCAACCTGGCCGCGTATTTCGCTCACTCCGGGCAGGCCGTGACGTTGCTGGATCTGGATCCGCAGCAGTCCGCCACCCAGTGGGTGCGGCTGCGCGAGGACCCGCGCGTGGAAGCGCTGGGCTGGCCGGCGGACGAGCCGGTGTCGCTGGGCCGGCTGCAGGACCAGATGCAGAAGGCCCGCGACGTGGTGGTGATCGACTCCCCGGCGGGCATGGACCGCCATACCCTGGACCATGTGCTGCGCGTGTCGCAGATCGTGCTGATCCCGGTGCTGCCCAGCCCCATCGACATCCGCGCCACCACCCGCTTCGTGCAGAACGTGATGCTGGCGCCCAGCTATCAGCGCCGCCCCCGACGCTTGGCGGTGATTGCCAACCGGGCGCGTACCCGCACGCGCACCTACGAAACCCTGCGCCAGTTTCTCGCCAGCCTGAAGATTCCCTACCTGATCACGCTGCGCGACGCCCAGCAGTACGTGCAGTCAATGAGCCACGGGGAAAGCATGCTTGATCAGAAAGACCCGCGGCATCAGGTGGACCAGCGGCACTGGCGGCTGATCGGCGAATGGCTGGAGGTGCAGCGGCACCTTATTCAGACACTGCCAGGCTTTCGCTGAGCGCCGCCAGCTCTTCCAGCCCGGCCTGCAGGCTCTCGCACTGCCCGGCTTCCGGCACCACCACGAACAACCAGCTCAGCGCCGACACCGACTGCCCGCCGGGCTGCGCCTGGGCCTGGCGGCTGAGTTGCTCCAGCAACAGACGCTCGCCTTCCAGTTCCGCTTCCTGAATCTGGCGTTTCAGCTCCACCGTGCCCTGCCCGTCCGCCGCGCGGCGGCGCACCGCGCGCAGCGGCCGCAGATAGTCGGCCTCGAACTGTTCCGCGTAGGCCAGCAGTCGACGGCCCAGGGCCGGGTCCGGCCGGCGCCCGGCGTCGCTGAGCCAGAGCGCGGTGAGCAGCACCGCCACCGGCACGCCGTGCTCGTCCTGCAGGCGCAGACACACCCGCTCGATACGCTTGTCGCGCCACAGCCGTAACGCGAAACGCCACAATGGCGCCTCTTTCATGGTGTCCTCCCGGGCGATCTCCGCCGCCGGCCCTTCTGTTATTCCGGCGCTTGCCATACACTGCGCCGGTCCGGAATTCGCCGATCCCAAGGCCCCTTATACCATGCTGTCCCTGGAACACATCAATTTGCGCCGCGGCCCGGAGCTGCTGCTCGAAGACGCCAGTTTCGTGCTGCATAAAGGCACGCGCGTGGGCGTGGTGGGGCGCAACGGCAGCGGCAAGAGTTCGCTGTTCAAGCTGATCATGGGCGAACTGGAAAGCGACGGCGGCACCGTGCAGCGTCCCGCCGACTGGCGCTTCTCGATGATGGTGCAGGAAGTACCGGCACTGGCGCAGCCGGCGCTGGATTACGTGCTCGACGGCAACCGCGCGCTGCGGCACTGGGAGGCGGCCCTGGCCAAGGCCCAGGACAGCGACGACAACACCGGCATCGCCCGCGCCCACGCCGAACTGGACGCGCTGCGCGCCTGGGAGCAGCCGGCCCGCGCCGCCACGCTGCTGGCCGGCCTGGGCTTCTCGGACAGTCAGCAACAACAGCCGGTGAGCGCCTTTTCCGGCGGCTGGCGCATGCGTTTGAATCTGGCCCAGGTGCTGATCAGCGACGCCGACCTGATGCTGCTCGATGAGCCCACCAACCACCTGGATCTGGACGCCATTCTCTGGCTGCAGCAGTGGCTGGTGCAGCACCCCGGCGCCTTGATGTTGATCTCCCATGACCGCGCCTTCCTGGACGCCACCGTGTCGGAGATCCTGCATATCGAACACGGCCGCCTGAAACGCTACGCCGGCGACTATTCGGATTTCGAGCGTCAGCGTGCCGAGCAGCTGTCCCTGCAGCAGAAGCTGCACGACAAGCAGCAGGCGCAGGTGGCGCACATGCAGAAGTTCATCGACCGCTTCCGCGCCAAGGCCACCAAGGCCAAAGCCGCGCAGAGCCGCATCAAGGCTCTGGAAAAGCTGGAGCGCATCGCCCCGGCCCACGTGGATTCCGGCTTCGAATTCGACTTCAAGACGCCTCTCAAACTGCCCAACCCCATGGTGCTGCTGGAGAACGCCGCCTGCGGCTACCAGGACACCACCATCCTGAGCGCGGTCTCCATGAGCCTGCGCCCGGAATCGCGGGTCGGCCTGCTGGGCCCCAACGGCGCCGGCAAGTCCACGTTGATCCGCACCCTGATGGGCGAATTGCCGGCGCTCTCCGGCCACGTTCAGCGGGACCCGGACCTGAAGGTCGGCTACTTCCACCAGCAGCAGGTGGACCGGCTGGCCGCCGACGAAAGCCCCTATCAGCTGCTCCACCGCCAGCACCCCAACTGGAGCGAGCAGCAGTTGCGCAACGAACTGGGGCGCTTCGGTTTCCACGGCGACAATGTGTTCGACCCGGTGGGCCGCTTTTCCGGCGGCGAAAAGGCGCGCCTGGGGCTGGCGCTGATCGTGCACCAGAAGCCCAGCCTGCTGCTGCTCGACGAGCCCGCCAACCACCTGGACCTGGACATGCGCGAAGCGCTGACCATGGCGCTGCAAAGCTTCGAGGGCGCGGTGGTGCTGGTGTCCCACGACCGCCATCTGCTGGAAACCACGGTGGACGAATTCCAGCTGGTGGCCGAGGGCGGCGTGCGCCCGTTCGACGGCGACCTGGACGACTACGCCCGCTGGCTGCAACAGTCGCGCCGCGAGGCCAAGGCCCCCGCCGGCGACAACAAGACCGCCGGCAAGGACGACGCCAAGCAGCGCCGCCAGGACGCCGCCCGCCTGCGCGAACAGCTCAGACCGCTGAAGAAGGAAGTGGACAAGCTGGAGAAGCAACTGGACCGGCTGGGCACCGAACTGAGCGAGGTGGAAACCGCGCTGGGCGACGAAACCCTCTACACCGACCCGGCCCGCAAAGGCGAGCTCAGCGAGTTACTGAGCCGTCAGGGCGACCTGAAAAGCCGCCACGAAGAGTCGGAGATGGCGCTTCTGGAAGCCATGCAGGCCCTGGAAGACGCCGAAACCGAATAGCTATTCCTTGCTGAGCAGCGCGGCGCTGCCGGCGCCGCAGGCCACCACGGTTTTCATCATCTGCTCCACCGGAATGTCCGGCCGCCGCTCCACCAGGTCCTCATGGACGTGATAGATAAAGCCGGAAGTGGGGTTGGGGCCGGTGGGCACGAACACGGACAGATGGCCGTCCTCGTGACGGGAAGTGATCAAGCCCAGCACCGTGGCGGGCACCTGACGCCCGTACAGCCACACCCTCGCCACTTCGCCGCGCATCAGGCTGTCCTGGCTGCCACCGAACAGTTGCATGGTCACTTCCTTGACCAGCCGGTACCCCGGCAGGCGCTCCATGCCGCGCTTCTCCAGTTTTTGCCACAGCCAGCTGCCCAGGCTGGTGGCCACCAGGGTGCCGACCAGAAAGCAGAACACCACCAGCACCGCCACCACCACCCAGTCGGCGGCGAACTTGGGCAGCCCGAAGAAACGCACCACCAGGCCGGTGAACGGCGCGATCAAACCGGTGGCGGCGTCGTAAATCCATTTAAAGAAGAACGCGATGATGGAGATGGGCAACAGAATCAGCAGCCCGCCCAACAGCGACTTTCGGATAAAGAACCAGATACGGTTATCGTTTTCCATGGGCGCGCGGCGGCTCCGTTGCCGGGGTTTCAGGAATACCAGATTCGGTTGACGTAGAGACAGCGTTCGCCGTTCGGGGTTCGCACCCAGGCCTCGTCGTCCACCCGCTTACCAAGCAAGGCCCGCGCCAGTGGCGCGTCGACACTGATCTCGCCACGGCTGCCGTCGGCCTCGTCAGGGCCCACCAGGCGGAAGCGCTCGACCTTGCCGTCGTCGTCCTCCACTTCCACCCAGGCGCCGAAGAACACCTTCCCGGTATCCTCCGGCGCCCGCTCGACCACGTTCATGCCGTCCAGACGCTTGCTCAGGAAACGGATGCGCCGGTCGATTTCGCGAAGCTGCTTCTTGCCGTAAATATACTCGGCATTCTCCGAGCGGTCGCCCTGGGCGGCGGCCTCCTGCACCGACTTGGTGATCGGCGGCCGCTCTTCCTTCCAGAGCCGCTGCAGCTCTTCGTTAAGACGCCGGTAACCCTCCGGCGTGATGTATTTGGAGGCGGGTTTGCCTTTCGGTCGCCAACGGCCCATGGGTTACTCCCTTCCCTGTATCAATCGTGGCGCTCGGGACGACACCACCGCGAGCTTGAGCCCGAACGGCGCCAGTAATTTCTCCACGGTGCCCAGAGTGGGGTTGCCGCGGCCCTGTTCAATATCCTGAATCACTCGCGCGGACACGCCGGTGAGTCGACTGTATTCACTCAAGGTGAAGCGCAGCTCGCCGCGCAGCAGAGAGACCACCTGGTCCACCGACAGCTCCGGTCTGGCCTGGATGTGGCTCAGCACTTCGCGACGCCGTTCGACCTGCTCCGCCGGGCTCATTTGGGCGTAGCGCTTATCCATGCAGACGCTCCAGTTGGTCCGCCAGTTTCAGAATACCCGGTCGCAGCCTTGCCACCAGGTCCGCGTCCACGCCGAGCAGGCCCATGCGTTGTGGCAGCCCCCGCAGACAGGGCGCCATGTCCCGCAGTGCGCGTCGCAACAGGCCGGCCTCCAGGTTGCCCGCCGCCGCCAACGCTTCCGTGACGTCCTGCCAGTCCGGCTGCCCGCCGTTATCGGCGTGCCAACGGCTCTGCCGGGCGATCCCGTCCGGGTGCAGAAACATGGGCGCGAAATCGAACACCGGGGTCAACGCGATACGGCCATCCTGATACCGGGCGATGGCCGTATTGCGGGCGTGGTTGTCTTTGTTACCCAACGCCAGATTGGCGACGTCACGCTTAAGGTATTCAATGATTTCCGTTTGCGGATCGGTGACCACCTCGGCCAGAGCCCGGCAGGCGTCTTCATGCTGCAAACCGAGACCGAAGCCTGCCCGGCCACATAACGAAGCGAGACTCTCCTGGGCGATCCGCTGCACGCCGCCACCATCAACGCCGCGGTCGAAACGCGGGATGAACAGCGTGCGTCCGTGCATCTCCAGAGCGCCGTGAACGCGCAGGCCCAACGCCCGGGCCAACGCCATATAAAGGGCCTCAGCGCGCAGGATGGCTTCCAGGTCCCGGTCCGTGCCGCGCTGGAATTTGACCAACCAATGACGCCGGGCACGGCTGTCCTCCAAGGTATGATCCAAATAAAGCAGGCCGTTGTCGGCCTCGGTAAGCAGAATCTTCGGCCACTCACCCTGGACACCGGAGGAACCGGCCACGAACAGGCCGTGCCCGGCCAGATGCTCCACGAAATCTTCATGGCGGCCCGCCACTTCGTCAAAGCGGAACCCGCGTGCCGGACCGGCCTGCCCCTCGGCCAGCCAGTCCCAGGCTTCCTTGATGCGCAAGTTGCCAATCGGATTGCCGGCGCCGGCCCTCAGCAACGGCCAGTCCCCACTGGCTTCAACGGTGGCCGGCTGGTCCAACTGGCGCAGTAACTCCTGTCGCCCGTAGCCTTGTGGCAACACGTCCAACAGCCAGGCCGGCCAGGTGTCCTGGTCATCAATTTCCAGGGATACGGGAAAACGAACCCCACAGGCCGCGGCGTCACGACGCCCCAGATAATCCAGAGCGTAATCCGGCAAGTAGGTGGTGTAGGTGGGCGTGCGCCAACCCTGGTGTTCGGGGCCGGCCAGGCTGATCACCGCCGCGTCCCGCCACGCTCCGCCTACAAAGATCTGTGCTGTACACTTATTATCCATTTCCGCACTATATCACCATATTGGACGCCATAATAATTGTTTTATGGCATAATAACGCCATTATAGAGCGCGGCGCCGGCTCGTTTTCCCCTTGCCGCGCCGGCTTGGTAAACTGCGTTTCCCATTCGTTATCCCTTCCCATCGAGAGGTTCGGCCCATGTCTTTCAACCGTGCCCCCTGGCCGGCCAGCCGCATGCGCCGCATGCGCAAGGACGATTTCTCCCGCCGCCTGATGCGCGAAAACACCCTCACCGTGGACGACCTGATCTACCCGGTGTTCGTCCTCGACGGCGAAAACCACACCGAAGCGGTGCCCTCGATGCCCGGCGTCGAGCGCATGACCGTGGACCTGCTGTGCGAGGAAGCACGCCAGCTGGCGGACCTGGGGATCCCGGCCATGGCCCTGTTTCCGGTCACGCCGGTGGCGGTGAAAAGCCTGGACGGCGCCGAAGCCTGGAACCCGGACGGGCTGGCCCAGCGCGCCACCCGGGCGATCAAAGAGGCGGTGCCGGAGATGGGCGTGATCACCGACGTGGCCCTGGACCCGTTCACCACCCACGGCCAGGACGGCATCCTCGACGAGGACGGCTATGTGCTTAACGACGTCACCGTCACCGCCCTGGTCAAGCAGGCGGTGTCCCACGCCGAGGCCGGCGCCGACATGGTGGCGCCCTCGGACATGATGGACGGCCGCATCGGCGAGATCCGCCAGGCCCTGGAAGGCCACGGCTTCCCGCACACCCGCATCATGGCCTACTCCGCTAAGTACGCCTCCGCCTATTACGGCCCGTTCCGCGACGCGGTGGGCTCGGCGGCGAACCTGGGCAAGGCGGACAAAAGCACCTACCAGATGGACCCGGCCAACTCCGACGAGGCCCTGCACGAAATCGCGCTGGACCTGGCGGAAGGCGCCGATGTGGTGATGGTGAAGCCGGGCATGCCCTACCTGGACGTGGTGCGCCGGGTGAAGGACGAGTTCAAGGTGCCGGTGTACGCCTACCAGGTGAGCGGTGAGTACGCCATGCACATGGCCGCGTTCCAGAACGGCTGGCTGGACCAGGACAAGGTGATGCTGGAATCGCTGCTGGCGTTCAAGCGCGCCGGCGCCGACGGCATCCTGACCTACTTCGCCAAGGCCGCCGCGCTCAAGCTGGCCGAACAAAAAAGATAGTTGTTGTAGGAGCGGGCCCCGCCCGCGAAAGGGAGCGAAGCTCCCGGCGGGATACCGGAGCGCTCTGGCATCCTGCCGGCCGGCTTTGCCGGCCTTCCGCGGGCAAGGCCCGCTCCCACAAGTCAGAAGTTGTAGCTCGCCTCGCCGAGGATCACGCGGCGTTCGCCGAAGCCGCAGTCCAATCCTTCGGCACGGCACCAGGATATGTACTCTTTGTCGGCCAGGTTCTTGCCGGTCAGGGTGAAGTCCCAGGGCCCGGTGGCGTAACCAACCATGGCGTCATAAAGCGTGTAGGACGGCACTTCCGGTCCGCCGCCGGCGCCTACGGTGTCGCCCACATAGCGAACCCCGGCGCCGAAGCGAAAGCCGTTTTCCATCTCATACTTTCCCCAGGTGGACGCTACTTTTTCGGCCACATAGGGCAGGCGCTCCCCGCTTTCATCGTCCTTGGCGTTCAGGTCGGTGTAGTTGGCCAGCACACTGAAGTTGCCGAAGCGCTTCTTCACCGACACTTCCCATCCGTCCACCACGGCACCCGTCTGATCCACTTCCTGCGGGGAACCGGCTGGGACAACGCGGTTGGTTTCCTCAATATCGAACCAGGCGGCGGTAACGGACAAATCGTGCTCGCGGGACAGGTACTTAGCACCCACTTCCCGTTGCTCGCCGGTGGTGGGGTCCAGGGATTGACCGTTGGACACCCCCAAGTTCGGCGTAAAGGACTCGGAGTAACTGACGTACGGCGACACGCCAAAGTCGAAACGATACATCAGACCGAGACGCCCGGTAGTGGCGTGGTCGTCCTTGTCCGTATCAACGCCGTTAACCCCAAGGGTCGTGCTGGTGGTGTCGTCATAGCGCAGGGCACCGGACACCACGACCCGATCGATTTCCATATGGTCGATTAAATAGACACCGGTCTGCTTGAGCTCGTTGTCCGGTTGATCCTCAGGATCGAGAACCGCGTAATTCACGTTGCCATACTCAGGGTTGTAAACATTGATGGGCGTGCCCTGTCCCCGGCCCTGGAAGTAATTATTCTCGGTCCACAAGGCATCCTGGCGATCCAGCCCGATTGCCAGGTTGTGACGGGTCGGCCCCCATACCGGCGTCCCTTCGAGTCGCATGTCGAAGTTCAGTATCTCGGTACCTTTGTCGGTCATATAGATGGTACGCGCCAGAGTACCATCGGGCTGCGGGTTCAGCGGCGAAATGGCCGCCCAATGCTCACGGATTTCCACCTCGGTTTCCGTGTAGCGGCCGGTGGCGGCGAAGCCCCATTGGTCATTAAGACGGTGGTCCACGAATAGCGTGGCTTCATCCTTGCTGCGATCATAGCGGTCCCAATCCGGTTCGCCGACGAAGGTCTCGCTACCTATGTCACCCATTGGAGCAGGATCGATGGTGCCCCTGGACGGCAGGAACTGCGCGGAAACCTGCCCACTGTCGGCCTGACTGTTCAAAAGCAGCGTCACGGTGGTGTCGTCGGTGGGTAGCCAGGTCAGCGACGGCGCGAAGACATAACCGTCGTTGTCGACGTAATCCACCTGGGTACCGCTATCACGCTTGAGAGCCACCAGGCGGTAGAGCAGCTTGCCGTCTTCGGAAAGGGGGCCGGTCACGTCGGCGGCAACCTGCTTATGATCGAAAGAGCCGACCTGGGCCTGCAGCTCACCCTGCTTCTGCGCTTTCGGCAGCTTGGAGACCGCGTTGACGATACCGCCCAGCTCCGCTTGCCCGTACAGCACTGATGAAGGGCCTTTCAGTATCTCCACGCTCTCCAGTGCATAGATGTTGGGCCGCACGCCAGTGTAATTGCCATAGCTGGCACGCAGGCCGTCCAGGTACTGGGAAGGCTCCAGGCCCCGCACCTTGGCGGAGTCACCGCGCGTATCAAAGCCGAAATTGCCGGCGTGGACCCCGGAGCTGTAGAGCAGCGCATCCTGGATATTCTTGGCGCCGGTGTCCTCCATCAGCTCCCGGTCCACGGTCTCGATGGAGAACGGCTGGCGCTCCACCGGTACGTCCAGCTTGCCGGTGGAGGCCGGCTTGTCGACGTTGATATAGCCGTCATCGGCGGGCCCCTCGGCGCCCACTTCCACCGGCGCCAGGGTGCCGGCATTATTCTGCTGCTGGGCGGCGGCCAGAGCCGGCGCGGTCAGCAGCGTGATCAGCGCCGCGGCGGCGGCGAAGTCTTGATTGCGCATGAAGTTTCCCCAGGATTGATACTTGGCTCGACAGGCCACTAACGATAATCGTTCGCATTATACTTATCATTCCTGGCAAGTGAAGAGGCATCCTTGTCATCCTCTTGTCATGCTAATGTCATCCAATAGGTCCTTCCGCATCCAAGCTCAGGACTCGCAATGAACGCCAACACCGGTATCCAGGGCCCCGATTTGAGCAACCAGGACTTCTACATCAACCGGGAATTGAGCCTGCTGCAGTTCAACCTGCGGGTACTCGAACAGGCCATGGACGAGCACCATCCGTTGATGGAGCGTCTGAATTTCCTACTGATCTTCTCTTCCAACATGGACGAGTTCTTCGAGATCCGCGTGGCGGGCCTGAAGAACCGCCTGGAAACCGGCACCGGCCGCCCGGGCCCGGATGGCATGCTCGCCGAGGAAGTGCTGGCCGAGGTCGCCCGCGTGACCCACGACGCCGTGCAACGTCAGTATCACATCCTGCAGAACATCCTGTTGCCGGCGCTGGCCGAGGAAGGCGTGCACTTTCTGCGCCGCGAGGACTGGACCCCGGCGCAGACCGAGTGGGTGAAAAAATACTTCCGCGACCAGATTTATCCGGTACTGACGCCGATCGCCCTGGACCCGGCGCACCCCTTCCCGAGGCTGGTGAACAAGAGCCTGAATTTCATCGTGTCGCTGGACGGCAAGGATGCCTTCGGCCGCTCCACCGGCCTGGCCATCGTGCCCGCGCCGCGCTCGCTGCCGCGCCTGCTACGGCTGCCGGAAGAGATCTGCGAGGACGGCAACGACAACTTTATCTTCCTCTCCTCGATGATCCACGCCCACGTCAGCGATCTGTTTCCCGGCATGAAGGCCACCGGCTGCTACCAGTTCCGGGTAACGCGCAACGCCGACCTGGAAGTGGACGAAGACGTGGAAGACCTGGCCAGCGCCCTGAAGGGCGAGCTGCTGTCCCGCCGTTACGGTGATGAAGTGCGCCTGGAAGTGGCCGACAACTGCCCCCGCGACCTGATCGAGTATCTGCTGGAGCAGTTCGAACTGACCGAGCAGGACGTCTACGAGGTGAACGGCCCGGTGAACCTGGCGCGCATGTTCACCAGCGTGAACCGGCCGCGCCTGCATTATCCGCCCTTCAGCCCGAAACTGCCGGCGGCGGTAAAAAAGCACGAGAGCATTTTCGAGGCCATCGATCAGGGCGACATCCTGCTCCACCACCCGTTCGAAAGCTTTTCACCGGTGGTCAACCTGCTCGCCGAAGCGGCCCGCGACCCCAAGGTCCTGGCGATCAAGCAAACCCTGTACCGCACCGGCACCAATTCGGAGATTCTCGACCACCTTGAGACCGCGGCGCGTAACGGCAAGGAAGTGACCGCGGTGGTGGAGCTGCGCGCCCGCTTCGACGAGGAATCCAATATCGAAGGCGCGCGCCGCCTGCAGGAGGCCGGCGCCATGGTGGTGTACGGCGTGGTGGGCTACAAAACCCACGCCAAGATGCTGCTGGTGGTGCGCCGCGACGGCGAGGGCATCAAGCGTTACGCGCACGTGGGCACCGGCAACTACCACACCAAGACCACCAAGATTTACACTGACTACGGCCTGATGACGGCGGAAAAAGGCCTGTGCCAGGATGTGCACAAGATCTTTCAGGAGCTCACCGGCATGGGCAAGGCGGCGCGCCTGAAACAGTTGAAACACTCGCCGTTCACCCTGCATCCGAGCCTGGTGCAGTGGATCGATTTCGAAACCGAACAGGCCCTGGCCGGCAAGCCGGCGCGCATCATCGCCAAGTTCAATTCGCTCACCGAAGAGCAGATCATGCGGGCGCTGTACCGGGCCAGCCAGGCGGGCGTGCAGATCGACCTGATCGTGCGCGGCATCTGCTGCCTGCGCCCGGGCATCCCCGGGCTGTCGGAGAACATCCGCGTGCGCTCGGTGATCGGCCGCTTCCTGGAGCACACGCGCATCTACCATTTCCACCACGCCGGCGAGGACCTGGTGTACTGCTCCAGCGCCGACTGGATGGACCGCAACCTGTTCAACCGGGTGGAAACCGCCTTCCCGGTCAACGAACCGGCGCTCAAGGCGCAGGTGCTGGAGCAGGGTCTGGAGTATTACCTGCGCGACAACGGCCAGGCCTGGGAGCTGCACGGCGACGGCATCTACCGCCGCGTGCAGCGGGCCGAGCACGAGGCCCCGTTCCTGGCCCAGCAGGCGCTGCTTGAGGCCCTGTCCGGCGGCGCCTGAGCGGCGCCTCCGTCAGGTGGCGTCGGTCACCGTGAGCTGGTAGCCGGCGGCCTGGAAAAACTCCTGCTCCTGCTCCAGGTCGGCCAGGGTGAGCGGGTGCTCGGCCAGCCAGCCGGCCGGGAACACCAGCTCCAGGGCGCGCTCGCCGGCGTGCAGGGTGAGCGGCGGCACCGGTGCGCCGTTGCGCGCATGGTGCATGCGACAGGCCAGCCTGAGCAGCAGACACAATCGCAGCAGCCGGGCCTGTTCATCCTCGGGGCACTCCGCCAGCGTGGACAGCGGCAGCTTGCGGCGGTGGCCGCGCACCAGCACCGCCACCGCCTGCTGGGCCTGGCGCGAGAAGCCGGGCAGGTCGGAATTGGACACCAGGTAGGCGCCGTGCTTGTGAAACTGGCTGTGTGACACCGCCAGCCCCACCTCATGCAGCAGGGCCGCCCAGCGCAGCGTGGCCTGCGCCTCTTCGTCCTCGAGATCCCAGTCGCCGGCGGCCTGCCGGTACAGGCCCCGGGCGGTTTCCCAGACGCGCTCGGCCTGGGCGCGCTCCACGTGGTGCCGGTTCATCAGCGCCTGCACGCTGCGCTCGCGGACGTCCTCGTGGGCGAAGCGCCCCAGCAGGTCGTACAACAGGCCTTCGCGCAGGGCGCCGCTGGACACCTGCATGTGGGCCAGACCCATCTGCTCGAAAATGCCCAGCAGAATCGCCAGGCCGGAGGCGAAAATCGCCTTGCGGTCGTCGCGCAGCCCTTTCAGCGACAGGGCGTCCGCGCTGCCCGCCTTGATCGCCTTGCGGCGCGCCTTGTCGAGCCCCTCCAGGCTGATGCCTTCGGTGCTCCAACCGTTCTCCTCGCAGACCTGGGCAATCGCCTTGATGGTGCCCGAGGCGCCCACCGCCTGGGCCCAGCCCAAACGGCGGTAGTTGGTTTCGATGGACAGCACTTCCTGGCGCGCGGCGGTGACCGCCTTCTTGAACGCCGCCTCGGTGATCTTGCCGTCGGCGAAAAAGCGCTGCCCGTAGCTGACACAGCCCATGTGCAGGGATTCGGTTTCCGTGGACTCGAAGCGCTCGCCGATGATCAGCTCGGTGGAGCCGCCGCCGATGTCCACCACCAGCCGCGCGCCGGCGTCGTCGGCGAGGCTGTGCGCCACCCCCAGGTAGATCAGCCGGGCCTCCTCGCGGCCCGCCACCACTTCGATGTCGTGCCCCAGGGCGTGCTCGGCGCGGGCGATGAACTGGGTGGCGTTGCGCGCCATGCGCAGGGTGTTGGTGCCCACCACGCGCACGTTGCCGCGGGGGATGCCCTTGATGCGCTGGGCGAAGCGGCTCAGGCAGTCCAGGGCCCGGGTCTGGGCGTCTTCGTCGAGGCGGTTGTCGGGCCCCAGGCCGGCGCCCAGCTGCACCTTTTCGGACAAACTTTCCAGGACACGCACCTCGCCCTGGGCCTGCCGAGCCACCACCATGTGGAAACTGTTGGACCCCAAATCGATGGCGGCCAGATGTTCAGGTTGTCGCAAAACCCCTCTCCTTGACGGTCCAGAGCCGGCCGTGAAAGGCCCCGAGCGGGCGCCACGCGGGCGCTCCCGCAGCTTCGGCGCGCCGCCGATAGGCGCGCTCTGTCGGCCCCATTGTTCGGCGCGCTTGAAATCCGCGCGCCAGACCCCGATATTAATCGACCTGTGACGGCGTCGGCCGCGTGTCGGCGTCATCATCCCGCGAAAGCCTAGCAGGAGATTTCAATGAGCGGCGAGATTATCAACGTGACCGACGCGGATTTCGAGGAGAAAGTCCTGAAAGCCGACGGTCCGGTTCTGGTGGACTACTGGGCGCCCTGGTGCGGCCCCTGCAAAATGGTAGCGCCGATCCTGGAAGACCTGTCCGGGGATTACGCCGGCAAGCTCACCATTGCCAAGCTGAACATCGATGAGAACCCGGACACGCCCAAGAAATACGGCGTGCGCGGCATTCCCACGCTGACCGTGTTCAAGAACGGCGACGTGGAAGCCACCAAGGTCGGCGCTCTGTCGAAGTCCCAGCTCACCGCGTTCCTGGACAGCACGCTCTGATCCAGCCGGTGAACGCGCCACGGGCCCTCCGGCCCGTGGCCGCCTTGCCTCTCACGGACAGCGTGTCCCGGACTAGACACTCCTCCGGCCCGGTGGTACATTCCCGAATCAACGTATTCGCACCCTCTGGCAGGGATCTCTAATTCGTACGTTTCTGAGCGTCCTTTTTCCGAGATAGTTATCCTGTCCGGCCCCTGGCATTCAGGCCCCGCCGACGGATGATTTGCAAGGGTTTCATCGTTTATCGCTCCCGCTGAATGCGTCAGCCTTAGCCAAGCAGGCCCCGTTCTCCACGATGTCCCCGACCTTGGGAGACCGTGAAACGGCCCCTGCGAATGCAAATGAATCAATAAGAAATTCCGAGGCTCTCCGGCCCGGATCCGACCATCGAGAGACACCAATCCAAGGTGTATTCCGTCAATTCATTTCTGGACATCCTGTAAAACACCAATGAATCTTTCCGAACTGAAACAGAAGCCGATCGGCGAACTTCTGGATATTGCCAAGGAACTCGGCCTGGAGAACCTGGCGAGAACCCGCAAACAGGACGTTATCTTCTCCATCCTCAAGAGAGCCGCGAAAAACGGCTCGGATATTTACGGTGATGGGGTACTGGAAATCCTGCAGGACGGCTTCGGCTTCCTGCGGTCCGCGGAAGGCTCTTACCTGGCCGGCCCGGATGACATTTACGTGTCGCCCAGCCAGATACGTCGCTTCAACCTGCGCACCGGCGACACCATCGCCGGCAAGATCCGGCCCCCCAAGGATGGCGAGCGCTACTTCGCCATGCTCAAGGTCAGTGAGATCAACACCGACCGGCCGGAAAACGCCAAAACCAAAATCCTGTTCGAGAACCTGACCCCGCTGTTCCCCACCGAGCGGATGGTCATGGAAGTCGGCAACGGCTCCACCGAGGACATCACCGCCCGGGTGATCGACCTGGTGGCCCCGATCGGCAAAGGCCAGCGCGGCCTGATCGTGGCACCGCCGAAAGCCGGTAAGACCATGCTCCTGCAGGGCATCGCCCAGTCCATCGCCCGCAACAACCCCGAAACGCACATGATCGTGCTGCTGATCGACGAGCGGCCCGAGGAAGTGACCGAGATGTCACGGACGGTGCGCGGGGAAGTGGTGGCCTCCACCTTCGACGAACCGCCGGCTCGCCACGTGCAGGTCGCCGAGATGGTGATCGAGAAAGCCAAGCGGCTGGTGGAACACAAACAGGACGTGGTGATTCTGCTCGACTCCATCACCCGTCTGGCGCGCGCCTACAACACCGTGCAGCCGAGCTCCGGCAAGGTGCTCACCGGTGGTGTCGACGCCCACGCCCTGGAAAAGCCCAAACGCTTCTTCGGCGCCGCCCGGAACATCGAGGAAGGCGGCAGCCTGACCATCCTCGCCACCGCCCTGGTGGAAACCGGCTCCAAGATGGACGAGGTGATCTACGAGGAGTTCAAGGGCACCGGCAACATGGAACTGCACCTGGACCGCAAAGTGGCGGAAAAGCGCGTGTTCCCGGCCATGAACATCAAGCGTTCCGGCACCCGCCGCGAAGAGCGCCTGGTGAGCGAAGACGAGCTGCAGAAAATGTGGATTCTGCGCAAGGTCCTCCACCCGATGGACGAAATCGGCGCCATGGAATTCCTGATCGACCGCATGAAGCAGACCAAGACCAATGCGGAATTCTTCGATTCCATGAAGCGCAAGTAATCGCGCCGGCCCCGGTAACGGAGCCACACCAAAAAGCCCCGGCATGTGCCGGGGCTTTTTGCGTTCAGGGCCGGGTTTAGAAGGCGCGCTCCACGCTCAGCCGCCAGGTGCGCGGCAGAATCGGATGATAGTGCAGATCTTCCACGCCGCCCGCCGGCTCGCCCTGCAGGCGCGACGCATAGAAGTAATCAATATCGTGGTCGCCGGAATCGGCCAGGTTCAGCACCTCCACCGCCAGTTCCCAATCGCCGCCACGCCAGCCCGCCTTGACGTTCTGAATGGTGGTGCTGGAAGACTCCTGATCCGAGAACGAATCCAACGGACGGGGGCCCAGATGGCGAATGCGGTAGCCGCCGAACCAGTGGCCACTGTGGTAGTGGGCGCCGGCGCCGATCACCCGGTTGGGCGCGCCTTCCACATAATCCCCTTCGCCGGGCTCGTCGTCCCGATAGCGCGCACGGGTCGCGGCCAGTTCCAGATCCAGTGACAGCCAGTCGGTGGGGTTATAGAACACGTTGAACTCGACACCGCGCCGCAGGCTGGGTCGCCCGGCCTCGGTGTTACCGGCGTCGCCCACGAACAACAGCTCCGAATCCAGCCGCAACTGCCACAACGCCAGCGACATCTCAAGATTCCGTGCCGGGTAGAAACGCGCGCCCAGCTCCTCGCCGCGCGAACGCACCAGCGGGTCCACTTTTTCGGCCGCCGAACCGTCCAGCGGATCCACCTCGATGGTGGTGCCCCGGGCGTCGTTGCTGTGGAAGCCGAAACCACTGGAGAGGTAATACTCGGCCTGTTCGCTGGCCAGCCAGACCAGGCTGAATTTGGGGCTGACGATGCCGTCGTCCGCATTGCCGGAGTTGGCGGACAGATCAACGCCGTTCTCATTGATGCCGGCGCGGTCTTCCACGTCGAAGTAGTAGTGGTCATAGCGCAGGCCGGCGGTGGCCCGCCAGCGCTCGGCAAGCTGAAACTCCAGACTGCCGAACAGGCCAGCCGCGGTTTGCGACACCTCGTCACGGCGCACCGTGCCGGTGCGCTGCCGCCCGGCACTGCTGAACAGCCCCACATCGCGGATATCATCGTGCCGCAGGCTGAGCCCCCAGCGGCCGGTCACCGGCATACCACCCAGGCGCAGATCGTTATTGAACGCCACTTCGCCGCCGTAGACGCCACGCTCATCCACCTGTTCGAACTCGTCGCCGTTGACCGGATCGTCCAGGAAATAGGTGAAGTTGGACCAGAGATTGAGCCCGTAATCGATCGCATAGATCGTGCCCTGATGACGCGGGTTGCTCCACGACAACGACAGCGAATAACGCTCGCTCTCGCCACCGGCGTCCTCGTCCAGAGAACCCAGCTCATCGATCAGACCGGAGCGCACCGCCCGCCGGGGAATCTGATCGGCACTGTCCCAGCGGTTGCTGTAGGCCATCACCGTGGTGGTGTAGCGGGTATCACCCTGGTTCCAGCCGTAGCGAAGCAGGCCGTTGTACTTTTCCACATCCTCGCTGATGTCTTTCCAGGGGCCGTTGTAGGTCTGGCTTTCCAACGCGTACACCAGATCGCCGTCGCCCACTTCACTGCCGCCGTAGAACAGCGCACGGTAATAATCGTCCCCGCCCGCGGTCAGCTTCAGGCGCTGACCCTCGGCATTGGCCCGCGTGCGGATATCGACGCTGCCGGCGCCGGAGAAATCCCCCACGCCGGCGTAGTACGGGCCTTTCCGGTAATAAACGTCGTCGATCATTTCCGGAATCAGGAAATTGATATCGGTGTAGCCCTGGCCGTGCCCGTGGGTGGGCATATTCACCGGCATGCCGTCCACCGACGTATTGAAGTCGGTGCCGTGATCCAGATTGAAGCCACGCAGAAAATACTGGTTCGCCTTGCCGCTGCCCGAGTGCTGGGTGGCGATCAGCCCGGGCACCGTCTCCATCACCTCGCCGGTGCGAAGAATCGGCCGGGTGCGCAACTCGTCACCGTCCACCCGCCCCTCCGAGGCCGCCACCGGCGGTGGCTGTTGCTGGGCGTCCCCGGCCACGTTGACCGGCTGCAACTGATGGCCGCTCACTGGCGAAGACATCGCCCAGAACAACCCCATGACGGCGGCGCCTGCCCCGACCCTGTGAATACGCATCCCTTGGACCCCTGTCTGTTTTTAACATTCTCAGGTCCTGGTTACCGGATGGGTCATGAAGATGGCGCGAAACTGCGCAAACCAACACTATTCGCCCGTCTGATGCCTGGCCTCTTTCCTATTTGAACCCAACGACAACCGCCTCTTAGGCCATGTCGTTATTCTCGGACAGGATCATCATGGTTAGTGCGGTTAACGTTTAGCTCACCGGGAAAACGCGAGCGTAGCGAGAATCTCGCCCGGTCAAACGGCTTATTATGCAATCATTCCCCTGCTTCCATTTCTTCCGCAAGGTTTCCCGGATGGGGCGACAGGGGCCGTTCGTTGAATGCTTCGGAAGCCAGAGTTAATTCACCTGCCTCAGGCCACGCTCTCGCCGTCGTAAGCTTGAAGGGCGACCGGCAACGAACGTGTCACTACGTTGCCGGCTGCTGGCAGGCCAATCAGTATTGCACTGATGACTTCTTCTCTTGACGCGCCAGCTTCCTTGGCAAGCTTTACATGAAATGGAATGCCGCTATCAATTCCTTGAACGGACAGTACCGCTAAGTAGGCAAGGCTCTCCGTTTTCTTGTCTAAAGAGCTGGCATTTCCCAAACCCTGCACTGCCGCCATCCATGCTCGAGCATGCTCTGGCGCTTCCTGCATGAACACCTGAAAAGCATTACTCATCAATTTTTCATTATCACTCATCTCACGGTCCTTTCAGTTGGGTGTATAACGCCAGCAACAAACGGCGTCTTATACGCAGCGGAACAACCCCCGGCGACAGCCTCTGTCTATGTGATCTTAGCCTACTCTGGCAGACCCTCGAACTCGGGAACGTCACCAATCGTCGCCTCCCAAACTGCTCTGCTCGATGTGAAGATGTGCGCGGTTGGCGACACAGAGACTTCAGTATCCAAACACCCTGCAGGAACAACGAGCAGGCCTCTAAGTTGATTGCTCGGTAGGGCTGAGCCACACGATCGACAAAAGCTTTTATTGTGGCAAGTACCCGGAAGCGTAAAGGATGTCACAGCATCCACACCCGCCAGCCAGATCAGCTTAGCTGACTGCGCAAATAAATTTGCCGCATGAGCAGATCCCGTATCTTTCTGACAATACCTGCAATGACACAGGTAAAAGCTGTCGAAATCTCCCTGGACCTCGAATTTCACTGTGCCACACAGGCAAGAACCAACATGCTTAGTCATAGAATTCTCTTCTATGGCCTGCAGGTGACACACATAATGCCAGCCAGAAGCGGGGCTACGGAATGGAAGTGAAGCTCCAATGTAGTAGACATCGCCGTGCCGGTTCCTGTTATGCGTTTACCATTGGACCAGAACGTCCTGAACTTTCAGTGTTTCCAAGTCAAAGCCAATCGCCCAAAAGACTTTGTTATCACTTTTGCTGTATTTCGCCTTCCACAACGTTAACTTGGACTCATTTCTCGGCAGGCAATCTATTGACTCGATGCTTTCCAGCGCACCCATTTCATTCTCTATGTCCCGACACATATCCAGATACATGTCTTCAGTGATCTTGCCATCGTCATTCGGGTCTTTAGGCGGCGCCGACATTTCTTGGATTTCCCGATAGCTCTTTCCGTCATGTAGCTTGATTAGTCGCTCAGCCAGTTCAGTTTCTCGATCAGTGATCACGCAACTTGTCCTCCTTGATTGCATAACGCTTTTGCTTAGCGGCGACTACAGAGCGCAGCGTAGTACCGGCCAGCGTCACCCACTTGTTAAGCAGTCCGGCTCCATTTCTTGAAGGGCAACAAGGCAATAGAAAGCGCTACCAGTCCGCCCAATACCGTTACGAAAAAAGGGACATGAGTAGGCTGATACGCCTTTTCTCCGTATGCCTCTGGATACCATGAAGGCTCGATCAGGAACCAAGCCAGCAGCGCACCAGCGACAAAAATAGTGAGGGCAACCTCTGATCTCTTGGCAGGCGCGGAAACAAAAGCTAGAGAGACAACGCCAAAAGCCGCGCAGAAACCAACCACTGGTAGATCCCACAATCCAAGCCATTCAGCGATCAGCACCCCTCCGATGCCACAGAGAAAAAAGGCACCAATAACAGCGAATACAAATGTGGCCCACTTTGTCATCATCAATTTTTACTCAGATACTGCTTAACACCAGCCAGCATGCGCGGCTACGGAATGCAGGCAAAGCCGCAATGCAGTAGCCGTCGCCGTGACTGGCCTTGTTATGTTTTGACTACCCTTCATCTCGCAGCCTTTTTCTTGCTGCTGAAATAATTTCGGTGCAATCATCTGAAAATGGCTCAGAAAAAAGCCTCTCAAAGGTACAGGTTAGATTCCAGAGAGCCCTTTCTTCGGCCTGATCTTGAATGCTGAGTGCATCGCTAGAAGAGAACCTGGAAAGGAACTCAAACAAGACCAAGGCTTCATCTTTCGTCAGCTTGATGCTTACTTCTTCCATATACCCTCAAGGAACATAACAGGTATTAGGACGCCGGCTCGGATATCCGATGAATGCGCCTGCGTCACATCCTGGCTTCTGGTTTTTATGTAAAACTGAATAAACCAGATATTTCATAAAGTTACAAACCTCTCGCCACGGGTCCGCCCCTGTTGGCGTGACCTCTTTATTTGCCAATATCAATGATACTGTCCATGCAGGCAGGGGCGGACGTTTGGCGATGCGGCCATCGTCGCAGGCGGGTCGGCTGGTATACTGCCGGCACCTTGCAGCCGGCGAGATTGGATTGATGAAATACCGCGATTTGCGCGACTTTATTCAGCAACTGGAAAAGCTGGGCGAACTGAAACGGGTGACCCGCGAGGTAGACCCGCGCCTGGAGATGACGGAGATCTGCGACCGCACGCTGAAGGCGGGCGGTCCGGCGATTCTGTTTGAGAACCCCAAGGGGTCGTCGATCCCGGTGCTGGGGAATCTGTTCGGCACCGAGCGGCGGGTGGCGCTGGGCATGGGCCGGGAGTCCGTGGAAGAGCTGCGCGAGCTGGGCGAGCTGCTGGCCTTCCTGAAGGAGCCGGAGCCGCCGAAAGGGTTCCGCGACGCCTGGGAGAAGCTGCCGATCTTCCGCAAGGTGCTGAGTATGAACCCCAAGGTGGGCGGCTCGGGCCCCTGCCAGGAACACGTCATCGAAGGCGACGACGTGGACCTGACCCAGCTGCCGATCCAGACTTGCTGGCCCGGCGACGCCGGCCCGCTGGTGACCTGGCCGTTGGTGATCACCCGTGGCCCCAATAAGGAACGCCAGAACCTGGGCATCTACCGCCAGCAGCTGATCGGCCGCAACAAGCTGATCATGCGCTGGCTGGGCCACCGGGGCGGTGCCCTGGATTTTCAGGAATGGCAGGAGGCCCACCCGGGCGAGCCGTTCCCGGTGGCGGTGGCGCTGGGCGCCGATCCGGCCACCATTCTCGGCGCGGTGACGCCGGTGCCGGACACGCTCAGCGAGTACGGCTTCGCCGGTTTGCTGCGCGGCTCACGCACCGAGCTGGTGAAATGCCTGGGCTCCAATCTGCAGGTGCCGGCCAGTGCCGAGTTCGTGCTGGAAGGCCATCTGCAGCCCGGCGAGTACGCCGACGAAGGGCCGTTCGGCGACCACACCGGCTACTACAACGAAGTGGAGCGCTTCCCGGTGTTTACCGTGGACCGCATCACCCACCGCCGCGACCCGATCTACCACAGCACCTACACCGGCCGGCCGCCGGACGAACCGGCGGTGCTGGGCGTGGCGATGAACGAAATCTTCGTGCCGATCCTGAAGAAGCAGTTCCCGGAAATCGTTGATTTCTATCTGCCGCCGGAGGGCTGCTCCTACCGGATGGCGGTGGTGACCATGAAGAAGCAGTACGCGGGCCACGCCAAGCGCGTGATGATGGGGGTGTGGTCGTTCCTGCGCCAGTTCATGTACACCAAGTTCGTGATCGTCTGCGACGACGACGTTAACGCCCGCGACTGGAAGGACGTGATCTGGGCGATCACCACGCGTATGGACCCGGCCCGGGACACCGTGCTGGTGGAGAACACCCCCATCGACTATCTGGATTTCGCCTCGCCGGTGGCCGGACTGGGCTCCAAGATGGGCCTCGACGCCACCAGCAAATGGCCGGGTGAAACGGACCGCGAGTGGGGCCGGGCGATCAGCATGGATGACGACGTCAAAGCCCGGGTCGACGAGATGTGGAGCGAATTGGGGCTGGACTAGAAGCCGGCCCCTGGCATTGACGACCCGTGCACGGGACGCACGATAGACTATTGCACTTTTCTGGCACGACAGTACCATTAAGGTATAAGGTGCCGCCGCCGGTGCCGAGTACAACAATAGCCGAAAGGACTCCGCCGTCATGTTGCAACGACTTCCCCGCCGCGCCTTCCTGAAAGCGCTGGCCGCGTCCGCCGGCGCCGCCGCCGTACCGACCCTGGCCGGCGCCGGGCAAGCCGACGGCAAGGCACAGGGCGAGCGCGCCAGCTGGCAGAACTGGTCCGGCAACCAGACCGCGCGGCCGCGCAACCTGGCTTACCCGGCGGACGAAGCCGCCCTGGCCCGGCTGCTCGCCAACACCGAAGGCACGGTGCGGCCGTTCGGCGGCAGCCACTCGTTCAGCGCCGTGGTGCCCACCGGCGACACCCTGGTGTCCCTGGAGGCCCTCAACGGGCTGCGCAGCGTCGACGCCGGCGCCCTGCGCTTCGGCGCCGGCACCCGCATCGCCCAGGCCAGCAGCGAGGCCTGGGGCGAAGGCCGCAGCCTGATCAACGAACCGGACATCAACCTGCAGTCGCTGGCCGGCGCCATCGCCACCGGCACCCACGGCACCGGCCTGGGCCTGCCGTGCCTGTCCGACCAGGTGGTGGGCCTGGAACTGATGGACACCGAAGGCACCCTGCACCGGCTCGACCATAAGGACGGCGACCGCTTCCAGGCGGCCCGCTGCGGCCTGGGCGCCCTGGGCCTGATCACCGCCGTGACCCTGGACAGCGCCCCGGCCTACCGGCTGGAAGAGCACACCTGGACGCTGCCGCTGGACGAAGCCATGGACTTCGTGGAGCGGGAGAAGGACAACTTCCGCAACATCGAGTTTTTCGCCTTTCCCCTCGGCGGCACCGCCATCGTCAAAACCATGTCGCTCACCGACGACCCGGAGGACGACCTGGCCCAGGACGACAGCAACGACCTGCTGGAGACCGTCTGCGAGCTGAGCATGCGCGCCGGCTGGATGACCTCCACCCTGCAGAAGCTGGTGACCTTTTTCGTCGAGGAAAACCGTCGCCGGGGACCGGCCCACAAGATCTACGCCAACCGCCGCACGGTGCGCTTCAACGAAATGGAATACACGGTGCCGGCGGAGAAAGGCATCGAGTGCCTGCAGGAAGTCTGCGAGGTGATCCGCGAGCAGGACATCAATGTGTTCTTCCCGATTGAGTTCCGCTACAGCGCCGCCGACGATACGCTGCTGTCCATGTTCAGCGGCCGCGCCGGGGCCAGCCTGTCGATCCATCAGTATTTCAAGCAGGACGCCACGCCGCTGTTCCGCGCCACCGAGCCGGTGCTGCGCCGGCACCAGGGCCGTCCGCACTGGGGCAAGCTGCACAGCCTGGGCGCCGACGAACTGCGCGAACTCTATCCGCGCTTCGACGACTTCCTCGCCCTGCGCCGCGAGCTGGACCCGCGCGGACGCTTGCTCAATGATCACCTGAGACACCTGTTCGGCATCGACGCCAAGGGGCAACCGGCATGAAAAGGCGCACCTTCCTGCTCGCCCTGGGCGGCGGCCTGGCGGCGGCCTGGTGGCTGAGACCCGGCGACCAGGGCGGCCCCCACGGCGCCTACTTCCAGCCCTACAACACCCTGTTCCGCGACAGCGGGCCGGGGCGCCCACTGCTGTTCATCGACCGGCAACGGCTGGCGGCCAACTGCCGCCGCCTGCAGCAGGCGCTGCCGCCGGGCCGCGCCTACCGCATCGTCGCCAAATCATTGCCCAGCGTGCCGCTGATCCGCGAAGTCATGGCGCAAACCGGCACCGACCGGGTGATGGTGTTCCACCAGCCGTTCATCAACGCCATGGCCGAGGCGGAGCCGGGCTGCGACCTGCTGCTCGGCAAACCCATGCCGGTGCGGGCCGCCGCCCGCTTCTATGAGGAACTGCCGGAGGACGCCGGCTTCGATCCGGACCGCCAGTTGCAATGGCTGATCGACAGCGACGCGCGGCTGAAGGAATACCTGGAACTGGCCCGGCGGCTGGACCGCCGGCTGCGCATCAACGTGGAAATCGACGTGGGTCTGCACCGCGGCGGGCTCACCGAGCCCGGGCAACTGGACGCACTGCTTGAGCGCATCGCCGCCCACCCGCGCCATCTGGCGTTCGCCGGCTTCATGGGCTACGACGCCCACGTGGGCAAACTGCCGGACCTGGTGGAAAGCCGCGACACCAGCCTGCGCAAGGCCCAGGCGGTCTATCAAAGCTTTATCGACCGGCTCTACCAGGTTGCCCCCGAATTGCGCGAGCAGCCGCTCACCTTCAACGGTGCCGGCAGCCCCACCTTCACGCTGCACGGCGACGAGACGCCGCTCAACGAGCTGGCGGCCGGCTCCTGCCTGGTCAAGCCGTCGGATTTCGACGTGCCCAGCCTGAAGGACTTCGAGCCCGCGGCCTTTATCGCCGCGCCGGTGCTCAAGGCGCTGGACGGGCTCACCCTGCCCGGCCCGCTGCCGCTGGGCGATGCTTGGGCCCTGTGGGACCCCAACCGGCGCCGCACTTACTTCATCTACGGCGGTTACTGGAAAGCGGAGCCGGTGTCACCGCCCGGCATCCGCCGCAACAACCTGTACGGCGCCAGCACCAATCAGATGATGTACAACGGCTCGCCGGCCACCGAGCTGGTGCCCGGCGATCAGCTGTTCTTCCGCCCCACGCAAAGCGAGTTCGTGCTGCTGCAGTTCGGCGACCTGGCGGCGGTGTCCGAACACCGCATCCAGGCCTGGTGGCCCCCTCTGCCCCAGGGCGAAGGGGCCTGAGCCCGGTTACAGATCCGGCATGCGGTTGAACCAGGGCCGCGCCCGCTCCAACTGACCGGCCAGCTTGAACAGCAGGCCCTCGCTGCCGTGATCGCCGACCAGCTGCACCCCCAGCGGCAGGCCGCTTTCGCACCAGTGCAGCGGCACCGACATGGCCGGCACCCCGGTGACGTTGGCGAGCTGGGTGAAGGGCACGTACTTCAGGTTCTCCTTCACCATCTGTTCCACCAGGCCGGTTTTCATCACCAGCTTTTCGGCGCCCACTTTGAGAATCACCTTGAGCATGCGCTGCTGCCAGGCCGGGGTTTCCGAGGCACCGATACGCGCCGGCTGCAGCGCCAGGGTGGGCGTCAGCCACAGGTCGTACTGCTGGTGGAATTCCGCCAGCGCCCGGGAATACCCCTGCCAGCGCTGGTAACCACGCACGTAGTCCGGCGCCGAGGTGGCGTGGCCGAACGCCGCCATCGCCAGGGTGTCCAGTTCGAAGCCGTCGTTGCCGCAGCCGGTTTCTTCGCGCACCCAGTCCACGCTGGCGGCGCAGTTGGCGAACCACATGGAGAGCCAGTCCATGCTCATGGCCAGCATGTCCATTTTCGGCGACGCCTGCTCCACCTTGTGGCCCAGGGACTCCAGCAGGCGGGCGGCGTCCTCCACCGCGGCCACCGCTTCCGGGTCCACCTCGGTGCCGATCGGCGAGGTGGTGGAGAATGCAATGCGCAGCGGCTTGGGGTCGCTCTCCAGCTCGCTCAGGTAGCTGCGCTCCGGCGGCGCGATGCGGAACAGGCTGCCCACTTCCTCGCCCTGGGTGGCGTCCAGCAGCAGCGCGGAATCGCGCACCGAGCGGGTCACCACGTGATTCATGGAAATGCCGTGCATGGCCTCGCTGAAGTTGGGCCCCCAGGGCGTGCGCCCGCGCCCGGGCTTGAGGCCGAACAGGCCACAGCAGCCGGCGGGAATGCGGATGCTGCCGCCGCCGTCGTTGGCACCGGCGAACGGCACCACGCCCGCCGCCACCAGGGCCGCGGAACCGCCGGAGGAGCCACCCGGCGTGTGGTCGGTGTTCCAGGGGTTGCGGGTGGCGCCGAACGCCTCCGGCTCGGTGATGCCCTTGGCGCCGAATTCCGGCGTATTGGTGCGCCCGAACAGCACCACCCCGGCCGCCTTCCAGCGGCGCACCAGCTCGGAATCCACCGGCGCCTTATGGCCGGCCCGCTTGAGGGCTTTGTTACCCTGATAGTTGGGGGCGCCGCCGATCTCCTGGAACAGGTCCTTGGTGAGCATGGGCACCCCGGCCAGGGGGCCGCTCAAGGCGCCCGCCGCCTGTTCCCGAGCCTGGTCGTAAAGCGGAATGATCAGGCCGTTGAGGGCCGGGTTCACCGCCTCGGCACGGGCGATGGCCAGCTCCAGCAGTTCGGCGGCGGTCACTTCCCCGTCCGCCACCAGTTTGGCCAGCGCCACGCCGTCGAGATTGCGGTATTCGTCAAAACGCATGATGGTATCCTTATTATTTAAAACCCCAGTGACATTCGTATTCCCACGGAGACCCTATGAAGGCCGTCGGCTTTAACCAACCCCGCGCCATCGAAGACGTCCACGCCCTGGAAGACATCCAGCTGGAACAGCCCAAACCAGGCCCCCGCGACCTGCTGGTGGCGGTGGAGGCGGTATCGGTCAACCCGGTGGACACCAAGGTACGCCAACGCCCCCTGGCGGAGAAGGGCCATAAAGTACTCGGCTATGATGCCGCCGGTCGGGTGGAAGCGGTAGGCGCCGAAGTCCGCGACTTCCTGCCCGGCGACCGGGTCTGGTACGCCGGGGCCATGCAGCGCCAGGGCAGCAACGCCCAGTACCAGTGCGTGGACGAGCGCCTGGTGGCGAAGATGCCCGAAGGCACCGGCATGCAGGAAGCCGCCGCCCTGCCGCTGACCGTGCTCACCGCCTGGGAAAGCCTCACCGACCAGCTCGGCCTGACTCCGGAAAACGCCGCCGGCAAGACCCTGCTGATGGTGGGCGGCGCCGGCGGTGTCGGCTCCATCGCCACCCAGCTGGCCGCCCGCCACTTCGGCATGACGGTGATCGCCACCGCCGGACGTCAGACCTCGGCGGACTGGTGCACCGCCATGGGCGCCACCCACACCATCGACTACCGCAACGGCCTGCGCGAGCCCATGAAAGGGCTGGGCATCGAGCAGGTGGACGCCATCCTGCTGGCCCAGGAACCGGACGCCTACTGGAGCGACGTCTGCGAGCTGGTCGCGCCGCTGGGCGGCATCGTCACCATCGTCGACGCCCGCGGCCCCCTGGACGTGAACCCGCTGAAACCGAAGAGCGCCCGCTTCGCCTGGGAGTTCATGTTCACCCGCGCCCTGTTCGGCGTGGACATGGAACGCCAGGGCGGAATCCTGCGCGCCACCGCCCGGCTGGTGGAAGAAGGCGTCCTGCAGACCACCCTCTCGGAGGGCCTGGGGCCGATCAACGCCGCCAACCTCAAGGAGGCCCACCGGCGCATCGAGTCCGGCAAGACCATCGGCAAGCTGGTGTTGGCCGGCTGGGACTAAACCTCTTCAAGGCGCCGCGCGCAGAGGCAATGCGCCCTCGCAGGCGGCGCCGGTCGACGCCAGCTTGAGTTCGTGCAAACACAACACGGGGCTGAGCGTCAGGGTACGACGAAACAGCGCCGGCCAGGCGTCTTCGTTGATCATCGGCCGGGGCAGGCGCGTGCTGCGCACCGCCTGCCATGCCAGATTGTCGGGCCCGCCCTGGGCCTCGGCGATCACGAACTGGAAGGGGTGGGCGCCGGGCACGCCGAGGCGGATGTCGGTGGCCACCAGCCGCCCGTCCTCCAACCGGTAATCCAGAAAGCCGCCGGTGAACCATTCCAGACGGCGGCCGTCGTCCAGCTGCTTGGCCGAGGCGACCAGATTGGCGTCCCGCGGAAAGCCTTCAATATGCAGCGGCACATCGCCGTCGAGCAGCCCGGTGACGATTTCCAGGCGCTCTTCCCGGTGCAGCACCGTGGCGCGCCACAGCAGGGTGGAGAACGGCATCGGCTGCACCATCCGTGGCGCCGTCTGATAGCCGGTACCGGCCAGCGCCTGCTGCACCCGGTGATCCACCCACTGCTGCGCGGCCAGACTCCAGGCCAGGTAGAGACTCGACAGCACCAACCCCACCGTCAGCGCGCGGATCGCCGGCGGTCGGATCAGCGCGATCACCACCGCCACCAGCAACGGCAGCGTATAGAGCGGGTCGATGATAAAAATGCTGTGCCAGGCCACCGGCGGCCCCAGCGGCCAGAGCAGTTGGGTGCCGTAGGTGGTGAAGGCGTCCAGCAACGGGTGCGTGATCAGGATGGCGCCGGTGAAGGTCAGCCAGCGGCGGAACGATACGCTGCGCTGCCAACGACTGAGTAGCGCCGCCAGCACCACCGCCAGGGGCACCAGCACCAACAGCGAATGGCTGAAACCACGGTGCTGGGAAAAGTTGGCCACCGCATCGCCATAGTCGATCAGCACGTCCATGTCCGGCAGAGTGCCGAGCAGCGCGCCGGCGACCACCGCGGCGCGCCCGAACCGGTGCCCCAGCACCGCCCCGCCCAGGGCGCCCCCCAGGGCCGCCTGCGTTATCGAATCCATACTTTCTCGCCCCCGCCGCCGGCATAGCGGCAGCAAATAACATTGAAGCTTCTGACTTCTCTGGGAAAGATGATGAGCGAGATATCAGAAGTAACGGTAAACACAACAAGTATCTGTCTAGGAACGACGCCGAGAATGCGCTATGCCATCGACTTCACAAAGAAGAACTGGGCGGCCAGTCCAATAGTAACCGTGGCTAACAGCGCCGTTAGCGTCACGATATCGATCCAAATACTAGCAGCGTCATGAGGCACCTCTTCTTGCCTATACATAGGCACGATAATACGCATATATACTGCGAGAGCGAGCACACTGTTGAGAATCGCCACTACAGCCAACCAGGTAAACTGCGCATGGATAGCAGCGGCAAAGAGCAGGAATTTGCCAACGAAACCAGCGAGTGGCGGAATGCCTACCAGCGAGAGCAGGAAAAGTACCATGGCGACTCCCACCAGTGGTTGAGCGCGCCCCAGGCCGTTGAAATCGTTTAGCGTACGCCCAACCGCAGCGATAACGGCGAAAGCCCCCAGATTCATAGCGGCGTACGCGGCAGCGAAAAAAATGATTGATGGCAAAGCAAAAGAACTTTCGCCCAGCGCCACAATACCCAGGAGGAAGTACCCGGACTGGGCAATAGATGAGTAAGCCAGCAGTCGAACAACATTATCCTGCACCAACGCGGCAAGGTAACCGTAGGTCATACTCAGTACGGCTAGTCCCGCGATAACAGCGGGCCCACCGCTTTCGGAAGGCAGGTCACGAAACACTTGAGTTAGCGCAAACAACGCGCCCACCTTGGGCACCACAGACAGGAAGGCTGCAACCGATAAGGGCCCACCTTCATAGGCATCCGGCACCCAAAAATGAAATGGAACCAGAGATGCTTTATAGCCAAGACCGACAATAACCGCCACCAAACCGAATATGACAGCCAAAGGGATGGCCTCCGTACCCTCAAGGTCGGCAATCATTGTGGAGCCGGCGGCACCGAACCAGTACGTGAGACCAAAGATCATCACCGCGCCAGCCACCGAACCAAACACAAAGTATTTCATGGCGGCTTCGGTGGCAGGATCGTCGTCCGGGTAGGCCACCAGAGCAAAGGTCGCCAAACTGGTGAGCAACAGGCCCAGAACCAGAAACATCATATCGCCGGCGCCGGCTAGAATAAGAGCACCAACGGTAGCTAAACATAATAAACTGTAGACCGTGCCCTCACGCACGGTGCCGCGCACTTCCGCGCTCGCCAGCAGCAAAGACAGCATCGTCGCCGGCAATAAAATCAGCTTTGCCCAGATGCTGAGCGCGTCTATCCGAAAACTGCCACCGAATACGGTGGTGTCTGTACCCACCAAACGTATGGTCAGTCCCGTGGCGACGAACAGGCCCAGCATGGCGAGAGCCAGCGAAGCTCGAGGCCTGCGCAGTATTTCTGCAATCAGCGCGCTGACTGCGGCTAGCAGCACAGCGATCTCGGGAATTAACAATGCCAGATCACGCCCCATTATAGCACCAACGCCGAGGTAGTCCGGTGAATGGTGTCCAGCACCCAGGATGGTGCCACCCCGGTAGCTACGGTGAGAACCAGTAATGGCGCCAGCGCGAGCACTTCGCGCAAACTCAGGTCGGGCATGCTATGCCAACGTGACTGAGGCTCGCCAAGAAAGGTTTCGCGAATCGCTTTGAGAAAGGTACCCGCAATGATAGCAAGGCCCAGTATCGACACGACGGCGGCGGGCACACTACCAAGCGTACCCAGAAATATCTGGAACTCCCCTGGAAAGTGCGCCAGACCAGGCAGGCCCAGCGACGCAAAGGCCGCCAACATAAAGGACCAGCCCAACAGCGGAACCGTTTTTAGTAGGCCGCCAAATTCGCCCATCTCGCGAGTATGTGCGCGCTCCTGAATCATCCCCACCAGGAAGAACAATGCACCGGTAACCAAACCGTGACTGAACATCTGCAGGACGGCGCCATCGAGTGCGGTGGCACGCACTGAAGGGTCCAGAGCCAGTGCAGCCACGGCGACGCCGATGATCACATAGCCCATGTGGTTAATCGACGTATAGGCCACCAGACGCTTGAGATCGGTCTGCGCCAGAGCGGCGAAGGCGCCATAGAGCGCGCCGATGACACCGAACACCAGGACAACGACGCCGGCTTCGTGGAACGCCTCGGGAGTCATTTGTAGGGCGAAGCGAACCAGCCCGTAGGTTCCAAATTTCAGCATGATGCCGGCCAGGATGACACTGCCGACAGTCGGCGCCTGGACGTGGGCGGCAGGTAACCAAGTGTGCAACGGTACGGCGGGGATCTTGACCGCAAAAGTAACCAGCATGGCGACCAGCGCCCACATGGCCGCAGCCCCTTCCAGCGGTGGATTAGCGATCCAGGCGCGCATGTCGAAGCTGGGATCGGGACTGCCGAGGTAAAGCCCCAGGATGGCGAGCAATAACGGCAGGCTGCCCAGAAGCGTGTAGATAAAAAACATCAGAGCCGCCCGCTGCCGGTCCTCATGGCCCCAACCGGCAATCATGAAATACATCGACACCAGGGAGACTTCGAAGAACACATAGAACAGAATTCCGTCGAGGGCGGCAAAGGTGCCGATTGCTGCAGTTTCTAGAAGCAGAACCAAAGCCACGTAGGCGCGCGGGCGCTCGCGCAGCGACGAAGCATAGATGAATGCCCCCAAAAACAGCATAGCACTCAGCAGCACCAGGGGCAGGCTGATGCCGTCCACACCGACCCGGTAGGCGGCACCGATAGCCGGAATCCATTCGAGCTCTTCGACTTGGGAAAAGCCCGCGCCGCTCACTCCCTCCAGCCACATGGCCAGCGCCCCGACCAGAGTTAAACTGGCGGTGCCAATACCAATGCTGTGTACGGTTCGCGCCGTCGGCCCCGGAAGGGCCAGAATCAGGGCGGCACCGGCGAGCGGCAAAAACAGAGTAAGGGATACAATTGGTAGCATGAGTATGGCTATCCTCTAGAAACTCAACGAGGCTGAAAGCAGTATGATCAGTGTTACGGCGGTAACCACGGCGCTGATAGCCAGACTGTGGTGAATCCAACCGCTTTGCAGGACGCGGGCGCGGTCTCCCCAGCCTCGTACGCTGGCCACCAGGGCGAAGATCAGGCCGTCGATTCGGCGCTCATCTCCTACCCGAACCAAGTGCGCCACGGCCAAGCTGGCACGGCCAGTACCCAACACCACCGCATACAAACCTCGTTCCACGCGCCCGCAACCTCGAGCAATGAAGAAGCCTCCGCGGCCGACACTCAGGACGGTCGCGTATAGGCCACGCTCCAGGCGCTGGCAGCCGTAGGCAATGGCCATGGCTGGTCGGCCGATCCAGAAGGAGAGCCCTCCGGCGATGACCAGCCCCGATTGTGCCCAGGGGTGGAAAGGGCCAAGCAAGCGAGATGCCGGTACCAGCCAGCCCAGCGCCAGACCGGCCGCTGCCGCGAGAAGCCCGAACAGCATGGCGGTAGTGCCATGGTCTCCAGGGCCGGGCAAACCCAACAAGGCTTCAATGGGACCGAAGGTCAGACCCAGGAAGACGGCTGGGATTACCAGGGCCCATACTCCCAGCCCCATCCAGCGGGCGCCGGCCACCGAACGGTTTTCGTTTTCACCCTCCTCGCGCTCGTGCCATAGCAGCCGCAGCGCGCGAGCCAAGTAGGCACCGGTCAGCAGTGTGCCCGCCAGTGCCAGGGGAGCGAGCCAGGCGACACTTGGCGCGGACAGTGCGGCGGCGATCACCGCGTCCTTTGAGAAGAAGCCGCTCAGCGGTGGAGCACCCACTAGGGCCAGCGCTGCCAATGCGAAGCCGAAGAAAGTCCAGGGCCGGACGCGCCCTACACCACGCAAGCGCTCCAGAGCCGTGCCGCCGCGCGCATGCTGAAATTCACCGGCTGCTAAAAACAGGCCACTCTTGATGGCGGCATGGGCAAGCAGATGCAACAACGCCGCCAGCGGCACCCCGGCGCCGACCGCAATCAGCATCAGACCATACTGACTGGCGGTTGAGGCCGCCAGCAGGCGCTTGAGGTCACGTTCGGCAAGCGCAATCAGACCTGCCGCCACGGTAGTAATACCGCCCACCAGCCCAATAGCGAGCAAAACTTCCGGCGTCAGCAGCGGCGCTACACGGATCAGTAAAATGGCACCTGCTGCCACCAGTGTCGCCGAGTGCAACAACGCCGACACCGGTGTGGGCCCCGCCATGGCACGCATAAGCCAGTCCTGGAGGGGGATCTGGGCAGACTTGCCCATGATAGCGAGCAGCAACAAAAGCCCGGCCGCCACGGCGGTGTCTCCGTCGACATTCAGGGTGGCGGCGATCTCGCTGGTGCCCGCCGCCCCCATGAGGGTGAATATCGCGATGTACAGACCAAGATCGGCACTGCGGGTGTAGAGAAAGGCACGGCTCGCGGCGTTCGCCGCTTCGGGCCGCTGAAACCAGAAACCGATCAGCAGGTAACTGCACAAGCCAATCAGCTCCCAGGCGGCGAGCACCAGAACCCAGTCGCCGGCCAGAACCAGGGCCTGCATGGCGGCAACAAACAAGGACATAACGGCAAAAAAGCGGGGTAGGCCGGACTCCCGCTTCATATAGCCTACCGAATAAATCAACACGCAAGTCGCCACGGCGGCAACCACTACACTGAGCAACGCGGTTAACGGCTCGGCGGTCAACCGCAAGGGTAGATCCGGCAAGCCTGGCAGCAGCAGGGTTGCGGAGTCACCACTGGCGACCGCCCCCAAAAGCTTAAGGCTTGCCGCCAAACTAAGTGCGACCCCGACCAGCGCCAAAATAGCCGCTCCCCGGCGCAGCAGCAGAATGGCAGCGGCCGCAAGCAAAGGGAACACTATGGGCAAGACCAGGTCACTCATCCCTGCAGGTCTCCGGCCTCTTCCATCTCGACCGAGCCCTTGGCCCGGAAGCGTGCAATTGCGACGCCGAAACCGACGGCCATCTCCACTGCCATAACCGTCATTACCACCAGCACAAACATCTGTCCGGCGTAGACCTCCGGATGCAGAAAGCGCCAGAAGGCCACAAGGTTCACCAGCGCGCCCGCCAGAATCAGCTCCACTCCCATCATTATCATGACCAGGTTAGTCTGCGAGAGCGCGCCATAGATACCGACACCAAAGAGAATGGCGCCGGTCAGAAGTGCCAGGATCAGTACCGGAGTCATTTTGAAGCCTCCTGTTCTTTATCACCGTTTTCCTTGTCGAGCTTTCCTGTGTCGACGCCGGGCTGGCGCACCGGAATCGCTACTGCCGTAGCCGCGATCATTGCGGTCAGGATGGTGATAGCGGCGGTCTCGAAAATCAGCATAGAGCGATCCAACATTTCAAAACCGAGCTCCCGCGTTTGCATTGCAGCATCCGGCGCCTCGGCGAATATCGGCCCCCAATCAGAGAACAGCGCTACCGAGATGGCGGTGGTGGCGGCAATGGCTCCAGCACCAATCGAAAAGCGCTTCTGGTGGCTCATATCCATCCCGCCAAGCCCACCGGGGTCCATCATGAACATCACCATGAAGATGGCCATGATGCTCATTTCGGTGGCCATCATCATAATCTGCAGCACGCCCAGAAATTCGGCCTGCATGGCCAGAAACATGCAGCCCACGGCGGCCTGTGAAAACAGCAGCGCCAGCGCAGAACGCACCATAGACGCGGTACGGAACACCGCCACACCGAAACCGATCGCAGCCAGCCCGAATACGCCGACAAAAAAAGCCTGTGCAACCATTAGGGCACCACCAGGATGAGCAATCCGACTATCAAAATATTGAGCAGCGCCAGGGGGATTCCAAACTTCCAGCACCAACCCAGCAGATCCGCCTCGCGAATACGCGGCAAATAGTAGCCAACCAGCAACATCGATACGGCTACCGCCAGAGTCTTGATCAGGCTCCAGGCCCAGGGCGGCAAAAGCGGCCCCTGCCAGCCACCGAGAAAGAACACCGTAGTCGCGGCAGACAGGGTGATTAGCATCACCAATCGTGCTAGCCGCAACACTGTCAGGCGCACGCCGGTGTATTCGGCGTCGACCCCGCCGGCTAACTCGCCGGGTGCGGTAGGCAGGTCGAAGGGTGAGCGGAACGCCAACGCCATAGCGGCGATGAAAAACAACACAAACCCCAGCGGTTGGTAAACGATGTTCCATAAACCGGCCTGAGACTCGACGATGACGCTGTTCAACAGGGACTCGGCGCGCATGGCGGTCGCCGTAATGGGCATGACGATAAGCATGGAGTAGGCGATAAGTTGGCCGAGAAAACGCCAGCCACCTATCATCGCGTAGGCGCCGTTCGGGCCCCAACCAGCCATGATCAGCGATACCAACACATAGGCAAGCACCGCGTTGAGAAACAAGGCGCCGGTGGCCAGATCAGCAATGACCAGATCCGGCGTCAGCGGAAGTACGGCAGCACCGAGCACCGCCACCACCAGCAACAACACTGGTGCGGTCTCGAAAAACAGCCGGTCGGGCTTGCGCGCCAAGATGGACTCGCGGCCCAGGTGCGACAGGCCCGCAAGCAGCGGGGCGACCGGTCGCAGGCGGCCGGTCGTGAGCCAGGCCTCAATCACAGCCAGTAACCAAGCGCCAACCAACAGTGTGAGCAACACTATGGCGACAGTCATGAGCTCACCTCCCAGGGCGAGAGATCCAGTGACCCGACCGCCACCAAGGCATCACCCAATTCCTGACCTTCGACCAGGTCGGCGGCCAGGCCGATATGTTGGCGGCAGGCGCCGTCCAGCTCGACCGATACCACCTGCCCTCGCTCCAGGGTCAGCTGCAATGTGGAGCGGCCGCGCGGCGTTTCCACGGTCGCCTCCCCCGTTCCGGAAGGGCTGTCGATGGCTCGCAGCTTGGGGAGCTCAGGGTCTCCGGCGGCCTCTACGAGATCGAGACTGGTCACGATCTCAACATGCCGCTGCCGGAAACGCGCCCAGGCGTCCCCAGCGCCCTCAATGTACAGCTCGAAACCCAGCTCGCAATACATTGCGTCCGCCTGGCGGGCATCTTCGGTCCGGCCGGAGGCGCGTGCCACCGGGCCTCTTAGATCCTGGGAGCCGTGGGGCAAAGCGCCGATGCCTTTCAAGCGCGCTTTGAGAAGGGGCGTATGCTCGAGCCGTGCGATGAGCGCCTGCAGCGCCGGCCGCAGGACAACAAGCTGCTCCCCGTCGGCGCGCTGGGTTTCCAATTGCAAAGCCGCCGCACGACGTGTCAACCAGACAAAGCTGAGCTGGCGGCCCAACTGGGCCAGCCAGCCCAGATGGCTGGCGATGCGCTCTCGCTCAAGAGCGGCCGCCCGGCCCCGCTCGACGGCCGGATCTGGCTCCAGACCAGCCGCCTGCTCGATAGCGCGGCAGGCCAAGAGGCGGTAACTTACCGGTGCCAACGGCGTGGCCGCCGCCAGGCGCTCGATGAAGGTTTCGACCGCCACCTCTTCAGAGGGGGTGCCCATAGCTACCAGAGATGTCGCTTGGCCCTCGGTCACCCCGTCACCGTCGAGCGTCAAGGTCAGTCTCAATCCTCCCGGCAAACCGGGAAAGCAGGGGCCGAAGGGCACCTCAAGCCAGTCCATTGCCAAACCGTCAGCGCTGCGAGGCAGGTCTTTGGTAACCTCGACCATGGACATGAATCCCGAGCTGCCGTGGTCGTGGTCTCCGTGATCATGATCGCCGTGACCGTGGCCGGAATGGTCGTGCTCCCCAGCATCCGCGTCGCCGCCGGCTTCGCGCGCCACCAAATCCATGCCGCATTTGGGACAGCTACCTGGTTCGTCCTCCACCACTTCCGGGTGCATGGGGCAGACGTACTCAGTTTTGGTTTGCAGGATTGATGAGTCAAAATCGTCAGGCGAGGCGGCGAAGGCGTCTTCAGCCAGCAACCGCTGCAGCCGAGTGGCCGCCTCCATCAGTTCGGTTTGTGAGAGATCCGCGGAAACGTCAGCTTTAGGCAAAGACGAAGGTTCTGACCCACCGAGCACTAGAATAGCTCGCGGCCTAGGCATCTGGGCATAGAGCACTGCGGTGGCCTCGTCCAACTTCTGAGATAGCTCACCGACAACCAGGAGCACAGTGGCATCGCGCGGCGTGGCGGCGATGCGCATGTCTGCGGCCGCCAGGTTCAGCCCATGCGCCAGGGCCACTTCCGGCCCAGGGACTACCAGGCAGCTCAAATTGCGCGCCAGAGCCTGCCCAACCCACCTTCGCAGGATAGATGGACGCCCTTTGCGTGCGCCTGCAAGTGTCGTTGCGACCTCGGTCATCATTGCCGCCTCAGAGCGCCCTGACTCCATCCGTAAAGCAACCCAAGAAAGAGAATCGCAAGAAACACGCCCATGTCAAGTAAAGCAACCAGCCCTACTTCCTTGAACACAACCGCCCAAGGGTACATGTAGGCCATCTCCATATCGAACGCCAAAAACAGCAATGCATAACCGTAATAGCGCGCATGATAACGTCCCCAGACCGGAGCCCGCGACAGCACTCCGGCGCTTGCCGGCACATCCTTGCCAGGTTCCTGCCGTGTTGGACCCACACTACGGGCTAAACCATACAGGCTTAACACCGCGCCCAGGATACCCAGTGCCAATCCCAGCAGCAGTAAGTATTGTTGTGTAGCGCTCATAACTTCTAACTTCTCAAGTTTACTCTGCCTCAGAGGCTGAAATTTTAATCTGCTATTGCCAAAGGGCTTCGGGCCCCCTGCCATGGATGCCTAGACGAAACGCTAGTTTCAAGTCTAGACATTCTCGCCAGAGTCGCAAATCTTCCCTAGCCGGGGAATCTGACTCGCGAAACATCATTCAGAATTTTTGTGATCGGTTTCGTCCAGCGAGGCATCCGCGAGCCGCCGCCATTGACGCCAACCAGGCAGGAACATGGAACCCGTCGCTGGTAGGCCCTGTAGGCGTCACCGAACCGCTCCATCACTTGCCGCTCCTCTCGCTGCGCCAGCCGGTAGTAGGCAAATACAATAAGCGGAAACAACCCAACCGAGAACAATGTAGGCCAATGCCGATGAAAGCGAGTGCATAGCCAAGCAACATGGAGATCAGCATGCCGGTTTCACCCAACCCTATCAGGGTGGCCCACAGGTTGGCGCTAACGTAATCGCTATCCAGCCCGAAGAACCGCACCAGTAGATAAATCGTCAGTGGAAAGCCGTACATCTCGGCATAAAGTGCGATGATGAAAGCTTGCACCAACCCGGCACCCGCCCATTCACGCCAGCTTTTCGGCGCAAAATACCGATAAAACATCCAGGAGACCAATGCAATAACAATCAGTGCAATGCCCCATAGCCCCGCATGGCCCATAAGTTCATTCATCGTTTGATACCCTCACAGGTGCGGTGGTTGGGCTCTCCCGACATTCCATGGGAAACGCCGGTTTTCGGAGCGTTTAGTTTTCGTCTCCTTTATCGTGCCCGCTGTGCATGCCCAAAACGCACATCATCAGACACCCCAGGCCAACCAGGGCCACGACGAGCAACCCGCTCGCCGCCAGCCAGTTCCAACCGAGCGCGAGACCTATCAATGCCACCAGGCAGACCGCGACGGCAATGGGACGGCGCCTGAACCACTGACGCAAATTGCGCACTCGGGCGCCTCGCCCCGGACCGTTCTCTTTCTCGCTCTTCGCCATGACGGTGACCTCTGTTTCAATCAGTGGCGTAGATCGACATTTCGTCATCCGTAATCGCATAAATCACAAAAGGCTCCCGCTTTTGCCCAGACATTCCCGGCGACCCCTGGGGCATGCCGGGAAGCGATACACCGCGGATCTCTGGCCGTTCGTCCAGGAGCTTGTTAATAACCCCCACCGGAACATGACCCTCGATCACGTACCCATCGAGCAGCATGGTATGACAACTTTGTAAGCGGGACGGTACGCCATGCTCGGCTTTGAACTGCCTCAAGTTGGGGGTTTCAGTCACCTTGATCTCATAGTCGTACTGGCGCAAGTACGCAGCATATTGGTCGCAGCACCGGCAACTCGGATTTTTGTACAGCGTCGCATCAACGGTTTCGGCGGCCTGCACCGACGGCAAGCTGGCCAAGTAAACGGTCACCATCAACGCCCCTCTGAGGATCGATGTGTATCGCCTTTTCCAACGCAGAAAGGTTGTCATGAACGGTCTCCTTTTTTGGATTTACTGAAGAACAGGTACTTAATCATGGACAGGATCGCCAGAACCAAGGCAATGAACAGCAGGATCAGCAAGACGATACACGCCAACATAAAACCAGCGCCCATCATGCCGGAGTCTTGCATCATCCCAGCCGAAGCTTGTTCGGCAGCCAAGGCGGTGTTTGCCAGAAATGTAAATGCTAAAAGTAAAAATGAACGCATCAAATTTTTCATGGGTTGCCTCCAGTTAAAGTAAGTAGAGTACCGAAAGTACCGCCGCCCGGTACCGAAAGTACGGATCGGTACCGGACGGCGATGACGCATTAAGTTTTCAGCGGTGGTGTCGGTGCCCCCTTGGGCAGACCGCGTCCCCGCCATAGCATGAAGATTGCCGGGTATACCACCAGCACCATCAACAGGGCAGAAATCACCCCGCCGACCATGGGCGCGGCGATGCGCTGCATCACGTCCGCGCCGGTACCGCTGGCGAACAGGATCGGCACCAACCCGATAAAGGTCGACAGCCCGGTCATCAGCATGGGCCGGATGCGTTGGCCGGCGCCGCTCTGGACGACTTCGGTCATATCTCCACGGGTATTGAGTCGGCGCTCGGCCTCCCTGTCCCGCCAGGCGATATCCAGATACACCATCATCAGCAACCCGAGCTCCACGGCGAGCCCCGCAACGGCAATCATGCCCACCCAGACGGCGACACTGAGGTTAAAGTCCAGCCACCACATCAGCCAGACGGCCCCGCTCAGCGAAATGGGCACACTCAGCATCACCAGCAGGGTCTCTACGAGGGAGCCTCGGTGCATAAAGAGCATGAAGAAAATCAGGAACAGCGTGATCGGAACCAGCAATTGGAGTTTGGCTTTGGCCCGCTCAAAATACTGGAACTGCCCCGCCCAAGCCAGCCGATAACCGTCCGGCACATCGACCTGGTCGCCAACCACCTGCTTGGCCTGTTCGACATAATCGGCAATACCGACTTCGCTTTTGACGTCCACAAAGACGAATCCCACAAGTTGCCCGTCCTCACTGCGAATGGAAGGCGGCCCGGTTTGAAACTCAATGTCCGCCACCTGGGCGATGGGAATCTGCTCCCCGGAAGGAGTGGGCACCAGTACTCGCTCCAGCGCTTCCACGTTGTCGCGGTAATCCCGGGCGTAGCGCACCAGGATGTTGTAGCGCTCGCGCCCCTCCACGGTTTGCGACACCACAGTCCCCCCCATGGCCGCCATGATCACCCGTTCCACATCGCCAACGTTGAGGCCAAAGCGAGCCGCAGCACTTCGGTTGACGGTGAAATCCAGAAAGTACCCACCGGTGCTGCGCTCGGCAAAGGCGCTGCGGGTGGCATCGGCGGTGCGCTCATCCTCCTGCAACGCTTTTTCAATGGCGATGCCCGTTTTTTCGATAGTGGCCAGGTCCGGACCAAACACCTTGATGCCCAACGCTGAACGAATACCGGTCGCGAGCATTTCGGTGCGAGTCTGTATGGGCATCCAAAAAATATTGGGCATTCCCGGAAACTTGAGTTTCGAGTCCATCTCCTGAATCAGACCGTCCCACGTCATGCCCTCGCGCCACTGGTCCTCCGGCTTCAAGGTAATGACCGTTTCCACCATGGATAACGGCGCGGGATCGGTCGCGCTGGTGGAGCGACCCACCTTGCCGAAAACATGCTCCACTTCGGGAATGTCGGCAATGATCCGGTCCATAGTCTGCAGGGTCTGGGTGGCCTCGGAAATGGACATTCCCGGCAGCGCGGTGGGCATAAAGAGAACCGAGCCCTCGTTCAGAGGTGGCATAAACTCGTTGCCCAATTGCCGGAAGGGAATGATCGTGATCAGCAATAGCAACACCGCTCCCACGATGACTCCCCACCGAAAACGCGCGGCGAAAGCCACCACAGGCCGGTACGCAGCCACCAGCCACTGGTTCAACTTACTGCGATCAGCACGGATCTTGCCGCGAATCAGCCATACCGCGAGGGCCGGCACCAGAGTGATGGACAGGAACGCCGCAAATGCCATGGAATAGGTCTTGGTAAAAGCCAGAGGCTTGAACATGCGCCCTTCTGTGCCTTCCAGGACGAACACCGGCATAAAGGAGATGGTGATGATTGCCAGCGAGAAAAAGATGCTGGGGCCTACCTGCTGCATGGCCTCAATAATCACGTCCCGTCGGGACTTGGCCTTTTCCTCGGGGTCGGCGTCGTCACTCTCCCACCGGGCCAACCGTTTGTGGATATTGTCGATAATGACAATCGCCGCATCCAGCATGGCGCCAATGGCCACCGCAATGCCGCCCAAAGACATGATGTTGACGGTCAGCCCCTGAAAATACATGGGGATGAAGGACATCAGCACCGCTACCGGGAGAGTAATCGCGGCCACCAGCGTAGAGCGCACGTGTAACAGAAAAACGCCGATAATCAGGGAGACAATCAGGATCTCCTTAATCAGTGTCGAGGTCAGCGTGTCAACGGCTTCGTTGATCAAAATCGAGCGATCATAGACCGGCACAATTTCGACACCTTCAGGGAGCCCGGGCTTGATCTCTTCCAGGCGCTGCTTGACCTTGTCAATAACTTCCAGGGCGTTCTCGCCATAACGCATTACCGCAATACCGCCCACGGCTACGCCCTCGCCGTCCAGCTCCGCCTGACCGCGCTGCATAGCCGGTCCCAATGCCACGTGACCGACGTCTTTTACCGTGATCGGTACACCCTCAGCCGTGGTTTTTAACACCACTGTTTCCAGATCCGCTACGGACTTCACATAACCCCGCCCGCGAATAAACTGCTCGTGGCCTGCCACCTCAAGAATGCGTCCACCTACATCCTGGTTGGAGTCCCCAACCGCCTCAGTGACCCGTTTGAGGGGGATGTCGTAAGAGGCGAGTTTGTTCGGGTCGAGACTGATCTGGTATTCACGCTGGAACCCACCGATGGAGGCCACCTCGGCGACCCCTTCAACCGCTTCCAGGGCATAGCGTAAATTGAAATCCTGCAGTGAGCGCAGATCCGCCAGGCTGTGGTTGCCAGACGTATCTCTCAGTGCATATTGGTAGACCCAACCGACACCCGTAGCATCCGGCCCCAAAGTCGGAGTGACCCCCTCCGGCAACTCGGCGGCGGCACCGTTGAGGTACTCCAGTACCCGCGAGCGGGCCCAGTACATGTCCACGCCATCGTCGAAAATCACATAGACAAACGACAGGCCGAACATGCTCTGGCCGCGCACATAGTTTACTCCCGGCGCAGACAGCAAGGAGGTGGTCAGAGGATAGGTGATCTGGTCCTCCACCAGGTCCGGGCTGCGCCCGGGCCAGTCGGTGAAGACAATCACCTGCACATCTGACAGGTCAGGGATAGCATCCAACGGTGCCCGCTGTAACGCCTGCCAGCCGCCAAAGGTCAGGGCAAGCACGGCCACCAAGGTAATCAGGGGTTTGCGGGCACAATAGCCAATAATTCGCTGCAACCAGCCAATCCCCTCCCCTTCGGCCGGGGGATGAGCGGGCGGATGCTTATGTACGTCGTTTACCATTGCTCCATGCCTCCTTTGAGTCGGCTCTCGGAGGCGATCAGGAAGTTACCGGAGGTGACCACGCGGTCACCCGCCTCGACCCCCTCGATGATTTCGATGTAACCGCCGGCCCGTTGACCGGTTTGCACTTTGCGCGGTGCCAGCCGACCCTCTCCCAGGTCCTCGAACACCACACGCAGTTCACCCGCGATAATTACCGCCTCTTCCGGCACGGCCACTCGCTGCCCAAGATCGGCCTTAAGCTTCACTTCGGCGTACATATTGGGCTTGAGACGACCTTCAGGGTTGGCGACGCTAAGGCGCACTCGCCCCGTACGGCTGACGTCGTCCAAATAGGGGTAAATGTAGTCCACTTGGCCCTCAAACTGTTCACCGGGCAGATAAGGAAGCGTCACGGTAACGGGCATGCCCTCCGTCACCAGGGGCAGTTCGCCCTCGTAGATATCGGCCTCCACCCAGACCTGGGAGAGATCGGCAATACGCAAAAGCGTCATCCCGGCCTTGTGGGCGGTCCCTTCCACCACATTCTTGGCCACCACTGTGCCACTGATGGGCGCGTGCATGGTGACGTAATCGAGGGGCTCTCCTCGTTTTTCCAGGGTGGTGATTTCCGCGTCGGTCATGTCCCACAGTGCAAGCCGTTTTCGAGCGGCGGTCACCAAAGTTTGTGAGGCGCCACTGCGGCGCTTCAACTGCAGATACTCCTGCTGAGCGGCGAGCAGCGCCGGACCATAAACGGTAAACAGGGGCTCTCCCTTTTCCACGTAACCCCCCACGTAATCGGCGTAGAGCTCGCCGACCCAGGCATCAAACTTGAGGCTGACGTCCGCCAGTTGGGTATCGTCGTAGGCAATCCGCCCTTCCGCGCGGATGGTGCGGGTCATAGCCAAGGTTTGTGCCTCGGCGGTTTCCACACCGATCAACTGGCGACGACGATTGTCCAGGGTCACCGTACCCGGTGGTGCCTCCTCGGCCATGCCGCCACCGTCGGTTCGGCTGGCACCGGAGGCCAGTTGGAGGCCTTCGCGCCCGACGGCCAAATCAAAGCTGATTTGCCGAGCTGGCATACCCGGCGCCTCAATCTTTAGAGTCAGCGGCCAACTACCGTCCATGGCGGGTTCAAAGGTGCCGCGGTAGAGACCGGGCTCGATCGCCTGCATATCGGCCGGAGCCTGCATGGCGGGCATGGCGCCCATGGCGGGCATCTCCGCCACCGCTTTGATGTCGGCGTTGTCCAGTGGGGCACCGTCGGCATTGCGCAGAGCCACGCTCAGGATGTTCTCTCCCACACGTGGCGTGGTAGGGTCAATCGACACATCCAGGCGATAGGGGCCACTGCGGTAGGGCAACTCGCCGTCACTGTTCTTGCCCATGGCGCCCGCCTGTTGTCGCTTCAAAGCAGTCACGCCTCCGGCTGGCTGCAAGCCCTTTCGTCCGACGGCCAGATCAAAATTGGCCCGCGAGGATCCCACGCCTTCCTTGCTGATTTGCAAGGTCAGCGGCCAGCTACCGTCCATGGAGGGCTCAAAGGTGCCCTGGTAGAGACCGGGCTCAATCTCCTGCATATCGGCCGGAGCCTGCATGGCGGGCATGGCGCCCATGGCGGGCATTTCCGCCACCGCCTTGATGGCGGCACCGCTGACCGGCTCTCCAGAGTCATCCAGCAATACCAGGGTCAGATCGTTTTCACCGACCCGGGGTGTTTTCGGGTCAATCTCGACCCCCAATTGAAAGGGACCGCTTTGGTAGGAAGCGCTAAGGGAGGGCTCCTCATCGGGAACGGCAGAGGTTGCCTTCTCACCGGAGAGCCTCTGAAGACCCAATACGCCGGCGGCACCCACCAGCAGTCCGATAACGAGAAGTGAGATAAATGTGGTGCGTGAAGTCATAGTCGTTACTCTTGTCCAAAGGACTGAACGGGGATATTCGTCGGTGCTGGGCCGGTTCCGGTTAATCGGTCGCCGTCGCCCAAAGACCTACCAGTGGTGCGCTCCAAGTCCGCCAGCGCCCGAATATAATCGGCATGGGCACGAGCCAGCTTGTCCTGAGTCCGCAACTGCTGCCGCTCGGCATCGATAATTGTTAGGAAGCTGCCTTGACCCGCCCGGTAATCGGCGACGGCAGCGTTGAGGCTCTCCTCAGCCAGCGGCACCAGCTTTTGTTGATGAATAGCGACGATCTCCTGCCTTTCTTGTACTCGGACACGCCCTTGTTCCAGTTGCGCAAGCAGTTGCGCTTGCCGATCGCTCAATTGCCACTGGTACCGCATGACGTCGGCTTCGGCAGCGTCGCGGAGAGCGCTGCGCTTGCCGGAGAAATCAATCGGCAGATTGATGCTGAGGCCAACCACCCAACGCTTGTCGGGAGAATCCCACAGCGCGTTATAACCGGCCGACAACTTGAAGTCCGGGAAATACTCTTTCTCGGCCAAGCTATGCTGGGCGTTAGCTTCGGCAATGCGTGCTTGGATACGACGCAGCTCCGGGTGCTTCTCCAGTGCAACTTCATGCAAGATCCGCAAGGTGGGAGGGTCAGCAGGGGCAGGCAGTGACGCCGGCGGCGGCAACGGGCTTTGAGGCGGACGATTCAACAAACCGTTGATCATTGCCTGCACTTCGCTCCGGCGTCGCTGATGAGTGACGATGTCAGCCTCAATACGTGCGGCTTCCACTTCGGCTTGTAGCACGTCCTGCTGCCGGCCCCGCCCGACCGTGTATTGGGTCTCGGCAACCCGCCGCAACTCGGTAAGCAGATCCCGGTGAGCGTGCTTTATCTTCAGAGTGCGGTGAATATACGCCCATTCGGCAAATAAACGCTTGGCGGCCGCCATGAGAGCCAGCCGGCCGTCCGCAAGGGATTGCTCCCTGCCTTCGGCCCGGGCGCGGGCCGCGTCTTCACGCAGGCCACGCTTGCCCGGCCAGGGCAGGCTCTGGCTCAACTCCACCCGCTCCTGAAAACCACGGGGTCCGCCTGCGGTTTTCGGCGCCCCCGCGTAGGTCAGCATGGGGTCATCCAGAGCGCCGGCGGGGGCGATGCGGTAATTTGCCGCCTCCGCAGCCGCCGCCAGCCCCTGAAGGCCCGGGTTCCGGATCATAACGGCAGCCACCAATTGTTCGGCGGTCAGCGTCTTTACTTCCTGTAGAGATTGACTGTGTTCTTGTGGCGGCGGCGCGGCGATACCCGCCAGCGGTGCAATGAACACCACCAGGGCCATCAGGCCGCCAATTGCGTTGCGCATGGGGAGTACCCTCAATCGGCATAACGAAAAATCCTCGACCCGCCAACAGGACAGGCCATAGCCTCACGACAAATCGGGGGATTAATCAGATACGCAGACGCAGGGTGGCGAGGTAGGCAGTGCGACCACTTTCAGCCTGGGCAAGGAGCCAGTCAGGGTCGGGGGGAGCGTTTGCTATAAATAGGGTTGAAGGCGATTCCTGAAGGGGCCAGCACACCAAGACAACGAGGGGTAGCCACGTCAAGGCTCGATCATCACTGAACACCGTAGGAGCCGCGTCTTTAACCACCGACCGGTACTCCGCCTCGCAGCAGGAACCGGGAAAGGCGGTCGACGCATCATGTTCACACCCGTCCACCGGGAAAGCAGGGGGTGCCGGGTCACAACCCGTCATCCCATCCTCACAACAGCAAATAGGTTGATAGGCTAGCTCCGCAGTATCGCAAGCATAGACCATCTGCCCGCCACTTATGAGGAACACAGCGAATACTACCAGGCATAACCGTTTAGCTTGCATGATCCAAACACATGTCGATTTACCAATTAATGGCAATAAGCCAAATTCATGTGCCGCCAAGCACCATCTGCGAGATATCTCTACTCAATCGCAGCACTTGATACACCCAAGCATCACTGAAGGCCGAGACGTGCAACTTGAGATCAGGGCTGGACTGGGGGATAGAGCGGGCACGCGAACGCACCCGCAGCAAAGAGCCTCAACTACCAGACTGGTGATGTTCACGCATCATGCTAGCGCAAGCGCGCATCATTTCTTTCTTATCTTCAGCATCCAGCTTTGACATCGCGCCATGCATGGCATGATGGGGCCGGAATGGCTTATCGGCGAGCCGAGCAGACGCCTGTCTGGACAGTTCGGTCAAATCGCCGTTAGCGCTTTCAGCGTGCAGATAAGGCGCAAACACGAGCAAGAACAGAGCATACAAAGGGGCTTTAGAAAAAGACATGCGAAATTCCTCATAGGTAACCAAATCAATCCGGCTCAGCAGTGAACGGAACCAGAAAAGAACTAAAAAATTGGCTTACACTAGAAAGGAATTCGGGGGATACGTTAGGAGGTCAAGAACAACGCTTCGATAATTATTCGAAAAAGACGTCTTCAGGCGTTCTGAGCCCTCATCACCAGAAACCCAAACTTCGGACACCAGCGCGGGGCAGTAAGAGACACCACAACCGCCAGCCATGGCTTGAAACAGGCATTCCGTGCCGGTCGATTCGCAATCGTCCATTGCGGCAACCCCATCCACCATGGCACAGCCCGACAATTCCGCAGTAACTGAATGGTTGGTCGAGGGAAGAACCATTTGGTCGGCAAAGAGACTCTGAACCACAAGCAACATGGAGAACAGCAACACTATGTTTGTATTCCGTCTACCAAACATTTTCGTTACATCTGCCCGTGAAAATCATTCAAAGTCGCTGCGGAGAATAGGCTCAAGCTCCTAAAAAGTCAACAACATCTCGACCCAGTGGACTTTCTCGCCCCCGCCGCCAGCATAGCGGCACCAAATAACATTAATAGAACGCTTCCATACCGCCGCTTACCAGCGCCCAAGCTTCTGAATAATATTGTAAAAATGCGGCTTATCATGCGATTTGCGTGGATCCGGCTCACTTTGCCGCTTGCGTCCGTGAGGTAAGCGGCAAAGAATGATTTGAAACGTCGGGCAGCGGCGAAGTAGCCCGTGACAGTCATGCAGTCTTCCAGCAAAGGAGCCTCTGTATGCTTGGTTCACGAAGTCGAGACAGCCAGGACCATGGAGAGGACCGCGCCGCGTCCAGCGGATCGACCTCTATCGACGCCTTGATCAACCGGGTGCTCGCGGATGCGGACATCCAGATCAACGGGCGGCGCCCCTGGGACATGCAGATCCATGATCCCGAAACCCTTTCCCGCATCGCCGCGCAACGTTCCCTGGGGCTGGGCGAATCCTATATGGACGGCTGGTGGGACTGCGATGCGCTGGATGAGTTCGCGTTCCGTATGTTGCGCGCCGGCGGCGACAATCTGGGCAAGGACCGCTGGATGCTGGCGCTTCAGGTACTCGCCCACACCCTGCGCAACCGGCAAAGCCTGCGCCGCTCCCGCCAGGTGGCGGAGCAACACTACGACCTGGGCAACGACCTGTTCGAGCTGATGCTCGACGATACCATGGCCTACAGCTGCGGCTACTGGAAAGACGCGGAGACGCTCCACGAGGCCCAGCTCGCCAAGCTCGATCTGATCTGCCGCAAGCTAGAGCTGGAACCGGGCATGACGCTGCTCGACATCGGCTGTGGCTGGGGCAGCCTGCTGGAGTACGCCACCCGCCACTACGGCGTGCGCGCGGAAGGCGTCACCGTTTCCAGCGAGCAGGCGCAACTGGCCCGCGAGCGCTGCCAGGGCCTGCCGGTGGAAGTGCTGCTGAAGGACTACCGCGCCGTGACCGGGCGCTACGACCGGGTGGTCTCCGTGGGCATGTTCGAGCACGTTGGCCGCCGCAACTACCAGACCTTCATGGACACCACGCTGCGGCTGCTGAAAGACCGTGGCCTGATGCTGCTGCACACCATCGGCACCAATGAGAGCAGCCACAGCCACGACCCCTGGATCGACAAATACATCTTCCCCAACGGCGAGCTGCCGTCGGTGAAACAGATCGCCCGCGCCGCCGAACCCGGCTGGGTGGTCGAGGACCTGCACAACTTCGGTCCGGACTACGCGCGCACCCTCAAAGCCTGGGACGCCAACTTCCAGACCGGCTGGCCACAGCTTCAACACCGCTACGACGAGCGCTTCTACCGCATGTGGCGCTACTACCTGAACGTCTGCGCCGGTGCCTTCCGAGCCCGCAACATCCAGCTCTGGCAGTGGGTGTTCAGCAAGCCCGGCCACCGCAGCCGCACCTACCAGGCCCCCCGCTGACCCCGACTGGCGCCAGCCGGTCGGGTGGTGGCATAATCGCCCGCACTGCAATCACGAATCATTATCAATCACATTTGATAAGCGGGCGATGCCATGCGCGCCGACGACCTGTTCCAACAGCACGCCCCGGAGATCGCCGGCTATTTCCATCGCCGTGTCGGCTCTCCGGAGCTGGCCGCCGACCTCTGCCAGGAGGTCTACCTGCGCCTGCGGCGTCTGGAGCGCGCCGACGGCGGTGCCCCGCTGCAAAACCCGCGCGCCTTCCTGTTCCGTATCGCCCGTAATCTGTTAATCGATCACCTGCGCCAGCAACACGCCCGGCCGGCGACCGTGGCCCTTCACGACCCGGCTCTGCGGCTGGAAAGCGAGGCCCCCACGCCGGAAGCGGCGGCGAGCAGCGCCCAGACCCTGGCCGGAGTCCAGGCGGCGCTGACCGAGCTCCCCGAGCCGGTCCGTCAGGCGCTGCTGTGGCACCGCCTGGAAGGCCTGACCCAGCGGGAAATCGGCGCCCGTTTGGGTGTCTCCGAGCGCATGGCGGGTAAGTACATCAGTCGCGCCCTGCGTCATTGCCGGGCCTGGCTGGCGGCGGCGCTACTGCTGCTGGTGGTCGTGTCGGCGGCACAGCTGCCCTGGCGGGTGTGGGGTGCGGACCAGCGCACCGCCGCCGGGGAACAGCGTTTGCTGACCCTGGACGATGGCAGCCGGGTGACCCTGGCCGGCGACAGCGCCATCGACCTGCACCTGACCGGCCACCAGCGCCGGATCACGCTGCTGCGCGGGCGTGCCTACTTCCAGGTAGCCCATGACCCGCACCGGCCCTTCCTGGTGGACGCCGGTGACGCGCGGGTGCGGGTCACCGGCACCCGCTTCGAACTGCGACGGGACGACGGCGACCGGGTGCGCCTCACGGTGGCGGAGGGCGAGGTGGTCGCCGGCGGCGCGGGCCGCCGGCTGACGTTGCGGGCCGGCGAGCAGGTCGAATGGACACGCGGTCACCTGGGCAACCCTCGCCGCGTGGACGTGGACCGCGCGCTCGCCTGGCTGGAGGGCCGGCTGGTGTTCCGCGACCAGACGCTAAAGGAGATTCTCCGGGAGCTGGCCCCGCACCATCCCGACCGCTTGCTGCTACTGGACCACGAGCTCGGCGGACGCCGCTTCAGCGGTGTCCTGAATATCAGGAATCCGGACGCCGCCCTCGGCGCCTTGAGCCAGACCCTGCCTCTCACCGTGCGGCGCCTGCCCGGCGTGGTGGTGCTTTCAGACGGCCCCTGAAGAGCGCCTGGTTCAGAAACCGGTGGCGGTTTCGTCTTCCCTGGCACCAGATCGCAAATGGTTTGTATTTGCATCCGAACAGAGAGGACCAATGATGCCCCTGATGAAACACACCCTGCGCGCGGCCATGCTGCTCGCCGGTCTCACCTTGCTGGCCAGTGCCCGGGCAGCCACGCTGGATATTGCCGCGCAACCGCTGGATGCCGCCCTGGCCGAACTGGCCGAGGACACCGGCGTGCAGTTGATCTACGACGCCACCATCACCGCCGGCAAAAGGAGCCCGGCGCTGTCCGGCGATTACGCCATCGACCAGGCACTGACCCGGCTGCTGGCCGGCAGCGGCCTGCGCCACCGCCGCAACGACGATGGCAGCGTCACCCTGGAGCCGGCGCCCACCACCAGCGGGACGCTGGCGCCGGTGGCGGTTTCCGCCCAGGTGGCCACCAAGATCGACACCCCGACGCTGGAAACGCCGCAGACGATCAACGTGGTGCGCCGCGAGCAAGTGGAGGAACAGGGCTCGGAAACCGTGCAGCAGGCGCTGCGCTACACCCCCGGCGTATTCACCGAGCAGATCGGCGCCTCCCAGCGCTACGACTATGTGGTGCTGCGCGGCTTCTCCGACGACAGCATCGACAATATTTATCTGGACGGCCTGAAGACCATGGGCGACGGCGGCACCTTCAGCTCCATGCAGATCGACCCCTACTTTCTGGAGCGGGTGGAGATCGTCAAAGGGCCGACCTCGGTGTTGTACGGCCGGGCGTCACCGGGCGGGCTGGTCAATCTGACCAGTAAAAAACCGCTATTCGAAACCCGCCAGGAGGTCACCTTCAGCGCCGGGAATAACCAGTACCGCGGCGCCGCCTTCGATTTCACCGGGCCGCTGGGCGACGGCGCCGCCTACCGGGTGGTGGGGCTGACCGACCAGGGTGACACCCAGTTCGACCACCTGGAGCACAAGCGCCGGGCGATCATGCCGTCGCTGGCCCTGGACCTGGGTGACAACACCACCCTGGATCTGATGGCCTATTTCCAGGATGACCCGCAAGGCGGCAGCCACAGCGGCGTGCCCGCCGAGGGCACGCTGTACCCCCGCAACGGCCGCTATATCTCCAACCGGTTTTTCGAAGGCGAGCCCGCCTACGAGCAATTCTCGCGCACGGAAAAAATGGTCGGCTACCAGCTGCGCCATTTCTTCAACGACGCCTGGAGTGCGCAGCAGAATTTCCGTTACCTGACCAGCGACGTGGACCTGCAGCAGGTGTACAGCTTTGCCTGGGTGGGCAACACCGACAAACTGAGCCGCTTCTACTCCGGCGCCGATGAACAACTGGATGCCTACACCGTGGACAATCAACTGCAGGGCCTGTTCGCCACCGGCGCGCTGCGGCACACCCTGCTGGTGGGCGTCGACTACCAGCACCGTGATGTGGACGCCGCCTGGAGCTCCGGCAGCTTCCCGGCGATCGACGCCTTCGATCCGCAATACGGCGCCGCGCCGCTGGCGATCACCGACCCGGTGCTGCATGAGCGCAAACTGATCCAGACCGGTGTGTATATTCAGGACCAGATCGCTCTGAACAACTGGCGTTTTTCGCTGGGCGGCCGCCAGGACTGGGTGCGCACCGCCAACGTGAACACCGACACCGGCGCCCGTTCCAGCCAGGACCGCGACCAGTTCAGCGGCCGCGCCGGCGCGCTGTACCGGATGGACAACGGCCTGGCGCCCTATGTGAGTTATTCCGAATCGTTCAACCCCAGCGTCTACACCGACGCCGACGGCGACCCGCTGGAGCCCACCGAAGGCAGCCAGTACGAAACCGGCCTCAAATACCAGCCCCGCCAGGGCCGGGGGCTTTACACGCTGTCGCTGTTCCATATCAACCAGGAGAACCTGGCGATCCGCGAACCCCAGGCGGCGGTCTATGTACCGGTGGGCGAGGTCCGCTCGCGAGGTGTGGAGCTGGACGCCCAGAGCCAGGTCACCGACCGGCTGCGGCTGCAAGCCAGCTACACCTATACCGACATTGAATACGTGGAAGCGGAAGAGGACATCGAAGGCAACCGCGTCAATCAGGCACCGCGCAACCAGGCCAGCGTCTGGGGCCACTACCGGTTCAACGGCGGCGCCCTGAGCGGCCTGGATGTGGGGCTCGGCGCGCGCTACCTGTCCGGCATCGAAGCGGACCGCGCCAACACTCTGAACGTGCCGTCCTACACACTGATGGACGCGTCCATCGGCTACGACTTCGGGCAACTGGGCGTGCGCGGCCTGAGCGCGCGCCTCAACGCCAACAACCTTCTGGACAAGGAGTACGTGGCGTCCTGCTACTCGCTGAATTACTGCTATTTCGGCGCCGAGCGCAGCGTGACGGCGTCGCTCACCTATCGGCTGCGTTGATAGAACCACGCCAAAAAACAAAACCGTTCCGCAGAAACAGGCAAGAAAGCGCCAGTTTTGACCTACCGCCGAAACGGGGCGCGCTCTTAGGGTAGCGCCCCGATAACGGCGAATTTCTGCGGAACGGAGAACGATGAACAATGCATCTGATGACGCCGCCCCAGGGTGGGGCGCGCACCCCGACAACGGCCTGCTGCGAACGGCCGTTTTCCTGATCGCCCTGGGCGTGGCCCCCACCGCCCTGGCGCAACCCCAAACGGCTTCCCCGGACCCGGCCGTGGAGCCCGCCGGCCGGATACAACTGGCGCTACTGGAACACGAGGAACGGACGCCGCGCCGCCCCCGGCCCGAGCCGAAGCGCGAAGCGGACAAGGAAAGCTGGTCGTTCGCCTTCGACAACGACGCCCTGGTGCCCTCGCACCGGGACCAGGACTACACCTATGGCCTGAGCGTCTCCTACACCGGCCGGGACGCCCGCGATGCCTGGTACTCACTGAACCCGGTGCTGGGCGCCCTGGACGGGCTGTTCGGCGTGGATGGCCGCGCGGCGCAACGCGTCGAGGGCCACAGCGTCGAGTTCGGGCTGTTCGGCTTTACCCCGGAAGACAAGGCGGCGTCCACGCCGGTGTACAACGACCGCCCCTACGCCAGCCTGATCTACCTGTCGCAATCACGGGTGCGCATCGACCCGCGCGAAAACGTGGCCTGGCACAGCAGCCTGACCGTCGGCGCCCTCGGCCTGGCGATCGTCGGTAACGGCCAGAACGCGGTGCACAAGGTGATCGGCAGCGAACACGCCGAAGGCTGGAAGCACCAGGTCAGCGAAGGCGGCGAACCCACCGCCCGCTACACGGTGGCGCGGCAGAAATACCTGGCGGTCTCGTCATCCAACCTGGAAGTGAAAAGCACCCTGCAGGCGTCCGCCGGCTATCTCACCGAGGCGCGCTGGAGCCTGAGCTTCCGGGGCGGGCGCATCGCCGACCCCTGGTGGCGTTTCAATCCGGAGCTGGCCAGTTATGGCGACGGCGCGGCGCGCGGCAACGGCGGGCCGGCGCGGGCGGAAAGCTATCTGTGGGGTGGCGCCGCCGTGGTGGCGCGGGGCTACAACGTGTTTCTTCAGGGCCAGTTCCGCGACAGCGAAGTGACCTACGATTCCGATCAGTTGAACCACATGATCGTGGAAGCCTGGCTCGGCTATACCCAGTCGTTCGCCAGTGGCTGGCGGCTCAGCTATGTACTGCGCGGCCACACGTCGGAAGTGCGCGAAGGGGCGGCCGACCGCAATCTGCTGTGGGGCGGCCTGATTATCGCCAGAACCTTCTAGGGCGGGCCCGCTAGCTCTGGGCGTCGATATGATCGCGCACCAAGGACACCAGGCCGCCGGCGTTGCCGAAGTATTCCAGCAGCTCGATACGCAGGTGCGGGTGACGCTGGCGGGCCTCCTCCACCTGGTCGGGGATATCCCGGGACACGTGCTTGCCCTTGTTAAAAAACAGCGGGTACACCTGCACGGTCTCCACCGGCTGGTGTTCGATCTGCTGCAGCGCTTCCATCAGTGACGGCCGCGCCAGCTCCAGGAAACAGGGCAGCACCGCCACATAGTCGTGGCTTTGTTCGGCCACCTGCTCCACCAGCAAACGGAATTCGTCGTTGGCGGCTTCGGCACGGCTGCCGTGGGCCATGATCAACAGAGCTTTGCTCATTACTGCCTCCACAATTGGTGGGCCGCTTCCACGACCAGGGCGTGGCGCCGGGCCAGGGCCGGCCGGTCGTCGTCGTAGCCGCCGCCGATCACCGTGGCCACGGGCACGCCGTGCTCCCGGCACAGCGTCAGCACCCGGCGTTCGCGCTCGGCCAGCCCGGTCAGGCTGACCGCGAGCCGGCCCAGGGGGTCGCCGGCGTACACGTCCACCCCCGCATCGTACAGCACCAGGTCCGGCTGTAGCTGCCGCAGCAGGTCGGCCAGTGTCTCCTCGACCACCGCCAGGTAGCCGTCATCTTCCAGTCCCACGGGCAAGCCGACGTCAAGATCACTGCGGCTCTTGCGGGTGGGGAAGTTTTTCTCGCAGTGGATCGAGCAGGTGAACAGGTCCGGGTCGCCGGCGAGGATGGCGGCGGTGCCGTCGCCCTGATGCACGTCGCAATCAAAAATCAACACCCGCTCTACCAGCCCGCCGGCGCGCAACGCCCGGGCGGTGATCGCCAGATCATTAAGAATGCAGAAGCCGGAGCCGAAGTCATAGTGGGCGTGGTGGGTGCCGCCGGCCAGATGGCAGGCGATGCCGTGCTTCAACGCCAGCTGGGCGGTAAGCAGGGTGCCCATGGGCGCGATGCAGGTGCGCCGAACCAGATCTTCACTCCAGGGCAACCCCATGCGTTTGGCCTCCCGTTCGCCGAGCCGGTTACCGAGAAAACGATCGAGATACTCCGGGCAATGCGCCAGCGACAGCAGCGCCGGCCGCGCCCGGCCCGGGCGGTGCAAGTTGGCCGCGCCGGCGACGCCGCTGTCGCGCAGACGCTCATGCAGCAGTCGAAACTTTTCCATCGGAAAGCGGTGCCGGCCGGGGAACGGAAAACTGTAGGACGGATGATAGACCAGCGGTACGGACATGGACCTCGGGGCCGGGCCATGCCCGGCGATACAGGATTCAGGGTGCAGGATACAGGAGATGATGCGCCTGTATCAGGGCACTTCAGGCAGCCCGGCCAGGCCCTGCCCCAACACCCGGTACAGGGTGACCCGCGCCAGCAGTTCATTGTAACGCTGATCGAGCATGTTCTGGCGCGCGCTGTTGAGGCTGGTCTGGGCGTCCAGCACCGAAGTCAGCTCGATGTCGCCTTCGCGATAGCGCACCTCGGCGATTTCAAAGCTCCGGCGCGCCTGGGCCAGCGCCTCGCGGCGGAAGCCATCCTGTTGCGCCAGGGCGTTGATGCTGCCCAGGCTCTGGTCCACCTCCGACAGCGCGGTGAGCAACACGCCCCGGTAGGTGGCCACCTGCTCCAGCCAGGCGGCGCGGGCGGTGGTGTTTTCGCCGCGCACCTGACCACCGTCGAACAACAACTGGCTGAGCGACGCCGCCAGGCTGTAGACCGCGTCGCCGTCGAACAGATCGCTCAATGAGCTGCTGGCATAGCCGGCGCCGCCGGTCAGGCTTAACGACGGCCAGTAGGCGCTGCGCGCCACCGCCACGCCGTAGTCCGCGGCCATCAGGTTGGCCAGAGCGCGGCCCACGTCCGGGCGCTGGGCCAGCACTTCGGCGGGCAGCCCCGGCTCGATCCCGGGTACGGTCAGGTCGTCGAGCCCGCCGTCCGACAGCAAAAAGCCCTGGGGCGTGTCACCCACCAACACCGCCAGCGCGTAGCGGGTTTCCCGTGCCTGCTGGCGCAGGTCCGGCAGGGCGGCGCGCTGGTTGGCCACCAGGGTGCGCTGCTGGGCCAGGTCCTGCGGCGACACGGCGCCGTAGCGCACCTTGGCCTCGACCAGCTCCAGAACACGCTCAGCCAGCCTCAGACTGTCCTCGGCCAGCGCCAGGCGGTCCTCCAGATAGCGCCACTGCAGCCAGGTGCTGGCGACGCTGGCCAGCACCGTCAGGCGCACGCTGTCGCGGTCGAAACGGCTGGCCTCCAGGTTGGCCTCGGCGATCGCCTTGTTATTGCGCAGCCGGCCCCACAGGTCCAGCTCGTAGCTGGCGTTGGCACGCAACTGGAAACTGTCGCTGCCGGTGCCGCCGAAGGCTCCGGAGGTGGACGCCCCGCCGTCCAGGGAAAGGCTCGGGAACAGCGACGAACCGGCCTGCTGCAAACGACCCTCGGCCTGCAGTACCCGGGCGGCGGCGGCGCGCAGATCGGTGTTGTCGCTCAGCGAGCGGGCCACCAGCTGGTTCAATTCATCGCTGCCGAAGCCCTGCCACCAGGCCGGGTTGATCACCGCCGCGCGGCTGTCGGCAATCTGATTCTCCCACTGCGCCGGCGCCTCCGGTTCCGGCGTCTCCAGCCCCGACCGCACCGCGCACCCGGACATAAATACCGAGCAGACCAGCACCACGGTCCACAGCGGCCGCTTGCCGCTTGCAGCTTGTAGCTTGAAGCCTGGTTTACTCATTGGAGAGCGCCTCCACCGGATTGAGCCGTGCCGCCTTCAACGCCGGCGCGAACCCGAACACCAGGCCGATCACCGCGGCGCACAGGAAGGCCGCCGCGGCCACCGTGGCGGAAAACAGAATCGGCAGGCCGAGCACCTTCAACAGCAGGCCCACGGCGACGCCGCCGAGCACGCCGATGATGCCGCCCAGCGCGGACACCACCACCGCCTCGGTGAGGAACTGCTGGAGGATATTGCGCTGGCGGGCGCCGGTGGCCATGCGGATGCCGATCTCGTGGATGCGCTCGGTGACGCTCACCAGCATGATGTTCATCACGCCGATGCCGCCCACCAACAGCGAGATCGCCGCGATTGAGCCGAGCAGCATGGTGAGGGTGTTCTGGGTGTCGGAAATCATGTCCAGCAAGGACGCCATATTGAACACCCGCACGTCCTTGGTGCCGTGGCGCTCGACCAGCAGATCCACGGCCGCCTGCTCGGTGGCATCAATGGTGTCCATGTCCTCGACAGCCAGGGTGATCGAGCGCAGGTAATTCTGGCCGAACAGGCGCAGGGTGCCGGTGGAGAGCGGCACGAACACCACGTCGTCCTGGTCGTCGCCCCGGTTGGTGGCGCCTTGCTCGCTCATCACGCCGATTACCTGGAACGGGATGCTGTTGAGCAGCACGAACTGCCCCAGCGGGTCGGTGTCCGGGAACAGGTTCTCGCGTACGGTCTCACCGATCACCGCCACCGGCGCGTAGCGCGCCTCGTCGTCAGCGTTGAAAAAAATACCGGCGGAGCGCTCCCAGTCCCGCAGGGTCGGGTACGCGGAAGACACCGCCTGCACCGAGGTGCTGATATCACGGCCCAATGCCCGGGCGGTAACGGACCCGGAAATCTCCGGCACCGCCACTCTCACATTGGGCAGACTTTCCAGCGCCTCGGCGTCGGCGGGCACCAGCGTCGCCACCACGCCGTCGGCGGAGCGCTGCTGACCCTGGTCCGGGCGAATCACCAGCAGGTTGGTGCCCATTTCGCCGATGCGCGCCACCACGTCCTCTTTGGCGCCCTGGCCGATCGCCAGCATCACCACCACCGCGCCCACACCGATCACGATGCCGAGCAGCGTCAGCAGGGTGCGCAGCCAATTGGAGCGCAGCGAACGCAGCGCCATGGTCACCGCCTCGGGGATCTCACCGGGCTCCGGCAGGCCGGACTCCGCCGGCGGCGCCAGGGCGGTGGGGGTCTCGGCGGTGGCGCGGGCCGGCCGGTGGCGGGTGTCGGCAACGATGTTGCCGTCGTGCAGCTCGATGATGCGGTCCGCGTGGGCCGCCACTTCCGGATCGTGGGTGATCAGGATCACCGTGTGGCCCCGGTCGGCGAGCCCGGTGAGGTGGGCCATCACCGCCTCGCCGCTCTGGCTGTCAAGGGCGCCGGTGGGTTCGTCGGCGAGGATCACCCGGCCGCCGTTCATCAACGCCCGCGCAATGGATACGCGCTGCTGCTGTCCGCCGGACAACTGGTTGGGGCGATGGTCGAGGCGCTCGCCCAGGCCCAGATCGGTGAGCAGGGCCTGGGCGCGGGCTTTGCGCTCGTCGCGGTGCATGCCCGCGTAGATCGCCGGCAACGCCACGTTTTCCCAGGCGTTGGCGGTGCCGATCAGGTGATAGCTCTGGAACACGAACCCGAACATCTCCCGGCGCAGCCAGGCCAGTTCCTGGTGGTCCATGGCGTTCACGTCCTGGCCGGCGAAGCGGTATTGGCCCTCGCTGGCCCGGTCCAGGCAGCCGAGCAGATGCATCAGGGTGGATTTGCCGGAACCGGAGCTGCCCATGATCGCCACGCATTCCCCGGCTTCGATGGTCAGCGAAATGCCGTGCAGCACCTCCACGTCCTCATCACCGCCGGGGAAGCGTTTACGAATGTCGCGCAGCTCGATCAGCGGCGCCCGCGGCGTCTGATCCGCCATCAGAACAGGCCCCGGCGGCGCGGCTCGTCCTCGGTTTGCGCCTGCACCTTGCCGATCACCACGGTGTCGCCTTCGGCGAGCCCGTCGGTGATCTGCACGCGCACCCGGTCAGTGACGCCGGTTTTCACCGGACGTTTTTCCAGCCGGCCCTTGGCGGCGGGCACTTCCACGTACTGGCCGCCGGCGCCGCGCTTCACCGCCGAGGCGGGCACGCTGAGCGCGTCCTCCGCGGATTCGACCACGAAGAACACCTGGGCGGTCATGCCGGACATCAAGGCGTCACCGGGGTTGGCCACATCGAACTCGGCGGTGTAGAGCACCACGTTGTTGACCACTTCCGGGGTTGGCAGCACCTGGCGCAAAGTGCTGTCGTAACGCACGTCACTGTTGCCCAGGGTGGAGAAGTACACCGGCATGCCGATCTCAAGCCGGTCCACGTCCGCCTCGGACACTTCCGTGGACACGGTCATGGTGGCGAGGTCGGCGATGCGCATCAGAATCGGCGCGGTCTGGTTGGCGTTGAGGGTTTGCCCTTCTCGGGCGTCCAGGGTCACCACGGTGCCGTCGCGCGGCGCGTAGATTTTGGCGTAGCCGAGAGTCGCCTGATCGCCCTCCAGGCCGGACTGGGTCTGGTCGATCTGCGCTTGCAGCACCTTGATCTGGGCGCGCGTGGTGGCCAGGGTGGCCCTGGCGGTCTGCCAGGCGTCGTCACTGGTGGCGTCGGCCTGGCGCAGCCGCTCCTGGCGGTCGAACTGCAACCGCGCCAGTTCCAGTTCGGCGCGCTGCTGTTCCAGCTGCGCGCGCAGGGCGTCCAGCTCCGCCAGCCCCGCCTGCACGCGCGATTCCTGCACCGAGGCATCGATCTCGGCGAGCAGCTGGCCCTTTTCAACTTTGTCGCCGAGATCAACGTGGAGCTGTTCCAACTGGCCGGACACCTGGGCGCCCACATCCACGTAGTCGTAGGGTTCCAGGGTGCCCAGGGCGGTCACCAGGTCCTCGATGTCGGCGGTTTGGACCCGGGCGGTCTGCCACTGCCCCGCCGTGGCACCGTTACCCGACAGCCACCACCAGGCGGCACCCAGAACGGCCAGGACCACCAGCACAACGATTCGCAAATGACCTTTGATCCAGCGTGTCATGACCCTGCCCGAATAGCCTGTCCAAGAAGAAATGCGTCGACCTCAACGGTACCGGCAAAAGATGCAAAGAATATGCGCCAAACCGGCAAGCACAGTGCACGCCGGCCGTTAGTCGCGGAACGGCGTCACCAGATGCTTGAGGTTTTCCACGCTGAGGATCATCGCCAGAGCCATCAGGCGGCCCAGTTCGCCACGGGGAAAGCCACGATCCGCAAACCACAGCAGGTAGGATTCGGGCAGGTCGATCAGCGGCCTGCCCTGGTACTTACCGAAAGGCATGGTGCGCTGGCAGACAGCGATCAGGTCTTCGTTCTGAAAACTCATGACGATGCCGTTGGGGCGGAAATGCCGGGCAGACTAACGCGCCGGGTCGTGGCAGTCACCACCCGACGCGTCCCCGGCACGCTGCTCCGCGTCGGCCTGGCGCAGGATCGACACCGCGCTATGGCAGAACAAACCGGCAATCGCCATCGCCACCAGCACGTCCGGCCAGTGGCTGCCGCTGGCCAGCACCAGCAGGCCGGCGACGATCACCGATATATTGGCGAGCACATCATTGCGCGTGCACAGCCAGGCGGAGCGGATATTGGCGTCACCCTGGCGGTAGCGTACCAGCAGCATCAGGCTGGTGAGGTTGGCCACCAGCGCCAAGGCGCCGATGCCGGACATCATCACCCCGGGGGGCGCGGCCCCGGTTATCAGGCTTACCAAGCTGTCCGCCAGCACCAGCAACCCCAGCAGCAGCAGCGAGAAGCCCTTGATACGGGCGGCGCGAAATCGCCAGGTCAGGGATTGCCCCAGCGCCCAAAGGGTGATGCCGTAGGTAGCGGCGTCACCCAGGAAATCCAGCGCGTCGGCGCGCAGTGCCCGGGATCCTGAAAACAGGCCCACCGCCGCCTCGACGCCGAACATCACCAGGTTGATCGCCAGCACCGCGATCAGCGCGTTTCGGTAGGCGACGGGCGCCTGCTTATCCAGTTCCGGTTCGCAACATGCCATGCCAGTCTCCGTGCGGTTCGGTGGTCAATCGGTTTGGCCGTCGTTCGGCGCGTGCAGCACGCAGAAGTGGGCGTTATCGCCCCGCTCCACCTGCAGGGTGCTGTGGGCAATGCTGAAACGGTGTTGCAGCCCGTCCGCCACCCGGTCCAGGTAGGCGTCGCCGGGGAAGCCGTCCGGCATCACCAGATGGACCGTCAACGCGCTCTCCGTGGTGCTCATGCCCCAGATGTGCAGGTCATGAATGCCGGTGACGCCCGGCTGGTCACGTAACCAGGCGTCCACCTCGGGAAGATCGATGTTCGCGGGCACCGCGTTCAGCACCAGCTTCAGGGATTCGCGCAGCAGGCCCCAAGTGCCGATCACGATGACCACGGTGATCAGCAGACTGGTCACCGGGTCGAGCCAGTTCCAGCCGGTATAGAGTATCGCCAGACCGGCCAGCACCACGCCCACCGACACCGCCGCGTCGGCGGCCAGATGCAGGAAAGCACCGCGGATATTCAAATCGCCCTTGCTGCCCTTGGCGAATAACCAGGCCGACGCCAGGTTGATCAGAACACCGATGCCCGCTACCACCATAACGGTCACCGACGCCACTTCCGGCGGATCGGCGAGCCGCCGGATGGCGTCCCAGCCGATGGCGCCGCAGGCGATCAGCAGGAACATGGCGTTGGCCAGCGCCGCCAGAATCGAGCTGCCGCGCAGCCCGAAGGTAAAGCGGCTGTCCGGCGCTTTGCGCGCCAGCATCGCCCCGCCCCAGGCCAGCACCAGGCCCAGCACATCGGACAGGTTATGCCCGGCGTCGGCCATCAATGCCGAGGATTGGGCGAGGAAGCCGTACACGAATTCCACCGCCGTGAACCCCAGGTTCAGGGTGATGGCGATCACGAAGGCGCGCCCGAAATCCTTTGGCGCGCCGTGCGGGTGAGCATGGTCATGATGGTGATGGGTGTGCACTGGCCGGCTCCTTCGATCCGTTTCCGCACATTCCAATACCTGTAGCCACTACAGGGTCAAGCCCGATCAGAAAGAGGACTTCGGCCTGGTCCTCGACCGGTACCGGCGACGCACAGGCACGGCCAGTAGTTCATCGTCAATCCCATATCATACTGACGGGGCGCCCAAACGGTGGCGCCCTGTTTCGGGTTAAGGTCCAGGTTAAACTTGTTCAACCGTTTTGCGGCCAAACCGGCTGTACAGCGCCGGCAATACCACCAGAGTAAGCAGGGTAGCGGTGACGATCCCTCCAACCACAACGGTGGCCAGAGGACGCTGCACTTCCGAGCCGATGCCGGTGTTGAAGGCCATCGGCACGAAACCAAGCCCCGCTACCAAAGCGGTCATCAGCACTGGTCGCAGACGGCGCAGCGCGCCTTCACGTACGGCGTCGCGCAACGGCATGCCTTGGGCCATCAAATCCTTGATATGCGAGAGCATCACCACGCCGTTGAGCACGGCGATGCCCGACAGAGCGATGAACCCGACCCCGGCGGAGATCGACAGGGAAATATCCCGCGCCCACAGCGCCAGCACGCCCCCGGTCAACGACAAGGGGATGGCGGTAAAAATGATCAGCGCATCGCGGACGCTGCCGAACGCCCCATACAACAACGCGAAGATCAGCAATAGTGAGAGCGGCACCACGATGGCCAAACGCCGGGAGGCGGACTGCAACTGCTCAAAGGTACCGCCATAGTCCACCCAATAACCGGTGGGCAGATCAATCTCCTGGCGAACCGCTGTCCTCACATCCGCTACAAATGAGCCCAGGTCCCGGCCACGCACGTTGGCGGAAACAACAGCGTTCCGCTTACCGTTCTCCCGATCAATCTGGTTGGGGCCCGGTGCCAATGTTACCTCCGCCACCTCTTCCAGTGGCACATAACCCGGATCGTAGCCACCAGGCGTCGCAACCGGGAGCCGCTTCAGAGTGTTCAGGTCCGCCACATTCTCCGCCGGCAGACGCAGACGCAGCGGGAAGCGGCTATCTCCCTGGTATACGGTACCCAGGGTTTCACCACCCACCGCGACACGCACCGTACGCTGTACTGTCGAGGCGTTCAGGCCGTAGCGACCCAATGCTTCCCGGTCCGGTTTAACCGTGAGCACGGGTAAGCCCGAGAGCGGCTGAAGACGCGCGTCGGCGGCGCCAGGCACCCGGTTGATCACCGATACCGCCTGTTCACCCAGCGCTTCCAGTTGAGCCAGATCATCGCCGTAAAAGCGCACGGCCAGATCGGCCCGCACCCCGGCGATCAGCTCATTGAAACGCATCTGAATCGGCTGAGTGAACTCGTACTTGTTGCCCGGCAGCGTTTCCGCCGCCTCGGCCATGGCGGCCACCAAATCCGCTTTGGGCCGATCCGGGTCCGGCCATTGGTCACGGGGCTTCAGAATCACAAAGGTGTCCGCCACATTGGGCGGCATCGGGTCGGTGGCCACCTCGGCGGTGCCTAGCTTGGCGAACACCTTGTCCACCTCGTCGAATTCCAGGAAACGGCGGTCCACCTGTTCCTGCATCTCCAATGCCTGGCTCAGGCTGGTGCCGGGGATGCGCAGCGCGTGGACCGCCACATCGCCCTCATCCAACTGCGGGATGAACTCGGTGCCCAGTCGGGTCGCCAGGACTCCGCTGGCAACAACCAACACCCCCGCCACCAGCAATACCGGCACCGCAGCACGCAGAGCGACATCCAGAGCCGGCTGGTAAAGTCGCCGCGCCACCCGCATCACCGGGTTATCCTGATGGCCCACCCGACCTCGTACAAACAGGGCGACGGCGGCCGGCACGAAGGTCACCGATAAAATCAGCGCCCCGGTAAGCGCCGCTACCACGGTGAATGCCATGGGGTGGAACATCTTCCCTTCTACGCCGGTGAGCGCGAAGATCGGCAGGTATACCACCATGATGATGAACACCCCAAAGGCACTGGGCTTGAACACTTCCCGGGTGGCCCGGGTGACGGTGTCCAAACGCTCTTTCAAAGTGAGCAAACGCCCATGGTGCTTCTGAGCCGCCGCCAGACCGGTCAGACAGTTCTCCACCACGATCACGGCACCGTCGACGATCAACCCAAAATCGATGGCGCCCAGGCTCATCAGATTGCCACTGACCCGGTTGGCCGCCATGCCGGTGAGCGCGAACAACATGCTCAATGGGATGACCGCGGCGGTGATCAGGGCGGCACGGAAGTTGCCCAGCAGGGCGAACAGCACCACGACCACCAGCAACGCGCCTTCGAACAGGTTTTTCTCCACCGTGGCGATGGTTTTTTCGACCAGAGAGGTGCGATCGTACATCGGCTCGGCACGCACACCGTCGGGTAAGGAACGATTAACCTCCTGAAGACGTTCCGCTACCGACTTGGCCACTTCCCGGCTGTTTTCGCCGATCAGCATGAAGGTGGTACCGAGCACTACTTCCTCACCGTTGCGGGTGGCCGCGCCGGTGCGCTGCTCTTTACCGAAGCGGACTTCCGCCACGTCCGCCACACGTATCACGGTATCACCGCGTCGCGCCACGACGATCTCAGCGATCTCATCCAGGCTCGCCACCTGGCTCGGGGAACGCACCAGCCACTGCTCGCCGTTGCGTTCCAAATAACCAGCACCGAGGTTTAAATTGTTGTCGCGCAAGGCCGCTGACAGATCTCTCAAACTCAGTTCGTGGGCGATCAGCCTCGACGGGTCCGGCGCCACTTCATATTGGCGCTGGAAGCCGCCAATGGTGTTCACCTCTGTAACGCCGTCCACCAGCATTAACTGAGGCCGCACCACCCAGTCCTGCAGGGTACGCAGGTCTTCCGCGTCGTAGGGCTCACCCTCCTCGTTGCGGGCGCCCGGGTCGGCTTCCACGGTGTACATGAAAATTTCACCCAGTCCGGTGGCAATGGGACCGAGCTCCGGTTCCATGCCTTCGGGCAGTTGCCCGCGCACGCTTTGCAGTTTTTCCGCCACCCGCTGGCGGGCGAAGTACAGGTCGGTGCCCTCCTCGAACACTACCGTGACCTGTGACAAACCGTATCGGGATACCGAGCGCGTGTAGTCGAGATTAGGCAGCCCGGCCATCGCCGTTTCCACCGGATAGGTGATACGTTGTTCCGATTCCAGTGGCGAGTAGCCTGGCGCACTGGTATTAATTTGCACCTGAACATTAGTGATGTCGGGTACCGCGTCGATGGGTAATTGCACGGCGCTACGTATGCCCACCAACACCAGCAACGCGGTCAGCGCCATCACCAACCAGCGCCGGCGGACCACTAAGCCCACGAAAGCATCGATCATGAGATCTCCTTAGTGCTTAAGCACTTAGTGGCCGTGAGTGGCGCCGTCTTTAAGGACGTCGGCCTTGATTAGGAAACTGTTTTCAGTCACGTATTCGGTGCCTGGCTCCAAACCACCGGTGACTTCCACGTAATCCGCGCCACTCATGCCTTGTTTGATCATCCGCACTTCATACTTTTCATCGAAGCGGGCAAACACTACCGGCATGTCGCGGAAACTCTGAATCGCTTCCCGGCGTACCGCCAACGGCACCGTCTTCTTTTCAATCACCACCTGGGCACCAATCAACATGCCAGGGCGCAGATCGGCGGGTGGGTCGTTGACCACTACCCGCGCCCGGGTGACCTGACTGTCCTCGTCAGCTCGGGGGTACAGGTAATCCACTGCGCCCAACACAGTAGCGTCGTCCGCTCGGCGCACAGCCTGCCCTGGGGACACAGCGTCCAGATCACGAGGGAACAGATGCAGCTCCAGCCAAAGGGTGGAGAAATCGCCGATCTCAACAATTGGTTCGCCGCTGGTGGCCGCTCCGGCGTTCAGAAAGCGCTCTGTAATCACGCCATCCGCCGGTGCGGTCACCGTCTGCAGGGTGAGGCTCTCCCGGGCTTCCACCCGCGCCAGCGGCTGGCCTTTTTTTACCCGGTCGCCCACCGACACCAGCACCCGCTCAACCGTGCCCGGATAGCGGGCGGTGACCCGGTATAGTTTGTCTGGATCTGCTTCGACCCGGCCGGTGACCTGGCGCGTGCGCTCCAGGGTTCGCTCACCGGCGATTTCGGTACCGAGACCGGAGGCTTTCGCCAGACGTTCAGGGATAAGGGTGCGGCCTTCATGGTTTTCGAAACGCCACTGGTGCGCCTCACCATCCAGGCTGGCTTCCACGGTGACATCAAAGGAATGCGGTTCGGCCACTGGCTGTTGGCCCAGCAAGTAGTCACGCTCCGGGACAAAGGTAATACGGTCTCGCTGTCCGCCCAGACGGTCCAGCCTGATGGTCAAATCTACTTGATCCGGGTCCAGGGGTTTTCCGTTCCGGTAAGCGTAGACTCGATATTCAGGTGGAACGCCATCTTCAAATATCGTCAGCTCCAGACCGAATTCATTTTTCTCCAGCAGGCGTCCCCCGTGCGGCCCCTCACGCTCCTGGCGTTCAGCATGATCGCCACCACTCGCGCCTGCCGCCCAGGCACCGGTGGTGACAGCAGATAGCAGGCCAGCGTACAACACACTCAGAATAAATCGGTTCATTGGGAATCTCCTTGCGCACGCGCTTCGGCGGCCAGGGAAGTGCCGGTCAGGCGCTCCAGTTCATTGCGTTGCTGATGAAAGCCCTCAGCCAGGTCGGTAACGCGACGCTCCAGGGCCAGACGGGAATGAGCGGCGTCAATCAGGTCAAGGACGCTGTAGCGCCCGCGACGATACCCGGCCTCGACTTCCTCGTAGAGCCGCCGGGCTTCCGGCAGGGATTGCTCCAGAATCGAGCGGACCTCGGTGCGGCGTTGTTGTAGGTCCAGGTACAAGCCCTCCACCAGCGACAACAGCTCGATGCGCGCGGCACTTCTGCGCGCCTCGAGAAGGTCCACTTCCGCCAGCCGACGGGCCTCGTTACCACGATTGGGGTTGCTCAGATTAAGCGGCATGGAGAACCCCAACACCGCGGCTTGATCGCCACTGGATTCATCGTGCCGAGCGCCCACGGAAAAGCGTACGTCACGGCTGCCATTGGCTTGCGCCAACCGGGCCCGGGCCTCAGCGAGACGGGCTAGAGAAGCGAATTCGCGCAACCTCGGTGCCTGATCCAGACGTCCGCGCCATTGCTCCAAACCGGGCAGGTCGGGCAGGGGTAGCAACTCTTCGGCGGCACGCAAACCTTGCTCACCGGTCTCTCCCCACAGGGCAGCAAGCCGTTGGCTGGCGGAACGACGATCCATGCGGGACCGTTCCAGGTCTCGTTCCGCCGCCTGCCGGGACAGCACCAAACGACGCCGTTCGGATGACGGAGCGGCGCCAGCGGCAACGCGCCGCTGGGCGGCCTGTTCGGCGTCACCGGCCAGGCCCAGGGCCTTCTCGGCCAGGGTCACGCGGCGCTCGGCGGCGACAAGCGCCAAGTAGCGCCGGTTCGCTTCGCCAAGCAAGTCAAGACGCGCGAGATCGTAGTCCAGACGACTCACTTCTCCGGCCCGGCGAGCACTCTCCATCCGGGCGTCGCGCTGACCGCCCAACTCGACGGTCTGGCTCAAAGCCAACGTGACTTCCGCACCGTCGGTGCCGGCCCATTGCCCGGAGCCGGCGATATTTTCCACTTCCAGGGAGACTTCGGTACTGGGGCGGATGCCCGCTTGAACAACGGCCGCATCAGCGGCGCGGAAACGATAGGGGTATTCATCCAGACCAGGGTTGCGCTCGAGCACCCGGGACAGGACGGTCGTCAGATTCACGGATTTCAAATCGATGGTGTCGGCGCCGGTGGCCAAGGGCCAGACCAGCACTAGACCGCCGAGCACGACGGCAAGGCCGCCGCACAAAGTACGGTGATGCATTAAACTATGCTCCAAATACGGGAAACGACGGCGCGGGACGCCGGAGGTCATTCAGTACGCTAGAACGACACCGTATTCGGTGGGGGAACGGGAGGTTGGCGCCCAGACAGCACTGCGCCCGGACGCGGATTCGGCGGCCAGGTGTTGCCAAGAGCGAAGTGGGCACCCGCCACGCTGGCGCTTAAAGGCGCGTAGCAAGCGGGGTTGTGACAATCATGATAACCGCCATCGTCGGCGTCCATCGGAAAAGCAGCTGAAACGTTTTTAATATCACCGTCGGCGTGCAACGACAGGCCTGGAGTGTCATGGCTGGCATGGATGGTGGAATCTCCCGCCACCACCAGCCCGTTAACGGCCAGGAACACAACCAGCATTGCTGCGACCCAACGTTTCAACATGCACACCACCTTAATCAGAGCGGAAACAGTACGGCAACGCGCGCATGGCGTCAAAATCACCGTCGGCGCAATAGGGCCACCAGATCAGCGGGTATCGGCATCGGCTTGATCGGGCTGACATCCGCGCTGCCGGTGTTACCGGCGGGCACCCAGATTCGTGACAGCAGTAATGCCGCCACCAGTCGCGGTAACTGACCCCGGACCTCCCGGGCATCCCTGCGTCTCCACCCCACTCGCAGCATCCACCAATGCGCGAGGGTGTGCGGGCCGATAAACCGTTGTCCGATAATGTGCGCTCGCTCAAGATGACGGAACGCCGCTTGCCAGTCGCCTTCCTGATAGGCGAGGCGCGCGAGATCCATTTCATGGCGGAAAGCCCGGCGAAGGCGAGGTTTCATGGACCAGTCCTGCTTTCAGTGAACTCAGGATGTCAATTGAAATACCTGTAGCCACTACAGGGTCAAGCCCGATCATGAATCATCGGCCCCGGTGCGCCGTCCACGCCCAGGTCTCGCGCCACCTCGGCGAGCCGCTTGTCCCGGGTCCACAGACGGGTGGCGTGACTGAGCAGCGTGGCGGCCAGCAGGTGCGCGTCGATGAAACCGATACCCCGCCCCATCAGACCGTGCCGCTCGATCAGGAACAGCACCTCGTCCTGGTCCGCGACCGGCACCGGTGGCAACCCACGCAGCAAATCCAGCACCTCCCGGCGGCGGCTCAGGTTGCCGCAGGCCAGCTCGCCGACCACGAAGGGGTGCATCCGCGCCTGGTTACGCTCCAACAGGCGGGCCAGCTCCCGGTCGCCGGCGCGCAGGTGATCCACCCACACCGACGTGTCCACCAGAATCACGACCGGCGGCGCCCGGGCACCGCCAGATCCGGCTCGGAGCCGCCCAGGCGCGCCAGCCGCAAGGCGCTCTCCCGTTCGATCAATGCCACCAGGGCATCACGGATAATCTGGGTACGTTCCTTAACGCCGGTGAGCCGCTGGGCCTCGGCCAGCAAGTCGTCATCGATATTGATCGTGGTCCGCATCCTGCTGCTCCTCTCCAAGTGTCAGGTTAGCACCAAATATGTCACCAAATGATGCTTATTTCAATGCCCGGGATTGGCGGTTTCGCTGACCTCGCCATTTCGGTTAAATAGCTGTAGTCACTACAGATAGACGAGGGAAGCCGCATGCTTTCAATCGGCGAGTTAAGCCGCGCCACCGACTGCAAGGTGGAGACCATCCGCTACTACGAAAAGATCGGCCTGATGCCGGAGCCGGCGCGCAGTGCCGGCAACCAGCGGCGCTACGGCGAGCGCCATCGTGACCGGCTGCATTTTATTCGCCACTCCCGGCAGCTGGGCTTCCGCATTGAAGCGATCCGCGAGCTGCTCGCCCTGTCGGACCAGGAGCACCGCGATTGCGCCGCCGTGGATGCACTGGCGCGGCGCCACCGGGACGCGGTGGACGACCGCATTGGCGCGCTGTGCGCGCTGCGTGACGAACTGGACCGTATGATCAAAGGGTGCGCCGGCGGCGATGTCGCCCACTGCGGGGTGATCGAGGTGCTCGGCGATCACCGCCTGTGCCGAAACGACCATCCCCTGGAGGCGGTGGCCGGCAAGCAGTAAAGAGCCATCCGCGAAACAGGTAGGTCGCTTTCTTGACGTATCGGCGTTAGAATCGCCGCCGTCTTTTCCCCTGTCCTGCCTGGAAGTCCGCCATGTCCGCCGTGCTGCTGTGTCTCGTAGCTCTCGGGTTCGTCTCCATTGTTGTGGAAGACGTGGTTCATATCGACAAAGCCAAGACCACGCTGTTTTTCGGCTCGCTGGTCTGGGTGCTGTATTTCATTTCGCCGCCCGCCGGCGAGACCAGCGAAGCGCTGATGCTCGCCCTGGACGACAACCTGCTGGATATCGCCTCGCTGTGGCTGTTTTTAATGGCGGCGATGACGTTCGTCGCCTATCTGTCCAGCAAGGGCATCATCGACGGCATCGTCAACCGGCTGATTCCCGAGCGCATGAGCGAGCGCCAGTTGATGCTGCTCACCGGCCTGTTCGCGTTCTGCTTCTCGTCCATGGCCGACAACATCACCGCCACCCTGGTGTGCATCGCGATTCTGCTGAATCTGAACCTGCCCACGGACAAGCTGCTGCGCTACGTGGTGCTGGTGGTGTTTTCGGTGAACGCCGGCGGCACCGCGCTGATCACCGGCGACGTCACCACGCTGATGATCTTCCTGGCCGACAAGGTGGAAATCCCCCATCTGCTGCTGCTCAGCCTGCCCGCTTTTCTGGCGGTGGCGTCCCTGTCACTGATGCTGTCCCGGGGCCTGAACGGGCAGCTGGTGCTGGAAAAGAAAGAAGTGCACATCAACGGCGGCGACAAGGTGGTGGCCGGGCTGTTCTTCGCTACCATCCTGTCCACCATCGGCGGCAATATTCTGTTCGGCATTCCGCCGGTATTGATGTTTTTGTTCGGCCTGTCGCTGATGTTCATGGTGGTGCAGTTTCTCAACCGTGACGAACCCACCCTGGAGTACATCCGCAAGATCGAGTTCGACACGCTGCTGTTTTTCCTCGGCGTGCTGCTGCTGGTGGGCATGCTGAAAGAGCTGGGCGTGCTGGCCTACTTCCCGCACCTGTACGACGTGATGCCGCCGCTGGCCGCCAACTATGTGATGGGGCTGGTGTCATCGCTGTTCGACAACGTGCCGCTGACGGCCGCGCTGTTGAATTCCGGCATCGAAATGACGTTGCCACAATGGCTTACCCTCACCTACGCGGTGGGCGTGGGCGGCTCGCTGCTGGTGATCGGCTCGGCCGCCGGGGTGGTGGCGATGAGCAAGGTGGAATCGCTCACCTTCGGCAGCTACCTGAAGTACTCCGGCTATCTGCTGGTGGCCTACACGGTGGGTTTCGCCGGTGTGCTGGGCGTCAGCGCGCTGCTTTAGGCAGGAAGCCAAACGATGAATCAACTAATTTCTTTTGTCGAATCCAAACTTGTGTGGTTTGTCATTGTTGTAGCTGGGCTAGGGCTAGCAATCCCGGAAACCGGTCAGTTCCTGGAACCCGGCATCGGGCCATTACTGGCATTTCTGATGTTCATTATCAGCCTCACCTTCGACGCGCACGATGTACGAACGGTGCTACGTAAGCCGTCAAGGCAATTCCTGGCGCTAGGCTTGGTCTATGGACCCATGTCGATTGCCGGGTGGTTAACCGGACGCCTTTTTTTTGGAAGTGGCCCACTGGCTGCGGGGCAAACCTTACTTGGCACTCTGCCAACCGATGTCTCCTCCCCCCTTCTGGTACTGATGGCGCGGGGCAATGTTGCTCTGGCTGCGGTATTCAACGCCATCAACACAGCACTGTCTCCGTTCATCGTTCCCTTTCTTTTCCTATGGCTCACGGGAATACAACTGGAAGCGCCACTTGGATCCATCATCCTGGAACTGGTATTGATCGTTTTCGTCCCTACTGTGTTGGGTGTGAGCTTGCGTACAGGATTTCGAGGCTTGTTCGCACGGTACGACTCCCATTACGCGGGCCTCGGCTCAATTATCTACCTATTGATACTGCTCGCCGTGGTCGGGCCAAATGCTGCAACCATTATCAACTACGGCTGGTACGCTTTTGTCATTGCGGGGGCGGCCTTGTGCCTGAACCTTATCGGTTATTTGGTAGCGATGACCTCACGACTACTAACCAATGATTGTAAGGAGGTGATTACATATCTCTTCACCGTAAGCAAAAAGGAATTCAGCATCGCCGCGGCTTTCGTGGCCGCATCGGGCCTGCCATCAGAAATAGCTATCCCCTCCGCTTTTTTTGCCGTGATTCAAATGATCACCTCACCTATTGCGGCCAAGATCATCGCACGAAGCTAGGCACTTTCATATACAACCAAAGGACTTCGACGTCGATCCATGTTTCCCACAAGACCAAATGCTGTTGACCTCCAGCACTGTTTAATCAACCGAATCATCGATGATGCCGATTGAATCTACTTCATTGAAAGTCAATATCGCTAATTCCAGAAAGAATTCCGCAACTTCGAACCTTGCGGTCATCGTTGCAACTCTTTCTTAGTGAAATGAGCTGTTCCTCGAGCGCCAACATAGCGATGATCCGTGATCGCAACCGGGAGACATGCTCGTCCAGCAAGACGTTAACGACAGCGCAAGACTGATGTGGGTCGCTCTGGCACTTCTGAAGTTCGGAAATCTCAGACAGTGAAAGGTCCAGAATTCTGCAGTGACGAACGAAGGTCAGCTGCTCAGCATGTTGGTCGGTATAAATGCGATAACCATTTTCCTGCCTATCAGGCGACGGCAACAGACCTTGCCGTTCATAGAATCGTATTGTCTGAGGGTCGACCCCTACTGAGCGCGCCAACTGACTAATGAGCATTCGACTTCTCCTCTAGATATCCTTCGCCCTATTGACCTTATAGCGACTATATGGTTTTGAATAGCCTTATTATATTTTCTGATCGGAATCGTGTCATGAGCCAATCGGTTGACAGGCCCTCTGGCCGTAGTGCAACACCCCAGTCGAGCAACGATGGTGCTGGCGGCCGCACAACATCAGGAACACGGATCAGCACTTATACAGTGCCCAAGATGGACTGCCCGTCAGAAGAACGAATGATCCGCTTGGCTTTGAGCGGCTTTGAAGAGGTTCGCGCGCTGACCTTTGACCTATCGAACCGCCGATTGGAGGTCATACATCATGGCGAGGCTGACCCTATCACTGAAAAGCTGACCACCCTAGGGCTAGGAGCCTCGCTCCAGAGCACCACGGCTATCAATTCCGAAGCCGCCAAGACCGCCGGATCTTCGACCCTCTCCGCGGAGCAGGAATCCGGCAGTCTGCGTTGGCTGCTGAGCATCAATGCTCTCTTGTTCGTGGTGGAGATGACTGCCGGCTTGATCGCCCAATCCACCGGACTGCTCGGAGAATCGCTGGACAATTTTGCCGATGCGGCAGTATACGCAATAGCCCTTTATGCGGTTGGGCGTGGGGTGAAAATGCAAGTGCGCGCCGCCCACATTGCTGGTGTACTCCAGCTGATTCTAGCCATAGGCGTACTTGCGGAAGTGATGAGACGCTTTGCATTTGGGAGTGAACCTGAATCGCTGGTTATGATGGCTATCGCGTTCGTCGCAATGATTGCCAATATCAGCTGCCTTCTTCTCATATCCAAACATCGAGAGGGCGGGGCGCATATGAAAGCGAGCTGGATCTTCTCCGCCAATGACGTGGTCGTTAACATGGGAGTCATTACCGCCGGCGCCTTGGTCGCGTGGACCGGATCTAATTACCCGGACCTAATTATCGGCACGATCACGGGTGTGATTGTGCTGAACGGTGCCAGGCGGATTCTGGCGCTTAAGAGCTAGCACCGTTCGGCGCGGCTCGGCGAGAATGGCTTGAGGGTGCCGAGCGCTGTCGGCCCCGCTCACTCCGTATCGTCACGGCCTATTCTCAAGCCCGCGGCATGAGTGCAACCTCGCAACCTCAGCACCGACCAGAGCATCCCGCCGAGCCCAATAAGAGGGGCCAAATAGACAGCGCGGTCAGTGTACAGATTCATGGCCAGACTGGTGAAAAACATCAACGAGAAAATGACGAGGAACGCACAAAGCGCCTTTTTTTGCATGAATACTCCAACATTATGCGCATGTTACCGCTACGTTATGTCAGCCGCGGCGCTCCCAGCTCAATCCATTTCCGGTCACCGACTACGGCGATACGGCCAAAATCTATTCAGCGAGCGATGTCCATCTTGAAATCTCCATGCATGGCGTACAAGTCCTCTTAACCTTCGAAATCAACCAGGTCATGAACCAAACCGGGCTTGCGAGCAACCGCAAACCGTTCCCGAAGCATAGCATACATGTGCTCTAAGTCGCTTCGAGACAACCTGCCACGGCATGCCAGGCAATGACACCACTGTGCTCCTCTAGGGCCCCGAAAACTGTGCCGCATTGCGATCTTCGGATCGACCGTGGCCATAGAGATCGGCATTTTGATGCTGTCTGTGCTCATGCTCGAACTCCAGACTGGAATGGCTAATATCAAACTGGTCTTCCAACCGCCGCTTAATCTGGCTCTTAATGTCTTCCATTCGTGACCAGGCATCTGCCATCAACACCACATGGCAGTCGAGAGCTGGCTCACTCTCCTCCATCTGCCAGAGATGCACATGATGCACGTCGTCGACGCCCTCTACACCACGCATCATGCTCAAAACGGATTTGCTATCGATATCCGGTGGACTTCCAAGCATCAATGTGCGAATCGGACCGCCTATCTCGGCGAAAGACAAGTAAAGGATATAAACCGCAATACCGATCGTGATCGCCGGGTCTATCCACCACATGTCATATAGAATAATAAGTGTGCCGCTGACGACTACGGCAACAGAGGCAAGTGCATCCGAAAGATTATGCAGGAACAAAGCGCGAATATTCACACTGCCTTTCTGCATTGAATAAGTCAAAACCGCTGTCAGCGCGTCCACGACCAGCGCGATAGAGCCAAGGACAACCACCGTCCACGCCTGCACTTCGGGCGGGCTGATAATACGCATACCGCCTTCGTAAATTAGATAAATTCCAATCAAGATCAATGTAGTGTAATTAATTAAGGCAGCCACCACTTCAACGCGCCCGTATCCGAAAGTCATGCGTTCGTCAGCTGGCCGTCTTGAGATCTTGCGTGCCGCGAAGGCGATCACCAGGGCGGCCATGTCGGAAAAATTATGCAGGGCATCCGCGATCAGCGCGAGGCTTCCCGAAAGTATACCACCGACGATTTGAGCCACGGTCAGAATACCATTGGCCCAAATGGCTATGGATACACGGCGATCGCCGGTATCGGGCTCAACGTGTGCGGCTCCATGATCATGCGGCATAGTTTTCTCCTTGCGAATGGCTCAGCCGCTCAAGCCGACGAGCTGGCGGCGTCTTCTAGCTCCGCTGGGTTTACCGGCACGTTACAACGGCACGGTCACTCTGAGTCATCAATACGTAACGGCGATTCTCGAATATCTTCACGAACGGTGCGGACAACTGCCTCTTAAAACGATCCAGGTCGTCCGGTTGGACGGCGACATATAGCGATCTACCGGGGGAATTCTTCACTTCTCGGAGAATCAAATCCAAACTCTTTTCTCGGACTTTTTCCTGACTGTAATAGCGGGCCGAAAAAGGCGCATCATCCAAATAGATGAGCGGAGCTGCGCCATTCTCCGGCTGCCGATAATAGCAGGCAATCAACCCCTTTTCCGTCTTTATACTTCCAGGATGCAGGTAAATCCAGGCACCAGCGACCAAAGACAAAGTCGGCACAAACAGCGCAAACGGCCACAAACATAGGTCTAGCCAGCGGGAGGTCACGCCCGAGCTTTGCATACCGCGCACCATTAGCAGCGCCATGAATGGCAGCCCAGGAAGTACGTAACTAGCGAGAATATTTCCCGAAAAAGTAAAGAACAAACTAGGCATGAAAGCGGCTAGCAACAATAACTTGTTGTCGTCATCACTAAGGCCACGCCGTATAGCACCAAACCCCCAATCGTCATTTCGAAGCAGCAGAAAAAGCCCGCTCAACGCCAGTGGCGACCAGGGCAGGGTCGCATACAAGGTCAGCAGCCATATAGTTCCACGAACTTCATCATGGGCGCTTCCATAAATATCCCCAACCCAACCTGGATCCAGAAAGCGCTTAATGTGCTCTCCAACAAGGAAATAGTCGATAAATCCCGGCGTCTTCAGTTCAGCCAACAGATACCATGGCGCCGTCATTAATAGCATCACGATGGTGCCGCCAACGACCGGCAAGCGCCTTAGGTCGCTCCAGCGGTGCGTCCACAGCAACCACAAAAATAACGGGCCGCCGACCAGAACAAAGGTCAGCGGACCTTTAGCGAGCAGCCCCACGGCCAGACCCAAAAAGCAAACCCAGCCCCAGACCAAGCCTTCACCACGCAGGGCCAAAGCTGCGCCGGTCAGGCCTGCGGTAGTTCCCAGGCCCAGGAACGGATCCGTCATTACGGCACCGGCGAGTACGTAAGCCAGGCTGGACGATGCAAATATCAGGCTGGTTATAAGGGCACTTTGACGACTTACCAGGCTCGACGCGTAACGCCAAACCAGCCACACCATACCCAACTGAGCCAGCCAGGCCGGAAAACGAAGTGCGAACTCGTCCCAGCCGAGAACCTTATACGACACGGCCTGAATCCAGAATGACAGCGGCGGCTTTCCCCAGAATGGCAGGCCCGGCTCAAACCAGGGAGTGATCCAGTCCCCCGATATTGCCATGCCCCGGGCAATATTCGCATAGCGCGCTTCCGTGGTATCAGTAAAGGGTAAAAAGGCCATGGAGATCCAACGACTGAGTAGAACGACCATTAGTGCGAGCACCAGCTTTTCCGTTGGCGAGCGAGGCACCAGCTTCCAGTCACGGCGATTTTCAATGGTCCCTGGCATTACAACCTCCACGCGCCGAAGCCGCTTCCCCTCCGCGGACGGCGCTCAACACCTCACGAACCAAATAGATCGGTCGGCGCTTAGCCTCCAGGTAGGTTTTCCCAACGTACTCCCCCAGTATTCCAAAAGTAATAAGTTGCACACCGCCCAAGCAGGTAATTAAAGCAATCAATGATGGATACCCGGCCACCTGCGCACCAAACACCATTGCCTTGAATATAATCCATAACCCGAAGCCGCCGCCAAAAATAGCGCTAAAAACACCCATTACCGCAGCCCACCGAAGAGGCGCGATGGAAAAAGAGGTGATGCCTTCCATGGCCAGCCCAATTAAACCCGCGTAATTCCATTTTGTCTTGCCCGCCACTCTGGCGCCGCGGTCATACTGAATCACTTCTGTAGGCATCCCAACCCAAGAAAATAACCCCTTCATGTAACGGTTTCGTTCGGGCAACTCGAGCACGGCTTGCAGACAACGCCGGCTCATCAAACGAAAATCACCCACATCCGCAGGAATCTCGCAGTCACTCAATCGATTCAATAGGCGGTAAAACAGATAGGAACTGGCGCGCTTAACCCAGCTTTCTCCGCACCGGGTACGGCGTTGCATCAGGACGACATCGACACCAGCCCGCCAAGCTTCGACCATTTTAGGAATACACTCAGGAGGGTCCTGTAAGTCCGCGTCCAGAATAACCACCGCCTCACCGGCAGCATAGTCGAGACCGGCGGTCAATGCGGCTTCTTTCCCAAAGTTTCGACTGAGGCGCACCAGCCTGATCCAGGAATATCGACGGGACTGCTCAACCAGGTACTCATAACCATCATCCTTGCTACCGTCATCCACGAAGATGGCTTCGAAAAAAAAGCCGACCTCACGCATTACTTTATCAAGGCGAGGCAGACAAACTGGCAGTACCTCTCTCTCATTATATATCGGTATAACCAGACTAATGACCGGGACTTCAGCCTCAACCGAATAACCGCTAGAATTTTTAATCATGGAAAACCCACTTTCTATAAAAACCGTAACTTCCAATTGCCACGAATGCGGTAACAAAAATCTGAGCAATGCCAGCAGAAAAACCAAACCCGGAGTTAAGAGTCACGAACAGGAACAAGTTAAGGCTCCATGTCAGAATGCATGCCAGGATGTAGACCGGCACCGGACTTGGAGACACACGACCAGAAAAAGTAAAAATTTTTTGCAACGGATAGTTAGCTATGGCGCCCGCAATCGCTCCGACCCCGGTAGCCCAGGCGGGCGGAACGTCGACCGTCATTAATAGCGCCATAATCAACCAATGGACTCCCGTGGCCGCACCGCCGCAAATTAGAAAGCGTAGATACCTCTTTATTCGCGTTCTCCATCCGTCGTCTGGATCCGAATTGGGCGTCCCTGCTCTCGAGATTGCGCTCACCATTCTCGACATGGTCCACTGTCGCAACCTTGTGACGGCTACCAAGGCCATTCGGAAATTCATTGCTTATCTCGAACTGTCCCGGTGACATCTTAAGGACAGTGAAATCCACTGACTCATTTCAAAGCGTCCTCATCGCGCTCGCCAGTATCAATACGCAAGGCGGCCTCAACGCCAGCCACAAGAATTCGGCCGTCACCCGGATGACCCTCCCCTGTCCTGGCGGCCCTCTCAATCACGATCACGACCTCCTCCACGCGGGCATCAGCGATGTCGACTTCCAGCTTTGTCATTCGCAATCGGCCGTAGGCATCGTCAGTGACGCCGTGACCATAGGTCTCCAGGGGCACGGCCGCCACCGAAGGCGGCTCCGGCAGCTGAGCCAAGGCGTCAATCACCTTGTTGACCATGTTGTTTCGTACGTAAGCTTTTATCTCTTTCATTACGGTCTCCTTATCGGCCGCCATCGACGATGCCGGCCGTTCTCAGATTTTAGAATTCAACGTCGTCCCGGCGGGCGCCGGCAAACCAGGGATAGACCACCGGAATGACCAGCAGGGTCAGCAAGGTGGAGGTTATCAAGCCCCCCACGACCACGGCGGCGAGTGGACGCTGAACGTTGGCGCCAATGCCATCGGCGATCAGCAGCGGAAGCAGGCCCAGCATAGAGGTAAGCGCGGTCATCAGCACCGGTCTCAAGCGCCGCATGGCGCCGGTTCGGGCGGCTTCGAAAACGTCCATGCCTTCGTCACGCAATTGGTTTATGTAGCTCACAAGGACCACGCCGTTGAGTACCGCGACGCCGAACACGGCGATAAAGCCGACGGCGGCGGATACGGAGAGATACATGCCCGATAGCCACAATGCGAAAATCCCACCCATGGTGGCGATCGGCACATTCAGATAAATCAGCGCGGCATAACGCAAGCTGTTAAAGGCGGTGTACAGAAGCAGAAAGATCAGCGCCAGAGTCACAGGCACGACCAGATAGAGACGCTTCATGGCCCGTTGCTGATTCTCGAACTGACCGCCGTATTCGACGAAATAGCCGGTCGGCATATCCACCTGTTCGGCGACCTTACGACGTATCTCCGTGACCACCCCGCCCATGTCCCGGCCGCGCACGTTCAGTTGCACGAACAGGCGCCGGCTGGCCTTGGAGCGGGAGATCATTTTCGGGCCGATGAAGCGCTCCACATCGGCGACGCGGGTCAGCGGTATCACCGCGCCGGCCGGCGTTCGGATCAAAAGGTCTTCAATCGCCGACACCGTGTCGCGTTGCTCCTCGCGCAGCCGCACGAACAGATCAAAGCGCTTAATACCTTCGAACACTTGACCGGCCGCGTCGCCGCCGATACCGGTTTCCACAGTGGCGAACAGCTGGTCGACGCTCAAACCGTAGCGGGCCATCGCCTCCCTGTCCGGTCGGATTCGGATCTGCGGCTTGCCCCCTTGCTGCTGCATGCGCACATCGACAGCGCCAGGCGTGGCTTGCGCGATACGTTTGACCTGCTCACCGATACGGGCGAGTTCTCCGAAGTTTTCACCGAATATACTGATCGCGATCTGTGCCTTGATACCGGATAACAGTTCGTCGGTACGTAACTGAATCGGCTGAGAGAAATTATTGGCCAGCCCCGGCAGCCGGTCCGCCACCGCATCGGACATGGCCGACTGCAACCCTTCATAGTCGTAGTCGCCGGACCACTGACCAAGGGGTTTGAGTGTGATGGTGGTGGCGATGACATTTACGGGTTCGGGGTCACCGCCCACCTCAGCGCGCCCGACTCTGGAGTAGGTGCCGGTTACCGGTTCGAATTCCTCGAACACCGTTTGTATGCGTTTGGCATAACCGATAGCACTGTCCAGGCTGGCAGCCGGTGGCAGGGTAGAGCGCACCATGAGCGTCCCTTCACGAAGGGTCGGCACGAATTCACTGCCCAGGAGCGGAAACACCGATACACCCAGCACCAGAACCAGTACCGCCGCGCCGGCGACCACCTTGGGCCAGGCCATAACCTTGTCCAGCACGGGCTGATAACGATCCTTTAACCAGCCCACCAGTCGCGGCTCACCGTAGTTGCCATCCTTCTTGAAGGCATAGGTCATCAGCGCGGGCACCAGCACCAATGCTACAATCATGGCGCCGAGCAATGCGAAAGCGATGGTGTAGGCCATCGGCGAGAACATTTTCCCTTCCACGCCTTGCAGCGTGAAAAGCGGCAGGAAGACGATGATGATAATACTGCTGGCAAACACAATGGGGCGCGCCACCTCACGCGCCGCCTCACTGGCCAGCCTGGCCATGGAAACATTCTCCTCGGCGCGATTTTCCATATGCCGGAAGATGTTTTCCAGGATCACCACCGAACCGTCCACCATCATGCCCAGGCCGATAGCCAACCCCCCCAGACTCATGAGGTTGGCGGATAGCCCCACATAGCGCATCGCGATGAACGCGAACAGCGCGGAGAGAGGCAGGCTGGCGACCACGATCAGTGTGGAGCGCAGATTGCCCAGTAGGAGATACAGGATCAATATCACCAGTACCGCGCCCTGCAGGAGCGCCGACTCCACGGTTCCCACCGCCTTATCGATCAGCTCCTTTTGGGAGTAGAACGCTTTGACTTTGACGCCATCAGGCAGTGCGCCGTTGATCTGTTCCAGCTTCTGATTAGCATCCTTTAGGACTTGACTGGTATTGGAACCAAGCAGCTTAAGAACATAGCCGCCCACCGATTCGGCACCACTGGCAATTTGCGCACCGCGGCGAATGGCCGGCCCATACTCCACACTCGCCACGTCACCGACTGTTACCGGAGTGCTCTCGTGGGCACGGATGACGATGTCACGGATAGCATCCAAGCCGGCGTTACCCGGGGGCACCCATCCATAACCGCGGATCACGTTCTCTTCCCCGGCGCGATTAATAAAGGAGGCGCCCACATTCTTATTGTTAGCGGTAATAGCTCCGCGTACATCCGCGACGGTAAGGTCCCGCGCCAGTAGAGCGCGCGTATCAAGCCGGACCTGGTACTGCTTTTCATAGCCACCGAGAGACAACACGCCGGTCACCCCCGGCACCGTGCGCATCATGGGCTTGACCACCCAATCCTGCAGCTCACGCAGCTCCGTCAACGAAATGTCACTGTCCGGCTCGGTTTCCAGGGTGTACATCATCACCCGACCGAGGCCGCTGGTGATGGGCCCCAACTGGGGCTCGCCAAGGTCGCCGGGAATCTCGGCGCGCGCCTTGGCCAGTCGTTCCATCACGAGGCGGCGTGCGAAGTAGACATCTGTGTCTTCGGAGAAATACACATTGACCCTGGAGAGCCCGAAGATCGAGGTGCTCTGCACCCGCTTCAGACCTGGCAGGCCGTACATGGATATTTCCACCGGATAACTGATCAGGGTCTCCACATCCTCCGGTGACAAGCCAGGCGAGGCGGTAAAGATCTGAACCATGCTTGGCGTCACATCCGGGAACGAATCCACCGGCAACTGCCGCCAGGAAAGCACCCCCCAACCGGCGACACCGAGCATGAAAACCAGCACCAGTAAGCGGTTACGCAGCGCGACATCAATCAATCTTTCGATCATATTAAACTCCCGATCAGTGGCCGTGCGCGGCGCTACGACCGCTGGCGGTGAGCGCGGACTTAAGGTCAAAAGCGCCGGACGTCACTACGGAAGCGCCAATCTGCAAACCGCTTTTGATCTCGATTAAACCGTTGGCTTCCTCGCCGGTTTGCACTTCCTGGGCACGATACTCATCGTCTTTGTCACCGGGCACAAAAACGTGCGTCTGCCCGTTGATGGTCTGCACCGCATCAACAGGCACCAAAGGCACCGGATCGGCCACCTGGCGGGTTATGGTCAGATCACCGTACTGGCCGGCTTTCATTGTGCGATCAGGGTTATTGATCAGCGCACGGACCTTCAAAGTGCGAGTCTCGCCATCAAGCTGGCTGGCCACCCAGTCGATTTTTCCATCGACCGCTGCGTCCACGGTGTCGAAACGCGCCGGCTGGCCCACGGCGACCAAATCCGCGTTTTTCTCGTACACTTGACCGAACACCCAAAGAGAGCTCGCGTCGACCACCATAATCGGGGTCTGCTCCGTCGAAAGTATCTGTCCCGGCGCCAGATCGCGCTCTTCCACGACACCGGCCAGGGGGCTGGTCAATACATACCGGCTCAGGTCATCGTTCTGATCCAGCGCCGCTATTTGGTCTTCAGTGAGCCCCATGGCACGCAACGCCGCCTTTGCGGCGTTTCTTTCCGCGCGCGCACCGCGATAGAGGGCACGGGTGTCAAGCAGGTCCGCCTGGCTGACGATATTCTGTTTGGCAAGACGGTTCTGCCTGCGCAAATCCGCGGCCGCGGCTTCGAATTCGGCCTGCTTTCTCAAGTAACGCGCCTTGACCTCACCCAGTTGCGGGCTCGACAAAACAGCCAGAACGTCATCGCGTTTCACACGGGCTCCGAGGTCGGCGACCACTTTCTCCACTCTGCCTGGCAGCAGGGGGCCCACGTGAGCGATACGGTCCGCATTGAAATGCGCGCTGGCCGGCACCTGGATGGTTTGATCGGCTCGACCACCGGGCACCTTGTCGGTCTTGAGGTTCAACAAGGCGCTTTGCTCCGAAGTTAAAGAGACTTTCGAGCCCGCTTCTTCATTATGGTCGCCGTGTTCGGTGCCCGATTCCGACCTTTCGTGGCCCGCCTCTTTTTTGGCGTGGCCGGCCTCATCGTCATGTCCGGGAGAAGCATCACCGCATCCCGCCAACGCCAGAGTTAACACCATTGTCGTGATCGTCGTGGCTACTTTCATGATTCGGAATCTCCCGTGTTCTTCAGTTGTTCGGTTCCGGCTTCACGCAGCGCCACCACACCGCCAGTGGACCTCTCCAGGGCCGCGGCGGCGCCAATCGCTTCACGCAGCGCATCCAGATATTCCCTTCGCGTGTTGATAAGATCGTCCTGAGCCATGGCCAGGGTCGGCGCGCCTACACTTCCGGCACGAAACGCTTTTTCGGTGAGCCGGACGTTTTCCTCGGCGCTGGCCAGGACATCCTCACCGAATACCTCGAGCCGTTGTCGAGCGGCGTTGTAGTCGGTTACCGCGCCAATCACTTCGGTGCGAACCTGCAAGCGCAACGCATCTTCTTCGATGCGCGCCTGCTCCAGCTCCGCGCGCGCCACCTGGTTTTCGCCGGAGCGGGTATCCCACACCGGAATGGGCATGGACACGCCCAGACCCGCAACGTCCGCGCCTTCTTCTTCCTTCATGAAACCGAACACTTTGAGATTTGGAATCAGCTGGCGTTTTGATAGGGACAGTGTCTTGCGCGCGGCGACAACCTCCCTGGCCGCGGCGACCAGGTCCTGGCGGCGCTTGAGCGCCTCTCCCAACAGCGGGCCCATACTCGGCAGGTTAAAGCGGTCCAGGCTCAGTTCACTGGTCAAACGCAAACGGGCGCTTTCCGGATCCATCACCAGCAGTTCCATCAGCGCCAATCGAGCCCGTTTATGATCCCGGCGGGCATCAACCAGTGCCGCACGGGCGCGGGCGGCACCAATACGGGCGGTATTGAGTATTAGCTGGGTGGCGGCCCCGGCCTGAAAACGCTGTGACGCAAACTGGTAAAGTTTTCCAGTCAGGGTCTCGGCGCGCTCAGCGGTTTCAACGCTTTCCCGGGCCAGCAAGGCTTCCAGATAGGCAAGGCGCACTCGCGCGCGCACACTGGTTTCGAGAAAAGCAAGCCGTTGCTCGGCGGCGGTCAACCGTGCGGACGCCGCCGCTTTACCAAGCCCCCGTTGCCCGCCAATCCAGATTTCCTGGGACAATCGGATGCCCTTATCGGTACTGGATTGTCCGTCCTGGTCCCTCTCCGCGACCTGCAGAGATAATTCCGGATTGGCGGGCAACCACCGACTGGCGTGTGTCAGACGGCCCTCGAAACGTCCGACGCCAGCGCGCGCCGACTGCAGCGCACTGTTACGCCGGAGCGCCTTTTCCAGCGCCTGCTGCAGTGAAAGAGAGACGGATTCGTTAACCGGCTTTTCGGCCAGATAATCGTCCACCCGCCCCATGCTGAACTGATCGGCGGGCACAGGACCCGCCAGGCCGAGGGCGACGCACGCCGCCGGCACGACCAACTTCCACGGTCGGTTCATAAAGACCTCTGTAAGCGTGATTCAGGGAATCAAAATCGGCGCTGAAGCGCCGTCAAACTTGTCCGGTGAATCAGGCAGAGGGAGGTCGGAAGGGGGAGCGAAAAAATCCGCTGACAGGAGGACTGCTGGGAGCAATCGGCAATTCCGGGCTACTAATCACCGTAAATGCCACCGGGACCGCACTCAGTCCGCTCAAGTGGGAAGCCTGATGGCAGCAGTGATGCCGATCACCGTCTCCGTCGTCCGATTGAGGCGTGGAGGTGACGATGTGAAGCTGGGAGGGCTCGTTGGTGGCCTCAGCGTGGGAATGTCCGTCCTTGTCCAGGGTATGCGCCACCACATCGCTACTCCAGACCAGGCTGTTGGTCAGGACCGCAAGGAGTGTGAGGGCATTCAGAAGACGGATCATGAACTAAATGCTACCGGCCTCTACCTCGTTCGGCAACCGGACATTTTGTCCTATACTCAACGCCCCTGACACACCCGGCCAAGGAGAATGATATGCCCAGCCGTTTCGAAGAAGTCCGTGACGACGTGCTGTCCCACCCGCTTCACCGCGCCTGTGGCCTGCGCCTGCATAAGGCCGCCGACGGCGAAAGCGAGGTGGAAATCGAGCTCAACGATTTCACCCTCAACCCGGAAGGCTCGCTGCACGGCGGCATGCTGTATACGTTTTTCGACGTGGCCTGCTTCTTCGCCTGCCTGACCCTGCTGGAGGCCGACAAACATCCGGTGTCGATCGAAACCCACACCAGCGTGCTGCGCGCCGCCTTCAAGGGCGACCGGGTGGTGATCCGTGCCCGCGTGGATCGCCTCGGCCGCACCCTGGCGGCCATGCGCGCGGACGCCGTCGCCATTAAACCCGACGGTGGCGAGAAGCTGATCGCCACCGGCTCGGTGACCAAATCCATCATCAGCCCGGCCGGCGCCTGAGCCCGCCCGGGCGACCAGACGGCCCGGGAAGGCGATGAAATGGTTTGTTTACGCTGAACCGGTAGTAGTATCTTCGTAGAAACAATGAGCGCGCCGTGAACGGTGATGACTTTTTAACCAGCGGCGCCGATAATTTGAGCAGATTCATGGGGCAAGGGGAGATCACCATGTACCGCATCATGGTTGTCGACGACGAAGATTATATTCTCAAGGCGCTGAACCGGGTTCTGGCGACGCGGCCGGACTGGGAAGTGGAAACCTACACGGACGCCGCCACCGCGTTACGGCGCGCCCGCACCACCGTGTTCGACGCGGTGATCACCGATTACCGCATGCCGGATATGGACGGTATCGAAATGCTGCAAGAATTGCGGACCATGCAGCCGGATACCATCCGTATCCTGCTGACCGGAGTGATCGATATCGACACCCTGATGTCCGCCATCAATCAGGCCGGCGCCTTCCGATTCGTGCCCAAACCCTGGGACGACGATCAGTTGCTGGAAAGTGTCGAAGAGGGGCTGAAGTTCCGCGATATCCTGGTGGAAAATAAAATTCTCGCGCAGACCGTTCGCGACCAGCGCGAAGCCCTCAGAAGCATGGGTTACGACGGGGAGTAACCCGCATGGATCTATTTACATCGTTACAGGGGCCGTTTGCCGGGCTGGGGAGCCAGGGGCTGTTTCTGATGTCCTCCACGGTGATCCTGCTGATCATCATTTTCTTCATGTACAAAACCTACCGGGCCTCCATGAACGTGGAAGCCAAGTTGTCGGAATTCGCCTCGCTGAGCCAGAGCGCCTTCGGCCGCAAACTCCGGTTGATCGAAGTGAACGCGGACGAGTACAAACTCAACAAACGGGTGCTCGGTCCGCTGGCGCGGATCATCGATGAATACTGTGTAATGACCACCAACGAAAAAGGGATCATTACCTTCGCCAACGACCGCTTTCTGTCCCTCAGCGGCTTTTCCTTCCGGCAGCTGATCGGTCAGCACGAAAGCATGCATCACCCCAAGGACCGCCCCGAACTGAGCGCGCATTTCATGCGCTGCGAACAGGCGCGGCGCGGCGTCTGGAGCGGCGAAGTGTGCGGCCGTGGCGAGGACGGTGAGCTGTACTGGGTGAATATGTTTATTTTCCCACTGTCGTACATCACCGATGAGGACGACGGCTATATTTATTTCGGCACCGACATCACCCAGATCAAGGCGCAGAACAGTGAACTGATCCAGGCGGTGCGCGACAAGGACGATAAGATCAACCAGGTGGAGTCGATGCTGCTGCATTCGGAAAAAATGGCCTCCCTGGGCACGATTTCCGCGGGCATCGCCCACGAAATCAATAACCCGATTGCCTTCGTCTCCGCCAACCTGCGCCGCAGCGAGCAGTACCTGACCACACTGTCGAAAGTGATCGCCGGGCTGCGCCGCCGTATCAGCCCGGAACGCTTTGAACAATTTCTGCAGGCGGAACAGTCATTGCGCCTGAATATGGATTCGCTGGAAATGATCCTTAATGATCATCCCCACCTGATGCGCGAAACCAGCGAAGGCATTGACCGGATCAAGAAGATCATCCGCGACCTGAAGCACTTCTCCCATAACGAGCAGGAACGCTATCAGCCGGTGGATCTGTCCCGCTGCGTGGCCACGTCCATGAACCTGGCGCGCCACGAACTGGAGCGCGTGCGCGTCACCACCCACCTGCCGCCGGATCTGCCGCCGGTGAACGGTTCGGAGAGCCAGCTCTCTCAAGTGCTGATGAACATTCTGGTCAACGCCGCCCAGGCGGTGGAGCAGGATGGCGAGATCCGCATCGAAGCGCACAGCGACGAGCAGTCGTATTGCCTGTCGGTGACCGACAACGGCCCGGGCATGGAGGCGGCCCAGCTGGAACAGATCTTCGAGCCGTTCTTTACCACCAAGCCGATTGGCCAGGGCACCGGCCTGGGGCTGTCCATCTCCCAGGACATTATTCAGCGCCACGGCGGCACCCTCACCGCCACCAGCGCGCCCGGCGAAGGTACCCGCATCGACATCCGCCTGCCGCTGGCGGAAAAGAAGCGTGCCCATGCAGCCTGATATCCACTACCAGCTGACCGACACCGACGGGCAGGTAACCCACATCAAGTTGCACCAGGAACCGGAGAGCCACGGCCTGGCCGTGGACCCGGATTTCGTGCCCCCGGACTGGGCCCTGCTGGAACACTGCCAGTGTTCCCACTGCCCGCTGAGCCGCGACGAACACCGCTATTGTCCGATCGCCCGCAACCTGGCGTGGCTGCTCCCCGATCACCAACTGGGCCGCTCCTTCGATCCCATCCATTTAAGGGTCACCACCCGGGAACGGGAATACCGACTGGACACCACCGCGCAACGGGCGCTCAGTTCACTGTTCGGGCTGGTGTGCGCGCTCAGCGACTGCCCGCACACCCGCTTCCTGCGGCCCATGGCCCTGTTCCACCTGCCGGTGAGCACGGAAACGGAAACCCTGACCCGCGCCGCCGGTTTCTTCCTGCTGCGCCGCTACCTGGCGAAACGGGACAACCCCGACCTGCCGCTGAACCTGGAAGACATGGACCGCGCGTACCGCAATCTGGGCGAACTGAACCGCTGTTTCGTCGGCCGCTTCCGCCACCCGGACGGCTCCGACGCGCCGATCAACGCGATGATCCTGCTGCACGTCCTGACCAAGGAAGTGAACGGCGAACTGCACGAGCAGCTCGACGACCTGGCCGGGCTATTCCGTCAGGCCGCCGGCCCCGCATCCTAGGAACCCGATGCGCTTTCAGCGGCCCGCGTGTTAACGTCGATTTTCTTTTTTCGTTTGTCTCGGGATTATCAACATGAAACTAAAAAACGCCGTGGCTCTGATCACCGGTTCGTCTTCCGGCATCGGCGCCGCCACCGCCCGTCTGTTCGCGGAGCAGGGCTGCCACGTAGTGATCAATTACAGCCGTAACGAAGAGGGCGCCCGCGCCGTGGCCAAGGATTGCGAGGCGTTCGGCGTCCGCACCCTGGTTCAGCAGGCGGACGTGTCCGACGACACCCAGTGCCAGACCCTGGTGGAAGCCACCCTGGCGGAATTCGGCCGACTGGATGTGCTGGTCAATAACGCCGGCACCACCAAGTTCTGCGCCCACCAGGACCTGGATGGTCTGAGCAAGGACGATTTCCTGCACCTCTACGCGGTGAACACCGTGGGGCCCTACCAGATGACCCGCGCCGCCGAGAAAGCGCTGCGCCAGGCGGGCACCGCCCAGGTGGTCAACATGGCCTCCATCGCCGGCCTCGCCGGGGTGGGCAGCTCCATCGCCTACGCCGCTTCCAAGGGCGCGCTGCTGACGATGACCAAATCCCTGGCCCGGGTGCTGGGCCCGGAGATCCGCGTCAACGCCATCTGCCCGGGCTTCGTGCAGGGCGAATGGCTGGAGAAAGGGCTGGGCAAGGAGGCTTACGCCAACCTGCTGGCCAAGACCAAGGCCGGCGCCGCCCTGAACGACGCCGCCTCCCCGGAAACCGTGGCCCAGGCGGTGCTGGGGCTGGTGATCGGCGGCGACCTGACCACCGGCGAAGCGATCCTGGTGGACGGCGGCAGCCACCTCAATGCCAGCGGCGTGCGCCGCTAACTCCTCCCACCGCTTTAACTTGACCCCGGGGCTGCCCCGGGGTTTTATAGTTCTACTATGAATTCATCACTGCGGTCCCGCCCTGGTTTTCTGATTCTGCTGCTCTGGCTGGCGGGCGGGCTGCTGTGGTCGCCGGTACAGGCGGCCCACGTAATGGCGGGGCCGGCACACGGCACCACCAGTGAAATGCCGTGCGCGGGCGCGCAAGCCGGAAGTGCCAGCGTTCAGATCCATTGCCAGGGCAACGCCCACGATAGCGCGCCCTGCTCTTGCACCCAGGCCTGCCAGGCCAACGGCATGCCGGCCAGCCTGGCGCCGGCGCGACCGCCCCTGGTCACCCCCAGGCGTCACATCGCCCGCGCCGGCGAGCGGCTCGCCGGCTTCCACGCCTCCCCCTGGCGGCCACCGTCCGCACTACTCCCGATTTAAAAGGTTCCATGCGCCCGTGGGCGCACCTCTTTCTATTCAGGAGTCGTGACATGACCACTTCACCTCTTATGGGGCGTCGTCGCTTCGTCCAGGGTCTGGCCCTGGGCACCGGCGCTCTCGGCATCGGCGGGCTCGGCATGAGCCCCGCCAAACTGCTCGCCAGCCAGGGCCAGACCGGCGCCGCCACGCTTAGCGGCAACACGTTCAACCTGGCGATCGGCGGTGCCGATGTGAATCTCACCGGCACCACGCGCCCGGCCACGCTGGTCAACGGCAGCCTGCCTGCGCCCACCCTGCGCTGGCGGGAAGGCGACACCGTAACGCTTAACGTCACCAACTACTTGCCGGAAACCAGCTCCATCCACTGGCACGGGCTGCTGCTGCCCTTTCAGATGGACGGCGTGCCCGGGCTGTCGTTCGACGGCATCGCGCCCGGCGAGACCTTCACTTACCGCTTTCCGATCAAACAAAACGGCACCTACTGGTATCACAGCCATTCCCGTTTCCAGGAGCAAAGCGGGGTCTACGGCGCTATCGTCATTGATCCCGCCGAGGCGGACCCGGAACCGGTGGATCGGGACTACGTGATGGTGCTGTCCGACTGGAGCGACGAAAAACCCGAGCAAATCTACGCCACCCTTAAAAAGCTCAGCCACTACTACAACTTCAACGAGCGCACGATCTTCGACACGCTGCGCGACTTCCGTGAAAAAGGCGTGGTGCAAACGCTCAAGGACCGGCACATGTGGAACACCATGCGCATGAGCCAGAGCGACCTCGCCGACGTCACCGGCTATACCTATACCTACCTGCTTAACGGTCGCAGCCCGAACGCCAACTGGACCGGTCTGTTCAAACCCGGCGAACGAGTGAAGCTGCGCTTCGTCAACGCCAGCGCCATGACGTTCTTCGATATTCGCATCCCCGGCCTGGATATGACCGTGGTGGCTATGGACGGGCAGCCGGTGAAACCGGTGCGCTTCCATGAATGCCGGCTGGGCGTGGCGGAAACCATCGATGTGATCGTCACCCCCGAGAAAAAGCAAGCGTTCACCGTGTTCGCGCAAAGCATCGACCGCTCCGGCTTCGCGCGCGGCACCCTCACCCCCGACCCGGCCATGAGCGCGGCCGTGCCGGAGATGGACCCGCCGCCGCTGTTGGGGCACACCGAAATGGGTATGGGCGGCATGGCCGGCATGAACCATGGCGACATGGAAGGCATGAACCACGGTGCGATGGATCACGGCAAGATGGACCATGGCGCCATGAAGGGCATGCAGCACGACGACATGGGTCACGGTGGTATGAAACATGCCGGGATGCAGCATAAAGGCATGCAGCACGACGGCGACCACAAGGTGCCGTTCGCGTTCGTGGCGGATAACCCGGATCTGGCGCCGCGCACCAGCGCCGTCCAGCATCTGGATTCCGAATACGGGCCGGGCGTGGACATGCGCGCCATGGCGCCGGCGGCAATGCTCGACGATCCCGGCATCGGCCTGCGCGAACGCGACTGGAAGGTCCTCACCTACGCGGACATGGAGACCGCCGGCGGCCCGCCGGACAGCCTGATGCCGGACCGGGAAATCGTGCTGCACCTGACGGGCAACATGAGCCGCTATATGTGGAGCTTCAACGGCATCAAGTTCGCCGATGCCGTGCCGCTGGAGCTGTACCACGGCGAGCGGGCGCGCATCACCCTGGTCAACGACACCATGATGACCCACCCGATTCACCTGCACGGCCTGTGGAGCGACCTGGAACTGGGCGGCGGGCGACTGCTGCGCAAGCACACCATCACCGTGAAACCCGGCGAGAAACTCAGCTACCTGGTGCGCGCCGATGCCACCGGACGCTGGGCCTACCACTGTCATCTGCTTTACCACATGGAGGCCGGCATGTTCCGCGAGGTGCGCGTGGTCGACAACGCAACGACGAAGGAGGCACGGTCATGAAACAGACACATCTGATAACCGCCGCTGCTTTGCTAGCACTGTCACCCTTGGTTCAGGCGGTGGACAAGCACGAGCCGGCGTTCAGCCGTGTGATCGTCGATGAGTTCGAAGCCCGCGACGCCGATGAAGGCACCGTGGCCGCCTGGGAAGCCGCCGCCTGGTACGGCGGCGACCTGAACAAGCTCTATCTCAGCACCGAAGGCGAACGCCTGATGGACAACGGCGGCGAAACCGAAGGCTTCGAGACCCGGGTTGCCTGGAACCGAGCCTTCGCACCGTTCTGGGACTGGCAGCTCGGCGCCCGCCGGGACTGGCAGCCGGACGATCCGAACCGGGACTGGGCCAGTTTCGGGGTTCAAGGGCTGGCGCCCTATCTGTTCGAAAGCGAGGCCACCCTGTTCGTCGGTGAGGAAGGACTCACCAACCTGAGGTTGGAGGCGGAATACGAAATTCTGTTTACCCAGAAGCTGATCCTGGTGCCGGCGGTGGAAGCCAACTTTTACGGCAAGGAAGATGAAGAACTCGGCATCGGCGAAGGTCTCACGGACATCGAAGCCGGTCTGCGACTGCGCTACGAGATCCGCCGCGAGTTCGCGCCCTATATCGGCGTGAACTGGGAACGGCAGTTCGGTGATACCGCCGCCAAAACCCGTGGCGCTGGAGACGACGTTTCCGAGACCACGCTGGTGGCCGGTGTTCGCTTCTGGTTCTAGCCCTCGGGCGCCGTCGAGCCCCGATTAACGGATGCTCGGCGGCGCACCCTTTCACCACAAGACATTACCGCAAATGCACATCCGAGGAGCGTTTATGAAAACATTAAAAGCGTGGTCGGTGCTGGTGGCCCTGTTGCTGTTGGGCGCGGGCGTGTTTGTTGTCAGCGGCGCCTACAATTTCGCGGCCGATGAGCCGCACTGGTCGGCCACCGAGGCGTTGATCGGCTATGCCCGCCATCGCTCGGTGGATGCCCGGGCGGAGGACATAACGGTCCCCGGGGACCTCTCCGACCCCGCTCGCGTGGCTGCGGGCGCGGAACAATACCAAGCCATGTGCGTCGGCTGCCACCTGGCGCCGGGCCAAGGCAGCGGCGCCATGCGCGACGGGCTCTATCCACAACCACCGGACCTGACCGATCACGGCATCCATGACCCGCGCCGCGCATTCTGGACGATCAAACACGGCATTAAAATGAGCGGCATGCCGGCCTGGGGCCCCAGCCACGACGACGAGACACTCTGGGACATCGTGGCGCTATTGCATGTCCTGCCGGACATGTCCGAATCGCAATGGGCTAACCTGACCGGCGGTGACGGCGAGCACGCGACAACGCCGTCAGGGCACGGGCACAACCACGGAGGCAGCGGGCACGCGCATTAACGCCGGTCAACCGTTGTAGCTGTCCGCTTCCAGGGTGCGCAGCTCCGGGTTGTTGTTCACACCCAGGTCCAGGTCGCTGAGCTTGCCGTTGGCGATGGAGTAGATCCAGCCGTGGATACTCAGCGGCTGCTCGCGGCGCCAAGCTTCCTGGACCACGGTGGTGTTGGCCACGTTGATCACCTGGCGGGCCACGTTCAGCTCGCACATGCGATCCAGGCGGGCACCGTCGTCCGGCAGTTCGGCCAGGGCCTTGCGGTTGCGCAGGTAAAGCTCGCGCACCTGGCGCAGCCAGTTGTCGATCAGCCCGTGGGGTTGATCCTCGGTGGCGGCACGCACGCCGCCGCAGCCGTAATGGCCGACCACCATGATGTGCTCCACCTTGAGCACATCCACGGCGAACTGCAGCACGGACAGCAGGTTGAGGTCGGTGTGATTGACCAGGTTGGCCACGTTGCGGTGCACGAACAGTTCGCCGGGCATCAGGCCGACGATCTGGTTGGCGGGCACCCGGGAATCGGCACAGCCGATCCATAGAAAACGGGGGCTTTGCTGGCCCTCCAGCTGTTTGAAGAAGCCAGGTTGGTTCTGTTCGGTCCGGTGACGCCACTCGTCATTGTTGGCAAAAAGTTCTGGAAGGGTCTTCACGGTTGCGCTCCCTGTATCGGAATCCGCCCATTCAAGGCGCCGTCTATGATGCCGCAACGGCGCCGCCGTGCAACGGTAAAAGTCTTTCAAAACCTTAGCATTACGGCCCCGGCCGGTCATTTCGCGCCAGTTGCCACGGCCCACGGCCGCCGCCGCGTTGGTCAAGCCCTCGACGGGGCTGTTACCATTACGGGCATCCGAGACGCCCAGCGTCGGACATTCATCAACCCCAAAAGGGCGCCCAATGCAAATCGCAGAGAACACCGTAGTGGCTTTCCACTACACCCTGACCAACGAAGCGGGCCAGACCATCGACTCTTCGCGCCAGCGTGAAGAACCGCTGAACTACCTCCACGGCCACGGCAACATCATCCCCGGCCTGGAAAAGGCGCTCGTGGGCAAGCAGGCCGGCGACAAGCTGGAAGTTACCGTGACCCCGGAAGAAGGCTACGGCGAACGCCACGAAGGCCTGATCCAGCAAGTCCCCACGTCCGCCTTTGAAGGCGCCGGTGGCGAGCTGAAGCCGGGCATGCAGTTCCAGGCGCAGACCGAAGCGGGCCAGCGCATCTTCACCATCACCGAGGTGGAAGGCGATCAGGTCACCGTGGACGGCAACCACCCGCTGGCCGGTGAGACCCTCAACTTCGACGTGGAAGTGACCGAAGTACGCGAAGCTTCCGACGAAGAGAAAGAGCACGGCCACGTGCACGGGCCCGAAGGCCACGAGCACTAAGCACGACCGAAGCCCCACCCGCTCTCGCGGGTGGGGCTTGTTGTGGGAGCGAGCCTGGCAAGCTCCCACAAGCCCGCTCCGTAGAAAGTCCGGAGCTAGGAAACCGCCGCCTGTACCGGCGCCCGTTCCTTTTCAAGTTCCCCCATCCCCTCCATGAACACCTCCAGAGCACGGCTCCAACTGGGCCGGGGCAAGGTCGCCAATTGCGTGGTCACGTCAGCGAACGAGGCGGGCAGCGTCAGGGTGTGCAGCTCAAAGCGTTGACGGTACTGGCGCACGGTGGACTCGGGCAGCAACGCCAGCCCCATGCCCGCGGCGACGCAGCCGACGATGGCGTCCAGACTGCCGAATTCGTGGATACGCGGCGCCGGCACCCGCTGCTCGGCGAACAGTTTCTCAATGCTGTGCCGATACCCGCAGCCCTGACGGAACGCCAGGAACGCCGTCTGCGCCAGCGTGGCGCGGTCGGGCATGGCGTCCAGCGGGCGGTTGCTGACCAGCACCAGCCGCTCCTCGAACACCGGCCGCAGCAGCACGTCTTCTCCGACTTTTTCGCCGGTCACGAAAGCGGCGTCCAGCTGCCCGGCGCGTACCGCCTCGATCAACGCCGAGGAAGTGCCGGTGCGCAGGTGCACGGCCAGATGCGGCCAGCGCCGGCTGAAGGTGGATAACAGGCCCGGCAGGTGCACCGCGGCGGTGGTCTCCATACTGCCCAGACGCAACTCGCCGGCGGGTTCCGCCTGCGGGTGGAAGCGCGCCACGGCGTCGTCGTGGAGCGCCACGATACGCCGCGCGTAGCTCAGCAGCTGGCGGCCGGCGGGGGTCGGCACCACCGGCGTGCGCCGCTCCAAAAGACGGGCATCGAGTTCCGTTTCCAGCTTTTTGATGTGGGCGGTAACGTTGGACTGCACGGTGTGCAGGCGCTCGGCGGCGGCGCTGAAGCTGCCGGTATCGACCACGGCGCGAAAGATTTCCAGGGAGCGGATCAACATGGCCAGAGCTCTTCACATTTTTCGATACAGAGCATCTTAAAAAATCATTTCCAGTGATAAAAGTGCTCTGGTTAACTGGGTCGCTGATTCGATCCGCTGGAGCTTGCATGACACCGCCCAATCCCTCTCTGTCGCCCGGCCGTCTGGTGCTGATGGCCGGCTCCGCCACCCTGGTGGGCATCGGCCTGGGGCGCTTCGCCTACGCCGCCCTGTTGCCGGGTGTGATCGCGGCCGGCTGGCTGAACGAGGCGGACGCCGGCTATGTGGGCGCCGCCAACTTGCTCGGCTATCTGGTGGGGGCGGTGCTGGCCAGCCGCGTCAGCCGCTGGTTCGGCCCCACCCGGGTGATCAAGGCGTCCGTGCTGCTGGTGGGTCTGGGGTTCCTGGCCAGCGCCTGGGCGGCGCCGGTCTGGTGGTTCAGCCTGTGGCGTTTCGTGGCCGGGGTCACCGGCGCCTTTCTGATGGTGATCGCGCCGTCGCTGATCGCCTCCCAGTTGCCGGAATCCATGCGCAAGCGCGGCACCACCTGGATCTTCGCCGGCGTCGGCCTGGGGGTGCTGTTCTCCGCCACCCTGGTGCCGCTGCTGATCACCCAGGGGCTGGCGCTGGCCTGGGTCGGCCTGGCGGCGGCCTGCGTGGTGCCCACCCTGCTGGTGTGGCGGGCTTGGCCGGCCATGCCCACCGTGGCGGAGGCCCCCGCCAACGGTAACGGCGCCGGTATTCTTCTGATCATGTTGTACGCCGCCTACCTGATGGACGCGGTGGGCTTCGTGCCGCATACGGTGTTCTGGGTCGATTACCTGGAACGCTACCGGGAATTCGGCACCTGGGCCGCCGCCGGCCAGTGGGCGGTGTTCGCCTTCGGCGCGATCAGCGGCCCGTTCCTGGCCGGCGCCGCCGCCCGGCGCCTGGGCTGGCACTGGACCCTGATCGGCGCGCTCTCCTGCAAGGGGCTGGCGGTGATGCTGCCGATGCTGCTGCCCGGCCTGGCGGTGGTGACGCTGTCCTCGTTCGTGGTCGGCGCCATGATTCCGGCCATGGTGGCCGGCACCATGGGCCGGGTGGCCGAGCTGGTGCCGGCGCATCGGGCCACCCACGCCTGGGGCCGCGCCACCGCGCTGTTCGCGGTGGGCCAGGCCGGTGCCGCCTACGCCATGGCGACGCTGTACGCCCACCCCAGCGGCGGGCCGCTGATCTTCGAGATCGGCGGCACGGTGCTGCTGTGCGCCGCTCTGGTAGTGTTCTGTTCCGGGTTTCTGGCCCGCCGGGCTGGAACTTAGCCGCGCTCCGGCGTTCTATTCGCAGAGCGGTCACCGGCCCCGGTGGCGAACCAACACGGAGAGGACGACATGGATCGACGTTCAGTATTGAAGGCCCTGGGGCTGTTCGGCGGCGCTCTGCTGCCGGCGGCGCCGGCCCTGGCGCGGGTGCTCGGCCAACCGGCCGGCGCCCACGGCGAAGGCCCCGGCGAACCGTTCAGCTACGCCTGGCTGAAAGGCATGGCGCGGCATTTCGCCGGGCAGCGCTACCACAGCCACCGCCTGGACCTGCCGCCGGCCATCGACGACCTGTCCTGGGACCAGTACCAGGGCATTCAGTATCGCGATGATGAGGCGCTGTGGGCGGACGACCGGGACGCCGCTTTCCGCATGCAGTTCTTCCATCTCGGCCTCAATTTCCATACGCCGGTGAAGATGCACGAAGTGGTGGACGGCCGGGCCCGGCCGATTCCCTACCGCACCGACCTGTTCGATTTCAGCCACACCGATCTGGATACCTCGTCGCTGCCCGAGGGGCTGGGTTTCGCCGGCTTCCGGCTGCTGCACCACAGCGACTGGGAACGGGACATCGCCGCCTTTCTGGGCGCCAGTTATTTCCGCGCCACCAGCGCGTCGCTGCAGTTCGGCCTGTCGGCGCGGGGCCTGGCGGTGAACACCGCCATGTCGGAGCCGGAAGAGTTTCCGGAATTCACCCATTTCTGGTTCGAGCGTCCGGCGGACGCCGACCAGGTGATCGTCTACGCTTTCCTCGATTCGCCCAGCGTCACCGGCGCCTACCGCTTTATCATCGAACGCGTGTCCGGGGACGTGATCATGGATGTGGACGCGGCCCTCTACCCGCGCAAGCCGATCGAGCGGCTGGGGGTGGCGCCGCTCACCAGCATGTACCAGGTGGGCGAAAACAGCCGCCGGGTGGCTTGGGACTGGCGCCCGGAAATTCATGACTCCGACGGCCTGGCGATACACACCGGCGGCGGCGAATGGATCTGGCGACCGCTGGCCAACCCGCCACAGCTGCGCTTCAACGCCTTCGCCGACAACAATCCGCGCGGCTTCGGGCTGCTGCAGCGCGACCGTAATTTCGATCACTACCAGGACGACGGCGTGTTCTACGAACGCCGCCCCAGCCTGTGGGTGGAACCCCGGGGCGACTGGGGCAAAGGCAGCATCCAGCTGGTGGAGATCCCCACCCTGGACGAAACCTTCGACAACATCGTCGCGTTCTGGAACCCGGACAAGCCGGTACAGCCCGGCGAGGAAACCCTGTTCGCCTACCGCCTGTCCTGGACCGGCCGCGCGCCGCGGCCGTCACTGGCGCGCTGTGTGGCCACTCGCACCGGCCTCGGCGGCGTGGTCGGGCAGACCCGGGAATATTTCAGCTGGCGGTTCGCGGTGGACTTCCTGGGCGGGCCCATCGACGGCCTGGACAGTGACGTGGAGGTGGTGCCAGTGATCGAGCACTCGTCCGGCCGCGTGGAGATCACTTCGGCGCGGCCGCTGCACGCCATCAACGGCTACCGGGCCATGTTCGACGTGGTGCCGCCGGAAAACGACACCACGCCGATCAACCTGCGCCTCTACCTGAAGCGCCAGGACAACGGCGAGCCGCTCACCGAAACCTGGCTCTACCAGTGGTCGCCGCCGCCCATGGACCAGCGCGACCTGCATAATCCGACCCACCTTTAAGCGCGGCGCCTAGCGGGGCGGCCCCAGACAGACCGGCAAGGCCTCACGGACGCCCCGTGGCCGCATGCCCAGGGCGGCGAAACCGTCCACCTCCGGGGAGGCCACGTTGTCCCTGGCCATCAGCCAGAGCTGGTCGCGCGTCAGCGGTGGCGACGGCAGCCGCGACAACCCCATCGCCAGCAAATGCCAGACCACGAAGGGCACCGCCACCCGCACCCGGCGGCGCCCCAGATGACGGCATACGGCGCCCACCAGGTCCCGGTAACGCAGCGTTTCGGCACCCCCCAACTCGTAGAGCCCCGCCGCCGGCACGGCAGGGTCCGCCAGCCGCGCCAGCGCTCCGGCCACATCCTCCACCCAGACCGGCTGCAACCGGGTCAGGCCACGCCCGAACAACGGCACCACCGGGGCCCGGCTGAGCATCGCCAGGGAGCGGATCAGCGCGTCCCCGGCGCCGAACAGCGAGGCGGGCCGCACTATCACGGCGTCGGGAAAGGCGTCGAGCACCGCCGCTTCGCCCCGTGCCCGGGCGCGAATGTACGGCGACGGCGAGTTCAGGGTGGCGCCGATACCGGACACCTGCAGCAACCGGGCAACGCCGGCCTCACGGGCGGCGGCGGCCAGCCCGGCGGCGCCGCGCACATGGATCGCCTCGAAGGTCAGGTCGCCGCGTTGCGTATACAGGGACACCGCATTGATCACCACGCGGCTGCCGGCCACGGCGTCGCGCACCGCCGCCGGGTCCCGGATGTCGGCGGCGCGGCGTTGCAGCCGCTTTTCCTGGTCCCGGTCGAAACGGGGCCGCTGCGGGTGCCTGGCCACCAAGCGGACGGTATGGCCCCGGGCAAGCAGCGCCCGGATGACGTCCTGACCAAGAAAGCCGCTGCCGCCGAACACCGTGATTAGGTCGTCTGTCATGCACCCATCCTAGAGAAGCGGCGCCGGCCCCGGCCAGCCCGTGTTCACCGGCCCCCTACCCGGCCGGACAGTGGCGATTGACACCTGCCAACAGCGTCTGGCGCCGCTTACCGGGACGGCAGTACATTGCCGGTAATGCGGTTTTTAAACGGGAAATAATTATGGGTTCCATGGACAGCGCCCAGGAAAGAGCGGCGCAACTACCAAAAATGCCACAGCGCGACCTGAGCCATATCCCGGGGGATTACGGCTTGCCGCTGCTCGGCCACACGCTGGCGTTTCTGCGTGACTACCACGGTCTGGTGCACAGCAAGGCCGAGCGCTACGGCCTGGTGTATCGCGGCAGCGTGCTGTTTCAGCGCGGCGTCACCCTGCTCGGTCCGGACGCCAACGAGTTCGTGCTGCGCGATAAGGAGCATGTGTTCTCCAGCCGGGCGGCCTGGAATCCGATTCTCGAGCGGCTGTTCACCGACGGCCTGATGCTGCGCGATTTCGCCGACCACAAGTTTCACCGCCGTATCATGCAGCAGGCGTTCAAAAAACCGGCCCTGGCCAGCTACATCGACCGTATGGGGCCGAGCGTGGAAAGCGGCCTGAAGGCCTGGCCCACCGGCGAAACCTTCACCTTCTTCGACCGCATCAAGGCGTTGCTGCTGGACGTGGGCGCGCAGATTTTCTTCGGCCTGCGCATGGGCCCGGAAGCGGACAAAGTGAACCAGTCCTTCATTGACGCGGCGGACGCCTCGCTGGCGGTGCTGCGCCTGCCGATACCGGGGACACTCTGGTACCGGGGCCTGCGCGGCCGGCGTTATCTGGAGCAGTTCGTGGCCGGGCTGATCCCGGAAAAACGCCAGGCGGACACCCCGGACTTCTTCAGCGAGCTGTGCAAGGCGGCCGAGGAAGAGGGCGGCCTGAGCGACCAGGACGTCACCAACCACATGATCTTCCTGCTGTTCGCCGCCCACGACACCACCACCAGCACGCTCTGCTCGCTGATCTACCTGCTCTGCAAACACCCGGAGTGGCAGGACACCCTGGCGGAGGAGATGGACCAGGTGGCCGCCGCCGCGGAACATCCGGACCGGCTCGGCTACAGTGACCTGGAAAAGATGACCAAGACCGGCTGGGTGTTCCGCGAAACCCTGCGCCTGAGACCGGCACTGACCGCCTTCCCGCGCCGCACCGCCGAGGAAGTGACCTTCCAGGGCTACCGCATTCCCAAGAACACCCTGGTCAACCTGTCGCCGCTGTACACCCATTACATGCCCGAGTACTGGAGCAACCCGGAACGCTTCGATCCGGAGCGCTTCAGCGACGAGCGTGCCGAGCACAAGAAACACCACTTCCAGTGGATTCCGTTCGGCGGCGGCCACCACAAATGCCTGGGGCTGAACTTCGCGGAACTGCAGACCAAGACCTTCCTGTTCCACTTCCTGCGGCGCTACCGGGTGTCCGTGCGTGACGGCTACGAAATGCCGGTGCAGCTGGTGCCCCTGGCGATGCCCAAGGACGGCCTGCCGGTGGAGATCTCGGCGCGCTGACCAGGTACCCCTCGTGTACCGCGGGGACAAAGGCTAAAATGCGCCTATGTCCCCTTTGCTATTAAAAACCCTTCTCAGCCTGGCGGTGATTGTCGCCGCTCTGGCTCTCTCCGCGATGCTGCGCCGCGTGGCCCGACGGCTGGGTCAGCAGCGCGATTTCGCTCGCGCCCGCATTTTTCAGATGTCGGTGGTGATCAACGTGCTGTGCCTGGTGCTGGCGCTGCTGTTGCTGGGCGCCGTGTGGGGCCTGAGCGGTGACGGCGTGATGGTTTTCGCCACCTCTCTGCTGGCGTTACTGGGGGTGGCGCTGTTCGCCAGCTGGTCGATGCTGAGCAACGCCACCGCCGCGATTATCCTTTTCTTCAGCGCCCCCTACCGGATTGGCGACCGGATCCGTTTCCTCGACGGCGACAATACGGTCACTGGTCGCGTGCGGCATATGGGTCTGGTGTTCATTACTCTTGAAGACGAACATGGGCACCACTACACCCTGCCCAACAACCTGCTGCTGCAGAAGACCGTGATCCGCCTGAACAGCCAGAACAGCACCCTGCCGGCGGATCAAAAGCACTGCCGCTGAACCGGAGGTCGCCGTGCCCCCTATATGGACCACCCTGGCGTTGCTCACCCTGAGCAACGTGTTCATGACCTTCGCCTGGTACGGGCATCTGAAGAGCATGCCGCACAAACCCTGGATCATCGCGGCGCTGGTCAGCTGGGGCATCGCCCTGTTCGAGTACCTGCTGCAAGTGCCGGCCAACCGCATCGGGCACCAGGTACTCACCGTCGGGCAGTTGAAGATCACCCAGGAAGTGATCACGCTTGTGGTGTTCGTGCCTTTTTCGCTGTTTTACCTCAAGGAAAAACTCACCTGGGACTACCTGTGGGCGGGGCTCTGTCTGCTGGGCGCGGTATTTTTCCTGTTCCGCGGCAAACTGATGGGCTGAGACCACCCGCCGGTCCGGGTATAGTGGGCTCTACCACCGCACAAGGAGAATCACCGATGCGTGTCCTGTTGATCCTGTCCGCCCTTGTTCTCACGCTGGCCGGCTGCCAGAGCGGACGCAACGCCCACCCCCTGCCGGACGCCTGCCACCAGGCGCCGGACAGCGGCCAGTGCCGCGCCGCCATACCGGGCTATTACTACGACAGTGATAGCGAAAGCTGCCAGGAATTCACCTGGGGTGGCTGCGAAGGCCAGGTGCCGTTCGAAACCATGGACGCGTGCATGGCCACCTGCTACGCCCCGGCACCGGACCTGACCGACCGGGAAATGCCGTGAGTGAGAGCAGCGCGGAAACCCGCTCCCAGCTGGTCAGAATCAGTTACGCCCTGCTGCTGATCGGCCTGCTCACCGGCGGCGTCACGGCGCTGGTGGGCGCGGTGATCGCCCATCTGCAGGCGCCGGACGCACCGGAGCCGCACAAGGCCCACTTCCGCTTTCAGTACCGCACCTTCTGGATCGGGTTGCTGTACAACCTGATCGCGGGCATCACCACGCTGGCATTGATCGGTTGGCTGCTGCTGGTGATTATCGTGATCTGGTGGATCGTGCGCTGCGTGCGCGGGCTGAACAGCCTGGCGAACGGGGAGCCACCGTCGAACCTGACCACCTGGGGCTTCTAGGGCCTGGCCCTACCCTTGACCGTCATAAAAACATCATACGGATGCGCCACACTGGCGGGTCCGCAAACCGGGAGAACATCATGGCTTTATTGCGTTCGTTCGCGCTGATCGCGGCCGCCGCCTTTCTGCTCACCGCCTGTAGCCGCAGCCCGGTGGTGCAACTCTACGAAGGCGCCAAACAACCGGACAGCCAGGTGCTGACGATCCGCGTGCCTTCCGATCTGGAAGTGTTCACCATCAACGGCAGCGAAGTGGACGGGGTGAACACCTTCTTCAACACCGACCACAAAGACCTCAAAGTGACCCCCGGACGCTACGAAATCCTGGCCTACTACAAGCGCCTCTGGGACCTGGACGCCGACAGCCACGAGGTGATGAAGTCCGATCCGGCCCTGTTCGTGGTGGACGGCAAAGCCGGCGAATTCTATCGCCTGGACTTCGAGCGCCCGCAGAACGTCACCCAGGCGCGGGCCCTTGAGGAAGACTTTTCCGGCTGGGTGGAAAACATGAACAGCGGCGAGAAGACCCCCAGCCAGGCCAGCGGCCTGGTGCTCAACCGGGGCTTCCTGGCACCGATCACCGGCGCGGAAGTGGAAACCAAGGGGGCCAACGCCGTGCAGCCCAAGGCCGCCGAAGCGGTAACGCCGGCACCGGCGGCGCCAAAGGCGGGCAGCTCCGAGAGCGGAGCCAGCGCCAGCGGCCAGGCCAGCTACCTGGACACGCTGAAAGCGCAGTGGAACCAGGCCACGCAGGAAGAGCGCCGCCAATTCCTGCAGTGGATTTCGCAGTAACAGCTGCAAGCGCTAGGTCGGGTTAGCGAAGCGTAACCCGACACCCCAATCGGGACCCTGCCAAGGAGCGCCTGCGCGGAATCTGACGGCCGGGATAGCGCCGTCAGCGCTTCTCACCCTGCAGCGTCGCGACCATGCGCCGGCTTCCGGCGTGGTCGCGGTGCTCGCACAGATAGATACCCTGCCAGGTGCCGAGCGCAAGCGCCCCGTCGCGCACCGGCACCGTCAGGCTCTCGCCGATCAACACCGTTTTAATGTGCGCGGGCATGTCGTCCGGTCCTTCCAGGGTGTGCGCGTAGTGCGGCGCGTTCTCCGGCACCATCACGTTGAAGTGGCGCTCCAGATCGCCGCGCACGTCCGGGTCGGCGTTCTCGTTAATCGCCAGGGACGCGGAAGTGTGCTGAAGAAACAGGTGCAACAACCCGACCCGATAGTCCGCCAGTTCCGGCAAGGCCTCACGTACCTCGTCGCTGATCAGATGAAAGCCCCGGCCACGGGGTGCCACGGTAACCGTCTTCTGTAACCACATACTGGACCTCCGATTCAGGCGCTTTGCAGGCCATTCACCACGTTGGTGGGCCGACCGGCCCGCCAGGCGCGAATGTTTCCGGCCACCCCGTCGAGCAACCGCTGGCGGCTCTCCCGGCTCACCCAGGCGCTGTGCGGGGTGACGATCAGATTGGGGATGTCCGGCGCCAGCAGCGGGTGGTCCGCCGGCGGCGGCTCCTGGCTGAGGACGTCCAGGGCGGCGCCGCCCAGACGGCCGCCGCGCAGCGCTTCCGCCAGCGCCGGCTCATCCACCAGGCCGCCGCGCGCGGTATTGATCAGGAAGGCGCCGGGTTTCATGGCGGCCAGGAATTCCCGGTTCACCATTTTCTCGGTGGCGTCGGTGAGCGGGCAATGCAGGCTGAGCACATCGGCTTCGCCGAGCAGACTTTCCAGGGGCACCCGGCCGCTGTTGTCCGCGCCCGGGCGCAACGAGGCCGCCACCAGAACCGTCATGCCCAACGCTTCGGCCAGCGCCGCCACCCGCCGGCCCAGGTCACCGTAACCGATCAGGCCGAGGGTTTTACCGGCCAACTCCACCACCGGGTAATCCATGCGGCAGAACATGTCGGACTCGGACCAGCGACCGGCCCGGGCGTCGGCGTCGTAACGGTGCCAGGCGGTGGCCAGGCCGAGCATCAGCGCCAGGGCGTGCTGGGCCACGGTGGCGGTGGCGTAGCCGTTCACATTGCAGACCACCACGCCGTGGCGCCGGGCCGCCTCCAGATCCACGTTATTGGTGCCGGTGGCGGAGATACAGATCAGTTTCAGATCCGGCGAGGCGGCCAGGGTGTCGGCGTCGATCACCACTTTATTGGTGATCGCCACGGTCACGCCCCGCAAACGGTTTTTTACATCGTCCGGGCCGCTTTGTTCATAGAATGTCCACTCCGGCAGCAGCTTTTCCAGGTCGGAAAAGTCCAGCTCCGAAGGCTTGAGGGTCTGGCTGTCGAGGATCACGCCTTTCATGGGACAATCGGTACAGGTTGGGAGAGGGTTCCCCATGCTACCGGATTTACTGCAAAAAATGGGCTTCGAAACGGCCCCGCCAGCGCACCGACGGCCACGGCTGGGCGTCAGCGCCTGCCTGCTCGGCCGACCGGTCCGCTATGACGGCGGCCACCGCGACGAACCCCTGTTGCACCGTGAACTCGGCGCCCTGGTGCGTTTCGTGGAGGTGTGTCCGGAGGTGGCCATCGGCCTGCCGGTGCCGCGCCCGCCGATCCAGGTGGTGGCCCTTGACGGCGAACAGCGGGTGCGCGGCGTGGCCCGGCCCGACCAGGACCATACCGATGCCCTGGGCGCCCAGGCCCGCGGTATCGACACGCCGCTCGACGGCTTCGTGTTCAAGGCCCGCTCCCCCAGTTGCGGGCTGGGCACCACGCCGGTCCACGGCCCGCACGGCGGCGTCCTGGGCCTGGGCGACGGCGCTTTCGCCGCCGCGCTGGCGGCGCGCTTTCCGGCCCTGCCCCTGTGTAACGAAAGCGACCTGCAAGCCCCCTCGTTCCTGACCGCGTTCGCGGTGCGGCTGTTCTGCCACCAGCAGTGGCGGCAAAGTGCGCACCCGCGGCAGGCCCTCAACACCCTGCGCCGCCGCAGCGAGGGGCTCGAAGAGCCGCTGCTGTCCGGCACCCGACGTTTTATCGAGCACCTGGCCGCACCGGCCGGGTGACCCCACTGCCATCGAGGTACCCCTATGGAACGCCAAAAAGACCGCCTGTTATGGATCGGCGGACATTACCAGCAAGGCACCGACGGCGAGTTTTTCGATAACCTGAATCCGGCCAGCGGCGACGTGATCTGCCGGGTGGCCGTGGCCGGCGCCAAGGACGTGGACCGGGCGGTCCGGGCCGCCCGTGACGGCCTGGCGCAGTGGCGCGGCATGGACGGCACCGCCCGGGGCCGGGTGCTGATGCGCGCCGCCCAGCTGCTGCGTGAACAGCGCGATGATCTGGCGCGCCTGGAATCCCTGGACGCCGGCAAGCCGATCTCGGAGACGCCGGAAGCGGATGTGGATTCCGCCGCCGACTGTCTCGAGTATTTCGCCGGCCAGGCGTCTTCCTTGCAGGGCGAGTACCAGCAGGTGGACGGCGGCTTTTTCTATACCCGCCCGGAGCCGCTGGGCGTGTGCGCCGGGATCGGTGCCTGGAATTACCCGTTGCAGATCGCCGCCTGGAAGTCGGCGCCGGCGCTGGCCGCCGGCAACGCGATGATCTTCAAACCCGCCGAACTCACGCCGCTGTCGGCGTTGAGTCTGGCGGAGGTATTCCAGGAAGCCGGCCTGCCGGACGGGGTCTTCAATGTGGTGCAGGGTTTCGCGGAAACCGGCCAGGCGCTGACCGCGCACCCGGGCATCGACAAGGTGTCGCTCACCGGCGAAGTGGGCACCGGTAAGGCGGTGATGCGTGCCGCCTCCGATTCGCTGAAAGCGGTGACCCTGGAACTGGGCGGCAAATCGCCGCTGATCGTGTTCGAGGACGCCGACCTGGATAACGCCGTGTCCGGCGCGCTGCTGGGTAATTTCTACACCCAGGGCCAGGTGTGCACCAACGGCACCCGGGTGTTCGTGCACGAAGCGGTGAAGGACGCCTTCGTGGAAAAACTGCTGGCGCGCACCCGCAACATGGTGCTCGGCGATCCGCTCGACCCGGACACCCATGTGGGCCCGCTGATCAGCGAGGGGCACATGCAGCATGTGCTCGGCTACATCGAAAAGGGCAAGCAGGAAGGCGGCCGCGTGTTGATCGGCGGCGAGCGCGCCCGGGTGGCGGGCTTCGAGAACGGCAACTTCGTGTCGCCCACGGTGTTCGACGACCTGAACGACGACATGACCCTCGTCCGCGAGGAGATCTTCGGCCCGGTGATGTCGCTGCTCAGCTTCCGCGACGAGGAAGAAGTCCTGGCGCGGGCCAACAACACCCCCTTCGGCCTGGCCGGCGGCGTGTTCACCCGGGACCTCGACCGGGCCCACCGCATGGCCGATGCGCTGGAGGCGGGCATTGTGTGGATCAACCACTACAACATTACCCCGATTGAGATGCCGTTCGGCGGCTTCAAACAGTCCGGCGTGGGCAAGGAAAACAGCCGCCGGGCCTTCGAGCATTACACGCGTCTGAAGACGGTGTATGTGGCTCAGGGAGATGTCGAGGCGCCCTACTGAAGGCTTGTGGGAGCTTGCCTGCAAGCGAAAGGCCGGCTCCTACAAGCCAACTCTAGACGGTTCGCTCGGGCGCGCTGACGCGTTGGCTGTTTTGCCAGTCGTCCGGGGCGAAGCTGGGGGCGTCGCTGCGCAGCGGCGTACGGCCGAGGATATGGTCGGCGGCTTTTTCGCCGATCATGATGGTCGGCGCGTTCAGGTTGCCGTTGGTGACGGTGGGCATGATGGACGAGTCCACCACGCGCAGATTGCGCACCCCGTGCACGCGGCATTCCGGGTCCACCACCGCCATGGCGTCGGTGCCCATGCGGCAGGAGCCGGCCGGGTGATAGGCGGTCTCGGCGGTTTCCGCCAGCCACTGGTCGATCTGCTCGTCGGTCCGCACCTCCGGACCGGGTGACACTTCCTTGCCACGGTATTCGTCCAGCGCCGGCTGGGCGAAGATTTCGCGGGTCCAGCGCAGGCCGGCGCGGAACGCTTCCTTGTCTTCTTCTTCGGCGAAGTAATTGAAGACGATTTCCGGCGGCGCTTCCGGGTCGGCGGATTTGAGTTTCACCCAGCCCCGGCTCTTGGGTTTGTTGGCGCCCAGGTGCACCTGGAAACCGTGGCCCTTAAAGGCGCTGGAACCGTCGTAGGCGATGGCCCCGGCCAGGAAGTGGAACTGAATATCCGGGTACTTCATACCGGCGCAGCTGCGGATGTAGCCGTTGGATTCAAACTGGTTGGAGGTGCCCAGGCCGCGCTTCAGGAACAGCCAGTTGGCGCCGATCCAGGCTTTCGCCAACGGGCCCAGCCAGCTGTTCAGGGTGATGTTCCGGGTGCACTCCTGCTGCACCCAGACTTCCAGATGGTCCTGCAGGTTCTGGCCGACGCCAGGCAGATCGTGCACCACCTCGATGCCGTGTTCCTTAAGATGCTCCGCCGGACCGATACCGGACAGCATCAGCAGCTTGGGCGAGTTGAACGAACTGGCGGACAGGATCACTTCCTTGCGCGCCCGCACCCGGCGAGTCTTGCCGCCCTGGCGGTATTCCACGCCCACGGCGGTCTTGCCGTCCATGATCACCCGGGTGGTCAGGGCATGGGTCTGAATATCCAGATTGGGACGGTTCATGGCCGGTTTGAGGTAGGCCATGGCGGTGGAGCAGCGCACGCCGTCGCGCACCGTCATGTCCATGCGCCCGAAGCCTTCCTGGCGGTAGCCGTTGTAGTCTTCAGTGTAGCCGTAGCCGGCCTGCTCGCCGGCCTTGATAAAGGCGCGGTAGAGCGGGTTCTTCATGTTATTGCCGTTGCAGGTGGTCAACCCGCCCTGGTCGCCGCGATAGGTATCGCCGCCATAGACGCAGTCCTCGCCGCGTTTGAAGTAAGGCAGCACGTCCTGGTAGCTCCAGCCGGCGGCGCCCAGCGCTTCCCACTCCTCGAAATCACCGGCGCAGCCGCGCACGTACACCAGCCCATTGATCGAGGAGGAGCCGCCCAGCACCTTGCCGCGCGCCTGGTGCAGGCTGCGGCCCTTGAGGCCGGGCTCTTTCTCGGAGTGGAAGCCCCAGTCGTAGCGCTTCATGTTCATGGGAATGGAAAAGGCGGTGGGCATCTTGATAAAGATGGAGTTGTCGCTGCCACCGAATTCCAGCACGCGCACCGAATGCTCACCGCTTTCACTGAGCCGGTGGGCGAGCGCGGCGCCGGCGGAGCCGGCCCCGACGATCACATAATCGAATTCGGCGTCGTAGGCGGCTTCGCTCATGATTCACCCTCCTCGTAATCACCGCGTATTTCCGAAGCGCCGCCCGCGCTCTTCTCGCGGCGCAGATGCAGGTACTGCAGATGGCTCTCGAAGTGATCGACCACGTCCTCGATCAGCTGCTCTCGGGAATAGCCCATCACGTCATAGCCCAGGCCGCCTTCACGCAGGTGTACTTCCAGGCGGTAGTACACCGAACGGCGCTGTTGGGCGCGGATGGTGAAGGACGGCATGGCGCACTGGCGGGGCCAGAGCGTATAGGCGAAGTCTTCCTCGCCGCCCAGGTCGACCACCAGACCGAGATGCTCCTGATCGCCCTCGCCGGCGGAAATCTCCACTTTGTGGTTTTTCTCCGCCAGCGCCGCTTTGACGTCCTCGAACGCGGGCCGCGCGGTGCCTTCCAGGAATTTCTGCACCTGCTTCAGGCCCGGGAAGCTGATCGCCCGGCTGAGGCGGTGCGCCCAATTGCTGTGATCGCGCGCGGAGGCGATGCGCGCGGACAGGTGACCGGCCAGGGCGTCACGGTTACTGGTGGTTTTCATGCCTTCGACCTTGAGCGCCTTGAACAGGCCGATCATCATCAGGAACAGCACGAACGCGAACGGCAGCCCCATGATCACCACCGCGCTTTGCAAGGCGTTGAGGCCGTCGGTCGACAACAACGCCACGGTCACCAGGCCGATCACGGTGGCCCAGGCGATGCGCATCCAGGCCGGCGCGTCGTTGGCCGGGTCACGAATAAAGCAGGTTAGGTTGGACAACACCAGCGAGCCGGAATCGCCGGACGTCACGAAGAACACAATCGCCAGTATCGTCACCACCACCGTGGTCACCGTGACCCAGGGCAGATTCTCCAGGAACAGGTAGATCGCCGAGCCCGGATTGCCGACCGCCTCGTTGCCGAACTCGGTGGCGCCGTTCATCACCAGATCAATGGCCGAGTTACCCATGATGGACATCCACGCCATCATGAAAGTGAGCGGCAGAATCAGCGTGCCGGTCACAAAGGCGCGAATCGTGCGGCCCCGGGAAATACGCGCCAGGAACAGACCGACGAACGGCCCCCAGGCGATCCACCAGGCCCAGAAGAACACCGTCCAGGCGTTGAGCCAGTCCTGCGGGGGATCAAAGGCATAGGTGTCGAACGACATCGGAACGAAGTTGGAAATGTAGTCCCCCACGTTCATCACGAAGGCATCCAACAGGAAGCGGGTATCGCCGGCGATCAGCACGAACAGCACCAGCACGACGGCCAGCAGCATGTTGAATTCCGACAGCCGGCGAATGCCTTTCTCCACCCCGGTGGCGGCGGAGATAGCGGCGAATACGACGATAGCCACGGCCAGCAGGGCCTGGGTCAGCGTGCTTTCGGGGATCCCGAACATGTAGTTGAGGCCGAAGTTGAGCTGGATAATACCGATGCCGAGACTGGTGGCCACGCCGAACACGGTGCCCAGCACCGCCGCGATGTCCACGGTGTTACCGATGCCACCATAGATACGCTTGCCGAATATCGGATACAGCGCGGAGCGGATGGTCAGCGGCAGGCCGTGGCGATAACTGAAGAACGCCAGCGACATGCCCACCAGGGTATAGATGCCCCAGCCGGACAGGCCCCAATGCAGGAAGGTGAGCTGCATGGCTTCGCGGGCGGCTTCCACGGAGCCGCCCTCGCCCACCGGCGGCTGCATGAACTGGGTCACCGGTTCGACGATGCAATAGAAAATCAGGTCAATCCCGATACCGGCGGAGAACAGCATGGCCGCCCAGGTGACGATATTGAATTCCGGTTCGGAGTGGTCCGGCCCCAGTTTGATCGAGCCATAGCGCGAGCAGGCAATGGCGATCACGAATACCAGATAGGCCACCACCGCGAGAAAGTAGAACCACCCAAAGCTGTTGGAGATCCAGGCCAGCGCCGCGTAGATCACGGTGCCCGCCGCTTCGGTGAAGAACATCGCCCACAGGGCGAACAGGAGGATGGCCAGACCCGAGCCGTAGAAAACAATCGGGTTGATTCGGTCTTGCTGATCCAGGGATTGCGAATCCTGGGAAGGAGATGAAGTGGTCATCCGGAGCTCCTTTGGCAAGCGTCGCTCGAAATCATACGTGCGTTCCCGGATTGAGAGGCTGTTCTTGATCGAGCCCTCTAATCACTTCGCCAGTATCAGCCTCCGGTTTGAGAATAGCAGCATCCTGTTACAGCTTTTTACCTGTCCATGGCAGGTTTCACGGGAACTTCACGGCCGGGTTACGCCAACAGCGCCACGCCGGCGGCGGTGATCACGCCGAACAGAATCGAAAGACCGACCAGCGTGCCCCAGGGGAAGCGCCGCGGTGCTTCAACGCCCAGCTGCTTAAGCAGGTCCTGACGCACCAGGCGGGTGTTGCGGGTGTTGGCTTTGAAAATGGCATCGAAAGCGTCGCCAACCACCGGCACCAGACCGCCGACGAAGTCCACCAGCATGTTGCGCAGCATACGCCGCTTGGTGGCGCCGCTGACGCCGGCGCGCTGGGCTTCCAGCAGCACGTAACCGGACAGCACCAGACCGGCGGCGTCGCCGATCACCGGCACCAGGCCGATAAGCGCTTCGGCCCCCAGCTCAAAGCGGGTAAAAGGAATACGAATGCTGGAATCGGTGAACCGGCTGAAGCGGTCCAGCCGCGCCAAGGTGGCCTGCTGACGGGCCCGTTTCTGATCGTCCATGCGGTTATTCCAAGTAGGTGTAGCCCGCCAGGCCATCCCGGATTTCACCCAGGAAACGCTGACGCTCATCGTCATGAAGCTGGGATTGCTGACAGCGGTCTTCCAGAGTCGCCAGCAACCGTTCCGGATCAAAATTCACGTAGCGCAACACCGAACTGACGGTGTCGCCCTGGATCGCGTGGGTCAGCTCAATCTCGCCGCGCTCGTTGAGGTTCACGTCCACCGAATCGGTATCGCCGAATAGATTGTGCATATCGCCGAGAATTTCCTGGTAGGCCCCCACCATGAAAATACCCAGATGCCCGTTCAACGTTTCCGGTAACGGCAGGGTGGCTTCCACCCCTTCGCCATCCACGTACTGGTCGATACGACCATCGGAATCGCAGGTGATGTCCTGCAGCACACCGCGCCGGGTGGCGGGCTGATCCAGGCCGGATAACGGCAGCACCGGGAACACCTGATCAATGCCCCACACATCCGGCACCGACTGGAACACGGAAAAGTTGACGAACAGTTTGTCGGCGAGAATTTCGTTAAGGCGGTCGAGCAGATCACGCTGCTGACGGCGGCGAGGGTCGAGCCGGGCGCGTAGCGCCAGCAGCCCGTTGGTGTAGAGCTGCTCGCCGCGGGCACGGCCGCGGATATCCACTTCACCATTCAGGTAACGCAGGTGCAGATCCTGCCACGCGCCCAGGAGCTCCGGGTGCACCTCCAGCAAATTGGCGTGCTCGCCGGCGAGCACCTGATTCAGCCGCCAAAGCTCGTGCAGTTCCACGCAGTCGGCCTCGCCGGGGGCGGTCACCCGCGCCGTCGCCTGGCGTTCCTCGTCGGTGATGTTGACCAGCAGCACCGCATGGTGGGCGGTGAGCGCGCGCCCGGATTCGGAGATCAGATGCGGCTCGGGCACGTCGCCGCGGCGGCATTGCTCGCTCAGGGTATGCACGATATGCCAGGCGTAATCCGCCAGGTTGTAGTTCATTGAGCAGTAGGATCGGGAGTGGGTGCCTTCGTAGTCGACGCCCAGGCCGCCGCCCACGTCCACGGTATCCAGAGCCGCCCCCAGCTGACGCAGTTCCACGTAGTAGCGGGCCGCTTCGCGCATACCCGCCTTGATGTCCTGGATATTGGCGATCTGCGAGCCCAGGTGGAAATGCAGCATGCGCACGCAGTCGAGTTTGCCGGCGCGCCGGCAATGCTCCACCGCCTCGATCAGCTGCGGCGCACTGAGACCGAATTTGGATTTCTCGCCGCCGGTGTTCTGCCAGTTGCCCTTGCCGATGCTCATCAAACGCACCCGCAAACCAATGCGCGGCGACACCTCCAGGGCGCGCGCTTCCTGCAGCAGCATGGGCAGCTCGGAGAGCTTCTCCACCACGATCTGCACCTGGAAGCCGAGCTTCTCGCCCATCAGGGCCAGGCGCAGGTACTCGCGGTCCTTGTAGCCGTTGCAGACCACCACGTCGCCGGGATTGGAGAGCGCCAGCACCGCCAGCAGTTCCGGCTTGGAACCCGCCTCCAGCCCCACCGGTTCGCCCTCTTCACGGGCGCGCAGAATCTCATGCACCACGCGCCGCTGCTGGTTGACCTTGATCGGATACACCGGCGTGTAGCGGCCCCGGTAGCCCTGCTCCTCGACGGCGCCCCGGAAGGCGCCGGACAGGCGCCGCACCCGGTCGCGCAGGATTCCCGAGAAGCGGGCCAGCACCGGGGTGCGCAACCCGGCGGCGCGACACGCCTGCAACACCGCTTCCAGGGTCGCTTCCCCGCCCTGGTCGCCCTGCGGGCGCACATGAAGATGGCCGTCCTGGCCGATCCGGAAATAGCCGTCACCCCAGCGCTGCACATTGTAAATGGCGTCAAACGGGCTTTGGGGCTGGGTCATGGGCGGTTCCTTGGCGGCTGCGAGCTTTGCCGCATTATGCCTGCCGGGGCCGCCGGCGGACAAAAATAGTTCACCGGATACCGCGCCCCGGCGCTTCTACATTGACGCCGAACCCTTACAATAGCGGCCTTCTGTGAAGCGTTTACCGGACACCCCTATATGAGCTCCGAAAAAGACAACTGGTTCATCGAGCATTTCGACTCCGCCGGCACCGCCTTCGGCCTGCGCCTGAAGCGCAAGCTGGAATCGGTACAGACCGACTATCAACACATCGAGATGTGGGACACCGATACCTTCGGCTATCTGATGACCATTGACGGCGCCACCATGCTCACCACCCGGGACAATTTCCTGTACCACGAGATGATGGCCCACCCGGCGCTGTTCAGCCACGCGGCGCCGCGCAACGTGCTGATCATCGGCGGCGGCGACTGCGGCACGCTGCGGGAAGTGTTGCGCCACGGCGAAGTGGCCAGCGCCGTGCAGATCGATATCGACGAGCAGGTGACGCGTTTTTCCGAGAAGTATTTCCCCGAGCTGTGCGAGTCCAACAGCGACGCGCGGGCGGAACTGCGCTTCGAGGACGGCGTGAAGTTCATGCAGGAATGCGAAGCGGGCCGCTTCGACGTCATCATCGTCGACTCCACCGACCCGGTGGGCCCGGCGGAAGGCCTGTTCAAGGCGGAATTCTTCCGTCACTGCCACCGCGCGCTGGCCGACGGCGGCGTGCTGGTGCAGCAGTCCGAATCACCGCTGCTGCACAGCGATACCATCATCCGCGATCTGCACGCCAATATGCGCGAGGCCGGCTTCACCCACACCCGCACGCTGCCTTTCCCGCAGCCGGTGTATCCCAGCGGCTGGTGGAGCTGCACCCTGGCCGGCAAGGCGCACGACGTGGCGGATTTCCGCCAGGCGGACGCCACCGGCAAGGGCTTCGAGACCCGCTACTACAGCGCCGACATTCACAAGGCGGCGCTGGTGCTGCCGCCGTTCATGGAACAAGCGCTGTCCTGAGCCCCGTAACCTGTCGTCGGGTTACGCTTCGCTAACCCGACCTACCTTTGCAGGGCTTCCTCGACGAAGTCGAGGCGGTCCTGGCCGAAGAACATCTCCTCACCGACAAAGAAGGTGGGCGCGCCGAAGACGCCGCGCGCCACCGCCTCTTCGGTGGTCGCCTTGAGGCGCTCCTTCACCGCCTGATCCTGGGCCAGGGCGGCCCAGTGCGATGGATCCAGACCGGCTTCGGTCAGGGTCCGGCCCAGCACGTCGATGTCCGACAGATCCCGCTCCCGCAGCCAGAGCCCCTCGAACAGGGCGGCCAGCACGGTGTCATGCTGCTCGTTGTCGAGGGCGGCGGTGACCAGCCGCATGGCCATCAGGGTATTCACCGGGAAATGCGGGTTCATGGTCAGGGTGACGCCGTAACGGCGCGCGAAGCGCTGCATATCCACGCCGCTGTAGCGCCCCTTGGCGGGCACCGCCGCCGGCGAGGCGTTACCGGTGGCTTTGAACACGCCGCCCAGCAACATCGGGCGGTAGCGCAGCGTGGCGCCGGTGCGCCGGCAGAGGCCCGGCACCTGAGTCCAGGCCAGGTAGGACGCGGGGCTGCCGACATCGAAGAAAAATTCCAGCTCGCGACTCATTGGCGGCTCTCCATGGTTTGTCGATTCTGATCAGAAGGTTTCCATCCACGGGCGCAGATCCAGCTCGTGGGTCCAGGTATCGCGCGGCTGTTGGTGCAGCGCCCAGTAAGCGTCGGCAATATGTTCCGGATCAAGGATACCGTCACGGTCCTTGAGGGCGTAACGGTCGGGAAAATTGTCACGGATGAAGGCGGTGTCGATGGCGCCGTCAATCACCGGATGCGCCACATGGATGCCTTCCGGGCCCAGTTCCCGGGCCATACTTTGCGCCAGCGCGCGCAGGGCGAACTTAGCCCCGGCGAAGGCGGAGAAACCACGGCCGCCGCGCAGTGACGCGGTGGCGCCGGTGAACAGGATGGTGCCCTGGCCGCGCGGCACCATCACCCGGGCCGCCTCCCGGCCGGTGAGAAAGCCGGCGAACGCGGCCATTTCCCACACCTTGCGGTAGACCCGCGCGGTGGTGTCGCGGATCGGGAAGTTCACATTGGCACCGATATTGAAGACCACCACTTCCAGCGGCCCGACCTCGGCTTCGATGGTGTCCACCAGGGTACGCATCTGATCTTCGTCGCGGGCATCGCAGCCGAAGCCGCGGGCCTGACCGCCCTCTCCGCGTATGCGCTCAACCAACGGAGTAAGCGCTTCTTCACTTCTCCGGGTCACACAGGCGATAAAACCTTCACGGGCAAAGCGTCGGGCAATGGCGCCGCCGGTGGCGTCACCGGCGCCGACCACGAGAATCGCGGGGGCGGTCATGGGGTGCTCCTCGTCCAGGCTACAGAGGTTGGCCCAGTATGCACCGGCTTCGCTTAACAGGGTAAAGGCGCGGCCGAATCACACCGATGAGGCTCGCGGTCAGCCGCCCACGGCCACCGCCACCGCGCACGCCACCGCGCCCAGCAGCAGCACCAGGACCACACGACGTATCACCATCGGCCAGTCAACCAGCCCAAAATCCTTGAACCATCCCATGTTGTTATCCCCAAGGCGCTTTTGTTATCACAACCAAAAATTGTGACGTTCGTCACAGCGCATGAGGTTGCTCTTGGCCCCAGGGGTATGCAATAAGGCGAATTTGGTAAGCGTGAAGAACGCGTCAGTAAGGTGTCTTAGCCGGGCTCGCTCTGCTGGTCCGCCAGCGTCGCCATGACACGTTGGCGCAGCCAGGTGTGCCCTGGATCCGCACTCTGGTCACGGTGCCAGTAGAGGTGCAATTCCAGCCCTGGCACGTCCGCCGGAAGCGGCTCCACATGGCTGCCGGCCGGCGCCAGCTGGCGTGCCAGCAGTCCCGGCAGGGTGAGCAATAAGTCCGAACCCATCACCGTCGACAAGGCCGCCATGTGGTGCTGGCAACGCAGGCGGATATTGCGCCGGTAGCCGAGACGGGACAGGCCGAAATCCTCCATGCCGGGCCCTTCGCGCCGCGAGGACACCAGCACGTGCTGCGCCGCCAGATAGGCCGGCAGGTCCAGTTTCCCGGCCAGCGGATGGCCCGGTCGCATGATCACCACCAGCGGCCCGCTCATCACCGGGCGGTGTTCGATGGCGTCCGGCAGCGGCAGCAGCACATCGGCGGCCAGGTCCAGACGGCCACTGGCCAGTTCCGTGGCCAGTTGCCGACGCGCCACGGTCATCGACTGCAGCCGCACGCCGGGGGCCTCTTCAAGAATACCGGCGGTGAGCGGCGGCAGCAGACAGCCCTCCAACCCGTCGCGCAACCCCACCACGAAGGTGCGCTCGGCATCCGCCAGGTCGAAGCCCCCCTCGTCGCTGAGGCAACGCTGCAACCCACCCAGCGCGTGGCGCACCGGGGTCACCATGGCGCGCGCCCGGCTGGTGGGCACCATGCGCGCCCCCTGGCGCACGAACAACGGATCCTCGAGACGGTCGCGCAACCGCCCCAGCGCGTGGCTCACCGCCGGCTGGGTCAGGTTGAGCACGCGCGCCGCCCGGGTCAGGGAGCCTTCGGTATAGATGGCGTCGAAGACCACGAACAGGTTCAGATCGAAGCGGGAGACATGCATGGGGCTTATCCAGGTGTATTTTTCAGATTCATTAGATTAATTGAAAACCGCCCCCTAGCATGGGGTCAACTTCCGGGAATACAGCAGAGACCCTCGATGCCAGTGATTTACCTGATCCGTCACGGCCAGGCCAGTTTCGGCGCCGAGAACTACGACGCCCTGTCCGACGCCGGCTGGGAACAGAGCCGCATCCTCGGCCGCCACCTGCGCGAGCAGAATCTGGGCGCCCCCCGGGTGGTGTGCGGCGCCATGCAACGGCATAAAGAAACCGCCCAGGCGACGCTGGAAGCCCTGGGGCTGCCTCGGGAATGGGCCACCGACACCGGCTTCAACGAATACGACCACCAGACCCTGATGCGGGTGCACTGGCCCGAGTCCCAGGACCGGGCGGTGCTCACCCGCTGGATGAACGAACAGGACAACCCGCGCCGCGCCTTCCAGGCCCGTTTCGAAGAGGCGCTGCGCCGCTGGCAGCGCAACGAGGACCACTACCAGGAAACCTGGCCGGCGTTCCGCGAGCGGGTGCTGGCCTCTCTGTACAGCCTGGCCAACCGGCTGGAAAGCGGCGACAGCGCCCTGGTGTTCACCTCCGGCGGCGCCATCAGCGTGGCCATTCAGCACCTGCTCGAGCTGGATCAGGAGGCACTGATCACCTTTAACCGGGGCCTGATCAACACCAGCGTCACGCGGCTGCTGGTCAATACCGGCCGCCTGCGTCTGGCCACGCTCAACGAGCACCTGCATCTGGCCGGCGACATGCTCACCTACCGCTAACCGGCGATCACGAGGCCCATCATGGCGTTCACCCACCACACCACTGAATTGAACGGCCAGCGCTACGCCTACCTGGACGAGGGCGAGGGCCCGCTGCTGGTGTTCGGCCATGGCGTGCTGGCGGACAAATCCATGTTCGAGGCGCAGATCGAGGCACTCCGCGACCGCTACCGCTGCGTCAGCCTGGACTGGCCCGGCCACACCGGCTCCGGCTACCGGGAGAAAGGCTGGAACTTCTACGACATGGCCGACGACAGCGTCGCCCTGCTCGATCAGCTGGGTTACGAGCAGGCGATCTTCGTCGGCTTGTCCCAGGGCGGCATGACCTTCATGCGGCTGGCGCTCAAGTACCCGGAGCGGGTGCGCGCCCTGGTGCTGCTGGACACCTCCGCGGACCCGGAAGACGCCGACCTGCTGCCGGTGCACCGCCAGCAGCAGTCCCGGTTCGCCCACGGCAGCGACGCCGAGCGCGACGAGGTGGTCACGCGCATGCAGAAGTTTCTGTACGCCAAACCCTGGCGCGACGCCAACCCGGACGGGGTGGCCCACGAGAAGGCCCTGATCCTGGCCCACGACCGCCACGGCATTGAGCTGGCGCTGGAGAACGTTTTCACCCGTGACGACATCAGTGGGGATATCGGCGCGATCAGCGCGCCAACGCTGGTGATCGTCGGCGAACTGGACCGCGCCACGCCGCCGGACAAAGCACGGCGCATCGCCGACGCCATCCCCGGCGCGCGGCTGGTCAGCGTGGCCGATTCCGGGCACCATTCGCCGATAGAAAACCCCGAAGCCGTGAACCGGGCGCTGTCCGATTTCCTCGCCACGCTGTGATTCGGGGCCACGAACGCGACAAGGAAACTGCCATGAGTACCCGCTCCAATATTCTCATCACCGGCGCCAGCTCCGGTCTGGGCGCCGGCATGGCCCGGCTGTTCGCCGCCCGGGGTCGCAACCTGGCCCTGTGCGCGCGGCGCACCGACAAGCTGGACGCCCTGAAAGCGGAACTGGAACAGGCCCACCCGGGCATCACCGTGCTGGTGAAACCCCTGGACGTGAACCAGTACGATCAGGTGTTCGATGTCTTCCGTGCCTTCCGTACCGAGCTGGGCAGCCTGGACCGGATCATCGTCAACGCCGGCATGGGCAAGGGGCAGCCGCTGGGCACCGGCTATTTCCACGCCAACCGGCAGACCGCCGAGACCAATTTCGTCGCCGCCCTGGCCCAGTGCGAGGCGGCCATGGAAATCTTCCGGGCCCAGAACAACGGCCACCTGGTGGTGATCTCCTCGATGAGCGCGGTGCGCGGCATGCGCAAGAACATCAACACCTACGCCGCCACCAAGGCCGGCGTGGCCAGCCTGGCGGAAGGGCTGCGCATGGAAATGATCGGCAAACCGATCACCGTGAGCACCCTCTACCCGGGCTACATCCGCTCGGAAATCAACGAGAAAGTGGAAAAGGCGCCGTTCATGGTGGACACCGAGACCGGCTGCAAGGCGCTGGTCCGCGCCATCGAGAAAGAACCCGCCAAGGCCTATGTGCCGTCCTGGCCCTGGGCGCCGCTGGGGTTTGCCATGAAGGTTCTGCCGCTGTCCCTGGTCAAGAAAATGACCTGACCCCGGCCGCCCTAGTCCAGCGGCCCCGGGTTCTTGCGCCGCTTGGGCTTGGCGAACCCGCCCTGGGTATCCGGCGCCGGTGACGGCACCGCGCGCTTGCGCGCCACCTTCTTCTTCGCCGGCGGCTTCTTGCCGGCGGCCTTGGCCGACCGGGCCTGCGCCTTCTTTTTCAGCTTCTTCTGTTTGCTCCCCACCGCCTTGCCGGAGCGCTTGCGCTCCTTGGGGCCCAGGTAACGGCCTCGCAGCGCCTCCACCACCCGGAACTCGAACTCCTGGCGCAGATAGCGCTGAATGCTCGCCATCAGGTTCCATTCGAAACTTTCCACCAGCGAGATCGCCGCGCCCTCGCCGTCGCCGCGCCCGGTGCGGCCGATGCGGTGCAGATAATCGTCGCCACTGCGCGGCATATCGAAGTTGATCACCAGATCCAGGCCGTCCACGTCCAGGCCCCGGGCGGCCACGTCGGTGGCCACCAGCACCGTCACCGCGCCGCTGTTGAGCCGCTCCAATGCCAGCTTGCGGTCCTTGGTGTCCTTGTCGCCGTGCAGCACGAACACCTTGTGGGCGGTGGAGCGCAGCACCCCGCCGAGGCGGTCGGCGGTGGCCTTGGTATTGGTGAAAACAATCGCCTTGCGGTGGGGCTCATGGGCGAGCAGCCACTGCACCAGGCGCTCCTTATGGGAGCGGTCGTCGGCGGTGATGATCTGCTGGCGCACCTGCTGATTGAGCTCGCGCACGCTGTCGAGCATCAGGCACTCCGGCTCGCGCAGCACCCGCGCCACCATGGCGTCCATGGCCGCGCCGCCCGGCGTGGCGGAGAACAGCAGGGTCTGCCGGGCCGGGTTACAAGCCGCCGCCAGACGCAGCACGTCGTCGCTGAAGCCCATGTCGAGCATGCGGTCCGATTCGTCCAGCACCAGTACCTTAAGCTCGGACAACGCCAGATTGTCCGCTTCCAGATGCTCGATCAGACGGCCCGGCGTGCCCACCAGCACCTCCGGGTTCTTGCGGATGCGCGCCGCCTGTACCTTGAAGTCCTCACCGCCGGTGACCGCTTCCGCCTTGATAAAGGTGAAGCGCGACAGCGCCTGCACCTGCTTGAGCGTCTGCCGGGCCAGTTCCCGGGTCGGCGCCAGCACCAGCGCCCGGGTGCCGATGCCGCGGTCCGTCTCGTCCAGAAGCCGCTGCAGCATGGGCAGCACGAAGGCGGCGGTCTTCCCGGTGCCGGTTCGCGCCACCACGCGCAGGTCCCGGCCCGCCAGCGCCGGGGGGATGGCCGCCGTTTGCACTGGCGTGGGCTCGCTCAGCGACAGCTCTTCCAGGGCGCGCAACAAACGTTCATGCAGATTCAGATCAGCAAACACAGGCACTCTACTCGGTGAAGAAAGGCTTTCAGGAACCGCTAGTGTAACTCAACAGGCGCACAAACCGAGCGTCGCGGAACGGTTCGTCGCCAGCGATAACCCGGCGCGGTGGAATCTCCCGACCGAGCGGGTCTGTGTTCTGCCCTTCCGGGACCCTGGAGAACAGGACGTTCGACAGGGAGCGTACAGGGACGTATTCACAGCGTTCCCGGAAGGGCAGAACACAGACCCGCGCCCCCGCTGGAGAGAACTCATCCCAATGCCAGAGCAACAAAAAAGGGCGCCCGAAGGCGCCCCGTAGATTGGTGCAAGACAGATTGGAAGGAGACAGACTCAGCTCTTCACGAACTCCGGGTACGCTTCCATACCGCAGTCCACGATATCCATGCCTTCGTACTCGTCCTCTTCGGAGACGCGGATGCCGAAGATCGCCTTGAGGATGGCCCACACGATCAGGCTCGCCACGAACACCCACACGAAGATGGTCAGGGCGCCGATCAGCTGGCCGGAGAAGCTGGAACCGTCGTTGGTGATCGGCACCAGCATCAGGCCCAGGAAGCCGACCACACCGTGCACGGAGATGGCACCGACCGGATCGTCGATCTTCAGCTTGTCCAGGGTCACGATGCTGAACACCACCAGCACGCCGCCGATCGCACCGAACAGAGTAGCGGTCAGAGCGGTCGGGGTGGACGGCTCGGCGGTGATGGTCACCAGGCCGGCCAGGGCACCGTTGAGCAGCATGGTCAGGTCGGCCTTGCCGAACAGGAAGCGGCCCACGATCAGCGCGGCGACGGCACCACCGGCGGCGGCGGTGTTGGTGTTCAGGAACACCATGGCCACGGAGTGCGCGTTGGCGGCGTCGCCGAGCTTGAGCACGGAGCCGCCGTTGAAGCCGAACCAGCCCATCCACAGGATGAAGGTACCCAGGGTCGCCAGCGGCAGGTTGGCACCGGGAATCGCGTGAATCTCGCCGTTCGGGCCGTACTTGCCTTTACGGGCGCCCAGCAGCAGCACACCGGCCAGGGCGGCGGCCGCGCCGGCCATGTGCACGATGCCGGAGCCGGCGAAGTCGGAGAAGCCCAGGTCGCCCAGGTTGTACAGGCCGAACACGTCCTTGCCACCCCAGGTCCAGGCGCCTTCCATCGGGTAGATAACGCCGGTCATGACCACCGCGAACGCCAGGAAGGCCCACAGCTTCATGCGCTCGGCCACGGCACCGGAGACAATGGACATGGCGGTCGCCACGAATACCACCTGGAAGAAGAAGTCGGACGCGCCGGAATACACCGAACCGCCATCAAAACCCGCTTCCGCGGAATCCGCCAGCACACCGGCCAGGTCAAAGGCTTCAATGCCGTTCAGGAAGATGCCGCCGCCGTACATGATCGAATAACCGCAGACCAGGTACATCAGGCAAGCGATGGCGAACAACGCCACGTTCTTGGTGAGAATTTCGGTGGTGTTCTTAGCACGCACCAGGCCGGCTTCGAGCATCGCGAAGCCCGCCGCCATCCACATTACCAGTGCGCCACACACCAGAAAATAAAAGGTGTCGATGGCGTACTGAAGTTCAAAGATTTGATTTTCCACGTTGCAACCCTCCGAGAATTGGAAGCGTGTTCAGGACCTTGGCATGGGTCGTGTTACACATTTCTCTTAACGTAAGCTTTCTAACCTTTAGATCGCGTCCTCGCCGGTCTCGCCGGTACGGATACGGATGGCCTGTTCCAGGGTGGTGACGAAGATCTTGCCGTCACCGATTTTCCCGGTGTTGGCCGCCTTGGTGATCGCTTCGATAACCTGATCCAGGCTGGCCTCCGCGATGGCCACTTCGATTTTCACCTTGGGCAGGAAATCGACCACGTATTCCGCGCCGCGATACAGCTCGGTGTGACCCTTTTGACGTCCGAAGCCTTTCACCTCGGTAACGGTGATGCCCTGAACGCCGATCTCGGACAGTGCTTCACGCACGTCGTCCAATTTGAACGGCTTGATGATGGCTGTAACCAGTTTCATTTCTATCTCCTTCAAACGCTTATAACGCGTCCGTTAACGTCCGTTGGGTTTCAGGCCCCTCTTTGGTTCCCGATCCATCCACTCGCGCGAACGCTCTAGCCCGTTAGCTGCACGACCCATGCCAATTTTTAAAAGTCACGCATTTTCAGAGGGTTAGAACTGCAACCCCGGGGTGTTCCGGGGTCGGTTGCGGCAATATAGTGCACCACATCGGAGCACTCTCCAAAATGGTGCACGCTGTTACGGTGCTTTCGACACACCCCTAACAGCCGGGGCAGTGGTACCATCGCACCCTGACCCGTCCGTGTTGCGAATAGTGGAGCCTGTGGCCATGCAAAGCCAAGCCTTTCTCGATCGTTTGATGAGCGACATCAGCCGCCATCTGCCCGGAGACCTGGGGCAATTGCGCCAGGAGGTGGAGCACAGCGTGCGCGCCGTGCTCAATGAGACGCTGACCCGGCTGGATCTGATCAGCCGCGAGGAGTTCGAGATTCAACAGCAGGTGCTGGAGCGCACCCGCGCCCGGCTGGAGGCTCTGGAGAAGGAGGTGGCGGCGCTGGAGGCGCGCGACTGAGAACCCTACATTAATAACCGCCACCGGCGCACACCAATCAAGGGCGCCGGCTTACATCCCGGGCCGCGCCCGCCGCCTATGCTGGGGCCATGTCTATCGCCCTTCTTCACAGCCGCGCCACCCTGGGCATCCGCGCCGTGCCGGTGCGCGTTGAAATCCATCTGGGCCCGGGCCTGCCCGGCTTCACCATGGTCGGCCTGCCGGACACCGCGGTCCGCGAAAGCAAGGACCGGGTGCGCTCGGCGCTGATCAACGGCGGCTTCCGCATTCCGCAGCAGCGCATCACCGTGAACCTGGCGCCGGCGGACCTGCCCAAGGACGGCGGCCGCTTCGACCTGCCGATCGCGGTGGGCATTCTGCTCGCCAGCGGCCAGCTGGGGCGGGTGGAGCTGAAGGACATGGAATGGATCGGTGAACTGGCCCTGTCCGGAGCGCTGAGCCCGGTGCCGGCGATCCTCCCCGGCGCGCTGGCGGCGGCCCGCGCCGGGCATACCCTGGTGGTGCCGGCGGGCAACGGCGACGAAGCCGCCCTGGCCGGCGCGGACACCCTGGCGGCGAGCAGCCTTACCGAGCTGTGCGCGCACCTGAAGGGGGACCTCCGCCTGCCACGCCACACCGCGCCGCCGCCGCCCGGCGACGACGCCGGCCAGAGCCCCTGCCTGTCGCAGATCCGTGGCCAGCCGGCGGCCAAGCGGGTACTGGAGATCGCCGCCGCCGGCGGCCATTCCCTGCTGATGGGTGGCCCGCCCGGCGCCGGCAAAAGCATGCTGGCGTCGCGCCTGCCCGGCCTGTTGCCGCCCCTGGAGCGGGACCAGGCCCTGGAGGTGGCGGCGATCCATTCCCTGCGCCAGGCCCGGCCGGCGACCGCCTTTCTACAGCCGCCCTACCGGGCGCCGCACCATACCGCGTCCGCCCCGGCGCTGGTGGGGGGCGGCGGTCGACCCCGGCCCGGCGAAATCTCCCTGGCTCACCAGGGCGTACTGTTTCTGGATGAATTACCGGAATTCCAGCCCCGGGTGCTGGAGGGACTGCGCGAGCCCCTGGAAACCGGCGAGGTCCACATCGCCCGGGCCGCTCAGCAGGTGTCGTTCCCGGCCCGCTTCCAGCTGGTGGCGGCGATGAACCCCTGCCCCTGCGGTTACCTGGGTGATCCGGAGAAGGGCTGCGGCTATGAATGCGAGAAGGCGAAGCGCTATCAGCGGCGCCTGTCCGGGCCGCTGATGGATCGCATCGACCTGCACCTGGAAGTGCCGGCGGTGTCGCCGGACACCCTGCTGGGCGACGCGGACGGCGAGCCCAGCCGGGTGGTCCGGGAGCGGGTGCTCGCCGCGCGGGCACGTCAGAGGCACCGCCAGGGCCACCTGAACAGGGAGCTGCATGCGGACGGACTGATGGCGTCGCTGGGCCCGCATAAGCCGTGGCTCACCGGTGTTATGGAGCGCCTGGAACTGTCCGCCCGGGCGCTCCACCGCAGCCTGCGCGTGGCCCGCACCATCGCCGACCTGGCCCACGAGGAAGCGGTGGGCCGGGCGCATCTGCGCGAAGCCCTGAGCTACCGCCAGAACCTGCTCAAACCCTGAGCGGCGATTAAAGGGTGTTACAGAGGTGGGCGCCGTCCACGGGAATCGCCGCGCCGCTCATGTAGCTGGAGGCGTCGGAGGCGAGCAGCAACAGCGGCCCCACCAGCTCGTCGATCCGGCCCAGGCGGCGGTAGGGGATGCGTTTGATCAGCTTCTCGCCGTGGGGGCCCTGGAAGAAGTCCCGGTTGATGTCGGTTTCCACATAGCCCGGGCAGATGGCGTTGCAGCGGATATTGTGGCGCGCGTAATCCAGGGCGATGGACTGGGTGAACTGAACCACCGCCGCCTTGGCCACGGTGTAGGGGGCGAGCATGGCGCCCACGCGCAGGCCGAGGATCGAGGCGATGTTGATGATGTTGCCGGGGCGACCGTCACGGCGCCATTGCTGGATGGCGAACTTGCTCACCGCCCAGACGCCATTCAGGTTGGTATCCACCACCGCGCGCCAGTCTTCTTCGCTGAGGGTGTCGGTGGCCCCTTCCCGGCTGATGCCGGCGTTGTTGATCACCACGTCCAGGGCCGGCATGCGCTCGAAGGCGGCCTCCACGCTGGCGTGGTCGGCCACGTCCATGGGCACCACCACGGCGTCCCGGCCCAGGGCGCGCACCGCGTCGGCGGTTTCTTCCAGCTTTTCCACGCGCCGCGCGGCGAGCACCAGGTCGGCGCCCTGTTCCGCCAGCACCCGCGCGAAGTGAGCGCCGAAGCCGCTGGACGCCCCCGTGATCAGAATACGTTTGCCGCTGACGTCGAATCGGTTCTCGCTCATGGGGGTCTCTTTATCAGGTGGAGGAATAGGAAAGAAGAGCAAAACCCTAACGCCGGGCGGGGCCGCGCTCAAGCGTCCACGGCGCGCACCGGCGGATGTTGGGTAAGCGGATGTGTCGACTCAGCCGTTCTGATAGAAGCTGGGGGGATGGCCGGTCCAGCGCCGGAAGGCGCGGGTGAAATTGCTGGGGTCGGCGTAGCCGAGCAGATCGGCGACTTTCTGCACCGGCTGGTTGGCCTGCAGATAGCGCACCGCCCGGGCCATGCGCACCTCGTCGAGCAGGTGCCGGTAGCTGACCCCCACCGCCGCCAGATAGCGTCGCAGGGTGCGGGAGGTCAGATGGAAGCTGGCCGCCAGCTGGTCCAGGCTGGGCAGCATGCCCTCCGCCTGCATCAGGCGGGCGCGCACCCGGGACGCCCAGTCCAGGTCCGCCTCCAGGCGCTGCAGCTCCTCTTCGCATTTGTGCGCGGCCATGCGCCGGGAGGCCGGGTCGGAGAGCGGGAACGCCACCTTCATCAGCCGCGCCGGGAAGCGCAGCGCGGCCACTTCACGGCCGAACACCACCGGCATGCCGAGCACCCCGGCGTAGCGCTCCGCGTGGGGCGGCGCCGCATAGGGCAATTCCAGGGTGGCGTCCCGCAGGCGGTCGTCGAGCAAATAGCGCAACCCGCCCACCAGCGCGGCGGTGACCACTTCCAGATAGGGCTCGCGGATGTCGCCCAGGTCGTAGGGTTCCGCCAGGCAAAAACGGACCCAGCGGCCTTCCAGGCTGAGGCGCGGCAGGCACAGGCGGGTGCGGGTGCGGAAATAGCGCTCCAGCAGTTCCAGTGCCTCGCCCAGGTCGGCGCTGCTGATCGCCGCGTAGCCAAGCAGCCCGTGGGCGGTGACGGTGAGCTGGCGGCCCAGCGCCAGGCCGATGGCCGGGTCGCCACTAAGATCCCGGGCGCCGGCCATGACGCGCCGGAACTGCTCGAAGCGCAGCGCCGGCTCGGCGCTGTACACCTCCGCCTGGGTCAAGCCGACGTGCGCCAGCAGCCGGTCCGTGTCGAGACCGAACTCATGGACCAGCTCCACCAGATTACGGACATAGTTGACCGGAATCGGTGTGCGGTCGCCGGCGAGGCTGGGCAAATCCGCGATCTGAAGGCTCATGACCAGGAGAATACACCTGTTCGCGGCTTTGTCCGAAAATGACAGGTCACTGTCCGGCGCGGCCCTTCGCCGTCGGCCAGGTGCCGGTAAGAATGGCGGCTTGGTTCAATCCACCCGCTGCCGTTTCCTTCCGGAGGACCCCATGAGCGATACCCGAGGCTACCAGCGCACCTTCGGCGCCGACGACGCCCGAGCGATCCGCGATGCAATGAAACAGGACCTGGGACCGTCGGCGTTCCGGGCCCGGCCGTGGCGGGCGATCTGGTTTCTGCCCATGAGCCTGGTGATCGTCGGCGGTATCACCGCGATCCTGACCCTGGGCCTGCCCTGGTGGGGTAATCTGATGATCGCCGTGGTGGTGGGCCACACCCTGGGCTGCCAGGCGCTGCTCGCCCATGAAGTGCTGCACGGCGCCCTGGGCATGAACCGGCGCCTGCAGAATCTGTTCGGCTGGATCGGCTTCGGGCCGATGATGATCCCGCCGGAGTTCTGGCGCCGCTGGCACAACGTGGCCCACCACGCGCACACCAACCTGGGCGACCGGGACCCGGATTCGTTCGGCACCGCCCACCGTTACAACAAGCACCCCAAGCTGGCCAACTTCACCAAGCTGGCGCCGGGCTCGGGCACCTGGTACAGCTACTTCTTCCTGTTCTATTCCTTCATGTTCCACGCCCAGCTGGTGCTGTGGATGCAGACCCGCCGCCGCGAGGAATTCAAAGGGTTCGAGCGCAAGAAGGCGATTCGCCAGGCGTTGCTGTGCGGCGCCGCCTGGCTGGTTCTGGCGGTGCTGTCCGGGCCGCTGGCGCTGTTCACCGTGTTGATCCCGCTGATGATGGCCAACGCCCTGGGCCAGGGCTACATTCTCACCAACCACATGCTGCGCCCGCAGATGGACAACAACCACCCGGTGGACAATTCCATGAGCGTGCGCCAGCTGCGCTGGCTGGACCCGTTGCATTTCCACTTCAGCCACCATGTGGAACACCACCTGTTCCCGAAGATGGGCTCCGATCAGGCGCCCAAGGCCCGCGCCTGGCTGCAACGGGAAATGCCGGACCGCTACGTCTGCCCGAGCCACGCCCGGGCGCTGGCGGCGCTGTACCAAACCCCGCGCGTCTATCAGGACGCGCACACGCTGGTGGATCCTCTGGACCGCTCACGCACCGTGGATGTGATGGCGCTACGGGCGGAGCTTCGCTAGGGAGAGATGGCGCGGGGAGGCGTAGGTCGGGTTACGCTTCGCTAACCCGACCTACGGAGATTTCCGCTTCGGTGAGCGGGCGCCAGGCGCCGGCGGGCAGCGCCGGATCCAACTCAATGTCGCCCACCGCTTCGCGGTGCAGGTCGGTCACCCGGTTACCCACCGCCGCCAGCATCCTTTTCACCTGGTGGTAGCGGCCCTCGCTGAGGGTCAGAAGTAATTCCGTGCCACTCAGCGCCCGGGCCTCGGCGGGCCGGGTGGGGGCCGGGTCGTCGTGCAGCACCACCCCTTCGCGCAGCCGCGTCAGTTGGGTTTCGTCCAACGGCTCGGCGGTGGTCACCCGGTAGCGCTTGGCGCAATGGTGACGCGGCGACATCAGGCGGTGGGCCCACTGGCCGTCGGTGGTGAGCAGCAGCAAACCGGTGGTGTCCCGATCCAGGCGGCCGACAATGCGCAGGCCACGGCGCTGCTCGGCGGGAATCAGATCGATCACCGTGGGCAGGGCGTCCTCCAGCGCGCACACCCGACCGGCCGGTTTGTGCAGCATCAGATAGCGCTCACCGGGCAGCGTCAGAACCGCCCCCTCGAGGCGCACGCACTCCCCCGGCGCCACGCTGCTGTTGGCCTTGAGGCCGGCGCGCGGCGCCCCGTCTTCACCGGTCACCGTGACTGCGCCGCCGCGAATCAGCACCTTGGCCTGTTTGCGGCTGAGGCCGGCGGCGTGGGCCACGAAGAAATCCAGCCGCGCCAGGCCGGTGGGCGAATCAGCCAAGCAGCAGGTCTCCTTCGATGGCAATGAAATCATCGGCGGCGCGCATCAGCGCCGCCGCGGTGAGCGGCGCCACGCCGTAGACTTCCACCCGGCAGCCGTGCCGGGCGCGGATGTGGTCGGCGAGAATGGCGAAGTCACCGTCCCCGGACGCCAGCACCACCCGGTCCACGCTGGACGCCTGTTCCATGATATCGATGGTGATGCCCACATCCCAGTCGCCCTTGGCGGAACCGTCGGCGCGCTGCAGGAACGGCTTGAGCTTCACGTTGAAACCGATGGCGCGCAGGATGTTCTGAAACTGGCGCTGCTTCTCATCGCCGCGTTCCACCGCGTAGGCGTGGGCGGCCACCACCTGGCGCCCGCCGGTGGCGCGCGCCCAGAGCGCGTTGTAGTCCACGTTGCGCCGGTGCGCCTGGCGGGCGGTGTAATACAGGTTCTGCACGTCGGCGAAGACGGCCACGGTGGAAGTCATGGTCGGCGGGACTCCTGGACATCGGGCTCGGCGGGGCCCGGCAGACGAATTTCGTCGGCGCCGAGGGCGCGATACTGCCCCGGCGCGAGCGGCTCCGGGACTTGTGGGAGCGGGCCCTGCCCGCGAAAGGTCGGCTAAGCCGACCGGCAGGATACCAGAGTCCTTGTTGCTGCTACCGTTAGAGATGACTCTGGGATCCTGTCAGGAGCTTCGCTCCCTTTCGCTTGCAAGGCAAGCTCCCACAACCGGAGCTTCATAGAAAGGTACGGCGGCCCAGCGTTTTCCGCCGGCCGAGAAAACGGCCCAGTCTCATCGTGCACTTCCTGCAATCACGGCTCCTAAAGGGCATGCTCCGGCTGCTATGATACGCGCTTCGCCCACCAGCCCCGCCGGAGCGCCGATGTCGTCTCTCAACCCCCGCCAACAGGAAGCGGTGTTCTACACCGACGGCCCCCTGCTGGTACTCGCGGGGGCGGGTTCGGGCAAGACCAGCGTGATCACCCGCAAAATCGCCTGGCTGATCGCCGAAAAAGGCGTGCCCTCGGGCCGCATCGCCGCGGTGACCTTCACCAACAAGGCGGCGCGGGAAATGAAGGAGCGGGTGCAAAGCCTCACCGAGCGCGGCTCCACCCGGGGGCTGATCGTCTCTACCTTCCACAACCTGGGCCTGCGCATTCTCAAGCAGGAGCTGGCGGCCAGCGGCCTGCGTCGCGGCTTTTCCATTCTCGACCAGACCGACAGCAAGGAGATTCTCAAGGAAATCCTGCGTCAGGGCGAGTCGGAGAAGGATCTGGCGGCGGTGGACGCGGTGCAAAAACGGATCTCCGACTGGAAGAACGAGCTGATCCTGCCCGAGGAGGCGGTCAGCCACGCCGACAGCGACGACGCGCTGCGCGCCGCCATGGCCTACCAGGGCTACAACCGCATGCTGCGCGCCTGTAACGCGGTGGACTTCGACGACCTGATCCTGATGCCGGCGCAGTTGTTCCGCGAGCAACCGCGCATTCTGGAGAAATGGCGCCACCGGATTCAGTACCTGTTGGTGGACGAGTATCAGGACACCAACGGCGCCCAGTACGAGCTGGTACGCATGCTGACCCACCCGGAGGGGCGCTTCACGGTGGTGGGCGACGACGACCAGTCGATTTACGCCTGGCGCGGCGCGCGGCCGGAAAACCTGGCCAGGCTGCAGGAAGACTGGCCGGACCTGAAAGTGGTCAAGCTGGAGCAGAACTACCGCTCCACCGGTCGCATCCTGAAGGCCGCCAATACGGTGATCGCCAACAACCCCCATGTGTTCGAGAAGAGCCTGTGGTCCGACTACGGCTACGGCGAGGCGATCCGCATCGCGGCGCTGCGCGACGAGGACGGCGAGACAGACTGGATCGCCGGAGACATCTTCCACCGGCGCCTGCAGCGCGGCCTGCACTGGAAGGATTTCGCGGTGCTCTACCGGGGCAATTTCCAGTCGCGGATCCTGGAGATGAAACTGCAGGCGCTGCAGATCCCCTACAAGGTGTCCGGCGGCACCGGCTTTTTCTCCCGGGGCGAGATCAAGGACCTGATGTGCTACCTGCGCCTGCTGGTCAACCCGGACGACGACAACGCCTTCCTGCGCGTGATCAACACGCCGCGCCGGGAAATCGGCCCGGCCACTCTGGAGAAGCTGGCCGGCTGGGCCGCCCAGCGGGATCAGGGCCTTTACCATGTGTGCGACGACTTCGCCCTGGGCGAAGTGATGGCCGGGAAAGCCGCGGACAAGCTGCGCGCCTTCAAGACCTGGCTGGATGAAAAGCGCCGCGCCTGCTTCGGCCACAACAGCCTGCAAGCGGTGAACGAGCTGATCACCGAGATGGATTACGAGAGCTGGGTGATGCAGAACGCCTCCAGCCCGCGTATTGGCGAAAAGCGCATGGAAAACGTCTGGCAGCTGGTGCGCAATATCCAGCGCATGCTGGAAAAGCAGGAAGACGACGAGGAAGGGGCCTCCGACCTGGAAGCGGTGATCAGCAAACTGGTGCTGATGGACATGCTGGAACAGCAGGACGAGGAGGACGACTCCGACCGGGTGCAACTGATGACCCTGCACGCCTCCAAGGGCCTGGAGTTCCCGCACGTCTACATGATGGGCGTGGAGGAAGAACTGCTGCCGCACCGGACCAGCATCGAGGAAGACAACATCGTCGAGGAGCGCCGCTTGATGTACGTGGGCATCACCCGCGCCCGCGAAAGCCTGGCGATTACCCAGGCGCTGACCCGCAAACAGTACGGCGAGAAGGTGGACACCCTGGCCAGCCGCTTCCTGGAAGAGCTGCCGTTGGACGACCTTCAGTACATCGGCGAGGGGTTCAAGAAAGACGAGGAACAGGAAGATCAGGTGGCCCAGGCCAGCATCGCCAACCTCAAGGCGCTGCTGGATTAGACCCGGCGCCGGGCTTACTTGGCGCCGCTTTCCTTGAGCATGTACAGCACCGTGGCTTCGATCTCTTCATCGCTGCAGTCGAAGCAGGTACCGCGCGGCGGCATGCCGTTCTGGCCCTCGATGGCGATCTTCACCAGCGTCGGGAAGCCTTCTTCCTCGATCTCTTCGGACCAGAGCAGGCGGTGTTCCGGACCCACCATGGGGGCCCCCGCCATGCCGGTGCCGTGGCAGTTCACGCAGTATCGGCCGTAGATCGCGGAGGGTTCGCGGGCAACGGTTTCGGCGTCGGGCGCCGGCTTATCGGCTGCCGACGCCCCGGCGCCCGGCGCATCGGCGCCCGGAGCATCGGCGCCCGGACCGTCCGCGTCGCCACAGCCGGCGAGCAGCAACGAGACCAGAATACCGCCGAGGAGGGCGGGCCCGAAACGGCGCATTACTGGCTCTTGTCCACGATGTATTCCACCGCGGCGGCGATTTCCTCTTCGGAACAATCACTGCACATGCCCTTGGCCGGCATGGCGTTAAAGCCTTCGTAGGCGTGCTTCACCAGGGTGTCCATGCCTTTGTCGATGCGCGCGGCCCAGGCACCGGCGTCGCCGGTCTTGGGCGCGCCGGCGGCACCGGAGTCGTGGCAGGCGGCACAGCCGCTGCTGTAAACGGTGGCGGCGTCGCGCGGCTCACCGGAGGCGGCGCCGCCGGCATCGGCCATCTGGCTGCCGCAGTCCTCGCCTTCCACGCAGACGCTGCCCACCGGCTTGAGACGCTCGGCGGTGGCGCGGTCGCTGAGGATGGAGCGCTCACCCAGGGGGTAAGAAGACTTCTCCGCCGCCAGCGCGGCGTTGCCGGCGAAAACGGTGGCGAGAAGGACCAGGCTGGCGGTCAGCATTTTATTCACTATGACACCTCTGATAGCTATGACTTACCCCGGGGGCGGCCGGATTATACCCGCAGAAAACACCGGGAAAAAGGCGCCATCGACGCCTAACGCGGATTCAGCTTAGCGCGCGGCGCTCACGGCGCCGTGAAAAGCGCCCCGCGAGCGCGCCCTAGAGGCCGCCCACATCGATGCGCGGCAGCGCCAGGCGGAAGCAACTGCCCTGGTCCGGAACGCTTTCCACATGGATGGTGCCACCGTGGCGCTCGGTCACTACCTTAACGAACCGCAGCCCCAGGCCGGCACCACGGGTACGCGCCCCGCCGCTGGTGCTGGCGCGGCTGAAGCGTTCGAACAGCTTGTCCTGGAACGCTTCCGGAATGCCCACGCCCTGGTCGCGTACGTCACAGCACACCTGGCCACCTTCCACATAGAGGCGCACCAGCACACTGCCGTTTTCGTGGCTGTATTTCACCGCGTTGGTGAGCAGGTTGACCACCAGACGCTCGAGCAGCTCATTGTTGCCGCGCACCCAGACGTCCTGCTCCTGATCGTAGTCAAAGCGCAAGGTGATACCCCGGCTCTGGGCCTGTATCTGCACCTGGTCGATGGCGGACTCGACCACGTCGAGCATGTCCTGCTCCACCATCTCCACGGATTCTTCCGCCTCGACCCGCGCCAGTTGCAGAAACTGCTCGGCGATATTCAGGTTGCGCTGGGCGTAGTGCTCCACGTTATCGAGGAAGTCCCGCAGCCGTTCGCCGTCCTCGCCATGGCGCATCTTGCCGATCAGCGCCAGCACCGAAACCATCGGCGAACGCAGGTCGTGGGACAGGAAATCCAGCATTTCGGTGCGGGTGCGCATGGCCTGCTTGACGTCGGAAATGTCCTTGAGGCTGACGATCAGCATGCGCCCGGGCTGATCGCCGGCGTGCACCAGAATCATATCCAGGTACAGGTCCATGCCGCGCCGGTTGCGGCACTCTTTCTGCACCCGACCGTCGGCGAGCACCTCCTGGAGCAGGCCCATCCAGTCGCGATCACCGTGGAATTCCAGCTCGCGGCCGATATCCGCCAGCCCCAGGGTATCCTGGCCGACGCCCTCCAGGCTGAGCAGGTAGGCCGCCTGGGGATTGATAAAGACCACGCCCCCACAGGCGTCGCAGATCAGCACGCCCTCGCTCATCTGCGCCAGCCCGACCTGGAAAAAGCGGGTCAGTGCCTGTTGACGCTGTTCCTCGGAACGTAACCGCTCGATGTGCTTTTCGATCACCTCGTAGCGCGGCCCGCCGCTACGGCGGCGCGCCTCGGTGCGGGCCAGCATGGCGCGAATCCAGTAATCGTAGGTATCCGCGTCGAGCCCCTGGCGCCAGGCCACCCACAGCTCGTAGCGCTTGCCCTCGTGGCGGAAGGGGTAACGCCGCGCCAGCTGACCGCGCCAGTCCACCGGCGCCAGCACCTCGCCGCCGGACACCGGGGCGCCGCCCTGGGTCTGCAGGCGCCAGGCGCGTACCGGCAGTACCTGGTCGAGCATCCTCAGCATGCGCGACATGGGGGCCGGCTCGGTCAGACGGCGGTTGAGATCGCTGTACTCGGCCAGCCGCGCCAGGGCGTTGCGCATGTAGGCCATGGAGTACTCCAGGCGCCGCCAGGTCCACAGCGGGTACGCGACGATGGCGGAAAGCAGCGCCGCCGCTGGCGGAAACCAGAGATTGAACAGCGCCAGCAGGCCATAGCAGACCGCCACGGTCAGGGCCAGAGAGGCCATCACCAGGGGGATGCTCCAGCGCGGCAGCACGAAGGGCAGCAGAAACGGGGCCAGCAGCGCCAGCAACAGGCTGACGAACAGGGCCGGCACCGTATCCAGCCGCTCGATCAGCTGATGACGGCGCAGGGCATCGAAAATATTGGCGTTGATTTCCACGCCGGCCATCAGCTCGCCCTGACCGGCCATGGGGGTCGGCAGCATGTCGCCGAGCCCGGCGGCGGTGGCGCCGATGAAAACGAACTGGTCCTTCACCAGCTGGTCGGGCACCCGGCCTTCGAGCAGGTCCACCGCCGACACCTGCGGGTAGGTGCCGGCGCCGCCGGCGAACGGGATATAGCGGGGGTATTTGCGCACATTGGCGAGGCCGGCGAAATCCCCTTCATTACCCGCCGGGTAAAGATCCGTGGAGATCAGGCCCTCGCCTTCCAGCAGGGCCTGGGTAATGTGCGGCCACCAGGGCTGGCCGATGCCCGAGCGCATGAACACCGAGCGGGCCACGCCGTCGCCGTCCAGCTCCAGATCCACATGGCCCAGGCCCTTGGCGGCGCGGGCGAACTCGGCGTGCGGCAGCACCTCGATCAATTGGCCGCCGGAGCGCAGCTGCTCCACGTGCACCGGCAAATAGACGTGCCCGGCGGCGCGGATCGCCTCCGCCAGCGCCTGGTCGGACTCCGGCCGGCTGCGGTCCGGTTCCGACAGAATCAGATCCATGAGCACCGCGCGGGCGCCCTGCTTTTCCAGCTGGTTGATGATCTGCGCGTGTATGCGCCGGTCCCAGGGCCAGCGGCCCACCTCGCGAAGGCTGTATTCATCGATGCCGACGATCAACACATCGCCGGACGGCTCCATGGGCAGCCACTGCATGAGGTTGTCGTAGACATAGCGGTTGAAGAACGACAAGCCACCGCTGATCGAGAGCAAGACGCAAAGCCCGGCGACCACAAGAAGCACGGACAGGTGTTCCACCAGGTAGCGTCGTTGCTCGGAGCCGAGTTTCGCCATGAAATCCTATAACGTCAGTAGTAGTTCGGCCGCCACGGTGCCCAGGACCACCGTGGCCGGTCCAACGTAGCGTAACGGTACCACCGGGCGTTCACAGCCGGAACAGGGATTTTGCCGAAAAGCGCTCTTCCACCCGGTCGCGCACGGCGTCCCGGGTGCGACGCCGCGGCACCGAGGCAAGGGAAAATCGGCGGTTATGAGGGGGAAATAACGACAGGCGGACCGCCTGGACGGGCACTCAGAGCAGCCCGCCGGCGATCAGTCGTCGATCGGTTCCAGGCGATAACCGTGCTGGTAGACCGTCTTGATGCGGTAGCCCCGCTCGGGGCGGATCTGCAAACTACGGCGAATGCGGCTGATGTGCACGTCCACGGTGCGGGATTCGATCGGGGTCATGATGCCCCAGACTTTCTCCAGCAGGTGGGCGCGGGACATCAACTTGCCGACATTCTGAAACAGATAGCAAGCGAGCTCGTAATCCTTGTCGGTGAGCTTGACCGGCTCATCGTCCAGGGTGATCTGGCGGCGACCACGATCGATCGTCCAGGGTCCCACGGTCATCATTCCTTGATCATCCATGTCAGCGACGCCCGCCCGGCGCCCGAGCGCGTTGAGACGGGCCAGCAATTCCGCTTGTTTCACAGGCTTAACCATATAGTCGTCGGCACCCTGACTGAGCGCGCCGACAATCGACGACTCATCATCACGCTGGGTGGCGAACAGCACCGGCGTTTTATTGCCGCTGGCCCGCACCTCCCCAAGCACCGCGTAACCGCTCATGTCGGGGACTTCCCAGTCAAGCACCAGTAAATCGAAGGTGTCTCTGCGCAGCAGACTCATGAACTCCCGTCCGCTGGAGAGATGCATGCAGGTGTGCCCCGCCTCGCGCAGCCAGTGAGTGACCAGCTCGGCCTGGGCGTGATCGTCTTCTAGATAAGCAATACGCACCGTTTCTACTCCATCCAATACCGCTGAAGCCTACCCAATCCGTCTCTGGATCGCGGGAAAAGATTGTAAAATGGCCGGCGCCACGCGGCCATCAACCGCCCTGCGTGGAAAGCTTCAGTCCCACCACGCCCACGATGATCAGGGCCAGAAAACCCAGCCGCGCCGCGCCCAGCGGATCCTGGAAAAAGACCACCCCCAGCAAGGTAATGCCGACCGCCCCGAGCCCGGTCCAGACCGCGTAAGCGGTACCCACCGGAATACCCCGCATGGCGAATGACAGCGCCAGCATATTCAGTGCCGTGAGCACCACCGAGGTGCTGATCGACGCGAAGCCCGGTTGCAGCTGTATCCACTTCAGGCTCATCGCCCAGGCGATTTCCACCGCCACCGCCGCCAGCAACACCCACCAATATGGATTCATGTCTCGAACTCCCGGAAAAAACGGGCTCGTGTAGCGGACGGACCTGTCGGAAACCCGTAAGAGACAGGACCATCAGCCGCCCGACCGGAACGAAGCGGCGGCGGCATTATACGCAGTCGACACCGCCACGCCCAATGCAGCCGGGGACCCGCGGAGCATGGACGCCGCCCACCCAAACGGCTATCATGCGCGTCCTGAATCGGCACCCCGCGCCGTCAGGCCGTCACGCACCGGAAAGCGCAGGACGGCCACCAAAAAGTTTTGCGCCCGTAGCTCAGCTGGATAGAGCGTTGCCCTCCGGAGGCAAAGGTCAGAGGTTCGAATCCTCTCGGGCGTGCCAAATAAAAAGGCCCACCCCGCCAGGGGGTGGGCCTTTTTATTTGGCACGCCCGACGGATCGACCTCTCCAGGTTCGACCAACTCGCTCCACGAGCGAGTTGGCGACGAGCGGCCAAAGGCCGCGAAGCCCCGCAGGGGTCGAAACGGCCAAAAGCCGTTTCGATCAATCCTCACGGAAACGCCCCAAAACACATCCGCAAACACTCCGCCCCCTCACCTCCCCCTCAATATCTGCAACAATGAAACCCACCTGACCCGATCCCAGCAAAAAGGCAGCTCCATGTTCCGACGTACCAAAATCGTCGCCACCCTCGGCCCGGCCTCCTCCGGCGCCGACCTCCTGGCCCAACTGATCGACGCCGGCGTCAACGTCTTCCGTCTTAATTTCTCCCACGGCAGCGCCGAGGATCACCGCGCCGTCGCCGCCCGAATCCGCGAACAGGCCGATGCGCAGGCCCGCAACGTGGCGATCCTCGCCGATCTGCAGGGCCCCAAGATTCGCATCGCCCGGTTCCGCGACGGCCCGGTGATGCTGGAGCCCGGCCAGCCGTTCGTGATCGACACCGCGCTGGACAAGGAGGCCGGCGACAGTGGCCAGGTCGGCACCGATTACGCCGGGCTCGCCGACGACTGCCGGGCCGGTGACACCCTGCTGCTGAACGACGGCCTGCTCGCCTTGAGCGTCGAGAACGTCACCGGCAGCCGCGTCGAGTGCCGGGTCTTGGTGGGCGGCGAACTGTCCAATAACAAAGGCATCAACCGCCAGGGCGGCGGCCTCAACGCCCAGACCCTGACCGACAAGGACCGCGAGGACATCAAGCTGGCGGCCTCTCTGGAAGTGGATTTCCTGGCGCTGTCCTTCCCCCGCCATGCCGACGACATCCACCAGGCCCGCGCCCTGTATCGCGACGCCGGCGGCCACGGCGACATGGTCGCCAAGATCGAACGGGCCGAAGCCGTCGCCGACCCGGCGGTGCTGGACGACATCATTCTCGCCGCCGACGGCGTGATGGTGGCGCGCGGCGACCTGGCGGTGGAAATCGGCGACGCCGAGCTGGTGGGCGTACAGAAACACATCATCCGCCGTGCCCGCGCCCTGGACCGGTTCGTGATCACCGCCACGCAGATGATGGAATCCATGATCCACAGCCCCCAGCCCACCCGCGCGGAAGTGTCCGATGTGGCCAACGCGGTGCTCGACGGCACCGACGCGGTGATGCTGTCGGCGGAAACCGCGGTCGGCGACTACCCGGTGGCCACGGTGCGGGCCATGGACCGCATTATCCTCGGTGCCGAGCGCACCTATCAGAGCCGGCCCAGCGAGGACCGGCCCGAGCAGGGCATGAGCCACAACGACGAGGCCATCGCCCGCGCCGCCATGCATGTGGCGAACCACCTGAGCGGGGTAAAGGCGATCATCGCCATGACCGAAACCGGCACCACGCCACGCCTGATGTCGCGGGTGCGCTCCGGCATGCCGATCTTCGCCTTTACCCCGGACCCGCGCACCCGCCGCCGCGTGGCGATCTACCGGGGCGTCGAGCCCCAGCACTTCGAGATGGCCAGCGATCCGGGCCAGGTCAACCGGGAAGCGGCCGCCCAGCTTCAGCGGTTGGGACTGGTGGAAGACGGCGACCGCTTGATCCTCACCAAGGGCGACGCGGTGCGCGTGGGCGGCGGCACCAACACCCTGAAAATCATCACCGTGGGCAGGGCCGGCGGCTGACCGGCCCCGGCAAGCCTTTTATCAGCCACCCTTAATAACATCGGGAGAGACCATGGAAACGCCTTCCTTTAATACCCTGGAGATCACCGTCGACGACGGCATCGCCACGATCTATCTGAACCGCCCGGATCGCATGAACGCCTTTACCCGGGAAATGAAGGACGAGCTGCTCGCCGCCTTCGATTACACCGATTCCGACGACGCGGTGCGCGCGGTGATCGTCACCGGCAACGGCCGCGCCTTCTGCGCCGGCGCCGACCTGTCCTCCGGCGGCGACACCTTCGACTATAAGAAGCGCGGCGGCGAAGGCGCCAATCCGGACGACGCTCACCGCGACGGCGGCGGCCAGGTGGCCCTGCGCATCCACCGCAGCCTCAAACCGGTGATCGGCGCCATCAACGGCGCCGCCGTGGGCGTCGGCGTGACCATGCAGCTGCCCATGGACGTGCGCATGGCCTCCGAGAACGCCAAGTTCGGCTTCGTGTTCTCGCGCCGGGGCATCGTCAATGAAGCGGCGTCGTCCTGGTTCCTGAGCCGGGTGGTGGGCATTTCCTCGGCGCTGGAGTGGTGCTTCTCCGGACGCGTGTTCAGCGCGGCGGAAGCCAAGGAGCGCGGACTGGTGCGCTCGGTGCATGCCCCGGAGGAGCTGTACCCGGCGGCGCTGGCACTGGCGAAGGAGTTCGCCGACCAGACCGCGCCGGTGTCGGTGGCGATGATCCGGCAGATGATCTGGCGCATGGCCGGCGCCGAGCACCCCATGGAAGCGCACAAACTCGACAGCCGGGCAATGAAGTCACGGGGCGGATCCGCCGACGTGCGCGAAGGCGTGGAATCGTTTTTGCAGAAAAGAGCCGCCGTCTTCCCGGATAAGGTGTCCGAGGACCTGCCCGATTTCTTCGATTGGCAGGGCGAGCCCCCTTTCGAGTAGGCCGGTAACACGGCCGGGGCGGCGGGCAGGGACATATCTTGCAACACTTTCGGCTTGCCAGAGAAAGCCTGCCCGCCCCCGGCCAGCGCCTTTGGATATTAGTGAACACCTGTTCCCTTCGTGGAAAATGGAACACCGGCCTGTGCCCTGTTCCATTTTTCTAAAACGCGGATGCCGCTACTATTAAAGATTCAGGCGCGTCGAACACCCCGTACATACCAGCCGGTATTTTTGTTTACATTGAAAAGCCCGGGCGACCCATCCATTAATTTACCAGTGTTCACATTATCATCCGGATTTATCCCCCGGCGCTGAAAATAAACCACATACCGAATGGTATTTTGGCGTTTTACAGTATTGCGTCTGTGACAAGAGGGGTTCTAAGATAGTTCGTGACAACCGGGTGAATAGTTGAATTTTCAGGTATTCGCCGAAAGTCTAGTGGACTCTTTCTTCGTAAAGGTGTCCGCTCGGGAGACGATGCCCTGGGAAGGGCATATAAGAGGGTTTCGAGGCCGGCGCTGGATAACCGGATAAACCCTCAAATACCAATAAACTTCGAAGAAAACAGGACAAAAACAATGGCACTTAAGTGGACCAATAAAGCTCAGGGGGCGCTGAACAGCAGTGCCGACCGTAAACTCCGCATCTCTTCTCTGACCAAAGCAATCGGCCTGGCTTCCGTATTCGGCGCCGCCACCGCGCTGTCCCCCGCTGCCCAGGCACTGAAAACCGATTTCGGCGTTGAATACCGCGCCACCGGTTTTTACGCACAATCCGACGCTTTCGACGTCGTCGGTGATCCTCGCAACGATAATGACAACGGCTTCGCCCATCTGATTCGCGTTAAGAGCGACTTCCTGGACGAAGACACCGGCATCTCCCTGCACACCAGCGTGGAACTGGCCGGCGACCGTTGGTCCGGTGACAGTACCCGCAACAGCCCCACCAACCCCCAGGCATTCAACGCCACCAACACCGGTGACAACGTACGTCTGGACCTGGGCTACTTGCAGATCCCCTTCGGCCATACCGTATTGCGCGTGGGCCGTCAGGCGACCAGCTACAACAACTGCTTCCTGGTCTGTGACGACCGCCGTGACCGCGTCCTGTTGATCCAACCGTTCAGCAAGACCTTCCAGGTTCTGGCCATCTATGACCGCCGTCGCGACCTGGACACGTTTGAAAACACTGACAACGGTGACCAGTTTGTCTTCGGTTTCGTGAGCAAGCCCATGGGCCTGGACATTAGTGCTTTGTACATCAAATACTTAAAAAACTATGAGGGCGATATTACTCAGGCGACAAACACCTCTGGCCCTTACGTAGTTAGTGGTGCCGATCTGTTTTCAGGCTATATCTCCGGTAATATCGGCGAAGTCGCGAAAGCAACCGTGGGCGCCAACTACTTCACCAATGGCAAGGTTACTACTCCGGCGAATAATGGCCAGTTTGTAACCGAAGATGCCCTCTCCCAGTACATTCGTTTGGAAGGCTCCGTAGGGGTAATGGATTGGGGTGTACAATATGTTGGCGCTCAGGATGGCGGCTACATCTCCCCCGGTTTCGACACGTACTCCAGCCTGATCCAAAACAACCCGGAGAGCACCGCTAACCCGACCAGCCTTTACACCATGGCGCAGAGTTACGGTGTCGAAGGTTACGATGAGTCCGTGCTCGCCGGCAAACTGACCTGGAACGTAACCCCGAAACTCGCCATCACCGGCGCCGTGGGCCAGCTGGACATCGACAACCCGGCCCCCCCGGGCGGCAACAACAGCGTCAGCGACGAAAGCACTTTCTACGACCTGCAGCTGAGCTACCAGGTGAACAAGACTCTGCGCACTTGGGTAACCTACGGCATTCTGGAAGAGAACGAAGCGGGCGCTCTGTCCGGCAACACGCTGCTGGGCGCTCTGCCCAGTGCTGACTTCTCCCAGGACGACGTACAAGCCGCCAGCGTTAACCTGGCTGTGAGCTTCTAAGCAACAGGTCCACTTAGTACCACTTAGTGCGTACCACTTCGGAACCGGGACAGTGAAAGCTGTCCCGGTTTCGTCGTTTTTAAAAGCCTGAAACGGCGCTGGACAAGCCCACCGAGGGTTGCGCACACTCTTTCTTCATTGTTACGTATCCGGAACCACCGCCATGACTCAAATCATCCCCCGGCGCGCGCTGATCGCCGCCCTGATCGCCGGCCCGCTGAGCGTCGGTACCCTGGCAGGCTGTGCCACCCAAGGCATGACCACCGAAGACACCACCGCCCTGGTGGACTCGCAAGCCGCTTTCAATACCGACACACCCAATTGGGAAACCCCGTTCTGGGAGCGCTGGATCAATAATGCCAGCGCCGGCAAAGCGGAACGCCCCGATACCGCCGACGGCGAAGCGCCGCTGGCCAATATCGGCCTGGTGCTGTCGCCCTCCATCAGCGACGGCGAAGCCCTGATCAGCACGCTTTACAGCGACGCCTCCGAACAGGGGCTGCGCCCGCTGCCCGGCGGCCTGGTCGCCGAGACACTGGACAGCGCCGAGCCCTGCCGGCAGGACACGGCCGCGGAAGCGTGCCTGGCCAGCCTGGCGGCTTACCCCGGCGTGCGCATGCTGGTGGAAGTAACGCCGGCACAGGGCGGCGAGGGGCTCAGCGCCGAGCTGCACGACACCAGCCTCAACGCCCACTACCGCATCCACCGCTTCGCCAACAGCGAAGCCGGTGCCGCCGCGCTCATGGACGAGATCAACCGGCGCGTGGCCATGGCCCCCTGGTCCAGCCGTGTGTTCCAGGGCGAGGACGGCGGTCTGTATATCAGTGCCAGCCGGGTCAACGGCCTGAACCAGGGCCAGCAACTGGACGTGCGGGAGCCGGGCAAGGCGGTACGCGCCCCCTCCGGTCAGATGGTGGCGTTCCGCCCCGGACAAAGCGTGGGCCGGGTGGAAATCGTGGAGTTCGTCGGCGACTACCTGGCGGTGGTGAAGACGGTGTCCGGCCAGACGCCGGACAGCCGTCATTGGATCACGCTACCCGCCAAGCAGTAAGTCGTAGCGCGCGGGCATTAACGCCGGGGCAGGCGGTACAGCCCGGCGTCGCGGTCAGCGGTGAAGAACAGATCCCCGTTGGCCGCTTCCACCACGTCATTGAACACCCCGGTGGGCGGCAGGCCGTCCAGCGCCGGCAGCCCCACGGGCAGCCCCTTGGCCAGCGTGCGGGTGGCGCCGTCCACCGGATCAATCTCCAGCAGACGCTGCTTGCCCACTTCCATCACCAGTAGCTTGCCCGCCGCGCTGACGCTGATGCCTTCCGGCACCGCCAGGCCGTCACGGACCCGCCGCTTGGACCAATCCGTCGGGTTCACCGCCCAAACGGAACCGCCCGCCGTGGTCACGAACAGGCGCGTGCGGTCGGCGTTGAACGCCATACCCGCCGGGCCGGCCAGCGCCACCACCACCGCCTGCCGCTGTTCGCCTTGCTCACCACTGACACGCAGCAGGCTCCCGGAGCCAAGCTCCGCGACCAACAGGCTGCCATCGGCCAATTGCACGGCGTCGTGAGGGGCCTGGAAGTCATGGAAGCCGTGGGTCATCTCACCGCTGGCCCGGTCGAAGACCTGCACCGTGCCGGTGGCCCAGCTGGTCAGGACTACCACATTCTGATCCGCCCAGGCGTTGAGCGGGTACTCCAGATGCGACGCCCACATGCGCCCCACTTCTCGAATCTCACCGCTGCCGGTATCCATCACGCGGTAAGCAAAGGTGTCGGCGATATGGAGTTCGTCGCCCACCATCGCCAGCCCGGAGGGCGCGGCCAGACGGGTGCGTACCAGGTCCCGCACCCGGCCGTCGGCCAGATCCACTTCCTGAATGCTGTTGTCGGCCATATTGGAGACGTAAATCAGACCCGCTTTTTTATCGATGGCCAGGTTGTCCAGCGACGGGCTGAGCTGCGCGACACGGACCTTTTCAGAACGGCCCGGAGTCACCCGTAACAGTTCGCCGGTGGCGCTGTCGACCACGTACAGGCGCCCCTGGCCGTCGAAGTTCACCGCCGCCGGTATCCGGAAGCCGTCGGCGACGGTGTCCATTTCACCGCTGTCCACATTGACGCGAACCACCTTGCCCTTGAACCAGAGCGGGCCATAGAGATAACCGTCGGGGCCGAATTCGAAGCCGTTAAGGCCGCCCATGCCCTCGATGATCTTGCGCGGCGGCTGCTCACCGCGACGGTCGATCTCGTACAAGGCGTCACCCATGAACACCTGGGTGGCGAACAGACGGCCGTCATCGGTGTAGGCCAAGGAATTCAGGCCGGGCAACCCGCTGGCGACGGTGCGGATTTCACCGGCCGCGTTACGGATGCGCAGCTCGCCCACCAGGTAGGCGGTCCAGGCGATCTCGCCGTCGGGCCCGAACGCCACGTCATCGGCCATGCCCACCGGCGGCGCCACGAACGGGCTGACCGAGCCGGTCTCCCGGTCCACCAGGGACAGGGACTGCCCCACGACGCTGCCGGCCAGCAGACGGCCCGCGGGGTCGACACCCAGACCGTGCACGCCCAGATAGGGCAACGGCCCCTCGACCACGACCGGTTGTCCGTATTCCGCCTCCGGGGGCGGCGGCGGCGCGGTACTGCAGGCGGCGGCGCCCAGCACCAGGGCGCTCAACGACAACCAGCGGCATTGTGTTAAAGGATTCATGTACGCTCTCCCTGTTTGTTATCGATGTTGTCGATCCAGATTAGCGCAGCGCATCCAGGCGGGCGAGCCATCGTTGTCCCCGGTTCGAGGCCAGGCCGTCCGCCCAGCGGGTGGTCTCGGGGAGCCGGTAGCGGGTCGTGCAGGTCATCACCAGATCCAGCGCGGTGGCCAGATCGGTGCGGTGACCAGGGGATACGATCAGCGGCCGGGTACCGACCCGGGTACGCAGCACGGCGCCCAACTTATCGCCGGCGCGATCCAGCAACGGCGTCCACTCGCCACGCCCCTCCGGCACCTCGCCGTGACGACCGGTGAGGCGCTTCTTGGCGACCCCCACCGTCGGCATTCCGGTCAGCACCCCCAGGTGGGCGGCGATGCCCAGGCGGCGCGGGTGGGCGATGCCGTGGCCGTCGCAAAGCAACACGTCGGGAGAGACGCGCAGTTGCTCCAGCGCGCGCAGAATCACCGGGCACTCGCGGAACGACAACAGCCCGGGCACATACGGAAAGGCCACCGGAAGCCGTGCCAGCGCGTAATCGAGCGGCTCCAGGGTGCGGTAATCCAGGACCACCACCGCCGCCCTGGCGGTGTCCCGGTTTTCGAAGCCCACATCAACGCCCGCCACCGTGCGCACCGGCGGCAAATCGTCGCTCAACCTGACTTGAGCCGCGCTGTCTTGCTGGATGCGCCGGGCCCGCGACGCGTCCATGTCGGCCCACTCCTGTTGCAGCTGCTCGGCACTGATCATTCAACCCCCCTTCTCATCCCTGGAAGCCCGATCTTTGCTGGATAGAATCGCCGCCAGCGCCGCTGGCGACAACGGCGCGTCGATCATCGAGGCGCTCAGGGTGATCAAATCCTCAATGCGCGCCCACGCGTCGGCGTGGCTAAACTCGGGGCCCTTTATGTGCTGAATCTGCTCGAGCGCGGCCAACCCGTTAAGCTGTATGTCCACGACACTAACGAATCGCTGGTTAATGATTTCCGGCGGCGTATAGGGCTTCGATAGGTGCAAGGCCGCCAGACATTCATCCAAACCAAGGCCATAACGCCCTTGGAATTGACGCCAGATTTCCCGGTCAACGCGAAGTTGCACCAAGAAGCGCATGTAGTGGCCTGGTGTGCCGGCGTTATCCAAAAGATGCTCCGCGAGCGGCATGAGGCAGCAACGCGCTACTTGCTCCGCACTCAACGTCAAACCGTCACCCTCCGCGTGCGCCTGCTTGAGCATCTCACTACGTCGCGCATCTAGTGGTATCGAGCGCAACTGCAGCACGGATTCGACAATCGCTTCCCGCGACCCGAAATGGTAATGAATTACGGATTCGTTTTTTTGTCCGGCATACTCTCGAATCTCTCGTAACGTAGCACCCTGTAGCCCCTTCGTCGCAAACACACGCTCCGCCGCTAACGTCAGATCAAGACGCGTACCTTTAAGGACCCGCGTTTTGCTTTTAGAGTCCCGTGCATCACTTCTTGCAGCCATCAATTCAAGCCTTTCAGCAACCTTTAATGCTCCGATATTAACAGCTCATGAACCGGCAAGCAGGCGCGCCATCGCCCGCCACCATTGGGCCATGGCGACGGGCTCCCGGCCGGGGGCGCCGGCGGCGTGCCCGTAATCGGAGTCGAGCACCTCAACACGGACGTCGGCGATCAGCGCGGCCTCGTGGCCGGCATCCTCGACTGTGAAGTACAGATCGGTCCGCGACGGCATGATCAGAGTGCGCGCGCTGATCGCGCCCAGCGCGGCGTGGTAATCCCCGCCATACAGGCCGTTGTCGCCGGGGTCGGCGCTTTCCCAGGCGTGCATCACCGCAAGCAGATCATTGGCGTCCTGGGCCAGGTGGTCCTGCTCCCAGAAGCGCAACAGTGCGTCGATATCGGCGAACCCCAGATCGCGGTACAGGCCGCGTCGAAAGAACGCCTGGCTATAGGCCCAGCCGGCGTAGACCCGGGCAAACGCCTTGAGCCCGGCCTCGGGTGGCCGCTGATAATCACCACCGTTGTACACCGGGTCCGCCATCAAGGCGCTGCGCACGCCGTCGAGAAACACCCGGTTGTGGGGCCAGCAGCGGGCGGTGGCGCACACCGGCAGCAAGCGCCGCACTCTTTGCGGATGCAGCGCCGCCCACAGATAGGACTGCATGCCGCCCATGGACCAGCCGGTGGCCAGGGCGATGTCCACGTCTCCGAACCAGGCATGCAGCGCCCGGCGCTGGGCCTCCACATTGTCGTCCAGGGTCACGGCGGGGAAGCGGTGCCCCGCCTGTGACGGGTGGCTGCGGCTCGGCGAGCTGGCGCGGCCGTTGCCGAACATATCGAACAGCACCACGCAGTAGTCGCCGCCGGCCAGCGGACCGCCCGCACCAACAAGGGGCAGGCTGCCCTCATAAGTGCCACCGTAGTAGCACGGCACGATCACCAGATTGTCCCGGCGCGCGTTCAACACACCGATCTGGTATCCGGTCAGCACGGCGTCCCGCAACACGCCGCCCTCTTTAAGCGGCAGATCACCTAGCCGAATCTCTCTGTTAAACCCTTGTTTATCAACCACTCTTTCTCTCCTTGCTGGCCGGATCGAACAAGCCCGCCAGGCCGCGGATCCGAAATTATATATACAGGCTGGCATGTATATTGAATGAAGGAATCGTGCCAAGGCGCACCCTGAGCGCCCAGCGACGGAACCGACAGGAGAGAAACCGATGAATGCGTACCAACCCGTTGAATCCCTGCGCCAGGATCTGGCGGAAAAAGGCGTGAAGTACGCCATGGCCAGCTACGTGGATATCCACGGCGCCATCAAGGGCAAGTTCGTGCCGCTCAACCACCTGGACCGCATGATGAAGGGTTCGGAACTGTACACCGGCGCCGCCCTGGACGGTGTGCCCCAGGACATCAACGACGACGAAGTGGCGGCCATGCCCGACGCGGCCAGCGCCACCCAGTGCACCTGGAACCGCCAACTGGCCTGGTTCGCCAGCGACCTGCACCTGAACGGGCAACCGTTCCAGGCCTGCTCCCGGCATATTCTCAAGCGCCAGCTGGCCGCCGCCGCCGAGCTGGGCTTCAGTTTCAACCTGGGCATCGAAACCGAATTCTTTCTGTTCAAGGACACCGAGGACGGCGGCTTCGCGCCGATCAGCGACCGCGACGTACTCGACAAGCCCTGCTACGACCCCAGCGTGCTGATGGACAACCTGCCGATCATCGACGAGATCGTGGAGGCCATGAACGAACAGGGCTGGGACGTGTACTCCTTCGACCATGAGGACGCCAACGGCCAGTTCGAAACCGATTTCATGTTCACCGACGCCCTCAACATGGCCGACCGTCTGGTGTATTTCCGCATGATGGCCAACGAGATCGCCCGCAAGCACGGCGCCTTCGCCAGCTTCATGGCCAAACCGTTCGCCGACCGCACCGGCAGCGGCGCGCATTTCAATATGTCCCTGGCGGACATCGACAGCGGCAAGAACCTGTTCGAGCCGGACGGCGACGACCCGCACCAATGCGGCGTGTCACCGCTGGCCTATCACTTTATCGCCGGCGTACTGAAACACGCGCGCGCCATCTGCGCGGTGATCGCGCCAACGGTCAACAGCTACAAGCGCCTGGTGCAACGCGGCGCCATGTCCGGCTCCACCTGGGCGCCGGTGTACTGCTGCTACGGCAACAACAACCGCACCAACATGCTACGTATTCCGTCCCAGGGCGGCCGTGTGGAATGCCGCGCCCCGGACATCAGCGGCAACCCCTATCTGGGCGCGGCGATGATGCTCGCCGCCGGCCTGGAAGGGATTCGCGAAAAACTGGAACCGGGTGAACCGCACCGGGAAAACATGAACGACCACAGCCTCGCCGAGATCAAGGCGATGGGTATCGAAATGCTGCCGCGCACCCTCGATGAGGCGGTCGACGCCTTCGAAGCGGACCCGCTTTCCCGTGACGTATTCGGTGATCTGATGTTCGACAGCTTTATCGACTTCAAACGCTCCGAGTGGGAGCAATACCACAACCTGGTTTCCGACTGGGAAGTGAAACGTTACCTGAAAATGTTCTGATCCGACCGTACAGGAGAACACCATGAAGTTAATCAAACGCACTCTTCACTGGACCGGTGCGCTGGCGCTGGCCGGGGTGATGTCCGCCTCTTTCCTGGCGCCGTCCACGGCGCAGGCCGAGGAACGCGACAGCTTCAGGCTGGCCTGGACCATCTACGCCGGCTGGATGCCCTGGAAGTACGCCGACGAATCCGGAATCATGGACAAGTGGGCCGACAAGTACGACATCGATGTGGAGATCACCCAGATCAACGATTACATCGAATCCATCAACCAGTTCACCGCCGGCCAGTACGACGCGGTGACCCTGACCAGCATGGACGCGCTGTCGATCCCCGCCGCCGGCGGCGTCGATTCCACCGCCCTGCTGATCGGCGACTACTCCAACGGCAACGACGGCCTGGTGATGAAGGACCCGGAAGGCGGCGTGGCGTCGCTGAAAGGCGAAACCATCAACCTGGTGGAATTGTCGGTGTCTCATTATCTGCTGGCCCGGGCGCTCGAAGAACAGGGCCTGAGCGAGCGGGACGTGAACATCGTCAACACCTCGGACGCCGACATCGTGGCGGCGTTCAGCAGCGATGACGTGCGCAACATCGTCACCTGGAACCCGCTGCTCACCGAAGCCGCCGCCACCCCCGGCGCCGAGATCGTGTTCGATTCCAGCCAGATCCCCGGCCACATCAAGGACCTGACCCTGGTCAACACCGAAACCCTGAAGGACAATCCCAAGCTGGGTAAGGCACTGACCGGCGCCTGGTACGAAGTGATGGCGATCCTGGAGAGCAACACCCAGAAAGGCGAGGACGCCCGCGCCTTTCTCGGCCAGGCCTCCGGCACCGACCAGAAAGGTTACGAAGACCAACTGGCCGGCATGAAGATGTTCTGGGAGCCGGATACCGCCGTGGCCTTCGCCAACAGCGACGAAGCCTTCCAGGCCATGGACGACGTCCGCCAGTTTTCCTTTAAACACGGCTTGCTGGGCGAAGGCGCCCCCAGCGCCGACTTTATCGGTATCGCTTTCCCCGGTGGCAAGGTGCTGGGCGACAAGGGCAACATCAAGCTGCGCTTTGACACCACCTACATGCAGATGGCCGACGACGGCGAACTGTAAGATTAATCCGCACAGGGAGGCCGGCCGTCACGTTTCGCTTGCGCGTGGCGGCCGCGTTGCCGATGAGACGAACAAAAGAAGACGCGGAAAAAACCCGCCGCAAAATCGTCGAAGTGGCTCTGCAGCTTTTCAGCAGCAACGGCTACACCAATACCACGCTGGCCAAGATAGCCACCGAGGCGGGCTTCAGCCGCGGGCCGATTTACTGGCATTTCAACAACAAGGACGAGCTGTTCGAGGAAGTGCTCTCGTTCTCGCAACAACCGCTGGCCGATCTGATCAACCAGGCACGCGGTGAGCTGGAACATCCGTTAAGCGCCATTCATGAATTCGCGGAACAATGGCTGCGCCTGTTGGTGGATAACCGCTGGCACCGTCAGTCTTTCGAAATTCTTCTTAACAAAACCGAGCTTACCTCGACCATGGAGCGCACCCTCAAACGGGAACGCAAACTCACCCGCGACGTGGTCTCGGTACTCACCGACCTGGTCCAGCAGGCCCAGCAACAGCAGCTCATCAGCCAACGGCACGGCGCCGACGAGCTGGGGTTACTGTGCTACACCTATCTGATGGGCATCACCCAGACCTGGTTGTTCTCCCCTCGCCTGTTCGAGCTGGAACAGGAAATACCGTTCTTCCTCGACCGTCTCGATCGTTTGCTACAGGATTGATCCGGCATCACCGCCGTCGGCCTCGCACAACGGCAGCGCGGACGCCCCTGGCAACACCCACACCGGACTGGAGAACGCCACCGGACGACCACTGTCCGGGTCCAGAATGCGCAGAAAATAATAACGCTCCTGTTCGCCAACGGTGATCGTGGCGTTCCAGCTCGCGCCGGTACCGGTGGCGACCACCTGGTTGCCGTTGGTCACCAACGCCATCCGCCCGGTGAAATCCGCGCCACCACGGCTCAGTGACACGCGCAGCGGCAACCGCTGGCCTTCCGGTCGGCGCAGCCGGCTGCCCATGGGTTTGTCGTCCAGGCGCACCGTCATCCGCAGGTCGTTGTACCCCTGGGCCACCGCGTAGAAACGCCGCGCCGACAGCGCCTCTTTCAAATCCGCGGCGCCACGGGACCGGGCAATCAAAACCGTTTTCGGCAGGTCCGGGTCGCCCCATCGCTGGTCATGATGGTCTTCCGAGCCCACCGCGCCCAGGTGCCAGCCTTTATCCAGCGCGTACGCCAGCCAGCTGCCGCCGGGGCCGCCGGAGTCGTACTCCGAGCCTTTGCCGAACACCTCCAGGCCCACCGCGCGGCGGTCGGCGGCGGGCACGTAGCGGAAATCGTTGAAGGTGTAGGCGGGATCGCCGCCGATCGGCTCGACGATCTGTTCCAGCGCGTCCTCGCGCCCCGGGTGGTTGAACACCAGCAGGCTGTCGCCGCCGCCACCGAAAGCGGCGGGATAACTGAACCATTGCCAGAACAGGCCCATGGACACCGCGTACCCTGGGCCGGTTTTGGCGTTGATCACGTTGTCGCCGAACAACAGATTGATGTGCCCGAAGCGGTCCGAGGTCCACTCAAAACCCCGGATGGCGGTGAAGCCGTCGTCGCTGGCGGCGAGCGCCTGTTCCTCGGTGGCGGACCACTTACGGAACGAGTCGAAGGGGGCGTCGTCATCGGCGATCAGACATTCGAAGAAGCGTTCGGAAAAACAATCGCCGTTAACGGAAAGCGGCAGGCGGGTGTTGTCCGAGTGGTCGGTGACGGCGGTGAAATCCAGGCCCAGCGCCCGGGTGCGCTCGAACACCTCCGCCGGCCGCGAGCTGATGGCGCCGTCCGAATAGCCGGTGTGTTCGTGAATGGCGCCGATGTAATGCTCGAAAGTGCGCGCGTCGAAGGCCGGCGTGCACTGGTCGGCGGGCGCCGCCTGGGGCAGGGTTTCCAGCACGTAGAGCGGGTCGGTGAGCTTGCCCAGAATCGCCTCGCAGCCGCCGCCGGCGGGATCGCGCAGGCACCCCGCCACGCCGTCATCCAGGCTCGCCAGCGCCGAGAACGGACAGGCCGGATCGCGCGGATCGCCCAGGCAGGCGCCGATCCCGTCCGGGTCCAGCAATCCGCCCAGCACCGCCAGTGGGCAGCCGGCCTGCAGCGGGCTGAGCAGGCACTGGAACACACCCGGCGAGGCCTCCGCCCGGGGCGTCGCCTGCAGGGTCACCGTGCGGCTGGTCTCGCGGTCGCCGTCGGACACCGTCACCTCGAAGCCGAACACGGTGGCCTCCTCGAGCAGTGGCAGGGTGACCCGGGCGTCGCGGGTGTCGGCGTTGTCGATCGCCAGCGCCGGCGCGCCGTCATCCCGTTGCGTCCAGCGGTATTGCAGCGGATGGTTGTCCGGGTCCGAGGCCACCGCCAGCAGCCGTGCGGTTTCGCCGCCACTGGCGACGCCCGGGTCGGCGTAGGCGTCGTCGATACGCGGGGCCGCGTTGGCCGGTGCCGGCAGGATGGTAACGGTGACCCGGTCGCTGGCGCGCCCGCCCTGATCGTCCACGGCGGTCAGCGACAGCTCGACGTCCGTGGCCTCGGCCACCGGCGGCGCGGTGAACGCCACCTGCAGCCGGTCGTCGCCCTCCAGCGTCAGGGCGGGGCCGCCCGGCGTCGCCCGCCACAGCACGCTGACCACGGCGCCATCGTCACTGGCGGCGCCGTTCAGCACCACCCGATCGCCGGCGGTGACGGTGCGGTCCTCGCCGGCATCCACCGTCGGCAGGGGGTTGTTGAAGGTATCCACCACGGTGACGGTGACCGTATCCCGGCCCACGGCGCCACTGGAATCCTCCGCCTCCAGTTCGAACGTCAGCGCCGTGTCGGCGTCCACCTGCGGCGCGACGATACTCAACAGATTCTGGTCCCTGGCGCCGTCGATGACCGCTTCGGACCCGCCGGTCTGCCGCCAGCCCAGGCGCCGCAGGGAGCGGCCCGGGGACACCGTGGCGCCGCCGTTGAGCTGCAGGGTTTCGCCCTCATCGACCCGCTGGTCCTGGCCGGCGTCCACGCGGGGCGCATCGCCTTCGTCGGCGTCGATGGTCACCGTGCTCACCGCGTCGCCGGAGGCGCCGCCGTCATCGGTGACCCGCACCCGGACCCGGGCTTCGCCGTCCACCGCCGCGGCCGGCACCCGCACCGTCAGGCGGCGCGGCTGCTCCTCGACCACGGTCAGCGCCCCATCCACGGTCCAGGTCACCGACACGATCTGGCCGTCGTCGTCCTCGGCGGTGAGCCGAAAGGTACCCTCCGTGCCGGCGGTCAGCCGGGCCGGCCCTTCCAGCGCCGCCCGCGGCGCCCGGTTGGAAGGCTCGGGCGACGCCGGGTCACTGTCCGAGCTACCCCCACCCCCACCACAGGCCGCCAGCAACGCGGTGATGAAAAACACCGGCGCCATGCAAAACCGGTGCGCCCGACCTGAATTCTGCCATTCGCTCATAAGGAACCCCCGTACCAGAACAAGGCGCGAGTATTCCTTCACGGGATGACCGGGCCATGACGGCGCGGACGGGAAGCGCTACAGACAGACACAAAACGCCGCTTCAGCAGCGAACGTCGCCTATCCGGCCGCTAACACACGGCAAAGCGGCGTACAAAAAGAAGCGCGACGGCGGCCGGGACCTGGCCCGGCGTTCAGGCGACGCCGGCCTCGGCGGGCCCGGCCGCGCCCCGGCGGACGCCGCCCACCCAGAGTGGATGCGGCCCGGCCTGGCGCAGGCGGCGCACTCGCAGGCGGTCGACCAGGAACAGGCTGGCGGCGATCACCAGCAGCGAGCCGTTAACCAGCAGGCGGTCCGGATCCAGCCAGGAAGCGAACCCTTCGATGGCGCCCTGCAGCACCGGCACCAGCACATAGAGCACGGCACACAGGGGCAGCCAGACCCGCGCCGTGGTCAGTGGCGGGAAACGGAACGCGCTCAGCACCGCCACCAGCAAGGTGGCGACGAAGGCGGCTTTTTCCGCCACCGCGGTGGTGCCGGGCCAGGGCGAATACATCGCCAGCTTATTGGCCATGAAGGACGCGGCGATACCGGCCATCACGCCGAAGGTCACCCCCAGGGTGAGGCGCAACATGATGGCGGCCGCCCGGCTCGGGCCCTGGCGGTCGGTGCGCCGCTCGCTCCACATGATGTTGCCGGAGACGAACAGCAGGCAGCCCAGCAGCCCCAGCACGAAATACAGCAGGCGCACGAACAGGCCGCCATAATCCCCGAAGTGCAGCGAATAGACCGGCGACAGCAGGAAATGATTGAACGGCCGCGCGCCGGGCGCGGACACCGTCAGCAGCTCGGCGTTATCGGCGCGCATCACCACATGGGCGTGGTGGGCCACATTGCCCGGCACCGAGCCGCCCACGTCGACCACGCCGTTTTCATCGCCGTACTGCTGCAACTCGATCCAGCCCACTTCCATGTCCGGGAGCTGCTCGCGGGCGGTGGCCAGATACTGGTCCACCGGCGCCATGGCGGCGGCGTTACCGCTCGCTTCCGGGGTCGGCCAGGCCTCCATGGCCTCGGTGGCGGCACCCTGGAACTGGGGCCCGAACACCAGGGCGCCCAGTGTCAGCGTGAGCAAGGCGAAACAGCCCATGGCGGCGCCGGTGACCGCGAAGATCAGATGGAACGGGAAGCTGATCACCCCCACCAGGTTATGCAGGTTTTTCCAATAGCGGCGCAGATTGCCCTGGTGCTTGAGCGCGAAGAATTCCTTTTTCATTTTCGGCCAGTGGATCACCAGGCCACCGATCAGCGCGGCGCCGTACAGCACCGAAATCACGCCCATCAGGTACAGCCCCACCGTCGGGATGCCGAGCTGGAAATGCAGCTCGTTGATGAACCCGGCCAGCTCCGAATGCGGGCGCTCGACGGCCTCCCCGGCATCGTTGAAGTCGCTGGCGTGCTCGGTGTGCCAGACCGCCTCGCCGTCCACTCTTTCCTGCCAGATGGCGGCGGGCTCGTCGCCGGGGATCAGGAACAGCCAGTTGCCGGCCTCCGGGTTTCTGGCGATCACCGTGTCCAGCAGGGCCTGCATGTTGGCATCGCCGGTTTCGGCGGTCTCCCAGGGCTCCTGCCAGTGATGCAGCTCATGGTGGAACATGTTGACCGCGCCGGCGAAGAACGCCACGAACAAGGCCAACCCGGAAACAATACCCACCCAGGCATGCAGATCGATCTGCCGTTTCATGGTGTCGACGCGCATCAGGCACCCCCGTAAAGCGTGGTGGTTTGCAGCAACAGCCAGGCCAGGCCGTTGGCCGCCAGCAGTACCACGCCGGCACGCCAATGGCTGGACGCAACCCCGGCGAGCACGATCAAAGCGGCCCAGAACACCAGGCACAGCAACATCATCAGTACCAGCCAGTCGTGCCAGTCCACCGGCATCGCCGCCGCCAGCAGGCCGCACAACATGGCCGCCAGCGGCAAGCCCAGCACCCCCCCCAGAAGCGCCCTCATGCCCTCTCTCCGGAGGCGCCGGGGCGCCGGTAGCTGTCGACCAGATGGCCCACCAGCATGGGCAGCGAGATGGCGCCCAGGGCGAACACCCAGCAGGCGGTGAACAACCCCACGCCCGGCCCCAAACGCCAGCCCCAGCCGGCGAAACCACCGACCACCAGAATCACGCCGGCAAGGCGGGCGGCGGCCGGCAACGGCTGGGCCAGGGCCCGCTGCTGGCGGTCGGAGAGATACAGTAACGCGGTGCCGGTCAACAGCACCGCGGCGAGAAGGAACAGCATAGTGAACTCAAAGTGATCCTGATAACGATTCGCATTTATACTCTTGAGACGGCAAGGGGTCAATGCGCCGGCGTCTTATCGCAGGGGGGTCACAAAGAGTTCATCGCGTCCTGGGCGGCGGTGATGCGCTCCGCGCTGAGCGTGCGCCAGTCCAGGTGGTCCCGGTCGGGCACCCAGACATCGGTGAAGCGGGCGGCGTCGGCCACCGCCATTTCCGCGCTCAACAGCGGCACCTCGTGGAGATGCCCGTGCAGTCCCCCGGCCCGGGAGACCACATCCAGCCAGCCGGCGGGCCGTTGGTGCAGGCGCACGCCGGGCAGCGGACAGCGGTCCACCGGCTCGCTGACCGCGCAGTCCAGCACCGCGTCCCGCTCGTGGCTGATGCCCTGGCGCCAGAGCGCGGAGCCGCCCACCACCACCAGGGAGGGGAAGGCGCGCCGCAGCGCCAGGCACAGATCCGCCTCGGCGGGTGTCTCACCGCTGCCCAGCCGGATGAACACCGGCCGTGGCGGCGCCACCTGACGCACCTGGCCACTTTCCAGCCAGCGCAGGGCCAGCGCCATGGCGGCCTGTTCGTCGCCGGGCAGCTGCTGCTTCAGGTCGGCCAGGGTGAACACCACCGGCAGGCGGGTATCGAGGTCGCGGGACAACGCGCTCATGAATCCACCACGCAGGGCTCGCCGCGGTCCAGACCCAGCCAGCCGCGCACGCGCAGCACCCGGGCCAGCGCCCAACAGATCACCGCCACCCGGCCGGCGTTTTCGGCCAGGCAGCGGCGGTGTTCGGCGAGCTTGCGCACGGCGTCTTCCAGCCGCTGCTGGCAGACCGCGCGGCGCGGGTCCGGCCGGCTTTGCTGGGCCAGCTGCAGGGTCAGCAAGCGGCCCTGGAAGTCCTCCATGTGCGCCACATAGGCCCGGTCCACCACGCTGAAGCTGCTCAGGCGCTGAATGCCGGCGCGGCGGTGGCGCCGCCGGCCGGCCTGCTCGCGCCGATCACGGCCGAACACGCCACTGAGCCGGTAGAGCGCGCGCCACCACCAGGGCCGGCGATCGGCCACCGACAAGTACCAGGCCCAGGCCTGCAGGCGGACGATATCGTGGCGCAGCTCGCGGACCCGCTGATGGCGGCGGCCACGGGCCCGGGGGCCGGCCCCGGAACGGTATACGGAGTAGTACTCGGAAAGGGCCCGGGCGCGGCCGTGAAGCGCCTCGATGGCGAGCCGCAACGGCGATTCGGACGCCGCCTTTTGTCCCTCGGAAGCCATCGGATCACTCCTGGTTAACGGGCCGGGCGGCCCGCAATATTCGCCCCTGATCACGGGTGGCAAAGGGCCACCCAATACGCATTCACTCTAGCCAGCCGGGGGGGAGCACCAAAGACACAATGCGTCCCGTTTGGGTGAACGGATGTAGCCGAATGTATCTTTTCGGCCCGGGCGTCGCCGGCGTCCGGGCATAAAAAAACCGCCGGGGTGACCGGCGGTTTTTTTGTCGCTGACGAAGCTGTATTAGCTGTCGTCACCGTCCATGGCTTCGCCCATTTCGCTACCGGCTTCCTTGGTTTCATCCCAAGCTTCGCCCATCTCTTCACCGGCCTCTTCCATGGGGCCCTGATCTTCGGTGACGTCCTCAACGGCCTCGTCGACGTTTTCGCCAGCTTTTTCCATCGGGCCTTGCTGATCGCAACCGGCCAGACCCAGCAGGCCACCAAACACTACTACTAACAGTCCTTTACTGAACGTACGCATAGTCACTCCTCGACGTGTCGTGATCGTTGAGGAGCAATCTATCGTTCCGCTTCGCCAGTGAACAGGGGCCACCCCTTTGATTTTCCTCTATTTTACGTTCCGACAAACCGGCGCTGCGCGGCTCCGGGCGGCGTTGGGACGCCGCACCAACCCTGCTATGATCGATAAGCGCATGAGGAGCCGGGGATGAAAAGACTGAGCCAACAACTGGGCGGGCTCGCCCAGCTACTAACAACAATGGGCGGAGAAGTCACACAGGTGGTGCAGGATATGCACGGCACCATCGCCAACCCGTTCAAGATCCGGGGCGAAGGCTATACCGCCGCGCCCATCGTCTACGACCTGATCCGTTACGGGTTTCGCCAGGCCGGCAATCTCGCCGGGTTCGCCAATCTGGCCGCCGATCCGGACCAGGAGCTGCGCGACAACCTGGACCTGCGCAGCGTGGTCAACGGCGTGTTCGGGCAATTGCTGCACACCCAGGACAGCGACTACGCGCTGCCGATGACCATGCTGCCCCAGGCGCCGTCCCTGGAACGGGACACCCTGATTCTGTTCGTGCACGGGCTATGCCTGAACGAAGGCTGCTGGAACAACCCGGCCGCCCGCGCCTTCAGCGACTGGGCCGGCCCGAAACTGGATGCCCAGACCCGCACGCTGCGCTACAACACCGGCCTGCATATTTCCGAGAACGGCCGTGCACTGGCCGATCTGCTGGCCGGCATCGCGCTGCCCTCCCGCGTCATTCTGATCGGCCACAGCATGGGCGGCCTGGTGTCGCGCAGCGCCCTGCATCAGGGCCGCGAACGGGGCGACGCCTGGGTCGACCGCATCAGCCATCTGGCGTGCCTCGGGGCGCCCCACCAGGGGGCAGTGCTGGAACGGGTCGGCAACCAGGCCAACCGGCTGCTGGGCGTCACCCCCTACTCCCGGCCCCTGATGCGGTTGGGCAATCTGCGCTCCGACGGCATCCGCGACCTGCGCTTCGGCTACGTGCTGGAAAAGCAATGGCGGGACCGGCCACTGGATGAAGCCCGGCCCAGCGGCAAAGTGCCGCTGGACCCGCACGTGAAACAACTGTTCCTGGCCGGCTCGCTCAGTGACGAGGGCGCCGACAACCCGCTGGGCGACTGGCTGGTGCGGGTGGACAGCGCCCTGGCCGAACGGCTCTACCCCGACGCCGACAACCTCACCCGGCGGCTGTTCCATCGCATGGGCCATATGGCGATGCTGGAAGACCCGCGCACCTACGACAGCCTGCGGGAGTGGCTGACCGCCCCATGAGCGACTGCCGCCTGTGCGGGCAACCCAACGCCGAGCTCTTCGCCTCCGTGGAAGGGCGCCGCTATCTGCGTTGCCCGCGCTGCCACCTGACGTTTCTCGGCGTTAACCAGTTACCCGACCGCGCCGACGAAAAAGCCCAGTACGACCTGCACCGCAATGAACCGGACGACCCCGGGTACCGGCGTTTCCTGGATCAGCTGGGGGCGCCGCTGTGCGAGCGCCTGCGCGCCGGCGACCGGGGGCTGGATTTCGGCTGCGGCCCGGGCCCGGCCCTGGCTCGCATGTTGGAGGAACGCGGCCACCCGATGCGGATCTACGATCCGATTTACGCCCCGGACCCGGCGGTGCTCGATCAGCAGTACGATTTCGTCACCTGCACCGAGGTACTCGAGCACCTGCACTGGCCGGAGCGGGAGTGGCGACGATTCGCGGCGCTGGTGAAACCGGGGGGCTGGCTGGGGGTGATGACCCGTTTTCTGACCGACGACGGGCATTTTCCGCGCTGGCACTACCGGCGCGACCCCACCCATGTGTGCTTCTGGCAGCCGGCCACGTTCCAGTGGCTGGCGAAGGAGCAGGGCTGGGAACTGGTGATGGCGAACAATCCGGTGGCGCTCTTACGCCGGCGGTAACGCCGGCCTCGACGTCATACCGGCACGGGCGGAGGGCTTACCCGGCCACCGCCATGGCGATCAACGCCGCCAGCAGCGCCAGCGGCACGATAATAAGCAGGCCGCGCAGCAGGCGACCCTTCAGGTAGGACCAATCCATAGTTTTCCCCTCCAATGGGTTCGACTATAGACCGGCGTTGACGCTTCCTTCATGAGGCGAACGTACTAGACGTTCACATTTTACATTTCAGCGTCCGCCTGGCTGGCGTCACGCATCCAGAATTGCATGGTCTTTTCGGTTTCCTCGCTGTCCCCCAGGTCTTTCCAGGGAAAACGGGCGGTGAGCGCCGGCTCCGGCCGGTACCCGCGCCCTCGCCAGAACGGCTCCAGCGAGCGGTAATCGGCCGGGCGCCGCGGGTGGGCCGGGTCGCGCACCACCGCGCAGAAGGCGGTCAGCGGGTAGCCGAAGTCCTGGGCGTACAGCTCGCGCAGATCGAAAAAGCGGTGGCCCACGCCCTCGCCCCGGTACTCGGGCAGCAACACCGACTCGCCGAAGTAAAACACCTGCTCGGGGGGCGGGCCGTGGCGTTCGAACGGCGCCACGAATTCCGGGTCGGCGTCGGTCAACGGCAGGCCGGTGGCGGCGCCGATCAGACGGTTGTACTCCATGGCCAACACCACCACGCTCTGCTTGGAGCGGGCGTAGCGGTCCAGGTAGTCTCGTTCGTACTCCACCGAGCCGTCATAGAGGTAAGGGTAATCGCGAAAAATGCGGATACGCAGATCCGCGAGCTCGTCCAGCCACGGCTCCACGGCAATGCCGCTCACCGGTCGAATTTCCACTGCGGACATGGCGCCCTCCTTGTTGCTGCCTTAAATCCTAGAACACCAAGGCCAGCCCGGCCAGCAACAACACACTGAACAGCACCTGACGGAAGCGATGCTCGTCGACGCGGTGATGCAGAATCTCACCCAGCACGATGCCCGCCAGCACCACCGGCGCCAGCGCCGCAAGCTGTGGCCACACCGGCTGCAGCGCCCCCTGGGCGGCATACCCCAGGGTCAGCAGACCGTTGAGCGTGAACCAGACCATGATCAGGGTGGCCCGGAAACGGCTTTTGTCCAGGGTCACGCCGCTCAGCGCGTACACCAGCAAGGGCCCGCCGGACGCATACAAACCATGGGTGACCCCGGCCAGCAGCATCCACACCCGGCCCCAGCCGGCGCCGTGGGGCCGGGCCGGCGCGGGCCCGTGGCGCAGGCGCCAGAGCTCGCGGACACTGAACACCGCGATCAGCACGCCGAACAGGGTTTGCAGCAGCGCCTGCCCCAGCCAGGGCCACGCCAGGTAGCCGGCCAGGGTGCCCGCCGCCATTAACGGCAGAATGCCGCGCACCAGCAGGCGCCAGTGCACCAGCCGCCGGTAGCGGATCGACAGGTAGCCGCTGAGCAGCAGGTTGAGCGGCACCAGCACCGGCATCAGCGTATCCAGCGGCAACACCAGCGCGCCCAGGGACAGGGCGATGACGATGGAGCCGAAGCCGGTCATCGCCTCGGTGGTGTAGGCCAGCAGCACGAACAGGCCCAGCAGCACCCACGGGGACAGCAACAGTTCCAGCATTCAGGATTCCAGTTCCACGGCGAAGCGGCGGCGCATCAAACGATGATAGGTATTCGGCGCCAGCCGCCACAACAGGCTGGCGAACACCGTGAAGCGGTCGGGGAACAGCCGCTTTTCGCCGCGCGCCAGTGCTTCCAGGATGCGCTCGGCCATCCAGTCGGCGCTGCGCACCTTGCCCACCGACGAGCGGGCATGGGCGGCGGGCTTGCCGTCGAAGCCGAGCGCGTTGGTTTCGATCGGCGTGGCCAGAAAGCTGGGATACACCATCAGCACGCGGATGCCCTGGTCCGCCACCTCGCCGCGCAGCACTTCGAAGAACTGGGTCAGCGCCGCCTTGGCGCTGCAGTAGCCGGCGCGGCCCAGCACCGGCATCCAGCCGGCCATGGAGCCGATATTGACCACGCAGCCGCCGCTCTCGCGCAGCAACGGCAGGCAGCCCAGGGTCAGCGCCACCGGCGCTTCCCAGTCCACCGCCATGACCTGGCGGAACACCTTCATTTCGGTGCGCGCCGCCGGCGAGCGGTGGGTGATGCCGGCGTTGTTGATCAGCACGTCCAGCCGGCCGCCGGCGGTGACCGCTTCGATCAAGCGCTCCAGGGCCGGCCCGTCGGTAAGATCCACGGCGAAGTGACGCACCCGGTGCCCGTCCTCGGCGGCCAGCTCGGCGTGCTTCTCCGCCAGGGCATCGGCGTCCCGGTCCACCAGAATCACACTGTGGCCGCGCGCGAACGCCGCCCTGGCCAGGGACCAGCCCAGGCCGGACGCGGCGCCGGTAATCAGCGTGGTGGTCGGGGCGGTCATAGTTGCCTCCTGGCCCGCGCCGCGTCGACGAACAGGCGGAACACCTGCTCGGAGGTCTTTTCCGGCCGGTAACCGAACTCCTCTTTCAAGCGCCGGTTGCTGAGCACCGGCCGGTAGCGGAGAAAATTCAGCTTGTCCGGCGTGTGCGGCGTCAGCCCCAGCCGGTGTCCCAGCCCCAGGGCAGCGCGCAACAGGCCGGCCGGCAGCACCAGCACCGGCTTGTCGAGCATCGCCGCCACCTGGCGCACGCCCAGGGCGCCGTCGCCGGCCAGGTTGTAGACGCCCTCGGCGCCGGTCTCCACGCCGCGCACGATGGCGCCCACCACGTCCCGGTCCCAGATGAACACGAACGGCGAGTCCGCGCCGGCGATGGCCAGTATCCGCTTGCGCTCGAACAGCGCGGTGATCTGGTTGCGGGTGCCCTCGCCGAGCACGGTGCCGGGGCGCAGAATCAACTGCCGCAGCGCCGGATGGCGTTGCCGGTAGTCCGCCAGCATCTCCTCCACCAGACGCTTGTGGTCGGAATAGGCGAATTCCGGATTGCCGCGCAGCGGGTCCTGCTCGTCCAGCCAGGCCGGGTTGTCCGGGTGGTAGCCGTAGGCGGCGCCGGAGCTGGTGACGATAAGCTGGCCGACCCCGGCGCTCAGACAGGCGTCGAGCACATTGCGGGTGCCGTTCACGTCGATGTCGTAATCCCGGGCCCGGTCGCCGGAGTCCTCCAGCACGGCGGCCAGGTGGACCACGGTATCGATGCGCTGCTCGCGCAGCAGCTCGCCCAGTGCGGGGTCGCGGATATCCCCTTCCCGGCAGTCAAACGGCAGCCCCGGCGGCACCCGCACATCCAGCCCCAGCACGGTGTGGCCCTCGGCCAGCCGCTCGCCGAGCAGGCGCCCGATATAACCGCCGGCGCCGGTGATCAGTACCCGGCTCATACGCCCTCCTTGGCCATCGGCTCGGCGGAACGCGACCAGATCAGCGCCAGCGCCAGGCCGCTGACCAGATGCCAGACGCCCCAGAAGCCGGCGATCAGAATCATGCCCGCGGCCTGCGGGAAGAAGGTGAACAGAATCGCCAGCCCGAGACCGGAGTTCTGGATGCCCACCTCCATGGTGACCGCGCGCCGGTCGGCACGGTTGAGGCCCACCAGCAGCCCGGCCAGGGCGCCGACGCCCAGTGCCAGGGCGTTCTGGCCGATCACCAGCGCGACAATACGGTCCGCGTTTTCCAGGAACACATCCATGTTCTTACCGAACGCCAGGCCCACGAACGCGAACAGCACCAGCAGCGTGATCACGCGCATGGGCTTCTGGGCACGCTCGGCGAAGCGGGGAAAGTGGCGGCCGGCCAGCATGCCCAGCACCAGGGGCAACGCCAGCACCAGCGCCACCAGCAGCAGAATGTTCCAGGGGTCGAGCGCGATCTCGGTGACCATCGCCCGGGTGTTGGGGTTGAGCCAGCCGTAGAGCGCGAAATTGAGCGGCGTGAGCACGGTGGCGGCCAGGCTCGACACCGCCGTCATGCTGACGGACACCGCCACATTGGCCCGCGCCAGCCAGGTCATGATGTTGGAAAAGGTGCCGCCGGGGCAGGACGCCACCAGAATCATGCCCAGCGCCAGCTCCGGCTCCACGTCGAGAAACCAGGTAATCACGCAGGTCAGCGCCGGCAGCAATACGAACTGCGCCAGCAGCCCCGCCGCCGGCGCTTCCGGCATGCGCAGTACCCGCCGGAAATCCTCGCCACGCAGGCTCAGGGAGACCCCGAACATCATCAGGGCGAGGATCACATTGAGAATGACCAGACTGCCGGTACTGAAATCAATCGGGTTATCGGGGGACATGGTGTCGCCTCCTGGTTATTGTTCTTGCAGCGCCCGGCGCTGGTGGGCCACTTCGGCCCGGTAGCTGTCCTTGTGCACGTAATAGGCCATGCGCGACAGCTTCAGATAGCGATAGCCGCCGTCCAGGGACTCCCCGGCGCGCTCGCGCTTGGTGCTCTCCAGCCGCGCGGCGGCGGCGTGGCCCTCGGCGCGGCGCTTGAGATACAGCGCCACCAGCTCGGCCTGTTCGTTGCGGCCCTCCCAGCCCAGACCGGCGGCCTCGATCATGCCCATCATGAACAGGTTGTCGTAGTGCGGGTGGAACACGTTCAGATACAGGCGCGGCGCGTCGCCCTGCCAGTTGAGCAGGTCGCTGTCGATAAAGGGGTAATCCAGCTTGTAGCCGGTGGCCAGCAGAATCAGGTCGTAGTCGGCGCGGCTACCGTCGGTGAAGGTGACGGTGCGGCCCTGCATGTCGGCGATGTCGGTGCGCGGGGTGATGTCGCCGTGGCCAAGGTGATGCAGCACCAGGGAGTTGATCACCGGGTGCGCTTCGTACAGCCGGTAGTCCGGGTCCGGCAGGCCGTAGTCGCTGGGCCGGCCGATGATCATGCGGATCAACCGGGCGTCCAGCCACTGCTTCAGGCGGCGCGGCAGCTTGATCTTGCCGCCGATGGAATCCGACGGCCGGCCGCCGATGAACTTGGGCAGGAAGTAGTAACCCCGGCGCACCGACAGATCCACGCTGTTCGCCTGGTGCACCGCGTCCACCGCCATGTCGCAGGCGGAGTTGCCGCAGCCGACGATCAGCACCCGCTTGTCGCGGAACAGGGACGGGTCGCGGTACTCCCGGGCGTGCCGTATCTCGCCGTCGAAGTGGCCGGGCAGCGCCGGCAGGTTCGGGGTATGCAGGGTGCCGCTGGCGATCAGCACGCCGTCGAACCAGCGGCTGCTCTGCTCGCCGTCCCGTTCCACGGTGACGCGCCAGCCCTCGCCTTCCGGCGTCACCGACAGCACCCGGGTGTTGAACCGGTAATGCTCGTAGAGACCGAAATGCCGGGCGTAGTCCTGGAAGTAGCGCTTCAGCTCCGCGTGATGCGGGTAGGTGGCCACCCGCTCGTCCATGGGGAATTCGCGGAACTCGGTCATCCGCTTCGAGGAGATCAGATGCGCGGTTTCGTACATGGTGCTGTGGGGGTTATCGATATCCCACAACCCGCCCACCTCGCCGTTCAACTCATAGCCGACGAAGGGCAGACCCTGTTTACTGAGGTTTCTTGCCGTGGCCAGGCCCATGGGGCCGGCGCCGATCACTGCGTACATGGGTAACGCCTGCTTGTTATTATTTCAGTATGGTTTAAGACCCTAACCGGGCGAGCCTGGCCCGGCACGGCTGATTCGCGACCCGAGTACGGTTAATTCAGGACCTTTCCATCCAGGACTTTTCCATGAGCCACAGCCCCACCGTCACGGTGCACTTCTCGCAAGCCATCATGCAGGCCGCCCAGCGCCTGGGGCTGGCGCTGCCCGGCGACCTGGTGGCACGCCTGGACCGCCGCGAGCGGGTCGACCTGGCCAGCCAGGACCGGCTCTGGGAAGCGTTCTGCGAGGGCGCCGGCGACCCGCTGGTGGGCGTGGATCTGGGCCTGGCGCTGCAGGTCGGGCACCTGGATACCGCCGGCATGATTCTGATGAGTTGCGAGACGCTGGACGAGGCGGTGGAATCGCTGATCGATTACCACCCGATCGTCGGCGAGGGCGGCGCCTTTCAGGTGGCGCGCGGCCCGCGCTTCTGCGAGGTGCGCTATGAGCCGGTCTACCGGACACGGCGCACCACGCGGGTGGAAGCGGTCATGGCCAGCCTGATTCATCTGACCCGGTGGAGCACCGGCGATGCCTTCCGCCCGGACCACCTGACGTTCCGCCACGCTGCCCAGGCTCAACCCCAGCGGTACCAGGACAAACTGGGGCTGCCGGTGCATTTCAACCGCGCCGACAACGCCCTGGTGTTCGCCAGCGATCAACTGGCTCTGCCGTTGATCCACGCCAACCCGGCCCTGTGCCGCCACCTGCGCGGCCTGGCCGACGAGCTGCTGGCGCGCCTGGACAGCCAGTCCCTGGGCGCCCGCGTCAGCACCCTGATCCGCGATCACCCACGCTGGGGCAAGGAGCGCATCGCCGAACAGCTGGGCATGAGCGGGCGCCATCTGATCCGCAAACTGGCGGACGAAGGCACCAGCTTCAAGTTGTTGCGGGATACGTTACTGCAGGATCTGGCCGAACAGGCCCTGGCGAACGGCGCCCGCACCGGCCAGATCGCGGAGGACCTGGGCTTTTCCGATGAGAGCGCCTTCGCCAAGGCGTTCAAGCGCTGGACCGGCAGGACGCCGGCCCGCTTCCGGGAGGCACGGCCGGATTAGACGGCGGCCAGCGCCTGCTCGATGTCGGCGAGGATGTCGTCGATGTGCTCGATGCCCACGGACAGACGCACCAGGTCGGCGCTGACGCCGGCGGTCTTGAGCTCCGCCTCGTCCAGCTGCCGGTGGGTGGTGGTGGCCGGGTGGCAGGCCAGTGATTTGGCGTCGCCGATGTTCACCAGACGCTTGATCATCAACAGCGCATCGATGAAGCGGGCGCCGGCATCGCGGCCGCCCTCAATGCCGAAGCTGAGAATCGAGGCGGGAACGCCGCCGTCCATGTAGCGCTGCGCCAGTTGATAGTCCTGGTCGCTGTCCAGGCCGGCGAAGTTCACCCAGGCCACTTTCTTGTGATCCCGCAGGTAGCGGGCCACCGCCAGACCGTTCTCGCAATGCCGCTCCATGCGCAGGCTCAGGGTCTCGATGCCCTGGAGAATCAGAAAGGCGTTCATCGGCGACAACGCCGCGCCCATATTGCGCAGCGGCACCACCCGGGCACGGCCGATAAACGCCGCCTCGCCCATGGCCTCGGAATAGATCACCCCGTGATAGCTGGGGTCCGGCTCGTTGAATTGCGGAAAGCGCGGGTTGTCCTTCCAGGGGAAACGCCCGGAATCGACGATGGCGCCGCCCACGGTGGTGCCGTGGCCGCCCATGTACTTGGTGAGGGAGTGCACCACGATGTCCGCGCCATGCTCGAACGGCCGGCACAGCGCCGGTGTGGCCACGGTGTTATCGACGATCAGCGGCACCCCGGCGTCGTGGGCCACCTTGGCCAGCGCCGCCAGGTCGACGATGTTGCCGGCCGGGTTGCCGATCGACTCGCAGAACACCGCTTTGGTGCGCTCGTCGATGGCCGCGGCCATGGCCGCCGTATCGCGGCCGTCCGCCATGCGCACGTCGATGCCCATGGTCGGCAGGGTGTGGGCGAACAGGTTGTAGGTGCCGCCGTAGAGCTGGCTCACCGAGACGATGTTGTCGCCGGCGCGGGCCAGGGTCTGGATCGCCGCGGTGGTGGCGGCCATGCCCGAGGCCATCGCCAGGGCGCCGATGCCGCCTTCCAGTTGGGCGACGCGCTCTTCGAGCACCGCGTTGGTCGGGTTCATGATGCGCGTGTAGATGTTGCCCGGCACTTTCAGGTCGAACAGGTCCGCGCCGTGCTGGGTGTCATCGAAGTAGTAGCTGGTGGTCTGGTAGATCGGCACCGCCACGGAGTGGGTTTCCGGATCACCGGCGAACCCGCCGTGAATCGCTATGGTCTCTTTTTTCATGGTGTCCTCGCTGGGTCTTCGATTTTTTAGCGGGTTATTTCAACGGCGGTTCGGGCCAGAAATTAAACTCCGCGGGCACATGGTTGAGATCGGTATCGAACACCGGGTCCCGTTTTTCCAAAAAGGCGGTGAAGCCGTCCTTGCCGTCCCAGAACTCATTGGCGCGGTAGATCATTCTCGACTCCACCGCGTGGGCCTGCATCGGATGGTCGAAGGTGGGGTTACGCCACAGCATCTGCTTGGCCAGCGCCACCGATACCGGTGAGCTTTTGGCGATCAGCTTGCGGGCCAGCGTCAGGGCGGCGTCGAGCACCTCTTCCTTGCCGTGCAGGCTGCGGAACAGGCCCGCTTCCAGGCCTTCCTCGGCGAGGAAGATGTCGCCGCTGTAGACCCACTCCAGCGCTTTCTGCATGCCCACCGCGCGGGGCAGGAACCAGGTGGAGCACGCCTCCGGCGTCAGGCCGCGCTGGGTGAAGACGAAACCGATCTTGGCGCCCTCGGCGGCCAGGCGGAAATCCATCGGCAGGGTCATGGTGATGCCGACGCCCACGGCGGCGCCGTTGAGCGCGCCGATCACCGGCTTGCGGCAATTGAAGATCGCCAGCGACACCTCGCCGCCGGAATCACGGATGGTCTCCACCGGCGGCTCCTCGCCCTCGGCATCGTCGTAACCGAACACATGGCCGCCGTCCTCGGGCTGCATCTCCATGCCGGCACAGAACGCCCGTCCGGCGCCGGTGACCACCACCGCGCGCACCTGGTTGTCGCGGTCCGCCTCGCCGAACACATGCACCAGTTCGTCTTTCATGCGCAGGGTGAAGGCGTTCATGCGGTCAGGGCGGTTCAGGGTGACGGTGAGAATATTGTCCGCCAGCTCGGTGCGGATGTGCTGGTACTCCATGATAACTCCCGGTTTTTATTGATCGTGAAGGCGGGGCTCGTCGAGATGCTCCACCTGGATGGGGAAGGCTCTAGCATAGCGGGAAGGCAGGGTGTCGAACATGGCACGGAGGGTGCGATTGAGATGGGGCTGATCGTAGAAGCCGGCGGCCAGCGCCAGATCCGTGAGGCTCATGCCGTCACGCCACAGAGTGAGCGCCCGCTGGCATTTGAGATGCAGCTGGAAGCGCTTGAGATTGACGCCGAGTTCCTCGCGGAAAAGGTGCCGGAAACGGGATTCGGACAACCCCACCGCCTCGGCCAGGGCGGCGCCGCCCAGGCCGGCGGCGTCGTCACCCCGGCGCAGGGCGCGGCAGGCGAGCACCACGCGCGGATCCAGCGGACGGGGTTCACCGGCTTCCAGGGTGGCGCGCGCCGCCAACGCCGCGGCGGCGGACGGCGACGCCGCCAGCTCGTTCAGGCAGGCGCGGAAACGGGGATGTTCGGCCAGCGGAAACTCACCGCCCGGGCCCTGCAACCGCAGCGCCCGCCAGGCACGGTGGTCCGGGTCCAGGTGCAGCACCGCCACCGGACCGTCGCTGTCCAGCGCCTGGTCCACATCCGGCGCCGCCCAGACCGCCTCGGCGGTGATCCAGTGGCCGGCCAGCTGCACGCGAATCGGCTCACGGCCCAGGCTCACCAGCAGCGACGCCGCCACATGGCTGTGCGGCCGGTTATGCAGATGCGGCGCCAGCATGCACCAGCCTCCTTCCCAAAGGAAAAGGGGCGAGCGGGGGCGCGCTTCAGCGTCCGCCATTCGGCGCCCGGTTCAGGACGGGCGGCCGTGGCCCGGGGTGCGGCTGAGCCCCAGCTTGTAGGCCAGCTCCAGGCTGACGAACACCGGGCCCACCAGCAGGAACACCAGGTCGTCGGTGAACGACGGCTTCTTGCCTTCCACCTTGTGGCCCCAGACCTGCACCGCCCAGGCCACCAGCCACAGCACCAGCGCGCTCCAGCCCAGCGACAGGGCGCTGCGGTCGACCAGCGTGACCACCGCGATGGACACCGCCAGCCAGCCCAGCATCAGCAGGGACACCCCCATGGAAAGCCGCAGGTAGAACGGCATGCAAAGCACCGCCAGCAGGGTGCCGCCGTTGACCCAGTAGGCCGCCGCGCCTTCCAGGCCCAGCCACTGGCCGACCGGAATCAGCCAGAACAGCCCCAGCGTGGAGACGAAAATCGCCGGCACACAAAAAATATGCACCCACTGGTTCACCGGGTGGCGATGGCTGTCGCCGTAATCATGTAGAAAAGTCGACAGATCACGCATGACAACACTCCTCTTGTTGTTTTAGGGCCTGTTCACACTACCTCAAACACTAGCGACGCGGACGCCGGCAAACTTGTATGTAGCGGCTGGCGTCCCAGCGGCTGGCGGACCAGCAGCCGGCGGTCAATCGCCGCGGCGGCTGTCGTTCAGCGCCTGCAGCACCGCCCGGCGGGTCAGCAGGCCCACCAGCCGGTCGCCGCTGTCCAGCACCGGGTAGATTTTCGGCTTCTGCTTGACCATCAGCCCGGCCACGTCGACCACCGAATCGTCCTCGCGCACGGTGAGCGGCTGATCGTGCATCAGCTCTTCCACCCGCAGTGACCCTTCCTGGTGATAGCTGGACACCAGCAAATGGCGCAGGCAGTCCTGCTCGGAGACGAAACCGATCACCCGGTGATCGCCGTCGATCACCGGCAAGCCGGTATAGCGCCCGTTCAACAGTGTCGCCACCACCGACGTCATTTCGGTGCCCGCCACCAGAGAGGGCGGGTGCCGCACCATCAGATCCCTGACCACTAACGAAGCCATTTGCCAATCTCCTTGTCACCGCCGCGATCATCACGTCCGTACCCCGACTATACACCGCCGCGGCGCGGATGACGCCCGCTCACAGCGTCCCTACAATGGCGCAAAACCACTAAAAAGGAACAGACCATGGGGTTTTCGCGGCGGCACCGGTTTTATTTCGTCCTCGTGGCGTTATGGCTCACCGGTCCGGCCCTTGCCGCCAGCGATGCCCAGTGCCAGCGCGAACAGGCCGCGCTCAACCAGTGGCGCGAAGGCAACGAGCGGCTGGAGGCGCATCTTGAGCACCTGGACACGGCCCTGGCCGGGGAACCGGTGGCGCCGGCGGCGCTCACCGACGCGCTGGGCGCCGCCCCCACCGGCAGCGCGCCGCCGCCGTCGCGGGCGCCCGCCGCCGTGGTGCCCGGCTGCGACGCCCTGGCCTCGGAGTACAAAGGGGTGCGCGAACGGACCCTGCGGCTCACCGAACAACGCCGGGCGAAACGGCTGCAATGGTTTGAGCTGGCCGACGAACAGCGGCGCGCCCTGACCACCTGGCACGAGCTCTACCAGAACCTGGCCGGCGCCCCGGCCGAGGGCGGCTCCGACGATTATCTGCGCGAGCGCCTGGCCGGCCTGATCGCCCTGACCCCGCTGCTGCGCCGGGACCCGGCCGCCGCCTTCACCGCGCTGGACCGGCTGGCCCGGCGCCCGGGCACCCCGCCCTGGCTGAGCGCGGCGGAACCGGCCCAGGAGATGCTCTGGCGCCGGCAGAGCGCCGAGGCGCAACGCCAGGTGCTGGCGCTGCGCGCCGCTTTATGGGATCAGGCCGGCGGCCTGGCGCTGCTGACCGGGCGCGGCGGGCTCGACGCCGCGCTGACGGTGATTGATCTGGAAATCGGGCTGGCCGTGGACCGTCTCTATCAGGCGTTCCAGCTCACCTTCCAGGAGGGGCGCCTGAACGGCGAGATGCGCCGCTATCTGCCGCTGCTCAGCAATGCCCTGGCGCTGCTGCTGGGTATCGCCCTGTTCGCGGTGCTGATCCATTTCAGCCGGCGCGGCAAAGGCGCCCTGCTGTCGCTGCACGCACGCGTCATGGAAGCCAGCGGCGGGCGCCGCTGGCTGTGGAACCTCAGCCGGCTGGTGGCGGGGCTGGCGCCGCTGCTGCCGTGGCTGATTCCCTGGTTCGCGCTCGACCTGGTGGAACCGGCGCTGCAGGCGCCGTCCACCCGTTTGCTGCTGTGGCTGCTGCCGCTGGCTCGGCTGTATGTGGTGTTCGGGCTCACCTGGCTGATCGGCGAATGGCTGGTGCTGCGCGTGGCCCAGGGCGCCGGCACCTACCTGAACGGCGAACAGGCCAACCAGGCCGGCGAACGGGCGCGCCGCGTGGCGGTCTGGCTGATGCTGCCCTGGGCGCTGTTCCTGGCGGTGGACCAACTACTTGGCGGCGGCCTGCTGCACGATTTCAGCAGGCTGCTGCTGGGGCTGGCGCTGTACGCCGCCATCGGCCGCCTGCTCACGCAGCGCGGCGAGGACTACCTGGTGTGCCTGCAGAGCATTCTGCCGTCGCGGCTCGACCCCCTGGCGGCGCGCCTGCTCAGTCAGCGCCTGTTCTCCTGGACCGCGCCCTTGCTGCTCCCGGTGGCTCTGGTGTACTTCGTGTTCCGTTACCTGGACCAGCTGCTGGCCGGCGCCGACTGGTACCTGCGCCTCAAGGCGCGCTGGTTCCGGATGCGCGCGCAAAGCGGCGACGAGGACGACAAGGCCGAAGACGACACGCGGCCCGCCCGCGAGTACCAGCAGTGGTTCGACGCCGGCCTGCCCGACGACGAGCCGGCGCCCTTTATCGATACCGGGCTCACCGACGCCATGGAAAAGGCAATCCAGCGCTGGCGCGAGGACAAAACCGACGAGAACACCCTGCTGGTGGCCGGCGAGAAAGGCAGCGGCAAAAGCATGGCGGCGCGCCGCCTGACCCGCGCCCTGGAGAAAAACGACGAGGGCCTGCGGGTGGTGTCCGTGGCGGTGCCGCCCAAAACCCTGGCCCCGGAGGACGTCATCGCCCTGGTCGCCGAGGCGCTGGACGAATCTCTCGAGGACGGCCCCGCCAGCCTGGTGAAGAACGACGAGCAGCGCCGCCCCACCCTGCTGATACTGGACGAAGCGCAGAATTTCTTCCTCGCCCGGATCGGCGGTCTGGAAGGCTGGCGCACGCTGCTGCGTTTGACCAACGCGCGCCTGGACAACCTGTTCTGGCTGGTGCTGCTCAACAACCAGAGCTGGGCGTACCTGTGCAATGTGTTCGGCCGGGAATATCAGTTCCGCAATGTGGTGCGCGTGAAGCGCTGGGGGCAGAGCGAGATTCGCTCCCTGATTCTGTCGCGGCACCATCTTTCCGGCCAGACCCTGCGTTACGACGAGGTGCTGCTGTCCTCCCGGGGGCCGGAGGCGGGCAACGTGCGCAACGCCGAGCAGCGCTACTTCAGCCTGCTGTGGGACGCCTGCCGGGGTAACCCGATGGCGGCGCTGAGGCTGTGGCTGAGCTCGGTGAAAGTGACCCGTCGCCAGGTGCTGGTGGGGCTGCCCGCCAAACCGCAGGGCACCGCGGTGGAAAAGGCCGGCGAGAATCTGCTGTTCGTGTACGCCGCCATCGCCACCCACGAAAACCTGTCCAGCGGGGAGATCGTGGCCGCCACCGACCTGCCGGAAAATGTGGTGCGTTACGCCCTGAAGGCGGGCTTCGACGCCGGCTTTATCCGCCAGAGCGACGACGGGCGGTACCGGCTGGTGCCGCTCTGGTACCACACCGTGATCAACCATCTGACCAGGAAGAATCTGCTCCATGAATGAAAGCGGCGATATTGTCACGGACCTGGCGGTGGTGGTGGACCTGTTCAACGCCTACGCCATTCTTTTGCTGGTGGCCGGCGGTTTCTGCCTGTGGGCGCTGAACTGGGGCATTCAGAAAGTCAGCGGCTCGCTGATGGACAAGGTGCCGGCACGCCGCTTTCTGATCCTGCAGATCACCACGCTGATCGGCTTTCTGATCTACACCCTGGGCACCGGCGCGCTGATCGTCGGGGTGCTCAACCCGCCGCGGGAATTCATGCTGGCGGCGGCGGGCTCGATCGCGGTGGCGCTGGGCTTCGCGCTCAAGGACGTGGCGGCGTCGCTGGTGGCCGGCCTGCTGTTGCTGTTCGACCGGCCGTTCCAGGTCGGTGACCGGATCAGCTTCGGCGACACCTACGGCGAGATCGTCGCCATCGGCCTGCGCGCGGTGCGCGTGCAGACGCTGGACGACAACCTGGTGACGATTCCCAACGCCCGTTTCATCACCGACGTGGTGGCCTCCGGCAACGCCGGCGAGCTGGACATGATGGTGGTCACCGACTTCCATGTGTCGGTGCAGGCGGACCTGGAACAGGTGCGCGGCATTATCGAGGAAGTGATCGTCACCAGCCGCTACGCCTATTTGAAAAAGCCGGTGACCTTCGCCATTGAAGAGGTGGAAATCGGCAACGCCCTGGCGGTGCGGTTCCGCTCCAAGGCCTATGTGCTGGACGTGCGCTACGAAAAAGCGTTCCAGAGTGACGTGGTGTTGCGGGTCACCGCGCTGTTCCGCGACCAGGAGATTCCCCGGCCGCGGATACTGCGCGACTGAACGTAGCGTTAGCGGGGCGCCAGCTCCGGCCGGTCCAGCATCTCGGCCAGCCGTGCCAGGGCGCGCTCGCGCACCGCGCGGCTGTCTTTCTTTTCCGGGTGGAACGACGGCTTGTAGTAAGCGGCGTAGGAACGGCCCAGCCGGCGCAGCCAGCCCGGGCGGCCGAGCAGCCAGTTCAGGCCGTTGCCCACCGAGCGCAAATCACGCTTGTCGTCCATGCCCTGGCGCAGCTGGATGTAGTGGAAGATGGTGAAGCCGATGAATTCCACCGTGGTCAGCGCCATCTCCGACGTGCGCACCCAGTAGCTGCCCACCTGATCGGCATAGACGTCGAACGCCACCGCCTTGTGCTCGCTTTCCTCGATGGCGTGCCACAGCCACAGCGGCAGCATGCGCTCGTCCATGCCTTCCAGGAACTCGGGCTCTTCAAGCATCAGCTCGGCGAGCATGGCGGTGAAGTGCTCCAGGGCACAGGTCTTGGCGAGCTGCCGCTCCGGAGAAAACTTCTTGGCGATCCACTTCATGCCTTCATGAACATAATCGTGCACCTTCTGGGTCGGTACACCCTTGCTCTCCATGAAGGCGTTGAACTGTTCGTGTTCGTTGCCGTGGTGCGCCTCCTGGCCGATGAACCCTTTCACCCGCTCGCGCAGATCCGGGTCGGTGATCTGTTTCTGGTAGTGGCGCACCGAGCGCACGAAGAAGCGCTCGCCTTCCGGGAAGGTACAGGACAACGCGGTCAGCAGAATGGTCTTGAACTGGTCGCCGGCGAACCAGTAGCGCGGCATGTCCGGGTCGAACTGGAAATCCATACGCCGGGGCTGGATGTCGCTGCCGTTGGTGCGGCGCGGCTCGTTCGAGGAAATCGGGGCTTTGGCGTTCATAGCAATCATCTTCCCTGTCGCGGTGAGCGGCGCCTCGACGACGCCTCACTGGAACCTTGAGTAATGACCGTCAATATGGGCCAGCGCACCCGGAACACTCCAGGGCCGGTTGTGCCATTTTTTAATCCGCGGGTGGCCCGCCCGGAGACCGCGGCGGCCACGCATAAAAAAGGCCGGCGGGGAGCCGGCCAGTTGGGGAAGATCATGGCGCGGGGCGAACCCGCGCCCGTGGGCACATCCTTTTGCCCGGGGTTGAGCATTACGGTGAGCGCGTAATGGGTTTCAGGCGGTGGCTTTGAGCCAGTCGGTCAGCTCGTCGGCGCCACCGATACGCTGGCCTTCGATGTACACCTGCGGCGTGGTGCCGGCGCCGGTGACGGCGGCCAGGGTGCTGTAGCTCAGGCCACGGTTGCCCAGTTCGATTTCCTCGAACTTGAAGCCGGCGTCGCGCAGTTCGCGCTTGGCGCGGGCACAGTGCGGGCAGCCCGGCTTGGTGAAGATGGTCACCCGTTGGGGCAGGGACGCTTCACCGTTGATGTGGGTCAGCATGGTGTCGGCGTCGGACACTTCGAACGGGTCGCCGGGCTTCTCCGGCTCAATGAACATCTTCTCAATCACGCCGTCCTTCACCAGCATGGAATAGCGCCAGCTGCGCGGACCGAAACCCAGGTCCTGCTTGCCGACCAGCATGCCCATCTTTTCGCTGAACTCGCCGTTGCCATCCGGAATGAAACGGATGTTGTTGGCGTCCTGATCACCGGCCCAGGCGTTCATCACGAAGCCGTCGTTCACCGACAGACAGATGATTTCGTCAATGCCGTTGGCTTTAAACACCGGCGCCAATTCGTTGTAACGCGGCAGATGCGTGGACGAACAGGTCGGCGTGAACGCGCCGGGGAGGGCGAACACCACTACGTTTTTGCCGGCGAACAGATCATCAGTGGTAACGTCTTTCCACTCGTTGCCTTCGCGGGTACGGAACGTGACTTCAGGTACCTTTTCGCCTTCACGATTCTCCAACATTAAATGCTTCCTCCTGTTCGGTGCATCGGAATGTGGCTGATTGATGAAGGCATGGTAGCCACCGCGCCCTCATCAATAAAACGAATGGTGCCTATATAGCGAATAGCCCTTCGCTATCAATCGCCCAGGTGGGCGGACAGCATCCAGGCGGCCTTCTCGTGGATCTCGATACGCTCGCTGGCGATTGCCGCGGTGCCTTCGTCCTCATGGCCGGCGGCCAGCTTGAGCACCTTGTTGGCGCGCTCCGCCACGATGCGATGGTCCGCGGTCAGCGTCTTCAGCATTTCCGTGGCGTCCGGCTCGCCCTCGGCGTCCTTCACGGACGACAGACGGGCGAAGGCCGCGTAGCTGCCCGGCGCTTTATCGCCCAGGGCGCGAATGCGCTCCGCGATGGTGTCCACCGCCGTCGCCAGCTCGGTGTACTGCTGTTCGAACAGCAGATGCAGGCTGTGGAACATGGGGCCGGTGACGTTCCAGTGGTAATTGTGGGTTTTCAAATACAGGGTATAACTCTCCGCGAGCAGTTTACTCAGCTCCTGGGAGACTTCTTTGCTGTGTTCAATCATGGTGCTCTCCTTTGCGGGAATGTCCGGATTGACTCCAATACCTTTACGCTAAGCCCTCGGGGTCGGAACCGCGAACTCATTTTCGATATACTCGTCATAGCTTGGTGCAATCGAACCTTTATCCGCGCTTTGCAAGCCGCAAAGCCAGCGCTCATGATGCGCGTTTTCAGTGAACGGCGGGTTAACCTCAAGGAACGTGTATGACGACACCTTCTACACCCTCCGCGTCTTCCGAGCCGGGTCAGCCGGACTACCCTCTGATCGAAGAGGTGATCAACAGCCTCACCCATGCCATCGGCCTGCTGCTGAGCATCGCCGGCACCGCGGTACTGGTGGCGTCGGCCAGCGTCCAGGGCGACCCCTGGAAAATCGTTTCCTTCAGCGTGTTCGGCGCCAGCCTGGCGCTGCTGTACGGCGCCAGCATGCTCTACCACGGCAGCCGGCGCCCGCATCGGCGGGCGCTCTACAAGATGCTGGATCACTGCGCGATTTTCGCGTTGATCGCGGGCACCTATACGCCGTTTCTGCTGGTCAATATGCGCGGCACCGTGGGCTGGACCCTGTTCGGCGTGATCTGGGGGCTGGCGTTCACCGGTATCGTTCTGAAGCTGCGTTTCGGTAACCGCTACAAACTGGCCCGGGTGGGAATTTACCTGGCCATGGGCTGGCTGGTGATGTTCGCGTCCGGGGAGCTGATGGACACGGTCAGCCCGTTGGGCTTCTGGCTGCTGCTCGCCGGCGGCATCACCTATACCGCCGGCGTGGTGTTTTATCTGGCCGACCGGCTGCCGTACAACCACGCCATCTGGCATCTGTTCGTGGTGGGCGGCAGTGTCTGCCATTTCTACGCTATCTACTACGCGGTGCTGCCCGCCTGACGGGCCTCAGAGCAGCGCTTCGATGTCGTCGGCGAGCTTTTCCGGCTTGTCCTTCGGCGCGTAGCGCTTGACCACGTTGCCGTCGCGATCGACCAGAAACTTGGTGAAGTTCCATTTGATCGCCTCGGTGCCCAGCAGGCCCGGCGATTCCGATTTCAGAAACTTGAACACCGGATGGGCGTTGTCGCCGTTGACGTCCACTTTTTCGAACATCGGGAACGAGACGCCGTAATTCTTCTCGCAGAAGGCGCCGATTTCCTCGGCCTCGCCGGGCTCCTGGCGGCCGAACTGGTTGCAGGGGAAACCCAGCACTTCCAGCCCCCGGTCGGCGAAGTTGGCGTACAGCTTCTGCAGCCCTTCGTACTGCGGCGTGAAGCCGCACTTGCTGGCGGTGTTCACCACCAGCAGAACCTTGCCCTTGTAGTCGGAGAGGGGCTTTTCCTCGCCGTTGAGCGTGCGTGCCTTGTAGTCGAAAAGACTCATGGACCTTCTCCTTATCAAAGGGCGGTAACGCCGGCGGGCGCTCAGGCCCGCCGGCCCGGCGGTGCGCCTAGTCCGAGTATAGCGCGTCCACCACCGCTTTCGCGGTCACTTCGCTGGACGGCGGGTTCTGGCCGGTGACCAGGCGCCCGTCGGTGACCACCTGGGGCTCGAACTTGCCCTTGTTGTGGATCTCCGCGCCCAGCTCCTGGAGACGGCTTTCCAGCAGGAACGGCATCACCTCGTCGAGGCCCACTTCGCGCTCCTCTTCGTTGGTGAAGCAGCTCACACGGCGGTCCTTGACCAGCGGCACGCCGTTTTCGTCGCGCACCCCGACCAGCGCCGCCGGGCCGTGGCAGACCGCGCTGATTACACCGCCCTGGGCCCAGGTACGCTCCAGCACGCCGGCCACCAGCGGGTTGTCGGGCATGTCGAACATGGCGCCGTGACCGCCGGGCACGAATACCCCGACGAAGCCGTCTTCCCAGATTTCCTCCAGGGGGCGGGTGTCCTCCAGCTCGGCGATGGCGTCCTTCCACTGCTCTTTCTGCTCATCGTCGGGCACCGAGCGGGGATCGATCGGCACCTTGCCGCCGGTGGGGCTGGCGACACGCACCGGCACCTTGTTGTCGCGGAAAATCTGGTAGGGGATCGCAAACTCTTCCAGCCACAGACCGGTCTGTTGCCCCTGACCCATCTGCGATGCGCTGGTGACCAGCATCAGAAGTGGCTTGTCCAAATTCATAGTGGCTCCTTGTCGATATTCCGCTTGACGCTGACAGACGCGGCATCAAGATGTGATGAACTTCATTCGCCGTTTCCCACAGCGTGGGGGCGGCCTTCACCATTTCAACGACCGGCCCCGGACGGATACTCAAACCATGAACTGGGAACAATTGCTCAACAAGGGCCGCCTGGGACACCGCGACGCCAAGGACGAGACCGGCCGCACCGCCTTCCTGCGTGACCACGACAAGATCATCTTCTCCGGCGCCTTCCGCCGCCTGGCGCGCAAAACCCAGGTGCACCCGCTGGCCACCAACGACCACGTGCACAACCGGCTTACCCACTCCCTGGAAGTGTCCTGCGTGGGCCGCACCCTGGGGATTCGGGCCGGCGAGCGCCTGCAGGCCCTCGGCCACCTGCCGGAGGGCGCCGGCGCCACCGACCTGGGCGATATCGTGCAGTCGGCCTGCCTGGCCCACGACATCGGCAACCCGCCGTTCGGCCACACCGGCGAGCGGGCGATCCGCGCCTGGTTCCAGGAGCGCGGCCAGCGTTATCTGGACCTGCTCACGCCGGAACAGCAATCCGACCTGATCTACTTCGAGGGTAACGCCCAGGGTTTCCGCATCCTCACCAAGAGCGAATACCACCAGTACGACGACGGCATGCGCCTGACCTACGCCACCCTGGCCACCTTCCTCAAGTACCCCTGGCTGTCGTCCCGCGCCGCCGAGGGCGGCCTCAAGCCGGGCAAGTACAGCGCCTTCCTGTCCGAGGCCGACGCCTTCCAGGAGGTGTGCGCGGCCACCGGGCTCAGGGAGCTGGCGCCCGGCCGCCATTGCCGGCATCCGCTCGCCTACCTGATGGAGGCGGCGGACGACTTCTGCTACGCGATCATTGATCTGGAAGACGGGCTGGAGATGGACCTGCTTCACTGGGACGAGGTCTACGCCCTGCTGCAACCGGCGCTGCCGGACAACAACGAAGTGCGCCGCCTGGTCCATTCCGAGCTGCGTGACGGCCGCAAGGCGGCGCTGCTGCGCGGCAAGATCATCGAACGGTTTATCGAGGCGGGGGTCGAGGCCTTCGTCGCCAACCACCAGCCGTTGCTGGCCGGCAGCATGGACGGCGACCTGCTGCACCATTGCGAACCGGCGGTCTACGACGTGGTGGAGAACGCCAAGCAGCTGGCGCGCGGCAAGGTGTTCGAGCACCCGCGCAAGATCGAGCTGGAAATCGGCGCCTTCGAGGTGATGGGCGCCCTGCTGGACGGCCTGATCGAGGCGTCGCTGTCCCACGCCCGCGGCGCCACGCGCAACTACCGCCACGAGCGCATCATCGACCTAATCGGCCGCCACAGCTTTCCGGACGGCCTGGCGGACATGGACGAACAGGAGCGGCTCTACCAGTGCATCATGCGGGCGCTGGATTTTCTCGCCGGCATGACCGACAACTACGCCACCTATCTGGCCAAGCAGTTCTCCGGCATGGCGGAGACGCGCTACTGAAGCACCGGGCCCGCTAAAGCCGCAGTGCTTCGAGTTGCTTGTTGAGGGCCTGGCTGAACGCGTCCGGCTGCTCCCACTGGGGGAAATGGCCGGGGTACGCCAGCACCGTTTCGGTGACGCGGCCGGCGCAACGCTGGCGCGCGGCTTCCGGAATCATTTCGCCGTTGATCGCGAACAGCGGCGCCGTCACGGCGGCGAACGCGGGCTCCGGGTTCCAGCGCAACAGGTCGCCCCAAAGCGGCAGCATTTTATCGGCGGGCGCGGAGGCCATCTGGCCGCCGAGCGCCTGTTTGCGGTGCTCCGGCATGGCGTCGGAGGTGTTGGCGTCCACCAGCCTGCCCACCGCCGCCGGGAAATCCTCGTGGAAGCCGCGCTCGATGCCGGCGGCGTCGTCCTCGGTCAAATCGCCGTAGGGAATGATGAAGGTGTCGACGAACACCACGGCGGCCACGGATTCCAGCAGCGCCGCCGCTTCCAGGGCCACGGCGCCGCCCATGGAGTGGCCCACCAGCACCACCCGGCCTGGCCGCCGGGCACGCACCAGGTCGGCGATATCCCGCGCCATGCCGGCCACCGTCCAGGTGCCCGGGGTCGCGGCGGAGTCGCCATGGCCGGGAAGATCCGGCGCCAGAAAACTTACCGTCTCCGGCGCGCTGTCCAGGTAGGCGTGCCAGTCGCCGCGCCGGCAGCACCAGCCGTGCACCAGCACCACCAGGGTGTCGCCGGCGCCGTTCTTCTCGGTGGCCGCCAGCCGGCGCCCGTCACTCAGTATGACTTCCCGTTCCAAGTTGTTTCCCCCTAAGCGGATAAAAGGCTCGATGCGCCAGCGGACGGCGCCGCCAGTCGCCATGGTGCAGTGGCCGCCCGGCCGGGGCGCTGGCGCGCAGGTACACCCAGGCGCGCCCCCAGGGCGTGTCGATCAGGCGCCGCTGGTAGTCAGCCGGATAGCCCTCAAGCACGTCCAGGCGCTGCAGAATCAGGCGGCTGATCCGATACACCTCGCCGGTCACGGCGGTGCGGCCACCCGCCGACAGCACCGGGTAAGGGCCCAGATCGATCAGCGTGAAGCGTGGCGGCGTGGTCCACCGGCCGAGACATGACGCGCCCTTCAGCCAGGCGTGGTTGCTCTCCCCGGCCAGCAGCGTGCCGTAGACGAACACTCTCAAGAAAACGTCTCCACCCGTGACGGCAGCGTAATTCGCGGTGTCGGCATTTTGCGGTCGGTAGTCCAATCGTTACGTTGACGCGGCGGCGACGCCGGCGCGCTTTGTTTTGTGACATAGTTGGTCGTGGGGGACAAGAACACATTGGGGGTTTTATGGAAGGTTCGGGCAGGCTGCCTTACACCGGGGCGGGCCATCAGGCGCTTCTGGATACGCTTTACGCCACACCCACGGATCAGTCACTCTGGCGCGGCTTTCTCCAGCAGCTGGTCGCCGTCAGCCAATCCCGGTCGGCCCGCCTGCTGGTGCTCGACAAGGCGGCGGAGACGGTGCGCTCCAGCAGCAAAATCAATATCGACGACCGCGCCCACCAGAACTACGTGGATCATTTCGTCAACACCTGCCCCTGGCGGCCGGAACTGAAGGAGAAGCCCGCCGGCCGCCTGTACTCCACCTACCTGGATTTTTCCTGCCGTCAGCGTCGTTTTTACAAGACCGAGTTCTATAACGACTGGGCCCGCAAGCTGGATATCCACCACGGCGTCTGCGGTACCGTCTACCAGACCGATGAATACACCATCCAGCTGCTGGTGCAGCGCACCGGCGGACAGGGCCCCTACCAGGCCCAGGACACCGCCTGGTTCAATGAACTGGTGCCCCATGTGCGCCGGGCCATCGATCTGACCCGCCATCTCCACCAACTGGAATGGAGCAACGGCGGTGGCCGGCTGGCCGGGCACCGGCCGTACGCGGTGCTGGGCCACGGCGGCCGGGTGGCATTCCTTTGCGACCGGGCCCAGGCGCTGATCGCCAAGGAGGAGGCGCTGAGCTGTCGGCATGGGCGTCTGGCACCGAAACGGCAGGACCTCCGCGAGCGTTTCATGGCGCTGGTGAACGAGGTGATCGTCGGCGCGGGCCGGGACTGGCGCCACCCGGGAGGCACCGTCACCCTGCCCCGGCGCGGCGGCGGCCAGCTGGTGTGCATGGTCAGCCCGATGGCACCGGAAAACAGCGCCGCTCTGCTGGCGCCGGAAGGTCGCGCGCTGGTGTACTTTCATGCGCCCGAGTACGAAGGCGCCGTGGACGAGCGGCAGATCGCCGAGCTGTTTGATCTGACCCCGGCGGAAGCCCGCGTGGCCCGGGCCATCGCCGAAGGCGGCGACCTCAAGACCCTGGCGGCCGGTCTGTCGTTGTCGGTGGATACGCTGCGCGGGCAGCTGAAGTCGGTGTTCCGGAAAACCGGCACCCGTCGGCAGAACGAACTGGCGGCGAGGATTCTCCGCTCGCCGGCCCTGCGCGCCGCGGAAACGCTGCCGATCAAACTGTCCTAGCGCCGCTCAGTCGATCAGCGGCAGCCGGTGCTCCAGGGTGGCGGCCCGCACCGCGTCGGGGATGCGGATTTCCGTGGCCAGGGGCAGATGGTCGGAAAGCAGGCAGTCGGTGAGCACCCGGCTGTGGCTGACCTCCAGCTCGGGGGACGCCAGGATATGGTCGATGTGCCGGTCCGGGGCCCAGCTCGGGAAGGTGTTCAGGTCGCCCTCCACGGCGCGCAGGCCCAGCTCCGCCAGCGGCGAACTGCCCAGGTGCTCCAGCCGGCAGTTGAAATCACCCACCACCACGGCGTAACGGAACGGCGACAGCAGGCGGGTGATGTAGGCCAACTGGGTGTTGCGCATTTTCTCGCCCAGCGCCAGGTGCACCACCGCCAGCACCAGCGGCTCCACCGGGTGGCCGAACTTGACCAGGATCACGCCGCGCCCGGGCAGGCCGGGGAGGATGTGGTCCTCCACGGAATAGGGCGTCAGGCGGCTCAGAAAGCCGTTGCTGAACTGGCCCAGCCGGCCCAGGTTGCGGTTGAGTTGCTGATGCCAGAAGGGGAAATCGGCCAGGGACGCCAGATGGACCAGTTGATTCACGTTGCGTGAACGCAAACTGCCGCCATCCACCTCCTGCAGGCCGACCACATCGAAATGGCGAACCACATCGGCGATCTGCTCGATGGTCTCGACACTGCGCGGGTGCGCCACCAGATGCTTCCAGCTGCCGGTGAAATACTCCCGGAACCGGCTGGTGCCGATGCCCGCCTGAATGTTGAAGCTCAGCAGCCTGAGGGTGTCATCCGGCAGGGTGATCTCGCGCACCCGGCGGGTGCGGCGGTGGCCTTCGCGTGCGAAGGAAAACCCGGCGGGCCGGGTTTTCCAGGACTGGTACGCGGTTCGCGCGCGCTCCAACAGCATTCAGCTTGAACTCCCGAAAGGGCTAGCGGCGTTCCTTCTTCACCAGGAAGTCGATCACGTCGAACATTTCCTGATTGTTACGCAGGCCGTCGCGAAGAATCAGATACTTCCCGTTGACCACGAAGGACGGTACGCCGCGGATCTGGTAGTCGCGGGCCAGCGCGTCGGTCTGACGCAGCTTGGTGGACACCCCGAAAGAGCTGTAGAGCTGGTTGAACTCATCCTCTTCCACGCCGTATTTAGCGAAGAAGTCGGCCAGCGCGGTGGGGGTGAACAGCGGCTCCCGGTGCTTGTGAATGGCGTCGAACAGGGGTTTGTGGATCTCATCCACCTTGTCGAGGATGTCCGCCACATAGTAGGCGCGGGCCAGGGGCTCCGCGTTCTGCAGGAAGGTCACCGGCGAGCGGACGTAGTTAACGTGCTCCGGCTTGTCTTCCAGCCAGTCCTCGATCACCGGCTCCAGACTGAAGCAATGCGGGCAGATGTAGGAGAAGAACTCGCGCACTTCCACCTGACCGGGCTCGTCCACATTGCCGGGATTATCCAGAACCTTGTAGTGGGTCCCTTCCGCGTAGCGGGCGTGCTCGCCGCCGGATTCCTGTGCCCAGGCCGCCGCCGTCAGAGTCAGGCCGAGCAGCACCGCCATAACCGTTCGCAACATGAGGTTCTCCTTGTTGTTGGCTGTTCCACTTTGATCGTGGCAGATAGGACCGTGATAACGCGAAAACGCTCCCCACGGTCACGGAAAGTTGCATTATTACCGCATTGGCGCCGTCTTGCCCATGAACGGCGGCCACAAAAAAGGCAGCCGGAGGCTGCCTTTTCGCTGAACGCCGATCAACAGCGGGTTATTCGTCGCTGTCGCGCTCCGGCGCGGAGAGACCCGCCACGAAGCTGGAGACCGCCTGGATCTGGGCATCGCTCATCTTCGCCGCCAGGGTGCGCATCATCGCCTGGGGATCGTTGTCACGCTTGGCCATGTCGCCGATGTCCTCGCGGCCGACGGCGCGGAACGCTTTCAGCTGGCTTTCCGTGTAGGCGGGCTGCTGGCCGGCCAGTGCCGGGAAACCGGCGGCGTCGACGCCCTGACCGGCGGGGCCGTGACAACCGGCGCAGGCGGGGATGCCCTGCTCCACGTCGCCACCGCGATAGATACGCTCGCCCATTTCCACCAGGTCCGGCTTCACCTGGCCGGTTTTCACGGACTGCTCGGTGAAGAAGGCGGCCAGGTCCTGCATGTCCTGCTCGCTCAGATTGGCGGCCTGGCCCTGCATGATGGCGTTCTCGCGCTCACCGGATTTGTAGGCCTTAAGCTGCTTGATCAGGTAGCGCTCGCCCTGCCCCGCCAGACTCGGGTACTGGCCGGAGGGGGAATTGCCGTCCGGGCCATGGCAGGCCGCGCATACCTGGGCTTTCTCTTTACCGGCTTCCGGGTCGCCCTCGGCCAGGGCGAAGGGGGTGGCCACCACGGCAGCCAACAGCACGAACAGCTTGAAACACTTCATGGCCTTTCCTTCAAGAGCAGGGATTACTTGGTCATGTATTCAATAAGAGCACGATAATCTTCTTTGGAGCAGTCGCCGCACATGCCGCCCGGGGGCATGGCGTTGTAGCCCTCCTCGACGTGCTTGACCAGCGTGTCCATGCCTTTGTCCATGCGCGGCTTCCAGGCGGCCTGGTCCCCGGTTTTGGGGGCGCCGGCGGCACCGCTGGCATGGCAGTAGGTGCAGCTCTGATCATAGAGCTCTTTGACGGATTCGGCCTGGGCACCGGCCGACAGGCTCATAGCGATGGCGATGGCGAGCCCCGTGGCAAAACCTTTCATGTGAATCTCCCCATGAGCTGGCGACATGCTGGCTTACTCAGGCGTCGGCGCCGAATTTGCCTTTGCACACAAACACCTGTAGAACGTCGGCCGCACGGCGAACGCGCGACGGCGCACATTATATACTAGAGGTTCGCTCCCGTCATATGCCTTATTAAAGGCGCGGGTATTCGCTGTCCGCGCTCACTGAGAGACCGATAATGGCCCAAGATCCGACCCAGCGCCTTCTCCACCAGGCCCGCTTCCTGAAAAGCGCCCAGAACGTGGAACAGTGCCCCCCGGACGCGGGTTTCGAGGTGGCCTTCGCCGGCCGCTCCAACGCCGGCAAATCCAGCGCCATCAACCGCCTCACCGGCCAGCGAACCCTGGCGCGCACCTCCAAGACCCCGGGCCGCACCCAGCTGCTGAACTTCTTCGAGCTGGACGAGGAGCGGCGCCTGGTGGACCTGCCCGGCTACGGCTACGCCAAGGTGGACAAGGTGACCCGCCAGCAATGGCAGCGCGACCTGGACGATTATCTGGCGCGCCGGCAAAGCCTCACCGGGCTGGTGCTGCTGATGGACATCCGCCATCCGCTCAAGGATTTCGACCGTCTGATTCTGGAATGGTCGGCGCGCGCCGGCATGCCGCTGCACCTGCTGATCACCAAGGCGGACAAACTCAAGTACGGCGCCGCCAAGAACACCCTGCTGCAGGTGCTCAAGGACGTCCGTGATCACCCGGCGCCGCTCAGCGCCCAGCTGTTTTCCGCCACCAACGGCAGCGGCTGCGACGAGGCCTGGCGCCAGCTCGGCACCTGGCTGGCGGTGCCGCCGGACCCGGCGGACTGACCGGGTCCGTCACTCCGGCGACGTTTTACGACACCGCTCTGGCGCAGAGGCGGCGCCGGCCAAAGCGTGCCGATTCAGTGTAACCCACTGACATAAAACGTCTTTTACCGATTTCCAAAAACAGGCATGCCTCTTGCTTCAGTGAACGGCAAGAAGAAGGAAGAGGGGAAGTCCCACTTTACAGTGGGCAAAAAAAATCCCTGGCAGCAAGTGGGGGAAGGGAACGACTGCGCTGCCAGGGAGGCTTGCCGCCCCAGCCTCCTGGGGGAGAGACCGGGGTGTCCAGAAGCTACGAACCGGTGAGGGTACTGGGGGATCGGGGGTACCGGTCCATAGCTATTGATTAGGACTGGCCGCCTTTGGAAAAAGTTTCCACGTCCTAATACCTTTTACAAATTTCATAATTCCTGCACAACAAGCACTATTAAACCCGCTTGCGGCTACTGCTTCCAGGGGCCGCCGCGGGTATCTTCCCGGCGCTTCAGATTGCGGTGCATGGCCGCCTTGGCCAGCATGTGCGCCGATACCGGTGCGGTGATAAACAGGAACAGAACGATCAGCACTTCCTGGAGCTGCAACGCCCGCTCCTGCCAGGAGAAAAACAGCAGCGACCCGAGAATGGTGCCGCCCACGCCCAGGGTGCTGGCTTTGGTCGGGCCGTGCAGACGCAGATAAAAATCCGAAAGCCGCACCAGGCCGATGGACCCCACCAGCGCAAACACCGCCCCGACCAGAATGAAGGCACTGACCAGAAATTCAACGATCTCGTTCATAGTGTCGTCCCTACTCGATGATGTCGCCACGCAACATGTATTTGGCCACCGCCACGGTGCTCACGAAGCCGATCAACGCGATCAGCATGGCGGCCTCGAAATAGAGCTTGCTGTCCGAGGAAATGCCGTACAGCACGATCAGCCCGATGGTGTTGATGTACATGGTGTCCAGGGCCAGGGCCCGGTCCGGCAGCGTGGGCCCGCGCAACAACCGGTACAGGTTGAGCAGCAGGGCCAGCACGAACAGCCCGAAGGCAATCGTCAGCGCGGTCTCTAGCATTCGAAAATCTCCTTCAGTGGCCGCTCATAGCGCTGCTTGATCTGCCGGATCATGGCGTCTTGGTCGTCCACGTCGAGGGCATGGATCAGCAGGGTGCGCCGGTCCTCGCTGACATCGGCACTGACCGTGCCCGGCGTCAGCGAGATGGTGCTGGCGAGCAGCGTGATGGCGAACTCGTCGGTGAGGTCCAGCGGCAGCTCCACGAACCCGGGCCGCAAACGCCGGGGCGGCCCGAGGATCAGAACCGCCACCGCCATATTGGCGGTGAGAATGTCCCAATGCACCACCAGCACGAACCGCACCAGCTTGGGGAAGTTGCGCAGGCGCGGCACATTGGGCCAGAACGACTGGGTGCCCAGCGGCAGCACCACCGCGAGCACCAGACCGAGCAGGGCGTGCCCCCAGGAGAAGCCGTTAAGCAGCATCCAGGTGGCCCACAGAAACAGGCTCAACAGCGGAAACGGCAATACTCGACTCATAACGCACTCTCCCCGGCGCCCAGCACCGCGTCGATATACAGGCCGGGCTGCGCCCACTGCCCGGCCACCGCCAGGCAGGCTTCAAGCACCGGCTCGCCCCAGATCGCCAGCGCCGGGGTGGTGGCCAGCAGCGCCACCGTGGCCGCCAGGCGCGGCCCGTCCAGGCTGCGTTCTTCGCCGTCGCCGGTGGCCCGCCAGAACAGCGTCGACCCGGCCCGGCTCAGGCCGATCAGGGCGATCAGGCCGCCGCCCAGCAACAGCAACCAATAGACCGGCGCCGGCACCGCCTGCATCAGGGCGACCTTGCCGATAAAGCCGGATAACGGCGGCAGGCCGACCACGGCGATGGCGCCGGCGAAAAACAGCGCGCCGAGCACCCCGCGGCCGACGGGGGACGGCCCCGCTTCAAGCCGGTCCGCCAGTTCCCCACGCCCCCGGGACACCAGGTCCGCCAGCAGAAACAGGCCGCCGCACACCAGGGTCGAGTGGATCAGGTAGTAAAGCATGGCGCCGAACGCCGCCGGCGACGACCAGGCCAGCCCGGCCACCAGCGTGCCCACCGACATCACCAGCAAATAGGCGACCAGTTCGCCGAGGCGGCGGGCGCCGAGCACGCCCACCGCGGCCAGGCCCAGGGTGATCAGCGCCAGAATCCACAGCGGGTCCCGGCCCAGCCCGGCCAGCGCGCCGCCGCTGAACGCCAGGCCGTACACCCGGGCGATGGCGTAGATACCCACCTTGGTCATGATCGCGAACAGCGCCGCCACCGGCGCCGTGGCGTTGGCGTAGGTGGCCGGCAGCCAGAAGTAGAGCGGGAACAGCGCCGCCTTCAGGCCGAACACCACCCACATCAGCAGGCCGGAAAGGCGCGCCAGATCCAGACTGTTACCCTCCAGTTCACTCACTTTGACCGCAAAGTCGGCCATATTGAGCGTACCGGTGGTGCCGTAAGCGAGCCCCAGCGCAACCAGGAACAGCGCCGAACCGATCAGGTTGAGCACCACATAGTGAATGCCGCCCTTCACCCGGGCCGGGCCACGGCCGTGCAGGGCCAGCCCGTAGGAGGCGATCAACAGCACCTCGAAGAACACGAACAGGTTGAACAGGTCGCCGGTCAGGAAGGCGCCGTTGATGCCCATCAGCTGCAGCTGGAACAACGCGTGGAAGTTGGCGCCGCGCCGGTCGTCGCCACGGCTGCCGTAGATCAGCGCCGGCAGCGCCAGCACCGCGGTGAGCAGCACCATCAGGGCACTCAGCCGGTCGAGCACCAGCACGATGCCGAACGGCGCCCGCCAGTCACCCAGCTGATACACGCCGATATCGCCGCTGGCCGCCTGCTGCCACAGGCCCAGCGCCACGGGGATCAATGCCAGGGTCGCCAGCAGACCGGTGAGGCGGCGCAGGCGCTGGCGTTCGCGGACCTCCAGCAAAAGCAGCATGCCCGCGAACGCGGGGATCAGAATCGGCGCGATGATCAAATGTTCCATCAGCCGTCCTCCCCGTCGGAGCCACCGTCCACGTGATCGCTCTTCATTTCACCCTGGCCGCGCAGGGCCAGCACCACCAGAAAGGCGGTCATGGCGAAACCGATCACAATGGCGGTCAGCACCAGCGCCTGGGGCAAGGGGTCGCTGGCGTTTTCGGACATGCCCACCACCGGCACCTGGTTCAGGCTCAAGCGGCCGGACACGAACACGAACAGGTTGACCCCGTAGCTGAGCAGCGTAATGCCCAGAATCACCGGGAAGGTGCGCGCGCGCAGGGTCAGATAGACGCCGCAACCGATCAGCGTCGCGATGATCAACGCAAGCATCACTTCCATCAGGCGCCTCCTCTCTGGCCGGTTTGGTCAGGGTCATTCCCGGCGCCGGTGCCGGCGCCCTTGTCGTCCAACAGCGACAGCTTGCCGAGGTTCGCCAGCATCAGCAGCGTGGCGCCCACCACGGTGAGGAACACACCGGTATCGAACAGCATGGCGCTGGCCACCTCGAACTTGCCCACCAGCGGCCAGTGGATGTAATCAAAGGTGCTGGTCAGGAACGGATGGCCGAACAACCAGGAGGCCACCCCGGTGATCCCGGCCAGCAGCAGGCCCAGCGCCACCACCGGGTGGTAGTCGCCGGGCATGCGGTGGTGCATCCAGCCCACCCCGGAGGCCACGTACTGCAGCAACAGCGCCACCGACGTCACCAGGCCGGCGATAAAGCCGCCGCCGGGCAGGTTATGGCCGCGCAGGAAGATGTACACCGACACCAGCAGGGCCAGCGGCAGCAACGGCCGCGAGATGGTCACCAGCACCAGCGGGTGCGCGTCCCGCGCCCAGGGCCGGCCGGTGGAATCCGCCCGGGGCGAGGTCAGCTTGAGATCCTTGAGCAGCGCGTAGATGCCCATGGCGGCGATGCCCAGCACGGTGATCTCACCGAAGGTATCGAAGCCCCGGAAGTCCACCAGGATCACGTTGACCACATTGGTGCCACCGCCGCCCGGCTTGGCGTTCTCCAGGAAGAAGCCGCTGATGCTGTTGAAGTCGCTGGTCATCATGGCGAACGCCATGACGCCGACGCCACCGCCGACCACCACCGACAGGAACAGATCGCGGAACACTCTGAACACGCCGGATTCGGCGCTGGTGCGCACCGGCAGAAAGTACATCGCCAGGATCAGCAGCATCACCGTGACCACTTCCACGGAAAGCTGGGTGAGCGCCAGATCCGGCGCCGAGAAGCGCACGAACACCAGCGACACCACCAGCCCCACCACGCTGATCGACATGATCGCCGTCATCCGGTGGCGGTGCAGAATGGCGGTGATCACCGCGGCCACGATCAACATGGCGCCGGCCAGCAGCGCCACCCCGTCCAGGGGCAGCAGCGCCCGGTCGCCGCTCAGCAAACGCGGTCCCAGCTGCGTCAGCAGCACCAGCGAGACCACCGCCAGCAACCAGGCCACATAGGTCTGCAGGGAGCCGTTGCGCAAGCGCCCGCTCAACGCCCCGGCGAACCCCGCCACCGCCTGCATGGCGCGCTCGAAAATCAGGTTGGCGTTGATCTCGGGCAGGCGCGCGTGCCACCGGAACAGACGCTGCCGCTGGCTGTAGACCAGCACGCCGCCGACCAGGGCGATGACGCTCATCAGCAACGGCAGGTTAAAGCCGTGCCAGATGGAAAGATGGTATTCCGGCAGGGTGCCGCCAAGCGTGGCGGTGCCGGCCACCGCCAGCAGCCCGGCCACGGTGAGCGCCGGGAACACGCCCACCGCCACGCACAGCGCCACCAGTATCTCCACCGGCACTTTCATGTAACGGGGCGGCTCATGGGGCGGAAACTTGGGCAGGTTCACCGGCTCGCCGTTGAAGAAGACGTCGTGGATAAAGCGCGCCGAATAGGCCACCGACAACACGCCGCCCAGGGTGGCGCCCAGCGGCAGCACCCAGCTCAGGGCGCCGAGCCGGTCGGACTGCAGGGTCTCGGCGAAGAACATCTCCTTGGACAGGAAGCCGTTGAGCAACGGCACCCCGGCCATCGCCGCCGAGGCCACCATGGCGAGCACCGCGGTGTACGGCATGTAGCGCCACAAGCCGTTGATACGGCGCATGTCCCGGGTGCCGGTTTCGTGATCAATGATGCCGGCGGCCATGAACAGCGACGCCTTGAAGGTGGCGTGGTTGATGATGTGGAACACCGCCGCCACCGCCGCCAGCTCGGTGTTCAGGCCGAACAGCAGGGTGATCAGACCCAGATGGCTGATGGTGGAATAGGCCAGCAGCCCTTTCAGGTCGTGCTGGAACAGCGCCGCCAGCGCCCCCCACAGCAGCGTCGCCATGCCGGCCAGCGTAACCAGGTCGAACCACAGGTTGGTGCCCGCCAGCATCGGGTAGAAGCGGGCCAGCAAAAACACCCCCGCCTTGACCATGGTGGCGGAGTGCAAGTAAGCACTTACCGGCGTCGGCGCCGCCATGGCATGGGGCAGCCAGAAGTGGAACGGGAATTGGGCACTCTTGGTGAAAATACCCAGCAGCACCAGGCAAAGAATCAGCGGGTAGAGCCCGCTGGCGCGGATGGCATCGCCGCTGGCCAGCGCCTCGCCCAGGGAATAGCTGCCCACCACCTGGCCGATCAGCAGCACCCCGGCGAGCAGCGCCAGGCCGCCCAGGCCGGTGACCGTGAGCGCCATGCGCGCCCCCTTCCTGGCGCCGCTGTTGTGCGACCAGAAACCGATCAGCAAGAACGAGCTGAGGCTGGTGAGCTCCCAGAACACCACCAGCAGCAGCAGGTTGTCACTGGTCACCACCCCCAGCATGGCGCCCATGAAGAGCAGCAGGTAGGCGTAAAAACGCCCGGCTTTTTCATCGGCGGACAGATAGTAGCGCGCGTACAGAATAATCAGCAGGCCGATGCCCAGCACCAGCATGGCGAACATCAGCGCCAGGCCGTCCAGGCGGAACGCCAGGTCCAGGCCCAGGCTGGGCAGCCACTGCAGTGAAGAGAGCACCGTTTCGCCGGCGATCACCCGTCGCGCGGGCGCCACCATCAAAGCCAGAGCCAGGGCCGGCAACGCCGCGGCGCTCAGCGCCAGCAGCGTGCGCGAGGCCCTGAAACGTTCGGCCAGCGGCGGCAGTGCGGCCCCCAGAAAGGGCAGCAGCACCAGAATGGAAAGATTCATAGGCAATCCGTTGTCAGTTGCGGCAACGCCACGTCGAGCTTATCAGTAAATCATCAACTCAGCGTGACAACGGGCGGATCCGGGAAATAGGGGCGGCGGCCCCGCCGCGGGCAGTGGGCGGGCATACTGATCATTCTGTGGTGCCGCAATTGGCAGTCCATGCAAAACCGAATCACTGAAAAGGGTCCGTAGTATGCCACACCGATCCGGGGCGAACACAAGACCGGCCCGCCACCCGGGTATCAGAGCTCGCCCACGAATTGATTATAGAACTGCCGGGCGGTGCGCCCGGAGCGCCCGCCGCGCTCCATGGAAAAGCGGCGGGCGAGAATGTGCAGCCGGTCGCGGTCGGCGACCTCGCCGAACAGGTGATCGACGATCTGGAAATACTGCGCTTCATTGATCGGGTAAAAGCTCAGCGACAGGCCGAACCGGTCGGACAGGGAAATCTTCTCTTCCACCACGTCGCCGTGGTGGATCTCACGGCCCACCACCCGGCTCTGCTCGTTGTCGGCCTGGTACTCAGACACCAGGTGGCGGCGGTTACTGGTGGCGTACAGGCGGACGTTCTCCGGCGGCAGCTCCAGCGAGCCTTCGAGCACGCTTTTCAGGTGCTTGTACTGGGTTTCACCATCCTCGAAGGCAATGTCGTCGCAGTACACCACGAAACGCTGGGCGCGCTCGCGCAGATCATCGACGATCTCCGGCAGGTCCACCAGGTCGTGCTTTTCCACCTCGATCATGCGCAGCCCGCGCGGCGCGTATTCGTTCAGCAGCGCTTTCACCAGCGACGACTTGCCGGTGCCCCGGCTGCCCCACAGCAGCGCATGGTTGGCGGGCTTGCCGGCCAGGAAGCGTTCGGTGTTCTGCACCAGCTTCCGTTTCTGCGTGTCCACGCCGAGCAGATCGTCCAGCGCCACCGGGTCCAGGTGCCGCACCGGTCTCAGCCGTTGCTGTCTGGGCCGCCAGATGGCGGCCGCTTCCGCGCGCCAATCAACGTGATTCATGGTGTCCCCGTTGGAAATCAGGTCAAAAATATTGCCACGGTCGGCCCGGCGACTAAAGAACTTGCTTGCCCGCCCCGGGTCCACCTTTAACATGGACCCAGGATAAAACACGCAACCGACCCCGGAGACACCCATGATTCGCTTCCCTCTCGCCGGCCTTACGCTGATCCTGGCAGCCGCGGGCTGCGCCCATACCCCGGCGAACCTCCCCGACAACGCCCGCCCCTGCCCGGAACCGCGGCCGCAAATGTGCACCATGGAATACCGCCCGGTGATCGGCCTGGACAAGAACGGCGAAACCCTGGGCGAATACAGCAACGCCTGCAGCGGCTGCGCCAAAGAAGGCGTCGCCTATACCGTGCCGGTTAAATAACGTCCAAGGACACCGCTTTGCCGCTTTCGCCCGTACGCCGGTTACTGGACTTCGACGCGCAATATCGCCGCGACCAGCAGCACACGCCGGACTTTCTGCATCGCCGCGACCGCCGTCTGGCGCTGGCCCGTGAACAGGACGGCGCGCCGCCGCCGGACGCCGCCGCCTGGCTGAGCGCGGTGGACGCCCCCGGCGCCGGCGCGGCGCTGCGCCCCTGGCGCCGCGGCCGGGCCGCGCTGACCCTGGCCGGCGCGGTGCTGGGCGTGCTGACCATGCTCGGCGTGCTGTACGTGGACGGCCAGGGCCGCATCAATGTCACCCTGATTCTGGCGCTGGCCCTGCTGCAACTGCTGCTCGCCCTGGCCACCACCGCCCAGGCGTTAAGCGGCCGGCGCCCCTGGGGCCGGCTGCTGGGCCGGGGCGACGGCGGGCCGCCGGTACTCCGCCAGCTGTACCCGCAGCTGGCCGCCCGCGCCGCCCACGGCGCCGGCCTGGCGTTCGCCGCCACCGCCCTGCTCACCCTGCTGGTCCAGGTGCTGGTGCGCGATCTGGCGTTCGGCTGGAGCACCACCCTGCAGACCTCCGTGCCCGCCTACCACGCCCTGGTGGAACAGCTTGCCTGGCCCTGGCGCGGCTGGCTGCCCGGCGCCGTGCCGGGCCTGGAACTGGTGGAGCAATCCCGTTACTTCCGGCTCGGCGGTGAGGCTCCCGCCGACCCGGAACGCCTGGGCGCCTGGTGGCCGTTCCTGGCCATGCTGTGGCTCTGCTATGTGCTGCTGCCCCGGCTTATCCTGCTGGGGCTGGCGCGGCTGCACCTGAACCACCGCGCCGGCGTGCTGCTGCGACGCCACCCGGGCTGGGCGGCGCTGCGCCAGCGCTTCGCCACGCCCTGGGTGGACAGCGGCCCGACACCGGTCGCCGCCGGCGCCGGCCCCGCGGTACCGCCCGCCGACACGCTGGCGCCGCCGCCGGAAAGCGGCGTGGTGATCCGCTGGGCCGGCGCCGGCAGCGCCGACCTCGCCCGAAACCTGCTCCAGGACGCCCCCATGCAGGTGCTCGAAGCCGGCGGCAGCGCCAGCCTGGAGCAGGACCGCGATACCCTCACCCGCGCCGACCTGGGCCTGCCGGTGGTGGTGCTGACGCGCGGCTGGGAACCGCCCACCGGCGAACTGGCGGACTTCCTCGACGACGCCCGCCACAGCCTGCCGGCGAACACCGACATCGTGCTGCTGCCGCTCGCCGCCGACGATCAAACCGCTCTGGTGGACGGCGCGCTGCTGGCCCAGTGGCAACGCTTCGTGGACCGGCACCGGCCGGTCAGGCTGTGTCGCCCATGAGCGAGCGCCCCCTGCCCCGTTTCGCCGTGGTCGGCCACCCCAACAAGGGCAAGTCGAGCATTGTCGCCACCCTGGCCCAGAACGACGGCATCGCCATCGCCCTGGAGCCGGGCACCACCCGGGAGAACGGCCACTACCCGCTGCGCGTGGACGACCGGCTGCTGTACGAACTGATCGACACCCCCGGCTTCCAGCGCCCGCGCCGGGTGCTGGCCTGGCTGCAGGCGCACAGCCTGTCCGCGTCGGACCGGCCGGACACGGTGCGCGCCTTTGTCACCCAGCACCGCGACGACCCCCGTTTCCATGACGAATGCCAGCTGCTGACGCCGATACTGGAGGGCGCCGGCATTCTCTATGTGGTGGACGGCGCGGTGCCCTACAGCCGCGAACAGGAAGCGGAAATGGAAATCCTGCGCTGGACCGGCCGCCCCAGCCTGGCGCTGATCAACCGCATCGGCGCGGGCGACCATCTCGCGGACTGGCGCGCCGCCCTGGGTCAGTACTTCCAGATCGTGCGCGACTTCGACGCGGTGCACGCCCCCTTCGAGGCCCACCTGAGCCTGCTGCGCGGTTTCGGCCAGCTGGCCCCGGAGTGGGAAGCGCCGCTTGAGGAGGCCACCCACCATCTGCGCGACCAGCGCCGGCACCGCCAGCGCCAGGCCCTGCAACTGATCGCCGCCGCCCTGGCGGACATGCTCACCCACCGGGAAACCGGCCGGCTGCGCGACGACGGCAACCGCGACGCGCTCGAGCACGAACTCGGGCAGCGCTGGCGGGACTGGCAGCGCCGGCGGGAGCAGCGCCTGCGCCGCGACGTGGAAGCCCTCTACCAACACCGCCACCTGCGCCGCCGCGAGCAGGTCCTGGCGTGGCAGCCGGGCAGCGACCTGTTCAGCGAACAGGCCCGCCGGACCTGGGGCGTGAGCCGCACCTACCTGGCCACCGCCGGCTTCGGCGCCGGCGCCCTGGGCGGGGCCGGCATCGACGCGCTCGCCGCCGGTCACTCGCTGGGGGCCGGCGCCCTGATCGGCGGCGTGCTGGGCGCCGCCGGCAGCGTCTTCTACGGCGGCAAGTACGCCGACAAACTGGGCGCCCTGAAAGTGCTGGAGCGTTTTACCGGCGGCGCCGAAGCGGCCTTCGGGCCGGTGCGCGATCCGCAGTTCGGCTATGTGGTGCTGGGCCGGGCCCTGGAGCACTGGCATCAGGTCAGTCACCGCAATCACGCCGGGCGTGACCCGCTCACCCTGGATGACGCCGACCGCCACTGGCTGGAACAGCTGCCCCGGGTGCAGCGCCAGCGTTTGCAGAAGGCGTTGCAGGATCCGCCGCGTGAGCCCGGGGATGTGAAGCGCCGGGATGGTCTGGAAAGCGCTGTGGGGCAGGCGGGTGAGGCGTTTCTTACTTGGCGATCGGCGGCGTCTTAAAAGCGTCTCTGGCATCCTGCCGGGTGGCTGAAAGCCACCCTTTCGCGGGCTGGGCCCGCTCGCACAAGGTGGCTTAGTGGGAGGAGCGTTCGCGGCGGTAGTGGCGCGGGGCCACGCCCATTACTTTTTTGAACAGGCGGGAAAAGTAGTAGGGGTCGTCGTGGCCCAGGTGGCGGGCGATGTCGCTGACGCCCAGGTCGCTGACGTCCAGCAGGTAGCAGGCGCGGCTGATCTTGAGGTGCTGAAACGCCTGCATCGGCGTCTGCCCGGTAAGGCGTTTGTATTCACGAATAAAGTGATAGCGCGACAGGGTGCTGGTGGCGGCGACCAGGTCGTCCAGGGCCAGCCGTTCGTGCAGGCGGCTTTGCAGGTAGCTCTGCACCCGGTCCACGTCCAGCGCCGCCTGCCGCGCCTGCTGGCGGCGGCGTACCAGCGCCAGGAAGGTGAGCAGGCCGCGCAGCACATTGGCGGCGTGCACCTGATGGTGAATCTGAAAGCTCACCGCGGTGGCCAGCAGCACTTCGAACTCTTCGCTGAGCCGCGAGTGCAGGCCCACCGGCACCAGCCCGGCGCGCGGGTCCGGCTCGATGGCATCGAAAAACAGATCCACGGCGGCGCCGCCCAGGTGCACCCAGTATATGGTCCAGGGGTCGTCCGGGCGGGCCCGGTAGCGGTGCGGCTGCCCTTCCCGGAACAACAGCACATCGCCGGGGCCCACCGGGTGGGTGTCGCCCCCCAGGTCCACTTCACCGCGTCCGGCCACGCAATAAATCAGCAGATGATCGCGGGGCGAGGCGCGCCCCATCTGGTGGCCGGCAGCGCGCGGGTAATAACCCACCCCGTGGGGCAGGCAGTCGCCGCACAACGGGTGCCCGCCCAGCGTCTGAATCAGCGCCTGGGGCACCACAATGCGGCGGCCGTCCCGGGGTAGCGGCCACTGGGAGGTCTCGATGACGGAGACGTCGTTGGAGTCCATACCGCAATATAGTCCATCAGCGATCAATAGAAACCATCCGCATGGGGACGATACTGTGGTAAACCATAGCAATAATAGAACAACACCCCCACTTTCGGAGGCTCCATGAGCACGCGACTGCCGCAACTGATCAACGGCGAATTCCAGCAAAGCCGGACCGACACCTGGATTCCAGTCACCAACCCGGCCACCCAGGAGGTGCTCTGCGAAGTACCGGCGGCCACCGCCGAGGAAATGGAGAGCGCCATCCAGTCCGCCCGCGAGGCGTTCCTGGAATGGCGGGAAACCCCGGTGTCCGAGCGCGCCCGGGTGATGCTGCGCTACCAGCACCTGCTCAAGGAGCACCACGATGAAATCGCCGAGGTGCTGGCCAAGGAAACCGGCAAGGTGTTCGCGGACGCCAAGGGCGATGTGTGGCGCGGCATCGAGGTGGTGGAGCACGCCGCCAACATCGGCTCGCTGATGATGGGCGAGACGGTGGAAAACGTGGCGCGCGGTATCGACGGCCACGCCTGGACCCAGCCGCTGGGCGTGTGCGCGGGCATCACCCCGTTCAACTTCCCGGCGATGATTCCGCTGTGGATGTTCCCGATGGCCATCGCCTGCGGCAACAGCTTCGTGCTCAAGCCCTCCGAGCAGGACCCGATGACGCCCAATATTCTCGCCGAACTGTTCCTGCGCGCCGGCGCGCCCAAGAACCTGCTGCAGGTGGTCCACGGTGGCAAGGAGCAGGTGGACACCCTGCTCACCCACCCGGAGATCAAGGCGGTGTCCTTCGTCGGCTCGGTGCCGGTGGGCCAGCACGTCTACCGCACCGCCACCGACCACCTCAAGCGCGCCCAGTGCTTCGCCGGCGCCAAGAACCACATGGTGGTGATGCCGGACGCGCGCAAGGATCAGGTGATCAGCAACCTGGTGGGCGCCTCCTGCGGCGCCGCCGGCCAGCGCTGCATGGCGATCAGCGTGGCGGTGTTCGTGGGCGAATCCAAACAATGGATCGACGAACTCAAGGACGAGCTGGCGAAGATCCGCCCCGGCGCCTGGGACGACGAGAGCGCCGCCTACGGCCCGCAGATCAGCCCCAAGGCCCGCGACCGGGTGCTGACGCTGATCAAGCAGGGCAAAGAGGAAGGCGCCAACTGTTTGCTGGACGGTTCCGATTGTACCGTGGACGGGCTGCCGGACGGCAACTGGGTGGGCCCCACCCTGTTCAGCGACGTGACCCCGGACATGGCGCTCTACAAAGAAGAGATCTTCGGCCCGGTGCTGTGCTGCATGACCGTGGATACCCAGGAAGAGGCCCTGGAGCTGGTGAACAACAGCCCCTACGGCAACGGCACCTCGATCTTCACAGCCAGTGGCGCCGCCGCGCGCAAGTATCAGCACGAGGTGGAAGTGGGCCAGGTGGGCATCAATGTGCCGATCCCGGTGCCGCTGCCGTTCTTCAGCTTCACCGGTTGGAAGGGCTCCTTCTACGGGGACCAGCACGCCTACGGCAAACAGGCGGTGCGCTTCTACACCGAGACCAAGACCGTCACCAGCCGCTGGTTCGATGACGACATCCCGGACGGCGCCCACGGCGGCCCCAACATGACCATCAACCTGAAATAGCCATGGACTTCAACTTCACCGACGAGCAGCTGGCGTTCCGCGACACCGCGCGCCAGTTCGCCGATAAGGAGCTGGCGCCGTTCGCCGCCGAGTGGGACCAGCACGGCACCTTCCCCAAGGACACCATCCGCCGCGCCGGCGAGCTGGGCTTCTGCGCGCTGTACTGCGACGAGGACCAGGGCGGCATGGGCCTGAGCCGGCTCGACGCGGCGCTGATCTTCGAGCAGATGGCGGCGGGCTGCACCTCCACCACCGCCTTTATCACCATCCACAACATGGCCACCTGGATGCTGTCCCGGTTCGGCTCCGAGGCGGTGCGCCAGCGCTGGAACGGGCCGCTGATGAGCGGCGAGGCGCTGGCCTCCTATTGCCTCACCGAGCCGGGCGCCGGCTCCGACGCGGCGTCGCTGAAGACCAGCGCCCGCCGCGACGGCGACGAGTATGTGCTGAACGGCGCCAAGGCGTTCATCTCCGGCGCCGGCGACACCGACCTGCTGGTGCTGATGGCGCGCACCGGCGGGCCCGGCGCCGGCGGTATTTCCTGCTTCGCGATCCCGGCGGACACGCCCGGCGTCAGCTACGGCCGCAACGAGGACAAGATGGGCTGGAAAAGCCAGCCCACCCGGGCGGTGATTCTCGAGGACGCGCGCGTCCCGGTGGAAAACCGCATCGGCGACGAGGGCCAGGGCTTCAAGATCGCCATGGCCGGCCTGGACGGCGGCCGTATCAATATCGCCAGCTGCTCGCTGGGCGCGGCCTCGGCGGCGCTGGCCCAGGCGCAGAGCTACGTGCAGGAGCGCCGCCAGTTCGATCAGCCGGTGAGCGAGTTCCAGAGCGTGCAGTTCACCCTGGCGGACATGGCCACCCACCTGGTGGCGGCCCAGCAGATGGTGCGGCTGGCGGCCTGGAAGCTGGATAACGGCGACGCCGACAAGGGCACCTTCTGCGCCATGGCCAAGCGGCTCGCCACCGACCTGTGCTTCGACGTCTGCAACCAGGCCCTGCAGCTGCACGGCGGCTACGGCTACATCAAGGAGTACCCGCTGGAGCGCTATGTGCGCGACAGCCGGGTGCATCAGATTCTGGAAGGCACCAACGAAATCATGCGGGTGATCATCGCCCGCCGGGTACTGAAAGACCTGAGCTTTTTATAAGGCCCGATTCAAAAAGGAGAACAATATGAACATCGGATTCTTCGGCGTCGGCAACATGGGCGGGCCGATGGCCGCCAATCTGGTCAAGGCCGGCCATACGGTGACCGCCTTCGACCTGGTGCCCGAGCTGCTCAAGACCGTGGAAGCGGACGGCGTCGCCGTGGCCGCCGACCCGGCGGCGGCGGTGGCCGGCGCCGAGGTGGTGATCAGCATGCTGCCCTCCGCCGGCGCGGTCACCGGCCTGTACCTGGGCGACGACGGCGTGCTGGACGCCATCCACCCGGACACCCTGATCATCGACTGCTCCACCATCGACGCCGACACCGCCCGCCGGGTGGCCAGCGCCGCCGCCGACAGCGGCCGCACCATGATCGACGCGCCGGTGTCCGGCGGTGTCGGCGGCGCCAAAGCGGGCACGCTGACGTTTATCTGTGGCGGCCCGGAAGCGGCGGTGGAACGCGCCCGCCCGGTGCTCGACTGCATGGGCAAGAACGTGTTCCGCGCCGGCGACAACGGCGCCGGCCAGGTGGCGAAAATCTGCAACAACATGTTGCTCGCCGTGCACATGATCGGCACTGCCGAAGCGCTGCAACTGGGCGCCGACCACGGCCTGGACCCGGCGGTGCTCTCCGACATCATGAAAGCCAGCTCCGGACGCAACTGGTCCCTGGAGGTGTACAACCCCTGGCCCGGCGTGATGGAGGGCGTGCCGTCCAGCAACGACTACAACGGCGGTTTCGCGGTGAAACTGATGAACAAGGATCTGGGCCTGGCGCTGGAAGCGGCGCTGGCCAGCCAGTCCAGCACGCCCATGGGCTCACTGGCGAAAAGCCTGTACGCCGCCCTCGGCAACCAGGGCCTGGGCGGCAAGGACTTTTCCAGCATCCAGACGTTCTTCAAACACCGCGAACCCTGACACCGGACCGGGTTACGGCGTCCACGTCTCCCCGGGCCCGTGGGCCAGGAACGAGGGACGGCGCCGCCGGGCCGCGTAGGGCCGGTCGCAAACGTTGTCGCGGCGGTTGTAGACGAAGAACACATTGCTGCGCGGGTCCGGCGACATATTGGCGTTGGAGCCGTGCAGGGTGTTGCAGTCGAACAGAATCAGGCCGCCGGCCTTGCCGGTGGGCGCCTCGATACCGCCACGCTCGATCAGCGCTTGCAGCACGTCGTTGCCGGGCACACCGAATTCCTGGGTCTTCAAGGACTGCTTGTGGTGGTCGTCCGGGGTGGCGCCCAGGCACGGCACGAACACCTTGTGCGAGCCGGGAATCAGCATCAGGGGCCCGTTGAAGTGGTGGTTGTCGGTCAGCACGATGGAGGCGCTCACCGCGTGCATGGACGGCATGCCGTCCTCGGCGTGCCAGGTCTCGAAGTCCGAATGCCAGTTGAATCCCTTGCCGTGGAAGCCCGGCTTATAGTTGATCCGTGACTGGTGCACGTAGACGTCGCCGCCCAGTATCTGCCGGGCGCGGCCGGTCAGGCGTGGGTCACGGGCCAGTTGGCGGAAACGTTCGGACAGAAAGTGCACCGCGAACAGGGAGCGGATTTCCTCACTGCCGGGCTCGGTGACACTGAAATCCCGGCCCCGGAATTCATCCCGGGCGAGCAGTTCGTGCAAATGGCCAGTGAGCTCCTGCACTTCCCGCTGATCCAGGAAGTCCGGCTCGAACAGAAAGCCGCGCTGCTCGAACTCGTCCAGTTGTTGCTGGGACAGGGGGCCGTCGGCGGCCTGGCCCTTAACCACTTTTTCGCGGCGGTTCAGCCAGGGCATGTCCGGCTTTTTCGCCAGACGGGTGGGGTAAGGGTCCTGAATCGCCGGAGCCGGTCCGGTAATGGGTCGGGTGGGCGTCTGCACTGACATCAAATCACCTCCTGAGATTTGGGATCAGGTCCAGATTGGCGTTATCAGGCCGGGCCGCTGCCAGGAGGGAGCCCGGCAGCGTGACTATAAGGTCTATAAATCCGGTTTCAAGGTGGCCGTCCCGTCAGTTCTGAATACGTCGCCAGGGGCGCGCCTGCTCCAGCTCGAAGGCCAGCTCCAGCAGCGTTTTTTCGTCGCCCTGCAGCGCGGAGAACTGCACGCCGATGGGCAGGCCCTCGCGGCTTTCGCCCAGCGGCAACGACAGGGCCGGGCTGCCGGAAGCATTGTTGGCGGGGGTGAAGCTGACGTACTTGATCAGCCGGTCGATCAGCACCTCGAAGTCCACATTGGGGCTCAGGTAGCCGAGCGGCGGCGTGGTGTGGGCGAGCACCGGCGACAGCACCACGTCGTAATGCTGGAACGAGCGGGCGTAGGCCTGCCAGGTGCGCTTGAGCTGGTAGAGCACCGCCGGTGTCTTCCACAGCTTGCGCCGGTAATAGCGGCTCAGGCCCCGGGTCAGGCCGTCCAGCTGCCGGGGGTCGAAGCCGGGCCCGAACAGGGCGCGGCCGAAGGTGCTCACCATGAACGCCATAAAGCCGTAGTAGAGCACGAAGTCGTCGATAAAGCGGCGCTCCAGCGGCACCGGCGCCTCTTCCACCCGGTGGCCGAGCCCGGCCAGCAAATGGCCGGCGTCCTCCACCACGGCCCGGGTCTGCGGACAGGTGGGGCTGCCGGTGATCGAGTCCACCACCAGGCCCACGCGCAGGCGCCGCCGGCCCGGCCCTTCCACCCGGCCGATCGGCGGCAGCTTGGGGTTGCGGTAATACTGCTCGGCGGCGGCGAAGAAATTGGCGGTGTCGCGCACGCTGCGGGTGAGCACGCCCTCGGCGATGATGTCGATCGGCAACGACCGGGACGCTTCCGATTTCACCAGCCGGCCGCGGGTGGGTTTAAGGCCCACCAAGCCGCAGCAGGCGGCGGGAATGCGGATCGAGCCGCCGCCGTCGTTGCCGTGGGCGATGGGCACCGCGCCGGCCGCCACCAGGGCGGCACTGCCGCCGGAGGAGGCGCCGCTGGAATAGCCCGGCGCCCAGGGGTTGCGGGTGGCCGGCGCGCCGGCGTACTCGGTGGTGGCGCTGAAGCCGAAATCCGGCAGCCGGGTTTTGCCCAGCAGCACGAAGCCCTGGTCCAGATACTGACGGGCGAAATGGCTGTCCTTGGCGGCGTTGCGCGGTCGCACGGCTCGGGCACCGTGGCCGGTGGGCAGGCCCGCCACGTCGATGTTGTCCTTGATCAGGCTGGGCACGCCGGCGAATTCCCCGCCGTCCCGCAGGCGCTGGTCCGCGCTTCGGCGGGCCGTTTCAAAGGTGTCCAGCGCCAGACCGTTGAGCGCCGGGTTCACCGCCTGGATGCGCTCGATGGCGGCGTCGGTGAGCTGCGCCGCACTGCGCTCGCCACGGCGCAACAGGTCGGCCAGGGCGGTGGCGTCGTGGTCACCGAGGGCGTCATCACGGAAGGCATGAAGGCGCGCTTCGGGGGCGGGTCCGGCGTATTGATTCATCGGTGTGTCCTGCTGTGAAGGCGGTCGATGGCGAAAGATCGTACCATGGTGCCACATTCACAGCGGGCCAATCGCAAGACGATGAGGGCCTAGCCCCTGGCCCGGTCCACCCGCTTGCCCTGGGCGAGCATCACCCGCGCCAGGTGCACCAGGTCGGCGATACTGGTGACCACCGCGTCCGGGCGGTGCGGGTGGCTGACGGTGTTGGGGAAAATCTTGTCCAGCCAGGAGTCCGGCCAGCCGGCGCCGTTATAGAAGATCGCGGTGATGCCGGCTTCCTTGGCGGCGATCACGTCGGTGGTGCTGTCGCCCACGTACCAGCAGTTCTCCGCCGGCGTCAGGCCGAGGTTGTCCAGCGCCTTGAGCAGCATGTCCGGCGCCGGCTTGCGGTGTTCCACGTCGTCGCCGCAGACAATGGTGTCGAACAGATCCTCCCAGCCGGTGCCGTCGACAATGCGCAGCTCGTGCTCGAGGAACTCCCGCTTGCGGTTGGAGATCAACGCCACCGGCACGCCGGACTGGCGCAACCGCTCCAGTTGAACGCGGATGTCACTCTCGAGCGGGTGAACTTCGTCCACGTATTTTTTATAGCAATCGTCGAAGGCCTGATGGATGCGGCGCTTGGCGTCGCCGTCGGCGCCGAACAGCACTTCGAAGATATCGGTGCGCGAGATTTTCCGCTGGGCGGTGATCTTGGGGTGCAGCTTGTTGTTCTCGCGCACGTACTTGACCAGCTTGGCGTCCTCGATGGTCTTCGATTCTTCCGGTTTGAGCAGCCGGTCCCAAAGACCCAGCTCCTTAAGCCTGGGCAAAACATCGTCGACCGCGTGGTACATGGCGTCGTGGGTGTCCACCAGGGTCGCGTGCCAGTCGATCAACACGGCCGCCGGCTTATCGTGGGGCAGCTGCAGAATACTCATGCGGCAACTTTATCACAGCGCCTGTTACAAGCCGGGGACTTGAAGATTTTTTACGCTTGGCCGCTGATTTCGTCCGCGCCGGGGGGCTATGCTGGCGGACAGGCGAGCAACCAGCACGGAGACCGCCATGAGCAAGGACCCGCTCAATGAGTACCGCCGCAAGCGCAACCTGGGCGCCAGCCGCGAGCCCGCCGGCGGCGCCGGCGACGCGCCCCGGTTCGTGATCCAGAAGCACGACGCCAGCCGGCTGCATTATGACTTCCGGCTGGCGTTCGACGGCGCTTTGAAGTCCTGGGCGGTGCCCAAGGGCCCGTCCACCGACCCGCGCGAAAAGCGGCTGGCGGTGCAGGTGGAAGACCATCCGCTGGACTACGCGGACTTCGAAGGCGTGATTCCCGAAGGCCACTACGGCGCCGGCACCGTGATGGTCTGGGACCGGGGCGGCTACCGCAATCTGCTCGCCGACAAGGACCCGCCCAAGGACATGGCCAGCGCCTACCGCGACGGCCTGCTGGAAGTGTGGCTGGACGGCGACAAACTGAAAGGCGGCTACGCGCTGAAGCGTTTCCGCGACGGCGACAAACCCCAGTGGCTGCTGATCAAGATGGACGATGAGCACGCCGACGCACGCCGCAACCCCACCTCCACGCAGAACCGTTCGGTGAAAAGCGGCCGCACCCTGGCGCGCATCGCCCGCGACGGCAAGGCGGAGCACGACCATGAGTGACCGCACCCTGACCGTGGACGGCAAGACCATCACCCTGTCCCATCCGGACAAGGTGCTGTTCCCGGAACACGGCCTGAGCAAATCGGATCTGGCGGACTACTACCAGCGGGTGGCGCCGATGATGCTGCCGCACCTGCGCGGCCGCCCGCTGACGCTGCACCGCTTTCCGGACGGCATCGGCGCGCACGGCTTCTATCAGCAGAACCGCAGCGATCATTTCCCGGACTGGCTGCCCGCCGCGTCCATCGATCACCCCGGCGGCACCGGCGCGGTGACGCATATTCTCTGCGAGCGCGCCGCCGATCTGGTCTATCTGGCCAGCCAGGCGACGCTGACCCTGCACGCCTGGCTCAGCCGGGTGGACCGGCCGCACCGGCCCGACCAACTGGTGTTCGACCTGGATCCGCCCGGCGACGATTTCGAGCCGGTGCGCCGGGCCGCCTGGCAGGTGGGCGACGCACTGCGCGACGCCGGCCTGACGCCGTTCGTGAAAACCACCGGCTCGCGCGGGCTGCACGTGGTGGCGCCGTTGAAACCGGGCGCCGACTTCGACCGGGTGCGGCGCGCCTGCCGGCGCCTGGCGGATCACTTGGTGGCCCGCCACCCGGACGCGCTCACCGCCGAGCAGCGCAAGAACAAACGCCACGGCCGGCTCTACCTGGACATCATGCGCAACGCCTTCGGCCAGACCGCGGTGGCGCCCTACGCGGTGCGCGCCAAACCGGGCGCGCCGGTGGCCACGCCGCTGGACTGGAACGAGGTGAACGACGCGGATATCGGGCCGCGCCGCTACCGCGTCGACAACCTGTTCCGGCGCCTCGGCCAGAAAGACGACCCCTGGGCGGACATGGCGCACCATGCGGGAGACATCGGCACGCTGGAAACGGCGCTGCGGGCCTGGGAGCGGGACTGAGGCCCGGCCGGTTTATTGAGCGGCGGCCATTTCGTCCCGGTAGGTGTCCGCCAGACGCGCCTTGGCGTCGTCGCTCAGGGCACGCCCGGCGAGCTGGAACACCTCCTGTTCTTCTTCGTCCAGGTGGTGGGTGACCAGATCGTGCAGCTTCCTGGCGGCGGCCAGCCAGCCCGGCGAACTGAAATCCGTATCTTCCAGTTCTTCCACCAGTTCATCGATCTCGTGATGCTCGGCGACACTGTGGCGGGCTTTTTCCTGGGTCATGTCCAATTCCATCATCGGAATATAGAGCGCCCGTTCCTCGGCGGCGGCGTGGCTGGTCAGCGCCTTCTTCACTTTTTCGAACAATTCCTCGCGGCCGTCACTGTCGCCGTGGGTTTTGATCAAAAGGCCCAGCAGGGTCCGCTGGGTGTCATGGTCTTCTCTGAGTGCTTCGAACAACGTCATGGCTGGCCCTCCCCTGGGCGCTGGCTGTGAGGTTTGAATCCTCGGTCGTGAGTGACGTCCAAGATACCCGAAGCCGCCGCCAACGGCGTTTTTGTTTACCGGAATTTACAGCCGGTGGAATCAGTCGGGCTCAAGCAGACGCGGGCCGGGGCCGTCCTCGGACAACTCATCCAGCGGGTTGCGAAGCCGGCAAGCGTTGATCGACAAACACCCGCAGCCGATGCAGCCGTCGAGCTGGTCACGAAGCTGCGTCAGGCTTTGAATGCGCTCGTTCAGATCATGGCGCCAATGCGCCGACAGCCGTTTCCAGTCGTGGGCGTTGGGGGTGCGGCCGTCCGGCAGTTCCGCCAGCGCCCGGCCGATCTCCGCCAGTGGAATACCGATCCGCTGCGCCACCTTGATCACCGCCACGCGGCGCAGCACGTCACGGCTGTAGCGGCGCTGGTTGCCGCTGCTCCGGTAGCTGTGAATCAGCCCCTTTTTCTCGTAGAAGTGTAATGCCGACACCGCCACGCCACTGCGCCGGGCCACTTCCCCCGGCGTCAGCGCCTTGCCGATATCGGCGGCCGCTATCTTGCTCATCGTGACAACCTTTCCCAATGGCTATTGATCTCAACCTTACTTCAGGTCTCAAAGTGCCGTCCACGATCGCCGTGGTCTCAGGCATACTACGGTGTCGTTTTTCGCGGCGCCCGAACGACACACCGGGAGCGCAACAAAAACATTCAAGGAGTGGTCGTGAGTCCTATCATTTCCATGCAACAACTCAACAAGACCTATGACTCCGGCTTCCAGGCTCTCAAGGACGTGAATCTGGAAATACGCCGGGGCGAGATTTTTGCCTTGCTGGGCCCCAACGGCGCCGGCAAGACGACCCTGATCAGCGTCATCTGCGGCATCGTCAATCCCACCGCCGGCACCGTGCTGGCCGACGGCCATGACATCGTGCGGGATTTCCGCGCCGCCCGGTCCACCATCGGCCTGGTGCCCCAGGAGCTGTCCACCGACGCCTTCGAGACGGTCTGGGCCACGGTCACGTTCAGCCGCGGGCTGTTCGGCAAGCCCAAGAACCCGGCCTATGTGGAGAAAGTGCTGCGTGACCTGTCCCTGTGGGACAAGCGCAAGGAAAAAATTATCGCCCTGTCCGGCGGCATGAAACGGCGCGTGATGATCGCCAAGGCCCTGGCCCATGAACCGCGCATTCTGTTTCTCGACGAGCCCACCGCCGGTGTCGACGTGGAGCTGCGCCGGGATATGTGGGAAATGGTGCGCGGCCTGCGCGAAAACGGTGTGACCATTATTCTCACCACCCACTACATCGAGGAAGCGGAGGAGATGGCCGACCGGGTCGGCGTGATCAACCGGGGGGAGATTGTGCTGGTGGAAAACAAGCACACCCTGATGGAGAAGCTGGGCCGCAAGGAACTGCGCCTGCAGCTTTCCGAGCCGCTGTCGGCGGTGCCGGAAAGCCTGGCGCCGATGTCCTTGACGTTGTCCGCCGACGGCCACGAGCTGGTGTACAGCTTCGACGCCCGCCACGAGCACGGCGACATCGCCGGCCTGCTGCGCCGCCTGGGCGAGCTGGGCATTGAGTTCCGCGATCTGCGCACGCGGGAAAGCTCGCTGGAAGAAATCTTCGTCGACCTGGTCCACAACGGCACACCGGGCGGCACGGACACCCCGCAACCCGCGGCCGGAGACAGCCAATGAACCTGCATGCGATTCGCGCGATCTATCTTTTCGAAATGGCCCGCACCTGGCGCACCCTGATGCAGAGCATCGCTTCGCCGGTGATTTCCACCTCGCTGTATTTCGTGGTGTTCGGTTCGGCGATCGGCTCACGCATGGTGGAGATCGACGGCATCAGCTACGGCGCCTTCATCATCCCCGGGCTGATCATGCTGATGCTGCTCAACGAGAGCATCTCCAACGCCTCGTTCGGTATTTACATGCCCAAGTTCAGCGGCACCATTTACGAGGTGCTGTCGGCGCCGGTGTCCTATGTGGAGGTGGTGCTCGGCTATGTGGGCGCCGCCGCCAGCAAGTCGATCATTCTCGGCCTGCTGATTCTCGCCACCTCACGGTTGTTCGTGGATTTCGGCATCGAGCATCCGTTCGCCATGCTGTTCTTCCTGGTGCTCACGGCGGTGACGTTCAGCCTGTTCGGCTTCATCATCGGCATCTGGGCGGACGGTTTCGAGAAGCTGCAGATCATCCCGATGATGATCGTCACGCCGCTGACGTTCCTGGGCGGCACCTTCTACTCGGTAAACATGCTGCCGCCGTTCTGGCAAACGGTGACGCTGTTCAACCCGGTGGTGTACCTGATCAGCGGCTTCCGCTGGAGTTTCTACGGCGTGGCCGATGTGAACGTGGCGGTGAGCCTGGGCATGACGGTGATGTTCATGCTGCTGTGCCTGGCCACCATCTGGTGGATTTTCAAAACCGGGTACCGGCTGAAAAGTTAATCCCGGTGTTCTTTATCCCGGGCCTGGCGGCTGGCTTCGGCAAGCTTCTCCATCTCCTCGCGGGACATGTAGTCCAGGTCCCAGTGGCTGGTGTGGCTTTCCTTCAGCCGGCGGCGGCCGCGGTGCAGATCCTCCGGGTCGTCGTCCGGGTGGGCGGCGCCGTGCTCGCCCATATGGGCGTGGGGGCCCGGTTCCGGATAGTGCATGCGCACCTCGGCGTCTTCCCGGGCGGGTTCAGGCGCCCCGCCGAACAACCGGCGAAGCTTTTCAAACAATGCGTTCATGGTATCTCCTGGCCGGCGTTTTAACGTCCACGTCCGACGCTTATCATGGTGCACCTTACTACCGGGAAACGGAAACCGTTGTGAACCTGAATCTCACCGATCTTCTTCTGCTCGCGGCGCTGGCCATCGGCGCGGCGCTGTTCTGGCGCTCCCAGCGCATTCGCGAAACGGCGCTGCGCGCCACCCGGCGGCATTGCGAGCGCGAAGAGGTTCTGCTGCTCGACCAGACCGTGGGCCTCAAGCGCTTCCGCCTGGCCCGTGACGAGCGCGGCCGCTGGGGCCTGTGGCGCATCTACGCCTTTGAGTTCACGGTCACCGGCGGCGAACGCTACCAAGGCGAAACCCGGCTGCGCGGGGAGCGCGTGCACAGCGTGGTGCTGCCGCCGCACCGTTTCTAGTTCCCAGCCTCGGGGCCTTTTACACCTTTTTCCCTTCCCTCCCTTTTCACGCTTCCTTGATCGGCGTACCCCTTGAAGGGCATTTCCGTCAGGAGGCAAGGATGTCCTACGCTGACCGAGTCGAACGCATACAGCCGTCGCTGACGCTGAAGATCAACGCCGAAGCGGCGGCCATCCAGGCCGATCACCGCGGCGGCGACGCGGTGGCCCGCCTGGGCGCCGGCGAACCGGATTTCGCGACCCCGGACGGCGTCAAACGCGCCGCCCACCAGGCCATCGACCAGGGGTTCACCCACTACACCGCGGTGGACGGCTACGACGGCCTCAAGCACGCGGTGCGCGAAAAATTCCGCCGTGATAACGACCTGCATTTTCAAGACGATCAGATCCTGGTGACCTGCGGCGCCAAGCAGGCGCTTTACGATCTCTGCCAGACGCTGCTGCGCCCCGGCGACGAGGCGGTGGTGCCGCGCCCCTACTGGGTCACCTACCCCGCCCAGGTGACGCTGGCCGAGGCGCAGACCGTCTATCTGGATCTCGACGCCGAGGACGGTTACCTGCCGCGTGCGGAGCGCCTGGACGCGGCGCTCACCGACGCCACCCGGCTGGTGTTCCTGAACAGCCCCAACAACCCCACCGGGCGCCTCTACGACCGCGACACCCTGAACGCTCTGGCCGCGGTGCTGCGCCGCTACCCGCGGGTGTTCGTGGTCAGCGACGACATCTACGAGCACCTGAACTGGACCGGCGAACCGTTTCGCAACCTGCTCAACGTGGCGCCGGATCTGGCGGAGCGCTGCTTCATCGTCAACGGCGTGTCCAAGGCCTACGCCATGACCGGCTGGCGGGTGGGCTTCGTGGCCGGCCCCGCCGAGGCCATCGCGGCGATGAAAAAGGTGCAGGGCCAGAGCACCGCCGGCGCCGCCAGCATCAGCCAGTACGCCGCCACGGAAGCGCTGCTCGGCGACCAGACGCCGGTGCGGCGCATGGTGGAGGCCTACCGGCGCCGCCACGACCACATCGTGCCGGCGCTGAACGAGATACCCGGCGTGCAGTGCCCGCGCTCGGACGGCACCTTCTACGCCTTCCCGGATGTGCGCGAGGCGATCGCGCGCCTGGACGGCATCGACAACGACCGCCAGCTGGCCGAGGCGCTGCTGCACAGGGCCGGCGTGGCGGTGGTGCCGGGCAGCGGCTTCGGCGCCCCCGGACGGCTGCGGGTGTCGTTCGCCGCCGACATGCACACCATCGAAACCGGCTTGCGCAGGCTGCGCGAGTTTTTGCGATAGCCAAGGAGGCAGTATGAGCAAGGCAACGGTAGGCGACTTCATTGTCGATCGCTTGCAGCAATGGGGCATCGACCGCGTGTTCGGTTATTCCGGTGACGGCATCAACGGCGTGATGAGCGCGCTGCGCCGCAACGACGGCGTGACCCTGGTGCAACCCCGCCACGAGGAACTGGCCGCGTTCATGGCCTGCGGGCACGCCAAATACACCGGCCGCCCGGGCGCCGTGGTGACCACCTCCGGCCCGGGCGCGATTCACGCCCTCAACGGCCTCTACGACGCCGCCAAGGACCACATGCCGGTGGTCGCCGTGGTCGGTCAGCAGGCGCGCATCAGCCTGGGTTCGGACTTCCAGCAGGAGGTGGACCTGGGCAGTCTGTTCAAGGACGCCGCCGGCTACGTGCAGACGCTGATGGCACCGGCCCAGGCGCGCCACGTGATCGACCGGGCGGTGCGCATCGCCGAGGCGGAGCGCACCGTCAGCGTGGTGGTGGTGCCCAATGATCTGCAGGACGAGCCCATGGCGGAGCCACCCGGCGGCCACGGCGCCACCTGGTCCGGGGTCGGCTACCGGCCGTCGGTGCGGCACGCCGCCGCCACCGACCTGGACGCCGCCGCCGAGGTGCTCAACGCCGGCGAAAAAGTGGCGATCCTGGCCGGCGCCGGGGTCAAGGACGCCGTCGAGCCGCTGCTGAAGCTGTCCGACGCGCTGGGCGCCGGCATCGCCAAGGCGGTGCTCGCCAAGACCATGATTTCCGATTACCAGCCGGGCGTCACCGGCACCCTGGGGTTGCTGGGCACCGAACCCAGTGACCGCATGATGCGCCATTGCGACACCCTGCTGCTGGTGGGCACCAGCTTCCCCTACGCGGAGTTTCTGCCCGAGGAAGATCAGGCGCGCGCGGTGCAGATCGACATCGACGCGGCCAACCTGGGGCTGCGCTACCCCACCGAGGTGAACCTGCACGGTGACGCCGCCGCCACCCTGGAAGCGCTGCTGGAGCGGGTCACGCCGAAACAGGACACACGCTGGCGCGCGGATCTGGAAGAACGGATCGCCGACTGGTGGGACACCGTCGAAGCGCGCGCCTACACCAGCGCCGAGCCGCTCAATCCGCAGCGCATTTTCTGGGAGCTGTCGTCACGGCTGCCCGACGACACCCGGCTGGCCGCCGACGTGGGCACCGCCACCGACTGGTACGCGCGCTTTCTGAAGGTCAACGGCAAGGTGCAAGGCACCACCTCCGGCGGGCTCGCCTCCATGGGCAACGGCGTGCCCTATGCCCTGGCGGCGAAGTTCGCCGAGCCGGACAAGCCGGTGGTGGCCATGGTCGGCGACGGCGCCATGCAGATGATCGGCAATAACGGGCTGGTCACCGCCGCCCACTATTGGCGGGAATGGTCGGACCCGAGACTGGTGATTCTGGTGCTGAACAACCGCGACCTGAACCAGGTGACCTGGGAGCAGCGGGTGATGGAAGGCGATCCCAAGTACGAATCGTCCCAGGCGCTGCCGGATTTCGACTACGACCGCTACGCGGAGATGCTGGGGTTGCGCGGCCTGCGGCTGGACGACCCGGACCAGGTGGTGGCGGTGCTGGAGGACGCCCTCAACGCGGACCTTCCGGTGGTGATCAACGCGGTGGTGGATCCCAACGTGCCGCCGCTGCCCACCCATCTGGAGATGGATCAGGTAAAGGGCTACCTGAGCTCGATCCTGAAAGGCGACCCGGAGGCCGGCCCGCAGATCCGCCAGTCGGTCAAGGCGATGGCGGCCAAATACCTGAAACGCTGAACACGGCCGGGGCGCGCGGCCCCGGCCACGGCGCGTTCAGATGTGCTTGAGCACGGTCTGGGCGCTGCTGTCTTCCACGCCCTTTTCATCCACGCCCAGGTATTCCACCACGCCGTCATTGGCGACCAGCGCGAAGCGTTTGCTGCGGATGCCCATGCCGCCGCCGGTGGCGTCCAGTTCCAGCCCCAGGGCTTTGACGAATTCCGCGTTGCCGTCCGCCAGCATGGTGATGCGCTCGGCGTTCTGATCCTTCTGCCAGGCGTCCATCACGAAGGCGTCGTTGGTGGCCAGGCAGGCGATCACGTCCACCTTGGAGAGCAGCTCGTCCGCTTCCACCACGAAACCGGGCATGTGGGTGTTGGAACACCCCGGAGTGAACGCACCGGGCACCGCGAACAACACCACTTTACGGCCTTTGAAAAACTCGCCGGTGGAGAGATCCTCGGGGCCCTTGGCGCCGTTGGTCTTGATGGTGACATCGGGAATCTTGTCGCCTACGGAAATAGTCATGGGTCGATCCTTTTAACCTGGAAATTGTGAAGGACTTGGAATGTAACAGGTTCCCGCGCCCGGCGCCGAATACTGCCACGCAGTGAACGTAAAAGTCTGTTTTGGACACCGCCCCCGGGTTGCCCCGCGCGCCGGCAGGCCCCAGGTTGTGGGGCATCGCTACGCAACCGCAAGGACGGAACCAATGAGCCAGACCATCGTAATCACCGGTGCCAACCGTGGCATCGGCTATGACATGGCGCGCCTGTGGAAAGCGCGCGGCAATCACGTTATCGCGGTGTGCCGCTCGTCCGCCGTGAAGAAGGGCGGCGAAGACCTGCACGATCTGGGCGTGCGCCTTATCGAGGGCATCGACGTGAGCCGCGCCGAGGACGTGCAAACGCTCAAACAGGAACTGGGCGACACCCCCGTGGACGTGCTCTACAACAACGCCGGCATGATGGAGAGCGAAACCCTGGAGGACATGAACTTCGAGCAGATCCAGAAGCAGTTCGAAGTGAACACCCTGGGCCCGTTGCGCGTCACCCATGCCCTGCTGGACAACCTCGGTGACGGCGCCAAGGTGGGCCTGATGACCTCGCGCATGGGCTCCATCGCCGATAACGATTCCGGCAAGAAGTACGGCTACCGCATCAGCAAGGCCGGCCTCAACGCCGCCGGCAAATCCCTCGCCGTGGACCTGAAGGACAAGGGCATCGCCGTGGCCATTCTGCACCCGGGCTATGTGCAGACCGACATGACCGGCCACACCGGGCACATCACCGCCGAGAAGGCCGCCCACCGCCTGGTGCAGCGCATGGACGAGCTCAACCTGGACAACACCGGCACCTTCTGGCACTCCGACGGCAGCGAGCTGCCCTGGTAAGCCGCTCCGGGCCGGTGCCGGAAAACACCGGCCGCGCTGATCATTCCGGTCATGTCATCGGCACGGCGGCTTGCTATGCTGGACAGAACCCACCGGTTCCATGTTGCCAGCCGCACGCTGCAAGGAGCGCCCCATGACCGCCATGATCCGCGAGCCCCTCACCGATCCGGCCCGCCTTAACCGGGTCGGCGACCCGGACCGCCCCGGCATGCGGCGCGGCCGGCGCCTGTTCAAATGGCTGCTCGGCTCCGACCCGCACCCGACGCCGGGGCAGATGGCCTCGATCCGCCAGGCCATGCTGGCCGGCGACCCGCTCGCCGACGCGGTGGTGGCCCTGTATCAGCGCCTGCCCAACGGTGAGGGCCGCAAGCTGGTGGACCAGGCTCTGGCGCACGGCATCGACAGTATCGAGGACGCGCCGGACGAACTGACGGCACTGTTTCATCAAGTCGACCATGAACCCATCTGGCTGGACCGGGACAAGCTGCAACGGGCCTGCGACGTGTCCCACCGGGTGGGCCTGGCCGGCGAGTTGGTGCTGCGCAATCTTTCGCTGATGGGTGGCTACCTGGGCGCGGCGGCGGCTAAACCGCTGGTGTTCACCGGCGCGCTCGACCGCATGGCCAACCGGCGGCTGGTGGAAACCGGGAAATTCTGGATCGACGTGACCACGCCGGGCGGTCTGGAGCGCGACGCGGAAGGCTTTCACAGCGCGGTGCGGGTGCGGCTGATGCACGCCCAAGTGCGCGCCATGCTGCTCAAGTCGGGCAAATGGGATCCGGCCTGGGGCCAGCCGCTGAATCAGTGGGACTCCATGGCCACGATCCTGGAATTTTCCGTGATCTTTCTCTCCGGCCTGCGTGGGCTGGGCTTCCTGTTCAGCAAACAGGAACGCGAAGCTGTGGTGCATCTGTGGCGTTACGTGGGCTACCTGATGGGCGTGGATGAGCGCATTCTGCCGGCCAGTGAAGACGACGCCATGCGCGCGCTGTATCAGGTGATCGCAACGATCTGTGACAGCGATGAAGACACCCGCCGGCTGGGCGAATCGCTGGCGCGGGCGTCGCTGCAGGACCGCGGCGACGGCTGGCTGGCGAAGCGCCTCGGCAAGCTGGAATACACCCTGCGCGCCGGCTACACCCGCTACGCCCTGGGCGACGACGCCGGCGACAAACTGGGGCTGCCGCGCACCGCCACCAAATACCTGTGGCCGGCGCAGATACCGCTGCGGCTGGGCGCGGAGCTGGTGCGCAAAAGCGTGCCCTCGGTGAACCGGAGCCTGATACGGCTGGGCGAGCGGGCCCGCCGGGAGCAGTTCCCGAAAAGAGTGCAGCGGCTGAAAGCGGACACCAGCTTTACGCCGGTGAAGAAACTGGCCCGCTAGCGGCCCGAAAGCCGAAAAATACCGATCGGTAAGAAAAGAGCCTCCTCACCTTCCTAACGGTCGCTTTATTCCCGATCGGTACCATTATTGAACTTTCGGCGCTATATCGCCTTAATATTACCGATCAGGAATATTGGGAGCCGCCCGATGAGCGCCGTGCCGAGACAACACAAGGTGGACAGCCCGGAAGAGCTGGGCCGGCGTATTCGCGCCGCCCGTAAGGCCCAGGGTCTGACCCAGGTGGACCTGGCGGAAATCGCCGGCGTCGGACCGCGCTTTTTGTCGGAGCTCGAGCGCGGCAAGGACACGGTGCGCCTGGGGCTGACAATAAGAATTGCGCGGTTGGTGGGGATTGATCTGTTCGCCATCCCAAGAGGCTCTGAAACCCGCCTCTAGAGATCGCACTGCACGCCGAACACGGCGAGGCCTTCCACCAGGTATTCGGACAGCAGCGGGTGGCCGAGCAGGAAGTCGGCGGTGTCCGGGGTCCATTCGTCGCGGGCCAGGCGCAGGGCCTCTTCCCACTCGTCCTCCTGGAAGTCGCCACGGCCCAGCCACATCAACGCCACCACCTCGGTCTGCTGGTCCGGCTCCAGGTCCTCGATGATGGTGCGGAACTCCGCCACCGAGCCGTCCTCTTCGCCGCCCGCCGGCTCCGTCAGCGCCTCCGCGCCGGCGTCGTCATCGATGGGGTTGCCGGCGTCCTCCGGCATGGCCACCGTGTCCCGGGCCTGGAAGGCCTGGGCCAATTCCACCAAACGGCACACGGTCTCCCCGCTCACGTTCAACATGGCTCGTCTCCTGATTCAAGGTTGGATACCTTTAACCTAGTAGCCTGAGAAACGAGAACAAGACTGGAGATGTAAAAGCCTGTCAGAGTTTTTCAAAACGCCAGTAAGAAGAAAGAAGTCGACGTGCCTAAGCAATCCAGAAAAACTCGTTTGCACAGTAGTGATGGTTTATATACGCTCTCAAGAAAACAAAAATTACAGAGCATAGCTATGGATAGCCATATTATAACAAGTTATAACGAGTCAGACCCCCTTTCACCTGCGGGAAAACCCGAACTTGTTTTCGGGATAGTTGCGCCAGCTGGAGCCCAAAGAGACACGGTCTACCAAGAACTCTCTTCAAAACTGGAAGAATACGGCTACAAATCCCATAGAATAAGAGTAAGTGATTTAATAAAAGAGCACAGCTTGTGGGACGATAACACCAGCCAAGACGAAGCAAGCAGAATCCACCTTCTAATGGATCTTGGAAATAAAATAAGAGAAAGAAGCGAACTGGCTGATGCCATGGCCATAATGGCCATAGCAAAAATCGTTTCCATTAGAAAAGAAAGCGGAAACTATTACGGATACGCTAAAGGCGCAAACGCATACATTATAGATTCCTTAAAAAATCCTACAGAAATATCTGCTCTACGTGCGATTTATGGATCCGGCTTCGTACTGATTTCCGCATATTCTGACCATGAGCAGCGAATTGTGCATTTGTCCTCTCGAATCGCCAACTCAAGGTTTAAGCCGGGCGACAAACACAAAACAAGGTCAGATGCAGAAGCGATCATAAGCCGGGATGATCAAGAGGAAGGAAACGAGTTCGGCCAGAACGTGCAGAACTGCTTCCCAAAAGCAGACTTCTTCTTGAATCTAGACCAACCTCATAAGGAAATAAAAGATAGCCTAGAAAGATACCTTAAAGTTATTTTCAATCATCCTTTCATAACTCCTACGCGAGACGAATGTGGCATGTTCCATGCTGAAGCAAACTCCTGGAGGTCCGCAGATTTATCGAGGCAAGTTGGCGCGGCGATATGTACGAAGGAAGGTGAAGTCCTTGCTTTAGGTTGCAACGAGGTGCCTAAAGCACATGGAGGACTATACTGGGATGGAGATGAAAATGACGGTCGAGACTTCCAGAAAGGTAAAGATAAAGGAGCAGAACATAAGCGAATAATGGTAGCTGAAATCATAAGAAAAATAATGTCGAGCGACGACTTCGACGGTGCTCAAAAAGCAAGACTAAACGAACTAATAAAGAAAACGATCACAGGATCAGATGATAAAGTTTTGCATGGCTTACAGGCATTAAATGTGATCGAATACGGACGCACTGTACATGCAGAAATGGCAGCCTTAACTGACGCTGCCAAACGAGGTGTATCAGTGAAAGGTGCTGTCATATACGTAAACACCTTTCCATGCCACTTATGCGCCAGGCACATTATATCTTCCGGCATTAGTAGAGTTGTATATATAGAGCCGTACCCAAAAAGCCTAACGGCGGACCTTTTTGACGACTCTATTTCTGTTGGCAAAGAAACCCAGAACCCGAAGAAAATTTCTTTCGAACCATTTACCGGCATTGCACCAAGACAATATCAGTTTGCATTTCAATCAACCAGAAAGAGAAAGAACAAAGGAGGAATCGTTACTGAATGGACAAAAATTGAAGCCACAACAAAACTTAAAAGATATGTGACTTCTTACCTTGCGATCGAACTTGGAATAGTGTCAAATCTACTTCCAAAAGTCATGGAGGCGGACGATGGATAATAGAAAAAAGGACAACTTCTTTTTAGAAATGGTCCTCTTCTCACGAGAAGAACTCGGATCACTACCTGACTGGGCATCTATCAACAACACATTCCAAGGTGGTTATAATATGAGGCCGCATTCAAAATCTCTCAATGCCGGGCTCGAAGAGCTAAAGATTGAGGTCGGCAAACACAATAGCCATGCTCAGCTTAACTCTCTCAGAACCAATTAGCTCTTAAGCCGCCAGGCGATTTCCTCGAAACGGTCGAGACCACGTTCGCGGAACGCCGGCTGGTTGTCGATCACGTCCTTGCGGGAAAGGCAGTCCAGCGCATAGTCGCCGCCATACAAGCGCTTCACTTCTTCGGCGGGTACCGCGAACGGTGGCCCGTCCATAAGGCCCTGGTCGTACTCAAAGGTGATCAGTAGCTGCGGGGCGCGCGCCGTGACAGAGGCCAGGTGCGCCGCGTAGCGCTCGCGCATGGCCGCCGGCAGGGCCACCAGCGCCGCCCGGTCGTAGACCATGGCCACGTCGCCCAAGTCCTCCGCCGTGAGCGCGAAGGCATCGCCCTGGAACACCGTCAACGCGCCGTGGCGCCACACCCGGCCGTCCCCCCAGGGCGACACGTCCGGGCTCACGCCCAGCGACTCGAACAGTTGGCTCACCGCCAGTGCACTGAGCTCAACGCCCACCACTCGCAGGCCCTGATCCAGCAACCAGCCGATATCCAGCGTCTTGCCGCACAGCGGCAGAAAGACCGTCGCCCCGGTGGGCAGATCGAAAGCGGCGAGATTACGCTTCAGGATCGGGTGCACGAACGACAGATGGAAGCCCAGCTCCTGCGCTTGCCATTTTTCTTCCCAGAACTGTTTTTCCATCGAACGGTCTCCCGAGAGTTTAGCCCTGGCGCCGCAGTACCGCTTCGGTCTCGCGCATTGCCAACGCAAAGTCCGGCTTGGTAATGATCGCCAGCACCAAAGCATAAACGCCATTCAGCAGCGCCAGTTCCGGGTCCGCGTGCATGAAACAAGCGGCCACTACCAACACGGATACGAAGTTCAACAGGCCCAGGAGTATGAACATGCTGTTCTGCACCTTGGCGGCCGCCAACGCCTTAACGTCCCGGGAAGATTCGGGGCTACCAGGCAAAGGGCGATGCGCGATCCTCTCCGGGGCCATGACAAGATTGCGCAGCCGCCGGCCGAGCAATAGCACCAAAGCCATGGCGGCAAGACTGACGCCCCACAACGTTTCCCGGGTCAGTAATTCAACCGGTGGCGGGTAGTGCGCGAACATTGCCAACAATGCCAGCGCTACCCCGATCATCAGCGGCGCGGACAACGGCAAAAACCAGAGCACCGAAAGTTGCCGAGGCGACGGTGCTTTCGTCCCACCCAGAGCATTGGACATCGCACTTCTCCTTTTTGTTTTTAGTGCGCTTCTTCCCAGTTGTTCCCGATCCCGGCATCAACGATCAGCGGCACATCCAGTTTGGCGGCGGCTTCCATGCGCTGGGTGACTTCCTTGACCAGGTCGTCGACCTGGCTTTCTTTCACTTCGAACACCAGCTCATCGTGCACCTGCATGATCATCAGGGCGTCCAGTTTACTGTCTTCGAGCCAGTGATGAACCTTGATCATGGCGTGCTTGATGATGTCGGCGGCAGTGCCTTGCATGGGCGCGTTGATGGCGGTGCGCTCGGCGGCCTGGCGGCGCTGGCCGTTGCGGCTGTTGATTTCCGGCAGGTAGAGGCGGCGGCCGAACAGGGTTTCCACGTAGCCTTTTTCGGCGGCGTCGGCGCGGGTGTTTTCCATGTAGCGTTTTACGCCGGGGTATTTTTCGAAGTAGCGATCGATGTATTCCTGGGCTTCGCCGCGCGGGATGCCGAGTTGTTTGGCGAGGCCGAAGGCGCTCATGCCGTAGATCAGGCCGAAGTTGATGGCCTTGGCGTTGCGGCGTTCGTTGTCGCTGACGTCCTCGAGGGTCTTGCCCCAGACTTCGGCGGCGGTGGCGCGGTGAATGTCCAGGTTGTGCTCGAAGGCGTGGGTGAGACCTTTATCGCCGGACAGGTGCGCCATGATGCGCAGTTCGATCTGTGAGTAGTCGCAGGCGACGATCTTTTTGCCTTGGGGTGCCGAGAACGCCAGGCGGATCTTGCGGCCTTCTTCGCTGCGCACCGGAATGTTCTGCAGGTTCGGATCACTGGAGGAGAGCCGGCCGGTGGCGGCCACCGCCTGGTGGTAGGAGGTGTGCACGCGGCCGGTGTTGGGGTTGATCAGTTCCGGCAGCTTATCGGTGTAGGTGTTCTTGAGCTTGGAGACGCCCCGGTAGTCCATGATCACCTGGGGCAGCGGGTAGCCTTGCAGCGCCAGGTCCTGAAGCACGGCTTCAGCGGTGGACGGTGCGCCTTTGGGCGTCTTCTTGATGACCGGGATTTCCAGTTTTTCGTAAAGAATTTCGCCGAGCTGTTTGGGCGAGCCGAGATTGAATTTCTGGCCGGCTTCCTCGAACGCTTTTTCTTCCAGCTCCATCATGCTCTTGGCGAGGAAGGTGCTCTGTTTTTTGAGCATGTCCGCGTCCACGTAGGTGCCGTTGCGCTCGATGCGGCTGAGCACCGGCACCAGCGGCATTTCGATGTCGTGGAACACGCTTTTCAGGCCCGCTTCTTTTTCCAGGCGTGGCCACAGGGTCTGGTGCAGGCGCAGGGTGATGTCCGCGTCTTCGGAGGCGTAGGGGCCGGCTTCCGCGAGCCCGACCTGGTTAAAGGTGAGCTGCTTGACGCCCTTGCCGGCGATCTCCTGGAAGCTGATGTTTTTGTGGCCCAGATATTTCAGCGCCAGGGAGTCCATATCGTGGCGGGTGGCCACGGAGTCGAGCACGTAGGATTCCAGCATGGTGTCGTATTCCACGCCGCGCAGGGTGATGCCGGCGCGGGCCAGTACGCTCATGTCGTACTTGAGGTTCTGGCCGACTTTTTTGCTTTGTTCGTCTTCGAGAACGGGCTTGAGCTTGTCCAGTACCAGAGCGCGGTCGAGCTGATCCGGCGCGCCCGGATAGTCGTGGCCGAAGGGCACGTAGGCGGCGTCGCCGGCGGCGGTGGCGAAGCTGACGCCGACCAGGTCCGCTTCCATGTAATTGAGACTGGTGGTTTCGGTGTCGAAGGCGAACAGCTCGGCTTTCTTAAGTTTGTCGAGCCAGGCGTCCAGTTCTTCCTCGGTAAGCACGGTCTGGTAGCCGTCCCGGTCGATGCTTTGTTCGCTCTCGATGTCCGGAGCGCCCTCTACCGCCGGGTCGTCGCCTTCCAGCAATTCATTGAGCCAGCCTTTGAATTCCAGATCGCGGTAGTAACCGGCCAGCTTTTCCGCGTCGGGCGTCAGCAGTTTGAGGTCGTCCAGGGCTTCCTTGAGTTCGCAGTCCACCTTGATGGTGGCCAGCTCGTAGGAGAGAAACGCCTGCTCGCGGTGTTCTTCCAGTTTCTTGCCCATGGACTTGGCGCCGCGGAAATTCAGCTCGGCGACCTTGTCCAGGTTGTCGTAAATCTTTTCCAGCGAACCCAGACCGGTGAGCAGCGCCAGCGCGGTCTTTTCGCCGACGCCGGGGACACCGGGAATGTTGTCCACCTTGTCGCCCATCAGCGCCAGGAAATCGATAATCAGCTCCGGGCCGACACCGAATTTTTCACGCACGCCGTCGATGTCGTAGACGGCGTTGTTCATGGTGTTGATCAGGGTGACGTGGTCGTTGACCAGCTGTGCCATATCCTTGTCGCCGGTGGAGATCAGCACCGGCTTTTGTTCGGCGCTGAAAATGCGCGCGAAGGTGCCGATCACGTCGTCGGCTTCGACGCCGTCCTCGATGATCAGCGGCAGGCCCATGGCGCGGATCAGGTCGTGCAGCGGCTGCACCTGCTCGCGCAGCTCGTCGGGCATCGGCGGCCGGTTGGCCTTGTACTGCTCGAACAGCTCGTCGCGGAAGGTTTTGCCCTTGGCGTCGAACACCACCGCCATGTACTCGGGGTCGTAGTCGTTGATCATCTTGCGCAGCATCGAGGCGACGCCGCGCACCGCGCCGGTGGGCTGGCCGGTGGAGGTGGTCAGCGGCGGCAGCGCGTGGAAGGCCCGGTACAGGTAGGAGGAGCCGTCGACAAGGATGATCGGTTTACGCTCGGTCATGGCAGTCCTTGGTTAAATCCGTGGAGGGCACAGTGTAACGCAAGACCTGCCAAGAACGCCTTGTGGGAGCGGGCCCTGCCCGCGAAAGGCCAGCACCGCTGGCCGGCAGGATGCCAGAGACCTTTCAGGTAGCCCCTTTTCCGGCGTTTCTGGAATCCTGCCGGGGGCTCCGCCCCCTTTCGCGGGCAGGGCCCGCTCCCACAAGCCCGCTCCCACAGGGTGCCGGTCAGAGGCGTTCCTTGATCTGCCGGGTGATGGCGTTCACCGCTTTGCGGGCGCTGGGGATGGCGCCGCCCATGGTGATGAAACCGTGCACCAGCTCCGGGTAGTCCAGGTTGACCACGTTGACGCCGGCGTCCTTGAGCTTTTCGCTGTAGGCGAGGCCCTCGTCGCGCAGCGGGTCGGTGGCGGTGACCACGATGGTGTCCGGGTGACCGGCGATGTCCGGGTTGCGCAACGGTGAAATGCGGTAGTCCTCCACCAGGGTGGCGTCCTGCATGTAGTGGTTGTGGAACCAGTGGATCATGTCGCTGTCCAGCCCGCCCTGGCCGCCGCCGAGCTGGGTGACCGAAGGCATGTCCGAGGCGCCGTCGGTTTTCGGGTACACCGCCACCACCAGCTTGGGCACGGCGAGGCCCTGGATCGCGGCCTGCTGGGCCACCACGATGGACAGATTGCCGCCGGCGCTGTCGCCCATGGTCGCCAGTCGCCGGGTGTCGATGCCCAGGTCGCCGGCCTGCTCACCGAGCCAGCGCCAGGCGGCGATGCAGTCGTCGGCGGCGGTGGGCGCGGGGTGTTCCGGGGCCAGCCGGTAGTCCACGTTCAGCACCACCGCGCCGGTCAGATTGGCGAGGTGGCGGCACAGGCGGTCGTATTCCACGGCACTGCCGATGGTGAAGCCACCACCATGGAAGAACATGATCGCCGGGCTGTCCTCGGTGGGCGCGCTCTTGGGGCGGTAAAGACGCACCAGCGTATCGCCGCCCGCCACCGGCACGCGGATATCCCGGGTCAGCGCCACCTCTTGCCGGTCCACGTCGAGCATGTCGATCATGTGCCCGTAGAGGGCGCGGCCCTGGGCCAGCGGCAGCTCGTGGAAGCCCTTGCGACCGTCCCCCAGGGCGAGCAGCAGACGCAGCTTGGGGTCCAGCCCCTCGCGGCTGACGCTTTCCACCATGCCGGCCAGCCGGCCGGCCAGGGCGCCGGGCATTTTCATCAGGGTCCGCACCGTGGTGCGCTCGATCTTGTGTTGCAGGGACATGGTTTCTCCTTAATTAAACCCGGCGTGTATTTCCACCAATGGACAGGGGTTATACCATCGCCCCAAACAAACGGCCCGGTCATCCCCGGCCTTTTTTCGCATTGTAGGAACCTTTGATGTCCGTCTATACCCGTGTCGATGATCGGGATCTGGCCGCCCTGCTGGCCGACTACGCGCTGCGGCTGGAGCACGCGCAGGCGGCGCGCCACGGCATTGAGAACAGCACCTTCCTGATCGACGCCCGGGCCGAGGACGGCGGCCCGCGGGCGGTGGTCCTGACCGTGTTCGAGCAGTTCGACGGCGACGCCCTGGCGCCCTATCTGGCATTGCTGGCGACCCTGGCGGCGGCGGACCTGCCGGTGCCGGCGGCGCTGGTGGACCGCCATGGCCAGCGGCTGCGCCAGGTGGCCGGCAAGCCGGCGGTGCTGGTGCCGCGCCTGCCCGGCGAGCACTGTTTCGAGGTGGGCAGCGAGCACTGCCGCCAGGTGGGCGCCCTGCTCGCCGCCCTGCACCGCCAGCCGGCGGAAGCCGGCGCCGCGCTGCCCGATGAACGCCGGCGCCTGAAAACGCTGAGCGAGCACCTGTGCCGCCTGAATGAAGACGATCAGCACCGCGCCGAGACCGTACTGCGACGCTGGCGAAAAGTGTCCGCCACCCGCGCCCTGATCCACGGCGACCTGTTCCGCGACAACGCACTGTTCGACGCCAACGGCCGGCTCACCGGGGTGCTGGATTTCTACAACGCCTGCCTGGAACGGCCCGAATACGATCTGGCGGTGGCGCTCAACGACTGGGCGGTGGCCCCGGACGGGCGCCCGGTGCCGCGCCGGCAGGGCGCCCTGCTGGCCGGATACCGGGACGGCGGCGGCCAGTGGGACGAGGCGGTGCTGGCGCTGGCTTTGGCCGTGGCGGCGCTGCGCTTCTGGCTGTCGCGGCTGGCCGGGCCGGTGTCCGGCGAATCGGAGGGCCAGGGCAGCAAGGACCCGGCCGAGTTCGCGCGGATTTTTGGCTATCGCTTTAACGCCCTGGGCGACGCTGAATAACCTAGCGGCCCGGCCCGGTCAGAATCAGATGATTGAGGTGCGCCAGCCAGTCGGCTTCCCGCCACAGCCAGGGGCTGTGCGGCCGGGCCAGGCTGGTGGGCGTCATCACGGCCACGCCGCTGGCCAGCGCCTTGCCAACCAGAGCCTCGGTGAACCCGGCCCAGTCCCTGGGCAGCCCTTCCGGCGGCATCCGCGGATTGAGATACCCCTCGCCGAGCACCGGCTGCAGACGGCGCAGGCGGGTAAACGCCAGCCGTCGCTGCAGTTGCTCCTGAAGGCGGCCGCGCCAGTGCTCGCCGGTGGCTTCCATCAACGCTCGCCGTAACGGCGCGCCCAGGCGCCGGTCAAGCAGCCCGGGCACGGGCAGATCGGCGCCGGTGGCCAAGCGGTAGCGCGGGTCGTCGTCCAGCCACAGGCCCAGCTCCAGGAAATCCAGTTCACTGGTGTCCAGTTGGCGCAGATGGTCGGTGTCCCCGGCGGCGGCGCTGACCCCGAAATGGATGGTGGGAAACAAAGCACGCAGGGCGCGCGGCACTTCCAGCAGGTACTGCTCCACCGCCTGCTCCTGCTCGCTGCCCCAACGCTCGGGCAGGGACCGCTGGGGCGGCTGGCCGAACACCCGCCGGATAACGCCGTGACTCCAGGGCGGAAACGGAAAGTGGTGACAGAAGTCCACCGCCACCACGGTGTCCAGGTGGCCCCATTCGCGCACCAGCTCCAGGGTCTGCGCCCAGACGTCGACGAAATCGGCCGGGCGGCGCACGAACGAGCGGCGGGCGCGGCTGTCGGCGATAAAGAAGCCGCTCAGCCACAGCTTCAGGCCCCGGTCGGCGGCGGCGTTGAGCAGGCGCCGGAACGCTTTGCGAATCTGCACGGTCTCGGCGCCGGCGCCCACGCCCAAGCGGGCGTCCGGCTCGGCGAAGATTTCGCAGCGGTCCAGGTGGACGCTGTTGGCCGGTGTCGCCAGCAGATGCGGGTAGGGGTCCAGGCGCACGGCGTTGAAGCCGCGCTCCACCGCTTCGTCCAGGGCGCGCTCCACGGCGCCGCTGCCGGGGCCGTATTCACGCCGCAGCGGCCAGGCATAATCCCAGCATGTGAGCGCGAGACGGCCGAGATCCGGCAGGACCTCCATGGCCGATTCGTCTTGCGCACCCCGCGACTGCCCCATGCCTTCTCCTCGACCCGACAAACGCATCAGCATACCGGTTTCACGCGCCGGCTCAATGGACCCGGTCGGGCCAAAAAGCGGCGCCCGGGCCAGTCCCGCGTCATCGCGCCAGGCAGGTGGCGAACGTCGCCGCCACCCGTTCGCTCAGCCAGCGGCTGTAATCGTCGCCCTGGCCGCGCGCGCGAACGTCACGGCCGAGCGGGTCCAGCGCCACCCGCTGGCACTTCGGACACAGGCGCGCCACCAGATCGGCCTGGGCCTCCGGCTCGAGGATCGCGCAGCGCACCTGTTCGGTGTCCAGCTGCTCCGCCAGTGCCACGAAGCGGCGGCTGCTGGGGCCGGCGCCGAGCTGCTCGCTGATGATCACCGGCGCGCGCAGATTCAGCCGCTGCTGAAAGTAGCCCCAGGGGTGGTGGAAGGTCAGCCAGGGGGTGTCCGCCACCGGCGCCAGGCGCTCCCGCAACGCCGCCTCGGTCCGTTCCAGGTCGGCCAGGAACGCCGCCGGCTGCCCCTCGGGCAGAGGGTCACGGGCGCCCAGGGCCTCGGCGAGCAGCGCCATGTTTCGCGGGTCCAACCAAAGATGCGGGTCCAGCTCGCCGGCTTCATGGTGGTGGCCGTGATCGTGCTCGCCGTCATGGCGGTGGCCGCCCTCGCGGCGGGTGACGCCGGGCAGCGACAGCAACGCCAGGCTGTCGCCATCGCGTTTGGCCGCCAGGCTGGCCACCGCCGGTTCCGCCGCCTCGCCCAGCCACACCAGCAGGTCGGCGCGGCGCAGGGTGAGCATCTGGCGCGGCGACAGCATCGGGTTGTGCGGGTTCTGGTTGGCGTCCAGCAGGGTGACCACGTCGGCGCTGTCGCCGTACAGGTCGCGCAGCACCATGGCCAGGGGCTCGACGCTGGCCACCAGGGTGCGCGCCGGCAACGGCGCGCACAGCACCACTAAAAAAGGAACGAGCAGGTATCGCATGGGTATGTCCGGAACCGTGAAAATGCTCATCGGGAGCGCTAGTGGAATCAGTGTGCCCGAGCCGTCAAGCCCGAACGGCCGCGCCGGGCCCAAGCGATTCACCGGCGAAATAGTATATCATCACCGCTTTGTTCAGCGGGGGCGGTGAAATGTCGCGGCAGCGGTCTGACACGGGGACTTTGGTGGCGGTGCACGGCGCCGGCCTGGCGTATGGCGCGCACAGCGTGCTCGACGACGTGTCCCTGACCCTGGAACCGGGCCGCATCACCACGCTGATCGGCCCCAATGGCGCCGGCAAAAGCACCCTGGCACGGCTGGTACTGGGGCTGGCGCGGCCCGACCGGGGCCGGGTGGAGCGCCGCCCCGGCCTGCGGGTGGGCTATATGCCTCAACATCTGCAGGTGGACGAAAGCCTGCCGCTGACCGTGGACCGTTTCCTGTGGCTGGCGGCGCCGGGCCGCACCCGCGCCCGCCGCGACGCCCTGCAACGTACCGGCGTCGCGCATCTGCGCCGGCGCGCGGTGCGCGGGCTGTCCGGCGGCGAGATGCAGCGGGTGCTGCTGGCCCGGGCGCTGCTGCGCAAGCCCGACCTGCTGGTGCTCGACGAGCCGGCCCAGGGCGTGGACGTGGCCGGCCAGGACGCCCTCTACGGTCTGCTCGGCCAGGTCCGCGACGAGACCGGCTGCGGCATTCTGCTGATCTCTCATGATCTGCATCTGGTGATGGCGCGCACCGATCAGGTGGTGTGCCTGCACCACCATGTGTGCTGTTCCGGCACGCCGGAGGCGGTCAGCCGCGACCCGGCCTACCATCGCCTGTTCGGCCCCAGCGGGGGCATGCCCAACCTGGCGGTCTATACCCACGACCATGACCACGACCACGATCTGAGCGGCGACCCGCACCACGACCATCACGGACACACGGGGGGCCACCACCATGATTGAACTGCTCGCGCCGGCGCTGCTGGCGGGCCTGGCGGTGGCCCTGGTGGCCGGCCCCATGGGGTCCTTCGTGGTGTGGCGGCGGATGGCGTTCTTCGGCGACACCCTGGCCCACGGCGCCCTGCTGGGCGCGGCCCTGGCCCTGGCCCTGGACGTGAACCTGTACCTCGCCGTGGTGGTGGCCTGCCTGGCCATCGCCGGCGCCCTGGCGGGGCTGCAGCAGCAGCGCCAGATCACCGGCGACACCCTGCTGGGCATCGTCGCCCACACCACCCTGGCGCTGGGCGTGATCGCCATCAGCCTGCAGAGAAGCGTGCAGGTGGATCTGTTCGCCTACCTGTTCGGCGATCTGCTGGCGGTGAGCTGGGACGACGTGCTGGCCCTTTGGGCCGGCGCGGTGGTGATTCTGGTGCTGCTGGCGTGGCACTGGCGGGCGCTGCTCAGTATCACCGTGAACGAGGATCTGGCCCAGGTGGAAGGCGTGCCGGTGACCCGCACCCGGCTGATCCTGATGCTGCTGCTGGCGCTGCTGATCGCCGGCGCCATTCGCACCGTCGGCGTGCTGCTGATCACCTCGCTGCTGGTGATCCCCGCCGCCGGCGCCCGCCGCCTGTCGCGCACTCCGGAACAGATGGCCGCCCTGGCCAGCCTGCTGGGGCTGGCCGCCGTGTCCCTGGGTCTGGCGATGAGCTGGTTCGCCGACACGCCGGTGGGCCCGTCGATCGTGGTGGCCGCCGCCGTGCTATTCGGCTTCACCCTGCTGCGCCGACCCGACGCCTAGCCATGTTCGCCAGGGACCCTGCTCTGGACCGCCGCATCTGGATGCTGGCGTGGCCGTTGCTGCTCTCCAACATCACCGCGCCGCTGCTCGGTCTGGTGGATACCGCCGTGGTCGGCCACCTGGATTCGCCGGTGTATCTGGCAGCGGTGGCGCTGGGCAGCAACGTCTTCATGTTTCTGTATTTCTCGTTCAACTTCCTGCGCATGGGCACCACCGGCTTTACCTCCCAGGCGCGCGGCGCCGGTGAGGCCACCCTGGTGGTGCTGCTGCGGGCGCTGCTGCTGTCGACGCTGGTGGGCAGCGCGCTGATCCTGCTGCGGCCGCTGCTCAGCGACGCGGCGCTGTGGTTGCTGGGCGGCAGCGACGAGGTGCGGGGGCTGGCGCGGGAGTACATCGCCATCCGTATTCTCGGGGCGCCGGCGGCGCTGGGGAATTTCGCGCTGATCGGCTTCGCCATCGGCCTGCACCGCACCAGCGTGCCGCTGAAAATGACCGTGCTGATGCACTCCAGCAATGTGCTGCTGGATGTGCTGCTGGTGCAGGTGTGGCATTTCGACGTGCGCGGCGTGGCGGCGGCCAGCGCGGTGTCCGAATACCTGGGGCTGGCCGGTGGGCTGTTCTGGCTGCGCCGGGAGATCTTCGGCGCCGCCTGGCGGGCGCTGCCGGTGGGCGCCCTCACACAGGTGGCGCCGATGCTGCGGCTGCTGGCGGTGAACCGGGATATTTTTATCCGCAGCCTGGCGCTGCTGACGGTGTTTTTCTTCTTCACCGCCCAGGGCGCGCGGCTCGGCGACACGGTGCTGGCCGCCAACGCGGTACTGATCACCTTCCTGCTGCTGCTCAGCAATACCCTGGACGGTTTCGCCAACGCCGCCGAGGCCCTGGTGGGCGACGCCACCGGCCGCCATGACCGGCGCGCCCTGGACGCGGCGGTGGCCGGCACCGGCAAGTGGACGCTGATCATCGCCGGAGTGGCGCTGCTGGCCTTCGCCGCCGGCGGCGGCCCGCTGATCCGCCTGCTCACCGACCTGCCGGGGGTGCGCGACACCGCCACCACCTACCTGCCCTGGATGCTGTTGCTGCCGCTCACCGCCAGCGCCGGCTTCTGGCTGGACGGCGTGTTCGTGGGCGCCACCCTGGCCCGGCAGATGCGCAACACCATGATGGTGGCCACGGCGCTGTTCTTTCCGGTGTGGTGGCTGACCAGCGGCTGGGGCAATCACGGCCTGTGGCTGGCCATGAATCTGTTCATGGCCAGCCGCGGCGTGCTGATGGGGTGGGTGTGGTGCCGGATCAGCGCTTGGGAAGAATGAACTTCATCAGGGTCATGAACCACATCAGGTGGCCGGGATCGCCTTCCACCTTGATGTCGCCGGCCTGCATGCCTTCCATGAACGCCATCTGATTCTTGCCGGAGGCCTTGAGGGTGCGGAACGCGTAGTCCGCGTCCTTGAAGTTCAGGGTCACGGACGGCGTCGCGTGCAGGCCCCGGCGGCTGGTCACCCGGTCCGGCTGGAAGTGATACCAGCGCGCCACGCCGCCGTTGAAGGTGCGCCACTGCATGACCACGTCGCGATGCGCGAGCTGCTTGCGGAAGCCCTCGTCGCGGCCGGCCAGCCAGGCGAGGCGCCAGCCCAGGACCATCAGGATCAGACGGAATTTCATGGTGTCTCCGTGCTCTAGGGCATCAGCGCCGGAAGCTCTTTGTTGAGCTTCATTTTTTCCTTCACCGCGTCGCCGGTGAGGGCGTAACCGCGCAGGTTGCCATCACGATCGCGGAACAGGGCCTTGACGGTGTTGCCCTCTTCCTCGGTGTCCCAGTCGCCTTCCAGCTCTTCGGGCACCGGGCACACCACCACCGGGCAAGCCGGCGTCTTGATGGTCACCGGCATGACGCCGTAGCTCACCGGGGTCGGCTCGCCGGCCAGGGTTTTGGCCAGCGCCCGAGCGGACGCCATCAGCGGCAGCACATAGGGCAGTACATGGCCCTGCACTTCGGCGCAGTCACCCAGGGCGTAGACGTTGTCGGCGCTGGTGCGCAGATGCTGGTCGGTGAGAATGCCACGGTTGGTGTCCAGGCCGGCCTCCTTGGCGATGCCGATACGCGGGCGCAGACCGATGGCGGCGAGCACCACGTCGGATTCCAAATGGGTGCCATCGGAGAGCTCGGTGACCAGCTTGTCCGGGTTGTCCTTGCCGTGGTGCACGGCCTTGGCCAGAGGGCCGAAGTGGAAGCGCACGCCCAGGTCTTCCAGGCCACGGCCGACGGCGGCGGAGGCCGGCTCGGGCAGCAGCATGGGCAGGCAGCGGCCCATGGGCTCCACCAGACTGACTTGAAAACCACCGTTGGAGAGGTCGTTGGCGAATTCGCAGCCGATCAGGCCGCCGCCGAGAATGGTGACCTCGCGCTTGCCCTCCAGGGCCTGGCGGAAGCGGCCGTAATCCATCAGATCATTGACCGAGAACACCTCGCCGACGGCGTCGCCTTCCAGCGGCGGGGTCCAGGTGTCCGCACCCAGCGCCAGCACCAGGCTGCTGTAGTCCAGGTGATCATCGGGCAGCAGTACACGCTGTTTGTCGGTATCGATGCCGGCCACATGAACGCCGGTGCGCACCGTCACGTTGAACTGCTCGGCCACCTGCTCGGGGGTCGCCATGGCCAGCTCATCGGCGGTTTTTTCCTTGGTGAAGCCGGTGGAGAGCATGGGCTTGGAGTAATTACGCCCGTCGTCGGCGGTGAGCACCACCACCGGCGTCTCTTTATCCAGCTTGCGGAATTCCTTGACCGTGTTGAAGCCGGCCAGGCCGGAGCCGATGATCACGATTGGATTCATGGGAGTGTCCTGTCTCAGATTTCCACCATCTCGAAGTCTTCTTTACCGACGCCGCAGTCCGGGCACACCCAGTCATCGGGAATGTCGTCCCACTTGGTGCCGGGTTCGATGCCCTCTTCAGGCAGGCCTTCTTCCTCGTCGTAAATAAAGCCGCAAACCACGCATTCCCATTTTTTCATGCTGAACCTCGTCTGGTCGGGGGAAGCCGGGCCCGGGTACGCGGGCCCTTCCAGGGGCCGCTAACGTATCCACGGGCGCGTGAAAAATCAATGACAGCGGATAATGGTAGCGTTGCCCCAGGGCCGATGGCTTGCCGATCCGCGCGTCATGGGCCATAGTCGCGCGCTCGAGAACCCGCGCCCAGGGCGCGAGCAAAGCGAGTCCCCATGCCCGATACCGCAATGGCTGGCCGACCCCGGCTCCCTGACCGCCCGCCTGCGCCTTTACGGTGCCTTCCGGGTGGTACCCCGCGACGACCGCATCATTCGCCCCACTCTCGCCGAGCAGCAATTGTTGGGCCACATTGGCCGGCAACGGGCGCTGGTGCGGGAGGTCACGCTGCTGGTCGATGACCAGCCCATGGTGGAAGCGCGCAGCGTCTTGCCGCTGGCGAGTCTGCGCGGGCCCAACCGCGGCCTGGCGCACATGGGCAGCCGCTCGCTGGGCAGCGAGCTGTACCGGCGGCCCATGGCGCGCCGTGACCGGGTCTGGGTGCGCCACGGCGCCGCCCCCTCTGGCCAGACGCCCTGCTGGGGGCGACAATCCCGGTTCATCAAGCGCGGCCGGCCCTTGCTGGTGGCCGAGCACTTCCTGCCCGCGCTGTGGCGGCGGGTCGAGGACATGGATCGCTGAGGACGCCTATGCTGGCTTTCGTGGAACACCGCTACCCCGCTCTCTGGCCCTGGATCCAGCTGATGCGCCTGGACCGGCCGATCGGCAGCATGCTGCTGATGTGGCCCACCCTGTGGGCGCTGTGGATCGCCGGCGGCGGCACGCCCAGCCTCAAACACATCGTCATTTTCGTGCTGGGGGTGTTCGTGATGCGCGCCGCCGGCTGCGTGATCAACGATTTCGCCGACCGCGACTTCGACGGTCATGTCACGCGCACCCGGGGCCGGCCGCTGGCCACCGGCGCCCTCTCCGCCCGCCAGGCGCTGATGCTGTTCGCCGCCCTGGGGCTGATCGCGCTGGGCCTGGTGCTGTGCCTCAACCGTTTCACCCTGGTGCTGTCGTTCGGCGGCCTGGGGCTGGCGGTGCTGTACCCGTTCACCAAGCGCTTTACCTATCTACCGCAGCTGTTCCTGGGCGCCGCCTTCAGCTGGGCGATTCCGATGGCGTTCGCCGCCGAAACCGAGAGCGTGCCGGAAATCGCCTGGCTGCTGTTCACCACCAACCTGCTGTGGACCGTGGCCTACGACACCGAATACGCCATGTGCGACCGGGAAGACGACCTCAAGGTGGGCATTAAAAGCACCGCCATCCTGTTCGGTGATCTGGACAAGGTGATGGTCGGCGCGCTGCAGGTGCTGACCCTGGTGGCGCTGTGGGTGCTCGGCCAGCGGCTGGGCTTCACCTGGCCCTGGTATCTGGGCCTGGCCGGCATGGCGGCGGGCTTCGCCCATCAGCAGTGGCGCATCCGCTACCGCGAGCCCTGGCCCTGCTTCCACGCCTTTCTCAGCAACCACTGGGCCGGGGCCAGCGTGTTCGCGGGACTTTATTTTCAATACCTGCTGGCCGCGCCCGGCCCGTGATCGCGGGCGGCGGGGTCGCCGCCGCCGCGAGAAGCGTGCAAAGTTGTCATCATCATGTCATAAAAAGGCAATGTAATAGGGGCACTTAAATGGGCAACCCCTGAGAATAAGCCATGTCCCGTAATCGAATTCTGATTGTTGACGACGAACCCGCGATCCGCGAAATGGTGGCGGTGGCGCTGGAGCTGGCGGATTTCGACGTGCTGGAGGCGGACAACGCCCAGCGCGCCCACGAGTACATTGTCGACGAGCGGCCGGACCTGGTGCTGCTGGACTGGATGTTGCCGTCGGTGAGCGGTATTGAGCTGGCCCGGCGCCTCAAGCGCGAGGACGCCACCGCCGAAGTGCCGATCATCATGCTCACGGCGAAGAGCGAAGAGGACAACAAGATCCAGGGCCTGGACGTGGGCGCCGACGACTACATCACCAAGCCGTTTTCCACCCGCGAGCTGATCTCGCGCATCAAGGCGGTGCTGCGCCGCACCTCGGTGGTGGCGGCGGAGAAAGCCATCGACGTGGAAGGCCTGTGCCTGGACCCGGTGAGCCACCGGATCAGCGCCAACGGCGACCCGGTGGACATGGGCCCCACGGAATACCGCCTGCTGGAGTTCTTTATGAGCCACCAGGAGCGGGCCTACTCGCGCACCCAGTTGCTGGACCAGGTGTGGGGCGCCAACGTCTACGTGGAAGACCGGACCATCGACGTGCACATCCGGCGCCTGCGCAAGGCGTTGTCGCCGCACGGGTTCGATGGTTTCATCCAGACGGTGCGCGGGACCGGTTACCGGTTCTCGGTGAAGTCCAGTCAGGCGTCATAATGATCGGGTCCGCGACGCGGACCAACGGAGCCGGAAGGGCGGTGAATGAAAGATCCGGCGGGCATGAAAGCCAGTCTCGGCAAGGAAGTGAACCGCATCGTCATCCTGGTGGCGGTGTCCGTGGCGGTTTGTCTGGCCCTGCGCAGCATCTGGCCGCTGGTGGCGGGCCTGTCGCTGTACATTATCTGGAGCACCCGGCAGCTGTTCGCCCTGTACGCCTGGCTGGTGCGCGAGGAGCACACCGAACCGCCGGACAGCGTCGGCCTCTGGGGTGAGTTCTACACCCGCCTGGAGCACCTTTTCCAGAAGGAACGGCGCGCCCAGGACAACCTGCAGAGCATCATCGTGCGCGCCCAGCAGTCGGTGAACGCCCTGGAGGACGTGGTGGTGCTGATCGACCAGCACGGCTACCTGGAATACTGGAACCACGCCGCCGGCCGGCATCTGGGCTTCCGCGCCGACAAGGATCTGGGCCAGCCGCTTACCAACCTGATCCGCCATCCACGTTTCACCGACTACCTGACCAAGGGCGATTTCCGCGAACCGCTGGAGATCCCCTCGCCGGTGGACGACAACCGCATCCTGCAATTGCGCATTACCGAGTTCGGCGTCGGCGATCAGCTGATTCTGGCCCGGGACGTGACCCGCATTCACCACCTGGAACAGATGCGCAAGGACTTCGTGGCCAACGTCAGCCATGAGCTGAAAACGCCGCTCACGGTGCTCAAGGGCTATCTGGAAACGCTGCTCGACACGGTGCCCGAGGAGCAGACCCGGCTGCGCCGGGCGTTGACGCAAATGGACGCCCAAAGCCAGCGCATGGAGGCGCTGGTGCAGGACCTGCTGCTGCTGTCGCGCCTTGAGAACACCGAGGCGGACAACCTGCAACAGGCGGTGGCGGTGCACGGCATGCTGCAGCGCATGCGCGAAAGCGCCCTGGCGCTGGCGCCGGAGAAGCAGCAGACCATCGAGCTGGACGTGCCGGAAAACGCCCGCCTGATCGCCAACCCGGCGGAACTGGAAAGCGCCTTCGGCAACCTGATCGTCAACGCGGTGAAATACACCCCCGCCCACGGCGTGATCCGCATTCACTGGTGGCAGGACGCCGACGGCGCCCACCTTTCGGTGCGCGACAACGGCATCGGCATCGACCCGGCGCACATTCCCCGCCTCACCGAGCGTTTTTATCGCCCGGACAACAGCCGCGTCACCCAGACCGGCGGCACCGGCCTGGGGCTGGCCATCGTCAAGCATGTGATGATCCGCCATAACGGCAAGCTGGAGATCAAAAGCGAGCTCGGCAGCGGCAGCAACTTCACCTGCCATTTCCCCGCCAGCCGGCTGGTCAGCAAGCCCACCGCCCTGGCCAGCGGCTGACCGTCCGCCGGCGTTTTAATAGTGCGGCGGCGGGGCGTCCTCGATGCGCAGGGCGGCGAGCTCCTCGCTCTGCTCCACCACCCGGTCCACCAGTTTGCGGTAGGCGGCTTCCAGCTCGTCGAGCTTGCGCTGCTGGTCACTGACGATCTGATTGAGGCTGGCCACCAGGTCTTCCTGGTAGGCCAGTTTGGTTTCGATATCGAGAAAGCGGTCGTCGCTCATGGGCTCTCCTGACGTGGGCCTGGCGCGGGCCGGCAGTATCGCGCTAGACGGTGTCCGCCAGCACCGCCTCCGCCAGCCCCAGCGGATCCTCCTCCAGCCAGTCCAGCTGACCGTCCAGCAGCAACTGCCCCAACCCGTGCACCAGCGCCCAGGCGCGCAGCGCCGCCCGGGTCACGCTGTCCGGGTCCGGCTCGCCGCCGGGCCAGCCACGGGCCACCGCCTGGCGTAGGGTCTCGAACGCCGCCCGCGAGGCCTCGCGCAGCTCGTCGTCACGGCGGTGCGGCGGAATCACGCTGAACATCAACCGGAACAGCGCCGGGTTGGCGTGGGCGAAGCGAATGTAGCTGCGCCCTCCGGCCAGTAGCTTTTCATCGCCCTCCGCCCGCGCTTCGGCCTCCCGCTGGGCGGCGCTGAGGCGCCGGAACCCCTCCGACGCCAGCGCCTGCAGCAGCGCGTCCTTGTTGGCGAAATGGCGATAACTGGCGTTGGCGGTGACGCCCACCCGCCGGGCCAGCTCGCGCAGGCTGAAACCTCCGTCGCCGCTTTCCGCCAGCAGCACCAGGGCCTCGTCCACCAGGGCCCGGCGCAGATCGCCGTGGTGGTAGCGGTCCGTCGGCGGGTCTTTCTTTGATGTTGACACTGTATACATCCTTTTCTATCTTATGTTCACAGCATACACATTAAGCCGGCACGGGCCCAGGGCCTGTTCACACTACTTGCATCGCGCCTGTTGCGGCTAAAAAACCACCAATCAAGGCACGAGGAGAGAAGTTTGGTGACTCCAAATGAGCGACGAGTAACGCGGAGTGGTGGCTTTTTAGCCACAACCCGAAGGGCTGGAGCCATTTTGGCCCCCAGCGTCGTTGTCGGTCGCTTATTTGGAATAACCAAACGGCGCTCCCTCCGCCTAGCTGGAGGCCAAAATGGCATCCAGCAGGCGTGATGCAAGTAGTGTGAACAGGCCCTAGCCCGCCGGGGGAGGAAGCAGGATGGTGGCGGTCTGGATTCATCTGGTCGCGGCGCTTTGGGCGCTGGTGTTCGGTGCCGTGCAGTTGCTGTCCGCGAAGGGGTCGCGGCGGCATCGCTGGCTCGGCTGGTCCTGGGTGCTGGCCATGGTGGTCACGGCGGTGTCTTCCTTCTGGCTGAGCGGCGGCCTGGCGCTGCTGGGCCCGTTCAGCGTGATTCACCTGTTGTCCGTGTGGACCCTGGTTTGCCTGGTGATCTCGATGCTGGCGGTGCGGCGCCGGCACCTGGATACGCATCGTAATTTCCTGGTGGGCGCCTATCTGGGGCTGGTGGGCGCCGGGCTGGGCACCCTGGCGCCGGGCCGGCTGATCAGCGGCTGGCTGTTCGGCGCTTGATTTAAATCCCTGCCGCGGCTAAGGTTTCCGCCGTCTTGGGGGAGTAGTCACCCGGGTTCCCACCCTGGACGGTCGTCAACATATTTGCGCCTCAATGCGCATGGTGGCCGTGTCCTCCGCCGCCTCGGCGGATGGATCGACGAGACCTGAGGCATTGTCTGCATTCCGCGGGGGCGGGATCGGTGGGCAGTGTCTCTGGTAATCGTTCGGTCCCGCCCCTGTAAGGTTTTCCGTTGGACGCTTTTGTCTCTTCCACCCTGCTGGTCGCCCTGGGCGAAATCGGCGATAAAACCCAGTTACTGTCGCTGGCGCTGGTGTGCCGGTTCCGCAAGCCCTTGCCGATCCTCGCCGGTGTAGTGGTCGCCACTTTAATCAACCACGGCCTCAGTGTCTGGTTCGGCGACTGGCTGGCCGACGCCATTCCCGCGGACTGGCTGACCTGGATTCTGGGCGGCAGTTTTATCGCCCTGGGCCTGTGGATGCTGATCCCGGATAAGGACGAGGGCGTGGACGAGAGCGTCCGCTTCGGGCCTTTCCTGACCAGCCTGATCCTGTTCTTCATCGCCGAGATCGGCGACAAGACCCAGGTGGCCACCGTGGCCCTGGCGGTGCGCTTTCAGGAGTTCTGGCCGGTGCTTCTGGGTACCACAGCGGGTATGATCGCCGCCAACCTGCCGGTGATCTGGGTGGCCCACCGCCTCGCCGGCGAGCGTTTCGAAACCTGGGCCCACCGGATCAGCGCGGCGCTGTTCATCGCCTTCGGCGTCTGGGCGTTGATTTAACCAAAGCGAGCTATGCCATGGCCCTCACCGCCACCATCTACAAAGCCGAGCTCACGGTTTCGGATATGGACCGGGACTACTACGCCACCCATAACCTGACCGTGGCGCTGCACCCCTCGGAAACCGAAGCCCGCATGATGCTGCGGCTGATGGCGTTCGCCCGCCACGCCCACGAGGACCTGAGCTTCACCCGGGGCCTGTCGTCCACCGACGAGCCGGACCTGTGGCGGCACCACCCCAACGGCACCCTGGAAGAGTGGATCGAACTGGGCATGCCGGATGAAAAGCGACTGCGCAAAGCCTGCGGCCTGGCCGATGCGGTGGTGGTCTACACCTACGGGCGTCAGGCCCCGCTGGCCTGGCGCGAGGCCCTGGGCCGCAAGCTGGAACGCTTTGATAATCTCAGTGTGTGGCGGGTAATGCCGGAAACCGAAGCCGCGCTGGCGGCGCTCGCCCAGCGCCAGATGCGCCTGAACGCCATGCTCCAGGACGGGCAGCTGTGGCTGGGGGACGACACGGACAATGTGGCGGTGGCGCTGGAATCCCAGCTATAACCAGCTCGGACGGCGGGGTTCACCCTTTCAGCAAAACGGTGGCGGATTACATGGCGCGCTGGTTCACCCGGCGGGACACCTCTTCCGCGCTCTCCTTGCGTTCGGAGTATCGGTCGGTGAGATAGTCGCTGCGGTCACGGACCAGCAGGGTGAATTTCACCAGCTCCTCCATGACGTCGACGATACGATCATAGTAGGGGGAAGGCTTCATGCGGTCGTTATCATCGAATTCCAGGAACGCCTTGGGCACCGACGACTGATTGGGGATGGTCACCATGCGCATCCAGCGGCCCAGCACGCGCAGGTGATTGACGGTGTTGAACGACTGCGAGCCACCGCTTACCTGCATCACCGCCAGGGTTTTGCCCTGGGTCGGGCGCACGCCGCCCAGCGCCAGCGGAATCCAGTCGATCTGCGCCTTCATGATGCCGGTCATGGCGCCGTGGCGCTCCGGCGAGCACCACACCATGCCTTCGGACCACTGCGCCAGCTCGCGCAGTTCCTGGACCTTGGGGTGCTCCGCCGGCTCGGCGTCCGGCAGCGGCAGCCCGCGCGGGTCGAAAATCCGCGTTTCGGCGCCCATGGCTTCCAGCAGGCGTGCCGCCTCCTCCACCGCCAGGCGGCTGAACGATCGCGCCCGCAGGGACCCGTAAAGCAACAGAATCCGGGGTTTGTGAGTGGACGGCGGATCCTGGAACACGCGCTCAACGCCGGGAACCTGGAAGCAATTGTTGTCGAGATTAAAAAGGTCTGTCATGGCTATAACTTCAGCCCTTATGGTTTAGCTGTTCACTATTAACTGTTCACTGTTAAGCGCCGTCGAACCAGTGCTTGGTGCGATTAACGATGGCCACCAGCGACAGCATCACCGGCACCTCCACCAGCACCCCCACCACCGTGGCCAGCGCCGCGCCGGAGGACAGCCCGAACAGGCTGATCGCCACCGCCACCGCCAGCTCGAAGAAGTTGGAGGTGCCGATCAGGCAGGCCGGACCGGCCACGTTGTGGGGCAGGCGCAGCCAGCGGGCGGCGATGAAAGCGACCAGGAAGATGCCGTAGGTCTGGATCAGCAGCGGAATGGCGATCAGCACGATGGCCTGGGGCTTGGCGAGGATGGTTTCCGCCTGGAAGCCGAACAGCAGCACCACCGTGGCCAGCAAACCCAGCACGCTCACCGGCTTAAGGGTATGGACGAAGTCGTCCACCGCCTTCTCGCCGCCGCGCCCGCTCAGCCAGCGCCGGGTGAGCGCGCCCGCCACCAACGGCAGCAACACGTAAAGCACCGTGGACAGCACCAGAGTATCCCAGGGCACGGTGATGTCGCTGACGCCCAGCAGCAGCGCGGCGATGGGGGCGAAGGCGAACACCATGATCACGTCGTTCACCGACACCTGCACCAGGGTGTAGTTGGCGTCGCCCTTGGTGAGGTGGCTCCACACGAACACCATGGCGGTGCACGGCGCCACGCCCAGCAGAATCATGCCGGCGATGTACTCGCTGCCGGTCTGCGGGTCGACCATGTCGGCGAACAGCACCTTGAAGAACAGCCAGCCCAGGGCCGCCATGGTGAACGGCTTGATCAGCCAGTTCACCACCAGGGTCAGCAGCAGGCCCTTGGGCTTGTCGCCGACGCGCTTCATGGCGGCGAAGTCGATCTGGATCATCATCGGGTAGATCATCACCCAGATGAACACCGCCACCGCCAGGTTCACATGGGCCACCTCGAAGGCGGCCACCGCCTGGAACAGGCCCGGCACCGCCAGCCCCAGGGCGACGCCGGCGACGATCGCCAGCCCCACCCAGACGCTGAGAAAACGCTCAAAAAACGGCATGGAGTACGGTCCTTTATGCCTGACCCAGCTCGCGGTGAATTTTCTGCATGGAGGCGACCAGGCCGAGCGGGGTGGTCCCGGCGAGCTCCAGCGCCGCTAGTTTTTCCAGGCGCTGGCGCAGACGCTGGTAGGTGCGCTCGAACACGGCGTCGATCTCTTCGTCGCTGCCCTCGACGCCGGCCGGGTCAGGGATACCCCAATGCACCTTGGCGGCCTCGGACAGCCACACCGGGCAGGCTTCGCCGGCGGCGGCGTCGCACACCGTAATGATCACGTCGAAACGCTCGCCTTCCAGGTCGTCCATGGATTTTGACGCGGGCTGGTCCACCGGCACGCCGTGGCGTTCCAGCACCGCCAGGGCACGCGGGTGCACCCGCCCGGTGGGCTGGCTGCCGGCGCTGCGGGCGCGGAGGCGGCCTTCGCCCAGGTGGTTGGCGATGGCCTCGCCGAGAATCGACCGGCAAGAGTTGCCGGTACACAGAAACAGCACGTTCAGGGGCGGTTCCATGGGCGTCTCCATTAACAGCAGGCCGGCGCCGGTGCGCGCAGGCCCAGTTGTGCCCGGGCCGGCTCGGCCAGGGCTTCTATGACAGTGAGCGCCCACTCCGGCAACTCGGGGTTGAGGCGGTAATGCATCCAGGTGCCCTCTCTGCGCGCCACCACCAGTTCGCACTGGCGGAGCTGAGCCAGGTGCCGGGAGATGGTGGACTGGGGGGCGTCCAGCGCGTCCACCAGATCGCAGACGCAGATCTCGCGCTGCGCATCCATCAGGCAGACCAGGCTCAAGCGCAGGTCGTCGCCGAGGCATTTGCAAAGCTTGGTGGCGGTTAGTTCGTTCATAGCGTTGCGAGAACCTGTATTCGTATATTCGGATTTACGGATATATTAGACGTGAAGGTGTTCGGGTTGCAAGCGGTGGCACATGAGAGGTCTCTGGGATCCCGCCGGCCGGCGGAGCCGGCCTTTCGCGGGCGGGGCCCGCTCCCACAAACCGCTCCCACAGGGGGGTTCCCGCATGGCCCGCTTCCATCGCAGGCCTCCGGGGGGATCAGTCTTTCTTGCGGACTTCTTTTTCCATTTCGTCGATGGAGATGTGGCGCACGTCGGTGCCTTTGACCAGGAAGATCACCTGCTCGCCGATGTTGCGGGCGTGGTCGCCGATGCGCTCCAGGGCGCGCAGGGACCAGATGATGTTGAGCACCCGGGAGATGGCGCGCGGGTCTTCCATCATGAAGGTCACCAGGGCACGCATGGCGGAGCGGTATTCCAAGTCCACCTCGGTGTCCTCGGCGGCCACTTCCACGGCCTTGTCCGCGTCGAAGCGGGCAAAGGCGTCCAGGGCGTCGCGCAGCATATTGCGCACGTGGTTGCCGATGTGCCGGACTTCCACGTAGCCGCGCGGCGATTCCCCGTCCTCGGCCAGCTGCAGCGCCATGGCGGCGATCTTGGCGGACTCGTCACCGATGCGCTCCAGGTCCGACACCGCCTTGGACACGGCGATGATCAGCCGCAGATCCGAGGCCGCCGGCTGGCGCAACGCCAGTACGCGGGCGCATTCTTCGTCGATCTGGATTTCCAGATCGTCGACCCGGTCTTCCGTGGTCAGTACTTTTTCCGCCAGGGCGGAGTCGGCGTGCAGCAGCGCTTCCAGCGCGTCCACCACCTGTTTTTCCACCAGGCCGCCCATCTCCATCAGATGGTTGCGGATGGATTCCAGCGCCTCGTTGAATTGCGAGGAGCTGTGCTGACCAAAATGCATGCGATCCATGTTGTCTCTCCTTGGACCCGTTGGCCTTAGCCGAAGCGGCCGGTGATGTAGGCTTCCGTGAGCTCGTGCTCCGGCTTGGTGAATACGGTTTCGGTGTCGTTGACCTCGATCAGCCGCCCCAGGTGGAAGTAGGCGGTGCGGTGGGACACGCGCGCGGCCTGCTGCATGGAGTGGGTGACGATGGCGATGGTGTACGACTCGGAAAGCTCGTCGATCAGCTCTTCGATTTTGGCGGTGGCGATCGGGTCCAGCGCCGAGCAGGGTTCGTCCATCAGCACCACTTCCGGGCTCACCGCGATGGTGCGGGCGATGCACAGGCGCTGCTGCTGGCCGCCGGACAGGCCGGTACCGGGCGAGTGCAGGCGGTCCTTCACTTCCGTCCAGAGCCCGGCCTTGCGCAGGCTGTTCTCGACGATTTCGTCGAGATCGTACTTCTTGTCGGCCAGGCCGTGCAGACGCGGGCCATAGGCCACGTTGTCGTAGATCGACTTGGGGAACGGGTTGGGCTTCTGGAACACCATGCCGACCCGGGCGCGCAACTCCACCACGTCCAGCTTGGGGTCGTAAAGGTCCTGGTCGTCCAGGTGCAACTCGCCTTTCACACGGCAGATATCAATGGTGTCGTTCATGCGGTTGAGCGACCGCAGGAAGGTGGATTTACCGCAACCGGAAGGTCCGATCAGAGAAATCACTTCGTTCTTGCCGATGTCCAGGCTGACGTCGTGGATCGCCTGGTTGTCGGCGTAAAACACGTTCACGTGGCGCAGCTTCATCTTGGGTGCGTCCACGAACGGCTTACCCACGGTTTTTTCCGGGTAGGGAGTATCCTGCATTGACCTTTCTTCCACGTCGATCAAGGGCTTCGCCGCATCATCATCGGCGCGGTTGCGGTTGTCCAGTTCTCGTGCGGTATCCATGTTCCTCTCCTTACCAACGGCGCTCAAGGCGCTTGCGCAGTACCACCGCCAGCGTGTTCATGGTGATCAGGAAGGCGAGCAGGACCATGATCGCCGCCGATGTCATGGCCACGAAGGACTGCTCGGGGCTGTCCGCCCACAGATAAATCTGCACCGGCAATACCGTGGCCGGGTCGGTGGGGCCGCCGGGAATATCAACGATAAAGGCGACCATGCCGATCAACAGCAACGGCGCGGTTTCACCCAGTGCCTGGGCCATGCCGATGATCGAGCCGGTGAGCATGCCCGGCAGCGCCAGCGGCAGCACATGGTGCAGCACCACCTGCATCTTGGACGCGCCCAGGGCCAGGGCCCCCTCGCGCACCGAGGGCGGCACCGTCTTGATCGCGGCGCGGCTGGTGATAATGATCGTCGGCAGGGTCATCAACGTCAGCACCAGGCCGCCCAGCAACGGCACCGAACGCGGCAACCCGAACAGGTTGATAAAGATCGCCAGGCCCAGCAGACCGAAAATAATCGACGGCACCGCCGCCAGGTTATTGATGTTCACCTCGATGAAATCGGTGAATTTATTACGCGGCGCGAACTCTTCCAGATAGATCGCCGCCGCCACCCCAATCGGGAAAGACAAACAAAGCGTGACGATCATGGTAAAGAAGGAACCGACAATGGCACTGCCGATACCGGCCAGCTCCGGTTCGCGGGAATCACCGTGGGAGAAGAACGAAGCGTTGAAACGCTTATCCGTTTCGCCGGCCGCTTCCAGGTCCTCGATCCACTGTTTTTGCTGATCGTCGAGGCGCGCGTCGGGCCGTTTTCTCTCCGGCGTCTTCAGATACAGATCGACATCGTCGTCGGCCAGCAACCAGAGCTCGCGGGTGCCACCCAGCAGGCTGGGGTCGGCTTTCAGTTCGTCGCGCAGATTGTAGCTGGCGCCGCTGCTCACCAGGGCATAAAGCTGCCGTTGTTGCTGACGGTCGTCGACACCGGGGAAGCGCTCGCGCAGCGCTTCCTTGATCACGCCACCGAAATTGGCGTAGTTGAGCTGCTCGTCGTCGCTGGCGTCATCCACGCCGAGCACGTCCGGGTCGAGGCTGATCTCCAGCTGGATGTAGTGCTCGAAAAAGGCGCTGTGGCCCTTACCGATAATGTCGGTAAACAGAATCAGCAGCGCCAGCAGGCCAACACCGATGGACAGAATGCCGTAGGCCTGGAAGCGCTTCTCCTGCCGATAACGCCGCGCCAGGCTTTTACGTACTTTCGCCGTGGTCTCGCTCATTACGCCGCCTCCCGGTGGATTGTCAGTCGGTTCATTCGTACTGCTCCCGGTATTTCTTGACGATGTGCAGCGCGATCACGTTGAGAACCAGGGTGGTGATGAACAGCATCAGACCCAGTGCGAAGGCGGCCAGCGTCTTGGCGCTGTCGAACTCCTGGTCTCCGGTAAGCAGCGTGACGATCTGCACGGTGACGGTGGTGACCGCCTCCAGCGGGTTCACGGTGAGGTTGGCGGCGAGGCCGGCGGCCATCACCACGATCATGGTTTCGCCGATGGCCCGGGACGCGGCCAGCAGAATGCCGCCCATGATCCCCGGCAGCGCGGCGGGAAAGACCACTTTTCGAATGGTCTCGGATTTGGTCGCGCCCAGACCCAGGGAACCGTCGCGCATCACCTGTGGCACGGCGGTGATCACATCATCGGAAATCGAGGAGACAAACGGGATAATCATCACGCCCATGACCAGGCCGGCGGCCAGGGCAGATTCGGAAGCCACGTCCAGCCCAATGCTTTCACCCAGGTCGCGGATGAACGGCGCCACGGTGAGCGCGGCGAAAAAGCCGTAGACCACGGTCGGTACCCCGGCGAGGATCTCCAGCAACGGCTTGGCCACGGCGCGTACCTTGGCGTGGGCGTATTCGGCCAGATAAATGGCCGACATCAGCCCCACCGGCACCGCCACCAACAGCGCGATGGCGGAGATCAGCAGCGTGCCCATGAACAGCGGGATGGCACCGAACGCGCCCTCGGAAGCCACCTGGTCGGCGCGCAGAGCGGTTTGCGGGCTCCACTGAGTGCCGAACAGGAAATCCACCGGCGACACCTGACCAAAGAAGCGGATCGATTCGAACAGCACCGACATCACGATGCCGACCGTGGTCATGATCGCCACCAGGGCGCACAGCATGAACAGAACCCGCAGGATCTTTTCCACCTGCTGGCGGGCGCGCAGTTGCGGCGCGATCTTCAGCCAGCCCCAGGCGCCGCCGAGCATGGCCACAATGATGAACACCACCGTCAGCGCCATGGTGTTGGTGCCGCGCAGCCCGCGCAGTCTGTCCGCCGCGCCGGCGATCTCCGGGCGCACCGAATCCGACGCCAAGGCGCCGCTGGCCACGTTCTGAATCTGGCTGAGCAGCAGGTTCCGCCCCCCCTCGCTGGCCGGGCGCATCTCTTCGGGCAGACTCATCATCACAGTGCTGCGAATGATGGCGTCGTCGAAGATCAGCCAGGCGCCCAACACCACCAGCGCCGGGATCGCGCACCACAGAGCGGCTCGCATCGCATAATAAAAGGGCAACGACTCAAGGTGGCGAATCCCGCCCAGCGGCCGCGCCTGGGCCAGGGATTTTTGCCAGCCTATGTAATAGGCCGCCGCGACCATCGCGACCAACAGCAACAGCAGGTTGCCTGTTTGCATGCCAACAACTCCGAGTCAGTGATTTTCTCGCGCAAACCTGGGGTTTGAGAGAAAAAACCGGGTTGATCCGCGCCCTGCCCGGGCGAAGAAAGCCCGGCGACTCAGGGTCACCGGGCTTGATTCGTTACGCGTCCCTGCGTAAGCCCACGTCCTGTCTTACAGTTCCTTACCGGTCATGCTCTTCAGGCCTTGCGCCTGCTTGGCCATCTTGGCGCGCATGTCGTCCGGCAACGGGATCATGCCTTTATCAACCAGGTAGCCGTCCGGACCCCAGGCGCGCTCGCTGGTGAATTCCTTCACGTAGCCTTCGATGCCGGGGACCACGCCCACGTGCGCTTTCTTCACGTAGAAGAACAGGGAGCGGGACACCGGGTAGTCGCCGCTGGCGATGGTTTCCATCCGCGGCTCAACGCCTTCGATGGTGGCGGCCTGTACCTTGCCACGGTTCTGATCCAGGAAGGAGTAACCGAACACGCCCAGTGCCTGCGGGTTGGAACCCAGCTTCTGCACGATCAGGTTATCGTTCTCACCGGCTTCCACGTAGGCGCCGTCTTCACGGATGCTGCGGCAGATGGACTTGTACTTGGACTTGTCTTCATCCTTGATGGCGGCGATCCAGTCGAAGGTTTTGCAGCCGCCTTCAATGGCCAGCTCGTTGAACGCGTCGCGGGTACCGGAGGTGGGCGGCGGGCCCAGCACTTCGATTTTGGTGTTCGGCAGGTCCGAGTTCACTTCGTTCCAGGTCTTGTACGGGTTGGGCACCAGCTTCTCGCCACCCTTCGGGTCCGGCACTTCCTTGCCCAGTGCCAGGAAGATATCGCGCTTGGACAGATCGATCTTCTCGCCTTTCACGGAGTTGGCGATCACGATGCCGTCATAGCCGATCACGACTTCAGTGATCTCTTTCACGCCGTTCTTCTGGCACATCTCGAACTCGGAAGACTTCATCCGGCGGGATGCGTTGGTGATGTCCGGGTTGTCCGTACCGATGCCCTGGCAAAACAGCTTCATGCCGCCGCCGGAGCCGGTGGATTCGATTTTCGGCGTGGGGTTGCCGCCACGGCCAAAACGCTCGGCCACGGTGGTGGCGAACGGGTATACCGTGGAGGAACCCACGATGGAAATAGTGTCACGGGCGATCGCGGTGGCCGGGGCGCTGGCGAGGGCCACGGCGGCGGCGGCGCCGACGAGAGTCGCTTTCATCTGAAATTTCACTGTTAGCCTCCTGGTTGCATGGCGCCGGCGTTGGTCTCAACCCGGCTTCTTCTCTTCAGGCATGACGCATGCTAGAGGCGATATGTGACAGCAACATTACATAACCGGGACGGTTTGCGCACCCGCCAGCCGACGGGCACCCGGTTCTCCGGCGTTTTGCTGACCCCGACGGCCATCATCCGTATAATCGCGCCGCATCCGAGACCCGGCGAGGCCACTGTGACCCGACAACGCCTGCAGCACCTGAAACGCTGGCAACAGCGCCTGACCGCCTTCACCTGCGGCGTCGGGCACCTGTGCGCCTGGTTTTCGCTGGCCATGGTGCTGCTGATGGTGCTCGTGGTGGTGCTGCGCTACGGGTTCGGCATCGGCAATATCGCCCTCCAGGAGAGCCTCATTTATTTGCATGGTTCGCTGTTCATGCTCGGCGCCGCCTACGCCCTGGCTCTGGACGAGCATGTGCGGGTGGACGTGTTTTACCAGCATTTCAGCCCCCGCAAGCGGGCGCTGGTCAATGTGCTGGGCACCTTGTTTCTGCTGCTGCCGGTGTGCGCGGCGATTTTCGGCCTCAGTTTTCAGTACGTGGTGCGCAGCTGGGCCGGCCTGGAAAAGTCCGACAACGGCGGCCTGCCGCTGGTGTTCCTGCTTAAGAGCCTGCTGCTGGCGCTGCCCGCGCTGCTCACCCTGCAGGCCGTGGCGGAACTGATCCGCCACGGCCTGACCCTGGCCGGCGCCGCCCCGGCGCAAGAGGACCTTGAGGACGAGGGAGACGCATGGAGCTGATCCCCCTGTTTATGTTCGTGGCCGTGGGCCTGGCCCTGCTGAGCGGCTACCCGGTGGCGTTCTGCCTGGGCGGCGTGGCGCTGATATTCGCCGCCGGCGGCCTGCTCGGCGGCAGCCTGAGCATGACCGACCTGACGTTCCTGCCCGGACGCTTGTTCGGCATTATCGAGAACACCAGCCTGATGGCGGTGCCGTTGTTCGTGTTCATGGGCGTGATGCTGGAGAAGTCCCGGGTGGCGGAGCGCCTGCTGGCCAGCATGGGGCGCCTGCTGGCGGTGTTCCCCGGCGGTCTGGGCCTGGCCATCGTGCTGGTGGGGGCGCTGCTGGCCGCCAGCACCGGCATCGTCGGCGCCACCGTGGTGACCATGGGGCTGCTGTCGCTGCCCACCATGCTGCGCCACGGCTATAACCCCGGCCTGGCCACCGGCCTGATCTGCGCCACCGGCACCCTGGGGCAGATCATTCCACCGTCCATCGCCCTGGTGCTGCTCGGCGATGTGCTGTCCACCGCCTACCAGGAAGCCCAGCTGCGCCAGGGCCTGTGGTCCCTGGACACGGTGTCGGTGGGGGACCTGTTCGTGGGTGCGTTGGTACCGGGCCTGATTCTGGTGGGCATGTACCTGCTCTACGTGGTGGTGATCAGCACCCTGCGGCCGGAGCAGGCGCCGGCCATGAAGCGGGAGGACACCACCGCCGACACTGGCGCCGAGGCCGTTTCCCTGCTGGGCGGGCTGGTGGCCCCGCTGCTTTTGATCACGGCGGTGCTGGGCTCCATTCTTGCCGGGCTGGCCACGCCCACGGAAGCGGCCGGCGTGGGCGCCTTCGGGTCCCTGCTGCTGGCCGCGTTCGGCCGCCATCTGGACCGGCACATCCTGCGCGAAACGGTGCGCAGCACCACCCGGGTCACCGCCATGGTGTTCATGATCCTGATCGGCGCCAGCCTGTTCTCCCTGGTGTTCCGGGCGTTCGGCGGCGACGAGACCGTGGAGCACCTGTTCGACGCCCTGCCCGGCGGCGTGCTCGGCGCCACCCTGGTGGTGATGCTGATCGTGTTCCTGCTCGGCTTTATCCTCGATTTCATGGAGATCACCTTCGTGGTGGTGCCGATCGTAGGGCCGGTGCTGCTGTCCATGGGCGTGGACCCGGTGTGGCTGGGGGTGATGATCGCGCTCAACCTGCAGACCTCGTTCCTGACACCGCCGTTCGGCTTCGCGCTGTTCTACCTGCGCGGCGTGGCGCCGCCGGAAGTGCGCACCTCGCAGATCTATAAAGGCGTGATACCCTTCATCCTGATTCAATTGACGATGCTCGGCATCCTGGCGCTGTTCCCGGAACTGGCCACCTGGCTGCCGGGGCTTTTATATGGATAACAAGACATGACCAACGACGACATTCCTCAACCGCAGGGCACGCTGGCCCTGCAGACCATCGCCATGCCCGAGAACGCCAACTGGAACGGCGATATTTTCGGCGGCTGGCTGGTCTCGCAGATGGACCTGGCCGGCGCGGTGACCGCGCGGGCGCGGGCCAAGGGCCGGGTCGCCACGGTGGCGATCGATTCCATGGCGTTTCTGCGGCCGGTGCCGGTGGGCGCGGTGGTGAGCTGCTACACGCGGATGCAGGACATCGGCCGCAGCTCCATGCAGATTCTGGTGGAAGTGTGGATCGTCGAGGACGAGGGCGGTCTGGCGAAGGTCACCGAGGGGCACTTCACGTTCGTCGCCATCGACGAGAACGGCCGCACCCGCTCGGTACCCCGGGATTAAAAGACGAGGGGCGCCTTACGGCGCCTTCTGGCCCAGCACCATGGAACGGACGTTGAGCGCGGACTGCTCGGCCACCGCGATGTAGGGCATCACCGAATCCCGGAAGTCGCGGTAGGACTCGTAGATGCGCCGCGCCTGATCATTACCGGCGACCAGGTCTTCCACCGCTTCCTGGCTGGTTTTTTCCAGCGCCTGGAGCACCTCGTCCGGCAAGCGGCGCAGTTCCACGCCGTGCTCGTCCACCAGCTGCTTGAGGGCTTCCGCGTTGCGCGCGGTGAACTCGTCGTAGATGTGCTGGTTTTCCGCTTCGGCGGCGCTCTTGACGATGGCCTGCAGGTCTTCCGGCAGGGCGTCCCACTTCTCCTTGTTGATCATCAGCTCCAGCATGGCGCCGGGCTCCTGCCAACCGGGGTAGTAGTAGTACTTGGCCACTTTGTGCAGGCCGAAGGTCAGGTCGTTGTAGGGGCCCACCCAGTCGGCGGCGTCCAGGGCGCCGGTCTGCATTGAAGTGAACACCTCGCCGCCGGGCATCTGTACCGGCGTGGCGCCGATGCGCTGCATCACTTCGCCGGCCAGGCCGGGGGCGCGGATCTTGAGCCCTTTGATGTCATCCAGGCTGTTGATCTCCTTACGGAACCAGCCGGCCATCTGGGTGCCGCTGTTGCCGCACGGCAGCGGCTTGATACCGAACTCGCCGTACAGCTCGTCCCACAGCTCCTGACCACCGCCGAAGTTCACCCAGCTGTTCAGTTCCTGGGCGGTAAGGCCGAACGGCACCGCGGTGAAGAACGGCGTGGCCGGGTGCTTGCCTTTCCAGTAGTAGGACGCGGAGTGACCCATTTCGGCGCTGCCGTCGCGCACCGCGTCGAACACGCCCATGGCCGGGACCAGTTCACCGGCCCCGTGGACCTTGATGGTGAGGCGACCGCCGGACATGGCGGTAACGCGCTCGGCGAAGCGGTTGGCGCCGGTGCCCAGGCCCGGGTAATTCTTCGGCCAGGCGGTGACCAGCTTCCACTCCCGGATTTCCTTGTCGGCCGCTTGGGCCGGGGTGCTGTCGCTGCCGGCCGCTGGCTTATTCTCGCTGTCGTTCTGGCCGCAACCGGCCAGGGCCGCGGCGCCCAGGCCGAGGCCCAGGGCGGAGACGAATTTACGACGATCCATGAAACTCTCCCGTTGGTTTTATTGTTAGTGAGCCCCTTGGACCCTAGATCACATCGAGGCGGGCGTACTGGCTCACCAGCCATTTGGTGCCGGCGCCATCGAAGTTGATTTGCAGCCGCGCATTGGGCCCCTGGCCCTCGAAATGCAGCACCGTGCCTTCGCCGAATTTGGGGTGCACGACGCGCGCCCCCAATACAATACCATTGGCATCCTGCTGGCGCGGCCCCCCGCCACCGCCGCCCAGCGGACGGCTGAAACCGGCCCGGGCGCGCACCTCTTCCACCAGCTCGGTGGGAATTTCGCGCAGAAAACGGCTGGGCGGGTTGAGCGTTTCATTGCCGTACAGGCGCCGGCTTTCCGCGTGGGTCAGATAAAGCTCGCGCATCGCCCGGGTCAGCCCCACGTAACAGAGCCGGCGCTCCTCGGCGAGGCGCACCGGGTCGTCCGAGGACATCTGGTGCGGGAACAGGCCCTCTTCCAAACCGGTGATGAACACCACCGGGAATTCCAACCCCTTGGCGGAGTGCAGGGTCATCATCTGCACCGCGTCCTCGTGGGCATCGGCCTGGCCTTCGCCGGATTCCAGCGCGGCGTGATCCAGGAAGGCGCTGAGCGGGTCGTCCTCACCCTCTTCGTCTCCGAACTGGCGGGTGGCGGACACCAGCTCGCGCAGGTTATCCAGCCGCTGCTGGGCTTTTTCGCCTTTGTCCTGGCCGTGGTAGTCGAGCAGGCCGCTGGCGGCGATCACGTGTTCGGTGGTTTCCGCCAACCCTAACCCTTCGGTTTCCTGCGCCAGCTTGTCCACCAGCGTGAGAAACGCAAGCAGGGCATTGCCGGCGCGGGCGGTGAGCAGCCGCTCGTTGATTAGTGCCGCCGCCGCGTCCCACAGCGGAACGCCGCGCTGACGGGCCAGATCACGGAGGATTTCCAGAGTCTTGGCGCCGATGCCGCGGGTGGGCGTGTTGACCACGCGCTCGAAGGCGGCGTCGGCCCGGCGGTTGTTGAGCAGACGCAGGTAGGCCAGGGCGTTCTTGATCTCGGCGCGTTCGAAGAAGCGCTGGCCGCCGTAGATGCGGTAAGGAATGCCGGCCTGCAGAAAGGCCTCTTCCAATACCCGGGACTGGGCGTTGGAGCGATACAGCACCGCCATTTCCCGGCGCGCCATACCCTGCTGGCCCAGGCTTTCCACCTTGCCGGCGATAAAGCGCGCTTCGTCCACCTCGTTGAACCCGGCGTACAGACGAATCGGCTCGCCCTCGCCGCCGTCGGTCCACAGCTCCTTGCCGAGCCGGTCGCTGTTGACGCTGATCACCGCGTTGGCGGCGTTGAGAATGGTGCCGGTGGAACGGTAGTTCTGTTCCAGCCGCACGGTGCGGGTGTCGGGAAAATCACGGCTGAATTTGTGGATGTTCTCGATCTTGGCGCCGCGCCAGCCGTAGATGGACTGGTCGTCGTCGCCGACGATGGTGGCGGCGTTGTCGTCATTGGTGAGCAGCCGCAGCCAGGCGTACTGGATGGCGTTGGTATCCTGGAACTCGTCCACCAGAATGTGCCGGAAGCGGCGCTGATAGTGCCCGCGCAGCGCATCGTTATCGCGGAACAGCTCCAGCACGCGCAGCAGCATCTCGTTGAAATCCACCAGACCGCCCCGGGCGCAGGCTTCCTCGTAGGCCAGATAGATTTTCTGCATGGTCTGCAGAAACAGGTCGCCGCCGGCCACATCCATATGCGCGGCGCGCAGGCCCTCGTCCTTCTGGCCGTTGATGAACCAGGTGGCCTGGCGCGCTGGCCAGCGCTGTTCGTCCAACCCCAGCTCGCGGATCACCCGCTTGATCAAGCGCTGCTGGTCGTCGGCGTCGATGATTTCGAAGGCCTGCGGCAGGCCCGCTTCCTGCCAGTGCTGGCGCAGCAGCCGGTGGGCGATGCCGTGGAAGGTGCCCACCCACATGCCGCCGGCGGGCATGTCGAGCAGCTGCTCGATGCGGCCGCGCATCTCCGCCGCCGCCTTGTTGGTGAATGTCACGGCGAGAATACCGAACGGCGACGCCTGTTCGGTGGCGATCTGCCAGGCGATACGGTGCACCAACACCCGGGTCTTGCCCGAACCGGCACCGGCGAGCACCAGCAGGTGCCGGTCTTCGGCGGTCACCGCGTCGCGCTGAGCCGCGTTAAGGCCTTCAATAAGGGAAGTCACATCATCCATGGCGGCGGAGTTTACCAGAACCGCCGCTTGGGCGCGGCAGGTTGTGACGCAGCCCCGGTGATCCGGTTTCCCTTAGCGATGGGGCTGGGTAAACTGCCAAAGAAAAAGCCGGGCGTCACTTATGCCTACGGGTTCCCGATCAGTGCGCGGGAGCGACTTACTCACCGGCGCCCAAGGCTCCGAGCCTGGAATCTCTATTCGTGTCGACAGCATTCGAGTCACAACCAAGCAAACAGCAGCAGGCCGTGATACGCGCTCAATGCCAGCATCTCCTCTCCGGGATCAAGGGCATGAACGTGCTGGAAGGTCTGGCGGTGATCGCGGCGACCTGGGCTTACTGGGATTCGCCGGTGCCGCGCGCCACCTTGCTGGTGTGGGCGCTGTCGGTCAGCACGCTGATTCTTGCCCGGGTCAGCTGGCTGCTGCTGAGCCAACCATTGCGCAACGGCGACCGCGCGGATCTGCGCAAAGTGTCCTTGAGCGTGCTCGCCACCGCGGTGGCGATGGGCATCGGCGGCTTTCTTTTCAACCCCACGGACACTCTGCTTTCCGAGTCGATGCTGTACGCGCAGCTGACCATGAGCAGCCTGGGCACCGGCCTGAGCATTCTGGCGCTGTCGACGTACAGCAGCCATCTGCCCACGGTACTGATGTACCATCTTTGCCTACTGGGTCCGTCTTGCGTTCAGCTTACGGTGGCCCACGACAACGAACCGGCCCTAGCGGCCATGCTGTTGGCCACCGGCGCCTTTCTGTTCGTCGCCGCCCGCCGCATCAATCTGACCACCCACCAGGCCCTGGATCTGCAGATCAGCAACACGGCGCTGATCGACTATCTGGACCGGGCGCGGGCCAACGCGGAAGCGCTCAACGAGAAGCTCGCCGACGAGATCATGGAACGCAAGGAGGCGCGCCGGCGCCTGCAGGAGGCCAACGACCGGCTGGAGTCCATGGTCAGCGACCGCACCTGGGCGCTGGAGCAGGCCAACCGGGAGTTAAGCGCCACCGGGGAGCGGCTGCAACTGGCTTTGGACGCCAGCAACATCGGTCTGTGGGACTGGAATCTGGTCACCGGCACCAATTACCACACCAACTTCGACCGGCTGCTGGGCTACGAAAGCGAGTATTTCCGAAACTTCTTCGGCGACCTGCAGCAACTGGTCCACCCGGACGATTTCCCCGCCATACGCCGCGCCATGATCGCCCACTTCAAGGGCGAGACCGACCGCTACCACGCCATCTACCGGCTGCGCCACGCCGAGGGCCCCTGGTGCTGGATCGAGGACGAAGGCCGGGTGGTGGAATGGAACGACAAGGGCCGCGCCCTGCGCATGATCGGCACCCGCCGGGATATCACCGCCACCCGCGAAGCGCAGGAACAGCAGCGGCTGGCGGCGACGGTGTTCGAGAACGCTCCGGAGGGCATCTTCATTCTGAACCGCAACTTCCAGTTCCTGGCGGTGAATGCCCGCTTCGAACAGATCACCGGCTACCCGGAGCAGGATGTGCTCGGCCGCACCATCGCCGAGACCGACCACATCGACCGCAACCGCAGCACCTACCGCGCGATCACGCTGGCGCTGCGCCGCACCGGGTTCTGGGAAGGCGAGATCAACGAACGGCGGCGCAACGGCGAGCCCTTTCCGGAATGGCTGCAGATCAGCAGCGTGCTGGACGAGAAGCAGCGGGTGATCCGCTATGTGGGGATGCTGTCCGATCTCACCTCGCGCAAGGAAGCCGAGGAGCGCGTGCAATTCCTGTCCAACTACGACCGGCTCACCGGGTTGCCCAACCGGGCGCTGTTCCGCGAGCGCCTGCAGCGGGCGCTGACGCTGGCGCGTCTGAACCGGGAAAAAGCCGCGCTGCTGATGATCGACCTGGACCGCTTCAAACCGATCAACGAAAGCCTCGGCCATGAGATCGGCGACCGCCTGCTCAAGCTCGCCGCGGAGCGCATCTGCCGGTGCGGCGTCAACGACGAAAACCTGGCCCGGGTGGGCGGCGACGAATTTACCCTGGTACTGGAGAACTGCGGCGCCGAAGCGCAGATCGGCGTGCTCTGCCAGAAACTGATCAACATGATGAAAAAGCCGTTCCTGATCGACGGCCACGAACTGCTGCTGGGCGCCAGCATCGGCATCAGCGTGTTCCCCAATCCCGGCCAGGAAGCCCAGTCGATGATCAACCAGGCGGAAATGGCGGTGCATCAGGCGAAACGCAGCGGCGGCAACAATTTCCAGTTCTACCGCACCGGCATGCAGATGGCGTCGGTGGAACAGCTGGCGCTGGAGACCAGTCTGCGCAAGGCGATCTTCAAGAACGAATTCGTGGTCCACTACCAGCCCAAGATGGACCTGGCGGACAGCCGCATTTCATCGGTGGAAGCACTGGTGCGCTGGCAGCACCCGACCATGGGCCTGCTGGCGCCGTCCGAGTTCATCCCCCTGGCGGAAGAATCCGGCCTGATTTCAGCGATCGGCGAACTGGTTCTGGAGCGCGCCTGCCGCCAGGCGCGGCAATGGCTGGACCGGGGGCTGGGCGATATTCGCGTATCGGTGAATCTGTCCGCCCATCAGTTCCGCAAAGGCAACCTGGCCGACGTGGTGGACCGCATCCTGGCGCTCACCGGCCTGCCGGCGGAACTGCTGGAGCTGGAGCTCACCGAAAGCCTGATCATGGAAGACATGGACCAGAACATCGCGCTGCTCGAGCGGCTGCGCGCCCGGGGCGTGGGCCTTTCCCTGGACGACTTCGGCACCGGGTATTCATCGCTCAACTACTTGAAGCGGTTCCCGGTGGACACGCTCAAAATCGACCGCACCTTCATCACCGACCTGGCGGACAACCCGGACGACGCGGCCATTACCCGGGCCATCATCGAAATGGCGCACAGTCTCACCATGAGCGTGGTGGCGGAAGGGGTGGAAACCGACCAGCACCTGAATATCCTGCGCGAGATGGGCTGCGACAGCATTCAGGGTTACCTGATCAGCCGGCCGGTGCCGGAGGACGAACTCCACGACATCCTCTCCCGCCAGCAACGTGGCCGGGCCGGGGACGGCCCCGCCTAGCCGCTTTTAGCGGCGATACAGGATTCAGGATTCAGGGTGAAAGGTAGCTGCCGTGCCATCCCCTGAATCCTGCACCCTGTATCCTGTATCGCCGCCGCGGGCGGCTATTCATCCAGAATCGCCAGGGTCTCCGGCTTCTCGAAGAACGGCGCCAGATGACGGCGCAGCCAGGCGTCCAGCAGACCGCGCTCGCGCAGCAACCGCAGCACCGGGGGCGCGAAACGGCGGGCATCGTCGAGCAGGTCGTCGCGGGCGATGCCCACTTCGTCGATCAGGTCGCGCAGGGTGGTGTCGCCGTACTTATCGAAGAAGGCATTGATGCCGGTATCCAGCATGGTGGCGAAATAATCGCTGTGCCGGAACTCCCGCCAGAAGTCATAACCGATCACGAACAGCTCCTGGATGTCCTCGCTGCTGAGCAGCTCGCGCAATTCGGTCACCGGACGCTCGGCGAAATCCTGCCAGGCCACCAGCACCAGTTCGCGCAGCTCGCCCAGGTTGTCGTCGCTGTACAGCCAGGGGTCGGACAGCAGCGCCTCGGTGCGCTCCAGCAGCCACTCCTGCAGCCGCATCTCCAGACTGGCCCGCCAGCGCGGCGGCAACCGCCGCCCCACCAGACCCCGCAGGCTGTCGGGGATGCCCTGGTGCAGCCAGGTCTTGAGCCCCAGATGGGCGCCGCCGGCGAGCAGCGCCAGCAACACCGGGTTGCTGCTCAACCAGCCCACGCCACGCCGGGACAGCGGAATCTCCAGCACCTTATCGACCAGCGCCGCCACGGTGCTCTCGTCCACCAGCTCGCCAACCCGGCGCTCCCCCTGGATACCGTGGTTATAGAGACGGTCCACCATCTCACCCACCAGCTCCGGAATGCCGCCGCCCAACTCCATCTGCACCGCGTACTTGCGCACCGTGACGCCGATCTGCTCGGCGCTGACCGCTTCACTCAAGCGCACCGTGTCGGCCTGAGCCAGCAGGGTGTCGAGCTCCTGTTCCAGCCAGTCGTCCATGCGGTCCGGGTCGAGGGACTCGATAAGATGGGCGATCAGGGCCTCAAGTAAACGATTTGCCTTCTCTTGTTTATTTGCCGTCACGACATACCTTCCTTAACCAAGGGCCACTTGCCCATTGCGTGGGCGAATGTATCATCGATCAATGTAACAATTATCAGAGGTACTTAACCATGGCGATCAACATACTGCCCACCCGCCGGAACCTGCGCTTCAAGCTGAACCCCAGCAAAGCGCTGACCTGGCACCAGGACGGGCGCAACGTGAGCCAGTTTCTCAATACCCTGAGCCTGTTTTTCCCGGTTGGCGAACGCTTCTTCATCGACAGCGTGCGCCAGTATCGCGATGTCGTCCAGGACCCGGAACTGAAGAAGGCGGTGACCGCCTTTATTGGCCAGGAAGCCATGCACGGCCGCGAACACGAAGAGTACAACGGCTTCGTCAACGACGCGGGCGTGCCCATCGAAGCCCAGGAGCAACTGGTCGACGACCTGCTCAAGGCGGTGCAGAAATACACCCCGGCGTCATTCCAGCTGGCCGGCACCGTGGCCCTGGAGCATCTCACCGCGATCCTCGCCGACGGGCTGCTCAGCCTGCCGGAGATCATGGAAGGCTCCGACGAGGGCTACCGTGCCCTGTGGAACTGGCATGCCCTGGAAGAGACCGAGCATAAAGCGGTGGCGTTCGATGTCTACCGGCTGGCGGTGGGCGGTGACGACAACGTCGGCGCCTACGCCATGCGCAGCTTTGCCCTGGTGTTCTCCACCAGCGTGTTCTTCGCCCTGTTCCTGCCGTTCTACCTGCACAACGTGCGGGTCAGCGGCGGCCTGTTCGACGGCAAGGGCTGGCGCGCGGTGTTGCGCCACAGCCTGGGCAAGAAAGGCATCTTCCGCTACAGCGCCAAGGCGTGGCTGGACTGGTTCAAGCCCGGCTTCCACCCCTGGGACCACGACAACCGTGAGTTCCTGGAGCAGTTCGACGAGCTGGTGGCCCACGCTCTGGAAGAGGCGGCCTGACCGCCTCGCCCCCTCTGACTTCCCGGATCGCGACGCGATCATTCCTCAAGCCGGCTCCCCGCCGGCTTTTTTTATTCAGCGCGCTGGTGGGCCGTTCTCTCCAGAGAGCCCGCACCGGGATCGGGTGGGCCCGTCCAGGACACGCCACGAGTACATCCATGTAGGCTCGGCGTTTGGCCATCCCTGGCCAAACACGGTCCTGGACGGGCCCACCCGATCCCGGCGCTCCTTGGGAGATTCAACGCCACAAACCCCACTTCGTAGAAAGATCCGGGCGGTGTTATGTCCCGTGGCGGTGCCGCTGCAAAGTGAGCGGGGCAATGGTGGTGCCTGGAGGGACCTATTTGGCCAGGGATGGCCAAATGAGAGCGCCCAGGGACGGCTTGAGCGATCCCGGAAGGCACCACCATTGCACCGCGTCTCCGATACGGAGCACCGGACACTGGAAAAATAGGCCTCTGGATCCTGCCGGGTGGCTAGAGCCACCCTTTCGCGGGCAGGGCCCGCTCCCACAGCCCGCTCCCCAAAGGCCCGCTTCACAGCGGGCCAGGGCCAGGCGGGTTACTCGGAGCGGTCGGCGGACGGGCCGTTGCCCGGCTGGGTGTCCACCACACGCTCGTCGCCGAGCATGCGCACGTTGGCCGGCGGCGCCTTGCCGTCGCGGTCCTCGCCGAAGTACAGCGTGGTATGCGGGAACGGAATCTCGATACCGGCCTTGTCGAAGTAGATCTTCACCAGACGGTTGTAGGCACGGCCCACGGCCCACTGCATACCCGGCGCGGCCTTGATGACCACGCGGATATTCACCGAGCTGTCGGCCAGGGCGGTGACGCCGGCCACCGTCATCGGTGCCAGGATGTTGTCCTTGTGCGGACCTTCCTTGAGCTCCTCGAAGGCGGCTTCCAGCTGAACGATGGCATCGTCGATGCTCTCGCGATAGGCAATGCCGTACTCGCCCACATGGTTGCCGTACTCGCGGGTAAAGTTGGAGACCGCGTCCACCGAGGAGAACGGAACAATGTGGTAGGTACCCGCCAGGTCTCGCAGCGCCACCGAGCGGATGCCGACCCGCTCGACCGTGCCGGAGTTGCTGCCGGCGGTGACGAAGTCACCGGTGTTCATGGCGTTTTCGAGCTGGATGAAGACCCCGGTGATCACATCCTGGACCAGCTTCTGGGCACCGAAACCAATGGCCAGACCCAGCACACCGGCGCCGGCGATCAGCGGGCCGATGTTAATGCCGATTTCCGCCAGCACGATCATCAGGGTCATGATGATGATGGCGATAGCCAGGGTGGTGTGGAACAGCCCCATCAGCGTATTGGCGCGGGCCACGGTGGCCGGGTCAGCACCTTCGGCCGGAGTCAGCTTGTGCTCCAACAGGCTGGCGATACCGATCCAGACGGCCGCGGCGACCGCCAGAATCACCAGGATATGGATCACCACGCCGACCGTCTGCGCGCCCGCGGCGGTGGCGTACCAGGCCGCCAGGTCATACACCTCCCAGGCGTCCAGCGACAGGATCACCACCAGCGCCAGAATCAGAGCGCGGATCACTTTCAGCCCGGTGGGCACGTAGGTGTTCACCCTGGCCTGCAAACGCGGCAGCTTTTCGTTCACCCGCTCGGAGAACTGGATTTCCTTGCCGATCAACTGCGTCAGCACCACCGAAACCAACAGACCGACACCGACGTAGATCAGGGTTTCCAGGGTCGCCATGGCAACGTACGGCAGCGCCGCTTCCGGGTTGATCACGGTCACCGCGAACACCATCAGTGCATAGGCCAGCGCGGCCAGATGCCAAAGGCGGGCACTGACGCCCAGCGCCACCCGACCGGGGCCCGTGGTCTGGTCGGCTTTGTCCAGCAGCCGGTCACGGATCACGGTGCGCTTCTTGAGGATCACCACCACGGCGTAGAGCAGCGCCAGCAGCATCACCAGGGTGCCCACGGCCGTGCCCAGCACGGTGGACATGTGGAAATTGAGAATCGGCACCAGAACCAGCATGCCGTAGCCGATGAAACCGGTCAGATTGGCCAGGAAACGGTTGGCGTAGCGGGCCTGACCGGCGCCCACCGGTATCAGCCGCAGGCCTTCGTAACCGGAGGAGAACATCATCCGCAGGGCGGCCTTGACCAGCTCCACCACCAGGAAGGCGTTCAGGAACAGCGCCAGACGGGTGGCGTCGGCATTGACTTCGTTCACCAGCAACGAAGACACAAAGCCGCCGGCCACGTAGGCCAGCGCCACCACGATCACGTCCACCAGAGCGGCCACCGCCACGGCGACGATGGTGCGCAACATGGCGAACTTCTCCGAGCCGCGCTGGGCCCAGGCACTGAACGACCGGAAAGCCGGCGAGGCGATGGCACGCAGTACGAAGAACACCACGAAGGTGGCGATCACCAGAATCCCCAGATTGACCGCCGCGGCGCCCACTTCCTGCAGGTTCACCTCAGCGGCCACCGCCTCGTCGGCGCGCGCCTGACCGGCGCCCACCAAACCACCCAGAGCAGCCCCGAGAGCGGCGAACTGGTCGCCCATATTGGTGGCGAGATTACCGGTGGTGGCGGCCATGCGACGGGCGAAGGACACCTCTTCCGGCTTCTGTTCACTGGGGGATTCGGCGGCGATCTGTTCCGCCGGGACCGCGCCGTCCTCCTGGACGTTGGCGCGGGCGGCCTGAAGAGCCCGCAGCTCCTCGATCAGAGCGTTGCGCGAGGATTCGTCCTCGATCAGATCCGCCAGGGTGCCGTAGGCGGGATCACTCTCGGCCCCGGCCTCCTGGGCGAAAGACGGCGCCGCCAGCAGCAGCATGATCAGGGACAACAGACCGGCTAGGGCCGTGGACGTGAGACGGTGTAAAGGCACGCTCTCCTCCTTTTGAATCAGTGCGCGAGGCCACCGTACGCTAAAGGGTCGCACGGCATTAATGCGTGAAGACTACGACAAGACAGCGCTCGAATCGACGCCACCGGCGGGGTTATAACAAGAATTCAACGAGATTGACCCAAACTACGGGCGGGCGCGGTCAGGCCGGCCAACGGCGTCGTTTGACTGTTACATCAAACGGTGTAAACGTTTCCTTTTAAAGCAGGTCCGACGAGAGACAACCCCATGGAACAGTGGCATCACCGCACCGTGATTCGCGACGGCATCAATCTGGCGACCCGCCGGCGGGGCAACCCGGACGGCCCGGCGGTGCTGTTCGTGCACGGCTATCCGGACAACGGCGACGTCTGGGACGCGGTGGCCGAAGCACTCGGCGACGACTATCACCTGATCACCTATGACGTGCGCGGCGCCGGCGCGTCCTCCTCGCCGCGCGGCCGCCAGGCCTACCGCCTGGAAGAACTGCGCGACGACCTGTTCGCGGTGATTGACGCGCTGAGCCCGGGCCGGCCGGTGCATCTGGTGGGCCACGACTGGGGTTCGATCCAGGCCTGGGAGGCGGTCACGGAACCGGGGGCGGAAAAGCGCATCGCCTCCTACACCAGTTTGTCCGGGCCTTGTCTGGATCATATCGGCCATAACCTGCGCGCCACCGGCGCCGGCGATCTGACGGCGAGCCTGCGGCAGCTGGCGAAAAGCTGGTACATCGGCGCCTTCCATATTCCCGCCCTGGCCCCGATGGCCTGGAAACTGGGCCTTGGCGACGCCTGGCCCGATCTGCTCAAACGCACCGAAGGCGTCAGCGCCCCAATCAGCGCCACCCAGACCCGTGACGGCGCCCAGGGCGTGGCGCTCTACCGGGCCAACATGGTGCCGCGCCTGCTGAACCCCCGGGAGCGGCGCACCACGGTGCCGGTGCAGCTGCTGGTGGCACGCCGCGACCGCTATGTGGGGCCGGCGCTACTGGACAGCGTGGCGTCCTGGACCGGCCAGTTATGGCGCCGGGAGCTGAACACCGGCCATTGGGGTCCGTTGCTCGGCCATGCACCATTGACGGCCCGCTACCTGAAAGCCTTTATCGCCCACATCGAAGGCGCGCCCGCCGACGCGGCCCTGCAGCGGGCCCGGGTGACCGCCGGCGACGGGCCGGACAGCGGCAAGCTGGTGGTGATCACCGGCGCGGGGTCCGGTATCGGCGAGCAAACGGCGCTGGCGTTCGGCGCCCGGGGCGCCACCGTGCTGTGCACCGACATCGACCCGGACTCCGCCGCCCGCACCGCGCGCAAGATCCAGGACGCCGGCGGCAAGGCCCTGAGCCGCAAGACCGACGTCAGCAACAGCCGCTCCATGGAAGCGCTGGCGCGCCATGTGGACAACGAGCTGGGCGCCCCGGACGTGGTCGTCAACAACGCCGGCATCGGCCTGGCCGGCCCGCTGCTGGACACCACCGTACAGGACTGGAAGCAGGTGCTGGACGTGAACCTGTGGGGCGTGATTCACGGCTGCCGGCTGTTCGCCCGGCAGATGGTGGACCAGGCCAAGAGCGGCCACATCGTCAACGTGTCCTCGGCGTCCGCCTATCTGCCGTCCCGGGCACTGCCCGCCTACGCCACCAGCAAATCCGCGGTGCTGATGCTGACGGAATGCCTGCGCGCGGAACTGGCCGACCAGGGCATCGGTGTTTCCGCGATCTGTCCCGGCCTCATCGACACCCCGATTACCGGGCGCGCCCGCTTCGTCGGCGTCGACGACGACGAGCAGACGCGGCGCCGCGACGCCGCCCAGCGGCTGTATCATAAACGCGGCTTCACCGCCGACCGGGTGGCACGCGCCATCGTCGATGCGGTGCAGGGCAACCGCGCCGAGGTGCCGGTCAGCGTGGAGGCCACCGGCATGCGTCTGATCGGCCGCTGGGCACCCGGGCTGGCCCGCCGCCTGGCGCGCCTCGACGTGACACCGTGACCGGCATCCGTGGCACCCGGCCGGCAACCGGTCTATCATCGCGCTCATGACTTCTTCACGGAAATCCCCGGCGGCGATTCTACGCCGCCTCAAACAAAGCGCGCCCGACGGTAAAGGCGAACTCCCGGAACTGGAAAAACGCCAGGAATTCACCATCGACCAGTTGGCGCGCGAAGCCGGCTCCACGGTGCGCAACGTGCGCGCCTATCAGGACCGGGGCCTGCTGCCGCCGCCGGAAAAGCGCGGCCGTACCGGCATTTACACCGATGTGCATCTGGCCCGGCTGAAGATCATCGGCGCGCTGCTGGAGCGCGGCTACACGCTCAACAACATCCGCGATCTGCTCAGCGCCTGGGAACAGGGCCGCGACCTGAACGACATTCTCGGGCTGGAGGTGGCGGTGACCTCCTGGCAGAACCCGGAGGTCCCCTCCTACAAGGACTATCAGGACCTGATCGACGATTTCGGCGAGGACATCACCCCGGAGGTGATGACCAAGGCGGTGTCGCTGGGCTATATGATCCCCGAGGGCATGCGCCTGCGCGTGCCCTACCCGCGCATCTACAACGCCGGCAAGGAACTGGTGGAAAACGGCGTGCCCCTGGACGCGGTGCTCACCCATGTGCGGCTGGTGCGCCAGGAAGTGGACAAGCTCGCCGAGCGCTTTATCGACATGATCGTCGAGCACCTGGTGGACGAGAAATACGGCCCCAACAGCCTGCCCGAGGGCGAGGACGTGGCGCGCCTGGCGGAGTTCATCACCCGCATCCGGCCGCTCGCCGAGGCGGTGGTCAACGACGAGCTGGGCCGGGTGTTGGAGAAGAGCATCAACAAGGTGCTGGTGGACCGGCTCGAAAACGTGCTGGCGCACCTGGAAAAGCACCACTAGAACGACCCACCCTCTCTGGAATCCCGCCGGCAAGCTTTGCTTGCCTTTCGCGGGCGGGGCCCGCTCCCACAGGGCCCGCGGTCAGGAGTATTGCGCGATCACCCGTTCGCGGATTGAGGGTTTGATGTTGGCCCGGCGCATGTCGCCGTCATAGTGCGCCACCACGCGGTGGTCCATCACCCGGAACCACAGTGGCGGCACCCAGGCCAGCAGAATCATCGACGCGTAGCCGCCGGGCAACTGCGGTGATTCGTCGAAGTGCCGCAGCGCCTGGTAGCTGCGCGTCGGGTAGGCATGGTGGTCGGAGTGACGCTGCAGCTGATACAGAAAGATGTTGGTCACCCGCCGGTTGGAGTTCCAGGAGTGCTCCGGCCGGCACCGTTCATAGCGTCCGCTTTCCTTCTTCTGCCGCAACAGGCCGTAGTGCTCCAGATAGTTCACCACCTCCAGCAACTGGAAGCCGAACAGGCTCTGGATAATCAGAAACGGCAATACCGCCCAACCCAGCCAGACGATGAGCGCGCCCCATAACAGCACCGAGATTCCCCAGGCCTGCAGGTTGTCATTGCGCCAGTGCCACACCGATTTGCCCTGGCGCTCCAGGCGCTGCTTCTCCAGGTGCCAGGCGGATTGGAGGCTGCCCAGCACGGTGCGCGGCAGAAATTCCCAGAACGTCTCACCGAAACGGGAAGAGGCCGGATCCTCCGGCGTGGACACCCGCACATGGTGGCCACGGTTGTGCTCGACGAAGAAGTGCCCGTAGAACACCGGCGCCAGCGCCAGCTTGGCGAGCCATTTTTCCAGGCGGTCGTTCTTGTGGCCGAGCTCGTGGCCGGTATTGATGGCGATGCCGGTGGCGCAACCGGTGGAGATCGCCAGCCCCAGGTAGCTGTACCAGGGCAGGGCCCAGGTACCGGCCACCCAGGCGGCATAGACGAAGGCGCCGTAGAGCATCGGCACCGAGATATAGACCGCATAGCGGTAGTAGCGGTCGTTCTCCAGCTCGCCGACCCTGTCCTCCGGCGGGTTGGCGGTTTCCTCGCCGAGGATCACGTCGAACAGGGGAATCACCCCGAACACGAACAGAAACCCGAACCACCACATCAGCGGCCAGCCGGTGAGTTGGACCATAAGCACCGCGCCCACCGGCAACAGCATGGTGAGGGTGCTCAATAGCCACCAATAACGGCGGGTGTCCCGCCATTCCGTATTCATCGCCGCCGTATTCATGTTGTTATCCTCCTGGCCGGCCTTTGGTTATTTCATCATCAAACCCGCCATTGAACACTGTCAATATGAAAGCCGTTGCTTTTTAACCGGCAGGTAGCATTTCGCTGGCTTTTTGTAGCTTCGCCTCCCGAGAATTGAACCATCGTGCCAATCTGGCGATGAACCCCTACACCTTCATAAAACAATAACCGGGAGGCGGTATGATTCATCGACTGATGCTCAGCGTGTTGCTGGCCCTTTTTCTCAGCGCTTGCGGAGGTGGCGGCGGCAGCGACGGCGGCGGCGACCCCAGCCCCAATAACCCGGCCCCGCAACCAGAGCCTGAACCGGAAGAGCCCTCCGAGCCAACCCTGCCCGAACAGCGGCCGTCCCAGGTCAGCGCGCCGTTTGCCGACTACGGCCGGGTGCTCAACATCCTGCCCCCCGGGCAGGACGACAACGGCGGCCTGAGCAATCTCACCGCCGATATTCCCGGCCTGTCCGACCTGATCAGCACGCTGCTCGACGACCTGGTGGCGGAAACCGGCCTGGTGCCGGCGCTCAGCAAAGAGCCGCATTTCGACGACCAGCTGGACCTGTACGACGCTCTGGTACGCAGCCCGGAAGACCTCACCGACGGCGAGCTCGGCGACTACTTCAAGGACGCGCCGCTGTTGGCACCGGACGCCGGCGACTGGGAGAGCGAGATCACGGTGGCCGCGGGCAACCGCAGCGTGGCGATCAAGCGCGACCGCTTCGGCGTGCCGCATATCTTCGGCGACAGCCGCCCCGACGCCCTGTTCGGCACCGGCTACGTGACCGCCGCCGACCGCCTTTTCCTCCTGGACGTGCTGCGCCGCGCCGGACGCGGTGAGCTGTCCAAGTTCCTGGGGCCGGCGGACTTCTCCTTCGACCGCGATATCGCGGTGGACGCCCCCTACCGGGAAGAGGACCGCACCAAACAAATCGCCAACGCCATCGCCCGCTTTGGCGACGACGGCGCGCAGATCTATCAGGACGCCGTGCACTACGTGGCCGGCCTGAACAAGTACGTGGAAGACGTGCAAAGCGGCCTGCTCAAAGCGCCCATTGAGTACGTGGGTCTGGGCGTGCAACTGGAACCCTTCGTGATCGAGGACGTGGTGGCCATCGCCACCCTGATCCAGGGCATCTTCGCCGGTGGCGGCGGCGGCGAGCACGACAACGTGCTGCTTTTGCAGGCGCTGCGCGAGCAAACCGGCTCCGACCAGGCCGCCTGTGAGCTGTGGCGCGACCTGCGCCACGCCACCGACGGCGAATCCTCGGTGACCACGGAGCGGCGCTTCGCCACCCAGTCGCCGCCGGACATCGACGAAACCCTCTGTCCGCTGTCCGGTGAGCTGGCCGGTCGCTTCCCGGGCGCGGTGCTGTTCGACGCCGGCTCCTTCCAGAGCTACCAGCCGCTGACCACCGCGCCCTGCGGGCGTCCCGGCCAACCCACCTGCCCCACCGCGATCGGCAATGTGCCGGCCCTGCCCGGCACCGGCGCCGTGGGCGGTTTACTGGATGCGGTCGGCGAATTGCTCGGCGGCCTGCTGTCACTGGCGTCGTCCGACCTGACGGACGGCGAACCGACCCTGGCGGCCCGCTGGGCGCGGGTCACCATTGAGATGGACAAACTGTGGCGCGACGCCCCCGAACCCACCGCCCTGCCGGGCAAGCTCAGCGACGCCCAGCGGCTGGCGGTGCGCGAGCGGGTGGGCCATTTGGCCCGGGGCGTGGCGGGCCTGCGCGACGGCTTCCCCAACGCCATTTCCAACGCCCTGCTTCTCAACGCGGAACACAGCGCCAGCGGCCGGCCGCTGGCGGTGTTCGGCCCGCAAACCAGCTACTTCGTGCCCCAGCTGCTGCTGGAAATGTCGGTGCACGGCGGCGACATCAACACCCGCGGCATGACGTTCACCGGCCTGCCCTATGTGGTGATCGGGCGCGGCCCGGATTTCGCCTGGAGCGCCACCTCCGGCAGCTCCGACCTGACCGATGTGCGGGTGGTGCGGCTGTGCCAGCCCGCCGAAGCCCCGGCCCACGGGGAAGGCGGCTATCAGGTGGGCGGCCAATGCCGGCCGTTCGATGTCATCGACGACAGCTGGGCGGCGCGCTGGAACCTGGCGGTACCCACCGACGATCCCGCCACCATCGGCCAGAACGTGGCGGTGCAGCGCCGGGTGATCCGCACCGCCGAGTACGGTCCGGTGATCGGCTTCGCCACCGTGGCCGGCCAGCCGGTGGCGCTGACCCGTCAGCGCAGCACCTATTTCGCCGAGCTGGATACCGCGCTGCCGTTCCTGCAAGCGACCCGCAACGACGTCCACGACGTACGCAGCTTCCAGGAGGTGTTCAACAATACCACCGGCAGCTTCAACTGGTTCTATATCGACGACCGCGACATCGCCTTTTTCCATTCCGGGCTCTATCCGCACCGCGCCGCCGGCGTGCATCCGGAGCTGCCCAGCTGGGGCAACGGCCAGTTCGACTGGCAGGGCTTCATCGACCTGGAAGCCCACCCCAACGACGCCAACCCGGAACGCGGCTACCTGGCCAGTTGGAACAACCGCCCGGCGCGTGACTGGTGGGCGGCCGACGCCAACGCCACCTACAGCTCCGCCCACCGCAACGACATGCTCGATGTGCGCCTGCGGGATCTGGTGCAACAGGGCAACGTGACTCGGGCCAATATGGTCGAAGCCATGGGCGACGCCGCGGTGGTCGATCTGCGCGGCCAGGAAGTGCTGCCCAAGGCCTTGGCGCTGTTGCAAAGCACGCCGGTCACCGGCGACGAGGCGTCGGTGGTGGCGATGATGCAGGCCTGGGTGGACGGCGGCGCCTACCGGCGCGACCGGGACGGCGACGGCGAATACGACGCCCAGGCGGAAGTGGCGCTGATGGACGCCTGGTACACACGTATGATCGAGACGCTGCTGCCGCAGGTCACCGCCCTGGAAGATACGGGCACCGGCAATGTGTCGCTGGTGGGCCGCGACAATGCGCCCGGCGCCGGCGGCTCGGCCTACCAGAACGGCTACTACGGCTACCTGGAGCGAGTACTGGAGCAGGCCCTGGGCGACAGCGCGCAGCCCTACCAGCGGCTGCGCTGCGCCGGCAGCGACACGGAGGAAGCCTGCCGCGCCGCCCTGGGCGAAAGCCTGACGCTGGCCCTGGACGATCTCGGCGGGCTCGCCAACCGGGACAACTGGGACGTGGACGAAAGCGCCGACGCCATCCAGCACCGCGCCATCGGCCTCTCTTCGGTGCCGGCGATCCACTGGCAAAACCGCCCCACCTTCCAGCAGGTGGTGGAGTTCACCAACCACCGCTAAGGGTGGAACTTGTGGGAGCGGACCCGCTCCCACAAAGGCCGCTTCGTAGAAAGGTCCGGCAGTGTTATCTACCGTAGCGGGGGAGTACTCTTTCCTAATTCACAACCCGTGGAGCGATGGCTATGCGTTGGATGATCTACGGTGCCAACGGCTACACCGGCGAGCTGATCGCCCGTAACGCCCGTGGCCAGGGATTGAAGCCGATTCTGGCCGGTCGCCGCGAGGCGAAGGTGGCGCCGCTGGCGGAACAGGAGGGGCTCGAGTACCGGGTGTTCGCCCTGGACGATCCGGACACCCTGGCGGACGAGCTGGCCGACGTGGATCTGGTGCTGCACTGCGCCGGGCCGTTTTCGCGCACCAGCCGGGCGATGCTGGAAGGTTGTCTCAAGGCGCGCACCCACTATCTGGACATCACCGGCGAAGTGGCGGTGTTCGAGCATGTGTTCGCCCAGGCGGCGCGCGTCGAGCAGGCCGGCATCATCGCCTGCCCGGGGGTCGGTTTCGATGTGATTCCCACCGATTGCGTGGCCGCCCGCCTCAAGGAAGCCCTGCCCGATGCCCGCGAGCTGTCGCTGGGCTTCTCCACTCGCTCGGGCCTGTCCCCCGGCACCGCCAAAACCCTGGTGGAAGGCCTCGCCGACGGCGGCCGCGCGCGCATCAAGGGGCAACTGGCCGAGGTGCCGCTGGGCTGGAAAGTGCGGCGTATTGATTTCGGCGCCAGCCCGCAGTGGGCCATGACCATTCCCTGGGGCGATGTCACCACCGCCTGGCAAAGCACCGGCATCGAGAATATTCAGGTGTTCGTGCCGGCGCCGCGCTGGCTGATCTGGGCCGCCAAGGCCGGCAACGTGACCCGACCGCTGATGTCGCTGCCGGTGATTCAAGGCTATTTAAAGTCCCTGGTGGACCGTCGCGTGAAAGGGCCGGACGAGCAAACCCGCGCCCGCCTGACCACCCACGTCTGGGGCGAGGCGCGTAACGGCGCCGGCGAACAGCGGGTCATTCGGCTGCGCACGGCCAACGGCTACGCCCTGACCGTGGACGGCGCCCTGGCGGTGCGGCGCTTCATTGAGGCGCAGGCGCCCGCCCCCGGGTGCTACACGCCCTCGACACTGTGCGGTGCACAACTCGTGGAGGAGCTGCCAGGATCAGGGCACTTCGAAGTAAGTGAGTGCTGACACTCAACGGGCATAATGCACACTGCTTATGCCTTTCGATGATTTTTATGCATTTGTTTAATTAACGGGCCGGCGTTAGCGTGTCCGTTTCACAGAGCTATTTTTATAACAGGCACTATTCGGGAGATAAGCATGCGCGCCATTCTCTGCAAGGAACTGGGGCCGGCGGACAAGCTGGTGATCGAGGACGTACCCTCACCCCAGGTGAGCGGTGACGGGGTGAAAGTGAAGGTGAAGGCGGCCGGCCTGAACTTTCCCGACACCCTGATTATTGAAGGCAAGTACCAGATCAAACCGGAGCTGCCGTTCTCACCGGGCGGCGAAATGGCCGGCGAGATCATCGAGGTGGGCCCGGACGTGAAAAACCTGAAGCCCGGCATGCGGGTCATGGGCCTGACCGGCTACGGCTCCTTCGCCGAGGAAATGGTGATCGGCGAGAGCCGCGTGATCCCGGTGCCCGACGGCATGAAGGACGAAACCGCCGCCGCCTTCAGCATGGTCTACGGCACCAGCTATCACGCCCTTAAGCAGCGCGCCAACATTCAGCCCGGCGAGACCCTGCTGGTGCTGGGCGCCAGCGGCGGCGTGGGCCTGGCCGCGGTGGAGCTGGGCAAAGCCATGGGCGCCAAGGTGATCGCCGCCGCCAGCAGCGACGACAAGCTGCAGGTGGCCAAGGAAGCCGGCGCCGACGACCTGATCAACTACACCGATGAGGACCTCAAGGACGCGCTCAAGAGCCGCTACCCGCAGGGCATCGACGTGATTTACGACCCGGTGGGCGACCGCTTCACCGAGCCGGCGTTGCGCAACATGGCCTGGAACGGCCGCTTCCTGATCGTCGGCTTCGCCGCCGGCGAGATCCCCAAGATCCCCGCCAACCTGACCCTGCTCAAGGGCTGCAGCGTGGTGGGTGTGTTCTGGGGTGCCTTCACCGCCAAGGAGCCGAAAGCGCACATCCAGAACGTGAAGGAGCTGATGCAGCTGTTCGCCGAAGGCAAGATCAACCCCCGCGTCAGCGAGGTGTTCCCCTTCGAGCAGTACGAGGACGCCCTGGCGGCGCTGAGCTCGCGCCGCGCTAAGGGCAAGGTGGTTCTGAAAGTCAGCGACTAAGTCGCTGCCGGACCTCCGCCACTCTGGTCGATGATCTTCCCGGGCGCGCCCTCCAGCAAGGCCGCCCGCAGATCATCGGGCACCGTGGTTTTCTCGAACGGTTCGGTGGTCATCAGCACGTAGACCACTTCCGCCCGGCACAACGTGGTGCCGTCTTCCGCCTTCACCAGTTCGTGTTCCAGCGTGAACGAGCTGTTGCCTACCTTGAGCGTGCGCACGTGCACGTCGATGACGTCGTCGAAGCGCGCCGGCGCCTGCCATTCCAGGGTCATTTTCACCACCTGGTTGTCCAGCCCCCGGGCCAGCAGCGCGTTGTAATCCCGCCCCAGGGAGCGCATGAACTCGGTCATCGCCAGGTCCACGTAGTCCGCGTAGCGGGCATTGAACACCACCAGTTGGGCGTCGCATTCGTTGTAACGGACCCGGAAACGGAAGCGGAAGCGCTCGCTCATGAAAACTCCTATTCAAGTTGTTCGGGCATGCCCGCGCGGCGCCGTTCCGCGAGCCACTGGCTGCGCGTGATGGCGGCGTCCTCGCCGGACATGCGGCTGATAATCTCAAAGAAATTCTGCCGGTACTCGTCTTTCATGACCTGATCACGGGCCTTGATGCGCACGGCGTAGACACTTTGCACGTTCTGGTGATCAAAGGCACGCCACTGCTGTTGGTCCTTGAGCAGCGTGTAGCTGTGGCCCTCCAGGGCACGCCGCACGTTGCCGGAGGCGAAGCTGCCGGCCCGTTCCACCGCCTCTTTCCACTGATACACAATGCTGTAGGCCGATGCCGCCGAAGTGGAGGGGCGGGTACGGTAGCGCTGGGAGAATTCTTCCACGAACTGCTGGCCGCGCTCAAAGCCGTATTCGTAGGGTACGTTCCAGGTCCAGGGCGCGGCGCCGATCACGCCGGCCATGATGAAGGGCCCGGTCTGCTCGACCATGCTGAGGGTGAGATTGGGCACCACGATCTGCATCCGTTCGGGCAGCTTTTTCTGCTGGGCGATGGTCATGCCGCGCACCATTTGCTCGCCGAACAACACCATCACCAGGACGTCCGCATCGCTGTCCGCCGCCGCCTGCATGGCCTCTTCGATTTCGTGGTAGCGGCCGCCGGGGAACGGCACCAGCACCGAGCCGTGGCGCTCGCCGTCCTTGGTGTCGGTGAATTCGCGCATGGAGGCTTCGGTGGTGTGGCCCCAGGTGTAGTCGGCGGTGACGTAGAAGTAGGTCTTGTCCTGGTACTCGCGCTTGAGGTAGTCGCCCAGCACCCGCGCCGCCATCCAGGCGTTGTAGCACTCGCGGAACATGCCCAGGTGCCCGTCCTTGCCGGTGGTATCGTTGGAATAGGTGAGCGTGCCGAAGTAGAGCAGGTCGTGCTTGCGCGCCTGCTTGCTGGCGGCGATGGCGACCCCGCTGGAAGAGCCGCCGAACAGCATGGCCGCGCCTTCGGCGGCGAGCTCGTCCACGTTGCGCCGGGAGCGCTCCGCCTGGGAGGCGGAGTCCCGTTCGATCAGCTCCAGCGGCCGGCCACGCACGCCACCGGCGGCGTTGATTTCATCAATCGCCATCAGGGCGCCGCGCTTTTGCATCAGCCCCTCTTCACTGTATTCACCGGTATGCGGGTAGTTAAGGCCCAGCTTCACCGGCGTGGCCGCGTGCGCGGCGCTCGCCAGCAAGCAGGCGGCAACGATACCCAAGCTTTTTTTGAGTCCCATGGCGGTTTCCCAAAATTGTTGTTATGTGCTCAGACAACTAGCACGCGCCCTGAAAACGGTGTTATTAGCCTTTGGTCGAGCGGGCGCCGGCAAAGCGTGACCGGTCAGTATTGAGCCCGGGCATACCGGAGAGTATGCTTCCTGGCCAAATTTAAAACAAAATTCCACTTTAACGGAATTCCATCGAATCGGGAGAGACCCATGACCGCGGTAAGTGAAGCGATGCCCGTCTACGCACCAGAAATGGACGCGGAGGCCTTTATATCCGTGCCCGAACGCCTGCAGCAGTTGGCGGCGGCCCAGCCGGACAAACCGGCGGTGTACGACGAAACCGGCATGCTTACCTGGCGTCAGTTCGTGGATAACGTGAACCGCGTGGCCAACCGCCTGCGCGCCGCCGGCCTGCAGCGCGGCGAGACCGTGGCCGGCCTGTCCGAGAACAGCGCCCGCTACCTGACCCTGTTCATGGGCACCCTCACCGCCGGCGGCTGCGTGGTGCCGCTGTCCGGCATGGCCGCCGGCGAAACCCTGGCGCTGATGGTCAACGACTGTGACGCCCGCTTCCTGTTCGTGTCCGCCAAGCACCGCGACCTGATCGAGCCGCTGCTCGACGGGCTCGACAATATCGATAAGGACACCCGCATCAGCCTGGACTTCCAGGCCGACGGCTGGCTGGCCTTCGAGGATTGGCTGGGCGAGCCGGCCACCGACGCGCCGGACCACACCCCGTCGCTGGACGACCCGTTCAACATCATTTACAGCTCCGGCACCACCGGGGTGCCCAAGGGCATCCTCCACGATCACCGCCTGCGTGCCCGTCAACTGGAGCGCGTGGCGGCCTTGGGCTATGACGAGACGGCGGTGAACCTGGTCTCCACGCCGCTGTACTCCAACACTACCCTGGTGTCGGTACTGCCCACTCTGTTCGGTGGCGGCACCATCGTCAGCATGGCCAAGTTCGACGCCCACCGCTTCCTGGAACTCGCCGAGCAGCACCGCGTCACCCACGCCATGCTGGTGCCGGTACAGTATCAGCGCATTCTCGCCGAGCCGGATTTCGACCGCTTCGATTTGAGCAGCTTCAAGGTGAAATTCTCCACCAGCGCGCCGCTGCGCGCCCACGTCATCGCCGACGCCATGGCGCGCTGGCCGGGCAACATTCTGGAGTTCTACGGCCTCACCGAGGGCGGCGTCACCACCACCCTGAACTGCGCCGAGAACCCCACCAAGTGGGCCACCGTGGGCAAGGCCAGCCCGGGCTGCGAGCTGCGCATTATCGGCGAGGACCTGAAGGCGCTCCCGGCCGGTGAAATCGGCGAGATCGTCGGCCGCAGCGGCGCCATGATGCGCGGCTACTACAAGCGTGAAGACAAAACCAGCGAGCTGCTGTGGACCAGCCCCGAGGGCGAGGTGTTCTACCGCACCGGCGACATGGGCCGGCTGGACGAGGACGGCTTCCTGTCGGTGCTGGACCGGCGCAAGGATATGATCATTTCCGGCGGCTTCAACGTCTACGCGGAGGACCTGGAGAAGGTGCTGCTCAAGGACGACGATGTGGTGGACGCGGCGGTGATCGCGGTGCCCAGCGAACAGTGGGGCGAAACGCCGCTGGGCCTGGTGGTGCTGCGGGACGGGGCCGACGGCGACCTGGAGGCGATCCGCGAGCGAGCCAACCAGCAACTGGGCAAGGGGCAGCGTTTGTCCGGCCTGGAGCGCCGCGACGAGCTGCCGCGCAGCACCATCGGCAAGATCCTCAAGCGCGAGCTGCGCGACCCGTACTGGAAGGACCAGGAGCAGAGCAAGCGGGACTGAGCGCGCCCGCGCTCACCGCGCTACAGCAGGTTCTCGATCGGCAGCAGCGCGCACAGTTGCGACGCCAGCCGCCGGGACGGGCTGACCTGGGGCTCGCTTCGGTACTGAACCGGGCCCCGCTCGTCCCCGGCGCCCCATAGCAGCCCCTGGTCGTCACTCATGACCCGGTAGCTGTTCTGGGGCGCCATCCCTTCCTCCACGAACGCGGCCACCTCACCGGCCAGCGCTTCGCTGTCCACGTAATAGCCCATTTCCGTGTTCACGTTCACCGAGCGCGGGTCCAGATTGAACGAGCCCACGAACAGCTCCTTGCGGTCGAGCACCATGGCTTTGGTGTGCAGGCTGGATTTGGAGCGGCCCCGGCCGCGCAGCAGCCGGGCGTGGTGGCGGCGGGCGCGGGCGTTGGCCTGCAGCTCGTGCACCTCGACGCCGCCGCGCAGCAGGGCCGGACGGTAGCGGGCGTAGGCGGCGTGGGCGGCGATCACGTCGTTGGTGGCCAGGCTGTTGGTCAGCAGCGCCACCCGGCAGCCGTTGCGATGCATGTCCGCCAGGGCGGCGGTGAATTCGTCCCCGGGGATAAAGTAGCTGGCTTCGATCAGAATCTCGTTCAGGGAGCGCTGCCCGAGCAACCGGCCTAGCTGGTCGCCCATCAGGCGCTGGGTGGCGCCCTTGGCCTTATCCGGCGGATCGAACAGCAGCGCGGCCGGCGCCTGAATCTGACGCCGGTCGGCGGCGCCGAGAACGTCTTCGAAATGGGCGACATCCTGCTCGTAACGGTAGGGAAAACCGTCCAGGCCTTGGCGCCACGCCACGAGCTGCTCCCACAACCGGTCGGCGTGGACCCGGGAGCGGCGGCGCAGGGAGCGCAGGCGCACGCAAACATCGCTGTCCCAGTAAGCGTCGAAGGCGGCGCGGGTCTCCGCCACGATCGGCCCGCGGGCGTAGATGTCCAGATCGCGGAAGTTGGCTTCCGGGTGGACGCCGAAGTAATGCTCGGACAGGTTGCGGCCGCCGACGATGGCCCGCTCGCCGTCCACGATCCACGCCTTGTTGTGCATCCGGTGGTTCAGCCGGGGGGCGTGATAGAGCCACTGAATGAAATGCTTGTAACGGCCCCGGAACGGGTTGAACAGGCGGATTTCCACGTTCGGGTGCGCGTTCAGCGCCGCCCATTTCACATCCCGGCCGAGCTGGTTGGCGTGGTCGAGCAGCAGCCGCACCTTGACGCCACGGCGGGCCGCTTCCAGGGCCCGGTAGACCAGCAGCTTGCCGATCCGGTCGTCCTCCCAGACGTAGTACTGCAAGTCCAGGGTCCGCTGGGCCAGCCGCGCGGTGGCGGCGCGCAGCACGAAGGCTTCCTCGCTGTCCGCGACCAGGCAGAAATGAGAGTTCTCGACGTTCTGGCGGGGGGCGCCGTGCCGGTGCGCCTGGGCGTCGTCACTCATCAACGTTTGAGGTTATCGCGGATTTCGCGCAACAGCAGGATGTCTTCCGGCACTTCGGGGGTGGGCGGCGGCTCCACCGGGGCGGCCTCCTCTTCCTTGCGCTTGACCCGGTTCAGCCCGCGCACCAGGAAGAACACCGCCCAGGCGACAATCAGGAAGCTGATCACGTTGTTGATAAAGACGCCGTAGTTGAGCGTCACGGCGCCCGCGGCCTGGGCGTCGGCCAGGGTGGCGAAGGGGCCGTCACCCTTGAGCACCAGAAACAGATCGACGAAATCCACGTCCGCCAGGAGCAGCCCCACCGGCGGCATGATCACGTCGGACACCAGACTCTTGGCAATGGTGCCGAAGGCGCCGCCGATGATGATGCCCACGGCCATGTCGACCACATTGCCGCGCACGGCGAATTCACGGAATTCCTTGATCATGCTCATTGTCATCGCTCCCTTTATGGCCGGACCGGTCCCGGCTGGAAGTATGGTAGCCCGGATGCGCGCCGCGGCGAAACGGTTGGCCGACGTTGTCGCCATCCACACGGTGGGCGGCGCACAATCAACCGACTGGCGGCCCGTGGCGGCTGGAGGGACGATGTAACATTCCCCTTCCGGACGCATCCAAGGCTTGCTGAAGGAGGCAATTATGATGCGCGTATTGGTATTTCTAATGGTGTTGGTGGCCGGGCCGGCCTTGGCCGCCCAGGCCAGCGCCGTGTTCGCCGGCGGCTGCTTCTGGTGTACCGAAGCGGACTTTGAAAAGTTGGACGGCGTGTCCGAAGCAATCAGCGGGTACGCCGGCGGCGATGAGGTGGACCCGACCTACCAGCAAGTGGCCGGCGGGCAAACCGGCCACACCGAGGTCGTGAAGGTGCTTTACGACCCGGAGGTGGTGAGCTACGAGAACCTGCTCGCCTGGTTCTGGAAGCACATCGACCCGACCGACCCGGACGGCCAGTTCATCGACCAGGGCTCGCAGTACCGCAGCGCCATCTTCTACCAGAACGACGAGGAGCGCGCGCTGGCGGAAGCGTCCAAAAAAGCCCTCGATGAGAGCGGCCGTTTCGATAAGGACGTGGTCACCGAAATCGTGCCGTTGAAGGCGTTCTACGAAGCCGAGGACTACCACCAGGACTATTACAAGAAGAGCCCCCTGCGCTATAAGTTCTATCGCTACAATTCAGGCCGTGATCAGTTTCTGGAGAAGCACTGGGAAGACCCGGACGCACGCCCCTGGCTGAACGCCTCGGTGGAAGAAGAAGAGGAACAGGAAGAGCTGGATCTGGGCGCGCCCTGGGAAGGCCCGGAACACTTCAAGCGCCCCTCCGATGAGGTGCTCAAGAAAGCGCTGCCGGAGATCGCGTTTCAGGTGACGCGTGACGACGCCACCGAGCGGGCGTTCAAGAACCCGTATCACGACCTGAAAAAAGAAGGCATCTATGTGGACGTGATCAGCGGCGAGCCGTTGTTCTCCTCCACGGACAAGTACGATTCCGGCACCGGCTGGCCCAGTTTCACCCGGCCCATCGACGACCGGTTCGTGACCACCCGCGAAGACAACAGCCTGTGGTGGGCCACCCGCACCGAGGTGCGCAGCCGCTACGCGGATTCGCACCTGGGCCATGTGTTCGACGACGGGCCGGCGCCCACCGGCCAGCGCTGGTGCATGAACTCCGCCGCCATGGAGTTCATTCCCAGGGAAAACATGGAAGAGCTCGGCTACGGGGAGTATCTGTCGCTGTTCGAGGACTAAGCCGGCTACTCCACGGTAACCGACTTGGCCAGGTTGCGCGGCTGATCCACATCGGTGCCGCGCAGCACCGCCACATGGTAGCTGAGCAGTTGCAGCGGCACGGTGTAGACGATGGGCGCGATGCTTTCCGGCACCGCCGGCATGTTCAGCACATGAATGCCCTCGCCTTCTTTGACGTGGGCGTTCTTGTCGGCGAACACATAGAGTTCACCGCCCCGGGCGCGCACTTCCTGCAGGTTCGACTTCAGCTTTTCCAATAGCTGATCGTTGGGCGCCACCGCCACCACCGGCATCTCCTTATCCACCAGGGCCAGCGGGCCGTGTTTGAGTTCGCCGGCCGGGTAGGCCTCGGCGTGGATATAGGAAATTTCCTTGAGCTTGAGCGCCCCTTCCATGGCCACCGGGAAGTGCACGCCGCGGCCCAGGAACAGGGTGTGGTGCTTTTCCACGAAGGCGCGGGACAGGGTTTCGATGGGCTTGTCCAGGGCCGCCGCCTGCTCCATAAGATTGGGCAGCTGGCGCAGTTCGGACAGGATGGTTTCGATCCGGTCGTCGCCCAGGAGCTTACGGCGGCCCAGGGCCAGCACCAGCATCATCAGCCCGGTGAGCTGGGTGGTGAACGCCTTGGTGGACGCCACGCCGATTTCCGGCCCGGCCTTGGTGAGAAACACCAGTTCGGACTCGCGCACCAGGGAGGAGCCGTCCACATTGCAAATCGACAGACGGCCGACGTAGTCCTTGCCGCCGGTGTCGCGCAGCGCGGCCAGCGTATCGGCGGTTTCACCGCTCTGTGAGATGGTCACGAACAGGGTGCCTTCCGGCACCACGTGCCGGCGGTAGCGGAATTCGCTGGCCACTTCCACCTGGCAGGGAATGCCGGCCATGGCTTCCAGCCAGTAACGGGCCACCATGCCGGCGTGGTAGCTGGTGCCGCAGGCCACGATCTGTACCGTGCGTACCCGGTCGAAGACGGCGGCGGCGCTGTCGCCGAAGGCGGCGCTCACCGCGTCCGGTGAATCAATGCGCCCTTCCAGGGTGCGCTGGATGGCGGCGGGCTGCTCGAAGATTTCCTTCTGCATGTAGTGCCGGTACGGCCCCTTGTCGGCGTCCTCGTGGGTGCCGTCCAGTTCGTGCACGGTACGCTCCGCCGGCTGGCCGTCGGCGCCGATGATGGTAACGGCGTCCACGGTGACGTCCACCAGATCGCCCTCTTCAAGGAAGATAAAGCGGTTGGTCACCGGCAACAGGGCGAGCTGGTCGGAAGCCACGTAGTTTTCGTCGATGCCCAGGCCCACCACCAGCGGCGAACCCGAACGTACCGCCACCAGGCGGTCGGGCTCGTCCTGGTCGATCACGCCCAGGGCATAGGCGCCGTGCAGGCGCGCCACGCTGGCGCGTACCGCGGCCACCAGGTTGCCGGTGTCCTTGAGGGTGCGGTGAATCAGGTGGGCGATCACCTCGGTGTCGGTCTGCGAGGTGAAGCGGTAACCGTCGGCTTCCAGCTCGTCCTTGAGTTCCTGGAAGTTCTCGATAATGCCGTTGTGCACCACGGCCAGCCCGTTACCGGACATGTGTGGATGGGCATTGTCCTCGGACGGGCGTCCATGCGTGGCCCAGCGCGTGTGCGCAATACCCAGGAAACCGGCGCTGTTCTGCTCGCGCACCGCCTCTTCCAGCGCCGCCACCTTGCCCTGACGGCGCACGCGGAGCAGGCCCTGGTCGTTGAGCAGGGCCACGCCCGCGCTGTCGTAGCCCCGATATTCCAAGCGCTTGAGGCCGGTGATCAGGATATTGCTGACATTACGATGGGCGATGGCGCCGACGATTCCACACATTTGCGTTTCCTTTTTGTCCGTTCCGTGCCTATTTCTTTTCCGGCCGCGACCAGTTCTGAATGTTGCGCTGCTGGCCCCGGGCGACCGCCAGGCCCTGATCGGGCACGTCCTTGGTTACCACGCTGCCGGCGCCCACGGTGGCATTTTCGCCGATGGTCACCGGCGCCACCAGCGATGAATTGGAGCCGATAAAGGCGCCGTCCTTCATCACCGTCTGGAACTTGTTCACGCCATCGTAGTTGCAGGTAATGGTGCCGGCGCCCACATTGACGCCCTTGCCGATACGGCTGTCGCCAATGTAGGTGAGGTGGTTCACTTTCGAGCCCTCGCCCACATAGGCTTTTTTGGTTTCCACGAAGTTGCCGACCTTGGCCTGGGCGGCCAATTCGGTGCCCGGACGCAGGCGGGCGAACGGGCCCACCTGGCAGTTCTCGCCGACCACCGCGCCGTCCACCACCGAGTTCGCCTCGATGTGGGTGCCGCTGCCGATGCGGGCGTTGCGGATCAAACAGTTCGGGCCCACGGTCACGCGGTCGCCGATCTCCACGTCACCCACCAGCACGGTGTTGATGTCGAGGGTGACATCCTGGCCGCACCGCAGGTTTCCACGGATATCCAGGCGGTCCGGATCAAGAAGCGTAACGCCATCGCGCATCAGCGTTTCCGCGCGGACCCGCTGATAGACCCGTTCCAGACGCGCCAACTGCACCCGGTCATTGACCCCGTCCACTTCCCAGGCGTGGCCGGGCTGCTCGGTAACCACGTCCATGCCCGCGTCCACCGCCATGGCGATCAGGTCGGTGAGATAGTATTCGCCCTGGGCGTTGCTGTTGGAGAGGCGCGGCAGGCTGTCGTTCAGGAAGCGGCGCGTGCAGGCGAGGATGCCCGTATTGATCTCGCGGACCGCTTTTTCGTCGTCGCTGGCGTCTTTCTGCTCCACCACGCGCCGTACCTTGCCATCCGCGTCGCGAATCACACGGCCGTAGCCTGAGGGGTCGGCCAGCGTCAGGGTCATCAACGCCAGGCTCCGGTCGTCCACGCGGGCGACGAAATCACGCAGCGTTTGCGGCTGGATCAACGGCACGTCACCGTACAGCACCAGTACCACGTCTTCTTCCAGGTGCGGCAGCGCCTGGGCCACGGCGTGGCCGGTGCCGAGCTGCTCGGCCTGCTCCGCCCATTGCAGCCGCGAACCGGTCACCGCCTGGCGGACGGCTTCACCGCCATGACCGTAAATCAGCACCGTGTTATCCGGGTGGAGGGCGCCGGCGGCGTCCACCACGTGCTGCACCATGGGGCGTCCGGCAATCGGGTGAAGGACCTTGGGGAGATCCGATTTCATGCGGGTTCCCTTGCCCGCCGCGAGAATCACTACCGCCAGATTCATGCTCCGCTTCCTTGAGTTCCGTGGTGATAATAAAAAAAGGGCAGCACAGGGCCACCCTTTTTTAGTTCAGCTTGTACCGAAAGCCGGGCGTTACCGCTTGGCCATCTTCTTAATTTGCTCGATGGTACGCAAGCGCGCGGACGCTTCGGCCAGGGTGATGGCGGCGCGCGAGTAGTCCATGTCGGCGTTCTTGCCTTCCAGGGCTTCCTTGGCACGCTGCTTGGCTTCTTCCGCCTGGGCGCCGTCCATGTCCTGGGCACGCTCGGCGGTGTCCGCCAGCACGGTGACCAGTTTCGGCTGGACTTCCAGGAAGCCTCCGGAGACGTAGAAGACTTCTTCGTCCCCGTTCTGCTTCTTCACGCGAACCGGGCCGGGCTTGAGCCGGGTGAGCAAGGGCGCGTGACCGGGCATGACGCCCAGGTCCCCTTCCACACCGGCGGCCACTACCAGCTCGACCAGTCCGGAGAACAGCTGCTTTTCGGCACTAACGATATCGCAATGCACGGTCATCGCCATCTGTGTTCCTCCCCGGGCGGTTACTTGTCACCGCGTTTGTTGTAGGCCTCTACAACCTCGTCGATGGAGCCCTTCATGTAGAAGTCCTGCTCGGGGATGTGGTCATAATCACCGTTCAGGATACCCTGGAAGGAACGGATGGTGTCCTTCAGGGAGACGTATTTGCCCGGTGCGCCGGTGAATACTTCCGCCACGAAGAACGGCTGTGACAGGAAGCGTTCGATCTTACGCGCGCGGGATACGGTCAGCTTATCCTCTTCGGACAGCTCGTCCATACCCAGAATCGCGATGATGTCCTTGAGTTCCTTGTAGCCCTGCAGCACGGTCTGCACGCCACGGGCCGCCTCGTAGTGCTCCTGGCCGATCACCAGCGGATCCAGCTGGCGGGAGGTGGAGTCGAGCGGGTCGATCGCCGGGTAGATACCCTTGGAGGCGATGTCACGGCTGAGTACCACGGTGGCGTCCAGGTGGGCGAAGGTGGTCGCCGGAGACGGGTCGGTCAAGTCATCCGCGGGCACGTATACCGCTTGCACGGAGGTAATGGAACCGGTCTTGGTGGAGGTGATCCGTTCCTGCAGAACGCCCATCTCTTCCGCCAGGGTCGGCTGGTAACCCACCGCCGAGGGCATCCGGCCCAGCAGCGCCGATACCTCGGTACCCGCCAGGGTGTAACGGTAGATGTTATCCACGAAGAACAGTACGTCGCGGCCTTCGTCACGGAATTTCTCGGCCATGGTCAGACCGGTCAGCGCCACGCGCAGACGGTTGCCCGGCGGCTCGTTCATCTGGCCGTAAACCAGGGACACCTTGTCGAGAACGTTGGAGTCCTTCATCTCGTGGTAGAAGTCGTTACCCTCACGGGTACGCTCACCCACACCGGCGAACACGGAGAAACCGGAGTGCTCGATCGCGATGTTCCGGATCAGCTCCATCATGTTCACGGTTTTACCCACGCCGGCGCCGCCGAACAGGCCAACCTTACCGCCTTTGGCGAACGGGCAGACCAGGTCGATCACCTTGATGCCGGTTTCAAGCAGTTCGTTGGTGGCTGCCTGATCCGCGTAAGAGGGTGCCTCACGGTGAATGGACATGCGCTCTTCTTCACCGATCGGACCCGCTTCGTCGATCGGGCGACCGAGCACGTCCATGATCCGGCCCAGGGTCTTGGTGCCCACCGGCACCTGAATCGGTTCGCCGGTGTCGGTGACACCCAGGCCACGCTTCAGACCTTCAGTGGAACCCATCGCGATGGTGCGCACCACGCCGTCACCCAACTGCTGCTGAACTTCCAGCGTGGTTTCGGTACCGTCCACGGTGAGAGCGTCATACACCTTTGGCACGTTTTCGCGCGGGAATTCGACGTCGATCACAGCACCGATGATCTGAACAATACGACCGCTACTCATGCTTGCATCCTCTTAACTTGCGTTTTCGCCGCGTGCTGTCTGAGACAGACACTAGACCGCGGCGGCACCACCAACGATTTCAGAAATTTCCTGCGTAATGGCCGCCTGGCGCGCCTTGTTGTACACCAGCTGGAGGTCATTAATGATCTCGCCGGCGTTATCACTGGCCGCCTTCATGGCAACCATGCGCGCTGCCTGTTCACAGGCATTGTTCTCGACCACGCCCTGGTAGACCTGGGATTCAATGAACCGGACCAGCAGTTCATCCAGGATTTCCTTGGGCTCAGGCTCGTAGATATAGTCCCAATGACGCTGAAACTCTTCGTCTTGCGAGGCTTCAAGCGGCAGCAACTGAATGCTTTTGGGTGACTGCGTCATGGTGTTCACGAACTCGTTGTACACCAGGTACAAACGGTCGATCTCACCATTCTCAAAGGCGTCGAGCATCACCTTGATGGAGCCGATCAGATCGCTCAGATGCGGGGTGTCGCCCAGGCCGTTGACGGTGGCCTGAACGTCGCCGCCGACGCTCTTGAAGAAGGCGATGCCCTTGCTGCCTACCACGCAGTACTGCGCCTTGGCGCCTTCCTGCTCCCACTGACGGGTGCTCTTCACGACCTTCTTCAGCAGGTTGGCGTTCAAGCCGCCACTCAGGCCCCGGTCGGAGGTCACCACGATGTAACCGACGTTCTTCACTTCCCGCTCTTGCAGGTAGATGTGCCGGTACTCCAGATCAGCGTTGGCAAGATGGGCAACCACCTGACGCATACGGCTCGCGTAGGGCTTGCTGGCAGCCATACGGTCCTGCGCTTTGCGCATTTTGCTGGCCGCCACCATCTCCATCGCACGAGTGATCTTCTTCGTGCTCTGGACACTAGAGATCTTGCCTTTGATCTCTTTACCGCTAGCCATAGGACTAATCCTTTCTTAGCGAATTACCAGGTTTGGGTGGACTTGAATTGATCGATGGCGTCTTTAATGCCGGCCTCGATCTCATCGTTGTAGTCACCCTTTTCGTTGATCTTGTCCATCAACGCTTTCTGTTCGCTGTTCATATAATCCAGCAGCGCGGCTTCGAAGGCGCCGATCTTGCTGATCTCGATGCCTTTCAGGTAGCCGTTGTTCGCCGCGTACAGCACCACGCCCATTTCGGCCACGGACATCGGGCTGTACTGCTTCTGCTTCATCAGCTCGGTGACGGCCTGGCCGTGCTCGAGCTGCTCACGGGTGGCCTCGTCCAGGTCGGAAGCGAACTGGGCGAACGCCGCCAGTTCCCGGTACTGGGCCAGTGCCAGACGGATACCACCGCCGAGCTTCTTGACGATCTTGGTCTGCGCGGAACCGCCCACACGGGAAACCGAGATACCGGCGTTCATGGCCGGGCGGATGCCGGCGTTGAACAGGCTGGTTTCCAGGAAGATCTGACCATCGGTAATGGAGATCACGTTGGTGGGTACGAACGCGGACACGTCACCGCCCTGGGTCTCGATGATCGGCAGCGCGGTCAGGGAACCGGTCTTGCCTTTCACTTTGCCGTCGGTGAATTTCTCGACGAATTCCTCGTTGACCTTGGCGGCGCGTTCCAGCAGACGGGAGTGCAGGTAGAACACGTCACCCGGGTAGGCTTCGCGGCCCGGCGGGCGGCGCAGCAGCAGGGAAATCTGACGATAGGCCCAGGCTTGCTTGGTCAGATCGTCATAAACGATCAGGGCGTCTTCGCCACGGTCACGGAAGTACTCGCCCATGGCGCAGCCGGCGAACGGGGCCAGGAACTGCATGGAAGCCGGATCGGAAGCGGAGGCCGCCACGATCACGGTGTTTTCCATGGCGCCGTGCTCTTCCAGCTTGCTCACCACGTTGGCGATGGTGGACTGCTTCTGACCAATGGCCACGTAGACACACTTAATGCCAGAGTTTTTCTGGTTGATGATGGTGTCCACCGCCACGGCGGTCTTACCGATCTGGCGGTCGCCAATGATCAGCTCACGCTGACCACGGCCGATGGGGGTCATGGCGTCGATGGATTTGAAACCGGTCTGTACCGGCTCATTCACCTCTTTACGCCAGATCACGCCGGGCGCCACTTTCTCTACGGCGTCGGTTTCGGCGGCGTCCACCGGACCTTTGCCGTCCACCGGGTTGCCCAGGGCGTCGACCACGCGGCCGAGCAGTTCGGGGCCCACCGGCACTTCCAGAATGCGGCCGGTGCAGCGGACCTTCTGGCCCTCCGCCAGACCCAGGTAATCACCCAGCACCACGGCGCCCACGGAGTCCTGCTCCAGGTTGAGGGCCATGCCGAAGATGCCGCCCTCAAACTCGATCATCTCGCCGAACATCACGTCGGCCAGACCATGAATGCGCACGATGCCGTCAAATACGGATACCACCGTACCTTCGTTCCGTGCCTCGGTGGAGGTATCAAGTTTCGCGATGCGCGACTTGATAATCTCGCTGATTTCGGACGGGTTGAGTTGCTGCATCTCTAATCCCTCAAACTCAAGAGTTCAGTTGCTCTGCCAGGCGGTTAAGCCGGCCGCGCACACTGCCATCAATTACGGTATCGCCGGCTCTCACCAGCACGCCACCAATGAGTGACTCGTCAACGGAGGTGGACACCTGCACATTCCGGCCCAGACGCGTCTTCAGCGCTGTCACCAGTTTGTCGGTCTCGGCGTCTTCCAGTTCGAACGGCGCGATCAACTCCACATCGATAGTGCGTTGATCTTCCGCCGCCAGTTCGTGGAACAACATTGCGATGGTCGGCAACAGGGCCAGACGCTTGTTGTCCGCGAGCTGGGCGATAAAATTGCGAGCGCTCTCATTGAGCTCATCGCCACAAACGTCGCCTATCGCTTTCGCCTGTGTCTCGCTGTCCAGCTCCGGCTGGTCCAGGTAAGCACGCATGGTGGCTTCCTGCGCCACTGCCGCCGCCAGGCCCAGCATCTGCTCCCATTCAGCCAGCGCGTTCTGTTCTTTGGCGAACAGGAACGCGGCCTTGGCGTATGGGCGTGCGATGGTGGTCAATTCAGCCATGGGGTGCCATCCGTATCACTCAGAGTTGAGCCGCCAAGTCGTCCAGCAGCTGCTTGTGTGCGTCGCGGTTCACTTCGCGGCCCAGCACTTGCTCGGCGCCACTCAATGCCAGAGCGGACACCTCTTTGCGCAGCTCTTCACGGGCGCGGTTGATCTCCTGATCGATCTCGGACTGCGCCTTTTCGATCAGACGCTCACCTTCGGTGCGTGCCTGGTCTTTGGCTTCCTCGACGATCTGATTCGCCCGTTTGTTGGCCTGCTCGATGATTTCGGACGCCTTTTCTTTGGCTTCCTTAAGATTCGAGGAGGCTTTTTCCTGCGCCAGCACCAGATCGCGCTCAGCCCGATCCGCGGCGCTCAGGCCCTCTGCGATTTTCTGCTTACGTTCTTCCAGCGCCTTGGAAATAGGCGGCCAGACGAACTTCATACAGAAGATCACGAACAGGGCGAACCAGATGGCCTGGCCAATTAGTGTCGCATTAATATTCATGCCAACACCTCAATCCGCGTTGCATAGATTTCCCAAAATCGGGGCTTATTTCGAAAAGCGCGATTTACTGGAAAATCAGCAGGAACGCGATAGCGATACAGATAATCGGCACGGCGTCCAGCAGGCCCGCGATGATGAACATGCGGGTTTGCAGCATCGGTGCCAGTTCCGGCTGCCGTGCGACGGATTCCAGAAAACGACCGCCCATCATGCCGAAGCCGAGACCGGCGCCGATGGCCGCCAGGCCAGCAACGATTGCAGCAGCAAGAAATTGAATGCCTTCCATTGTTACACTCCCGTAAGTGCTCAGTTGGTTTGGAAAATGAAACTTAGTGCTCTTCCACCGCCATACTCAGGTAGACGATGGTCAGGACCATGAAGATGAACGCCTGGAGGGTGATGACCAGGATGTGGAAAACCGCCCACGGCCACGCGCCGATAAACTGCCAGGTCCCCATCATGGCCGCCACCAGGATGAATACGAATTCACCGGCGTACATGTTGCCGAAAAGCCGCAGACCCAGAGACACCGGCTTGGACAGCAGGCTGATGGTTTCCAGGACCAGGTTGACCGGCAGAAGAAGCAATTTCAGAACAATGTTGTCCGTCTCGAACGGCTTGAACGCCAGCTCACCGACAAAGCCGCCGAAGCCCTTGGCTTTCACCGTGAAGCCGATGATCAGCAGCATTACCGAGAAGGACATGGCCAGGGTGATATTGGGATCGGTGGTGGGCACGATCTTGAAGTAGGCCTGGTGCGCGTCCCAGCCGAAGAAGGTGACCATGGTCCACTCGAAGAGCTTGGGGAACAGGTCGACGGGGATCAGATCCATCAGGTTCATCAGGAACACCCAACAGAAAATCACCAGCGACAGCGGCGCGATCAGCTTGCTCTTGCCGTGGAAGGTGTCACGCACCTGGTTGTCGACAAACTCGATGATGGATTCCATGAAGTTCATGAAACCGGTGGGCACGCCGGCGGTGGCTTTGCGCGCCACCAGCCAGAACAACAGACACATGATGATGCCGAGACCGCCGGCCCATGCCAGGGAGTCCACATGAAACGCCATGAACCCCATGTCGGCGGCTTCCTGTCCGTTGTGCGCGAACGTCCAGGTGCTGGTCTGCAGGGTTTCAACCACATCCCCGTGGTGGTCTAAACGCTCGTAGCCCTCGGGCAAACGGCCATAGGTGAGATTCCCTAGATGGTGCTTGATATATTCGCTGGCGGAGCTCGCTGCCATATCGTTACCTACAGTCTAGTCTTCTTGCCCGTAATGTTCCGTTCCAAGGCGGGCATCCAGGCGCGCGACCTGAACCCAGCCGGCGATTTGCGCCGACATGAAGGCGAGGAACAAAACCATTGCTGTCATTGATTCGCGCATTTGCGGTACTTCGGCGAACGTCAGCCAGAACAGTACCAGCATGATGGCGATTTTGCCGATCTCCGCTCTTACCGCGGCGCCGGCCATGCGCTTGGCCGCACGGTTTCCCGGGTGCAGCCACACTTGGAAGCCACCCCAAGCGTAGGCGATCAGGCTGATGGTCCCACCCCAGAGCGCCGCCAGACCGATAGTGCTTCCGGCGATCACGGCGGCCAGCGCGGCGATCACGACCACGCTGGTGGTCTGGGCGCGCATCAAGCCCCAGAACAAGGTCCTGCGGGCTGATTCGTCTAAATTGGCCACCTTGCTCCCGGGTTTCGTCGCTGGCTACGCCTGGGTGTTATCAGGTGAAGGTCGCGGGTACCCCCTGATCTTTGGCGCGGGAAGTATATGAGGAAGGCATAGCGGTATCAACCGGCACGGGCAATTGTTTGCCTTCAAAGTGCCGGGCGAGAGGAGAAAAAGTCTGTTGACGCCCTACAAAAAGGATCAATTTGTATCAGCGTGTGTGGAAAGCTAACGCCTCGAACGGATTTCAGTCAAGTCGTTTGATGTAGATGAACCAAGCGGCCCCGCCTATTTGATGTGCGCCAGAATGCCGTCCAGCTCATCCAGGTTGTTGTAGCTGATCACCAGTTTGCCCTTGCCGGCGTTGCCCTGCTGAATCTGCACCGGGGCGCCCAGGCGGTCGGACAGGTCGTTGATCAGATGCCGCACATTGGGGTCTTCCTTGGCCGGTGCCGGCTTGGCGGGCTTTTCCTTCTCGAATTCACGCACCAGGGTTTCGGTCTGGCGCACGGAAAGCCCCTTGGCCACCACGGTGCGCGCGGCCTCCACCTGCTTGGCGCCGGTCAGTGACAACAGGGCGCGCGCGTGACCCATTTCCAGATCACCGTGTTCGAGCAGCTTTTTGACGTCCGCTTCCAGGCTCATCAGGCGCAGCAGATTGGTGACCATGGCGCGGGACTTGCCCACCGCGTCGGCGACCTGCTGGTGGGTGAGGCCGAATTCTTCCTTGAGCCGGGACAGCGCCAGCGCCTCTTCCATGGGGTTGAGGTTTTCGCGCTGAATGTTCTCGATCAGCGCCATGGCGATGGCGGCTTCGTCGGGCACCTCGCGGATCACCGCCGGAATCGCGTCCAACTCCGCCATCTGCGCGGCCCGCCAGCGGCGCTCGCCGGCGATGATCTCGTAGCGGTTGTCGCCCAGCGGGCGCACCACGATGGGCTGCATCACGCCCTGGGCGCGGATCGATTCGGCCAGCTCTTCCAGGGCGTCGGCGGACATGTCCTTGCGCGGCTGGTAGCGGCCGCGCTGCATCAGCTCCACCGGCAGGTGGCGCAGATCGCCGTCGCGGGGCGGGCGCTGGGCCTGTTGCTCCGACGCTTCGCCGTCACCCTCGACGCTGACTTCCTCGGGCTGGTGCTGGTACGCCTCGTTGCTGCTGAGCAGGGCGTCGAGCCCCTTGCTGAGACCGCGTTTACGCTTTGCCGCCATAGTCGGTGCCTCTACCTCATGCCTGGGATTGCGGGGTTTGCGGAGAGGCCTTGGCATTTTGCATGGCCTGTTCGCGCCGCAGGATTTCGCCCGCCAGCGCCAGGTAGCTGACCGCGCCCCGGGACTTGGGATCATAGGTGATCACCGGCGCGCCGTGGCTGGGCGCTTCGGCCAGCCGCACGTTACGAGGAATAATGGTGCGGTAGACCTTGTCGCCGAAGTGGCTGATCAACTGGTTGGAAACGTCGTTGGACAGGCTGTTGCGCGGATCGTACATGGTGCGCAGCAGGCCGCCGATATGCAGCTTGGGGTTGAGCACGGTGCGGATCTTCTCGATGGTATTCATCAGCGAGGTGAGACCCTCCAACGCGTAGTACTCGCACTGGATCGGCACGATCACCGAGTCCGCCGCGGTGAGCGCGTTGACGGTGAGCATGTTCAGCGACGGCGGGCAGTCGACGATGATGTAGTCGTAATTGGCGCGGATGCGGGCCAGCGCGTTGCGCAGGCGGAATTCACGCATCTTCATGTCCAGCAGCTGCACTTCCGCGGCGGTCAGGTCACCGTTGGCGGCGACCAGATCGAAACCGGAATCCTTGGGGGTGTCGACCACCGCGTCTTCCACGTTCACTTCGCCCATCAGCACGTCGTGGATGGTGTATTCCGGCTCATACTTGTCCACGCCGGCGCCGCTGGTGGCGTTACCCTGTGGATCAATGTCCACCAGCAACACCTTCTTGCGCGTCGCCGCCAGGGAAGCGGCCAGATTGACGCTGCTGGTGGTCTTGCCCACTCCACCTTTCTGGTTGGCAATGGCAAAAACGGTGGTCACTGCGGTCTCCTTATTCCGGCACGTGCGGTCCGGCCCGGCTGGCGATCACCAGCACGCGGGCCTCCGCCAGTCCGGGGACCGACAGAGGCGCCACCCGGGCGTGCCAGCCGGCGGGCAGGCCGGCCAGTTCCTGGTCGGCGGCGGCCGCTTTCATGGCCAGAACGCGGCTACCGTCGGTGATCAGGGGGGCCAGGGCCCGCAGCATGTCCGGCAGGGCGGCGAACGCCCGGCTGATGATCTGCGATGGAGCATTACGGTACTGTTCCACGCGGGTGTTCACAACCTCCACGTTGGAAAGCCCCAATTCCCGGCGGGCGTGACGCACGAAGCGGGTTTTCTTGCCGTTGCTGTCGAGCAGCACGAAACGCAGATCCGGCCGGGCGATGGCCAGCGGAATACCGGGCAGGCCGGCGCCGGTGCCCACGTCCAGCGTATCGCGGTCGTCCAGATGCGCCAGCACCGACAGCGAGTCCAGCAGATGGCGCTGGATCATCTCGCCCGGGTCGCGCACCGCGGTGAGGTTATAGGCGCGGTTCCATTTCACCAACAGATCGCGGTACTCAAGCAAGGCCTGCTGCCGGGCGTCGTCCAGCGACACACCCAGTTGCTGGAGGCCGCCGGCCAGGCGGTCCCGGTCGGTCATGCCTGCCGGGCCGCCTGGTGACGATGCTTCTTGAGGAAGATCAGCAGCAGCGAGATCGCCGCCGGAGTCACCCCGGGAATGCGGCCGGCCTGGCCGATGGTCTCGGGGCGCACGTCCTCGAGTTTCTGCTTCACCTCGTTGGACAGCCCCTGCACCGCCCGGTAATCAAAGTCCAGCGGCAGGGCCTGGTCCTCGGCGGCGCGCAACTTGGCGATTTCCGCTTCCTGGCGGTCGATGTAGCCGGCGTACTTGGCGACGATCTCCACCTGCTCGATCACCGCCGGCTCGGCCGGCGCCAGGCCCGCCGCCTCGGCCAGCGGCCGATAGCTCAGCTCGGGGCGCTTAAGCAGATCCATGAGGGTGTATTCATGGGGCAGCGGTTTGTCGAGCAGCGCGTTGACGCGCTCCGCTTCCGCCGTGCCAGGGCGCACGAAGGTGGCCTTGAGCCGGGCCTGTTCACGCTCCATGCCTTCACGCTTGGCCTCGAAGGCCGCCCAGCGCTCGTCGTCCACCAGGCCCAGTTCGCGGCCTTTTTCGGTGAGACGCAGATCGGCGTTGTCCTCGCGCAGCAGCAGCCGGTACTCGGCGCGGCTGGTGAACATCCGGTAGGGCTCCTGGGTGCCCATGGTGATCAGGTCGTCGACCAGCACGCCCACGTAGGCTTCATCGCGGCGCGGCGTCCAGGCTTCTTTTTCCTGGCTGAGCAGGGCCGCGTTCAGTCCCGCCAGCAACCCCTGGGCGCCGGCTTCTTCATAGCCGGTGGTGCCGTTGATCTGGCCGGCGAAGAACAGCCCGGGCATGTGCTTGGTCTCCAGGCTGTGCTTGAGGTCCTGGGGATTGAAGTAGTCGTACTCGATGGCGTAGCCGGGCCGCGTGATGCTGGCGTTCTCGAAACCACGGATGGAACGCACCGCCTCCAGCTGGATATCGAACGGCAGGCTGGTGGAAATGCCGTTGGGGTACAGCTCGAAGGTATCCAGGCCTTCCGGTTCGACGAAGATCTGGTGGCTGTTCTTGTCCGGGTAGCGGCTCACCTTGTCCTCGATGGACGGGCAGTACCGCGGCCCGGTGCCTTCGATCACGCCGGTGAACATGGGGCTGCGGTCGAACCCGGAGCGGATGATGTCGTGGGTGCGCTCATTGGTGTGGGTAATAAAGCAGCAGGTCTGGCGCGGGTGCTCTTCCACCTTGCCCAGATAACTCATCACCGGCAGCGGCTGGTCGCCCCACTGCTCTTCCATCACCGAGAAGTCCACGGTCTTGCCGTCGATGCGCGGCGGCGTGCCGGTCTTCAGACGGTCGACGCGGAACGGCAGCTCGCGCAGCCGGCGCGCCAGGGCGTTGGAGGGCTGGTCGCCGGCGCGGCCGCCCTGGTGGTGGTCCAGGCCCACATGGATGACACCGCCCAGGAAGGTCCCGGCGGTCAGCACCACGGCGTCGGCGTGGAAGCGCAGGCCCATGTTGGTCACCGCCCCCACGCAGCGGCCGTTCTCGACGATCAGGTCGTCCACGCTTTGCTGGAACAGGGTCAGGTGGGGCTGGCTCTCCAGGGTGGCGCGGATCGCCGCCTTGTAGCGCACCCGGTCGGCCTGGGCGCGGGTGGCGCGCACCGCCGGGCCCTTGCGGGCGTTGAGCACGCGGAACTGGATACCGCCCTTATCGGTGGCGCGGGCCATGGCCCCGCCCAGGGCGTCGATTTCCCGAACCAGGTGGCTCTTGCCGATGCCGCCGATGGCCGGGTTGCAGCTCATCTGGCCCAGAGTCTCGATATTGTGCGTCAGCAGCACGGTGTCCACGCCCATGCGGGCGGACGCCAGAGCCGCTTCGGTGCCGGCGTGGCCGCCACCAATCACCAAAACGCCGAATCGCTGGGGGTAATCCATAGTCAAGCTCGCTCGCGACACGCCCCGAAAGGCCCGCCGCTTAAAATATGATCAGATCGGGCGCGCTAGTATAGTCCGAACCCAAACAAAATAAAGGGCGGGTAAAAAGCGCGTCGGCTGCGCCGGTCCGGCAGTGAGTCGACACCGGCCTTTCTATATACTTGATGCTCTGTTCGTTTTACCCCTGATATTCCCGGAGCGCATTTGGAATCACTGAACGTTTTCCTGCTGATCGGCACCGGCCTGATGTTCGTGGGGCTGCTGCTGGGCACCCTGAGTGCGCGCATCGGCGTGCCCTCCCTGCTGGTGTTCCTGGTGGTGGGCATGGTGGCCGGCGAAGACGGTATCGGCGGCATTCAGTTCGATGATTTCTCGCTGGCCTATGTGGTCAGCAACATCGCCCTGGCGATTATTCTGCTCGACGGCGGCCTGCGCACCCGGCTGACCACCTTCCGCCTGGCGTTGAAGCCGGCGCTCAGCCTGGCCACCGTGGGCGTGATGCTGTCCGCCTCGCTGGTGGGCGCCTTCGCCACCTGGTTGATGGACGTGGACTGGCGCCTGGGCCTGCTGCTGGGCGGCATCATCGGCTCCACCGACGCCGCCGCGGTCTTCAATGTGGTCAAGGGCGCCGGCGTGACCATCAACGAGCGGGTGGCCAGCACCCTGGAGATCGAATCCGGCCTCAACGACCCCATGGCGATCTTTATCACCCTGATGCTGGTGGGGGTGATGATGAACCCGGAGGTCAGCTTCGGCTGGGAAATGCTGATTACCCTGATCCAGCAGTTCGGCCTGGGCATGCTGCTGGGCCTGGGTCTGGGCGCGCTGCTCAGCGAGATTCTGCTGCGCGCGCGCAGCAACGAAGGCCTGCACGCCCTGCTGCTGTGCAGCGGCGGCGCCATGGTGTTCGCCACCACCAACCTGGCCGGCGGCAGCGGTTTCCTGGCGGTGTACCTGGCCGGCCTGGTGGCGGGCAACCGGCGCGGCGGCACCGGCGACAACGTGCTGCGCTCGATGGATTCCCTGGCCTGGCTGGCCCAGTCCGGCATGTTTTTGATGCTGGGGCTGCTGGTGACGCCCTCGGAGCTGATCGGCGACGGCCTGATCAATGCCCTGCTGGTGGCGCTGTTCCTGATGGTGGTGGCACGCCCGCTGTCGGTGTGGGTCAGCCTGCTGCCGTTCCGTTTCAAGTGGCGCGAGAAGCTGTTTATCTCCTGGACCGGTCTGCGCGGCGCCGTGCCCATTGTGCTGGCGGTGTTCCCGTTGCTGGCCGGCGTCGGCCAGACCCGGCTGCTGTTCGACATCACCCTGGTGGTGGTGCTGATTTCGTTGCTCGCCCAGGGCGCCAGCCTGCGCTACATGGCGCGCTGGTTGAAGGTATCGGTGCCGGCCACCACACCGCCCAAACAGATGGTGCCACTGGCGGCCACCGGCGACCGCTATGTCATGCAGTTCGAGGTGGACGCCTCCGCCAAGGCGGAAGGCCAGCGGCTGGGGGCGATCACCACGCCGCGCATCACGCCGCTGCTGATTATCCGCAATAAGGAGTTCCGCAACCTGGCCGAGGACCCGGTGATCGAGGCCGGTGATCTGGTCACCTGGCTGGCGCCGGTGGGCGAGCGCGACTATTTATCGGATCTGTGCCACCGTCTCTCCAAGGACGAGAAGCGCTTCTACGGCGATTTCTTCGTGCGCGGCGGCGTGCCGGTGGAGCAGCTGGTGGCGGTGTACGGCATCGAGCAGATCGACCCTCTGCTGCACGGCCTGACCGTGGAGGCGGTGTTCGAGCGGCAGTTCGGCCAGCAGGCCGTGGTGGGCGACACGGTACGGTTGGGCGGCCTCAAGCTGCGCGCCCGCACCGTGGAGCAGGGCCGCGTGCTGCTGATCGGCATCAAACTGCCCAAATAATCTTCGCAACCTTCACTGGAGCGCCCATGACCCGATTCGATAACCACCGTGTTGTGATCACCGGCGCCGGCGCCGGCATCGGCCGCCTGATGGCGGAGAAGCTGGCCGCCCGGGGCGCCGAAGTGATCGTCACCGCGCGGCGCATCGCCGCCGCCCGCGAGGTGGTGGAGTGCATCCGTAACGCCGGCGGCAACGCCCACGCCTACACCCTGGACGTGAGCAAGATCGCCACCATCGCCCGTTTCCGCGACAAGCTGCACGAAGAGCGCGGCCCGATCAGCATGCTGATCAACAACGCCGGGGTGGTGTTCGGCGGCGAATTCGAACAGGTCGACCTGCAGCGCCACCTGGACACCTTCAAGGTCAACAGCGAAGGGCTGATGGCCTGCACCCACGCCTTCATGGACGATCTGATCGCCGCGCCGCGTGCCCATCTGGTCAATATCGCCAGCGCCTCGGCGTTTATCGGCCTGCCCTACGGCAGCACCTACGCGGCCAGCAAATGGGCGGTGGTGGGCTTTTCCGAATCCCTGCGCCTGGAGATGCTGGAGCGCGGCCTGAAACAGGTGAAGGTGACCACCGTTTGCCCCAGCTATATCGCCACGGGCATGTTCAAGGGCGTTAAAACGCCGCTGTTCTCGCCCATGCTGACGCCCAACCGGGTGGCCGACAGCATTCTCAACGGGGTGGCCAAGGGGGAAGCGTTCGTGATCGAGCCGCCCATGGCCCGCTCCGTGGAGCTGCTCAAGGGGGTGCTGCCGCGCAAGCTCTGGGATCAGGTGGCCCGGCGCACCGGCGTTTCCACCTCCATGTACAGCTGGAAGGGCAAGGACAAGGGCTGAGCCCGCCGCCGGCCGTTCAACTCTGTGTATAGCCGTTCTCAAGGCGCTTACAAAGCGCCGATTCACCCTGTAGCCGCGACACACCGCTGCTCCGTCAATGTCAGTCAACGCTTGTTCGCTAAGAATGCCGGGCTGTTGTGAAGCGAACCCTCCGGTTCGCGTCCGGAATTGCTGACGAGGGTGTGTTATGCCGACCTACAAGGCCCCCCTGCGCGATATGCGCTTTCTGATCAATGAAGTGTTCGACTTCGAGAGCCACTACAAGACGCTGCCCAACGGCGAGGAAGCCACGCCGGACATGGTGGAAGCGATCCTTGGCGAGCTGGCCAAGTTGTGCGAGAACACCATCGGTCCTCTCTACCACAGTGGCGATCACGAGAGCTGCAAGCTGGAAGACGGCCAGGTCACCACGCCCAAGGGCTATAAAGAAGCCTACCAGGAGTACGTGGCCGGCGGCTGGCAGGGCCTGTCCCACCCGGCGGAGTACGGCGGCCAGGGCCTGCCCATGTCGCTGGGCCTGTTCAAGCAGGAAATGATGGGCACCGCCAACTGGCCCTTCGCCATGTACCCGGGCCTGTCGCTGGGCGCCATGAACACCATTCAGCTGCACGGTGACGAGGATCAGAAGGCCACCTATCTGACGCCCCTCACCGAAGGCACCTGGGCGGGCACCATGTGCCTGACCGAGCCGCAGTGCGGCACCGACCTGGGTCAGGTGAAGACCAAGGCGGAGCCCCAGGCGGACGGCTCCTACAAGATCACCGGCACCAAGATCTTTATTTCCTCCGGCGACCACGATCTCACCGAGAACATCGTTCACATCGTGCTGGCCCGTCTGCCGGACGCGCCCAAGGGCACCAAGGGCATTTCCCTGTTCATCGTGCCCAAGTACCTGCCCGGCAAGATCGGCGAGAGCAACGGCGTGGTGTGCGGTTCCCTGGAAAAGAAGATGGGCATCAAGGCGTCCGCCACCTGCGTGATGAACTTCGACGAGGCCACCGGCTTTATGATCGGCGAGGAGAACAAGGGCCTGGAGTGCATGTTCACCTTCATGAACTCGGCGCGCATCGGCACCGCCTGCCAGGGCATCGCCCACGCCGAGCTGGCCTACCAGGGTTCACTGCCCTACGCCAAGGAACGCCGTTCCATGCGCGCCCTGTCCGGCAAGAAAGACCCGGACGCGGTGGCGGACGCCCTGATCCACCACGGTGACGTGCGCCGCATGCTGCTCAAGCAGAAAGCGATCGCCGAGGGCGGCCGGGCGATGATCTACTTCGCCGCCCAGTACGCGGACAACATGATCTCCGGGATGCTGGAAGACGATCAGGAAAAATACGATCGCTGGGACAGCGAGCTGGGCTTCCTGACGCCGATCCTGAAGGGCTTCCTCACCGAGAAGGGCCTGGAAGTGGCCAACGACGCCATGCAGATTTTCGGCGGCCACGGCTACATCAAGGAACACGGCATGGAGCAGATCGTGCGCGACGCGCGCATCGCCACGCTCTATGAGGGTACCACCGGCATTCAGGCCCTCGACCTGCTGGGCCGCAAGGTGCTGCTCTCCAGCCGCGGCAAGTGCGTCCGCGATTTCTCCAAGAAGCTGGTGGATTTCGGCACCAAGAACCTGCGCGACGGCCAGCTGCGTCCCTACGCCTGGAAGCTGCTGAAGATCGCCGCCGAGTGGAACTACCTGACCACCCGCATCATGCTCAACGCCGCCAAGGACCGGGAGATGGTCGGCACCGCCAGCCACGATTTCCTGATGTACTCAGGCTACGCGATGATGGCGTACTTCTGGGCGCTGCAGGCGAAAGTGGCGGCGGACAAGCTGGAGCACGGCGGCGCCGAGCCGAAGGAGTTCTACCAGGCCAAGCTGGCCACCGCGGAGTTCTTCTTCGAGCGCATGCTGCCCACCGCCAAGGGCCACGCGGAAGCGGCCCTGAAACCCACCAAGAGCACCATGCAGCTGGCGCCGGAGCACTTCTCGTTCGACTACGAGTGATCCAGCCCGGCCAGCGGCAGCAGTTCGTCGAGACGGTCGATCACCAGATCGGCCTGATCGACGAACCGCTGGTTGCCGGGGTTGCGCAATAGACACGCGGCCATGCCCGCGTTGCGCGCGGCCTGCAGGTCGTAGACGAAATCCCCCACGTACACGCACGCCTCGGGCGGCACGCTCAATCGCCGGCTGAGCATCAACAGCCCCTCCGGATCCGGTTTCGGGGCACAATCCTCCCGCGTGAGAATGCAGTCCACCGCCAGATCTAGAATCTCGCCGGTGCGGGCCACCGCGGCCCGGCTGTTGCGGGTGAGGATGCCGGTGGGTACCCGCGCCCGCGCCAACCGTTGCAGCAGGGACTCGGCGCCGTCGATCCATTCGGCGGCGTCGGCGCCGCGCATCTCGAACTCGTGCAGGCGTTGGCGGCCCTGCTCGGCGCGGGCGGCGTCCTCCAGCCGGTCCAGGTACTCGAGCACGCCGATGCCCTCGGGCACGCCGACCTCGGCGCGGATGGCGGTGAAATCAAGCCGGGTGTCCGCCAGGGTGCCGTCCAGATCGAACAGCACGGCGGCGAACCTTTGGGGGGTCGCAGTCGTCATTCCGGCAGTCTGCGGCCGGCGCCCGCAAGGCGTCGTCAAGAAAAGACCCGGCGCTTCTCGAAGGTCTGCAGGGAGGCGTCGAGGAAATCCTCGATCACTTTCAGCAGCTGCGGCGACATGGTGATGCGCCGCCGGCGGCGGTCCTGGTCGTCCACGGTCTCGTCCAGCAGACCCTTCTCAATGGCGGTCTGCACGTACTTCACCGCGGTGCGGTGGCTGACCTTGGGCATGAAACGGTAGAGCTCGGTTTTGGTGAACGCCCGGTCCCGGGCCAGCCACATGCGGGTGAAAAGATCGGAATAGTTCAGATCGTAGAACACCTCATCACCGAACAGGGCGCCCCAGTGGGCATCGGATTCCTGCAAGGCGATCACAAAGGCGCGGCGACGACGGTCGGCGTATTTTTTTGGCATTAGGGCCCTTCCCGTTCCGTTGAATCGCCGATGATAACGGAAAGCGGGAAGGGTCTCGACGCCGGATCAGGGGCGGCGGCGGCGCCCGGCGGCCAACACCAGGGCCAGCCACAGCCAGCCCAGGCCGCCGCCCCCGCCGCTGTCGTCGTCGGCCGGTGGGGCCGCCTCGCCGTCGTCGGCGGTGAGGTTCAGGTCGACGTGCAGCGGGTCGTGGTCGGACGACCGGTAGGCATCGGCGGCGAAGAAGTCGTCGATCTGCTGATCGCTTTTGAAGTCCTGGTTGTAATCCAGCGCCCGGGGTTCGTCCGCGTTGATGTGCCAGGCGCCGGCGTCGACCACCCGGGCATCCAGGGACGGGCTGGCCAGGGCGTGATCCAGATGTCCGGTTTCGCCGTCGAAGAGGTAGCTGTAGGCCTGGTCGCCCTGGAAGCGGGTGAGCAGATCCACGAAGCCCTGGTCCTGGAAGGCCCGCACCGGGTCTTCCAGGGCATAGGCGTTCAGGTCGCCGAGCACCAGAACATCCTCGTCCGCCACCCCGGTGGGCTGCCCGGCCAGCCAGGCGAGCTGGTCCTCGGCGGCCTGGGTGCGCTCCGCGTTCCAGCAGCTCTGGCCATCGTCCTGGGCCGCGTTGACGCCGTCGTCCGGGCAACTGCCCTTGGACTTGAAGTGGTTGACCACCAGCGTCAGCACTTCGTCGTTGTTGAGCAGGCGGAAACTCTGTGCCAGGGGCTGGCGGTTGGTTTCGTTGCCGAAGGCACCGGTGTCCAGGGTCGCCGCCTCGCCGGCTTCGGCCACCACGTCGTCGCGGTAAAGCAGCCCCACGGCGATGGCGTCGGTGCCCAGCCCGGCCTCGCCGTGGGCCACGAAGCGCCACGCCGGCCCCAGGGCCTCGGCCAGTTCGGCGACCGCCGAATCCGGCCCGTAGCCGTCGTTCTCGATTTCCATCAAACCGATGATGTCCGCGTCCAGGGCGGTGAGCGCCGCCACCAGCTTGGCTTTCTGGCGCGCCAGTTCCTCGGCGTTGTCGGCCCCGCGGGCGGTGGGGAAGCCGCCGCCCTGGCCGTCGCCGTTGAAAAAGTTGAGCACGTTGAAGGCGGCCACCCGCAGGTTGCTGCCCGGCGCCCGGGGCGGCGCCGCCGGACGCGGGTTGGCGGCGCGGAAGGTGATGTCGTCCACCGGCTGCAGGCGCCACTCTTCGAAGCTGTAGCTGACGATCGCGCGGAAATCAGAATCCACGCGGTCGCCGACCCGCAGTGTGTTGGTAGCGGAAAGGCCACCCTCGGGGTAGCGCACCGGGTCCGGGTTCTGGGTATTGAGACCGTCATCGAGAATGATCCTGCCCAAAGCGTTGCTGTCCGCCACCGCCTTCGCCGGCGCGCCCGGTTCGGCCACCTGGGTGGGAATCCACTGGCGCTCCTCGGCAAGCACCACGCTGCCGAAGCGGGCCAGGTCATAGACCTCGGTGACGGTGAGCGTCTGGCTGACGGTGACCAGCATGTCTTCCAGGGCTTGCGGGGCGCTCAAATCGGCGAACGGCAGCGCGAAGGCCACCGGCTCCAGGGTTTGCTCCACCGCGCAGACCAGCGGCTCGCCCTGCAGGCTCACCTGGGTCTGCTCGAAGTATTCGCCGGCGGTGCCCGCCAGCCGGACCCGCTCACCGGGGTTCACCGCCGCGTTGGGGGCGTACACGAACAGGCCTTCCGAGGTGGCCGGGTTGTCGTCCCGGTCGGCGACCGGCTCCATCAGGAAGAAGCCGTCCAGGTCCGGGTAAACGGCGCTGACCACGGATTCCACCACCACGGTTTCGCCGTCCAGGGGCGTGCTGGCGCCACTGCCCTGCACCGCCGACACCGGTGTGTCCGCGTCGCCGCAGGCGCCCAGCGCCGGGGGCGGATCGCCGCCGTCGTCGCCACCGTCACCGGCCCCTTCGCCATACACGCCCAGGCCGTCCAGGGTATCCTCGGGAAAGGCCCGCCACTGGTCGGCGGGGTCGAAGGCGTCATCGATCACGGTATCGCCGGTGGTGACGGTTTCCAGCCGGCGCAGGGTCTGGTTGACGGTGGTGGTGTCGCCGCTGCCCCAGGCGCTGCCCGGGTCCTCGCCGACACGGCCGAAGCTGTCGACCACGCCGTCGGCGTCGCGCAGCACATAGGCGTCATCGCCGTTGTGGCTGATCACGCCGCTGCTGATATCGCCAAGCCCGTTCAGCGGCGCGCCGGCCTGGCTGCTGACGATCACCAGCACCGCCCCGGCCGCCAGGCTCTCGCCGTCCAGCTCGAGCACGCCGGAGGCGTCGGTGCCGCCGTTGGAGTAGCGTTCCAGGCGGTAGCCGTCCAGGCTGACGGTGTCGGCGCCGCCGTTATACAGCTCCAGGGCCTTGTTAAAGCCGCTGCCTTCCACATACTCACTGATCAGAACGTCCGCGTGAACGCCACCGGCCATCAAGGTGCCGGCGATTACCCAGGATAACGCCTTCATGTCTGGCTCCGCCTTTGGATGTCGGTCTCAGACTGGGGAACGGGTATGACCGGCGGGTGGCGAGACCATGGCAGATATCTTGCAACCCATGATTTTACAAGCGTTACCCGCACCACCGGGGTACCTTGGAAGTCTTACAAGGAAGGCACAGTCAGGCCGGAAAGGCTCTGCTAATATGAAAGAAATCACCACTTTCCATAATAAAAAGGGGATGGCATGAAAACGTTGAGTCCCGTGGATCAACTGTTTCTGTATTTGGAGAAACGCCAGCAGCCGATGCATGTGGCGGGACTGCAGTTGTTTTCATTTCCGGAGGGCGCCGGCCCCAAGTACGTCAGCGAGCTGGCGCGCTCGATCCGCGAGTATTCCTCGCCGGAACCGCCCTTCAACCAGCGTCTGACCCGCCGCTTCGGCCAGTACCAGTGGATGGAAGACCAGCAGTTCGACATGGATCACCATTTCCGCCATGAAGCGCTGCCCAAACCCGGTCGCATCCGTGAGCTGCTCTCGCTGGTGTCCGCGGAGCACTCCAACCTGCTGGACCGGGAGCGGCCACTGTGGGAAGCCCATCTGATCGAGGGCATCCGCGGCCGTCAGTTCGCGCTGTATACCAAGGTGCACCACTCGGTGGTGGACGGTATCTCCGCCATGCGCATGGGCATGCGCGCGCTGTCGCCGGACCCGGAAGAGCGGGATCTGCCGCCGGTGTGGGCCTACAAGCCGAAGAAGCGCGGCCGGGGCCTGCCCAGCAACCCGGTGGACGCGGTCAGCAGCCTGGCCCGTCTGACCACCGGCGCCAGCCGCCAGATCGCCACGGTGCCGGCGCTCGCCCGGGAGATCTACAGCGTCACCCAGAAGGCCAAGGACGACCCCAATTTCGTTTCCATCTTCCAGGCCCCGGACACCATTCTGAACCAGTGCATCACCGGGTCCCGGCGGTTCGCGGCGCAGAGTTATTCGCTGGATCGCCTCAAGCGTTTGTCCGGCGCCTTTAACTGCACCCTCAACGATGTGGTGCTGAGCATGTGCGGGCACGCGCTGCGGGAATACCTGATCAGCCAGAACGCCCTGCCCGACCGCCCGCTGATCGCCATGGTGCCGATGTCCCTGCGCAAGGACGACAGCGCCGGCGGCAACCAGATCGCGATGATCCTCGCCAACCTGGGCACGCACATCTGCGACCCGGCCAACCGTCTGCGTGTGGTGCAGGCGTCGGTGCGCGAGGCGAAGAAGCGTTTCTCGCAAATGAGCCCGGAAGAAATTCTTAATTTCACCGCGCTCAGCATGGCGCCCACCGGCTTGAATCTGCTCACCGGCCTGGCGCCGAAATGGCGTGCCTTCAACGTGATTATTTCCAACGTGCCGGGGCCGCGCGAGCCGCTGTACTGGAACGGTGCGCGGCTGGAGGGCATGTACCCGGTGTCCATCGTGCTGGACCGCATCGCCTTGAACATGACGCTGACCAGTTACCGGGGTCAGATCGAATTCGGGCTGATTGCCTGCCGCCGGACACTGCCGTCCATGCAGCGTCTGCTGGATTATCTGGAGCAATCGATCCGCGAACTGGAGATCGCCGCCGGGTTCAAATAAGCCCGGCGCGACGCCGGCCGCGTTTAACAAAAAAAGGCTTGGAACGGCGCAAAAAAGGGTAGTAAAGTCAAATTGCTGCAGATTTGGCAGTGGTTGGTTTTGGTAGTTGCCTTCCTTCGCGTGAAGCCCAAGAAGTCTCCGAACACCCCCTCCTGGTTTGCAAGCAACACCCTATGTTCAGTTTTTTCGAGGTATTGATTCAATGGCTACTGGTACCGTGAAATGGTTCAACGAATCCAAGGGTTTCGGCTTTATTTCCCAGGATGACGGTGGCGCGGATGTGTTCGTGCATTTCAGCGCGATCAACGGCTCGGGCTTCCGCACTCTGGCGGAAGGTCAGAAAGTCACTTTCGACATTCAGCAAGGTCCCAAGGGACCGCAGGCCGCGAACGTCGTCGGCGAATAAGACGACCTCAACGACCGGGAAGAACCCCGCTTCATGCGGGGTTTTTTCTTGCCCGCCAAAAACGGAACCAGGAACCAGACCATGACCACCACGCTGTACGGGGCCGAAGTCAGTTACTTCACCGGAAAAGTACGCGCCTACCTGCGCTGGGCCGGCATTCCCTTCGAAGAAGCGCTCTCCACCGCCGATGTCTACCGGAACGTTATCGTGCCGGCGGTGGGCGCGCCGGTGATTCCGGTGCTGCGCGCCGCCGACGGCCGCATGCTGCAGGACAGTACCGTGATCATCGAAACGCTGGACCAGGCTCAGCGGCGCGACGGCGCCACGCTGTCCGTGCATCCGGCGACGCCGTTGCGCAAGTTGGTGTCCCTGATGCTGGAGGCCTACGGGGACGAGTGGCTGGTGATCCCGGCCATGCACTATCGCTGGTATTACGACAGCGAGTGGGCGATGGCGCAGTTCGGCGCCATGAACGCGCCCGATGAAACGCCGGAGAACCAATTCGCCATCGGCCAGAAGCTGGCGGTGCCGTTTTCCAAGGCGGCCACCTTGCTGGGCGCGTCGCCGAATATGGTGCCGGCGGTGGAAGCCTCCTATGAAGCGCTGCTGGCCGAACTGGACGCCCACTTCGCGGTCGAGCCGGCGCTGCTCGGCAGCCAGGCGACAATGGGGGACTTCGGCTTGATCGGTCCGCTCTACGCGCACCTCTACCGGGACCCCACCGCCGGCAAGCTGATGCGTGAACGCGCCCCCAATGTAACCCGCTGGGTCGAGCAACTGCACTTCCAACCCGAGGGCCTGCGCACGCCGCTGGATGATACCGATTCGATTCCGGAAACCCTGTTACCCGTGCTGCGGCGCATGGCCAGGGAGCAATTGCCCGCGATGGTGGAAATCGCCGGGTACGTGAGCGCCTGGATGGCGGAAAATCCCGGCGAAGCGCTGCCGCGTGCCCTGGGCAACCACGACTTCAGCCTGGAAGGCCGCGAGGGTTCGCGCATTATTCGCCCCTACAGCCTGTGGATGATCCAACGCGTGCGGGATCATCTGAACGGCATGGCGGCGCAAGAGCGGCAGCGGGCGGACGCGTTTCTACGCGATATCGGCGCCGAGGCGCTTGTCGATTTCCCGGATCCGCCGCGCCTCGCCCAGCACAAACTGACCGTGCGGCCCGCCGACTAGGCGCGGGTGAATCAGAGCACGCCCTGCCCGCGCATGGCGCGGGCCACGCGCTGGAACCCGGCGACGCTGGCACCGGTCAGATAGTCCGGCTGCCGGTGGTCACCGCCATGTTCGAGGCAGCGGCCGTGGATGCGCTCCATGATGGCCCGTAGCCGGCGATCCACCTCCTCGGCGGACCAGGATTCGCGTCGGCTGTTCTGGCTCATCTCCAGCCCGCTCACCGCCACGCCGCCGGCATTGGCCGCCTTGCCCGGCGCATAGATCACCCGGTTATCGCGCAGCACCGACACCGCCTCGGCGGTGCACGGCATATTGGCGCCTTCCGCCACCCAGCGGCAGCCGTTGTTGACCAATTGACGGGCATCGGCTTCGTTGAGCTCGTTTTCGGTGGCGCAGGGCAGCGCCACGTCACAGGGAAAACCCCAAGGCCGACTGTCGGCGTGGTAGCGGATGCCATCGAAACGCTCGGCAAGCTGGTCCAAGCCGCCGCCGTCCGCTTTGATGTCTCCTACCGCTTCCAGGTGTGCCTTGGTCAGGCCCTGTTCCGCGAACACGGTACCTTTGGAGTCGGAGAGGGTCACCACGGTGGCGCCCTCGTCCAGCGCCTTGGCGAAGGCGTGCCGCGCCACGTTGCCGGCACCGGAGACCGCCACGGTTTTGCCGGCCAGCGTCTGATCCTGTTGAGCGAGCATGCTCTGCAGGAAATAAATCAGCCCATAACCGGTGGCTTCCGGCCGCAACACGCTGCCGCCGAAGTCGAGGCTCTTGCCGGTAAAGGCGCCGTTGAACGAGCCCGACAACTTGCGGTACATGCCGAACAGATACCCCACTTCCCGCATGCCGACGCCCATGTCGCCGGCGGGCACGTCGGTGTCGGGCCCCATATGGCGGTGAAACTCGACCATGAACGCCTGGCAGAACCGCATGATTTCAGCGTCACTGCGGCCCTTGGGATTAAAATCGGCGCCGCCCTTACCGGCGCCCAGCGACAGCCCGGTCAGTGCGTTTTTGATGGTTTGCTCCAGCGCCAGGAACGAGAGCACGTCCAGATTCACCGACGGATGGAACCGGAGCCCGCCTTTGTACGGGCCAAGCGCACCGTTCATCTGCACCCGGTAGGCCCGGTTCACCCGCACCCGGCCCTGGTCATCCACCCAGGGTACCCGGAAGCGGAGCACGCGCTCGGGCTCCAGAAGGCAGTCCAGCAGCCCTTGCTCAAGCAACTCCGGATGCTCGTCGAGGTAGCCGGAAACACTTTTCAACAGGCTGGCCGCCGCCTGCTGAAAGTTCACATGATGAGGGTCACGGCGTTTGATTTCTTGAAGTAGCGCTGAAGTATCCATGGGGCCATGAAATAGGAAGGCGGGTGAAATACAAGTCGGCGTGCGTTTAAAAAGGGTAAAACCTCAGCCGTCCAGGCGGCGCTTGCGGGCCGGCCAGTCCGGCATGCGGTGGTCCATCAACGCGTGGAAGGCGGGGCCGTGATGCATGTATTCCAGATGGCAAAGCTCGTGCATCACCACATAGTCGATCACCGCCGGCGGGTACTGCATCAGTGCCAGGCTCAGGTTGATGTAGCCGCGCCGGGACAACGAGCCCCAGCGGCTGCGCATCTTTTTTACCCGCAGCACCGGCATGGGGTGGCCCCGTTCCGCGAACCAGGGAAACTGCCGTTCGATGCTCTCCTGGAAGCGGGTCCGCGCCAGCCCGCGCCACCACTCGTGCACCGCGTGGCTGACGGCGGCTTCGTCGTGGGGGTCGGGCACGCCCACGTGGAGTTCGTCGCCGTGGCGTGCCACCCGCGCCCTGGCGGCGGCGGCGACGCGCAGGGTGAGCGGCTCACCCAGGTACTGGCAGGGGTCGCCGTCGCGCCAGCGCACCCGGGGCCGGGCCGCCATGCGTTGCTGCTGATCGCGGATCCAGTCCCGGCGTGAGTCCACGAAGGCTTCCACCCGGTAGGCGGCCAGTTTTAGTGGAGCGCGCACCTGCACACTGCCGTCCACGCGCACCCGCACTTCCAGGGAGCGCCGCCGGCTGCGCACCAGTTCGTATTCAAGAGGCGGGGGACTGTCGCGGTGCACCGGGCAGCTCCTGTTCCAATTGATGTTTCACGGCGTCGGCGGATTTGGCGTAGGGCGCCAGCCAGGCGTACAGCACCGGAATAATAAACAGGGTGAGCACGGTGGCGAACAACAGACCGCCGAGAATCACCACGCCGATGGTGATGCGGCTTTCCGCGCCGGCGCCGGTGGCCAGCACCAAAGGCACGGCGCCGAAGATGGTCGACACCCCGGTCATCAACACCGGCCGGAAGCGGATGATGGCGCCCTGGTAGGCCGCCTCGGCCACGCTGTAACCCTGATCCCGAAGCTGGTTGGCGAACTCGACGATCAGAATGCCGTTCTTCGCCATCAGGCCGAGCAGCATGATCATACCGATCTGGCTGTAGATGTTCAGGCTGTTACCGGTGACCCGCAGCGCCAGGATCGCGCCGGCGATGGCCAGCGGCACCGTGAGCATGATGATCAGCGGGTGGATCCAGCTTTCGAACTGGGCCGCCAGCACCAGGAACACAATCAGCAGGGCCAGCCCGAAGGTGATGAAGATCGCCGACGACGCCTCGGTGAATTCCTCCGCCATGCCCTTGTAGCTGAGGCGCGCTTCCAGGGGCAGAGTGTCGTTGACGGTCTGCTCCACGAAGTCGATGGCGCGGCCCAGGTCATAGCCTTCGGCCATGTTGGCGGACAGGGTGATCGCCGGCAGCCGGTCCACCCGGCGCAGTTCCGGCGAGGCGCCCACGGTTTTCAGATCCACCACGCTGGACAGCGGCACCAGCTCGCCGGCGTCGCTGCGTACGTAAATCGGATTGACGTCGTCGGGCACCCGCGCTTCGCTTTCGTTGGCCTCCAGCAGCACATCGTACTCGCGGCCGCGGTCCACATAGGTGGAGGCCTGCAGGGTGGCGAACATGGCCTGCAGGGTCTGGCCCACGTCCTCGGCGGACAGGCCGAAGTCGGCGGCCCGCTCCCGGTTCAGTTCCACGTTCAGTTGCGGCTGGGTTTCCTCGTAGTTGGTATCCACGCTGAGCAGGTTGGGGTTGTCCTCCATGGAGGCCATCACCGATTCGCTCCAGCGCTGCACCGATTCGTAGTCCGGCCCGCCGATCACCACTTCAAGCTGCTGGTTGAAGGCGCTCTGCCCCAGGCCCGGCGGGTTCACCGCGAACGCGCGCAGGCCCGCCACCTGGCCCAGCTCGCCGCGCAGTTGCTGGACGATCTCCTGCTGGCTGCGCTGGCGCTCGCCCCAGGGTTTGAGCCGGGTGATCATAAAGGCGTTTTCCGGCTGCCCCCGGAAGCCGACGATGGACAGCACCCGCTCGGCCTCGCCGTTGTCCACCAACGGCTGCATCAGGGCTTCCACCTCCTTGATGTGGTGGGTGGTGTAGTCCGCGGTGGCGCCCTGGGGCGCGGTGGCCGGCACGATGAACACGCCCCGGTCCTCGGTGGGCGCCAGCTCCCGGGGCACGCCGGTGTACGCCAGGCCGGCCAGCACACAGATCAGCGCCGCCACGCCCAGCACCGGCCAGGGGTTGGCCAGGCAACGCTTCAGGCCCCTGGCGTAACCGCCGTTAAGACGGGCCAGACCCCGCTCGAGCAGGTGTTTGTTTTCATCTTCCTTGCGGTGGCGGTGCAGCCAGCGCGAGCACAGCATCGGCGCCAGGCTGAGCGCCACCACGCTGGAAATCACCACCGCCGCCGCCAGGGTGAAGCCGAACTCGCCGAACAGCCGCCCCACGTCGCCGCCCATGAACGAAATCGGCACGAACACCGCCACCAGGGTGAGGGTGGTGGCGACCACCGCGAACGCCACCTGACGCGCCCCCAGGAAGGCCGCCACCAGGCGGGATTCGCCTTCGTCGATACGACGCTGGATGTTCTCCAGCATGACGATGGCGTCGTCGACCACCAGGCCGATGGCGAGGATCAGCGCCAGCAGGGTGAGCACGTTGATGGAAAAATCCAACGCCCCCAGGCCCATGAAGGCGCCGATCACCGACACCGGAATAGTGACGGCCGGGATCAGGGTGGCGCGCAGGTTGCCCAGGAACGCGAAGATCACCAGGATCACCAGGGTCATGGACAGGCCCAGGGTGATCAGCACTTCCCGGATGGAGGCGCGGATAAACAGGGATTCGTCGTAATTGACGTCCAGCGCGATGTCGGCGGGCAGGTTTTCGCGGATCCGCTCGATCTCGGCGCGCACGTTGTCCGAGACCGACACGGTGTTGGCCTTGGATTGGCGGATAATGCCCAGGCCCACGGCGGTCTCGCCGTTGGCGCGCAGCTCGGTGTCGTCGTTCTCGACCCCCAGCTCCACCCGCGCCACGTCGCCCACCCGCAACTGGTAGCTGCCCTGCTGACGCAGCACCAGATCGCGGAATTCCTCCACGGTGGCGAGCCGGTTGTCGGCGCGTACCGTGAAGCTGCGGCTGTCGGACTCCAGGCGTCCGGCGGGCAGCTCCACGTTATTGGCGCGCAGCGCCGTGGCGATGTCGTTGACCGCGATGCCATTGGCGGCCATGCGCTGGCGGTCCAGCCAGACCCGCATGGCGTAGCGGCGCTCGCCGCCGATGTTGACCTCGGACACGCCGTCGAGCACCGCGAAGCGGTCCACCAGGCTGCGTTCGGCGAAGTCGGTGAGTTCCTGGGTGGCCAGGGTGTCGCTGCTGAGCGTCACCCAGATGATCGGCCGGGCGTCGGAGTCGCTCTTCGCGATCACCGGCGCTTCGGCTTCTTCAGGCAGCTGATTGATAATGCGGGACACGGCGTCGCGCACGTCGTTGGCGGCGATATCCAGGTCCCGGTCCAGATCGAACTCCACCGAGGTGCGCGCCGAGCCCAGCCGCGAGCGGGACTCTATCCGGCTGACGCCCTCGACGCCGGCGATGGCCCCTTCCACCACCTGGATGATCTGGGTATCCAGCACCTCCGGGGCGGCGCCTTCGTAGGTGACTTCCACGGACACCTGGGGCGGGTCGATGTCGGGATATTCGCGGATCGGCAGCTTCATCAGCGCACTGATGCCGAAGACCACGATCAGCAGGCTGACCACGGTGGCGAAGACCGGCCGTTTGACCGACACATCGCTGAGTACCATCAGGCCGGCTCCTCCAGGAGCGCGCGCTGGGCGGGCATCAGAGCCCCCTCATCCTCGACCACCTTGACCGGCGCGCCGCTGCCGAGACGGCTGTGGCCGTTAACGATCACCGGTTGCCCCTGGTCCAGGCCGGCGGTGATTTCCACCCAGCCGTCGCGGCGCCCGCCCAGACTCACCGGCAGCCGCTCGGCGACATCGTCGTTGCTCACAGTGAACACATAGCTCTGCGCACCCTGGGAGATCACCGCCTGTTCGGGCACCAGCAGCGCCGGATGCTCCGCCAGCAACACCGACACCTGCAGGAACTGGCCCGGGCGCAGCAGGGAGTCGGCGTTATCCAGCAGCGCCTTGACCGTCAGGCTGCGGCTGGCGGCCTCCACGCGACTGTCGAGCATGGCGATTCTGCCGCGGAACACCTTGCCCGGGTAGGCGTCGCTGGTGACCTCCACGGTCAGATTGGGGCGGATCTCGGACAGGTAGCGTTCCGGCACCTGGAAGTTCACCTCCAGGTTGCGCACGCTGTCCAGGGTGGTGATCGGCGCCCCCACCTGCAGGAAGGCCCCCTCGTCCACCTGGCGCAGCCCCACCACGCCGTCGAACGGCGCGCGCAGGTAATGGTCATCCAGTGCCACGCGGCTGGACTCCATGGTCGCCCGGGCGGACTCCATGGTGGTTTTCAGGTTGGCGACTTCGGCTTCGGAAATGGCGCTGCCGCCGACCAGCCGTGACGCGCGCTGGTAATCGGAGAGCGCGCGCTGGTAGTCGGCGCGGGTACGGTCGGTCTCGGCGCGGGCGGCGCGGTCATCCAGGGTCACCAGCAGGTCGCCGGCCTCCACGTCCTGGCTTTCCTGGAAATGGATCTTGTCGACCCGGCCGTCCACCTGGGTGACCAGGACAATGGCGCGAGTGGCCCGGGCGGTGCCCACCACTTCGAGGGTGTCACTCAGCGGCCGGCTGATGGCGGGCACCACGTTGACCGTCGTAGCGGGACGCGGCGGCGCGGCGGCGCTTTCCCCATCCCTCAACCACCACCAACCGGCGGTGGCCAGTACGGCGAACACCGCCACGCCCGCGATCACTCGCAACATTATTGTACTCCAGGCTCACAGGCACCCCGGTGCCTGTTGAGGCCAGCCCGGCTTAAGGTGCGCTTGGTTTATCATCAGAATCTCGGCCGGTCCCTGGCCGGGCCCACGCGCGAACGTCCCGGGCCTGTCTGGTAACAGACCCGGTCCGATGGACGTGGTTCCCGCAGCCTACACGGTTTCCGCTTGTGGCGGGGTGAAAATCCGGATCAGCGGGAAGGAAAATCGGGCCGGCGGACGCCGGCCCGGGCAGGTGGTATCACACCATTTCGGCGCGCATCTTCTTCTTGTCCAGTTTACCCACAGAGGTACGGGGCAGCTCGTCCACGAACACCACCCGATCGGGGATGCCGTAACGGCTGATCACGCCTTTGTCGGCGTACTGGCCGACCAGTTCTTTGATCGCGTTTTCGTCCACTTCACCGCCCTTGACCACCAGGGCCACCGGCCGCTCACCCCATTTCTGGTCCTCCACGCCGACCACCGCGCACTCGGCCACGCCGTCGTGCTGCAGAATCAGCCCTTCCAAATCCAGTGAGGAGATCCACTCGCCGCCGGTCTTGATCACGTCCTTGATGCGGTCGGTGATCCTGAGCCAGCCGTCGGCGTCGATCACACCGATGTCCCCGGTGTGCATCCAGCCGCCGTGCCACAGCTTCTTGGAGTTGTCCTCGTCCTTGAGATAGCCCTGGGTCAGCCAGGGCGCGCGTAGCACCAGCTCACCCTGGGTTTTGCCGTCACGGGGCACTTCGTTCATGTTGTCGTCGACGATCCGCATTTGCGCCATGGGCACCGGGCGGCCGGTGCGGGTGCGGTAGTCCACCTGGGTCTCCAGGTCCGCGTTCTCCAGTTCCGGGGGCAACAACGCCAGGGAAATCAGCGGGCAGGTTTCGCTCATGCCGTAACCGGTGTAGATGTCGATGCCCCGCTCCAGGGCGCCCTTGGCCAGGGACTTGGGCAGCGCCGAGCCGCCGATGATCACCTTCCAGCCATTGAGGTCCACGTTCTTGGCGGCCTCGGCCTGCAGCAGCATTTGAATGATGGTGGGCACGCAATGGGAAAAGGTGACTTTCTCGGTGACCAGCAGTTTGAGCAGGGTCTCCGGCAGGTAGCGGCCCGGGTACACCTGCTTGACGCCCAGCAGCGTCGCCACATAGGGCACGCCCCAGGCGTGCACGTGAAACATGGGCGTGATCGGCATGTAGACGTCGTCCTGGTTGAAACGTCCATGCCCGGAACCGGACAGCGCGGCGCGCCCGGCGAAGGTATGCAGCACCAGTTGCCGGTGAGAGAAATACACCCCCTTGGGCAGACCGGTGGTACCGGTGGTGTAAAAGGTGGTGGCGCGGGTGTTTTCGTCCAGCTCCGGAAAATCGAATTCCGCCGGGGCTTGCTGCAGCAGAGCTTCGTACTCGCCGGCGATGTCCAGTTGGGAATCCAGGTTGCCGCCTTCGTCATCCAGCAGCACATAGCGTTTCACGGTTTCGATGCGGTCTTTCAGCTCTTCGAGAACCGGCAGAAACTCCCGGTTCACCAGAATCACATCGTCCTCGGCGTGGTTGAGGGTGTAGAGAATCTGTTCCGGGCTGAGGCGTACGTTCACCGTGTGCAGCACCGCGCCCATCATGGGAATGGCAAAGAACGCTTCCAGGTAACGGTGGGTGTCCCAGTCCATCACCGCCACGGTGTCGCCGGGCTTGACCCCGCACTCCGCCAGCGCGCCGGCGAGCCGGTTGACCCGCTCTTCCAGATCCCGGTAGCTCATGCGACGCTGGTCCGCGTAGACGATCTCCTGCTTGGGAGCGTTACGCACGCCGGATTCCAGAATGCTGTTGATCACCAGCGGCGATTCCACCGCCTCGGCGGTGCGCTGAATGGTCAGGTCGTTACTCATTGCTCTCTCCATCACCAAACAAAAATTAAAAAGTGAAACAGGGTCACGGTCCCGGGTTCAGCCCGGGCCGGTCAGTTTAAGGGGATCCAACAGCGCTTCCAGGCGCTGACGGTCCAGGTCGGTGTGCGCGAGCGCCACCTCGATCACCGGCCGGCCGGTGGAAAACGCTTCCTTGGCGATGGCGGCGGCCTTTTCGTAGCCGATCACCGGGTTAAGCGCGGTGACCAGAATCGGGTTGCGGCCCACGCCTTCCGCCAGGTGCTCCTGGTTCCAGGTCAGCCCTTCAATGGCCTGGTCGGCCAGATTGCGGCAGCTGTTGGCCAGCCAGCGGGTCATATCCAGCAGATTGGTGGCCACCAGTGGCAGCATCACATTGAGCTGGAAATTGCCACTCTGCGCCGCCACGGTATTGGCCTGATCCAACCCCATCACCTGGGCGGCCACCATGGTGGCGGACTCACAGATGACCGGGTTCACCTTGCCGGGCATGATCGACGACCCGGGCTGGGTGGCCGGCAGCCGCAGTTCCGAGAGGCCGTGAATCGGCCCGGAGTTCATCCAGCGCAGGTCGTTGCTGATTTTCATCAGCACCACCGCCAGGCCACGCAAGGCGGCGGACAAGTTCAGCGGTGCGTCCACCGCGCTTTGCGCCACCGAAGGATACGGCAAGGCGGTGAAGGGTTCACCGGTGTCGTCCGCCAGGGCGGCGGCGAAGCGGTCACCGAATTCCGCATGGGCGTTGATGCCGGTGCCCACCGCGGTGCCGCCCTGCGGCAGGGCATGCAGCTCATTGCGGGCGCGTGCCAGGCGTTCGCTGGCGGCCTGCAGCTGCAGCACCCAGGTGCGCAGTTCCTGCTCCACCGTCACCGGCATGGCGTCCATCAAATGGGTGCGGCCGGTTTTGACCAGGTCCTTGCCCTCCCGCGATCGCAGCCCCAGGGTGGCGATCAGGTGTTCCAGGTCGGGCAGCAGCTGCTCGCTCACCGCCATCACCGAGGACAGGTGCATGGCCGTGGGAATAGTGTCGTTGCTGCTCTGCCCCAGGTTCACGTGGTCATTGGGGTGCACGCCGGCGTCGCCGCAAAGCCGGGCGATCACCTCGTTGACGTTCATATTGGTACTGGTGCCGGAGCCGGTTTGAAACACGTCCACCGGAAACTGGTCCGTGTGGGCGCCGCCGAGCAGTTCGTCGCAGGCGGCGACTATGGCCTGGCAGCGGTCCTCGTCAAGCAGCGCCAGGTCGGCGTTGACGTTGGCGGCGCAGCGCTTTACGCGCACCACCGCCTGAATAAAGCGGTCCGGCAGGCGCCGGCCGCTGATCGGAAAGTTATCCACCGCCCTCTGCGTCTGGGCGCCCCAGAGCGCTTCGGCGGGAACCTCGATTTCTCCCAGGGAATCCTTCTCCAAACGGGTATCGCTCATGACTGCTCCTTGCGGCCCGGTGTCGGCCGACGACGGGAATGGGTCGGCACTCAGTATCGGCAACCGGGTGCGACGGGTCCACCTTGAGCGCGGCTTCAGCCCTGCAACGGGCCGCTTTCCACCCGGTCCCTCCCGGCCAACTTGGCCTGGTAGAGGCGTTTGTCAGCGGCCTCCATGAGCTGCTCCAGGGTCTCGCCATCGCGCCGCCACAGGGCCACGCCGATACTGCAGGACAACGCGACGGTGACGGTCTTTTCCCGGTAAGGGGTGTCGCGGATCAGGCAACGCAGGCTATCCGCCACCTTGATTGCTTCCTCGAGCCCGGTGTCCGGCAGGAGTACGGTGAATTCCTCGCCGCCGACCCGGCACACCAGGTCGGAAGCCCGCAGCCGTCGACGCAAAACATTGGCCACGTGAATCAGCACCTGGTCACCCACCGCGTGACCATGGGTGTCGTTGACCTTCTTGAAGAAATCCAGATCGAGCACCAGCAGGGTGAGATCGGAACCGTAACGTTCCGCCCGGTGGCGCTCCTGTTGGAAGGATTCACGGAAGCGGTACAGATTGGCCAGCCGCGTCAGCGGATCGGTGGAGGCGATCACCATCAGCCCGGCGCGGGCCTTTTCGCTCCCCCGTTCGTAGACGTAGGCGAACGCCAACGCCACCGCGCACGAAATCAGAATATTCGCGAGGCTGGCGAAGTTGAATTCGTACAGAAAGCGCGGGTGCTTCAACACGAAGATGGCGAAGGTGGTGAGCATGAAGAACACCGCCACCGCGAACCCCAGCCGCAACCCCAACAGCAGATGGGAGATCACCGGGATAATGTAGACCCACAGGAACACCGTCGGTGAGGTGCCGGGCAGGTACATCGCCACCATCATGATGGTCAGAAAGGGAATCAGATAAACCAGCGTCCAGACCCGCAGATTACGAGTCCGGCGGACCACCAGATACAGCAACATCGATGCCGCGCCCGTGATCAGTTCAATGGTCGCCAGCAGGTACAGCCCGCGTTGCGTATTGATCACGAAGAACAACGCACCCGACAAACCGGTGATGATCAGCAGTGCTTTGAGCAGCGCCCTGCGTTGCCCCTGGGCACCTTGCACTTCAAGCGTTTCGATTGTCCCCATTGCGCCAGTCGCCCCCCACGAGCCTCCGCACCCCGCCTGTTCCCCAAAGCGGCGTTGGGCCGCTGCTGGCGTTTAGCCATTACGAAAGATACCTAAAATAACGTCCAGGTTCATTTACCGATACAGAAGGAGGAGAAAATACGTCCCAGCAGGTCGTCCGCGGTGAAAGCGCCGGTGATCTCCTCCAGCGCCTGCTGGGCCGCTCGCAGGTCCTCGGCGAGCAGCTCGCCGGCGGCGTGCCGGTGCAGCTGCTCGGAACCCTTGGCCAGGGCGGCGAGGGCTTCCTGCAGGGCAGTGATGTGACGGCGGCGGGCGGAGAAACGGCTTTGCGCCTCGCCCTGGTAGCCGGCGGCGGCTTTGAGGTGCTGGCGCAGCGCGTCCATCCCGGCGCCGCTGGCGGCGGACAGGATGAAGGTATCCGGTCGCTCCGGATGGGGGCCCGGCGGGTCGCCGCTCAAGTCGGCCTTGTTCAGCACCAGGGTCACCGGCAGATCCAGATCGTCCAGTTGCTGCTGGCTCTGCGGCAACAGCGTGGCCAGATCATCCAGGTTGTCCGGGGTCTCCTGGGCGTCCACCACCACCAGCAGGCGGTCCGCCTTCTTGATTTCGGCGAACGCCCGGCGGATGCCCTCCTGCTCAATCTGGTCGCCGCTTTCCCTCAGGCCGGCGGTATCGATCAGATTGAGCGGCATGCCGTCCAACTGTATCGCCTCGCGCAGCACGTCCCGGGTGGTGCCGGCCACCTCGGTGACGATGGCGGCGTCGAAGCCCGCCAGGGCGTTCATCAGGGAGGATTTGCCGGCATTGGGCCGACCGGCGATCACCAGGGTCAGGCCCTCCCGGACCAGACGCCCCTGACGGGCGCTGGCCAGCACCTCTTCGGCCTGGTGGATCAACGAGCGCAGGTCGTCGGCCACCCCGCCCTCGGAAAGAAAATCGATTTCCTCCTCCGGGAAGTCGATGGCCGCTTCCACATAGATGCGCAACTGTATCAACTGCTCGACGAGGGTGTTCACTTCCCGGGAGAACGCCCCTTGCAAGGAGTGCAGGGCCGCCCGGGCGGATTCACGGGTGCCGGCGTCGATCAGATCGGCGATCGCCTCCGCCTGGGTGAGGTCCATCCTGTCGTTGAGAAAGGCTCGCTGGGAAAACTCCCCGGCCCTGGCCTGGCGGGCACCGTGGTGCACGCAGGCGGCCACCAGCATATCCAGGATCACGGGGCCACCGTGGCCCTGCAGTTCCACCACTTCCTCGCCGGTGAAGGAACCCGGCGCCGGGAACCAAAGCACCAACCCCTCGTCGATCACCTGGCCTTCCGGGTCCTTGAACGCACTGAAATGGGCCTTCCTGGGCGATAGTGAGCGCTCACCAATGAGGCACTTGGCAATACTCAGCGCGCGCTCGCCGGACAGGCGCAGCACGCCGACGCCTCCCCGTCCGGGGGCGGTGGCGATGGCAACGATGGTGTCGGAACGGGCTGTGGACATGGCGGGATTATAGGGAGCCCTGGCGGCACCAGGCCAGACAGGGACGGTGAAAAGAAAAAGCCGGCCTTGGCGGGCCGGCTTTGAATTCTTCGCCGCGGCGGTGGATCACCCGCCGCGTTCGATCTTGCGGGTGATCAGATACTGCTGGGCGATCGACAACAGGTTGTTGGTCAGCCAGTACAGCACCAGACCCGCCGGGAACCACAGCATGAACACCGAGAAGATCACCGGCATCCATTTCATCACCTGGGCCTGGGTGGGATCCGCCGGGGTCGGGTTGAGCCGGGTCTGCAGGAACATGGAGGCGCCCATCAGAATCGGCAGCACGAAGTACGGGTCCATCACCGACAGGTCGTTGATCCACAGGAAGAACGGGGCCTGGCGCAGCTCCACTGATTCCAGTAGCACATAGTACAGCGAGATGAATACCGGCATTTGCACCAGGATCGGCAAGCAGCCACCCAGGGGGTTGATCTTCTCCCGTTGGAACAGCTTCATGGTTTCCTGCTGCTGCTTCTGCCGGTCGCCTTTATTCTCTTCCTTGATGCGCTGCATCTCGGGGGCCACTTTGCGCATTTTGGCCATCGACCGGTAGCTGGTGGCGCTGAGCTTGAAGAACAGGGACTTGATCACCAGCGTCAGCAGGATGATCGCCACACCCCAGTTGCCGACCCCGAAGCCGATATCCATGTTCAGGCCGAAGATGTCCAGCTCACCGCTTTGCAGGAACACCAGCAGGTGGAAAATCGGCTGGGCCAGGAACCACAGCCAGCCGTAGTCCACGGTCATGTTAAAGCCGGGGCTGATCGCTTCCAGACGATCCTGGATCTTGGGACCGGTGTAGAACTCCGCGTAGAACACCTTTTCCTCGCCGGGCTGAACTTCGGCCGAAGCGGACACGAAGCGCAGCAGGTATTCGTTACGGTTCTCGCGGTACAGGGTGGAATAGGTGTAGCGCCCCTGGGCATCGGGAATCCAGGCGGACACGAAGTAGTGCTGGAGCATGGCGATCCAGCCGCCCTCCTGGGTGAGCCGCAGCGGCTCGTCCTGCATATCGTCGAACGGCAGCTTGTTGTAGGGCTTGTCCTGGCTCCAGTACGCCGCGCCTAGGTAGGTCGGCATGGGAATAAAACCCTGGGTGCTCTTGCCCGGGTCCTCGCTGCCGTCCCGTTTGATCTGACCATAGAGGGCGCCCTGCCAGGGCTCGCCGCTGTTGTTGCGGACAATATGGCTGACCCGGACCAGATAGCTGCCGCGCTCGAAGGTATAGCGCTTGATAATCTCCACCCCGCCACTCTGGCTGAGAGTGAGATCCACATTGAGTTCTTTCTCGCCGTCCCGCAGACGATAGCGTTCCTGACTGGTCTGCCAGGTGGGACGCCCTTCAGCGGTGTCGGTGCCGTTCTTGCCGACCAGCCCGCTCTGCGCCACGTAGGTACGACCGGCGTCGTTCTGCAAGAGTACGAACGGCTGCTCCGGGGTGTCCGCGTGGCGCGGGTATTCCGGCAGGGCCACCCGAACGATGTCGCCACCCAATGGATCGATTTCCAGGGCCAGCACATCGGTATTCACTTCAATGCGCTGTCCGGAGTCGCTTTGCGAGCCGGGGGCCGGCGCCTCGGCCTGCTGCTCGCCGGCGGGTTCCGGCACGGTACCCTCGGTGCTGTCCGGCTGCGGCAGCGGATCGCTGTCATTGGCGGGGGCGGTGTCGTCGGCCCGGGTTTGTTCCTGGGCCACTGGCGTGGTCCGCGGGGACATATAGTCCTGCTGCCAGGCCTGGATCATCAGGTAGGAAACAACGGCAATACCAGTGATCACTAACGCGCGAGGGATATCCATAATTCGATTGGGTTCTGGCGAGAAAAAGCGGACGGCAGTTTCTCAGTCTTGCCCACGCTTGGCAAGCAGCTTGTCCAGGAGCTCGGACAGGGCCGGTGTTAACGAGCGGCCCCCTTCCTTGGGACACGGGCCCCGCAGGAGGACGATCAGATCCAGGCCGGCCAACGCATGCTGGCGCAAACGGAACTGTTCGCGGGCACGGCGCTTGATCGCGGCGCGGTCCACGGCGTGGCGCGCTTTACGACGGCCGATCACCAGACCCAGTCGTGCCTGGGGCAGATGGTTACGGCGGGCAAGAATGAGAAAATAGCGGTCGGAGACCCGCCAGTCCGGGGCGTTGAACACAGCCTGGAACTGGGCGCCGTCAAGCAGGCGCTGTTCTCGGGTGAAGCGGAAGGACGGGGTATCGGGCGCTGACACTGGCACCATGGCGAAAACGGAAGACAGCGGTCAGCGCCAGGGGCTGACTCAGGCTGTCAGCCGTTTACGACCCCGGGCGCGACGTGCCGCGACGATTTTGCGGCCATTTTTGGTGGCCATGCGGGCACGGAAACCGTGGTTACGCTTACGCTTGATGTTGCTCGGCTGGAATGTCCGTTTCATGGCGTCATCCCCAAATAGGAAGTCGTGGGCTTAAGAGGTCGCGGATAATAGTCGTGCAGGGGCAGGCTGTCAACTGACCTTTCCGAAGCGGATCGGGGTGTTACTAAAAGAATTAAATATTTATATGTTTTTAGTAGCAGTGGTAATAGTAAGGGAAGGCGGATTCTGTGGATAAGCGGAAAAAGACGATATAAAACAATGGTTTGGCCTGTTGGCAACTGACGTATAACTGTGTGTAAGTCGCGGGGACGAACGGGGGACAGCCGGTGGCCAATTGGGGACGGAATCCATGCACCGGATTATCCCCAGAGTTGTCAGCCCGGGTGCGCACAGGGTTACCGCCGTAGTTATCCACAGGAAAACGGAAAAGAAAAAGGTCTCGGGAGCTGTGGATAATTGGCCGGACGGGGGTATAGAATGCAACGTCTTATTCACCATCGACGGTAAAGGCGGGGATGTGTCCGAGGAGCTTTGGAATCGCTGTTTGACTCGGCTGGAAGACGAACTGCCGTCCCAGCAATTCAACATGTGGATCCGGCCGTTGCAGGTGACGGCTTCCGAGGATGGCGGAGAATTGACGCTTTTCGCGCCTAATCGCTTCGTGGTCGACTGGGTTCGCGACAAATACGTGGAACGTATCAGTGAGGTGCTGGGGGAACTGAAGAGCGGGCCCCTGCCCCAGTTGCGGTTGGAAGTGGGCAGTTCCCGGGCCGCCCCGGCGCCTCGTCAACCGGAGGCCGGCGCCGCCCGTGGCCGTCCCACCGAAAGCCGCGCGGCGCCGGTGATTGAACCCCGCGCCAAGGCGGTGTCGCCGGAACTGGGCGGTGCCGCTAAGCACCGCAGCAATCTGAATTCGGGCTTCACCTTTCTCACCTTCGTGGAAGGCAAGTCCAACCGCATGGCCTGCGCGGCGGCCCAGCAGGTGGCGGAGAACCCCGCCAGCCACGGTTATAACCCCCTGTTGCTGTATGGCGGCGTGGGGCTCGGTAAGACCCACCTGATGCACGCGGTGGGCAACGAGCTGATGCGGCGCAACCCCAACGCCAAGGTGGTCTACCTGCACAGTGAGCGCTTCGTGGCGGATATGATCTCGGCGTTGCGGAACAAAACCATCAACGAATTCAAGCGCTTCTACCGTTCGGTGGACGCCCTGCTGATTGACGATATTCAGTTTTTTGCAGGTAAGGAGCAGTCCCAGGAGGAGTTTTTCCACACCTTTAATGCGTTGTTGGAAAACGGGCAGCAAATCATCCTGACATGCGATAAATTCCCTAAGGAAGTGGACGGCCTTGAGGAACGGCTGAAAAGCCGGTTCGGGTGGGGGCTGTCGCAACCGCTGGAGCCGCCGGAGTTGGAGACGCGGGTCGCGATCCTGAAGAAAAAGGCGGAAGAGGCGCGGGTCGAGCTGCCCAATGACGCGGCCTTCTTTATCGCCCAGCGGATCCGTTCCAATGTGCGGGAGCTGGAAGGCGCGTTGCGCCGTGTGATCGCCCATGTGCGCTTCACCGGGGCGCAGATCGATATCGGCCTGATCAAGGAAGCGCTCAAGGATCTGATCGCCCTGCAGGCCCGCCAGATCAGCATCGACAATATCCAGCGCACGGTGGCGGAGTACTACAAGATCAAGGTGCCGGACCTGCACTCACCGCGGCGTACCCGCTCGGTGGCCAGGCCGCGCCAGGTGGCGATGGCGTTGTCCAAGGAGTTGACCAGCCATAGCCTGCCCGAGATCGGGGAAAGCTTCGGCGGCCGGGACCACACCACGGTATTGCATGCCTGCCGGAAGGTGCTGGAGCTGCGCGAATCCAATCCGGAAATAGAAGAAGATTATCAAAACCTCCTGAGGACCCTGACGTCCTGACGGATCAACTGAAACGGGAAAGCGACATGAAATTCTCCATCAACCGTGAACAACTGCTCAAACCGCTACAGCAAGTTGCCGCGGTGGTCGAAAAACGCCAAACGCTGCCGGTTTTGTCCAATGTGCTCATGGAAGTGGGGGACGGCCAACTTTCCTTGACCGGCACCGACCTGGAACTGGAGCTGGTGGCGCGGTTGCCGCTGGAAGGTGAACACCAGGCCGGTGAAACCACGGTGCCGGCCCGCAAGCTGGTGGACATCGCCAAGAGCCTGCCGGCGGAGGCGGACATCCGCTTCGAGGTGGACGGCGAGAGAATGCTGGTGCGCTCCGGCCGCAGCCGTTTCTCCCTGGCCACTCTGCCCGCGTCCGAGTTTCCCAATCAGGAAGAGGACAACAGCGGTTCGGTGCTGGAGATTGCGCCCCATACCCTGCGTCAGTTGATCGACCATACCGCTTTCTCCATGGCCCAGCAGGACGTCCGCTACTACCTTAACGGCATGCTGTTCGAGCTGCGCTCCGGCATGCTGCGGGCGGTGTCCACCGACGGTCACCGCCTGGCGCTGTGCGACGCGGCCCTGGAAGGCCAGAGCGAGGAAGCCGGCGTGATCCTGCCCCGCAAGGGTGTCATGGAGCTGGCGCGGATCCTGTCCGACGCGGCGGAGAACGCACGCCTCACCCTGGGCCGTAACCACATTCGCATTGTAGCCGGATCGATTACCTTTACCTCCAAACTGGTGGACGGCAAGTTCCCGGAGTACGAACGCGTGATTCCCAAGGACGGCAGCCGGGTGGTGATGGCGGATCGGGAAACGCTGCGCCAGGCGCTGAGCCGGGTGGCGATTCTTTCCAACGAGAAGTATCGCGGTGTGCGGGTGCAGCTTTCCGAAGGCAGCCTGCGTATCGTCGCCAACAACCCGGAGCAGGAAGAAGCGGAAGAGGAAGTGTCCGTGGACTACCAGGGCGGCCCCCTGGAGATCGGCTTCAATGTCAGCTACCTGCTCGATGTCCTCAACACCATGGACGGCACCCAGGCCCGCCTGGAACTGGGCGACAGCAACAGCAGTGCTCTGATCACCGATCCGGAGCACGAGGCGGCCATTTATGTGGTTATGCCGATGCGCCTCTAGGGCGCGCCCCCTGCCAAGCACCGGCGCCTGCTTTCAGCGGGCGCCCACTCTTCCCCGCCTTCTTGCCCTTTCATGCTAGCTGATCTGCGACTCACGGATTTCCGTAACTATCAGCAGGCGGAGCTTTCGCCGGCGCCGGGACTGAATCTGATTGTCGGCGCCAACGGCAGCGGCAAAACCAGCCTGCTGGAAGCCATCTACTTTATCGGCAGTGGCGGCCGCTCCTTTCGCGGCGGCCGGTTGTCCCGGCTGGTCCGCGACGGCGCCGACGCCGCCACCCTGTTCGCCCGCGTGGAGATTGGTGAAAACCATCACCGGCTCGGCATTCGCCGCGCCCCCGGCGGCATCCAGTCGCTGAAGCTCAATGGCGCCACGCCAGGCGCCCTGAGCGATGTGGCTGCCCTGCTTCCTGTGCTGGCGTTGCACCCCCAGTCGGTGGAGTTGATCTTCGGGCCCTCCGCCCTGCGCCGGCGGTTTTTGGACTGGGGAATGTTCCACGTGGAACATTCCTTCCTGCCGGTGTGGAAGGAAGCCAGCGCCGCCCTGAAGCAACGCAATGCCCTGCTGCGCAGCGGCCGGGTAACCCCCCGTGAGTTGGGCTATTGGGACCAGAAACTGGCGGCCAGTTCTGATAGTATTGAACGGTTACGTGATGGGTATCTGCAGCGGCTGAAAAGCCGCTGGCTGGAAGCGATGGCGTTGCTCGCTCCGGAGATCAAAGGCGGGCTGGTTTTGCAGACCGGGCGCCGGGAGGGCGAATCCTATCTGGACGCCCTGGCCCGCTCCCGCGATGAAGATTTGCGTCGCGGGTTTACCCACACCGGCTTTCACCGTGCCGAGCTCAAGATCACGGCGGGTGGCAGCCTTGCCCGGGACCGGGTGTCCCGAGGCCAGGCCAAGATCATGGCCTACGGCCTGGTGCTGGCCCAGCTTCCCCTGATCCAGGAGGCCGGGAAGGTCTGCACGCTGCTGGTGGATGATCTGGGCTCTGAACTGGATCAGACCCACCGGGCCACGTTGCTGGGGTTTCTGGCGGCGGGATCACACCAAACATTGATAACGGCGGTGGACAGGGAGCACCTGGACCCCGCTTTTGATGAGCATAAGGGCGCTGCGGCCCGAATGTTCCACGTGGAACATGGCCGTGTTCAGCGGATATCGGACGATCCATAAGGTAAAGACATGGCGGAACAAAACTACGATTCATCCAGCATTAAGGTGCTGAAGGGTCTGGACGCCGTTCGCAAACGTCCCGGCATGTACATCGGTGATACGGATGACGGCACCGGTTTGCATCACATGGTTTTCGAGGTGGTCGATAACTCCATCGACGAATCCCTGGCCGGGCACTGTTCCGAGATCCGGGTGGTCATCCATCCGGATGAATCCATCTCCGTATCGGACAACGGCCGCGGCATCCCCGTGGACATGCACACCGAAGAGGGTGTCAGCGCCGCTCAGGTGATCATGACCGTGCTGCACGCCGGCGGTAAGTTCGACGACAACTCCTACAAGGTCTCCGGGGGGCTGCACGGCGTGGGCGTTTCCGTGGTCAACGCCCTGTCCGAATCCCTGAAGCTGACCATCCGTCGCCACGGCAACGTGTATGAGCAGAGTTACCGCCACGGCGTGCCGGAAAAGCCGCTGGATACGGTGGGCACCACGGACAGCACCGGCACCGCGATTCACTTCCGGCCGTCGTCCGAGACCTTCACCAATATCGAGTTCCACTACGACATCCTGGCGAAGCGACTGCGCGAGCTGAGCTTCCTGAACTCCGGCGTGCGCATCCACCTGAAGGACGAGCGCACCGGCGACGAGGACATCTTTGAGTACGAAGGCGGTCTGAGTGCCTTCGTCACCTACCTCAACCGGAGCAAGACCGCGCTCAATGAGGTATTCCACTTCCAGTTCGACCGGGAAGACGGCATCGCCGTGGAAGTGGCCATGCAGTGGAATGACTCCTACCAAGAGAATATTTTCTGCTTTACCAACAACATTCCCCAGCGCGACGGCGGTGCCCACCTGGCGGGCTTCCGTGCCGCGCTGACCCGTTCGCTGAATAACTACATGGACCGGGAAGGCTTCCTCAAGCGGGAAAAAGCCAACCCCACCGGCGACGACGCCCGCGAAGGCCTGACGGCGGTGATTTCGGTGAAGGTGCCGGATCCCAAGTTTTCCAGCCAGACCAAGGACAAGCTGGTCTCCTCCGAGGTGAAGACCGCCGTTGAGCAGACCATGTCCGAGAAATTTCAGGATTACCTGCTGGAGCATCCCCAGGAAGCCAAGCAAATCGTCCAGAAAATCATCGACGCGGCCCGGGCCCGGGACGCGGCCCGCAAGGCCCGCGACATGACCCGCCGCAAGGGCGCCCTGGATATCGCCGGCCTGCCCGGCAAGCTGGCGGACTGCCAGGAAAAAGACCCGGCGCTCTCCGAGCTCTACATCGTGGAGGGTGATTCCGCGGGCGGCTCCGCCAAGCAGGGCCGCGACCGCAAGTACCAGGCGATCCTGCCGTTGAAGGGTAAGATTCTCAACGTGGAGAAAGCCCGCTTCGACAAGATGCTCTCCTCGCAAGAGGTAGGCACTTTGATTACCGCGCTGGGCTGCGGGATCGGCCGTGATGAATACAACGTGGAAAAGCTGCGCTACCACCGCATCATCATCATGACGGACGCGGACGTGGACGGCTCCCACATCCGCACCCTGCTGCTCACCTTCTTCTTCCGGCAGATGCCGGAGCTGATCGCCCGCGGCCATGTGTATATCGCCCAGCCGCCGCTCTACAAGGTCAAGAAGGGCAAGCAGGAAACCTACATCAAGGATGACCCGGCCCTGGAGGACTACCTCACCAACCTGGCGCTGGAGAAGGCCGCCCTCTACCCGGGCAACGACGCCCCGCCGGTGAGCGGTGAGCCCCTGGGCAACCTGATCGGCGAATACCGCCAGGTGATGCGCATCGTCGACCGCCAGTCCCGGGTGTTCCCGGCGCTGGTGCTCGAGCAGATGATCTACATGCCGTCCGTGGACGAGAGCAAGCTCACCGACGAAGCCTTCATGAAGCAGTGGTGCGCCGATCTGGGCGCCCGCGTGGACGCCCTCACCGACGGCAGCCAGACGTTCACCGTGAGCCCGGAGCTGGACACCGAGAGAGGCCTCTATCTGCCCCATGTGAAGGTGATCGCCCACGGGGTGCCCCGGGAGTACCGGGTGTCACTGGACTTCCTGCAATCGCCGGATTACGGGCGCATCAAGCACCTGGGCGAGACGCTCGAGGGGCTGCTGGCCAGTGACGCGGCCGTGGAGCGCGGTGAAACCCGCAAACCGATCCGCCACTTCGCCGAGGCCCTGGCCTGGCTGATGCAACAGGCCCGCCGCGGCACCAGTGTGCAGCGCTATAAGGGTCTGGGGGAGATGAACGCGGACCAGCTGTGGGAAACCACCATGGATCCCGAGTCCCGTCGGATGCTGCAGGTAACGGTGGAGGATGCGATTGCCGCGGATCAGATCTTCACCACCCTGATGGGCGACGACGTGGACCCGCGCCGCAAGTTCATTGAGTCCAATGCGCTGCAGGTGTCCAATCTGGATATCTAGAAAAAACAGAAGGGAGCAACCGGGCGGGCGCCCGGTTGCCTGGCTCTCAAACCGGCGGGGTTAAACCGCGAAATCTTCCAGCTTGGCGCCGTTTTCCAGGGCTTCGCGCAGCCACACCGGGCGCTTGCCACGGCCGGTCCAGGTTTGCGAGCTGTCGTTCGGGTTGCGGTATTTCACCTTGGCGGGCTTGCGAACGCCTGCTTTCTTCTTGCGGGCGGTGGTTTTGCGAGCCGCCTTCTTCTGCCGGCTGGCTTTTTCCTGCAGCAGGTCATCCACGGAAACGCCGAGATCCTTGGCGATCTTGGAAATTTCCGCCTGGGCGCTTTTCACCGCGTCGAGACGTTTCTTCTCGAGCTTTTTCTCAGCCTGCTTGATCAGTTTTTCCAGTTCCGCGACAGAAAGATCGTCAAGATTGATAGTCATTTTCGGTGGTCCTTAATAGATAGGGTCGGCCTTGTGCGGGAAACTGTAGTTATTATTAGAAAAAAACGCAATTACGCTTTCGGGGTTTTGGCCGGTTCACCGGGATAATGTTCAAAAATCCATTGTTCCGCCAGCCGGGTAACGGTTTTTGCGTCTTTATCTTCGGTATTAATGGGCGGGCTGATACGCAAAATAATTTCACCGGGCAAGCGCAGCCAGGAACGGGCCGGCCAGCAATCGCCGCTGTTATGACTGATCGCCACCACCGGCACCTTGTTACGGCAGGCGAGTAACGAACCGCCGTGATTAAAATGGCCCAAAGTACCGGGTTTCTGTCGGGAGCCTTCCGGATAAATCACCACCGGAATGCCGTCCTTAAGACGCTCGGCGCCCTGCTCCAAAACCGCTTTCAGTGCCGCCCTGCCCTTGCCGCGATCAATGCGAATCGGATTAAGCAGCGCCAGGCCCCAGCCGAAAAACGGCAGCCACAGCAGTTCCCGTTTCAGCACCGTGGCCTGGGGCGAGATCAATAATTGCAGATAAAAGGTTTCCCAACTGCTCTGGTGGTTGGCGATTATCACCATCGGCCCGTCCTGCAAATGCTCGCGGCCCTCCACCCGGATACGCACGCCGTTGAGACGGCCGAGCAGCCACATGGCGAAGCGGGTCCAGATATTCACAAAACGGTAACGTTGATCGCGGGGGAGAAACCAGCCAATCAGCAGGCAGTTGAGACCATGGACAATGCCCACCGCGTTGTAGATAACGAAAAACAGCACACTGCGAATGCGGATGCCCCAACTGGGCGGGCCACCGGCGGGTTCTTTCATGAAGGGTCCTTGAGAAACTGATCGACGAACCCGGCCAGGGAATCGTAAACATCCACCGGGCCCAGGGTTTCCGGCAAGCCTTTGTCGAGGGTGCGCCGGCCCTTGCCGGTCAGCACCAGCACCGGGCGGCAGCCGCGCGCGACGCCGGCTTCCAGGTCCCTCAGACTATCACCAACCATGGGGACACCGGTGACATCGCCATACTCGGCAACAATTTGGTCGATCAGTCCCGGCAACGGTTTGCGGCAGGCGCAGCCGTCGTCCGGGCCGTGGGGACAGAAAAACACGCCGGAAAGCCGGGCCCCGGCGCCCTCCAGGTGGGCCGCCATGGTGCGGTGAATGGCGTCCAGGCCGGCCTGATCGAAATAGCCCCGTGCCAGCCCGGATTGGTTGGTGGCCACCACCACGCGGTACCCGGCGTGGTTAAGCCGGGCGATGGCGGCCGCGCTGCCGGGCAGCGGGCGCCACTCCTCGGGGGTTTTGATGTAGGCGTCGGAGTCTTCGTTAATCACCCCGTCGCGGTCGAGAATAACCAGTTTGGATGCGTTCATGGGCGGCAGTATATCAGGCCCGGGCACCGTATCAGGCCATGGTGTCGACGATTCCGCCTTCCACCCGCAGGGCCGCCCCGGTGGTGGCGGACGCCTGGGGCGAGGCCGCGTACACCGACATATTGGCCACCTCTTCCACTTCGGCCACGCGCTGGATGATCGAGCTGGGGCGCGCTTCCTGGATAAACTGTTTCTCCACCTCCTGCTCGGACAGGCCGCACTGCTCCGCCATGCTCTTCAGCATCTTGCGCACGCCCTCGGAGCGGGTCGGCCCGGGCAGGATGGCGTTCACCGTGACACCGGTACCGGCCAGCACCTTGGCCAGGCCCCGGGAAATGGACTGCACGGCGGTCTTGGTCATGCCGTAGTGGACCATTTCGGTGGGAATATTCAGCGCCGATTCGCTGGACAGGAACTGAATGCGGCCCCAACCCCGGTCGCGCATGCCCCGGGCATAGTGGCGGGACAGCCGCACCGCGCTCATCACATTGATCTGGAAGAACCGCTCCCAGTCGTCGTCGTCGATATCGAAGAAGCCCTTGGGCTCGAAGATGCCCACGTTATTGACCAGGATATCCGCGTCCGGATGGGCATCGATCAGTGCCTGGCAGCCGTCGGCCCGCCCCAGATCGGCGGCGATGCCCTCGATGCCGTCGCTCTTGGTCTCCTGCTTGAGAGCGTCGATCGCCTGGTCCACCCGTTCCTGGGTGCGGCCGGTGATCACCACGTCCGCGCCGGCCAGGGCCAGGCCGCGGGCGATACCGAAACCAATACCGGCGGAGGAGCCGGAAACGATCGCCTTCTTACCTGAGAGGTCAATGCGCATGGGGACTCCTTCGAGTTAAGCGGAATTACCCTATGCAGTGGCGCCGAGGTGAGAACTTCTCAAGGGCCAAGCCCCACGAAATCTTGCTTCGTAGACGCCCATTGCGGTGTGCTCCCAATGGAGGTTCGATCTCGGTGCCGGTGTCCAGGACTGTGTGAGGCAGGGAGCCGAACACAAGCCTCCAGGGATGGATTCACGGCGGGTCCTGGACACCGGCACCGAGATCGAACCGCGCTACGAAGCCGCTAAATGGGTAGAACGCTCCTATTCCTGCAGCAGACTGATGTCGGCCACGTTGAGGAACAGATCACGCAGGAAGGTGAGCAGCGCCAGGCGGTTGTCGCGCACCGCCGGGTCCTCGGCCATCACCATCACCTGGTCGAAGAAGGCGTCCACCGGCTCGCGCAGTTCGGCGAGCAGTGCCAGCACCGCTTCGTAGTTGCCCTCTTCCAGCAACGGCTCGGAGCGGGCGTAGGCGTCCACCACCATGTCGGTGAGGGTCTGCTCCGCCTCTTCCTCGAGCAGGGCACCGTCGATCTCTTCCGGCGGCGCTTTGTCCAGTTTGGCGAGGATGTTGGAGACGCGCTTGTTGGCGGCCGCCAGGGCCTGGGCTTCGTCGCGGTTCTGGAACGCCGCCACCGCCCGCACCCGGCGGTCGAAATCCAGCGGCCGGCGGCAGGCTTCGTCGAGGGCCAGCACCGACAGGATTACCGGCGTGGCGAAGCCCTGCTCCTGGTACATGGCCCGGTAGCGGCCCTTGACGAAGTCGAAGGCCTCGTCCACCCGGTCGGCGTCGATGCGCTGGCCGAGGGCCACCGCTGCCTGGTCGAGCAGGTCGCGCAGATCCAGGGCCAGCTGGTTGTCGATGATGATGCGCAGGATGCCCAGGGTGGCGCGGCGCAGCGCGTAGGGGTCCTTGGTGCCGGAGGGCTTCTGGCCGATGCCGAAGATACCCACCAGGGTGTCGATCTTGTCCGCCAGGGACACCGCCTGGCCGGTTTTGGTGCGCGGCAGCCCGTCGCCGGCGAAGCGCGGCAAATACTGCTCGTGCAGCGCCTGGGCCAGCTCTTCGGGCAGACCTTCATTGCGGGCCAGGTAATAGCCCATCACGCCCTGCATGGTGTCGAACTCGTACACCATCTCGCTGTTCAGGTCCGCCTTGCTGAGCGCGCCGGCGCGGCGCGCCAGGTTGGCGTCGCCGCCGATGCGGTCGGCGATCTCGCCGGCCAGCCAGCCGATGCGGTCGCACTTGTCCGCCAGAGTGCCCAGCTTCTGCTGGAACACCACCTGGGCGAGGCCCTGGGCGTGCTGTTCCAGGGGCTTGCGGCAGTCGTTGTCGTAGAAGAAGGCGGCGTCGGCCAGGCGCGGGCGGATCACCTTCTCGTTGCCGGCGATCACCTTCTGCGGATCGCGGGATTCGATATTACTGATGGTGATGAAATGCGGGGTCAGCTTGCCGTTGGCGTCGAGCACCGGGAAATACTTCTGGTGCTCTTCCATGGCGGTGATCAAGGCTTCCTGGGGCACGCGCAGGAAGTCGTCGTCGAACCGGCCGGCAAGTGCCACCGGCCACTCCACCAGGGCGGTGACTTCGTCGAGCAGATCCTCGTCCAGATGGGCCTGGCCACCGGCGTCGCGGCCGGCCTGCTCGGCCTGCTGGCGAATCATTTCCCGGCGGCGCGGGAAGTCGGCGATTACCTTGCCGTCCTGCTCCAGGCGGGTGGCGTAGTCGCCCGCTTCGCTCAACTCGATGGCGTCCGGCGCGTGGAAGCGGTGGCCCCGGGAGGTGCGTCCGGCGCGCTGATCGAGCAGCTCGAAATCAATCACGTCGCTGCCGTACAGCGCCACCAGCCAGTGCACCGGGCGCACGAACTGCACCTTGCGGCGCCCCCAGCGCATGCGCTTGGGAATCGGCAGCTTGTTGACCGCCTGGGCGAGAAAGTCCGGCACCAGCTCCACGGTGGGCCGGCCGGCTTCGGTGAGCTGGGCGAACAGCCGCTCGCCCTTGTCGGTGTCGCGGCGGTCCAGCTGGTCCACGCTCAGGCCCACGGAGGCGGCGAAGCCTTCGGCGGCCTTGGTGGGTTTGCCGTCGGCGTCGTAGGCGGCCTGCAGGGCCGGGCCCAGGCGTTCCACCTGGCGATCCGCCTGCTTGTCGGCCAGATCGCGCACCAGCACCGCCAGACGGCGCGGCGCGGCGAAGCTTTCCACCGCCCCGTGCGCCAGGCCGGCGTCGTCCAGCTGGCGCACCAGTTCCTCGGTGAGGGCGGCGCTCAGATCCGGCAGAGCCTTGGGGGGCAGCTCTTCGGTACCCAGTTCAATCAACAAATCCCGCTTGGCCATATCGTTCGCCATGATTACTTGCCCCCTTTCTGTTTCTTGGCGGCTTTATCGTCCTGTTGCTGCAGCTGCGCCTCCACTTCCTGGCGGATGTCGTCGGCGGCCATCGGAAAGCCCAGCGCGCGGCGGGCGTCGAAATAGGCCTGGGCCACGGCCCGGGCCAGGGTGCGCACGCGCAGAATGAAGCGCTGCCGCTCGGTGACCGAAATCGCCTTGCGGGCGTCCAGCAGATTGAAAGTGTGGGAGGCCTTGAGCACGTACTCGTAGGCGGGCAGCGGCAGCCCGGCCTCGATCAGCTTGCCGGATTCCGCCTCGAACAGGTCGAACTGGTTGAACAGGGCTTCCACGTTGGCGTGTTCGAAGTTGAAGGTGGACATCTCCACCTCGTTCTGCAGGAAGACGTCGCCGTAGGTGACCTTGCCGAAGGGGCCGTCGGACCACACCAGGTCGTACACCGAGTCCACGTTCTGCAGGTACATGGCGAGCCGTTCCAGGCCGTAGGTGATCTCGCCGGTGACCGGGTAGCAGTCGATGCCGCCGACCTGCTGGAAGTAGGTGAACTGGGTCACCTCCATGCCGTCCAGCCAGATTTCCCAGCCCAGGCCCCAGGCGCCCAGGGTGGGCGATTCCCAGTTGTCTTCCACGAAGCGGATGTCATGGGTGAGCGGATCGAAACCGAGGCGGCGCAGGGAATCCAGATACAGCTCCTGGATGTTGTCCGGCGACGGCTTGAGCACCACCTGGAACTGGTAGTAATGCTGCAGCCGGTTGGGGTTCTCGCCGTAGCGGCCGTCGGTGGGCCGCCGGGACGGCTGCACGTAGGCGCTGTTCCAGTTTTCCGGGCCGATCGCGCGCAGGAAGGTGCTGGGGTGGAAGGTGCCGGCCCCCACTTCCATATCCAGGGGCTGGACGATCACGCAGCCCTGCTCCGCCCAGTACTGTTGCAGGGCCAGAATCAGGCCCTGGAAGGTGCTTGTATCCGCTTGCGGTTGATCCGCCATGGTGGTTCCCGTTCTTCCAAGCTCTGTGAAAATAAAGGGGCAAGTATAGCGTCCCCCAGGGGCCGGTGATACCGTGCTACCCACCGATACGCCTGGAAACACGGGGGTTTGACCATGGATCGCTGTCCCTGGTGCGGCACGGATCCGCTGTACGTGGCCTACCACGACCAAGAGTGGGGCGTGCCCGAGCACGACGACCGCCGTCTGTTTGAGTTCCTGATTCTCGAGGGCGCCCAGGCGGGTCTGAGCTGGATCACCGTGTTGCGGAAGCGGGAAAACTACCGCAAGGCGATGGACGGCTTCGACCCGGAGAAAATCGCCCGCTACGACGACGCCAAAATCGCCGCCCTGCTCCAGGACACCGGCCTGATCCGCAACCGCCTGAAAATGGGCGCCGCAGTGGGCAACGCCCGCGCCTATCTCGACCTGCGCGACGCCGGCACCAGCCTGGACAGTTTCGTCTGGGATTTCGTCGACGGCGAGCCGCGCATCAACCGCTTCCGGTCCCTCTCCGAGGTGCCGGCGGTGACCCCCGAAGCCGAGGCGCTCAGCAAGGCGCTCAAGAAACAGGGCTTCCGTTTCGTCGGCCCGACCATCATGTACGCCTTCATGCAGGCCGCCGGCCTGGTCAACGATCATCTGGTCAGCTGCCCCCGGCACCGCCAGCTGGCTTGACCCCGGGCACAGCCTCAACCCACTTTTACAAACGGCGCCCGAAGCTGGTACGGCACTTGCTTTGTCATAGAGGGCAGCGGAGGAACGGAGGCCCCATGAAACCACTATTGATTCTGCAAACCGGTAGCACCTACCCCGCCCTGCAACGGCATTACGGCGATTTCCCCGACTGGATCCGGCAGGGTCTCGGTGACCAGGCCCCGGCGACCGTGGTGGACGCCCGTGACGGCCAGCCCCTGCCGGGCGCGGCGGGCTTCAGCGGCGTGGTGATCACCGGTTCCCATCACATGGTCACGGACGAAGCCGGCTGGATGCGACACCTGATGCACTGGCTGGAAGGCACCCTGCAACTGGCCGAGGCACCGCCCCTGCTGGGCATCTGCTTCGGGCACCAGCTTCTCGCCCACACCCTGGGCGGCGAAGTGGGTGATCACCCCCAGGGCATGGAAGTGGGGACCGTGGCGTTGCGCACCACCAGCGCGGCCCGCGGCGACCCCTTGCTGGCGGCGTTCTGCGATCAGCCCTGGGCGCAGATGATGCACCGCCAATCGGTGCTCACCGCGCCCGCCGGCGTCGAGGTGCTGGCCAGCAACGGGCACGGAAGCTGCCAGGCGTTCCGCTACGGTCACGGCGCCTGGGGCTGCCAGTTCCATCCGGAATTCAGCGCCGATGTGACGCGGGCCTATCTGCAGGCGATGCGCGGGCAGCAGCTCAGCGACCAACAGGTGGACGACCTGCTGCCCAGCGTCCGCGAGTGCCCCCAGGCCGGTGCGGTGCTGGCGCATTTCGCCAACCAGGCGGTGCCGGCGGCGGCGTAGCGGTTCAGAGGCGCCTTAGTCCTGGCCGCCGAACACCGCGCCGATCAGCGCGCTGCCCCGGCTCACCGGATCCTGCCGGATCAGGGCTTCCTGGGTGCCGATCTCCGTGTACAGCCGCTCCAGGCTGGTGTCGATCACGTAGTTTTCCAGATTCAGGTCCGGTTTGTCGGCCATCGGCAGGCGGTTATAGGCGTTCAGCAACGTCTGATACTGGTCGTAGAAGCCGGTTTCCCGAAGGCTGCTTTCGATGATCGGCCGGTACCGCTCGGTGAGGCTGGCTTCGGTGCGGCCGCGAAAGTAATCGGTGGCGGCGGTGTCGCCGCCGCGCACGATGCCCAGGGCGTCGGTCACCGTCATCTCCTGGATCGCGTTCTTGAACACCGGCGCGGCTTCCGCGGCGGCGTTTTCGGCGCCCCGGTTCATGGCGTCGCGGACTTGGTCCACGTAGCGCCCCAGGCCGATACGCTCGAGATTGCCGGCCACCGATTCCACCCTGGCGGGCAGTGGCAGGTCGAAGGCGCCGCTGCTGGAGAGTTTGCTGGTGGCCCGGTCCGAGCTGATCGACAGCGTCTCCTTGATCGCCCCGGCCAGGCGGCTGTCGGTGTCGTAGCCGGCGGCTTTGGCGGCCTGGTTGCCCTGCTCGATCCACGGCGCCAGGGCGTCCATGTTCTGGCAGGCGGTGAGTGTGAACAGCGCCGCGCCGGCGAGTAGAACCCGTTTCATAGCTTTCCTTCCCTTTCGATGAATTGGTGTAGCATGCCCGCTGGACCGCGCCGCTAGAAGAACGAGCCCGTAATGAGCGATTTTTACCGTGAGCAGCACAAACTGCGGCTCGCTTACATGCCCTGGCTGTACCCGCGTCTCAAGCCCCGCCACCGCGATTGGGCCGTGCCCTGGCAGGCCGAGCTGCAGCGGCAATGGTCCATTCTGGAGACCGTGCACTTCGGCGTGCACTGTTTTGTGGCGCCCCAGGCACGGCTGTTCGCGGAACCCGGCCGGGATATCCACGTCGGCGACGGCAGCCACATCGCCGCGGACTGTGTACTGCACGGCCCGCTGCGCCTGGGCGCGTCGGTCAGCCTCAACCATCACGTGACCCTGGAGGGGGGCGCCGCCGGGATTGAGATCGGTGACCATACCCGCGTCGCCGCCTACTGTACCTTATACGCCTTCGACCACGGTATGGACGCGGCCGCGCTGGTGCGTGAACAGCCGGTGCGCTCCCGGGGGATCCGCATCGGCCGCGATGTGTGGCTGGGCGCCCGGGTGGGCGTGGTCGACGGCGTCACCATCGGCGACCACGCGGTGGTGGGCATGGGGTCGGTGGTCACCCGCGATGTGCCCGCCTGGACCATCGTCGCCGGCAATCCCGCCCGTGTGATCGGCCACCGGCCGGGGGCACCCATAAACCGGGGCGGTGCCCCGCGACACGGAGAGACGCCATGAGTACCAGTGTTTTTTCACTGCTGGTGAAACGCCGCTTCGGGCCTTTTTTCTTTACCCAGTTTCTCGGCGCCTTCAACGACAACGTGTTCCGCCAGGCGCTGATTTTGCTGATCGCCTCCGGGGTGGTCGCCGGCACCGAGGTGAACACCCTGAACAACGTGGCCCTGGCGTTGTTTATCCTGCCGTTCTTCCTGTTCTCGGCGCTGGCCGGGCAGCTCGCCGACAAGTACGACCGGGCCATGCTGGTGCGGCGCATCAAGTTGGTGGAAATCTTCATCATGACGTTCGCGGCGGTGGGCTTTTTCTTCAACGCCGTCTATTTCCTGCTCGCGATACTGTTCTGCATGGGCCTGCAGTCCACCTTCTTCGGCCCCATCAAGTACTCCATCATTCCCCAGCATTTGCCGTCCCGGGAACTGGTGTCCGGCAACGCCCTGGTGGAAATGGGCACCTTTCTGGCGATTCTGCTCGGCTCGATTTCCGGGGTGCTGCTGAAAATGGACGCCGCCGACCCGCTGATCGTGTCCGCGGTGGTGGTGGGCCTGGCGGCGCTGGGGTATCTGGCCGCCCGTGGCATTCCCAAGGCGCCGGCCGCCGACCCGGGAATGAAGATCAACTGGAATCTGTGGCGGGAAACCTGGCATATCGTCGGCTACGCACGGGAGGTGAAATCGGTGTGGATGTGCGTGCTGGGCATTTGCTGGTTCTGGTTTCTCGGCGCCGCCTACACCACCCAGCTCAAGGTCTACGTGGACGACTATCTGCTCGGCACCGACGGCCTCTATGCCTTGCTGCTGGGCACCTTTTCCGTGGGCATCGGGCTGGGCTCCTACCTGTGCGAGAAAATGTCCGGCCACCGCGTGGAGCTGGGCCTGGTGCCGCTGGGTTCAATCGGGTTGAGCGCCTTCGGCATCGACCTGTTCTTCTCCTACGCCGGCCTGCCCAAGGATGTGTCGGTGGACATCGCCGCCTTCCTGCAACAGCCGGCCGGCTGGCGGGTGATGGTGGATCTGCTTGGCATCGGGGTGTTCGGCGGCTTCTATATCGTGCCGCTGTTCGCGCTGATCCAGCAGCGTTCCAACCCCAGCCATCTGGCGCGCATCATCGCCGCCAACAATATTCTCAATTCCCTGTTCATGGTGGGTTCGGCGGTGGCGGGTATCGTGCTGGTCGGTATGCTCGATCTCACCGTACCGGAGTTCTTCCTGGTGCTGTCGCTGGCCAATGTGCTGGTGGCCGCCTACATCTACACCCGGGTGCCGGAGTTCCTGATCCGCCTGCTGGTGTGGATGCTCACCAATGTGCTGTACCGCATCAAGGAACAGGGCATGGAGAACATTCCGGACGAAGGCCCCTGCCTGCTGGTGTGCAACCACGTCAGCTATGTGGATGCGTTGCTGCTGGGCGGCGCCGTGCGCCGGCCGGTGCGGTTCGTGATGGCCAAGCCGATCTACGATTTGCCGTTGATGAACTATATCTTCCGGACCGGAAAGGCGATTCCGATCGATTCCAAGGAGCGTAATCCGGAGATTTACCAGCAGGCGTTCGAGCGCATCAACGAGGAACTGGCGGACGGCCAGGTGGTGTGCATCTTCCCGGAAGGCAAGCTGACCCGGGACGGTGAGCTGGCGGAATTCAAAACCGGGATGGAAAAAATTGTAAATGAAAATCGGGTTCCGGTAATTCCCATGGCACTCTCCGGTCTATGGGGTAGCTTCTTCAGCCACAAGGGCGGCCCGGCGTTGACCCGGCTGCCGAAGCGTTTCTGGTCCCGCGTGAAACTCAATGTGGGCGAAGCGGTAACCGCCGACCAGGTGGCGTCGCAGGACATGCGGCGCCGGGTGCTCGGGTTACGGGAACGACCGTGATCCGCCCGGATCTCAGGATCCAAGAACCGATACGATTAAAGAGGATAACCATGCGACGTATTCTGATAGCTCTGAGTCTGCTTTTCACCTTCACGGCCAGCCACGCGAGCAATGTGGAAATTCAGCATGTGTTCGGTTGGATCGAAAACGCCACGCTGGAACCCTGGGGCGTGAAAGTGAAAAGCAAACTCGACACCGGTGCCCTCACTTCTTCCCTGCACGCCCGCAACATTGAACGTTTTGAAAAAGACGGCGAGGAGTGGGTGCGCTTTGAAGTGAACGTGGAAGACCAGGACGAAGACGAAAAAGTGTCGCGCAAGTTCGAGCGCCCGCTTTATCGCGACGTGATCATTCGTGGTGCCGGTGGTGAAGAGCGCCGTCCGGTGGTGCTGATGGAAATCTGCTTCGGCGATACCGTGCACGAAGAGCAGTTCAGCCTGGAAAACCGCAGCGACATGATCTATCCGGTGCTGATCGGCCGCCGCACCATCCAGCATCTGGGCGTGGTGGACGTGACCAACACCTTCATGCACGAACCGCAGTGCGATGAAGACAGCCCGGTGGAAAAATTCGACAAGGACAACACCGACGAAGACGTGGGTGTGTGAAGTTTTGAGATCGTCTGTGCTCACTGGTAGCTCGCCTGTAGGATAGCTTCAAACCGCCTTTTGACAGGGGGTTTTCTGGTAAATTTGTCTGTGTAGCATCTGAAGGAGTCTGATGAAATCTGCTGTAATCCAGTTCAAGAGTATAGGTTTTGGTATAGCTTTTGGTGTAGGGTTGTGGGCGCCTTAACAAAAAAGGCTGTTGATGATGAAAAGCTATACTTATGGTCAGAGCTTCATCAATGCCATCGATGGCTATCGTTCCAATCAGTTAATGGATCAAAGCATGCAGAATAACAAACACGGCAACAAGCCACTATCGGCGAGAGCCATCGAGACGATGCGGCCTGGCGATAAAGTCAAAGTGGACACTGGAGAGAATGCCGGTCTGCGTGTGACTTGCGGGGCTAGCGGTGGCAGGTCGTTCATCTATCGCTATCGGAGCCCCGAAACGGGCAAGCTAACTCAAGTCAAGATAGGGAATTACCCCTCGATGAGTCTGGCTGAGGCTCGCCTAGAGCTTGCTCGGATGAAGGCTTTACGACGAGATGGCGTATGCATTCGTGCCGAAATTCAGCGGGAGAAAGTACGTCAAAGTGCAAAAATTGAACAGGAAAAGGAAGCGGCAGAGGTGGCCGCGTTTACTGTTCGTGACTTGGTTGATCTGTACTTAACTGAAGTGATTGAGGATCGACTGGTTGTAAATCGTCGAACTGGGGCTCAGAAACGAGTTCCTGGTGCACGGAAACCTAAGGGGCAGGCCGAGACTAGGCGCACCCTGTACGGTGATGCTGTACGCACTCTGGGGGATCGATCTGCTGCAGAAGTTCGGCGTAAACATGTGGTAGAGATGGTGAAGGACATTCTTGACCGGGGAGCAAACGTTCAGGCTGGGAATGTGCTGCGTGAGCTCAGTGCCGCCTACGACTATGCGATTGGCCTTGGCAAGTTTGATGATGATTTTGCGAACCCGGCTTTGTTGGCAAAGTCGAGCCTGAAGCAGGCTAGAGTCCGACTTACGTCTGTTCGGGGCAAACGCGTATTGTCCGATGCGGAGTTGAAGGAAGTGTTAGCGTGGTTGCCAGGCTCTGGTTTCTCGGTAACACAAAAGAACGTCATTCGTTTGACTCTGTGGACAGGAGCTCGCACGGGTGAGGTTTGTAAGGCGCGTTGGTCTGATGTAGATCTCGATCGAGCAGTTTGGCATATGCGAGACTCCAAGAACGGAGCCGAGCGGTATGTGCAGTTGCCGAGCCAAGCTGTGGCTTTTCTCCGTCAGCTTCGTTTAACCACCAATACCTATCTGTTTCCTTCGAGTCGGACGGGATTGCCGATCCAGCAGAAATCGCTTACCGAAACAAAATGGTATTTGAGAAATTCTGCCAAGGCTCGAAGTGGCACCTACTTTAAGCCAGGCCAAGCTTGGCTGGATAGCATTCCTGACTGGTCTCCACATGATCTGCGTCGTACGGTTCGCACGGGGTTGTCTCGTTTAGGCTGTCGCAATGAAGTGGCTGAGGCAGTGATAGGGCATTCAAGAAAGGGTATTGAAGGGACTTATGATCTGCACGATTATGAACCCGAATGTCGCGAGTGGCTGCAAAAGTGGGCTGATCATCTGGAAACTCTTGACGGCGTGTGTTAGTTGGCATAACCCATCTTAATTTCACAAATTGCAGCAACCGGACAGAGAGAAATCTATTTCTCTCTGTCTCTCTTAGGCTCGCCAGTCCCTGACCTTGCTGGCCTACGGCCTCCACCGGACGCCTCGATCGGTCCGCTGCTAAACAAAAGCGAACATTCGATTTTATCTTAATAATTCGATAGAAACGCGTAAACCGCTACAGGACTTAGTCGAAAAGCTGATTTTACCTTCATAGCGAGTCACTATATCTCGAACGATAGCAAGGCCGAGACCGTGCCCAGGTGTTTGCTCATCTAGCCGCAGACCCCTTTGGCCCAAACTGGCTAAATCCTTGTGATTAACCCCTGGGCCATCATCAGCAACAACTATTCGCTTGAAGCCGCTGCCTTGTTCCACAGAGAGCTCTACGCATCTCGAAGACCATTTGCCAGCATTGTCGAGTAAGTTGCCCAATACTTCATTTAGATCATGTTCTTCTATCGGCCATCGGCTGTCTTCAGGCAGAGAACTCGATAGTTCAAACGACTTTTCCGGATATAAACGACCGAGCATCCACAAAAGATCCCGTGCCTGTTTTATGGGGTAGGCGCTTTTTCCAATCTGGGGCCCTGCAAAACGGCTTCGACGCATTTCAGCTTCTAATTGCCTGTCGATATCGCTTAGTCGCTCCACCATCTGGCGCCTTAGATTGGTGTCGAGAGGACGTGTGTCGTCTTCCAGTATCTGCCGGACGGCTGCGATGGGGGTTTTGACGCTATGAGACAGGTTTGCGAGAGCGTCCCTGGAGCGCTCCAGTCGCTGATCTAAGGAGTCCAGCAACTGATTTAGTTGAAGAACCAGCGGGTGGAACTCCTCTGGCGACTGAACGTTGATTCGGGAGATCTCTCCGTCCTGGAGTCTTTTTAATGCGGCTTTGAGTGTGACAACCGGTCGCATGGACATCGTGATTCCGAACCAGAGCACGGCGACCAAGAGCATAATCAACAGAACTGATACTACGGCGGTCCAGGCATGAAGTGCAGCTTGGCTGCGTTTCAGCGCACCCAGATCTTCAGAAACGATTACGACGATGGGTGTTTCACCGACCTGAAAAGACTTTCGGTAGGCGAGGATGTCTAAGGGAGTATCAGTGGTTTCGGCATCTTCTACGCGAACGGTTCCGTCTTCTTCGTTTTCAATCAGAGGCGTTAACAAGGGCTCCCAAGTATCGGGTGAAATGATGGTCTGTTCGGGTGTATGTATGGCAAAGGCATGATGAAAAACATCCTGGAAATAATCGCCCGTCTGGAGAGTGTCAACTTCACCATTCGCGTCGCGAATCTGGTGCTCAAGGAAAACGACTTCATCTTTCAGTCGGCTTTCAACGAATTCCCGAGATATTCGGTCGAGCAGCAAGCCATGGACCAACCACGCCACCCCCATTAGACCAATTCCGGCGGGCAGTAACAGCGCAAGCAAGGTTCCTTTTACGGACGCAGGCTTTTTAAGGAATCGCATTAAAAATGTACCCCTGGCCGCGTCGTGTTGAGATGGTTTCGCTGCCCACTAGCTTCCTTAACCTCCGAATATACGCCTCAATGACGTTTTCGCTCGGGCTATCATTCAAGTTGTAAAGCTGTTCCATTAGTTGTTCTTTGGAAAAGACGTGGCCAGGGCGGCTCATCAAACAACGTAGCAGCCGGAATTCGGTGCCGGTAAGTGTATGTTCCACGCCGTCGTCCATCTTGAGACTCTGGCGGTTTTCGTCCAGTTCAAAGCGGCCGGCTTTAACCTGAGCATGGACCCTTCCTTCACTTCGACGCACGAGTGCGTTGAGGCGTGCGATTAGCTCTTCTGTCTGAAAAGGTTTTGCCAGGTAATCGTCTGCCCCGGCTTTTAAGCCGTTAACCTTATCCTGCCAATCGCCTCTCGCGGTCAGAATCAAGACCGGACAGCTGACGTGATTCGTTCGCCACTTTCTCAATACGTCCAGCCCGTTGCCATCAGGTAGACCCAGGTCCAGAACAACAGCACGGTAATCCTCTTGCTCACCCAGAACGACGGCTTCTCGGGCACTGGGAGTTGTATCAACGCTGAAACCTGCTTTTCCCAACTGCCTGACCAGACCCTCAGCAAGCAAGCGGTCATCTTCGACGAGCAGTAAACGCATGAGTTTTTCCTTCTATGTATGGTCCGCGGTCGAAAGTGTGACTGATTAACCTGAATTCAGCCTGAACGGAAAATAGTTCGAGTTTTTCAGAAAGAATTCAGGTTAGTGAGAGAAGGTAACAACCGATTCTGGACATTGCTCAAGATTGGGGCTCAATCCTGCAGTGTTTTTCGAGCAATATTTTACAGAGGATAAAAAGATGAATGCATCAAAACTATTCGTAGCGGGTATGGCGCTTTCAATGTCGGCAACAGCGTTTGCGGCTGGCGCCCATGATGGTGGCCACGGGCACGGCGCTACAAGCGGTGAACCTGGCAAAGCGTCGGAGGCCAGCCGAACCGTAACTGTCGAGATGTACGACAACTACTACGAACCCGAAGAAATCAGTGTAAAGCCGGGTGAAACCGTTCGCTTCGTGGTGGAGAACAAGGGAAACCTCGTCCATGAGTTCAATGTTGGCACTCCCGACATGCACGAAGCTCATCGAGAGGAAATGATGATGATGGTTGAGCATGGCGTCATCCAGGGCGGCAAGCTGAACCACGACATGATGAATATGGATATGGGGAATGGCCATTCCATGAAGCATGACGACCCGAACAGCGTGTTGCTGGAACCGGGCCAAAGTAAAGAAGTGGTTTGGAAGTTCTCTGATAAAGGCAATATCGAATTTGCCTGCAACGTGCCGGGCCACTATCAGGCCGGGATGTACGGTGAGGTCAATTTCGAGTAACTCGCTTAACTGAGGTCCGCGAGCGCGGGGCTGAGACACGTTTCTCGGCCCGGCTTCAATGACGTGTAGTTTGGAGCAACACAGATGAAACCACGCTTTTTGACAGGGCTTTTGAGCCTGCTGATGCCAGCCATGGTTATGGCCGGTGAGTACGATCTGACGGTCGACCGCGTTGAAATTGATACCGGCGATTTTGTGAAGGAAGGCATCGGATACAACGGCGCATCCCCGGGACCGGTGATGCGCTTCAAGGAAGGCGAAAACGTCAAGATCAACGTGACCAATAACCTGGATGAGATGACGTCCATTCACTGGCATGGGTTGATCCTTCCTTTTGATCAGGACGGTGTACCCGGCATAAGTTTCCCAGGCATCAAGCCGGGTGAAACCTTTACTTATGAATTTCCTATCCAGCAGGCAGGCACTTACTGGTTCCACAGCCACTCTGGTTTTCAGGAGCCGGATGGCGCCTATGGTGCCATTGTGATCGAACCGGAAAAACGTGAGCCGTTTCGTTATGACCGCGAGTACGTGGTGCAGTTGACTGACAAGCACCCCCATTCCGGTGACCGCATCATGCGCAACCTGAAAATGATACCGGATTACTACAACCGTGAGCAGCAAACCGTGGGGGAGTTTTTTTCGGACGCGTCCAAAAACGGTCTGATGAACACCATTCGGGACCGCATGGCCTGGGGTGACATGCGGATGATGAAAGCGGACGTTGAGGACTTGCAGGGCTTTACGGGCCTGATCAACGGCAAAGGTCCCGAGCAGAACTGGACTGGCCTTTTTGAGCCCGGAGAACGCATCCGGCTGCGGTTCATCAACTCCTCGGCCATGACCTACTTCGACATACGGATTACCGGTCTGGACATGACGGTTGTACAGGCCGATGGCAACAACGTTCAGCCCGTTAACGTGGACGAGTTCCGGATCGGTGTGGCGGAAACCTATGATGTGATCGTCCACCCGAAAGATGAGCAGGCCTACACCATTTTCGCTGAATCCATGGGGCGTTCCGGCTATGCCAGGGCAACGTTGGCCCCCGAAGAAGGTATGGAAGCGGCTGTTCCGCAACTGCGTGATCCGGCGCGCCTGACTATGGCAGACATGAGCGGTATGCCCGGCATGGACCATGGCAACATGGCCGGTATGGATCATGGCGACATGGATATGAATAGCTCAGAAGGGATGTCCGGAATGGATCATTCCAACATGGAAGGCATGGATCATGGTTCCATGGCGATGGGAAAAGGCGGCCAAAACGACCCCTTTTACGCCAAGGGAAGTGGCCTTGTACCCACGGCAGCCAATGGCGGCAAGTTCCTGTCCTATGCTGACCTGAAGGCCCAAGATCCACTGTATGAAGACCGCGAACCGACCCGGGAAATTGAGCTTCGTTTGACCGGCAATATGGAGCGTTATACCTGGAGCATTAATGGCGTCAAGTACGAAGACGCAGACCCAATTCGTCTCAAATACGGTGAGCGAGTTCGCTTCAAATTCGTGAACGAGACCATGATGACTCACCCTATGCACCTGCACGGTATGTGGTCCATTCTCGATGTTGGTGCAGACCAATGGAACCCGATCAAGCACACGGTCAGTGTGCAGCCAGGCACCACGGTTTACATGGAAACCGAGGTCGACGAGCCCGGTCAGTGGGCGTTCCACTGTCACCTGTCCTATCACGCGGCCGCTGGTATGTTCCGCAAGGTCATTGTTGAAGGTGGGCCAGAGTCGACGCAGGCCAAAACAGACGTGATTGCCAAAGATGGAGGTGAGGTATGAGCTGTATTCGATCAATTGTCGCAGTCAGCTTCCTTGCCTCTATTGGTGTCTCAACGGCGGTGACAGCTCAGGAAATGATCTCCGACACGACCGCTCGAAAACAGCCGCTCACAACCTGGGGCGTTCAATTCGAGGAATTTGAGTACCGCTACAGCGACGATGACGAGGAGCTGGGCGTCTGGAATGCGGATGCCTTCTATGGCACCGACGACTTTAAAGTCCGGCTGCTCACAACCGGGGAGTACGAGATAGAGGAGCAGGCCTACGAAACGCTGGAAAACCAGCTGGTCGGCCAGATCCCTATCTCCAAGTTCTTCGACGCCAAAGCGGGCGTGCGTTTCGATACGCCCGAGGGGCCGGACCGTACGTATGCGGTTCTCGGTGTGGCCGGGCTGGCGCCCCAATGGTTTGAGATCGATGCAAATCTGTATGTCAGCAAGGATGGCGATACGTCAGCTGAACTGGACGCTGAGTACGAATTGCTGTTCACTAACTACTGGATTCTGGCGGCAACGCTGGATGCCTCAGTAGCGTTCAGTGAGGATGAAGAGATCGGCGTCGGCAAGGGATTGGTTTCCACCGAAACCGGCCTCCGGCTCAGCTACGACCTGATCGACCGTGCGTTCTCACCCTACGTGGGTGTGGTGCACGAGCGTAAGTATGGCGATAGCGCCGACCTGGCCGAGGCGGACGGCGGTGGCACAGAAGACTGGTTTGCCGTGATCGGCGCTCGAATCGCATTCTGATGCTGATGGGCCATGGGGAAACCCACGGCCCTTTTTCGTCTATGATTTGATGTAACTCAAATCCACCGAAAGTCTGTGTCCATTTTCAGCCGCAGTTCAGATTGAAGTGTTTTGATACAGGGAGAAGTCATCAGGAAGAGAGGTGTCACCCCATGACCAAAGCACACAAAGCAACCAATCAGGAGCAGTTTTTGTTGCGCCGAAAAATGGCCGTCGAGGGGCTTGGAGAGGATCAGTGGGATGGGCTCATCCACGATCTTAATCGCCACCCCTGCGTTGATTTCGCCGAGCGTAAGCCAAATGGCACATTGCAGGTGACGTACGACGGAACCCACTGGTCCGTCGATGAATTACTGGAACTGATCAAGGCTTACGGTGGCCAATTGAAAACCGGATGGTGGACCCGGCGCAAATTGGCTTGGTACCGGGTTACCGACGACAACGTCCGGGCAAATGCCAAGCATGAGCCGTTCTGCTGTTCCAAGATTCCACCCATGAAAAAATAACAGGAGGTTGAATGAACAGGGAGGAAGATCGAACTACCCGCTACCAGGAGGGCAGTCTCACTTTACCAGGGACAGTCATGCTGGGTACCGGCGTCATGATTGGCGCCGGTATTTTTGCACTTACCGGGCAGATGGCCCAGATGACCGGTGTCCTTTTCCCGCTGGCCTTTCTCGCGGCGGCGGTGATTGTCAGCTTCAGCGCCTATTCCTACATCAAGATCTCCAATGCCTACCCGTCCGCCGGCGGTATCGGCATGTACCTGCACAAGGCTTACGGAAACCGGCTGCCAACGGCTTTCAACGCCCTGTTGATGTACTTTTCCATGGTGATCGCCCAGAGCTTCCTGGCCCGCACCTTTGGCTCTTACACCATGCAACTATTCGGAGGGGACGAAAGCGGCCGTATGGTGCCCATTCTGGGGGTGGCATTAATCCTCGTGGCTTTCGTGATCAACCTGCTCGGCAATCGGATGATTCAGGGGGTGGCTTCCTTTATCGGGATCCTGAAAATCGGCGGCATACTGATTTTCGGTCTGGTCGGGATCTGGATTGCCGACTCAGTCTCGGTTGATTTTTCGGAGCCCGGTGAAGCCGGAGCGCTGGGCAACTTCCTGGGCGCAACCGCACTGGGGATTCTGGCGTTCAAAGGCTTTACGACCATCACCAACAGTGGTTCGGAAGTAATAGACCCAAAGCGAAACGTCGGGCGCGCCATCGTGATTTCCATTGCCGCCTGCGTGGTGATCTACACGCTGGTGGGCTTCGCGGTCGCCAGCAACCTGTCACTGGCTGAAATTATCGAAACGCAGGATTACTCCCTCGCTGCTGCTGCGCGTCCCGCTCTCGGCGATTACGGTGTCTGGTTTACTGTCGCTATTGCCATGATGGCCACGGCGGGCGGTATTCTCGCCAGCGTCTTCGCGGTATCCCGCATGCTGGCGATGCTGACGGAGATGAAGCTCGTACCACATCGGCATTTTGGCATGCCCGGCAGCATCCAGAAACACACACTGGTGTATACCGTTGTCCTGGGGCTGATCCTCACCGCCTTCTTTGATCTGTCACGAATTGCCGCGCTGGGTATCGTGTTTTACCTGATTATGGACATTGCCATTCACTGGGGTGTACTGCGCTATCTTCGCAAAGACATCAAGGCCAACACCTGGGTGCCAACTACAGCCATCTTGTTGGATCTTTTGGCTCTGGGCGGCTTTGTCTGGGTAAAACTGAATACGGACCCGTTCGTCATCGGCGTGGCAGTGGTCACCATGATTGTGCTTGCAGTCTCCGAGCAGATTTTCCTGAAAAGATCGCCGGAATCCGCGCAAGCGAAACAGGAAGAGAGTCACGCGCATCGTCACCATTAACCAGAATCAGGAAGAGAGGCTATTGCCATGATGGGAGATAACATGTTCGGGAACACCATGTGGGCAGGCCACTGGCTGTGGATGCTGGTGATTGCCATTGTGGTCGTCATTCCGGCCTGGCGTATTTGCCAGCGCACGGGGTATCCGGGGTGGATGGGTGTACTGATACTGATCCCTATCGTCAATCTGGTTCTGCTGTATTTCATTGCATTTGCAGACTGGCCCGCCGATAAAACAGGAGATCAGAATGGCTGAGCACCATCACGCCCATGACCACGATCACCACGCCGATAAAGAACCTGGCGGGCACACCGCCAAGGATCCGGTTTGCGGCATGGCAGTCGATCCGCATACCGCGGAACACCGCAGCCAGCATGGCGGTAAAACCTGGTACTTCTGCTCGTCGCGTTGCCAGTCCAAATTCGACGAGGACCCTGAGCAGTACCTCGATTGGGAAAAGAAACAGCAAGAGCCGGTAGCGCCGGGCACTATGTATACCTGTCCCATGCACCCCGAGATTCGGCAGCAAGGGCCAGGGGACTGCCCAATCTGCGGCATGGCCCTAGAGCCCGAGCAGGTAAGCCTGGACGACGGGCCTTCGGAAGAACTCAAAGACATGACCCGCCGATTCTGGATCGGCCTGGTGCTGGCCCTGCCTGTACTGGTACTGGAGATGGGTGGGCACCTCACCGGACTCGATCACATTATAGCCCCGCAGATGTCCAACTGGATTCAACTGGTGCTGGCAACGCCTGTGGTGCTCTGGTGCGGTTGGCCCTTCTTCGTCCGGGGTTGGAAATCCGTGGTTAGCCGTAACTTGAACATGTTTACGCTCATTGCCATTGGTACCGGCGTCGCGCTGATCTACAGCCTGGTGGCGACCCTGGCGCCGCAGATCTTCCCAGGCGCCTTCCGGCAGGAAGACGGGTCGGTCGCCGTCTACTTCGAGGCGGCTGCTGTCATCGTGGTGCTGGTGCTGCTGGGGCAGGTGCTGGAATTGCGCGCCAGAGAGAAAACCTCTGGTGCCATCAAGGCCCTGCTGGATCTGGCACCGGCGACGGCCAGAAAACTGGACGACGATGGCAGCGAATCCGATGTGTCGCTTGATCAGGTCAAGGTCGGTGACCGCTTGCGGGTACGTCCGGGAGACAAGGTGCCGTTGGACGGCGAGGTGCTTGAAGGCAGCTCCAACGTGGATGAATCCATGGTGACCGGTGAGCCTTTGGCAGTCAGCAAAAAATCCGGCGACCAGGTGATCGGCGGCAGTATCAACCAGCAGGGCAGCTTTATCATGCGGGCCGACAAGGTTGGCCGTGACACCATGCTGTCCCAGATTGTGCAGATGGTGGCGAGCGCCCAGCGCAGCCGCGCGCCCATTCAGGGCCTGGCCGACAAGGTGGCGGGTTATTTTGTGCCTGCGGTGATCGTGATCGCCATTATCGCCTTTATAGCCTGGTCATTCTTCGGGCCCACGCCGCCTATGGCGTTCGGGCTGATTGCAGCGGTCAGTGTTCTGATCATTGCCTGCCCTTGCGCACTTGGCTTGGCGACGCCCATGTCCATCATGGTGGGTGTCGGACGCGGTGCTCAAAGTGGCGTTCTGATTCGCGATGCGGAAGCCTTGGAGCGTATGGAGAAGGTGGACACCGTGGTGGTGGATAAAACCGGCACGCTGACAGAGGGCAAGCCGCAAGTCACCCGGCTTGTCGCGGCCAACGGGTTCGATGACAGTAGTCTCATGCGTTATGCAGGCGGCCTGGAGAAAGGCAGTGAGCACCCACTGGCTCACGCCATACTCGATAAAGCCAAGGGCATGGACCTGAAGCTTCCGGATGCGGAAGACTTTGACTCTCCGAATGGTAAAGGGGTTACCGGTCGAATAGACGGCAAGCGGGTGCTACTTGGTAACCGCCTTCTCATGGAGTCGGAAAATGTCGACACCACGCGATTTGACGGCGACGCCGACCAGCTCCGAAAAGATGGTGCTACCGTGATTTTTGCTGCTGTCGACGGAAACGTCGCAGGGTTGCTGGCGATTGCCGATCCGGTCAAGGAAACCACCGAAGCCGCTATTTCCGCGCTGCAAAAAGACGGCATCCGGGTGGTCATGCTGACCGGCGATAACCGCACTTCAGCTGAAGCAGTTGCCCGAAAACTGCATATCGACGAAGTGGAAGCGGAAGTCCTGCCGGAAGATAAGGGCAAGATCGTCCAGCGCCTGAAAGACGAAGGCCGTGTTGTCGTGATGGCGGGTGACGGCGTAAACGATGCGCCTGCACTGGCAACGGCGGATGTCGGTGTGGCCATGGGCACCGGGACCGATGTCGCCATCGAAAGCGCCGGCATTACGCTGCTACGCGGCGACCTGATGGGCATTGTCGAGGCGCGCCGTTTGTCTCTGGCGACCATGCGCAATATCCGTCAGAACCTGTTTTTCGCCTTCGTTTACAACTCCGCCGGTGTTCCGATAGCGGCAGGGGTTTTGTACCCGTTTTTCGGGATACTGCTGTCGCCCATTTTTGCAGCGGCCGCCATGTCGCTGTCCTCGGTCAGCGTGATCGTGAATGCGCTGCGTTTGAGGGTGGTGAAACTCGGGTCAAAGCAATGAACTTCTGAATCATTGGAGGTAGCTATGTCATACACGATCGATCGAGTTATCAAAGATGTCGATTTCGAGGACGTGGACAGAAGAGCGCGTCAGGCCCTCACTGATCACGGGTTCGGTGTGCTGACAGAAATTGATGTCAAAGCCACCATGAAGAAAAAGCTGGACAAGGATATGTTGGCCTATCGGATTCTCGGGGCCTGCAATCCTGGCATGGCCTGGGAAGCCATCGGTGTGGAGCCTCGCGTGGGTGCCATGCTGCCTTGCAACGTTATTCTTCGTGAGGTTTCGGAGGGCATTGAGGTAAGTGCAGTGGATCCATTGGCTTCCATGAGCGCCATCGATAATGACGAGCTCAAGCAGGTTGCCGGGAAGGTCAGGGATATGCTCTCTGAGGTTGTGGAATCGATCTGAAGCCGGTAGAGGCGTCGATTTGCTGCAGTGCCTGCGGTTTGCAATGGATTAGCGAATTAGCCAGGCGAGCGCATAGCCCAACTGAACACTGGAAATGCAAATAGGACTCCTCATTTGACGACGGGATACCTATTTGATGTCAGTCATATTATGGAGAAGAAAAAAGGAAAAAAGGAAAAAAGATATGGATATAAAGACTTTTGGACAACTGATCGACTGGACGCGCGATCTGCACTCACATCTGGCGAGCTGTCTGTCCCATTGCGCAACAAAGCACGAGGAAGAACGGGCCCGTGCGCTTTTGGATTATCTGGCAGCTCATGAATCGGAAATAGAGCGGATCGTGAACGAGTTTGAGCACCAAGGGGATAAGAAGGCACTGGAAACTCGGGTGTACGACTACCTGTCCCATAATCCGATCAAAACTCATCGAACCTGCGACGAGCCTTACGCGAAGCTTGATTTTGATGGTATCTGCCGGGAAGTGTTCGACTTTCATGATCAGATTATTGATCTCTACAAAACGCTGATTGGAAAAGCCGAAATTCCAGAAGCAAAAGAGCTGTTCGAATCTCTTTTGGCGATGGAGGAAAATGAGTCGATGAGACTGGCTCGTCAGGTTGGCCGAATGCAGGATCTATGAGATCCGAGCACTTTTGCTGACGGCTTAATCCCTTTGAATGTTTCCAATTGAGGCTCACCTTCACACCTCAAAGACGGGCGCAAAGCCACCTCCCGGCGTTCGAAAGTTGGTGGCCTGGCCCTGGTACACACGGGCAGCGGCAAGCAGATGTTGCCCGGCATAGGTGTACAAACGGATATCGACCTTTCTGGTGGTGACCGTGCCATCCACTCTCAGGGTGCGTTCTCCGGCGGGAACGAAGTTCTGCGCGATGTAATCACCCTTCAGGATCTCTTCGAAAACGCGGCGGGTTAGTTTTTCGCCCCGATAGACGCCCTTGCTGCCATGGCCCGCTACCGGTTTGAAAAACAGTTTACGCCGGTTGCTCCACAACTCCGCCTCATCACTTGCTGAAACCAGCCGGGTCTTCGGTACAGCTCTATCCAGAAATCCTGCCTCGGTTTCACTCAGGCCCCAGTCGCGCAGGGTTTGGGCATCAGATAGCAGGATCAGGTTCCGTTTGTCGGCCATCAGCGCATGGGCGCGTGGATTGGGCGTGACGACCGCCGCGCCGTCGAGGTAAGCGCGCCTCAGCGCCCCAAGAGCCGGGGCCTCCAAGGCAAAATCCACCAGGCGGTTGTACACCATGTCAATAGGCTTGCCGTGGGCGCTCAGGGCACCATCAACATACTCAAGCTCCGATGGGTCGAGGATCAAGGTCTCTATGCCTCTGGCCTGGAATAACTGCTGGGCCAGTTGGAATTCCGGGAACATAAACTGGGATTCTGGGGCATCGTCCACAATGGCCAGCCAACCGGGCGTCGAGTCGCCACCTTGCCGTTCCCACTCCTGCTGGAACATGGCAAACACCGCGTCCTCGAACCCATCCAATGCACGGTTGGTGCCAGCGGTCTGCTGGGACGGGTCACAGCATCGGTGTTGAGCCCGGGCCAATACCGTGTTCAGAAATGCGCCGCCGGCGTTGGTGTTGATTTCGATCAGCTGAGGCCCGTTCTCGCCCAGGTGAAAGTCGTAGCCCATGAACGCCCCGATGGGGCCTGGATCAAAACCGGCGATGTCCGGCGCCCAGGACAGAGCTTTTTCCTTATAGGGCGGAAGCTCGGCTGCGGATTCGATCGCCTGAACAATCCGCTCCATCGTCGCGATGTCAGCCTGGGGAACAAAAACCGGCGTGTTTGAAAAGAGATGATGGATCTCGGGAGTGGCCGGCGCCTCGTTCCCAGTGTCTGAAAACTGCTTCTGGAGGCTGTCAGTGAGCGCTTTTCGGTCAAGGGTGATGCAGTAACACTGCCGGTTGAGCTGGTCGGCGTGGGTTTTGGTTGTTCGCTGGTTTTCCTGGGGCACGTCTTGCATTGGTCGTCCATGGTCATTGTGAATCGTTCCACCTTGATTCTGGTCAAACGAATGCATGTTTCGCAACTGTTTTCAGGCCTGTTTCAGCTTGGTGTGATGGACTGCCAAGTAATGACCATGCCTGTTCGGGATCTTGCTTACCGGGCGAGGAGATCTTACTGAAACCCTCTGACCAAAAAGGGCACGCTATGAACCATTCGTTGCGCAAGCAGTGTATTGCTGGTATTACGGCCAGTGTCGCTATGAGTTTTTCGCTGATGGTGGCCGCAGACACGAACCGGGCATTTGTTCCCATGGGCACAGCGGATGCCGTCGGCGTTATTGATCTGGAAAACCGCAAGGTGACGTCGTCCATTGGCGGCACCCTGAATACCCACGGTTCGGCACTGACCCCGGATGGCCGGTATCTGGTGGTGGGTAGTTTGTCGGCGCATGATCGTCAGAAGCCGGTTAGTCGCCCCGAAGGCATTTCAGAAGATGAACACGCCGCTCATCATGGGGGCGGGAAGTCTACTGAATTGGAAGCAGGGAGTACGGGGCTGCTCTATTTGGTGAACACGGCCACAAAGACGATTGACCGCAAACTGGAAGTGCCGGGGCCTGTGCACCATGTGCTGGTGACTTCCAACGGTCGCTATGCCGTTTCCACGCATCCTGCCAGTGGCAGTATCAGCGTTGTGGATCTGGATTCCGGTCAGTTGGTCAAAACTGTGGCGACGGGGCCGGCCCCCAACTATCTGGTGCAAACCGACGACGGCCAATCCCTTCTGGTCATCGGCGCCTGAGTAAACCAGGCGCCTCACGGGTCGGCGTCAGGCCACGCGGGTGAACACCTGCAGGATATTGCCCAGCCGGGCAGTGAGCTTGTCGCCGGACGTCAGCGGGCCGACCCCGGCCGGCGTGCCGGTAAAGATCAGGTCGCCGGGCTCCAGCGTGAACACCTGATTGATCTGTGCGATCAGTTCAAAGGTCGGGAACAGCATCTGCCCGGTATGGCCGTGTTGGCGGCTTTCGCCGTTCACTTCCAGAGACACCTCCAGATTCTGCCGCACCGAAATCCCACGGGCGTCGATAAACCCGGACACCGGTGCGCCGCCGTCGAAACCCTTTGCCCGTTCCCAGGGATGGCCTTTTTCCTTTAGCCGGCTCTGCAGGTCACGCAGGGTCAGATCCAGGCCGACCCCGTAGGCGGCGATGGCGAAGCGAATGGTTTCCAGGTCGGTCTCGCCGCTCAGGCGCTCACCGATCATCACCACCATTTCCACCTCGTGGTGCACCGGGCCCTGTCCCTGGGGCAGCACCAGCGGTTCGTGCAGGCTGCACAGGGCGGTGGCCGGTTTCATGAACAGCAGAGGTTCCTCGGGCACGTCATTGCCCAGCTCGCGGGCGTGCTCGGCGTAGTTTCTTCCCACGCAGACGCACTTGCCCAGCGGCATTTCCATGGGCGAGCCGTCGATCCAGCGATGAACGTAGGCGGATTCCGGTCGCGCTTTCAGCGTGTGGGCATCAAACATCGAACAATTTTCCGGGGTTCATCACATTGTTGGGATCGAAAACCGCTTTCACCGCTTTCATATAAGCGATTTCCTCTTCACTGCGGGAATACGACAGATAAGGCTTCTTGGTCATGCCCACGCCGTGCTCGGCGGAAATCGAGCCGTCGTACTTCTGCACGATCTCGAACACCCATTTGGACACATCGCCGCATTGGCGGAAAAAATCTTCCTTGGGCAGGTCCGCCGGCTTGAGAATATTCAGGTGCATGTTGCCGTCACCGATATGCCCGAACCAGACGATCTCGAAATCCGGGTAGGCGTCCTGCACCACCTTGTCCACGTCCTCGACGAAATCCGGCACCTTGGAGACGGTCACGGAAATATCGTTTTTATAGGGTGTGTGCGGCGCGATCGATTCGGAAATACGTTCGCGCAGCTGCCACAGCTGTTCCAGCTGGCCCAGCGACTGGCTCATCACACCGTCCAGCACCCAGCCCTGCTCCACGCAGTGCTCGAAAATCTCCATGGCCCGTTCGCCGGTGTGTTCGGAAAGCTGCTCGAATTCCAGCAGGCAGTAGAACGGGCACTCGCTGTCGAAGGGTTTGGCCACCCCGTGCTCGAGCACATGGGCCATGGCCTTGTCGGAAAAGAACTCAAACGCGGTCAGATCAATGTCCTTCTGAAACGCGTGCAGCACTTTCATGACTTCGCGGAAACCGGGCGCGCCCAGCACCAGGGCGGTCAGGTCCTTGGGCCGGCGGGCCAGCTTCACGGTGGCCTCCACCACGAAGCCCAGGGTGCCTTCGGAGCCGATGAACAGGTGGCGGAAGTCGTAGCCGGTGGCGTTCTTGATCAGGCCCTTGTTGAGGTCCAGCAGTTCACCCCGGCCGGTGACCACCTTGAGGCCGGTGATCCAGTCCCGGGTCATGCCGTAGCGGATCACCTTGATGCCACCGGCGTTGGTGTTGATGTTGCCGCCGATCTGGCTGGAGCCGGCGGAGGCGAAGTCCACCGGGTAGAACAGCTCCTTGCTGTCGGCGAATTCCTGCAGCTGCTGGGTGACCACCCCCGGCTGCACCGTGACCGACCGGTCGTACTCGTTGAAGTCGAGCACCCGGTTCATCCGGTCGAACGCCACCACCAGCTCGCCGTTGGCGGCCACCGCCCCGGCGGACAGGCCGGTGCGGCCCCCGGAGGGCACCAGGTGCAGGCCGTGCTCATTGGCGATCTCCACGATCTGCTGCACTTCTTCGGTGGTTTCCGGCAGCACCACGGCGCTGGGCGCCGGCGCCCAGACCTTGGTCCAGTCCACCCCGTAGCGCTGGGCGCTGTCCGGATCGGTGAGGCAGCGCTTGCCAAGAAGCGCGCTGAGCTGGTCCAGGGCGGCGTGGGCGAGGGAGGTCATCGGCAACTCCAAAGGTCTTCAAGTCAACTTGAGCATTCAACATGTGCACGGGGGCTCCGGAATGGGTCTCATCCGGGGCGGGTTATGATACCATACGCGCCCATTTAACCCGCTACAGAGACCACCCATGGCCAACACTTCTCTTGAGAAGGACAAGATCCGCATCCTCCTGCTCGAGGGCGTCCACCAGAACTCGGTGGATAATCTGAAGGCGCACGGCTACAGCAACGTGGAGCTCCTGCCCACCGCGCTCACCGGCGACGACCTCAAGGACGCCATCAAGGACGCCCATTTTGTCGGCATCCGCTCGCGCACCCAGCTCACCGAGGAGGTCTTCCAGGCCGCCGAAAAGTTGATCGGTGTGGGCTGTTTCTGTATCGGCACCAACCAGGTGGATTTGAAAGCCGCCCTCAAGCGCGGCATTCCGGTGTTCAACGCGCCCTACTCCAACACCCGCTCGGTGGCGGAGTTGGTGATCGCTCACACCGTCAACCTGATGCGCGGCATCCCCGAAAAGAACGCGGTGGCCCACCGCGGCGGCTGGCTGAAATCCGCCAAGGACAGCTACGAGATCCGCGGCAAGAAGCTGGGCATCGTCGGCTACGGCAACATCGGCGCCCAGGTCTCGGTGCTGGCCGAATCCATGGGCATGAAGGTGTACTTCTACGACGTGGTCTCCAAGCTGCCGATGGGCAACGCGGAACAGGTGGGCAGCCTTAACGACCTGCTCGGCCTGGCCGACGTGGTCAGCCTGCACGTGCCCGACACCGCCGCCACCCGCTGGATGATCCGCGAAGAGCAGATTCGCGCCATGAAGCCCAAGAGCTATCTGATCAACTACGCCCGGGGCAAGGTGGTGGACATCGAGGCGCTGGCCGCCGCGCTGCGCGACAAGCACCTGCTGGGCGCCGCCATCGACGTGTTCCCGGAAGAGCCCAAGGGCAACGGCGACGAGTTCATCAGCCCGCTGCGCGAATTCGACAACGTGATCCTGACCCCGCACATCGGTGGTTCCACCCATGAGGCCCAGGAAAACATCGGCACCGAAGTGTCCGAGAAGCTGATCCGCTACTCCGACAACGGCTCCACCCTGAGCGCGGTGAACTTCCCGGAGGTGGCCCTGCCGTCGCACCCGGACATGCACCGTCTGCTGCATATCCACCGCAACATTCCGGGCATCCTCACCCAGATCAACACCGTGTTCTCCGAGAACGACATCAACATCTGCGGTCAGTACCTGCAGACCAATGAAGAGATCGGCTACGTGGTGATCGACGTGAACAAGGGCTACAGCCAACTGGCCCTGGAAAAGCTGCGCACCATCGACGGCACCATCCGCACCCGCGTGTTGTTCTAGCGCCTCGACAATAAGCCGGAGCCGGGCTACCTTGCCCGCTCCGGTTTTTTTATGGCGCCGCGGTCTATGAGAACAAGCCCGCCAGGATACGTGCTGGTCAGAAACGGCGTCGCGCTGTTGCTGGCCATGGTGCTATTGAGCGGCTGCGCCACCCGCTCCCTGTTCCAGCCCTACCCGTCCCAGGCGCGCGCCTGGACCGCCGACATGGCGGCGGAGGGGCCCGCCCCGTTGCTGAGAAAAGGCGTCGACAGCCGTGACGGCGTGCTCTACCTGCAGGAACTGGGCCGGGTGCGCCAGCTGAGCGGCGCCATCGAAGACAGCGAGAGCGCTTTTCGCCGCGCCTTCGGTCATTACGACGAAACGGACGCCGCCGCCCGGCTGCGCGCCTCCAGCCTGGTCAGTAATACCGGCGCCCTGCTGGTCAACGACAACGCCCGCCCCTACGTGGCCCCGGACTACGAGCGAATTTTCGCGCACGCCTACCAGGCCCTGAATTACTGGCGTGAGAACGACGTCACCGCCACCGCCGTGGAACTGCGCGCCGCCGCCAACGAGCAGCGGGTGGCCGCCAACCGGCGCGATGACGAGATCGCCGCCGCCCAGGAGGCGGCGCGGGACGAAGGGGTGCAACCGGCCGATTTCGACAGCCACTTCGCCGGCCTGGACGCCGCCGCCGGCGAGGTCAAGGCGAGCTTCCAGAACGCCTGGACCTTCTATCTCTCGGCCCTGTTCTGGGAGGCCCACGGCGAATACAACGACGCCCTGGTGGACTACAAGAAAGCGCTGGAGATCCACCCGGATTCCGCCATGCTGCAGGAGGATGTGGCGCGCCTGTCCCGCGCCCAGGACGGCCGGGTGGAACGCGACAAGGGGCTGGTGGCGGTGGTCTATGAGCAGGGTCTGGTGCCCGCCCGCCGCGAGCTGAGCCTGCCGATCCCCACACCGCACGGCCTCTTCGCGGTGGCCTTCCCGACCTACAGCGCCGCGGACAAGCCGCGCCCGGCGCCGCTCACCGTGGCCGTCGACGACACCACGGCGCGCACCGAAGTGCTCACCGACGTGGGTGGGCTGGCCGCGCGCCATTTGCGCGAACAACTGCCCGGCATGCTGGTGCGGCAGACGCTGCGTGCCACCACCAAGTACAATCTGCAGAAGAAAGCCAACGACGATTTCGGTCCGGTGGGCGCCATCCTCACGCAGATCTTCAATGTGGTCAGCGAACAGGCCGACCTGCGCAGCTGGTTGAGCCTGCCCGCCTACGCCCAGGCCACCCGCCTGATGTTGCCGCCCGGCGAGCACCGCCTTCAGTTGAGCACACCCGGTGGCGGTGCTAGTTTGACGGTTCCCGTGGTGGAACAGGGCGTGACCGTGATTCACGTGGTGGCCACCCCCGGCCGCCTTATAACCCGCGTGTTACCCGTTCAGGAGGGCCCGTTATGAAAGCTCCGTTTACCGCTCTGGCCGCCGTCGTGCTGGCGGTGGTCCTGGCGGGCTGTTCCGCCAGTAATATGGCCCGCCCCGGCGACGACGGCGAACCGCGCCTGTACTCCAACAACAGCACCCTGGCCAACCGCCTTTCGGTGGAAGCGCTGCAGGACAAAAAAGTCGGCGACCTGCTGTACGTGCAGGCGACGTTGGAAAACGGCTGGAAATTTGAACTGGATTTCCAATACAAGATCAAATGGTTCGATCGGGACGGGTTCGAAGTGGCTCCGGAATCCCAGCCCTGGCGGCAACTGGTGATGGCCGGCCGCAGCCAGAACAATGTCCAGGCGGTGGCCCCCAACCCCAGCGCCGTCCGTTATGAAATCTGGGTGCGCGAATAACGCCCCGGACGCCATTCAGGTTCCTTAAGGAGAAACACATGGTTCGCGTATTTTCACTGCTCGCCCTGGCTATGGCGCTGGTGCTTTCCGGCTGTGCGTCCCGGGTGGATTACGGCGACGCCCAGGCCCGTGAAACGGTGACCGCCGATTTCGGCTCCACCGATCTGCAGATGATCGCCACCAAGATGGTGGACGACATGATGGTGTTCCCGCCGATCGTGGAAATGACCCGCGACCGCCGCCCGGTACTGTTCGTTGATCGCATCAAGAACAAGACCAGCGAGCACATCGACACCGAGTCCGTCACCGACACCATCCAGTCCAAGCTGATCAACTCCGGCAAGTTCCGCTTCGTGGATATGTCCGTGGTCGACCGGGTGCGCGAACAACTCGAATACCAGCAGGATTCCGGCATGGTGGACCAGGCCAGCGCCGCCCAGATGGGCCGCCAGATCGGCGCCGAGTTCATGCTCTACGGCAACCTGTCCTCGATCGTGAAGCGCGACGACAGCACCAAGGATGTCTACTACAAGTTCACCCTGAAACTGCTGAACATCCAGAGCGGCATTATTGAGTGGTCCGGCGAGAAGGAAATCCGCAAGACCCGCAAACGCAGCCTGTTCGGCTTCTGAACACCCTGGCACCAGGGAGAGGAACCATGTTCAAGCGTTTTTGTTTGCTCGTGCTGATGGCGGCGCTGGCCGCCGGCACCGCCTCAGCGGCACAGACCCGCGAGGTCAGCGCCCGCGGCTACGGCGACAACCCGGAACAGGCGGTCACCAATGCGCTGGTGGCGGCGGTGCGCCAGGCCGGCGGCGTGACGCTGTCGGTGAACCCGGATTTCCGCCGCCAGGTGAGCGAATGGGTGATCCAGCGCCAGGGCGACGTCACCACCTGGACCGGCAGCCGCACCTCGGTGGCGGAGCCGCGCCTGCCCACGCTGGGCAGCCTGGACAGCTACGAGGTGACGGCCGTCACCCAGGAAGACAACGCCCTGTGGCGCGCGGACGTGAAAGCGGTGCTGCTGCTCCAGCAGGCGCCGGGCCCGGACCGCTCCCATCTGCCGGCCATCGTGGTGGCGCCGTTCACCAGCGACGCCGATGAATACACCCTGGGTGAAACCACCCTGCCGGCGGCGGAGGTGCGCCGCCAGTTGCACGCCAACCTGATCGACGCCTTCGCCCAGTCCGGCCGTTTCCGCGTGCTGGATCGCGCCAATCTGGATCTGCGCGAGGCCGAGCAGGACCTGCTGCGCGACGGCGCCGGCGAGCCCCGGGAGCTGCTGCGCCTGGGCAAGACCAAAGGCGCCGACCTGCTGCTGGTGGGTCACATCGAGGCGTTCGACATCGGCGACGACGAGCGCACCTTCTACGGCGCCCGCTTCCAGGGGTACGAACCCTATGTGCGTCTGCGCTACCGGCTGATCGACGCCGCCGGCGGCGAAGTGCTGGAGGCCGGCCTCTACGACTGGCAGCAGTCGGAAGCCAGCGTGCGGCAGCTGGCCCGCCGGCAGAAGCTCGACCACCGCAACCATCCGGAGCGGCTCGCCGACCTGGTGTACCCGCGCATCGCCCGGGCCCTGGCGGCGGCGGCCTCCGACACCCTGTATCCGGTGCAGGTGCTCAAGAGCGACGGCGACCGGGTCTACCTGAGCCACGGCCAGGGCCGCCTGGAAGCGGACACCATCCTCAATGTGTACCGGCCGGTGGAGTCCCTGGAAGACCCGCAGACCGGGCTCACCATTCGTATGGAAAGCGACGCCCTGGCCAGCCTGGAGGTGATCGAAGTACGCCCGGATTACGCGGTGGCCCGGATCACCCAGGGCGGCGGCGAACCGCGCCCCGGTGACCGCGTGCGCGCGCCGGGCAACCGTCAGGGCGACACCGGTGACGTGGAGCAGCCCGCCGGGCAACCGGAGAGCCCCGGCTCTTCACCCATGCCGCTGAACTGGGATTAAGACCGCGGGCGGCACCCGCCGCCCCGCCGTGGGGGATCGACAATGGGTGGTTACTTCAATCAGGCGCTGGTGTTGCTGGCGGCGGCGGTGTTGCTGCTGCCGCTGTTTCAGCGTCTCGGACTGGGCAGCATTCTCGGTTATCTGGCCGCCGGCATCGCCATCGGGCCGCTGGGCCTGGGGCTGATCCCCGGCGCCGAGGCGGTGCTGCATTTCGCCGAGCTGGGCGTGGTGTTGATGCTGTTCCTGGTCGGCCTGGAACTGGCCCCGGAGCAGCTCTGGGCGCAGCGCCGGCGGCTGCTCGGGCTGGGCGCAAGCCAGATGCTGTTCAGCGCCGCCCTGCTCACCGGTTTCTTCTTCGCCCTGGGCCAGCCCGGCCCGGCCGCCCTGGCCATCGGCGCCACCCTGGCGCTGTCGTCCACCGCCTTCGCGGTGCAGATGCTGGTGGAAACCAACCAGCTGGGTACGCCCCAGGGCCGTAACGCCTTCTCGATTCTGCTGTTCCAGGACCTGGCGGTGATCCCGCTGCTGCTACTGCTGCCGGTGCTGGCCGGCGGTGACGCCGGCGCCGCCCAGCCCAACCTGCTGGTGGGCGTGCTGGTGCTGGCCCTGATGTGGCTGGCCGGGCGCTACCTGCTCAACCCCTGGTTGGGCTGGCTGGCGCGGCTGCACAACCGGGAACTGATGACCGCCACCGCCCTGCTGCTGGTCCTCGGCGCCGCCGAGCTGATGGAAACCCTGCATCTGTCCATGGGTCTGGGCGCCTTCGTGGCCGGCATGCTGCTCGCCAACTCCCCCTACCGGGAGCAGCTGGACACCGATATTCAGCCGTTCAAGGGCATGCTGCTGGGGCTGTTCTTCATCGCCATCGGCATGACCATGGACCTGCGCCTGCTGGCGGCTTCGCCCTGGTCGATCCTGGCCATGGGCGCGGCCCTGCTGGGGATCAAAACCCTGGTGCTGTTCGGCATTGCCCGGGCGTTGAAGGTGGGCGGCCGCGACGCCCTGCGGTTCGGCCTGCTGCTCAGCCAGGGCGGCGAATTCGCCTTCGTGCTGTTCACCCAGGCCGGGGCCCTCAACCTGCTGCCGACGGAAATGATCGCCAAGCTCAACCTGGTGGTGGCCCTCTCCATGGCCGCCACGCCGCTGCTGCTGAAACTGGTCCAGCGGCTCTGGCCGGCGCCCAAGACCGGCCACCGCAGCACCGAGGACGAGCCCGCGCCGCACGGCCAGCCGGCGGTGATCGTGGCCGGCTTCGGCCGCTTCGGGCAGATCATCGGCCGGATCCTGGTCAGCCGCCGCATTCCGTTCACCGCGCTGGACTCCAACCCGGACCACATCGACACCGTGCGCCGGTTCGGCAACGAGGTCTACTTCGGCGACGTCACCCGGCTCGACCTGCTGCACACCGCCGGGCTGCAGCACGCCCGCATCATGGTGCTGGCGATCGACGACGTGCAGGCGTCGCTGCGCGCCGTGCGCCTGATCCGCGAGCACTTCCCGCACATCACCCTGATCGTGCGCGCCCGCGACCGCTACCACGCCTATTCACTGATGGCCGAAGGCGTCGAGCACGTCATCCGCGAAACGCTGGACTCCAGCCTGCGCGCCGCCCAGACCACCCTGGCCCAGCTGGGCATGCCGGAAACCACCGCCATCGACCTGGTGCGCACCTTCCGGGACGTGGACGAACGCCTGCTGCGCGAGCAGTTCGCCCACCGCGACAAGCTCGACAAACTGATCGAGCTCTCCGCCCGCGGCCGCGAGGAACTGGAATCCCTCCTCGAAGCCGGCAGTGACGACGGCCGCCGCGACGGGGGCCCTTAAAGCCGCAGGTCGTTGAGGCCCTTGCGGATGGCGCGGTCCAGCACCGGCTTGATCACGGCGGCGATCAGCGGCAGCTTGCCCTTGAAGACAATGGTGTAGTGCAGGCGGGAACCGCCGGCGGTCTCGGAAAACACCATCACCCCGTGGTGATCGCGCAGCGGGCTGCCCTTGGTGATGCGGTAGGCAATGCGGCGGTCGCGCTCGAACTCGGTGACGGTCTCTTCGAAGGCCGGCGTCAGCGGCAGCGACAGCCGGCGCACCGACCCCACGCCGTTGGGCTCCACGTCCCCCTCCTTGACGCGCCGCACCTTGGCCGGGGCGAACAGGGCGGACAGGTTCTCGTGCTCACTGAGGTGGTTGAACAGGTCGCTGACCGGGAACGGAAATTCCTTGTCGATTTCGATGCGTTGCTGGCCCATGGGCGCTCCGTGTCTGAAAAAAGAACGATTCTGAGCGGCCCCCGGCGTCTTGCCCAGGTTCCAAAAGGCCAGACGCCGGTGATTGTGTTGTTTTATGGTTAGCCGTGCTGGACCACGTCCACGGCGATGCCGGCCGGGTCGAGGATGACGAAGTGCCGGTCGCCCCAGGCTTCATCGCGGATCGCCACCTCGATCGGCACCCCCAACGCCTGCAGCCGCCGGTATTCGGCGTCCGCGTCGTCCACGTCGATGGTGACCCACAGGCCCTGTCCGTCGCGCAACGGGCGCTGAAACGCCGCCGCCTGGGCCTCCTGTTGCGGGGCCAGGAAACCCAGCTCGCCGCCGCCCAGCTCCAGCAGAACGAACCAGTCGCTGTCGAACAGCACCCGGCACTAAAACAGGCGCACGTAGAAATCCCGGCACGCCTGCAAGTGCTCGGTGACCACACCGGACCAGAGTTTCATCGCGTTGCTCCTTTGGCTTGAGAAGAAGCCCCACTCTAGGTCGGCGCGCGGGCCTGTTCTTGAATAAAGGCGACATCGTGCATCGGCAGCCGGGGCGCCCCCGGGGTGACGCCCAGGTAGCGTTTCAGCTCCCGGGTCATATGGCTCTGATCGGCGTAGCCGGCGGCCAGGGCGATGTCCGCCAGCGGCGCGGCGGGTGACGGGCGGCTCAGCAACGCCAGGGCCTGCTGGCTGCGGCGGATGCCCATGAACACCTTGGGCGGCACGCCGACCCACTCCAGGAAGTCGCGCTCCAGTTGCCGGCGGCTCAGGTTCAGGCGCGCCGACAGGGCGGTCACGCTGACGCCGGGGGCGGCACGGGAAAGCAGCGCCAGGGCGCCGTCCAGGCGTCTTGGTTGGGGCGGCTGCCCGGCGAGCCACCGGGAAAGCAGCCGGTCCACGGCAAAGGCGGGGTCGGGGCGGGCGATCAATTCGGCGAGGCGCTCCGCGGACAAGCCGGCGGGCCGGGCCAGGGGTTGGGCGGTGTCGGTGAGCAAACGCCCGGGCAGGGGCAGGAAATGGCGGCTCTGGCCGGGCTGGAAGCGGATACCGAAATAGACACAGCCGGGCTCCACCGGCACGTCCGATGGCTGGGTGCTGGTGCCGAACGCCTGCCAGGCGCCATCGCCGTTGCGCAGGCGCAGCACCAGGTCCACGCAGCCGTCCGGCAGCACCCGGTGGCGGTCGCCGCCGCCGTCGCGGCTCAGCCAGTAATGGCTGACCAGCCCGCGCAGGGCCGGCGCCGGCGGGTAGCAGTGCAGAGTCTGGGCCGCGAAGGTGGTGTCCATGGGCATAGTGGAGCACACCCCGCGGCGGCCGTCACCGGGGTCAGTCCGCGTCGGCGCCGACCCGCGCCGCGCCGATGCCGCGCGGGTCGCTGGCGGCGGTCACGCTGTTGTCCTCGTGCCGCCAGAGAATCGCCTGCATGTTGCCGTACTCGCGGTCCACGGAGACCACGTCGTGGCCGCGCAGGCGCAGGCTTTTCGCCGCTTCGGTGTCGAGGAAGGCGGGTTCCGCCTGAACCTGATCGGGCAGGAACTGGTGGTGAAAGCGCACCCGGCTCACCCAGTCGTCCACCGGGGCGTCATTGGCCGCCTCGAGCACACCCAGCATCACCATGGTGATGATACGGCTGCCGCCCGGCGTGCCGAGAATCGCCACCCGGTCGTCGAACTCCACGAAGGTGGGCGTCATCGAGGACAACGGCCGCTTGCCCGGCGCCACCGCGTTGGCCTTGCTGCCCACCAGGCCATAGGCGTTGGGGCTGCCCGGCTTGGCGGAGAAATCGTCCATCTCGTTATTGAGGATCACGCCGGTGCCGGCGGGCATGAAGCCGCTGCCGAACGGCAGGTTGATACTGAGCGTGGCGGCCACCCGGTTGCCGGCCCCGTCGAGCACCGAAAAGTGGGTGGTATGGAAGCCTTCGCCGGTGGCCACGGGCTCGCCCAGCTCGCTGCTGGGGGTCGCCTTATCCAGCTTTATGGAGGCGGCGCGCTGCTCGGCGTAGGATTTACTCAACAGGTTATCCACAGGTATGGAAACAAAATCCGGGTCGCCCATATAGCGGCCCCGGTCCTGATAGGCGCGCCGCCAGGCTTCCACGGTGAGGTGCGGAAGTAAGTCCTCACTAATCTCGCCGCCATTGAATTCATTGAGAATGTTCAACGCTTCCAGCATCACCAGCCCGCCGGCGGACGGCGGTGGGGCGGTGACGATGCGGGCGCCTCGGTAGTGGCCGACCACCGGTGCCCGCTCCTTGACCCGATAGTTGTTCAGGTCCTGTTTTGTCCAAATGCCGCCGGCCTCGCGCACCCCGCGTACCAGTTTTTCCGCCACCGGGCCCTGGTAAAAACCGTCTCGCCCCTGCTCGGCCAGGGCCTCCAGAACCCGGGCCAGATCCGGCTGCCGGATCAGGGTGCCGTTGGCCGGTATTTCGCCCTCATCCAGGAACACCGAGGCGGCGGTGGGGTAGCGGTTGAGCACGTCCTGGCGGTACCCGGCCAGCGCCCGGTAGTGGTCTTCCACCTCGAAACCCTGGCGCGCCAGCTTAATGGCCGGCGCCAGCGTGGTTTTCAGGGGCAGCTTGCCGTAGTGTTCGGCGAGGTAGGCGAAGGCCGCCGCCTGGCCGGGAATGCCCGCCGCCAGGGCGCCGTTGACGGCGCGGTCGCGCACCACCTGGCCGTCCTGGTCCTGGTACATGTCCTCGGTGGCCGCCGCCGGCGCCGTCTCGCGGGCGTCCAGCATGGTCTGCAGGTCGTCCTTTTCGCGGTGCAGCAACCAGAAGCCGCCGCCGCCCATGCCGGCGGAATAGGGCTCCACCACCGACAGCGCGGCCGCCACGGCCACCGCCGCGTCGTAGGCGTTACCGCCCTGATCGAGCATCTGGAAGCCGGCGTCGGTGGCCAGCGGGTGGGCACTGGCGATCGCCGCCTTGCCCGGTCCGGCGGCCTGGGCGGTGACGGCGAACAGCAACAAAAGCGGGAAAAACCAGCGCATGGCGGCCTCCTTCTGGCGAACGGGGTATCAGGGGCGAGAAACGGTCAGCCGCCCCGCTGCTGCTTCTTCAGGTCCAGCGCTTCCACCACATGGGGCGGCACGAAATTGCGCACATCGCCGTCGAGCAGCGCGATCTCGCGGACCAGGGAGCTGGAGATAAAGGACAAATGCTCGGCCGGCGTCAGGAACACGGTTTCCAGTTCCGGGGCCAGCTGGCGGTTCATGTTGGCGAGCTGGAATTCGTATTCGAAGTCGCTCACCGCGCGCAGACCGCGCAGCAGGATATTGGCTTCCTGGTCCCGGCAGAAATGGGCCAGCAGCTTGGAAAAGCCGGTCACCTTGACGTTGTCCAGATGGCCGATGCTGTCTTCGACCAGCTTGACCCGCTCGTTCAGAGAGAACAGCGGGCCCTTCTTCTCGCTGGCCGCGATGGCCACCACCACCTCGTCGAACATACTGGCGGCCCGTTCGATCAGGTCCTTATGGCCGTTGGTGATGGGGTCGAAGGTGCCCGGATAAACAACACGGTTGGTCATGCTCGGCTCGCTTTCTCCAGAGATCGGGCGCCAAGCATAACGCAACTCGGTTTACGATTCAGGCCCGCAGCCGCTCCGCCAGAGCGGTGGCGTTGCGGGCGCTCAACCCGTAGATGCTCAACTGAGGGTTCACCCCCAGGCTGGTGGGGAACACCGAGCCGTCGAACACATACAGATTCTCCAGATGGCGGTAGCGCCCCTGGGCGTCCACCAGACCGCGGTCCTTGTCGCCCATGGGGCAACCGCCCATCACATGGGCGCTGCCCAGCGGCACGTCCAGGGCCTGGTAGCTGAGGTCCGCCATGGCCTCGCGGGCCTGCGCCCAGCTGGTATAGAACGGCGCGCGGATGTGGCCGGGCCGCACCGCCCGGGCACCGGCGGCGAACTGCATTTCCACCTGGCTGTACAGGCTGCGGCGGGCGCCGTCGAGCAGATAGTCGGTGACCGGGTAATCGAGTACCGGCTCGCCGTTGTCGCGCAGTTCCACGGTGCCGCCGGGGCTCTCTTCGTGGAAGCCGTCGCGCATCAGGGCGATGGAGGCGGCGGTGTTGGGCAGCGCGGTGATGTGCTCGCGGGCCTGCTCGCCGAAGCCGCCCAGCAGCGCCCCGGTGAGGCCGGGGTGCAGCGGCATCATCTCCAGCTTGTAGCCGATCGGGCCGTCGACGCCGCCGGTGAAGGTGAACTGGTCCGAGTGCAGCGACTGGGGCGCGCCGTAGTAGGGGGCGATCTCCCGGTCGTAGCGGCCGAAGGCGAAGCTGGTGACGTGCAGGAAGGTGCGCTTGCCCACCCGGCCGTCCGGATCCGGCACCTCCGAGCGCAGCAGCAGCGCCGGGGTCTGGATGCCGCCGCCGGCGGCGATGATGGTGGGCGCTTTCAGGGTCACGGTGGCGCCGGTGGGGTTGCGGTCGTGGTTCAGGGGCGTCACCTGCACGGCGCTCACCCGGGTGCCGTCGTGCACCAGCTTGTCGGCGCGGGCGCTGTGGATCAGGGTGGCGCCGGCCTCCATGGCGGCGGGCAGAGTGGTCACCAGCATCGACTGCTTGGCGTTGGTGGGGCAGCCCATGCCGCAGTAGCCGATATTCCAGCAGCCGCGCACGTTTCTCGGAATCACCGACCAGTCCCAGCCGAGTTTTTCGCAGCCGCGTTTGATCACGTCGTTGTTGGCGTTGGCGGGCATCGCCCAGGGCTCGATACCGAGCTGCTTTTCCATGCGCTGGAAATAGGGGTCCAGGTCCGCGCGGCTGGTGTTGTCGACGCCGAAGCGCTCGCGCCAGTGGTTGAGGGTTTCCTTGGGCGTGCGGAAGCTGGAGGTCCAGTTGACCACCGTGGTGCCGCCCACGGTGCGGCCCTGCAGAATGGTGATGGCGCCGTCCTTGGTGGCGCGCATGGCGCCCTCTTGATACAGCTGCCGGTAGGCGTCGCCCTCGTTGAGATTGAAATCCCGGGAGCTGGTGAGGCGCCCGGCCTCCACCAGGATCACCTTGAGGCCGGCGGCGCTGAGTATTTCCGCGCTCACCCCGCCGCCGGCGCCGGTGCCGATGATCACCACATCGGCCTCCAGGGTGCGGTCGTCGCTGACGGTGGCGCCGTCGATCAGGTTCCATTTTTCCCTGGCGTTGTCCCAGGGATCGGCGATGTTCTGAATCTTAAGCGTGGACAGGTCCTGCATGACCCGGCTCCTTATTGTTTTGTCAGGGGAACGGCCGCTGTCAGGCGCTGGCGGTGCCGGCCCCGACTACGGGCGGGCCGGGGTATCCCGTGGTCAGCGCCGCTTCCGGAGTGACGTACCAGGCCATCATGATCGGCTGGGTCAGGCCCTTGAAGGCGAGCTTGGGGAAGCCGCTGTCATTGCTGGCCCAGTGGGCGAGCGTGTCGCGCAGTTGCGCGTCGCTCTGCTCCTCGAAGTGCGCCCAGGTGCCGGTGATCCACCAGCGCGCGGCGCCCAACTGAAGCAAATCCAGCAACTGGAACAGCTGGCCGCGCTGGCCGTCGGTCCCGCCCTGCAGCAGGCGGTCGAAGGCCTGCAGGGCCTGGTCCGGTCCGGCGCCGTCCACCGCCTCCAGGCCGCCGCCGAGCAGGGGTGCCATCAGCGGACGCAGCAGGGTGACGTCTTTATCGCGAAGGTGTTTGTAACCGCTGGCCGGGCTCGGGTCCGAGCTGCAGCCGGTGAGAAGCGTGGTGGCGCCGGCGCCGACGGCCAGGGCCGCCCCGCCCCAGGCGCTGAGTTTCAGAAAGCCACGGCGGTCGATGCCGGAGCTTGGCATGGTGTCCTGGTCCATTTACGGGTCCTCGGCTGGCCGGTTTTCTTGTTGTTGGCTGGCGGACCGTCCCCGCCACGGGGCGGGGGGCCGTTAATTCAGCATCGCTTACTTCAACATGAATTTGTAGATGAACTTATGCATGCCGCGACCGTAGGGCGGCAGGATATGCTTGGTGGCGTTCATCTTGCCTTTCTTATACACGCCCTTGGCTTTCGAGAAGGTCAGGAACCCTTCCGGGCCGTGGTAGTGACCCATGCCGGAGGGGCCCACCCCGCCGAACGGCATATCGTCAACGCCCACCTGGGTGATGGTGTCGTTCAGACAGACCCCGCCGGAATGGGTATGGTGCAGCACGTGCTCGCCGTTGCGGGCGTTCCAGTCGAAGTAGTAGAGCGCCAGCGGACGCGGCCGGTCGTTGACGTAATCAATGGCGTCGTCGAGGGTTTTGTACGGCACCACCAGCATCAGCGGGCCGAAGATTTCGTCCTCGGCGATCTTCATGTCGTCGGTGACATTGAGCACCAGGGTGTGCGGAATCTTGCGGCTGCCGTCCAGATTCTCGTCCGCCGGGTTGATGGTGATCACCTCGGCGCCTTTTTCCCGGGCGTCGTCCAGATAGCTGTTCAAGCGTCGGTACTGGCGATCGTTGATGATGCTGGTGAAGTCCGGGTTGTCGCGCAGCGTCGGGTAGAGCCCGGTGACCTGGGCTTTCCAGGCGTCGACGAATTCCCGCACCCGGTGTTCCGGCACCATGATGTAGTCCGGCGCCACGCAGGTCTGGCCGCTGTTCAGGCATTTGCCGAAGGCGATGCGTTCCACCGCGTCCTTCATCGGGAAATCCTCGCCGATGATGCAGGGGCTCTTGCCGCCCAGCTCCAGGGTCACCGGGGTCAGGTTCTCCGCCGCGGCGCGCATGATGTGCTTGCCCACGGTGGTGGAGCCGGTGAACAGCAGGTGGTCGAACGGCAGGCTGGAGAACGCCGCCGCCACGTCCACTTCACCGTTGACCACGGCCACGTGGTCCTCGGCGAAGGTCTTGCCGATCAGTTCCTCGAGTAGTTCGCCGGTGCGCGGCGTGGACTCGCTCATCTTGATCATTACCCGGTTGCCGGCGGCCAGCGCCGCCAGCATCGGGCCGATGGCCAGGTACAGCGGGTAGTTCCAGGGCACGATAATGCCCACCACGCCCAGCGGCTGGTATTCCACCCACACCTTGCCGGGCCATTGGGCGGCGCCGACCTTGCGCTTGGAGGGTTTCATCCATTTGCGCAGATGCTTGGCGTGGTACTTGATGCCTTCCACGCTGGTGAGCATCTCCGCCAGCTTGGTTTCGTCGGCGGAGCGGTTGCCGAAGTCGGCGTTCAGCGCCTCCACCCAGGCGTCCATGTTGTCCAGCAGCATCGGCTTGAGCTGCTGAATATGCTCATGGCGCTGCTCGGCGGTGGGGTAGGGCTGGCGGCGGTACGCCGCTTTCTGGGCGGCGAAAATGCGCTTCATGCGCTCGATCTGCGCATGCTCGGTTTGGAGTTCTTTGATCTCGGCGACCATAATGCGCCTCCCTGGGCGTTTGTTTATTAGACTGTCCTCGATTTTTAGAGTAATTACTCTAGGAGTCAACAGACTGTTTCATCGTCCCCGCAGTACGCTTTGATTTGGCCCGTTATGACCGATACGAAAACGCGCATCCTGGATACCGCCCTGAACCTGTTCAACCGCGCCGGCGAGCGCAACGTCACCACCAACCACATCGCCGAGGGCCTGGGTATCAGTCCGGGTAACCTCTACTACCACTATCGAAACAAGGCGGCGATCGTGGCGGCGCTGTTCGAGCGCTACCAGGAACAGATCCGCGATCTGCTGACGGTGCCGGAAGGGCCACTGACCTGGCAGGACAAGATGCGCTATTTCGAGGGCATCCTGGAGTCCATGTGGCAGGCCCGCTTCCTGCACCGGGACCTGGCCCACTTTCTCCACCAGGACGCGGAGCTGCGCCGGCGCTACAAGGTGTTCGTCCAGGATAGCCTGGAGCGCGGCCTGGTGATCTACCGCAGCCTGCGCGACAGCGGTTTGATTCAGGCCAGTGACGAAGAATTGCGCGGCCTGCTGGTCAATACCTGGGTGCTGGCGGCGTCATGGCCCGGGTTCACCCACGGTCTGAACCCGGATGCCACCGGAGACGAGGCGCTGGACCGTACCCTGCTGCGCCAGGGCATCTACCAGATTATCTGCCTGGAGGCGCCCTACCTGCGCGGCGAGGCGCTCGATCATCTGGACGCCATGAAGCAGGAGTTCCGCACCGGCGACACCACCATGGACCTGCTGTTCGCGGCGGCGGAGGCGCCGCCGGCGCGGCGCGCATGACGGCGCCGGTCACCGCCCTGGCCGGCCCCCGCTCGGCGCTGGCCTGGCTGGCGCTGGCGGCGGGGGTGCTGGCGCCGCTGCCCGGGGCCGGCGTGGTGGGCGCCGCCGCCGTGTTCGTGGCCATTGTGCTGGGCTGGCGCGACCTGCGCCGGATGGCCCGGGTGATCTTCGTGCTGGTTGTCGCCGCCGGCCTGCTGGCCTTGCCCGACGGCCCGGCGGTGCTGATCGACGCCGCCGACGCCATGACCCGGCTGACCGCGCTGATTCTCACCGTGATGCTGCTGTCCTCGGTGCTGGGCCGGTTTCCGGACCTGGGCCGGATTTCCGGCAGCCTGTTTTCCGGCCGTCCCCTGGGGCGCTACTTCAGCCTCACCCTGGGCACGGCGTTCCTGGCCGTGCCGCTGAATTTCGGCTCGGTGGGTGTGGTCGGTGCCCTGGTGGGCGGCCGCATCCGCGAGCGCGGCGATTCCGCCGTCACCCGCAACGCCGCCCGCGCCACCCTGCGTGGTTTCGGTGCCTCGCCGATCTGCTCGCCGCTGTCGATTTCGGTGGTGGTGACCCTCACCTTCCTGCCCGAGTTGCCGGGCTGGCAGCTGATCGCCTGCAGCCTGCCGCTGGCGTTGCTGTACCTGCTGGGCGGGGTGCTTCTGCGTGATCCGGAGCCGGCGGCCGGCGACGGTGAACCGGCGCCGGCCACGGGGTGGGGGCCCTGGCTGCGGTTCGCCGCCGTGATCGCCGCTATCTGCGCGGCCACCTTCGGCTTGAGCGGCCTGGCCGGGCTCAGCTATTCCCGGGCGGTGACCCTGAGCTGTCTGGGCACCGTGCTGCTCGGGTTGCTGGCGGAGGGCTGGCGGGGGCATCGCCCGTCGTTGCCGTCCCTGGCGCTGGTCACCAACGAGCTGGTGATCGTCGGCGGCTCCGCCTTCCTGGGGGCGCTGGTGAGCACCTTCGCGGCGCGCGGGCTGGGAGCCGATTTCGGGTTGCCCTCCTGGGGGTACCCGCTGGCGGCGCTGCTGGTGCCCTGGCTGTTTTTCAGCGCCGGGCTGGCCGGTTTCAATCCGATTGTCACCGGCGCCCTGGTGGGCGGTGTGCTGGCGCCCATCTGGCCGCAGGGCGCGGCCCTGGGCCTGGCCCTGGCGATGGTGTGCGGTTGGGGCGTGACCATCGCCGGCACGCCCTATTCCGCCAATGCCCTGCTGCTGGAGCGCCTCACCGGCTACCCGGCGCGGATTGGCGCGCTGCGCTGGAACTGGCCGCTGTCGGCCGCCGCCTTGCTGGTCGCGGGTGGGCTGGGTGCCCTGCTGACCCTGCTGTTGGCGCCGGGCGCCTAAACCGACAGAAAGCCGCCGGCGAACGCCGCCAGCCGCTGTTCCAGCCAGTACTCCGGGTGCCAGGGGCGGCCGCCGACGAAGCCCACATGGCCGCCGCCGGCGGACAACTCCAGGGTGACGCCGGGGCCCAGATCGTCGCGGGCCGGCAGCATCGCCGGGGTCATGAAGGGGTCGTCCTCCGCCTGGATCATCAGGGTCGGAGTGCGGATGGCGTTGAGGCGCGGCCCGGCGGAGGCTTCGGCGTAGTAGTGTGCGGCGCCGCGAAAACCATAGAGCGGTGCGATGACACGCTCGTCGAAGGTCCAGAACGACCGGATACCGCGCAGGTTGAGCGCCGCCAGCCGCTCGGCCTGGGCCGGGTCGACCCGCTCCAGGTGCCGCCGCTGCCGTTGCAGCGTGGCGAGCAGACTGGTGATCAGATGGCGCCGGTAGATCCGCGACAGCCCCTGGTCCATGCGGTTGGCGCACAGGTCCAGGCGCAGCGGGCTGCACACCGCCACCGCCGCGCTCAGCGAGCCGTCGTCCGCCCGCGCCAGCCAGTTGAGCACGCGGCTGCCGCCCAGGGACACGCCCATGGCGATCAGCGGGCCGTGCCGGTCGCGTTGGCGCAGCGCCTGAATCACCGCGTCCAGATCCGCGATCTCGCCGGCGTGGGCGCACCAGGCGGTGTCGTTGGGCGCCGCCGCGCCGCGCGAATTCATCGCCACCGAGGTGATGCCCAGCGCCGCCAGCCGCGCCTGGGTGCCGCGAATGTAGAGGGAGTCGCTGCAACCGGATAAGCCGTGCAGCAACAGCACCCTCAAGGCGCCCTTTTCCGGTGCCGGCCCGGCCCAGTCCAGCAGCAGGTGGTCGCCGTCCGCCAGCGGCAGGGTTTCCCGTTGCCGGTTGAGCGGTTGCGGGCGCCGGAAGAAGGTCGACCACATTGTTTGCAGATGCGCGGAGCGCAGCCAGGCCGGCGGCTGGAAGGTGGCCGGAATTATCTCGCCCATGGGTTGGCAGTCTCTGTCGGGTGAATCAACGGCGGCCTATGGTAGCCTTTCACGCCAGCTTCGTCCCCGCTGACCAGGACCAGACCCCATGAGCCGACGTTTCTTTGATCCGCAACCGTTCCAGGCCGGCCACGCCGCCGAGCTGGGCCCGCAGGCCAGCCATCATATCGGCAAGGTGCTGCGCATGCGTCCCGGCGATCCCCTCACCCTGTTCAACGGCGAAGGCGGTGAATGGTCCGCCACCCTGGAAGCGGTGGATAAGAAAACCGTCACCGTGACGCCGCGCACCTTCGTGGATATTGACCGCGCCGCGCCCCGTCCGGTGACCCTGGGTGTGCCGCTGATCAAAGGCGACCGCATGGACTTCGCGATTCAGAAAGCAGTGGAAATGGGCGCGGCGGCGATCCGGGTACTGGAAAGCGAGCGCACCGAAGTGCGCCTCAAGGGCGACCGTGAAAACAAGAAGTTGGAGCACTGGCGGCAGGTGGCGATCAGCGCCTGCGAACAATGCGGCCTGAACCGGCCGCCGGCGGTGGACGGCGTGCAGCCGCTGAAAACGTTCATTGATCAGGCCCAGGGTCTGAAGCTGATCGCCCACCCCGGCGAGGGCCCGTTGGAGGCCGGCGCGGTGCGAGATGCCACCCGGATCGCGCTGCTCACCGGCCCGGAAGGCGGCTTCTCCGATGACGAACTGGCGGCCGCCCGGCAGGCCGGCTTCCATGGGTTCGCGCTCGGCGAACGGGTGCTGCGGGCGGAAACCGCGCCGGTGGCGTTGCTCGCCTCGCTGTGGACGCTGCTGCCCTGAACGGAGCCTCGGAACGGGGCATTTCGTGCACCAAAATACATCCAATTTTACCTGTTTTATTGCCTCGAACCCCCTCTCCCTTCATGTAAAACCGCGCCGTTAAAGCCTTTCCAAACTCTGGCATGTTTCTTGATGTATTTGCTTCGGGCGTTCCCGATCTTCTGCCCGGGCGCCCGCCTTTTTGTTGTGTTTTACGGCCTCCTTCATGGAGTGCCTTGTCTTGATTCTGCCTGAGGAATTTTCATGTTCGATCCCAAATTATTGGTGGGTTCCGCGTTACTCGCGGCCCTGCTTAGCGGTTGCGGCGGCTCTTCGTCCTCCGACGATGCCGGCGCACCGCCGTCCGGCGGCGACGACGGCGTCGCGTTTTCTTTTGTTGAATCGACCATCGCTGATCTGCACACCTCCCTGGAAACCGGTGGCATCACCTGCGAGGAAGTGGTTCAGGGTTACATTGACCGTATCGAAGCCTATGACGACATCGGCTCCACCACCGAACTGAACAGCGTGGTGGCGATCAACCCGGAGGCGATCATCGACGCCCGGGAGAAGGATCTGAATTTCGCGGTCACCGGCATTGATGGGCCGTTGTATTGCGTTCCGATTCTGCCCAAGGACAACTTCAACACCGAACAAATGCCCACTTCCGGGGGCGCGCTGGCGTTTCAGTACAACCAGCCCACCCGCGATGCTTACACGGTGCGCCGGATGCGCGACGCCGGCGCCATCATCCTGGGCAAGGCGAACATGGATGAGTTCGCGTTCGGCTTTCGCGGTGAGAGTTCCGTGCGCGGTCTGGTCAAAAACGCCTATGACCTGACCAAGGGTTCCGGTGGTTCCTCCACGGGTACGGGTACCGCCATCGGTGCTAGCCTGGCTTTGCTTGGAACCGGCAGCGACACCGGGGGTTCGATTCGGGTACCTTCCGCTCTTAATGGGTTGGTGGGGATTCGCCCCAGCCTCCGCCTGGTCAGCCTTGACGGTATCATGCCCCTGGCTACCTGGCAGGACACCGGCGGCCCGATGTGCCGGACGGTTGAGGATTGCGCCGTGATGATGGACGCCATGGTGGGTTTTGATAGCTCACCGGCCAGCAACCAACGGGTCAGTTTTGAAATCGACGCCCGCCTGATCAACAACGAAGTGGAATACCAGCAGGTCACCGGCGTGCCGGAAACCTACACCGAATTCCTCGACGCCGACGGTCTCAACGGCGCGCGCATCGGCGTGGTCCGCGACCTGTTCGGCGATAACGAGACGGTGCTTGCGGTGATGGATCAGGCCATCGCCAATATGGAGGCGGCGGGCGCCATCGTTGAAGACGTGACCATCGATGATCTGGCGACGATCCTCGGCGACTACCGCTCCATGTCCAGTTACGAGTTCCGCCACGATCTGGAGGAATATCTTAATGCCTGGCCCAATACTATGGACGGCCACTTGCTGGACTATGACGACCTGGTTGCTAGCGGCGGCTATCTGGGTCGTAATCAGCGCAGTCTGGAAGGCCGTGGCGAGGTGGACCTGAACAACCTCACCGACGAGCAACAAGCGGTCTACGACAAGAACACCATTGAGCGCCCGGTGTTTGTTCGTGAAAGGCTGATGCGCGCACTGGATAACGTCGATGCCGCCGGCGCTTCGCTTGGCGAGCCTTACGCGGTTCTGTTGTACCCGGGCATTACCGGTCTGGCGGGTAATCTGGGTAGCAGCCCCTCCGCCGGCAGCAATAACCGCCTCAGCCCGTTCTCATTGTTCCCGGCGTTATCCATGCCCGCGGGTATGGCGGAAGATTTGGACCCGGCCATGCCCGTGGGTATGGAGATGCTGGGCCGCGAGTTTGATGAGGAAACCCTGATCAAGCTGGCGTACGCCTATCAGGAGCAGTTCCAGCCGCGGGTCGCGCCGACCTTTACCCCGGAGCTGTAACCCGGGAAGGGGCCCCTCCGATGTGGGGCTCCCTGGGGTTGGTCCCTCCATCCGGGGTCGCGGGTCTGTGTTAGGCCCTTCCGGGACCCTGGAGGACAGGACGTCCGACAGGGAGCCCCCAGGGACGGGTTCACGGCGTTCCCGGAAGGGCCTAACACAGACCCGCTCCGGAGAGGCTTCGGAGGTTCCGGGTTATCGCTGGCGCCCAACCTCTCTGCAAAGGTCCGGGCGGTGTTAAGACCCGTGGCGGTTCCGCTGCCCAGTGAGCGGGGCAATGGTGGTGCCTGGAAGGAGCTGTTTGGCCAGGGACGGCCAAACTAACAGCGATCAGGGACGACTTGAGCGGTCCCGGAAGGCACCACCATTGCACCGCGTCTCGGATACGGAGCACAGAACACCTCAACCTTTCTGTTGCTTCTCCATCATGTCGGCCTGGATAATTTCGATCCAGTAGCCGTCCGGGTCCTTGATGAAGGCCAGGCCTTTCATCTTGCCGTCGTCGGGCTTTTTCACGAACGGCACGCCGAGCGCTTCGAAGCGTTCGGCGGCGGCGTACACGTCGGGCACGGTGACGCCGATATGGCCGAAGCCCTGGGGTTCGTTGTTGCCGTTGTGGTACTGGAAGTCCGGGTCGTTTTCGCTGCCCCAATTGTGAGTCAGCTCCAGCATGGCTTCGCGGCCGAAGGTGTAGGTGAGCCGCTTGGCGTCGTCCTCGGGCACCCGGGCGGCTTCTTCGTCGTCCAGATAGGCGAGGAAAAAGAGGCTGAATGTCATTTCCGGGAAATCCAGTTTGCGCACCAGGCGCATGCCCAGCACCCGGGTGTAGAAGTCCAGGCTGACTTTCGGATTCTTGATCCGCAGCATGGTCTGGTTGAACAGATAACGCCGGGTTTCGGCGTCCGGGTTCTGGCAGAGTCCTTCGGCATTTTCAAAATGACGTGGCATCGGTTTGCAACCTTTCTGTCAGGGCGCGGTAGCGTCGATCTTTTTGAGCACTTTCTGCAGGCCGGCCACGGTGCCGCCCACATCACTGAGGTTGGAGGGCAGTAACAGGGTGGTGGATTCCTTGGCCAGTTTTTCGAACGCCGCCACGTATTGCTCGGCGATGCGCAGGCTCACCGCTTCGTCGCCGCCGTCCTGCTGGATGGCGCGCGCCACTTCGCTGAGGCCGGTGGCGGTGGCCTGGGCCAGCAGCTCGATCTGGCGGGCGCGGCCTTCCGCTTCGTTGATCTGCTTGAGCTTCTCGCCTTCGGAAATGTTGATCATTTCCTGCTTTTCACCCTCGGACCGGTTAATGGCCGCCTGGCGATCACCTTCGGAACGGTTGATCGCGGCCTGGCGGTCGCCCTCGGACTCGGCGACCACGGCGCGGCGCTCCCGCTCGGCGCGCACCTGCTTCTCCATGGCGTCCTTGATCGACGCCGGCAGGTTGATGTCCGCCACCTCGTAGCGCAGCACTTTCACGCCCCAGGGTTGGGCGGCCTCGTCCACGGCGCGCACCACTTCCATGTTGATCTCGCCGCGTTCCTCGAAGGTTTTGTCCAGGTCAATCTTGCCGATCACCGAGCGCAGGGTGGTTTGCGCCAATTGCTGGGACGCCATCACATAGTCGTCAACACCGTAGCTGGCCGCCTTGGCGTCGATCACCTGCAGGTACATGACACCGTCCACGGACACTTCGATATTGTCCTTGGTGATACAGCTCTGGCGGGGCACGTCACGGACGATTTCCTTGAGCGAGTGGCGGTAAGCGACGCGGTCGATAAAGGGCATCAGGATGTGCAGGCCGGCCTCCAGGGAGGTGCGGTACTTGCCCAGCCGCTCCACCACGTAAATTTGCCGTTGCGGCACGATGCGCACCGTCATGAACAGCAGCGTGATCACCGCCAGCGCGAGCAGGGCGGGAATAATGAGTCCCATCATTGTTCAGAGTCCTTTTCTTGGTCCGTGGAAGAAGTGGTGTCGGACCAGGCCTGAACCGTGAGCCAGAGTCCTTCGTGTTTGCTGATGCGCACCATCTGGCCGGCTTTCAGGGCCTGGTCCGATTGCGCCTGCCAGCGGGCACCCCGATAGCGCACCGCGCCGATACCTTCGACGAAATCCGCTTCCACGGTGGCGCGCCCGCCGATCAGGCCGGCGCTGTCGTCGCTGGTTCGGCCCTGGGTTTCCTTGCCGAACAGCCAGTCGCGCAGGAAGCGCCGGGCGCCGGCCAGCAGCGCCAGGCTGAGCACCGCGAACAGGGTGATTTCCCAGGTGAGGTCGTTAATCAGACCGAAATAGGCCAGGCCACCGACAATCACCGCCGCCAGCCCGAGGAAAATCAGGACCAGACCGGAGACCACGAATTCGCCGATGATCAGGATCAGTCCGAAAATAATCCAATAGCTGTATTCCGGCATGGTGCATCGCCCCGTGTTGGTTGAGTGGCCGCTTACAGTAGCACTACCGGGGCGGCATTACCTGTGATGAGTCGGTGACATGATCGGGTCAGTGGGCGTGGCCGCCGGGGCCGTGCACATGGCCGTGGGCTTTTTCGTCCGCGTCGGCGTCACGCACCGCCACCACTTCCAGCTCGAAGCGCAGGGGGCGCCCCGCGAACGGGTGGTTGGCGTCCACGTCCACGGTTTTCAGGCCCACCTTGAGCACGGTAACCATGCGCGGGCCCTGCTCGGTTTGTACCCGCACGATCTTGCCGGGCTTGAGCTTGCCGGCGTGCTTGAGGTACTTGGCCGACAGGCGCTGGCGCAGGGATTCGTCGCGGCGGCCATAGGCCTGTTCCGGGTCCAGGGAGACGGTGAGCCGGTCGCCGCTGTCCTTGCCTTCCAGGGCCTGCTCCAGGCCGGCGAGAATGTTACCGGCGCCGTGCAGATAGACCATCGGCGCGTCGGCGCCGCTTTTTTCCAGGGTCAGGTCGTTGTCGGCGTCGATCAGGGTGTAGTGCAGGGTGACGACCTTATTTTTTTCAATCGGCATGTGAGTGGTGTCTCTGGATCAGGGTTTCGGGGTGGTGTCCGGCGCCAGGCCGAGGGATACGCTGTCCTCGCCACGGGCAGCGCGGCGCAGCAGCGGGTAGGACTGGCGGTACCACAGACGGCGGCCGGCGGGGCGCCATTTGAAGCGTTTATAGGTCCACTGGTACTGGCACCGGTTACGTTGAATGCAGGTTTCCAGGGCCTGGTTCATGGCGCCCAGCAGGGCGGCCGTATCCTGGGCGCTTTCGATCTGCGGCGCGGCCTCGAAGTGCATTTCCACGTCCCGCACGCCGCCTTCGCCCCGGTAGCAGGACACCACGAACACTTTCGGCCGGAACCGCTGCACCAGCTTCGCGACCAGCGCCGGGGTGGGCACGGGATGACCGAAAAACGGCGCGTAGGGATTGCTGCGGTTGCCGGGGTTGTGGTCGGCGAGCAGCGCCAGGGTGCCGCCGGCGCGCAGGGTCGCCAGGCCGTGTTTGACACCCTGATTGTTGGTGGGCACCAGCCGGCAGCCACAGCGCTCGCGGGCTTGCTTGACCAGTTCGTCCACCAGCGTCGCCGGGTGCGGTTGATACATGATGGTGGTGCCCTGGCGCCCGAGATAGGGGTTCATGGTTTCCCAGCTGCCCAGGTGCAGCGACAGCAGCAGTACCGGCTGGTCACTGGCGCAGGCGTCCAGGTAGTCCTGTTCACCATGAATGTGGCTGATCCGCGCCATGGTGTCTTCGATCGGCCGGCTCCAGACATGAGCGAATTCGCAGAAGGAGCGGCCCAGTTCACGCAGGCTCTGCCGGCCGATGGCCCGTGCCTGGTCAAAGCTGATGCCCGGCTGGGTGGCCAGCAGGTTGATCAACACCACCCGGTAGGCGCTGGCATAGCGCAATGGTACCCGGGTGATCAGATCACCGAGTAGCGCGCCCAGGCCCGCCGCCAGCGGCAGCGGCAGCCAGGCGATCAAGCGAATCAGCCACCATAGGCGTCGTCCACGCTGGGTCTTCATGGTCGCGGCTCCTCCCAATGCACGCTCAGGGACAGTCCAGGGTCAGGGTATCGCCATGACCCGGCACGCGGAAAGCGTCCGCCGCCACGCCGTGGCGGGCCAGGGCGGCGGCCAGGGCCTTGGGCGGCTCGTCCAGGGGCTCGTCGGTGAGCACGAAGGTGCCCCAGTGCATGGCCAGGGACTGGCGGGCGCGCAGATCAAGATGAATGCGCACCGCCTCGTCCGGATTGATGTGCACCGGGGCCATGAACCAGCGCGGCGCATAGGCGCCGATCGGCAGCAGGGCCGCGTCCACCGGCCCCAGCACCTCGCCGATCTCCTCGAACACCGGCGCGTAGCCGGTATCGCCGGCGAACATCAGGCTGAAGTCCGGCCAGTTGAGCCGCCACCCGCACCACAGGGTGCGGTTGCGGTCGCGCGCGCCCCGGCCGCTGAAATGCTGCGACGGGACACAGAAGGCGTCGACCTCCCCTTGCCGGTGATGCTGCCACCAGCTCAGTTCCACCACCCGGTCGAGGCCGCGGCGGCGCAACCAGGCGCCCACGCCGGTGGGGGCGAACCACAGCACCTGGTCGCCGAAACGGCGGTGGAGCGCGTCCACGGCGGCGCGGTCCAGGTGATCATAGTGATTGTGCGACACCAGCACGGCGTGAATCGGCGGCAGCTCGTCAATGCTCAGCGCCGGCGGCACGGCGCGCTTGGGACCGGCGAACGACAGCGGCGAGCAGCGTTCGGCGAAGACCGGATCGGTGAGCAGGTTCCAGCCCTGGTATTGGATCAGATAGGTGGCGTGGCCGATCCAGGTAAAACGCGGCCGTGGCGCCGGCGCCGCCAGTTCCGCCGGGTCCGGCCGGCGCAGGGGGAACGGCAGGCGGCGCGGAAAGCGTCCGCCGGTTTGGCGCTGCCAGCGCAGGAACTCGCGCAGGCCGTGGTGCGGGGTGGGATAGCGGTTGATAAAGCGCCGCCCGTCGTGGGGCCGCTCCGCCGCCAGCTGTTCCAGGCGTGCCCAGTCGGTCATCGCGACAGCCCGGCGACGGCGCCTTCCACCGCGTCCAGATCCGGGATCACCGCCAGGTCGCCGCCCACCTGAACGTACATGGCTTCCGCCGGGCCGGTGTCGCCGGGCTCTTCCACCGGGTCGCCCTTGTCCACGCGCAGCAGGCGGGGAATCCCCTGCACCACCACGGCGTAAAAGCGGGACACGCCGGAAACGGTGTTGATCACCGCGATGCGCGCGTCCGGGCCGATGGCCACCTGGCCGGACTCGTTCAGCTTTTCATAGGAGATCAGCGGCAGGTCCTGCTCGCGCCAGTTAATCCAGCCGAGCAGCCACTCCGGGCCGTGACCGGGCCGGTCCGGCTGGCGCAGCGGAATCACCTCCGCCACCACGATGTTGGGAATCAGCCAGGGCCGGCCGTTCATCGGGATCAGCAGGCTGGGCAGGGACTCGGGAATTTGCGCCTCGGACATGCGACTTCCTCAACTTATTCTTGGTTCACCGGAAACACGGGCCGTTTCGGCCACTTCCCGGCGCACTCGGTCGACCAGTTGCCGCGCCAGTTGTTCCGGTGTGCCACTGTACCCGACGCAGCCGGTTTCGCGTACCGAATCCGGCTGGCTGCTGACCGCGCAGCTGTCCGCCGACTGCGCCCAGATGGCGGCGCCCTGTGCGGCCAGCCGGGGCGCGGCGATGGCGCCGTCGTTGCCCATGCCGGAGAACAGAATGGCGCCGTCGCAGTGGCCGAAGCCCTGCGCCAGGCTGCTCATCACCTGGTCGATGCAGGGCGCGTAGGGGCCTTCCCAGGGCTCGCCGGTGAGCCGCGCCACGCCGTCGGTGTCGAACACCAGGCTTTGCGTGACCGGCGCCACCAGCACCCGGCCGTGGCCGAGCCGGTCACCGTCGCCGGCCACCTGGCAGTGGAACGGGCTGTCCCGGCGCAGCACCTGGCACAGGGTGTCCAGGAAGCCGCCGTCGATGTGCTGGGCGAGCACGAACGCCACCGGCAGGTGTTCCGGCAGACAGTCGAGAAACTGTTTCACCGCCGCCGGGCCGCCCAGGCTGGCGCCCAGCACCCACACCCTTTGCGCCGTGGTGTCGCCGGCCAGGGCGCGGAACTCGCGCGGTTCGGGAATCGGCGCCGCCAGCGGGGTTTGCGGCACCGCGGCCAGGTTTTCCTCCAGCCCCGGTGCGCCGATATAGCCCACCAGCTTGGTCATCAGGCGCCGTTCCCAGCGCGGGTAATGGTCGGCGGTGCGGGCCGGCGCCTGGCCGTCGCAGAACAGCAGGGGCGCGGCGGCGTTTTCCAGCAGGCCGTCGAGAAAGCGCTGCCAGCGGTCCTCCCGGGACAGGTCCACCACCCACAGGTCCAGGGCGTCGGCGGCCAGCCAGCGGTCTTCCAGATGTTCCGGGTCGGTGTTGACCACCACCCGGTAGCCCTGGCCCTTGATGGCGCCCGCCAGCAGATGCCCCTGCAGGGTATCGTCGGCGATCACGCCGACCCGGCCCGGGGCGGCCATCAGTGGCTGGTCTCCCGGGTCTCGCCGAGCAGTTCACGCAGGGTGACCAGCAGCTCGCTCTCCTGGAACGGTTTGCCCAGATAGCAGTTCACGCCGATGTCGAAGGCCCGCTCCCGGTGTTTCTCGCCGGTGCGCGAGGTGATCATGATGATCGGCACGTCCTTGAGGCGTTCGTCGTGGCGCACGTGGGTGGCCACCTCGAAGCCGTCCATGCGCGGCATCTCGATGTCCAGCAGCATGGCGGCGGGGGTGTGCTCTTCCAGGGTGGCGATGGCGTCGATACCGTCCTTGGCGGTGATCACCTCGAAGCCGCTGCGTTCCAGCAGGCGGCCGGTCACCTTGCGCACCGTCACCGAGTCGTCCACCACCATCACCAGCGGTGCCACGCGGCGCTCGTGCTCGTAGTCCGGCGTCTCCGGCTCGGCGGGCAGCGCTTCCTGAGCCTGCGGCAGGGCCGCCTGCTGGGCCTGGGCGGCGCGGATCAGCGAGTGGATATCGAGAATGATCACCACCGCGCCGTCGCCGAGGATGGTGGCGCCGCTGATGCCAGCCACGCTGGCCAGCTGCGGCCCCACGGACTTGACCACCACTTCCCGCGAACCGATCAGGTTGTCCACCACCAGTGCCACGGTGTGATCGGCGCTGCGGATCAGCAGCACCGGCATCGGCTGGCTGTGGTTGTCCAGGTGCGGCTGGGCCACGTCGTGCACGAACCGGCCCAGATAGTGCAGGTCGTATTCCTGGCCGGCGTAGCGGTAGGCCGGCAGGCCGCCTTCCTGGCGGGCCTGGAAGTAGTCGCTCAGTTCGTAGGGGCTGACCCGCACGATGCCTTCGATCTGGTTCAGCGGGATGGCGTAGGCGTCCTCGCCGACGCGCACCATCAGCGCCCGGTTCATGGCCAGGGTGAACGGCAGACGCACCACGAAGCGGGTGCCCTGCCCGGGCCGCGAGTCGATGGTCACCGAGCCGCCCAGCTGTTTGATCTCGCTGGCCACCACGTCCATGCCCACGCCCCGGCCGGACAGCTGGGTCACCTGGCTGGCGGTGGAGAAGCCGGCGTGGAAGATGAACTGCTGCACTTCGTGGTCGGGCAGCGGGGTGTTCTCCGCCATCAGACCCCGTTCGATGGCTTTGCGGCGTACCGCGTCGGTGTCGATGCCTTTGCCGTCGTCGGCCAGGGTGATCACCACCTCGCCGCCCTCGCGGGACAGCTCCAGGCTGACGTGGCCGCTCTCTTCCTTGCCGGCGCCAAGGCGCTGCTCCGGGTCCTCGATGCCGTGGTCCACGGCGTTGCGCAGCATGTGCTCCAGCGGCGCCACCACGCGCTCCATCAGGGTGCGGTCCAGCTCGCCTTCCGGGTTGATCACGTCGAAGGCGACACGCTTGCCCACTTCGCCGGACACCTGCCGCACGATGCGCCGCAGCCGCGGCACCAGGCGGGAGAACGGCACCATGCGGGTGCGCATGAGCTTTTCCTGCAGGTCGGTGTTAATGCGCTGTTGCTGCAGCAGCAGGGTTTCCGTGTCGCGGGTGCGATCCAGCAGGGTGTTCTTCAGGTCCAGCAGGTCCGAGGCGGACTCGGAAAGCTGTTTGGTGATCTGGTGCAGTTCCGAATACTGGTCCATTTCCAGCGGGTCGAAACGGCCGTCGATTTCGCCGCTGTCCACGCCCTTCTGGTAGGTGGACATGATCTGCGCTTCGGTCTCGGCGTCGAGCCGGCGCAGCTGCTCGTAGAGGCGCACCACGGTGGCGCCCATCTCGCCGATGTTGAAGCCGAACTCGCTGATGCTCTGTTCCACCCGGCCGCGGTTGATGGAGGTCTCGCCGGCCAGGTTGACCAGCGCTTCCAGCACGTCGGCGCCGACCCGCACCATTTCCTGGGGCTGTGACTGGGGGCGCCGCTCCTCGCGTTTAACGCCGGGTTGCGCGCTGGCTTCCGGGCGGGTCTCGCGGGTCGCCGGCGGCTGCGCCGGCAGCGGCTGGGCGGCCGCCGCGCGGCGCAGTTCCACCAGGCGCTCGTTGAGGGCGTCGAATTCCACCGTCATCGCCTGGAAATCGTTTTCGTCCGGGTCGCGCCGCTGGCTTTCCAGGTTGTGCATCAGGGTTTCGAACCGGTGGCTCATCTCCCCCAGCTCATTAAGACCGGACAGCCGCGCCCCGCCCTTCAGGGTGTGCAGGGCCCGTTTCAGGTCGTCACTGAAATCCCGGCTTTCCGGGTGATCGCGCCAGGACACCAGGCAGCCGTCGATGATTTCGCAGAGCTCCTCGGCCTCTTCCAGGAAGACGTCGAGAATCTCCAGATCCACTTCATCGGGCAGCGGCGTGTCGGGCTCGGCGTCGGCCCCGGCCGGTTGGGACGGCGCCGGTTCGCTGGACGCGGTGGGCAGCGTGAAAGCGCCCGGGTCGCGCAGATAATCGTGCAGCGCGGTGATCAGGTCGTCGCCGCCGGTCAGCGGTTGCCCGGCGCCGAGCTGGTCGACCATCTCCGCCAGCCGGTCGTGGCAACGGTGCAGCAGGTCGAACAGCACCGGCTGCACCGGCAGGCGGTCCAGGGCCAGGGCTTCGTAGAGGGTTTCCAGTTCATGGCCCAGGTCGCCGAGGGGCTGCACCTCGGCCATGCGGGCGCCGCCTTTGAGGGTATGCAGATCGCGCTGCAGGGACTGGATTTCCAGGCTGTTGCCGGTGTCGGTGATCCAGGTGTCCAGGCTGCGGCCGGCGGACTCGAGAATGTCGTGGGCTTCCTCCAGGAAGATCGCCACCAGTTCCGGGTCCCCCTGGGTGCCGTCGGCGGGCGCCGGGGCGTCGGGCGCGGCGACCGGATCCGGGGCCTGGCGCAACATCGCCTGGCGCAGCGCCTCGATCACCGCCGGCGCGGGCTCCGGCTTGCCGCCGCTGCGCAGCGTGTCGATCATGTCCGCCAGCCGGTCATGGCCCCGGTGCAGCACGTCGAACAGCGAGGGTGCGGGCGCCGGCTGGTTGGGGGCGCCAGCCATCTCGTAGAGGTTTTCCAGCTCGTGGGCGAGATCGCCCACGGCGGTGACGCCGGCCATGCGGGCGCCGCCCTTGAGGGTATGCAGATCCCGTTGCAGGGCCGCCAGGCTGTCGGTTTCGCCGTGCTCCCAGGCGGTCAGGTGTTCGCTGGATGAGAGCAGCAGGTCTTCCGCTTCTTCCAGGAACAGCAGCACCAGCTCCGGGTCCAGCGGCGCGTCGTCGTCGCCGTCGGCGGTCTCCGCCGGCGGCGGCATGCCGCCGCCGGGGCCGTCCGCCCCGGGGGTCTCGGCCAGGCCGCGCAGGCTGTCCACCAGGCCCAGCTCCGGGCGCACGGTCTGGCCGGCGGCGAGGCAGTCCATCATGTTCATCAGGGCCTCGTGGCCCTCGCGCGCCAGTTCCAGCAAGGCTTCGCTGAACGGCAGGCGGCCCTGGTTGACGCCGGAATAGACGCTGGCCAACGCCTTGGCCAGGCCGTGGATTTCATCCAGGTTGGCGGTGCGGGCGCTGTTGGCGAGCAGCTCCAGTTCGTCGCGCAGGCGCGCCAGCTCCTCGGTGTGGCCCGGCTCTTCCGCCCACTGTTCGAGCAGGTTGTCGGTGTCGATGATCAGGTCCATGCCCTCGGACAGGAACACCGAGAGAATGTGTGGATCGGCGCCGTCGCGGTGCTGGTTGAGCGCTTCACGGGCCTGTACCAGGCGTTCGATCAGCGTGGCCGCGTCGCCGGGCAATTCCGTCAGGGGGCCGTCGTGCAGCCGCGCCAGGCCGTCGTGCAGCAGCCGGTGGGTCCGGTCGATCATGTCCACGGTATCGGCGTCGGCCCGGCGCCCGCCGTTGACCAGCTCCTTGACCAGCTTCTCCGCCGGTTCCGCCAGCTCGGCCATGGCGTTGATCTCCGCCATGCGGGCGCTGCCCTTCAGGGTGTGCAGGGCGCGGTGCACCTGGTCGTCCAGGGGGTGCTCGGCGAAGTCCGGGTCGATCTGGTCCAGCCACTCGCGCACCAGCTCGAGATTGCGCGCCGCCTCGCTGCGGAAGATCTCCAGCAGCACCGGGTCCACCGCGTCGCCGGCGGCTTCGGTCTCCTCGGGGATCTGGAAATCCAGGGCATCCAGGTCCGCCAGCGGGTCGTCGTCCAGGGGCGGCGTCGCGTCGGGGGCTTGTTCGGACTCCGGCCCGGTGTCGGTTTGCGGCTCCCGGGGCGCGCCCGGGCGGTCAATGCTCGGCACCGCGTCCAGGTGCTGGCCGTCGGCGAGCGCGAACGCGGCTTCCTGCAGCGGCGTCACGTCGTAGGGCATCGGCCGGCGGTGGGCGAAGGCGTCCACCAGATCCGGGATCAGGCCGTGCACGGTGCGCACCAGCTCGATCAGGGTGGCGTCGGGCTCGATGGCGCCGTCGATCACCCGGTTCATCATGTTCTCGATCGACCAGGCCAGCTCCCCCACGGTGGTGGCGCCCACCATGCGGCCGGAGCCTTTGAGGGTGTGGAAGGCGCGGCGGAATTCCACCAGCGCGGTTTCGTCGCCGGTGTTGGCCGCCCAGCGCGGGAAATACTGATCCAGGGCCTCGAGCACTTCTTCGGCTTCCTCGACGAAGATCTCGATGATTTCGTCGTCGATCAGCTCTTCGTCGTGTTCCTCGATGCCGCCCTGGTCGGCAGGCTCCGGCGCCGCCGCTTCGTCGGGCGACGCTTCGAGCGCGTCATCGTCCTGGGGGGCGTCCTCGGTGAGCAGCACCGGCGGTTCGTCCAGTGGCGCATTCAGCGGTTCATCAAGCGGTTCATCCAGCGAATCGGCCGGCGCGTCCTCGACGTCGTCCGGCTGATCGGCGTGATCCGGCTCTTCGGTTTCCGCCTCGTCGACGGGCTCCGGCAACGGGTAGCCCAGGTCGCTGACGCTGGCCCGCGCCAGGCCGAGGATGTCATCGCGGGTTTCCGGGTCGTCGCTGAGACGCTCCAGGTAGTACTCCACCGAGGTGATGGCGTCGGCCAGGGTGTCCATGCTGCGCCAGTCCGGTTTGGACTGCTCCGCCATCAGCTGCTCTTGGATAAAGCGCACGCACTGGCGAAGAATGTCCGCCGGGCGGTCGAGCTGAACCACCTCCAGCCCGCCGCGCACCGCGTTGAGACGGTCGGGCACCGTTTTCAGGTGCTGGTGGTCCCAGTGCGAGGCGATGAATTCGATGATGCCGTCCTTGGCCTCTTCCAGGCCGGCGCGGCATTCGCGCAGCACCGCGTCCAGGGCCTGGCCCACGTGGCGGGGCAGGTCGGCGCCGGTGGCCGGGGCCGGCCGGCGGCTGTCGCCGCCGATGCCGGCCAGGGTGGCTTCCACGTAGAGCAGCGCGCCGGCCACGTCCATCAGGGTGTCGCGGTGCGCGGGCCGGCGGCCGTCGACGATCGCTTCCATCACCTTGAGCTGCTCTTCCACCAGGGTGCGCGGCTGGCCGAGGCCGAGCATGGCCACGGTGTCGGACACCTGTTTCAGGCGGATCGCCTCCGGCGCCAGCGTGGCCGGGTCGGAATCGCCCTGGTGGACGAACTGCTCCAGGGCGTCCTTGATCTTGGTGAGCTCCTCGGACAGCGCCGTGACCACCGAGCTCATGGCCATGGAGTCCGGGCCGGTGAGGCGCTCGCGTTCGGCGTTGACCAGGTCTTCCGACGGCAGCGCGTCGTCGAGCCGGAAACCGGCGCGCACTTCGCGGATGCGCGGGCTGTCGTGGTCGGCCTTGGCGACGTAATATAGCAGGTTCTTGAGCAGTTCCGTGGGCGCCGGGCGTTCCAGGCTGTCGACGCCGTCGGCGGCCAGCTCGCGCAGGGTGCGGTCGATCTGGCCGAGCATCTGTTTCACCGAGGTGCCCAGCGCGATGGCGTCCTCCTGCAGGCCCTCCACCAGGGCGTCGGCGATCCGCCACAGCGGCCCGCGGGCGGCCTCCCCGGTGACCTGCTCGAGCTTGGCGAACACCTTGCGCATATAGGCCAGGTTGCGGTCCATGTCCTCGTTGCGCATCACCCCCACCAGGGCGAGCTGGAACATCTGCCGTATCTTGCGGGCCAGTTGCGCGAAGCGCGGGTCGTTGAGCACCGCGTCGGAGAGGCGGCCGTCGCCCTGGGCGTGCTGCAGGTCCGGTTTGAACAGCGCGGTCTCGGACAGCAGCGCTTCGCCGCGGGCGGCGCGCAGGTCGTTGAGCAGCGGCAGCAGCACCAGCGGCAGGTCGCGCCGGCTGCTGGCCACCCGGTCCAGGTAGGGCGGCAGCTGCAGGATCGCCCGCATCAGGGTTTCCTGGCTGTCGGCCACGTTGCCGACGCGCTGGTCCACCAGTGCCCGGGCCAGCTTTTCCATTTCCTCGGCGAGCAGGGCGGCGCCGTAGAATTCCACCATCTGCAGGGTACCGCACACCTGGTGCAGGTGGGTCTGGCAAAAGCGCATGCGCGTGGAATCGTTGGGATTGTCCACGAACGCTTCCAGGGCCTGCTGGGCTTGATTCAGTGTCTCCTGAATTTCCCCCCGGACCCAGTCCAGCGCCAGATAGTCGTGACGGTCGCTCATGCCCTTTCCCCCATGGAACTCAGGCCTCTCATTGCCGGCGCCGGAACGCCAGAGTGTCGGCGAAGTGCACCCTTTCCAGGCGCGGGTCGTGCCAATCGGTGATTTCGCCGGGGCCCAGCACCAGCAATCCGCCGGGCGCCAGGCGCCCGGCCAACTGGTTAACGATCTGTCGCTTCCGCCAGCGGCGGAAGTAAATCAGCATGTTCTGGCAAAAAATCAGGTCCATGTCGTCCATCGGGGCCTGATCCAGATTCAGCACGTTCAGATGGGCGAAGCAGACCCGCTCGCGCAGACTGTCCGCCACCTGCATGGTGTGCGCGTCCGCGTCCTTGAAATAGCGTTCGCGCAGCACCGGGTCGATCTGCTCCACACGGCGCCGGGGAAACAGCCCGCGGCGCGCCTTGGCCAGGGTCGGCAGGCTGATGTCCGTGCCGGTGATGCCGTAGAACAGTGCCTTGCCGTGGGCCCGGAACCGTTCGCTGATCAGCATCGCCAGTGAATAGGCTTCCTCGCCGGTGGAGCAGCCCACGCTCCAGGCGTTGAGGGTGGCGCCGGTGCCCCGTTCGACGGCGAACTGGCCCAGGTAGTCCTCGACCAGCGCGAAGGAGCCGGGGTGACGAAAGAAGCTGGTTTCCTGCACCGTCAGCCGGTCCACCAGGGTGGACCATTCCATGGCGCGGGATTCGGTGGCCCCGGTGACCAGCTGTTGGTAATAGGTGTCGTAGTCGTCCAGCCCCAGCTCGCGCATGCGGATATTGAGGCTGCTTTCCAGGAACTGCTTGCGCTCCGGCGCCAGCGTCATCCCGGTGCGCTCCTCCAGCAGGGCCTGCCAGAGCTGGAACTGCTCGGCATCCATGGCGGGGGCGCTCTTGATCGACCAGCGATCTGTCACTGCAAAACCCATGGTCCCGTCTCCGGAACCGGCTTACGCCGGTTCAGGAATGCTCCGGCAGGCGGAAGCCGGCGACTGAATTCCGCATTTCCTGGGCCATTTCCGCCAGGTCGCCAATCGAGCGGGCGGTGGCGGTGGTACCGGCGGAAGTCTGCGAGGTAATTTCCTGGATCACGTTCATGGTGTTGGAGATGTGGCCCGCCGAGGCGGCCTGCTGGCGCGCCGCGTTGGAAATGTTCTGGATCAGGTCCGCCAGGTTCTTGGATACGTTCTCGATCTCTTCCAGGGCCACACCGGCGTCCTGGGCCAGACGCGCCCCTTTCACCACCTCGGCGGTGGTGGCTTCCATGGAAATCACCGCTTCGTTGGTGTCGGTCTGAATGGTTTTTACCAGGGTTTCGATCTGCTTGGTGGCGGCGGCGGAGCGTTCCGCCAGGCGTTGTACTTCGTCCGCCACCACCGCGAAGCCGCGGCCCGCCTCGCCGGCCATGGAGGCCTGGATTGCCGCGTTCAGTGCCAGAATGTTGGTCTGGTCGGCGATGTCGTTAATCAGGCTCACGATGTCGCCAATCTCCTGGGAGGATTCACCCAGGCGCTTGATCCGCTTGGAGGTTTCCTGGATCTGCTCGCGGATGGTGTCCATGCCGTGGATGGTGGCCTGCACCACCTCGGCGCCCTTGTTGGCGATCGCCACCGCTTTTTCCGCCACCGCGGCGGACTCGGCGGCGTTGGCGGATACCTGGTCAATGGACACCGCCATTTCGTTCACCGCCGCCGAGGCGCCGGCGATTTCCTGGGCCTGGTGCTCGGAGGCTTCCGCCAAGTGCATCGCCGTGGACTGGGTTTCCTGGGCGGCCGAGGCCACCTGCACGGCGGAGTTGTTGATGGTCTGTACCAGGCTGCGCAGCTGGTCGATGGAGTAGTTGATGGAGTCGGCGATGGCGCCGGTGAAGTCCTCGGTCACCGTCGCTTCCACGGTCAGGTCCCCGTCCGCCAGGTCGCCCAGCTCGTCGAGCAGACGCAGAATCGCCGCCTGGTTCCGCTGGTTCTCGCTCTCCAGTTCGTTACGGCGGCGGGCCGCTTCACGGTTGCGCTGTAGCATGATCAGGAAGAACAGCAATACGGCGATGGCGGCGCACACCGCCCCCAGCCACAGTGACGGGAACAGGCCGGTGGTGGTCTGCTCGAACTGGTCGTTGAGGTTGGTGGATTCCTGCAGCAGGTCCTGGGAATTACGGAAGATGGAGTCCGCCGCGCTGGCCACCTGGAACAGTTCCGGCGCGGTCTCGAGAATCTCGTCCACGGACTGGTTAACGAACTCGTCGAACAGTCGCGAGGTGCGGTCCAGGTAGTTGAGCGCCTGCGGGTTGACGATCTGCTGCACGCCCATGGCCTCGTCGCCGGCCAGCATGCCGTTGAGCACGCGGCCGAATTCGGTGGCGTCGCGGCCGAAGTTGTCCGCCGCGATCACCGCGTTGTCGTCGCCTTCCAGCACCCGGGAGATGGAGCGCAGGATACGCTCGGTGAGCCAGATCTGGCGTTGCGCGAAGGCCACCTGCTCCGGCGGCGCGCCGGTATCCACCAGGATGTCCACCACCGCCTGATATTCGGACTGCAGTTGCGGGATGGCCTGGGCCAGGGTGTCGGCCACCTCGTGCAGGTCGAGCACGGTGTCCTGCCCGTTGAGAATGGTGCCGGTGTCCTCGCGCACCTGATCCCACAGGGCCTGCAGCCGCTGTTTAACCTGCTGGTTGGCCACCGGCTCCTGCTTGAGGCCGTCCCAGGCCGACTGGAAGTCGGCGCGCGAGGCTTCCAGCAGCTCGAAGGCGTCGGCGTTACCGGACGCCGCCTCCAGGGCGTTTTTCGCGATCTGCTGCGAGACCACGCGTAATTCCGAGGCTTCGGTAATGTTTTCCTGCGCCTGGTTCGCGGTGGTGGCCGACAACAGGAAGTTGGCCAGCGCTAGGGCAACAAAAACGGCCAGACCGATATAAAGCGCAATATTCAACGGGTTGCTACCCGCGCCCCCACGCACCTTGCTGAACACGTTTCCCGGTTTGAACTTCATAACTGGCTCCTGGCCTGGCTCTGTTCTTATCTCCCCTGCGCGGCACGCCGCTCAGCCCGTTCGGGCCGCCTGCATGAAGCGCGGGTCCTGTGCCAGCCGGGAAAGGCTGAACACGGACCAGAATTCCCCGTCCCTCTGATAACCGCCACGCAGATACGGACCCACATCCTGTTCCGCGAGCGGCGATTGCTCCTGATACGCCTCGATGGGAAAGTGCTGCATCCCCAGCACTTCGTCCACGATCACGCCGGTGTACAGATCGTCCTGATCCAGCACCAGCAGACGGCGCCGCTTTTCCTGCAATTCCGAGGTCTTGCCGAGAAAGCGGCTCAGATCCATCACCGTCATCAGGCGCCCGCGCACATTGGCGACGCCCTTCATCCAGTTCAGCACCCCCGGTACCCGGGTATAGGCCGGCACCGAGAGAATTTCCGAGACTTCATCCATGGGCGCCACGTAAAAGCGCTCGTCCAGCGTAAAGCCGACGCCGCTCCAGTATTGGACCGCGTCTTCCTGCATCGGCAGGCTGGCGGCCTGCCGACGGCAGCGGACGAAGTAATCCGCCAGCTTGATGAAGGCGGCGGATGCGGCTGCGCTCATGACACCTCTGTGTTCATTGGTCGGCCAATTGCCGATCCACGGTTTTCAACAGTACGTCTTCGTGTACCGGCTTGGTCAGGTAATCCTTCGCCCCCTGGCGCTTGCCCCAGACCCGGTCGGTTTCCTGATCCTTGGTGGTCACGATAATGATCGGAATGTGGGCGGTATCGGCGCCTTTGGTGAGCTGGCGGGTGGCCTGGAAGCCGTTCAGCCCCGGCATCACCACGTCCATCAACACCAGATCCGGCAGCTCCGAGCGTGCCATGGCCACGCCGTCGGCGCCATTGGCGGCCTCCAGTACGTGGTGGCCGTGCTTTTCCAGAATCTCCCGCAGTTTGTAACACTCGGTGGGAGAGTCATCGACAATAAGAATGCGTGCCATCTTTTCCTCTTCAGGTTGAGCACCGCGGCCGCCCGCGGGATACGTCCCGCGGCGAGCGCTAGACGTGCTGGCGAATCGCCCCCAACAGCTCGTCTTTGGAGAACGGCTTGGTCAGGTACTCGTCGGAGCCCACGATCCGACCCTTGGCCTTGTCAAAGAGACCGTCCTTGGAAGAGAGCATAATGACGGGGGTCGCCTTGAATGCGCTGTTGTTCTTGATCAGCGCGCAGGTCTGGTAGCCATCCAGTCGCGGCATCATGATGTCCACGAAGATAATACTGGGTTTGCTGTCGGCGATCTTGGCCAGGGCATCGAAGCCGTCGGTGGCGGTGATCACTTCACAACCCGCTTTTTTCAACAAGGTCTCGGCGGTGCGACGAATGGTCTTGGAGTCGTCGATCACCATCACCTTGAGGTCTTGGAAATTGTCAGTCATGGAGAACTGCCTTTAAACCGTGAACCGTTACAGGCCGCAACGTCTTTTAATTATGAGCCTTTGTTGTCATGCGATAGGCAGGGCCCGCGATCCTTCGTGTTTCCCCCCACTGCATGCCACCGCCCCTTTTCTAAGGGGTTCTTCCGAGGACCTTATGGGTGAAACAGCCCAAGCCGAGGTTTTAACACAGATTCTACATTCAATCTATAAGGCCCTGTGAGACCTGAGAAAAGCGTCCCGTAGCGGGGCGGACGACGCACTGCTAACATTGCCGGGCAATCCCCTTCCCCGGTCGTCCTGGAGCAACCATGAGCCTCAACATCGGCGTGGTGATGGATCCCATCGCCCAGATCAAGCCCTGGAAAGACACCACCCTGGCGATGCTGCTGGAAGCGCAGCGACGCGGCTGGAACCTGCACTACATGGAGCCCGCCGACCTCTACGTCCGCGACGGCCGGGTGTTCGCCGTGACCTCCGACCTGACGGTGCGCGACGACAACCAGGACTGGTTCACCCTGGGCGAGCCGGCCCCCCGGGACCTGACCGGCATGGACATGATCCTGATGCGTCAGGATCCGCCCTTCGACGCCGCCTACCTGTACGCCACCTACCTGCTCGAGAAAGTCGAGCGCGAAGGCGTGCTGGTGGCCAACCGCCCGGCCAGTGTCCGCGACAGCAACGAAAAGCTGTTCGCCACCGACTTCCCCCAGTGCTGCGTGCCCACCCTGGTGTCCGGCCGCGCCGCCCTGCTGCGGGAGTTTGTAAAGGAGCAGGGTGACACCGTGATGAAACCGCTCGACGCCATGGGCGGCACCAATGTGTTCCGCATCGAGCCGGGCAGCTCCAACCTGAGCGTGATCATCGACGTGCTCACCGAGGACGGCAAAACGCCGATCATGGCCCAGCGCTTCGTGCCCGAGATCAAGCAGGGCGACAAGCGCATCCTGATGATCAACGGCGAGCCGGTGCCCTACGCCCTGGCGCGCATTCCCAAGGAGGGCGAATTCCGCGGCAACCTGGCCGCCGGCGGCACCGGCGAAGGGCGCGAGCTCACCGACCGCGACCGCTGGATTTGTGAACAGGTGGGCCCCACCCTCAAGCGCAAGGGCCTATACTTCGTGGGCCTGGACGTGATCGGTGATTATCTCACCGAAATCAACGTCACCAGCCCCACCTGCGTGCGCGAGCTGGATCAGATCTTCGGCATCAACATCGCCGGACAGTTGTTCGACGCCCTGCTGGAACTAAAATAACGACACCATGGCAGCACCTCAGGTAACCGCCGGCGACCGGCTTGGCTTCACATTGTTTCTCGCCCTGGCGGTGCACGGCGTGCTGCTGTTCGGCGTCGGCTTCGCGCCGGAAGAGCCCCGCGCGGCGCCCAACAGCCTGGATGTGACCCTGGCCATGCACCGCGCCGACGACGCCCCCGAGGAGGCGGATTTCATCGCCCAGGCGAACCAGGTGGGCTCCGGCACCGAAGAGGACAAAAGCGAGCTGACCACCACCGAGGAAGCCCCCTTCAGCGACCCGGACAGCCGCCAGGTGCAGCTCCAGGAGCCCACCGCGCGCCAGCCGACGCCGGTCACCCGCCAGAAGATCATCGTCACCCGGGCGCGCAGCGAGCGCGACATCGCCAGCGAACAGCAGGACCGCAACCAGGACGACCCGCGCCGCAAGGCGGACCAGGACAACGTGGACGAGCTCAGCCGTGAGATCGCCAGCCTGCAGGCGCGCCTGGACAAGCAGAAGCAGGCCTACGCCAAACGCCCCCGGGTTCGCCGGCTCACCTCGGTGTCCGCCAAGGCCCACTACGAGGCCGCCTACATCGAGGCGTTCCGCCGCAAGGTGGAAGCCACCGGCACCCGCCATTTCCCGCGCCGGGCGCTGGACAGCAACACCTTCGGCGGCGTGCGGCTGATGGTGGCGCTGCGCCGCGACGGCGGCATCGAGGAGGTCGAGGTGCTGCAATCCTCCGGCCATGACTTCCTCGACCAGGCGGCGGTGCAGAGCGTGCGTCTGGCGGCCCCGTTCGAGCCCTTCACGCAGGACATGCGCGAGCGCATGGACGTGCTGGAAATCATCCGCACCTGGAAATTCGACGCCAACCGGCGGGTTTCCTCCAAGTAAGCGCCGCTGAAACCACTTCCTGGCCGCCTGTCCCTTGCCCTCGCCGGGCCGCCCCCGGATACTGGGGCCATGGACAACGCCAGCCTCAAACATCAGCTTTTGATCGCCATGCCACAGATGGACGATCCCAACTTCGAGCACACCGTCACCTATGTGGTGGAGCACGGCGACGACGGCGCCATGGGCCTGACGCTCAACCGCCCGGTGTCGCTCAGCCTGCTCGATATCCTGGTGGACATGGACATCGAAGTGGAGGTGCCGCCCTCCGAGCAGCACCAGGTGGTGGCCGGCGGCCCGATCCAGCAGGACGCCGGCTTCGTGCTGCACCGCGCCACCGCCCGCCACTGGGACAGCACCGTGACGCTGGCGGACGGCCTGTGCCTGACCACCTCCCGGGACATCATGGAAGCGATCGCCATCGGCGAGGGCCCGGAGGCCACGCTGGTGTGCCTGGGCTACGCCGGCTGGGACGACGGCCAGCTGGAACAGGAGCTGGCGGACAACGTCTGGCTGAGCGTGGCCAGCACCCCCGAACTGGTGCTCGACACCCCCTTCGATCAGCGCTGGCACGCCGCCGCCGCCCGCCTGGGCGTGGATATGAGCCTGATCGCCACCCAGGTCGGCCACGGCTGATGGCGAGGCCCGATTGACCCTGATCGCGTTCGACCACGGTACCCATAAGATCGGCGTCGCTAGCGGCAATGCCATCACCGGCACCGCCACCCCTCTGCCGGCGTTACCCTGCCGTGACGGCCAGCCGGACTGGGACCAGATGACGGCCCTGTTGGAAGAGTGGCGCCCGGAGACGCTGGTGGTGGGGCTGCCGCTGAACATGGACGGCAGTGAAAGCGAATCCAGCCAGCGGGCGCGCAAATTCGCCCGCCGGCTGCACGGCCGCTTCGGCATCCGGGTATGGATGATCGACGAACGGCTTTCCACCCGGGAAGCCCGGGAGCGCACCGGCACCCGCCGCGCCGATCCCAAAGTGGACTCCATGGCGGCGGCGGTGATCGCCGAGGGCTACCTGGGCGGCGCCACGCCGGTGGCGCCTTAGCTGGTGGTCCCCGCGGTTATTGGCGCACGCCTTCCACGGAAATAATGATCTCCACGGTTTCGGAAGCCGGGCCCAGGTCCTTGGTGATGCCGAAGTCCGCCAGCTTCAGCGTGGTGCTGGCTTCCAGACCCATGCGGTAACCGCCCCAGGGATCGTCACCGTAGCCGATCATCTTCGCGTCCAGGGTCACCGGCTTGGTGACGCCGTGCAGGGTGAAGTCGCCGGTGATTTTGGCGGTGCGTTCGCCGGTTTGTTCGATGCGGGTGCTCTCGAAGGTGGCGGTGGGGTATTCGCTCACATCCAGAAAGTCGTCACTGCGCAGGTGCTTGTCGCGCTCGGCGTGGTTGCTGTCGATGCTGGCGGTTTTAATCTCAGCGCGCACCTTGCTGTTCTCCGGGTTCTCCTCGTCCACCGTGAAGCTGCCGGTGAATTCGTTGAAGTTGCCGTACAGCCAGCTGTAGCCCAGGTGGGAGATCTTGAACAGGATGAACTGGTGCTGCCCCTCGGTATCGAACTGGTAGGTGCCGCCGGGCTTGTCGGCGAAGGCGGGGGTACTCAGCAGCACCGCCAGCAGCGGGATCAGAATTCGGTGTTTCAGCATGGTGTTCTCCTTTCCGGTCTTGGTCGCAGGATTACGGGCGCAACATCCGTTTGAGTGTCGCATCCCGGTCGATAAAGTGATGTTTCAACGCCGCCAGGCCGTGCAGCCCGGCCAGCACCACCAGCGCCCAGGTGATCCAGTAGTGCACCAGGCCGGCGCTGTCTTCCAGGCCGTTTTGACGCCCGGTCAGCGACGGCACCTCGAACAGCCCGAACACGTCGATGCCGCTGCCGTCGGCGGTGCTGATCAGATAGCCGCTGACCATCGCCACCAACAGCAACCCCAGCAGCCCCCAGTGCGCCAGCCGCGCGCCGATTCGCTCCCAGCGGTGGTGGCCGGCGAGCGGCGCCGGCGGCGGTGACAAGACGCGCCAGACCAGGCGGATCAGCACCACCGCCAGCAGCGTCAGGCCGACACCGCGGTGCAGGTCCGGCGCGCTCTGGTACCAGGGGTCGTAATAGCTGAGCTCCACCATATACAGCCCCAGCCCGAACAGCGCGAACACCGCCAGCGCCACCAGCCAGTGCAGGCCGATCGCGACCCAGCCGTAGCGAGCCTTGTCATTGCGTAGTTTCATAACCGAAGAGTGGCCCAGTGAACGTGAACGGGCCAGCGTGTCGATTAGTGCTGTTAGATCGAAAAAACTGTAGTGTTGCCCACTCCGGGGCGCCTGATATTCTGTCGCTCTGAACCGCCGGGGAGAACCGCGTTGCGCTGGAACCAAGCACAAATAGACAGCCTGCTGGACGGCATGGCCGAGGCGCTGGCCCTGGACAGCGGCGAGCCCCCGCCGTCACTGGTGGGCATTCAGTCCGGCGGCGCCTGGGTGGCGGAAGCCCTCAACCAGCGGCTGCCCACGCCCCTGCCGTTGGGGCGTCTGGACGTGAGCTTCTACCGGGACGACTTCGACACCCGCGGCCTGAAGCGTTCGGTGAAGCCTTCCGACCTGCCGTTCGACGTGGACGGCGCCAATCTGGTCCTGGTCGATGACGTGCTGATGACCGGCCGCACCATCCGCGCTGCCATGAATGAACTGTTCGATTTCGGCCGCCCGGCGTCCATCCGTCTGGCGGTGCTGTTCGATATCGGCCACCGGCAATTGCCGATCCGCGCCGATATTTGCGGGGAAACTTTGGCATTGCCGCCCCATCAGCGGGTAGAATTGGCCGGGCCCGCGCCTTTGACTGCGGAGATCAGAGACATAAGGCCCGAAGAATGACGCTTGCGCCGCCGCCCTCCTCCCGCGTGCAGCTCACCGAAGACGGAAAGCTGCGACACTTTCTTTCCGTTGAACACCTGCCCCGTTCCCTGCTTGAAGACATTCTTGATACCGCCGCCAGCTTCGTCGACGTGGGCGGGCGCGCCATCAAGAAAGTACCGCTGCTGCGCGGCAAGACGGTGGTCAATCTGTTCTTCGAATCCAGCACCCGCACCCGCAGCACCTTCGAGCTGGCCGCCAAGCGGCTCAGCGCCGACGTGCTCAACCTGGACATCGCCAAGTCGGCCACCAGCAAGGGCGAAACCCTGCTCGACACCCTGCGCAACCTGGAGGCGATGGCCGCCGACATGTTCGTGGTGCGCCATCAGGATTCCGGCGCGCCCTTCTTCATCGCTAACGAGGTGACGCCGAGAGTGGCGGTGATCAACGCCGGTGACGGCCGCCACGCCCACCCCACCCAGGCGATGCTGGATATGTACACCATCCGCCATTACAAGGGCGGCTTCGCCGGCCTGCGGGTGGCGATCGTCGGCGACATCCTGCATTCGCGGGTGGCGCGCTCGCAGATCCACGCGCTGAATATTCTGGGTGCCGAGGAAGTGCGGCTGATCGGCCCGCGCACCCTGCTGCCCACCGACGTGGAGCAGCTCGGCGTCACCGTGTTCACCGACATGGCCCAGGGCCTCAAGGACGTGGACGTGGTGATCATGCTGCGCCTGCAGAAGGAGCGCATGGATTCCGCGCTGCTGCCCAGCGAGGGCGAATTCTTCCGCCTCTACGGCCTCAACAACGAGAAGCTGCGCCACGCCCGCCCGGACGCCATCGTCATGCACCCGGGGCCGATCAACCGGGGCGTGGAGATCGCCTCGGAAGTGGCCGACGGCCCGCGCTCGGTGATTCTCAACCAGGTGACGTTCGGCATCGCGGTGCGCATGGCGGTGATGTCGATGACCATCAGCGGCCAGGAAAGCAACCCGGACCACGGAGGCGACCATGGCCGCTAGAGCCCATCTGCTGATCCGCAAGGGCCGGGTGATCGACCCGCTCTCCGGCCGTGACGAAGTGGCCGACTTGCTGGTGGAAGACGGCCGGCTGGTGCGCATCGGCGCCAGCCTGGACGCCCCCGGCGCCGAGCTTATCGACGCCGAGGGCCACTGGGTGATCCCCGGCCTGGTGGACGCCTGCGTGCACCTGTCCCTGCCCGGCAGCGGCCGCGCCGGCGACATCGCCTCGGAAACCCGCGCCGCCGCCGGCGGCGGCATCACCCACATGGCGGCGCAGCCGGACTGCGGTCCGGTGGACTCCACCGCGGTGGTGCGGCTGATCCGCGAGCAGGCCGGCCAGGCCGGCTTCGCCCGGGTGCTGCCGGTGGCCGCGCTCACCCAGGGGCTGGAAGGCAATCAGCTGGCGGAGATGGCGACGCTGGCCCGGGCCGGTTGCATCGCCGTGGGCCAGGCCGGCGCCCGGGTGGTGGACGCCCTGGTTCTGAAACGGGGCCTGGAATACGCCGCCACCTTCGATTTGCCGGTGATGTTCCGTCCCCAGGACGCGGCCCTGGCCGGCGGCGGCTGCGCCCATGACGGGCCGGTGGCCACCCGGCTGGGGCTGCCGGGTATTCCCGCCGTGGCGGAGTCGGTGGATCTGGCCCGCGACCTGCTGCTGGTGGAAGCCACCGGCGTGCGCGCCCACTTCCAGCAGATTTCCAGCCGCCAGTCCCTGTGGCTGCTGCGCGAAGCCAAGGCCCGGGGCCTGCCGGTCACCGCCGATGTGAGCATTCACCATCTGCTGCTGGACGAATCCGCCATCGAAGGCTTTAACAGCCACTGCCACGTGATCCCGCCGCTGCGTGGCGCCGCCGACCGGGAGGCGCTGCTGGCGGCGGTGGCGGACGGCACCATCGACGCCATCTGCTCCCAGCACCAGCCGGTAGGGTCGTCGAGCAAGGCGGCGCCGTTCCCGGCCTCGAAACCGGGCATCTCCGGCCTGGACAGCCTGCTGCCGCTGATTTTGAAACTGGTGGCGGAGGGCGCGTTGCCGCTGCACCGGGCACTGGACGCGGTCACCGCGGCCCCCGCGCGCTGCCTGGGCATTCAGGCGGGGCAGCTGGAAGCCGGCCGTCCGGCCAGCCTGTGCGTGCTGGCCGCCGATGAGAGCCGCGGCCTGGCCAGCCACTGGCTGTCGGCGGGCCGTAACTCGCCCTGGCGCAACGCCACCCTGCCCGGGGTGGTGAAGCTCACCGTCTGCCAGGGCAAGGTCAGCTGGCTCAGCGACTGACGCGGGTGGTCAGTCCGCTTCCATCTGAAACAGATAGGTCGCCAGCAGCGACTCGCCCATCAGGCCCGGTGCGAACTGCAATTGCCCCCGGGTATCGGTGAAGATCGTCGCCGGCGTGCCGCGAATGCCCAGCTGCCGCATCAGCCGCCGGTTTTCCCCCAGCGCCCGGCTGATGTCCTCGGGGATATCCCGCAGCGGCGCCAGACCACCGGCGTCGAACTCCCGTTGCCCTTTCGCCAGGGCCGCCAGCGGGTCGTCGGCGGCGAGCACCGCGGCGCCCTTGGCGTGGCTTTGCGGCTTGAGAATGCCGACAATGACGTGGCGCACCTGGGTGACGTTGTCCGCATCATTGATAAAGGGCCGCATCGCCTCCCACTGGCGCGCGCAGTACGGGCATTCCATGTCGGTGAACATGTAGGCGACCCGCTCGGGATTCTCCGGCCCTTCCGCCACCCAGTGGCTGTCCGCCAGCAGCGACCGCACCTGCCGGGCCTGTTCCTCGCTGATCTGGGCGCTGGCCGGCGGGCTGAACAGCGCCGCCGTCAGGGCCATCAGCAGCGGCGCCACCAGCGCCAGGGTCTGTCGGACGGTCGGTCGAGTGTGCATGGGTTACTCCTGAAGATGCGGGTGAATAAAATGATGGAGGCTGGCCCGGGAAAGCGGCCCCACATGGCTGTTGACCAGGATGCCGTCGCGACCGATCAGCACGGTGGTGGGCAGGCCGCTTCCGCCCAGGGCCCGGGCCAGGTCGCTGTGCGGGTCCGACACCACGTTGTCCAGGCGCAAACCCTCTTCCAGCAAATAGCCGCGGATAATCTCCGCCGACTCGCCCTGATTGGCGTACACGAAACGCACCCCCGGATAGTCGCGTTGGCCTTGTTCGAGCACCGGCATTTCGCGCCGGCAGGGCGGGCACCAGCTGGCCCACAGATTGACCAGGGTGAGGCGGTCTTCGGACAACGCGGACAGCGTTACGGGGGTGCTGTCCAGCCGGTGCAGGGTCACCTCCGGCGCGGGCTGGGCGGTGCTGCTTACGGCCAGCGTGACGCTGGCGGTGAGCACCGCCGCCACCGCACCGGTGAGCAGGGCGCGCCAGCTCTCGGACAGCGGCGCGTCCTCGTCCCGTCCGGCCCGGCCGCGCAGCGCCCAGGCCAGGGCCAGGCCGGCGCCGACCACGGCACCGGGCCACCAGAGGCCGCCGTCGCGCAGGTCGATCATCTCCAGCGGTCCGGCAAAGCGGTCGTGGTAGCGCGCCACGAACGCCACCCGGGCGCCGATCAGCGCCATCAACCCGAGGCGCCACAGCAGCGGCTCGGCGTCGCCGTGGCCACGGCGGCGGCGGTGCCAGGCCACCAGCCAGGCGGCGATCAGGCCCACCAGCCAGGGCAGCAGGGCGAGCGGTATCGCGAAGGGTCCGAGTTGCAAAGCGTTCATGGGGCCTCTTGGGTGTCCTGGTTGCCGGGCCCAGCATTCCCGACCATGATTAACGCCGGGTTAATCCGGCGCCCGCATCCTGGTTTCCTATGCATGTACTAATGGTTGAAGACGATGCCCTGCTTGGCGATGGCGTGCAGGCCGGTCTTCAGGCCCACGGTTTTTCCGTGGCCTGGGTGACCCGTGCCGCGGACGCCGACGCCGCCCTGGACAGTACCGCGTTTGATCTGGTGGTGCTCGATCTGGGGCTGCCCGACCAGGACGGGCTGTCGCTGCTGGCGCGCTGGCGCCGCCTGGGCCGTGACGAGCCGGTGCTGGTACTCACCGCTCGGGACGGCGTCGAGCACCGGGTGACGGGATTGAACGCCGGCGCCGATGACTACCTGGTGAAGCCCTTTGATCTGGATGAACTGGTGGCCCGGCTGCACGCCTTGATGCGCCGGTCCGCCGGCCGCGCCGCGCCGGTCATCGAGTACGGTGGCTTGCGCTTTGAACCCGCCGCCCAGCGTCTCTGGCTGAACGGCGAGGCGGTCACCCTGCCGCGCCGCGAGCGCGCCCTGCTGCAGGCGCTGCTGCAAAGCCGTGGCCAGGTGCTGACCCCGGTTCAGCTCGCCGACCGGGTTTACGGCTGGACCGACGGCGTGGAAAGCAACGCCCTGGCGGTGCACATCCACAACCTGCGCCGCAAACTCGGCGACGCCCTGATCGAAACCGTGCGTGGCGAAGGTTACCGGCTGGGGACCCCGCCGTGATCGGGCCCGCCAGTTTGCGCGGCCGCTTGCTGCTGTGCATGGGGCTGGGGCTGTCGGTGCTGTGGCTGGTGCTGGCGGTGTGGCTGCACGGCGAGGTCCGTGACCGGGTCGCGCGGGTGCTGGACCAGCGCCTGGCGGCGTCCGCGCGCATGGTGGTGTCGCTGCTGGAAAGCGACGCCGCCAGCGACCTGAAACTGCAGGAGTCCGGCGCCCTGCCCCTGGGCGGCATCGCCTGTGAAATCAGCAGCCTGCGCGGCGAGGTGCTGGCCCGTTCCGGCGGCGCCCCCAACGCCGGACTGGCGCTGCCCGAGGACGGCTTCGGCGAGCAACAGGTCGAGGGCGAAACCTGGCGGGTGTTCACCGTCAGCGACGGCGAGTTGCGCGTCACCTCGGCGGAACGCATGGCCGGGCGCACCGCCTTTATGCGCCAGGTGGCGCTGGTGCTGCTGGTGACCCTGGGCCTGGGCCTGCTGGCCAGCCTGGCGTTGGTGTGGTGGGCGGTGGGGCGCGCCCTGGCGCCGCTGGCCGTGCTGCGTGCCGACCTGTCCCGGCGCCGGGTCACCGACGAAGCGCCCCTGAGTGTGCCGGAAGGCGGGGTGGAGCTGGCGCCCATGGTCGACACCCTCAACCACTGGCTCGGCAACGCCCGCGACGCCCTGCTGCGCGAACGGCGCCTCACCGACGACCTGGCCCATGAACTGCGCACGCCGCTGGCGGCGATCCGCACCCAGCTTCAGGTCGCCGATATGACCGACGGTGAGCGCGCCGCCCACGCACGGGCGCAGGCCCGGCAGGCGGTGTTGCGGCTCGCCAACAACCTGGACCAGCTGCTGGCCCTGGCTCGCGAGGAAGGCGCGGAGAGCCAGCGACTCGAGCCGTCCGAGGCGCTCGGCGATCTACTTGCCACGGTGCTGGAAGAACTGCGGCCCGCCAGCCTTGAAAAGCGCCTCACCGTTCACCTGGACGCGGACGACGACCGGGTGCCGCGGCGGGCCGCTCCGGCCGGCCCGGGCCTGATGCGAATCGCGCTGCGCAATGTGCTGGAGAACGCGGTCCGTCACAGCCCGGCCGGCGGTGTCATCAGGGTGTCGATGGAGAGCGTAAAGGGCGGCGGGGAAATCGTTGTGACCATCGAGGATCAGGGGCCCGGGTTGGCCCCGGATCAGCGCGCCCGTGCCCTGGACCGGGGCTGGCGCGGCGGTGGCGAGGGCCAGGGTCTGGGCCTGGCCCTCGTCGCCTCGGTGATGGCGCGAACCGGGGGCGCCATCACCCTGGACGCCGCTGACAGCGGCGGTTTGCGGGTGACCCTGCGCTGGCCGGTCAGTTCGCCGCGCCCGGCGGAAAGCGCTTGAACATCTCCGCCACCATCACGTCGATGCGTTCCTTGCGGCGTTCGCTGCTCATGGATTCGTAGAGGGTGTCACGGCTGGTGGCCTCCCAGACCACTTCGCTGCTTTGCCGCTCGACCAGGGCGATTTGCAGCTTGTGCTCCTCGTAGGTCTCCCCTTCCACCGGGGTGGTGGCGCCGATGCCGTAGCCCCGGTTGAACCAGCCGAAGCCGAATTGCAGGGTACTGCCCTGAAATTTCTCCACCGGCACGAAGGCGTAGCGCACCGCCAGGTCCGCCTGCTCCAGGTCGGCGGGGGTCAGCGGCCCGTCCGCCAGCTCCCGGCGCACGGCCTCCTGCACCCGCTGGCCGTTCAGGCTGAGCGCCTCCTGGTCGGCGTCCGGCGCCTCGATGGCGTAACTGCGGTACTGATTGAAGTCGGTGCCGGCGCGATGGTCGATCACCACCGGTGACACGCACCCGCCCAACAGCAGGGCGAGCGCGGCGATCAAGGGCAGGCTGTGTAAAGCTCGCATTGGACAACTCCCTGGGAATCATTCTCAAACAGTATAGAGCGCTTCCGCGAGGGTGACGTCAACGGGAACCGGCGGGAATCTGCACCCACACCGCATGGGCGCGGGCCAGGCAGCGACCGGCGGCATCGTGCACCGCGGTGCCGGCGAAGTGCTTGCGCCCGTCGCGGCCCAGCGGCCAGCCGCTGACCACATAGGTCTCGCCCACGTTGGGCAGCGCGTCCACCTGCACCGTGAAGCTGCCCAGCACCACCCAGGTGTCCGGGTCCTTCTCCAGGGTGAACGAGCCGGGGCAGTCCAGCGCCGCGTACACCTGCGGCAGCGTCACCCGCCCCTGATCATCGCCGTGGCTGGCCGCCGGTGTCCACGGGCAGGCCACCGCGCGGCGGTCGTCCAGCCAACCGGGGAACAGCCGCAGGCCGTCGTCCCGGTCCGGGCCGCACACATAGCAGCCCGGGAAGGGGTGATCGACGAAGCCGCTGAAGCGGGTCTCCGCCTGCCGCGCTTCGTCCACGGTGGCCGGCGCCGGCACGTTCAGTTCCGGCAGGCTGGCCTGGCGGGCACGGGCCACCGGCTGGTCGTCGTGCAGTGCGAACCATTGCGCGTCTTCCAGGCGCAGCGGCATGTCGGTATCCAGCGGCGGCGGCGCCATCAGGCGGGTTTCCACGCACGCCGTGCCGGCGTGCTCGGCCATGCGGCCGCAAATATAGCCGCCGTTGGCGGAGCCCGGTGGGCCGTTATAGCGGTTCTCGATGCGAATCGCGGTGGTGTTCGGTGTCATGGTGTTCTCTTTCCTACCAGTTAAACGGATTCGGCTTCCGCCCTCAGGCATTCACCGAGAAAGCGGGCGGCCCGGCCGGCGTACTGGCCGTCGGCGTAGACCAGGTAGAGATCGTGGAAGCGCTCCACCCCCTCTTTGAGCGGCAACGGCAGCAGGCGGCCTTCGGCCAGGTCGGTGGAGATTTCGGTCTCCGGCACCCAGGCGAAACCCAGGCCGCGCAGTAACGCCTGCCGGCGCGCGCTGCCGTGGGAAAAGGTCCAGCGTTGCTCGGCGCCGAGCCAGCCGGCGTCCACCCGGCGTTTGCCGGAATCGCGGATCACCAGCTGGCGGTGCGGGCGCAGGTGGTCCAGCTCCAGCGGCCCCTGATGATGCAGCGCATGGTCCGGCGCCGCCACCGCCACGAAGCGGATGCGCGCCAGATGATCGCCCATGAAACCCGGCGGCACCCGGCCGGTGACCACCACGTCCGCCTCATGGCGTAGCAGCGCCTCCTCGGAGCCGGACAGCACGGTTTCTTGAAACTCCACCCGGGTCAGCGGGCTTTCGCTGGCCAGCCGCACCAGGGCGCAGAGCACCTGGTCCTGGGGGAACAGCCCGTCGGCGGTGAGCCGCACCAGCGGCTCCCAGCCGTGGCCGAAGCGGATCGCGGTGTTCTCGATCCGGCCCGCCTCCTCCACCAGCACTTTGGCCTGGCGGTACAGCAGGCTGCCGGTCTCGGTAAGTTTGGCCCGGCGGCCCTCCAGGGCGAAGGCGCGCACGCCCAGCTCGGTCTCGATTTTCTGCACCGCGTAGCTGATCGCGGACTGGCTTTTATCCAGCGCCTCGGCGGCGGCGGCGTAGCCGCCCTCGTCCACCACGGCGATCAGGGCCTGCCATTGGTCCAGGGTGATTTTTGTCGACATATCGAATCAATTGACCATATTTCACAAATATGTGCTGTTTTATATCGCCTTTTCAGAATCAATAATAGAGCTCAGCTTCAAGCAATGATTCCAAGGAGGTCCCATGGGACTGCTGGTAGAAGGACAGTGGCAAGACAAGTGGTACGACACCAAGAGTACCGGCGGCCATTTCAAGCGCTCGGAAAGCCAGTTCCGTAACTGGGTGACCGCCGACGGCGAGCCCGGCCCCAGCGGCGAGGGTGGCTTTCCGGCGGAGAGCGGGCGCTACCACCTGTATGTGTCCTACGCCTGCCCCTGGGCCCACCGGGCGCTGGTGATGCGGGCCTGGAAAGGTCTTGAGAAGCACATCGGCGTCTCCGTGGTGCACCCCCTGATGCTGGAGCACGGCTGGGAGCTGCGCGATGATTTCCCGGGCGCCACCGGCGATCCGCTTTACGGCCTGGATAAGCTGTATCAGCTGTATTTGAAGGCCGACGGTAAATACACCGGCCGCGTCACCGTGCCGGTGCTGTGGGACAAGCAGCGCGAGACCATTGTCAGCAATGAGTCCGCCGACATTATCCGCATGTTCAACAGTGCCTTTGACGGGGTGGGCGCGCGGCCGGGCGACTACTACCCGAGCGATTTGCGCGACCAGATCGAGGCGGTGAACAGCCCGGTCTACGAGAAGGTGAACAACGGCGTTTACAAGGCCGGCTTCGCCACCGGCCAGCAGGCTTACGACGAGGCGGTGCAGGCGCTGTTCGGCACCCTCGACGAACTGGAAGAGCGGCTGGGCAAGAGCCGCTATCTGGTGGGCAACACGCTCACCGAGGCGGATCTGCGCCTGTGGACCACGCTGGTGCGGTTCGACCCGGTTTACGTCACGCACTTCAAGTGCGACCGCCGCCGGATCGCCGATTACCCGAATCTGAGCGGTCTGCTGCGCGAGCTTTACCAACTGCCCGGCGTGGCCGGCAGCGTGGATATGGATCATATCCGCAACCATTACTTCCGCAGCCACCCGACGGTGAACCCCCACGGGATCATCTCGATCGGCCCGGAACAGGATCTCTCCGCCGCCCACGACCGCGACCGGCTGGGCGAACGGGAGATCCGGGGCGCCTGAGGGCACCCCGGAGCACAGCCAACAGGAGGCAACCATGAAAGAGCGTCGCATACTCAATACGTTCCGTGCCCTGGATACATCCGATGGCGCCGGCGTGCGGCTGAAGCGCGCGCTGGGCCACAACCCGGCGGTGCGGCTGGATCCGTTCCTGATGCTGGATGCGTTCTCCTCCGACAACCCGGACGACTACGTGGCCGGCTTCCCGGCCCACCCGCACCGTGGCTTCGAGACCGTCACCTATCTGGTGGAAGGGCACATGAAGCACCGCGATCACCTCGGCAACGAAGGCGACCTCAAGCAGGGCGGCGTGCAGTGGATGACCGCCGGGCGCGGCATCATCCACGAGGAAATGCCCCAGCAGCAGGACGGTCTGCTGCGCGGCTTCCAGCTGTGGATCAACCTGCCGGCGGCGGAAAAGATGAAGCCCGCGGGTTACCGGGACATCAGCGACACCGAGATGCCGCGTCTGGATCTGCCCGGTGGCGGGCAGGTGAAGGCGGTGGCCGGCGAGGTGACGCTGAACGGTGAGACGATCACCGCCCCGGTGGTCGCCGGCAGCACCGATCCGCTCTACCTGGACGTGGTGCTGCGCGGCGGCGAAAGCCTGACGGTGCCGGTGAAAAGCGGCTACAACGCGCTGCTGTATCTGTTCGAAGGGAGCCTGACGGTGAACGGCGAGACGCTGCGCCTGGAGCACACCGGCACGCTGAGCGACGGCGATCGTGTGACGCTCGCCGCCGGTAAGGACGGTGCCCGGTTGTTGTTGCTGGCGGGCAAGCCGATCGGCGAGCCGGTGGCCCAGTACGGTCCTTTCGTAATGAACACTCAGGAAGAGATCGAGCAGGCGCTGCGGGACTACCGGGCCGGCACGTTGGCTGAGCCGGCCTGAGGGGGTGCATAGACCTCTGGTATCCTGCCGGGCGAGTCAGCTCGCCCTTTCGCGAGCAGGCTCGCTCCCACAAGGATGGTTTTCGGAGCGGGCGCGCCCGTGAACACCTTCAGCCGAGTTTGGCGTCCAGGGTGATCTCGGCGTTGAGCACCTTGGACACCGGACACCCTTCCTTGGCGCCGTTGGCGATTTTCTGAAATTCGGCGTCGTCGATGCCGGGAATCCTGGCGTTCATATCCAGATGGATCTTGGTGATGCTGAAGCCGTCGCCGTCCTTGTCCAGGGTCACTTTCGCCTTGGTGTCGATGCTGTCAGCGGTGTAGCCGGCGTTGCCCAGCTCCAGAGAAAACGCCATCGAGAAGCAGCCGGCATGGGCGGCGCCGATCAGCTCTTCCGGGTTGGTGCCGGGTTCGTCCTCGAAGCGGGTGTTGAATCCGTAGGGCTGTTCCTTGAGGGCACCGCTCTGCGTGGAAATGGTGCCTTTGCCCTTCTTGATGTCGCCTTCCCAATGGGCGGATGCGAACTTGTTCATGACGTTGCCTCCCGATACGAATGTCCGGGCGAGAGTGGGAGCCCGTCCGTGAAGGATAGGTGCACTCTTGCCCGGACGACCGTAAAAGAAGGATAAACACAAGCAGGGTGAGCAGGCCCTAGTCGTGGTCGCCTTCGATGGTGAGGCCGCGGGTGGCGTGATCCAGGCTGGTGGCGTCGGTTTCGTTGCCGAGCTTGATCATCAGGCGCAGGTCGTTGGGCGAGTCGGCGTGGGCGATGGCGTCCTCGTAGGTGATCTCGCCGGCGTCGTACAGATCGTAGAGCGCCTGGTCGAAGGTCTGCATGCCCTGTTCGCGGGACTTCCCCATCAGCGCCTTGAGCAGGTGGATCTCGCCCTTGCGGATATGGTCCGACACCAGCGGCGTGTTGAGCAGCACTTCGATGGCCGCGCGCCGGCCCTTGCCGTCCGGCGTGGGGATCAGCTGCTGGGCGACGATGCCGCGCAGGTTCAGCGACAGGTCCATGTACAGTTGGCCGTGCCGGTCCGCGGGGAAGAAGTGAATAATCCGGTCCAGCGCCTGGTTGGCGTTGTTGGCGTGCAAGGTGGCGAGACACAGGTGGCCGGTCTCGGCGAAGGCGATGGCGTAGTCCATCACCTCGCGGCTGCGGATCTCGCCGATCAGGATCACATCCGGCGCCTGGCGCAGGGTGTTCTTCAGCGCCACTTCGAAGGACTCCGTGTCGATGCCCACTTCCCGTTGCGTGACGATGCAGCCCTGGTGCTGGTGGATGAATTCGATCGGATCCTCGATGGAGATGATGTGCCCTTTGGAGTTCTTGTTGCGGTGGCCGATCATCGACGCCAGTGAGGTGGACTTACCGGTGCCGGTGGCGCCGACGAAGATCACCAGGCCGCGCTTGGTCATCGCCAGGTCCTTGATCACCGGCGGCAGGCGCAGCTCGTCCACGTTGGGAATCTTGGTCTCAATGCGGCGCAACACCATGCCCACCAGGTTGCGCTGGTAAAAAGCGCTGGCCCGGAACCGGCCGATGCCGCGCGCGGAAATCGCGAAGTTGCACTCGTGGTGTTCGAGGAACTCCTTGCGCTGCTTTTCGTTCATGGTGCTGAGCACGATGTCCCGGGTCATGTCCGGGGTCAGCGCGTTGCGCGTCACCGGCAGCACCTTGCCGTGAATTTTCATGCTCGGCGGCACGCCGGCGGTGATAAACAGATCCGAGCCGCCTTTCTGCACCATCAGTTTAAGAAGATCTTCAAATTCCATACGGGTACCCCAATCAGATGGCGTCCGGGTTCTTGGCTTTTTCCTGGGCCGCCTGACGGGCCACCAGGCCTTTCTTCACCAGGCCCTGCAGGCACTGGTCCAGGGTCTGCATGCCCAGGGCGCCGCCGGTCTGGATGGCGGAGTACATCTGCGCCACCTTGTCTTCGCGGATCAGGTTCCGGATCGCCGCGGTGCCGATCATGATCTCGTGGGCGGCGATCCGCCCGCCGCCGTTCTTCTTCATCAGCGTCTGCGAGATCACCGCCTGCAGGGATTCCGACAGCATTGAGCGGACCATGGATTTTTCTTCCGCCGGGAACACGTCCACCACCCGGTCGATGGTCTTGGCCGCCGAGGTGGTGTGCAGGGTGCCGAACACCAGGTGCCCGGTTTCGGCGGCGGTGAGAGCCAGGCGGATGGTTTCCAGATCCCGCAATTCGCCCACCAGAATGATGTCCGGGTCTTCCCGCAGGGCGGAGCGCAGCGCCTCGGCGAAGCCCAGGGTGTCGCGGTGCACTTCCCGCTGGTTGACCAGGCACTTCTTGGATTCGTGCACGAATTCGATCGGGTCCTCGATGGTGAGGATGTGCTCGTAGCGGCTTTCGTTGATGTAGTCCATCATCGCCGCCAGGGTGGTGGATTTACCCGAGCCGGTGGGCCCGGTTACCAGCACGATGCCGCGCGGGAAATCGGATATCTTCTGGAACACCTTGCCCATGCCCAGATCCTCCATGGTCAGCACCTTGGAGGGAATGGTCCGGAACACGGCGCCGGCGCCCCGGTTCTGGTTGAAGGCGTTGACCCGGAAGCGGGCCACGCCGGGCACGTCGAAGGAGAAGTCGGTCTCCAGGAATTCCTCGTAATCCTTGCGCTGCTTGTCGTTCATGATGTCATAAACGAGCGCGTGCACTTCCTTGTGCTCCATGGCCGGCAAATTGATACGGCGGACGTCGCCGTCCACCCGGATCATCGGGGGCAGGCCGGCGGAAAGGTGCAAATCCGAGGCGCCGTTTTTGGCGCTGAAGGCAAGCAGTTCGGTGATATCCATGGGTTTCTGTATTCTTCTCAGTAGAATTTCGCAGGACGGTATAGGTCCTTAAACTAACCGCTCGCCGTGAGCCATTCAATCATGCCCGAAACCGATACCCCGCTAACCTCGATTCGCGCACGGATCGACGCCGCCAGCACCGCCGCCGGCCGGGCCCCGCAAAGCGTCACATTGCTGGCGGTCAGCAAGACCCGTGGCGCCGACGAAATCGCCGCGCTCGCCGACCAGGGCCAGCACGATTTCGGCGAAAACTACCTCCAGGAGGCGCTCGACAAGATGCCCGCCCTGGCGGACCGGGGGCTGGTGTGGCATTTCATCGGCCCGATCCAATCCAACAAAACCCGCGACATCGCCGCCCATTTCGACTGGGTGCACACCGTGGACCGGGCCAAGGTGGCCCGCCGGCTCAACGAGCAGCGCCCGGACCACCTGCCGCCGCTGAACGTCTGTATTCAGGTCAATGTGGACGACGAGGCCAGCAAAAGCGGGGTCGCGCTGGATCAGGTCGCGGCGCTGGCCGCCGCCTTCGCCGACTGGCCGCGCCTGCGTCTGCGCGGGCTGATGGCGATTCCCCGAGCCGACAGCGACGACGGCAACCGCGCCGCTTTCCAAGCCCTCGCCATGACACTGTCACAATTGCGCAATACAATGCCGGCCCTCGACACCCTCTCCATGGGTATGAGCGCGGACTACACGGTGGCCATCGAAGAAGGCGCCACCCTGGTGCGGCTGGGCACCGCCCTGTTCGGCCCGCGTCCGCCCAAGGACACTCGCTGAAAGGACGACGCAGCTTATGGCACAACAACTGATCGGCTTCATCGGCGCCGGTAACATGGCGAACAGTCTGGCGGGCGGCATGATCGCCAAGGGCATCCGCCCGGCCCGCATCTGGATGAGCGACCCCTCCCAGGACCGCCTCGACGAAGTGGCCCAGCTGCACCGCGTTCATGTCAGCCGCGACAACCTGGACGTGGCCCGCCGCGTGGACGTGCTGGTGCTGGCGGTGAAGCCCCAGGTGATGGGCGACGCCTGCGCCGCCCTGCGCGAAATCATCGAGGAACGCCAGCCGCTGATCATCTCGATCGCCGCCGGCGTCACCGTGGACAATCTGCGCAACTGGCTCGGCGAGGCGCCCATCGTGCGCTGCATGCCGAACACCCCGTCGCTGGTCCAGGCCGGCGCCACCGGCCTGTACGCCGCCCCGGACGTGAGCGCCGAGCAGAAAGAGATGGCCGGGCAGATTCTCAGCGCCGTGGGCCTGACCTTCTGGTTCGAGACCGAAGGCGAGCTGGACGCGGTCACCGCCGTGTCCGGCTCCGGCCCGGCCTACTTCTTCCTGCTCATGGAAGCGCTGATCGACGCCGCCCGGGCCCAGGGGCTGTCCGCCACCACCGCCCGGCAGCTGGTGCTGCAGACCGCCTGGGGCGCCTCCCAACTGGCGATCACCAGCGAAGACGGCCCCGACGTGCTGCGCCAGCGGGTCACCAGCCCTGGCGGCACCACCGCCGCCGCCCTGCAGGTGTTCGAAGAAGCCGGTCTGCGTGAGCAGGTGCAGGCCGCAGTGGCCGCCGCCCGCGAGCGCTCCGAGCAGCTTTCCGGCTAACGCTTTCAGGTCGGGCGGACTCCGCCCGACCAAAAATTTGAAACCGGCCGCCTTTACCCCAATACTCTGTCGCCACACGAACAGTCTGGAGTCGTCATGAATCCTCAGGGCGCCGCGGTCTTCCTGATTGATTTCGCATTCAGCGTATACATCTTTATCGTTCTGACCCGCTTCGTGCTGCAGTTGGCGCGCGCGGACTTCTACAACCCCATTTCGCAATTCGTGCTGCGCGCCACCAACCCGTTGCTGGCACCGCTGCGCCGCCTCATTCCCGGCTACCGGGGCCTGGATATCGCCTCGCTGGTGCTGATCCTGATTCTGATCGTGGTCAAGGCGCTGATGCTGCTGACCATCCAAACCGGTGGCCTGCCGGCGGGCATCGGTCCGCAACTGCTGGTATACACGCTCAGAGAGCTGGCGTCGCTGATTCTTGATTACGTGTTCTGGGCCGTGCTGGTCCGCGTGATCCTGAGCTGGGTGGCGCCGGACCCGTCCAACCCGGTGGTGCGGGTGGTGATCCAGATCACCGAGCCGCTGATGGCGCCGGTGCGCCGCCTGCTGCCGGACATGGGCGGGCTCGACCTGAGCCCGCTGATCGTGCTGCTGGGCGTGCAACTGCTGAAGATTCTGTTCCAGCTGCACTGACCGAGTGCGCCGGCGCCCTCCCCGGGCGCCGGTTCAGCCGGCGATCATCGCGCTGGCGCCGCCGTCGACGACCAGAAACTGCCCGGTGATGTGCTTGCCGGCGTCGGAGGCGAACAGCAGCACCGTGCCTTTCAGATCCTCCTCGTCGCCGACCCGGTTGAGCGGTACCCGCGCGGCCAGCGCCTCGACGCCGTGCCGATCGGTCAGATAGCGCGACATCTTGCTGGGAAACACGCCCGGGCCGATGGCGTTGACGGTGATGTTGTAGGCGCCCCATTCCGCCGCCAGCGCGCGGGTGAAGGTCACCACCGCGCCCTTGCTGGTGTTGTAGCCCACCGCCTGCATGAAATCCCGGTTGCCGCCCAGGGCCGCGTTGGAGGCCACGTTCACCACCCGGCCGCCGCCGTTGGGGATCATGCTGCGGCGGCCGATTTCCCGGGTCAGCAGGAACAGGTTGCGCACGTTCAGTGTCATTACCTTGTCCCAGCCTTCCAGCGGGTAATCCTCGGCGGGGGCGCCCCAGGAGGCGCCGGCGTTATTGACCAGAATGTCCACCTGACCGAGCACTTCCAGCGCCCGGTCCGCCAGGCCCATCACCGCATCCTCGTCGGCCAGGTCCACCGCCAGCGGCGTCACGTCGATGCCGGCGGCGCGCAGTTGTTCGGCCGCCTCGTCGAGCTCGTTCGCCTTGCGCGAGCTGATCACCAGCCGCGCCCCGGCTTCGCCCAGGGCCTGGGCCATCTGTAGCCCCAGCCCCCGGGAGCCGCCGGTGACCAGGGCGGTACGCCCGCTCAGGTCCATCAGTTGCTGCACGCTTCGGGTTTGCGGTTCGCTCATGATCGGGCTCCTCGTTATGTTGTTTGCGTCCATCATTCGGGGCCGGGCCGGTACCCGCAACCGCCGTTTGCGACGAAAAGCCGGCGGCTTCGGACACCGGGGTTGCGCGGCGCCGGGCTTTGCCCTTTGATGCGCGTTTGATCCGTGAAATGCAGTCGTGGAGCCCTCGAGTGAAAACACAGCCCTGGCAATTGGAGACCGGCGCCTACCCGTTCTCGATTCGATTCAGCCCGCATTACAGCCACCTGGACACCGAACGCCACGTTAACAACGTGGCGGTGCAGAGCTTCCACACCGAGGCGCGCACCCGGTTCCATATGGCGGTGCTCGGCGACCGGGCCTGGTATTCCGATGACGTGTTGCTGCGCCCGCGCCGCACCGTGACCCATTTTCTGCGTGAAACCCACTACCCCCACGAGGTCACCGCCGCCGTGCGCCTGGTGGCGGTCGAGGACGACAGTTACCGGCTGGTGCAGGCCCTGTTCCAGAGCGGCGAATGCGTGGGCGTGCAGGAATGTCTGATGGGCGCCTGGGCGGAATCCGGCTGGGCGGCATCCCGCTGGGCGGCATCCGGCTGGGTGGCGCTGCCGGACGCCGCGCGCCGGGCCCTGGCGGCGGAACAGGTGGATGGCCAGCCGCTGCTGCCCTGGCCGGAGCTGCCGGAAGAGACTGAAACCTTCGAACCGGGGCCGCGCCAGGTGGCCCTGACCGCCCGCTACGCGGACCTGGACCCGGACCGCCGGCTGTCCGAACTGGCCCAGGCGCGCTACCTGGAGCAGGCCCGGGCCGGCTCGGTGACCATGCTGCGGCAGCCGAACCTCGGGCTGTTGGTGGCGCGCATCGACATCCGCTACCAGCGCTGGGACACCGGCATGGGCGAGGTGGCGTTGAGCTCGGAGCTGGCCGGCATCGGCAACAGCTCCTTCGTGCTGCGTGGGCGCGCCGCCGTGGACGGCCGCCCGGTGGCCATGGCGGAAAGCGTGATGGTGCTGATCGACCGCGACACCCACCGACCCACCCCGGTGCCCGACGCGCTGCGCGCCGAGATGGCGGTGCTGCAGCCGCCTACAGCGTGATCTGTTTGCCGCGCGCTTCCTGACTCTCGATCCAGGTGAGAATGCGCCCGCCCAGCGGCCGCTCGGTGGCCTCGGCGGCCAGCGCCACCGCTTCACGCAGCGCCTGGATTTCGATGCCGGTATCCAGGCCGCAGCTTTCCAGCAGGTAGACCAGATCCTCGGTGGCCACGTTGCCGGTGGCGCCCGGCGCGAACGGGCAGCCGCCCAGGCCGCCCAGCGACGCGTCGAAGCGGCGCACGCCCAGATCCAGGGCGGCCCAGGCCATGGCCGCCGCCAGGCCACGGGTGTCGTGCAGGTGCACGTAGAACCGTTCCGCCCCGAAGTCGCGAATCAGCGGCGCCATGATGTCCTTCATCTGCTGTGGGTTGCCGGCGCCGATGGTATCGGCGATGGCTACCTCGTCGCTGCCGGCTTCGAACATGCGCTCGGTGAGGCGCTGTGGGAGCGTCACCGGCACGGGGCCGTCGTAGGGGCAGGCGAAGGCGCCGGAGATATAGGTGCGGGTGGCCACGCCGTCGGCGCGGGCCGCCTGGATGATCGCCTCGCAGCTGGCCGCCGCCTGCTCCAGGCTCATGTTCAGGTTGCGCTGGTTGAAGGTGTCGGTGGTGGACAGCACCAGCGCCACGGTGGAATAGCCCGCGTCTCGGGCCAGCTGGTAGCCCTTCAGGTTGGGCACCAGGGCGGTGTAGTGCAGGCCTTCGTCCCGGGGCAGCAGCGGCGTCAGCGCCGCCGCGTCGGCCATCTGCGGGATCGCCTTGGGGCTGACGAAACTGACTGGCTCCAGGTAGCGCACACCGGCGCCCACCAGCGCCCGTGCGATGGCGGCCTTGGCTTCGGTGCCCACGGTCACCGGTTGATTCTGCAGGCCGTCACGCAGCCCTACTTCATTGACGATCGCCCTGTCTTTCATGCCGTGCCCGTAGTGAAGAATGAAGGAACGGAAGTGTGCCACGGCGGCGGGCCCGCTGCATCCGGGTCGCGCCGCCGCCGGGAAGTCAATGGCCGGGCTGGTCCGACAATCGGGCAGGGCGCGTTGTGTCCACCGCCGCCGCTGGTTAGTGTCAGAGCGTTTTCCATACCGGCACGACCCCGGGGACCAGGGAGCACGACGATGATTTGGATTCTTTCGCTGATTCTGGTGGTGGTGATACTGATCCCCACCTACGTAACGCTGGCGTTCTATCTGGTCTGGCATTACGACCGGCGTAACTTCCAGGCGCCCCCGGCGGAGGGCGAGTGCGACCCGTTGCGCGGTAGCGCGGTGGCCCGGGCGATTCTGGTGGAAGCGGCCAGCCTCACCTTCCTCAGCGGCACCTATCCATTGCGCCTGCTCCACGACGCCTCGCCCAAGCGTGCGCGCGCCTGCGATCACCGCCCGGTGATCCTGGTGCACGGCTACGGCGGCAACAGCGCCAACTTTCTGTGGATGCAGTGGCGGCTGCGGCGCCAGGGCTTCCGCAACGTCTACGCGGTGAGCTACACGCCGCCGCACATTAATGCCCGCAAGCTCGCCGCCCAGGTGGCCCGCCACGTGGAGAATGTGCTCGCCCGCACCGGCGCCGAACAGGTGGACCTGGTGTGCCATTCCATGGGCGGGCCGCTGACCCGCTATGCCCTGAAGAACCTGGGCCTGGCCGGCAAGGTGAACAAGGTGATCACCCTGGGCAGCCCCCATTACGGCACGCGCATCTCCTCGCTGTTCCCGGCCCGGGGCGCCGCCGCCCAGATGCGCTACCGCAGCCCCTTCCTGGAGGAGCTGGCGGACGGCGGCCAATGCCCGGGGGAGGCACGCTTCTACTGTCTCTACTCAGAGCTGGATAACTTCGTGATGCCCGCCTCCACCGCCACCCTGGCGGACGCGGAGGAGAATCTGCACCTGCCCTACCTGGGCCATTGCGCCCTGCTCTACAGCCCACGGGTGGCGCGGGCCGTGTGCGAGCGGCTGCAGGCGGATTAAAAGCAGTATTGATCCCGCTCAATATTGCCCCCGGCGCGCTTCGGTAGCATGGTAGAAGGACAACAAGCAGAAGGAGTCCACCATGAGTGAATATGGCGCCACCGTTGCCTGGCACTTGCCGCCGCAGGCCAGCTTCGACTACGAAACCTTCGACCGTTCCCATGAATGGACCTTCGCCGGCGGCGAAGTGGTGCAGGCGTCCGGCTCGCCGGAATATTTCGGCACCGCCTCGCGGGTCAACCCGGACGAAGCGGTGATCGCCGCCACCGCCAGCTGCCACATGCTCACCTTCCTGTCGATCGCCGCCAAAAAGCGCCTGCGGGTGCTCAGCTATGTGGATCGGCCCCACGGCGTGGTCGAGAAGAACGCCGAAGGCCGCCTGGCGATCACGCGCATCACACTGCGCCCCAAAGTGGTGTTCGAGGAAGACATCGAGTCCGCCGCCCTGGCCAGGCTCCACGACAGCGCCCACCGCAACTGCTTCGTCGCCAACTCCCTGCGCTCGGAGGTCACCGTCGAGCCGGAGTCCTGAGTTCCGTCCCGGGAACGCCGTGACCGGCCGGCCACGGCCGGACGGCGACCCCCGGGCCGGGAGCGGTTAAAATACCCTTTTGTGTCCAGCCAAAAGGGTCAGTCATGCTCGATCAGAACGAAATCGATCTGTTCCGCGATAACGTCCGCAAATTCCTCGAGAAGGAAGTGGCGCCCCACTACGACCAGTGGGAAAAGGACGAAAAACTCCCCCGCGACCTCTGGAACCGCATGGGCGAAAACGGCCTGCTGTGCGTGGACGTCCCGGAACAGTACGGCGGTTTCGGCGCGGACTTCCGCCTCTCCGCGATCATGGTCGAAGAAGCCTCGCGCATGGGCTTCGGCGCCCTGGCCTCCAACCTGTCCGTGCACTCGGACATCGTCGCGCCCTATATCCTCCACCTGGGCAGCGAAGAGCAGAAGCAGGCCTGGCTGCCCAAGATGGTCAGCGGCGAAGCCGTGGGCGCCATCGGCATGACCGAGCCCGGCGCCGGCTCCGACCTGCAGGGCATGAAAACCCGCGCCGAAAAAGACGGCGACGGCTACGTGATCAACGGCCAGAAAACCTTCATCACCAACGGCCAGCACTGCGACGTCATCGTGCTCGCCACCAAAACCGACCCCAACGCCGGCTCCAAAGGCATGACTCTGTTCACCGTCGACACCAGCCTGCCCGGCTTCGCCCGCGGCCGGAACCTGGAAAAGATGGGCCACCACGCCGCCGACACCTCCGAGCTGTTCTTCGAGAACGTCAACGTCGGCGCCGACCAGATCCTCGGCGGGGAAGGGCGCGGCTTCGCCAACCTGATGAACGAACTGCCCCGCGAACGCCTGATCCTGGCGCTCGGCGCCGTCGCCGCCTGCGAAGGCATGATCGAGCGCACCATCGCCTACACCCAGGAACGCCAGGCCTTCGGCCAGTCGATCAGCAAATTCCAGAACACCCGCTTCGTACTCGCCGACCTGCACGCCCAAGTGCAGGTCAACAAAGCGTTCTGCGAACAATCCATCGAGCAATACGACCGCGGCGAACTCAGCACCACCAACGCCTCCATCGCCAAGCTCACTACCACCGAGCTGCAAGGCAAAGTGGCGGACCAGTGCCTGCAGCTCTTCGGCGGCTACGGCTACATGCAGGAATACCCGATCTCCCGCGACTTCGTCGACGCGCGCATCCAGCGCATCTACGGCGGCACCAGTGAGATCATGAAGGAGATTATTGCTCGGGATATTTTGGGGCGGTAATCGGTCGGGGCTTGCTGACCGCAAGCCTCAGCTTCAATCGTATCAAAAACGCGGCTTCGGCCGCGTTTTTTGTGTTTATGCGCCAGCCATCCGGTCGGTTTGTCACGCCCGAGAATTTCTGCTTCTATTTCAGGCAATTGAAAGCGGGTTTACAGGATATGACGCGCGCGTGTTTATCCAATCAACGAGCGCGCGGCCTAATATCTGTTAGCATTTACCAAATAAGGAAGTCATTATGAGCTCTAAACCTCAAATATTGTTCTTGTCGCATGGCGGCGGGCCAATGCCTCTCTTGGGCGATCCAGGGCATACAGAAATGGTTGATTGCTTAAAAAGCATAACATCTTTGTTGCGTAAACCATCGGCGATTGTGGTTGTGAGTGCGCATTGGGAAGAGAAATTGCCAACAGTCACTGCTGGAGAGAGCCCTTCGCTCATATATGATTATTATGGGTTTCCAGAAGAATCTTACAGTATCACCTATCCCTGCAAGGGCGAGGCACAGCTCGCAAATAAAATACACGAAAAGCTAGAGCATGCGGGTATTGCTTGCAATCTCGATAAACAGAGAGGGTTTGATCACGGTTTGTTCATACCGCTAAAAATAATGTACCCAGATGCTGATATTCCTTGTGTTCAGTTATCGCTTCTGAATAACTTAAGTCCTGCCGAGCATATTAGTATTGGTCAGGCGCTACAGGGCTTAGACTATGAAGATTTACTTTTGATAGGGTCAGGATTTTCTTTTCACAATATGAAGGCCTTTTTTACTCCAGAAACTACGGAGTCAAAAGATTTGAATGAAGCATTTGAGTCTTGGTTATTGGATACTTGTTCAAACACAAATATCTCTGAAGAAGAAAGAAAACAAAGACTGTGTGAATGGGTAAAAGCGCCGGGTGCTCGGTTTTGCCACCCTCGAGAAGAGCACCTATTGCCTTTGCATGTCTGCTACGGCTTAGCAGGCGGCGCATGTGCAGAATCGTTCGAGCTGAAGATTCTCAATAAGAAGTCAAGTATGTACCTATGGTAAGCAGAATGCTAACAAGGCGCTCAAAATCGGCCACAAAATACGTGGCCTCGGACGCTCACTTCTTTCGCGCCGTTTAGCGCGTCGTTATATGTGAACAGTTTTCAATTACTTTCCCGCGTTAAAAAGACCCAGTAGGAATGAGAATTTAAAGTGAATATGCCTAATCCCCAAACGAACAATGCGCCACTGCGGCTGGCGCAGTACCTGAAGGAATTTGTCGGCTTGCGCACTACCACGGTGCGAGATGTCACCAAGTACGACACGGTGCTATGGTTTGGTGATATGCCGCAGGAGAAGGATTGCTTCAGCCCGGCGTGGGTGGATAGCTGCGAGCCGGGTGAACCTTGGCTGGAAGTAAAGAAGCAGCAGTTCGATGCGATGCCGGCTGTACCTGTGGATATTTTGCCGTGGATTGATGAAAAAGGGCTAAGACGTGCCAGTGACCAGATCCCCTCACTTAAAGCCAGCATTCTGATACCCGATGAGAATGCAGAGCTGAACGAGGGGGAATCGAAGCCATTAATTGAGGTGTCGTTAAGTGACTTCCCCGAGGTTCAAGTGGCTTTTGACCGCTATCGTCCGCTCTGGCAAGCGTGGTCGGATGAATATCTACGTCGCCAGAAAATTCAGAGCTTGTACGCACGGCTATTCGCCCTGCATACCCAACTGCGCAAGCAAGGTGAATTACTGGAATTGGTGCTGGGGTTGGGCTTGCTCGACTGGCGGGCACCAGTGGGTGGCCATATCCGACGCCATCTGGTGACGGCGCAGGTGGAACTGTTGTTTGAGCCTGGGAAAGGAGTGATGAGACTGGAGCCGCCGGGAGATGGTGCACGCCTGCGGCTTGAGGACGACATGCTGGAAGCCGAACTGCGCCCGGATCGTGGCCAGTATCAGGCGGTACAAATGCAGCTTGATCATCTTGGTGATGAAATATGGGATAAAGCCCTGATGCAGGGTGCACTGAAACACTGGGCCGGTGCTTTAAGTGCGGATTCGCTTTGGTCAGAAAATTTACGTAGTCATGCCGCTGACCTAAAGAAACCAGTGGTGAGTTTTGCACCGGCGCTGATCCTTCGCAAGCGCACCCAGACCGGCATGGTGAGGATTTATGATGCCATCATTGATCAAATCAGTCATGAGTCTACCGAGGTTCCGGAGGGCTGGGGTGGCCTGATTGATGATATTGACGATCAGCATAGTGACAACCGAACCGATAATGGTGAGGTGCAACAATCAAGTGCTGAGGAGAGTGGTCAGAGGCAAGTCTATTTTCCGCTGGCTGCCAATAAGGAGCAGCGCCGCATTGTCGAAGCGATTGATAGGCAGCGCGGCGTGTTAGTACAGGGGCCGCCAGGTACAGGTAAAAGCCATACTATTGCTAACCTTATTTGCCATTTGCTGGCCACTGGCAAGCGAGTATTGATTACGGCGGAAACGGGTCGTGCCTTGCAGGTACTCAAAGGCAAGTTGCCGGACGATATTCAGCCCTTATGCGTTAGTTTGCTGGGACAAGGAGGCGATGCTTTTGCTGAGCTCAATGCGGCGGTACAGGGTATCACCACCCGGCAAGCAGCCTATACACCGGGTTCTTATGAGCCGCGAATTACCGAGATAGATTCTGAGGTGGATGCTAATCGCCGCAAGCTGGCGAAAATAGATAGCGAAATTCGTAGCTTACGTCAAGATGAAACATGTATTCACCAGATTGCAGGTGGTACCTATCATGGCACCGCATCGTCGATTGCTGCGCGAGTAGCGTGCGAGCGAGAACTCTATGGATGGCTAAAAATACCTTTTGATGCGCCCTCAAAGCCGCCGGTCAGCAGTGAGGAAATGCTGGAATGGCTAGAAATCTGTCGCCGCTACTCAGTAGATCAGATCGCCGACGCTCGGTTAAAGTTTCCTGCCAGTAGCGCATTAGTTGTACCGCAAGTATTTGCCACAGCAGTAGCAAAGGAATCTGCCGCCAGTGCGAGTTTGCAGCAACTGGAAGTAGTCCGAAAACATCTTGCTTACAGTGCTATTCATGCAATGCCATTAGAGCGGCGCATCGAGCTGAGACGAACACTGAGCAAGCTGGAAGAACAACGCATCGTTGTGACACGTATTACCAGTGACTGGTCAGAGGTCGCCTTGCGCGACCTGATCGCTGGTAAACGTGCCAGATGGGACACCGTATTGAACCGAAATCATGAGCTTTTAGCCGAAGCTGAGGGCTTTAGTGCCCGGATTGGCCGTAGCGTCGTCAATATGCCTGAAAATCAAGATCGTAGAAAGATGCGTGCCGATGCTCAAGCAGCAATGATGTTTCTGAATGAAGGCGGTGCTTGGAAACGATTGGGAATGTTCACCCCTGCTGAGTTGAAGGGTAAGTCCTATCTTAAAGAGCAGGTATCGGTAGACGGCGTGGGAGCAGCAACACCAGAACAGTTGCAGATAGTATGTGATGAGCTGTCATTGGGTTTTGTATTGGAAGAGCTAGAATCGATTTGGTCGGATGTAGGTGAAGCACCAGTTGCGGGAAGTCGCAGCTTGCTCTTAGCTGAGTTAGAGGAAAAACGAGCAGATCTCGATTGTTGCGTAATCTATGCCAACTCTTGCCTAGAGGCTGGGCGAATCTTATCTACTTCATCACCAACAGTACCCGAACCAAATTGGTTGAATGGTGAGATTGCACAATGGATTGAGCTTCTTGATGTGGCTGAAAAAGAAGATAGCTATTACATCGCCCGTGATGAAGTGAATCGATGCACTGAGGCGGTGGACAGTATCGCGGGGTTGCATGATGCTCACTCGCTCGTAGCGAAAATAGCCTCAGCAATTGAGCAGAGGAATGTTGGCGATTACAGTCAATACTATGCCGATCTAGTAGCACTGGAAGATATTTGCTCAGCGCAGTCGCGCCGGGTCGATATTGAAAGCCGCCTTAAAGCCTGCGTGTCGTATCTGATTTCAGATATGGCAGAAAACCTAGACGAAGGGGACTGGCAGCAGCGTTTCTCTTCATGGGAAGAAACTTGGCTCTGGGCAGTTGCGGATAATTGGCTGGAAAAGCGTACTGACCTTTCATATCAGCAACAGTTGTGGCAGCAACGCCATGACGTAGATGCCATGATTGGTCGTTTGCTAGCTGAGGCAGCAGCGCTGCGAGCCTGGACGCATTTCTTTAATCGTCTTTCACCAAGAGAGTCGGCTGCGCTGAAGAGTTGGCGCGAGGCGGTCAGAGCAATGGGCAAGGGAACTGGCAAATCCGCCAAAATGGCGCGCTTGCGCCAAGAGGCTCGTCAATACATGGATGCCTGTCGCGATGCCATTCCTATTTGGATCATGCCCCGTTATCTGGTGGCAGAAATGATTGATCCAGTACCGGGGCGATACGATTTAGTTATCGTGGATGAGGCTAGCCAGCTCGGCATTGAAAGTCTTTTTCTATTCTATATTGCAAAAAGAATGGTGGTGGTTGGCGACGATCAGCAGATTAGTCCCTATGGAATTGGTATTGCCGATGAAGCGGTAGCTGGATTGCAGGCGCATTATTTGGAGGGCATCCCGCACCGTCACGCGCTATCCCCGCAAAGCAGTTTGTATGGCAATGCCAAAATTCGCTTCAGTCAGAATGTTGTCTTGCGTGAGCACTTCCGCTGTATGCCGGAGATAATTCAGTTTTCTAATGATCTCTGTTATGCCAGTAACGGTACCCCGTTGGATCCACTCAGATCCTACCCGTCAAACCGTTTGCAGCCATTGGTGCTCAGACATGTTGCTGATGGTTATCGGACGGGTAGTAGTCAGCATGCCCAAAATATTCCTGAGGCAGATGCGATAGTCAGTCAAATTGCGGGTTGTATTGCGGATCCACGCTATAAGGGAAAGACAATGGGAGTTATCAGCTTGCAAGGAGAGGCTCAAGCAAAATTGATAGAGCGAAAGCTATTGGAACAACTGGAACCTGAAGTGATTGAAGAACGGATGCTTATCTGTGGTGATGCCTATGCATTTCAGGGCGACGAACGGCATATTATTTTTCTGAGCATGGTGGCCGCGCCGGGAGAGACACGCATTGGGGCCTTGACGGCAGATTCTGCACGACAACGTTTTAACGTGGCAGTCAGCCGTGCCCAAGATCAGTTGTGGCTGTTCCATACTGCAACGATTGATGTACTCAGTGATCTTTGTATGCGTTACCGTCTACTGAAATACATGATGGAGCCAAAGCGGGAGTCTTCTATAGAAGATAGCCAACTGTTTGACTCTGAATTTGAGCGGGCAGTGTATCAACGCATCAGCGATCGTGGGTTCCATGTCAGAACGCAGGTTTGTATTGGCGATCCGACAAATCATCGCTATAGGATTGATTTGGTCGTTGAAGGAATGCAGGGTCGACTTGCAGTAGAGTGTGATGGTGACCATTGGCATGGGCCTGAGCGCTATGAGCATGATATGGCACGGCAGCGCGACCTCGAACGGGCGGGCTGGCAGTTTGTGCGCATTCGTGGCGGAGATTTTTATCGGGAACCAGAATCCGCCATGCAGCCAGTTTGGAGTGAACTAGAAAGGTTAGGCATTCATCCGGGTGGTGTCGATTCCGCTGCTTCAGCCCCGCCTGATCCTGTTGATTTTAATGCAGCAGATAATAACGGCCCCTTGGAAAACGTAGAGGATAACGAACCACGGGTATTGGTTGATGATGCTGACGTGGCCGTCATATCGGAAAGCCCGATAACCACAATAGAGCTTGAGGGAAAGTCTGATAAAACTGCTGCGGAAACTCAGCCTAAAGATCAGACAGAAAAAGTATCTGATGTTTATGTTGGAGGCAATGTTTTGCCCATCCCTCCTGATGAAGCTAGTGCTCCAAAGGATATTGGAGCGAAAGATACTGACAAGGCCGGCCGGTCAACTTATGTTGAGTACAGGGGTTTAATTAGCGCAGATCCTCGAAGCGTCAACGTGGAAACGTCAAAAGTGGCCGAAGGATTGCTTCAGATTATAGAAGCTGAAGCGCCCATGCTCGCTAAGCGTGCCTACGACATTTATCTGCGCAGCTGCGGAATACAACGAATGGGTGGTGAGCTGCGTAAGACCATGAACAAATCGTTGCAATACCTGATTAGTAATGGACGTGTTATCAAGGAAGATGAGCTTGGAAAAGGCGGCTTGATGTATACCATTGTCCGCCCGACGGGCAGCGCGGCTGTTTTGGTTCGGAGCCGAGGCCCGAGGGATTTTTCAGAGATCCCTCCCAGCGAACTTTTAACAGTGGCGAGAAAGTTGGAATCAATTGATGGCATGAAGAGAGGTTCTGATGAACATCTACGTGCTGTTCTGGATCATTTTGATCTTCGGAGACTGACAACCCAGGTCGGCACCGCGCTGCTGGACATCTTGGAAAAAGAGTATCCGTATGTGTGAGGCCATTTTAGAAATGCATATAACAATTTGCTGCACTCGGATAAATTACTCGCTACGCTCCTAATTTACCGGTGAGCAAGGCGTTAGGGGAAGAACATACTTAAAGAACTTCTATCTGCGTTGGGGCTCGCTGCGGTGGTTATCGCAATGGCAATTGGCGGGGGCGTAGGGAAACTTGTGGGTAGAGAAGTTGGCGAGAATCTGGCTTCTTCAAAGCCAGCAAAGGCGGATTTAGAAGCTGTGTTGATCGAAGCCTTCCGGGAGACTGCGGATAAAGTAAATGCGGGGCTTCCTACAATGGTCGATGAAGAAACTCGCCTCGATAAAGCCACTGTTGGGCCTGGACCTCGGATGGTTTACCACAACACATTCGTTGGCTACAGGTCCGACGAGATTGATGAGGACTGGATTAAAACATCGCTTAAAGCTCATGTTCAAGGCAATGTGTGCGCCAGCGCCGGTATGAAGCCGTCACTCCAGTACGGGGCAATCTACACCTATGCCTATTACGGTACTGACGGAGTCAAGATCGGTGATTTTTTGACGTGAGCCGTACTGATGGCAGTAGGATTGAGCATGACGTCTAGCCGTTGTTCGCAGTCAACGTACACAATCTGGCTGGTTGAAGTGTAACGGTTTCAACCAGACTTAGAGCCTATGCCGCTTGGGGTTTTCCTGACGAAATAACTTTGCCGACTTCTTCTGAAGAAGCGCCAAGCGCCAGTAAAGCCCGCATGAGTAAATCGATAGAAACGCCGGGGTCCCCTGCTTCCATCTTGGCGACTCGAGACTGACTGGATTTGATCAGCTTGGCGAGCTCGACTTGGCTCAGATCTTTCTTACGCCGATTTTCTTTGAGGGAGTGGCTGAGAGCCAGCTTCATCTCAATGTAGGCGGACTCCTCAGGCGTCAAGCCCAGGAAATCATCGGCGTTGCCGACTTTCCAGCCGTTTTCCTCAACCTTCTTACGCTTATTTGCATGCATCATCATACATCCTGAATCTAGCTTTACATGTATCGATTACCGATTTTGGGGTTTTGCCCGTCTTCTTCTTAACAGCCTCGGCTATGACAATGGCATCCCTGTCTATTCGGTAAAAAATGCGCCAGATCTTGTCGCCGTCCGTCGGGCTCATGTTGGCGAGTATATGTCATATTCGACATGATGCCAAATGGTCTGACGCCTGAGGGCATACAGCTAAGATGAGGTGGGGCGAATGAGTAATGACTGGGACAGTCTTGCTTGAAGACACTTAACCCCTAGCGGCTGTCGGCGCCATGATGGTGCCGGTAGCCGCCTTCATGTAGTTGATTTTGAACTCCAGGGTCAGGCCATTGATCCGGCACAAAGAGGCGGTATGATATTGTCATACTTAGCTGTGTCAGGAGCACCAGCCATGAGCATGCATCGGAAAACCATCACGCTGACGGAACAGCAAGACGACTGGGTGAAAGGCCAGATTGAAAGCGGTCACTTCGGCAATGATAGTGAGTATATCCGCGATCTTATCCGCAGGGACCAGCAGGCCAAGGAGCGCCTTGCCATGCTGAGGCAGGCCCTAGCTGAGGGTGAGTCCAGTGGGCAACCCAAGCCGCTTGATGTAGCCGCCATCAAGGCAGCTGGCCGTAAACGAGTGAAGGTGTCTGATTAGTGCTTGAGCTGAGCGTCACGCCGAAGGCCGAGTCGGACCTCATCGGGATTTGGATGTACGCCGGCGAAGAATGGGGTGCGGATCAGGCGGATACATACGTGGATCAGCTGGCGGCCGGGATGAAACAGCTCATCAATTATCCGTCACTCGGTACGGGTTATGCCCACGTTCTTCCTGGGTATCGCAGATTGCAGGTGGAGCATCACGCTGTTTTTTATCAGGTGCTTGAGCCGGAGGTGCGTGTTGTTCGTGTTCTGCACGAGGACATGGATGCGCCCGAAAGGCTTCTGGATTAGTAATGGCGTTACCCTGGGTCCTGTGCTTCTGCCTCTGTTTCGTGGCCGCGCGTGTTGAGCGACTGTTGATGGAGAGTAAGTATGGAATTACAGGCCATAGGCATACCCTGGTACAAAAGAGAGAACTTTAACGAGTTAGTCAAATTATTTGATGACGGCCACAAGCTCCATGATACCTACCCTGAGTGGCTTGCCTCCGCCAATTCGCTTAGGAGAGAAATAGAATCAAAGGGTATCCGGGTTGTTTGTGTCGACATCGACCCCGAGTCGTTTTCCAGTTGGTGTAAATCAGAGGGCCGCAGACTCGATGCCGATGCACGCAGTGAGTACGCCAGCATGGTTGCATACAGAACGATCACCGATGGCCAATAACGAGTGAGGTCTCCTTTATGGGGCAATACCCGTACAAGGCGTCGAACCGTCCAATGTGGCTGCCCCGGCCAAAAAGTGATACTTTAGTGGCACTATTGGTTCGGTCCAAGGTGAGACCATGAAAGTTGAGTTGGTGACCAACCTGAAGCGTCAAGCCACAAAGATTCTTGCGGATTTGCACCTCTCCAAGGAGCCGGTACTGATTACGGAACACGGTCAGCCATCCGCCTATCTCGTCGACGTGCAGGATTACGAGTTCATGCAGCGTCGGCTTGAGTTGCTTGAGGGGCTCTCACGGGGAGAGCGGGCTGTACTTGAGGGAAGAACGTACAGCCAAAGTGAGGCCAGGGAGAAAATGAGTAAATGGCTGAGGTAGTTTGGACGGAACCCGCGCTTCAGCAATTGGACGCTGTCGCTGAGTACATTGCTCTGGACAATCCTGCTGCGGCCAGCGATCTGGTCAACGCCGTGCTCGATAATGTCGAGCGACTCAACGAATTTCCTCAGTCCGGACGCCTCCCTCCTGAGCTGCCCAATTCCGTGTACCGGGAAGTCGTGGTGCCGCCGTGTCGCGTTTTATATCGCGAGGAGGGGGCGCGGATTCTGGTCCTCTACGTCATGCGCGAGGAGCAGCAGCTTCGGGCCTACATGCTGGGAAGCCGCCAGCCCTAAGCCGCATCCCGCTTAGCAATAGCCCGCAGCACCAGCCGGCACTGGTTGTCGCCGTACTCGCGGATGTCGGCGGCGGCCTGGTCGGGGTTGCGGGCGAGCACGTTTTCCAGCAGCCGCTGGAAGATCTTCAATGACATGTCGAATTCGGTGGTGTCTTCCTGCAGGGCGATGTACGAGAAGCGCTTGAGCAGGGGCACCAGGTCTTCGATGTCGTCGGCGAGGTAGCGGTTGCGGGCGAAGCGGGCGGTGGCCATCTCCACAAAGCGGAAGGCGACCTGGTGGGCGCCGGGCATGTCGGCGTTGCGGTAGTGGCGCTCCAGCTCGGGCAGCATCATGGCCAGATCCTCGATCTCGCCGGGTTTCCAGTCCCGGGCGGCCTGGGCGGCCAGGTGGGAGAGCAGCAGAAACAGGAAGTTATACAGGTCGCGGACCTCGCTTTCCGTGACTTCGCAGACCCGCGCGCCCCGGCGCGGTTGCAGCCGGATCAGATGACGCTTTTCCAGCAGCCTGAAGGCCTCTCGAAGTGAGTTGGTGCTCACATCCAGCTCTTTGGCGAGTTCCGCTTCCGGCAGCTTTTCGCCGGGCGCGAGGTCGCCGCGCACGATGCGCTCGCTCAGGTGTTCGGCGATCTGTTCACTGAGACTCACTGCTTTCAGCGACATGGGACTCCTCCGGGTTCTGGCGGCTATTATCCGCGCACTTTCCTTCTGTGTCACGAATTGAGTTGTTTGACAATTCAAGAATTGCTGTTAATGTTGCCATCGAAGAATGACAAAGTAACGGCTGAGTCGGCTGGATCCGTCCGCTCGACCGCCTGCTGGCTAAAGACAGAGCCTGGCGAGGACCACGGCCAGGGAGGAGACGAACCATGTTCGCGAAAATGCATTCCGATACGATGCTGAAGCTTAAGAAGTGGGGTTATCTGGCCTTCTGGGCGGCGGTGCTGCCGTTGCTGCCCATGAGCGCCTTCATCGGCCGCGAGTCCGGCACCCAGGACTATTGGGCCTGGTTCCTGTATTTCGTGGTGTTCGGCATCATTCCGGTGCTCGATTACATCATCGGCAAGGACCCGTCCAACCCGGACGAGCACCAGCAGGTGCCTTCCATGAGCCAGGAGCGCATCTACACCAGCGCGCTGTTCCTGATGGGCTTTATCTGGCTGGGCGTACTGTTCTTCTCCGGCTGGGTGTTCGTGAACAACGACTACTCCCTGCTCGGCCAGCTGGGCTGGATTGTCTCCATCGGCACGGTGGGCGGCATCATCGCCATCAACCTGGGCCATGAGTTCGTGCACAAGGATCCCAAGCTGGAGAACTGGATGGGCGGCCTGCTGCTCTCCTCGGTGACCTACGCCGGCTTCAAGGTGGAGCACGTCCGTGGCCACCACGTGCATGTGTCCACCCCGGAAGACGCCTCCTCGTCCCAGTACAACCAGGGCCTGTACGAGTTCCTGCCGCGCGCCTTCAAGCACAACTTCCTGAACGCCTGGAAGCTGGAGAAGCAGTATCTGGAGCGCAAGGGTAAGAAGAACTTCAGCCGCCACAACGAGCTGATCTGGTGGTATTCGATTTCCGCGCTGTTCGCGGTGGCCTTCGGTCTCGCGTTCGGCTGGATGGGCGTGCTGTTCTTCCTGGCGCAGAGCTTCGTGGCCGCCTTTACCCTGGAAGTGATCAACTACATCGAGCACTACGGCCTGCACCGCCGGGTCACCGACAAGGGCCGCTACGAGCGGGTGACCCCGGCGCACAGCTGGAACTCCAACTACCTGCTCACCAACCTGGCGCTGTTCCAGCTGCAGCGGCACAGCGACCACCACGCCTACGCCAAGCGCCGCTACCAGGTGCTGCGCCACTACGAAGAGAGCCCGCAGCTGCCGGGCGGGTACGCCGCCATGTACGTGCTGGCGCTGGTGCCGCCGCTGTGGAAGAAAGTGATGAACCCCCGTGTGGAAGCCTACTACGAGGGGGAGATGGACCAGCTGTTCCGTGGCGAACGACGGATCAACAACATCGCCTGATTTCTGCTAGGGATGAGCGATTCGACCCCTTTTGCCCCGCTACCCCGCGGGGCTTTTTTTGGGTTCCCTTTAGCGCGTTCAGTCGCCGGTGAAGTCCGGCGCGCGCTTGTCGATAAAGGCCTGCACCGCTTCCTGATGGTCCGAGGTGGAGTGGGCCAGCGCCTGCATGGCGGCGGACATTTCCAGCAGGGCGTCCAGGCGCAGGGAGCGGCCGGCCCACAGTAGCCGCTTGGTCATGCGCACCGCCTGGGTGGGGTTCACGGCGATGCGTTGCGCCAGGGCGCGGGCTTCGTCGAGAAGCTGGTCGTCGGGCACCACCCGGGACACCAGGCCGCAGGCCAGCGCTTGGTCCGCTTTGACGCGGTCGCCGGTGAGCGCCATCTCCGCCGCCTTGGAAAAGCCCACCACCCGCTGCAGCAGCCAGGCGCCGCCGTCGCCGGGGATGATGCCCAGCTTAACGAAGCTCTCCGCGAACCAGGCGCTTTCGCCGGCGATGCGCAGGTCGCACATGCAGGCCAGGTCGCAGCCGGCGCCCACCGCCGGGCCGTTCACCGCCGCGATCACCGGCACTTCCAGTTTCTCGAACGCCAGCGGAATGCGCTGGATGCCCTGCTTGTAGTTGAGCCGGGTCTTGGCCGGGCGGGCGTCGTTGAGGCCGCCGGCGGCGCCCATCTTCTTGACGTTGCCGCCGCTGGAGAAGGCGCTGCCGGCGCCGGTGAGGATCGCCACGCGGGCGTCCGGGTCGGTTTCCAGCCGCTCCAGGGCGGCCAGCAGCGCCTCGATCATGTCGTCGTCGGAGATCGGGTTGCGGGTCTCCGGGCTGTTGAGGGTGAGGGTGACGATGCCGTCGTCGCGCTGGTACTGGATCAATTCGCTCATGGGAACTCCATGCTAATGTTGGATGGGTAAATAATAACGACCCATCGGGAGAGCCTAATTCAATGAGCCGCGATACGTCTGCCTCCTCCACCGGCCGGGTGATCCTGCCCGCCCCGGACCTCGACTGGCTGGCCCTGCACCAGGAGCCGATTCTGGAACCGGAGCGGGCCATCATCGACCCGCACCACCATCTTTGGGACGCGCCGCGCCCGCGCTACCTGCGCGATGACATCGAGCGCGACCTGGCCGCCGGCCACGACGTGCGCGCCACGGTGTTCGTGGAGTGTTCCGAAGGGTACTACAGCGATGGCGACGAGGCGCTGCGCCCGGTGGGCGAAACCGTATTCGCCGAGAGCGTGGCCGCCGCCACCGGCGGGCGGGTGTGCACCGGCATTGTCGGCTACACGGATCTGCGCCAGGGTGCGGCGGTGAAAGGCGTGCTGGAGGCCCACCTGGAAGCCGGCAAGGGGCGCTTCCGGGGCATCCGCCAGTCCAGCGTCTGGGACCCGGACCCCAACATCCGCACCACCCGGCGGGTGCTGCCGGCGGGCCTGCTGCTGGACCAGGATCTGCGACGCGGTTTCGCCGAGCTGGCGCCGCTGGGGCTGAGCTTTGATTGCTGGAACTACTTCCACCAGATCGACGACCTGACTGACCTGGCGCGGGCCTTTCCAGAAACCAATATCGTGCTCGACCATGTCGGCGGCGTGCTGGGCGTGGGCGATTACGCCGGCCGGGGCGAGCAGGTGTTCAGTGCGTGGCGCCGCGCCATAGAGGCGCTGGCCGCCTGCCCCAATGTGTCGGTGAAGCTGGGCGGGCTGGGCATGCACAGCTGCGGCTTTGAGCTGGATCAGCGGCCCCGGCCGCCCTCTTCCCGGGAACTGGCCGACCTGTGGCGGCCCTGGTTCCAGGTGTGCGTGGACGCCTTCGGCGTGGAGCGCGCCATGTTCGAGAGCAATTTCCCGGTGGACCAGCTGTCCTGTTCCTACGCGGTGCTGTGGAACGCCTTTAAACGGCTGGCCGGGGCGTGCTCCGAGGCGGAGAAGCAGGCGCTGTTTTACGACACCGCCAAGCGCGTCTACCGGCTCGACGTGCCCTGAGCTACTGGCGCCAGAACAGCGGCGTGAACAGCACCAGGAAGGTGAAGATCTCCAGGCGGCCGAGCAGCATCAGCAGGGTCATCATCCACTTGGCTTCGTCGGTGATGTTGGCGAAGCCGCCGCCCACCTGACCGATGCCCACGCCCAGGTTGTTGATCGACGCGGCCACCGCGCTCACCGCGGTGGTCAGGTCCATGCCGGTCGTGGTGAACAGCAGGGTGAAGATCACCGACAGGGTAATATACACGCCGACAAACCCCCACACCGCCTGCAGCACCCGATCGTTGACCACATGCTTGCCAAAACGCAGCGCGAACACGCCGTTGGGGTAAATCAACCGGCGCAGTTCGCGGATGCTGTGGCGGAATACCAGAGCGGCGCGGACCACTTTCATGCCCGCCGCCGTGGAGCCGGCGCAGCCCCCGATAAAGCTGGTGAATACCAGCAAGAGCGGAATAAAACCCGGCCAGGCCGCGGCGTTGGTGCTGGTCAAGCCGGTGCCGGTGCCGAACGACGCCACCTGGAACGCCGCGTGGCGGGTGGCTTCCCCGGGGGCTTCATGAACGCCGAAAACCAGCAGGCCGCCGCCCACCATCAGCATGTAGAGGAGCATCAGGCCGAGAAAGAAACGGCATTCCGGGTCGCGCATGTAGGCGAGCAGGCTCTTGCCGCGCCACACCGCGAAATGCAGCGCGAAACTAATACCGCCGATCAGCATGAACACGGTGGCGATAATGTCGATGGGCGTGCTGTTCCAGTACGCCATGGACGCATCGTGGGTGGAGAAGCCGCCGGTGGAAACAGTGCTGAAACTGTGGCAAATGGCATCGAACACAGTCATGCCGGCCAGCCAGTAGGCCAGCGCGCAGGCGATGGTGATGGCCAGGTAGACGTACCACAGCGCCTTGGCGGTTTCGGCGATGCGCGGCGTCAGCTTGGACTCCTTCATCGGGCCGGGGATTTCCGCCTTGTACAGCTGCATGCCACCAATGCCCAGCATCGGCAGGATCGCCACCGCCAGCACGATAACGCCCATGCCGCCCAGCCACTGCAGTTGCTGGCGGTAGAACAGCATTGATCTGGGCAGATCGTCCAGGCCCGAGAGCACCGTGGCACCGGTGGTGGTGAGGCCGGAAACGGATTCGAACACCGCATCGGTAAAGCCCACCGGCACCGCCTCGGAGATCAGCATCGGCAGCGCGCCGATCACCCCCAGCACCGACCAGAACAGGGTCACCACCAGGAAGCCGTCGCGCACCTGCAGCTCCGCGCGCTGGCGGAAGAACGGCAGCCACAGCGCCAGCCCCAGCAGCATGGAGATGGTGAACGACACCAGGAAGGGCCCTTCACTGCCGTCCCGGTACAGATAGGCCACCGCCACCGGCGGCATCATGGTGAAGCTGAAGACCACCAGCAGCAGGCCCAGAATCTTCGAGATCAGCGCGAAGTGCATGGGCAGGGTCCCCTAGAAGAACGTGAAACCAACTTGGAACAGTTTTTCCACGTCCCGAATGCGGCGTTTGTCGATCAGGAACAGAATCACGTGGTCGTCCGGCTCGATGACGATATCGTCATGGGCGATCAGCACCTTCTCGCCGCGCACCACGGCGCCGATGGTGGTGCCCTCCGGCAGATCGATGTCCTCAATGGCGCGGCCCACCACCTTGGAGGACTTGGCGTCGCCGTGGGCGATCGCCTCGATGGCCTCGGCGGCGCCCCGGCGCAGGGAGTAGACGTTGACCACGTCGCCGCGCCGCACATGGGTGAGCAGGCTGCCGATGGTGGACTGCTGTGGCGAGATGGCGATGTCGATGTCGTGGCCCTGCACCAGATCCACATAGGCCGGGTTGGCGATCAGCGTCATCACCTTGCGTGCGCCGAGGCGCTTGGCCAGCAGCGAGGCCATGATGTTGGCTTCGTCGTCGTTGGTCAGGGCGCAGAACACGTCGGTGTTCTCGATGTTGGCCTTGAGCAGTTCGTCGCGGTCGGTGGCCAGGCCCTGCAGCACCACGGTGTGGCCCAGCCGCTCGCCAAGCCATTCGGCCCGCTGCGGGGAGCGCTCGATGATTTTCACGTTGTAGCGGTGCTGGATGCTCTTCGCCAGCCGGTAGCCGATGTTGCCGCCGCCGGCGATCAGCACCCGCTTGTAGTTGTGCTCCAGGCGGCGCAGCTCGCTCATCACCGCGCGGATGTCGTTCTTGGCGGCGATGAAGAACACTTCGTCATCGGCTTCGATGACGGTGTTGCCCTCGGGAATGATCGGCCGGTTGCGCCGGAAGATCGCCGCCACCCGGGTGTCCACGTTGGGCATGTGCTTGCGCAGCTCGCGCAGTTCGTTGCCCACCAGCGGGCCGCCGTAATAGGCGCGCACCGCCACCAGCTGCACGCGGCCGGTGGCGAAGTTGACCACCTGCAGGGCGCCGGGGTGCTCGATCAGCCGCTTGATGTAGTCGGTGACCACCTGCTCCGGGCTGATGATCACGTCGATGGGAATGGCGTTTTCGTTGAACAGCTTGTCCGCGCGGCTGGTGTAGTGGGCGGTGCGGATACGGGCGATCTTGGTGGGGGTGCGAAACAGCGTGTAGGCCACCTGGCAGGCGACCATGTTGACCTCGTCGGAGTTGGTGACGGCGATCAGCATGTCGGCGTCTTCGGCGCCGGCTTCCTTGAGCACCCAGGGATAGCAGCCCATGCCGAGCACGGTGCCAATGTCCAGACGGTCCCCCAGTTCCCGCAAGCGTTCGCCGTCGATGTCGATGACGGTGATGTCGTTGCGTTCCCCCGCCAGGTTCTCCGCCAGGGTGCCGCCCACCTGGCCGGCACCGAGAATGATGATCTTCATGATCGCTGGTCGGTCACCTTGTTGTCGTCGGCCGCCCCGCGTTTATGCAGGCAGGCCAGATAAAAGCCGTCGGGCCCGTTATCCCGTGTCAGCAGTTGCCATCCCGCCGCCACCGGGGCGGCGTCGGCCGGCCGCTCGGTGCGGTCCTCGGCGTCGTCGGTGCGCGCCAGGAAGTCCGCGATCTGGCGGTCGTTCTCATCGCGCAGCACCGAGCAGGTGGCGTACACCAGCCGGCCGCCGGGGCGCAGAAGCGGCCATAGTGCATCCAGCATGCGCGCTTGTAAATCCACCAAGGGTGGCAGGTCGGTGCGCCGGCGGTGCCATTTCACGTCCGGCTGGCGGCGCAGAATACCGCTGGCGGAACAGGGCGCGTCGAGCAGGATGGCGTCGAAGGGTTCGCCGTCCCACCAGGCGGCCGGCTCGGCGGCGTCGCCCTGTAACAGCTCCGCTTCCGCGCCGATGCGGCGCAGGGCGTCGCGCACCCGGTCCAGACGGCGCGCGGACAGGTCCAGGGCGGTGACCCGGGCGTTGGGAAACGCTTCCAGAATCTGGCCGGTCTTGCCGCCGGGGGCGGCGCAGGCGTCCAGCACCCGGCCGCCGTCCGGCGCCGCCAGCTGTTCCACCGGCAGCTGGGCGGCCTCGTCCTGCACCGAGAAGCCGCCGCTGTCGAAACCGGGCAGCTGCGACACCGGGCGCGGCGGCGACAGGTAGAGGCTCCACGGCGACAGATCGCCGGGCCGGGCGCCGTCGCCGAGCGCGGCCAGGGCCTGTTCGCGGCTCTGCTGGCGGCGGTTCACGCGCAGGGTGAACGGCGGCGGCGCCAGGGCCGCCCGGGCCAGGTCGTCGGCCTGTTCCGGCCAGTCCTGCTGGAACGACCGCCACAGCCAGCCGGGCAGTGAATAGCGCACCGCCGGGTCGTAGTCGGCGAACACCCGCGCCGGGTCCAGGCCGTCGGCCTTGCGCAGCAGGGCGTTGATCAGGCCGCTGGCCCAGCCCGCTTTCAACTGGCGGCAGAGCTCCGGGTAGGCGTTCACCACCGCGTGGGCCGGGCGCTCCGTGAACCACAGTTCATAGAGGCCGCACAGCACCGCCAGGCGCACCGCCTGGGCCTTGGGCTTGAGGGGCTTGTCGAGCTGGCCGTTGAGCCACTGATTGAGCGGCCGCAGGTGGCGGCAGACGCCGAAGCAGAGGTCGCGCATCAGGCCGCCGGCGGCGCCGTCGGGCACGCCCCGGGCAAGCACTTCGCGGAGGCTGGCGCCGTCCCCCTCGCCGGGCAGTACCCGCTCCAGGGCGCGCACCGCCGCCAGCCGGGGATCCGGCGCCTTACTCAAGGGTGGCCCCCGGCTGGAACAGCTCCGGGTGGCCGCGTCGTACCTCGGCCACGGTCATGGGGCGTTTGCCGGGCAGCTGTACCCGACTCAAGAGAACGGCGCCGTCGCCGCAGGCCACGGTCAGGCCATCGTCGCTGACGGTGACGATGCGGCCGGGTTCCGGTTCGCCGGTGTCCGGCACTTCCTCGGCGTCCCAGATCCGCAGGGGCTGGCCGTCGAAGTCCACCCAGGCCACCGGCCAGGGATTGAAGGCGCGCACCCGGTTGACCAGGGCGGCGCCGGGCAGGCGGAAGTCCAGCCGGGCGCCGGCCTTGGTCAGTTTGGCGGCGTAGGTGACGCCGTCCTCCGGCTGCGGCCGGGCCTTTTCCAGGTAGCCGGGCAGATCCTCGAGCACGGTGCTCAGGAGGCGGGCGCCCTGCTCGGCCAGGCGGTCGTGCAGCTCGCCACCGGTCTCGCGGGCGCCGATGGTCAGCGACTCGCTGAGCAGCATCGGGCCGGTGTCCAGGCCGGCGTCCATCTGCATGATGGTGGTGCCGGTTTCCCGGTCGCCGGCCTGAATCGCCCACTGGATCGGGGCGGCGCCGCGCCAGCGCGGCAGCAGCGAGCCGTGCACGTTGACGCAGCCGAGCCGGGGCAGGGCCAGCACCGCGCGGGGAATAATCAGGCCGTAGGCGACCACGATCAGCGCGTCCAGCGCCAGATCGCGCAGCTGGTTCTGAATCTCGTCGGTTTTGAGGGTGTCCGGCTGCAGCACCGGCAGGTCGTGTGCCAGGGCCAGTTTTTTCACCGGCCCGGGCTGCACTTTCTTACCGCGGCCGGCGCCGCGATCCGGCTGGGTGAGCACCGCGGCAACGGTGTGCGGGCCGTCGAGCAGCGCTTGCAGGCTGACGGCGGCGAAATCCGGGGTGCCGGCGAAGGCAAGGCGAAGCGGTTTCAAATCAGTTCTCAGGCCTGTTGGCGGTGTACTTTCTGAAGCTTCTTCTTGATCCGATCACGCTTCAGGCGGGACACATAGTCGACAAAGAGCTTGCCGTTGAGGTGGTCGATCTCATGCTGAATGCAGGTGGCCAGCAGCCCGTCGGTCTCGATCTCGAACGGCTCGCCGTTGCGGTCCAGGGCGTTGATGCGCACCCGCGAGGGGCGCTCCACCTTCTCGTAGAAGCCGGGCACCGACAGACAGCCCTCTTCATAGGGGGCCAGATCCTCGGTGAGGGGCGTGATCTCCGGGTTGATGAACACCTGCGGCTGGTCACGGGTCTCCGACACGTCGATCACCAGAACCCGCTTGTGCACGTTCACCTGGGACGCCGCCAGCCCGATTCCCGACGCCTCGTACATGGTTTCAATCATGTCGTCGATCAGTTTGCGAAGCGCGTCATCCACCGTCTCGACCGGTTTTGCTACCGTGCGAAGGCGTGGGTCTGGGAATTCGAGTATCTCAAGCTTGGCCATGGGGCTCCTGAGTTTTCAAACACTTGGGAAGGTGCTTTAAAGTCGGTTGCTAAATATATGATAGCGTTGCTAATATCCAAAAACGACTGTGCTCGATCCGGGGGTGTGTTCGCCGTTCCGCGGACACCAATAATGATAAAAGGAATCCGCTGATGATGAAATCGCTGCAGCGAATCCTGTACGTGGGGTTGCTGGTGGTGACGTCCGCCGTCATGGCCGACACCATCGCGCTACGAGACGACCATCCTAATGTGTATTACGTCAAAAAGGGCGACACCCTTTGGGACATCAGCGGTCGTTTTCTCGAGAACCCCTGGCAGTGGCCGGAACTCTGGCACGACAACCCGGATATCGACAACCCGCATTTGATCTATCCCGGCGATGAAATCCGCCTATTCTGGCAGGATGGCGAGCCGCGCCTGGCGGTTAACCGGGATAACGTGAAGCGCACCAAACTCTCCGACGGCACCGTCAAGCTGACCCCCCGCGTCCGCGAAGTGGACCGCGACAGCGCCATCCCCGCGATTCCCATGAGCGCCATCCAGAGCTACCTGAAGGACGCCCTGGTGATGGACCGCGACGAGATTCTCGCCGCCCCCTACCTGATCGGCGGACAGGACCGCCGGGTGGTGTTCGGCATGGGCGACACCGTCTACGCCCGGGATCCGGAAGACCGCTTCGCCGACCTGCAGCGCCGCTACGGCATCTACCGGGTGGGCGAGGAATACGTGGACCCGCAGACCCAGGAAGTGCTCGGCTACGAAGCCCGCCGCATCGGCCTGGCCAGCGTCCGCGATCAGGAAGAGGACATGACCACCCTGGAAGTGATCCGCTCCTCCGAGGACGTGCGCGTGGACGACCGCCTGTTCCAGCAGCCGGACCGGGAAGTGCGCGCGGTGCTTTACCCCCATGCCCCCGACGAGAAAATCACCGGCAACATCATTCGTTTCTTCGACCGCATCAACAGCGTGGCGCGCAACGACGTGGTGGTGATCAACAAGGGCGAGCGCGAGGGCATGGAACCCGGCCATGTGCTGGAAATCTTCCAGCAGGGCGAGCTGGTGCGCGACCGCCAGCAGGATGAAATGGTGCGTCTGCCGCGCACCAAGGCCGGCACCCTGGTGCTGTTCCGGGTCCATGAAAAGGTCAGCTACGGCCTGATCATGGAGTCCACCCGGCCGATCTACATGCAGGACATCGTGGAGAGCCCGGAAGGCAGCTACTGATTCGATTCTGAAAACCGTCTAGCACGGCGCACAGGGAGGTGCGCGATGGATGCCCAACTCAAACGGCTGGTGCTGTGCGCCGCCTTTTCACCCTACTCGGCCCTCCTCGGCCGGATATTGCGTGAACACGCCCCCGACGATACCCCGCTGGACCGCTTCCGGTCCTGGCTGCCCAATAAAAACCGCTTGCCGGATCGGCGGCTGCGGCACCCGGAGGACCTGCACGGCCCTTTGACGGCCCTGTCGGGGCTCGGCTGGCGCTGGCTGGCCCTGGGTGACGACGACTACCCGCCGCTGCTGGCGGACCTGCCGGACGCGCCGGGGGTGCTGGCGGTACGCGGTGACCCGGCGGTGCTCGCCGGCCCGCAGCTGGCCATGGTGGGCGCCCGCGCGGCCTCCGCCGACGGCACCGACAACGCCTTCCGCTTTGCCCGCTCGCTGGCCGCCGCCGGCTTCGCCATCACCAGTGGCCTGGCGCTGGGCGTGGACGCCGCCGCCCACCGGGGCGCCCTGGCCGCCGGTGGCACCACCGTGGCGGTGCTCGGCAACGGCCCGGACCGGATCTACCCGCCCCACCACCGCAAGCTGGCGCAGCAGATCATCGAAGGGGGCGGTGTTCTGGTCACCGAGTTCGCCCCCGGCAGCCAGCCGCGCAGGGAGTACTTTCCGGCGCGTAACCGGATTATCAGCGGCCTCAGCTTCGGCACCATCGTGGTGGAAGCGGCGCTGCGCAGCGGCTCGCTGATCACCGCCCGCACCGCCGCCGAGCAGGGCCGCGAGGTGTTCGCCATTCCCGGCTCGCTGCACAACCCGCTCAGCAAGGGCTGCCACCGGCTGCTGCGCGACGGCGCCAACTGGCTGGAGAGCGTCGACGATGTGCTGCACGCCTTCGGCGACTTCCGCCGCACCCTGGAGGACAGCCCGGCGCTGTCGGCGGCCCGCCGCCCGGACGACACCCAGGGTCTGCTGGCGCACTTCACCACCGGCATCAACGGCCTGGACGATCTCGCCAGCCGCAGCGGCCTGCCGATGACCGAACTGGCGGAACAGCTCGCCGACCTGGAGCTGGAAGGCAGGATCAAGCGGGTCGCCGGCGGCTACAGCCGCCATCGCGGGCTTGCCTGACCGTCCGGGCTTGGGTACCTTCGCGGCCAGTAACCACACGAGGAACGGTGATGACCCCGCAAACAACGGCGTCCGGCCAGCATCTGCTCAGTGCCGCGCACATTATTCGCGCCGGCGGAGTGATCGCCTACCCCACCGAGACCGTCTACGGCCTGGGCTGCGACCCCTTTGATGAGGACGCGGTGCGGCGGCTGCTGGCGATCAAACAGCGGCCGGTGGAGAAAGGCCTGATTCTGGTCGCCTCGGACCTGGACCAGCTCGACGGCCTGGTGCACCTGGACGACGCCCAGCGGGAACGGCTGCGCCAGGCCTGGCCGGCGCCGGTGACCTACCTGCTGGATGCCACCGAGCGGGTGCCGGCGTGGATTCGCGGCGTCCACCCCAAGGTGGCGGTGCGGGTCAGCGCCCACCCGCTGGCGCGGGCGCTGGCGGCGGCGGTGGGCACGCCGATCGTGTCCACCAGCGCCAACCGGGCCGGGCGGCCGCCCGGGCGCAACCGGTTCCAGGTCGGCAAGGCGCTGGGTGGCGATCTGGATTTTATCGTCACCGGCGATTGCGACCCGCGCGGCAAGCCGTCCACCATCATTGATCTGCAAAGCGGCCGTACCCTGCGAGACTGACATGAATGACGTATCCCCCCAGGCGGTGAAGGACTATCTGCTCGATCTGCAGGACCGCATCTGCGCGGAACTGGAGAGCGAGGACGGCCAGGGCCGCTTCGAGGAAGACGCCTGGGACCGGGCGGAAGGCGGCGGTGGCCGCAGCCGCGTGCTCACCGAAGGCGCGGTGATCGAAAAAGGCGGGGTCAATTTCTCCCATGTGTTCGGCGAACGGATGCCGCCCTCCGCCACCGCCCACCGGCCGGAGCTGGCCGGGCGTTCGTTCCAGGCCATGGGCGTGTCGCTGGTGATTCACCCGCACAACCCCTATGTGCCCACCAGCCACGCCAATGTGCGCTTCTTCGTCGCGGAAAAAGAAGGCGAAGCGCCGGTGTGGTGGTTCGGCGGCGGCTTCGACCTGACCCCCTTTTACGGCTTCGAGGAAGACGCGGTGGCCTGGCACCGGGCCGCCCGGGACGCCTGCGCGCCCTTCGGCGACGACCTCTACGCGGAGTTCAAGCGCTGGTGCGACGACTACTTCTATATCAAGCACCGCGACGAGCCGCGCGGCGTGGGCGGGCTGTTCTTCGATGACTTCAACCGCCTCGACTTCGAGCACAGCTTCGCGCTGATGCGCAGCATCGGCGACGGCTTTATCGGCGCCTACCGGCCGATCATGGCGCGCCGCAAGGCGCTGCCCTATGGCCAGCGCGAGCGCGACTTCCAGCTCTATCGCCGCGGCCGCTACGTGGAATTCAACCTGGTCTACGACCGGGGCACCCTGTTCGGCCTGCAGTCCGGCGGCCGCACCGAGTCGATCCTGATGTCGCTGCCGCCGCTGGTGCGCTGGGACTACGACTGGCGGCCGGAACCCGGTTCGCCAGAAGCCGAGCTGCATGAGAAATTCCTGATCCACCGGGAGTGGCTATGAGCGACCGTTACGCGGTATTCGGCAATCCGGTGAGCCACAGCCGTTCGCCGGACATCCACCACGCCTTCGCCGCCCAGCGCGGCGAGGACCTGGTCTATGAGCGCATCGAAGCGCCGGTGGACGGCTTCCCGGCGGCGGTGGCGGCGTTCTTCGACGCCGGCGGACGCGGCGCCAACGTCACCGTGCCGTTCAAGGAGCAGGCCTTCGACCTGTGCGAGCGGCTCACCGAGCGGGCCCGCCAGGCCGGCGCCGTGAACACCCTGTGGCGGGTCGACGGCGCCCTGCACGGCGACAACACCGACGGCGCCGGCCTGGTGGCCGACCTGCGCGGCAACCAGGGCTGGGCCCTGGCGGGCCGCCGGGTGCTGGTGCTCGGCGCCGGTGGCGCGGTGCGCGGCGTGCTCGGCCCGCTGCTGGCCCAGGGCCCGGCGGAGGTGGTAATCGCCAACCGCACCCTGGGCCGCGCGGAAGCGCTGGTGGAGCGCTTCGCCGGCCAGGGCGTGCCGATGCACGCCGCCGCCCTGGACCAGCTGCAACAACCGTTCGACGTGCTGATCAATGCGATCTCCGCCGGGCTGCACGGCGACATGCCGGCGCTTGATCCGGCCCTGGTGGCGCCGGGGTCGGTGGCCTACGACATGGTGTACGGCGCCCAGCCCACCCCGTTCATGCGCTGGGCGCAACGCCATGAGGCGGCGGCGGTGTGCGACGGTCTGGGCATGCTGGTGGAGCAGGCGGCGGAAGCCTTCCAGGTGTGGCGCGGCTGGCGCCCGGATACCGCGCCGGTGCTGGCCGGGCTGCGCAGCGCCTGAGTGACCCCACGCGCCATTTTACAAACTTTGTCGCGTTGCGGCTGGCGGTGCTGGCCGAAACCCGCTGAAATATTCGCCAATTGCCGCCCCTGCCTGGGCTGGCCTTTTTGTCTTTTATGCGCTGAGGAAAACTCATGTTTTTGCCACGCTTGGTGGTATTGCTTGCCGCGAGTCTTGTCTGTGGTCTGGTTCAGGCCAACACCTTCGGTTTTTCCTGGGATAACGACGCTTTCCTGGGCCAGGACAAAAACTACACCAACGGCGTCCGTTTCAGCTGGGTCGGTGACGGTCAGTCGGATTGCCAGGCCAACGGCGGCCTGACCTGTGGCGTGGCCCGGGCGCTGGACCCGCTGCCGGGGGTGTCGGCCTCCGATGAGCGGCACGCGCTCACCGTCAGCCTGCAGCAGATCATGATCACGCCGTCCGACATCAAACGGACGACGCCGGATTACAACGACCTGCCCTATGTGGGTTATTCCAACCTGGAACTGGGTCTGTTCAGCTGGGACAAGAAGAACCTGTTCGGCTACGGCGTGCGCGCCGGCATCGTCGGGCCGGATTCCGGTGCCGAGCAGTCGCAGAAGTTCGTGCATAAAGTGGTCGGCGCCAACGAGCCCCAGGGCTGGGACGACCAGCTCGGTCACGACGGCATCGGCGGCGTTTATTTCCTGCATGCGCACCGTCTGTTCCGCACCACCAACGACGCCGGCTACCAGACCGAACTGGGCGCCGCCTGGGGCATCGACGCCAACAACTTCGACGGCGGCGCCCAGGTCGGCGGCTTTATCCGCTTCGGCCGCAACCTGCCCGGCAACTTCATTCCCGACTACGCCGGCCTCGGCACCGCCGGCTCGCTGGTGGGCCTGTTCGATAACCCGGGGTTCGGCTGGGAAGTGTTCTTCGGTTTGAGCGGTCAGTACGTGGGCTATTCCTACCTGGAAGAGAACGCCGGCCGCTATAACATCGAGGCCCGCGACGCCGTCGGCGCGGTGATCACCGGCTTCGGGGTGCGCTCCGGCGAGTTCAGCTTCACCATGACGGTGCAGACCTCCACCTCGCCGGTGCGGGATAACAACGACCCACTGAGCTTCGGCAACATGTCCTTTATGTGGGCCATCTAAGCCTCGTCCAGGTACTGGTCCTTCAGCTTCACATAGTTGCCGGCCACATAGGGCAGGAACTCGATTTCCTTGGCGGTGAGCTCGCGCACGGCCCGTGCCGGCCGGCCCCGGTACAGCCAGCCGGAGGCCAGCCGTTTGCCGGGGCTCACCAGGCTGCCGGCGGCCAGCATCACGTCACTTTCCACCACCGCGCCGTCCATGATCATGGTCTGCATGCCGATCATCACCCGGTCACCGATGGTGCAGCCGTGCAGCATCGCCTGATGGCCCACGGTGACGTCGTCGCCCAGGGTCAGCGGGAAGCCGCCGGGGTTGAAGGCGGAGTCGTGGGTGATGTGCAGCACGGCGTTATCCTGCACACTGGTACGGGCGCCGATAACGATGCGGTGCATGTCGCCGCGCACCACGGCGCCGGGCCACACGGAGCTGTCGTCGCCGAGGGTCACCTCGCCGATCACGGTGGAGGCCGGGTCGACGAAAACCCGTTCACCCTGGCGTGGCACCTTGTTCTGGAAGCTTCGAATCCCCATTTCACACCCATTCATCAAGACGAATCAGACCCGTTATAACGAGAGGCACCATGAGTCACAACCCGCTGATTGATTACCCGGACCTGCCGCCCTTCTCCGAAATCCGCCCGGAGCACGTGAAACCGGCGGTGGAACAGTTGGTGGAAGCGGGCCGCGAGCGCATCCGCAAGGTGCTGGCCGACGGTGACTTCAGCTACCGGGCTCTGGAATTGACCCTGGCTGAGGAAGACGAGCGCCTGGAAAAGGCCTTCGGCCCGGTGGGGCATCTGAATGCCGTGGCCCAGGATGAAGCGCTGCGCGAAGCGTACAACGCCTGCCTGCCGCTGATCAGCGAGTACAGCACCGAAGTGGGCCAGAACAGCGAGCTGTTCGCCGCCTACCAGGCGCTGCGCGACAGCGACGAATTCAAAACCCTGACACCGGCCCAGCAGAAAGACATCGACAACACGCTGCGTGATTTCCGCCTCTCCGGCGTGGCCCTGCCCGAAGCGCAGAAGGCGCAATACATGGAGAACGCCAAGCGGCTGTCGGAGTTGACCACCCGCTTCGAGAACAACCTGCTGGACGCCACCCAGGCCTGGAAGAAGCACGTTACCGATGAAGCGGAACTGGCCGGGCTGCCGGATACCGCCCTGGCCGGCGCCGCCGACCGCGCCCGCGCCGAGGGCCTGGAACAGGGCTGGCTGCTGACCCTCGACTTCCCGGTGTTCTTCGCGGTGATGAGCCACGCCGAGAACCGCGCCCTGCGTGAAGAGATGTACCGGGCCTTCACCACCCGCGCTTCCGACCAGGGCCCGCAGGCCGGTGAATACGACAACGGCGCGGTGATGGACGAGATCCTCAAGCTGCGCCACGAGCAGGCCAACCTGCTCGGTTTCGCCAACTACGCGGATAAATCCCTGGCCACCAAGATGGCCCGCGACGTGGAGGAAGTGATCGGCTTCCTCGACGACCTGGCCCGCCGCGCCAAACCCCAGGCGGAACGGGAAGTGGCGGCCTTGAAGGCGTTCGCCGCCGAGCAGGGCGCCGACGACCTGCAGCCCTGGGACCTGGGCTACTGGAGCGAGCGCCTGCGCGAGGCCCGCTACGATCTTTCCGACGAAGCGCTGCGCCCCTGGTTCCCGGCGGAGAAAGTGATCGACGGCATGTTCCAGGTGGTCGGCAAGCTGTTCGGCATTCGTTTCCGCCAGCGTGACGACGTGGACACCTGGCACCCGGACGTGCGCTTCTTTGAACTGGTGGACGACGACGGCAGCGTGCGCGCCGCTTTCTACCTCGACATGTACGCACGCAACGGCAAGCGCGGCGGGGCCTGGATGGACGACGCCCGGGTGCGCCGCCGCCGTCTGGACGGCGAACTGCAGACCCCGGTCGCCTACCTGACCTGCAACTTCGCGCCGCCGGCCGGCGGCAAGCCCGGCCTGCTCACCCACGACGAAGTGGTCACCCTGTTCCACGAGTTCGGCCATGGGCTGCACCACATGCTCACCGAGCAGGAAGTGGCCGGCATCTCCGGTATTAACGGCGTGGCCTGGGACGCGGTGGAGCTGCCCAGCCAGTTCCTGGAAAACTGGTGCTGGACCGAAGAGGGCCTGGCGCTGATTTCCGGCCACTACGAAACCGGCGAACCGCTGCCCCGGGAAACCCTGGACAAGATGCTCGCCGCCAAGAACTTCCAGAGCGCCATGGGCATGATGCGCCAACTGGAATTCTCGCTGTTCGACATGCGCCTGCACGCGGAGTACCGCGAAGGCCTGAATATCCAGCAGGTGCTGGATGAAGTGCGCGAGCAGGTGTCGGTGATCAAGCCGCCGGCCTTCAACCGCTTCCAGAACGGTTTCGGGCACATCTTCGCCGGCGGCTACGCGGCCGGTTACTACAGCTACAAGTGGGCAGAAGTGCTCTCCTGTGACGCCTATGCCCGCTTCGAGGAGGAAGGCCCGTTCAACGAAGCCACCGGTCGCGATTTCCGCGACAAGATCCTCGCCCGTGGCGGCAGCCGCGAGCCGATGGAACTGTTCGTGGATTTCCGCGGCCGCGAACCCAGTGTCGAGCCGTTGCTTCGCCACAGCGGCATCGAAGGTTAGCGATTATGGTTAAACGTCAGTTCATCGCCGGGGCGACCTGCCCCGGCTGCGGCGCCATGGACCGTATCCAGCGCTGCAGTGACGACGACAGTACCTGGATGGAGTGTGTCGCCTGCGGGCTGGTCCGCGACCTGGACCAGCCACCCGCGGCGGCGGACGCCACCGACGCCAATGAGCAGACAGTGACGCTAAAGCCCCGGCGTTAGGTATCAGTAACGCCAGCCCGGTGAGCTCAAGTAGGCGTAGACGAACACCGCGGCGGCGACCAGGAACACCACCATCATCACGGTGGCGATGATGCCGAAAATCATGCCCGCGATGGCGGTGCCCCGCCCGCCGGGGTCACGCTCGCCCCGATCCATGGCTTTCAGCTCCAGGACCCCCAATACCCAGGCGACCACCCCCAGCGGCGAGAACAGCAGCATGCTGATCAGGCCCAGCGTCAGTACCAGGGTGCCGCGATGCGGCTGCACCGCTTCCCCGGTCCGTGTCGCTTCGGCGGCCGGCACCGCCGGCCGGTAGGGGTCGCGCTCAACGAAAGCGGCGGCCAGCAGCAGCCCCAGAGTGGTCGCGCCGAACACGAAATAACCCGCCGACACAATCATCGAATAGGCTTCCCAGGACAGTAGCCCGTTGCCGCTGAGCGGCACCAGAAAATGATTGGTCACCACCTGGAACACGGCCTGAAGCAGTAACACCACGCTGGCGAGTATCACCAGCAGGGACGCTTTGCGCGCCCGGCTTCTGAAGACGATGCCCAGCACCAGGCCGACAATGGCCGGTATAACAACGGGCAGAAGGTTGATGATGGTGCTCAGATATTGCGGCATGCGGCCCCCTGATAATCAAAGGCGGCCACGTTAGCGTTGTCGGCGGTGATTGTCCCGGCCGGCGGTCACAGTTCCGCGGCGGCCGATTCCCACCCGATGCAAAAGAAGGTAAAGCGGTGTGATTGGGGGTCGGCAAGTCCGCCCCGCAGGGCGCACTATGATTTTCCCACCGTGATTCTCATGGTGAGCGAAACCGATGAGAAAGGAGTTCTCTCATGTCCGACGATAAGGTAACCAAAGTACTTAACGCCTTGATTGAAACCTGCCGGGACGGCGAAGAAGGTTTTCGCACTTGCGCCGAACAAATGGAAAAACCCGAACTGCAGCAGATTTGCAGAGACCGCGCCCAGAGCTGCGCCACGGCGGCCCAGGAGCTGCAAGAACTGGTGCGCGCCCAGGGCGGCGATCCGGAAGACAGCACCAGCGTGGCCGGCACGCTGCACCGCCGCTGGGTGGATCTGAAAGCGAAGCTGATGGACCGCACCGACGAAACCGTGCTTAACGAATGCGAACGCGGTGAGGATGTGGCCAAGCACAACTACCAGAAGGCGCTCGATGAAGAGCTGCCGGAGACGGTGCGCGCCGTGGTGGAAAAGCAGTACCAGGGTGTGAAGGAAAACCACGACAAGATAAAAGCACTGCGGGATTCTGAACGCGCCAAGGCGTGAGCCCGTTTTGCTGACAACCCGATGCAATAAAAAACCCGGCCTGTGCCGGGTTTTTTATTGCCGGGCCGGACTAACGGCCGACGCGCCGCATTCGGTTATTTCTCGACGAAGGCGCGCTCGATCACGTACTCGTGCATGTGACCGCCACGGGATTCGCGGAAGCCCCAGTCATCCAGAATGTTGGTGAAGTCCTTCAGCATGGCGGGGCTGCCGCACAGCATGAAACGGTCTTCTTCCAGATTGGGCTTGGGCAGCTCCAGATCGTCGAACAGCTTGCCGCTGGTCATCAGATCGGTGAGCCGGCCCTTGTTGCGGTACGGCTCGCGGGTCACCGTCGGATAATAGAGCAACTGGTTGCGGATAATATCGCCGAAGAATTCGTTGTCCGGCAGCTCGTTCTCAATCACGTCGCGGTAAGCCAGCTCCGAGGTGTAGCGCACCCCGTGGGTGAGGATCACTTGGTCGAACTGCTCGTAGATCTCCGGATCCTTGATGATGCTCAGGAACGGCGCCAGGCCGGTGCCGGTGGACAGCAGCCACAGGCGTTTGCCGGGCAGCAGATGGTCCGCCACCAGGGTGCCGGTGGGCTTGCGGCTCACATAGATCTTGTCGCCGGGCTGAATTTTCTGCAGCCGCGAGGTGAGCGGGCCGTCCGGCACCTTGATGCTGAAGAACTCCAGCTCTTCCTCATAGTTGGCGCTGGCGATGGAATAAGCGCGCAGCAGCGGACGGCCGCCGTCCTGCTCCAGGCCGATCATGGTGAAATGACCGTTCTTGAAGCGGAAGCCGGGATCGCGACTGGTGGTGAAACTGAACAGGGTTTCATTCCAGTGGCGAACGCTGGTGACGGTTTCAGTATTCAAATTTGACATATGCTAATACGCTTTTATTCCGAAATATCCAGTTGGTGAGAATATAATCACCCGGGAGATATCGGTAAAATGGGTTATCCCGATATTTGATATCGATTATACCGATGAGGCCGCTATGCGCTACACCCTCCGCCAGCTCGAGGTGTTCCTCGCCACCGCCCACTTCGAAAACGTCAGCCGCGCCGCGGATCACCTCAGCATGTCCCAGTCCGCCGCCTCCGGGGCGCTCAAGGAGCTTGAGTCGCAGTTCGAGATCAAGCTGTTCGAGCGCGCCGGCAAGCGCCTGCGCCTCAACGAGCTGGGCCGCCAGCTGTGGCCCCGGGCCGAGGCCCTGCTGGGCCAGGCCCGTGACCTGGAGGCCGGGCTGCTGGCCCATCAGGAGCTGGGGCAGCTTAATGTGGGGGCGACCCTGACCATCGGCAACTACCTGGCGGTGAGTATTATGGCCCGTTATATGGCCGAACAGCCCGGCGCCCGGGTGCAACTGGAGGTGGCCAACACCCGCGCCATCGTCGACCGGGTGCTGGGGTTTGATCTGGATTTGGGGCTGATCGAGGGGGAAATGAACCACCGCGACCTGGAGCTGCTGCCCTGGCGCGAGGACGAGCTGGTGGTGTTCTGCGCCCCGGACCACCCCCTGGCCGGCAAGCCGCGCCTGGACGACCATGATTTGAAAGCCGCCACCTGGATCGTCCGCGAGTCCGGCTCCGGCACGCGGCAGACCTTCGAGCGCGGCATGCACGGCATCCTGCCGGATCTTAACCTGCTGCTGGAGCTGGAGCACACCGAGGCGATCAAGCGGGCGGTGGAAACCGGCCTGGGCATCAGTTGCCTGTCGCGGGTGTCACTGCGCGAGGCCTTCCGGCGCGGGTCGCTGGTGCCCCTGGCGGTGCCGCACCGGGATTTCAGCCGCGAGTTCTATTTCGTGCTGCACCGGCAAAAGTACCGCAGCCCGGGGGTGGAGCGCTGGCTGCAACTGTGCCGGGAATCCCGCGATCAGGGCTGAGGGCTACTGGCCGCCGTCCGGCCGGTATTCTTCGCGGATCACCCCTTCCAGGTCTTTCCACGGCAGCGTCAGGGTGGGCTGGCCCATCACATAGGGGGCGATGGAATAGACGTCGTAATGCAGCACTAGGCCCTTGCGGGTGAGCCGGAAGTCGCTGCTCTCCTGGAACGGCCAGGCCTGGCGGAAGTCCTCGTCGGAATCCACTTCCTTTTCCAGCCAGCGTTAGTGGGCGCGGCGCGCGGCCGCTTCGAAGGCGTCTTCCTGGCCCGGGTTAATCACCTGCCCCAGGGACACCGGGCGGTGCGCGGCCAGATCCCAGTTCAGCCAGCGTGTCACCGGCAGGCCATGGGCACCGCCGGTGAATTCGTAGCTGTCGATGGCCACCGTCAGCAGGTCCTTCCAGCGGCCCAGCTGGCGGCTTTCACCGCTGAGCTCCCAGCCCCGGGCACCGTCGCCGGGAATCCCGGCGGCGGTGGTGAGAAAGCGGTCGGCGGCCTCTTCCAGGGTTTTCGGCGGGGCCCCCTGGTCCTCGCCGTTACCGCTCAGCTGCCGGATCATGCGGCGGCGCACCGCCTGGTTCAGCTCCGGGTGGCCTTCGTAGAGCTTCAGGTCCACGGCCACTTTGGCGCAGTCGTCGCCGCTGCAGTTGTCGGCGCGGCGGCGCAGGGTTTCCTCGCGGGTTTCCAGCTTGCCCTCGGGCGCCGCCGTTGCCGGCGGCTCGCTCTGCTGCGCGGCGCCGTTATCGGCCGGAGCCGGCTGCTTCTCGCCTTCGGGTTGCTCCGGGCCGTTGTCACAGGCGCTCAGGGCCAGCAGCGCGGCCAGCGCGCCGGCTCGTAACCAGGGGGATAATACGTTGCAGCGGCGTTCCGGCATGACAGCTTCCTGAGTGAGTGGCGGGTCCGTCGTGGACAGCCACCGAGCATGCCCTGATTGCCCGTTACCGGGCAACCCGGGAAGCCGTGCCGAAACCGTTTTCAGTCCACTTTTTCGAAATAGCCGAGCAGGCGCAGGGCGGCGATCTTGTCGCCGTCGATATCCAGGTCGTCGCCGGCCAGGGCGGTCACCGCGCTGCGGTTGCCGGCGGCGATCGCCTTCCAGACCGGTTCGCGGGTGTGCAGCACCGCCACGGTGTCTTCCGCCAGGCCCGGGCGCACCTGGGCCACGCCCCGGCGGATTTCCAGGGTGAAGCGTCGGTCGCTGTCGGCGAACTGGAAGCCGAGCTTCTCGTGCACATCGAGGGTGTCTTCCGCCTTCAGGAAGGCCGGCATGGCGGCCAGGAAGTTGTCGATCGGCAGGGTGTCGAGAAAGCCTTCCGGTGGCTCGGTGCGGAAGCCGGGGTTCAGACCGTCCGCTTCTTCCCGGGCGGCGGTGAAGTAGTAGTTGCGGGCGTTGGGGTTGGCTTCCACCTCGCCCAGCCGGCGCAGGGCTTCGGCGCGCAGCTGATTGACCGCGTCGTCGTCCGGGCGCAGCGCGCGCAGGTGGTCGCTGAGGCTGAGCGCCCACTGGGCGTCGCCCTGCTCCAGGGCGGCGCGGGCCTTGTCCGCCAGGGCCTGCTCGCCGCCGGCCAGCTCGGCCATGTGGCGCGCCTGCTGCTCGCCGGGCAGCGGCTGCAGGGTGCTGGGGTTACCGTCGAACCAGCCCAGGTAGCCGTCGAACACCGAGCGCACCGACCAGCTCACCTTGCCGTAGAACTCCTGCAGCCAGGGGCTTTCCGCCAGATGCGGCGGCAGCTGCACGCGCTCGACGATCTGATCGGGGGTCAGGCCCTTGTTCATGTGGCGCAGGGTCTGGTCGTGCACGTACTGGATCGCGTCGCGGTAATCGGTGAGGGTGTCGTGGATGCGCTCGCGGCCGCTCAGCGGACGGGTGTGGCTGGGCACCAGGAACTCGGCGTCCAGGGCGCGGATCTTGTCCAGGCTGGCGGCCCACTTCTGCACGTCCCGGTAATAGGTGCCGCGGATGGTGTAGAGGTTGGGGAAGGTCTGATAGATGTTGTCGCCGCTGAGCACCACCTTCTTCTCCGGCAGCCATACGAACAGCTGATCCTCGGTCTCGCCGGGGGCGTGCACCAGTTCCAGCTTGATGCCGGCGATGGTGGTTTCCAGGCGCTCATCCACGGTGTGGTCCGGCGGCAGGGCGAACAGCGTGCTCTCTTCGCTGACGCCCAGATGGGGGCCGATGCCGTCGTTGATGCGCTCGCCCTCGGGCAGATGGTGGCCGAACATGCGCATGGAGCGCGTGGTGATGATCGGCCGGATCTGATTCACCACCCGGTTGATGTAATAGCCGGTGCTCTGGTGGGCGTACACCGGCACCTCGCCGGGGGCGGCGAAGGCCCGCGCGCCGAACACATGGTCGGCGTGGTTGTGGGTGTAGATGATCGCCGCGATCGGCTTGTCGGTGATCTCGCGGAAGGCGGCCAGCACCGCTTCCCCTTCCGCCACCGTTTCCATGGTGTCGACGATAATGATGCCGTCGTCGCCTTCCAGCATAATGGAATTGGCGAGGCCGAAGCCCACCGCCACGTGAACGCCGTCGGTGACTTCCACCACCTCTTTCTCGAACAGCTTGCTGTGTTCGCGCAGCGCGTCGGGGGCCGGGGTGGCCCGAGGTTCGGGGGCGGAGCTGCCGCCGCAGGCGGCCAGGGCGGCCGCGCCGACCGCCATAACAAAAAACAGAACCGGGTATCGCATGGAATCTTGTCCTTATTCTGAGAGTGCCAGGCAGGCTAGCGCCGCCGGGCCGGGCCACCAAGGTGGCAAGCGGCCACCGGCTGGTGGCCGCTGACCATGGCGCCGTTCACCGCCACCACCGTGGCCGCCTGGCCGCTGGCTGTGCTCGACACCCTGGCGCGCCGGGGCCTGGACGGCGACCTGGCGCTGCGTGAAGCGGGCCTGGAGCGCGCCTGGCTGACCGCCAACCCCGGTGGCCGGGTGACCGTGGCGGCGATGGGCCGGCTGTGGGCCGCCGCCGAGCGGCTCAGCGGTGACCCGGCCATCGGCTTGTACGTGGGCCTGGCGGCGCAGCCCATGCACCTGCGGATACTCGGCCTGCTGGTGCAGACCGCCCCGAGCCTGGACCACGTGATCGACTTCGCGGTGCGCTTTCAGGCGCTGGTCTCCAACAGCGTCACGGTGTCCCGGGTGCACCGGCCCGGCGCCGAGGGGCTGGCGATCCGGCCGCTGGACGGCACGCCGGTGCACCCCTGCGCCCTGGACGCCTTTATCGCCGCCCATGTCCAGCACCTGCTCCGGGTGGCGCCGGCCGGCGCGGTCACCGAAGTGGCGCTGCGCCGTTCCGAGCCGGCGGACCCGCGCCCCTGGCAGGCCAGGCTGTGCCGACAGGTGGTGTTCGGCGCCGACGCCGACGTGGTCTGGCACGACCGGGCGCGGCTGCACACGCCCCTGCCCCTGGGCGACGACGGCCTCTCCCGGCAGCACCAGCAACTGGCCGAGCAGGCGCTGGCGGAGCTCGACCGCTCGCCGCCGCTGGTCCAGACCCTGCGCGGCCTGCTGCGGGTGCGCCCCGGCGGGCCGCCCACCCTGGGCGAGCTGGCCGCGGCGGTGAACCTGAGTGAGCGCTCGCTGCGCCGCCATCTGGCCGAAGCCGGCAGCGGCTACCGCCGTCTTATCGAGGAGCACAGCGCCGAGCGGGCCGCCGCCCTGCTGCGCAGCAGCGAGCGCTCGGTGGCGGAGGTGGCCGACCAGCTGGGGTTCTCGGACGCCAGCAATTTCAGCAAGGCCTTCAAGCGCTGGTACGGCGTCAGCCCGGACCGCTTCCGGCAGCGCTGAGGCCCGGTTATCAGAGCTGACGCCCTGTTTTCAGAGCTGACGCCCTGTTTTGCACAATTTTTCCCCGCTCTGCCTTGCCAGCGGCAATACTGCCTCCATGTACACGGGTAACTCGAAAAAATCATGGAGCGAATAACGATGCGACAGTCATTGCTTCTGGCGGCGACCCTGATGATGGTCACCACCGCCACCAGCTGGGCACAGAGCACCACCGAGGGAACGCCCAACATCAAGCAGCCTGATCAGGAAAACGTCTCCGCGCAGATGCGTGACACCTGGGAGGTCTTCAAGAACTTCTCCGTGGAGCAGAAGAACGAAGCGGTGGAGATGGCCCGCCGGGCGCTGGCCAACCTGGATGAGGAAATCGACGAAGCTCAGAATGAGATCGATCGGGGCTGGCAGAACCTGTCCCAGGAAGCGCGCCTGGAAAAGCAGGAAACCCTCAGCGAGTTGAAGGACGAGCGCGAGGAACTGCAGGCTGAATATCAGGAACTGCAGGCCGCCAGTGACGACAACTGGGAAGAAGCCAAGCGCCGCTTCGGTAGCGCCTGGCAGTCCACCAAGCAGGCCTGGCGCGACCTGACCGCGCCGAATCCCGACGCGGAGTAACCGGCAAGACCCGTAGGTCGGGTTAGGCCAAAGGCCGTAACCCGACAGACGCTACCAGAATGGCCGTGTCGGACAGACCGTGTCGGATTACGCCTTTGGCTAATCCGACCTACACGTCGGCGAAATGCTCGCCGCCGCGCAGCCAGCGGCGCAGCAGGCGCTCCACGCGATCGGGGTATTGCTCTAGCAATGCCGCCGCCACTTCCCGGGCCGGCGCCATGAGCGCCTCGTCGCGTACCAGGTCGGCGATGCGGAACGCCAGGTCGCCGGTCTGGCGGGTGCCGAGCCACTCGCCGGGGCCGCGTAATTTCAGGTCTTCCTCGGCGATCACGAAGCCGTCGCTGGTGTCGCGCATCACCGCCAGGCGCTTCTTGGCGGTGAACGACAGTGGCGTCTGATAGAGCAGCAGGCAGTAGCTCTGCTCGCCGCCCCGTCCCACGCGCCCGCGCAGCTGGTGCAGCTGCGCCAGCCCCAGCCGTTCCGCGTTTTCCATCACCATCAGGGTGGCGTTGGGCACGTCCACGCCCACCTCGATCACGGTGGTGGCCACCAGCAGCTGCGCTTCACCGCTGGAAAAACGGGCCATCCGCTCGGCTTTTTCCTTGGCCTTCATGCGCCCGTGCACCAGTTCCACGGTGAGTTCGGGCAGCGCCTCCTGCAGGGTTTCGAAGGTGGCTTCAGCGGCCTGGGCCTGCAGCTCGTCGGATTCCTCGATCAGGGTGCACACCCAATAGGCCTGGGTGCCTTCCTGGCAGGCGGCGCGGATGCGCGCCACCACGTCGTCGCGGCGCGAGGTGGGCAGCGCCAGGGTCTGGATCGGCTTGCGGCCGGGCGGCATTTCGTCGATCACCGAGGTGTCCAGGTCACCGTACACGCTCATCGCCAGGGTGCGCGGAATCGGCGTGGCGGTGAGGGTGAGCTGGTGCGGCACCTGATTGCCGAAGCGGCCTTTTTCGCGCAGTGCCAGCCGCTGCTGCACGCCGAAACGGTGCTGCTCGTCGATGATGATCAGCCCCAGGCGCTGGAACACCACCGCGTCCTGGAACAGGGCGTGGGTCCCCACCACCAGGGCGCCGTGGCCTTCGGCCAGGGCCGCCAGCGTCTCCCGGCGCGCCTTGGCGCCGACGCTGCCGGCCAGCCAGTGCACGTCGATGCCCAGCGGCGCCAGCCAGTGGCGGAAATTGGCCAGGTGCTGCTCGGCGAGCAGTTCCGTGGGCGCCATCAACGCCACCTGGTAGCCGGATTCGATCGCCACCAGGGCGGCGGCGGCGGCCACCAGGGTTTTGCCGGAGCCCACGTCCCCCTGGATCAGGCGCAGCATCGGGTGCTGGCGGGCCAGGTCGGCGCGGATCTCCCCGATCACCCTTTGCTGGGCGCCGGTGAGCTGGAACGGCAGCGCCTTGAGCAGCTTGCCGGTGAGCGCCTCGCCGCTCAGCACCGGCGCCGACAGCGCCTTCTGGCCGGCCCGTTTGGCCAGCATGCCAAGTTGGTGGGCGACCATCTCTTCCATCACCAGGCGCTTCACCGCCGGGTGATTGCCGTCCAGCAGCAGGTCCACCGGGTCGTCCGGTTGCGGGTGATGCAGCTTGGTGAGGGCCTGGGCCAGGCCGGGCAGGCCGCTCTGATCCAGCAACTGCCGGGGGATCAACTCTTCCGGCGCATGGGTCTGTAGCCACTGCAGGCCCTGGGCGGCGAGATTGCGCAGCAGCTTCTGGCTGACCCCTTCGGTGGTCGGGTAGACCGGAGTCAGGGCTTTTTCCAGCGGTGGGATATCCGGGCCGGACTGGTATTCCGGATGGTAGAACTCCAGGCCGGCGGCGCCGGGGCGGGGCTCGCCGTAGACGCGGATGCGGCGGCCTTTTTCCAGCGCGTTCTTCTGCGCCGCGCTGAAGTGATAAAAGCGCAGCGCCACCAGGCCGGTGCCGTCGGCCACCTTGCACAGCAGCGAGCGGCGTTTGCCGAACACCACGTCGGCGGCCATCACCTCGCCTTCGATCACCACGCCCTGTTCCGGGCGCAGGCTGCCGATGGGGGTGATGCGGGTGCGGTCTTCGTAGCGGAACGGCAGATGGAAGAGCACATCTTCCAGGGTCGCCAGCCCGAGCCGGGCCAGCCGTTCCGCCGCCCGGGGGCCGACACCCTTAAGACGGGTAATGTCGATCGTCTCCAGGGCGGCGGGCGGGCTCATATCAGGCGGCGAGGCCCTCGCGGGGCACCGCGTGGCGCAGCACTTCGATGGCCTTGGGGCGCGGGAAGCTGTCGCGCCACACCAGGGCGATGGTGCGTGACGGCACCGGCGCCGCGAACGGACGCACCGCGAAGGTGCTCTTGTCGTAGCCGTGCTGGTAGAGCGCGGAGTTGGGCAACACGGTGATGCCGAGACCGGAGGCGACCATGTGGCGCAGGGTTTCCAGCGAGCCGCCTTCGATCTGTACCAGGTTGCGCTGGCGCTCGGAATCGATCGCCGGGCACAGCTCCAGCACCTGGTCGCGGAAGCAGTGGCCTTCGCCGAGCAGCAGCAGGGTCTCGTCGAGCATCTGTTCCGGCTGGATTTGCTTCTGCTTGGTCCAGGGGTGGTCGCCGGGCAGCAGCACCGAGAAGGACTCCTCGTACATCTGCGCGCGCACCAGGCCGCCGCCGGAGAACGGCAGCGCCACGATGATGGCGTCCAGCTCGCCACGGTCGAGCTTGCCACGCAGCACATGGGTGTAGTTTTCTTCGATGAACAGCGGCATGTCCGGCGCTTCCGCCCGCACCCGCGGTATCATGGTGGGGAACAGGTACGGCGCCACGGTGAAGATGGCGCCCACCCGCAGCGGCGAGCCCAGCTGATCGCGCTGGCTCATGGCCATCTGCTCGAGCAGGTCGGCCTGCTCCAGCACCCGCTGGGCCTGGGCGATGATCGGCTCCGCCTGGGGGGTGACCACCACCTCCCGGGGGCGCCGTTCGAACAATGGCATGCCGAGCTGCTCTTCCAGCTTTTTGATCGCCGCGCTCAGCGTCGGCTGGCTGACGTTGCAGACCTGGGCGGCGTGGCCGAAATGACGTTCCCGGGCCAGTGCGACCAGATAGCGTAGTTCTGTTAGTGTCATAAGCGTAAAAACTTTTTTCGATGATAGGCCATTGTGCCGGACTCAAAGACTATGAGCCATATTCTAATTGCCGGTCTCGGCGACCTGGGCCGCGGCCTGGCGGAAAACCTGCTGGCCGCCGGCCACCGCGTCAGCGGCATACGCCGGGGCAGCGACGCCCCCAGCGGCGTGGACCTGTACAGCCAGGATTTGCTCGACGGCGCCCGCCTGCTGCCGCCGGACCGGGTCGACCTGCTGGTGATCATCATGACCCCCAGTGAGTACTCGGAGGAAGGGTACCTGAAAGCCTATGTGCGCGCGCCGCTCAATCTGCTCGACGCGCTGGCCGAACAGCAGCCCCTGCCGCCGATTCTGTTCGTCTCCAGCAGCGCCGTGTTCGGTGACCTGGAAGGCGACGTGGACGAGACCACACCGCCGGCGCCGACCCGCTATAACGGCAAGGTGGTGCTGGCCGCCGAGCAGGAGATCAGCACCCGTGGCCTGACCACGGTGGTGCGGTTCAGCGGCATTTACGGCCCCGGCCGCAACCGCCTGCTGACCAAGGTGGCGCGGATGGCGCGCGACGACGAGCCGCTGCCGGAAGCGAAGTGGAGCAACCGCATCCACCGCGATGACTGCGTCGGCCTGCTGGGCAATCTGGTGGGGCGCTGGCTGTCCGGCGAGACGGTGCCGCCGCTGGTGGTGGGCACCGACAACAGCCCGGCCAGCAACCTGGACGTGTACCAGTGGCTGGCGCGGCAGCAGGGCCTGTCGCTGCCGGTGCCGGAGGCCAAGCCAAGCGGCAAGCGCGTCTACAGCCGCTTTATCGCCGACGGCGGCTACACCCTCCGCTACCCCGACTTCCGCGCGGGCTACGCCACGCTCTTGTAGGAGCGGGCCGGGCCCGCTCCCACAAGGCGAATGGCCAGGCACAAAAAAGCCGGGCGAGGGCCCGGCCTATGTCGAGGAGGTGTCGGCGTGGTCAGGCCACGCGCTGGTACTGGGTGCTGCAGGAGGACACCGCGGACTGGATGCGCTCGTCGTCCTTGCCTTTGCTGGCGATGTCGGACAGCGAGATCACGCCCACCAGGCTTTTGCTGTCCCGGTCGTCCAGCACGATCAAACGCTGCACCTGCTGCTCCTGCATGTTGGCGGCCACGTCGGCGACGTCGTCGTCCTGGAAGCAGTACAGCACCAGGCCGGTCATGCAATCCTTCACCGGCGTGTCCGGGCCTTTGCTTTCCGACAGGGCGCGGATCACCAGGTCCCGGTCGGTGGTGATGCCCACCAGGCGGTCGTGCTCCGCGATCGGCAGCACGCCCACATGGAGGTCGCGCATCATTTTGGCGGCGTCTTCCACGCTGGCATCGGTATTCAGGGTGCGGGGGGATTCGCTCATTACGTCCTGTACATTCATAGCCATAACTCCTTCTATTGCGACTGCTTTGCTGCAAATGCCTTTCGGCCGGCGCCGCGAATCCTTGCCGGCGCCGGAATTCAGCATCACAAACGGTGCCGCCGGTGGGCAAATCCCTATGAGAACGATTGCTGATAATCACCCCTTGTTCATGCCGGGGGCTTATAAGGGGACGGATTCACCGGCACTGGGCCTCGCCGCCCGGCTGCGGTATTGTTGGCGCCTTCGCCCGGCTTCCGGCGGCTCCAGGCCGTTGGTCCCCTTGTGCCGGGCGGTGGAATCGGTAGAGTGTGCGCCCTTGAAAGTGGCCTCCGCACGGGAGTGAAGCAATGACGGTATCGGTAGCGGTTGTAATGGGGTCCCAGTCCGACTGGGAGACCATGAAAGAGGCTTGCGACGCCCTCACCCAGTTCGGCGTGAGCTGGAAGGCGGAGGTGGTGTCCGCCCACCGTACCCCGCAACGCATGTACGACTTCGCCAAGAGCGCGGCGGATCAGGGTTACAAGGTGATCATCGCCGGCGCCGGCGGCGCCGCCCACCTGCCCGGCATGATCGCCGCCATGACGCCGCTGCCGGTGCTGGGCGTGCCGGTGCAGAGCCGCTCGTTGTCCGGCCTGGACAGCCTGCTGTCGATCGTGCAGATGCCCAAGGGCGTGGCCGTGGGCACCCTGGCCATCGGTTCCGCCGGCGCCTACAACGCCGGCCTGCTGGCGGCGCAGATGCTGGGCAGCGACGACCCGGCCCTGCAGAAACGGATCGCCGACTGGAAAGCCGCCCGCGCCGATCAGGTGCTGGCGGACGCGGAACTGGGTCAGGGGTAAGCGCGGCATGAATCGTGTACTGGTACTCGGCGGTGGCCAGCTCGGCCTGATGATGGCGGAGGCCGCCGCCCGCCTGGGCCTGGTGGTGGACCGTTACGACCCGGAGCGCGCCCTGCTGCTGCCCGGCACCTCCGATCTGGCGGTGCCGATCACCTGGGAAGAGTGCCTGGAGCGCTACCCGGTGGTCACCGTGGAGCGCGAGGCGTTCCCCGACAGCGGCCTGTCCGCGCGGCTGGCGGCCAGTGACCGCTGCGTGGCGCGCGGCGCCCTGGCGGTGATCCCGGACCGCTACACGCAGAAATCGATGCTCGATGAATTGGGCATCGCCACCGCCCCCTGGCGCAACCTGGACCGGGTCGAGGATCTGGCGGACGCCGCCGCCGAGTTCGGCGGGGTGGTGGTGAAGGCGCGCAGCGGCGGCTACGACGGCCGCGGCACCTGGATCGTCGGCGACGGCGGCGACCTGTCCGCGGTGCCGGCGGAGGAGCTGGCCGGGCGCGCCATCGTCGAGAAGAAGATTCCGTTCCGTCGCGAGCTGTCCATCGTCGGCGCCCGCAACCCGGCCGGCGAGACCCTGTTCTACCCGCTCACCCGCAACTGGCACGTGGACGGCATCCTGCGCCTGAGCCTGGCGCCGGCCAACGCCAGCGCCGCGCTGCAGCCGGAGGCGGAGAACATCCTGCGGCGAATCATGGAAAAGCTGGATTACGCCGGCGTCATGGCGGTGGAGTTCTTCGAGGAAGACGGCCGCCTGCTGGTCAACGAGATCGCGCCCCGGGTGCACAACTCCGGCCACTGGACCCACGAGGGCGCCGACTGGTCGCAGTTCGATCTGCACGTGCACGCCCTGGCCGGCGTACCGCTGCACTCGCTCAACGTGCACGGCCCCAGCGCCATGGTGAACCTGATCGGCACGCCCTTTGACCAGGCCTGGCTGCAGCACCCGGGCGTGGTGCACTGGTACGGCAAGAGCGTGCGTCCGGGCCGCAAGGTGGGCCACGCCAACCTGGTGGCGCCAACCCTGGAAGGCCTGCGCAACGGCCTGAACGCCTGGGCCGACGTGCTGCCGGAAGGCTTTGAGGCGATCCTCGACTCGGAGCTGGCGCTGGACTGAAGGTCCTCACCCACCCTGGCCGTAAAGAAAACGCCCCGCGAATGCGGGGCGTTGTCGTTCAGGGGTTGGAACGAGCGTTTACGGAGGGGTGCAGGCCGGTAGACCTGGCCGATCCACCGTGGAATACGCGCAGCCGAAGTTGCTTGCGGCCACAGCCTCTTCGTCGAGGAAGTCGTCGCCGCCGGGCATCGGTCCGCCCTGTTCCCAGGCCACCATGTCCTCAAAGGCGTTGATCTGCTCATCCAGGGTGAAGTCGCAATGGGAGGGTGAGCGGATCGCCCGCTGCACCAGCCAGCCGCCATTGCCGTTGGCCTCGGCCCGTTTACGATAGATTTTGCCGTGCTCGAAGGGCACATACAGGTCGCCCAGACCCTGTAGATACTCTGTTAGAACTCAAGCTTTCAGATGCTCTTCACTGAAGAGCATCGCTGAATCAAAAGCAGTCTCTGTCTGTATGCAGGCCCACAAACCAGTGAGGTACTTCCGCATCACGGCGCATAGGGCCTGGATCTTCTTTTTGCCCCGTGACACAAGGGCGTCGTAAAAGGCCTTCACCCGCGGGTCGTGCTGGACGGCGCTCATGGCTGGCATGTACAAGGCCGCCCGGAGATAAGCATTACCCGCCTTGCTCAAGCGCGCTGGCCGATTGACGCTGCTGCCCGACTGCGTCAATCGGACATCCAGGCCTGCAAAACGACTGACTTGCGGGGCTTTCAGACTGGAAGGCAGCACACACAGCTCCGCCAGTACGATCAGGGCGGTGGCCTTACCAACGCCTTTGGCGGCACACATATGGGTAAGGTACCGGGACAGGGTTTCACACTCCGCGATCAGCGCCAGCGCCGCCTGGCTCAGCCGTTCAATGCGCCTATCCAGGTAGGCGATACCCTCTTGTTCGTCCTCAACCAGTAGGGACCGGGTCGAGTTCTTGGCCTGTAGGGCATGCAGCCGGTTCTTGGCTTGGGTCCGGGTACCGGTCAAGCGGTTGATCTGCCGCCCGATATCGCGCAGCGCCAGCCGGACCTCATCGGGAGGTGTCCACAGCGAGGGCTCGATGCGTTCACCGTATTCCGCCAGCAAGGCGGCATCGACCCCGTCGGTCTTGCTCCCGGCCAACTTCAGTTTAGCGAAGTGGTGGAAGCTTTTGGGATTGATGACTGCCACCGGCAGCCCTGCTTGCACCAAGGCTACCGCCAAATCAAAGTAGTAGATTCCCGTCGCTTCCATAGTGATGAGCGTGGGCTTGAGGTTGTGGAGGCGCTTGATCGCTTTGGCGTGCCCCTGGGGCGATTGCGAGAACGACTCCACCTTGGAAGCCTTGCCTCCCTTGCGGTTCACCAGATCAAAGGTTTTCGCCGCAATATCTACGCCCACAAACACACTCATACCCTTCCTCTCGCATCGACATCTATTCCACAATAGCCACCGGTTCCCCGACCTCGCACTTGATACTGCCTCGACCTTGCGATACGAAGTCCGGCCAATCCGGCTTCTTGATACTCTTCGAGGTTGGTAATGAGGCGGGGAGCCACTCTACATACGAGGTCAGTCAACACTGCCTCCAGGCTCAGACGGCCTCCCCGGTAACTGGTGGACAACCTTAACTGTTCATCGGTATTGAACATACAAGGCTCACGACCGGAATGTTGAATTCCCCGTTGATCACCGGAATCCAGCGCAAGCCGTCGGAGCGACGGGCATTGGCGGATGGGTTGTCCTCCACGCGCAGGATGGTGTCGTTGAACGCCTGTTCCTCGGCAGTGAGCGTGGGAGCATTATCGAACTGATACTCGACGCCAGCGTTGCCGGTCAGCTCTTCCGCGAGGATGCCGTTAACAGTGCCATCCCTGCCGCCCGTGCCCATTACGGTCCCCCACAGGGCGGTGCGGAAACCGATATCGGCGATCGGACGTTCGCCGCCGGTGAGGTGCCGGAACAGCGCCTGCATCTTCTCGCCTTCTTCACTAAGGACGCCTAACGAGACGCCCGCTGGCGGGGTGTCCCACACCACGTCGTTGATGGCGTCGATGTCGAAGTTAGTGGCGGGGATAGCTTCCAGGGGCGGCGCGCTCGGGTCCACCGTGTGTGCGAAGTGCTGCGCTGCCATGGTCGCCTGGGTGAGATATTGGAACTCGTAGGTGTCACCCACTACGCCACAGATCGGCACGGCGCCGTGGTACTGCACCGGGTTGTTGGCGGTGGCCAGGGTTTCGTCCTCGATGGCGGCGGCGGTGACATGGCCGCCCATGGAGTGGCCGATAATGTAGAGGCGGTCCGGGTCGGCGAGGCCGGTGATGTCGGTGAACGCCAGCGCCAGTTCGTTGGTGTCCTCGACGCCGGTGCGCACGTCGTAGAAGTTCGTGGAGTAGCTGGAGGCGGCCCAGGCGTAGCCGTTATCCAGCAGCCACTGGCGAATGCTGGGGTTGCCGACGGTGAGTTCGGAACCCTCGCCCCGGTAGCCGTGGGCGTACATCACCAGGCGGCCGTTCCAGGCGGCCGGAACCTCAATGCGGTAGCTGGCGCCGTTGGGGCGGATGCCGGACCACTGTTCGGCGTCATCGTGGCCGGTGACGCCGCCTTCCGCGTCGAAGGCGGCGGCCTGGGTTTCGCTGGCGGTGAAAGTGCGGGTGTCCTGGACGCGCGCCGGTTGTGACGGCTCGCCGACGCCGGAGCTGCTGCTGTCGCCGCCGCAGCCGGCCAGCAACCCGGCGCTCAGCAGGCCGGCCAGAAGCCCGATCCTGGGTATTGTGAAATGGGTGCTCATTGCTGCTCTCCCTGTTTTATTGGAATTGTGGGTCTTTTGTTCTTTGTGTTTCGCTATGCGAAATAGCTTTCTAAAAGAAAGCAGCGGTTAATATCCGCCCGATGAATAAAAGCTGTCAATAACCTGAGAGGCCGAACGGGGAATTTGAGAGGTGGTCGTGAAGGCGCCTTGTGGGCGCTTGCCGGGTGGCTGAAAGCCACCCTTTCGCGGGCTGGGCCCGATCAGGCCCAGCCCGAACCGTCAGGGTTAGAAGTCGACGCGCTGGAGCACCAGGTCGGTGACCTGGACGGTGCCGGCGGGGGTCTGGTCGAAGGCCAGCTCGATGGCGTTGAGGTTGGTGAAATCCACACCTTCGAACGCGGTCAGCGGAATGTCCACGGCGTTGAGCGTGGTCTTCTGCGAACCGTGGTTGGTCTCGTCGTAGAATTCCCGGCCCGGCGGGTAGAACAGGCTTTCGGTGTAGTCGCTGGCCAGGGCGGACACGCGGTTGCCGTCCATGTCCTCGAGGATCACCTGGAAGTCCTGGCCGGCGGTGTTGTCGGCGTCGCCGTGGGACACGCCCACGCGCACCGACAGCACCTGGTAGTCGACAGCGTTCACGCCCAGCAATTCGGAGCGGTAGGTGGCCGCGGTGTCCCAGGCCATGAACAGCTGTTCGGCGATATTGAAGGTGGGGATGGCCACGTCGCAGCCCTCGCCGGGCCGGCCGTTGGTCTGGCAGATGCCGAACGAGGAGAAGCCGTCGAAGCGCACCGCGCCGCCCAGGTTGTTGGTGGTCAGGCTGGCCGGGTCCAGGGTGTCGTCGATCACCAGGCGGTCCGCCGCCGGGGCGTGGATGCTCAGCAGATAACGGTCGTCGCAGGGGCCGGTGCCGTCCGGGCAGGTGTTGCCGGGCACCGAGGTCTGGCCGTTCCAGTAGGCGCCGAACTCTTCTTCGCCGCCGATGAAGTAGCGGAAGAACGAAGCGATGAAGAACAGGCCCTGGGCCTGCTGCACTTCCGGCGTGTCGCGGCCGTTACCGGCGGCGTTCTCGCCGCACCAGGGGTCGTCGCCGTCGCTGTCGAGGATGGTCCAGTCGTCGGGGCGGGTGTCAGTGGTCCAGACCGTGTTGTAGTAGTTGTGGTTGGCGCCCATGGGAATCAGCTGGAACTTGGGATAGGGGTCGTTATCCACGGCGTAGCGGCTGGTGTCGTAGGCGAAGTTGCCCATCAGATCCTCCACGTCGCCGTCGCAGTAGCCGGCCAGGGCCAGGAAGGTGACGTTGCTGACCGTCTGGGTGTTGTAGTCGGTGGGCGCCAGCGAGAACACCGCGGTGATGTTGTGCGGCTCGGGCTGGTTGCGGTTGTAGATCACGGTCTGATTCACGCCTTCACCGCCGCGGGAGTGGCCCATGATGCCGATTTCGCTCATGTCCAGTTTGCCGGTCAGCATGTCCAGGCTGTTGCCGCCGGAGGCGTTGATGGTGCGGAATTCGTCCAGGTGACGCACCACCAGCATGGACCGGGCGAGTGCCCCGGTGTCGCCGTTGCTTGGGCCGCTGTCGTTATCGTTGATGTCGTTGGCGTCCACGGAAATCACCGCGTAGCCGTGGCTGGCCAGATTGCGGGAGATGTATTCGTAACCCCGGTAGCTGGGGATCGGGTTGGCGCAATCGTCGTCGTCGATCCCCCAGCCGTCGTAGCAGGTGCCGTGGCGGCCGTGCAGGAAAAGCACCACCGGGAAGGGGCCGGTCTGACCCTCGGGGTACTGGATGTAGCCGTGGATGTCGGTGTCGTAGCTGTCCCCGTTTTTGTTGTCCATGACGGTCATGCGGCCAAAGTTGTATTCCTCTTCGGCGACGGTGAACGGACCGGCGGTGGAGGGGTCCGCTGCCACGCCGGTGCTTACGGCGTCCGGGGTGGTCTTGGCGTCGGGTGTGTCTTCCACGTAGGAGGATGAAGAGTCGCCTCCGCAGCCGGCAAGGAACAGAAAGGCCGACAGGAAGACCAGACCCAGCCCGTTTCCGGGCAGAGAACGAAAGGTGCTGCTCATAATGTTTTCCCCTTGAAGGTAAGGCGGCAAGTGTCCAATCAGGACGGGCGTACTCAGGCAAGTTGAGTGCCACCGGCCTCGCGGGAAGGTATTTGAGTTTACTTAATTGATGTAAAAGTGATTGTTTTATAGGGGTATTTTTAATTGTAAAAAGCGTTGGGAGAGTGAAGATCAGGTGATGAAAGCGTCCGTTGCGGGACGATCCGTACCGTTCCAGGCACAAAAAAAGGGCGCCGGTGGGGCGCCCTCTGGCGTCGTTTTGGTGCGCGGCGCCGGTCAGGCGATATCCATCACCGCGTCCATTTCCACCTCGGCGCCCTTGGGCAGCGCGGCCACGCCGATGGCGGCACGGGCCGGGTAGGGCTCCTGGAAGTATTCTTTCATGATCTCGTTGACCAGATTGAAATGGCTCAGGTCGGTGAGAAAGATGTTCAGTTTGACGATGTCGTGCAGGGCGCCCCCGGCCGCGTCACAGACCGCGCTGAGGTTATCGAAGACACGCCGTACCTGGGCGTCCATGCCGCCGCCGACCAGTTCCATGGTGGCCGGGTCCAGCGGGATCTGGCCGGACAGGTAGACGGTGGAGCCGGCCTTGATGGCCTGGGAGTACGGACCGATGGCGGCGGGCGCCCGGTCGGTTTTGATCACGGAACGATTGGACATGCTGCTGTTTCCTTCAGGCACTGATGCGGTGAATCCTCACAACATTGTCCACGGTGCGCAACCGCTTGATGATGCGCGCCAGGTGGACCCGGTGTTTCACGGTGAGGGTGACGTTGATGATCGACAGGGTGGGGTCTTTGCCGGCCATGTCGATGGTGTCGATGTTGGAGCCCAGCTCGGAGACCACGTTGGCCAGGGTCGCCAGCACGCCGCGTTTGTTGACCAGCTCGATGCGCAGCGCGGCGGTGAATTCCTGCTCCACGTCCTTGTCCCAGTTCAGCGGAATGCATTTTTCCGGCGCGTCGCGCATTTCCGCGAGCAAATTCTTGCAGGTGTCGCGGTGCACCACGATGCCCTTGCCGGCGCTCAGGTGGCCGATCACGGTGTCGCCGGGCAGCGGGTAGCAGCATTTGGCGTAGGTCACCATCAGCCCTTCGCTGCCGCGAATCGCCAGGGGCAGGCGGTCGTCCTCCGGGTCGCGGTTCTCGCCACGGGCACCGGCCAGCTTGCGCGCCACCAGCGGCGCCAGCCGGTTGCCCATGCCGATGTCCTCGAGCAGTTCGTCCACGGTGCCGTAGTGGTTGTTGTTCAGTTCCTGTTGCAGGGTTTTTTCCGACAACAGCGACAGATCCAGCTGGTAGGGGATCAGCGCTTTCTCCAGCAGCCGCTGGCCCAGCTCGGCGGCGTCCTCGCGGCGTTGCTGCTTGAGGAAGTGGCGAATGTTGGAGCGCGCCTTGCCGGTCACCACGAAATTCAGCCAGCCCGGGTTGGGGGTGGCGTTGGGGGCGGTGATGATCTTCACCGTCTGGCCGGATTCCAGCGGCGTGGACAGCGCCGCCAGCTTGCCGTCGATGCGCGCCGCCACGCAGCGGGTGCCCACCTTGGTGTGCACCGCGTAGGCGAAGTCCACCGGTGTGGCGCCGGCCGGCAGCTCCTTGATGTCGCCCTTGGGCGTGAACACGTAGGCTTCGTCCGGGAACAGGTCCACCTTCACGTTCTCGATGAATTCCATGGAGTTGCCGGCCTTCTGCTGGATTTCCAGCAGCCGCTGCATCCAGGATTGGGCCCGCGTGTGCGTGGGTGAGCCGGGCTCGTCGTGGGACTTGTACAGCCAGTGGGCGGCGATGCCGTTGTTGGCCATCGCTTCCATTTCCTCGGTGCGGATCTGAATCTCCAGAGGAATGCCGGAATGCGCTTTCAGGGTGGTGTGCAGCGACTGATAGCCGTTGGCCTTGGGAATCGCCACGTAGTCCTTGAAGCGGCCGGGAATCGGAATGAAGTGATTGTGCACCGCGCCCAGCACCCGGTAGCAGGTGTCCACCCGGTCGACGATGATGCGGAAGCCGAACACGTCCATGATGTCCGCGAACGGCTTATGCTGTTCCTTCATCTTCTGGTAGATGCTGTACAGATGCTTTTCCCGGCCCAGCACCCGGGCCTGGATGCCCTCTTCCTCGAGGCTGCGCTCCAGGCTGGTCTTGATCGAGGAGAGAATCTCACGGCGGTTGCCGCGCGCCGATTGCACCGCCTTGCCGATCAGCCGCGCGCGCATCGGGTGGATATTGTGGAAGGCGAGATCCTCGTACTCCACGCGCATGTTGTACATGCCCAGCCGGAACGCGATCGGGGCGTAGATCTCCAGGGTTTCCGTGGCGATGCGCTTGCGCTTCTCGGCGCGCATCACATGCAGGGTGCGCATGTTGTGCAGACGGTCGGCCAGCTTCACCAGGATCACGCGGATGTCGCGGGTCATGGCCAGCATCATCTTGCGCAGATTCTCGGCCTGCTGCTCCGCTTTCGATTCGAACTTGATCTGGGCGATCTTGGAGACCCCGTCCACCAGCTCGGCGACTTCCTCGCTGAACGCCTCGGCGAGCTGCTCCTTGGAGACGCCGGTGTCCTCGATCACGTCATGCAGCATGGCCGCCATCAGCGAGGCGTAGTCCATGTGCATGTCCACCAGGATGTTCGCCACCGCCAGCGGATGCGTAATATAGGGGTCCCCGCTTCGCCGGTACTGGCCCTCGTGGGCTTTCTCGGCAAAATAGTAGGCGCGAACCACCTGTGAAATTTGCTCTTCCGTCAGGTAGCTGCGTAACCGTTTTTTCAGGTTGTTGATCGAGGGCAAGATTCCTCGCCACGCCGCCAGGGCGAATCGAAGTGAACGATAATTCCTAGCTTAGGTTTGGCGTGGTGATTTGTCTACGTTATCGCCGTGAGCGCTTGAAAAGGCAGGGGTTTTCGGTCTGAAAGGCGGGCGCTATGAAGGCTTGTCAGGGAAGTGTTGCCGAACGAGGGGCGCGGCATTGCGGCCCCTCACGTCACTTTGGCGTTACTCGCCGAACGACTGGGTCAGCATCGCCAGGTCGTCCACGTCCGCGCCCTGATCGGCGATCGGGTTTTCAACCGATTCGGAGGTGACTTCCCCCGCGGCGATCTCGCGCAGCGCCACCACGGTGGGCTTGTCGTTTTCCCAGGCCACGCGCGGCTCCTTGCCGCCGGTCTGCAGCTGGCGGGCGCGCCGGCTGGATACCAGAACCAGCTCAAAGCGGTTATCCAGGTTTTCCAGGCAGTCTTCTACGGTTACACGGGCCATGTCGATCTCCTATTGCGGGGGCGCGCACCTAGTGCGGCCCGCGATTCTACTGGGTTTCAGTACCGGACAACAAGTCGGCGAGCGTGGCCGCCTGGCGTACCGCCTGGCGGTCGGTGGTCAGACGGCGCGCTTCGACGATGGCGGCCAGCTCGTGCAGGGCCCGTTCGAAGTTGTCGTTGACCACCAGATAGTCGAACTCGCCGTAGTGGCTCATCTCTTCCCGGGCCCCGGCGAGGCGCTTCTCGATCACGTGGTCGTCGTCCGAGGCGCGGGTGCGCAGGCGCTGGGCCAGGGTCTTCAGGCACGGCGGCAGGATGAAGATGCTGGCCGCCTCCGGCAGCAGGTGGCGGATCTGGGCGGCGCCCTGCCAGTCGATCTCGAGAATCACGTCCTCGCCGCCGCGCAGCGTCTCCGCCACCCAGTCGGCGCTGGTGCCGTACAGGTTGCCGAACACCTCGGCGTGCTCCAGGAACCGGCCCTCTTCCACCATGCGCACGAAGGTCTCGCGGCTGGTGAAGTGGTAATTGACCCCTTCCACTTCGCCCTCCCGGCGCGGCCGGGTGGTGTGCGATACGGAGATACGCAGGCGGGGCAGCTTTTCCACCAGCGCCGCCACCAGGGAAGTTTTACCGGCGCCGGAGGGGGCCGACACAATATAGAGAGTGCCTTTGTCGGTCATACGCATGCGGTTCCTGTCTGCCGGGGTCTCACTGCCCGCGAAAACGGGCATTATAGGGGGAAGTCCGCGGCCCGTCATGGCCAAGCCCGAAGGAGACACCATGCAGGACAGCCCGATCACCGCCACCGTGGATTTCCACCGCGACGGTGTGCAACACGGTTTTCTCAAGCTGCCGCACTCCCACGACGACTCCGCCTGGGGCAGCCTGATGATTCCGATCACGGTGGCGCGCAACGGCGACGGCCCCACCGCCCTGCTCACCGGCGGCAACCACGGCGACGAGTACGAAGGCATCACCGCCCTGCTCAAGCTGGCCGGCCGCCTGCGCGCCGAGGACATCCGTGGGCGGGTGATCATCGTGCCGATGATGAACCACCCGGCGGTGCTTAACGGCACCCGCACCTCGCCGCTCGACAAGGGCAACCTGAACCGGGCGTTTCCGGGCAGCCCCACCGGCAGCCTCACCCAGCGCATCGCCGACTATTTCACCCGCTACCTGGTGCCGCTGTGCGATCTGGCGCTGGACATCCATTCCGGCGGCCGCACCCTGGATCTGTTGCCGTTCGCCGCCACCCACCGGCTGGCCGACGCCGACCTGGCGCGCCGCTGCCTGGAAGGCGCCCGCGCCTTCGGCGCCCCCAACACCCTGCTGATGGCGGAGCTGGAAGGCGACGCGCTCTACGACACCGTGGTGGAGGCCCAGGGCAAGGTGTTCATCAGCACCGAGCTGGGCGGCGGCGGCACCACCACGCCGGAGACCGTGGCGCTGGCGGAGCAGGGCGTGGACAACGTGTTGCGCTGGGCCGGTATTCTGCCCGGCGAGCCGCGAATGTCGCCTACCCGTATGCTGGAGATTCCCGACAGCGCCCACTACCTGCAGAGCGAACACGCCGGCTTGCTGGAATTCGCGGTCAACCTGGGGGCGCCGGTGAAAGCCGGCGCGGTGATGGCGCGGGTCTATTCCATGGAGCGCACCGGCGCCGAACCGGCGGAATACCGCGCCCCGGTGGATGGCCTGCTGATCGGCCGCCGTCACCCCGCCAAGGTGGCCATGGGCGACACCTTCGCGGTGCTGGCGGTGCCGTTGTAGTCAGGCACTGGCGGGGAGCAGCAGGCCCCGCAGTTCGGTGTCGTTGGTGATCAGTTCCGCCAGCGTGTAGCCGTCCAGCACCTGCAGAAACGCCTCCTGCGCCCGGCCCAGCACTTTTTTCAGGGTGCAGGCCGGGTCGATCGGGCAGGACGAATTCTCCCCGAAGCATTCGAGCAGCTTCAGATTCTCGGTCTGCCTGACCACCTCGCCCACCGAGATCCGTTCCGGGTCGCCGGCCAGCACCAGGCCGCCGCCGCGCCCGCGCAGGCTCTTCACATAGCCCAGCCGCGTCAGTGTCTGCGCCACCTTGGCGATGTGGTTCGCCGAGATGCCGTAGCTCAGCGCGATTTCCTGCACCGTGGCCGGGGCCTTGTCGCGGGACAGCCCCAGATAGATCAGCAGACGCAGGGAGTAATCGGTGTGGGTCGTCAGTTGCATAAAGTCGTTGACCGCTTTTAAAGAGGTATATAGTATTCCTGTTTAAAAGAGGTATGTAAAACGCCTCTTTTAAGTCCGGAGCAACAGGAGACCTGGAATCATGCTGACCGCCGATCAACTCGCCGTTATCAAAGCCACCGTGCCGGTGCTGCAGGAACACGGGGAAACCCTCACCCGCCATTTCTACCAGCGCATGTTCGAGCACAATCCGGAAGTGCGCCCCTACTTCAATCCGGCGCATCAGCGGTCCGGGTCTCAGCAGCGTGCCCTGGCCGGCGCCATCTGTGCCTACGCCCAGCACGTGGACAGCCCGGCGGCGCTCACCGACGCGGTGGAGCTGATCGCGCAGAAGCATGTGTCGTTGGGGATCCGGCCGGAGCACTACCCGATCGTCGGCGAGAACCTGCTCGCTTCCATCAAGGAAGTGCTCGGCGACGCCGCCACCGATGACATCATCGACGCCTGGGCGGCCGCCTACGGCGCCCTGGCGGATATCTTCATCGGCCGGGAGGCGGACATTTACCAAGAGCAGGAACAGCGGTTCGGCTGGCAGGGCTTCAAGCCGTTCGTGGTGGCGCGCCGCGAAGCGGAGAGTGACAACATCACCTCCTTCTACCTGCGGCCCGCCGACGGCGCCGCGCTGCAGCCGCACAAACCCGGCCAGTACATCACCCTGCGCGTGGACGTGCCCGGCGCCGGCCCGGTGATGCGCAACTACAGCCTGTCCAACGCGCCCGGCGACCAGCACTTCCGGATCAGCGTCAAGCGCGAAGCGGCGCCGGTGGACGGTGCCCCGGACGGGGTCTGCTCCAACCACCTGCACGCCAACCTCAAAGAGGGTGACCACGTGGAGTTGGCGCCGCCGGCCGGAGAATTCGTGCTCGATACCCGGGAGCAGGAGGCGCCGGTGGTGCTGATCGCCGGCGGTGTCGGCATCACGCCGTTGCTGTCCATGCTGCACCAGTGCCTGGCGGCGTCGCCGGCCAGCCGTCCGGTGACGCTGATCCAGGGGGCGCTGAACAGCCGGGTGCATCCGTTCCGCGAGGAAGTGCGGGCGCTGGCCGCCGCGCACCCCGACCTGCAAGTGCATGTGCGCTACAGCGACCCGCTCGCCGGCGACGAACCGGGCCGGGGTTACCACAGCAACGGCCTGATCGATGAGGCGCTGCTCGACGCGCTCAGCGTGGACGGCGCCCACTACTATCTGTGCGGGCCGGAACCCATGCTGCGCCACGTCCACGCGCTGCTAAGCCGGCGCGGCGTGCCGATGGACAGGGTTCACTATGAGTTCTTCGGACCGGCGGCGCTGGCGGCCTGAGTCATCACCTGAGCGAGCCGTTATCGGTATCTTTATACACTTTGAATACGATGCGGCTCAGCCATTTCATGGCCCCTTCATAGAGCAGTGGGCAAAAACGCTGGGCAAGCACGCCTAGGCGGATATCAAGGGACGTAAATATCCAGTAGCGATTCTTCTTAACCCCGGCAATAATCTTCTTTGCCGCGTGCTCGGGGGTTTTGGCGTGCCGCTGGAAGCGTCGCGTCAAGGCCTGTACATCGGGGTCATCCCGATCCACGCCGACAACATTGATAGTTTTCACCAAGCCGGTGTCCACTGCCCCGGGACAAACTAGGCTTACACCGATGCCGTGTTGGCGAAGGTCGAAGCGCAGCACTTCGCTGATGCCTCTCAAGCCGAACTTGCTGGCACTATAGGCGGCGTGCCAGGGCAAGCCGAACAGACCCGCGGCGGAGGACACATTGACCAGGTGACCGCCCCTGCCAGCCTTGATCATCGGTGGCAAAAACGCGTGGATGATATGAACCGGCCCTAATAAATTGACCTCGATGATCTGATTCCAATGCGTTAGCTCCAGATTCTCGATCGTACCCCAGGTCGAGATGCCCGCAATGTTCATTACCACGTCGACACAACCATGTTGCTTATGGATATCGTCGGCGAAGGCCTGCACCGCGTATGGATCGGAGACGTCAAGCGCCCGATGGAATAATACCCGTCCGCCCTTCTCCGTTAGCTCTTGCGTCACAGCGTCCAGTGACGGCCGGTTGATGTCGGTCAGGCACAGCCTGGCGCCTTCGTCTACGAGCAACTCCGCCGTTGCCCGGCCAATCCCGCTGGCGGCTCCGGTAACCAAGCAGAGCCTATTGCGCAGTGACTTCATGAAGATCTCCTATTTAAGGCGGGCATGATGCCATGCTGTCTGGCTGCTATCGGTAACCCATCGCGCCACAATAAGGGCCCAAAAGCGCCAAAGCGTCTTGTGTGACCGAAGGTGTGACATACTCGGCGATATCGTTAGGAGAATTGCCGTGGATGATAACGATAATTGGGTGGCGGCCCCCCACCTCCAGCATCTCGCCCGCACCGCACAGGCCAATGGTCTTGATGTCGAGCAATGGTTGCTCAGGCTGGGGCGGAAGAACCCGCCGATCGGCGCGGAGGCCACACTGCCGATCTCCATGCTCGAAGAACTCCTGGCACAGCTCGACGCGCGATTCCCGGGTTACCCGTTCGGGCTGGTGATGGCGGAGAGCACCCAGCCGGCCGCGTTTGGGGTTCTTGGCTACCTTAGCCAGAGCTGCACACGCTTCGCGGACGTTTTGGATTTGATCGTCCGCTATAATGGGCTGCTTAGTAGCTTCGGGAACAGCAAGGTGATCTACCTGCCAGGTCGGGTCCGCGTTGATTGGGAGTGCCTGGCGGGCAGCCCTCTGTTTCGCAGGCATGCGTACGACTATGTCCTGGGTAGCTTTACAGTGCTTGCCCGGACCCTCCTGCAACCGACTCCCATGGTTCCCCTTGAGGTCGGTTTTTCCCACCCGCCACCTGAAAATAAAGAGACACGGTTGCGTCTTCAACAACTATTCCAAAGCCCGATTTATTTTGACCAGCCGCAAGCGGGAATCTGTTTTGATCGAAAATTAATGGACCAACCCCTTAGCCACAGTGACCTCGGCATTAAGACCACGCTCGCACAACATGCTGATGCTCTAATGCGACAGCGGCAACAAACCACGACCTTGCCGAACACTGTGATGCGCTTGGCACGTGCCATGTTCGTTGACTGTCCCCCTGGTTTGGAGGACGTGGCGGATCAGTTAGGCATTAGTGGTCGTACTCTGCACCGGAGACTGGATGCCCATAACACTAAATTCCGGAGCCTAATTGACGAGATCCGAATGGAGAGGGCGCCTGATTTGATATCTAATAGCCACCAGCCACTGGAGGTAACAGCATTTCAGTTGGGCTTTCAGTCAAGGCAATCCCTTATCCGATGGTTCAAGAAGCGGACTGGTTTAACACCTGGAGAATATCGCCAGCGAGGAAATCACAACTTATGAAAGATGCAGACCTATTACGACCCGAGAGCGGCTGGGCGGGCCCTGATTACGTTCGCATTCCCGCCCCGCCGCGGCGGCAGCGGGCTCTGCTGCTGCGCAGTCTGTCGGGCGTGGCTCGACTTTTTGGCCGGCCGGAGCTGCCGCATATATTTCCGGTGTTGGGCATTAACGGTCGGCTTTTCTGGCCATGGCTGATTTTCGCCTCCCAGATGATGCCTTTCGGTCGGCTCCCCGCCACGGACAGGGAGAAAGTGATCCTGCGTGTGGCTTGGCACTGCAGAAGTCGCTATGAGTGGGGTCAACATGTGGAAATGGCGCTGAAAGTTGGTGTTAGCGATAATGAAATTATCGAGATCACGAAACCGTCCGGTGACATCCTGAACCAGGATGATCGACTGCTGGTGAAGGTATGCGATCAGCTGTGCCAGCAGCGTCCTATTGATGAAGACAACTGGCTTGCGCTGAACCAGAAGTATAACAAGAGGCAAGTAATCGAAATAATTATGCTTGTTGGCCATTATGTAATGGTCGCTGGCTTGTTGATTAACGCGGGTATCGAGCTGGAAACGGCCACCGAGAAGACGTTACAGGGCTTCTATGCGCGCCTGCCGAAGGGATAGGCGGATCCGGTGACCCTGGCTGTCCGGATTTGATCCTTCCAACAATGCGATGATTTGGCGTTACGCATATTTTCAACAGTTGCGAGGCGCCATGATGATCAGATCGCCCCATTTTTTGGTTATTATTTTTCTTTTCTTTTGTACGCCACTTTACTCCTTTCAGGTGTCTGATGGCGAGCGGGTAAACCAACAAATTATAGACTTCGATATCGTCTCCGATAACCTTGTGGATGCAACCACTGTAAGGGTGATGTTGCCTACCGGATATTCCAATACTGTTTCAGAGTATCCGGTTATTTACCTGCTCCATGGTGGTGGCGGAACCCATGAAGACTGGACGGTATGGGGGGTGCAGGAAATTGTTGGCGACCGTGACGTAATCATCGTCCAGCCGTCGATGGGAAAAGGGAGCTGGTATGCTGATGCGGCCGTCCCTGGTATAGACGGCACCCCGAAGTGGGAGACTTTTTTCTTTGAAGAGCTTGTGCCCTGGGTAGATAGTACCTTTACAACCGACGCCCGCCGCGAGGGGCGCGCAGTGGTTGGCCTTTCGATGGGAGGCTATGGCGCGATGAGTTACGCGGCGAGGCACCCCGACCAAATCATCGCCGCCGCCGCATTCTCCGGTGCGGTCGATACCAGCAGGGAGTTAATTTCCAATTGGATCGGTGTGTCACCGGTTATAGACGCAAGAATGCCTTACTCGATCTTCGGGCTCTGGCCTCTCGATACCAAGGCCCGCCAGGCGCATAACCCCCTCAACCTAGCGCATAATCTGGCTGGCATGCATCTCTCCTTCTACTTCGGTAACGGAAACCGAGGGGTTCTTGACAATCAGAACGAGTACAACCCCGTCAATCTGTTCATGGGCTGGATTCAGGAAGCCGAGGTGCACCGAATGAATTTCGCCATGCATGATCGGCTCAACCAACTGGGAATAGTCCACCAGTTTCACCCCTATGGTGACGGCATGCATTCGCCGGGCTACTGGATTCGTAGTTTCCGGCAGGAATTACCAGAACTAATGCGTGTCTTCGATAATCCGCCGGAGCCTAGCAATAGGTTGGTGAACGGTGACTTCGAGACGGAAGGCGTTCTGGGAAATGCCGATAATAATGGTTGGCAGTGCCTGGGTCAGTGTGGCCTGGATCGAGGGCTGGAGCTAGAACACCAGGGCGTGAGCAATGGCTGGGTTCGCAACAGTAACACCGAATGGAACGAGCTGTACCAGGAGATCTCCGTCGCCAAGAAAACCGATTACCACCTGTCCGCCTGGATAAGAACATCCGGATCCAAGCTGACTCTTCTGGGGGTTCGTGGAATGGACGGGGCTACGCTGGTGGATACGCCGATAAGTGCAAGCGCGGACTATGCGGTATATCAATTAGCGTTTAATACGGGTGACCATGATGTTATACGTGTCTTTGCCGGATTGCAGCCTGGCGGTGATGATGCCTGGCTCCAGCTGGATGATGTGTTCCTGGCGGCGGGGCTTGCGCCGCCGGTAGCACCGGTGGTGCCGGATGAAGACCCCTTCGAGCCCTTCCCTAATGTTCCCCCTGAAGATGACACCAATGACGGCGCCCCCGCGAAAAACAGCGGCGGCTCCGCTCCGGTTGCTGGGTCCGGGGGCGGGTCGATACCCCTATCGGCCCTTCTGTTGGGGCTGGGTTTCGGTGTTTGGCGCACGATCTCGAGGAGTTTCAGCGGTCGCAGAACAGGTCGTGCAGCACCTCGATAATGCGGGTCGCCCGGGTGCCCTGCAGGGAATAATAGATCGTCTGGGCGTCGCGGCGGGTCTGTACCAGATCGTCGCGGCGCAGTACCGCCAGGTGCTGGGAGACCACTGACTGGCTGCCCGCCACCCGTGCGTTGATCTCGCCCACCGTCATCTCGCCCTCCACCAGCATGCAGAGAATCAGCAGGCGCTTCTCGTGGGACAACGACTTGAGCAGGCGGGCGGCGTCGGCGGCGTGCTCGGCCATCGCTTCGTCGGGCTTTGGGGGGCTGTTTTTAAGGCGTGTGTCGGTCATGGCATCGCTTCAATGATTTGACCTCAAAATAGCATTAGAAAGATGTAATGTAAATTTTTCTATATTAGGTTTGACTAATAAAAGGGCGCGGACTATAAAGAATTAAATGGATGTCACCCAGGAGGTTTTCATGGCAGCCGCGCAACGCCCTCAGGTTCGCTCCTTTCTTCACGAGCCCACCTCCACCTTTTCCTACGTGGTCTGGGACCCGGACACCCGCCGCGCCGCGGTGATCGATTCGGTGCTCGACTACGAAGCCGAGTCCGGACGGCTCAGCACCGATACCGCCGACGAACTGATACGTTTCGTACGCGATCAGGGGCTGGAGGTGGAGTGGGTGCTGGAGACCCATGCCCACGCCGACCACCTGGCCGGCGGCGCCCATGTGCACCGGCAACTGGGCGGCACCACCGGCATCGGTGTCGGCATTCGCCAGGTGCAGAAGCACTTCAAGGACGTCTACGGCTTCGAACGCGGCTTCCAGGCGGACGGCACGCCCTTCGAGCACCTGTTCGAGGATTTCGAAAGCTTCCGGGTGGGCAATATCGAGGCCCGTGCCATCCCCACGCCCGGGCACACCTCGGATCACCTGACGTATCAGATCGGCGACGCTATCTTCGTCGGCGACACCCTGTTCATGCCCGACGGCGGCACCGCCCGCTGCGACTTTCCCGGCGGCAGCGCCCATACCCTGTATCAGTCGATCCAGCGGTTGTTCGAGCTGCCCGACGACACCCGCCTGTTCGTGCTGCACGACTACCGGCCCGGCGGTCGCGACTACCGTTACGAAACCACCGTGGGTGACCAGAAGCGCGACAATATTCATGTCGGCGGCGGCCGCTCCGAGGACGACTTCGTCAAGCTGCGTACCGAGCGCGACGCCACCCTCGGCCTGCCCGATCTGATTATCCCCTCGGTGCAGATCAACGTCCGCGCCGGCCACACCCCGCCCGCCGACGACAACGGCCGGCGCTACATCAAGGTGCCCTTGAACCACCCGGAAGGGTTCTCCCAGACCGCGCACGACGAGGAGCTGCCGGTATGACCATCGTGAACTTCACCCCCTGGGCCGGCCTGATCGGCGGTCTGCTGATCGGCGCCAGCGCCTCGCTGCTGCTGTGGCTCAACGGGCGCATCGCCCGCATCAGCGGCATCGTCGCCGGCGCCACGGTGGAGCCGGGCGGCGACCGAGCCTGGCGCTGGCTGTTCCTGGCCGGCCTGCTCGGCGGCGCCGCCCTGGCGTTCTGGCTGGTGCCCGGCAGCCTGGCCTTCCAGTCGGACATGCCCTGGCCGGTATTCCTGGTGGCCGGCCTGATCGTCGGTTTCGGCACCCGGCTGGGCAGCGGCTGCACCAGCGGCCACGGCGTCTGCGGCCTGGCCCGGCTGTCGCCGCGCTCGCTGGCCTCGGTGGCCACCTTCATGGCCACCGGCATCCTCACCGTGTTCGTGATCCGGCATTTACTGGGAGTGGGCGCATGAAGAAGAATATCGCCGCGTTGATCGCCGGCCTGCTGTTCGGTCTCGGCCTAGCCATCTCGCAAATGACCAACCCGGCCAAGGTGCTCAACTTCCTGGACATCACCGGCACCTGGGACCCCACCCTGGCGTTCGTCATGGGCGGCGCCGTGCTGGTTACCCTGATCAGCTTCCGCTTTATCCTCAAACAGGACCGGCCGCTGTTCGAGGGCCAGTTCCATCTGCCCACCCGCAGCGATATCGATGGCCGCCTGCTCGGTGGCGCGGCCCTGTTCGGCATCGGCTGGGGGCTGGCCGGCTACTGCCCCGGCCCGGGCATCGCCGCGCTGGTGATGGGGCTGTGGGAGCCGGCGTTGTTCGTGGTGGGCTTGCTGGTGGGGATGTGGGGGTTTCGGCGATTGCCTCCGGTGGGCTAGGGCGCCGGTGAGTCGACGAGGCAACCTGTAGATCGGCCATGATCTCGTACGCGTCCCGGTACTCATTAATGGCGTAACTACGCTCTCTGGGGAACTTGCGGTGTTACAGTGTCAATCATGATTCGCTATCTGAGAACAGATTACCTTGAGTAGCCATGGTTTCGCGAACCTTGCTCAAACCAAGTTCGAAATAGTCTTTATCTAATTCAAACATTATCGCATTAATATTTTTCTGTATGGCAGCACAAGCGGTTGTCATGCTGCCGCCGTAAGGATCAACAATTGTCGCGCCTTTGGGTAACGTGTCGATTAAGAGATTCGGGATTTCAGGAGGGAACGGCGCGGTATGTCCGTGAGTGTTCCTCCCACGCACCATTTTTAAAACGGGGCGTTGTTTCAAAATTTGAACGGCCGGTAGCTTTGCCTTGTTGCCCGGCTTACGAAAAACAAGACAATGCTCCCAACAATTAAAGGGAAGTTGGTAATATGGAGACGTATTGCCGCCATTAAAATTGCGTTTGCCTTCGATGTCGCCCTTGTACCAAATTATATTTTTCGCGATTTTGAAACCAGCCTTCTCGAACAAATAAATGATATAGGCTCCCAATATCATTCTCTTTTTGCCCATGGCCGAAAAGGCGACGATATTCTCGTTATCGAAATAGTCAAAGATGTTGTAGATGTATAAACCGCCCGGTTTCAGAGACTTGTATACTGCTCGCGCAGCGTTGTACATATCATAAAGATAGCAATAGATATTTGGCCATTGTGAATATTCGCGTGCGTTAAAGTACGGCGGCGATGTGACAGCACCGTCGACGCTCTCGGGCTTCAAAGCACTTAGTCCGCTTTCACAGTGATCGTTTACTAGTCGGATTCCCGGCTTTGGTAGCAGTTCTCTCGGTTTGCGTGTCATTAGGTTCTGTGGTCGCTCTAGGGCAAAGCGCTTGAAGAAGTCGCCATTAAAGAAGCGTTCTCGAATGCCCTCATCCGCTTTCCAGGCTCCGAAGCGTTCGAATGTGACTTTACGTCCTAGATGGTTATTCGGTCTTCTACTCTCGCGTCCTATCACTACCACGCGATCTTTGTGTAAACTATATTGGCGAATGAGCATATCCAAAACTTCGCAATCTCGGATATTAAAGACTACATCATTACGCCAGCGCCTGAGGGTTTCTAGCGGGATTTGATCTTCCGCCGAAGCGATGGCTTCCTGTCTAATAATCGAGGCTAAGGAATATCGGTTGCCGCGATCGTAGGCGCTTCGCTCTGGACAAATCAAGTTTTGACACTCCCAGCTCCGCACACCGAGAGAAGGATATGAGTTCCCGCCTACTTTATCTGATCGGCATGCCGGACAAGGTATAATACGTTCATCACGCTCATTTTTTTCAAACAGGAGTAGAATATCGTAAGGCGCAGCGGTCGTTCCCTCCTCGTGCGAGTGTGAAAGAATAAAACAATCCTTGAAAAAGAATCCTTCATTCACAATATCAAAGCTTTCTTCTGTAGACTCCAGCGCGGCGCCTATGTAGTCTTTGGTCGTGCTGTGGATAACCGTAGGTTTGAAATACCCTTTCTTTAAGGCAATTTCGCGATGCTTTTCAGCAAAGAGGGTGATGTCGCTAAAAATTCGCCAAAGGCGACCTTCGTCGCCGGGATTTGCTCGTAAGCGCATCGAAAAATAGCAGTGATTAGCCAGTCGGATATAGCTATCACGAACGCCCGTAAGAAGAAGATCAGATAGCTCCTGGTCGGTTAGCGCTGGATAGGCGCTGATATCTATATCTTGATGGATTAGTGCGCACTCGCGGTGTAGTTGTTCATAATGATGGGTGCGAAGGTGATCAAAAAAATTAGGATGATATTCTTTGCGTGCATCTGCATTAAATACTTTATGCATGGCACCGTCTTTAAAAGATCGGAACACGAAAGAGCCAAACAGAGCGCGCTGGATTAAAGTCTGTTTTTCTTCGAGAGCGCAATCTCTTGCGTCGCTGCGTTTAACGAGCCCAGTACACAGAAGGTTATGCAGGCCTGATACGGTTTCATCTTCTGTAATTGGCTGAAAGCCTGCGAACAAGGATTTATCTATGCCTTTCGATTCACACCACTCCTTGAAACCCTGATAATCTGCATGGTCGAAGAGTGCAGAGAGCGTGTTCTTGTCGCGATAGTTAAAGAAATGCTGTCGCTTCGCCGCGAGGTTAAGGAAAGCCTTGAAGCTTTGTTTGTTAAGGCCTAGTCGGCTATTGACCAGGGCGTAGAGTTCATGACTGCGCTCTGGCGAGGACCGCAAAGCCTTTTTGCCTGCAGCTCGCACCGCGTCTTTAGCTGCATCCATGAGGTCGCGTGGGCACTCGAATCGGAGTCCTAGCAAGTCGTTAAACTCAGCTAATAAATCTATAACAAGGGATTCCTTCACTTCCGCTGTCCTCTCAGACTGGATATGCGATTTTGGCATATTTTGCCGTGTCTTTTATGCTTTTGCAACACCTAGAGGCGGCATATGAAAGCAATCCAGAGCGGAAGTTACAAGGCAGCACAACTGCTGTTAGTCGAACTCCGAAAAAGCAGTGAACTTACGCAAGCTGAACTCGCGAAAAGCATTGGCGTTGATCAATCCTTCATCAGCAAGGTGGAGCGAGGCGAGCGCCGCCTCGATATAGTTGAATTTATATTTTACTGTAATTCGCTGAAAGTTTCGCCCTCGGAAGCAATTGAGACCTTGCAACAAAAGATAGGGGGTGCAAACTGTGGCTAATAGTCACCCGCCAAAGTCTTCTCACTTTTATGATGAGGCAACACCACAAGATGCCACTGTCGATGTTGCTCCCGAAACAGGCTACGGGCTCCAAGACAGTGCATGGTCAGAAGATCAATGGAAGGAATTGATTGCCTCATTCGTTGAAAACGGTCTGGCAAGCTGGCGCGAGCTCGCAGCATTAATTCTCGGGCACCTAAATCCTTCCCAGACAGGAACAAGTCTAGCCTCTTCCGACGGTTTTAAACGGCGCTATGGCAAGGGTAATACGATGCGTATTGTCATGCAGTGGGCGTACGCCCAAAAAGGGCGATGCGAAGATTGTGGCAGTCGTCTTGAGCTGCAGGCAGACCACGTAGAAGGCCGCGAACTTTTCGAAGATCCTCTGGATGCGGACTACATAGAAAATATGACTCTACGTTGTAGGCGTTGCAATGTCGTACGCAGGCCTTCGCACGAGCTTGGCGGCCGGACCTTTTTAACGGCTGAGTCGGCACTCATGTGGATTTTGCTGGTGATTAGGCCCCGCACTTATTTAGATTTTGTTCGCCTGTGTCGTATTTACGGTATGACTATGTCAGATATCCGAATGCAGGAATCTTGGGCGATGGCGCACTGGCTTTCACGAGATGAACCACCATTATTCGGTATCGAAGATGATGCTAAAAATTTCTATGATTTGCTCCAGTGGCCAACAGGAGTAATTACTCGACAAGATGCTCTGGCGGATATTCCGTATGGCGCCGAATTGCTACATGAGAACGTGCGTGGCTGCCATGGTTTTGTATTTGTTGCCATAGGGCAAGACGGTCGTAAAAGGATATTTAACTATCCGTTGTCCTGGATTCCTTTTTCTACCTACGACCTAGGAGAATTGCCGCCTTATGCGCTGGCAATAAGCTACAGACCGCCTAATAGGCGCGAAAGGCGTTCCCAGCGGATTACGCCGCTTCCGCCTGCGGATGGTGAAATGGTTTCGCATGTGATTGCGGCGCCCGCCGATAGAGTTTTTCTGGAAGGTATGAGTGGTTCAATAAATGGTAAAAGGATCGAAGTAATTTATGCTAACCATATTGGGAAATTGCTCCCCAGAAATACCCTGGAAAATGACGTACGGCTTGTGGTAAGACGGCGTGGCGAAGAGTAAAGACAGGTTTCTTCATCTGTATAATTATTTTTTTGTTGGCACTTTCTTTGCATGCGCGCCCTATTGTTTGTGTTGCCAGTAGCGGATTTATGCGCAGAGAGCAGGTATAGGAACTATGTACGGAATGCGGTGAATTAGAGATATGCTCGCACGCCTTCGCGCATTATTCGATGTTCTGAATCTGCTCCCTCATCTGCTCGATTAAAACTTTCAGTTCCACGGCGGCGGCGGTGGTTTCGGCGTCCACGGATTTTGACGCCAGGGTATTCGCTTCGCGGTTGAGTTCTTGCATCAGGAAGTCCAGACGGCGGCCTACCTGGCCGCCTTTTTCCACCACCCGGCGCACTTCGGCCACGTGGGTTTCCAGGCGGTCCAGTTCTTCGTCCACGTCCATTTTCTGGGCGGCCAGCACCAGTTCCTGTTCCAGGCGCTCCGGGTCGGGGTTTTCCACCGCCTCCTGCACGCGCTGGCGCAGGCGGTCGCGCAGGGCCTCGCGGATCGCGGGCAGCGCCTGGCGGATGCGGGCTACCTGCTCGCCGACGCCGTCCAGGCGTTCGCGCACCATGCGCGCCAGCTGCTCGCCTTCGCGGTCGCGGGTGGCGATCAGGGCGTCCAGGGCTTCGTCCAGGGCGGCCAGGGCTTCCGCGTGCAGGGTGTCGGCGTCCACTTCGCGGGTGGAGAGCACGCCGGGGAAGCGCAGGATTTCCAGCGGGTTCACCTGGCCGGCGTGGCGCACCAGGTCGTCGACGCGGCGGGCCGCCTCGGCGAGGTGCTTGACCAGGGTTTCGTTGAGTTCCAGTTCCGCTTCGCCTTCTTCGGTCTGGTAGCGCAGGGTGACATCCACCTTGCCGCGGCCCAGCCGCTGGCGACAGCGTTCGCGCACGTCGTTCTCCAGGGCGCGCAGGCCCTCGGGCAGGCGCGGGCCCACTTCCAGGTAGCGGTGGTTCACCGAGCGGATTTCCCAGGCCAGGCTGGCGCCGGTGAGGTGGCGGTCGGCTCGGGCGAAGGCGGTCATGCTACGAATCATGGGCGTCCCTGGGGTGGTGGGTGAGTGCGGCGAAGTGGGGCTTAGTGTAGCGGGTCAAGCGACTGGAAGCATTCACCGGCGCCCCGCCTCGCGTTGATGGGCGGGGGTTCGCTACAATGGCGGGCCATTCGATCCCGAATCAAGGAGTTTTCATGCGCCCTTCCGGCCGCCAGCTCGACCAGATGCGCGACGTATCCTTCGTACGCGATTTCACCATGCACGCTGAAGGCAGCGTGCTGGTGTCCTTCGGCAATACCAAGGTGTTGTGCACCGCGTCCGTGGAGGACGGCGTGCCGCGTTTCCTCAAGGGCAAGGGCCAGGGCTGGATCACCGCCGAGTACGGCATGCTGCCCCGCTCCACCCATACCCGCTCCGGCCGCGAGGCGGCGCGCGGCAAGCAGGGCGGCCGCACCCTGGAAATCCAGCGGCTGATCGGGCGCTCCCTGCGCGCCGCCGTGGACCTGAAGAAGCTGGGTGAGCACACCATCTATCTGGATTGCGACGTGATCCAGGCGGACGGCGGCACCCGCACCGCGTCGATCTCCGGGGCCTGCGTGGCGTTGGTGGACGCCTTCACCACGCTGCTGGAGCGCAAGCGCATCAAGGAAGACCCCCTCAACGGTCTGATTGCCTCGGTGTCGGTGGGGATTTATAAGGGAGAACCGGTGCTGGATCTGGATTATCCCGAAGATTCCAACGCCGACACGGACATGAACGTGGTAATGACCCAGCATGGTGGCTTCGTGGAGATTCAGGGCACCGCCGAGGGCGACGAGCCGTTCACCCGTCAGCAGTCCGATCAGTTGCTGGGCCTGGCCGAGAAAGGCATTGGTGAAATCGTCCGCAAGCAGCAGGAGGTGCTGGGCTGGTAAGCCCGGTGGGGAACAGAATGAAAAACTACAAGAAGCACTTTTTGCGCTTCGCCGAGGAGCGCCAGGCGCTGAAGTTCGGGGAGTTCACCCTGAAATCCGGGCGCATCAGCCCGTACTTTTTTAACGCCGGCACCTTTTACACCGGCGAGGCGCTGGCCCGGCTGGGCCGCTACTACGCCGACGCCATCGTCGAGTCGGGCATTGAGTTCGACATGCTGTTCGGCCCGGCCTACAAGGGCATTCCGCTGGTGGCGGCGGTGTCCGTGGCGCTCGCCGAGCACCACGGCCGGGACCTGCCCTGGGCGTTCAACCGCAAGGAAGCCAAGGACCACGGCGAAGGCGGCTGGCTGGTGGGCGCGCCGCTGGAGGGCCGCGCCTTGGTGATCGACGATGTGATCACCGCCGGCACCGCGATCCGCGAGGTGGCGGAGCTGTTCGAGCGGACCGAGGCGAGCATCGCCGGGGTGTTCGTGGCGGTGGACCGGCAGGAGCGCGGTCGTGGCGAGCTGTCGGCGATCCAGGAAGTGCAGGAGAGCCTGGGCGTGCCGGTGCGCAGCATTGTCTCCATGTCGGACATCATCGTCTGGCTGGAAGAGCAGGAAGGGCGCGATGCGGATCGCGTGGCGCTCAAGCAGTATCGCAAGCGCTACGGCGTGGAGGGATAACCGTGAGGTGGCTGCCGTGGGGGCTGGTGTTGGCGTCGTTGGCGCTGCCGGTGCTGACGCCGGCGGCGCCCAAGCAGAATGAACCCGCCGGTGAGGTGATGTACCGCTATACCAAACCGGACGGCACCCTGGCGGTGAGCGCCACGCTTAACGAGCAGGCCATCCACGCCGGCTATCAGGTGCTCGACCATAACGGCCGCGTGCTGCGCCGCGAGCCGCCGGCGCCCCCCGAAGAACAGGCGCGCCGCCGCCAGGCGATGGAGGCCGAGCAGCAGGCGCAACGGCAGGCCGAGCGGGACAAGGAGTTGGAGCGGCTCTACGCCGGGCCCGAGGACGCGGTGCGTGCCCGCGAGCGCCAGATCGAAGCGCTTGAGTTGCGCATCAGCTACGCCACCAACACCCTGGCGCAGTTGGAAGAGAAGCGCGACGAGGAGGTCAGCCTGGCCGCCCGCGCCGAGCGCGCCGGCCGGCCGGTGCCGGAGGGCACCCGCCAGGCCATCGACGAGTACCAGCGCCGCATGGCCCATGTGCGCCAGGAAATCGCCGGCTATGAGAAGGACAAGCAGGCGGTGCGCGAGCAGTACGCGCCGATTATTGAGCGGTTGGAGGAGCTGGCGGGCTCTTAATCGCGGAACACCGTGGGGGCGAGCAGCGCCCATTGCTCGGGCCAGTCCTGGCCGGGGCGGATCCTGAAACCGGAACGGACGAACTGGGCGATGCGCCCTTCCACCACCGCCAGCAGCAGGTTGGCGGTGATGGTGGGCGTGGCCGCGGTGCGCTTGCCTTCCTTGAACTCGGCGTCACGGACCACTTGCTTGAGCTGGCTTTCCACCCGGTCGTAGAACTGCTGGATGCGTCGGTGCAGGCGTTCGTTCTCGCCGGTGAGGGCGTCGCCGGTGAGCAACCGGGTGATGCCCGGGTTGCGCTCGGTGAACGCCAGGATCAGCGTGAGAATCTGCTCCACCTGGGTGAGCGCGTCCCCTTCGCCGGTGATGCGGTTAATGCGTGAGAAGATCGCCTCTTCGATGAAGTCGATGAGCCCCTCGAACATCTTCGCCTTGCTCGGAAAATGCCGATACAGCGCGGCTTCGGACACCCCCACTTCCCGGGCCAGGCCGGCGGTGGTGATCCGCCCGCCGGGTTCCGCTTCCAGCATGTGCGCCAGGGCCTGCAGGATTTGCTCCTTTCTGGACGGAGTCTGTTCTGTCATGCGTTGTTCCCGTTTTAGGCGTTTTTAGTTTTTGCTGATCAATGCTTGCTGATCAGAGTACCGACCCCCTTGTCGGTAAGAATCTCCAGCAGCACCGCGTGGGCCACCCGGCCATCGATGATGTGCGAGGTGTGCACGCCGTTCTCCACCGCTTCCAGGGCGCAGCGGATCTTCGGCAGCATGCCGCCGTGGATGGTGCCGTCCTTGATCAGCGCGTTGACCCGGTCCGCCGTGAGGCCGGTGAGCACGCGGCCTTCCTTGTCCTTGAGGCCGGCCACGTTGGTGAGCAGGATCAGCTTTTCGGCGCGCAGCACTTCCGCCACCTTGCCCGCCACCAGGTCGGCGTTGATGTTGTAGCTGGTGCCGTCCTCGTCGACGCCGATCGGCGCGATCACCGGAATGAAGTCGCTGCCGCCGAGCAGGTCGAGCACCTTGGTGTCGATGCCCTGCACCTCGCCTACATGGCCGATGTCGATGATTTCCGAAGCCTGCAGCTCCGGGTCGTCGGCGTCCAGGTTCTTGAGCAGCATCTTGCGCGCCTTGATCAGGCGGCCGTCCTTGCCGGTCAGGCCCACCGCCTGGCCGCCGTTGTGCTGGATCAGGTTGACGATGTCCTTGTTGACCAGGCCGCCGAGCACCATTTGCACCACGTCCATGGTTTCCCGGTCGGTGACGCGCATGCCCTGCACGAACTTGCTCTCCTTGCCGAGCCGGTTAAGCAGATCGCCGATCTGCGGGCCGCCGCCGTGGACGATCACCGGATTGATGCCGACCTGCTTCATTATCACCACGTCGCGGGCGAAGCTGTTCTTCAGCTCGTCGTTTTCCATGGCGTTGCCGCCGTATTTGATCACCACGGTGGTGCCGGCGAAGCGCTGAATATAAGGCAGCGCTTCAATCAGAACGCGGGCGGTTTCCTGGGCGCTCTTGGTGTCCATGTCTGCTTTCTCCAACCGGTCAAAAAGTATCCGTGTAAGGGGCGAACGCCTCGGCGCTGTTGCCCGCCTGCAGGGAGAGTACCTCCAAAAGTCGGGCGGCGGCGTAGAGGGCATCGCTGAATCCGTACCAGCGGTCGGCGAAGAATATATGCCCGTTCGCCTCTCCCGCCAGGGGCACGGCCAATTCTTTCATGCGCGCCCGCAGGCGGGCCGGGCCGCCGTCGTCCATCACCGGCCGGCCGCCCTGCTTGCGGATCAGGTCGGCCAGCGCCTGATTATCGGTCATGTTGAACAGCACATCGGCGCCCGGATTGCGCTCCAGCAGATCCCGGGCCAGCAGCATCAACAGCCGGTCGGCGGCGATCAGGCGGCCGTCGCTGGCGACCAGGGAAAGGCCGCCGCCGGCGTCGAACGCCAGGCCCAGATTCAGGTTTTGCTCGCCGACCGTGCGGGCGAGGGCGTCCACGTCGGTGCCCTCCACGGCGACCACCTTGCAGCCCAGCTCGCCGAACAGCCGGGGCGCCAGGCCGGCGGTTGCGCCGGCGCCCTGCACCGCCACCGACATGGGGCGCGCCAGAATAATGTCGTCCGCCACGGCGGCCAGATAGCGGTCGTTGATGTCGCGTTGTTCCCGTTCTCCGCTGCCCTCATCCAGGTTCCGTGCCAGCAGCCGGCCGCGCAGGGTGAGCAGCTGGTCGCCATGGAGCTGCTCGCCGTTGATGACGATGTCCAGGGCCGGCTGGTCGCCGTCGCTTGTAAGGTAGACGCCGCTCTGGCTTTCCAGTACTTCGGTGGCGTAGTGGAGCACCGCCGGCGGTGCCTCGCCCAGATCCACCACCTGGCGGCCGCTGGCCATCAGGCCGTCGATCAGCGCCGCCTTGGCGTCGGCCTCGCCCGTGCAGACCACAAACAGGGTGTGCTGACCGGCCGCGCCCGCTTCGCTGCCGATCGCCCGGCCGAGCTGCTCCAGGGCGGTGCCGTCCAGGGGTGTGTCGTCGGTGGCGCAAATGCCGTCGGGCGCGAACAGCGCTTGCGGCGGCGCCGGGCCGGGTTCTGGTTCTGGCTCGGGAGTTTCAGGCGCCGGCTCCGGTTCCGGGGCCGGCGGCAGCGACGCCGCCGCTGGCGCCGCCGGACGGGCGGGCGCACTGTCGGCGCGGCGGTCGGCGACCGGTGCCGGTGCGGGTCGCCGCCGGGCCAGCCTGGCGAAGACCGCGTAGATCGCCAGCAGTACCAGCACCGCGCTGATTCCGGCGGGCAGCAGCAGGCTTTGCCAGGAGGGCGGCGTTGGGGGCACCGCCAGCGTCAGGTTGAAGGGCCCGCCCCGGGCGCTGGCGGTGGCGCTGGCGTTACCGGCTTGGCCGCGGCGGATCAGCGTCAGGTCGCCCTGGCTCAGTGTCAGGGCGCTGCCTTGGGGCAGGCGCTGATCGAGGCTGTCCAGCCAGAGCTTCAGGTCGTGCTCCAGGATCACGGCGCCGCCGGGTGTGGTGCGTGCCATCAGCAACGCCGGCTGTTCACCGCCCTTGCTGGAGACCACCACTTCCCCCCGTTCGCGCAGGTTGTGCAGCAGTTCGCGCAGGGTGAACGACAGCCGCTCCTCACCGGGGTGCCCGTTGGGGACGCGCAGTTGGCGGGTGTCGTCCCGCCAGGGAGTGGGTGCCAGGGGCTGATCGGAGGTCGGTACGGGCGAATCCGGGCGTCCGGCGAGTTGTTCCAGTTGCTCGCGGTGGCGGTTCACGCGCTGGCCGAGTTCTCCGGCCAGGCTGTTGGCCAGGCGCCGGGCCTGATCCGCGGCGGCGGTCTGGGCCTGATCGTGCTGATGCTGGTGCCACAGAGCGGCGCCCGCACCGACCAGCACCAGGCCCAGCAATGCGAGCAGCCATGCCGGCCTGGTCAGAACCTTGTGTTCGTTCCCCATTCGTTCCCCCTAGCCGTCCCGTCGCCGTTCTGTGGTCGCGGCGTTTCGGTGAGGCCCGTGGTGCTTACTGGCGGCCGCTGTGGCCGAAGCCGCCCTCGCCGCGGGCACTGTCGTCGAACTCATCCACCTGCGTCAGCGACACCTGCATCACCGGCACGATCACCAGCTGCGCGATGCGCTCCCCCGGCTCGATGGTGAAAGCGCTGTTGCCCCGGTTCCAGCAGGACACCATCAACTGGCCCTGGTAGTCCGAGTCGATCAGCCCCACCAGATTGCCCAACACGATACCGTGCTTATGGCCCAGCCCGGAGCGCGGCAGGATCATCCCCGCATAGCCGGCGTCGCCGATGTGGATGGCCAGCCCGGTGGGCAGCAGCTCGGTGTCGCCGGGGTTCAGGGTCAGGGGGGCCTCCACCATGGCGCGCAGGTCGAGGCCGGCGGAGCCGTCGGTGGCGTAGGCGGGCAGTGGAAACTGGTCGCCCAGGCGGGCATCAAGAAGCCGGTATTGCAGTTGCATCGATGGTCTCAGCGGTCAGTGGTTTTCAGCTCTGGCGGATCGCGATCAGCTCGATCAGTTGTTTGGCGATCTGCGCCTTGGAGGCGAGCGGCAGCACCTTGTGCCCGCCCGGCCAGATCACCGTGAGGGCGTTATTGTCGCTGTTGAAGCCCACATTGGTGCCGGACACGTCGTTGGTGGCGATCATATCCAGTTTTTTGCTCTTCAGCTTGCCCTGGGCGTATTCAATCACGTCCTGGGTTTCCGCCGCGAAGCCCACGGTGAAGGGCCGTTTGGCGTGGCAGGCCACGGCGGCGATGATGTCCGGGTTCTTCACCAGGGTGAGGTGGATCTCCTCGGTGGATTTCTTGATCTTGTGGTCGGCGGTGACGGTGGGCCGGTAATCCGCCACGGCGGCGGTGGCGATAAAGATGTCGCAACCCTCCTCCACCGCCTTGAGGCTGGCTTCGTGCATGTCTTCGGCCCGGACCACGTCGATGCGTTTGACCCGGTTGGGGGTGTCCAGAGCCACCGGGCCGGCGATCAGGGTGACCCGTGCCCCCGCTTCGGCGGCGGCCTGGGCCAGCGCGAAGCCCATTTTCCCGGAGCTCTTGTTGGTCAGGTAGCGCACCGGGTCGATCGGCTCGCGGGTGGGGCCGGCGGTGATCACCAGATGTTTGCCGGTGAGGAGATCGTGATCGAACACTTCCGCGGCCTGCTGAATGATCTCCGCCGGGTCCTGCATGCGCCCCGGGCCCACTTCGCCGCAGGCCTGGCTGCCGGCGCCGGGGCCGAAGATATGGATGCCCTTCTCCTGCAGGATCAGCTGGTTCTTCTGGGTCGCCTGATCCGCCCACATTTGCTGGTTCATGGCCGGGGCGACCGCCACCGGGGCGCCGGTGGCCAGGCACAGGGTGGCGAGCAGGTCGTTGCCGTGGCCGTAGGCCAGGCGGGCGAGGAAATCCGCCGAGGCCGGAGCGATCAGCACCAGGTCCGCCCAGCGGGCCAGCTCGATGTGGCCCATGGCGGCCTCGGCGCGCGGGTCCAGCAGATCGGTGTGCACCGGGTGCCCGGACAGCGCCTGCATGGTAAGCGGCGTGATGAACTCGCAGGCGCCCTGCGTCATGACCACGCGTACTTCGGCGCCGGCGTCCTGCAGCCGGCGGACCAGATCCGCGCTCTTGTAGGCGGCAATGCCTCCGGTGACACCGAGGAGGATCCGTTTATTGACCAGTCGCTGCATGCTGTCATTCCGTACAGTATTTTGGGCTGTGGCTGACACAAACCATGGTGGATGTCGTCTGCCCTCGCCCCGGGGGGTTGTGCAGACTAGGGGCGTCATAGGGTAGCACCAAGGTATGAGCAAACACAGGGAGGTGAGTATGGCGATCAGTGACTGGCCGAAACAGGAACGGCCCCGGGAAAAGCTGCTGGGGCGGGGCGCGGGCGCGCTCAGCGACGCGGAACTGCTGGCGATCTTTCTGCGCACCGGCAGCCGGGGCAGAACCGCCGTCGACCTGGGGCGCGACATTCTCGACCGCAGCGGCGGCCTGCGCGGGCTGCTGGATCTGACGCCCAAGCGCATGGCGCGTCTGCCGGGCATGGCGGGTTCCCGCTGTGCCCAGGTGCTGGCGGCCCTGGAGATGGGGCGGCGCTACCTGGCCACGGAGCTGGAGCGGGGCTTCAGCCTGGACAACCCGGAGCCGGCGGCGCGGTTGTTGACCGCCGAGCTGCGCGGTGAGCCCTGCGAGGTGTTCGCGGTGCTGTTTCTGGATAACAAGCACCGGGTGATCGGCTTCGAGAAGATGTTCTACGGCACCGTGGACGGTGCCGCCGTTTACCCCCGGGAGGTGGTCCGCCGGGCGCTGGAATACAACGCCGCCAGTGTGATCGTGGCCCATAATCACCCCTCCGGGGTCGCCGAGCCGAGCCAGGCGGACCGCGATGTCACCGAGCGGCTGCGCCGGGCGCTGGATCTGATCGACGTGCGCATCCTCGACCATCTGGTGATCGGCGACGGTCATTGGGAGTCGTTCAGCCGCCGCGGCTGGGTGTGATATTTGCCGGTAAACACCGGAATGGCTTGATCCCCGCCCCGGGTTTTGGTATAAAACGCGCCTTTTCCGGGGCTGCCCCGCCCCAATTGTGTTGCATCACGGGAGCAAGATCATGTCCAAAGTTTGCCAGGTAACCGGGAAGCGGCCGGTAACGGGCCACCACGTGTCCCACTCGAACATCAAGACCAAGCGTCGTTTCGAGCCGAATCTCCACTATCATCGCTTTTGGGTGGAGAGCGAAAAGCGCTTCGTGCGCCTGCGTGTGTCCTCCAAAGGGATGCGTATCATTGACAAGAAGGGTATCGAGTCCGTGTTGGCCGATATCCGCAGCCGCGGCGCGCGCGCCTGAGCCCAAGGAGCTGAATCATGGCATCTGGTCCGATTCGTGAAAAAATTCGTCTGGTGTCCTCAGCGGGGACCGGGCACTTTTACACCACCGCCAAGAACAAGCGTCTGCATCCCGAAAAGATGGAGACCAAGAAGTTTGATCCCGTGGTCCGCAAGCACGTGATCTACAAGGAAGCCAAGATCAAGTAAGCGTCCTGCCTGGCAAGGGACAAGAAACCCGGTGTGGGCCTCCACACCGGGTTTTTTTATGTTCGTACGTTCGCCCTGAACTTGACCATGCTTCATTGCTTCATCACGTCAATAACAATAAATTTCATAACAGTACAAAGTTGGTCTTTTTGTATGAGTAGCAAAAGACGCATACTGGCATAACGATGTTACGCCGCCGTAAAGGTGGAAACGTAACGATAAAGGCGGTAACAAAAGAATAAGAACAACCGGTCATCGCTTTCATTGCACCGGATATCCGCCGACGTTTTTGTAACTTGTTGATTTTAAAGAGTTTGAGCGAAGGATATGCAAAAGTGGGTACTTGTGAAGTGGTTCACATAATACCTACTATCGGAAAGGAATCGTCACTGATCGCACCTTGGGTGTAAGGGAGAGTTTGACATGAAATCACTGACCATCTTTACCACTGCCTCACAACGACTGGCCGCCCGGCTGTTCAGCCGTGGCCGTACCCAGGCCGACAAACAGCGTGGCGCCAGCGCGCTGGAGTACGTGATGCTTGCGGCTGTACTTGTAGGTATTCTGGCTTTCGTCGCCACCCAATACGGCGGGGAAGATAACCCTATAGTCAATATCTTTAACGATCTCTTCGGGCAAGCAGAAAATACGGCCACTAACGCTGGCGCAGGCGGCGGCTCGTAAGGCCGGGGTCTCGGATGGCTAAACATGACGAAGAAGGGGCGGTGGCATTGGAGTTTCTGATGCTATTCCCCTTCGTGGTCGCGATGCTCTACGCCTCCGCCCTCTACGGCATCGTGTTCTTCAGCCAGTACCGGCTGCAGAACGTGGTGGACCGGGCGGTGGCCACGGCCCTGTACGTGGACCGTTCCGCGTTCCAGGGCGAGCAAATGGAAGGCGCCGTGGTCAACCGGGCGAGCCAGGCCATGAGCGGCCTGCTGGCGACACTGCCCGGGCCGCTCTCCAGCCTGGAGGACGGCGCGTCCTCCTGCGCCGTGGAAGCGGTGGGGGGCGTGGAGATGCTCCGTTGCGGAGTGACCTACAACTACAAGGAAAACCCCATCGTGCCGGTAATGAGCTTCGGCCTGCTGGGGACCTTTCCGCCGTTGCCGGACACGCTGGAAGCGGAGGCCCGCGCCGCCTTCTGACTAGAATGATAAGCAGTTGTCGGACAAGGATGTTTCGGAGGGGATATGGGATCAAAGATTTTATATATGCTGCCGGCCCTGGTGCTGGCCTTCCTGGCGCTGGTTCTGGCGCTGGTGGGGCTCAGCCGGGATCCGGAGCCGGTGACCGTCACAGCAACGGACACCACCGGGCAGGCGGACCGGGAACAGGCCACGCCGTCCTATGAATACTGGGTGCTGCGCCAGCCGCTGAATGCCGGCGAGGCCCTCAGTGAAGAAAACCTCGCCGTGGTGACGTCGCCCACCCAAATCAGCGACGCCTTGTCCGCGGAAGAAGACGTCTTCGGCCGTGAACTGCGCCGCTATGCCCGTCCGGGCGAACTTCTTTCAAGCCACCACCTGGAGAGCGGCGGCTCCCTGCCCGCCAACCTGCCGGAAGGCCAGCGTGCCATTGCCATTGGCGTGGACGACGTGGTCGGCGCCGGCGGGCTGCTGCAGCCCGGGGACCGGGTCGACGTGGTCACCGCCTTCCGCCGTTCCGACAAAGACGCACCGGTCGCTTTGGTGATGCTGCGTGACGTGCCGGTGCTGGCGGTCTACGGATCCCTGTCCGCCGGCGCCGACGACGCGGAAGAAACCGCCCGTCGCCGCAACAACACCGCCGTCCTGTCGGTACCCGAAGATCGTGTGTCCGCGCTGATGCTGGCGTCCTCCGAAGGCAAGGTGCGCCTTGCGGTGGTGGCCGGTGAGCGCGGCGACACGCCGGCCGGCGATACCGACGAGCCCGCCGGCGATGGCGACCAGGCCCTCGCCGCCGCCGAAGAGGCGGAACAGAAACCCTTCTACTTCGACGACTTCTTCCCCGAGCGCGAAAAACCCGCGCCGGCCGCCGCGCCGAAGCCTTCTCCGGGCCAACGCGTGCAGGTTTTCGAAGGCGCGGAATCAAGGAGCACCTATGTGCAATAAACAACTCGGCCTGGGGGCGCGGCTGCTGCTGGTGCTGATGCTGTTTGCCGGCGGCCAGGCCGCCGCCATGGATGAATCCATGCGCATGGCGCCCGGCGACCAGAAAGTACTGAATTTCTCCGCGCCGATCACCAAGGTGGCGACCTCCAACCCGGAGGTCGCCAAGCTCACCGTCAGCGGCAGCCAGGAAGTGTTGGTTACCGCCTTCAAGGAAGGCTCATCCGAGATCACCATCTGGCAACGGGGCGAAAGCCGGCCCATGCGCAGCAGCGTGGCGGTGGCCACCACCCTGGGCGGCAACCTGCCCTACGGCACCCAGGTGCAGACCGACATCCGTGTGCTGGAAGTGAGCCGTTCGGAACTGAACAGTCTGGGCGTTTATTACGCCAATCTGTTCGACGGCGGTGACTCCGCCGTGGGCATCGCGCCGCCGGGCGCCGGTTACCGGGGCTTTTCGGGCCCGGGTGCCGCCCAGAACCCGCTCAGCTCCGACGGTTTTAACCTGTTCGGTTTCGGCAGTAACTCTCTGACCATCATCAATGCGCTGGAAGGCGGTGGTTTCGCCTACACCCTGGCGGAGCCGTCGCTCACCAGCCTGAGCGGCCAGAGTGCGTCGTTTCTTTCCGGTGGCGAATTCCCGGTGCCCACCCGGAGTAATACCGATGGCATCCAGATCGAATTCAAGGAGTTCGGGGTCGGCCTGAGCCTGACGCCCACGGTGATCAGCGACGAGCAGATCATTCTCAAGGTGGCGCCGGAAGTCAGTGAACTGGATTTTTCCGCCGGCGTGGAAACCGGCGGCGTGGCCGTGCCCGGGCTGCGCGTCCGGCGGGCGGAAACCACGGTATCCCTGGCCCCCGGTGAAACCTTCATCATCAGTGGTCTGGTGAGCCGCAGCACCATTAACAACAGCGACCGCATTCCGGGCCTGGGCAATATTCCGGTGCTTGGTGCTTTCTTCCGCTCCAGCCGTATTTCCCGGGACGACAAGGAGCTGGTGATGGTGGTCACCCCCCATCTGGTGACCCCCCGCAAGGCGGGTGATCCGCCGGTGACCCTGCCCGGTGGCGCCTACCGGGAAAGCAGCACGCAATGGCTGGATATGGCCACCGAGCCGCGTGGTGGCTCGCAACCCATTCGTCATGGAGTGAGCTGGTGAGCGATAACGATATTGTCCTTTCGGTGGTCGACGACCCCGGTATCAAAGCCTGGCTGGACCGGGTTATCGAAGAGCCGTTCCGCGTGGAATTCGTCAGCCGCGCCGATCTCACCCGGGTGTTGCGCCTGCTGGAAGCGACCACCGCCCATGTGGTGCTGGTGGAGATCAATGAAGCGGATATGGATCAATCCCTGGCGATCATCACCGCGCTAACCAGTGCCCGGCCCTGGGTCACGGTGATCACGGTGTGCACCCGTTCCAACCAGGAACTGCTGCTGCAAAGCATGCGCGCCGGCGCCCGGGACAGCTTCCTGGCCGGCAACGACGCCGGCGAAATCCGCGACCGGCTGCGCCGTCATCAGCTGGTGCGCAGCGGGCATTACGGCGACGAAAGCCGCTCCTCGGTGAACAATCTGACCCTGGTGACCGGCGCCGACCCCACCGTGGACACGCGCTTCCTGGCGCAGAATCTTGCCATCGGCATCAACCAGCGTCAGCCCAACTGGCGCTGTCTGGCCATCGATACCCAGCCCCGCGAGCGCGGGGTGTTCTACCTCGACGCCAGCAGCGAATTCACCCTGGATAACCTGCTCGCCAACCCGGAAACCCTGGATGAGACGCTGATCGATACGGCGCTGGAAGAGTTCCGGCCGGGTTTACGGCTGTTGTCCGGTGGTATCGGCAGCCAGACGCTGGACGGTGACCGCAGTGCGGATCTGTTTATCGCCCTGAACCGGCTGATGCAGATGTTCGATCACATCACCATTAATGTGGCCTCGCTGCAGAGCGAGTACTGGGTGCGGGCCCTGGGCGTGCATACCCGCCATTTGCTGGTCGGCATTCACCCGCTGGTGGATCACGCTCACGCCGCCCGGGCGTTGGTCCACGATTGGGGCTCGCATCTTGGCCGTGAGGGCCATATCGGGCTGGTGGTGGACGGTTACGACAGTGGCGTGCCGCCGGATGCCGAGGAGCTGAGTGATACCGTCGGCGCGCCGCTGGCGGGCACCCTGCCGATGGATTGGCGTCACCGCTTGCTGGCGGTGAACAGTGGCCGGCCGATTCTGGAGCAGTCGCCCCGGTGCGCCTACAGCCGCCGGTTGAACAGTCTGCTGGAATCCCTTGATGGCCGGGGCGATGAGCCGAGACGCGGTGGTTTACTGACGCGATTGCTGGGGAGTTAAGCCGTGGCCGGTCGTTTCGATCAGGAGTACCAGAAGCTCAAGGAACGCACCCACCGTTGGGTCGTGGAGCGTCTGGATGAAGAAGGCATTGAAGTCGGCAAAGCGACCCGTGATGCCCTGGCCGAATTCACCCGCAATCATGTCGGGCAATATATTTCCCATAACCGGGTGCCGCTATCCACCCAGGACCTGAACCAACTGGTCCGCGATATTCTCGATGAAGTCACCGGTTTCGGCCCGCTGGAGCCGTTGCTGTCGGACACCAGCGTCAACGATATTCTGGTGAACGGCCCGGAGCATGTGTTCGTGGAAGTGGCCGGTGTCCTGCAGCGGGCCAATACCCGGTTCATCAACGATGACCACGTCACCCGGGTAATTCGCCGCATGCTGGCGCCGCTGGGCCGGCGGCTGGATGAAGCCAGCCCGATGGTGGACGCCAGGTTGCCGGACGGTTCGCGGGTCAACGCGATCATCCCGCCGCTGGCCCTGGACGGGCCCACCATCAGTATTCGTAAGTTCACCGGTAATCACCTGTCCGCCCGGCAGCTGATCGAAAACGGCTCCATGACCGACGCTTGCCTGGACGTGCTGATCCGCGCGGTGGAATCGCGCCGTAATATCATTATCAGCGGCGGCACCGGTACCGGTAAGACCACCATGCTGAACCTGATCAGCCAGTATATCCCCCGCGCGGAACGGATTCTTACCATCGAGGACTCCGCCGAGCTGGTGCTCAACCACCCCCATGTGGTGCGCCTGGAAACGCGCCCGGCGAACACCGAAGGTAAAGGCCGTATCACCGCCCGGGAGCTGGTGGTGAACGCGCTGCGGATGCGGCCCGATCGGATCGTTCTCGGCGAGGTACGTTCGGCGGAAATCATCGAGCTGTTGCAGGCCATGAACACCGGCCACGAAGGGTCGATGAGCACCATCCACGCCAACACCACCCGGGATGCCCTGGTGCGGATCGAAACGTTGCTGGCGGTCAGCGGCTATGACGCCAGCGAACGGGCCATCGGCCGGCTGATCGGTTCCGCCCTGGATATCATTATCCAGTTGGTGCGTATGCCCGACGGGCGCCGCATGGTCAGTGAGGTGATTGCCCTCACGCCCACGGAGACCGACGCGTATCACATGGACTACCTGTACCGGAGTCACGAGCAATGAGTGGGCTGGCACTGCTCGCCGCCGCGCAAACGCTGGCCGTGCTCGCGCTGATCACGGTGGTGCTGCAGTGGCTGTGGGCGCGGCGTCGTTTTAAGCGGTCACTGAATGACGGCATTCGCCAGCGTTTGCAAACCCGGGCGGATGTGGGCGTTGAGACCGCCGCCCGGGTCACCGTCACGCCGCTGGAAAGCGTGCTGATTCGCGCGGACATTCACCTCAGCCAGGGCCAGTTGACCGTCTTCGGTCTGATCGTCGCGGTGTTTCTGCTCGTGGTGCTGGTGCTCAACGGCCTGCTGGTCGCGTTAATCACCGCCGGTATGATCGCCATCGCGCTGTGGATGTACTGGCGCTTTCGCTTTCAGCAGCAACGGCGGCGTATTTATGAAGAACTGCCCGGATTGATCGACACCACGCTGCGCTATCTGAGTGCCGGGCGCTCGCTGGACAATGCGCTGGTGGAATCCTTCAACGACGCGCCGCCGGTTTTCGATCCGCTGGCGTTCCGTTTACGTAATGCGGTGGAAGCGGGTCGCGACTATACCAGCCTGTTCGAGGACTTCGGCGGTCTTTACCGGATACCGTCTCTGGTTCTGGTCTCAATCGCGTTGCGGACGTCGTCGCGCTTCGGCTCCTCGATTCGTCCGGTGCTGACCCAGGTGGCCACCTCGCTGCGCTCTCAACAGGAACTGCGTCGCGAATTCATGGCGGCCACGGCGGAAACACGCTTCACCGCCGCCGCCTTCGCGCTGTTGCCACTGGGGTTGGCCGCCTACATGATTTTGATTAACGAGAACTACTCCCGGGTTCTATTGGATACCGACACCGGCCACATGATGCTGGCCATTGCCGGTGGTCTGCAGGGCCTGGGCGTGATCATTATCTGGCGCATGATCCAGGGGGTCGGACGTGAATAGTGTTTGGTTTATATCCGCGGCCGCAATCTCGTTTCTCGCCATCTGGGTGGCCTGGGCGAAAGCACCGCAGTGGGCGCGTCGCGCGCGTATCAATGCACGTCTTCATCGTCTCGCCGATCAGGATGAAGAGGCTTCCAACTTCTGGTTGTCCAGGTTTGCCAGCCAGTTCACCGAGTCGTCCATTGCACGGGGTGACTTCGAGGATATTCGCGAGGCCTATGCCGCCACCGGGCGCACCCGCGAGCAGGCGCAGCTTTTATATCTGCTGTTCTGTTGGATTCTGCCGGCGGTGGCCGTGGCCATCGGCTTCGTGTTCTTCGGCCCGATCGGGGGAATGATCGTGGCGGCTCTGTCGTTTCTGGTGCCCAGGCGCGCTATCCGCTCAATGGGCGAACGCGCTGAACAACGGCAGAACCTGGAGGCGGTGGAGCTGTGCCATCTGACACGCATGTTGATGGAGGCCGGGCTGTCCCTGGAGCGGGTGCTGCGTTTGATCGCCAACCAGGCCAGGCCGCTTCTGCCGATGCTCTCCGCCCGCCTCGATCGCTTTAACCGGCTGATGGAATCGGGCGCTGAGCGTTCCCAGGCGTTGGATGAACTTGGCGAAAACCGTCGCATTCCCGTGCTCCGTAACTACGTGGTGCTGATGAAACAGAGCAGCCAGTTGGGCGCCGGTGTTTCCCTCAGTCTGGATCAGATCATCGAAGAAGCACAAAACGTGGAACGTAACCGGGTGCGTGAGGAAACCAACCGTATCGGGGCCAAGATGACCGTCATCATGATGGCGTTCATGCTGCCTGCATTGTTTATCTTGATTGGCGGCCCGGCGGTGATTTCCATCGCCGAGGCGCTCGGGTAGCCCAAATCTTTAACAATAAGCGCGGGTGCGCGCTCGAACGAACAACGAACACCAGGAGCAACGGATGCAAAAAATAGCGATGGGGATAATGGCCACCGTGCTGATGGCCGGCTGCGCTTCCCAGGCGCCCAGCGAACTTCCCGGCGACCCGTACGATCTGGACCGGTTGAATTGCTCCGCCCGCATCCAGCCGGAACAACAGGTGCAGCTCGACATGGTCGACAACCTGATGAACCGGGAGCGCAACCACGCGGCACTGGCGCAGCTGGAAGCCAAGCCCATGGAAACCGTTGACCACTGGGTGCGTTACGGCCAGCTGCAGGCGTCCACTGGCCATCTGGGAAAGGCCGAGACCATTTTCCAGGGCCTGGTAGACCGTTGCGGCACCGGGCGCAGCCACCATGGTCTGGGCATGGTCCTGCTGAAACAGGACAAAGTACTGAAAGCGCTTCATCACCTTGAGATCGCCCGCGAACGCACGCCGGCTTCGGCCCAGGTGCGCAATGACTACGGCTACGTGCTGCTTATGGTCGGTGACTATGAAGACGCCGCCTATGAACTGCGCACCGCCATGGAACTCGGCGACGGCAAGGGCCCGGTACGCCAGAACCTGGCGGTGGCGTACCTGCTCACCGACAACTGGGGCGGGTTGGAATGGATGAAGAAACAATACGACCTGAGCAGTGAAGAGCGGGCCTATGCGGAACGACTAGCCGAGCAATTCGGGAGATAAACTATGAAACTGGTCATGGCTCTACTTACATTGATTCCCCTGGCGGTAATAGCGGACGGCAGACCGCAGTTCGGCGTATCAGGGAAAGTAGTCGACACCGAACAGGAACATCAGATCGGCACCGCCACCCAGCGTGCCCTGGAACAGCAGCGTCGCTCGCCGCCGGCGGAAAAAAGCGAGCTCTCCGTGCCGATCTACATCGACACGCAGCGCCGCCTGGCGGACAGCTTTAAACAACCGATTCCGGAAAGCTTCGGCGAACAGACCCGGGACGAGGAGTAAGGCGGATGTTTCGGCAGCGAGGCGCTCTCACCGTTATCACCCCATTACTGATGTTGCTGGTGATTCTGCTTGGCGTCATGGCACTCGACGGCGCCCGCCTGTTCTCGCTGCGTAAGGATATGCAAAGCCAGGTTAATGCCGCCGCCACCGCGGCCGCTAGTCTGACACAGAGTTGCGCTAGTCTCTCCGGCTCAAGATCCCTCCCGGAGATGACCACTGTCGCCGAGAACGTAGCGCGACAAAGTGGTTGGGATGGAGAGGGGGTCTTCCGTGTAAAAACGGGTGTTGTGAGCGGAACTGATGGTGTCCTTGGCTTTAACGAATCCGATTTAATTCAGGCCAACGCCGTAGCGGTTAACTACAAGCGCGATGTCAAGGTTTCTTCTCTGTTGCCGGATCAATTCGGGATGATAGAGATGACGGCTAGCGCGGCCGCTAGGAAAGAGGTTCTGGCTACGGTTAGCGCAGCAGGCAGCACCACTGTGGTTGGTGGCGGACTGGACCAGGCGACGGTTCTGAATAGTTTGCTGGGCGCCCTGTTCAATGGCGGGAGTCCCTATTCCTTTTCCCCCACTGCATTGAATCAGCTTTCCGACGTAACCATTAGATTGGGTGATCTGCTTGATGATGTGGGAGTTGGCAGCGTTGTAAATGGCTTACCAGTAGATGCCGACGCCTTGGCAACAACACTTGCCGGTGTTCTTGATGCTACCAGCCCGGCGGGACAATTGGCCGACGATCTTTTGGATACCGCTGTTGGATTGGATGGCATAAGTATCGAGCAGGTTCTGCAGTTGGCTGAGGATGGTTCGGCAGTATCGGAGGACGCCTCCATTCCTGTTTATGACCTGTTAATTAGTATCGCCATGAATGTGCTTGAGGGCACATCGGTAATGCTGGACGACATCGCCGTTAATATTCCGGGTTTGGCGGAAGTGGACGCCAGCATAGAGATATTTAACGCTCCCGCGGTGGTCGTCGCGCCCGCTAGACAAAATCTGGATAACGAATGGATCGGCCATGTTGAAACTGCGGACGTGGCAGTCCAAATCGGTGCGCTTATTGATACTGATGTGACGCCTCTAGGGACAGGCGTTCGGGTTCGCCTGGAGTTGCCAATAGAGATCCAAACGGGCCGCGGTGAAGCAGATTTGGTTCGTGCAAATTGCGCTGCGGGCAGGGAAAACGAAGTGACTTTTGGTTTGGTGGGTACCTCAGGCGTCGCAAGCCTATCCGGTGCGGCGGATATAAACGCTCAACTACAACTTCTTGAGATTCCTATAACTCTGGCCGGGCTAAGACTGAATCTTGATGTGCCGATCGGTCAGAATAGCTTTGATGTTAATACTGCGCCGATGGAGCTGAATGCCCCTGTGCCTGAAAGTATGGTGGTCGGGGGCGGCCTCGAGTTGAGTGGGATTTCCGAAGCGGATATCTCCGTAGAGGGTTCCGCCGAGGCTGAGGATTTTCGTTGTGGTTTGATTTGTTCCGTGGTGAATGGATTGCTGACCCCCATCGTGGCGATCTTGGACGGGGTCATCGAGTCCGCTCTGGTAGGATTGCTTACCGATATCCTGGATGCTGTCATTGATCCGCTATTGTCTGCTTTGGGCCTTGATCTGGGCGTCGTCAACATTGAAGTTTCAGGCGCTACCCAGGGTCAGGTGACGTTATTGAATGACCTGCCCCCTGGGTTGTTTGACGATTAGAGTTAGAGTCCCTCTGGTTTTTGATACGTGTTGCTTTTGGTCTGAGTCGCCACACTAGATCAAATCACGCTTTTCCCGTCTCGCCGCGCGCAGGTCACGCATCACCGACACGGTGAGCACGACCAGCACGCCCAGGCTGAGTACGGGCCACACGAGTACGTACGCGCCGAATATCCAGGTTTCCATGGGTTTCTCCTTAGCGGCCACGGCGCTGCCGTGGCCCGGTGTGTTTAGTGCGCGGTGGCGGTGCCTTCGGTCAGGTCGGGCGCGCCGGCGTCATCGTAGTTGTTTACCCGCTTGCCGATCTCGTCGAAGTCGAACCGCTGGTTGCTGGCCAGGCTGATGGCCACGCAGACCAGGGTGCTGACGCCGTAGGCGGTGAGTGACGCCAGCAGCACGGTGTAGTCGCGTAGGAAGTGGAAGCCGAACCAGGCGGTGGCCAGGAAGGCGATCGCGCCGGCGATCATGCCGATGCGAACCCCGAAGAAGCCGAACGCCATCAGGCCGATCACCACGCCACCACCGATGGCGGCGAGAAACTCGAACAACAGTCCGGTCAGGCCCTGCATCGGCAGCAGATCAAAGCGCGCCACGCAGAACATAATCAGCGCGGCCACCACCGCCCAGGTAAAGGCGGCGTTGGTGATCCGGTTCCAGTAACAGCTGGCGATCACCGGGAACACGATGGCGCCCCAGAGCGCGCCGACGAACACCAGCATCACCAGGATATCCAACGCGAAGCTGGCGAACACCAGGCCGCAGACGGTGGCGACGATCATGGTGACGCGGCCGATCAACAGCATTTTCTTCGGATCGGCGTTGTCCTTGGCGATGTTCTTACCGTACACGTCGGCCATGACGATGGCGGACAGCGCCGACAGATCGGAGTCGGCGGTGGACGACAGGGACCCGATGACCAGGATAAAGAACAGCGCGATAAACACCGGCGGCAGATAGGTGGAGACCACCTGCGGGATCAGATTGTTCATGTCGCCGTTGATGGGCTCGATGCCGGCGGACACCGCCATCAAGCCGATCATGCCCAGGCCGATGACGATGGCGGCGTAACCCACGGTGGCGGTTACGAAGGTGCGTTTAATGTGCTTTTCGTTTACCGCGAACAGGCGTTGCGAAATGGTCTGGTTGCCAATGGCGTAGGCCAGTACGGCCACGAAGTAGGGCGCACCCTGGTTAAGAATGGCGTCCATCGAGAACAGGTTCTGCTGCTCGGCGGTCAGGGTGCTCATGCCGTCCAGGATCGTGCCGGGGCCGCCCATGGCGAACAGCACCGCGGGGATGATCACCACGGCGATCGCCATCAGCGCGACCAACTGCGCGAAATCGGTGAACACCGAAGCGCGGAAGCCGGAGGTCAGTGTGTAGCTGAGTACGCCGATGCCGGCGATGATCACGCCGGTTTGAAACGACAACGGCGACAGAACCGACACCAGAGCGCCGGCGGCGGTGAAGTTCACCATCAGGCTGATCAGGCTGCCGAGCACGTTGGAGAACGCCAGAATCAGCTGGCTGGAGGCGCCGTGCCGGGCATGGATCAGTTCACCCAGTGTGTGGCCGTTCGGGGCCAGCTTACGGAACCGCTGGCCGAACGGGTAGATGAACAGAATCATCAACGCGCCCCACAGGCCGTAGTGGAGTGGGCCGGACAGGCCGTAGGTATAGCCGGAGGTGGCGGCGGCGTAGAAGGAGGCGGCCCAGATCCAGGTGGCGGTCATGCTGGCGGCGCCCATGCCGAAGCCCACGCGGTGGTTGGCGACCATGAAGGCGTCGCTGCCCTGGCGGTCGCTCTTGATCAGTAGGGTCAGCAGGTAGGTGCCACCGTAGAAGGCGGCGAGAAGCAATAGGATGGTGACGGGTGAGAATTGATAAAAGCCGGTATCAGTCAAATGTGTCTCCCAATAAAACAGACTCGCGCTGGCAGGCCGGGGCGGTGCCAATGGCGACCACCGGTGGACGGCGCGACAAAGAAACCCCTGGAGGGTCTTGAACAAAAGACGCAAAAACAGAGCGGCCTGCCGGGGGCAGGCCGCGAGGGAGGGGTACTCTAGTGCTTATCGGGCGGGGTTGCCAGCCTGGGCCGGCTGTACTCGGTATCCCTTCAGTGTCGCCACGAAATCCTGCAGCGCATGGATGCCGGATTCTTCGGCGTCCCGGCACCACTGCGCCAGGGAGTCCAGCATCTCGGAGGAGTTGCGGCTGGTCTGGCTCCAGATCGATTGCAGGCGCAGCCGGTATTCATAGATGGTCGCCAGCGTGTGGTTGTGTTCGGTCAGTTTCGCCAACTGACGCTCGTGGCGCTTGTCGAAAAACCGCTGGTCCCGGTACAGCAGGGCACGGGCGCGGCTGTAAAAGCCACGGGTGGCTTCGCAGGCGCGGGCCTTTTCCTGTTCAAATACCGGTTTGATCACGGCGCGGCGGTATTGAGCCATGACCTGAAAGCGGTGCTGGAAGACCGCGCGGAGGGTGTCCAGGTCCACGGCGGGCTTGGTGTTCTCGCGGTCCACCACCGGCTTGGGCGCCACCTTCTTCACTTTCGCCAGGCCGAGCGTTTCGAACAGGCGGATCCACGCCCAGCCCATATCGAACTCGAAGCGGCGGATCGAAAGCTTGGCGGAATTGGGGTAGGTGTGGTGGTTGTTGTGCAGCTCTTCGCCACCGATCAGTACGCCCCAGGGCAGCACGTTGCGCGAGGCGTCGGTGCATTCGAAATTGCGGTAGCCCCAATAATGGCCGATGCCGTTGATCACCCCGGCGGCGAACAGCGGAATCCAGATCATCTGCACCGCCCAGATGGTGATGCCGATGGCGCCGAACAGGGCCAGATCAATGGCGCCCATCAGCGCGATGCCCAGGAAGGTGAAGCGGCTGTAGACATTGCGCTCGACCCAGTCGTCCGGGCAGCCGGCGCCGTACTTGTCCAGGGTTTCCTGGTTGACGGCTTCCGCCTGGTAGAGCTCGGCGCCTTCGCTGAGCACCTTGCGAATACCCAGCACCTGGGGGCTGTGGGGGTCTTCTTCCGTATCACAGCGGGCGTGGTGTTTGCGGTGGATGGCGGTCCAGGCGCGGGTGTTCTGGCCGGTGGTCAGCCACAGCCAGAAGCGGAAAAAGTGCTTGAGGGCCGGGTGCAGTTCCAGGGCCCGGTGGGCGGAATAACGGTGCAGGTACACGGTGACGCTGACAATGGTCACGTGGGTCATTGCCAGGGTAATAAGCACCAGAGCCCAGGGGCCGGCGGAAATCAGGCCACCGGAGAAAAAATTCAGTACGTCGTTCATGGCGGAAACACAGTTGTGGAACCGTTTCGGTCCCGGGTTTTCGGGGTCGGCGGTGTCGGCCGCCGGTCACCGGGTACAGCGTAGTGACTATCGGGTCATGAGCAGGTGACCCTCGGAGTGTACCTGAGCCTGCCATCCGGGGGCCAGATAAACCGTCCCCACGGCTTCGAACACCAGCGCCGGCCCGCGCAGTACCTGGCCCGGGGCCAGGTTGTCACGGCGGTAGACCGGCACCGGCCCGTCCACGCCCGGCAGCCGGGCCTCCCAGGCCGGGGCGCCGTCGCCGCCGGCCAGCGGCGCGGGCGCCGGGGGCCGCGCCGGCGCCTGGCAGCGCACCCGCACGTTCACTCTCTGCACCGGCAGCGCCAGCCGGTGGCCGTAGCGGTGCTCGTGGAGGCGATGGAAAGCAGCCTCCGCCGCCTCCGGGTCGCCGTCCCAGGGCAAGCCGAGGGTCGACGATTGCCCTTGATAGCACAGGTCCAGTGTCACTTCGGTGACCACGTCGCTGTCGGGCACCCCTTCCGAGGCCAGTTCCCGCCGGCCGCGCCGGTCCAGGTCCGCCGCCAGGGCGTCCACCCGGGCGGCGTCGGCGCCGCCGGGCAGCGCCTGGATCAATTCCCGCTTGCGCGGTGCGTACACCAGCCCCTCGGCGGACAGCACGCCGGCGCGGATCGGCATCACCGCCCGCCGCATGCCCAGATTCTCCGCCAGGGCGCACACATGCAGGCCGCCGGCGCCGCCGAAGCTGACCAGCTGGAAATCCGCCGGGTCGAAGCCCTTCTGAATGGAGATCACCCGCAGCGCCTGGCTCATGTGTTCATTGGCCAGCTCGATAATGCCCCGGGCCGCGCTCACCGTGTCCAGGCCCAGTGATTGCGCCACCCGCGCCACCGCCGCTTCGGCGGCGTCCCGGTCCAGGGCCAGGCTGCCGCCCAGGGCGAACTCCGGCTGCAGGCGGCCGAGCACCAGGTTGGCGTCGGTGACCGTGGGCTCCTGGCCCCCCTTGCCGTAGCAGGCCGGGCCCGGGTCGGCGCCGGCGGATTGCGGGCCCACGTGCAGCAGGCCGGCGTCGTCGACCCGCGCCAGGGAGCCGCCGCCGGCGCCGATGGTGTGCATGTCCACCATCGGCACCGCCACCGGGTAGGGGCCGATATGGCCGCTCTGGGTGAGGCGGATATCGCCGTCCAGCAGCGCCACGTCGGTGGAGGTGCCGCCCATGTCGAAGGTCATCAGGTGGTCTTCGCCCAGGGCGCCGCCCAGGCGGTGGGCGGCGCTGAGGCCCCCGGCAGGGCCGGACAGCAACAGGTTCACGGCGCGCCCGGCCGCCTGGTCGGCGGCCACGGTGCCGCCGTTGGACTGCATGATGGTCAGCGGCGAGGGCGCGGTGTGCGCCTTCAGGCGGCTGATGTAATGGTGAATGCGCGGCGCCAGCCAGGCGTTCAGCCAGGTGGCCATGCCGCGCTCGTACTCGCCCCGGGTGGGCAGTACCCGGCTGGACAGGCTCACCGCCAGGCCGGCGTTCTCCAGGGCGCGGCCCAGGCGCTCCTCGTGGTCCGGGTCCAGGTAGGCGAACAGCAGGTTCACCGCCACGGATTCCGGGTCGTGGGCGCGTACGCGGGCCACCAGATCGTCGGTGTCGGCGTCGTTCAGGCCGGTCACCGCCGTGCCGTCGGCGCCCAGGCGGGCGCTCAGGCTCTCCACCGGGGTGTCGGCCAGCGCCGTGGGCGCCGCGGAAGGCGTCAGGTTATACAGCTCCGGCCGGTTCTGGCGGCCGATCAGCAGCACGTCCTCCAGGCCCCGGTTGGTGACCAGCACGGTGCGCGCGCCCTTGCTCTCCAGAGCCGCGTTGGTGGCCACCGTGGTGCCATGGACGATCACCAGCTCACCGGCGCCCAGGCGATCCTCCAGGCCCATCTCGCGGATGCCCTGGAGGATCGCCTCCTCCGGGGCCGCCGGCGTCGACAGCACTTTGTGGATACGCGGGGTAGCCTCGCCGAGCAGGACGAAATCGGTGAAGGTGCCGCCGGTGTCGACACCGAGCCAGTACGACATGTTGTCTCCCAGGATAGGATGTCTCCGTTGCCTGTGCCCGTTACAATCCAGGGCGTCATCTTAGCCTCCCTCACCCAGGATAGCCCATGCCCGAATTGCCCGAAGTGGAGACCACCCGGCGCGGCATCGAGCCCCATGTGGCCGGCCGCACCCTCACCGCCGTCACCGTGCGCGAGCCGCGCCTGCGCTGGCCGGTGGACGCCCGGGTCGCCGAGCTGCGCGACAAGCGCATCGTCGGCCTGCGGCGGCGCGCCAAGTACCTGCTGATGGACCTCGGCGATCTGCACCTGGGTATCCACCTGGGCATGTCCGGCACCCTGCGCGTGGTCGCCGCCGAGACGCCCCTGCGCAAGCACGATCACGTCGATCTGCACCTGGACAGCGGCCGGCTGCTGCGTTTCAACGACCCGCGCCGCTTCGGCGCCCTGCTGTACCTGACGGATGCCCTGACCCACCCGTTGCTGGCCAACCTGGGCCCCGAGCCCCTGGACCAGGATTTTTCCGGCGGCTGGCTGTACCGCCGCAGTCGCGGTCGGCGGGTGTCGGTGAAGAGCTTCATCATGGATAACGCCACCGTGGTGGGCGTGGGCAACATCTACGCCCAGGAAAGCCTGTTCCTGGCCGGCATCCACCCCAGCCGCCCCGCCGGACGCATCAGCGAGGCGCGCTACCAGCGTCTGGCGCTGGCGATACGCTCGGTGCTGGCCAAGGCCATCGAGGCCGGCGGCACCACCCTGCGCGATTTCACCAGCGCCGACGGCCAGCCCGGCTACTTCGCCCAGCAGCTGCTGGTCTACGGCCGCGCCGACGAGCCTTGCCCGCAATGCGCCGAGCCGCTGCGCGGCGGTCGCCACGGCCAGCGCAGCACCGTCTATTGCCCGCGCTGCCAGCGCTGAGCGGGCACCGTTCGTCCGATCGCGCTTGCCGGGGCTCATATTGCCGGTGTAATAACAAAGATGTAGATTGTGATCTGATTGTGGGAAGAACAAATACTTAGGAACGACAATGGGTGCGACAAAAAACAAGAGGGAATCACGATGAAGCGAGCCCTGCGCGTGGTTGCGGCCACTGCCCTCGCCTCGACGCTATCGTTCGCCAGTGCCGCCCAGGCCCGGGACATGGATCTGGAAGGCGCCCGGCCTTCCGCGTTCGCCATGTTCGGTGATGCCCTGATCGTGCGCCCGGTGATGACGGCGGCCACTGTCGGCGGCGCGGCGATCTATGTGGTGACGCTGCCGTTCAGCCTGATCGGGGGGAATGCTCAGGAGGCCGGCGAAACACTGGTCGTGGATCCCGGCGCCACCGCCTTCGTACGCTGCCTTGGCTGCACGCCCAGCCAGCACGAGCGGAATCAGACCGATCAGGCGATCCGTCAGGCCAACCGCGACTGATCCCGACACCGCTTTCAATAAAAAGCCCGCCGTGGAATCCACGGCGGGCTTTTTTGTGGGGCCTCTGGTATCCCGCCGGCCGGCTTTGCCGGCCTTTCGCGGGCGGGGCCCGCTCCCACAGGGCCCGCTTCTACAAGGTTCAGACGGCTTCTTCGTGGCCTTCGTCGCGGCCCAGCAGCATGTACATGGCCGGCACCACGAACAGCGTGAACAGGGTGCCGATGGTCATGCCGGCGGCCACCACCAGGCCGATGGCGAAGCGCGCGCCGCCGCCGGGGCCGGCGGCGATCAGCAGCGGCACCATGGCCAGCACCAGGGCGGCGGTGGTCATCAGCACCGGGCGCAGACGCACGGCGGCGGCGTGTTCGATGGCGCGCCGCTTGCCCATGCCCTCCAGCTGCATCTTGTTGGCGAACTCCACGATCAGAATACCGTGTTTCGATATCACCCCGATCAGCGTCACCAGGCCCACCTGGGTATAGATGTTCAGGGTGGTCAGGCCCAGGCTGACGAAGATCATCGCGCCGCACACCGACATGGGGACGGTGATCAGCATGATGATCGGGTCACGCCAGGATTCGAACTGGGCGGCCAGCACCAGATAGATCACGATCAGCGCGAAGAAGAAGGTGACGATCAGATCGCTGCCCTCCTTCATGAACTGACGGGACTGGCCCGAGTAATCCACGGAATAGCCTGATGGCAGTACCTCGTCGGCGGCGTTTTCCAGCACACCCAGTGCTTCGCCCAGTGTCACCCCGGGGCGCTGTACGCCGGAGATGGTCACCGCGTTGAGCTGCTGGAAACGCTTCAGCTGCTGGGGCTGCACGGTCTCTTCCAGGCTGATCACGGTGGCCAGCGGCACCAGGTCGCCCTGGCCGGTGCGCACGTAGTATTGCTTGAGCTGCTCCGGCGTCAGGCGGCTGCCCCGCTCCACCTGGGGGATCACTTTGTAGGACCGGTTCTCCAGGGAGAAGCGGTTGGCGTAGCCGCCGGCCAGCATGGCGCCCAGTTCCTGGGCGAGCTGCTGCATGGTGATGCCCAGGCTGGCCGCTTTCTCCCGGTCCACCAGGATGTTGTAGCGCGGCTTGTCGATCTTCAGGTCGGTGTCCATGAAGATGAACTTGTTGCTGGCGCGCGCCTTTTCGAGCACCTCGTTGGCGAACTCCTGCAGGTTCTCGGTGGGCTCGGTGGTACCGATCACGAATTCCACCGGCAGCGCGCCGCCGGCGGTGGGCAGCGAGGGCGGCACGAACGCCGCCACCTGCAGGCCGGCGATGCTGTTGATCTTCTCGGACAGCTCGTTCTTGGCCTCGGCGGTGCTCTGCTCGCGCTCGTTCCAGCTTTTCAGCACGAAACCGGCCAGCGCGGTGTTGGAGGCGGTGGTGGAGCCGCCGCCGCCGATACCGTTGAGCAGGAACACATTGTCCACCGACGGCATGGTGTCGGCGATGTCGTTGAACTCGCGGGTGAACGGCTCAAGGTAATCCAGCGTCACATAGGGGTCGGCGGTGGACGAGGTGAGCACGAAGCCCTGGTCTTCCGCCGGCTCCAGTTCGCTGGGCGAGGTCACGAACAGGAAGTAGCAGGACACCAGAATCACCGCGCCGAACACATAGATCACCGGCAGCTCGTTGAGCGCGCCGTGCAGGCGCCGCTCATAGCTTTTTTCCAGCTTCTCGAAACGCCGGTTCACCCAGCGCTCGAAGCGGTTGCCGGTGCGGTCCGGGTCGTGCTCCTTGAGAATCTTGGCGCACATCATCGGCGACAGCGTCAGCGCCACCACGCCGGACAACAGTACGGCGCCGGCCAGCGAGAACGCGAACTCCACGAACAGGGTGCCGGTGAGACCGCCCATGAAACCGATCGGCAGGTACACCGCCACCAGCGTGGTGGTCATCGCCACCACCGGCCAGGCCAGTTCCCGGGCGCCCTTGATGGCGGCGTCGTACGGCGACAGACCCTCTTCCACGTGTCGGTGAATGTTCTCCAGCACGATGATGGCGTCGTCCACCACGATGCCGATGGCCAATACCATCGCCAGCAGCGTCAGCAGGTTGATGGAGAAGCCCATCAGCAACATCAGGAACAACGCGCCGACCATCGACAGCGGCACCGCGATGGCGGGAATCAGCACCGAGCGCAGTGACCCCAGGAACAGGTAGATCACCGCGATCACGATCAGCACCGCCTCGATCAGGGTTTTCACCACCTCGTCGATGGAATCCTGAATGTACTCGGTGCCGTCATAGGGAATGTCCCCGGCCATGCCTTCGGGCAGTTGCGGGAACACTTCGTTTTCCAGGATGCCGCGTACTTCCTCGATCACATCCAGGGCGTTGGCGTCGGTGGCCACCTCGATGCCCATGAAGGTGGCCTGCTTGCCGTTGAAGGTCACCGACGACTGGTACGACTCCGAGCCCAGCTCCACGTCCGCCACGTCTTCCAGGCGCACGATGGCGTTGTCCTCGGAGCGGATGATCAGCCGTTCGAACTCCTCGGTGGTGTTCAGGTCGGTGGCCGCTTTCAGGTCCAGCGCCACGTTGGAGCCCTTGGTGCCGCCCACCGCGGCCAGCACGTTGTTCTGCTGCAGGGCGCCGTACACTTCCGAGGGGGTGATACCCAGCGCCGCCATCCGCTCCGGCTTCAGCCAGGCACGCATGGCGAAGGTGCGGTCACCGAGAATCCGCGCGCGCTGCACGCCGTTGACCGTGGCCAGCTTGGGCTGCACTTCGCGCACCAGATAGTCGGTGATCTGGTTGTTGTCGAGAATCTCCGAGGAAAACGACAGATACATCGAGGCGATGTTCTGGCCCACCGCCAGTTCGATGGTGGGGTCCTCCGCTTCCTCGGGCAGCTCGCTGCGCATCTTGTTGACCTTGGCCACGATCTGCGTGAGCGCCTCGTTGGGGTCCTCGCCCAGACGGATGTAGGCCTGGATCGACGAAGCGCTCTGCAGCGAGGTGGAGACCAGATAATCAATGCCGTCGGCGGACGCGATTTCCTGTTCCAGCGGCGTGGTGATAAAGCCCTGGATCAAATCCGCGTCGGCGCCGGTGTAAACCGTGGTCACGGTGACCACGGCGTTTTCCAGCTCCGGATATTGCCGCACGTTCAGTTCCGTGGCGGCGCGCAACCCGAGCAGGAAGATAAACAGGCTGACCACCGAGGCCAGCACCGGCTTGCTGATGAAGATGTCCGTGAATTTCATGGCTATCCTCAGCTGTTGCCGGGTGTCGGCGTCGCTTCCGTGGAGGGCTGCACATCGTTCTCGATGGTCACGGCGGCATCGTTACGCAGTTTCAGCAGCCCGCTGGTGGCGACCACTTCGCCGGGCTTGAGCCCGTCGATCACCGCCACCAGATCGCCGCGCCGGCGGCCCAGTTTCACGAACCGCTTCTTGACGATCTTGTCGGCGCCTTCGGCTTTTTTCTCGCTGTCGGCGCCGCTCTCGTCATTCTCGTCGCTCTCGCCTTTCTGCGGCGCGTCCTTGAGCACGAACACGGCGTTGCCGTAGGGCGCGTAGCTGATCGCGGTGCGCGGAATCACCACCACGTCCTCGGATTGCGGCAGCTGAATGTCGACACTGGCGAACATGCCGGGGCGCAGTTTGTTGTCTTCGTTCTCGAAGCGCGCCTGCACGGACACGTTACGGGTCGCTTCGCTGACACCGGGCTCGATGGCGGAGATTTCCCCTTCGAACTGCTGGTCGGTGTAGGCGTCCAGCGTTACGCGTACCTTCAGGCCCTTCTCGATGCGGCTCAGCTCCTGCTCGGGCAGGGCGAAGTCGACGAAAATCGGCTGCAGCTGGTTCAGGCTCACCACCGGCGTGCCGGCCTGCAGGAACTGGCCCAGATCCACCTGGCGAATGCCGAGCACGCCGTCGAAGGGCGCACGCACGGTTTTATAGTTCAGCTGTTCGCGCTGGGCCTGCGCCTGCGCCACCGCCTGGTCGCGCTGGGCGCGGCGGTTGTCCAGTTCGGAGCGGGAAATCGAGCCTTGCTTGAACAGCCGCTGGTAGCGGTCGTACTCCTGGCGGGCCAGGCCGGCGGTGGCTTCCAGCGCATTGAGCTGGGCGCGGTCGGCGGCGGCTTCCAGGCGGATCAGCACGTCGCCCTTCTTCACCGAGTCACCGGATTCGAACTCGATCGCTTCCACTTCGCCGGGCACCTGCGCGGTCACGTTGACGCCGTTCACGGCGTTGACGGTGCCCACGGCTTCCAGAATCGACGCCCAGTTGTCCTGGCGGGCTTCGTAGGTGGAAACGGCGGCGGCGGGCTGCGGCATGTTGTCGAAGAAGTCGTTCATCATCTTGCCCATGAACGCCTTGAAGCCAAAAATAAGGCCGAAGACGACAGCCAGGATGATCAGCATGATCACCATGCGCTTGCTGAAGATGCGCTTACTCATTGACCTAAACCCCTGATGTGCGGCTGTATTTTAGTTGTTTGCCCGTAGGCGGAGGGGGGATTCATCCGGCGGCCCCGTCGTCAGGCAATGGTCCTTGTTGCGCACGTCTCTGCAGAAACGCGCTGTTTGCATCCTTGTCGATGATCGACGGACTGAATCGACCCCGAAGTGTGAACAGAAATTAAACAGGCATCAAGCGCCGGATCATGACAGTCCGGCTGCGTCATCCGACTTGCGTGGCGAGACGCTCGAGAACCGTATTCAAATGACGAAAGCCCAGCTCGGTGCAGGCGGCCCGCTGTTCGTCCGCCACCAGCAGCCCCTGCGCGCGGCTGGACGCCAGCGCCGCGTTGATGGTCTCGGCCTCAAGACCGGTGCGTTGCGACAACATCGTAATCGGTACGCCTTCCACCAGACGCAGCCCGTTCAGCAAGGCTTCCAGCAGCGGTTCATCAATCACGGTGAGGGCGCGCCGCGCGTTCAACGGGTCGGCCAGATAATGCTCGGGCATGCGTGTTTTCTGAAAACGCAGTAATTCCCGGTCGGTGGTGACCTTGCCGTGGGCGCCGGCGCCGATCGCCAGATAATCGCCGAACCGCCAGTAATTCAGGTTGTGCCGGCAGCGCCGCCCGGGCCGCGCGAACGCCGACACTTCGTAGCGTTCGAAGCCCTGCGCGGCGAGCAAGCCCAGCCCCTGCTCTTCCAGGTCGGCGCGGCTGTCACCGTCGGGTTGCTCCGGCGGCGCGCGGAAGAAGGCGGTATTCGGTTCGATGGTCAGCTCGTACCAGCTCAGGTGCGTGGGCTCCAGCGCCACCGCCTGGCGCAGGTCATCCAGCGCCTGCGCCGGCGTTTGCCCCGGCAGGGCGTGCATCAGGTCCAGATTGAAATTGTCGAAGCCGGCGTCGCGAGCGTCGGCGGCGGCGCGCAGGGCTTCTTCGGGCCCGTGGATGCGGCCCAGCGCCTGCAGATGCCGCGCATTGAAACTCTGCACCCCGATCGACAGCCGGTTGATGCCCGCCGCCCGGAAGCCGGCGAAGCGGCCGGTTTCCAGGGTGCCGGGGTTGGCTTCCAGAGTGATTTCGATGCCGTCGCTGAAGCTCAGCCGTTGCCGCAGCCCCTCGAACAGGGCGGCGTAGAAGTCCGCGCTCATCAGGCTGGGCGTGCCGCCGCCGATGAAGATCGCCTCCAGGGGGCGGCCGCGCACCCAGTGCAGGTCCTGGTCCAGGTCGGCGAGCAGGGCGTCCAGGTAGGCGCGCTCCGGCAGCTCCGACTGGCGCTCATGGGAGTTGAAGTCGCAGTAGGGACATTTGCGCACGCACCAGGGCACGTGCACATAGAGCGTCAGCGGCGGGGCGGCGAGCATGGAATTACTCAGGGGGTTCTCGCAGGGCGTCCATCAAGGCCTTCAACGCACGGCCGCGGTGGCTGATGCGGTTCTTCTCCGCCGGCTCCATTTCCGCCGCGGTCACGCCCAGCTCAGGAATCAGAAAATGCGGGTCATAGCCGAAGCCGCCGTTGCCGCGCGGGGCGAGCAGAATCTCGCCTTCCCAGGTGCCCTGGCAGATCAGCGGCGTGGGGTCGTCCGGGTGGCGCATCAATACCAGCACCGCCTGATAGCGGGCGGTGCGGGGCGCGTCCGGCAGATCGCCGAGCATGTCGATCAGCAGCGCGTTGTTCTTGGCGTCGCTGGCATCGGCGCCGGAGAAACGCGCCGAATAGATGCCCGGCGCGCCGTTGAGCGCGTCCACTTCCAGGCCGGAATCGTCGGCGATCGCCGGCAGGCCGGTGTGCGCCGCCGCGTTGCGCGCCTTGAGGATGGCGTTTTCGACGAACGTCAGGCCGGTTTCTTCCGCTTCCGGCACCTGGAAGTCGCTTTGCGGCACCACCTTCAGCGCCAGCGGTTCCAGAATGGCGCGCATCTCATCCAGCTTTTTCTGGTTGCCGGAGGCGAGTACGAGAGTATCCATGGTCGAGATCCTGGTGATCCGAGAGAGTGATTAGAGCGTCACCCGGTAAATGGCGATTTCCCCGAACAGGTTGGGCCAGGCCCGGGTCAGCCGGCCGCTGCGGTGATGGCGATTGACCACCTGCCGCTCGATGATGCGGATGTTCCGCTCACGGCAATGGGCTTCGAAATCCTTCACCGTGCACAGGTGAATGTTGGGCGTGTCGTACCACTCGTAGGGCAGCGCCGAGGACACCGGCATGCGGCCCTTGAAGCCCAGATAGGAGCGCACCCGCCAGTGCCCGAAGTTGGGGAAGGTGATGATCGCTTCGCGGCCCACCCGCAACATCTCGTCGAGAATGCTGTCCGGGCGCAGTACCGCCTGCAGCGCCTGGGTCATCACCACATAGTCGAAGCGGTCGCTCTGGAAGTTGCCCAGGCCCTTGTCCAGATCCTGTTCAATCACATTGACGCCCTTGGCGAAGCAGGCGGCGATGTTGTCCTGGTCGATCTCCAGGCCGTAGCCGTTCACCTGCCGGTCGTCCTGCAAATGGGCGAGCAGATCGCCGTCGCCGCAGCCCAGGTCGAGCACCCGCGCGCCCCTGGGAATCCAGCGGCTGATCAAGGCCAGATCATCACGCATTGGAAGTGGCCTCCGCGACACGGCCCATATAGGCGCCGAACAGTTTGCGGTACTCCGGAATCGGCAGCAGGAAGGCGTCATGGCCCTTGGGCGTGTCGATTTCCGCGTAGCTCACATTGCGGCCCACCTGCACCAGGGCATTGACGATTTCCCGGCTGCGTTCCGGCGAGAAGCGCCAGTCGGAGTTGAACGACATCACCAGGAAGTTGCAGCGGGTGTCGGCGAGGGCGTCTTCCAGGGTGCCGTCGCATTCCCGGGCCGGGTCGAAATAGTCCAGCGCCTTGGTCATCAACAGGTAGGTGTTGGCGTCGAAATTGCGCGAAAACGTCTCGCCCTGGTGACGCAGATAGGACTCCACCTGGAATTCCACGTCGAAGCCGAAATGAAAGCGTCCGGAACGCAGGTCGCGGCCGAACTTCATGCGCATGGCGTCGTCGCTGAGGTAGGTGATATGCCCCACCATGCGCGCCAGGATCAGCCCCTGGCGCGGGTAGGTGTCGTGCAGATAGTAACGCCCGCCATGGAAATTCGGGTCGGTGAGGATGGATTGCCGGGCCACTTCGTTGAAGGCGATGTTCTGCGCCGACAGTTTCGGCGCCGCGGCGATCACCACCGCGTTGGCCAGACGGTCGGGGAAATCCATCGACCACTGCAGGGCCTGCATGCCGCCCAGGCTGCCGCCCACCACCGCCGCCCAGCGCCGGATGCCCAGGGCGTCCGCCAGCTGGGCCTGGCTTTTTACCCAGTCCTTGACCGTCATCATCGGGAAGTCCGGCCCCCACAGCTGGCCGGTTTCCGGGTTCTGGGAGCCCGGTCCGCTGGAGCCGTGGCAGCCGCCCAGGTTGTTCGGGCAGACCACGAAGAAGCGGTTGGTATCGATGGGCTTGCCGGGCCCGATGCAGCTGTCCCACCAGCCCGGGCGCGGGTCATCGGCGCTGTGATAGCCGGCGGCATGGTGATGGCCGGACAGCGCATGGCAGATCAGCACCGCGTTGGAGGCGTCCGCGTTAAGGGTACCGTAGGTCTCATAGACCAGATCGTAAGACGGCAGCACCCGTCCGCACTCCAGCTCCAGGGGCCGGTCCACGTGCAGGGTTTGCGGTTGTACCAGGCCTACGGAGTCCTGGGGAATCGTTTCGGGCATTTCGGGCAACCATCCAAAGGTGGGGCAAAGTCTATCGACCGCCCCCTGGCCGTGCAACGCGAGCGAGCGGCCAGCTTTTGCAGTTTTTTATCGGCACCGGGCAGGCGCGCCGGCGCGCACGCTTTAGCATGGAGCCGGCTCGTTGCAAACGCAGAGCTGTTAAAGGAGAGCATCATGAGCAAGCAACTGGACGGCAAACGTGTGGCGATCCTCGCCACCGATGGCTTCGAGGAATCCGAACTGGCGGTTCCGCAATCCACCCTGCGCAGCTACGGCGTCGAGGTGCATGTGGTGGCGCCCGGCAAGGACGGCATCCGTGCCTGGGCGGAAACCGACTGGGGCGACACCTACGAGGTGGACAAGGCCCTGGACCAGGCCCAGGCCGAGGACTACCACGCCCTGGTACTGCCCGGGGGCCTGTTCAACCCGGACGAGCTGCGCCTCAACGAGCGGGCGCTGGACTTCGTGCGCGCCTTCTTCAAGGCCGGAAAACCGGTGGCGGCGATCTGTCACGCGCCCTGGATTCTGATCAATGCCGGCGTGGTCGAAGGCCGCACCCTGACCTCCGTGCCCTCGGTGGCCCAGGACCTGCGCAACGCCGGTGCCACCTGGGAAGACCAGGAAGCGGTGGTCGACAACGGTCTGGTCACCAGCCGCACGCCCAAGGATCTGGACGCCTTCTGCAAACGCTTAATGGAAGAGTTGGCGGAAGGTCGCCACCAGAAGCAGCACGCCTGAGGCGATGACGGGCCGCCGGCGGCGGCCCGTTGGTCCCGTGCCCTACAGCAATGGGCTGAACGCGCTTTCGTCGCCCTGGCGTTCCGCGTCCAGGCTGTGGTCCAGCAGGCGATGCACTTTTTTGCGTTGCTCCTCCCGATCCACATCGACGATGATCAGATAGCGCCCCTTTCGGATATCGTCCAGATACGGCTTAAGGTGGTAATTGGCGTGGGAGATCCCGCGAATACCGCCGGCCCAGGCCCCGTGTGAACCGAAGAACAAGACGCTCACCATCACGCCCCAGAAACCGATTTCCAGCCCCCAGGGGTCGATACCGCTCAGTGCCCAGCCCACCAGCAGGCCGATCACCGCGCCCACCACGGCACCGTAAAAGCCGGTGGTCATGATGTTGGTGTCTTCCCAGGGCGTGGTCGCATGGATACCCTCGCGGCTCAGCTCGCCGTTGTCACGGGCCATGACATGCACGCGGTTTGTGCCGATTTCCGACTGTTCGACGTTTTTCAGGGCCGTTTTCACCTGATCCATGCTGTTTACGAGGTAATACACTCTGAACATGGTGATGCGCTCCTTATTGCCGGATCAGTTATCCATTAGGAAACACATGGTGCCCGGGGGAGCGTAAACAAGGGGTAGAGAAAGAGGGAAGGGACACGATGAGTCGTCGAGAACCGCTGGACCGGCTGTACGCGCTGGTCGCCAACGAAGAAGACGCGCGCACCTGCCGCGATATCAGCGAAGAAGCCTGCCGGGAAGTGCCCGGTAATTTCTTCAAGATCATTCTCGCCAATGTGCTGACCAAGATCGGCGACCTGCTGATCAACCCCAAGACCGTGCTGGCGTGGCTGATCGGCGCCGTGGGGGCGCCCGGGGCGTTGGCCGGCCTGCTGGTGCCGATCCGCGAATCCGGTTCGCTGATCCCGCAGTTGGCGATCGGCGCCTGGATGCGCCGCCACCCGGTGCGCAAGGGCTTCTGGGTGTTCGGTTCGGTGCTGCAGGGCGCCTGCGTGCTGGCCATGGCGGCGGCGGTCTGGTGGCTTCAGGGGCTCGCCGCCGGGCTCGCCATTGTCGGGCTGTTGGTGGTGTTCAGCCTCGGTCGCGGCTTTTGCTCGGTGGCGATGAAGGACGTGCAAGGCAAGTGCATCCCAAAGGCCCGCCGGGGCCGGCTCACCGGGCTGGCGTCCACCCTGTCCGGGGCGGCGACGCTGGCGGTGGGGGTCTCCCTGTTCGGCGCGGACAGCGAGCCGGGCATGCGGTTCTACACGCTGCTGTTGCTCGCCGCCGGCCTCGCCTGGTGGCTGGCGGCCACGGTGTTCTCCAAGGTGGACGAGTTCCACGGTGAGACTGCCGGCGGCGGTCACGCCCTGCGCCAGGCGTTCGAGAGTCTTGGTTTACTGGTCAGCGATGCGCCCTTCCGCGATTTCGTGACCGCCCGGGCGCTGCTGATGGCCTCCGCCCTGGGCTCGCCGTTTCTGGTGGTGCTGGCTCAGAACCGGGCCGACGGCGCCGCCCTGTTGGGGGGCTTCCTGGTGGCGTCCAGCCTGGCCAGCACGGTCAGCGCCAGTGTCTGGGGCTATATGGCGGACGCTTCCAGCCGCCAGGTGATGATCCGCGGCGGTGCTCTGGCGGCGCTGGTGTGCCTGGGCGTGGCGGCGGTGGCCCTGACCGAGCCCGCCTGGGATGGGGTCACCTGGTTTTACCCGGTGGCGTTCTTCGTGCTCAGTATCGCCCATTCCGGCGTCCGCATCGGCCGCAAGACCTATCTGGTGGACATGGCCGGCGGCACCAAACGCACCGACTACACCGCCGTCAGCAACACCGTGATCGGCGTGCTGCTGTTGGTGCTGGGCGGTGTCAGCGCGGCGGTGTCCCTGCTGGGTGCCCAATGGGCCCTGTTGCTGCTGGGCGCCATGGGCGTTCTGGGGACGCTCTGGTCGTGGAAGCTTAAGGAAGTGGAATAGTCGCGGGCCGGCCAACGGCGCTCAGAACAGCGGCCAGAAATACACGGCCGCGGCGCCCGCCGCGATCACGCCGGCCAGGCTGAACAGCGCCAGAGCGCCGTCATGGGCGGCCAGCGCCAGGGCATAGAGGGCGATGATCAGCGCCGGCACCGCCGCCGCGAACGGCACCAGCTCCAGCGGCACCATCGCCGCCGCCAGCACCAGGCACAGCGCCGCGCCAAGGCGGTTGAACGGCCACACCGTGAGGGCGCGCAGCCGTGGCTTGAGCAGCCGGTCGATCCGCTCCGTCCAGGGCCGCGCCTTCCCGACCGCCGCGCGGAACTTCGCCCGCTCGAAAGACATCCGGCGCAGCCGCCCGGGCACCCAGGGCGTGCGTTTGCCGAACACCAGCTGGCCGGCCACCAGCATGATCAGCAGCGCGCTCAGGGTGGGTACCCCAGGGATCGCGCCGGTGGGCAGCAACACCATCAGCGTCGGTGCCAGCAGCAAGGGGCCGAAGCCCCGCCCCTGCATGGTCTCCACCACGGACACCAGCGACAGCTCGCTGCCGTCCGGCTCGTCCGCCAGCTTGACGAGAATATCGGTCAGCCCCAGGGCCGGTTCATTGGCGGGCACGGGTTCTCCTGATCCTTGTGGCAAGTAGGTGACGTTCCGAGTCCCGCTCAGCCTGTCGCATAACCACCGGCTTCGGCTATCAAACCGACGTGAAGATTTACCTTTTATAACGATCTTGGGTAAAGTCAGTAGGCTTTATTCAATAACAACGGCCAAGATGGCCTAAATGGAGGGAACCTTGAAAAAATACGCACTTCTTCTCGCCACCACTTCCCTGGCGCTTAGCCCGCTTAGTGCCCTGGCCGCCGGTGACGGCTCCGGCATGGTGTTCGGTGTCGGTGTCGGCTATGACCAGAGCAACCTGGATGACTTCATCGAGGGCACTGGTGGCCCTTCCGCGAGCTCTCCGGACGCTGAACTGGGGACGGATATCTATATTGGTTTCGCCGCGAACCAAAGCCTGACGGTACGGTTCGGGCACCGTCGTTTCGGCGATGCCGAATCGGAAGTGTTCAACGGTCTCGCCGAGGTGGATCTGGAGGCGGACGGCTTTTACGCCGCCGTGGATCTGTTGTTCCCGGTGACGGATCGCTTCTTCGTGGGCGGTACCCTGGGCAGCCAGGGCATTGACGCGGAGTTGAGCGCGGGCGGTAGCAGTGTCGATGATGATGCCCGTGACTTTTATTACGGCGCACGCGCGAAGTGGCTGCTGGGCGAGAGCTCCGCGCTGACCGCCGCCTATAACCTGTACAGTTTCGAGGTGGACGACGCCGGCGAGGACATCGAGTACGACACCCTCGCGGTGGGTCTGGAGTGGCGCTTCTAAGCGTCCTTCTGGCCGGTTTTCTCGAACAGTAAGTCCCAAACGCCGTGGCCCAGACCGGCGCCACGGCGCTCGAATTTGGTTTCCGGGCGCCAGCCCGGGCGTTCCGCGAAACACCCCTCGCCCGCCGTATTCACGAAGCCCGCTGAGCCGTTCATCACCGCCATCATATGCTCGGCGTAATCCTGCCAGTCCGTTGCCATATGCAGCGCGCCGCCGGGGCGCAGCTTGGCATTCACCAGCGCCACCCAGTCCGGCTGCACGATGCGCCGTTTGTGGTGCTTTTTCTTGTGCCACGGATCGGGGAAATAGAGCTGCAGCCGGTCCAGGGAGCCGTCCGGAATGCACAGCTTGAGGATGTCCACGGCGTCGTCGCAGTAGGTGCGCAGATTGCTCAGGCCGCGCTCCTGAATTTCCAGCAGCAGGGCGCCGACACCGGGCCGGTGTACCTCGATGCCGATAAAGTCCTTGTCCGGCTCCGCTTCGGCCATGCTGGCCAGGGACTGGCCCATGCCGTAGCCGATTTCCAGAACCCGAGGCGCCTGGCGGCCAAATTCCGCCCGTGGATCCAGCACGCCCTGGCCGCGTTCCAGGCCATAGCGGGGCCACAGTGTGTCCAGTGCCTTGCGCTGGCCATGGGTAAGCCGGCCTTCGCGCAGCACGAAACTGCGTACCCGGCGCATCACCTTGCCGGTTTCCGGGTCCTTGTCATGGTGTAGAAAATCGAGCATGGCTATTACGATCCGAAACAACGTTTCTGGTATCCTGCGGGGCAACCTTTGCCGGGTGGCTAACGCCACCCTTTCGCGGGCAGGCCCGCTCCCACAAAGAGTGCTAAATCAGGCCTTCGCCGGGCGACGAGGGGTTGGCATAGACTCGCTTGGGCATGCGCCCGGCCAGGAAGCCTTCGCGGCCCGCTTCGATGGCTTTTTTCATGGCGCTGGCCATCAGCACCGGCTTCTTGGCGTGGGCCACGGCGGAATTCAACAGCACGCCGTCGCAGCCCAGCTCCATGGCCAGGGTGGCGTCGCTGGGGGTGCCCACGCCGGCGTCGACGATGATCGGCACCTTCGCTTGTTCCATGATCAGCAGCAGGCTGTGCGGGTTGAGAATGCCCAACCCGGAGCCGATCAGCGAGCCCAGCGGCATCACCGCCACGCAGCCCACGTCTTCCAGTTCCTTGGCGACGATCGGGTCGTCGTTGGTGTAGACCATCACCTGGAAGCCGTCGTCCACCAGCTCCCGCGCCGCCTTTACGGTATCGGCGATGTTCGGGTAGAGGGTTTTCTGGTCGCCCAGCACTTCCAGCTTCACCAGGCTGTGCCCGTCCAGCAGCTCGCGGGCCAGCTTGCAGGTGCGCACCGCGTCCTCGGCGTTAAAGCAGCCGGCGGTGTTGGGCAGGATGGTGTACCGCTCCGGGCTGACGAAATCCAGCAGGTTGGGTTCGTCCGGGTTCTGGCCCATGTTGGTCCGTCGCAGGGCCACGGTAACGATCTCCGCGCCGCTGGCTTCGATGGCGTCGCGGGTTTCCTCGAAATCCTTGTACTTACCGGTGCCGATCAGCAGCCGGGAAGTGTAGGTCTTGCCGGCGATGGTGAGTAGGTCTTCGCTCATGGTCGATTCCCGTGTTAGGCGGTTCTGCATTCTGATGAGACGTGTCCGGTCGTAAATCACGCTGCGAAGCTGGCTTCGGTCGCGATTTACCCCCCTCCTATCGCATGGACGACTTCAACCGTGTCGCCCTCTCGCAGAGTGTGGGTGCCGTGTTCGCTTTTCGGCACGATTTCCCGGTTCACCTCCACCGCCAGCCGCCGGCCGGTGAGCTGCAACTCGGCCACCAGATCGGCGACGGTGGTGCCGGTGAAGGGGTAAGGGTCGCCGTTAACGATCAGATTCATAGCGCTTTCACCAGGGACCAGGTCAGCCACAGCCAGCCGATAATCAGTGCCAGGCCGCCCAGTGGGGTCACCGCGCCGAGCCACTTCTGGCCGCTCAGCACCAGCACGTAAAGACTGCCGCTGAACACCAGCATGCCGGCGAACAGAATCCAACCGGCGGTGACCAGCCCGGACGCCCCGAACTGCTTCGCCAGCAGCCCGATGAGCAGCAACGCCAGCGCGTGGTAGAAGTGGTACTGGCTGGCGGTGCCCCAGATCTCCAGCATGGCGCCGTCCACCCGGGCCTTCAGGCCGTGGGCGCCGAAGGCCCCGAGCAACACGGCCAGGGCGCCGTTGAGCGCGCCCAGAATCAGCAGCAGTTTCATAATCGGCAGTGTGTAATGAATGTGGGCGGCAGTATAAAAGATGTGGAGCCAAAAGGGGGCGTCCTCAACCCCGCCGCGCCCATAAAAAAGCCCCGCCGGGGCACGGCGGGGCTTGCTTGCAAGGCAGATGGATCGGGTTCGCCCGCCGCCAAATCAGGCGGCGATGGCGTTACGCAACTTCTTCAGCGCGTTGTTCTCAAGCTGGCGGATGCGTTCGGCGGAAACGCCGTACTCGTCGGCCAGCTCCTGAAGCGTGGATTTCTGGTCGGCCAGCCAGCGGCGTTCGAGAATATCGCGGCTGCGCTCGTCCAGGGTCATGATCGCCGAGCCCAGCTGGCGCGAACTGCGCTGCTGGTCGTCCTCGGCGGCGACCAGATCGGCCGGGTCGCTGTTGTCGCTGTGCAAATAGGCCGCCGGCGACGGAATCGGACTGTCCTCGTCGTCGCTGGTGGGGCCGTCGAAGCTGGCGTCGAAGGCGCCGAGGCGGCCTTCCATTTCCTTCACCTGGGTGGCGGTGACGCCCAGGTCGTCGGCCACGCGCTGGGCTTCTTCCGTGGTCAGGCGGCCAAGACGCTTCTTCTGGCCGCGCAGGTTGAAGAACAGTTTACGCTGGGCCTTGGTGGTGGCCACTTTGACGATGCGCCAGTTCTTGATCACGTATTCGTGAATTTCGGCTTTGATCCAGTGCACGGCGAAGCTCACCAGCCGCACGCCCTTGGTCGGGTCGAACCGTTTGACGGCCTTCATCAAGCCGACGTTGCCCTCCTGGATCAGGTCGCCCAGGGGCAGGCCATAACCGGTGTAGCTGCGGGCGATGTGCACCACGAAGCGCAGGTGGGCGAGCACCAGATTGCGGGCGGCGTCCAGGTCTTCGTCGAAGTACAACCGCTCGGTCAGCTGACGCTCTTCGTCGACGCTGAGCACGGGCACGCTGTTCACCGCGCGGATATAGGCATCCAGGTCGTGACCCGGGACCGCCAGCGGCAGAGCGTGAGCCTGTTGCAGTTGTGTTTTCATGTCTCCCTTCTCCCTTATTGGGTTGGGCATGATGTTAGCACTCGGTTTCTTGGAGTGCTAATAGCCGGATTGGTTCCCCGCTATTCATCCTCTCGATGACGGGGCCGGACGGGGAATCCAGGCTACCCGAAGCGGGTGACCGTTCCGTGATCCCGGTCATTCATGGGACACCCAATGTAGGAGAGATTTCCCGCGATGGGGGTAAAGAAACGAAAAAAAGCGGCCGCTCAAAAAAGCGGCCGCTCAGAACTGCGGCTCCACGTCACCCAGATGGCGGCTGACCGCCAGCCAGGCCCCCAACAACCCCAGGGTGCCGCTGAACAGGGGCAGCACCAGCACGGTGGATGCACTCATGCCGGTGAGCGAGTGCTCGCTTTCGTAGAGGTTCAGCAATTCGTCGATGGGGCCGCCCAGCCACCACAGCGCGGTGCCCACCAGCACCAGGGACAGCACGCCCCCGGCGAACCCGAAGCAAAAGCCGCTGTACAGGAAGGGCCGGCGCACGAAGCCGTCGGTGCCGCCGACAATCTTGATCACCACGATTTCCTCGCGCCGGCTTTCTATGGCCAGGCGGATGGTGTTCACCACCACCAGCACCACGGCGGCGGCCAGGCCCAGGGTGAGCACGCCGATCAGCCGGTCGCCCAGCTCGATGATGGCGTGCAGCCGGCGCACCCAGGCCACGTCCAGCTGGGCATTGTCCACTTCCGGCAGGGCGTTGAGTCGCGTTTGCAGCGCCTCCACCTGGCCGGGGGCGGCGTTGTCCGGGTACACCACGATCAGCGGCGGCAACGGGTTGTCCGGCAGGGCTTCCAGCACCTCCCCGAACCCGGACAGCGCCTTGAATTCGTCCAGGGCCTGGGCGCGGGTGATCACCTCGGTGCGTTTCACCGTGTCGAAGTCCGCCCAGTCGTCGGCCAGTTGCCGTTGCCGGCTTTCGTCCACGTCCATTTCCAGGAATACGGACAGGTGGGCGTTGCCGTCCCAGCCCTTAGTGATCACGCGGGCGTTGTCCAGCAGCACCGCCAGGCCGGCGGGCAGCGCCAGGGCGATGGCGATCACCAGCACCGTCATCAGGGCGCTGGACGGGGCGGCGCGCATCCGGTTCAGGGCGTCGCGCAGGGAGTCCCGGTGGTGGTGGCGCCAGGCGCGCAGGCGGTCGCCCAGGGAGGTGCGCGCGCTGCGGGCGCCGCCGGGCCGGCGGGCGCGGGGGCTGTTAGGCGCCATGGTCGTCGTCCTCGCCGTCGTGAATCAGGCGGCCTTCGCGCAGCGTCAGCAGGCGGTGCCGGTGGCGGGCGATCAGCGACAGATCGTGGGTGGCGATCAGCACCGCCACGCCGACCCGGGCGAAATCATGGAACAGGTCCATGATCTCGGCGCTGAGCGCCGGGTCCAGGTTGCCGGTGGGCTCATCGGCGAGCAGCAGCGGCGGCTTGTTGACCACCGCCCGGGCGATGCCCACGCGCTGCTGCTCGCCGCCGGACAGCATGATCGGGTTGAGCTTTTCCTTGTTCAGCAGGCCCACTTTGTCCAGGGCGGCGCGCACCCGCTTGCCGATGTCGGCGCGGGCGAAGCCGGCGATCACCAGCGGCAAGGCCACGTTATCGAACACACTGCGGTCGAACAAAAGCTGATGGTTCTGGTGCACCATGCCGATCTTGCGGCGCAGATAGGGCACCTGCCGGGTGCTGAAGCCATTCAGGTTCTGGCCTTCCACGAACACCTGCCCCTGGGTCGGGCGTTCGATCATCATGATCAGCTTGAGCAATGTCGACTTGCCCGCGCCCGAATGACCGGTGAGAAAGGTCAGTTGGCCGGCGGGCAGCTCGAAGTGGATGCGACGCAGGGCGTCCTTGCCGTTCGGGTAGCGTTTACTGACCCGATCAAACTTGATCATGGGAGTCCTTCATCGGGCCACGTCCTCGAACAGCGCCTGCACGAATTCCTCGGCGTTGAACGGGCGCAGGTCTTCCAGCTGTTCGCCGACGCCGATAAAGCGGATCGGCAGGCCGGTGCGTTTGGCCAGCGCGAACAGAATGCCGCCCTTGGCGGTGCCGTCCAGCTTGGTCAGCACCAGGCCGGTGACCCCGGCGGTGTCGCGGAATTCCTCGGCCTGGTTGATGGCGTTCTGGCCGGTGCCGGCGTCCAGCACCAGCAGCACCTCGTGGGGCGCCTCCGGGGACAGCTTTTTCATCACCCGGGTCACCTTGGAGAGCTCTTCCATCAGGTTGCCCCGGGTGTGCAGGCGGCCGGCGGTGTCGGCGATCAGCACGTCGGCGCCCCGGGACTGGGCCGCCTGCACCGCGTCGTAGACCACGCTGGCGGAGTCCGAGCCGGTGTGTTGGGCGACCACTGGAATCTCGTTGCGCTCGCCCCACACCTGCAGCTGCTCCACGGCGGCGGCGCGGAAGGTGTCGCCGGCGGCCAGCATGACGTTCTTGCCTTCGGCCTTGAAGCGGCAGGCCAGCTTGCCGATGGTGGTGGTCTTGCCCACGCCGTTCACGCCCACCATCAGAATCACATAGGGCTTCTTGGCGGTGTCGATCTCCAGCGGCCGGTCCACCGGCACCAGCAGGTTGCGCAGTTCGTCCTGCAGCGCTTCGTAGAGCGCGTCCGCGTGCACCAGTTCCTGGCGGCCGACCCGCTCGGTGAGGTTGCCGATGATGGTGTCGGTGGCTTCCACGCCCACGTCCGCCACCAGCAACTGGGTCTCGATCTCCTCGAAGATCTCGTCGTCGATTTCCTTGGCGCCCACCAGCAGATCCGCCAGGCCCTTGCCCAGGTTCTTGCTGGTCTTGCTCATACCCTGCTTCATGCGCGTCCAGAAGCCGCCGTCGGCTTCGGCGGGCGCGGCTACCGGCTCGCTGACCGGGCGCTCGGGCTGGGCGGGGGCGTCCGCCGGCTCGGCTCTATCCGGCTCGGGCTGGGACGGTTGCGGCTGCTTGCCGAACATGCGCGAAAACAGGCCGGCTTTCTTTTCGCCGCGCGGCTCGTCGCCGCCGGACGCTCGCGGGCTGTCCTCGGCCGGGTCGCGATCGTCGTCGCGTGAAACTTCGTCGTTCATGGTCAGTCGTATCCATCGGGTTGGGAGCCACCCGCCCGCCTGATGGGGTAGGGTGGGAGCCCGGAAATGCCTTGCCCGCTCATCACGGGCGCGCGGCTATCCTACCATTGTCATTGCCGGCCGCCATAAACAGCGTAGAGGATTGCGGATGAAACCACTGTTGATCGCCCTGGGGTTGAGCCTGATCACGCTCACGGCCCGCGCCGAACTGCCGACCCACGAGTTCCAGCTCGATAACGGCCTCGACGTGCTGGTACGCGAGGATCACCGGGCGCCGGTGATCACCGTCATGGTCTGGTTCAAGGCGGGCAGCATTGATGAGGCCCCCTATGAAACCGGCCTGGCCCATGTGCTCGAGCACATGATGTTCAAGGGCAGCAAGCGGCTCGACGCCGGCGAGTTCTCGCGCACCGTGGCCCGCTTCGGCGGTAGCGACAACGCCTTCACCAGCTACGACTTTACCGCCTATTTCCAGCAGTACGAGGCGTCGCGGCTGCCGCTGGCGCTGGAGCTGGAGGCGGAGCGCCTGAAAAACCTGAAGATCGACGATGAGTCGTTCCGCCGCGAGCTGCAGGTGGTCATGGAGGAGCGCCGTCAGCGCACCGACGATAAGCCCACGGCGCTGGCCTGGGAAAAGTTCCAGGCGGTGGCGCGGCCCGGCACCGGCTACGCCCACCCGATTATCGGCTGGCGTGACCTGCTTGCCCAACTGCAACCGCAACAGGCCCGCGACTGGTATGAGCGCTTCTACGTGCCCGGCAACGCCACCCTGGTGATCGCCGGTGATGTGACCCTGGAGCGGGTGCGGCCGCTGGTGGAAAAATTCTTCGCCGATCTGCCCCGGGGCGAGACGCCGCCGCGTCCTGAGACCACGCTCAACCCGCCCCCTGGCGAGCGACGCATGACCCTGCGGCTGCCGGTGCGGGTGCCGGCGCTGTATATGAGTTATAACGTGCCGTCGTTGACCACCGCCGACCACCAGGGCGACTTCTATGCCCTGACCATGCTGGGCGGGGTCCTCGACGGTGGCACCAGCGCTCGCATGGAGAGCCACCTGGTGCGTGGCCAGCGCCTGGCCGCCGGCCTGGGGGCCGGCTACGACGGCCTGCAGCGGGGTAACGGCACCTTCACCATCACCGCCACGCCCAACCCGGAGGTGAGCCTCGACGAGCTTGAGGCGGCGATCAAGGCGGAGATCGAGAAGATCGCCGAGCAGCCGCCCAGCGAAGCGGAAATGGACCGCGTGCGCGCCGGCGTGCTGGCGGAGCAGATCTACCAGCGCGACTCGGTGATGGGCCAGGCCATGGAGCTGGGGACCCTGTCGGTGCTGGGTCTGGACTGGCGGTTGGCGGCGCGATTCGATGAAAACCTGGAAGCGGTGACCCCCGAGCAGGTCCGGCAAGCGGCCCGGGACTGGCTGGTGGCGGAACGCAGCGCCGTGGCCCATGTGATTCCGGAGGGCGAGGAATGATGCAGACGATAAAAGGTTTGTCCGCCGTGGTAGTGGCGTCGATGGCGGCGCTGCTGCTGGCCGGCTGTGCCGGTTTTCCAACCACCGCCGAGCAGGTCGGCCAGGCGACGCCGGCGGCGCCGGAGCTGGACATTCAGTCCTGGCGTACCGAGCAGGGCGCCAAGGTGCTGTTCGTGCCCTCGCCGGCGCTGCCGATGCTCGACGTGCGCCTGGTGATGGACGCCGGCAGCGCCCGCGACGGCGACCAGCCCGGCGTGGCCGCGCTCACCAGCGCCTTGCTGGGCGAGGGCGCCGAAGGGCTGAGCGTGGACGACATCGCCCGTGGTTTCGAGGACCGCGGCGCCCGCTTTTCCACCGGCAGCTATCAGGACATGGGCGTGATCAGCCTGCGTACCCTGTCGCGGCCCCGCTGGCGGGAAGACGCCGTGGATTTGCTGGCGCGGGTGATCGGCACCCCCACCTTTCCCCAGGACGCCTTGGAGCGGATCCGCACCAGTGCCCTGCAGGGTCTGAAAATGGAAAAGCAGGTGCCCGGGCCCCAGGTCAACAAGGCGTTCCAGCGCACCCTGTTCGGCGACCATCCCTACGGCCACCCGCAATCGGGCACGCTGGAAAGTCTGCCCGGTATTGAGCGCGACGACCTCGTGGCGTTCCACCAGCGCTATTACGCCGCCGGCAACGCGGTGATCGCCCTGGTCGGTGACGTCAACCGCGAGCAGGCGGAAGCGATCGCCGAACAGCTCAGCCAGGCCCTGCCGCGCGGCGACGCGGCCCCGGAACTGGCCCGGGCCGAACGTCTGAAAGAGCCTGTCACCGAACACTTGGATTTTCCGTCCAACCAGACCCATATCCTGGTCGGCAACCAGGCGACCTGGCGCGGCAACCCGGACCATGTGCCGCTGTACGTGGGTAATTACATTCTTGGCGGCGGCGGTTTCGCCTCGCTGTTGACGCAGAAAGTGCGCGAGGAAAAAGGCTTCGTTTACGGCATCTCCAGCTATTTCAAGCCGATGGCCGCCGGCGGACCGTTCATTCTGCAGTTGCAGACCGCCAACGATAACGCCGACCAGGCACTGGGGCTGACCATGGGTATCGTGCGCGATTTCATCAGTAACGGCCCCACCGAAGCGCAGCTGGAGGCCGCCAAGGCGAACATTCTTGGCAGCCGGGCACTGGAAACCGCCGACAACAGCGATATCATCGGCCAGCTCGGCGCCATCGGCTTCTATGATTTGCCGCTGGACTACCTGCAGCGCTTTAACCAACGCGTGGAGGCGGTGACCGTGGAAGAGATCCGCGCGGCGTTCCAGCGGGCGCTGGACGCCGACCGGCTGGCCATCGTCAGCATCGGCCCCCGCGCGCCGCGAACGGACGGGCAATGAAGGCAAGAGGCAAAACCAGCAAGGGGCAGGTGCGCATTATCGGCGGCGAACGACGCGGCCACCGGCTGCATTTCGTCGATCAGCGCGGTGACCTGCGCCCGTCCTCGGATCGCATGCGCGAAACCCTGTTCAACTGGCTGCAGGCGGAAGTGCCCGGCGCCCGGGTGCTGGACCTGTTCGCCGGGTCCGGCGCGCTGGGCGCCGAGGCCCTGAGCCGTGGCGCCGGCCAGGCCCTGCTGGTGGAGAAAAAACGCGACCGCTGCGCGGACCTTAGCCGCCAGCTGACACCGCTGTTCGGCGAGCGGGTGCGCGTTGATTGCGCCGATGCGCTCAAGTGGCTGGCGCGCTGCGCGGACCGTTTCGATCTGGTGTTTATTGATCCACCCTATGATCTCGGCCTGGCGGCGCCGGCCTGCCAGGCTCTGGAGGCGCTCGGGCTGCTGAAACCCGATGCGCGGATTTATGTAGAATCGCGCCGTCACGATCCGGCCCCCGCGGTGCCCGAATCCTGGGAGCGCCTGCGCGAGAAGGACGGCGGTGACGTACGCGCCCAGCTTTACCGCCGGCCCTGAGCGCCGGCCGGTTTGGTTGGTTTTTGGTTTTCAATAACAAAGGTGTCTGACTATGTGGCTTGCTCTGGGGGCGGTGATCGCCGGTCTTGTGGTTCTGGTATGGAGCGCCGACCGCTTCGTGGACGGCGCCTCGGCCACCGCCCGGCACGCCGGCATGCCCACGCTGCTGGTCGGTATGCTGGTGATCGGCTTCGGCACCTCCGCGCCGGAGATGGTGGTCTCCGCGCTGGCCTCCGCGGACGGTAACCCGGGGCTCGCCCTGGGCAACGCCTACGGCTCCAACATCACCAACATCGCGCTGATCCTGGGTCTGGTGGCGTTGCTCAGCCCGATCTCCGTGCACTCCTCGGTGCTGCGGCGCGAGCTGCCGGTGTTGGCGGTGATCATGCTGCTGGCCGGTTACCAGCTTTACGACGGCCAGGTCAGCCACATGGACGCCGTGGTTCTGCTGGCGGTGTTCTTCATGCTGATGGGTTGGTCGGTGTACCAGGGCATGACCGGCAAGGGCGATCCCATTGTCGGTGACGTGGACGCCGCCGCCGAGCAACCCATGCCGCTGGGCCGCGCGGTGTTCTGGCTGCTGTTCGGGCTGGTGCTGCTGGTGGCCAGCTCGCGCCTGCTGGTGTGGGGCGCGGTAAGCATCGCCGAGGGCCTGGGCGTGAGCGATCTGGTCATCGGCCTGACCGTGGTGGCGGTGGGCACGTCCCTGCCGGAGCTGGCGTCCGCGCTGGCGGCGGTGCGCAAGAACGAGCACGATCTGGCGCTGGGCAATGTGCTAGGCTCAAACCTGTTCAATACCCTGGCGGTGGTGGGTATCGCCGGTGCCATTACGCCGGTGCCGGCGGAGCCCGCCGTGTTTTACCGGGACTGGGTGGTGATGACGGTGCTCACCGTGGCGCTGTTCCTGATGGGCTACGGGTTCCGAGGTGCCGGTACCGGGCGCATCAATCGCATCGAGGGCGCTATTTTGCTGTCCGTTTATCTGGGCTATACCGGTTACCTGGTGTCCACCCTGGTGCCGTCCGGCTGACAGGAGTCATACATGCATCGCCCCCCGTTACAGCAGAACTCGTTTCTGGCGCTGCTGGTCCTGGTCACGCTGGGCTTCTTTGTGTTGCTGCAGCCTTTTTACGCGCCGATTTTCTGGGCCTGCGCGGTGGCGGTGATCTTCTATCCCATGCAGCAGCGGCTGCTCGCCAAGTGGCCCAACCGCCCTACCCTGATGGCGCTGGTCACCTTGCTGGTGTGCACCGTGATGGTGGTGATTCCGGTGCTGCTGGTGGCGGCGTCGTTCATCACCGAAGGGTTGTCCGTGTACCAGAAGCTCCAGGAAGGCCGTCTGGACCCCAGTGAGTACATCACCACCTTCCGGGAAGGGTTTCCGCTGGCGTACCACTGGCTGGAACGGTTCGGGGTGGATTTTTCCAACCTGGGAGACCAGGTGATGGCGGGCCTGAAGAGCGCCGGCCAGTTTCTTGGCAAACGGGCCCTGGCGGTGGGGCAGAACACCTTCCGCTTCTTTATCGATCTGGGGCTGATGCTCTATCTGACCTTCTTCCTGCTCCGCGACGGCAACAAACTGATCCAGATGCTGATTCGCGCGCTGCCCCTGGGCGACGACCGCGAGCGCATGCTGTTCAATAAATTCGCCGAAATCACCCGCGCCACCATCAAGGGCAACCTGGTGGTGGCCGCCATTCAGGGCGCCCTGGGCGGCCTGATCTTCTGGTTCCTGGGGATTCCGGCGGCGGTGCTCTGGGGCGTGGTGATGGCGGTGCTGTCGCTGATCCCGGCGGTGGGCGCCAGCTTGATCTGGGTGCCGGTGGCGTTGTATCTGTATGCGGTGGGCGAGATTGTCGACGCGGTGATTCTCACCGCGTTTGGTGCCATCGTGATCGGTCTGGTGGATAACATACTGCGGCCGATTCTGGTCGGCCGCGACACCAAGCTGCCGGACTATCTGGTGCTGTTCTCCACGCTTGGAGGGCTGGCGCTGTTCGGCATCACCGGTTTCGCGCTGGGGCCGTTGCTGGCGGGCCTGTTCGTGGCCTTCTGGCAAATCTTCATCCAGGAATTCAACGTGGAACCGGGGCCCGGCTGACGGGTCCATACCTCAAGGAACGAACCAGGAGAACAACATGAACGTGGGATTCTTCGTGCCGGTGGTGGTGGCCGCCGCCCTGGCGTCCAGTTGTGACGAGGAGGGCGGCATCTTCGACTCGTTGCGCTCGGAAAGCTCGGTCTATTACTACAACCAGATCACCAGCCAGGGCGCCGGGGATCAGAGCAACCTGACCGTGGACTTCACCGTCGAGGGCGATGAATCCGACAGGGTCAACGACGTGGGCTATTCCCGCGAGGACGAAGCCCCGGAGCTCAATGTCCGCATCGACGACAGCGAGAACAATGAGGAAAACGCGGTCCGATTCCGGGGCGTGAACCAGAATGGCGCGAACCTGTTTACCGAAGAGGCGCGGCTGAACAACGACGTTAGCTACACCGCCGTATCCTATGGCGATACCACCACTGGCGGCTCTCCGGAGCTGGGTGTTTTTCAGCAGGACCAGAGCGATGTAGAGACCGGCACCGCCCGCTTCCGGCTGATCAACACCGTAAGCACCAATATTATCAACGGTGTGTTTTCCCTGGATGTGCGCTACAACGACGCTGACGACGGCACCTACTTCGCCACCGGTCTGGGTCTGGGTGACGCCACGGACTATCAGACCACCGACGCCGGCAGCCTTAATCTGGTGGTGGTGCGCAACGGCTCCGATCCGGAAGATGAGGTTGACCGGGTGGACTGCTCACTCAACGGCGGCCGTGCCTATGACGTGATCCTTGCCGTTAACGACCCGCTCAATGTGCCCACCGACATCGACGACGCCGATGGCGAGCTGGTGATCTACTGCCACCCCCACGAGCGCATCTGATAGCATTCCCCCGGTCACACACACCGGGGGATTGTTTTGCCTGCCATTCACACCCGCGAACCGGCTCTGGTTCTGCGCGCCGGGGCCCAGGCCCGGCAACACCTTCTTGAACACGGCCTGCGTGCCCAGGACATCAGCGTGGTGCCCGGCGCCGCCGGCGGCCCCAAGGCTGTGGGCATCAGCGGCCTGGACCAGGCCATTTTCGGGCGCTTTCTGCCCGAAGCACCGCGCCCGCGCACGCTGATCGGCGCCTCCATCGGCAGCTGGCGGTTCGCCGCCGTGGCCGGTGCCGCCGATGGCGAAGACGCCGCCGCCCGTCTGCGCCGGCTGGCGGAGCTGTACAGCGCCCAGCGCTTCCCGAAAGGCATTGTTCCCCGCGAGATCACCCGCCGTTGCGCGCTGATGCTCGACGAACTGCTCGACGGCAGTGACCCGACGGTACTCAACAATCCGGCGTACCGGTTGGTGGTGGTGGTGATCCGCAGCCGCCGTCCGATCAGCGGTGAGGGCCGCCTGGGCCTCGGCCTGGGGATGGCCGGCCTGATCGGCGGCAACCTGCTCAGCCGCCGCGCCCTGGGCGTGTTCATGGAGCGTGGCCTGGTGTACCCCGGCGAGGCGCCGTTGCCGCTGTCGGAACTCAATGATTTCGCCACCCATCACATCGGCCTGAGCGAGGACAACCTGCGCGCCGCTCTGCTGGCCAGCGCCGCCATCCCCATGGTGCTGGAAGGGGTGCGCGATCTGCCCGGCGGGCCGGCCGGCGTCTACCGGGACGGCGGGCTGCTGGATTACCACCTGGATCTGCCCTATCGCACCGACCAGGATCTGGTGCTGTACCCGCATTTCACCAACCGGGTGATCCCGGGCTGGTTCGACAAGCCGCTGCGCTGGCGCAACGGCGATGCCGGGCGGCTGGCACGCACCCTGCTGGTGGCGCCGTCCGCCGATTACCTGGCGCGTCTGCCCCACGGCAAGCTGCCGGACCGTACCGATTTCAAAACCTATCTGGGCGACGACGAAGGCCGGGAGCGGTACTGGCACCGGGCCATCGACGAAAGCCGCCGCCTGGGCGATGAATTCCTGGAACTGGTGGAGCGCGGCCGTGATGGCGGCGGCGCGCTGGCGGCCCGGTTGCAGCCCTTTTAATAACGGGCAGCCGTGTCGCAACGGCGTTGTGTTAGTCTCCCGCTCCGCCGCCCCTTGGAAACGAGGAACAACAGCATGAGCAAAGCGCAAAGCGTTCGCCAAAGCGCCCGGCGCGCCCACTCCACCTGGGCGCTTACCCGGGCGTTCGTGCACCAATACCAGTGGTTTCATCTGGCCATGGGGTTGCTGGGCAACACCACCTTCGTGGTTGGCAGCGTCTTCTTCCTGTGGGAATCCCTGAAACCGGCCGGGGTGTGGCTGTTCATCATCGGTTCGGCGGGCATGCTGCTGGGCAGCATCGGCGCAGCCATCGTCGCCTATGAGCGCGCCAAGGGAAGAGCCCCGGGCGACGTTCAGGAAAAGCCCGAATGACCCACGACGAGCACACCGGTCTGTCGCGCCGGATCTGGCAGCAAACCTGGCCGATGACGCTGGGGGTGCTGTCGCTGCTGGGCTTCAATCTGGTCGACAGTGTGTTCGTGGCGCGGCTGGGTACCGAGCCGCTGGCGGCGCAATCGTTCACCTTCCCGCTGGTGTTTCTCACCATCGGTATTCAGGTGGGCATGGGCATCGCCATTGCCGCGCTGATCTCCCGTGCCATCGGCGCCGGCCAGGAAGAGCGCGCCGGGCGCCTGGGTGTGCTGGTGCTCACCGGCGGCGGCGCGGTGATGGCGGTGCTGGCGCTGCTGCTCTGGGCTCTGCAGGAGCCGGCGTTCGCGCTGCTCGGCGCCAGCGAGAAAATCCGAGCGGTGATCCGTCCGTTCTGGGCGGTGCAGGTGTGCGCCTCCTGGATGGGGGCCATGGCCTACTTCGGCTACAGCCTGTTCCGGGCGCACGGCAACACCCGCTTCCCCGGCACCATGATGATGGTCACCAGTCTGGTGAACCTGGTGCTCGACCCGATTCTGATCTTCGGCCTGGGGCCGGTGCCGGCGCTCGGCCTGGAGGGGGCCGCCTGGGCGTCGCTGGCGGCGTTCTCCAGCGGCGGCTTGATCACCGCCCTGGCGCTGCGCGGGCGCGGCTGGCTGGAACGCGACGACGTGCTGCGCGAGGTGCGTGAATCCGCCGGCCCGTTCGCCGCCATCGCCGGCCCCGCCATGATCAGCCAGCTGATGCCGCCGCTGGCGGCGATGCTGGCCACCGGCCTGGTGGCGCGGCTGGGCGAATCCGCGGTGGCCGCCTGGGGCCTGACCAGCCGCCTGGAGAGTTTCTCTATCGTGCTGGTGCTGGGCATGACCATGGCCCTGCCGCCCTGGCTGGGGCGCTGTTACGGTGGCGGCCGCTGGCAGGAAGTGGAACGGGTGATGGCCACCGCCGCCCGCATGGTGGTGTTCTGGCAACTGGGTTTGGGGCTGGTGCTGGCGGCGCTGGCCGGGCCCCTGGCCAGCCTGCTGGTGGCAGACGGCGCCGTACGTGACCACCTCACCGTGCTGATCCGTTTCCTGCCGCCCAGCTACGGCCTGCTCGGCGTGTGTATGCTGGTGGTGTCCGCCAGCAACGCCCTGGGCTGGCCGGTGCGGGCCATGACCATTTCCTTCCTGCGCCTGTTCGCCTGCTACCTGCCGCTGCTGTCCCTGGGCGCCTGGCTCGGCGGTTTGACGGGCCTTGCCGTGGGCGCCGCCCTCGGCAATACCCTCGCCGGCGCCATGGCCTGGCTCGGCTACCGCCGCGCCCTCGCCGCCACCCGGTAGCCATGTATGGGCGGCCTGTGCGAGCGGGCTCCGCCCGCGAAAGGGAGCGAAGCTCCCGGCAGGATCCCAGAGCCCTGGTCAACAGCGACTCTCAACAAACAACAACGATCCATCGGGAGAGACCAAAAATGCTAAAAAACCTACACCGCGCCGCCCTCGCGGCGGCCCTCGCTCTAACCGCCATGACCACCCCCGCCCCGGCCGACACCACCCAACGTGTCAACGAACTGGCCGAAGGCCAGGCCGACCGCCTGGTGAGCACCTTCAAGCACCTGCACGCCAACCCGGAACTGGGCTTCCAGGAAACCGAAACCGCCAAACTGGTGAGCAAACGCCTCAAGAAACTCGGCTACCAGGTGCACACCGGCATCGGCGGCACCGGCGTGGCGGCGGTGCTGGAAAACGGCGATGGCCCGGTGGTGATGTTCCGCAGCGACATGGACGGCCTGCCGGTGAAGGAAGACACCGGCCTGGATTACGCCAGCCGCAAGCAGGTGACCCTGGACAACGGCGGCAAAGCTCACGTTGCCCACGCCTGTGGGCACGATGCCCACGTCAGCTGGCTGCTGGGTATCGCCGAAGTAATGCGAGAAACCCGCGACGCCTGGTCCGGCACCCTGGTGCTGATTGCCCAGCCGGCGGAAGAGCTGCTTGAAGGCGCTCAGGCCATGGTCGACGACGACCTCTACGGCCGGGTGCCCAAGCCGGAGCTGCTGATCAGCGCCCATGTGTTTCCGGTGTGGCCCGCCGGCACCGTGGCGGTGCGCGCCGGGCGCCGCATGGCCGGCAGCGATCAACTCGACGTCACCCTGCACGGCGTCGGCGGCCACGGCTCCGCGCCGCACAACACCATCGATCCGGTGGTGATGGGCGCGCGCTCGGTGATGGCCTACCAGACCATCGTCAGCCGCAACGTGGATCCGCAGAAACCGGCGGTGCTCACCGTCGGCGCCAGCCAGATCGGCGAAGCCAACAATGTGATCCCGGACAACGGCACCCTCAAGCTCAACCTGCGCTGGTACGAAAAGCCGGTGCGCCAGCAGATGCTCGACGCCATCAAACGGGAAACCAACGGCATCGCCCGGGCCGCCGGCGTCGCCGACGACAAGATGCCGGAATACACCCTCAAGGGCTACTCCGAGCCGGTCTACAACGACGAGGCCCTGGCCGAACAGGCCCAGCGGACCCTGGCCGCCGGCCTCGGCAAAGAGGCGCTGATGCCCGGCTTCCCGCCGGTGATGGGCTCCGAGGATTTCCCCATGCTGGTGGCCGGTATCGAGGACACCCAGACCCTGTTCATGGAAGTGGGCGGCGGTGCCCCGGACGTGATGAAGAAGTACATGGCGACCGGCGAGCTGCCGCCCATGAATCACAATCCCAAGTTCGAAATCATCAACCCGCGCCTGGCGATCACCACCGCCGTGAAAGCCAACAGCCTGCTGCTGCTCGACGCGCTGTCGGCGGACTAGTGGTAGGTTGGGTTAGCGAAGCGTAACCCGACGATCGGTCTGAGCGCGGTTGTCGGGTTACGGCCTTCGGCCTAACCCGACCTACTCGTGGCGGTGCTAGCCGCTGCGCAGATGGTGGGCGTGGTAACGCAGGTGGTCGTCGATAAAGCTGGCGATGAAGAAGTAGGAATGATCGTACCCCGGCAGCATGCGCAGGGTGAGCGGCACGCCGGTCTGCTTGCAGGCGTCTTCCAGGGCTTCCGGACGTAACTGCCCATCCTGGTAGAAATTGTCCGCCTCGCCCTGGTCCACTTTGATTTCCGCCGGCGCCGGGGCGCAGGTGGCGATCAGCTCGCAGGCGTCCCATGCCTTCCAGCTCTCCCGGTCGTCCCCCAGATAGCCGCCCAGGGCTTTCTCGCCCCAGGGGCACTGCGTGGGGTTGGCGATGGGCGCGAACGCGGACACCGAGGCGTAGCGCTCCGGGTTCTTGAGCGCGCACACCAGGGCGCCGTGCCCCCCCATGGAATGGCCGCTGATCGACTGCTGCCCGTTGAGCGGGAAGTGCCGGGCCACCAGCGCCGGCAGCTCTTCGGTGACGTAGTCGTACATGCGGTAATGGCGGTTCCAGGGCGCTTCGGTGGCGTTCACATAGAAACCGGCGCCGGAGCCGAAGTCATAGCTGTCGTGTTCGCCGGGCAAGTCGGTGCCGCGCGGGCTGGTGTCCGGGCAGACGATCGCCAGGCCCAGCTCCGCGGCGGTGCCGTGGGCGCCGGCCTTCTGCATGAAGTTTTCATCCGTGCAGGTCAGGCCGGACAGCCACCACAGCAAGGGCACATCCTTTTCCTCCGCCGCCGGCGGCAGGTAGATGGCGAAGATCATCTCGCAGCCGAGCACCTTGCTGTGGTGCTTGTAGCGCTTCAGCCAGCCGCCGAAGCTCTTGTTCGCCGAGACGAGTTGCAGTTCATCAGACGTTGTCATGGCGAGTGCTCCCGCAATCAGTAAAGAATAACCGACCGGATGCTTTTGCCCTCGTGCATCAGATCGAACGCCTTGTTGATGTCGTCCAGCGGCATGGTGTGGGTGACGAACTCGTCGATCTTGATTTCGCCTTTCATGTAGCGGTCCACGTAGCCGGGCAGCTCGGTGCGGCCCTTGACGCCGCCGAAGGCGGAGCCTTTCCAGACCCGGCCGGTGACTAGCTGAAACGGGCGGGTGGAAATTTCCTCGCCGGCGCCGGCCACGCCGATGATGATCGACTCGCCCCAACCCTTGTGGCAGCACTCCAGCGCCGAGCGCATTACGTTGACGTTGCCGATGCATTCGAAGGAGTAGTCCACGCCGCCGTCGGTGAGCTCGACGATCACTTCCTGGATGGAATTGCTGTACTTGGTGGGGTTGATGAAGTCGGTGGCGCCGAACTGCCGGGCCATCTTCTCCTTGTCGTCGTTGATGTCGATGGCGATGATCCGTTCCGCCTTGGCCATCACCGCGCCCTGGATCACCGACAGGCCGATGCCGCCCATGCCGAACACCGCCACCGTGGAGCCGGGCTCCACCTTCGCGGTGTTCAGCACCGCGCCGATGCCGGTGGTGACGCCGCAGCCGAGCAGGCAGATCTTGTCCAGCGGCGCCTCCTTGCTCACCTTGGCCAGGGACACTTCCGGCACCACGGTGTATTCGGAGAAGGTGCTGGTGCCCATGTAGTGGTTCAGCTCGGTGCCGTTCAGGGAAAAGCGGCGGGTGCCGTCGGGCATCAGCCCCTGGCCCTGGGTGGCGCGCACCGCCGAGCACAGATTGGTCTTGCCGGACAGGCAGAACTTACACTTGCCGCACTCGGCGGTGTACAGCGGGATCACATGGTCGCCGGGTTTCACGCTGGTGACGCCTTCGCCCACTTCCTGGACGATGCCCGCGCCTTCGTGGCCGAACACGGAAGGAAACAGCCCCTCCGGGTCCTTCCCGGAAAGGGTGTAGGCGTCGGTGTGACAAACGCCGGTGGCGACGATTTGCACCAGCACTTCACCGGCTTTCGGGCCGGCCACGTCGATTTCTTCAATCACCAGGGGTTTGCCTGCTTCCCAGGCGACGGCGGCTCTCGATTTCATGCGTTTCTCCGTAACGGTCAGGACGTTTCACGTCGGATTCTGGCGCCAGTGTACTGGCGGTGCGTCGCCCTCTTAAGGCATTATTCCGCAATAGATTATTGCTCAGGAGCAACAATGCAGCACTGGGATCGCATCGAGGCCTTTGTCGAGGTGGTGAGGCACGAATCCTTCGCCGGCGCGGCCCGGGGCCTGGGGGTCTCAAGCTCCCACGTGAGCCGGCTGGTGGCGCGCCTGGAAACCCAGCTCGGCACCCAGTTGCTGTACCGGACCACCCGCCGCCTGCGGCTCACCGACGCCGGCGCCGTCTACTTCGAGCACTGCGCCCAGCTGTTCGACGGCTTCCAGGAGGCGCTCACCGCGATCAGCGATTACCAGCGCCGGCCCACCGGGGTGCTCAAGCTCACCTGCGCCACCACCTTCGGCGAGAAATTCATTGCCCCGCTGGTCAACGACTTCCTCGCCGAGCACCCGCAACTGTCGGTGCGCATGGACTTCACCAACCGGCCGGTGGACATCGTCGACGAGGGCTTCGACGTGGCGGTGCGCACCGGCGCCCTGCCCGACTCCTCGCTGATCGCCCGCAAGCTGTGCCCGCGCCGGGAGTACGTGGTGGGCTCCGCGGACTACTTTGAGCGCCATCCGCGCCCGCACACCCTGGGCGAACTGGCCGGCCATAACTGCCTGCTCGGTTCCGCCGACCACTGGACCTTCGACCTGGACGGCCAGCACCGGGCCTGGCGGGTGGAGGGCAGCTGGCGGGCCAATTCCGGCCTGGCGCTGCTGGACGCGGTGCACAAGGGGCTGGGGCTGGCCCAGCTGCCCGATTACTACGTGCGCGAGGGCCTCGACCGGGGTGAGCTGGTGTCCGTGCTCGACGCCCACGCCTGCACGCACACGGCGGTGTGGGTGGTCTACCCGCGCCACCGCCATTTGTCCCCCAAGGTCCGTCAGTTCGTGGACTTCCTGGTGGCCGGTATCGACGGCCGCGCTTGAAAGCGGCGGTCATCATCATCAGGTAACGGCTAGACAAGCCACGAACGCAAGGAGAGAACATGGCCAAGGCAACCCTCCCGGCCCTGGGTCTGGGCACCTTCCGGCTCAAGGGCGAGCCGCTGATGGGCAGCATCCACAAGGCCCTGGACCTGGGCTACCGCCACATCGACACCGCCCAGATGTACGACAACGAGGAGACCGTGGGGGCCGCCCTGGACGCCCATGATGTCCCCCGCGACGAGGTGTTCCTGACCACCAAGATCTGGCACGACCGGCTGCGGCACGACGATCTTTTACAAAGTTTGCAGGAGAGCGTGAACCGGCTGCGCGTGGACGCGGTGGATCTGGCCCTGATTCATTGGCCAAGCCCCAATGACGAAGTGCCCATGGACGAATACATCGGCGCCCTGGCCGAGGCCAAAAAGCGGGGCCTGGCCAAGCACGTGGGGGTATCGAACTTCACCGTGGCGCAATTGGAACGGGCGCTCAGCGTGCCCGGCGGCGAGGAGCTGGTGACCAATCAGGTGGAAGTGCATCCGTTCCTGACCAACCGCAAAGTGGTGGACGCGATCAAACGTGCCGGCCTCACCGTCACCGCCTATATGCCGCTGGCGGTGGGCAAGGTGCTGGAGGACCCGACCCTCCAGAAACTGGGTGAGAAGTACGACGCCTCCGCCGCCCAGGTGGTGCTCGCCTGGCTGCATCAGCAAGACATCGTGGTGATTCCGTCGTCCACCAAGGAAGCGCACCTGAAAGCGAACATGGCGGCGCTGGATATCGAGCTGGAGCAGGCCGATATGGACGCGATCGAGGCCTTGAACCGGAACGAGCGTATCGCCGACCCGGAGTTCGCCCCGGACTGGGACTGACCGGCGGTCAAGACAAAGCGCCCATCAAGCTCTAGCATGCGGGCATGGAGCGAATTCCCCACGATAAGCTTGATGCCCTTCAGTTCCACCGTGATGAGCGCCTGGAAGTCTGGCGCCAGTGCGTCGAGCCGTTGTTCGATTGCCGCGCCGCCCGCGAACCCGGCGGCCGAGGGTTCCAGGGCCGGCTGGAGAGTTTCAATCTCGGCCAGACGCTGATCGCGCGCAGTGAGTTCACGCCCCTGCACTTTCAGCGCGACCGGCGCACCTCCGACGACCATCTGCTGGTGCAGCTGTACACCCACGGCGGTTACCAGGGCTACAACGGTGACCGCAAAGTGCGGGTGGGCCCCGGCGACATCAGCCTGCTGGATATGGGGCTGGGCCTGGAAACCCTGGCGCCGCGCTCCGGCAACCTGTCCCTGGTGATCCCCCGCGATCGTTTCTTCGCGCTCACCAAACCGGCGCATTACCGGCCGGGCACGGTGCTGCGCGCCGGCACTCCGTTGGCCGGAATTCTCGCCAACCATCTGTCCAGCGTCTGGGCGTCGCTGTCGGACGCCTCCGTGGACGACCTGCCAGCCATCAACCGCACCCTGGTGGGCGCGGTGGCCGGCGCCTTCTGCCAAGGGCCGGTGCGCGAAGACGCAGCGATGCCGTTCGAGGACGCCGCCCGCGACGCGGTGCGGGCTTTTATCGGTCACAACCTGGACGACCCGGGGTTGGGCCCGGCCCGGCTGTGCCGGCGTTTCGGCCTGTCGCGTACCCGCCTTTACCGGTTGTTCGAGCCGTTCGGCGGCGTCGCCGGCTATATTCGCGAACAGCGCCTGGATCGGGCGTTCCGTGAGCTCGCCGAGCGCGATCTGGGGCAGCGGCGTCTGGTGGAGGTGGCGCTGGAGTGCGGCTTCGACAGCCAGAGCCACTTCTGCCGCCTGTTCCGCCAGCGTTTCGGCATGACCCCCGGCGAGGCCATGGAGCAGGGTCGCTCCGCCCGTCTCCGTCGCTCGCGAGCGGACGGCGACGGGCCGGCGCGGCCGGAATTTCGCGATTGGCTGCTCGGTCTCTGAGCGAAAACGCCGACGGGACGAATCATCAACGGGGCGAAAAACAAGCGTGCAAGCGTTCCGCCGGCCTGGCTCCCACAATGCGGGGGCGAGTTAGCGGAACGCTATCTTTTGCATATTCGGGTTGTGAGCAAGCCCCGGGTTTTCCCGGGGCTTTTTAATGGGCGGGTGTCAGGGCGCGGGCCAGAAAAGCGGCCCCGGCGTCCTCGGCGGCGCCGCCGAACAGAAACGCCGCCACATGGCCCTTGCCGCGCAACAGCAGCAGTTCGTTGTCGACGTCGTTGGCGTTCAGGGCGGTGCGGTAATCTTCCGCATGGTCCACCGGCACCACCGAATCCAGGGTGCCGTGGTAGAGCAGATGCGGCGGTGTGTCGGGCGTCACATGGGTGACCGGCGACGCGGCCGCGTAGGTGGCGGCGTTACTCGCCTGCGGGCCACCCAGGAACTGCGGCACCAGGGTGCCGCCCTGGAATTTGCGCAGATCCGTGGGCGTGCCGCCGGCCACCACCGCCCGTGGCCGGGTAACCGGGCCGCCGTAGGGCTTGTTCAGTGGGCTGTCCGTGTCCGCCGCCACGGTGGCCAGCAGCGTCACCAGGTGGGCGCCGGACGAATAGCCCCAGGCGCCGACGCGGGACCGGTCGATGCCGTACTCGTCCGCGTGCACATGCAGCCAGCGCATCGCCATCTGCAGGTCGTGGAGCTGCGCCGGGAAGGTGTACTCGGGGGCGAAGCGGTATTCGATGTTCACCGCCACGAAGCCCTGCTCGGCCAGTTGCCTGGCAAGCCCCGCCGTGTCCTCCGGCGAGCGCCGTTCCCAGCCGCCGCCGTGCACCACCAGGACCGTCGGATACCGGCCGGGTGGCTCCGGGCGGTGGATGTCCGCATGCAGCGTTTGTGGCCAGTCGTCGGGGGTATAGACCCGGTCTTCGATTACCGTGACGTCATAGTCGGGCAGCGCCGGCGGTTCGCCCTCCGGCGCGCCCAGGTGGCGCACACAGCCGGTTACGGCCAGGGTGCACAGAAGCAGCAGGGTCGTTCTCATGAAGCGCTCCGCGGACAAGTAAGAACCGCTACGCTAACCGCGGATCAATCAATGGCGGGTGAGGGTGGCGGGTGTTGTGGCAGCGGGCCTTTCGCTTGCAAGGCAAGCTCCCACAACACAACCGGTTTATTCGGTGGTGAAGGCGGGGTCGTCGACGATCATGCCAATACTGAGCGCGCCCGGGCCGATATTCACCGCCCCGGTCAGGCCCATGCTGCTGGTCAGCAGCTCCACCTTGTGGCGTTTGGCGGCGTCCGCCAGGCGGTCGAAGCCGGGCATCTGGCGGATGCGGCTTTCGTCGCCGGCGTAGCTCACGCACACCACCGGCGCCATCAAGCCACGCTCGATGCAGCGGGCGCCGTGCCGGAACATGGCCTCCACGCCGGCGTCGAAGCCGCGCATCTTGGCCACCGGGAAGGTTTCGTCCTGGCGGGCGCAGAGCACCGGTTTGATGTCCAGGGCATTGCCGAGAATGGCGCCGGCCCAGCTGACGCTCTTGTCGCCGCGTTTCTTGGCGCGTTTATGCAGGTAGTAGATGTCCGGCACCACGGCGTAGCCGGTGGCCTTGGAGGCCAGCACTTCCACGCTCTGGCGGATTTCGGTGATCTTCATGCCGCTTTGGATCAGGCGCATGGTCTCCGCCGCCAGGGCGCCCTGGCCGGCGAACAGGGTCTGGCTGTCGGTGACGCGCAGGGCGAAGGGCCCTTCCACGCCGGCCTGTTTCCGGATCGGCTTGTACTCACGCAGGATCGCGTGGGAGGCCTCGGTGGCGTTGGTGAAAATCGGGCTGCGGCTTTTCGGTACCGTCTGTACCAGAGCGTAGTCGAAATCCACCACCACCTTATCCAGGAACAGCGCCTTGATCTGCTCCATGGTGAACGGGATGGATTCCGCGCCGTGGGCTTTCTCGGACGCCTCGGTGGCGTAAAACTGACGGGTGCGTTCCGGATCCCGTTCATCAACGATGATCTGATCCCCGAGCCGGATGGACACCGGGAGGATCAGAATACCGTGTTCGTCGATAAAGGATTTGGGAAGATCGCAGCCGGAATCCACGACCAGGCCGATTCTCATGATTATTCACCCCTTTTTTCGCAGTCTAGCGTAAAAAGTGTGACCTGCAACACTGCCTTCGGGTTTGGCGCTAAAGCCCCAGATTATCCAGCACCCGCAGAATCGGGCCGGACTGGTTCATGGTGTAGAAGTGCAGGCCCGGGGCGCCCATGGCCAGCAGGCGCTCGCAGAGGCGGGTCACCACTTCCTCGCCGAACGCTTTCACCGCCTGCTCGTCGTCGCGCATGTCGTCCAGGCGGCTGCGCAGCCAGCGGGGAATGTCGGCGCCGCAGTTATCGGAAAAGCGGAACAGATTGGCCACGTTGAGAATCGGCATCACGCCCGGGTACACCGGCGCGTCGCAACCGCGCCGGCGCAACTCGTCCATGTAGTAGCCGTAGGCGTCGGCGTTGTAGAAGTACTGGGTAATGCCGCTGTCGGCGCCGGCGCTGATCTTGCGCTGAAAGTGCGCGATATCATCGTCGAAGCTTCGCGACTGCGGGTGATTCTCCGGGTAGGCGGCCACTTCCAGATGGAAATGGTCGCCGGTTTCCTCGCGGATCAGGGCGACCAGATCGTCGGCGTACTTCACTTCGCTCTGCGCGTAGCCCATGCCCGAGGGCAGGTCGCCGCGCAGCGCCACGATGCGGCGCACGCCGCTTTCCTTGTAACCGTTGACCAGCTCCATGATTTCGTCACGGCTCTGGCCGATGCAGCTCAGGTGCGGCGCGGTGTCGGCGTGCTGCTCGCGCAGCAGGCCGACCATCTGCCGGGTGTAATCCCGCGTGGAGCCGCCGGCGCCGAAGGTGCAGGAGAAAAACTCCGGCTTCTTGGCCAGCAGCTTTTGCTGGGTGTTGAGAAGTTTTTCCCGCCCCTGTTCCGTCTTGGGCGGGAAAAACTCAAAGCTGATGCGTTTGGACATGATTCAAAAACGCCTTAGTACTTATAGTGGTCCGGTTTGAACGGGCCATCGGCGCTAACGCCGATGTAGCCAGCCTGCTTGTCGGTGAGTTTGGTGACCACGCCGCCGAAACCCTGCACCATGTAGCGGGCCACTTCCTCGTCCAGATGCTTGGGCAGCACTTCCACCTTGAGCATCTTCTCCTTCACCGTGTCGGAGTGACCGGCGTAGCCCTGGTCGAACAGATACATCTGCGCCAGCACCTGGTTGGCGAAGGAGCCGTCCATGATGCGGCTGGGGTGACCGGTGGCGTTGCCCAGGTTGACCAGGCGGCCTTCCGAGAGCAGCAGCAGGAAGTCCTGGTTTTTCTTGTCGCGCCACACTTTGTGCACCTGCGGCTTCACTTCTTCCCATTCCCAGGTCTTGCGCATGAAGGCGGTGTCCACTTCGTTGTCGAAGTGGCCGATGTTGCAGACCACGGCGCCTTTTTTCAGCGCCTTGAGCATGTTGGCGTCGCACACGTCGTAGTTGCCGGTGGTGGTCACCAGCAGGTCGGTGGTGCCCAGCAGCGCCTTGTTGATGGAAGCTTCGGTGCCGTCGTTAACGCCGTCCTTGTAGGCGCTGACCACTTCGAAGCCGTCCATGCAGGCCTGCATGGCGCAGATCGGATCGATCTCGGTGATCTTCACGATCATGCCTTCCTGGCGCAGGGACTGCGCGGAGCCCTTGCCCACGTCGCCGTAGCCGATCACCAGCGCCTTCTTGCCGGACAGCAGGTGGTCGGTGGCGCGTTTGATGGCGTCGTTGAGCGAGTGACGGCAACCGTACTTGTTGTCGTTCTTGCTCTTGGTGACCGAGTCGTTGACGTTCACCGCTGGCACTTTGAGCGTGCCCTGCTTAAGCATCTCGTAGAGGCGGTGCACGCCGGTGGTGGTCTCTTCGGTGATGCCGTGGATCTTGTCCAGCATCTCCGGGTAGGTCTCGTGGATGTAGCCGGTCAGGTCGCCGCCGTCATCCAGGATCATGTTGGCGTCCCACAGATTGCCTTCGCCGTCGCGGCAGGTCTGCTCGATGCACCACATGTATTCTTCCTCGGTCTCGCCTTTCCAGGCGAACACCGGCACGCCGGCGGCGGCCATGGCGGCGGCGGCGTGGTCCTGGGTGGAGAAGATGTTGCACGAGGACCAGCGCACTTCCGCGCCCAGCGCCTTCAGGGTTTCGATCAGCACCGCGGTCTGAATCGTCATGTGAATGCAGCCGATGATGCGCGCGCCCTTGAGCGGCTGCTCGGCGCGGTATTTTTCCCGGATCGCCATCAGCGCCGGCATTTCGGTTTCGGCGATGTCGATTTCCGCGCGGCCGTACTGGGCCAGGGAAATATCCGCGACTTTATAGTCCTGCAGCGTTTCCGCTTTTGCGTTCATGGGTCTCTCCATTCGTGGTTAGCGAATGGGCGCCGTTGTCGTGTCTCACCTTGCCCCCGAGCCTCGCGGTTGTCCGCTGCAGCGCCCCTCGGGGGTGTGGTGGTATGCGTTAAAGCGCCGCTTTCAGGGCGGCCGCTTTGTCGGTGTTTTCCCAGCTGAAGCCTTCGCGGCCGAAGTGGCCGTAGCTGGCGGTGGGCCGGTAGATCGGCCGGCGCAGGTCGAGCATCTCGATGATGCCGCGCGGGCGCAGGTCGAAGTGCTCGCGCACCAGGGCGGCGATGCGGTTGTCGTTCAGCTTGCCGGTTCCGAAGGTGTTCACCGAAATCGAGGTCGGCTCGGCCACGCCGATGGCGTAGCTCACTTGAATCTCGCACTTGTCGGCCAGGCCGGCGGCGACGATGTTCTTGGCCACATAGCGGCCGGCGTAGGCGGCGGAACGGTCCACCTTGGAAGGGTCCTTGCCGGAAAACGCGCCGCCGCCGTGGCGGGCCATGCCGCCATAGGTATCGACGATGATCTTGCGTCCGGTCAGACCGCAGTCGCCCACCGGGCCGCCGATCACGAAGTTGCCGGTGGGGTTGATGTGGTACCGGGTATCGCCGTGCAGCCATTCGGACGGCAGCACCGGCTTAACGATCTCTTCCATCACCGCTTCGCGCAGGTCCGCCAGCTTGATGTCCGGGGAGTGCTGGGTGGACAGCACCACCGCGTCCACCGCCACCGGCTTGCCGTTCTCGTAGCGCAGGGTCACCTGGCTCTTGGCGTCCGGGCGCAGCCAGCCCAGCCGGCCGCTCTTGCGCAGCTCCGCCTGGCGCTCCACCAGGCGGTGGGAGAAGTAGATCGGCGCCGGCATCAGGGTGTCGGTTTCGTTGGTGGCGTAGCCGAACATCAGGCCCTGGTCGCCGGCGCCCTGTTCCTTGTTCTCGGCCTCGTCGACACCCACGGCGATGTCCGCGGACTGCTTGCCGATGCCGTTGAGCACCGCGCAGGTGGCGCCGTCGAAGCCCACGTCGGAGCTGTCGTAGCCGATGTCCAGGATCACCTGGCGGACGATGTCCTCCAGTTCCACATAGGTGCTGGTACGTACTTCACCGGCAACGATGGCCATGCCAGTCTTGACCATGGTCTCCACCGCCACCCGGGCGTGGGGGTCGTCGGCGATGATGGCGTCGAGGACCGCGTCCGAGATCTGGTCGGCCATTTTATCCGGATGGCCTTCGGAGACCGACTCGGAGGTAAAGATGCTGTATTCACTCATTACCGGATTGCTCCCTTTTTGATGGATGCGCGGTGACGCGCTGAAAGCTGCGCACCTGCACCTGAAAACCGTTACGCATGGCGAGAAACAGGCTCTCGCGCAGTACCAGGCCGGCATGGCCGGCCCAACTCACCAGATCGGCTTCCTCGAAGCCGAGCCAGAAATCCCCGCAGGCGTCCACCGCCCAACGCTGGTTGTGGCGGCATAGATCGGTGATCACCAGCACGCCGCCGTCGTTCAATTGCCGCGCCGCCGCCTGCAAAGCGGCGGACGGCGAGGGCAGATGGTGCAGCACCATATTGACCACCACCGCGTCGACCCGGGGTAAAAGGGCGCCGTGCTCCGGCCATTCCCCCAACACCAGCTCCACATTGTCCAGGCCCTGGCCGGCCACCCGTTCGCGCGCCCGGGCCAGCATCACCTCGGCGTTGTCCAGAGCCAGCACCCGCTCAAAGCGGTTCGCCAACGGCGCCAGAAAACGGCCCTCGCCGGGGCCGATCTCCAGCGCGATGCCCTGTCGTTCGCCCGGCCCGCGATTGTTCGCAGCCCGATCCAGCAACTCACAGGCCTGTTCCGCGTACTGGTCGTGCTCGGCGATCAGATCCTGATGCCGGGCCAGATCGTCCGCGTGCCGGGCGAAAAAGGCGCGGCTCTGGGCGGCGCGCTGTGCCTGCACGCCGGCCAGCCGTTGCCGGGTGACCGGGTCCGCCGGCGCCGCGTCGAGCCGCTCGAACAGGGCGCTCTGCAGCGGCCCGGTGGCGGCGTCCGAGGGCGGCAGACGGCGCCGGTAGAAGATCGAGTTGCCCTCGCGGCGGCGCTCCACCAGGCCGCCCTGGGCCAGCACCTTTAAATGGTGGCTCATGCCGGATTGTTTGATCGCCATGATTTCGCACAGCTCCAGCACCCCGAAGCTGTTCTGGCCCAGCACCTGCAGAACTTCCAAACGCAGCGGATCGCCGGCCGCCTTCAGAAAGGCCGCCAGGCTGTCCAGATCCTGTTCCTGCGGTGCCGGGTGTAAAGACATAGGAGCGAGTGTAGCGGAGGCTTGCAGCTTCATCAAAGTTTATTGATATAGGTTCCAGAGTTTGCCCCCATCCCGGGCTTGGGCGACAATAGCGCCCCTTTTCACACCTCTGGTCAAAAATCGTTCAGGAGCCGTGCATGTCGTCAGCCCCCGCTGCCCGTGATCTCGCCAATGCTATCCGTGCCCTGAGCATGGATGCGGTACAGAAAGCCAAGTCTGGTCACCCGGGCGCCCCCATGGGCATGGCGGATATCGCCGAAGTGCTGTGGCGCGGCTTCTTGAAGCACAACCCGGCCAATCCGCACTGGGTCGACCGCGACCGGTTCGTGCTCTCCAACGGCCACGGCTCCATGCTGCTCTACAGCCTGCTGCACCTTACCGGCTACGGCGTCAGCCTGGACGACCTGAAAAATTTCCGGCAGTTGGGCAGCCCCACCGCCGGCCACCCGGAATTCGGCGACGCGCCCGGTATCGAGACCACCACCGGGCCGCTGGGCCAGGGCTTCGCCAATGCCGTGGGCATGGCCGTCGCCGAAAAAATGATGGCGGCCCAGTTCAACCGCGACGGCCACGCCATCGTCGACCACAACACTTACTGCTTCATGGGTGACGGCTGCATGATGGAGGGCATCTCCCACGAAGCCGCGTCCCTGGCCGGCACCCTGGGCCTGGGTAAGCTGGTGGCCTTCTACGACGACAACGGCATTTCCATCGACGGCGAAGTCGAAGGCTGGTTCACCGACGACACCGTGGAGCGCTTCCGCGCCTACGGCTGGCACGTGATCCCCAATGTGGACGGCCACAGTGCCCAGGAAGTGAAGCTGGCGATCGAGAACGCCCGCAAGAACACCGCCCAGCCCACCCTGATCTGCTGCAAGACCATCATCGGTTTCGGCAGCCCCAACAAGCAGGGCAAGGAAGAGTCCCACGGTGCCGCCCTGGGCGACGACGAAGTGGCGCTCACCCGCGAGGCCCTGGGCTGGAAGCACGGCCCCTTCGAGATTCCCGACGAGATCCGCAACGCCTGGGACGCCCACGACGCCGGCGCCGAGAAAGAAGCCGCCTGGCAACAGCGCTTCGACGCCTACCGCGCCGAGTTCCCGGAGCTGGCCGATGAGTTCCTGCGCCGCATGCGCGGTGAACTGCCGGCGGATTTCGACCAGCGCGCCGACGCCTTTATCGCCGAGTGCCAGCAGGCCAAGGAAAAAGTGGCCAGCCGCAAGGCCAGCCAGAACACCCTGGACGCCTTCGGCCCCGGCCTGCCGGAACTGACCGGCGGCTCCGCCGACCTGGGCGGCTCCAACAACACCGTCTGGAAAGGCTGCAAATCGATCAGCGCCGATGACTGCAGCGGCAACTACATCCATTACGGGGTACGCGAATTCGGCATGACCGCCGCCATGAACGGCATCTGCCTGCATGGCGGCCTGCGCCCCTACGGCGGCACCTTCCTGACCTTCATGGAATACGCCCGCAACGCGGTGCGCATGGCGGCGCTGATGCATCAGCCCAACATCCTGGTCTACACCCACGACTCCATCGGCCTGGGTGAGGACGGCCCCACCCACCAGCCCATCGAGCAGATCGCCAACCTGCGCATGACGCCCAACCTGAGCACCTGGCGGCCCTGCGACACGGTGGAAACCGCGGTGGCCTGGAAGCACGCGGTGAAGCGCGACGACGGCCCCACCGCGTTGATTTTCTCGCGCCAGGGCCTGCCCTGCATGGACCGCGACGAGGCGGTGCTGGCCAACGTGGCCAAGGGCGGCTACACCCTGCTGCAGACCGGCGACGGCCAGCCCCAGGCGATCATCATCGCCACCGGCTCGGAAGTGGCGTTGGCGGTGGAGGCCGCCGAAGCCCTGGGCGCCGCCGGCAACAACGTGCGCGTGGTGTCCATGCCCAGTGTCGACGCCTTCCTGTCGCAGAGCGGCGAGTACCAGGAAGCGGTGCTGCCGGCGGCGGTGCGCGCCCGGGTGGCCGTGGAAGCGGGCATCACCGACTACTGGTACCGCTTCACCGGCCTGGACGGCAAAATCGTGGGCATGACCGGCTTCGGCGCCTCGGCGCCCGCCGGCGATCTCTACAAGCACTTCAACATTACCGCCGAGGCGGTGCAGGCCGCCGTGGAGAGTGTGATTTGAGACCCCAGAGTCCGGCGTCCGACGTTCGGTCCCTATGTTAAAGATCGCGATCAATGGTTATGGCCGTATCGGCCGCTCCTTCGTGCGCGCCCTGGCGGAGCGGGAAGCGGCCGGTAACGCCCTGCCCGTCAGCCTGGTGGCGATCAACGATCTGGGCCGCGCCGAGGACCTGCTCTACCTGACCCGCTACGACACCACCCACGGCCGGCTCGACGCGCCGGCGGAGCTGGTGGACGGCTGCCTGCGCATCGGCGACCAGGCCCCAAGGCTGTTCAGCGAGCCGGAGCCGGAGCAGCTGCCCTGGGCGGCGCTGGGCGTGGACGTGGTGCTGGAGTGCTCCGGCGGCTTCCGTGCCCGCGATGACGCCGCCCGCCATCTGAGCGCCGGCGCCGGGCGGGTGATCGTCGGCGCGGTGCCGTTCGATTACGCCGACCAGACCATCGTCTACGGCGTCAATCACCGCGATCTCAAGCCGGACAGCCGGGTGCTGTCGGCGGCGTCCTGCACCACCCACTGCATCGCCCCGGTGCTGGCGGCGCTGGACCGGGAGTTCGGCGTGCGCCAGGCGTTGATGAAGGAAATCCACGCCTACACCTCGGACCAGACCCTGCTCGACCATGTGCACCGGGATCCGCGCCGCGGCCGCGCCGGCGCCCAGAACATCATTCCCACCACCAGCAGCGCCATCAAGGCGGTGCAGAACGTGCTGCCGGCGCTGGACGGCCGCATCACCGGCCATTCGATTCGCGTGCCGACGCTGAACGTGGCGATGGTGGAGCTCACCCTGCTGCTCGACCGCACCCCGGCACCGGAAGCCCTGAACCCCTGGCTGCGGGCCCTGTCCCAGCAACAACCCGGGTTGATCGGCTACAACGACGAGCCGCTGGTGAGCGTGGATTTCAATCACCGGGCCGAATCCGCCATCGTTGACGCCACGCAGACGCGGGTGCAGGGCGAAATGGTGCAAGTGGTGGCCTGGTACGACAACGAATGGGGCTACGCCAACCGCCTGCTCGACTGGGTGGCGGCACTGGCCGGTGCCCAGTGACCATTAACGAGGTAGCAAGACGATGAACTTCAAACGCATGACCGACCTGGACCTGAAGGGTAAACGGGTGCTGATCCGCGAAGATCTCAACGTGCCGGTGAAGGACGGCAAGGTCACCAGCGACGCCCGCATCCGCGCCTCGTTGCCGACCATCCGCCACGCCGTGGAAGCCGGCGCCCGCGTCATGTTGCTCTCGCACCTGGGCCGGCCCACCGAGGGCGAGTACGAAGAACAGTACTCCCTCAAGCCGGTGGCCGAGCACCTCGGTCAGTTGCTGGGCCAGGAGGTGCCGCTGGCGAAGGACTGGCTCGACGGCGTCGACCTGGAAGACGGCCAGGTGGTGCTGTGCGAGAACGTGCGCTTCAACAAGGGCGAAAAGAAAGACGACGAGGCGCTGTCCAAGCGCATGGCGGCGCTGTGCGACGTCTATGTGATGGACGCCTTCGGCACCGCCCACCGCGCCCAGGCTTCCACCCACGGCGTGGCCCGCTTCGCCCCGGTGGCCTGCGCCGGCCCGCTGCTGGCCAACGAGCTGGATGCCCTCGGCAAGGCGCTGCTGGAACCGGCCAAGCCGCTGGTGGCGATCGTCGGCGGCTCCAAGGTGTCCACCAAGCTGGAAGTGCTGGACGCCCTGGCCGATAAAGTGGATCAATTGATTGTCGGTGGCGGCATCGCCAACACCTTCCTGGCGGCCGCCGGGCATCCGGTGGGCAAGTCGCTGTGTGAAAAAGACCTGATCCCGGCGGCGCAGAAGCTGGCGGAAAAAGTCCACATTCCGCTGCCGGTGGACGTGGTGGTGGCCAAGGCCTTCGCCGAGGACGCCGAAGCCACCACCAAGAAGGTGGACGACGTGGCCGAGGACGACCTGATTCTCGACGTCGGCCCGCAGACCGCCCATGTGTTCGCGGCACTGATGAAAGAGGCCCGCACCATCATCTGGAACGGCCCGGTGGGCGTGTTCGAGTTCGACCAGTTCGGCGAAGGCACCCGCGAGCTGGCCGAAGCGATCGCCGACAGCGAAGCGTTTTCCATCGCCGGCGGGGGCGATACCCTGGCGGCCGTGGACAAGTACGGCATCGCCGACGATATCAGCTATATTTCCACCGGTGGTGGCGCCTTCCTGGAGTTCGTGGAAGGCAAGACCCTGCCGGCGGTGGCGGTGCTGGAACAGCGCGCCCGGGACTAATACACCACCTACATTTCGCTCCGAAGACGAAAGGGAAGACATCATGGCACTGATCAGCATGCGTCAACTGCTGGACCACGCCGCCGAACACGGCTACGGCGTGCCGGCCTTCAACGTGAACAACCTGGAACAGATGCGCGCCATCATGGAGGCCGCCGACCAGACCAATTCACCGGTGATCGTGCAGGCCAGCGCCGGCGCCCGGAAGTACGCCGGCGCGCCCTTCCTGCGTCACCTGATTCTGGCCGCCACGGAAGAGTTTCCGCACATCCCCCTGGTGATGCACCAGGACCACGGCACCAGCCCCTCGGTGTGCCAGCGCTCGATCCAGCTGGGCTTCTCCTCGGTGATGATGGACGGCTCCCTGGGCGAGGACGGCAAGACCCCCACCGAGTATGAGTACAACGTGGACGTGACCCGTCGCACCGTGGACATGGCCCACGCCTGCGGCGTGTCCGTGGAAGGCGAACTGGGCTGCCTGGGCTCGCTGGAATCCGGCCAGGCCGGCGAAGAAGACGGCATCGGCGCCTCCGGCACCCTGACCCACGACCAGATGCTCACCGACCCGGAAGAAGCGGCGGACTTCGTCAAGCGCACCAAGGTGGACGCCCTGGCCATCGCCATCGGCACCAGCCACGGCGCCTACAAGTTCACCCGCCCGCCCACCGGCGACATCCTCGCCATCGAGCAGATCAAGGCGATCCACGCGCGCATCCCGGACACCCACCTGGTGATGCACGGCTCCTCCTCGGTGCCCCAGGAGTGGCTGCAGATCATCAACGAGTACGGCGGCGAGATTCCGGAGACCTACGGCGTGCCCGTGGAGGAGATCCAGGAAGGCATCAAGCACGGCGTGCGCAAGGTGAACGTGGACACCGACCTGCGGTTGGCCTCCACCGGCGCGGTGCGTCGTTTCCTGGCCCACAACAAGGCCGAGTTCGACCCGCGCAAATTCCTCAAGGAAACCGTGTCGGCCATGCGCGACATCTGCATCGCCCGCTACGAAGCCTTCGGCACCGCCGGCAACGCGGACAAGATCAAGCCGATCAGCCTGGAAACCATGTACCAGCGCTACGAAGCCGGCGAAATGGACCCGCGCATCAAGTAACCCGCCGGCACCGCGGCCTCACGGCTTGGCGTAGGGCAACCGCGCCAGCCGCGTGGCGCGGTGGTAGCCGTCCAGGCCGCTCACCGCCACGGTGCCCGCGGCCTCGATGTCCAGGTAGCCGTCTTCGCCCACCCAGGCGTCCTCCGCCACCAGAATCTGCTCGATACGGCCGATCACCAGCACCGTGTCGTTGACCTTGAGCGTCTGGCTCTCTTCCAGCCGCAACCCCAGCTTAATCCGCGACTCGCCCACGAAGGGCGCGGCGAAGCCGTGCCGGTACTCCGGTGTCAGGCCCACCGCGTCGAACTCCGACACCGCCCGCGGGTAGCGCGCGCTGGTCTGATGGGCGGCGGCGTGGATGCCCTCGTGCACCTGGTTCAGCGTGTAGACGCCGGTCTCCAGCAGGTACTCCAGGCTGTGCCGGTCCACGGAATGGGGGCGCAGAATCATGCCGGCCAGCGCCGGGTCGGCGCCCAGATGGAACACGGAACTGATCATCGCCAGGTTTTCCTGGCCGCCGGCGGACCGGGTGCCGAGCAGATTGGCGCTCTTGAACCCGGAGAGGCTGTTCACCAGAGCGGCGCGCCGGCGCCGGGGCCAGGCCGCCAGGTCGGCTTCGGTGAGTTGCATGGGGCGCTCCGTGACGGTGGATGTGGGCGCAGATTATCGTCGTCGGGCGTGAGGGGGCCGTGCAGAGGGCCTCTGTTATGCTATGCTTACCCAAAGTTACATATAACAATATTTATTACTTGAATATGACGTCCCGGACGACGTCGTTTGGAAAGGTGCCGACGAGCACCGGGAGAGCACCATGACGGACAACAACCCGGCCGGGCAGCGCGGCCCGGCGGAACACGAACGGCGCGACCAGATACTGGAGCTCGCCAACGAGCTGTTCAGCGCCCACGGTTACCGCAAGACCTCGGTCACCGACATCGCCAAGGCGGTGGGGGTCTCCAGCGCCTACCTGTACCGCTTCTTCGACTCCAAACAGGCGATCGGCGAAGCGGTGTGCGCCATGACCCTGGCCAAGATCGACGTCGCCCTGAAGGAGATCGCCGAGCGGGACGACAGCGCCACCCAGCGCCTGCGGGATCTGCTCGATTGCCTTCTGGAGAAGGGTCTGGAGCTGTTCCTCAAGGAGCGGCGCATGCACGACATCGTGGTGGTGGCGATCGAAAACCAGTGGCATCACATGAGCGTGCACGACGACATCATCTATCAGGCGATCCGCCGTATTGTCGCCGACGGCCGTGAAAGCGGCGAGTTCGAACGCAAAACGCCGCTGGACGAAGTGACCATCGCGATCCGCAAGACGGCGGCGGTGTACGGCCATCCGGTGCTGCTGGAACTCAACGACCCGGACGAGCTGAAGCGTAACCTGGCGGCGGTGACCGGCCTGATCCTGCGCAGCCTGGCGCCCTGACTCGCGGCGCCGGCGATGCCGGCCGGGGCTATCGCGGCGATAGGAAAAGGTTAACAGGTTACAAGTTGACAATAACGTAACCAGTCAACATAATGGTTCCCATCAAGCGTGGGAGGCCAAGCAGACACAGGGTCCCGCCACGCATTTGGAACGACCGAATGAGTGAGGAAAGGACCATGAAAAACGCAGTCATCGCATCCGCCATCGCCGCCGCCCTGAGCCTGAGCGCCGCCCCGGCTTTCGCCCAGAACCTCAGTGAGCGCCAGAACATGGACAGCTTCGAGAACATCAACGCCGCCTACCAGCAGGCGGTGGAGCAGGGTCGCCAGGCCCGTGACAGCGGCCGCGCGCCGGTGGATTACCTGGCCGCCCGCGAAAACCTGGACCAGGCCGACTTCATCGCCGCCCAGTTCCAGGACATCCAGGACCAGCGCGCCGTGGTGAAAGCCGAAGGCAACCCCCAGGGCCGCAACCAGGACTACCTGGAGCAGCGTAAGAACCTGGACAGCCTGGAAAACATCAACCGCGAGCTCAACCAGAGCTAAGCCAAACCGAACATCTGCCTTGAGCCGGCCCCGGTACCCCCACCGGGGCCTTTTTTATGCGCCCCGCTCCCACAAAGACTGCTTCGTCGAGGGCTTTGCGGTTGTTATCATCAAGGCCTCATTTTCCAGCTTTGCCCAAACACCATGCCGTTTCCGTTTTCCCGCGAAGAAATCACCCGCTCTTGGCGGCCGCTCAACTGGCAGGCGTTCGACCCCCTGGACGAGGTGAGCCGGCGCTACGCGGAGTACTACGGCCTGGATTTCAGCAGCCGGCTACCGGACCTGGAGCACGGCTTCGGCTACTTCGAGGCCGCCGGACACACCATCAGCGTGCACGGCTGGCGGCCGGCGGTGGCCCGCGGCACGGTGCTGATTTGCCACGGTTATTTCGACCATGTGGGGCTGTACCGGCATCTGATCGCCCACGTGCTGAGCCTGGGCTATGCGGTGCTCGCCTACGATCTGCCCGGCCACGGGCTCAGCTCCGGGCCGCGCGCCGCGATTCAGGATTTCCGCGTCTACCGCGAGGTGCTTGAGCAGTGCCTGGAACAGGCCGGCAATGACTTTCCCCGGCCCTGGCACGTCATCGCCCAGAGTACCGGCGGCGCCATCGTCATGGATTACCTGCTGCACCACGGTTTCGACGCGGACAGCAGCCCGTTTGAGCAGATCATTCTGCTGGCGCCGCTGGTGCGGCCGTTCAAATGGAGCACCGCGCGCTGGTTGCACACCCTGGTGCGCCCATTCGCGAAATCCATCAAGCGGGTGTTCACGGTGAACTCCGGCGACGCGGATTTTCTCGATTTTCTGGAGAACAAGGACCCGTTGCAGTACCACCGGTTACCGGCCGGCTGGGTGACCGCCCTGAAAAAATGGATCCCCGGTTTCGAAGCGGCCAACCGGGTGAAAATATCCCCGGTGGTGATCCAGGGCGACCGGGACGAGACCGTGGACTGGCGTCACAACCTGGGTGTGATTCGCGACAAGTTTCAGGAGCCGGACGTGCACATGCTCAACGGCGCCCGCCATCATCTCGCCAACGAACACGCGGAATACCGCGAAAAAATACTGCGGATCATTGACCGTTATTTAGCGGAATAGGCTGGGGCACGTCTTCGCGCGCCGTTAACCGGGGCGGCGCAGAATGGAGGCGACGATGCTAACGGAGACGCCAATGAACGGTCTGAGACTGTGCCTGGTCACGCTGCTCGGGCTGGCCGCCCTGGGCGCCCCGGTCGCGGGACCGGCGGACGACCTGGACCAGCGCCTTCAAGAACGCCGCGACGCGGGCCGGGAAGACGCCGACCGCCGGTCCCGTGAGCTGGAAACCCGGACCCGGGAGAACCGCCGCGCGGTTCAGGAGCGGCTGGAACGCCGTGACGCCGAGGCCCGGCAACGCCACGAAGCGGTCAAGGAAAGGGCCCGCCAGCCCTGGGGATACGACCCCTGAACGGCGTTCTATAATTAAAATTGTTTTAAATGCGGCCCAGAATTACTTTTCTTCACTTGAATATCCCCCCGTTTGGCCCATCTTAGGGCTACTGAATTCATATTTTTACCGGTCGCGAGACCATCTGTCGTGAGACAAGGAGAAAAGTAATGAAAACCATCAAGAAGGGTACCATCAAGAAATCCGCGCTGCTGACCTGCACCTTCGCGCTGGCCGGCGTGCTGGCCGCGCCCGCCGCTCTGGCGGAGTCCACCAGCGAGCAGATCGACCGCGAGTATAAAAAGGCGATGCAGGACGAGGCCATGGGCGATCGTAATAAGGACGCCGCGCCCAACCCGGATTACTCCGAAGAGCGCAAGAACATCGACGACCCTGATCGCGTCAACAAGCAGTACGAGAAGGCCATGCAGGAAAAGCGCGCCGCCGAAGGCAAAGCCGACGGCATGAAGAAGGACGGCGGCGACTACCTGGAGCAGCGCAAGCACATGGACGACCCGGATAACGTCCAGCAAGAGTACAACAAGGCCACCCAGAAACAGCAGTAAGGTCACGTCCGGGCGGCGGCGAACGCCGTCACGCCGGAGTGGCAAGCCGGAACGGGCCGCGACGCGGCCCGTTTTTTGTTTGAAAAACGCCCAGGCCGCCGGCCGTGGGCGGAAGCAGTCCCCACTTTTACGTTCTTCCGCTTTTTCCTTTCAAAACAAAACGCATTTCAATGTTAGGGTGCGCTCCGCCGTACGGACCGTCCGTGCGGTTAGGAGTACTTACTTGACTTACGATCGTGAAAAAGGAGCGGTTTATGAAAAGGATACTTTTAGCGGTATCGCCCCTGGTGCTGGTGCTTTCCATGCCCGCGTTCGCGGCGGACGCCACCCTGGGCGTTAACGCCGAGACCGGTGTCCGGGTGGATACCAGTGGTGCCGAGAAGCATCTTGAGGAACAACGGGACGGCATGAAGAGGGACGCGGAAGCCCGCGCGGAGCAGGCTCGCGAGAAAGCCGCGGCGCAGCGCGATAAAGCCGCGGCGCAGCGCGAGAAAGCGGAAGCCAAGCGTGAAAAAGCCAAGGAACGGGCCGAAGCGCAACGCGAGAAGGCCGAAGAGCGCGCCGAAGCGGAACGGGAAAAAGCCGAAGCCAAGCGCGAACAAGCGCAACAGCGCGCCGAAGCTCAGCGTGAAGAGGCCGAAGCCCGTGCCGAGGCTGCCAGGGAAGACGCCCGCGAGCGCCGGGAGGCGATGCAAGAGCAGGCCGAATCAAACCGGGACGCGGCGGCCAGCGCCAGCGTCAGCGGTGAAGTGAAGGCCAGTGAGAGGGGCATCGAAGCGTCGCAGAACGCCAATGCCAATGCCGATAATGGCGAGGGCAACAAGCCCTGGTACAAATTCTGGGAATAAGCGCGGCGTCGGCGCACACCCCGGTGCGTTGATAAAAAAGGGCCCTGGCGGGCCCCATCACTTCACTGACCATGAGGGCAGATCAATTCTGTTCAGCGCTCTTCTTGATGGAAACGCTCTGGTAGCTCAAGTTGATGCCTTGTTCTGGGATAAGAAGCCGCACCTGGCCTCCTGACAATGGCCCCAATGTAATATCAAGATTTACTTCTTTGGGCTCCCGGCTTTTCAGGCTGATGAACAACCGGCCATCAGGTAGGAAATCCATAGGGCCTTCCAGAACTATTTGCCCGATGGGCAGGCCTTTGGCGTTGTGGTCGAGGCCCAGAGGCAGCGACAGTTGCGGGGCATCGAAGAGTAAATCGAACTCAATGACAAACCTGGGTAGATCGCCCGCTTCCGGGTTGTCGCCCGGAACAATGTAGCCCACCGGCGCTTCAGTTCGCTCATTGTTGGCGTCGGGCTCGTAACGCACTCGCATGATATTGGGTCCGGTGGCGGTTTCGATCGGGATCAGACCGATATCCTGTGTTGGACCTAGAACGGTGTCCAGCACGCCGCCTATCAACGGAATATCGCCCAGACCTTCCAGCACCGTATCCAGGGCATCGCCCAGGACGGGCAGGGTGGCCAGGGTGGTTTCGCCGTCCGCCGCGTTCAGGTCCACGCCGATCACCGCGGTGGCGTCCAGGTTGGTCAGACCCAAGGTAGTGGGCAGGATTCGGACCGCCACCCCGCCTCGGTCGGAGTCGACGTAATCCGGCAGCTCTTCCGCTTCGACGAAACCGAGAATCTCGGTGTTCAAGGCGCCGGCGGCATACAGTAGACGGCGGGCGTCGCACTGCTCGAAGTCTTCCTCGGAGTAAGGGGGTGCGCCTTCGAAGCCGCAACCGGTGTTGGCCGCCGTCACCAGGCCGCCGCCGGTATTTTCGTCCCCTGCGCCGCCCTGGTTGGGCAGAATGCGGGTGGCGTTGGGCGGTACCGGCAGGTTGTCGTCGGTAACCGGCGATTCACCGCCGTCGATGGCGAAGTTGTAATTCACGTCCACGCTGGGCAGGTTGTTCAGCTCCTGGAACACATTGTCGGTGGCGGCTGCGCCACGGAACAGGATGTCCATGTTCGGGCCGCCCTGGTCGCTCTCGTTGCCAAGCAGCAGCGCGGTCTGCAGCGGGAGTTGGTCCTCGGAGCAGATGGCGCTGGCGCAGCCGCTGGTTTCCGAGGCCAGGGTGTAGCGGTACAGGGTGCCCGCTTCCCAGGGCTGATCCGGGGTGAAGGTCAGGTGCCGCACGCCCACCTCAAGGCTGCCTTCCACGGCGCCACCGTCCACCTCCTCGACGATAAAGGTGCGGCCCAGCTCGATGGACGCCGGGTCCATATTCTGGGAGAAGCGCACGCGGATGGCGCGGTTGGCGGGCATGTCGGTAATCGGCATGCGGTCCACTTCCACCTGCTCGCTTTCCGGGCTGGAGGACACGCACACCCCCTGGCTACCCATGCCGCCGAAGGCGTTGAGATCCAGCTCGTCGCTGGTGGCGCAGGGGAAACCAGGGTAGACGGTGGTGGCGAACGGCCCGCGCTGCACGTCCTCGCCCTCCACGTAGGTGGGCAGGGTGAAGGTCAGTTGATTGGTGCCGTCGAGCGGGTTCAGGTTCATCAGCGGGTTGCCGCTCAGGTCGGTGATGTCCGTGGTGGTCTCGACCACGTACTCCACACCGTAATCCACCGGGTCGTCCGGGGTGATCACCAGCGCGTTGCCGTCCAGTTTCCAGGAAAAAGGCTCGTCCATGCCGCCCTTGGTGAGGCGCAGGCTGACACCCTCGACGATGCTGTTCGGGTCCAGCGCTTCGGTGAACAGCAGTACGATGGGCTCGCCGGGGACCATGCGGTCGGCGAACTCGCCGGGCTGCCAGGACAGCTGCCGGCTGCCGTCGTCCTGGGTCAGCGCCTGCAGCATCGGAGGGGTTTGGTCGTCCAGCGGGTCCGGCGCGTTGGTCTGGTCGCGGTAGGACTCCATGCGGAAGCTCAGCAGACCGTAGTTGTCCTCCACGCCGAGCACGCGCGGTTCCACCACGCTGATGGCGTCGGCGCGCAGCACGCCGTCACGCACGATGGCGCGGCCCACCAGTTCCACATGCAGCAGGTTCTGGGTGAACGCGCCGTTGGCCCGGGCATCGTCGGTGGTGGTGGACAGATCCAGGAACAGACGCAGGTTCTTGGCCGCGTTCGGGGAAGCCGAGGTGGGGTTGGGGAACAGGTAACCGGTGGCGTCGGCGACCATTTCCACGGTTACGTCGCCGGAGTTAAAGCCCACCGGCACCTGGCCGCCGACGAGGACTTCCAGGGCGTCGCCCACCAGCCGGGAACCGCGTGCCACGCGCAGCGGGGTCACGTCGGGGAACGCCGGCGGGAACGCCAGCTCACCGAACACGTCGCCGGTCTGCTTGGAAACGGTCTGGTCTTCCAGCAGGGTGCCGATCACCGGCACGCAGTTGATCGGCTCGCCGGTCAGCGGCGACACGCGCACGTTGTCGGCCAGGCAGCTCAGGTTCGGGTCCGCCGCCGGCACCTCGGTGACCAGGGTCTCCCGTTGTCCGGTGGGCGAGCTGGTCTTGATCGGCGTTACGGTGCGCTCAAAGGACGCGATGGGGTCGCCGAAGCGGCTCACCACGCCGTCCACGCTCAGAACGTACTCAGCGCCGGGGGTCATGTCGTCCACCGGGTCCACGGTGAGGGCGTTGCCGGCCGACAGCAGCACCGCCGGCACCAGTTCGCCGTCGCGGGTCAGGGACACGGTGTCGCCGTAGACCACGGTTTCCTCGTCCATCGGATGGCTGGTGCGCAGACGGAACGCGGAGAAGTCCATGGTTTTGAACTGGGTCTCGTCGTCCGGGAAGATCGACGCCACTTCAAAGTCCGGGCTTTCTTTCTGCAGGTCCACGGCGCCGTCCAGCGCGGCGCGGGTGGTGAAATTCAGCGCGCCGTCGGGCAGCCCCACCTCTTCGCCATTGGCGTCGATGCCTTGCAGCACCACCTGATAGTCGGCGATCGGATCCAGTTCCTCCTGGGGGCGCAGCACCACGCCGCGGCCGTCGTCGACCAGGCTGAATTCGAACTGCACCGGCTCGCCGTCGGCGTCGGTGAACTCAAAGTTGGACGGGGCCACCTGCAAGGCGGCGCCGAAGTTGAACACCACCGGGGCGTTGGGCGCCACGTCTTTCTGGTCATCCAACGGATAGGTGAAAAACAGCGCCGCGTTGCCGGATTCCGGTGCGCGCAAATCCGGTACGTTGGGGTTGTCGCCGCTGTCGTCACCGCCGCAGCCGAACAGGGTCGCCGCCGCGGTCAGTGTTATTAGAGCTTTATAGCGCATGGCGCACCTCCTAGAACTTAAGCGTCAGGGAACCGCTGAACACATGAACTTCGCCGCCCGCGGTTACGGTGGCAAAGGGGTTGGTTACGCCCGGCCGGCTGCTGGTCAATTCGAAATCGCGGTCTTCCAGCTGCTGGAACTGGTAGCCGAAGTCGAGACGCATCGGGTAGGCCAGGATCGGCGGGTTGTCGATCACCAGCGAGGAGCCCAGGCCGAAGATCACTTTGTCGTTATCCAGGTAGTTCACGTCCTCGGTGCGGATGCTCTCCAGCGGCGATTCCTGGAAGGCGACGCCGCCGCGCAGGGTCAGGTGCTGATTCACATCCCACTCGGCGCCCACGCGCGGAACGGTGATGTCCTTGAACTGGGCGTTGGCCTGGTCCTTGACGGTGTCGCGCTGCAGTTCCTCGGTCAGATCCGACCAGTTCTGCTGCTCCACGGTCACGGCCATGCGGAAGTTGTCGGTGAAGTTGTACTTCAGGCCGGCGGCGAAGATGTCCGGCTGATAGGAATCAATGGTGTCGATCGCCAGCAGAATGCCCGGGTCGGGCACGGTGCCGGGAATCACGATGTTGGATTCCACCGAGGTGCGGGCCTCGGTGTGGCCGCGGAACGTCAGCGCCGTTTCCAGGCCGCCGATCCAGCAGTCGTCGTTGTGGCCGCAGATGATCTTGCCCCACTCCTGGGAGGTGGACAGCACCGGGCGCAGTACCGGCTTGGCGGTCACGTCCAGCTCTTCGTACTGGGTTTCACCGGCCAGGTTGGAGCTGGCGTTGAGGGTGGCTTCCGAGCGCAGGGAAATATGCACCGAGGCCCCCACGTTGATGCCGTTCAAGAACTGGGTGCCGCCGCCCACGTTCAGGAACAGCGGCTGGCGGCCGTAATTAAGGAACTGCCCTTCATCGGAGGTGCTGGAATTAAACGCCAGCATCTCTTCACCGAACTTCTCCACCCCGGCGATGATCGCGAAATACAGCGGGTGGTTCACCTTGGTCAATTCGGACAGGTTGGTTTTCAGCGCGATCAGCTGCTGCTGGGAGCGGGTGTCGTTGACCACCGTGTCGTCGCTCTTGAGCTCCTGCTCGCCATGCAGCAGGCCGGCGGTCAATTCGCCGCGCGGGTCCATGGTCAGATACGCCGGGTTGTAATACAGCGCCGAAGCCTGGGCGTTGAACATGGAAAGCGCCTGGGCGGTACCGACGTCAACGGGGAAAAGACCGTAGGTATTGGCGGTATTGCCCATGCCGGCAAGCGCGGGAACACTGGCGGTGAGGGCGACGGCGGCGGCAACACTCCGGGCGGACTGCTGGAGGGATCGGTACATAATAAAGACTCTCCGGATCTTGTTATTGGGCTTATTTAAGCTCTTTTATTCCACTGGACGTTTTTTCGGGTAGGCGTGCCAGTGGAAGACGACGAAAGGCAGCTTTACGGGGGTGACCGCGAACAACGCTCTCGTCTCATATGCAACTAATAAAACAAAGCGGTGGTGAATGCCGTATGAAAAAGGTTGTGAACGGTAGACGGGGGACGGGTTACTTTACGGAACGTAGCGGGAGGGTAGCCGAACGTAATGGGCCGGTTAAGAGGAACGTTCGTGCCAGGTATTAAGTGTCATATTATGCACAGGGGCGCGTGCCGTCCGGTCAAGGTCAGTAGACCGAAACGCCGCCGCCCTCGCCGACCAGCACCACATCCGCCGGGCGCAGCGCGAACAGCCCGTTGGTGACCACGCCGGTAATATTATTGAGGGTTTTTTCCAGTTCCAGCGGGTTCACGATGTCCAGATTATGGACGTCGAGGATGATGTTGCCGTTGTCGGTGACGAAGCCTTCGCGGTATTCCGGCCGGCCGCCCAGGCCCACCAGCTTGCGCGCCACGTAGGAGCGCGCCATGGGGATCACTTCCACCGGCAGCGGAAAGGCGCCCAGACGCTTCACCTTCTTGGAGCCGTCGACGATGCAGATGAAGTCCTTGGCCACCGCCGCGACGATTTTTTCCCGGGTCAGCGCGCCGCCGCCGCCCTTGATCATCTCGCGGTGCTCGTTGACCTCGTCGGCGCCGTCCACGTACACCGGCAGGCGGTCCACGTCGTTCAGCGCCAGCACCGGGATGCCGTGGCCGCGCAGGCGCTCGGCGGTGGCCTCGGAGCTGGCCACGGCGCCGGCGATGCGGTCCTTCATGCCCGCCAGGCCGTCAATGAAGAAATTGGCGGTGGAGCCGGTGCCCACGCCCACCACTTCGCCTTCCGGCACGTAGCGCAGGGCGGCCTCGGCCACCTGTTTCTTCAGAGCGTTCTGGTCCATGGTCGGTCTCCGCGATGCAAGGGTGCGGCGATTATACGGGCGCTTGGCCCGCCGATACAGGACAGCGCAATGGACGCTCCCGCCCCGCGCCCCGTAAACTAGCGGTTTTACCCTTGCGGATCTTCCATGCCTGCGATGCTTGATCAATACGTAAAACGGATTCTCCAATCCCGCGTCTACGACGTGGCGCTGGAAACGCCCATCCATGCGGCCCCGTTGATCTCCCGACGCATCGGCAACCGCGTGCTGCTCAAGCGCGAGGATCTGCAGCCGGTGTTCTCCTTCAAGCTGCGTGGCGCCTACAACAAGCTGGCCAGCCTCACTGACGCGCAGCGCAGTAAGGGCGTGATCTGTGCCTCCGCCGGCAACCACGCCCAGGGCCTGGCCCTGGCGGCCAGCGCCATGGGCGTGCGCGCGGTGATCGTGATGCCGCGCACCACCCCGGAGATCAAGGTGAAATCGGTGCGCGAGCGTGGCGGCAAGGTGGTGCTGCACGGCGACGGCTTCGATGACGCCCTGGCCCACGCCACCAAGCTGCAGGAAAAAGAAGGCCTGACCTTCGTGCACCCCTATGACGACCCGGACGTGATCGCCGGCCAGGGCACCGTGGGCATGGAAATCCTGCGCCAGCAGAGCCGCGACCTGGACGCCATTTTTATCCCGGTGGGGGGCGGCGGCCTGGCGGCGGGCATCGCCGCCTATGTGAAATACGTGCGCCCGGAGGTGAAAATCATCGCCGTGGAGCCGGAAGACGCCGCCTGTTTGCAGGCCGCCATGGCTCGCAAGCGCCGGGTGACCCTGTCGGAAGTGGGCCTGTTCGCCGATGGCGTGGCGGTTCGCCAGATCGGCAAGGAGACCTTCCGCATCCTGCGCGACCACGTGGACGAGGTGATCACCGCCACCACCGACGAAATCTGCGCCGCCATCAAGGATTCCTTCGAGGATACCCGCGCCATTTGCGAGCCCGCCGGCGCGCTGGCCCTGGCCGGCCTGAAAAACTGGGTGCACAAGCACGGCGCCGAAAACAAAACCCTGGTGGCGATCCAGAGCGGCGCCAACGTGAACTTCGACCGCCTGCGGCACATCTCCGAGCGCGCCGAACTGGGCGAGCAGCGCGAGGCCATTCTGGCGGTGACCATCCCGGAAAAGCCCGGCGCCTTCCGGGCGTTCTGCCAGGCCCTGGGCCGGCGCAGCATCACCGAGTTCAACTATCGTTACTCCAGTGAGCACGAGGCGAACATCTTCGTCGGCGTGCAGATTCGTCCTGGTGGCACGGACCTTGCTCCGCTTATCGCGGAACTGCGCGAGGCCGGCTACCCGGTGGTCGACATGACCGGCAACGAGATGGCCAAGCTGCACATCCGTCATATGGTGGGCGGCCACACCTCGCGGCAGGACCTGGACGAAATGCTGTTCCGGGTGGAATTTCCCGAGCGCCCCGGCGCCCTGGTCAAATTCCTGATGTCGCTGGGCCAGAAATGGAACATCAGCGTGTTCCATTACCGCAACCACGGGGCCGCCTACGGGCGGGTGCTGGTGGGCTTCCAGGTGCCGTTCGGTGACCGGGGCAACCTGCGCAAGGACCTCAAGAAGGTGCCTTACCCGATGGTGGAAGAGAGTGATAACCCGGCCTACCGGCTGTTTCTGAACTAAAACGGGGCACGCCGGTCGTATTGCATCAAGGCTTCACTGCGAACAACGTCTTATGCGTTAATGTGCAGTGAAGGCCGCGTGAAGTTGAATGTTGGGCTGTAGTTTTGTTAAGAAGCGTGAGGAACGGGCCGTAACTCCTTGACTTGAGTGGGCTGAGTGCCTGAATTTTGACCTGGTTCTCATCTTGTTACGAAATGAATGGCCTACCATGATGAGTCTTTCGCCCGACACGGGTTTAGGGGAAGCGGAAAACGCCGTACCGCTCCGGTCATACCGGGGGGCCAGAAAACGGCGGTCCGCATTTGTACTGGGTTTCACCGTACCGAGCTTTCTAGAAATTTGGGGAATGGAAACACAATGAAGAAGAAGCCGGACGCACTTGTCGTCCTCGCATTCGTATTTGCTCTTGGGGTGCTGATCAGCACCATCACCCACGGCGGTAACGATTCTGATCTGGAGCGCTTCGCGAACTCCGCGGGCATGCAGTTCAGCAATTACGACAGTAAGTAACGCCGAACGTCGGTAACCACCTGATCCAGAGGCTGGTCCCAGGCTGCCTCGCGCAGCCTGGGCTGGCGCTGAAACTCGAACGCCACGCCGATCAGTCGCGGCCGCCGGGGCCGGCGCGCCAGGTCCGCGAGCGCGCGGTCGTAAAACCCCCCGCCCATGCCCAGCCGGTGGCCCCGGTCATCGAAGCCCACCAGCGGCACCAGAATCGCATCCAGCGCCCAGGCCGCCCGCGCCCGCTCCCGGCGACGGGGCTCGCCGATACCAAACCGGTTCGCCTTCAGCCGCCCCCCGCGCCGCCACAGGCGGAAGTGCATCCGCCCGCGATGCACCCGGTCCAGCGCCGGAAGGTAAAGAACCGACTCACCGAAGCGCGAATGCGCCAGGGCGGGCAGGGGATCCAGCTCACCGTCCCCCGCCTGATACACCCCCACATGCCGAAACCGCCGCACCCCCAGCGCCCCCGGCAAATGCCGCGCAAACCCCCGCACCGCCCGCCGCCGCTCACCGGCGGACACAGCCCGCCGCCGCGCCCGAAGGGCCCGCCGCATCTGCTTTCTAGAAGGTTCAGAACTCATAAAAAAGGAAGGCGTCCATGGATAGCACCCGGCGCCCTTAAACGCGCCGCTACTAACTGTTAACTATCAACTGTCAACTATCCATTGAATTATAAAGCGTGTCCCCCGAACCGCCGCTGCGGGTGTTGCCCTTGAACCGAAAAGTTCAAGGCGGGGACCGCAGGTTAATGCCCTCAGGCTTTCCGCTCGAAGGCGGACATGCGCACAGGCACACCAATTTGGACCCCTAAGGGTAAAGCATCGGCAGGGACGTAACCCGGCTGGCGCACGGTCCAGGGAACACTTGCCAAGAGTATAACAGGGGCGGGGGTGAGGGTCAGGGCTTGACAGACGCCTCGTCGTTGCCTTCCTCGAAGGCGCGGATCTCGTTGTCCAGGCGGCTCAGCAGGCCCTGGATGCGCTCGTCGTTGCCGCTGTCGTCGCCCAGCTGTTCGCGGGCTTCCAGCAGCTCGTGGCTCATGTTCAGCGCCGCCATGATGGCGATCCGCTCCAGGCCGATCACATTGGCCTGGCGCACTTCGCGCATCTGGTTGTCGAGGTAGCGGGCGGCGCGCAGCAGGTTGTCCTGCTCGCCGGGCGGGCAGGCGACCCGGTATTCCTTATCCAGAATATGAATCACCAGGGAATGGCCGTCGCTCATGAATCCTCCTGCTCAAGGGACTGCAGGCGGGTTATGATGGCTTCAACGCGGGCCTTGGCCAGATCGTTTTTCTTCACCAACTGGGCGCGGTCATCGAGCAGGCGGGTTTCCCGTTCGCGCAGCAGCCGGTTCTCCTGGCGCAGGTGCGCGGAGATGCGCAGCAGCTCGTCCACCCGGGCTTCCAGTTGCCGGAGTTGTTGTTCCATCGTCATGGCAAATTGGTCGCTGTTCGCCTAAGGTTGAGCCCCCGATCCGGGTCCGAATCGCAGGCGGGAAGGAAGTTTGCCCGCCGCCATTGACGGCTTTTTGTACTATAGATACGGCCCTGCGAAGGGTCAACGCAAATCAAGGCGGGTTAAGCACTTAGCGCCGCTTTGCAGAAAGTCATTAAAGAGTAAAGACGGAGCCCCATGCCCGAACTGCCCGACTTCGACGAACTCGCCCGCGCCGCCGCCCAGGCGGGCATCCCCAATTCGCCCAGCGAACTGCACGGCGTGGTCTGCGGCCTGCTGGCCACCGGCCACGGCCAGGACGACAACGCCCTGCTGGGCACCCTGGCCGCCCACGCCGAGCAGCCCGAGGGGCTGCCGCCGGAACTGTCCCGCGCGCTGATCGATTGGCGCGATCAGACCATCGAAGGCTTTTCCGGCACCGGCCTGGAATTGCCCATGCTGCTGCCCGCCGACGAGGACGACCTGGACCTGCGCGTGGCCGCCCTGGGCCAGTGGAGCGAAGGCTTCCTGGTGGGCTTCGGCACCGGCGCCGCCGGCGTCGCCGACACCGAGCTGTCGCCGGGTGTGCAGGAGGCGCTGTCCGACCTGTCCGCGGTGAGCCAGGTGACCACGCCGGAAGAAACCGGCGAGGAGGAAGAGCGCATGTTCGAGCAGGTCGCCGAGCACTGCCGCATGTCCGCGCTGATGATCTACACCGACCTGGTGATGAAACAGCAGGCCGCGAAAAAGCCCGGCCCCGGCGACGCCGCCGAACCGGAAACGCCGCCCACCCGGCATTGAGGAGAACCCATGACCATTCGTCTGCAGGAATTCCAGCGCCGCCGCCGCGAGCTGATGGAGCAGATGGAGCCCAACAGCATCGCCATCCTGGCCGCCGCGCCGGAGCGCACCCGCAACCGGGACGTGGAACACCCCTACCGCCAGGACAGTGACTTCTGGTACCTGAGCGGCTTCCCCGAAGCGGAAGCGGTGATGGTGCTGCTGCCCGGCCGCGAACACGGCGAATACGTGCTGTTCTGCCGCGAGCGCGACCGTGCCCGGGAAATCTGGAACGGCTACCGCGCCGGGCCGGAGGGGGCGGTGGCGGACTACGGCGCCGACGACGCCTTCCCCATCAACGACATCGACGACATCCTGCCCGGCCTGGTGGAAGGCCGCGAACGGGTCTACTACGATCTGGGCCGCGACGCCGCCTTCGACAGCCGCCTGATGGGCTGGATCAACACTATCCGCGAGCGGGTGCGCACCGGCGCCCAGCCGCCCGGTGAATTCGTGGCGCTCTCGCACCTGCTGCACGACATGCGCCTGTTCAAGAGCAAGGCGGAAACCGAGCTCATGCGCCAGGCGGCCCAGATCTCCGCCGGCGCCCACGTGCGCGCCATGCAGGCGGTGCGCCCGGGTATGTATGAATACCAGTTGGAAGCGGAATACCTGCACGAATTCATGCGCCACGGTGCCCGCAGCCCGGCCTACCCGAGCATCGTCGGCGGCGGCGCCAACGGCTGCATCCTGCACTACATCGAGAACAGCGCGCCGCTCAAGGACGGCGACCTGGTGCTGGTGGACGCCGGCTGCGAGCTGCACAACTACGCCTCGGACATCACCCGCACCTTCCCGGTGAACGGCACCTTCAGCGGCGAGCAGCGCGCCCTGTACGAGCTGGTGCTGGCCTCGCAGTACGCCGCCATCGAAGCCACCCACACCGACAACCACTGGAACGTGCCCCATGAAACCGTGGTGCGCATTCTCACCGAGGGTCTGGTGGACCTGGGTCTGCTGGTCGGCCACGTCGACGACCTGATCGAAGAGCAGGCCTACCAGCGCTTCTTCATGCACCGCACCGGCCACTGGCTGGGCCTGGACGTGCACGACGTGGGCGATTACCGCATCGGCGGCGAATGGCGCCAGCTGGAACCGGGCATGACCCTCACCGTGGAGCCGGGCCTCTACATCGCCCCGGACGACGACACCGTGGAAGAGCGCTGGCGCGGCATCGGCATCCGCATCGAGGACGACGTGCTGGTCACCAAAGAGGGCTGCGACGTGCTCACCCGTGACGTGCCCAAGAACATCGACGACATCGAAGCGCTGATGAGAGAGAGTTGAAAGTTGCAAGTTTCAAGTTGCAAACGCGGAAGAGGGCCTTTGAATGCGCAAAGGCCGTGCCCGCGAGTTTCTCTTTGCAACTTTCAACTTGTAACTTGCTCGTCGTATTAGATCACGAGGCGTCATAACGCGATGACAAACCCATTAGATCGCCCGTGCGCATCTGCCCCGCTCATAGTAGGCGGCGGCATGGCGGGCGCGGCCCTGGCGCTGCTGCTGCGCCACCACGGCGCGCCGGCGGTGACGCTGGTGGAGAGCCACGCCCTGGCCGCCGGCGAGGCGCCGGACACGCCCAGCTTCGACGCCCGCAGCACGGCGCTGTCCGCCGGCAGCCTGGCGATTCTCGAGCAGCTCGGCCTGCAGAACGCGGTGCTGGAGAACGCCGCCGGCATCGACACCGTGCACGTGTCCCGGCGCGGCCGGCTCGGCCTGGCCCGGCTCACCGCCGCGGAGCAGAACCTGCCGCGCCTGGGCGCGGTGGTGGAAAACCGCTGGTTCGGCCATGTGCTGCTGCGCGCCGTGGAAGCGGATCCGGCCATCACCCTGCGCGCCCCGGCCTCGCTCACCGGCATCCGCCGCACCAGCGACGGCTATGAAGCCATGCTGGACGATGGCGAAGAGTTGCACACGCCGCTGCTGATCGCCGCCGACGGCGCCCGCTCGCGCACCCGTGACTGGCTCGGCATCAGCGCCCGCCACCGGGACATCGGCCACGACGCCCTGATCGCCAACGTCGGGCTGGCGGAGCCGCACCGGGGCCAGGCGTTCGAGCGCTTCCTCGACGAGGGCCCGCTGGCCCTGCTGCCGCTGCCCGGCGAGCGCATGGCGCTGGTCTGGACCGGCCCCCGCGACGACGTAGACCGCTGGATGGACCTGGACGACAACGCCTTTCTGGCCGCCCTGCGCGAACGGCTCGGCCGCGGTATGCCGCGCCTCACCCGCGTCGGCGAGCGCGCCCGCTACCCGCTGGTGCTCAGCGAAGCCTGCGCCCAGGCGGTGCCGTTCGCGGCGGTGGTCGGCAACGCCGCCCACACCCTGCACCCGGTGGCCGGCCAGGGCTTCAACCTGACCCTGCGCGACCTGGAACTGCTGGCCCGCCGCGTCGGCGGCGAGGCCGAACCGGGCCGCCTGGCCCTGCTTGAGCAATGGGCCGCCGACCGCCGCGCCGACCAGAGCCAGATCGGCCACGCCTCGCGCTGGCTGCCGGAGCTGTTCCGCGTGCGCCAGCCGCTGTTCGCCCACAGCCGCCAGCTCGGTCTGCTGGCCCTGGATCTGCTGCCGACCGCCCGCAAAAATTTCGCTCGCCGGGCTATGGGCCTTTGAATGACGGCAGAGCCTCGATACAGGATTCAGGATGCAGGATACAGGCGCGTGGTTGGGCGTGTCGTACCAGGGAGGCTGGTGCTCCGCGATGAAAACGGTGATGCGCGGGCACGGACTTTAAGACCGCACAGGCGTGTTCCGCGCTGTATCCTGTATCCTGCATCCTGTATCGCCTCCAGGCCTGTTAGAGAGCGCCCATGACCAACGACCCCACGAACCCCTCCAGCACCACCCACACCGATATCCTGATCGTCGGCGGCGGCATGGCCGGCGGGCTGCTCGGGCTGCTGCTGGCGGACCAGGGCTTATCGGTGCGGGTGCTGGACGCCGGGCCGGCGCCGGTGCGCCCCAGCGGCGAATCCGCGCCGCGGGTGTCCACGCTCAGCGAGGCCAGCCACTGGCTGCTGCGCCACGCCGGCGTCTGGGATCGCCTGGATCCGGCGCGGGTGCAGGCCTACGCCAGCATGCAGGTGTGGGATCGGGACGGCACCGGCGAGGTGCGTTTCAGCGCCGCCGACGCCGGCACGGATTGCCTGGGCTGGCTGCTGGAAAACGATCATCTTACCGCCGCGTTGTTCGAAGCCGCCGGCGAGCGCGACACCCTGGCCTGGCACTGCGGCGCGCCGGTGGATCAGCTGAGCCGGGACGGCGACGGCTGGCGGGTGAGCGCCGGCGACCAGGTTTTCACCGCCGACCTGCTGGTGGGCGCCGACGGCGCCCGCTCGCGGGTACGCGACGCCGCCGGCATACCCGCCCCGGGCCGGGACAGCGGCCACCGCGCCCTGGTGGCCACCATCGAAACCGACCGGCCCCACGGCGGCTGCGCCCGCCAGGCGTTCATGGACTCCGGCCCGCTGGCGCTGCTGCCGCTGTTCGGCCACGGCGGCCACCGTGGCGACGGCCACCGGTGCTCCATCGTCTGGTCTGCCTGGCCGCAGCGCAGCGACGAACTGCTGGCGCTGGACGACGACGCCTTCGGCGCCGCGCTCAGCCAGGCCGCCGGCGAAGTGCTGGGCGCCGCCCGGGTGGTCAGCCGCCGCGCCGTGTTCCCGATCGAAGAGCGCCACGCCAGCCGCTACCAGGGCCGCGCCCTGGCGCTGGTGGGCGACGCCGCTCATGTGATCCATCCGCTGGCCGGGCAGGGCATCAACCTGGGCCTGCTGGACGCCGCCGTGCTCGCCGAAGAACTCGGCCGCGCCCGCGCCGCCGGCCTGCCGGTGGCCCACGCCACCATCCTGGCGCGCTACGAGCGCCGCCGCCGCGCCGACAACCTGCTGATGCAGAACGCCATGCGCGGCTTCAAGCTGCTGTTCGAACGCCCCGAACCCGCCGTCCGCTGGCTGCGCAACACCGGCCTGGGCCTGGTCAACCGCCTCGCCCCCGCCCGCCACGCCTTCATGCACCGCGCCCTGGGCCGCGCCGGCGACCTCCCCCGCAACGCCCGACCCTGACCCGCGGCCCCGGGGGGGCCGCGTCGCTTATTTCCCGATGCACACAGCTGTCAATGACGTAAACATTGACAACGCGGCCTCCGTTTGTCCTCACGCATCTTTTACAAGTTTTGTGGTTCCGATACGTTGACGTTTATTCACAAGCCGTATTTTCTGTCCGTTATTGGCCCTGGCGCCGCAGCCCGCTGATCACGCGGTCTACAGCGATTCTAATAAGGTCTTATGGTAGAGGGGTACCCAGAGCCGATACTTAATTATTAGCCTATAAAATCCGAATCAGTAAAAGGTTTTGACTAACGGAAACGGTTAACAAAAGTGCACGAAATGTAGCGTTAACCAGTGTTTTGTTTCTAATTCGTCGCACATACTGCGCGCCCGTTAAGTGAACACCTGTAATAACAAAGCCGCCGTTCTTCCCCTGAAACGGCCTGACGGAGTAGTTCGCCATGAACAATAAAATCGTCGCCCGGGGCGCTGCCCTGGCGCTTGCCATTGGTTCCACCACCGCCGCCTACGCCAGCATGGGCAACATCGGCACCACCTACGGGGTGCTGCCGTCCGACGTGGCCTCCGCCCAGGCCCTGTCCATGTTCAACACCCAGGTGTCCGCCGTGTACTACAACCCGGCCTACCTCACCAAGGACCCCCGTGGCGAGCTGACCATGGGTCTGCTGCACGCCGACCACGAGCTGCGCGCCACCAGCCTGGGCGGCGCCAACCCGCCCAACCGCAGCGGCGGCGACGTGCTGCAGGATTCCCCGTCCCAGCACACCCTGATCGGCATGAAGACCGATCTCTCCTCGCTGACCAAATTCAACCACCCGATTTTCTTCGGCGTGATGATCGGCGTGGAAAAGTACGGCGAGGAAATGCTGGCGTTTGAATCCCAGACCTCCCGGGAAGGGCAGTACTTCGAATACGGCCGTCAGCCGCTGTTCCTGAACCTGGGCGGCGCCACCACCCTGTGGCGCGGCATCGACATCGGCGCCTCCGCCCGTATCACGCTGCACTCGGAAGCGGAGCTGGTGGCCACCACCAACCTGGCCGGCGAAACCCAGTACGAAGAACTGAACGTCTCCGCCAAGCCGTCGATTCGCCCGATTCTCAGCGCCACCGTGGACATGGCGGAAACCTTCTGCCCCGACAACGAAGGCTGCTGGCTGGACGGCTTCGAAACCGCCTTCGCGTTCCGCGGCTACTCCAACACCAACACCACCGTGGACGCGCAGACCGTGATCCCCGGCACCATCGCGCCCCCGGGCCTGAACCTGAAAGTCACCACCCTGGACTCCTACCAGCCCAACATCTACTCCGCCGGCCTGCTCTACGGCGGCGAGCGCTTCCGCGTCGGCGCCTCGGTGGAAATGCAGCAGTGGTCCGACCTGGAAGAAGAGTTCGACGACGACACCATCAAGGACCAGGCGGTGAACAGCGAAGTGGGCACCCTGGAATTCCAGGACATCGTGGTGCCGCGCCTGGGTGCCGAGTTCGAGTTCAACGACACCTTCATGCTCACCGGCGGCGTCGCCTACAGCGAATCCCCGCTGGAATCCAATGCGTCCCTGGACGTGAACTACCTGGACGCGGACAAGTGGATCGTCGGCCTGGGCCTCACCGCCAAGTACAAGAACCCGCATTTCCTGGCCTACCCGGTGCGCTTCGACTTCGGTTACCAGTACCAGAAACTTGAAGCCCGCGAGTTCGATCTCTACGCCACCAACTCGCCCACCTACCCGGAACCCTACGAAACCGTGGAAGCGGACGGCGACGTCCACGTCTTCTCCGGTTCGGTCACGCTGAAATTCTAACGGAGGTCGGTCATGGATATGCGCAAGCTGATAGTGCTCACGGGCACCGCGATACTGGCCGCCTGCGGCGGCAGCAGCAGTGACGAGCAAACGGTAAGTTTCGACAACTGGCAGGAAACCGAGGTGGTCTACAGCTACCCGTTCGACGGCCAGGCGGAAGTTTCCCCCAACGCCCCGGTGGTGGTGCGCTTCTCCGACCCGGTGGAGGTGGACGCGTCCAACTTCACGCTCACCGGCCCGGACGGCCCGGTGAACTTCACCGTGGAAAGCGCCGACCAGGGCCGCAGCGCCGTGCTGATGCCCAATCCGGCCCTGGCGGTGAAAAGTGAGTACGCGCTCACTCTCAATAACATCCGCACCGACAACGGCGACGCCGCCCTCCCGGACGGCAGCGTGGACTTCAAGACCCGCGCCGCCCTGGAAGGCAAGCCCCGCGCCCTGCGCCAGCTCAGCGACAGCTTCGAGGTGGCCAGCGTCAGCCCGGACGGCGACGACCTGCCGTTCCTGGATTTCTCCTCCGTGAATCTGGTGATGACCCAGCCGCTGGACCGCCAGACCGTGGTCTACGGCGACACCGTCACCCTCACCCAGGACGGCGAAACGGTGCCCGCGTACCTGCGCGTGGACGGCCGCCACATCAGCATCGACCCGCAAAACGAGCTGAGCAGCGGCAGCGACGTCACCCTGGAACTCAGCAACGGCGTGCAAAACCTTTACGGCGAAGAGCTGGCCGGCGGCTTCACCCGCACCTTCTCGCCGCGCAACACCAAACCGCGCGAAACCCTGGTGCAGGAAGCGGCGCCCGCCGACCCGGTGCTCGGCTGCCTGGACGACGGCGTGCAGACCTCGCCGATCACCGGCGACCCGATCAACTGCGTGCCGCTGATCGCCAAACTGCTGGGTGACAACACCGTCTCCAAGCAGCAGGGCAATGTGTTCGCGGAACTCGCCTTCGCCCCCAATTTCCCGGACAAAACCCCGCTGCGCGTGCCCAAGGGCTCGCTGCTCAAGGGCGACCCGCTGGACGTGCGCATCGGCGGCGAAGTGCCCGCCGGCTTCGATTCCGGCGAAGTCACCGTCACCTTCCTGGGCGACGCCAACGGCTACCTGCTGCCCAACCCCTACACCGACGACCCGTCCGCGCCCAAGCAGCTGCGCCTGACCATGGACGTGGCCTTCGACACCGAGGTGCAGCGCGCCAACGGCGCCTTCAACCAGACCCTGCTGCAGGTGGAGCTGGTGGGCTACGCCATCGCCGACACCCAACAGGGCAGCCTGATCGTCGACGCCGTCGGCGTGGTGGAGCCGGAAGTGCTCGGCACCGAAACCGCCTACGGCGTGCTCAGCTTCCACATGGAGTCCTACCCGGACCAGCAGAACGCCCCGGAAATGACCCCGGATGAGAGCAACCCCACGCTGGCCGCCTGGCAGCCCGGCGACCACGTGAACAAGCAGCGCCCCGGCGACCCGATCATCCTCAACTTCAGCGAGCCGCTGGACCCGACCACGGTGATCGAAGGCGACACCCTGCGCGTCACCGCCGACGGCGCCCCCGTGGACTTCGAGTACTACCTGGACGGCGTCTCCATCGTCATCCAGCCGCAGCCCACGCTGCAGTACACCACCGATTACCAGGTGCAGTTCACCAACGGCATCAGCGACATCGCCGGCAACCCGGCCCTCGGTGAAACGCTGAACTTCACCATGCCGACCTACATCGGCAGCGGCCACCCGGCCATCGCTGTAACCACCTACCCGGGCTTCCCCTGCGCCGCGGACAAGGACAGCTGGGACATCGCCAACGGCGACCACGGTATCTGCCGCGGCGGCGAAAGCGACGACGACCACCTGCCGGTGATGCCGCTGCCCGCCGAGCGCGCCATCGAGGTGCAGTTCTCCCAGGTAATGGACGAGGACAGCATCATCCTCGGTGAAACCTGCGACAGCGGCAGCTTCCGCGTGGAAAAAATCGCCGACGCCGGCCAGGCCCCGCAGCAAAGCGGCACCAACTACGTGTGCCAGGAAGCGGTGCCCGGTGAAATCGAATACAACGCGCGCACCGTCACCTTCATCCCGGATCAACCCTGGGAAGAGGGCGCCACCTACCGCTACGTGCTGATGTCCGAAAACCAGGACTTCACCCCGGCCAACTGCACCAGCGGCGAAGCGATCTGCACCGTGGATCAGGCGCCGCTGCAGACCGCCGTGCTGGAAGCGCCCACCGACGACATGGGCGGCCCCAACCTGGAGATTTACTTCACCGGGGCCCCGGCCACCGACGACGTCTTCCAGGTGCTGCGTAACCTGCCGGCCTTCGACGTTAACGCCGACTTCGTCCACCAGGACGCCGAGCCGCAACCCCAGCCCACCGCTGGCGTCCCCGGCGAATACCCGGTGCCGCCCAACGGCACCGAGCTGTTCGTGCAAAACACCGGCGGCTTGCTGCAGGAGGCTCGGGTGGGCTGCGACTACGACGGCGCGAACTGCCCGGCGGAGAAGTTCCTCTACCTGACCGCCGCCCTGGACGTGGAAGTGGTCGGCTACGACGCCCAGGAAGACGCGGTGCGGGTGAACATCTACCCGACCCTGCTGCAGACGTCGTCCGTGGACGTGTTCGGCCGCTTGGCCCTGGCCTTCTTCCCGCTCGGTGATGTCACCATCCCCACCGGGGCCCAGGTGATGCGCATCCGCTACCAGGAAGACGGCAACGGCAACCGCACCCAGCCGGTCACCGGCTGGATCCGCGAAACCCCGGACGGCCCGGTGTTCGAAACCAGCCTGGACCTGTACCTGAGCGCCCCCTATCTGGAGCCGGCGGCGCTGGGCCTGACCCTGGCCCACGACCTGTACAGCTACCCGCTGAGCCTCGACCTGGTGGGCGACGTCACCTTCCTGGACGACGGCCGCCTGCAGATCGAGCAACGCAACCAGGCTGCGCAAAGCATCGAGGTGGACATCACCTTCAGCCGGGGCGGCAGCGTCGCCGCCGCCAACATGACCCTCGGCATCCCCGAAGGCGGCGTGTTCCTCAACTACATCTCCACCCCCATCAAGCCCTAACGGGCCAGGGTTTGTGCGAGCGGGCCCAGCCCGCGAAAGGCCGGTGAAACCGGCCGGCAGGATTCCAGAGACCTATAATCAGCCTCTCTGGCATCCTGCCGGCAAGCTTTGCTTGCCTTTCGCGGGCAAGGCCCGCTCCCACCATCCCCCCACACCATCCCCCACACAATCTCCCTACAACGCCCCCAAAACCCCCGCCCCACCTAGGCTTCCACCCGCTGGTCCGTTATCCTTCACCCCTACCGTGAACAGCCCGGCCTTTGCCCGGGATATGGAGTGAATTAACCCCATGGGTCACCGCACACCCCTTTACGACGCCCATCTCGCCGCCGGCGGCAAGATGGTGGATTTCGGCGGCTGGGACATGCCCATCCACTACGGCTCCCAGCTGGAAGAGCACCACGCCGTGCGCCAGCACGCCGGCGCCTTCGACGTCTCCCACATGACCGTGGTGGACGTCACCGGGCACGACGCCCGCGCCTACCTGCGCCACCTGCTCGCCAACGACATCGACAAGATCAAAGCCGGTCGCGCGATCTACACCTGCATGCTCAACGAGCGCGGCGGGGTAGTGGACGACCTGATCGTCTACAAAGGCGACAACGACTACCGGCTGGTGGTAAATTGCGCCACCCGCGAGAAGGACCTGGACTGGATGGAAAAGCAGGCCGGCGGCTTCGCCGTGGACATCCACGAGCGCCCCGACCTGGCGATGATCGCGGTGCAGGGCCCCGAGGCCCGCGCGATCCTGGAAAAGGTGCTCTGCGAGGCCGGCGCCAAGGCGGTGGCCGGGCTGCCGTTCTTCGGCTTCGAATACGTCGGCGAATGGCTGATCGCGCGCACCGGCTACACCGGTGAAGACGGCGCCGAGATCATCCTGCCCGGCAGCAAGGCCGAAGACCTGTGGCAGCGGCTGGTGGACGCCGGCGTGCGGCCCACCGGCCTGGGCGCCCGCGACACCCTGCGCCTGGAGGCGGGCCTCAACCTGTACGGCAACGACATGGACGAGGACATCACGCCCTGGGAAGCGGGCCTCGGCTGGACCGTGGCCCTGGACGACGCCGACCGCGACTTCGTCGGCCGCGCCGCCCTGGAAAAACAGAAAACCGAAGGCCACCGGCAGCTGCTCGGCCTGGTGCTGGAAGGCAAGGGCGTGCTGCGCGCCCACCAGGGCGTGCACGTGCCCGGCGGCAGCGTCGGCCCGGACGGCGAAATCACCAGCGGCACCTTCTCGCCCACCCTGGGCAAGGCGGTGGCACTGGCACGGCTGCCCGCCGGCACCACCGGCACCGTGGAAGTGGAAATACGCAACAAACGTCTCAACGCCCAGGTGGTGCGGGCGCCGTTCGTCCGCAACGGCAAAGCCACCTACAAACCGTTATAACGATCACGGCCAAGGAGAAATACCAATGAGCGAGATCCCCGCCGATTTGCGCTACCGCGACAGCCACGAATGGGTGCGCGTGGAAGACGACATTGCCGTGGTCGGCATCAGCGACCACGCCCAGGACGCCATGGGTGACCTGGTGTTCGTGGAACTGCCCGAAGAGGGCGTGGTATTCGCCGCCGGCGACGAAGCCGGCGTGGTCGAATCCGTGAAAGCCGCCTCCGACATCTACGCCCCGGTGTCCGGCGAAGTGGTCGCCGTCAACGAAGCGCTCGAAGACGAGCCCGAGCTCGTCAACAACGAGCCCTACGCCGGCGGCTGGCTGTTCAAGATCAAAATGGCCGACAGCGGCGAGCTCAAAGAAATGCTCACCGCCGACCAGTATCAAGAGCAGATCGACAGCGAATAGCCGCCGGGCGGTTTGCCCGGCGGGCTGCAAGCCTCAAGCTACAAGCTGCAAGCTAAAAACCGGCACCGGCCTGCTTGCAGCTTGAAGCTTGTAGCCCCTTTTAGAACGCCCTGACCATCCTGTTTACCACCTAATTATCCGGTAACGCCCAAATGCCCTATATCCCCCATACCCCGGACGACGTCCAGGCCATGCTCCAGGCGATTGGCGCCGACAGCATCGAGGCCCTGTTCGATGAAATCCCCGCCCACCTGAAAGCCGGCCACGGCCTCGACGCCCTGCCCGAAGGGCGCGGCGAAATGGAAGTGACGCGCCTGATGGCCGAGCGCGCCGAGCAGGACCGCTTCGCGCTCAGCTTCCTGGGCGGCGGCGCCTACGCGCACCACATCCCGGCGGCGGTATGGGAAATCGCCACCCGCGGTGAGTTCTACACCGCCTACACCCCGTACCAGGCGGAAGCCAGCCAGGGCACCCTGCAGGTGATCTACGAATACCAGACCCTGATCGCCCGGCTCACCGGCATGGACGTCTCCAACGCCTCCGTCTACGACGGCGCCTCCGGTCTGGCCGAAGCGGTGCTGATGAGCCTGCGCGCCAACCGCAAATCCAAGAGCCGCAAGGTATTGGTGCCCGACGCGCTCAACCCGCGCTACCGCAGCGCCTGCGAAGCCATCGTCAGCAACCAGGACGTGGAGCTGGTGTCCGTGCCGTTCTGCACCGACGCCGGCCAGACCCTGGTCGACAGCCTCAGCCCCTTTGAAGGCGACGACTACGCCGCCCTGGTGATCAGCCAGCCCAACTACTTCGGCAGCCTGGAGGACGTGGACGCCCTCACCGACTGGGCCCACGCCAACGGCATGCTGGTGATCGCCGTCACCAACCCGACGTCCCTGGCGATCCTGACGCCGCCGGGCGAGTGGGGCAGCGAAGGTGCGGATGTCGTGGTCGGCGAAGGCCAGCCCCTGGGCGTGCCGCTCAGCTCCGGCGGCCCCTACTTCGGCTTCATGGCCTGCAAGAAAAAACACGTCCGCCAGATGCCCGGCCGCATCATCGGCCGCACCGTGGACATGGAAGGCAAGCAGGGCTTCACCCTCACCCTGCAAGCCCGCGAGCAGCACATCCGCCGCTCCAAGGCCACCAGTAACATCTGCACCAACCAGGGCCTGGCCATGACCGCCGCCACCATCTACACCTCGCTGCTCGGCCCCGACGGCCTCGCCAGCGTCGCCGGCCACTGCCACGCCAACACCCAGAAACTGGCCGACAAACTCTGCGCCATCGACGGCGTCGAGCGCGCCTTCAGCGCCCCGGTGTTCCACGAAGTGGCCCTCACGCTGCCCCAGGACGCCGACACCGTGCTCGCCCGCCTGGCGGAAAAAGACATCCTCGGCGGCCTCAGCCTCGCCAAGGACTACTCGATGAAGAACGCGATTCTGGTGAACAGCACCGAAGTCCACACGGAAGGCGATCTCGATCTATTCGCGCAGGCCCTGAAGGAGGTCTTGGCATGAGCAACGAAACCACGCTGATCTTCCAACACTCCCGCCCCGGCCGCAGCGCCACCGCGCAAGCGCCCAAGCCCGTGAGTGAAGACCAACTGTCCGCGATCCCCGCCAGCCTGCGCCGCAAAAACAAACCCGGCCTGCCGGAAGTGGGCGAGCTGGAAGTGGTGCGCCACTACACCAACCTGTCGACCAAGAACTTCGCCATCGACAAGCAGTTCTACCCGCTCGGCTCCTGCACCATGAAATACAACCCGCGCGGCGCCAACCGCGCGGCCATGCTGCCCGGCTTCCTCAACCGGCACCCGCTCGCCCCGGCCAGCCACAGCCAGGGCTACCTGGCCTGCCTGTACGAGCTGCAGAACTTCCTCAAGGAAGTCACCGGCATGAAAGGCGTCTCCCTCGCCCCCATGGCCGGCGCCCAGGGTGAATTCGCCGGCGTCGCCATGATCCGTGCCTACCACGAAGCCCGCGGCGACGACGCCCGCACCGAAATCCTGATCCCCGAAGCCGCCCACGGCACCAACCCGGCCACCGCCGTCATGTGCGGCTACAAAGTCCGCGAAGTGCCCGTCGGTAAAGACGGCGACGTGGACCTCGAAGCCCTCAAAGAAGCCTGCGGCCCACAAACCGCCGGCCTGATGATGACCAACCCGTCCACCTGCGGCGTGTTCGAACGGCAAATCGAAGCCATCAGCAAAGCCGTCCACGACGCCGGCGGCCTGCTCTACTACGACGGCGCCAACCTCAACGCCATCCTCGGCAAGGTGCGCCCCGGCGACATGGGCTTCGACGTCATCCACATGAACCTGCACAAAACCTTCGCCACCCCCCACGGCGGCGGCGGCCCCGGCGCCGGCCCGGTGGGCGTCTCCCAGCGCCTGCTGGACTACCTGCCCACCCCCATGGCGGGCCTGGATGAAGAAAGCGGCGACTACCACTGGATCGACACCGACACCCTGCCCACCAGCATCGGCCACCTGAGCGCCTTCATGGGCAACGCCGGCGTCCTCCTGCGCGCCTACTTCTACGCCATGGTGCTCGGCCGCGAAGGCATGATCCGCGTCGGCGAATACTCCACCCTCGCCGCCAACTACCTGCTCAAACGCCTCGAAGCCATCGGCTGCCAGGCCGCCTACCCGGAGCGCCGCGCCAGCCACGAATTCATCCTCACCTTCGCCAAACAGGCCAAGGACAACCACGTCACCGCGCTCGACATCGCCAAGCGCCTGCTCGACTACAACCAGCACGCCCCCACCATCTACTTCCCGCTGCTGGTACCCGAATGCTTCCTGATCGAGCCCACCGAAACCGAAACCAAGGAAGCCATGGACGACTTCATCGACGCCATGGCCAAAATCCTGGAAGAAGCCAACACCAACCCGGAAACCGTCACCGAAGCGCCGTTCACCCAGCCCGTGCGCCGGCTGGATGAGGTGAAGGCGGCGAAGGAGTTGGATTTGGTTTGGAGTGAGTGATGGTGGGGTTTTGCCGGTGTGTACACTTGCTTTTATGGGGCCAATATGGCCCCTTTTACTAAGAGACTTATAGAAGCATGACGCAATTGTCTGCCTTATTAGGATACTTCGGACATGGTATGCACGCGTGAGGCTGACCTGTAATGAATGGTGACCAGTGCATGGAAAACCTAAGTAAAAAGCGCCAACGAAAATAACTTCAATATACTTGGGTGAAGCTGTGAGTGTTAAAAGAAGCATGAAATTTATCGATTTATTCTGTGGTGCGGGCGGATTTTCTGAAGGCATGCGTCTAGCTGGCTTCAAACCCGTCATGGGTGTTGATAATTGGCAGCCCGCCGTAGAGACCTATACAAAAAATCAAGAAGTAAAATGCGTTAAGAAAGATATCGTTTCCCTTGCGTTAGATACAATGGAGATCGAGCGGCTTCCAAATGTTGAGCTGATTATAGGTAGTCCTCCTTGCGTGAGTTTTTCAAATTCCAATAAGTCCGGAGGGGCTGACAAGTCGCTAGGTATAAAATTAACCGAATCGTTTTTCAGAATTGTGGCAGTCGCTAAATTTAAGCCTGGCTCCTCTCTTAGAGGTTGGGTTATGGAGAACGTCCCCAAAGCCCTACCTTATTTAAAAGACGAATACAGTTTTTTGGACCTTGGTCTGGCGAGCTGGGCCAAAAGACATGGCATCAAACCGAAAAGCATAGCTATCAGCATTGCTGACAAATACAAAATCGTAGACTCTTCTACGTTTGGCGCCCCCCAAAAAAGGAAGCGTCTTTTTATTATCGAATTTGATGACGCCCCTATTGAAGTGACGAGCCAAGAAGAACCTGAGCTGACTACCCTGGGGAAAATTCTAAGGAGTTTGCCGGAACCCTTAGTGAAAAGTAGACGCGGGAATGTGAGCGACCCCAACTATCCTGATCTGGTTATCACCAAGAAGAAGCTAACAGATCATTATTATGATACAGGCATACCTTATCGAGTTTGGAAAGAAAGCGAGTATTTGAAAACGAATCATCCGTATATGGGTAGGATGAGTTTCCCGGAGAAACTAGATGCGCCGGCACGTACAGTGGTCGCCAGTCCTTTTTCCAGATCCAGAGAAGCGATGATCTTCCGGTGCGCTTCCGGTCGCGCTGAAAACGGTGAATATCGTGCGCCAACCGTTCGAGAAGCGGCCACGCTAATGACTTTCCCAATATCTTACCAGTTTTTTGGAACAGAGGCTCAAAAGTGGAAACTGGTGGGAAATGCAGTCTGCCCGATGACAGCTCGCGTGATCGGCCGCTGTATTAACAACGCTTCAGGAATGAGAAGCCAGGAGCCGCGCAGCTTTCGAGATGTGAATATATCTGACGATTTTATAAATCTAAATGGCAGGAGCCATGATCGGCTAAGCATAACGCCCACTCGCAAAAAAGGTGCTAGATTTCGTCGCCATACAATCAAGACTGGAAATATGACGGTCGCGCTTAGCAACTATGACATGTCCGGTTCGGAGCAAGGTAGCTTGAATTGGGGTGTTTATGCCACATATGGGATATCCACTCAGCATAAAGTTCAAAAGATGGATATATCGTTATTGCGATCCATAGAAGATATTCTGGAAGTTGAGCTGGATGCAGTAGAAAAGCGCGTGATTAAAGAAATTGATGATTTGGTCGAAAAGGCAGTTCCTGCTAACAGATTTGACTTCCAAAAAAAATATGAAGCTGGCAGCGATTTTAAAGAACGAAGCAACCCAGTTACTTTTATAGAAGAACTGCGATCGAAGATAGAGCAGAATGTGAATGGGGCGGTTGTCGGTGAAGCAGAAAAAGTCGGATTTTCGAAAAAAGATGTTCCGTTAAAGCAAGTAGTTGCTGCCTATGCGTTGCTTAAAGCTGTCAGAAAAGTTAATAAAGTAAGGGGATAATAACATGAACTCAAATGAAAGAATGAATTACCTAAATGGGGTTTTGAAGGGCGAATCAGTTGGTTCGATGAATGTAGCATATAAGGATAGTCACGTCGCTCCTAGGAAAGTCTATAGAATTAATATCGATTATTTGGTTTATAACCAATATAACGGCAGGATTCGTACTCTTACCAAGGCTTACGAGCAAGAGAACGGTGCGATTAACGTTGAGAGCAGTCAGGGAAAAGAATTAATAGAAAGATTTCTTTGGGACTCTAAGCCTGAAAGAAACAAAAGGACGATGAAAAACCTCGAAGAAATGGGGCAAATCCAACCCGGGATTGTCACGCTTGATGGCGTGATCATTGACGGCAATAGAAGGGCTTCTCTTCTAAAGCGTATAGCGTCAAATAATAACTCAGGTTCTGCATATTTCGAGGCAGTTATACTGCCAGACCCAATGGGCGAAAATAATGCGAGGGAGATAAAAAAATTAGAAACCCAATACCAAATGGGTATGGATGAAAAGCTAGGATACAATGCATTAGAGAAATATTTGCAAATTCAGGATCTAGAAGATAACGGATTCTCGGTGTCAGAGATCGCGAATTTAACTAGCTATGAGGAAAACGAGGTCAAACGTTTCTCGGAAATAAAGAGCTTGATGGATGAGTATTTAGATATCTTGGACTACCAGAATATATATACCAGACTAGAAAATGCTGAAGATTGGTTTTGGAAGCTGCAAGAGAGCATGCAAAGGTTTAAAGGTGGCGGCAGTACATTGGTTCAATGGGATTATGCGGAAGAAGACGTTAATGACCTAAAGCTCATAATGTTTGACTATATACGCGCGTCCCGAGAATCGGGGTCCGAGCTTTTAGGTGGAGGACAGGCGTATCGCGATATTTGTTCTGCAAATAAAACCGGATTCTTCAAAGACGAAACTATTTGGAAGCAGTTTAGGGATAAACATTTTGATGACTTCGAACAAGTAGAAGAAAAGCCTATAAGCGAATATAGGGCAGCACACCCTGGTGAATCATTTAGTAATGTGTTGAAGCAAAGAGACCGAGACTTTTCAGACCAAGTCGAAGACAGTATTAAGAGCAACTTCAATCGCACGAGAAACGCCATAGGCACTTTGAATGATAGGAGCCAACCCAAAGTCCTGTTAGAAAGTGCGATAGCAAAACTGGAAGCAATAGAACCAACAAGTGATACGTTTAGCGATATGTGTAAAAATGACCCTACTATAATCGACTTGCTTAGGGATATAGGGAAGCTGCAGTTCGAACTAAAAAAAGTTGCCGAGAAAGCACGATAGAGATTATCTAGGAGGTCGCTTGGCAGAGAAAAACATTGTTTTAGACTATGACTGTGATGTTGGATCAATCCTGATTGATGATCAATCAGGGCTCGTATCTTCTAGTCGTAGAGTTAAGTTCCAAATAAAACAGGCGTTCGGTGTAATGCCTGAAGGGAAACAGTTTTCACTTCCCGTTTCCGCCGACCAGGAAGAGATCTCTTTACGGAAACTGGTCGGAATTTTTGATTTCTTAAAAGTGGAAGTGGAGATTAAAGGTGGTGCGAAAGGTCTGCTAAGAAAATACCAAGAAGAAAAAATGGCTTTCGATGATTTCTCTAGTAAGGCCAGATCAATATGGGAAGGTGAACTCGAATCAAGAGATCTTCAGGCGTTTACTAACACTTTAAACCGTGCTTGGCCGACTAGGAAGCTTTATCCACTTCAGCTATTAAGCGCTTTCCATCTCGCCTTTTCCCAGAACGCATGCAACTTTTCCGTGCCTGGTGCAGGAAAGACCAGCACTGTTTTGGCTGCTTTTGCCTATCTTTTTGCTTTGCCTGAAGAGAATCCAAAGCACACTAATAAGCTGCTTGTTGTCGGACCTTTGTCTTGCTTCAAGCCTTGGGAAGATGAATTTGAGGCATGTTTTGGAAGAAAGCCGAATAGCTTTCGGATATCTGGAGAAGTAGCCAAAGACAGTATAGATTTTGCGCTATCTAGCCTTAGCGCTGGGCCTGAAAAAATTGAACTTATACTGATTTCATATCAGAGTTTAAGTAACTACTTGGAGAGGATTAAAAGTCTCCTTGATAGATCAAAAAATAAATTCATGGTTATTTTAGACGAGGCCCATAGGGCAAAGAATACCGAAGGCGGGCTATGGGCGGAGTCTGTTCTCTCGCTGGCTCCGCATGCTAGTGCCAGAGTAGTTTTGACCGGCACGCCGGCGCCTAACGGCTTTCAAGATTTATATAACCTTTTCAAATTTATCTGGCCTGAAAAGAATGTGCTAGGCTTTTTACCGGGTCATCTTAAAGCAATGACAGATAACCGCTATGATGTCAGAAGGTCTAGGGTAGTGGACAACGCGGCGCCTTTCTTTGTCAGAATCTCCAAGAAAGATTTAGCTCTCCCTGAGCCGGACGATAGACACGAGACTGTCGTGCGCATGGGACCCATTCAACGCGCCGTATATGATTATATCGAAAACGGGTATATCAATTTTCTTAAGAAAGAAGGGGTGTCCTCTCCTAGTATTTTCGCCAAAGCTAAGCAAATTAGGTTGCTTCAAGCTGCCACAAATCCTTCTCTTTTGACTGAGCCGTTGGAGTTGGAGTTTGAAGCCGGAACGGCAGGTGCAGGCTTTGTGGACGACGCTCAAATTTTTTCAATGATAGCGAACTACCATAGAAAGGAAACGCCAGCGAAATTTAAAAAGGCGCTCGAGATAATTAAGGAGAGTTTAGACAGGGGAGAAAAAGTTATAATATGGGCGTATTACGTTGGAAATATAATAGGATTTCAAGATTATCTCCACGAAAATGGTATATCGAGTAAGTTGCTCTATGGCGCAGTAGAGCCGAGTTCAGATGATGAAAATGTAGAAACTCGAGAGACAATAATAGAAGAATTCCATAACCCAGCATCAAGCTTCAGAGTGATAATCGCAAACCCTTATGCTGTCGGAGAATCGATCTCCTTGCATAAGGCATGTCATCATGCGATATATCTTGAAAGGAACTTTAACGCCTCTGTTTTTCTTCAGTCAAAAGATCGTATTCATCGCTATGGCATGCTTGAAGGCACAACTGCACGGTATGATTATATACTATGCGAAGATAGTGTTGATGAAACGGTTCACCGAAGACTTAACGAGAAAACATCGCTCATGATGGAAGTGGTAGAAAGCCGGGACATTCCATTACTAAATCTCGCTATGGAGTCGCCGGACTCGGATATCGAAGATATACAGTCTATTTTGTCTGACTACAAGAACAGAGTATTTGGTTAAATGCTGGATATAAGGTTTAAGGACCTCTCCTTTTTGACCGGTGTGTTGGAGCGCGGCAGTTTGGGTGAGAAAGACCTTCGGTCGATTTTGATTAATAATGTTCATGGTATCGCAGGCCGCGTTTCCGGACTTCTACGTTTTTTAACTGATATCAAAGTTATAGTTAAAAAATGCGATCAGTATCACCTGGTGGCAAGTGAAGCTGGGAGCTCGGCAGAAATGCTAATACACAAGGTTTTATCTGCCGATAGCTTCAGGGTGGCGTTTGAGAATGCTCCGGGCGCTGTCAGTTTTCAAAAGTATGCACAAGAAGCTATACATCTAAATTCGACTCTCATTCCCCACAACTTTTTATGGCTGATTTTCTTTCTCGAGGATCTAGGTTTTTGCTCTAGGGCCGGAGGACCGTTCTATCGCGTGTCTAAAGCATGGAGCGAAGAGTTCCTGGCTAGTTTAGTAAAAATAAAATCTAGTGCTTCAGCTGACCCAGTAAGTCCTGAGGATTTGCGGATCATTCAGGACAGAAATGCGGAGCAGGGGTTGGCGGCGGAGAGGTTTGTATTGAAGTACGAACGCCGGCGCCTTAAAGGGCACGTTTTTTTAAATGAAATAGACCATGTTGCTCTAAAAGATGTGTCATTGGGGTTTGATATTTTGTCGCTCAACTCAATTTCGGATTTGACGTTTTCTAGAAAAATAGAAGTTAAGTCGTGGACTCATACGAAGCGGTTTTTTTTATCGAGAAATGAATACGTCGCCGCAAAAAAATACGGCCAGAATTACTTCTTATATCTCGTGGATATGAATAAAATCTACGAGCCTGGCTACGCTCCGGAGATACATGCCGATCCAGCTTTGCTAATGGAAAGTGGAGACTGGTGCTTCTCCGTAGAACCGGAAAGCTGGCGAGTTTTCATGTAAACTAATCGAAGTTCCCCAACAAGTAAGGGCTCCGACCCCTAAAGCTTTCTATGTTGCCCAACATCGGATTTTTTATGGCTCTCTGGCGACTTTTTTGCTTACTTCAAGGATCAGGACTAGCCCCTTAACCGAGGCCATAAGTACGCGGAGACCCCTCTTCTGGCGTCTAACATTTGGGCTGCCGGCCTCTATCCCCTCATTGATGCGGCGGCAAAGCTCAATGTCGCAGGCCTCGGCGACCTAGTGGTCGGCTGGGCCTTCCATGCGGGCTCTCCAGCCTCTCTTATTTGGCTAGTGTCCCCGCTCCGCTTCGGAAGGCGCCAGAACGACATCTCTGACGGCTTTGGGGCCTGAGTCCAATATGTGAAGCTAAGAGCTATGATGCCTTGTGGAGTGCATCTAGGATTCACGCTAATGTCCTTGCGGCCCGGTGTGGATGAGTGGGGTAGGCATCTGAAGCCCATATGCCGAGTTGCCGGCGGCCTACCCCGATCGCAGCGTTCATCCTCAGCTTCGCCACACATGCCAAGCGTAACCATACGACCTCCCTTACGATCTACTCCCCGCTGCTGGCGCGCGTGTGCTTCCTGATCGAGTCCGCCGAACTTGAGGAAGTCCCAGGAGACTTTATCGTAACAATCGCCAAGATATTTGAAGGAGCTACTACTTTCCCGGAGCCGTCACCGAAGCGCCGGCCCACAGACTGCGCGACCGTTGGAGGGGGCGAAAAAAATTGGCTTTTTGGGGGCGATTAATGGCAAAGTTTCAAGCGTTAGTTAGTGGTTACTACCAGAGCGGCATTTTCAGAATCTTTATTGTGCCTGGGGAGCGATTGGATAGAAACTTGACTGTGACCCCGGTCACGTTTTTTACTTTGTCTGGGGAACACCTATTTGAGCGAGACGCGCAAGCCATCATGCGCGTTCGTTACGTTATCACTCAGGTCGTATTTGGCCTAATGCCTGCTACAGTAGATAAGGAGAAGTTGTGCCATTCCTAAAAAAACTAGAATTCGGGAATTATACTCTAAGGTTTGGCGACAAAAAGGTTCTTCTTGACCTTTTTGACGAGGTTGTAATGCCATCCTTCCAGGAGATGCGCTATGTAAGGCACCTTAAGGATAAAGGTGATTATTTCTTTCTGGACACAAAGGTGGTGGTTTTGGACGATAATCCCGAAGCTCCTGTGCTGGGTATAGCGGGTAGAGTTGTAAAGAATACTAAGCTGAAAAGAGAGCAAATTTACCGACCTGAAGGTGGTATAATTGAAGACCGAAGTGAACTAGAAACAGCGCCCAGTTCTACTTTTTTGCTGATACTCAATAACCATCGACTTGTATTGTCTAAAGAAGTTCCAGGCGCACCTACTATCCAGAACTTTCAAAGCACCAGCCAATATTGCTTAAAGAAGCGCCACCAACAATTTGTTAATGGGGTTTACGAGAAAGAAAAGACTAGAAGAAAGAAGAACCCAGAACTTGATCGTGTTACCAAAAAGTCGCTTTATGAAAAGTACCCTGTCCCAGTTCTTAGGATAACGCCGCTTTCCGACAGAGAGTCTTTGAGAGCGTTCGTTGATCGCCTTGAACATATCGACAAAGTTACAATAAAATTACTTCCAACCAATAAGGAAGAAATAGATAATGATGACTTCTGGTCTGACTTTGGGCGTCGTCGTGAAGAAATGAATAGCAAGAATGCAAAAGTGGAATTTGCGAATGCATCAGAGGGGCTTGATAACGATAAAGTCTATGATCAAGCGAGTTCAGCCTCAAGCCTAGGCAATTCAGAGATTAAGTTCAAAGGTTATGATGCTCAAGGCGACACTATTCGAGGGAGTAACGAAGACTTCAATCTAACAGTTGAGCTTGAGGATCTTCCAAAGGACGCAGAAAGAGCCGCGCGTGAAAAGTACGCGCAATTTAAACATTTGGCGAAATCTAACGTAGTTTCCATGCCGGCTGTGGCAGCCAGTGTAATAAATAAAATCAAAGATATATTTGGAAGGCTTTAGGCGATGTACTCCTTTGATGAGTCAGCTTTGACAAGCGAGAAATCTCTATGGGATGTATATAAATTATCGAGGAGAATATTGCCTAGCAAATTTCAGGTTATTTTCGTGCTTGGCAGTTTTTTGGCATTGGCTTCGAATTCTTTCTTTCTTTCGAGTAATGAAGCCATAATCTTGTCCGACCTAAGGAAATGGTCGGAAATGGGATTTGGTTTCTCTATTACAATACTCGGTTTCCTCATTGCCGGCTTCACGATATTCGCAACGCTGTCGAAGCCTAAGATGATGTTGGCAATGATGGATCATACAAACAAAGAAACAGGCTTGCCGACGCTTAAGTATAATTTTTTCGCCTTCATGAAGGTATTCATCGCATATATATCTTTCCTTATCCTCTACGCACTTATTTTGCTATTTGGCCAGCCTGATGGCTTTATGTCGAATATCGTAGGTTATCTTCCTGAATCCGATTGTGTGAAATCAATATTGATAAATTTGGCGTATGCTATTGTGGGAAGCAGCTTTATTTACCTATTGCTTCTGCTGAAGTCGTTTGTCTTTAATATATATGCAATCGTTATGAATATGCTGCGGTGGGAGTATCACCAAGACTAAACAGGTAATAAGGTGGTCGGCGGGGAGCGTGCTGCGCTCCATTGGCGCCTCTTGCCTCTGAGCCACCTTTGAGCAATTATCGGCTACCCTACTGTGCTTTCTTTCTTTGGATCACGCGATCTCTCGGCTCAAGGTTAAGAGGAAGTCCATATAGTGTAGTCGGTCTTTTATAAGACGAAATGATTCAATGCTGCCCAGTGAAACTCTTTCAGAAATTTATCCTTAAAAGTGAAGGAACTCGGATTTCTCCGATTGCTAAATACGCTTTAAGCCTCTTGCCTGGTTACTAAAATTGAATATTGCTTTCGAAATGCGGGCACGGCTGAAAAAATAACTTGGCGCTCAATGCATGCCAAGACTGCTTTGTGGCTTGAAGACTAAGAAAGCTATATGGGTAAACAAAGGTAAATGTTTCGAAGAGGTTTCGCCGCGTCGTGGATGGACACATATAATTATTTCTAATATTGCGGATCAGTTTTACTCCGGCGATCTATCTTGTTTTCCGGTTTAGCCGGTTTTGCATTAGGCTGATCTTGGTGGAGGTAAAGCGGTTGTTGAATAAAATAGGATTATCGAAAACTCAGTTTTATGCGCTGTCTTCGAAACTCTAAATGCAGGGAGGCCCGGTGTTTGACCGGGCCGAATGCTTACCGACTGCTATCCCGAATAATGGAAAGCCGACCATCTTCAACGGATACCGACACAGGCGTATCGATGTTGAACCCGGCTTGTTCCAGCCAGGTACCTTTGAGAAGAAGGAATGGAGTGATGCGGTTGCCGCTGTAAGGCTCGCTTTTCAGCGTGTAATCCCAGTGACCTTTGCGGACTTTCAGCTTGCGCTGTTTCATGATGTTGCTCCTTGTGCTTATTTCGAATTAAAAGCAATGGGTGGTCAGGAGGTTCGAAACAGCCACAAGAACTGCTCTGGGTATTTCCCGAAGGTGTTGTATTCCCCAGACCTCCCGACCCTTACAGGCCGGTTTTCAGGCACAAAAATACCGCGGTTGGTTCGGGTTGCGGTGAGGCCCGCTTGTGGGAGTTTCGACGCTCCTTGTACAAAGTGTAGTTCTGTTTGCGCTACTGTCAATATGTCCAGTGCGCAAGAGCGTCGATAGAGCATTTTTCCTACAGGCTTTTAATCTATTGCTTACCTGAACGTGATGATCGGTTTCGTTGCTCGCGCGGTTCTTCGCTTTCTCCACCAGATCATTACCCCCGTCACGCTCAACACGATCACCGCTAATCCCAACACCGTCGCAAGAACCCGATAAACGATTCCACCCACCGCCGCGATATGCAGGCTGGTCAGCCAGGTGGTCACCGTATTCCCTGCCGCTTCCCCGGTGGGCAGGTAGTGGCCCAGCAGGGCGCCGTCCGTGGCGTCCACATACACCCAGGTCTCGCCGAACCGTTCGTTCACGTCGCTGCTGGTGCGCGCCATCAGTTTGAGGGCGTTCTTGTGTGGGGTGTAGGCGAAACGTTCCAGGGCGTGGATTGTTATGTCGCGGTCCTCGGCCAGGGCTTCCAGGTGTCGGCGGGCGGCGTGGTAGCCGGGTTCCCAGCCGATGGGCGGTTGTGGGCTGGGGTTGGCGCGGGTGGGCACGGTGGCGAGCGGGTCTTCCTGGAAGCCGAGGAACAGGCCGGTGGTGGGGCGGTAGACTTCGTCGTAGAGGGTGAGGGCGACGCCGCTCCAGGCGAAGACCAGCAGCAGGGCCCAGGGCCAGAGGCCGCCGGCGCGGTGCAGGTCGAAGGTGCGTTTGTGGCCGCCGGCGCGCCAGCGGAGGCGCCAGGCTTTGGCCCAGCGTGTCCAGAAGCGGCGGGGGCGGTGCCGGGCGTCGCGGCGGCGCGGCGGGGGGAAGGTGAGCCAGGCGCCGACGAAGCAGTCCAGGGTCCAGAGCAGGGCGATGACGCCGAAGATCCAGGTGCCTATGGTGCCCAGGGCCAGGGAGTGGTGCAGGCGGTAGACAAAGGGCATCAGGTTGGCGAGGCCCTGGCTGAGGTCGCCCCACAGGCGGCCGCCGAGGATCTGGCCGGTGTAGGGGTTCACGAACACTTCGTCGATGGGTAAGGCCGGCGCGCCCGGTTTGGCGCTGAGGAAGAAGCGCACCGGGCTGTGGGCGTCCGGGGGCGCGAGCATCATCCAGTGGACGTTGGCGTCCGGGTAGGCGGCGTCCACCTGGTCGCGCAGGGCGAAGGGCGAGAGCGGTTCGCTGTGCGACGCCGGGGGCTCGACTTGCAGCCATTGCGGGTTGATCAGGGCGTCGAGCTCGTAATACCACACCAGCAGCGCGCCGGTGAGGCCGGCGATGATCAGGAAGCCTGCCATCACCAGCCCGACGTAGCGGTGCAGGACGACGAACCGCTGTCGTACTGTCATTGAAGAAGGCCCATTAGAACAGGTACTTCACGCGCGCCAAGTAAGTGCGGCCTTCCTCGCGGATCACGCCGTCGAACGAGCCGGGGGAGAAGATCTCCTCGTCGGTGACGTTGTTGAGCAGCAGGTCCAGTTGCAGGGCGTCGGTGACGGCGTAGTAGGCGCCCAGGTCCACGCGGGTGTAGGCGGGCAGGGTGACGCTGTTGTCCGCGTTGGCGGGGCGTTCGTCCACGTAGGCGACGGTGCCGCCCAGGCTCAGGCCGGTGACGGCGTTGAGGTAGTAGCGGCTTTGCAGGGCGGCGGTGTGCAGGGGCACGTTGACGAAGCGGTTGCCTTCCAGGGTGTCGTCGTCGGTGCGCAGCACTTCGGTGTCGGTGTAGCCGTAGCCGGCGCTCAGGTAGAGGTTGGCGGTGGCGTAGCCGTCCACGGTGAGTTCGGCGCCCTGGGAGCGGGCGCGGCCCTGGGCCACCAGGAAGCCGGCGTTGAGCGGGTCGCTGATCGGCATGTTGTCCTTGTCGATGACGAAGCCGGCGGCGTTGATGTTGAGGCGGCCGGCGGTGACGCGCACGCCCGCTTCGTATTGCACGCTCTCTTCCGCGTCCAGCGGCTGGCGGCCGGAGGTGGTGCCCTGCTGGGGTACGAAGGCTTCGTTGCGGCTGGTGTAGAGCGAGGTGCTGTCGGTGAGGTCGTAGACCAGGCCGAGCTGGGTGGTCCAGGCGGTTTCACCGAGCTCGGCGCGGGTGATGGCGTTGTTGTTCATGAAGTCGGTGGTTTTCTGGGATTGCTCCGCGTCGGTGTAGCGCAGGCCGGCGAGCAGGGTCCACTTCTCGGCGAGGGTGATGCGGTCCTGGACGAAGCCGGCGAGGATGCGGTCGGTCTGGGTGAAGCCGCGGTCGCGGGCTTTCGTGCTCAGGTCCATCGGGCCGTACACCGGCTCGTACAGGTCGATGGCATCGACCAGGAACACCTGGGTGGGGCGGGTGCTGTCGGATTCCCGGTAGTTTACGCCGGCGATAAAGCGGTGGGTCATGCCGGCCAGGGTGGCTTCGCCGCTCAGGTCGAGGATCACTTCGTGGTCGGTCTGCTGGGCGTCGTCGCTGGCGAAGATGATGCGGTCGAGGGTGCGGAAGTCCGCGCCCAGGCCGAATGGGGCGTATTCCTGGAACGTCTGGTCATTGCGGGTGTAGGCGTAGCTCAGGCGGGCGTCGATGGTGTCGGTGATCGCCTGGGTGAGCCGGGTGTTCAGGTAAATGGAATCCCGCTCGGTGGTGGCGTCTTTCCAGGCGGTGTTGAAGTCGTCGCTGTAGTCGCCGTTGGGGTTGGGCTCGATGGCGCCTTCCGCCGGGGCGCCGCCGGGCAGGGCGGTCCATTCGTTGGCGGAGTAGCTGCCTTCCACGGTGAGGTTGGTGGTGTCGGTGAGGTCCACGGTGACGTTGGGCGCCACGAACAGGCGCTCGTAGCCCCAGTAGTCCATGGAGGCGTTGCTGTCCTGGTGGGCCAGGTTGAGGCGCGCGCGCACCCGGTCGTTGAGCGGGCCGGTCACGTCCAGGGTGGTGCGGTGGTAATCGTAGCTGCCGTATTCGGCGCCCACTTCCGCCTGGTAGTAGTCCAGCGGCTGCTTGGTGACCACGTTGATGGTGCCGCCCGGCTCCATCTGGCCGTACAGCACCGAGGCCGGGCCCTTGAGGATTTCCAGGCGCTCCACGTTGGCGAGATCCGTGGGGTGGTCGGTTTGCCGGAAGCCCAGGCCGTTGACGGATTCCTCCGCGTTGAAGCCGCGGATCAGGAAGTCGTCGGCGAACATGTCGCGGCCGGAGCCGGCGCGGTTGGCGCTGGGGGTGAGGCGCACCACGTCGCCGACGGTGTCGGCCTGGGCCAGCGCGAAGTTTTCGCGGTTGTAGACGCTGACGCTCTGGGGGATGGCTTCCACGGTGTCGTTCTTCTGGCGGCCGTAGACGGACACCGCTTCCAGGGTATTGCTCTCTGCGTCCGGCGCCGCTTCCAATCGGTAGCCGCTGTCCACCCGCACGGCGGTGACGCCGCTGCCGGCGAGCAGTGCGCGCAGGGCTTGCTCCGGGGTGTAGTCGCCGCTCAGCGCCGGCGCCTGCTTGCCGTCCAGCAGCGAGGCGTCGCCGCCGATCGCCAGCCCGGTTTGCCGGGCCAGGTCGATCACCGCCTGGTCCAGGGGTTGGGCGGGCAGGTTGATGGTTTGCGGCGTCTGGGTTTGCGCCAGGGCCGGTTGGATGAGCGATAGCGGGGTCAGCAAGCCGAGCAGCAACAGCGCCTTGGGCGCGGTGGTTCCGGTGTTCATTCTTTGGCTCCAGCGTGGGTTCGCGGTGTTGTTTTCGCGTGTCTTACCTATGAAGACAAAGCAGGGGAGCCAATCGGGCAGTCTCGCCCCGAATTTTTTTGTGGAAGCGGGCCTGTTTTGTGGAAGCGGGCTCCTTTGTGGGAGCGAGCCTGCTCGCGAAAGGGCGGCGTTAGCCACCCGGCAGGATTCCAGAGGCCTTTCTAACGGCGGCACCAACAAAGTCTCTGGAATCCTGCCGGCAAGCAGAGCTTGCCTTTCGCGGGCTGGGCCCGCTCCTACAAAAAACTCGCTCCCACAAGTTTCTATCGAGGCCGGACGGTGACGTACCAGGGGGTGAGGTAGCGCACTTCCAGGTTGAGGGTGTCGGCGAGCAGGGCCAGGGCGGCGTCGCTGTCGTCGGCGGGGAGCACGCCGGTGAAGCGGGGTGCGTCCGGGGCGGCGAGGGCGTCGCCCAGGGTCAGCAGGCCGGGGCGGTGGCGGGCCAGGCGTTTGACCACGTCGGTGAGCGGCGCGTTGCTGAAGGTCAGGCGGCCGTCGGCCCAGTCCGGGCGCTGGCGCGTGACGGCGTCGTGGGCGAGGACGCCGTTGCGGTTCAGGTCCGCCTGTTGGCCGGCGCTGAGTTCCAGCTGCTTGTCGCTATGGCGGGGCGTCACCGACACCTTGGATTCCTGCACTGCCACCCGGGTGAAGCCGTCTTCCTGGCGCACGCTGTATTCGGTGCCCAGGGCGGTGGCGGTGAGGTGGCGGGTGACCACCTGGAAGGGCCGGTCCGGAGCCTTGGCCACGGTGGCCAGCAGCTCGCCGCGCACCAGTTCCACGGTGCGGGTGGCGTCGCTGTAGTCCAGGTCGATGGCGCTGTGGCTGTTGAGCACCACCCGGCTGCCGTCGGGCAGGGTGAGGGTACGGATTTCGCCGGCGGCGGTGCGGTGGTCGGCGCTCCAGTAGGCCCAGGGCAGTTGCGCGCCGAGCAGCGCCGCGAGCAACACGGCGCCCAGGCCGGTGAATTGCCGGCGGCGTTGGCGGCGGCGTTCATGGGCGGGCTCGGTGGCCTGCCACAGGCGCTGGATCTGTTCGAGCACCTGGCGGCGGCGCGGGTCCTTGGCCTGCCAGGTGTCGCACTCCGCCTGCAGGTGGGGGCGCTCGTCGGCGCCGGCGGTCTGCAGGGCGACCACCCATTCGGCGGCTTGCTGGCGGATGCGGTTCAGCTCGGACACGGTGCCTCCGCCAGGCTGTCGTAGAGGCGCGCGTGGCAGTGGGCGAACGCCTTGGCCAGGTACTGTTTGACGCTGCTTTCGGAGACGGACAGCCGGCGGGCGATCTGCCGGTAGGTCAGGCCCTCGAGACGCGCCATCAGGAAGGCGCGGCGCGGTTTCTCGGGCAGCTCGTCCACCAGCAGCTTGAGCACCGTCACCAGTAGGTCCCGGGCGGCGGCGATCTCCGCCGGGCCGCGCTCGTCGCGGGTCTCCACCAGAAGCGCCACCTGGCGCAGGGCTTCCTCTTCCACCTGCCGGCGGTGGTGGCGATTGATCATCAGCCGGCTGGCGATGACCATCAGATAGGCGCGCGGATCGCGCAGCGCCTCCAGCGACTGCTCGCCCAGAATCAGCCGCAGGAAGGTGTCCTGGCTCAAGTCCGCCGCGTCCTGGGGGCAGCGCAGCCGCCCGTGCAGCCAGTGCGTCAGCCAGCCGTGGTGCGCCGCATACAGCTCGCCCAGTTCCCGTTGGGAACCGGGCAGCAGGGGCTGGCTGTCGGTGGCGGCGCCGGACATAGGATTCGATTCGCATTTATAATTGAGAGTGATTATCAATTAAAGAATGAGAGGGCGCAACCGGCGGAATGGGGTTCGGCGCGGGCTAAACGTATAGTGTTCGCTTTGGTTTGAAGGGGAAGGGGTATGAAGTCGTGTCTGGCGTTATCACTGGTTTTGTTCTCGATGGTCGTTAGTGCCGCCGAGGTGCAGACCATCAAAGTGGATGACGCGCACATCCAGATGGGGCTGCCGGAAGGCGAGGAAGGCGCTTACTACTCGATCGAGCCCACCAATGAGCTCCTGCTGGACGCCACGGGCTACCGCTTCGACGCGATTCCCGCGTTGGCATCGGTCGAGCCGAACGCGATCCAGTTGGTCCTGGACGGCGGGGGTGATTTCACCGCCTATTGGGAGCCTGGCGTCAGCCGATACCGTTTGGCGGGCGACACCCTGCTGCCCCGCTCGAAGCCGTTCACGGGCTTTAAGTCGGGCGATCGGTTTTTGATCGGCATTGGGGTGCTGTCCCTGGAAGGCGGGCAACGTGTGTTTAAAGTGCAGTGGGTCGGTATAGGTAATGTTCAGTGACCGCCGGCGGCACGCGCGCAAGGCCAAAGCGTCCGCGCGGTCGTCGGAGGTTGATGCCGGTGCTCTTGGTGGTCGGCGCCTTCTTCGTCGCGCTGGCGATTCTCGCCCCCGCGCCTGAATGGCGCTGGTTCGTCGGCTTTTATGCACTGATGAGCGCGATCAGCTTTTCATTGTACGGCCTGGATAAGCGGGCAGCCACGCGAGGCGGCCGGCGCACCCCGGAAGCGCGCCTGCATTTCTTCGAGTTACTCGGCGGTTGGCCCGGCGCCTTGCTGGCGCAGCGGGTGTTTCGGCACAAGACCCGCAAGACGTCTTTCCTGGTGGTGTTCTACCTCGCGACAGCGGTCAATCTGGCGGTGCTGGGGTGGCTGCTCTTTGCGGACAACCTGTAAGGATCGCTTACAGGTTCGTAGTGAGGCTAGCCGCCGACTTTTACCCGGCCCGGCTCTCGTCCACATCATCCTTAAGCCAAGCCTTGATCAGGGACTGATAAGGCATATCCCGCTTGTTGGCCTCGATCTTGATGCGATCAAGCAGCGCTTCGGGCAAACGGAGCGAAATCGTCTTCGTTGACGGCTTTAGTTTCGGAAAAGAAGCGGGTTTGGCCTGGCTCCAGTCCACGTAGTCAGAGGAGTCATGGGTTTCCCAGAACGTCCGTTCCTCGGCTTCGGTTTTGAACTCAGGCGTCTTTTTTCGCTTGCTCATAAACAGCCCTCTCTTTGCGGTGCATGTCGCGAGCGGAAATCACCCGAATCAGCGTGCCGCTTTGTCTCAGTGTGAACGTGATGTGCAAGAGTCTTCCATCATCCGTCTTCCCAAGGGCATGGAACCGGGCTTCGGTTTGGCTGTGCTTGGCATCTTCCAGCAGCAGAAGCGGCTCGTTGAAGAAGACTTCCTCTGCTTCGGACTGACCGACGCCATGCTTCTCCGCGCTTTTCCGGAAGTTCCCTTCGTCCCAGTTGAAGCCTGTAACATGCGCCCAATTGATCATTTCTGTATATTATCAGCATATACGTCCTCGTCAATATGACCAACAGGGGGTGCCATGGCCGCTAGCACAGTGGCGTTGTGGAGTTGCGGGCTTTTCTTTCTCACCGGCCTGCTGACCGGCGTTTGGAAGTACATCCAGATCAGAGGCAGTGAGAAGGCGCGGGCGCATTATTATGTGGATGTCGCCTACCGGGCGAGCTTGATGTACGCGTTTGCCTGCCTGGTGCTGGAGCGCTTTGCTTCGCTCAGCGTTTCGAGTTACTCGGCGGTTGGCCCGGCGCCTTGCTGGCGCAGCGGGTGTTTCGGCACAAGACCCGCAAGAGGTCTTTTCAGGTGATGTTCTATCTGGCGGCGGCGGTCAATCTGGCGGCGTTGGTCTGGCTGTTTTGTGCGGACGCTGGTGAGGGCCTGCGCTACTCGTTGGGTCTTACGCGGTTCACTCTAGGGTGACTGCAGGGCTTCGTCCCTGGCCGAGCGCACTTTAAGACATGGCTTACAGATGTTTGCGACTTCTCCGATGGCGATGGCTCCGCATATTTATGAAGCTGGGCGCTAAGCTATTTAGCGGACGGTCGATAGGATGGACTTCTGGCGAAGCGGCGAAATAAAGAACAACGAGAGTTTGAGCCGATTCGAAGCCGCGGTTCTGGGTACCCGCCCCACGACCGCGTTGGCGGCCCTGGCCGCTGTCTCCTTCGTTATTCTGGTCTCGGCCATGTACCTGCCCGACGCCTGGCTGGACTCAGACTGGTTCCAGGTGCTGATGCCGGTTTCGTTCAAGCTCGCCGTGGCACGCTGGATCCACGCCGACGCGCTGGCGCGCGGATGGCTTCCATCCCGGGCGATATTTTATGTCTGCTTTACGCTGATCTCGGTGTTGATCGGCTATCCGGCTTATCTGTTGATGTCTCGGGGTTGGAAGGGCGCGTTGGTGACGGGGGGCAAAGCACTGGGGTTACTGGTACTTGTGTCGATTCTGGCCGCCGCTGCTTCTCTAGTCCTGGAATCGGTCTGGGGCGTGTCCGCAACGCATAAACCTTAGTGGTCAAGATTGCCGAAACTATGGTGTAATACATTGTAGTTTTTCGCTGAGGATACCGCCATGAGTGTTACCACCGTTCGTCTTCAGGCAGAGGTTGAGCAGCATCTGGAAGCCATCGCCAGCCGCCTCCACCGCAGCAAAGGCTGGGTGATCAACCAGGCGCTTTCGGAGTACATCGAGAAACAGCAGCTTGAGCAAGCGCGTTGGCAACAGACGCTGGAGGCCATGGAGTCCGCCGCCCAGGGGAAGGTGGTGGATGCCGGCGAGGTGCATGACTGGCTCGCCAGTTGGGGCACCGAGGATGAGCGGGATGCACCGGGATCGGGACAGTGAAACTGGTTTACACGGACGTAGCCATTGAAGATTTGAAACGCCTGAGGGCGTTCATCGCCGTCCACAACCCGCCCTCGGCAACCAGGATGGCGGCGGAGCTGATCGGCAGGATCGGCCTGCTGCCTGACTTTCCTGAGATGGGTACGCCGGTTGAACTGGCTCCGGTGCCTGGATCCATCCGCGATATCGTGTTTGGCCGCTATGTGGTTCGCTATTCGGTTCATGTCAGCGCCGTGATTATCCTGCGGGTGTGGCACAGTCTGGAAGGCGAACGATAAGGCGATGGACCCGTGCTAAATCGATCAATATGACCAATAGGGGGTGCCATGGCCGCGAGCATAGTGGCGTTGTGGAGTTGCGGGTTGTTCTTTCTCACCGGTCTGCTGACCGGGGTGTGGAAGTACATCCAGATCAGAGGCAGTGACAAGGCCCGGGCGCATTACTACGTGGATGTCGCCCATCGAGCCAGCCTGATGTACGCCTTCGCCTGCCTGGTGCTGGAGCGCTTTGCTTCGCTCAGCGTCTGGCCGGAGTGGGTGAATGTGCTGGCGGTGCTGGCGTCGGTGTTGTTTTTCGCGCTGGCGGTGGGCAGCTACATTCTGCACGGTGCGCTCAAGGACACGCGCAACCAGCTGCAGAAACCGCACGCGTTCGGTTCCGGGTTCCTGCCGGCGTGGATGATGAGCGCCTTCATGTGGGCCCTGGTGGCCGGCGAGATCGGCGGCTTCCTGGTGCTGTTCGCCGGCTTCGCCGCCGCTTAGGCGGCGTTACCGTTGAAGACCGGCGGGCGGGTCAGTCCCCGCCGGTGGGCGTCACCCGCCAGATCGTGTTGGACAGATCATCGGCGATGATCAGCGCGCCCTCCGGGTCCACGGTCACCCCCACGGGCCGGCCGCGGGCCTTGCCGTCGTCGCCGAGGAAGCCGGTGGCGAAGTCGATGGGCTCGCCGTCGGGTTCGCCGTTGCTGAACGGCACGAACACCACTTTGAAGCCCACCGGCACGCTGCGGTTCCAACTGCCGTGTTGGCCGACAAAGGCGCCCTCGGCGAACTGCCCGCCCATGTTTCCATCGGAGAAGTCCACGCCCAGCGCGGCCACGTGGGAGCCGAGCGCGTAGTCCGGTTTGATGGCGCTTTCCACTTTTTCCGGCTTCGGCGGTTTGACGCGGGTGTCCACGTTGTCGCCCCAGTAGCTGTAGGGCCAGCCGTAGAAGGCGCCTTCTTGCACCGAGGTCAGGTAATCCGGCACCAGGTTGGGGCCCAGTTCGTCCCGTTCGTTGACCACCGCCCAGAGCTGGTCCGTGTCCGGGTGGATGGCGAAGGCGGTGGGGTTGCGCAGGCCGGTGGCGTAGGGCTTGTGCCGGCCGGTTTCCGCGTCGATCTGCCAGACCATGGCGCGGTCTTCCTCCACGTCCATGCCGCGCTCGCCGATGTTGCTGTTGGAGCCGATGCCCACGTAGAGGAATTCACCGTCGGGGCCGGCGGTCATCGCCTTGGTCCAGTGGTGGTTAATCTTCGCCGGCAGGTCGGTGACTTTCTCCGGTGGGCCGCTGGCTTTGGTCTGACCTTCGCTGTAGTCGAAGCGCACCAGGGCGTCCTGGTTGGCGACATAGAGCGTGTCGTCGATCAGCGCAAGACCGTAGGGGGCGTTCAGGTTATCGGCGAACACTTCCCGGGTCTCGTAGCGGCCATCATCGTTGTCGTCGCGCAGCAGGGTGAGCCGGTTGCCCGGTTTCACCGAGGTGGTGCCCTGCTTCTTGATAAAGCCGGCGATCACGTCCTTGGGCCGCATGGCTGGGGCCTTGCCGCCGCCGGAGCCTTCCGCCACCAGGATGTCGCCGTTGGGCAGCACCAGGGTCTGGCGCGGAATCTTCATGTCCTTGGCGATGGCTTCGATCTGGTAGCCGTCCGGCACCGTGGGCTTCTCATCGCCCCATTCGGTGGGCGTGGAAATGTCCATGCTGGGCAGCAGCCCGCGGCTGGGTTCGGGCAGCGTCGGGTTGGGGCCGGTCTCCGGCGGAGCCGGGTCGCCGCCGCAGGCGGTCAAGGTGGAGAGCGTGGCCAGCGTGAACAGCGCCAGCGCCGGAATCGAAATCGTCTTGGCGTGCATGGGCTTAAGTTGCATGAGCCACCTCCCGAGCGCGCAGCCCCGCATATCCAATCCAGCTGGCGATCAGCGCCAGCAAGGTCACCACCACCGACAGCCACAGGCCTGCGGGCATGGCCGCCCAGCCGTCCTTCGCGTGGACCAGCGCGTTGATGAAGCCCACGGCCATCATCACCAGCAGAATGATTAAATAGGCGAAGTGTTTACCGGTGCGCTGCCGCCCGCTGACCAGGCACTCGATCAGCGCCCACAGCGTCACCAGGGCGCCCGTCAGCATGGCGCCGGCGATCAGCCAGGAGGCGAAGTTGGTCCACTGCACTTCATAGGTGGACGAATAGGCCAGGTCGCTGAGCAGCGCGCCCAGGAACAGCGGCAGCGGGAAGGCAAGCAGGATGGCGTGCAGCGGATGCAGCGCACGCGGGTAATCCGTTACGTTGTTGTCAGCCATGACGTGTCTCTCGCTTTTTGAGGCCCTTCCCGTGCTACGCCCCTTTCGCGACTAATGCAAAGGGGCAAGCGCGTGCTCCATCAAATAGCCGGCGAATTTTAATATCTTTAATAGTTTGAGCGATGGCACGGCTATTGCTTCGGCTCTTGCCATGACTAAACACGCTGACCCCATGAATGAACGCGTGGACGCCGTGCGGCGCAAGCTGGACGTGGACGTCTGCAGCCTCTACCTCGCCCATCCGGACCGGCAAACCCTGGAGATCGTCGCCACCAGCGGCCTGCACCAGAGCGCGATTGGCAAGCAGCTGAGCTACGCCCAGGGCCTGACCGGCAAGGTCGCCCGCACCCGCCTGCCGGTGGTGGCCCGGGTGATCCAGGACCACGCCGACTACTTCCATGTGGAGGGCTCCGGTGAGGAGCGCTTCAAGAGCTACCTGGGCATTCCTTTGGAGCACGACGACGCACTGTACGGCGTGCTGGTGGTGCAGACCGAGCAGACCAAAACCTTCTTCCACCGGCATATCCAGGAGGTGCACAGCGCCGGGCGGGATCTGATGGCGTCATTGATGGTGCTGACTTAGCCTGATCAACCTTGACATACTATATATAGTATACATATCATATTTGGTATGTGGGATGTATTCGAGCACAGGAAAGTGGCAAAGAGTCTGACGGCGGCGCCCGTCGAGGTTCGTAAGCGGTATGAGAAGTGGAAGGACATTGTCGCTATCTCGGGGCCGCAGGGACTGCGGGCGATCCGGGGGTTCAACGACGAGGCTTTGTCCGGCAAGTGGAAAGGTTTCCGGTCTTCACGACTCAACATCCAGTACCGCGTCATTTACCAGGTTCATAAGGATAAGGTGCTCGTACAGGTAGAGAAGGTCACTCCCCACGATTACGGGAGGCAATGAAATGAGTGAGTATCGTAAAGCGAAAAAGGGTATCGAGGTCTCCGTCGGCGAGTCCGTCCGGATACTGCGTGAGCTGCAGGAGATGAGCCAGAACGACCTGGCCACCGCCACGGGCATCGCGCAGTCCACCCTCTCCGCCATTGAGAACGACCGCGTGCGCCTGGGCGTGGAGCGCGCCAAAGTCCTGGCCCGTGCTTTGCGTTGCCACCCGGCGGTGCTGGTATTTCCCGGCTGGGATGTAGGGGAAGACTCCGCTGCCTAAACATCAAGACTCGATATCTGCGAGGCCGATTCAGACTGGCCGCTTCGCCCCCGCAGCTTCGATGACGCGGACAGGTTCATCTCCTGAGATTTGTAACCTTTTGAATGTTCTGGTTTTATTGGTCTCTTATTGGGGATTTTCAGTACATATCGGGGGATGCAATGGGTAAAAAAATAATCAGGGACACCCTGGAGAACGAGGAGCGGCTCAAAACATTCGCGGTGCTGAACGAGATGACGGTGGAGGCGGCCAGGGAAATCCTGCAGCGCCTGCTGGAGAGGCCCGGGATTTCCGACGAGGTGAATAAGTACGTCTTCTCGGAGGACCGCAGCGACGAATTCAGAGGCTACGTCGCCGGGGACGAAAAAGGCTACCAACGGGGCCATGAGACCGGTTTCTTTAAAGGCGTGCTTCTGGGCGCCCTGGCCGGGGCCGGCGCCGTGGCGGCTTACGTCGTCGGCAAGAAATAGAGGCGACCAGGCCGGCGGCGGGGCGCGCGACGGAGCCCGCCCCGGGGCCGCCGGTCAGCACGGACCAAGACGAACCGCCCCAAAACCGGGATAATGGCGCCCACTGAAGGCCATGGCGCGCCCCACTCCTTAATCCCGGTAGTTTCCCCATGCAGATCAACGTCAATTTCCTCGACAACCTCCGCCTGGAAGCCAAGTTCGACGACTTCACGGTGGTCACGGACCAGCCGATCCGTTACAAGGGCGACGGCTCGGCGCCCAGTCCGTTCGATTATTTTCTGGCGTCGTCGGCGCTGTGTGCGGCCTATTTCGTGCGGGTGTACTGCAAGGCGCGGGACATTCCCACGGACAATATCCGGCTGTCGCAGAACAACATCGTCGACCCGGAGAACCGCTACAACCAGATCTTCAAGATCCAGGTGGAGCTGCCGGAGGACATTTCCGACAAGGACCGGCAGGGCATCCTGCGTTCCATCGACCGCTGCACGGTGAAGAAGGTGGTGCAGACCGGGCCGGAGTTCGAGATCGAAACGGTGGAGAACCTGGACGAGGACGCCCAGGCGCTGCTGATGGCCGGCATCGACGGCGAGGCGCGCACCTATATCGAGGGCAAGGACCGGCCCCTGGAAGACACCATCGCCACCATGTCCGGGATTCTCGAGGACCTGGGCATGAAGATCGAGATCGCTTCCTGGCGCAACATCGTGCCGCACGTTTGGTCGCTGCATATTCGCGACGCGGCGTCGCCGATGTGCTTCACCAACGGCAAGGGCGCCACCAAGGAGAGCGCGCTGTGCTCGGCGCTGGGTGAGTTCATCGAGCGGCTGAGCTGTAACTTCTTCTACAACGATCAGTACTTCGGCGAGGAGATCGCCAACAGCCCCTTCGTGCATTATCCCAACGAGCAGTGGTTTCAGCCGGGTCCCAACGACGAGCTGCCCGAGGAGATTCTGGATGCCCATTGCCGGGCCATCTTCGACCCGGAGGGCGAACTGGGCGGCTCCAACCTGATCGACACCAATTCCGGCAACGAGGCACGCGGCATCTGCTCGTTGCCGTTTGAGCGCCGCTCCGACGGCGAGACGGTGTGGTTCCCGTCCAACCTGATCGAGAACCTGTACCTGAGCAACGGCATGAGCGCCGGCAACACGTTGCCCGAGGCGCAAGTGCAGTGCCTGTCGGAGATCTTCGAGCGGGCGGTGAAGAAGCAGATCATCGAGGAAGAGCTGGCGCTGCCCGATGTGCCGGAAGCGGTGCTGGCCAAGTATCCGAACCTGGTGGAAGGCGTCCAGGCGCTGGAGGCCCAGGGCTTCCCGGTGCTGGTGAAGGACGCCTCCCTGGGCGGCCGGTTCCCGGTGGCCTGCGTGGCGCTGATGAATCCGCGCACCGGCGGTGTGTTCGTGTCGTTCGGTGCCCACCCGAGCCTGGCGGTGGCGCTGGAGCGCAGCTTCACCGAACTGCTGCAGGGGCGCAGCTTTGAAAACCTGAACGACGTGCCCCTGCCCACCTTCAACAGCCTGGCGGTGAGCGAGCCGAACAATTTCGTGGAGCACTTTATCGACTCCACCGGCGTGGTGTCCTGGCGCTTCTTCAGCGACAACGCCGATTACGATTTCGAGGAATGGTATTTTTCCGGCAGCACCGCGGAAGAAGCGGAGAACCTGTTCGGCATCCTCGAGGACCTGGGCAAGGAGGTCTACATGGCCGTGCATGAGGACCTGGGCGCGCCGGTGTGCCGCATCCTGGTGCCGGGCTATTCCGAGGTCTACCCGGTGGAAGACCTGGTCTGGGACAACACCAACAAGGCGCTGGACTACCGCGAGGACATCCTCAACCTGCACGTCCTCGACGACGACCAGCTGGCCGATCTGGTGGAGCACCTGGAAGAGAGCCAGATCGACGATTACACCGACATCATCACCTTGATCGGAGTCGAGTTCGACGAGAACACCGTCTGGGGCCAGCTCACCGTGCTGGAGCTGAAGCTGCTGATCAACCTGGCGCTGGGCCAGCACGAAGAGGCGCTGGAGCGGGTGGAAGCCTTCCTGCAGTTCAACGACAACACGGTCGAACGTAACCTGTTCTACCGCGCCGTCAGCGCCGTGCTGGAAATCACCCTGGACGAAGAACTGGAACTGGACGACTACCTGCGTAACCTGCGTCGTATGTACGGCGAGGACACCCTGGACGCGGTGGTGGGCTCGGTGGAGGGCCGCGTCCGCTTCCACGGCCTGACGCCCACCAACACACGCCTGGACGGCCTGGAAAAACACCAGCGCCTGATCGAAAGCTACAAGAAGCTGCACGCCGCCCGTGCGGCCCGAGCGGAGAAATAACGATGGCAGCGCCCCTGATCCCGATTATCAAAGCCGTCGCGCCCTACGTGGCTCAGATCGCCACGGTCGCGATCCCCGCCTTTACGTCGCGCAACGCCGAGACCGGCCCGGCCGACCCGGTGGTCGCCAAGCAGATCCAGGAACTGCAGGAAGCCGCCACCCACAACGCGGAATCCGTGCAGGTGCTGGCGGACAAACTGCAGCAGGCCCTGGACGGCATGGAGATGGCGGCCCGGGAGTCGGAGGCCCGGTTCGCCAAGTACCGGCTCGCCCTCGCCGCCGCGCTGGTGGTGTCCGGCGCGTCCCTGGCGCTGAGCGCTTTCCTGCTGTTCAGCTAGCTGGATTGCCCGGGCTGCCAGCAGTCGATACAATGAATCGCAATTGCGATGCAGGAGCTGCCCCATGAAGTCCGCGACTATTCCCCCTCTGCGCGTGACCCCCGATCTCCGTCGCGACGCGGAAAGTGTGCTCCAGGAAGGGGAGAGCCTGAGCAGCTTCGTCGAGGAGGCGCTGCGCCGCCAGGTGGAGCACCGCAAACTGCGTGAAGAGTTCATAAACCGTGGGCTGGCGTCGCGAGATCACGCCAAAGCCACTGGTGAGTACGCGTCCAAAGAGGAAGTGATGGATTCCCTGAGCGGTATTCTGCGGGTGGCAGAAGGCGGATAATGGGTTTCGGTGTTCGCTTTACGCTCGATGCCAAGTCGGACCTGGAGCGACTTTACGGCTTTTTGGTGGAGCAGGACCCGGTGGCGGCGAAACGGGCCCTGGCGGTGATCGGTCGGGCCTGGACCGTTCTTGAAGATTTTCCTTTTTCCTGCCGCAAGGCTTCTGCAGCCACCCCCTTCCTGCGTGAGTTGGTTATTTCGTTTGGTGACGCCGGCTACGTGGCTTTATTCGAGATCGAAAACGAGCACACCGTGACCGTGCTGGCGGTACGACATCAGCGCGAGGACGATTATCTCTGAGCCAGCCAGGAGAGAGTATGGATTCCAGAACCCAACATCGTGGTGGCTGCCTTTGCGGCGCGGTGGGCGTTATCGCAAAGCCCAAGACCGACAAGGTGGTGCTCTGCCACTGCAAGATGTGCCGCCAATGGGGCGGCGGCCCCATGTTCGCCGCCGAGTGCGAGCAGGCCGTCACCTTCGAGGGGGAGGAGCACATCGCCAGGTTTCAGTCGTCAACGTTCGCCGAACGGGGTTTCTGCAAGATTTGCGGCACCCATCTCTTCTTTCGCTATATCGAAGAGAACCACTATGCGCTGCCGGTGGGTCTGCTGGACGACAGCGACGCCTGGACGCTCTCCGGACAAATTTTCATCGACCGCAAACCGTCGTTCTTTTCGTTCGCGGAGAACACCGAGAACCTTACCGAGGACGAAGTCTTTAACCGCTAGGTGGATGCCGCCGCGCGTGCCGCCAAGGCCTGGTCTGGCGAACTGCTTTAGCGGTGCGTGGCGCGGTAGGCGGACGGCGTCATTGACGCCTGTTTCCGGAACGCCCGGGTGAAATTGGCGGCGTCGCTATAGCCGAGCAGTTCGGCGATGCGGGCGATTTCCAGCCCCGGCTCGTCGAGCAGCTTGATGGCGTCCCGGAGGCGAATCTTCTCCACCAAGGAGGAGTAGGCGGTGCCTTCGGCGTGCAGCTTGCGCCTCAAGGTGCGCGCGGTCATGCCGAATCGGTCGGCGATCACCTCCAGGGTGGGGTAACCACCCGCCTGGTATCCCAGCGCCTGCTGCACCCGCGCGCTCACGTCCTGATCCATTTTCAAAAGACGCGCTTCGTTTTCACATTGCCGTACCGCCTGCCGGTAGCCGGTGGCGCTGGCCAGCGGCAGCGGCGTTTTCAGCAGGGCGGCGGGGAAGCGGCACTGAACCAGTGGCATATCAAAACGCAGCGTGCCGATCATCGCGAAGGCTTCATGTTCGCCGCGCGGCGGTGGGTGGTCGAGCCACACCTGGGTGTCCCGGCCCACATCGGGCACCAGTAGTGAAGCGCCTCGGAACAGACTGAAGACGATGGAGTCCAGGGTCAGGTCGCGCATCGGGCCGGTGAGGTAATCCTCGGCGAAAAAGGTCAGAACGCAGAGCTGATCCTCGCTGACCAGGTTGAGTTTGACGCCGCGCACCACCAGCCCCCAGTAGCGCTCCAGCAGCGCCAGAGCCGAGCCCACGTCCGGGCTGGCGAGTAGCGCGCTGCCCAGGCTGCCGAAGCTGGTGGGCGGCATGCGCCAGCCGACGTCGAAGCCCATGAGGTCGTCGCCGCCGTGCCGGTAAATGGCATCCAGTAAGCGGCGCAGTTTTTCCATGGTGATGCCGGCGGAAAACGAGGACGCGGCCTCCTGCGTCAGCCCCGCCTGTTCGAGAATCGTATCGCGGGGGAGTTGCCGGTCGGCCACATAGGACAACCAGCTGGTGGGCACGGCACCGGGTACGAAGACGTTGTCCGGCCAGTGGCTCTCCGTTGTTTTCATAGGGCTCGTTTCCCGCCGGTGTCGAGGCAGTCTAGTTCTTCATGGCCGCAAATGACAAGCAAAGAGTCCGGCCCGCCCCTCACGCCACCGGCGGGTGGCCGCCTAGACTTTCCGGCACGCTAATGCAGCCATGCAGGAGATCAGCCATGACCCGTCAGAGTGCCGTTACCCCGATTGCCAGCCAAGGCCCCGCCAAGGGAAAGCGACTGCGCGGCGAGGACGTCGGCGTGCCGGTGCGCCGCATGGACCTGTCGTATGACGATCGGTTGCCGCTGGCGTGGTTTGATGGCAATGAACTGATCAGCATGTTCCTGACCGCCTTCTCCGCGTCCCTGCCGGAGGGGGAAAGTCATTTCATACACAGTGTTCGTCTGTTCCAGGATCGCATTACGGACCCGGTGCTGCGTGCCCAGATTCGCGCCTTTATCGGTCAGGAAGGCCACCACTCCAAGGAACACGACACCTTCAACGATGCCATGCGCCAACGGGGCGTGGACATCGATACGGTGGAGAAACGCATGGCCGCTTCGGTGGCACAGTGGAAAAAGCGCTCCGCCAAATACCAGCTGGCGCATACCGTGTGCGCCGAACACTTTACCGCCTTGCTGGCGGACGTTCTGCTGAGCAAGCATCCGGAGATGCTCGACAAGATGTCGCCCCAGGCCCGCACGATATGGGCCTGGCACGCCATCGAAGAAGCCGAGCATAAAGCGGTGGCCTTTGATGTCTACGAGCAAACCGTGGGCGACCGGAAATACCTGAAACGGGTGATGGCGTGGGTCACCGCCGAGTTCGTGGTCAAGAACACCCGGAGCGCCTGGACCTTGTTCCGTGGCACCGGGCAGCGACGAAACCTGAAAAAGTGGCGGGAGCTGTTTTCCCTGTTGCGTACCCTGGGTGGCGACACCTGGGCGGATTACAGGGATTTCTACCGGGACGACTTTCATCCGTGGCAGCACGACAATCGCGACGCGGTCGAGGCCGCCAAAAAGCAGTATCTCGAGGGCGCGCCATGAGCGGTTTCAGCGGCAAGGTCATCGCCATCACGGGCGCCGCGTCAGGGATAGGCCGCGCCACCGCGGTGAAGCTGGCCGGCGAGCACGCGGCGCTGTCGCTGTGCGATGTCAGCGACGAGGGGCTGCGCGAAACCGAGCGGCTGTGCCGGGCCGCGGGCGCGTCTGTTCACAGTGCGCGGGTGGATGTGTCGGATCACGCGGCGGTTAACGCCTGGGCCGAAGACACCCACGACGCCTTCGGCGAGGTACATGCGATTATCAATAATGCCGGTGTGTCGTTATCCGGCGCGGCGGGCGACCTGACCCTTGACGACTTCGAGTGGATCATGGGCATCAACTTCTGGGGCGTGGTGCACGGCACCCGCGCGTTTCTGCCCTATCTGCGCGCCAGTGGCGACGGCCATATCGTCAATATATCCAGCCTGTTCGGGATCATCGCCATGCCCGGCGCCAGCGCCTATAACGCCTCCAAGTTCGCGGTGCGCGGGTTCACCGAATCCCTCAGCGAAGAGCTGCGACTGGAAAACGCCCCCGTGCGCGTGACCTGTGTGCATCCCGGCGGCATCGATACCGATATTGTCGCGGGGGGCCGGGTAACGCCCAGCGAAAGCCTGGGTTTCGAGACCGTCGACCAGGCCGCCCGTGACTTCAAGCGGCTGGCGCGCACCTCTCCCGAGGCGGCGGCCGAACAGATCGTCCGCGCCATGGCGCGGGGCCGCCGCAGACAATTGATCGGCGTGGATGCGTGGTTGCTGGAAAAAATGCAGCGCCTGGCGCCGGTGGCCTATCAGAATCTGATGGTGTCTTTCGCGCGCGGCAGCCGCCGACGCTAACCCTCCCCCGGGGGGCGGGGGAGGGGGCTTCCGGCCATTCAGGCGCGCGCCGGCTCCGGCGGCAGGGTGCCGCCCGGGAAGGCCAGCCGCAGGTTCTTCAGCCAGGTGGTGCCGAACTGGCGCCACAGCGGCGCGGAGTTGTAGGGCAGGCCGTAGCGGTCGGCGAGCGCTTTGACACGCGGCGCCACTTCCGGGTAGCGGTTGCTGCACATGTCCGGGAACAGATGGTGCTCGATCTGGTGGCTCAGGTTGCCGGACATCACGTGGAACAGCGGGCCGCCGGTGATGTTGGCGGAGCCGAGCAGCTGGCGGATGTACCACTGGCCACGGGACTCGCCTTCCACCTGTTCTTCGGTGAAGTTGTAGACGTCGGCGGGGAAGTGCCCGCAGAAAATAATCACGAACGCCCAGATGTTACGGATGATGTTGGCGACGAAGTTGGCGCCGGCCACCAGCAGGAACACGGTGAGCGGGGATTCCGGCACGAAGAAGGAAATCGGGATCGATACCAGCGCGGCCAGGCCCGGCCACATGATGTAGTCCTTGCGCACCTGGCCCCAGATTTTGCGGCCGATGTGTTTCATCAGCGGCAGGATTTCCTTGGGCTTTTTCTTGCCTTCGCCCACGTCGATGATGGCCTGTTCATGCAGGGCCACGCCTTCCTCGAACAGCAGCATCAGCGTCACGAAGTAGAACGGCTGCAACAGGTAGGCGGGCTTCCAGGGCTGCAGCGGGGTCACGCGCATGATGCCGTAGCCCACGTCCAGGTCTTTCTCGAGCACGTTGGTCCAGGTGTGGTGCACCACGTTGTGCGAATGCATCCAGCGGTCGGACGGGCTCATGGTGTCCCATTCCCAGGTATTGGACTGGATCTCCGGGTCCTTCATCCAGTCCCACTGGGCGTGCAGCACGTTGTGGGCGATCTCCATGTTCTCCAGGATCTTCGCCAAACCCAGCAGGATCACGCCCAGCGCCATCACGACCAGGGTGGTGCCCCAGCCGGCCAGCGCGTGCGGCCAGGCGGGCAACAGGAACAGACTGCCGTAGATGGTAAGCCGGCCGAACAGCGCCATGCTGCGCTGAATCCGGATCAGCCGAAGAATATAGAGCCGGTCTTTCTCGCCCCGGGATTCCAGGGTTTCGTAATAGATGGCGTCCATCTCGCGGCCGAACTCGTCGATTTGTTCTTCCGTGAGATCCACGGGTAAACCCTGTCGCTTACTCATAATGACCTCCTAGATGTCCAGTTCGCAGTCGCCGGCGGTGGCGCACACACAGACTTGCACGATCGAGCCGGGCTCGTTGATGTATTCGCCGCTGCGCAGGTCGCGCACGCAGCCGGATTTCAGGGTCGTGTTGCAGGTGTGGCAGATGCCCATGCGGCAGCCGTGGGGCGGGTTCAGCCCGGCGTCCTCGGCGATGCGCAGCAGGTTGGACTGGCCGTCCGCCTCCACATCCAGCTCGCTTTGCGCGAAGCGCACCTTGCCGCCCACCGCGTCGTCGGGGATCGGCGCCAGCTCGGCGCGGAACCGCTCGATGTGCAGGCGGTTGGACAGGCCGGCCTCTTCCCAGGTCTGTTCCAGGGCGGCCAGCAGCCCCGGCGGGCCGCAGGCGTAGCAATCCCGTTCGCGCCAGTCCGGGCAGAACTGCTCCAGCTTTTCCCGGCTGAAGTAGGCGGCGTTGTCGTCTTCTTTCTGCGTGTGCACTTCGTGCAGATGGTAGTGGCGGTGCTGCGCGTTCAGCTTGCGCAGCTCCTTGCCGAAAATTGTGTCGAACTCGTGCGGCGCGTAGTGGATGTGTACCGTGTCCGGCAGGCGCTGCTGCTCGATCAGGCTGTGCAGCATGCTCCGGGCCGGTGTGATGCCACTGCCGGCGGTAATGAACAGTGGCTGGATCGGCGAGGCGTCCGGCAGGTAAAAGTCGCCCTGGGGCAGGCCCACCGGGATAAAGTCGCCGACTTTCAGGTTGCGCACGATGTGATGCGAGAGCCGGCCGCCGTCGATCTTCTTGACGGTGATGGTGAAGCGGCCGTCGTCGCGCTCCGGCGGCGATGAAATCGTATAGGTGCGGGTGTAGTGGCGACCGTCCACGGGGATGCCCACACGGATGTGCTGGCCCGGGCGGTGCAACCGCCAGTTGGCGCCGGGCTGCAGGGTAATGGTGCGGCAATCCTTGGTCTCGTCCCACACGTCCACCACCCGCGCGTGCATGCGATGGGTGGTCCACAGCGGGTTCACCAGCTCCACATAGTGGGAGGTGCGCAGCGGGAAGGCGAACATGTCGGCCACCGCCGTCAACTTGTCCAGCCAGCCTTTGCGGGGCTTGGGGGTTTGTGCCTGGGTCATCGCCTGGGCTCCTGTGCTCGCTGTTATTATGCTGTTTGTGTACAGGTGTTCACGTTACCTCAGGTCGCGGTGGTTTGGGAAGAGGGCAATTTTGTGCAAATGTTGAGCGGTTCCCCCCCTTAGCCGATAACAGCACGGTTTCGCCGGCGATGCCAGGATTGCTCGGGCAGGCCGGCGGGCGTTGGCTTTTGGCCGCGCCGGGCAGCGGCTAAACTGGCGGCTTTGGATACGAGATAAAGGGCGATGTGGATTTCACCCCGGAAGCCGGCAGAAGCTACGCCATCAAGGGTTATCTTTCCGAAGATCGCGCCGCGGTGTGGCTGGAGGAGCGCGTCAGCGGAAAGGTGATTGAAAAGTTCGAGCTGGAAGGCGACGCCGAATTAGGCTTTTTCGAAAAGTAACAGCGCCGCGCAGGCGGCGACATAAAGGCCCAGGCCGAACACCGTGTGAGTGAGCAGGCTTTGCAGGCGCGCGGCGTTGGGGCTGGGTGTTTTCGAGGCGGCGATGCCCGCGCCCATGCCGGGCTGCATCAGAAAGAACGGCGCGGCCACCGTGCCGATGCCCACCGCCAGGGCCGGCCCGAGGCGGGGCCGCGCCACCCATTCGTCGCCGAATAACGCGAGCAAGAGTCCGGCGAAAGCGATGCCGATGAGATAATGCGCGGTCCAGCCGATCAGGCGTTCGCCCCGCTTCTTCGGCGCGGCGGCGATGCTGTCGTGGCGGAAGCGGCCGTGCGGCATGTGCGCGATCCAGCGGCCGACCAGCCCGTAGTCGGGTGCCTTGCCGCCGAGTACCTTTTTGCGAAGCCATCCCCATACATCCATTGTTGCGGTGGCTCCCACTCCGATAAAAACTATAAGCGCTAGCATAGTCATGGTGTCTTCCGGTCGGTGTCTTCGTTGGGCAATGAAGACAGCTTGCTACTTAAAGTCGACTTGAGGTCAAGGGCTATGGATATTTCCGAGGTGGTGCGCCGATCCGGTTTGCCGGCATCCACGTTGCGTTTCTATGAACAGAAAGGGCTGATTGCGTCAGTGGGCCGGCGGGGCCTGCACCGGGTGTTCGCCGCCGGCGTGCTGGAGCAGCTTTCGCTGATCGCGCTGGGCCGCGCGGCAGGGTTTTCGCTGGATGAGATCGCCGCCATGTTCGGTGCCGACGGGCGCCCCCGGATCGAACGGCAACAGCTGCTTGAGAAAGCCGACGAACTGGATCAATCCATCAAACAACTGACCGCCATGCGTGACGGGCTGCGCCACGCGGCGGCCTGTCCCGCGCCCAGCCATATGGAGTGCCCCACGTTCCGGCGTTTAATGGGGCTGGCGGGTGCCGGCGCATTCAGCGAGCGCCGCTGATCAGCGCTGGACTTTGAACACGCCGGTGGCGCGGGCGCAGGGTTGGCCGTCGGCGAGCACGGTGGCGCTGGCGAAGCTGAGGCCGCGGCCTGTGCGGGTGACCTCGGCGCGGAATTCCAGCCACTGACCGATGCGGGCGCTGCCCAGGAAGTCCAGGTTCAGGTTCACGGTCACCAGGCCCCTCAACGGCGGCAGGGCGGGGTCTTCCAGATGCGGCAGGCAGCTCAGCCCCATGGCGTTATCGCACAGGGCGGAGAGCAGGCCACCGTGGACGAAACCACGGCTGTTGGCGTGGGCGTCCCGCGCGTGCAGGCCCAGGCTGATGCCGTTGTCGTGGGGGCGGTGATAGATCGGTTCCCAGGGTGCGGTGAAGCCGCTTTTCCGGGTGTGGGGCTGAAAGCCCTCGGGGGTCTGGGCCATGGTGGTGCTCCGCGATAATTAATGTAGACCAGTCTATATAATATCGCTCCCCGGTCAATGCTGGCGCGGGTTATTATCCAGGTCGTGCCTTGATCCCCGAAAACCTGACCACTGGAAAGCCCCATGACGCGCAGCCCCTGCTTGATCCACCGCATCAAACCGGACGAGACCGCCCTGATGGCCGCTCTGATGGATGTGTTCGGCGAGGCCTTTGAGGACCGGGAGACCTACGGCGCTCGTCGACCGGAACCGACGTATTGGCGCTCGCTGCTGGGCGGTGATTCGTTCATCGCGCTGGCGGCCCTGGACGGTGACCGGGTGGTGGGTGGTCTGGCCGCCTACGAGCTGAAGAAATTCGAACAGCGGCGCAGTGAGATCTATATCTATGATCTGGCCGTCGCCGAGCCACACCGTCGGCGGGGCATCGCCACCGAGCTGATCGAGGCACTGAAAAAGATCGGGCGTGAGCGCGGCGCCTGGGTGATTTTCGTGCAGGCGGACCACGGCGATGATCCGGCCATCGCGCTGTACACCAGGCTGGGTGTGCGCGAGGACGTGCTGCATTTCGACATTGAGGTGTAGGCGGGTGGCCGTTCAGACGGTGTCTTGGAGGGCATCGATCAGCGCCGCGATCTCCTCGCAGGCATCGTGGACCGGCGCCGGGTCGCGCGCCACCCGCGCCTGGATCAGGGCGCCTTCCAGGGCGGAGATGGCCAACGACGCGAGGCGTTGGGCCCGGGTGCCGTCCGCGTCGTTCGGGTTGATCAGGGAGGCAAGTGCCTGGCGCCAGGCGGCGTAAGCCTCCCGGGCGGCTGTCGTGATCGGTTCGGACTGGGGCGTCACCTCCAGCACGGTGGTGGCCAGCGGGCAGCCGTCCCGGTAGTCGGAATCCTTCAGCCAGCCGGCCAGGAGCGACCCGTAAGCGCGCAGCGCGTCGGCGGGCGTGCGGTGGTCCCGCTGCAGGGTTCGCAGGGTGTCGGCGACCCGGTCGCCGGCGTAGCGGACGGCTTCCGCGCCTAGCGCTTCCTTGCCGCCGGGGAAATAGTGGTAGAACGAGCCCTTGGGCGCCTCGGCGAGGCCCAGAATGTCATTGATGCCGGTGGCCGCGTAGCCGCGCTGACGGAACAGCTCGGCGGCGGCGCGTACCAGGCGATCGCGGTGTTTGGGGCGGGCTCCCATGAACGGCGGCTCCGGATGCTGGATTCAGTGGACCAGTCTAGATGGAAATCCCCGATGCTGCATGACCCTTCCTTCACGCGGACACCACTCTTAGTAACAAAAGCTATCAGGGTATTTGTCAGGCTGTATTGGCAGGGTAGGGGTGGAAGGTAATACAAGTAAGGTAGTACTGGCAGCCTAATGGCGACCCGAGCGATGACGGCGCGACCCCGCGCGATGAAAAGCAAGGAGAACGATCATGTCCGAGAGCAAATGTCCCTTCCATAACAACAACGTCGCGGGCGGCGGCGTCACCAACCGGGATTGGTGGCCCAATCAGCTGCGGCTGGACATCCTGCATCAGCATTCGTCCATGTCCAACCCGATGGACGAGGACTTTGATTACGCGGAAGCCTTCAAAAGCCTGGATCTGGCGGCGCTGAAAAAAGACCTGACTGATCTGATGACCGACACCCAGGACTGGTGGCCGGCGGACTTTGGCCACTACGGCCCGATGTTCATTCGCATGGCCTGGCACAGCGCCGGCACCTACCGCATCGGCGACGGCCGGGGCGGCGCGGGTACCGGTACGCAGCGGTTCGCGCCGCTCAACAGCTGGCCGGACAACGTCAACCTGGACAAGGCCCGCCGTCTGCTGTGGCCGATTAAGAAAAAGTACGGCAACAAGATCTCCTGGGCCGACCTGATCGTGCTCACCGGTAACGTGGCGCTGGAATCCATGGGTTTCAAAACCTTCGGCTTCGCCGGCGGCCGCGAAGATCTTTACGAACCCGAGGACGACATCTACTGGGGCGTGGAAGATTCCTGGCTGGACGACAAGCGTTACTCCGGCGACCGCGAGCTGGAAAACCCGCTGGCGGCGGTGCAGATGGGTTTGATCTACGTGAACCCGGAAGGCCCCAACGGCGAGCCGGATCCGCTGAAAGCGGCCCACGACATCCGCGAAACCTTCGGCCGCATGGCGATGAACGACGAAGAGACCGTGGCGCTGATCGCCGGTGGCCACACCTTCGGTAAAACCCACGGCGCCGGCGACCCGGAACTGGTGGGCCCGGAGCCGGAAGCGGCGCCGATTGAAATGATGGGCCTGGGCTGGAAGAGCCGCCACGGCTCCGGTTTCGGCGACGACACCATCGGCGGTGGCCCGGAAGTGACCTGGACGCAGAAGCCCACCCAGTGGTCCAACCTGTTCTTCGACAACCTGTTCAAGCACGAATGGGAACTGGAAAAGAGCCCGGCCGGTGCCCAGCAGTGGGTGGCCAAGAACGCGGACGCCGACATTCCCTACGCCCAGGACAAAACCAAGAAGCGTAAGCCGACCATGCTGACCACCGACCTGTCGCTGCGTTTCGATCCGGAGTACGGCAAGATTTCCCGCCGCTTCTATGAAAATCCGGAAGAGTTCGCCGACGCCTTTGCCCGCGCCTGGTACAAGCTCACCCACCGGGACATGGGCCCGATTGAACGTTACCTGGGCCCGGAAGTGCCGCAGGAAGAACTGATCTGGCAGGACCCGGTGCCCAAGGTCGACCATCCGTTGATCGACGACCAGGACATCGCCAGCCTCAAGGGCAAGATCGTGGATTCCGGGCTCAGCATTCCCGACATGGTGAAAGTGGCCTGGGCATCCGCCTCCACCTACCGCGGTTCCGACATGCGCGGTGGCGCCAACGGCGCGCGCCTGCGCCTTGAGCCACAGAAGAACTGGGAGGTGAATGAGCCCCAGCAACTGGACAAGATTCTGAAGACCCTGGAGGGCATTCAGAGCGAGTTCAACAACGCCCAATCCGGTGGCAAGAAAGTATCGCTGGCGGATCTGATCGTGCTGGCCGGTTGCGCGGGCGTCGAGAAAGCGGCCGCCAACGGCGGCCACGACGTCACCGTGCCGTTCACCCCCGGCCGCACGGACGCCTCCCTGGAGCAGACCGACGTGGATTCCTTCGAATATCTGGAACCCTTCGTGGACGGCTTCCGCAACTACCGCAAGGAAAAGTATTCCCTGCCCGCGGAGCATCTGCTCATCGACCGTGCCCAGCTGCTGACCCTCACCGCGCCGGAAATGACCGTGCTGGTGGGTGGCATGCGTGCCATGAACGCCAACTTCGACGGTTCCAAACACGGTGTCTTCACCGACCGCCCGGAAGCGCTCAGCAATGACTTCTTCAAGGTGGTGGTGGACATGGGCATCGCCTGGGCGCCCCAGTCCGAGGACGATGACTACCTGTTCGAAGGCCGTGACCGCAGCAGCGGCGAGCTGAAGTGGACCGGCACCCGTCTGGACCTGGTGTTCGGCGCCAACTCCCAGCTGCGCGCGCTTTCCGAAGTCTACGGCGCGGACGACGCGGAGAAGAAGTTCGTCAAGGACTTCGTCGCCGCCTGGGACAAGGTAATGAACCTGGGCCGCTTCGACCTGGACTGATCGAAGCGCTGTTATACCGCAACCCGAGGGGCACGCCTGGCGTGCCCCTTTTGTTTTGTAAGGAAGGTATCAGGCTGGAACCGCCTTACAATCAATGGGTCTATTCAGACAGGTTCCATTCAGTCAGAGGGGGGAAGGTATGCCGATTCAGGATTCCAACGACCGCTACGGCACGGTGAGCCGGGTATTGCACTGGGGCATGGCGTTGCTTCTGGTGTGGCAGTTTCTCAGCGCCGGCGCCCACGCGCTGCTGTCCGACACCGCCGTGGAAGAATTTTTCTGGGGCACCCACAAGCCGCTGGGTTTCCTGCTGTTTGTTCTGATCATCCTGCGTGCCCTGTGGGCGCTGATCAATCTGTCCCGGCGCCCGCCGTCCGTGAGCCTTGCCGCCAGGTTGGGGCACCTGGCGTTCTACGCGCTGCTGTTGGGCATTCCCGCTTTCGCCCTGCTGCGCCAGTACGGCGGCGGAAAGCCGTTCGAGCCGTTCGGCATTCCGCTGATGGGCGGTCTCGGCGGCGAGGAAATCGAGTGGATGCAGGTGCCCGCCAATCTGTTCCATGGCTGGGCCGGCTGGTTGTTGCTGCTGATGATCGTGGGTCACATTGTCATGGTGGCACGCCATCGCAAGGCGGCGGATCAGACCGACGTGCTGCCGCGCATGTGGGGGTGACGGATTATGCGCTTGGACTATGCGGCGATGTTGCGTGTGGCGCTGGACGAGGCGCGGCAGGGGCTCGCAGAGGGCGGCATCCCGATTGGCGCCGCCCTGTTCCGTGCCGACGGCACTCTGCTGGGCGCCGGCCATAACCGCCGCGTGCAGGAGAACGACCCGTCCGTGCACGCGGAAACCGACGCCTTTCGCAAAGCGGGCAGGCAGCCCAATTACCGGGATACGATCATGGTCACCACCCTGGCGCCGTGTTGGTACTGCAGCGGTCTGGTGCGTCAGTTCAAGATCGGCACCGTGGTGGTGGGGGAGTCGCGGACGTTCGCGGGCGGCGTGCAGTGGCTGCGTGACAACGGGGTCACGGTGATCGATCTGGATGATCCGGAAGGCGCGGCGTTAATGGAAAATTTTATCCGCGACCATCCGGCTCTTTGGAACGAAGATATCGGTGAAGCCTAGCGGCGGCCTCTACCGGTACTTGCGGTTGAGCTTGCGCATGCCGCCGATCCAGCGGTCGTAGTTTTCGGTTTTATTGCGCATGTACTGCAGCACTTCCTTGTGCGGCAGCACCAGGAAGGTTTCCTGCTCAATGGCCTCCAGGCAGGCCTGGGCCACCGGCTCCGGGTCCATCATGCCGTCCACGCTGGCCACGTGGTCTTCCTTGCCTTTGGTCATGTTGGTGCGCACCGCCTGCGGGCACAGCACCGATACCTTGATGCCGTCGTCGCCGTAGGTGAGCGCGATCCACTCCGCCAGGCCCACGGCGGCGTGCTTGGTCACCGCGTAGGGGGCCGAGCCGATCTGTGACAGCAGGCCGGCGGCGGAAGCGGTATTGAGAAAATAACCGCCGCCGCGCTCGATCATCTTCGGCGCCAGATGGCGCGCCGCGTAGATGTGCGCCATCACGTTGATGTCCCAGATTTTCTGCCACTGGTCGTTGGCCACCTCCGGGCCGCCGGGCACGGAAATACCGGCGTTGGAGCAGAACAGATCAATCGGGCCCACTTCTTTTTCCGTGTCGTCGATCAGCGTCTTGATGTCGGCTTCGTTGGACACGTCCACCTTGCGGCCGATGCCGTCGACCATCTTGGCGGTGGCTTCGGCGCCGTCGCCATCCAGATCCACGCAAATAATCTTCTTGGCGCCGGCCTTGGCGAACGTTTGCGCCAAGGCCCGGCCGATACCACCGGCCGCGCCGGTGACCACCACAATACGGTCTTTCAGTTCCATGTCATTCTCCTACGTCGCTAGGGAGCTCTTGTGGGAGCGGGCCCGGTCTTATCTTCAGCTCCACATAAAGGAGCCGCCGCACACGGTGAGCGCCTGGCCGGTCATGTAGCGGCTGGCGTCGGAGCCGAGGAACACGGCCAGACCTTCGAAGTCGTCCGCTTCACCGAGTCGGCGCAGCGGAATCTGCGAATTGGCGCGCTTCACCGCTTCCGGGTTATCCCACAGCGCCTTGGCGAAATCGGTGCGCACCAGCCCCGGGCAGATGGCGTTGGCGCGGATGCCCTTGGGGCCGTATTCCAGCGCCAGGTTGCGCACCAGGCCGATCAGCGCCAGCTTGGAGGTGCCGTACAGGCCCAGGGTGTCGGACGGTTTAAAGGCGCCGACGCTGGCGGTGAACATCATTGAGCCGTTACCTTTCTCGATCATGTCCGGCGCCACCAGGCGCGCCAGCCACAGGTTGGCCTGCACGTTCACCTGCATGGTTTTTTCGTAGGCGTCGTCGGGGATCTCGGAGATCGGCCCGTAGTGCACATTGACGCCGGCGTTACCGACCAGAATGTCCACCGGCCCGGCGAGCTGGTGGGTTTTCTCCACCAGCGTTTCCAGTTCCTGTTTGCGGCCGGCGTTGGCGGCCACCGCGTGCACGCGCTCCGCGCCCACCGCCTTGTTGATCTCGGCGGCGGTCTCGTCGAGCGTCTCCTGGGTGCGCGCGGAGATCACCACGGTGGCGCCGTGGGCGGCCAGGGCGTGCGCCATGGCTTTGCCCATGCCCTTGGAGGCGCCGGTCATCAGCGCCACCTTGCCGGTCAGATCGAACAGCTTGGTCTCCACCATGGCATCAGGCTCCGGTCTGGTTGTATCGGTTCACTTCGTTGCGGGCGACCACGTTGTGGTGCACTTCGTCCGGGCCATCGGCCAGGCGCAGGGTGCGTTGCTGCATGTACATCTCGGACAGCGGCGACCACTGGCTGACCCCGGTGGCGCCGTGGATCTGGATCGCCTGGTCGATGATCTGGCAGCACTTCTCCGGCACCATCGCTTTCGCCATCGACACCCAGATCCGCGCTTCCTTGTTGCCCATCACGTCCATGGCCTTGGCGGCTTTCAGGACGATCATGCGCATCGCTTCGATCTCGATGCGGGCGCGCGACACGATTTCCATGTTCTTACCCAGATTGATGATTTCCTTGCCGAACGCTTGCCGGTTCAGGCCGCGCTCGAGGATCAGGTCCAGGGCTTTCTCGGCGGAACCGATGGAGCGCATGCAGTGGTGGATGCGGCCCGGGCCGAGGCGCAGCTGGGAAATCTCGAAGCCGCGGCCTTCGCCCCACAGAATGTTTTCCTTGGGCACGCGCACGTTATCCAGCTTGATGTGCATGTGGCCGTGCGGCGCGTGGTCATGGCCGAACACACGCATGGGGCCCAGCACGTGCACGCCGGGGGCGTCCATGGGCACCAGAATCTGTGACTGCTGGCGGAAGGTGGGCGCGTCCGGGCTGGTCTTGACCATGCAGATCATGATCTTGCAGCGCGGGTCGCCGGCGCCGGAAATGTAGTATTTCTCGCCGTTGATCACCCAGTCGTCGCCGTCCAGCACGGCGCGGGTTTCAATATTGCGCGCATCGGAGGAGGCCACCTGGGGTTCGGTCATGCCGAAGCAGGAGCGGATCTCGCCGGCCAGCAGCGGCTTGAGCCATTTTTCTTTCTGCTCCGGCGTGCCGACGCGCTCCAGCACTTCCATGTTGCCGGTGTCCGGCGCCGAGCAGTTCAGGGTCTGGGACGCCAGCGGGTTCTTGCCCAGCTCGAAGGCGATGTAGGCGTAGTCCAGGTTGGACAGGCCTTCGCCGGTTTCCGCGTTGGGCAGGAAGAAGTTCCACAGGCCGGCTTCGCGGGCCTTGTTCTTGGCGGTTTCCAGCAGCTCCAGCTGGCCCGGCGCATAGCTGAAACGTTCCGCCCGGCCTTCGCCCAGACGGTGGAATTCCTCGGTGATCGGGTCCACGTTTTCGCGGATGTGCTTGGCCAGGGCGTCCAGCAGCGGGCGCGCGTCTTCGGACATGGCCAGGTTGTTCAGATCGGTATCGTTACCCATGGGTGTCTACTCCTCGTTGATGGGGGCGCCCGCCTCGGTGTCGGCGGCCAGGCATTGCGCGCGCAGAGCGCGGCGGTCGGTTTTGTCGGTGCCGCCCCGGGGCAGCGGCTCGCTGCGTAGCCAGAGGCGGTCGGGAATTTTGAAAGGGGCCAGGTGATCGGCGAGGAAGGCTTTCAGGCCCGCCTCGTCGACGCGGGCGTCGGGTTTGAGCTGCACGCCGGCGCCGACGATCTCGCCCAGGCGCTCATCGGGAATCGGGAACACGCCGGCTTCGGCCACGTCCGGGTGGCGGTGCAGGGCGCCTTCCACTTCCAGGCAGGCGATGTTCTCGCCGCCGCGGATGATGATGCTCTTCTTGCGGTCGACGATGTAGATCAGGCCTTCCTCATCGATGCGCGCCAGGTCGCCGGTGTACAGCCAGCCGTCGCGCACGGTGTCGGCGGTGGCCTCGGGCTGGTTCAGGTAGCAGCGCATGTTGGCGGCGCTTTTCACGGTCAGTTCGCCGATCTCGCCGGTGGGCACCTCAACGCCGTCGCCATCGACGATGCGCATTTCTTGCAGCGGTGGTGTCGGCCGCCCGGCGGCTTCCGGGTGGGCCACGTAGTCCGGCCCGCCGATCAGAATGCCCAGAGCATTGGTTTCGGTCATGCCCCAGCCGGAGGCAATGGCGGCCGTGGGGAAGGCTTCGGCGAGCTGGCCCACCTGGGCGGCGGGCCGCTTGGCACCGCCGCCGCCGATGGCTTCCAGGGTGTCGAGGCGCTCGCCCAGGCGGCGGGCCGTGTCCATCAACTCGGCGGACTGGGTGGGCACGCCGGTGAAGCGGGTGACGCGCTCGCGCTTGATCAGGCGCACCGCTTCTTCCGGGTCCCACTTGTACATCAGGGTCAGGGTGGCGCCGCTGGCCAGGCCCTGCAGGAAGTTCGACTGCAAAGCGGTCACATGGAACAGCGGCGTCACCACCAGAAACGAGGGCGGTTGAATCCGGTCGGGTTCCGGCAGGGGCGGCGGCGGATCCGCCACCAGCGGCGCCATAAGCCTCGCCATGATCCAGGAGTACACCGCCGAGATCGCGCCGCGATGGGTGAGCACCACGCCCTTGGGGTTGCCGGTGGAGCCGGAGGAATACAGCACCGCGAAGTCGTCGTCCGGGGCGATGGTCACGTCCGGCCAGCGGTCATCGCGGCCGCCGTCGCGCAGTTGTTCATAGCGTGGCTGGCCGGGCAGCGGCTCGGCGTCGCGCACCGCGATCAGCGTCAGGCCTTTGTCGGCGGCCAGCTTCTCGATGCGCTGGTGGCGGGGGCCGTCGGCGAACACCACCCGGGCGCCGCAGTCATTGAGGCCGTAGGCCAGTTCCTGCTCGGACCACCAGGCGTTCATCGGTACCGCCACCGCGCCCAGCGCGGCCACCGCCAGAATCAGGATCGGCAGTTCCGGATAGTTGCGCATGGCGATGGCCACCGGGTCGCCCTGGCGCACGCCCAGGTCATTCGCCAGGGCGTTGGCCATTCGTTTCACCTCCCGGCACAGCTCGGCGTGGCGCCAGCGTTCGTCCTGGTAGACCAGGGCGTCGCGGTCGCCGTAGGCGGGGGCGGCGTCTTCCAGCAGCACGCGCAGGTGCGCCGGGGCATTGGCGAATACCGGATAGCGGATCCCGCCGATCACCGCCTCGGTGAGCGCGAAGCGGGGATCGCTGGCGGCGATATGCGCCTGGGCGTCTTCGGGCGTCAATTGTTCTCCTTATGCACGGCGCTCGCCGTGGCTGGCTGACACTTGTCAGGAATCAAGCTAAGGCGGATCGTGGCGGCAAGTCAAGCGCCATTGACCGGCGGGTCACGCCGGAATGCTGAATAATGGAATGCTATTTCGGTGTTTAACCGATTGAATTAATTGGGTTTTTCGCCAAGCTGGTCGACCATGGCGCGGACCGCCGCGGCCACCGTTTTGAGGATCACGGTGTCGTCGATGTCCCGGTTGAGCCAATCGCGCATGGGCGCGAAGGCGGCCAGGAAGACGATCATATTGGCCACCACCTCGGCGCGCGGATCGTCCGCCGGCAGGCCGGTGCGCCGGCGCAGCTGGTCGGCCAGGGCATCCAGCACCGCCTCGTCCCGGGCGCGCATGGTTTTGCGGTCCTCGTCGCGCAGATGGGGAATGGAACGGTAGATCAGCAGGGTGCCCTGGCGCTTCTTGGTCCAGACGTCCTGGAAAAACGCCGCCACCTGGTCCTCGAACGGCACGTCCGGATCGCGCTCCAGGCGCTCGGCCAGGGTCGGCACGTCCTGGGCGAACCACAGCTTGTTGAGCAGTCGGCGCAGGATGTCGTTCTTGTTGGCGATGTAATCGTAGATGCTGGCCTGATTCACACCGGAGCGCGCGCAGATGTCGCGGATGGTGGTGGCGTCGAAGCCTTTTTCCAGAAACAGCGATAACGCCGCGTCGCAGATCTGATTGCGGCGCGTTTCGGTGAGGGCGCTGTCCTGGACGCCGTCCACCGTGGCTTCCACCAGCTGCTGCTCGCTCTCGAGGGCGGTTTTTTTGTTGTGCTTGGGGTCCGCCGGCAAGCGTGTTCTCCACAATCAGGGTCGGTCCGGGAAGGTCGCCCGGACGTTAGCACAGTTGTTCCAGGGGCGGAAGAAAGCGGCCGTCGGCGCCCTTCGAGGGACGCCAGGATTGGGCAAGCATTGGCGGGTTATGGAGAACCTTACGGCTATCTTGCCGCCGCCTTGAGCGTTATCTTGTCATTCTTTGCCTTTCGCCATGGGCCTTACTTCGTTTGTCTGACTGAGAGAGTAGTTATGAGCGACGACACCTACACGCCGCCGAAAGTCTGGAAATGGGACGCCGAAAGCGGCGGCAAATTCGCCAGCATCAACCGGCCCATCGCCGGCCCCACCCACGACAAAGCGCTGCCGGTGGGCAAGCACCCGCTGCAGCTGTATTCCCTGGCCACGCCCAACGGCGTCAAGGTAACGGTGCTGCTGGAAGAGCTTCTGGAAAAAGGCTTCGAGGGGGCGGAGTACGACGCCTGGTTGATCCGCATCACCGAGGGCGAGCAGTTCGGCAGCGGGTTCGTGGACATCAACCCCAACTCCAAGATTCCGGCCCTGGTGGACCAGAGCCAGCACCCGTCAATCCGCGTGTTCGAGTCCGGCGCCATCCTGCTTTACCTGGCGGAGAAGTTCGGTGCCTTCCTGCCCACCGACGTGGCCGGGCGCACCGAATGCCTCAACTGGTTGTTCTGGCAGATGGGCGCGGTGCCGTTCCTGGGCGGTGGCTTCGGCCACTTTTACGCCTACGCGCCGGAGAAATACGAATACCCGATCAACCGCTACACCATGGAAGTGAAGCGCCAGTTGGACGTACTCGACCGCCGGCTGGCGGAGAACCGCTTCCTGGCCGGCGACGACTACACCATCGCCGACATGGCGATCTGGCCCTGGTACGGCGCGCTGGTCACCAACAAGGTGTACGAAGCCGCTGAATTCCTGGAGGCGCACACCTACAAGAACGTGCTGCGCTGGGAAGCGGAGATCGCCGAGCGCCCCGCCGTGCAGCGCGGCCGCATGGTCAACCGTGCCTGGGGCGAGCCCGGGGAACAGCTGCGCGAGCGCCACGACGCCAGCGACTTCCAACTGCGCACCCAGGACAAGCTGGAAGACTCGTAAAGGCGGGTCTTTTCGGTGGAGGGCCGGGCAGGGTGCCCGGCCCGCGAACGGTCACGAAAGGAGGCACCCCATGATCGATTTCGAAAATAAAGGCTTCTTCAAGCTCAAGCAGAACAACGAGTACGCGGACAAAGTCAGCGCGTTGCTGGTGGAGGGCGAGGCCATTGTCGACGCCTACAAATCATTCCGCGACGGCGTGGTATTCACCAACAAACGCATCATCGCGGTGAACGTGCAGGGCATCACCGGCAGCAAGAAAGACTTCACCTCGATTCCCTACAAAAACATTGAAGCCTATTCGGTGGAAACCTCCGGCACCTTCGATCTGGACTCGGAGCTGGAAGTGTACGTTTCTTCCGTGGGCAAGGTGCGGTTCGAGTTCACCGGCAGCACCGCCATCGTCGAAATCTCCAAGTACATCTCGAACAATATTCTTTAGCGGATTTTCTCCAGCACCATCAGGTCATCCAGGTAGGTGACCAGATGCTCCAGATATTGCGGTGAGATGTGCTGCAACGCGGCCAGCGCGCGGGCTACCTGCCGGTGGGCGTTGAGCGGGCCGGCGTCGCCGGGGGTGTGAGTGATGGCGTGCTGGATGCGGGCCGCCAGTTGCTGCTTGGCCTGGGCGTCTCGGATCGGCGCCAGCGCTTTCAACTCCATGGGCGCTTCGCCGTCCCCACGCAGCCGGGTCAGCAACGTGGCCAGCGGGGATGCGTACCGCGGCGTAGCGGGATCGCCCTGGCTTTCATTGTCGTCGGCGTCCGCGCGGGCCCGGTAGTCCGCGAGCGCCTGTTCCAGTTTTTCCTGATGCTTTTGCGACGGCGCGCGCCGGCTTTCGGCGAGGCGCGTGGCGAAGCTTTCCAGATAGGCGAAGCGCACCGGGTCGCGGTGGTGGGCGCCGGCCTGGCGCAGGGCTTCCAGTTGCGCCAGCACCTCACTCATCGCGTTGCCCGGTCTGCTCCGGCTCGCCGGCGGTGGCGTCGGCGCGCGGCACGGTGGTGATCTCCACGCGCCGGTTTTTGGCGCGGGCGGCGTCGTCCACGTTGGGGGTCACCGGTTGATTGTCGCCGAACGCGGCGGCGAAAATGCGCGCCTCCGGCAGCCCCTGATCGATCAGGGTGCGGGTCACCGTGAGCGCGCGCTGGGCGGACAGGCCCCAGTTGTCCGCGTAGCGCGGGTTGCCCTGCTGGATCGGCAGATCGTCGGTGAAGCCGCTCACCATCAGCAGCTCGTCGTGTTGCGCCAGGTAGGTTTGCAGCGGCTCCACCAGGCTTTCCAGCAGCGCGCGGCCTTCCGGCTGCAGGCGGTCCGCGTTAAGCGCGAACAGCACGCTGCCGTTAATGCCGATGCGGCCGTTCTGGAACGAGATGCGGCCGCTGGCGAGCGGGTCGGCGAGCGCCTCTTCCAACGCCTGGCGGCGTTGCTGCTCGGCCTGCAGTTTGGCGCGCTCCTGTTCCAGCGATTGGCTCAGCTCCAGCTGTATGCCGATCACCCACACCAGCAGCAGCACGAAGATGCCCACCAGTGCCGCCATCAGATCCGAGAAGATCGCCCACACCGGCGTGGACTGGGCGCCGTCGGACGCGTCGTGAAGCTCGTCCATCAGCCCGCCTCGTTGTTCTTGAGGGCGGCCAGGGCGTCGATCACTTCCTTCTGCGCACTCAGGCTCAGATCAATCACCTCGCGGGCCTGTTCCACGTAGTAGGCGAGCTGTTCGTCGCTGCGCGTCGCGGACTGTTCCAGGGACGTCTCGATGCGTTTGAGGTTATCCAGCAGCTTGCCGTTGGACTCGCTGAACAGGTTCACCGCGGTGCCGAAGGCGTCGCCCAGGCTGGCCACTTCGTGGGCGCCGCCGGTGATGTCGGCGGCGGCCTCGTCCAGGCGCGCGGTTTGCGCCTCGACCTGGCCGGCGAAGGTGTCGCTGACTTCCTTGAGCACGCCGCCGGCGTCGCGGATCAGCGTTTCCACCGCCTCCCGTTGTACGCCGGCCGCCTGTTGCTGGGCGGTGAGCAGGGCGTCCAGTTCGCCCATGATGCGGCGCCGTTCTTCCAGCAGTTCGTTGTCGCGCTCGCTGCTTTGCGCCATCTCCTCGCGCAGGCGGCTGATGACTTCGGCGGCCGCCTTGGGCGTTTCCGAGGCGGTTTCGATCAGGCGCGTCATGGGTGCTTCCAGGCCAGCGCCCAGCTCGGTGAGGTGGCGGGCGGCGGTGGCTTCCAGCTCGGCGAGCCGCGCGTTGGCGGCTTCGCCACGCGCCGCTTCCTGCTCGCGCAGCGTGCTCAATTGCTCGCCGATGCGGTGGATCAGTGTTTCCAGGCCTTCGCGCTGTCCGTCCACCAGGGCGCCGGCGGTGTGTTGGAATTGATCGTTATGGCCGCGCAGGGTCTCGCCAAGCTCGCTGACCAGCCGCTCCAGTGTTTGCTGTTGCTGCTCGAGGCCTTCCCGCCAGCCCTCGGCGGTGGCGTCGCCGGCTTGCTGGAAGCGCTCGGTGATGGCGGTGAGGCGTTGCTGGGTATCGGCCCGGGCCTGTTGTTGATCGTCGCGGATTTGCGTCAGCAGGGCCTCGCCGTGGGCCTGGAAGCGGTCGTTATGATCCTGCAGGGCGGCGGCCACCTTGTCGGTCAGGGTTTGCGCGGTCTGCTGATGTTCGGCCAGGCCCTCGCGCCAACTTCGTGCCGCTTGTTCGGTGGTGGTTTCGAAGCGCTCGGCGATCCGGCTCAGTTGGTTTTCGGTGAGCGTATTGAGGCGCTGGTGGCTCCGCTCCGCCTGGTCGTTGAGGCGCTCCAGGGCCTCGGCGATCACCGGGCGCACGTTTTCCGCCGCCAGCCGGCTGCTGTCCGCCAGGCTGGTGCTCAGGCTGTCGCCGACGGACGCCGCCAGCTGGCGATAGTGCTCGGCGGTCTGCTCGTGGAACCGCTTCTGGTTGTCGGTGAGCGCGCTGTTGAGCTGGTCGCCCATCTGTTCCAGGCGCCGGGTCAGCGCCTGCAGGCTATCCACCACGGCGGGGAAGGCGTCGGACTGAGACCGCAGCGCGCGGAACGCTTCCTGCTGCTGGTGTTTCAGGGAAAACGCGCGCAGATCCCGGCGCAGCACGGCGTCCAGGTCACGGCCGACGAGAGTGCGCTCGCGGCGGCTCAGGGTGGCGCCGAGGCCCAGCATGGCGGAGGCGGCGACACCGGCGATGGAGGTGCCGAAGGCCAGGCTGAGCCCGGCGATGGGCGCCGCCAGCGCGCTCTGCACGGCGGCCAGGTTGTTGCCGCCTTCCAGGGCGCTGACCGCGCCCTGCAGGGTGACGATCATGCCGATGAAGGTGCCCAGCAGGCCCAGCATCACCAGCAGGCCGGACAGGTAGGGCGTCAGCATGGGCCCGGGCAACGGCGTGCTTTCCCCGTCCACGCGCCGGCGCACGGCGCCGCGCAGGGCGGCGGGCAGCTCCGCCAGCCAGCGCTCCAGGGCGTCGCCGTCACCGGGCGGGGTCTCCAGCTGCCGGGCCAGCCGGGCGCTGTCGGCGCGGAAGCGGCGCAGCTCCAGGAAGCCGAAGCCGTATACGAAGGCGATCAGCAGGGTGGCGGTGAGGGCCACCAGGTTGGTGCCCAGAAAGCCGATTGCCACCCAGGCCACGGTGGCCGCGCCAAGCAGGCATACCAGTGCGAATAAAAAGCGTGTCATTGAGGTCCTTGTGGGTGGTTGTGCGCGCTGTCCAGCGCCATGAGCAAGCCCTGGACCGGCTCCAGCCGGGCGTCCAGTTCCGCCAGCAACATCGTTTTCATCTCCTGGCAGAAGCGGTGCAGCCAGGCGCCTTCCTTCATCCAATCCTCGGGATCGTGGCCGGGCGCGTCGCTGAGCAGGCTCTGTTGGCGGTCCGGCCAGAGCGCCAGGAAGCGCTTCTCCAGCACCCCGGGCACGGCGCCGAAGCCCTTCCGGGCGTAGCCGGTGAGGGTGGCGTCGAGCACCGCGTCGATCCGGGCCAGCCGGGCCAGGGCCGGGCTGTGGTCGGTGAGCGCGCCGCGTGCCTTCAGCCGCAGTGGCGGCACGGCGGCGGCCATTTGCCGCTGCTTGCCCTGGTAAAAGCGCCGGTAGGGCTCGAAATCCGGCGGCTCGGCCGGGCTCGGGCCGGCCTCCGGTGCCGGCAGGCCGTTGCGGGTGCCGATCCGCTCGGCGGTGACGCTCGCTTCGATGGCGTCCCGCTGGCTGTGGCGCAGCTTTTCCAGCTCCGCGCGCAGCCGCTCGGTGGCTTTTCCGTCGGCGGCGAAATGCCCGTCCCGGGACTCGATGTTGGCGGCGTCCAGCGCCACGGTGTCGGACAGGTCAAACAGCCGCGCCAGCCGCTCGCCGAAGCACGGCAGCGGCGCCTCGGCGGCGCGCACGCCCAGGGCCGACAGTTGCTGCCTGAGCGGGTCGCCGCTGTTCGCCTTGTTGGGCCTGCCGTTGCTCATCGCCGCGCCCCGGTTCGACATCCATGGAATAGAGGGCCCGAGCGCACCGTGGGCGCCGGGAAGCCGCACATTCTAATCAGGAACGGCCAGCGATGATAATGCCGGGATGGCGCCGCGCCCCCGGCGCCCCGGGCAGGGCGCTATTGGGGCGCGGCGAGAGGGGCGCGGGTCAGGCGCGGCGGAAGGCTTCCGGTATGGTCAGTTCGTAGGTGGCGCCGGTGGGCAGCAGCAGCGCGGAAGGGCCGCGCTGGGAACTGAAATAGAGCCGCGAGCCGTCCGGGGTGAAGGCGGGGCCGGTGAGCTCGCTGCCGCCGCCCGGAATTTGCAGCAGAATTTTGGCGGGCCGGTTGGGCACCATCACCATCAGGCGCATCAGGTCCCCGTCTTCCGCCACCACCACGTCGCCGGCCGGGCCAACGACGATATTGTCCACGTCGTTGAACGGTGCTTCGCCGCTGCCGATCAGCTGCTCGTTGTCGAACACCACTTCGATCTGGTCGTTGTCGATGTCCAGGGCGTAGACCCGGTTGTCGCCTTTGCAGGCCAGGAACACCACCGCGCGCAGTGGGTTGGGGCTGCCCGCGATATCCGGCCGCTGGCCCTCCGGCAGGGTCTGCACCCACAGGCCTTCGCCGCCTTTGAAACGGGTGCCCGGGGCCCCCTGGCCGGTGGCCGCCTCGATCTCGGCGCGCACCGTTTCCTGGGCGCGGTGCGGGTCCTGCACCGGCACCCAGCGCACCTTGTGCAGGCGGCGGGCCTGGTCCAGGTCTTCCTGGTAGGCGCCGTTGGCGAAGCCGTCCACTTCCAGCACCTCCAGCACGCCGTTATCCAGGTCCAGGCCGGGTTCACCGGTGATCGAGGTGACCACGCCGGCGGAGCGGAAGCGGTACAACCGGCCGTTACCGTCGTCCTCGGACAGGTACAGGGTGCGGGTGTCCCAGTCCGCCACGGCGGCTTCGTGGTTGAAAATACCCAGTGCCGGGTGGGCCCGGGCCAGGGACGCGGGCCCCAGCGGGTGGCACTCATAGACCTGGCCGTCGGTGGTTTCCTCGCAGGACAACCAGGTGCCCCAGGGCGTGGCGCCGCCGGCGCAGTTGCGGCGGGTATGGCGCAAAATGCGGTAAGCGTCGACGACGGTGCCGTCCCGGTCGAAACGCAGCGCGCCCACGCCGCCGCCGGGGTCGATCTCGCTGTTGGACACATAGACCCAGCCGCCGTCTTCGCGCACCGGGAACACCGCGCCGCCGTCCGGGAAAATGTGCCAGTTGTCGCGCAGCAAACCGGTCAGGTTGGGCAGACCGGAAATCGGGTCTTCCAGGTGGCGGGCAACACGGCGGATTGAGAAACCCTCGGGGATCAGAATGCCGTCCACGTCGCTTTCCACAAGCTCGCCGATAGACGCTAACGGCCCGGCTTCCAGGGGCAGCATGGTGGCCGGCGGTACCGGCGGTTCGGGCACTGGCGGCTCCGGCTCCGACGGCGTACCGGGTGTCGGCGACGGATTCCCCGCCGGGCCACCCGAGGACGAGGAACCGCCGCCGCAGGCGGTAATCACCGCGGCGCCGGCGCCATAGAACATGGCCTGGATCAGTTTGCGTCGGGTCAGGGTTACGGAGTTCATAAGCCGGTCCAGAGTCGATAACGGCGGACAGGCTGGCCGCCGATCATGACAATCCGGTGATGCCGGCGGCTTGAGTGGCGGTCGGTAACAAAAATCGAACCGAACGGTTACCGAAGGCGGTCAGTCCACCGCCAGACCGGCGGGGAAGCGGCGAATCTTCTGCGCCAGATAGAGCCCCATCAACAGCGCCACGCAGGTGAACGCCACCGCCAGGCGGAAGCCGCCGGTGGCTTCGATCAACCAGCCGGCGATGGCCGGCCCCAGGAACTGGCCGCCGGCGAAGAAAAGGGTCACGTAGCTGAAGGCAATGGGGATATGGCGCGGCGCTACCTGGTCGGTGCTGGCGGCCTGGACCATGGTAAAGACACCGTTCACCGCGCAGCCCATCAGCAGGAAGTGGGCGAAGAACAGGGCCAGACTCTGGTCGATCAACGGCAGGCCCATGGCCACCGTGACCACCGTCATCGCCAGGGTCAGGGCGTTGCCCCGTCCCCAGACGTCGGACAGTGACCCCCACAGCGGGCCGGCGGCCACCGACAGCAGCCCGGACATGGCCATCAGCCAGCCGGCGGTGGCCTCGTCGAAGCCGGATTCCACCACGTAGCTGACCATGAAGATCGCCTGAATGATGTAGACCATGCCGATGATGCCGTAGATCATCGCCATGACGATCACGCGGGGGCTGCGGTAGATGCGCCATTTGTCCGCCGGCGCCGGGCGGTCCGGGTGGTCGTGGGCGACCGGCGCCGGGTCGCGCACCGCCGCCAGGACCAGCGCCACCGCCACCGCCGCCAGGGCGCCGAACAGGCCCCAGGCGAGGCGCCAGCCGTGCTCGCCGAACTGGCTGGAGAGCCAGGGCACCAGCAGCCCGGTGGCGAAAATGCCCGCGCCCACGCCGGCGGACATGCAGCCGATCACCATGCCGCGCTTTTCCGGGTACCAGGTGGCCAGCAGCGACACCATGGGCGCGAAGCAAAAGGCGGTGCCCAGGCCCAGCAGCGCCATCAGGCCGACGATCACCGGGTAGTCGCTGGCCAGCGCCAGGCCGGCGAAGCCGGCGGTGAGAATCAGCAGGCCGGTGGCCACCGCGTTGCGCGCCCCCCAGCGGCTGGCGGCGATGCCGCCCAGCAGCACGAACAGCAAATAGCCCAACGCGGTAACCGTGCCCAGGGTGCCGGCCTGCCGATAGCTCAGCCCCAGATCATCGCGCATCGGCGGCAGGATCAGACCGTAGGCGAGCCGCGCGAACACGATCGCCACCAGCGCCACCAGAATGCCCCCGGCCACCATGATCACGATGTTGGGGCGGCTCGGCGGGCGGGGCGTGGTGGACATGGGCGGCGGATCCTCGGTCTGGGTGTCGGGCGCGGGCGCTACTGTAGCGCACGGCGCCCGCCGCACCCAGTGTTTCGTTCCCCGCCAGGGTGCCGTCTGGGTTAGGCTTGGGCGTTTGCATCGGGACCAGCAAGGGGAGTATCGGAAGTGGATCAGTCATTGTTTGTTCGCCAGGGCGAAACCTATGTGCCCACCGCCAGCGCCGGCGGACCCTGGAGCCCCAGCCATCTGCACGGCGGCTCGCCCACCGGGCTGCTGGCGCTGTTGATGGAGCAGGCCACCGCGGACACCGGGCTGCGGCTCAGCCGCCTCACGGTGGATTTGTTGAGGCCGGTGCCGGCGGCGCCACTGACGGCGGAGCTGGCGGTGGTGCGCGCCGGGCGGCGCCTGCGGGTGTTGCAAGCGTCGCTGCTCGCCGACGGCGTCGAGGTGTGCCGGGCCAGCGGCCTGTTCCTGGAGCAGGCCGGCGCCGAGGTGCCCGACTTCGGCCGGTTTGAAACCGGCGGCCTGGAACCGCGCGGCGACCGCCCGGTGATGACCCTCGCCGAGGTGGGCGGCGACGGCAAAGGCGGCGGCTGGACGCCCCGGGGGCTGCATACCACCGCCCGCATCTGCGTGCTCGACGGGGTCGGTGGCCAGGGCCAGGGCCGGGTGTGGATGTCGCTGCCGGTGCCGGTGGTGGCCGGGGAGCCCTGTTCGGACCTGGTGCGCGCCGCCACCTTGTCCGATTTCGGCAACGGCATCGCCCAGCTGCGGCTGGCGCCGGAGGTGGGCAGCATCAATTCGGATCTCAGCCTCTACCTGCACCGCGACCCCCGTGGCGACTGGCTGGGGCTCGATGCCCGCGCCCGCATGCAGGACAACGGCACCGGGCTGGTGGACACCATTCTGTATGATGAGGACGGCCCGGTGGGGCGGGTGCTGCAGGCCACCCTGGCGATGCCGTTGTACGCCGGTGGCTGACTGTCCCGGCGCGGTCGATCTAAACGCGGTACTGTAAAACTCGTGGAGGAAAGGGTGGAATTATTCAGTTTCCTGGCGGCAATGAATCCATCTATAGCGGCAGATACTTGCAAGATTCATCTAGCCACGTGGAATGGCGAAGAGCATCCGCTGGATGTGTATCTAGACGGGGATTTCCATGAGTGGCAATCCTGGCAAAAACGCCGAAATTTCGAGCGGCCTTACGTGGTAGCTTTTATTCAGTTGCCGGAAACACACCGTTGGCTCTTCGCGGGGCTTTACGAGTCGAATGGTGCACAATGGAAGCCGGAGCGAAAGAGCTATCGGTACGATCTACGCAGTGATGCCACCTGCGCCGATATGGCGGGCAGGTTAGTGATTACGTTTGCCCGTAGTGGCCGGCAGTCTTATCTGAACGCGGAGAACTGGGCGGACGGGATGCATCTGTTTGAAATAAAAGCAGAGCGATTGTCGATTGCGGAGTTTCCTGGCTTTAAAGCGGTACATTTAACCAAAGCGGAACTGGATACGATCGTTCGGCAGTCGATCGATTCATGGCGCACGGCCCTTTCCAACGTGTCAGGCGTGTACCTCATCGTCGATAGCGCATCGGGTCGATTGTACGTTGGTAGTGCTTCCGGCGAAGGTGGGATCTGGCAGCGCTGGACTCAGTACTCTTCCTCCGGGCATGGGGGTAACAAAAAAATGAGAGGGCTATTGAATGAAATGGGGGCTGAATCAGCCGGCCATTTCCAATTTTCTATCTTGGAAATCACCGATCTTCACGATAGTGAGCAAAGCATTCAGCAGCGTGAGGCCCATTGGAAGAGAGTGCTGCTTTCCCGGACATATGGCTTGAACGCTAATTAGCTGCAAATGTCTCCCGTAGCAAAGACTAACGTTACGGCGTGTCAGGCTTAACATGGCGCGCCACCAGAGTTACATTGAAGTGTCTTTTTAGCGGAGCGACGCCATGGCGACCGGCTGGGCCCCGGAAGGGGCCGTTCAGGATCAAATCGACGACACCGTGGATTCCGCCGTGCAGCATGCCCGCAGTCGGCTTCCTGCGGGGGAAAGTCTGACCCATTGCGAGGAGTGCGAAGCGCCGATCCCGGAGGCGCGCCGGCAGGCGTTGCCTGGCGTGCGGCTTTGCACGCTCTGCCAGGCCGAGCGCGATGAAGTTCGCTCGGAGGGGTATAACCGGCGTGGCAGCAAGGACAGCCAACTGCGTTGAGGTAGAGCGCTTGCGGTTAACGACCCAGGAATTCGGACAGCGGACGCAGCGACGAGACGCTGTCCGACACCAGTTTGATGCACACCAGCAGCGGCACCGCGATAAGGATGCCGACCACGCCCCACATCCAGCCCCATAGCAGGATCGACAGGAACACCGCCACCGGGCTCAGGGCCAGGCGATGGCCGGCCACCGTCGGGGTAATGAACTGGCCTTCCAGCACGTTCAGCGCCATCACCAGAAACGGCGGCAACAGCACCTGGGTGAGACCGTCGAAGTTCAGGCTGCTGATAAACAGCAGTATCACGCCACTGACGATCGGCCCGATATAGGGGGCGAAATTCAGCATGCCCACCATCACCCCGAAGAGGATCGGGTTGGGCATATCCAGCAGATAAAGAATCAGCGCGGCGCCGGCGCCCAGGCAGGTGTTGATGATGGTGATGGTGCCCAGATACAGCGACACGCTGGTCTGGATCTGGCGCACGGTTTCCACCGCCGCCCTTTTATGTTCGAACTGGGGAATCACCCGTACCAGCTTGCGCAAAAAGGTGTCGCCGGACGCCAGCATGAAATACAGCAGAATCACACTCAGTGTGATGCCGTACAGCGCTGACCAGGTGCCGGAGAGAATCCATTTCACCGGGCTCCAGCCGGGAGCCTCGGCTTTCTGCTGGTTGTCGTCACCGGGGGTGATGTCCTCGATCTGGGCGTTGGCCAGCTTGAGCTGCTGCATGGGCTCGCTGAGCTGATGGAATTCCTGTTCCAGCTGGCGCAGATCCCGGGGCGCCTTTTGCAGCCATTCCATGGCCGGCTCCGACAACCCGTAGAGCGCCCCGAACCCCAGCCCGAGCACGCCGATCACCACCGCCGCCGCGCTCACCGGCGGCGGAATTTTCAGTACCCGCAGCGCCCGCACCACCGGCGTGAAGATCAGGCTGGTCAGAAACGCCACCATCAACGGCATGAACAGGGTGGCGGCGGCGTACAGGGTGTACATCACCAGCAGCAGGAAAATGCCGGTGAGCATGGCGGAGCGTACATTCACCGACTCGAAGTTGGCCTTGGGCTTGTCGTCCGGGTCCACTTGGGGAGAGCTGTTTGGCGGCATCTGGGTGTCCATGGTTGGCCGGGTCGCGCGGGCGGTCCGTGGCGCGCTGTTGTTATGGATGCCAATGATTGCATGCCGGCCACCGACGGTTAAGGGATCCGGGTGGTGGCGGCGGTAAAAAAGGGTAAAGGGAGGGCCGCGTGATGCCGGCGCATCACGCGGTGTTGGCGGTTACTCGTCCCAGAGCGTCGCCAGGGTGTAGGGGCTGCCTTCCTGGGCCCAGAAGGCGCCGTCCACGTAGCGGCGGTGGCGATCCAGATCGGCGATTTCGTTGAGGTCGTCGTCGCTGAGTGTCAGGTCGGCGGCGGCCAGGTTCTGCCCCAGGCGTTCCGGGTTCACGGATTTGGGGATCACCGCGGTGTCGCGGTGCAGGGCCCAGCTGATCAGCACCTGGGCCGGGGTGGCGCCGTGCCGTTCGGCAATGGACTGGATCACCGGGTCTTCCAGCAGCACCGGCTCGTCCTCGGCCTTGAAGTTGTCCGGCCGGTCGGAGGAACCCAGCGGCGAATAGGCGGTGACCTGAATGCCGTTGTCATGGCAGAAGCGCACCAGCGGCGCCTGCTGCAGATACGGGTGCAGCTCCACCTGGTTCATGGCCGGCCGGTGACGGGCGGTTTCCAGCAGCGCGGTGAGCTTGCGCACGCTGAAATTGGACACGCCGATCTGGCGCGTCAGGTTGTCGTCCACCAGCGCTTCCATGGCGCGCCAGGTGTCCGCCACCGGCATGTCCTTGGGGTCCAGAATGTCGGCGCCGGACTTCGGGAAGCTGATGCCCGGGGTCAGCGCCACCGGCCAGTGCATCAGGTAGAGATCCAGATAGTCGAGCTGCAGGTCGTCGAGGGTTTTTTCCAGGGCCGGCTGTACATCGTCCGGCGCGTGGGCGCTGTTCCACAACTTGGAGGTGATCCACAGGTCCTCGCGGCTGACGGTGCCGTCGGCGAAACACTCCGCCAGGGCCTGGCCCACTTCCGCCTCGTTACCGTAGATACGGGCACAGTCGATGTGCCGGTAACCCTGCCGCAGCGCTTCCTTGACCGCGCCGTAAACATCGCCGGGATCGGATTTCCAGGTGCCCAGGCCGAGTATCGGCATGGCGTCGCCGTTTTCGAATGTCAGGGTTTTCATGGGGTACTCCTTCCTTGTTGGGCTCCGGTTACCCTAACCAGTCGGCCGCTCCGGCGGCTAGCGGGATACTGTTAAATCCTTGCCTGTTCGTTAAGCTGGGGCGTGCCATCCACGAACATAGAGGCCTCGGGAGGCCGCAGCCATGATTTCCGACCAAATGCCCTACCAGAAACACTTCCAGGACGTCGACGGCAAGCGCATCGCCTATGTGGACGAAGGCGAGGGTGACCCGATTGTGCTGCTGCACGGCAACCCCACCTCTTCGTACCTGTGGCGCAACGTGATTCCGGAGCTGGTCGGCAGCGGCCGGGTGATCGCGCCGGACCTGATCGGCCAGGGCGATTCGGAAAAGCTGCCGGCCAGCGAAGGCCCGGGCCGTTATGGCTTCCTGACCGCCTACCATTATCTGAGCGGGTTACTGGCGGCGCTGGGCCTGGACCGGGACGTTACCCTGGTGGTGCACGACTGGGGCAGCGGGCTGGGCTTTCACTGGGCCAGCCAGCACCCGGACGCGGTCAAGGCGATCGCCTATATGGAAGCCATCGTCATGCCGATGACCTGGGACGACTGGCCGGAATCCGCCCGGGGCATCTTCCAGGGGTTCCGCTCGGAAAAAGGCGAGGACCTGATTCTCAAGCGCAACAGGTTCGTGGAGGCGGTGCTGCCCGGCTCGGTGCTGCGCGGCCTCACCGATGTGGAAATGGCCCACTACCGCCGCCCCTTCGAGCTCGAGGAGGATCGCCGGCCGACCCTCAATTGGCCCCGTGAAATTCCCATCGAAGGCGAGCCCGCGGAAATGGTCCGGCTGGTGGAACACTACGGCCGCTGGCTAGCGGCCAGCCCGGTGCCCAAGCTGTTCGTGAACGCCGATCCGGGGTCGATTCTGATCGGGCGCCAGCGGGCATTTTGCCGGAGCTGGCCGAACCAGACCGAAGTCACCGTCAAGGGCAGCCATTTCCTGCAGGAAGACTCGCCGGTGGAGATCGGCCAGGCCGTGGCCCGCTGGCTGGCGGCGTTATGACCCGGCGCGCCGGGCCAGGTCGCACTCGATGACGCCATACCAGCCCAGCCCCCGGTAGGTTTCGTATCCCGGAGTGAGGGCGAAGGCCACCAGGCGCTCGCCGTCCACGTAGTAGCCCCGTTCCAGGGTGGCGCCGTCCGGTGCCCGGGTATTGAGCGGATAGTGGTCGCCCAGCGCTCCCTTGCCGGTGGCGTCGGCGATAATACGGTGCTGGGCGTCCAACAGCATGACCCGACAGGCGCCGCGCTCTTCGTCGCTGAGCCCGACCCCTTCGACCACGTCGTTGGCCTGCGGCGTCCAGTCGAAAAAGATCCCCAACACCCCGAGGGTGTCCCCGTTTTCCTGACCGCCCTCGCGGATCGCGGTGGCATAGGTCGCCACCGCCGCATCGCCCAGCGCCGGGTTGCGCGCGATGTCGGTGACCGCGAACTCGTCACCGCTGGCGGTGCGCAGGGCCTGCTGAAACCAGGCGCTGCGCGATACGTCCAGGCCCACGGCGCCCGGGTAGCGATCCGGCCGGCCGTTGGCGATCACCCGGCCCCGGTCGTCGGTGACCCAGAGGTCCAGATACACCACGTAGGAGCGCAGGATGGTCGCCAGCCGCTCGCTGGCATGCGTCAGCCCTCCGGCGTCATCCGGGTTGGCGGCGGCGCTAACCAGGGCGCTGTCCGTCGCCCACCAGCGCACGTCGCAGGAGCGCTCGAACAGATTACGGTCGATGATCTCGATGGCGTTCAGGGACAGGTCCGTGAAGCGCTGGCCCCGGAAGTCGATCTGCATTCGACCGCCGGCTTCTTCGATTTCGCTGGTGTGCGCTTCCACCGCGTCGCGGAAATCCGAGGCGATGTGGTTGATCTGCTCGGAGACATGACCGATTTCCTCGGCGACCACGCCGAAGGCGGCGCCGGCGGTGCCGGCACGTCCGGCTTCGATGCGCGCGTTGAGCGCCAGAATCTTGGTGGTGGTCATGATCGACTCAATGGCGCCGACCTTGTCGCGGGTCATTTGGGAGATGTCGTAGGCCAGCTTCAGGATGGTGTTGTCTTGCATGTCCTGCTCCTTTTGATGCATTCACACTGAGCGCCCGGGGGGCCTGGCGGAGGTTGCAAGAAACAGGCCTAACTTGTTGACTTATAAAGAAAAATAAAAAGTTTAAAAGAGGGGTTATCAAATTCTATCGGCCCCTCTTGAGAAAGCTTTAGGGGCGCCGCACTTAAACGGGTAAGGCAAGACACGAAAGGAGTGGTGTCATGATGGAACTGATCGAGCTTCAGGAAGACCACATCGTCGGGCTTCGCATCGACGGCAAGGTGGATAACGAAACGTTCGACCGGGTGCTGGCGGAGATCGAGGACCGGCTCACGCGGCACGAGAAGATTCGTCTCTATGTGGAGTTGGTGTCCCTGGGCGGCATCGGGCTGGAAGCCCTGTTCAAGGACATGAAGTTCGGCCTCGGCAACTGGCGCCGCTTTGAACGCGAGGCGGTGGTTTCGGATCGGTCCTGGGTGCATAAAATTGCGTCGGTGACCGATCGGCTGATGCCCTCGGTGGAGGTAAAGGCGTTTCCTCTGGAGGAAAAGAGCGCCGCGCTGGCCTGGGTCCGGGAGTGACCGGGCCCGGCATGCCGGACATGACCGGGCCCGGCATGCCGGGCGGAGCGAAATAGTTTTGACAGGCGCCGGAAGCCGTGTATCCTTGGTCCCAGCTTGAAAGTATGCACGTATTTATGAATCCCTGTTCGATGCCCTACCAGTTAGCGTTCGTCCTGACCTTCATAAGTAACCGTAAGACTTCCAGCACAACCGGCCCCAAGCGGGCTTCCATTACTTTCTGAATGATCAGGAGACTATTATGTCCACTACCACCGGTACCGTTAAGTGGTTCAACGAAGCTAAAGGTTTTGGTTTTATCGAGCAGGAAAACGGCCCTGACGTGTTCGCACACTTCAGCGCTATCCAGGGCTCAGGCTTCAAAACCCTGGCCGAAGGCCAGCGCGTTGAGTTCACTGTAACTCAGGGCCAGAAGGGTCCTCAGGCAGAGAACATCGTCGCTCTCTAAAGCGATGTGAAAATCGCCCGCGCTTCACCGCGCCGGGCAAGAAAAGCGGGGCCTTCGGGCCCCGCTTTTTTTATGCCCGCTTTTCGCGAGCCGCCACCTGCCCTCCACGGCTCTTGTCGTCACGCCGGGAATCTGTATAAGGAAAGAAGGTTTTCTCGGACGGGGGCGCCATGATCGGTGACCGTGAAGTGATACTGTTCCAGGACCCGCGCATGCTGGATCATCGGCCGGACCCGGACGCCGCCTTTCTGCCCGGCCGGCTGGACCGGCGGGTGCGGGAAATCCTGTCCGGCCTGGGCGCCAAATGGAGCTACCCGGAGCACCCGGGCCGGCTCACCGCCGTGCTTGATCTGCTTGAGCGCGAGCCGGTGCCCGGGGTGCGCCTCGAGGCGGGCCGCGTGGCCACGCGGGCCGAGCTGGCCAGGGTGCACACCACCTCCTATCTGGACGGGATTTACGCCATGCGTGGCGAGAACGCCTGGCTGGATATGGACACCACCGCGGTGTCGCCGGGCAGCGTGGAGGCCGCCGAGGTGGCCGCCGGCACGGCGATCGCGGCGGTGGAAGCGGCGGTCGCCGGGCGCGCCGGGGGCGCTTTTGCCCTGGTGCGGCCGCCGGGCCATCACGCGGAGTCCGTTCGTGCCCGGGGGTTCTGTCTTTTCAATAACGTGGCGGTGGCGGCGGCTCATGCTCAGGCGGCATTGGGTTGCCGGCGGGTGTTGATCGTGGACTGGGACGCCCACCACGGCAACGGCACACAGGAAATTTTCTGGGCCGATCCGGACGTTCTGTTTTTTGATACCCATCGCGCGGCGCCGTTTTATCCCGGCTCCGGATCACTGTCGGAAGTGGGCGGCGGTCTGGGGGAAGGCTACACGGTGAATGTGCCGCTGCCGGGCGGCACCGGCGATATGGCCATGCTGAAGGCGTTCCGGGAAATCCTCGTGCCGGCGGCGGACGCCTTCCGGCCGGAGCTGGTGCTGGTCTCCGCCGGTTTCGACGCGCACCGTTTCGATCTGGCCATGAACGTCAGTTACGAGGGTTTCGCCTCCATGACCGGCATCGTCCGGGAGATCGCCGACCGCCATTGCCAAGGGCGGCTGGCGATGGTGCTGGAAGGGGGCTACCACACCGAATCCCTGGCCCGGGGCGTGCACGCCACCCTGGAAGTGATGGCCGGCGCCGAGCCGGTGGACCCCTGGGCGCCGGGGATCAACGAAGTGGAGCAAGCCGCCGAATTCCATCGCGACGCCTTCCGGGACGACTAGACTCTAGCGTTCCAGCGCCCAGCTGCCGCGCGCCAGTGCCTCGACTTCCGCCACGTCCTCCGCCGGCACGCCGGCGGGATCGATGTGCTCGAGCGGGTCGTAGTGGAAGATGTACAGACGTGAGACGAACTCGGCCACCGGCAGGGAGGATTCGCCGAAGCGCTCACCGCGCCCTTCGGTGGACACCTTCACCCCATTGCCCAGGTCCTGCCCGGAATCGTTGTTGGGGTTGTAGAAGTACACCCGCATCACGTCGTCCTGGTCGAGGGTCACCCGCTGTATGGTGATGGCGTGCCAGCCGACGAAGCGGGCGGCGCTGTCGGTCACCGCCAGACCCACCGGCTGCGGGTAGATCAACGGCTGGTTGCCGTTGTGCAGCGGGTGGTAGCAGGCGTAGAAGTAACGCACGAACGCTTCATAGTCACTGAGATGGCCGGTGGGCAGGTCCACCGCCAGTTTGAACCCGCGACCCACCCACCAGCCGTGGAATTCCGGATTGATCCAGCGGTGCGGGTCATCCCCCCGGTCCGCGCACAGCGCGCCCATGGCGTGGTAGATGCGATCCAGATGAGGCACCAGCACCGCCGACACCGCGTCCACATCCAGCGGCGCGATGGCCGGGGTGGTCAGCGCCAGCTCCTTGGAGGAAAGCCGCTGGCCCTCGAAGTGCATCACCAGGTCGTCGTCGCGGGTCGCCCAGACGATCATCTGCAGCAGGTAATCCGGGTCGTTGTAGGCCCACATGGAAATCGCCCGCGCCGACTGGCAGGTGGGGTTGTTGCCCTGGCCGACGCCCAACGGCAGGCCGAGCACGCCGAGCACGCCGGCGATCAGCTGCACCTTGGCGGGCCGGATGTCACCCAGCGCCTGGACGATGGCGGCGTCGGCGTTGGCGCTCAGGGTCTGGCCCAGTTGCCGCCACAGCGCCGGCGCCACCGGCGGCGCGAACAACACGCCCCGTTCCAGCATCAGCGCCAGCCCGTAGGCGGCCTGGGCGGTTTCCGGAAACACCGATGCCTTGATCAGCGCGTAGACCAGGTCCTGGTAACAAAGCAGGGCGTCGCGGCCGGTGGCGCTCAGCCCCAGGGCGGCGCTCACCAGGTCGGTGGACTGGGACACGGCGAAGCGCAGGAACACCGGTTGATACGCCGACACCAGGCCGGTGTCGTGCATGGCGCGGGCGAAGCCGCTGGCTTCCTGTTGCAGCGCCTGATTGTCCATGCCCTGCAACCGCTCGGCGTAGACCTCCAGCCCCGGGTCTTCCACGGACGCCTGGGTGGGGCCGAACAGGGCGCTCACCAAACGGTCCGCGCCGCGGCTGTTGGATAGGGTGATCGACGGGTTGTAGAGGCAGGCGGCGATCTGCGTGATCATCGCTTTGAGGTGGTCCACCCGTACCGGCCGCTGGGCCAGAATCCGCCAGATTTCCTCGATCAGCCGGTCGATGATGTTGTCGTAACCGATGCGCGACACCAGCAGTTGCAGCACGCCGCGCACCGCCACCGCCATGCGCCCCTGGCGCACGCGGATCGCTTCGCCACCGGTCTCGAACAGCAGGTCCAGATTCAGCGCCAGCACCTGGGCCAGATAATGGTGCGCCTGTTCGGCGGACAGGGCGTCGTGGGGCAGCTCGCCCTGGGCCACCGCCAGCAGGCGCAATTCGCTGAGGGCTTCCAGGCTGATGTCGTCCGGGGCACCCAGACGCAGGGTCTGAACGGTGATGTCCGCCTGCAGAATCTCCGGGTGGGCCCAGTCGGTGCCGGAAAACAGGCCCGAGTGTTCGATCGCCGTGGCGCGCTGATACAGCTGCTCGGCGCCCTGGGGCTGGCACAACAGGCGACCGGCCAGTTGCAGGACCTTGCCGGTGTGCAGTGTCTTGGCGAAACGGCTGGCCTGGCTCACCTGTTCCAGGGCCTGGTCGAAGCGTGCCGCCAGGTCCGGTGTGGCGTCGTCGTGCTGCGTATCGCTGGTACTCATGATATCCCCGGGTCGGGCTCGTTTGCCGCCGGTCGGGCGGCCCGCGTGACACTATACCCCAAGATGAACCCGGAGCCCTTGACGCGGCAAGCGCTGCGTTCTGCTACTCTGTGAAAAGGGTCAACGACCCGGTGTGCAAGGACGCCGCGCCGAACCCCGCGGTGGCATGCCGCCCTCCTCTCCACGGTCGGCCCGAAACAAGGAGATGATCATGACGGCCAAGAAAGATCCGCAAAAAGGTTACGTGGCCCTGCTGGGCTGGAGCCTGAACGCCATCGAAGCACTGGAGAAGTTCGACCGCCGTTTTCTGGTAGTGGCGCCGGACTGGGCCCGTGCGTTCGCCGAAGAGCACGACATTCCTTTTATGAGCTGGGACTTTGAACGGCTCAACGACCGCTCCATGGAAATCGCCGAGAAGCTGCAGGCGGAAGGCGTCGATGTGGCGATCCCGTTGTTCGAGGAGACGGTGGAATGGGCCGGGGCGATCAACTCGGTGCTGATGGACAATCCGCGTTTGTACGGCCAGTCGGTCCTGTTCCGCGACAAGGCCCTGATGAAACGGCGCGCGCAACTGGGCGGCATTCGCGTGGGTATTTTCGAAGAGGCCCACGACCGCGAAGACGTGATCCGCTTTCTGAAACGGGTGAATCAGACGCTGCTGAAACTGGACGGCGATCCGAACGATCCGATTCACCTGAAAGCGTTCGACAAGGCCGGCTGTCTCGGCCACCGCGTGATCCGCACGCCGGACGAAGTGGATACCATCCCCGACGAGGAATTCCCGGTGCTGATGGAAAGCCATCTGGATGGCTGGGAATTCGCCGTGGAGGCCTGGATCCACGACGGCAAGATCCGCTTCCTGAATATTTCCGAGTACGTGACACTGGGCTATTCCGTGTTCGTGCCCGCCACCCCGGATCTGGAAAGCTGGCGTCCGCGCATCGAACAGGAAATCGAGAAGCTGATCAAAACCTTTGATCTGAAGTCCGGTTTTATCCACCCGGAATACTTCGTCACCAGCGACGGCACCATGTACTTCGGTGAAGTGGCGTATCGTCCGCCGGGCTTCAAGGTGTTCGAGCTGCTGGAAAAGGTGTACGGCTTCAACGCCTACCAGGCCATGGTGCTGGTGTTCGACCCGAAAACCACCGAGCAGGAGATTGTCGATTTCTTCCCCAGGGAAGTGGTCGACGCCAAAGGGCACGCCGGTTGTTTCGGGGTTTACCCGCGCCGTCGCGTGGTCAGCCAGCTGGAGATCCCGGAAGAAACCCTGGAGCACCCGTACTTCGATTTCCACGAGCTCACCGCGCCGCTGGAAGAAACCGTTACCAAACGCACCGCCTTCGGCACCCACTGGGGCCTGGTGTATTTCCACGGCGACGACCCCTACCAGCTTCGCGATCTGCTCAAGCACCAGGAAGACCTGGATTTCTATATCTAATAAGCGCTTTCATCCGCGCCTAAAGGCGGTATCGTCGGGGTTTGTGTTTCTTCAGCCAGAAGGCCCCGACGATGACCGCGGAGTTCCACCCCAGCGTTAACCTCAACCTCAATGTCCGTGGCCTGGGGGTGTCCGCCACCCTCGCCATCAACGAACTCAGCAACGAACTGCTCGCTCAGGGGCGCCCGGTGTTCAAGCTGGGCCTGGGGCAGTCGCCGTTTCCGGTACCGGCCTCCGTGGTCGGCGCCCTGCGCGAGCACGCCGCCGCCAAGGATTACCTGCCGGTGCTGGGGCTGCCGGCCCTGCGCCGGGCCGTGGCCGGCTACTGGCAGCGCTGGCAGGGCGTGTCGTTTTCACCGGACAACATCATGATCGGCCCCGGTTCCAAGGAGCTGATGTTCATTCTGCAGTTGGTCTACTACGGCGACCTGGTGATCCCCACGCCCAGCTGGGTGTCCTACGCCCCGCAGGCGCGCCTCATCGGGCGCCAGGTGCACTGGCTGCCGACCACCCGCGCCAACCGCTGGAAGCCCACCGCCGAAGCGCTGGATACCCTTTGCGCCCGGGATCCGGGGCGCCCGCGTCTGGTGATCCTCAACTCCCCGGCCAATCCCCACGGTTATGGCTTCGACGAGCAGGAGCTGCGGGCGCTGGCCGAGGTGGCCCGGCGCCACCGTCTGATTCTGCTCAGCGACGAGATTTACGGTGAGCTGGACTACCGGGGGGCGCATCAGTCCATCTCCCGCTACTACCCGGAGGGCACCATCGTCAGTAGCGGCCTGAGTAAATGGTGCGGCGCCGGTGGCTGGCGGCTGGGTACCTTCGCCTTTCCGGACAACCTGCACTGGTTGCGCCAGGCCATGGCCACGGTGGCCAGCGAAACCTACACCTCGGTGGCGGCGCCCATCCAGCACGCGGCGATCACCGCCTTCCAGGGCGGCACCGAGTTGGAGGATTACCTGTTCCAGTCCCGCCGCATTCTGGCCGCGCTGGCCGGGCATCATGTGGCGGCCCTGCGTGACGCCGGGGTGGAGCTGGAGATGCCTGACGGCGCGTTTTATCTGTTTCCCGACTTTTCGCCGCTGGCGGCGCGGCTGGCCGGCCGGGGCATCCGCGACAGCGGCACCCTGTGCGAGCGGCTGCTGGAAGAGACCGGCGTGGCGACGCTGCTCGGCGAAGCCTTCGGGCGGCCGGCGGAGGAGCTGACGCTGCGGCTGGCGTTCGTCGACTTCGACGGCGAGCAGGCGCTGGCCGCCGCCGCGCGGGAAGCCCGCGACCGCCCCCTGGACGACGCCTTTCTGCGTCGTCACTGCGGCCGATGTGTCAGCGCCGTGGAAAAGATGGCCGCCTGGGTGGCTGGCGAGGCGACACCGCGGTAACCGGCGCCGCCGGCTACCAGCTGCCGGTGTTTTCCATCGACGCCCAGGGTTCCCGCGGGGGCAGGGCGTCACCTTTCTGCAGCAGCTCCACGGAGATCCGATCCGGCGAGCGCACGAACGCCATGTGGCCGTCCCGGGGCGGCCGGTTGATGGTGTAGCCCATGTCCTGCAGGTGCGCGCAGAGCGCGTAGATGTCGTCCACCCGGAACGCCAGATGGCCGAAGTTGCGCGCCGAGCCCATGTCCTCTTCCGGGTCCCAGTTCCAGGTCAGCTCCAACTCCGCGTCCGGGGTCTCCGGGGCGGCCAGGAACACCAGCGTGAAACGCCCGCCGGGCACCTCCTTGCGGCGGTTCTCTTGCAGCCCCAGCCCTTCGCAATAAAAGCGCAATGACGCGTCCAGATCACTGACGCGCACCATGGTGTGCAGATATTTCATAGGGATCCCCTTGCCGGCTGTGACGGGAAGCATGGTGCCCCGCCGATTGTGGGTGCACGATTGGAAGCGGATTCTGTCACGGTGTTGGCGGGCCACGCCAGCGATTGCCGGCCCCCGCCGACTCTGTTAAAACGAAATTGTATTCCAAAATAATGATATTGGTGCGCCACATGCCCACGCGTACCCAAAGGGAGAGCACATGGATTTACACCGTATCGGCGCTTCGGCTCTGGCCCGCCGTATCAAGGACGGGGAGGTCACCGCCGAGGCCGCCCTGGAACACTTCATAGACCGTATTGAACGCTTCGACGGCGCCCTGAACGCGGTGGTGGTGCGCCGCTTCGAGCAGGCCCGCGAGCGTGCCCGCGAGACGGACCAGGCGCTGGCCCGGGGCGAGGATTGGGGCGCGCTGCACGGCGTGCCGATGACCGTCAAAGAGACCTACGAAATCGCCGGCTGGCCCACCACCGCCGGCATCGAGGCGCTGCGCGACCATGTATCGGAGCGCACCAGCGTGGCGGTGCAGCGGCTGCTGGACGCCGGCGCGGTGATTTTCGGCAAGACCAATGTGCCCGCCTACGCCTCGGACCTGCAGACCTACAACGACATCCACGGCACCACCCGCAACCCCTGGAACCCGGACCTGACGCCGGGGGGTTCCTCCGGGGGCGCGGCGGCGGCGCTGGCCGCCGGTTTCACGCCGCTGGAGCTGGGCAGCGACATCGGCGGTTCGATCCGCACACCGGCCGCGTTTTGTGGCGTCTGCGGCCTGAAGCCGAGCTTCGGCCTGATCTCCACCCGCGGCCATGTGCCGGGCCCGCCCGGCGCCCTGGCCCGCCGTGATCTGTCCGTGGCCGGCCCCCTGGCCCGTCACGTGGCGGACCTGGAGCAAGCGCTCACTATTCTCGCGGCGCCTGACGACGAAGAGGCCACCGCCTGGCGCCTGGAGCTGCCGCCGGCCCGCCACCGGGAGCTGAAGGACTTCCGCGTCGCCACCTGGCTGGACGACCCGCGCTGCCCGGTGGACCGGCCCATCGTCGAGGCCCTGGAAGGGCTGAGCGCCCGGCTGGCGGAGCTGGGTACCTCGGTGGACGCCGGCGCCCGTCCCGAGGGGGTGACCCTGGGCGAGGCCCACGATATCTACTACCGGCTGCTCACCGGCACCATGGGCGAAGGGCTGCCCTCCGGGCTTTACGATCAGCTCAGCGAGGCCGCCGACAAGGCGCCCGCGCACGACCAGAGCTACCGCACCCTGTTCGCCCGGGGCGCCACCCAGTCCCACGCCGACTGGCAGCGCAGCCATGAGCAACGCAGCGTGATGCGCGCCGCCTGGGCGCGCTTCTTCCAGGACTTCGACGTGATGCTGTGCCCGGTGGTGCAGACCCTGCCGTTCAGCCATCGCCACACGCCGGGGCCGGACCAGCGCACGCTGACGGTGAACGGGGTGGAGCAACCTTACATGGACATTCTGGTGTGGGTGGGGCTGGCGGGCGCCGTCTATCTGCCCGCGGCCACCGTGCCCATCGGCCTCACCGAAGACGGCTTGCCGCTGGCGGTGCAGGTTATCGGCCCCTATCTGGAGGACCGCACGGTGCTGGCGTTCGCCGCCGCCCTGGAGAGCCTGGTCGAGCCGCTGCCGCAGGCACCGCTGGTGGCGCCGGCGTGAAGGGGTGACACTGAATATACCTTGCGACAAATTGAGGGTGTGGCGCGGCGGAAAGCTGTGCTACATTTCAGATCCTGGTTTCATTTTACGCCCTCGCTATTCCGCTATGCGAAATAACCATGCGGAATTTGTGAGATAAGCAGCACAACAACAACAGGAGTTTTCCATGACTCTGCTCAGCGTATTCCGCAAGCAATTGATGATCGGCGGTTCGGCTCTGGCTTTCGCGACAGCCACGGTCTTCTCCCCCCTGGCCCAGGCCGCGGAGGACACCATCACCTGGAAAGTGCAGTCGCACTGGCCCGGTTCCAGCAGTTCCTACGAGGACAGCCTCAAGCGTATCAAGCGGGTGTTGGAAGAGCGCACCGACGGCAAACTGAAGCTCGAGCTCTACGAAGCCGGCGCCCTGTTCAAGGCCCAGGAAACCTTTAACGCGGTCAGCCGTGGCGTGATTCAGATGGGCACCATTTCCCCGGCCTATGCCCAGGACAAGATGAGCCTGGCCGGCATCGCCTCGGGCTTGCCCTTCGCGTTCCGCAACGTCTGGGAAGCGGCTTACTTCCACAAGAACATGGGCTTTGAAGACATGCTTCGCGAGGAAGCGGCCAAGCACAACGTCTACTACTCCACCGACAAGGTGTACCCCACCGAGATGGTGGTGAAGAAGCCGATCGAAAGCTGGGATGATTTCACTTCCCTGAAGATCCGTTCTTCCGGCGCCCTGCAGAAGTTCCTCAGTGAAGCCGGCGCGGCGGGCACCTACATCCCGGGCGGCGAGCTGTATCAGGCGCTGTCCAGCGGCGTGGTTGACGGTGCGCACTGGGGCGCCGCCCAGGGTGCAGCCAGCATGGGTCTCTACGAAGTGGCCAAGTACCACGTACAGCCGGCTCTGAACATCGCCGGTACCGACGCCTTCATCGTTAGCCAGAAGGCGCTGGACAAGCTGCCCGAAGGCATGGCCAAGATCGTCAAGGATTCGCTCAATGAGCAGTTCTGGATTCGCACCAACGAATACCTCTACAAAGAGCGGATCACGCTGGCCAAGGTGATGGCCGAGCAGGATGTGAAGATCAACACCATGCCCCAGGACGTGCAAGACAAGCTGGCCAAAACCGCCCAGAAAATGTGGGACGAGGAAGCCAAGCGTAGCGACAAGGCCGCCGAAGTGGTTGAGAAGCTGAAAGGCTTCCTGTCCGATCTCGGCTACCTGTAACACCCGAGAGCGCCCCGGGGGAGCCACGCGGCTCCCCCTTTTATTGTCCGACTATTGAGCCCCCCGCGGAGGAATCATGTCCTTCCTGCAGACGCTGATAAACGGGGTGACCCGCCTGAACGACTTTCTTGGCCGCTGGATCGCCCATCTGATCTTCGCCATGACTGCTCTGCTTCTTTTCGAGGTCATTTGCCGTTATCTGTTTGACGCTCCCACGGTCTGGACCACCGAGTTCGCCCAGTTCCTGTTCGCCATCTATTCGATCATGGCGGGCGGTTATGTCATGGCGCACCGGGGTCACGTCAACGTGGATCTGTTGTATTCCCATTTTTCGCCGCGCGTTCAGGCGGTGATCGATGTGTGCACCTCCGTGGTGTTCTACATTTTTATTCTCGCGTTTTTGTATTTCGGTACGTCCATGGCCTGGGAATCCTTCCAGGGCCAGGAAACCACCTATTCCGCCTGGAACCCGCCGGTATGGCCGGTCAAGGCGTTTATCCCGCTGGCGGTCACGCTGGTGCTGTTGCAGGGCACCGTGAAGTTACTGCGTGACATCGCCGTGGCGATCAACCCGGAGAATGCCAAGGTGTTGAAAGACGGCCTGGATGACGGTGAGGGCGTCGCCGACAACATCGAAACCGATGTGAAGGAGCAGCACCGATGAGCATCGAAATGATTACCCTGCTGTTCTTCGGCTCGCTGCTGTTCTTCCTGGTGCTTGGCCTGCCGCTGGCCTTCGTGCTGGGCGGCGTCTCGGTGATCTTCCTGTATTTCACCTGGGGCCCGGACGCCTTCTACATGGTCGCTTCGCAGATATGGAGCACCATGGGCAACTTCACCCTGGTGGCGATACCGCTGTTCGTGTTCATGGCCATGGTGCTGGAGCGCACCGGCGTCGCCAAGGATCTCTACCGCATGATGTACCTGTGGTGGGGCGGACTGCGCGGCGGCCTGGCCATCGGCACCCTGGGTATCTGCGCTATCTTCGCCGCCATGTGTGGCATTTCCGGCGCCGCCGTGGTGGCCATGGGCACCATCGCGCTGCCGTCCATGCTCGAGCGTGGTTACGACAAGCGCATGGTGCTCGGCTGCATCAACACCGGGGGCGGCTGGGGCATTCTGATTCCGCCCAGCATCCTGATGATCCTCTATTCGCTGATCACCGGCGTGTCGGTGGGCCAGATGTTCGCCGCCGGCGTGCTGCCGGGCATCCTGCTGATGGTGCTGACCTGCCTCTACATCATCGTGCGCTGCTACTTCCAGCCGCATCTGGCCCCGGCCCTGCCCAAGGACGAGCGCGCCTCCTGGCGGGAAAAGATGCTCGCCCTGCGCGCCGTGATCCTGCCCATCATCATCGTCGTGGTGACCCTGGGCTCGATCATCGCCGGCGTCACCACGCCCACCGAAGCGGCCGCCGTGGGTGTGTTCGGCGCGCTGGTCTCGGCGCTGGTGTACCGCAAGTTCTCCTGGGAGCTGATGCGCGACGCCTCGATCCGCACCTTCAAGCTCACCGGTATGATCATGTGGATTCTGTTCGCGGCCCACGCGTTCAGTGCCGCCTACCAGAGCATGGGTGCGCAGGAGCTGATCGAAGGCATGATCACTGGTATTCCGGGTGGCCCCTGGGCCGTGATCATCACCATGATGGTGATCGTGTTCTTCCTGGCCATGGTGCTGGACCCGGTCGGCATCATGCTGATCACGCTGCCGGTGTTCCTGCCCATCGTGCAGTCCATGGGCTTTGATCCGGTGTGGTTCGGTATCCTGTTCGTGATCAACATGGAGATCGGCTACATGACGCCACCCTTCGGGTTTAATTTGTTCTATTTGAAGGGCGTGGTGCCGCCGAGTATCACCATGAAGGACATCTATGTGTCGGTGATTCCGTTCGTGCTGGTGGAGATTGTCGGCCTGGCGCTGATTATGATCTTCCCGGAGATCGCCACCTATCTGCCCGACCTGATGTTCTGACCGCGCTTTCATGCGGCCCCGAAGAGCCCGGCGTGCGAAAGCACCCCGGGCTTTTTTCTTTAGCGATGGGTGCTCCGAACCGGGAACGGGGTGTAATCCTGTCCCGTTCCCTCCAGATGGACCGCTCCGGGATCGGGTGTGCCCGTCCAGGACACGCCACGAGTACGTCCCTGTAGGCTCGCGTTTGGCCGTCCCTGGCCAAACACGGTCCTGGACGGGCACACCCGATCCCGGCGCTCCTTGGGAAATTCCGCCAAGAGTGCTACGAAGCCAGATTTGTGGGAGCGGGCCCCGCCCGCGAAAGGGTGACCTTAGCCACCCGGTGAGGTACCTGAGACCTGGTTAGTGTTCCGCTTTTATAGCTCTCTGGAATCCTGCCGGCCGGCTTTGCCGACCTTTCGCTTGCAAGGCAAGCTCCCACAAACGTCGCTCCGTAGAAGGCGCCGGACGGTGTTCTGACCCGTGGCGGTGGTCTCTTCGCATCAGCGAGGTACCGGGCAGGGCTACCCAGGACCGTGTTTGGCCAGGGACGGCCAAACGCGAGCCTACAGGGATGTACTTGCGGCGTGTCCTGGGTAGCCCTGCCCGGTACCTCGCCCTCGCTGGAGGGACGCATCTCCCGGAAGCCACCACCATTGCGCCGCGTCTCCGATACGGAGCACCATACTTCGCCAACAATAAAAACCCGGGAGAAAGAAGTGGGCTACATCGACCCCCAGGCGCGCACCGACCAGGCCGCCTATATCCATGAGTCCGCCTGGCTGTACGGCGACATCGAACTGGCGGAAGGCGCCTCGGTGTGGATCAACGCCGCGCTCCGCGCCGAGCTCCATGACATCCGCATCGGCCGCTACACCAACCTGCAAGACTTCGTCATGGTGCACATTGGCAACCACACCGGTACCCGCATCGGCGATTACTGTTCGATCACCCACCATGTGACGCTGCACGGCTGCACCATCGGCGATAACTGTCTGGTGGGCATCAACAGTACCATCATGGACGGCTGCGTGATCGGTGATAACTGCATCATCGCCGGTCACACTTTTCTCAAAGAGGGCACCGTGATTCCCGATAACTCGATTGTCATGGGCGCCCCGGGCAAGGTGGTGAAGACCCGCGACTGCGGCGGGCCCAACCGGATCAACGCGCTCGCTTACTATAAGAACGCGCTGGCCTACCAGCGGGGTGATTTTCGTGCCTGGGCACAGCCGGATTTCTTCCAGCAACTGCGCCGTGAGGTGGGCGAGGCGGATTGAGCCCGGCGTTGTCGAGACGCCGACCGCCGGTTCGACTGTGGAGTATCGATGCCCAATGGCGTTTGCTCCCGGAGAATCGAGATGGATTATATTTGCCTGGTGTACGTGGATGAGAACCGGTTGGCGTCACTGCCGCGCGCTGAGCGGGATACTTTGCTGGCGAAGACCTGCGACTACCGGCACGCCCTGATCACCGAGCGGCACTATCAGTGGGGCCAGTGGTTGCCGTCCGCGCGGCTGGCGACCACCTTGCGCCACCGTGACGGCGGCCTGCGCTTGCGCGACGGCGCCGCCGTCCGGGGCGAGGAGCAGTTGGGGCTGGTGGTGTTGCTGCGCGCCCGGGATCTGGACCAGGCGTTAACGCTGGCCGCCGGGCTGCCGTTAGTGCAGCTGGGCTGCGTGGAGGTGCGCCCGCTCAGTGAGCAGGCGCCCTGGGTGCGTCAGGGAGACACTTACGGGAGGGAGGCCTTTGCAGATTAGCCGCCATATCGAAGCGCTCTACCGCGACGAGTCGCGCCGCGTGCTGGCCACCCTGATTCGGCTGCTGGGTGATTTCGATCTCGCCGAAGAAGCGTTGCAAGACGCCTTCACCGCGGCGGTCACCCAATGGCCCAAGGAAGGCATACCCGATAACCCGCGCGCCTGGCTGGTCAGCGCGGGACGCTTTAAAGCCATCGACCGGTTGCGCCGGCGCGCCCGCTTCGATGCCTCCCTGGAAGAGCTGGCGCTGCGTTTCGAGCAGGCCACCGAGATGCCGGACCTGGACCTTAGCGTCGAGGATGATCGGCTGCGTTTGATTTTCACCTGCTGCCACCCGGCGCTCTCGGAACAGGCGCGGGTGGCGCTGACGTTGCGCGAAGTGTGCGATCTCACCACGGAGGAGATCGCCAGCGCCTTCCTCACGCCCACGCCCACCGTGGCCCAGCGCATCGTGCGCGCCAAGGCGAAGATCCGTGACGCCGGCATCCCGTACCGGGTACCCGAGAAAAGCGAGCTGGCGGAACGGCTCGACAGCGTCCTTCAGGTGATCTACCTGGTCTTCAATGAAGGGTATTTTCCGTCGTCCGGTGACGCGCCGACCCGCGCCGATCTCTCCGGCGAGGCACTGCGTCTGGGCCGTTTGCTGCTGTCCCTGCTGCCGGAGCCGGAAGTGGCCGGCCTGCTGGCGCTGATGCTGCTCACCGAGGCGCGCCGGGCGGCGCGCACCGACGACGCCGGCGATCCGGTGCTGCTGGACGACCAGGACCGGGCCCTGTGGGACCGGTCCTTGATCGCCGAGGGCGAAAGTCTGGTGGAACGGGCGCTGCGTTCGCGTCGCTTCGGGCCCTATAGTCTGCAGGCGGCGATCGCCGCCGTGCACGCCGAGGCGGCGCGCCCTGAGGACACCGACTGGGAGCAGATCGTGGGCCTCTACGACGTGTTGCTGCGCGCCGCGCCATCGCCAGTGATCGCGCTGAACCGGGCGGTGGCCGTGGCCATGCGTGACGGCCCCGAGGCCGGGCTGACGCTGATCGACGGGCTGCTCGCCGGCGGTGGACTGGACGGCTACTACCTGGCCCGGGCCGCGCGGGCGGACCTTTGCCGGCGCGCCGGCCGCATCGAAGAGGCCCGCGCCGCCTACCGCGCGGCCCTGGCGATGTGCCAGCAGGGCGCCCAGCGCGCCTTCCTGGAAAAGCGTCTGGCGGCGCTGGATGTCGAATCCCGAGCCCCCTGAACGACCAGGGAGGACCCCCACGAGAAGGCCATTTAGGCCAAGGAGAGTGCCTGTGAAATACCTATGTTTGGTGTACGCCGAGGAAGCGTCGCTGCACAGCCTGCCGGACAGCCCCGAGGACGACGAATGCCAGGCCTACGCGGACTCGCTGGCGGAAAGCGGCCGCATGCTCGGCGCCGAACCCCTGGAGTCGGTCAGCAGCGCGGTGACGGTAAGGGTGCGCGACGGCAAGACGTCGGTCACCGACGGGCCCTTCGCGGAGACCAAGGAACAGCTCACCGGGTTTTATCTGGTCGACGCCCGCGACCTGAACGAGGCGATCCGCATCGCCGAAGGTATCCCCCCGGCCCGGGTCGGCAGCATTGAAGTGCGGCCGGTGCGGGAACTGCAAACGGAGAAACCACGATGAACAGCGACATCAATGAGGACCAGCAAGCCATCCAAACCCTGATCGCGCAATGGGCCAAGGCGGTGTCCGCCGCCGATCTGGATGCAATCCTCGCGTGTTACGCCGATGACGTGGAAGCCTACGACGCCATTGGCAAGTTGCGCTTCCAAGGCCTTGACGCTTATGGCGCGCACTGGCGCGAGTGCATGTCGTATTGCTCCAACGGCATGGTTTTCGAAGTCCATGAACCCACAGTGCGGGTCGATGGTGACCTGGCGGTGAGTTATTTCCCGGTGCGCTGCGGCGGGGAAAACGAAAAGGGTGAGGAGCAGGTGGGCTGGATGCGCATGTCGAGCGCCTATCAGCGGATCAATGGTCAGTGGAAGATCGTCCACGAACACTCGTCGGTGCCGTTCGATCCCATGACCATGAAGATCGTGGAAGACGCCGCGCCCTGAGGGCGCGGCGTTTCAACGGACGGGTTACTCCTTGATCAGGTAGTCGCCGTACTGATCGCGGAGCTTGTTCTTGAGCACCTTGCCGGTGGCGTTGCGCGGCAGTTCGTCCACGAACACTACCGCGTCGGGCAGCTGCCAGGACGCGATCTTGCCTTCGTAGCCGGCCAGGATGTCCTTCTCGGACGGGTCCTTGCCTTCCGCTTTCACGGCGATCAGCAGCGGGCGCTCGTCCCACTTCTTGTGGGTGGCGGCGATCACCGCGGCATCGGCCAGTTCCGGCATGCCGACGGCGATGTTCTCCAGCTCCACGGAACTGATCCACTCGCCGCCGGACTTGATCACGTCCTTGGAGCGGTCCTTGATGGTGACGATGCCGTTCTCATCCAGAGTGGCGATGTCGCCGGTGGGGAACCAGCCGTCCACGTGCGGCGGCTCGGCGTCCACGTTGAAGTAGGCGCTGATTACCCAGTGGCCCTTGGCGTACAGATCGCCCTGGGTCTCGCCGTCCATGGGCAGCTCGTTGCCGTCGGCGTCGGCGATGCGCAGATCCACGCCGAACGGCGGGCGGCCCTGCTTGGCGCGGATCGCGGCCTGCTCGTCCTCGGACAGCAGGGTGTGCTTGTGCAGCAGGGTGCTCACCGAGCCCACCGGGCTCATTTCGGTCATGCCCCAGGCGTGTAGCGTGTCCACGCCGTAGTCATCCCGGAAGGTGGCGATCATGGACGGCGGGCAGGCGGAGCCGCCGATCACGGTGCGGGTCAGGCTGGGCACCTTCTCGTTGGCCTTCTTGAGGGCGCCGATCAGACCCTGCCACAGGGTCGGTACGCCGGCGGCGCAGGTCACGTTCTCGCTGTTGATCAGGTTCTTCAGGCTGTCGCCGTCCAGACCCGGGCCGGGCAGCACCATCTTGCTGCCCACCATGGCGGCGGCGTAGGGGATGCCCCAAGCGTTCACATGGAACATCGGCACCACCGGCAGCAGGCAATCCCGGGCGGACAGATTGAGACTGTCCGGCAGGGCCACGGCCATGGAGTGCAGCACCGTGGAGCGGTGCGAGTAGAGGGCGCCTTTCGGGTTGCCGGTGGTGCCGGAGGTGTAGCACAGGCTCGAAGCGGTGTTCTCGTCGAAGTCCGGCCATTGGAAATCGGCGTTGCCGGAATCCACCAGGTCGTCGTAGAACTTGATGCCGGGCACTTTCTCGGCGGCTTCGGCGTCTTCGCCGCTCAGCAGCACCACGTGCTCCAGGTGTTCCAGCTTGTCCTGGATCGCCGCGATCAGCGGCAGGAAGGTCTTGTCGATGAACAGCACGCGGTCCTGGGCGTGGTTGAAAATGTACACCAGCTGTTCCGGGAACAGGCGCGGGTTGATGGTGTGGCACACCAGGCCGGCACCGGACACACCGAAATAGGCTTCCAGGTGGCGGTAGTTGTTCCAGGCCAGGGTGGCGACCCGGTCGCTCTGTTTCAGGCCCAGGCCCAACAGCGCTGAACCCAGCTGGCGGGACCGCCGTTCCACTTCGCCCCAATTGGTGCGGTGAAGGCCACCGCTGGTTTCCACCGAGACGATCTCGCCATCGGCGTGGTAGCGGGCGGCGTGGGCGATCTGAGCGCTGATCAACAGCGGCTGATTCATCATTTGGCCTAGCATGTTCTCTCTCCCGAGGCTTGGCGGTTGTTGTTTTCGGCTACCGAGGTTTGCGATATCCCCGGGCCTTGTCAAATGGTTTCGCGATCCGGCCAGCCTGTCATTCCGGCCATCGCGGTGGCGTGAAGTGGGAAAGAGTGCGCCGGGCTTGTTGAGTAAATTTCATTGACCTTCGAGGCCGTGGCTCCCTATCGCACTGATCCGAAGCTTTGATCGCCGCGGCTGTTTACCTCAACAAAGCTTCAGGTCCCAAGCTTGGTATTGCTTGCTTTTCAATCAGGTGAACCCGATGGAGAAAACAATGAGCGATAGCGTGGACCTGAACGCCTATTTTCGGCGCCTCGGCTACCAGGGCGAGCGGCGCCCGACCCTGGCAACGCTGGCGGAACTCCAGCACCGTCATGTGCGGAACCTTCCGTTTGAAAACCTGACGCCGTTTCTGGGCGAGGAGGTGGTGCTGGATATCGGCGCCCTGGAACGCAAACTGGTCGGCGACGGGCGCGGCGGATACTGCTACGAACATAACCTGCTGTTCCTGAACGTGCTGGAGCAGTTGGGGTTTCAGGCACGCGGCCTGGCGGCGCGGGTATTCTGGAAAGAGCACCCGGACGCGCGCCCGCCGGCCACCCACATGCTGTTGGCGGTGGTCATCGACGGCGAGACCCGGCTGGTGGACACCGGCTTCGGCGCCCTGACCCCGACCGGCCCGCTAAAGCTGCGCACCGAGGGCCCGCAAACCACGCCCCATGAGCCGTTCCGTGTGCTCGACCGTGGTCAAAGTTATCAGTTGCAGGCCCGGCTCGGTGACACCTGGCGCCTTCTCTACAGCTTCGATTTCCGGGAGATGTGGCTGGCCGACTATCAGCTCGCCAGCTGGTACCTTTCCCATCACCCGCGCTCCCATTTCGTCACCGATCTGGTGGCGGCCAGGGTCGGGCGGGCGCGGCGCCATACCTTGCTCAATGACCGCTACACGGTGCGCTATCCGGACGGCACCAGCGAGGCCCGGGTGTTGGCGGGGCCGGACGAGGTGCTGACGGTGCTGGAGCAGGTGTTCCGGGTGCGGTTGCCGTCCCCGCAAGCGTTGCGGTTGGCGCTTGAGGAGAAGGGTGTCGTCCGCTAGGCTGTCCGGCTTCTTCCGGGCCGCCCGGCCCGCCCGTAAAAGCCTGTTTCTGGACCTGTCCTATGTGGATCAAGAACCTCACCGTTTTCCTGGGCGCGGAGCCCTTCCCCTGGTCGGCGTCGGAACTGGAGGAGCGCCTCGAGCAGCACCGCTGCCCGCCCTGCGGCCGCCAGAGCCTGAGCAGTGAAGGCTTCGTGCCGCCCCTCAAGGGCGAAGACCGCATGGTGGTGGTGGCGGACGGCTTCCTCTATTGCGTGCACCAGGAAATCGCCCGCCTTCTGCCTGGGCCGGTGATCAAGGAAGAACTGGATGAAAAGGTGGAGCAGATCCGCGAGCAGGAGGGGCGCCCGGTGGGTCGCCGTGAGCGCGCCGAGCTCAAGGACCAGATCACCTTCGAGCTGCTGCCGCGCGCCTTTACCCGCTCGCGCCGCACCGGCGTGCTGATCGACCTGGAGCGCCGCCGCATCCTGGTGGACAGTGCCTCCGACAGCCGCGCCGAGCAGATCGTCGCCGCCCTGCGCAAGGCGGTGGACTCGCTGCCGGTGACCCGGCCCACCGCGGCCAGCGCCACCACCGCCGCCTTCGGCGAATGGCTGCGCGATCCGGCATCGCTGCCGGAAGGCTTTACCATCGGCGACCGCTGCGAGTTCAAGGACGGCGACGGCGCCAGTGTGCGTATCACCGCCCTGGACCTGAGCCGCGAGGAAATTCTCGCCCACCTGGAACAGCTGGCGGCGGTGAAGGTGAACCTGTGTTGGAACGACGAAATGGAATTCGACCTGCAGCAGGACCTGGCGGTCAAGCGGCTCAAGCCGTTGGATCTGATCCAGGAAAACATCGACAACATCAACGCCGAGGACGCCCTGGAAGAGCTGATGGCCCGCCTCAGCCTGCAGGGCGCCACCCTGCGCGCCGCCCTGGACAGCCTGTACGACTACTTCGAGGTCAAGGCCGAGAGCATCGGCGCCGCCTGATTCTCGACGCAAACCACCATGGCGCCCGGCTTCCCCGCCGGGCTATGTTGGGCCCTCGTACAACAACATTCAGGGTCCGACATGATCGAGCAGACCATCGAACGCTGGCACCGGCTGGTGGACGCCAAGGACGCCGAGGCGCTCAACGATATCCTCGCCGACAACGTGGTGTTCCACTCGCCGGTGGTGCACACCCCGCAGGAAGGCAAGGCGATCACCAAAATGTACCTCACCGCCGCCCTGCACACGCTCAACAACGAGCACTTCCGCTACGAGCGGGAAATCCTCGACGGCCGCAACGCGGTGCTGGAATTCACCACCGTGCTGGACGGCATCCAGCTCAACGGCATCGATATGATCCACTGCGACGAAGACGGCCGCATCGACGACTTCAAAGTGATGGTGCGACCGCTGAAAGCGGTCAACAAAATCCACGAAATGATGGGCGCCATGCTCAAGAAGCTGGGATAGCCACGCCCGTTATTCGTGCGCCAGGTGCCAGCGCACGCCGGCCAGCTCAAAGCCACCGCGATCCGCCGCCAGCCCCTGTGCTTCGGCCCGTGCCAGTAGGGTGTCCGGGTCGGCGCTACGCAGTGACAGCGCGCTCAGGCACTCTTTTTCTCCCGCTTGGAACCGCAGGGCCACGCCGCCGGTTTCGGCGGTGTGGCCGTCCACCGTCACGTCGAGCAGGCGGCCCCAATGGTTGGCCAGATCCCCGGGATCAGGGCTATCCAGGGTGACCGCGTGTAGAAGGCAGGGCGGGTCGGGTTGCGGCGCCGCTTGCCAGTCGGGCCCGGCGGGCCAGTAGGGACCGTCCAGGGCCTCGCCGCCGTCGGTACGGTTGAATTCGATCATTGCCGCCCGGCAGGCTTTGGGATGCAACTGCACGCCCAGGTAGGCGTCCACCCGCAGGCGGTTCACCACCGGCACCCCCAGCGCTTCCGCGTCCCGGGCGCGGCGCTCCGGATCCTCGCAATCGAAGATCGCCATATAGCCGCCCCGGCCACCACTGCGTTCGAGAAAGCGGCCGGCGGCGGTGCCGGCCTCGATCGGCGCGACGATTTCGATAAAACGGTCGCCGAGCCGGAAGATCACGTTCTCCAGGCCGTAGCGGGCCAGGTGCGGGTCCCGGTGGCAGGGCGCCGCGCCGAGCACGGCGGCCAGCGCCCGCTCCGGTGGCGCCAGCGCCGGCGCCACCAGGCACACCTGCCGCAGCCTCGGAATGGCCATCAATCGAACAGGATCACCTGGCGGATGGCATCGCCGTCGGCCAGCCGGTCGAAGCCTTCGTTAATGTCTTCCAGCTTCATGCGGTGGGTGAGCAGCTTGTCCACCGGCAGGCGGCCGGCTTGATACAGCGCGATGTACTCGGGGATATCCAGTGCCGGCACATGGCCGCCCAGATAGGAGCCCAGGAAGCGGCGCTCCTCGGCGACCATCTGCACCGGGCTGATCTCCAGGCGCGTATCCGGGTGGGGCAGGCCGGCGGTCACCGTGCTGCCGCCCTTGCCGGTGGCGGCGAAGGCGAATTCCAGCGCCGGGCCGACACCGGCGAACTCGGCGGCGATGTCCACGCCGCCGCCGCTGATGTCCTTGACCTGTTGCACCGCGTCCGCGTCCTTGGAATTGACCACATGGGTGGCGCCCATGGATTTGGCCAGCGCCAGCTTGTCCTCGGCGATGTCGGCGGCGATCACCTGACGGGCGCCGGCGGCCACCGCTCCCAGCACGGCGGACAGGCCCACGCCGCCCAGGCCCACCACCAGCACCGACTGGCCGGCGCGCAGGCCGGCGGTGTGCACCACCGCGCCCATGCCGGTGAGCACCGCGCAGCCGAACACGGCGGCGATCTCGAACGGCAGGTCCTTGGGAATCCTGACCGCGGAACGGCGCGAGGTCACCGCGTGCTCGGCGAAACCGGATACCCCCAGGTGGTGGTTGATGGTGGCGTCGCCCTGGTGCAGGCGGCGGTCGCCGCCCAGCAGCACGCCGTCGTTGTTGGCCTTGGCGCCGGGGGCGCACAGCGCCGCCCGGCCGCCCAGGCAGTAGTCGCAGGTGCCGCAGCTGGGCACGAACGAGAACACCACATGGTCGCCCACTTCCAGATCGGCGACGCCGGCGCCCACTTCCACCACCTCGCCGGCGGCTTCGTGGCCCAGTGCCATGGGCAGCGGCCGGGGCCGGTTGCCGTCGATCACCGACAGGTCGGAATGGCACAGGCCGGCGGCGCGCACCCGCACCAGAATCTCGCCGTGCCCGGGTGCGTCCAGTTCCACCTCTTCGATCTTCAGCGGTTGGGAGTTCTTGAACGGACGCTGGGCGCCCATCTCACGAAGTACTGCGGCACGGGTTTTCATTGGGTTTCCTCGTCGTTGTCCTTGGTGAAGGTCTGGTCGTTCTCGCCGCTGAAGAAGCGGCGACCGTAGATCAGAAGGCACAGCGCCACGCCCACGGCGAACGCCCAGGTGGCGCCCTTGGTGGCAAGCACCGCGGCGACTACCCCGGCGATGCCCAGGTCGCGCTGGCTGCGCGCTTCAAGAATGCCGATACGCACGCTCACGTAGCCCTGGATCAGCAGCGTCAGCGCCAGGGCCACGCCCAGGATCGGTTCCACCAGGCTGACGATCGGCATCAGCAGCAGGCCGGTGTTGGTGCCCCAGCGGAACGAGCCGGCGCCGCCGAAGATCGAATCCATCGCCTTGCGGCCTTCCTTGAAGCGCTCCACGATCACCACGTGCATGGCGGCCCACAGCGGGCCGCACATGGCCACGTCCGGGCCGATGATGCTCATGGTGGCGTTGCGGCCGCCGAAGATCATGTGGGCGCGGTCCGGGTTGTAGTCCACGTTCTCATCCTGGCGGCTGGCGTCCGCTTCCTTGAGCAGCGCTTTGCCCTGCAGCACGTCGCCGAACAGCACGATGTAGGCCGCCAGCATGGTGGGGATCGCCTGCAGGAACATTTCCGGCGACGGCAGGCCCAGGCCGAACACGGTGTACTCGTTCCACAGGGTGGCGAAGTCCGGCGTGGTGAAGCCCCATTCAATGGTCGGCCAGGGCGCTTCGCTGAACAGCGGCGCCAGCACGATGGCCAGGGCGATGATCGGAAAAATACCCAGCTTGCCCAGGGTGGACCAGAAGGCATTGCGGGTTTTCAGCACCGCGAAGTGCTTGGAGAAGATCAGATAGAAAGCGATGCCGATGGCGATGGAAATGGTCCACGGAAAGCTCTCGAAACGGCCGCCCACCTCGAACACCGAAATCACCGCGGCGATGCCGGCGCCCATGATGATGCCCGCCTTGATCGCCGGTGGCACCAGGCTCACCACCCGCCTGGATAACCCGGTGGCGCCCAGCCCGATGCAGAACACACCCAGTAACAATTGAAACGCGATCAGCGCATGCACCCGGGCCTCGCCTTCCGGAAAACTGGCGCAGTAGGCCATCAACAGAGGGATCGCCGGAGTGATCCAGCCGGGCACCACCGGGTCGCCGAGCAGGTGATGCAACAGGTAGAGAAAGCCGTTCAAAAGCACCACCGCCAGCGCCGCCTCGAACGGCATGCCCAGCAGTTCGGTCATCAACGGAATCGCGGCCAGATCCACCGCGCACATCAGCAGACCCTGGAAATAATCGGGCCATTCGAAGCGGTAATGCAGGAAGGGCAGACGGAGTTTGAACGGGCCCATCGGCCAGTAAAGGGTCTCGCCGTCCGGCCGACGGTAATCACGCCTGGATGTGTCACCCATGAAGAAGGTCCCGAGCTCGTTGGTATTATGGCGTCATCAGTGTATGACCCGTGGGTCAGGAATCAAGCGACCGGCGCTCAACCGAACAGATAGCGAAGCAGCATGGCCAGGCAGACGATCACGATCAACGGCCGGATCAAACGCGCGCCACCGCGCAGCACCGCGTGGGAACCGAGCCAGGCGCCGGCCATCTGCCCGACGATCATCACCGCGCCGGTGACCCACAGCACCTTGCCGCCGACCACGAACAGCGTCAGCGAGGCGATGTTGCTGGCGAAGTTCAGCGCCTTGGCCTGGGCGGTGGCGGTGATCAGATCCTGGCCGCGCAGGGCCACGCCGGTGAGCGAGAAGAACGAACCGGTGCCCGGCCCGAAGAAGCCGTCGTAGAAGCCGATTACCGGCACCACGGTGCGCTCGTAAAGGCGCGCTGAGAGGCGTGGCGCGCGGGTGACGTTGCCGGCGCCGGGGCTGAACAGGAAGTACAGCGCGATCACCGCCAGCACCACCGGCACCAGCACCTGCAGCGCATCGCTGTCGGTGAGCTGCACCAGCACCGTGCCCAAGGCGCTGCCCGCAAGTGACCACAGGAACGGGCGCCTCAGACCCGCCAGTGTCTCGGCGAAGCGCCGCCGGCGCAGCAGCATGAAGGTGGCCATGCCGGAGCCGAAGGTGCCCTGCAGCTTGTTGGTGGCGAGCGCGTTCACCGGGTTCAGCCCGGCCAGCAACAGCGCCGGCAGGGTCAGCAGGCCGCCGCCGCCGGCCAGGGTGTCGATAAAGCCGGCCAGCAGGGCGACCCCGCCCAGCATCAGTAATAGCGACAGTTCCAGTTCCACGCTTGGCCCTCCTCAAGGGGCACGAGTCTAACGTGAACCGGCGCGCCGCTGTTAAACAGTGTTAAGCGGGGGCGTGGTCCGGCCTGCCGGGGCGTAGGATGAAGGGCGTGATTCGCGGTTGCCCAAGGACGGCAGCCGATACCGTCAAAGGAGTAGTACGATGCGCAATCTCACTGTTTTGCTGACCACCGGTGCGCTCACCGGCACTTTGTTCCTGGCGGGCTGCCAACCGCCGGACGAGGACAAGGCCAAGCAGGAAGCGAAGAGCGAAGAAACCGTTCCCCACCCGCCCATTGAGACGTCCGCGCGCGGAGAAGACAGCGGGGCTGACGGGCCTGGCGGTCCGGCCGATGGCAGCGAGGAGCAAGCCGGTGGCGGCTATGAATCCGCCCAGGAAGAAGGCCAGGCGGCATCGGGGGACAGCGCCGCCACCTACACCAATGAGGCCTTCCGGGTACAAGTCGATTATCCGGGCTCGTTGGAAAAGGTGTCCGTTGAGCAGGACGGCGCCTGGCATGCTTTTGCCGGCGGGCAGGGCGATGGCCGGCAATTGCTGGTATTGAAGGTGCCCGGCGAGGTGGACGCTCGCTTCCAACTCGGCGCCAGCCGCAGCACCCAGGCGCTGTCGCACTGCAAGGATCTGCCGGAAGGCGCCGACCGGGAAAGCAAACAAACGCTAACCATTGATGAGGTGCCGTTTGCCCGCTTCGACACCAATCAGGTCAGCGGCGACACCTACAAGACCGTACGCAGCTACCGCGCCACCTACACGGAGTCCTGCTACGCCATCGACCTGATCGCCAGCGGCAGCGGCGGCCAGGGCCAGGCGGCGGACCGCCAGACCCAGGCCCTGGAAACGCTGCAGACGGTGCTCGACGGCGTCCGGTTCACCGAGTAACCGGCTCGTCGTTGTGGGTCTCCTTGACCCGGAACCAGGCGGCGTACAGCGCCGGCAGGAACAGCAGGGTCAAGGCGGTGGCCACGATCAGCCCACCCATGATCGCCACCGCCATGGGGCCGAAGAAGTCGCTGCGTGACAGCGGAATCATCGCCAGCACGGCGGTCAGCGCGGTCAGCGCGATGGGCCGGAAGCGGCGCACCGTGGACTCGATGATCGCGTCCCACTGGCTGCGGCCCTGGCTGATGTCCTGCTCGATCTGGTCCACCAGGATCACCGAGTTGCGCATGATCATGCCGGTCAGGGCGATGGTGCCGAGCATCGCCACGAAACCGAACGGCTCGCCGAACAGCAGCAGGAACAGCGTCACGCCGATCAGGCCCAGCGGCGCGGTGAGGAACACCATGGTGGTCAGCGAGAAGCGGCGCAGCTGCAGCATCAGCAGGGTGATCACCACCAGCACGAACAGCGGCAGGCCGGCGTTCACCGAGCTCTGGCCGCGGGCGGATTCCTCCACCGTGCCACCCACCTCCAGCAGGTAACCCGGCGGCAGGGCGTCACGCACGCCTTGCAGCCTGGGCCGCAGCTGGTTCACCAGCGTGGCCGGTTGCTCGTCGCCGTAGATATCGGCGCGCACGGTGACCGTGGGCAGCCGGTTGCGGTGCCAGATGATGCCTTCCTCGAAGCCGTACTCCAGCGTCGCCACCTGATTGAGCGGCACGCTGCGGCCGGTCTCGGTCTGTACCGCCAGGTTACCCAGCTGCCCCAGGGCTTCGCGCTCGCGGGCGTCACCGCGCACTTCCACGTCGATCAGCTCGTTGTCCTCGCGGTACTGGCTCACCGCCACCCCGGACAGAGAGCTCTGCAGTGCCCGGGACAGGTCGGACGTATTCACGCCCAGCGCGCGGGCGCGGTCCTGGTCCACGTCCAGGCGCACCACCTTGCTGGGTTCTTCCCAGTCCAGATGCACATTGGTCACCGCCGGGTTGTCGCGTACCACCGCGGCCACCTCGCGGGCCAGTTCGCGCACCTTGGGAATGTGCTCGCCGGATACCCGGAACTGAATCGGGTAGCCCACCGGCGGGCCGTTCTCCAGCCGCGACACCCGGCTGCGCAGCGTCGGGAACTGTTCGCGCATGGTGTCGATCAGCCAGCTACGGATCCGCTCGCGCTGTTCGATGCTGTCGGTGAGCACCACGAACTGGGCGAAGCTGGCCGCCGGCAACTGCTGGTCCAGGGGCAGGTAAAAACGTGGCGAGCCGGCGCCCACATAGGCCACGTAATGGTCGATGTCCGGATTGTCATCGAGCATCTTTTCCAGCCGTTCCGCCTCGGCCTGGGTGGCTTCCAGGGACGCGCCCTCGTGCAGTTTCAGGTCGACCATCAGCTCCAGGCGCGCCGACGGCGGGAAAAACTGTTGCGGCACCAACCGGAACAGCGCCAGCGATCCGACGAAAATCAGCAGGGTCAGGGTGATCACCGTTTTGCGGTAGCGCACGCACCACAGCACCAGCCGCCGGAAGCGCTGGTAGAACGGTTTTTGGTAAGGGTCATGCACCTTGCCGTCGGCGTCGCGGCGGGCCAGCTCCGGCAGCAGCTTGTCGCCCAGGTAAGGCACGAACACCACGGCGGTGATCCAGGACACCAGCAGCGACAGCGTCACCACCTGGAAGATCGAACGGGTGTATTCGCCGGTGCCGGACTCGGCGGTGGCGATGGGCAGAAAGCCCGCAGCGGTGATCAGCGTGCCGGTGAGCATCGGGAAAGCGGTGCTGGTCCAGGCGAAGCCGGCCGCTTTCAAGCGGCTGAAGCCCTGTTCCATTTTGATCGCCATCATTTCCACGGCGATGATGGCGTCGTCCACCATCAGGCCCAGCGCCAGCACCAGCGCCCCCAGGGAAATCTTGTGCAGGCCGATGTCGAAGTAGTGCATCAGCGCGAAGGTCATCGCCAGCACCAGCGGAATCGACAGGGCCACCACCAGGCCGGTGCGCGCGCCCAGCGAGAAGAAGCTCACCAGCAGGACGATCACCAGCGCTTCGATCAGCACCTGCACGAATTCGCCGACGCCGGCCTCCACCGCCGCCGGCTGGTCGGACACCTTGCTCAGAGTCAGCCCCGCCGGCAGCGTGGCCTGCAGGCGCTTGAACTCCGCGTCCAGGTTTTCACCCAGGGCGAGAATGTCGCCGCCGTCCTTCATGGACACCGCCAGGCCGATGGCGTTTTCGCCCAGGAAGCGCATGCGCGGTTCGGCCGGGTCGCTGAAGCCACGGAACACCTCGGCGATGTCGCCCAAGCGCAGGGTGCGGCCGTTCACATCGATGGGAAAACGGCGGATCTCTTCCACCGAGCGGAACTGGCCGGACACGCGCAGGCGCACCCGGTCGCTGGGGGTCTCGAAGAAACCCGCCTGGGCCACCGCGTTCTGCGCTTGCAACGCCTGCTGCACGGCGCCCATGGGAATACCCAAAGACGCCAGCTTGGTGTTGGACAGCTCCACCCAGATTTTTTCGTCCTGGACGCCCACCAACTCCACCTTGCCGGCGTCCTCCACCCGCTGCAGGGCAAGTTGCAGACGTTCGGCGTAATCCTTCATCAGGGCGTAGTCGAAACCGGGACCGGTGAGCGCGTAGATATTGCCGAAGGTGGTGCCGAATTCGTCATTAAAGAACGGCCCCTGGGCGTCCGGCGGCAGGGTATGCTTGATGTCGCCGACCTTCTTGCGCACCTGGTACCAAAGATCGGGGATTTCCGAGGAGTGCATGTCGTCGCGGGCCACGAACAGCACCTGCGACTGGCCGGGCCGGGAGAACGAGGTGATGCGGTCGTAGTCGCCGGTCTCCATTAATTTCTTTTCAATGCGTTCGGTGACCTGGCGGCTCACCTCCTCGGCGCTGGCGCCGGGCCAGACGGTGTTCACCACCATCACCTTGAAGGTGAAGGGCGGGTCCTCGCTCTGGCCCAGCTGCGAATAGGACAGGGCGCCCAGGGCGCCCAGCAGGATCATCGCGTAGAGCACCAGGGCGCGGTTTCTCAGGGCCCATTCGGAAAGGTTGAAGCGCATCGCTACTCTCCATCCTCCTGGCCACCATCCCGGCCACCGTTCTGGCCGTTGCCCTGACCGTCACCCGTGCTGACCTGACGGTTCTGGCGATCCACCGGGCGCACCTTCTGGCCTTCGCGCAGCACCTGGGTGCCGGCGGCCACCACCCAGTCGTCCGCCGACAGGCCGGCCAGCACCGGCACCCGGTCTTCCCGGTAGGCGCCGGTGCGCACCGGGGTTTTCACCAGGGTGTGGTCATCCGGGTTCACCACCCACACAAAGGGCTCGCCCTGGTCGGCGGTGACCGCCGCCAGGGGTACCGTGAGCACATCGGCGCCGCCGTTGGCGTGGTCCACCAGCACCCGCGCGCTCTGCCCCAGTTCGGCGTTGGCGGTCTCGTTGTCGAAGGCGACGCGGGCCTCGAAGGTTCGCGAGCTCGGGTCCGCCGCCGGCGCCAGCTCGCGGATGCGTCCCGGGAAGGGTTCGCCGGGGCGCGACCACAGTTCGATGGCCACCTCGTCGCCCACCTGGAACCGCTTCACATCCTGCTCCGGCAGATCGATGACCACTTCCCGGTCGCCGTCCACGGCCAGCACGAACACCGCCTGGCCGGCGGCCACCACCTGACCGGCCTCCGCCAGACGTTGCGCGATAACGCCGGTTTCCGGCGCTTCCAGCACCGCGTAATCGGCCTGGTTGCTGGCCACCTTGAGCTGTGCGCGGGCCTGCTCCAGCTGGGCGTCGCTGGCTTCGGCGCGGCTCTCCACGGAATCGAACTGCGACTGACTGATCACCTGCCGGTCGAGCAGGGCGCGGTAGCGCTCCAGCTCGCTGCGCGCCAGCCGCTGATCCGAACGGGCCGACGCCACCCGGGCGCGGGCCGCGTCCAGTTCCAGGCCCACGTCCTCGGCGTTCAGCTCCGCCAGCGGCTGGCCGGCCTCCACCCGGTCGCCCACGGTCACCATGCGGCGGCTGATTTTGCCGCCGATGCGGAACGCCAGCTCCGGCTCGTAGCGGGCCCGTATCTCGCCGGGGTAGATATCGCGCAGGGCGTCGCCGGTACCGGGCTGCACCACCAGGGCCGGACGCGGGGTGGTGTCGCTTTCAGGCTCCGCCGGGGAGCAGGCGACAAGCCATAAAGCCAGCGGCAGCAGAGCGAGCAGTGGATAACGAGACATGCCGGAAACCCCCAGAGCCTGGTTGTGGAATGACGTAAAAGAAGGCGCGGACCGCGCCCGTGCAATGCTATACTCGCCGGTATAGTAAGTTTATTGAACTCTTTGGTCCACTATCTCTTGGGGCCACTATTGTGTTGTTTGGCCGAAGGTTTGGAGAAGCATGTCCGATAACGACTCCCAGACGGCTCTGCGTGGACGGCCGAAGGACCCGGCCAAGCGCGAGGCGATTCTTGACGCCGCCAAGGCGCTGTTCATTTCCCAGGGGTTCGCCGGCACCAGCATGGACTCGGTGGCCGCCGAGGCCGGCGTTTCCAAGCTCACCGTGTACAGCCACTTTTCCGATAAGGCGACGCTGTTCGCCGCCGCGGTGGAAGCCAAATGCGAAGGGATGATGCCCTTCCCGATTTTCTCCCTGGAGGCCGACGACAGCCTCACCGCCGTGCTGGAACGCATCGGTCACGCCTTCGTGACGCTGATCAACAGCGAAGAGGCCATCGCCCTGGAGCGACTGATGGCGAGTCTGGCGGGGCAGGACACCGAGATGGCCAGACTGTTTTTCGAGGCCGGACCGCAGCGCACCCTCAACGAAATGGAGCGCCTGCTCACCCGGGCCCGCGAACGCGGCCTGGTGCGCCTGGACGATCCCGCCGCCGCGGCGGAGCTGTTCTTCGGCATGCTGCAGAGCTGCCGCCACATGCAGCTGGTGATCGGCTGCGGCGAAGCGCCTACCGGGCAGGAAGCCAAGGCTCACGTCCGCGAGGTGGTGCGGGTCTTTCTGGCCGGTTACGCCGCTGAGCCCTCCTGAAAGCGCGGGCAAGCTCCCACAGTCGGGTCCGAAAACGGCGAGTCCGTCGTTCCCCGCCGGGCTATGATGACCCCATGTGGATCAATGACGATGTCTGTTATCAGGCGCTGACCGCCCGCGACGCCCGTTTCGACGGGCAGTTCTTCGTCGCCGTGGTAACCACCGGGGTGTACTGCCGGCCGGTGTGCCCGGCGCGCGTACCGAGGCGGGACAATTGCCGCTTTTTCGCCAGCGCCGCCGCCGCCGAGGCCGACGGCTATCGCCCCTGCCTGCGCTGCCGCCCGGAGCTGGCCCCCGGCCACGCCAGCGTCGACGCCCGCCGCCGGCTGGCGCGGGCGGTGGCGGCGCGCATCGACGAAGGCGGCCTCACCGACACCCACCTCGGCGCCCTGGCGGCGGAACTGGGCGTCAGCGACCGCCACCTGCGGCGCGCCTTCGGTGACGAGTTCGGCGTCTCGCCGGTGGCCTACGCCCAGACCCAGCGCCTGCTGCTGGCCAAGCGATTGCTCACCGACACCGGCCTGCCGGTGACCGAGGTGGCCCTGGCCGCCGGGTTCGGCAGCGTGCGCCGCTTCAATGCGCTGTTCCGCCAGCGCTACCGGTTGCAGCCCTCGCAACTGCGGCGCCTGCCCACCAGCCGTAACCAGGACAGTCTGGATTTTCAGCTTGCCTACCGCCCGCCCCTGGACTGGCCCCGGCTGCTGGCGTTTCTCGGCCAGCGCGCCATCGCCGGCGTGGAGGCGGTGGACGACGGCGTCTACCGCCGCACCGTGGCGTTGTCCCGCCAGGGTCAGACACTGCGCGGCTGGCTGGCGGTGCGGCCGGTGCCGGGCCGGCCGCTGCTGGCGGTAACCCTGTCCGCGTCGCTGGCGAGGGCGGTGCCGGAGCTATTGGGGCGGCTGCAGCGGTTGTTCGATCTCGGCTGCCAGCCACAGGAAGTGAGCGCCCGGCTCGGCGGGCTCGCCGAGGCGCATCCGGGCCTGCGCGTGCCCGGCGCCTTCGACGGCTTCGAGGCGGCGGTGCGCGCGGTACTCGGTCAGCAGATCACGGTCCGTGCCGCCTGCACCCTGGCCGGCCGGGTGGCCGCCGCGCTCGGCGAGCCGTTGGCGACCCCCTTCGCCGGCCTGACCCATACGTTTCCCGGCGCCGAACGGGTGGCGGCCAGCAGCGCCGACACCCTCGGCGAACTGGGCATCATCCGCACCCGGGTGAAGGCGATACAGGTGCTCGCCCGGGCCTGCGTCGACGGCGACCTGGTGCTGGCGCCGGGGGCGGCGGTGGAAGACACCCTGGCCCGCCTGCGGGCGCTGCCCGGCATCGGCGACTGGACCGCCCAGTATCTGGCGATGCGCGCCCTGGGCTGGCCGGACGCTTTCCCCGCCGCCGACTATGGGGTGCTCAAGGCCCTTGGCGAGACCTCCCCGGCGCGCGCCCGGGAATGGGCCGAAGCCTGGCGCCCCTGGCGGGCCTACGCGGTGATGCACCTTTGGCAAAGCCTGGAAAAAGGCGAAGAGAAAGGCGAAGAGAAACGCGAAGAGAAACGCGACGAGGACAAAGGAGAATGACGATGACGGACTATGTGGCGATTCCCGGCCCACTGGGAGCGATGCTGGTGGCCGCCGACGAGGGCGCGTTGCTGGGAATCTGGTTCGAGGGCCAGAAGTACCACCCGGACCCGACCGGCTGGACCCACCGCCCGGAGAACCCTTTGCTGGCCCGCGCCGCCCGGCAGCTGCGTGGTTACTTCGAGGATCAGGGGCGCGCCGGCTTCGACCTGCCGTTGGCGCGGCGGGGTACCGCCTTCCAGCAGGCGGTGTGGGCGGCGTTGCGCCGCATTCCCGCCGGTGAGACCTGGACCTACGGCGCCCTGGCGGCGCGTCTGGGGCGCCCGGCGGCGGTGCGCGCCGTGGGCGCCGCGGTGGGGCGAAATCCCTGGTCGTTGCTGGTGCCCTGCCATCGGGTGGTGGGCGCCAACGGTGCCCTGACCGGTTATGCCGGCGGAGTGGGGCGCAAGGCCTGGCTCTTGGACTGGGAGAGCGGCCGCGAACCGGAGGCTTATTCGCCGGCGGGGCAGGCGCTGGCCGGCACGGGCCGGTAGCCCTGGTGGCGGCGGGTGCGCCAGCACAGATAAACACCGCCCACCATCACCAAACAGCTGCCGCCGAAGGCCACCCGGAAGCCGTCGGTCCATTCCACCACCAGCCCGGCCAGCGCCGGCCCCAGGAACTGGCCGGTGGCGTAGAACAGAGTGACGAAGCTCACCGCCACCGGCGCCTGGTGGGGCGGCACGGTCTCCGTGGACGCCGCCAGAATCGAGGTGAACAGGCCCGCCACGCACAGCCCCAGAATCACAAAGTGGGCGGCGAACGCCCAGGGCTGCGGCCAGATCACCGGCAGGGCGGTGGCCAGCAGCGACAGCGACATGGACAGCACCAGCCCGTTGGAATAGCCCAGCCGGTCCGCCAGCCAGCCCCACAGCGGCCCGGCGAAGATCGACAGAATCCCCATCAGCGACACCAGATGCCCGGCGCTCAGCGCGGTCAAACCGCCGTCCAAGGCGAAGCTGTACATAAAGGTGACCTGCACGATGTAGGTAAGCCCGAGCACGCCATATACCAGCCCCACGGTGACCACATGGGGGTTGCGGAAAATCGGTTCGCCGGGGCCGGCGACACCGGTGGCGGCGTCGGTGCTGGCGGCCATGGGCCGTTCCGGGTTGCGCAGAAACAGCAGCACCAGGGTGGTCACCAGGGCGCCGCCGGCGGCGAAGCTCAGCCACACATGGCGCCAGCCGTCGCCGGTGTCCGCCTGGGTGAGCGCCGGCACCAGGCCGCCGGCCAGCAGCATGCCGGCGCCCACGCCACTGTTGGTGAAGCCGATCACCGAGCCGCGCCGCTTCGGGTAGGTATTGGCGAGCAACGAAATCAACGGCGTGTAGCCGAAAGCGGTGCCCATGCCGAGCACCACCATCAGCGCCAGCAGCACCCGGTAATCGCTGGCCTGGCTGAGACCGATGAAGCCTAGCGTCACCAGCACCAGCCCCAGCAGTACCGACTGCTTGCCGCCGAAACGGGCGGCGAACACCCCGGCCACCATCACCAGCAGCAGATAACCCAGCGCGGTGGCGGTGCTCAGGTTGGCGGCCTGGGCATAGCTCAGTCCCAGGCCGTCGCGCATGGCCGGCAGCACCAGGCCGTAGCAGAGGCGGGCGAACACCAACACCACCACGGTGCACATGGCGCCGGTGGCGACCATCAGGACAAAGGGGGGACGCTGCTGGAAAAAACGCATGGTGATCCTCGGAGGCGTGCCCGTTAGGAACGCCGGTTTCGTTATTATCCGTTGCTGGCCGTGCTGGAAGGGCAAGCGGCTTTACCCGACCGAGTGTAGCCCAGCCTGGAGGCGCGCGCATACTAAAGGGTATGTCGGTGCGTGCGGCGTGCTCAATGAAGCCTCAATGGGGCGTCGTCGTGATAAACTGCCGCTTTTGCGCGAGCGAGCCACCCATGACCGACGACACTCCTACCCTGCGCCTCAAGAAAAACGAGGAACGCCGCCTCAAGGCCGGCCATGAATGGATCTACGCCAACGAAGTGGACACCGCCCACAGCCCGCTCAAAAGCCTGCCCGCCGGCACCGCCTGCGTGGTGGAAGACAGCCGCGGCAAGGCGCTCGGCCGGGCCTTTATGAGCCCCAATTCACTGATCGCGGCCCGCCTGTACAGCCGTGACGTGAAACAGGAACCGTCGCGCAGCTTTTTCAAGAAGCGCATCGAGCAGGCGCTGGCGTTGCGCGAGACGCTCTATCCGGAGGCCGGCTACCGGCTGGTGCACGGCGAGGCGGACGGTCTGCCCGGCCTGGTGGTGGACCGCTACCAGGACACGCTGGTGATGCAGGCGGGCACCGCCGGCATGGAGGCCCATCTGGACACCGTGGCGGCGGCCCTGGACGCGGTGCTGTCGCCGGCCAATATCGTGGTCAAGAACGAGGCCGGCGTCCGCGAACTGGAAGACCTGCCGCTCTACACCCGTGCCCTCAAAGGCGAGGTGCCGGAAAGTGTGGAACTGCACGAGAACGGCGGCCGTTTCCAGGCGCCGCTGCGCGAAGGGCAAAAGACCGGCTGGTTCTTCGACCACCGCAGTGCCCGGGCACGCATGGCAACCCTGGCCAAAGACGCCCGGGTGCTGGATGTGTTCGCCTACTGCGGCGGCTGGGGCGTGCAGGCGGCCATGGCCGGCGCCGCCGAAGTGACCGGCATCGACAGCTCGTCACTGGCACTGGAATACATGCACCGCAACGCGGAAAGGAACGGCGTGGCGGAGCAGCTGCGCACCCTGGAAGGCGACGCCACCACCGCCATGAAGCAACTGCTCGCCGACGGCGAAAAGTTCGATCTGGTAATTCTGGATCCGCCCGCCTTCATCAAACGCCGCAAGGATTTCAAGAACGGCCTGGCCGGCTACCACGCCATCAACGAACTGGCGGTGCGGCTGGTGAAGCCGGGCGGCTATCTGATCTCCGCGTCCTGCTCCATGCACCTGCCGGCGGACAAACTGCTCGACGTGGTGCGTTCCTCCGCCCGGCACATCGATCGTTCAATGCAGGTGATCGGCTTCGAAGGGCAGGGGCCGGATCACCCGGTGCACCCGGCGATTCCGGAAACCGCCTACCTGAAAAGCTGGTTCGCGCGACTGCTGTTCCGTTTTTAACGGAACAGCAGGGAGCCGGCCTTAAAGCCAGACCGCCGCCGCGACCAGCACCAGCACCATCGCGGTGGCGCGTTCCACCTTGCCGTGGTGCCGGCGCAGGGCCGCGAGCACCGGCCCGCGCGCCAACAACAGCGCCACCAGGCTGTACCAGCCACCGTCGATCACCACCGCCGTGGCGGCCACCTGCACCCGGGCGGCCATCGCCATGTCCGCGCTCACGAACTGGCTGAACAGCGCCAGAAAAAACAGCGCCACCTTGGGGTTCAGAAACGCGATCAGAAAGCCGTCGCGCACCGCGTTGCCGCCAGCCCCGGCGTCCGGCGCCGGGGCCGGTCCCCGCGCGGCGCGCCAGCTGCCCAGCGCCAGCCACAACAAAAACAATGAACCCGCCAGCCGGATGGCGATTGCCAGCTGCGGGAAGCCGCGCAACACCACCGCCAGCCCCGCCACCGTGGCGACCGCGTACACGCCGATGCCGGCGGCATGGGCCAGCCCGGCGCTGACCCCGGCGCGGGCCGAGCCGCGCAGCGTGTGGCGGGTCACCACCGCCAGGCTGGCCCCCGGCGTCATGGCGCCCAGTGCGCACACGCCGATCAAAAGCAGCCAGTCGGTTACAGCAAGCATGATGTCCTCGTCGGTTCCCGGGGTTTGGTGATGATGCCTTTTATACGCGCTAGGTAAACTTAGGTGTTGTTTTTTCCTTTATTGCAAACCTGTCGCCGGCGCTGTGGCCGCTCTCCGGCCTTTCTGATTACTCTCCCTACCTTTGTGGTTATTTATCCGCCCACGCGGATTTTGCTGTGCATAAAAAGAAGGTATCGGGAGAACAACAATGTCAGTTATTTCCATGCACACCGGGCGCGGCGCCGCGATGGCGCTGTGCGCTTTGCTCGCGTTGACCGCCTGTGGCGGTGACAGCGGCTCCGGCGGCGAGACCACCGCCAACGCGCCGCAACAGCGTGACGCCGCCCCCACGGCGGTGGACCGGGGCCGCGAGATATTCCGCTTCGAGACGTTCGGCAACCAGGGTTTCTGGACCAGCGCCATGCGCCTGCCCCAGGGCATCGAGGACAGCGGCATGACGCCGCTGCGGGCCCTGGAAATGGGGCTGAACATCAACACCGCCGCGCTGGCACCGCAACAGGCCGAGGCGCTGCGCAACGCCGCCGCCCGCATCGAGGCCGGCGCGGACCCGGCCGATACGGTGCTGGCGGAGCCGACCCGCCTCAACGCCTGGCTCAACCAGGGCGCCGTGATCGGGCTGGTGCCGTTCCGCGCCGACGGCGAACGCAAGCCTTTGGGCAGCAGCGACGGCTTCACCGGCGGCGGCCTCAACCTGGCCGCCGGCGACCGGCTCGGGGTGAGCTGCGCGCTTTGCCACGCCAGCACTGAGGGCGACGTGCTCGCCCCGGGCGTGGCCGGCGCCGGCTCCGCCGGCCAGCCGGTGGACGGCGTCATCGCCCGCGACCTGGATGTGGGCGCGCTGTTTGCCACCGCCAATAACCCGCTCGCCTACCTGCCGTTGCTGCAGCTGCGCCTGGACCAGCCGGACGCCGGCGGCGGCGACCAGGGTGGCCTGCTCGACGGCCTGCTGCCCTCCGGGCCGGAGCCGGAACCCTATGACGGCGTCACCGTCGGGCGCGGCGATTTCGCCGGCATCCCCGCCGACGGCACCCTCGAGGAAGCCACCGCCGCCGCCCGCGAGTACCTCACCGGCACCTACCAGCAAGACGGTGAGACCCGGCGCTACTACCCGCTCACTTCGTTCGACGGCACCCCGGACGGCCTCGGCAACGCCTCCATCACGCCGCCGTTCTTCCGCACCGACCTGGCGGCGCCGGGCAGTCATGCCGGCATCTTCGAGCAGGTGGATGACTTCAACAATCTGGATTACACCGTCGCCATGGAGCCCACCAGCCTGCTCACCGAATCCGGGCGTGCCTTCCTGAGCGTGGTCGCCGGCCGCCTGGGCGACGAGATCGCCCGGCGCTATAAAGCGGTACTGCGCGACACCGGCGTGATTCCGGAGGGCATGGCGGCCACCGATGTGATTCCGTTCGTCGAGGTGGAGCGCACCGACCTGCCGGTGGGCGCCCCGGCCGGCCCGGTGGGCCGCCGCGTCGCCCAGCGGAAACTGGACGACCTGCGCGCCTACACCGACCAGCTGCCGGCACCGGCCGCCCCCGACGATCTGGACGCCGACCAGGTGGCCGCCGGCCGCGCCCTGTTCACCACCCGCCGGGAAGACGGCGGCGCCGGCTGCGCGGCCTGCCACACCGCCGACCCCAACCAGCCGGTCTCCGCCGAGGTGGTCCCCATCGAAACCCTGTACCCGGCCTACAACGACGAGCTGCTGGTGCTGTTCGAACGGTCCACGGTGAGCGACTTCAGCGACGTCCAGGACGCCCGTGGCGGCCCCGCGCCGGCCTACGACGACTCCGTGGTCGCCCTCGACGCCACCCTGCGCGGCGGCCGGCGCGGCTTCGCCCAGCCGCTGCTGCTGGCCCTGGACGGCAAGGCCCGCTTCCTGCACGACGGCTCGGTGCGCGGCAGCGACGCCCGGGACGGCCTCGACCGCCTGCTCGACCCGGCCCGGGGCGAGCAGGCCCCGCATCCCTTCTACTTCCCCGAAAACCTGGACCAGGGCGATGACGCCCAGGGCCGCGCGGCGCTGGTCGAATACCTGCGCAGCCGCACCACGGGTCCCTCCGACGAAGCGTTATGAGATACCGAAAGCGTCTCTGAATGTGGGTGCCGAGGCACCCACCTCAGGCGCCGGGAGCGCTACCTAATGTCCAGGACTGTGTGAGGCAGGGAGCCGAACACAAGCCCCCAGGGACGGGTTCACGGCGGGTCCTGGACATTAGGTAGCGCTCCCGGCGCCGGGCTACGGAGCCCACCATCAGACCCGAATCCTCAAGGATGCTCGGCGAATACCTTAACGCCGTCCTCCCCATACAACAGCACCTGGTAATCGTCCTGCCGGTCGCCCATCTCCATACCGGGCGACCCCACCGGCATGGCCGGCACCGTCAGCCCGTGGGCATCGGGCTTCTGCTCCAGCAGGCGGCGCACGTCCTCCGCCGGCACATGGCCCTCGATGGCGTAGCCGTCGATAAAGGCGGTGTGGCAGGAGCCGAGCCCCGGACGCAGCTGTGCTTTTTCCTTGATGGGCTGCAGGTTCTGCACGTCGTGGGTGACCACCTCGAACCCGTTATCGCGCATGTGGTCCGCCCATTTTTCGCAGCAGCCGCAGGTCGGTGATTTATACACCTCCAGGGTGCCGGCCTCGGGGGCCTCGGCCACGGCCAGGGAGCTGGCCACCAGCAGGCCGGCGGCGGTCAGTAAACGTTTCATGGTTCTATCCTCGTGTCAGTGAACGATCAGTTTGCCCTGGTACATATTCATCTGGCAGGTAAAGCGGTAGGTGCCCGGTTGTTCCGGCGTCAGCGTTACCGTGGTGGTTTCCCCCACCGGTAAATACTCGCTGACGTCGAGGCCGTGGAACACCACCTGTTCGGCGCAGGGGCTGGCGTCGCGGCGTTCGAAGCGCAGCGACAGCGGTTCGCCGGCGTTGCTCTCGATCACCGCCGGCTCATAGACCCCGTCGTCGACGACGATATCCACCGTGCCGTGCGTGGCGCGCCGTGTCTTGCCGGCACCGGAAAGCCAGAACCACCAGACGATCAACGCCATCAGGGCCAGGCCGGAGAGATTGATCAGCCAATTCATGGTGTGTGCCTCGTGTCAGTCATGCTGGAGGCGGGCCGCTCGCCGCACACCAGCAACATTTCCTTTTCCATGTTCTCGCCGAGCACATTGACGCTGCTTTCCCGGCGGCTCTCCACGGTGACGTCGCAAAAACCGGCGCGTCTCATATCGACCGCCAGATCCGGCCCGTCAAACAACGCGAAGCCGTGTTCGAACACCGGCAGGGTCATGCAGCGCCGGCTGCGCAGCGCCAGACAACAGCGCCCGCCGGGTGCGAGCAGAGCCAGCAAGCGGTTCAGCGCCGCGTCCAGGGGCGACCAGAAGTACACCACGTTGACCGCGACAATGCGTTCCAGGGCGCCCTCCGCCAACGGTGCCGACATCACATCGCCGACCACGAAGCGGGCCCGCCCCGGCGGCGGGATGTCCCGGTGGGCGCGTTGCGCCTGCCGTACCATCAGCGACGAACAGTCCAGGCCGGTGTAGTCCAGGTCCGGCTGCAGGCCGAACAGGTGATCCAGATGGCCGGCACTGCCCGGGCCGATTTCCAGGACCCGGTCACCGGCCCGGCACCGGAGGGCCTGGTAGGCCGCCTCGATCACCGGCGCGTTGTGCTCGTTCATGCGCTCGCCAACCTCGTGCCCATCCTGATCGTGGGGGCAGCGTAGCTGGGCCGCCAGCTCAGACGGCCGCACGGGAGCGCTCCTGGTCCGCGCGGTGCTTGCCGGGCTTGAAGAAGCGCAGCCGGTTGGCGTTGCTGACCACGGTCACCGAACTCAGCGACATGGCGGCGCCGGCGATCACCGGGCTGAGCAGCCAGCCGGTGAACGGGTAAAGCAGGCCGGCGGCCACCGGCACGCCCAGGCTGTTGTACACGAAGGCGCCGAACAGGTTCTGTTTGATGTTGCCCAGCGTCGCCCGGGAAATCGCCATGGCGTCCGCGACCCCGTGCAGCGAGCCGCTCATCAGCGTGATCGCGGCGGACTCGATGGCCACGTCGGTGCCGGTGCCGATGGCGAACCCCACGTCGGCCTGCGCCAGGGCCGGGGCGTCGTTGATGCCGTCGCCGACCATCGCCACCTTGGCGCCGTCCCCTTGCAGCCGTTTCACTTCGCGGGCCTTGTCTTCCGGCAAGACCTCGGCGAGCACCTCGTCAACGCCGGCCTGACGGGCGATGGCGTCGGCGCTGGCCTGAATGTCGCCGGTGATCATGATCACCCGCAGGCCGCGCTCGCGCAGCCGTCGAATGGCGTCGGCGGCGTCGTCCTTGATGCGGTCGGCGACGCCCAGCACGCCGATCACCCGGTCGTCGCGGGCCAGGAACAGCGGCGTGGCGGCGTCCTTGCTGAGACCGGCGGCTTGATCCTCGAGTGCCAGGGTGACGTCTTGCTGCTCCAGCCAGCGGCGGTTGCCCAGCCGCAGCGTGGCGCCGTCGAGCCGGGCGCTGACGCCCTTGCCGTTAAGCGCCTGGAAGTCGCTGACCGACCGCGGTGACAGGCCGCGTTCCTCGGCGGCGGTCATAATTGCCCGGGCCAGCGGGTGTTCCGAGCCGGCCTCCAGGCTGGCGGCCAGCGTCAGCACTTCCTCTTCGGTCTCGCCGTCCACGGCCAGCACCCGGGTCAGCGCCGGCCGGCCCTCGGTGATGGTGCCGGTTTTGTCCAGCACCACGGTGTCCAGGTCGGCGGCGGTCTGCAGGGCCTCGCCCTGGCGGATCAGGATGCCGTACTCGGCGGCCTTGCCCACCCCCACCATCACCGACATGGGCGTGGCCAGGCCCAGGGCGCAGGGGCAGGCGATGATCAGCACCGTGGTGGCCGCCACCATCATGTGCGAGAACGGCGGCTGCGGGCCCACATTGAACCAGACCAGGGCGGCGGCCACCGCGATCAGCATGATGGTGGGCACGAACACCGCCGAGACCTGGTCCGCCAGACGTCCGATCGGCGGCTTGGTGCCCTGGGCTTTTTTCACCAGCTCGATGATTTGTGCCAGGGCGGTGTCCGCGCCCACGCGGGTGGCCCGGTAGATCAGCGTGCCGCCCTCGTTCAGGGTGCCGGCGGCGACGCTGTCGCCGGGGCCTTTGGCCACCGGCATCGGCTCGCCGGTGAGCATGGATTCGTCCAGCCGGCTGCTGCCCTCTTCCACTTCGCCGTCCACGGCGATTTTCTCGCCCGGACGCACCCGCACGCGGTCGCCGGCCACCACCTGCTCCACCGGGATGTCCTGCTCGCCGCCGTCACGCAGCACCCGGGCGGTTTTGGCCCGCAGGTCCAGCAGGCGTTTCACCGCCGCGCTGGTCTTGCCCCGGGCGCGCACTTCCAGAGCCAGGCCCAGGCTGATCAGGCCGATGATCATGGCGCTGGCCTCGAAGTAGACATGGCGGGCCGCTTCCGGCACCAGCCCCGGTGCCAGCACCACCACCATGGAGTACAGCCAGGCCGTGCCGGTGCCCAGCGCGATCAGCGTATCCATGTTGGCGTTGTGGTGGCGCAGCGCTTTCCAGGCGCCGACGAAGAACGGCCGTCCGGGCACCGCCAGCACCGCCAGGGTGATCAGCCCCACCGCCAGCCAGGCGGCCTGGCTGGCGGTGCCCGGCTGCACCGTCATGCTGCCGCCGAGCAGGCCCCACAGCATCAGAGGCGCGCCCACGCCCAGGCCGTAACCGGTGTGGCGCAGCAGCTGCCGGTAGTGAGCCTGTTCGCGTGCTTCCCGTTGCTGGTCCGCGCGGTGCGGATCGTCGACCACACTGGCGCCGTAGCCGGCGCTTTCCACCGCGCGGATCAGATCGCGCGGCGCGGCCTGGCCGCTTACCCGGGCGCTGTGGTCGGCCAGGTTCATGCTCGCCTCGCGCACGCCGGGCACACCGCCCAGGGCGGTTTCGATGCTGCGCACGCAGGAGGCGCAGGTGGCGCCGGTGATCGACAGCTGGATGTCGCCGCCGCCGGACTGGGTGCTGTCGCTGTCTTCGGATTCGGATTCGGATTCGGATTCGGATTCGGGCGCCGGTTCCACGCCGTAACCGCTTTCCGCCAGGGCGCGGGTCAGTGCCTCGGGCCGGGCGTCGCCGCGCACGGTGACTTCCTGTCCGTCGAGATCCACCTGGATCTCATCGGCGCCGGGCACCGCCCCCAGGGCGGTGCGGATTTTGTTGGCGCAGCCCTGGCAGGTGGCGCCCTGAATCGGCAAGTGGTGCGTGCGCATGGTATTGGCTTCCGTGTTCGTCAACGGGAACAACGATCAGTGACCAGTGTTAAACCTGGGGGCAACCCCAAGGTCAAGCAAGGCGTCCCGACGCCCGTGAAAAACGACAAAAAAGCGTGAAAATGAAAACTTTTATAAAAGGGTCATAAAGCGCGAGCCCGGCACTGGTAGAGGCTCGCGGGTCCGTGGATGATGGCGCTCATCCTGATCGACTCTTAAAAAGCGAGGACATGGAAATGTTGAAGAAGACCTTGATGGCATCCGCGATCGCCGCGGCTTCCCTGGCCAGCATCAACGCCCAGGCCCAGAGCCAGCAAACCACGCCGGTTCGCGACAACGGCTTCTCGTACACCTACGGTCAGTTCGGCTATGACAACTGGGATTACGATAACGGCCCGGATGTGGACGTGCTCACCGGCGAAGGGTCCTTCGCCCTGGACGAGCATCTGTTCCTGCGCGGTGGCGCCAGCTTCTACGACGGCGACTACGACAGCCCGGGCAGCGATGACGTGGACGGCAACCGTCTGTACGTGGGCGCCGGCTTCCATACCCCGCTGCAGCGTGGCCTGGATCTGGTCGGTACCGCCGACGTGATTCGTGATGACAACGACTTCAACGACGAAGAGTGGGGCTACGCGGTGAGCGGCGGCCTGCGTCATCAGACCACCGAGATGCTGGAGCTGTCCGGCGGTGTGCTTTACGAAGATATTTATGACGGTAACTTCGGGGTGTACGGCCAGGGTCTGGTCAACCTGACCCGTGCCTGGGACGTGGGCGCCCGGGTGGCCTTCACCGACGATTCCGACAACATCGGCCTGTTCGGGCGCTACAACTTCTAAGCCCGGCCCCGATCCTGACTTCAGGACGAAGACCCCCGCCATGGAAGGCGGACGAGCGCGGCTACGGCCGCGCTTTTTTTTGTGCCCCTTTTTGACGGGGCGGATATCTCCAGCAGGTTCTCTCCATCTGGGGGAGCGTGTCTGTGTTCTGCCCTTCCGGGAACGCCGTGAACCCGTCCCTGGGGGCTCCCTGTCGAACGTCCTGCTCTCCAGGGTCCCGGAAGGGCAGAACACAGACCCGCTCCAGGGGAGATTTTGAGGCTCCGGGTTATCGCTGGCGCCGAACCTTTCTACGAGCCTCTGCGGCTTGCTCCCAAGGGAGGTTCGGTCCTCGGTGCCGGTGTCCAGGACTGTGTGAGGCAGGGAGCCGAACCGGTCCGCCGCTGCGGCAAGCCTCCAGGGATGGATTCACGGCGGGTCCTGGACACCGGCACCGAGGACCGAACCGGGCTACGGAGCTCCGCCGTGGGCGTGCAGCCACTCGCCGAGTGGCGCCCAGCTCTCCGCTTCCACCGCCTGGTCGAGGGCGGCCTGGAAGCCGGGGTAGCCGCTTTCCAGGGCGGCGCGGGCGTCGCGGTTGGCGTCGGCGCTCAGTTGCGCCAGGGCGGCGGTCGGCTGGGTGGCGTCGAGGATTTCCACGCTCACCGCCGGGATGTACAGGCCTTCCTCCGGGGCAGTGGCCTGGCGGTGGGTCTGGAGCGCGGCGAGGCGGTCGTCCAGGGTTTCCAGGGCGCAGCGCAGCGATGTCAGGGTGAGGTCATCGTCCCGGTCGAGGGCGTTGAGGTCCGCCTGCAACTGGTCGGCGGCCAGCTTCAGGTAAGTGCGGCGCCGCTCGCGCAGTGCCGCCGCCGGCTCGTCGCTCTCTGCTTCCCCCTCCGCGCGCAGGTCTTCCACTTGGCGGGGCGCGCCTTCGGCGCCGGCGATCAGCAGACGGATGGGCTGGAACCCCAGCGCCACTTCGCCGTCGGCGGTGGCGCCTTGCTGGCGGCGCAGGCTGGCACCGGTGAGCTCCAAGGCCGGGTCGTTGACGATGCCGGAATCCGGCCAGGCGGGCAGGGCGTCCACATAGGCCGGGTAGAGCGGCCAGGCGTCCAGGCGCTGCAGCACCGCCAGGCGTTCGCCGGCGCAGGCCCGCGCCGCCAGGGTCAGGTAGTGCCGGTTGAAGGCGCCGTACAGGTCGCGCCAACGGGTGTCGGCGCTGGCCAGCGTGTCCGCGTCCGGGTTCGCCAGCAGGGCGCGGAGCGCATCGCGCCATTCGCCGCGCCGGCTGGCCAGGGACGCGCCGCTGTCGGTGGTCAACTGGACCGGCTGTTCGGCGCTTTGCGTCGGCGCTGGCGGGCGCGCGGCGGTGTCCTCTTCGGGCGGCCGGTCGCAGCCGGACAGGATGGCGGCGCCGGTGGCGATCAGGGCGGCGGCGAGGCGGCAACGGCGGATCACGACGGCGCCCTCAGTGACAGGATCGGCCAGCCTTGTTCCCGGGCGTGGCGTTCCAGGGTCGGGTCCGGGTCCACGGCCACCGGGTGCGCCACCTTGCGCAGCAGTGGCAGGTCGTTGTGGGAATCGCTGTAGAAGTAACTGCCGGCCAGGGTTTCCTGGTGCTCGGCGAGCCATTCCGCGAGCCGCTCCACTTTGCCGTATTGGTAACTGGGGATGCCTTTGACGCGCCCGGTGTAGAGGCCGTCGGCGTCCGTGGCCGCCTGGGTGGCGATCAACCAGGGCACGCCCAGGCGGGCGGCGATGGGCGCGGTGATGAAGTCGTTGGTGGCGGTGATGATCATCAGGGTGTGGCCGCGCTCGCGGTGGTCGGCGATCAGTTGCTCGGCGGCCGGCAGCCAGATGCTGTTGATCACCGTGTCCATGTAGCGCTGGCGCAGGCGGTCCAGTTCCTCCAGCGGCCGGCCCTTTAGCACGCCGAGCACGAATTCCTGGTAGGCGAAGATATCCAGTTGGCCGTCCTGGTAGTCCTGAAAGAAACCGTCGTTGGCGGCTTTGAAGCCATCAGCATCAACGATACCCTGGTTGATCAGGAATTCCCCCCAGAGATGGTCGGAATCTCCGGCGATCAAAGTGTTGTCCAAGTCGAAAATAGCCAGTGTCATGGGCCCTCCCCTGTCAGGGTCGCTAGCTTAGCAGAGGCGATGGGCGCACCGTGAACCGGTGCCGGCGATCCGCTTGATTCCGGGTGCCGATTGATTGCCCCGGGCCCGGCAAGGTTTAATGGCAGTAATTGGGGGACGGCGGGTTCTCGTCGTTTCCACGGGATTGAAGACAATGACAGGCATTATTGACGACAAAGGATACCGGCTGAACGTCGGCATTGTGATCGCCGGCCCGGACGGCCGGGTGTTCTGGGGTCGCCGGGTGGGCAACCGCGATGCCTGGCAGTTTCCCCAGGGTGGCATGATGCCCGGTGAAAGCCCGGAAGAGACTCTGTTCCGGGAGCTGGAAGAGGAAACCGGCCTGTTGCGCGAGCATGTGCGCATTCTCGCCACCACCGAGGGCTGGTTGACCTACCGCCTGCCGCGCCGCTTTCTGCGTCCGCCGCGTAACCGCCCCACCTGCATCGGCCAGCGGCAGAAATGGTATCTGTTGCGTCTGGAGGCGGGCGAGGCGGCCATCGATCTGGCCCGCTCGCCGGTGCCGGAGTTCCAGGACTGGCGTTGGGTGAACTACTGGTACCCGATTCGCAAGGTGGTGCATTTTAAACGTGGGGTGTACGCCCGGGCCCTGCGCGAGTTGGCACCGGCCTTGCGTGCCTTGCAGAAGCACTAGAAGCCTAAGAGGAATCCGCATGCTCGATACCCTGCGCCGCATCGTGCAGGAAGTGAACAACGCGCCTGACATCCCGTCCGCTCTGGATTTGATGGCCAAGCGCGTGCGCGATGCCATGGGCACCGAGGTGTGTTCCATCTACCTTCGCAACAACAGCGAAGAGCGTTACGTGTTGATGGCCTCGGAGGGCCTCAAGCGCGAGGCGATCGGCCGGGTCAGCCTGGGCCTTTCCGAGGGCCTGGTGGGGCAGGTGGGCCTGCGCGAGGAACCCATCAACCTGGAAGACGCCTTCTCGCACCCCAAATTCCATTACCTGGCGGAAACCGGCGAGGATCCCTTCCACGCCTTTCTTGGCGTGCCGGTGATGCACCACGGTGACGTGCTCGGCATCCTGGTGGTACAGCAGCGCGACGCGCGCCGTTTCGACCAGAGCGAGGAAGCCTTCCTGGTCACCATCTCGGCGCAGCTGTCGGCGGTGATCGCCCACGCCCACGCCTCCGGCGCGCTGTTCGAACAGCTCGACGCCCACGAGACCCTGCCCACCATCCATGACGGCCAGTCCGGCGCCTCCGGCGCGGCCATCGGCCAGGCGGTGCTGCTGTTCCCGGAAACCGACCTGTCCTCGGTGCCGGATCGGGAAGTGGAGGACGTCAACGCGGAGATCGCCCTGCTCGACGAGGCGCTGGTGCGGGTGCGCCAGGAGATCCGCGATCTCGCCGAACGCGCCAAGAAGAGCCTGGGCGCGGAAGAACAGGCGCTGTTCGACGTCTATCTGCGCATGCTCGACCGCCACGCCCTGCCCGCCGAGGTGGTCGCCAAAATCCGCGAGGGGCACTGGGCCCAGGGCGCCTTGCGCATGGTGGTGGACGCCCATGTGCACAACTTCGAGATGATGGACGACCCCTATCTGCGGGAGCGGGCCGCCGACGTGCGCGACCTGGGCCGCCGGGTGCTGGGCCAGCTGCAAAGCCGTAACCGGCGGCAGATCGAATTCCCGGACGCCTGCATTCTGATGGGCGAGGACATCTCCGCGCCGATGCTGATGGAAATGCCCCAGGAGCGTCTCGCCGGCATCGTCACCACGCGCGGCTCGCGCAACTCGCACATGGCCATCGTGGCCCGCGCGATGGGCATCCCCACGGTGGTGGGCTGCCAGAACCTGCCGCTGAAAAAACTCGACGGCAAGGAACTGATCATCGACGGCTTCCGCGGCCGGGTGATCGCCAATGCCACCGCCGAACTGAAGGAACAGTTCCAGGACATTATCGCCGAAGAGAAGCATCTGCTGGCGGGCCTGGAAAAACTGCGCGACCTGCCGGCCCGGACCGAGGACGGCCAGCGCATCTGCCTGCAGGTGAACACCGGCCTGATGACCGACATCAACCGCTCCATCGAGCGCGGCGCCGAGGGGGTGGGTCTGTACCGCACGGAAATCCCGTTCATGGTGCGCGACCGTTTTCCGTCGGAAGAAGAACAGCGTCTGATCTACCGCGAGCAGCTGGCCCCGTTCGCACCCCATTCGGTGACCATGCGCACCCTGGATGTGGGCGGCGACAAGGCGCTCAGCTATTTTCCCATCGAAGAGGAAAACCCCTTCCTGGGTTGGCGCGGTATCCGCGTGACCCTGGACCATCCGGAGATTTTCATCGTCCAGGTGCGCGCCATGCTCAAGGCGTCGGAGGGCTTCGACAATCTGCGCATCATGCTGCCGATGATCACCAGTGTGTTCGAGGCCGAGGAGGCACAGCACCTGATTCACCGCGCCTGGCTGGAAGTCCGGGAAGAGGGCGTGGACGTGGCGATGCCGCCGGTGGGGGTAATGATCGAGGTGCCCGCTTCGGTGTACCAGGCCCGGGCGCTGGCCCAGCGGGTCGACTTTTTGTCGGTGGGCACCAATGACCTGACTCAGTATCTGCTGGCGGTGGACCGCAACAACCGGCAGGTCTCGGACCTGTACAACTCCTTCCATCCGGCGGTGCTGCACGCTTTGTTGCATGTGGTGGAGCAGGCCCATGAGGAGGGCAAGCCGGTGTCGGTGTGCGGCGAAATGGCCGGCGACCCGGCCTCGGCGCTGCTGATCATGGCGATGGGTTACGACGCCCTGTCGATGAACGCGTCCAACCTGCTGCGCGTGAAAGCCGCCGTGCGCCAGGTCAACATGGGCTTCCTGCGCCGTTTGCTCAATGAGGTGCTGGCCATGGACAACGGTGAGGTGATCGCCTCCTACGTGGACCTGCAGCTCACCAAGGCCGGCCTCGGCGAGCTGATCCGCCACCGCAAAAGCGGCTGAGCGGGTGCTCCGTAGCTCCGTAGGTCGGGTTAGGCCAAAGGCCGTAACCCGACAATCGGCATGCGAAGACGTCGGATTACGCCTTCGGCTAATCCGACCTACTATAGCGAACCGGGCCGTCGGGCTGGCCATCGGGCTGCCAGTTTTGCTCCGCCATTTCGATCTGGCCGTCGTCGTGCAGCCGCACCGCCGAGCTGGCGCGGGTGCCGTATTGTTCGGATTGGATGAACACCGGGGCGACCAGGCGTTCCAGTTCCTGGCTGACGCCGGTGTCGGGCAATTCCGAGTCCGTCGGCTGATGGCGGTCGTTGACCACGTCCAGTAATCCCTCCAGGCCGGCTTCCCGACCCAGGGCGCGGTCCAGGTTGGCCTTGCCGCGCGCCACCTTGGGCCAGGGCTCGTCGAGCAGGCCGTTGGAGAGGCCGTGCAGGCCGGGCGTCACCGCCCGGGGCGCGGCGCCGCGGTTGCTCAGGTACCAGAGCGCGCGGCGGTCACCGACCAGTAAATTAAACCCGGCATAGTGGTGCTGTTCCTCGGCCAGGGCGGCGCAAAAGGCTTCCGGCGTGTCGCGGCTTTCCAGAAAGGCCTGGGGCAGCAGTCCCCGGGAGCGTTCGCCGCCGCCCGGTTCGGCGATCGGCTCGCGGAAATTGGTGATTACCGCGAAGCGACCGTCGCGGTGGATGCCCAGCCAGGTGCCGCCGGCGCGGATATCCAGGCCGCAGAAGACCTCGCCGCGCCAGCGCGCCGCCTCGGTGGGGCGGGCGTGGAATTCGTCGCGGTTGGCGGCCACGGAGAGCGGCGTTGCCGCGCCCGGCCGCCAGTCGAAGAGCACGATGCACATGGGTAAGCGGTTCCCTGGGACATAACAAAACGGGGCTGCTAGCATAACCGCCATTTCCAGCAGGGGACATGAATGACGCTTGTGTTGATCTGCGCCCTGATCGGCGTGTTCGCCGGTTTGCTGGGCGGCGCCCTGGGCCTGGGCGGGGGCGTGGTGATCGTGCCGCCGCTGATTTACCTGTTTCACGCGCTGGGGTTCGATGAAGCGGTGGTGGCGCAGATGGCGGTCGGCACCTCTCTGGCCACTATTATCGTCACCGCCGGCAGTTCGGTGCGCACCCACCACGTGGCCGGCTTCGTGCGCTGGCCGCTGGCCTGGCGGCTGGCGGCGGGCATCGTGGTGGGGGCACTGCTGGGCGCGGTGGTCGCCGACCGGTTGTCCGGCGCCATGCTGACCCGCTTGTTCGGTGTGTTCGCGGTGTTGATCGCCGCGCAGATGCTGCTCAGCCGGCGGCGCGCGGCAAGCGCCGACGACGGTCTGCCGGAGCGGGTGCCGGGCGGCGTCGGCCTGGCCGGGGTGGGCTCGGTGATCGGCGGCATCTCCAGCCTGTTCGGTATCGGTGGCGGCTCACTCACGGTACCCTTTCTGTCCTGGTGCCGGCTGCCGATGCAGAACGCGGTGGCGATCTCCGCCGCCTGCGGTCTGCCCATCGCCCTGGCCGGCAGCGCCGGTTTCGTGGCCACCGGCTGGGGGCGAACCGAATTGCCGCCGTGGAGTCTGGGTTATGTATACCTGCCCGCGGCCCTGGCCATCGTGGTCACCAGCTTTCCCATGGCCCGGGTGGGCGCGCGGCTCAGCCATCGGTTGCCCTCGGCGACCCTGAGGCGCATTTTCGCCGCCGTGCTGATCGTGATCGGCGTGGAATTGATACTGAACTGACGCGGTCCAGTCCCGGGCCGCGCTGACGGAGTATTGGCATGGAGTTTCCCCAGATCGACCCGGTGGCGATAGCCCTGGGTCCCTTGCAGGTTCATTGGTACGGCCTGATGTACCTGATCGGCTTTGTCGGCGGCTGGTGCCTGCTGATCTGGCGGGCCGGGCGGCCGGACAGCGGCTGGACCCGCGACCAGGTCAGCGACCTGGTGTTTTATGTGGCGCTGGGCGTGATCCTGGGCGGCCGGGTCGGCTATGTGCTGTTTTATAACTTCGGCAAGTTCCTGGACGATCCGCTCTGGCTGTTCGCCATCTGGACCGGCGGCATGAGCTTCCACGGTGGCGCCCTGGGCGTGCTGTTCGCGTTCTGGTTGCTGGCCCGAAAATTCGGCAAGCGCTACTTCGCGGTGGCGGATTTCGCCGTGCCGGTGGTGCCCATCGGTCTGGGTGCCGGCCGCTTCGGCAATTTCATTAACGGCGAATTGTGGGGCCGGCCCTCGGACGCGCCCTGGGCCATGGTATTCCCGTCCGATCCCATGGGCGTGGCGCGCCACCCGTCCCAGCTCTATGAATTCTTCCTGGAAGGCATCGTGCTGTTTCTGGTGCTGTGGCTGTACTCGGCGCGGCCACGCCCGGCGGGGGCGGTGACCGGCCTGTTCGGGGTCGGCTATGGGGTGGCGCGTACCTTCGTGGAGTTCTTCCGCGAGCCGGACGCGCATCTCGGCTATCTGGCCGGCGGCTGGCTGACCATGGGCATGCTGCTGAGCATTCCGATGATCGTGATCGGCGCCGCCATGATCGCCTGGGCCTACAAGCACGACGACCGCCCGGCACTGAAGAGAGGCTGACGCCATGAAGCAATATCTGGAACTGCTGCACCGGGCCCGGCATGAAGGCACCTATAAGGGCGACCGTACCGGCACCGGCACTTATTCGTTGTTCGGCCACCAGATGCGGTTCGACCTGGCCGACGGCTTTCCCCTGGTGACCACCAAGAAGGTGCACCTGAAATCCATTATCCATGAGCTGCTCTGGTTTCTGGCCGGCGACACCAACATTCGCTATCTGAAGGAAAACGGCGTCAGTATCTGGGACGAATGGGCCACCCCGGAAGGGGATCTGGGCCCGGTGTATGGGGAGCAGTGGCGCTGCTGGCCCACCGTGGACGGCGGTGTGATTGATCAGATCGACGAGGTGGTGGCGGAGATCCGCCGCAACCCGGATTCCCGGAGGCTGGTGGTGAGCGCCTGGAACCCGGCGGTGCTGCCGGACCCGCGTCTGTCGCCCCGCGACAACGCGGCCAACGGCCGCCAGGCGCTGCCGCCGTGCCACTGCCTGTTCCAGTTCTATGTGGCCGACGGCAAGCTGAGCTGTCAGCTTTACCAGCGCAGCGGCGATATCTTCCTGGGCGTGCCGTTCAATATCGCCTCCTACGCGCTGCTGACCCTGATGATCGCCCAGGTTTGCGATCTGCAACCGGGCGAGTTCGTGCACACCCTGGGCGACGCCCACCTCTACAGCAACCATGTGGAACAGGCGGACACGCAACTGGCGCGCGCGCCGCGCCCTCTGCCGACCATGACTCTGAACCCGGCGGTGCGTGACCTTTATGCGTTCCGATTCGAGGACTTCACCCTCGAGGGCTACGACCCGCATCCCGGCATCAAGGCGCCGATCGCGGTATAACACCGCCGCCGTGCACTCAAGGAACCAGCATGACGTTTCGTTTAGCGATGATGGCCGCCAAGGCCGCCAATAATGTGATCGGGCGCAACAACGCCTTGCCCTGGTACCTGCCCAACGACCTGAAGTACTTCAAGAAGGTCACGTTCGGCAAGCCGATCATCATGGGGCGCAACACCTGGGAGTCCCTAAAGGGGCCGTTGCCCGGGCGCACCAACATCGTGATCACCCGCCAGCCGGACTATTCGGCGCCGGGCGCCAAGGTGGTGGCGGACCTGGATCAGGCCCTGGAACTGGCCGGGCATCTGGTGGTGGTGGAAGGGCACGGCGAAGTGGTGGTGATCGGCGGCGCTCAGATCTACCAGCTCGCGCTGCCGCGCGCGGACCGTCTTTATCTCACCCAGGTGCACGCGGACGTGGAGGGCGACACCCGCTTCCCGGATTTCGACCCCGGGGAATGGCGTGAGGTGGCGCGGGAGGATTACGCGGCGGAAGGCCCCAACCCCTACGATTACTCGTTTATCGTTTACGACCGCGCCTGACGCGCGGCGGCGGGATCAGACTCAGGAAAGCCCTTTGGTCTCGGCGAGGCGGGCGGCCAGGTCCACCAGCAGGCGGCGGCCGTTGCTGTTGAGTTTGTCGGACAGCTCGATCAGTTGGCGGGTGTCCTTGTCGAAAGCGCTGGCCGGGTCGCGCAGATGCGGCGTCTTGGCCTTGCCTTCCAACTCCTCGAACAGTTCAGTGAGCGACATTTCCAGGGCATCGCAAAGACGCCCGAGGCGCTGCACCGACACATCCTGCCGGTTGCGTTCGATGCGCGACAGGTTGCCCGCGTCGGTGCCCGCCCGAAACGCCACGTCCTCGAGGGTTTCGTCCCTGCGCACGCGCCTTGCTTTGAGAATGCCGCCGATATCCATGCCGCCCAGTATTCGGAATGCGCTCTTGCCTCCTCAATGTGTTAATTGCAATAGCGCAAATTACCGGCATTGCGTATTAGCAAATAGAGGGGCGTTGAGCTTGAATCGGCGCAAGTCGTAATGCCCCGTCGTGGCGTTATAAAAGCGCCGGGCCGGCGGCCCGCCGGCGTCAGGCTTGCCGGCGACCGTCGGTCAGCACCGGCAGGTCCAGGGCCAGGCGCCGCCGGGCAGCGTCGTACTGACCGCCGGGGTCGCGCACCCGGCGCGGTTTGATCCGCACCGCGTCCAGCCGCCGCGCGAATTCGTCCAGCGGCAGGCCCAGGGCGTCGCAAAGCCGCACCAGCTGCACCACGGTCAGTTGCTGCTTGTTGCGTTCGATACGGGACAGGTTCCCGGCGTCGGTGTGGGCACGGGCCGCCACCACTTGCAGTGTTTCGTTCCGGTTCCGGCGTTGTTCTCTGAGAATGCTGCCTATATCCATCATTGCAATTCCCTCTGCGCTGTCGGGTTTTTATACTTTGCGGTTTGCGCATAAGCAATATATATCCATTGCTTATGCGCTAATCCCTGTGTTTATACTTTGCGCGAAGGGGTTCTGCAAGGGCATGAATAGGGAATGGACGAGCAACAACGGCGGGATGCCATGGCAACGCTGGCATTGCGGGACCCCGGAGAGAATAGCCGCTGGGACGCGGGGGCCGTGGAGGCCTACCAGCTCACCTGGCCGGGCAAGGCGGCGATGCTGGCGGCGCTGCGAAGCCCGGCCGGCGCGGTCCTCAAGCCCTGGCCGGAAGCGTGCCTGGAGGCCGCCCGGATGCCCCACGGCGTGATCGAGGGCGACAACTTGACGGTGCTCAAGCGTTTGCGAAAACGCTATTCGAAGCGGGTGAAGATGATCTACATCGACCCGCCCTACAACACCGGCGGCGACTTCCTGTACCACGATAATTTCCGCGCCCGTCGCGGTGACGGCCCGGGCGCCGCCGACGAAGAAGGGCGCCGGCACGGGCCCTGGCTGAACATGATCTACCCCCGCCTGGTGCTGGCCCGGCAACTGCTGCGCGACGACGGCGTGCTGTTCGTCAGCATCGACGACAACGAGGTGCACACCCTGCGGCTGGTGCTCGACGAAATCTTCGGCGCCGCCAATTTTGTCGCCATGTTCGCCTGGCAGTCGCGCACCTCGCGCCAGAACGACACCGACCTCTGCGTGCAGCATGAATATGTGGTCGCCTACGCGCGGCGGCGGCGTCAGGCCCAGCGCCGGCTCACCGCCGCCAACGAAACCCTGTGGCGTTCCTTGCCGGGTTTCGCCGCCTACCCGGTGGCGGTGCGGACGGGGCGCTATGACAATCCGGATAACGACCCGCGCGGACCCTGGAAGGCGGATCCGTTCGACGCCCCCAACGTGCGTCCGGCGTTAACCTATTCGATCACCAATCCGCTTACCGGGAAGGTGTACCAGCCGCCGCCCGGCCGTTGCTGGCGGACCGGGCCGGAGCGCTTCGCCGAACTACGGGCCGAGGGTCGCATTTTGTTCGGGCGCAGCGGACGGGCCCGGCCGCAGCTCAAGGTGTTCCTGAAGGAAAAGCAGCCCTACGGCGAGGTGGCCACCACCTGGCTGGACGGCGCCGCCTTCGGCACCGCCCGCAGCGGCACCCGGGAACTGCAGGCGTTGTTCGGTGCCCGGGTGCCGTTCAGCTATCCCAAACCCACCACCTTGCTGCGCTTTCTGCTGCGGCTGGCCACCGGACCGGGCGATCTGGTGCTGGATTTTTTTGCCGGCAGTGGCACCACCGGCCATGCGGTGCTCGCCGAGAATCTCGCCGACGGCGGCGGCCGCCGCTTCCTGCTGGTGCAGCGCGGCGACGCCACCGGCGAGCCGCGTTGGCCGACCATCGCGGACATCACCCGCGAGCGCCTGCGCCGGGCGGCCGAGGCGTTGGGCAGTGAGGAGGGGTTTCGGGCCTGGCGGCTGGTCAGTCCTGGTCGTGCAGGGTCCAGAAGCGGAACGCCACCACGTTGACCAGGGTGGCGGCCAGGCTCACCACCAGGCTGGCCACCAGCAGGACCCCGGGATGGTCGCCGAGCACACCCACCAGCAGGCTGTTGGTGATGCCGGCCACGACGAACACCAGGGTGCCGGCCAGCAGGATCGCCGCCAGCAACGGCCACTGACAGGGCCCGCTGCGGGTAAAGGAGGCGCGCAGGGCGTTGAGGGGAGTGTCACCGCGCAGCATCACCCGGAACGGCGCGAAGCACAGCCGGGCGTAGACCCAGAACGCCGGGAAGAACAGCAGCATCCAGCCCACCGACACCGCCAGGGCCATCAGGAAGTAGGTGGCCAGCAAATACGGAAAGCGCAGAAACGCGGCCAGGATGCTGTGCCCGGGGCCCCGGTTGTCACCGCGCTGAATGATCGACAGCTGAAAGATCAGCGCGCCTTCGGCCAGCGGCCGCAGCATCATCAGGAACAGCATGCTGGCCGCGTTGAAACCCACCACCTGACCGCCGGCGTCGTTGACGATCACCGGGCCCGCCAGCCATTGAAACGCCTCGCCGATCAGCGCGAAAGGCGCACTGATAACGAACAGCGCCGCCAGATGGCGGCGCCAGAAATAGAGCGATTCTTTGAGACGCTGAAGGATCAAGAGCGGCTTACCACCAGTATTTTCCCCAGTGCTCCGGGTTGGCCCAGAAGCGCGGGTTATTCCATTGGCGGCGGAAGTTATAGTCGTCCAGATCGTAGCTGTAGATATCCAGCTCGCGGCCGTCCTGGGCGAAATGGCCTTCCTCGCGGCAGCCCAGGGCGAGAAAGCCGTTGTGCGGCCAGCGCAGTTTTTCCGGTGCCAGGCGCGGCTGGTACACCGCCACCATGGAATCGGTGTGCAGGTTGCGCAGCAGGCCGAGCAGGGCCTCGCCGTCCTTCTGGTTCATGTATTCAAGCTGGTCGGCGACCACCGCCATATCCACCCGGCGCACGGCTTCCAACTGTTTGAACGGGTCCAGTTCCTGGATGCTGATCAACTCGCAATCGTGATCGTCGCACCAGTGTTGGGCCACGGGCACGGGGTTGAGACTGACGGTCAGCAGACTGCGCGGCTGATGGCTGTCGAGGATCGCCGCCAGCTTTTCCTGGGGCGTTTCGATGGCTTTTGAGGCGATAGCTGTATTCATAGGGTCAGTCTAGGCGCTTAGAACGACAAGCTCCATAGCCGCTGGTCGCCAAAGCGGGGCCTTTGAGTCGCGCGCTGTTAAAAATTGTTTGCTCACCGTGCCAGGGTGCTTGACGCTATTGGATTACTTAATGATAATCATTCTCATATTCTTTCGGGACACGAACCTCAAGGAGAAGCGTCATGACTCAAGGAACCGTTGCACCCCGCCAAGCGAGCGCCCCCGCCGTGGCCAAGCAAGGCCGCAGCATCGCCATCAGCGACGACAGCGTGGCGACCAGCGTGGCGCTGCTCAACCGTGACGGCAAGCTGTGGATCGAGCACGGCGGCGAACGTTATTTGCTGCGCCGCACCGCCAACAACCGGTTGATTCTCACCAAATAGCACAAGGCTGCCCCTGTTCTCCCTGACTGTGGAACGCCAGCCGACGCCAGCTGCCCACACCCTGTTATCCCAGGAGGTCCGCTGTGACGGTCACCACTCTGGCGTCCGCCAACGACGTCCCCGCCACCTTTCATCACTGTCGCGCCGCTCTTGGCGACCGGGTCCTGCGCCTGCAGGATGAGCCGCTGGCCATCCTCAAGGGGCTTTACCGGCTCGGCGCGCTGGTGGTCACCACCTTCGCCGATGGGGCGCGGGTGTCCCAGTCGATGCGCTATCCCACCTTGCTGGACCATGAGGCCAGCCTGGAATCCCGCGGCGAGCATTGCCGGCTCAGCCAGCAACTGAATCTGCCGCTGTGGCATTCGGTGATGGCGGTGCTGGCGCCGGTGGCCGATCTGCCGGCGCGCAGCCTGCTGTTCTTCGACCGCTACGGCGCGCCGGTGCAGCAGATGGCGGTGGCGCCGGAAACCGGCGGGCTGGCGTTCGAGGAACTGGTTTGCGCGATGCTGCATCCGGACCAGCGCCAGTTGGGCGCGCCGCCGCCGCGCTATGACCGGCGGGCCGCTTCGCCGGCGGTGGCCGAGCTGGAACGGCAATGGTCGCAACTGGATGACGACGGTTTTCGCGATCTGATGGCCGGCCTCGGCGACCGCCGCCAGGTGCTGTACCAGGCGGTGCGTGACAAGTTCGCCTGCCCGGTGCGCATGGAAACGGTGCCGGCACTGCTGGCACTGGCGGGGCAGCGCCAGCGCGCTTTCACCGTGTGCACCGGTAACAATGGCGTGCGGCTTTGCCTGAGCGCGCCCTGGTCGCCGCCGCGCTGGCAGAAGGGCCACTGCCATCTGGCGCACAACGGGGTGCTGGTGTCGCTGGATATGGGTCGGGTGGCCAGTGTCTGGCGGTTGCGCCGGCCGGGGCCCGGCCGCGTGGTCACCGCCCTGGAAGGGCTGGACGCCCAGGGCCGCTGGCTGTGGACCCTGTCCGCCGGCGACGACGAGGACGCCTGGCTGGCGTTGCTCAGCGACAGCCTGATCCGTGACGGCGCGCCCGGCCAGCGGATGGCTTAGAGCGGATTCATCGCGCTTTGGCGGGGCGGTCGGGTTCTCTCCATCCGGGATCGCGTGTCTGTGTTCTGCCCTTCCGGGAACGCTGTGAATACGTCCCTGTACGCTCCCTGTCGAACGTCCTGTTCTCCAGGGTCCCGGAAGGGCAGAACACAGACACGCTCCGGGGTGAGATTCCGAGGCTCCGGGTTATCGCTGGCGCCGAACCTTTCTACGAAGCTGGATTTGTGGGAGCTTGCTTAGAGAGGTCCTGGCGGTGTTATGACCCGTGGCGGTTCCGCTACAAAGTGAGCGGTCCCGGAAGGCACCACCATTGCCCCGCGTCTCCGATACGGAGCGCCGGACATCGCGACGACAAAGGTCTCTAGGATCCCGCCGGCAAGCTTCGCTTGCCTTTCGCGGGCCGGGCCCGCTCGCACAACTTCGCTCCCTTTCGCGGGCGGGGCCCGCTCCCACAAGGCCCGCTCGCACAGGCTTAGAAGTGGTCGTCGAACTCGGCCAGCAGGGCTACCAGGGCATCGGTGTCCTGCGGCAGTTCTTTCAAGGCTTCCTCGGCCATGGGGGCCACGTCGCATTGCGCCGGGAGCGGGTGCTGCTCGTCGAGCAGGGCGCGGAAGCGGGCGATGAACACCCATTGCAGCCACTGGCTGAAATCCATGCGGTCGGCGAAGAACGGCGTGCTGCTTTCGAACGCCTCCGGTTCCGGGGGGTGGCCTTCCCACAGTCCCAGGGTTTGCAGTTCGCTTTGCATGTCGTCGAGCAGGGTCTTGAGTCGGCCGCGGGTATCGGTCATGGGTCTCGGCTTCAGTGGTCGGTTTCAGTCATCGAACAGGGGCAGCAGGTCGGTGAGTTCGCGCAGATGGTGAATATGGTGCTCGGGTTTGTCCAGGTCACCGGGCCAGCGCAGATCGATCAGGTTGGCCCACACCGCGTGGAAGCCGTGTTGGCGCGCCGCGTCCACGTCTTCCACCGGGTGGTCGCCCACGTGGAGCGCCTGCTCCGGCTGCACGCCGGCGCTGTGCAGGGCGGCCTGGAACATGTCCGGGTCCGGCTTGCGCCGGCCGATGCTCTCGGCGGAGTGGTGGAAGCCGAACAACTCGCGGATGCCGATCCGCTTGAGGTCGGCGTTGCCGTTGCTGAGCGCCCCCAGGGTGTAGCTGTCCGCCAGGGTCTCCAGCACTTCCAGTGCGCCGGGAAAGAACGTCACCTGGTTGCGGGCCTCATGGAACACCTGAAAGGCGTCGGCGGCGATATGGCGTGCTTCCTTGTCCTTGAAACCCGCCTCGATGAAGGCCTGCGCCATGGCGTCGCGGCGCAGGCGAGTCAGGTTGTTCAGGTAATCCGGGTGTGCGCGCACCAGCTCGTCGCGCACCAGGCGCACCCGCTCCGCGGTGAGCGCGGCGGCGGCCGAGGGGTGGTGCTCGGCGATCCAGTCGCTGCAGGTCTTTTCCGCCTGCCGTATCACCTCGTCCACCGGCCACAGGGTGTTGTCCAGGTCGAAGGTGATCAGTTTCAGTCCGGTCATGGGCTCAATAATAAGGGGTTGCGGGTCAGTCGTCTTCCTCGCGCCGCTGGGCGCGGGGGTGGGCGCCGTCGTAGATCCTGGCCAGGTGTTGGAAGTCCAGATGGGTGTAGACCTGGGTGGTGCTCAGGTTGGCGTGGCCGAGCAGCTCCTGCACCGCGCGCAGATCGCCGGAGGACTCCAGCACATGGGTGGCGAAGGAGTGGCGCAGCTTGTGCGGATGCAGATGATCGTCCAGGCCACGGGTCAGCGCCGCCCGGCGCAGTCGTTGTTGAACGCTTGAGGGGCTGATGCGGCGCCCGCGCTGGCTCAGGAACAGGGCCGGTTCGTCGGCGTCGGCGGTGAACAGCGGGCGCGCTTTCAGCCAGGCGCGCACCGCCTTCAGCGCCGGGGCGCCCACCGGCAGCCAGCGGGTCTTGTTGCCTTTGCCGGTGACCACCAGCTGGGCGCCGGCCAGGTCGATGCTGTCCAGATTCAGGCTGATCAGCTCCGCCAGACGCAGGCCGCAGGCGTAAAGCAGTTCCAGCATCGCCTGATCGCGCAGGCCCAGTGGGCCCTCGCCGCCTTCCGCGTCGAGCAGCTGGCGGGTCTGGTCCGCGTCCAGGGCCTTGGGCAGGCGCCGGCCGCTTTTCGGCGCGCGCACGTCCAGCGCCGGGTTGTCCCGGGCCAGGCCTTCACGGTTCATCCAGGTGTAGAAGGTGCGCAGGGTGGAGAGCAGGCGCTGCAGGCTGCGCCCGCCCAAACCCTGGCGGTGCAGCCGCGCCACCAGGGCGCGCACGTCGTGCACCGTGACTTGGGGCCAGGGCGGCAGATGGGGCGCCGCCCGTTCCAGGTCACGCTGGTAGTGTTTGACGGTATGCGGGGACAGCCGCCGTTCGCTGGCCAGGTGGCGCACGAAGGCGGTGAGGGTGTCGTCGCCGCGCTCAGGCACGTTGCGCCTGGCGCGGCGAGGCCGGCCGGCTGACGTCCACCAGCCGGCGGCTGAGCACCTGACCGATATGGGTGATGAACAGGGTGCCCATGGAGCTGCGGAAGTGCATGGCGTCGCGGCTGCCGATGGCGAGAATGCCGAGCCGGCCGTTGTGCTCCAGGGGCACCACGGCGGCGGAGCGCACCTGCTCGGCCTGGTCCTGGAACAGCGCCTGAAGCTCTTCGCCGCGCAATACGCCGCACACGGCCTTGCCGGTGCGCAGCAGCGGCGCCAGCGGCTGCGGCAGGTCGTCCGGATCGACGAAGCGCACCTGTTTGCGCACTTCGCCGAGCAGCTTGGCTTCCCGGTCGTGCAGCAGCAGGGCCACGGTGTCGCAGCGAAATTCTTCTTCCAGGCTGCGCAGCAACTGACGCAGCAGCTTGTCGGTGCTGCGCGCTTCCAGCAGCGCCAGGGTCAGGCGGCGGGTATGTTCGAACAGCTGGTCGTTTTCCCGGGCCACGTCGATCAGGCCGTTGAGCCGCTCGCGCAGCTCCTGGTTGCGCTCGCGCAGGATCGCCGCCTGGCGCTCCAGCAGCGACACCGCCGGGCCGCGCGGGTCCGGCAGGCGCATCAGTTCCAGCAGGTCGGAGCGCTGCTGGAAGAATTCCGGGTTCTGGCGCAGAAAGGCGGCCACCTTGTCGGCGCTCAGCGTGGTGTTGTCGGTCATGCCGAAGGCTCCGTGGTGGGGCCCTGGTCCAGGGGCGGGCCCGCTACGTCGATTTCGCCATCATAGACACGGCTGGCGGGGCCTGTCATCCGGATACCGCCGCTGCCGTTGTAGTGAACCTGCAGGTCGCCGCCGGCCAGATGCACGGTGACGGTGTCGTCGAGCAGGCCGCGGCGCTGGCCGCACACCACCGCGGCGCAGGCGCCGGAACCGCAGGCCAGGGTTTCGCCGGCGCCGCGCTCGAACACCCGCAGGCGGATCTCGCGGCGGCTGACGATCTGCATGAAGCCCACGTTGACGCGCTCCGGGAACTGCTCGTGGTGTTCCAGCTCCGGGCCCAGGGTGGCCACCGGGGCGTTGTCCACATTTTCGGTGAGCATCACCAGATGCGGGTTGCCCAGGCCCACCGCCGAAATCTCGTAGGCGTTGTTGCCGGATACCAGAATGTAGGTGTCCGCTTCCTGTTTGGCGCGGAAGGGAATCGCCTCCGGGGCCCACAGCGGCGCGCCCATGTCCACGGTGACCAGGCCATCGTCGGTGACGTTCAGGGTCATTTCGCCGGCGGCGGTTTCCACGCGGATGCGGTGCTTGTCGGTGAGCCCTTCGTCGCGCACGAAGCGGGCGAAGCAGCGCGCGCCGTTGCCGCACTGGCTTACTTCCGAGCCGTCGGAATTGAAGATGCGGTAGCGGAAATCCACGCCCGCGTGGCGGGGCGGCTGCACCACCAGCATCTGGTCGAAGCCGACGCCGAAGTGCCGGTCGCCGAGCCGGCGCAGCTCCGCCACCGGCAACGGCGGGCCGTCCTCGGGCAGAGGCTGGTCGCAGCCGTTGAGCACCAGGAAGTCGTTGCCCAGGCCGTGCATTTTGGTAAAGCGCAGTCGCATGGCGGCGTCCGGAATCGGGTTACGGGAAAGCGGTATTGTAAGGCCGCAGGCCGGCCAGGAACAGCGCGTAGGTCGGGTTAGCGAAGCGTAACCCGACAAGAAGCGATGGGGCCCACACCCGCAGGCCTTTGTCGGGTTACGGCCTTCGGCCTAACCCGACCTACGAAGAGGGCGTGGTTGGTCTACAATGCGGGTTCTTTTCCGTCGGATGTCCCAATGCTTTCCTATCGCCATTCCTACCACGCCGGAAACTTCGCCGATGTGCTCAAGCACCTGGTGCAGGTGTCGGTGCTCGACCATCTGCTGCTCAAGGACAAGCCGTTCGTGGTGCACGACACCCACGGCGGTGCCGGTGTTTACGAGGTGGCGTCGGAGCACATGCAAAAGACCGGGGAGTACCAGGAGGGTATCGCGCGGCTGTACGGCGCCAGCACCGGCCTGCCCGTGATCAACCGTTACTTGAATCTGGTCGGGCGTTTCAGCCGGCCCGGCGGGCTCAGCCATTACCCGGGCTCACCGGCGATCAGCGCCGCGCTGCTGCGCGACCAGGACCGCCTGCAGGTCACTGAGCTGCACAGCACCGACGCGGCCCTGCTGGAGGCCCATTTCCGGGGCGACCGCCGGGTGCGGGTGTACAAGCAGGACGCCTGGGCCGGGGTAAAGGCACTCTTGCCGGCGGCGCACAAACGCGGCCTGGTGCTGGTGGACCCCTCCTACGAACTGAGCGGCGACGACCGCGCCACCGTGGCCGGCGTGCGCGAGGCGGTGAAACGGTTCAACACCGGTTGCTTCGTGATCTGGTATCCGATGCTGCAGCGCCGCCGGGCGGATTATCTGGCGCGCGGCCTGATGGGGCTGGCGGACAAACACCTGCGGGTGGAATTGAATGTGCTCAATGACGGCGCCGCCCGGGGCATGACCGGGTCCGGGCTGGTGGTGCTCAACCCGCCCTGGACCCTGGCCGGGCAGATGGAAGAGGCGTTGCCGTTTCTACACGGCAAGCTGACCCAGGGTGGCGGCGGTTACCGGCTGGAGAACGAGGGCGGCGGGCTGTTGGAGCACGCCGCCCGCTAGCCGCCTGCTAGGGCAGCAGGGTTTCCAGGCGCAGTTGTTCGTCGATGGTTTCGCGGGCGCGCACCAGGAACGCCTGGTCGCCGTCCACCATCACTTCGGCGGGGCGGTTGCGGCTGTTGTAGTTGCTCGCCATCACGAAGCCGTAGGCGCCGGCGGAGCGCACCGCCAGATAATCGCCGGGCTCCAATGCCAGCGCCCGGTCCTTGCCCAGGAAGTCGCCGGTTTCGCACACCGGGCCGACGATGTCCCAGTCGCGGCAGTCGGCGTCGTGGGGTTTCACCGGCACGATCTCCTGCCAGGCGGAGTACAGGCTGGGGCGGATCAGATCGTTCATGGCGCCGTCCACCACCGCGAAGTTGCGGTGCTCGGTGGGCTTGAGGAACAGCACCTGGGTGATGAACAGGCCGGCGTTGGCGGCGATCGAGCGGCCCGGCTCGATGTGCACCGGCAGGTCGCCGGGGATGTGCTTGAGCAGGGCCTGCACATAGTCGGAACGGGCCGGCGGGGTCTCGTCCTGGTAGGTGACGCCCAGGCCGCCGCCCAAATCCAGATGATGAATCTCGATGCCCAAAGCCTGCAGATCGCCGAGCAGTTTCAGCACCCGCTCCAGGGCGTCCTCGAACGGCGCCAGGCGGGTCAGCTGGCTGCCGATGTGGCAGTCGATGCCCAGCACCTGGATGTGCGGCAGCTCGGCGGCGCGCTGATACAGTGCCGGCGCTTTCTGAATGTCGACGCCGAACTTGTTCTCTTTCAGTCCGGTGGAGATATAGGGGTGGGTCTGGGCGTCCACGTCCGGGTTCACGCGGATCGCGATCGGTGCCACCCGGTCCAGCTCGCCGGCCACCAGATTCAGCAGTTCCAGCTCGGCGGCGGACTCCACGTTAAAGCAATGGATCCCCACTTTCAGGGCGTCGGCCATTTCCCCGGCGGTTTTTCCGACCCCGGAAAAGACAATGTTGTGTGGCTCGCCGCCGGCGCGCAGCACGCGCTCCAGCTCACCGCCGGAGACGATGTCGAAGCCGGCGCCGGCCTGGGCCAGCACCTGCAGCACCGCCAGGTTGCTGTTCGCCTTGACCGCGTAACAAACCCGGTGCGGGTGCTCGCCGAAGGCGTCGTCGAAGGCGCGGTAATGGGTCTCCAGGGCGTCCCGGGAATACAGATACAGCGGCGTGCCGAAGCGCTCCGCCAGTTGCGTCACGGGCAGCTCTTCGGCGAACAGTTCGCCGTCGCGGTAGGAAAAGGGGTCCATGGTCATTCCTGGTCGTCGTCCTTGGCGGTGTCTTCGTTGTCGGTGTCGCCGTCCAGACGGTCGCCGCCCAGCGGCTGGGCCGCTTCGGGGCGGTCGTCGGCCATGTAGAGCGGGCCTTTCTGGCCGCAGCCGGCAAGCAGGGCCGTCATCATTATCAGCACAAAAACCGCGCGCATGGATCTACTCCGGCGTTATGGATGCAATGGCGTGCAGTATAGCCGCTTCGACACGGTGACACGATGCGGCGGGCACGGACGGGCCGCGCTCAGCGCAGCGCCTCCCGGCCGCGCTTGACGGCGGCGCGCACCTGATCGGGGGCGGTGCCGCCGATGTGATCGCGGGCGCTCACCGAGCCTTCCAGGGTCAGCACCTCAAACACATCCTCGTCGATCTGGTCGCTGAACTGGCGCAGTTCGGCGAGGCTCATGTCGCTGAGGTCCTTCTTCTTTTCCACGCCCAGGGCCACCGCTTTGCCGACGATTTCGTGGGCGTCGCGGAAGGCCACGCCTTTGCGCACCAGGTAATCCGCCAGGTCGGTGGCGGTGGCGAAGCCGCGCCGGGCCGCTTCGCGCATCACTTCGCGGTTGGGTTCGATGGCCGGGATCATGTCGGCGAAGGCGCGCAGACAGCCGGCCAGGGTGTCCACGGCGTCGAACAGCGGTTCCTTGTCTTCCTGGTTGTCCTTGTTGTAGGCCAGCGGCTGGCTCTTCATCAGGGTCAGCAGGGCGATCAGGTGGCCGTTGAGGCGGCCGGTCTTGCCGCGCACCAGTTCCGGCACGTCCGGGTTCTTCTTCTGCGGCATGATCGAGCTGCCGGTGCAGAAGCGGTCGGGCAGGTCGATGAAGTTGAACTGGGCGCTGGTCCACAGCACCAGTTCCTCGCTGATGCGCGACAAATGGGTCACGCACAGCGCCGCCAGGGCGCAGAATTCAATCGCGAAGTCCCGGTCGCTGACCGCGTCCAGGGAGTTTTCGCAGACCTCGTCGAAGCCCAGCAGCTCGCGGGTGCGCTCGCGGAGGATCGGGTAGGTGGTGCCGGCCAGGGCGGCGGCGCCCAGCGGCATGCGGTTGACCCGCTTGCGGCAGTCGGCGAGCCGTTCCCGGTCGCGCTTGAGCATCTCGAACCAGGCCAGCAGATGGTGGCCGAAGGTCACCGGCTGTGCGGTCTGCAGGTGGGTGAAGCCGGGCATGATGGTGGCCGCTTCGCGTTCCGCCTGGTCCAGCAGGCCGGTCATCAGGCGTTCCATTTCGCCGTCGATCAGGTCGATCTCGTCGCGCAGCCACAGGCGGATATCGGTGGCCACCTGGTCGTTGCGGGAGCGGCCGGTGTGCAGCTTCTTGCCGGTAATGCCGATCTTGTCGGTGAGGCGCGCCTCGATGTTCATGTGCACGTCTTCCAGCGCCACCGACCATTCGAACTCGCCGGCCTCGATCTCGGCGCGGATTTCGTCCAGGCCCTGGACAATGGCGTCGCGCTCCTCATCGGTGAGCACGCCGGCTTCCGCGAGCATGGTGGCGTGGGCCTGCGAGCCCTGGATGTCCTGGCGGTACATGCGGCGGTCGAAGCCGACGCTGGCGGTGAACGCCTGCACGAAGGCGTCGGTGGACTCGCTGAAGCGGCCGCCCCAGAGTTGGTTTTGCTGGTTGTCGCTCATCTTGCTGCTCACGTCCGGCTTGCGGGAATACGGGAATTGACAGGGCGCGCAGTATAGCATCGCCGGACGGTGGTATCGTACCCGAAAGCGTCGAGCCCTTTCCGCCAACAAGAGCGCCCATGTCCGAAGCCCAGAACAACGTGTTTTTGCCCGACCTGTGCACCACCCGCGCCGTGCTGGTGGTGGTGGTGGCGTCGGAATTGATGGCCATCGTGATCAGCCTGGTGGCCGGTTACTTCGAGCCGTTCGGGTTCGAGCGGCTGGCGCTGACGTCACTGTTCATTCAGTGGATCGCGCTGACCTCGGCGGCGCTGGTGTGCCAGCTGCGCGGCCGCCTCAACCGCCTGCCGCAGGCCTGGGCGGCGCTGGCGGTGGTGGGGCTGGTGGCGTTCGATACGCTGCTGTTCAGCCTGCTGGCCCGGGCGCTGATGTCGTGGGTGTCCGCCGCCGCCATGCCGCCGCTGTGGCACTGGGATATTCTCGCCAACGTGCTGATCGCGGCGATCATATCCGGGCTGGTGATGCGTTACTTCTATGTGCAGGAGCAGCTGCGGGTCAAGGACCGGGCGGAGCTGAAATCGCGCATCCAGGCGCTGCAGTCGCGCATCCGGCCGCATTTCCTGTTCAATTCCATGAACATCATCGCCACCCTGATTCGCATTGATCCGGACGCCGCCGAGCAAGCGGTGGAAGACCTGTCGAGCCTGTTCCGCGCCAGCCTCAAGGACAGCGGCAGTGAAGTCTCCCTGGCCGAGGAGCTGGCCCTGTGCGAGCGCTATATCCGCATCGAACAACTGCGCCTGGGGGAGCGTCTGGGTGTGGAATGGCGTATTGAACTGGCACCCGAATCCGTGGCGTTGCCGCTTTTGACGTTGCAACCGTTGCTGGAAAATGCCATCTATCATGGCATCCAGCCGCTCGCCGGGGGCGGCGTGGTGCGTATCGCCGCCGCCGTCGAGGACAACCGGGTGGTGCTGCGCGTCAGCAATCCGAAACAGGATTGCGCCAGCGAACATCAGGGCAACCGCATGGCGCTGGATAACATTCGCCACCGGCTGGAGGCCCTGCACGGCCCCAGCGTGTCGGTGTCGGCCCGTTCGCAACAACAGCACTACGAGATTGAAATCAGCTACCCGCTTCAATAAAAGAATCGGGTGAATAAGAAAAAAGGGGAACCCATGGACGACATCGCGAAAATGAAGGTCCTGGTCTGCGACGACGAGGCCCTGGCCCGAATGCGCCTGAAGCGGCTGGTGGAGATGGCCAACATGGAAGTCAGCGCGGAAGCCGCCAGCGGGCGCGAAGCGGTGGAAAACGCTGGGCGGCTGCGCCCGGACGTGGTGCTGATGGACATTCGCATGCCCGACATGGACGGCCTGGAAGCCGCCGCCCACCTGGACAAAATGGAGAACCCGCCGGCGGTGATCTTCTGCACCGCCTACGAAGAACACGCCCTGCAGGCGTTCCGCGTGCACGCGGTGGATTATCTGCTCAAGCCGGTGGGCGCCCAGGATCTCAAGCGGGCGCTGGATAAAGCGCGCGCCCTGAACCGGGTGCAGATCGCCGAGCTGAGCCACAAAATGGCCGCCAATCAGAGTGGCCGCCGCCGCCACCTCAGCGCCCGCACCCACCGGGGCCTGGAACTGGTGCCGGTGGAGGAAGTGCGCTACTTCCAGGCCGACCAGAAATACGTGGCGGTACACCATGCCGGCGGCTACGTGCTGATCGACGAACCGCTCAAGGCCCTGGAAGACGAATTCGGCGACCTGTTCGTGCGTATTCACCGCAGCACCCTGGCCTCGCTGCACTTTATCGAAAGCCTGGAATGCTCCAGCCAGGGCCGTTTCGAAGTGCGCCTGCGCGGCGTCGACCAACCGCTCAACGTCAGCCGCCGCCACATGCCCGGCCTCCGCCGCGCCCTCGTCAAACGCGGATGAAAAACAGTTAAGAGTTAACAGTGAATAGTTAATAGTGCGCGAGGGGGCGCCTTGCCGGCTGCCTGGTGGGTGCCCGCGACGCCGCCACGGCGCCCGCCGCTGCTCCCCAACACCTCTACCGGTGTTTTCGCTGTTAACTGTTCACTGTTAACTCTTAACTGTCTCCGCTGTGTTCGGCGCCGCCCGGCTCTTTCCGTTACACTACGCCCCATCTATTCCCCGCCCAGGAGCTTCCATGTCCCGCGAGATATTGCGCATTGCTACCCGTTCCAGTCCGCTGGCCATCTGGCAGGCGGAGTACGTCCAGAAGCGGCTGGAAGCCTTGCATGAGGGGCTTCGCGTGGAGCTGGTGCGGATTAAGACCCAGGGCGACAAGATTCTGGATACGCCGCTGGCGAAAATCGGCGGCAAGGGGCTGTTTGTCAAGGAGTTGGAAGAAGCGATGATGGACGGGCGCGCGGACATCGCCGTGCACTCCATGAAGGATGTCCCCATGGAACTGCCCGAGGGCATGGCGCTGCCGGTGATCTGCGAGCGCGAAGACCCGCGCGACGCCTTTGTTTCCAACCACTACGACAGCCTGATGGGCCTGCCCGAGGGCGCCCGGCTGGGCACCTCCAGCCTGCGCCGCCAGTCCCAGGCGATGGCCAACCGGCCGGACCTGAAAGTGTCCAGTCTGCGCGGCAACGTGCAGACCCGCCTGGGCAAGCTGGACGCCGGTGAGTTCGACGCCATTATCCTTGCTTCCGCCGGTCTCAAGCGGCTGGAAATGCACGAGCGCATCCGTTACGACATGCCGCCGGAGGAATCCCTGCCGGCGGTGGGCCAGGGGGCCGTGGGCATTGAGTGCCGCGCGGACGACGCCGACACCCGGGCCTTGCTGGCGCCACTCAGCGACCCCCTGACCTGGGACCGGGTCACCGCCGAGCGGGCCATGAACCGACGCCTGGAAGGGGGCTGCCAGGTGCCGATCGCCGGCTTTGCGCTGCTTGAGGATGATGGCCGGCTGTGGCTGCGTGGTCTGGTGGCCAGCGAGGACGGCACCACGGTGCTGCGCGCCGAGGCCCGTGCCCCCCGCGCCGACGCCCGGGAGCTGGGCATCGGCATCGCCGAATCGCTGCTGGAGCAGGGCGCCGACCGGATCCTGCGCGAACTGTACGACCGCGCATGAGCCGTGCCGTGGTGGTAACGCGGCCGGCCGGCCAGGGCGAGCCCCTGGCGGCGCGGCTGGCGGATAGCGGCCACCGGGCCTGGGCGGTGCCGGCGCTGGCCATCGAGCCGCTGCCGTTGGCCGACGCCCACCGCCGCCTGCTGTTCGACCTGGACCTCTACCACGCGGTGTTTTTCGTCAGCGCCAACGCCGCCCACCATGCCCTGAACGCGTTCGCCGATCTCTGGCCGCAATGGCCGGTGGGGGTGCACTGGCTGGCGGTGGGGGAATCCACCGCCGCCGTGATCCGCGACGCCGGGCTCACCCCGGAATACCCGCGCAGCGGCTTTAATTCCGAGGCGGTGCTGGCGTTGCCCTGCCTGGCGTCGGTGGCGGAAAAACGCATTCTTATCTGCCGGGGCGACAGCGGCCGCGACTGGCTGGCGGCGCGGCTGCGGGAAAAAGGGGCGGGTGTGGACGTGGTGCCGTTTTACCGGCGCCTGCCCGCGCCCGGCCGCCACTGGCCGGAGGGCGCCGACACGGTGACGATCACCAGCGTCGAGGGCTGGCGGGCGATGGCCACCCTGGTGCCCGGCGACGCCACGGTGATCGCCGCCGGCGAGCGGGTCGCCGCCGCCGTGGCCGAGCATCATCCGGGGCCGCTGGTGGTGGCCGCCAGCGCCCATGACACCGACATGTTGGCCGCCGTTCCCGCGTCTTAACGGGGCTTTCGGGGGCCGCGTGGGACGATAAAGGGGTTGGACGGCGCTCGCCGGTCTCTTTATCGTCTATACATTCCGCCACCAGCCATTACGGGAACGACCGGGATCGTCCGCCGCCGGCGGCAACAACAATAGGGAGACCCCATGACGCACCGCGTTTCTTTTCGCCAGCAGGGTTTGAGCCTCTGGCCGCTGCTTATCATGCTTATTGTCCTCGCCGCTCTGGCCGCCGCCGGCTGGTGGGGGTGGCAACAATGGCGGGTGCTGGAGCAGGACCGCCGGGCCAGCCAGGGCGAGATCAGCGACCTGCGCAGTGAGCTGAACCGGGAGTCCCAGCGCCGCGACCGGGCGCTTCAGGAAATACGCGAATCCCAGGACCGTATCGAGGCGGCCCGCGCCCGCGACCGCGAGGCCCTGGCCGATGTCCGCCAGGGCGGGCAGCGTCTGTGGCTGATCAACGAAGCGGAATCCCTGGCCGCCCTGGCCGGCCAGCGGTTGATGCTCACCGGCGACGCCGAGGCCGCCCGCCGTCTGCTGCAGGCCGCCGATCAGACCCTGGCGCGCCTGGACGACCCCCAGGCGCTGCCGGCCCGCAAGGCGCTGGCGGTGGACATCGAAAAGCTCAACGGCGCCCGCCAGGTCGATGTGGAGGCCATGGTGCTGCGCCTGGGCGCACTGCAGGCGCTGATCCCGGAGCTGGCGGTGCCGGAGCGCCAGGCGCCGCCCGCCGAGGAGACCGAACAGGACGCCGGCTGGTGGCAGCGGCTGCTGAACCATCTGCCGGTGACCGTGCGCCGCCACGAAGGCGAGGTGCCGCTGCCGCTCACCGAAACCCAGGCCGCCACCGTGCGCCTGACGCTGGACGCCAGCCTGCAACAGGCGCAGCTGGCGCTGATGCAGCGGCGCGTGCGGGCCTACCGCCAGGCGCTGGATAACGCCGCCGCCATGCTGAATCAGTGGTTCCAGGAAGATCAGGGCCGGGTGCGCCAGATGCGCGCTGCCCTGGAAGAGCTGGGTGGCCAGCAGGTGGAGCAGGCGTTGCCGGAAATCGGCGCCGGCCTGGACGCGGTGCGCGGCCTCAAGCGGGACCTGCTGAAACGCGGCGGTGACGGCGCCGCCGGGGAGGCCGGCCGATGAAAAAAGCGCTGCTGCTGATTGTCGTCGTACTGCTGGCGGCCACCTTCCTGGGCCGCTGGATGGCCGCCGATTCCGGTTATCTGCTGGTGATCCGCGACCAGTGGCGCCTGGAATCCACACTGGGCTTTGCGCTGCTGGCGCTGATCCTGGGCGCGGTGGCCCTGATGGTCCTGACCCTGCTGGGTAACCTGGCCTGGAACCTGGCCGAGCCGGTGCGGGCCACGCGGCGCTTCCGCCGCGGCGTGGCCCGCCGCCGCCTGAAAAGCGGCTTTATTCTGCTCATGGACGGCGAGTTGGATAAGGCCGAACGGCTTCTCACCGCCGCCGGCCGTGACGGGGACTGGCCGCTGGCCGCCTGGTTGCTGGCGGCGGAATGCGCCCGCCAGCGCGGCGACGGCGAGGCCCTGGAAGAGTACCTGCAAAACGCCGCCAAGAGCCGCCGGGGCGACAGCTTCAGCGGCCTGATGCGGGCCCGCTTCGCCCTGGACGACGGCCGCCCGGCCGCCGCCCACCAGGAGCTGAAAGGTCTGGTGGAGCAGGCGCCCGGCAACAAACGGATTCTGGCGTTGTACGCCGATGTGCTGGAACGCGAGCGCGATTGGCCCGCTCTGTGCGCGCTGGCGCCGCGCCTGCGTCGCGCCCTCGGCGACCCCTACGCGGCCCGCCGGGAACGCCGTGCCTGGCTGGCCCGGGTGCAGCAACTGGCGCAGAAGCCGGGCTTCAACGACGGCGACAACCGCGCCCGGGAATTGCGCGACCTGTGGAAGCAGGTGCCCAGCGCGCTGAAGCAGGATCCGGCCATGGTGGCCCGCTACGCCGGCTTCCTGGCACAGCTCGGTGAAGGCAGCCGCGCGCTGTCGCTGGTCAAGGAGCAGCTGGAGCGGGACTGGGACGACCGCCTGCCGCCGGTGCTGGAAGCCATCGACGACGTGTCCCCGGACGAGCTGCTGCAGAACCTGGAAAAGTGGCTGGTGGACCGCCCGGGCAACGCGGCGGTGCTGGTCACCGCGGGACGGGTGGCGCTCAAGGCGCGGCTGTGGGGCAAGGCGCAGAATTTCTTCGAGGCGGCGGCCAATTCCAGCCAGAGCGCCACCGCCCTGGCGGAGTTGTCGCGGCTTTACCTGGCGCTGGGCGACCAGGTCAAAGCCGCCAAGGTCCTGGAACGCCGCGTCGCCGAACTCGACGGCCAGCTCCCCGACCTGCCGCTGCCCTGACTCGCCGCCACGCGGTGCCACGGAGCCGGAGTTGTGGGAGCGGGCCCCGCCCGCGAAAGGGTGGCTTTCAGCCACCCGGCAGGATTCCAGAGGCTTTTCTCTCTGCAAGCTTGCACCCTCCATCGGGGGTCGCGGGTCTGTGTTCTGCCCTTCCGGGAACGCCGTGAACCCTTCCCTGGGGGCTCCCTGTCGAACGTCCTGTTCTCCAGGGTCCCGGAAGGGCAGAACACAGACCCGCTCCGGAGGGAGATTCCAATGCCCCGGGTCATAGCTGGCACCGAACCATTCTACGAAGCTGGTTTGTGGGAGCTTGCCTGGCAAGCGAAAGGGTGGCTCTAGCCACCCGGCGGGATTCCAGAGACGCTGTTGGTGCTGCCGTTAGGGAGATCTCTGGGATCCTGCCGGGGCTTCGCCCCTTTCGCGGGCGGGGCCCGCTCCCACAAATCGCTCCCACAAATTTATCTACCGGAGTGCGTTGGCGATCTGCTGGGCGACCGCCTGCCAGGCGGCGTCGAGGCGGGTGACCAGCTCCGGGTAGCCGTCCTGGTTGAGGGGGCGGGTGAGGTCGAAGCGGCCGCTTCGCTCCAGACTTTCCTCTTGCTCCGAGGGCTCGGCCCGGTAGTGCCACTGGCCGCTGACCCGGGCGTTGCCGTCGGCGGTGCCCTGGAAGCGGGTTACGCTGACGCCGAGGCGGCCCCGGGCGGGCGCGCCGGCGGCGGCCAGGTGGTGGCGCAGGGCGCGCCGCAACTGGCTCGGCAGCGGTTCCGCCCAGAGGTGCTGGCGGGCGGCGTGCACCGAGGTGGGCGCGGTTTCCACCACCAGGCCGGCCTGGTCCAGGTAGCCGGCCACGTCCACCCGCACCCGGGGCAGCCGGTCGCTGGCGGCGGGCTCGCCGGCGGCGGGCAGCAGGTAGCTGTGTTCGCTGGCCGGGCCGCCGCTGGCGCAGGCGCCGAGCAGGGCGCTGATGGCCAGCAGCAGCGCGGCGAGGGGAAGCGTTGAACGGTTAGTCATGGGGCTGGGCCTTGGGCACGGGATCCGCCGGCGGATCGTGTTGGAAGATCAGAGCATTGGGTTGCTGGCGCAGGGTGCGCAGCACCGGCTCCACGTCGCGCAGTACTTTTTCCAGGCGCTGCAGGGTGTCGCCGATCTGGCGGCCGTCGCCGCCCGAGGACAGGCCGTCCAGGGCGTCTTCCAGGGAGGACAGCGTGTCGTTGAGGCGGCCGGGCAGGCGCTGCATGTCCGAGCCGCCGAGCAGTTTCTCGAGCCGGTCGGCGGTGGCGGCGATTTCCTGCAAGGCGCTTTCCGAGGCGGCAAGATTGCGGTCCAGGCCTTCGGCGATGTCCTGCAGCGGCAGGCCGTTGAGGGTGTCAAGAAGCTGGGCGATCTGCCCTTCGATTTGCGCCAGCCCGCCGGAGACGGTGGGGAACACCGGCACGTTTTCGAAGCGTTGGGTCTGGTAGGCGGGGGCGTCTCGGTGCACCTGCACGTCCACGAACAGGGCGCCGGTGAGCAGGTTGCCGGATTTCAGGCTGGCGCGCAGGCCGCGCTGGAACATGCGCTCCATGCGCCGGCGCCAGTCGTCCAACAGCACCTCGCCGTCGCCGGCGATGCGCTGCGGTTCGATGCGGATCAGCACCGGGATTGAAAAGCGGTTGAGCGAATCCGGCTGTTCGGCGGTGAACCGCCAGGGCACCTGTTCCACGGTGCCCACCCGCACGCCCCGGTACTCCACCGGCGCGCCCCGGCGCAGGCCACGCACGGTGTCCTCCACCAGCAGCACGTATTCCAGGTACTGGTCGAACAGGCCACGCCGGGCCGCTTCCTGGTCCGGATAGAGGGTGTATTCGCGGCCGTCCTCCACGGGGGCGCCGGCGGGCATGGTGTCGTCGGGCACGCCAAAGGAGACACCGCCGCCGAGCAGGGTTTCCAGGGATTGCAGGTTGACGCGGAAGCCCTGGGTGTCGAGCTGGAAGCCCACCCCGGACACGCTCCAGAAACGGGTGGTGTCGGTGACCAGCACGTCGTAGGGCTGCTCCACGAAGATGCGGTGGCGGATGCGTTTCTCGTCGGCCAGGAATTCGGTTTCCACCACCCGGCCCACGGTCAGGCTGCGGAAGGTGATGGGGTCGCCGGTGGTGACGCTGTTGCCGGGCTCGCTGTACAGCGTCAGATAGAGGCCTTCGGCACCGGCCTCGGTGACCGGCGGCTGGTCTTCCACGGTGAAGCGGCGTTTTTTCTCGTCGCTGTCGCCGGGCAGCAGCTCGATGTAGGCGCCGGACAACACCGTGCCCAGCCCGCTGATGCCCTCGCGGCCAATGCGCGGTTTGACCACCCAGAAGCGGGTTTCCTCGTTGAGCATGCGGTCGCTGCCGTCCTGCATGCGGGCGGTGACCAGGGTGTGCCGCAGGTCCTCGGACAGGGACACGGATTCCACCGTGCCGACCTGCACGCTGCGGGTTTTGATCGCGGTCTTGCCGGCCTCGATGCCTTCCGCGTCCTCCATCTTCAGCGTGATGGTGGGCCCCTGTCCGGACAGGTGGTCGAACGCCAGCCACAGTCCAATCAACAGGGCGGCCAGCGGGATCAGCCACACCGGTGACAGGCGGGGCAGGGTTTCGGCGATGGCGCGGGAGGGCTTGGAGGTCATCGTTCTGCCATTGTCGGGGTTGCGGGCGGCGCCGGGTCGGACGGCGCGTCACTGGGTGGCTGGCGGTCCCACAGCAGCCTCGGATCGAAACTGAACGCGGCCAGCATGGTCAGCACCACCACGGCGGCGAAGGCCACGCCCCCGGGGCCCGGGGTAATCGACATCAGGTTACCCAGGCGCACCAGGGCCACCACGATGGCCACCACGAACACATCGATCATCGACCAGCGGCCCACCCATTCGGTGATTCGGTAAAGGCGCATCTGCGCGTGCATATCCATCGGCGTGTCGCGACGCACGGCCAGGCACAGCCAGGCGAGCGCCATGATCTTACCAAAGGGTACCAGAACGCTGGCGGAGAAGATGATCAAGGCGATCGGCCAGTCGCCGTGGGAGAGGAACTGCATCACGCCGGAAATAATCGTGGCCGGCTGGGTGTTGCCCAGGCTGGTGGTGACCATGATCGGGTACAGGTGCGCCGGAAAGCAGAACAGGGTGGCGGCGATCAGCAGCGCCCAGGTGCGTTGCAGGCTGGCCGGCTGGCGCCGGTGCAGGACGCTGCCGCAGCGCTGACAACGGCGTTGGTCGCCGGCCGGTTGCAGTTGGCCGCACTGCTCGCAGCCGATCAGCCCCTGTTCGCCGGCGGTGAGGCCGGGCCGGGTGCCCGGCGGCGCTTGCGGCGGCCCGGTGAGGCGCACCCACAGCGCCAGCGGATGCAAACGCTGTACGGTAATCAGCAGCGCCAGGGCGAAGCCGGAGAACGCCCAGAAGCCGGGCTTCAGTGTGACCTGGGCCATGCCGGCGATCTTGATCAGACTGACCAGGGCGGCGATGGCGAACACGTCGGCCATCATCCAGGGGCGCCAGCGCGGCAGGGCGCGCACCAGCATGGCCGTACCGGCCAGCGGCGTGGCCCGGGCCAGGCTGGCGTGCACCCAGAGCAGCGCCACCAGGAAACAGACCGGCACCACCACGATGGTGGCGAACACCACCACCGCCAGGGCCGGGTGGTGAAACGCGGCCAGTTGGGTGGCGGCGTCCAGCAAGCCCATCTGGTCGCTGACGCCGTTCTTCTCGAAACGGATGTAGGGAAACGCCAGCGCCACGCCCAGCAGGATCAGGGCACTGGCGGCCAGGGCCGGGCTGGTCTGGTCGTTGACGGTGTGCCGCGCCAGCGGGTGGCGGCAGCGCGGGCAGCGCACCCATTCGCCGGGGGCCGGTGGCGCCACCGACAGAATCAGGTCGCACTGCGGGCAGGGCACCAGGGTGTCGGAGGACTGTCGGCGGTTCTCTTCCATGGGCTAGCCGTCGAGGAACGATGTGTCATTGTGCCGACCGGCGGCAATCAGCCGCAAGCAGGAACGGTGATCCGGAGCAGCCTGTGGGAGCGGGCCTTGCCCGCTTGCCTTTCGCGGGCGGGGCCCGCTCCCACAAGAGGCCTTAACGCGGGGCGTAGTCGAACACGTCGGAATGGATGTTTTTCGCCGGCACGCCTTCGGCGACAAGATCGTCGAACACCGACCAGGCCATGGCCGGCGAGCCGCCCACATAGAACAGCGGCGCCAGCGGTTCGGCCAGGGCTTCCAGGGCGGCTTCGTGGACCAGGCCCTGGGCGTGGCCGGGACGGCTCATGTCCGACAGCGCGGTGACCGCGTGGAAATCCGCCAGTTGGCGGCGCCACTGCGCGGGCAGGTCCGGCAGGTAGAGATCTTCCTCCACGCGGGCGCCCCAGAACAGGCGCACCGGGTGCGGGTAGTCCAGCTCGATCAGCCGCTCGATCATCGCCTTCACCGGCGCGAACCCGGTGGAGCCGCAGATGAACCACAGCGGCCGGTCCAGGGCTCGGTCGATAAAGCGGCGGCCGCCGGGCAGGCTCACGGTCACCGTGGCCCGATCGTTCAGGTCCGCCATGATGGCGTGGGCGGCGCTGTTGTCGTCGCCGTGGCGGACGTGCAGCTCCAGATCCCGGCCGCCGGGCGGATTGGCGATGGAGAACGGATACTCGCCGTGGGGCAGCACCAGCGTCAGGTATTGGCCGGCGTGCCAGCGTATTGCCTTACCGGCGGGCAGGCGCAGCCATACGCGGGTCACGTCGTGGTTGAGCGGCTCGCGCTCGATAATCTGGCATTGCACTTGGTGCACGGGCAGCTCGCCCGGTGCGGTCGTCTCTGGCACGTCGATCTCGCAATCGCTGATCGGAATGGCCACGCAGTATAGCACCCGGTCGGCACCGGGTTCGTGGGCGTGGATGATGTCGCCGCTGCCGCCGTGGCGTACCGCCCCGGCCGTCAGGCGGCCCTGGCAGCGCAGGCAGACGCCGTTGCGGCAGGCGTGTGGAAAACCGAAGCCCGCTTCGCGGGCCGCGGTGAGGATGGGGACATCCGGCGCGCAGTTCAAGACATGACGGCGGTTGATCCCCACGCGGAAGGTCATCAGCGGGGGTCGGCTCAGCCGGCCACGCCCACGAACAGGGCGACGATGCAGCCCATGCCGAAGAACCACACCAGGGAGCGGGCGCTGGCCCAGTCGGCGATGTAGCAGATGCCGAACAGCACCCGGCTGAGCACGAACGCCAGCGCGATGCCGTCGATGGTGGCCTGCGGCGCGGTGCCGGCCAGGTGGGCGATGATCACCGCTGCGGCGAAACCGGGCAGAATCTCGAAGCTGTTCTGCTGCGCCCAGTGGGCGCGCTTGCGGGCGCCGCTCAGTTTCTCCAGAAACTCGCGGGGGTTCTTGTTCTCGTTGAGACCGAAACCGCCCTGGAACTTGGCGAAGCCGGTGAAGGCATAGGGCAGCAGAATCGCCGCCAGAACACACCAATACGCTAACGTCATTGTTATCCGCCTCTTCTTTGTTTGTGGGTGCGGGCTTTGCCCGCGCCTACAGTCGCTATATTCCGGGCCGCGATCAATGACCGGATTGTAATGTCTGTTCAATCAGGGCAAAGCGGTCCTGGCCCCACACCAGGCGGCCGTTGACGCGGAAGCTGGGCACGCCCCAGCTGCCGGCGGCCACCATGGCTTCCCGGTTGGCCTCGGCGTCGCGCTGCCACTGGTCGTCGTCCAGCCAGCGGCGTGCCCGGTTCCAGTTCATGCCCGCCGCCGTGACCAGCTTGCGCAGGCCGGCGTCGCTGGCCGCGTCCACGCCCTGGCTCCAGATGCCTTCGCCGGCGTGCAGCAGCCATTCGCGCAGGCGGCCTTCTTTTTCCGCGAACGGCCACAGCGCCATGCAGCGTTCCACGCCCTTGCCCAGCGGGTCGCAGGCGCGGCCGAACGGCACCTCGTGCAGGCGCGCCTCGCGGGCGGCGTCGGTGAGGATGTAGAAGCGCTTGGCGCGCGGCACGCTCAGCCCGCGCATCACCATCGGCAGCACCGGGCGCAGCCGCAGCGTCAGGCCGTAGTGGTCGGCCAGGGCGTAGGCGCGGGGCAGGGCGATATAGGAATAGGGGCTGCGGAACGAGAAGAACATCTCCAGCTCAGGCCGCGCTTCACCGTCGTCGGCCGGGGCCGCCGGAGCGCCGGGCAACAGTGCCTGTTTGGCGCGGCCGTAATCCAGCGGCCAGGGACCGCCGCCCTGGCCCAGGGTCTCCAGGCGGCGGGCCAGGTGGTCCAGGCGCTCCAGGCTCCAGTACCACTCGCCGCCGTAATGCAGGGTGCCGGTGAGGTAGTGGCCGTCCTTGAGGAACTGGTCGCGGCGCGCTTCCAGGGCCAGCTGGGCCTGGTCCTCGGGCTGCTGGCCATGGTCTTTCACCAGCCGTTGCAGGGCCTCCTGGTCGCCGCGCCAGAGCGCGTCGGACAGCGCGTGGGCCAGGCTCCAGAAGCGCTCGTCGTGTTCGTGTTTGAGCAGGCAGCGGGTGGCCGCCAGGGCGGTCTCCCGGTCGGGGATGCGCCAGTCCGCCGGGAAGCTCAGATCGTGCAGCCCGGCCAGGGCGGCGGCGTCCCGGGGCGCCAGCTCGCGCAGCATGTCCGGCTCCGGGTACATGGAGCGGTCCAGGTAGAGCATCACCCGGGGGGTGACGCGCACGCCGAAGTGTTCGGCGAAGCGCGGCAGTACCTGGGCCAACAGCCAGGCGTAGGGGTCGTCGATGCGGAAGTAAAAGGTCGCCTCGTGGGGGCGGCCGCGCAGGCGCCGCCGCCACTCCGCCAGCCGGTGACGCCAGCGTTGGGTGCCGGCGCCGGTGATCAGGCCGGCCGCGACCGGCATCAATTTGCGCTGTAGGCGGCTCATGGCGGTTCCTTCCCTGTGGTCGCTGTGGCTGAGTTTACTCGCCGATCTGGCTGAGATCGCGCACCGCGCCCCGGTCGGCGCTGGTGGTCAAGGCGGCGTAGGCTTTCAGAGCCGTGGACACCTTGCGCTGGCGCATCTCGCGGGGACGCCAGGCGAGCTTGCCGCTGGCGTCCATTTTCTCGCGCCGCTGGGCCAGTTCCGCGTCGTCCACGCGCAGCTGGATGGTGCGGTTGGGGATGTCGATGTCGATGACGTCGCCTTCGCGCACCAGGCCGATGGCACCCTGCTCGGCCGCTTCCGGAGAGGCGTGACCGATGGACAGCCCGGAGGTGCCGCCGGAGAAGCGGCCGTCGGTGAGCAGCGCGCAGCTTTTGCCCAGGCCCTTGGATTTCAGGTAACTGGTGGGGTAGAGCATTTCCTGCATGCCCGGGCCGCCTTTCGGCCCCTCGTAGCGGATCACCACCACGTCGCCGGCGACGATCTCGTCACCGAGGATGGCGCGCACCGCCGAATCCTGGGATTCGAACACCCGCGCCCGGCCGCTGAAGGTGAGGATGGAGTCATCCACGCCGGCGGTTTTGACGATGCAGCCGCGCTCGGCGATGTTGCCGTAGAGCACCGCCAGGCCGCCGTCGCGGCTGTAGGCGTGCTCCAGGTCGCGGATGCAGCCCTCGGCGCGGTCGGTGTCCAGGCTGTCCCAACGGGTGTCCTGGCTGAACGCGGTTTGGGTGGGGATGCCCGCCGGGCCGGCGGTGAACATCTTCTTCACCCCGGCGTCGCCGGTCAGCATCACGTCATAGTGCTCCAAGGCCTCGGCCACGGTGGCGGAATGCACCATCGGCAGATCGCGGTGCAGCAGGCCGGCCCGGTCCAGTTCGCCGAGAATGCCCATCACGCCGCCGGCGCGGTGCACGTCTTCCATGTGGTATTTCTGGGTGGCCGGCGCCACCTTGCACAGGCACGGCACCTTGCGGCTGAGCCGGTCGATGTGCTCCATGGTGAAGTCCACGCCGCCTTCCTGGGCCGCCGCCAGCAGGTGCAGCACGGTGTTGGTGGAGCCGCCCATGGCGATGTCCAGGCTCATGGCGTTCTCGAACGCCTTGAAGGAGGCGATGTTGCGCGGTAGCACGCTTTCCATGTCCTGCTCGTAATACAGCTTGGCGAGATCGACGATGCGGCGGCCCGCTTCCAGGAACAGCTCACGGCGGTCGGCGTGGGTGGCCAGCAGCGAGCCGTTGCCGGGCAGCGACAGGCCCAGGGCTTCGGTGAGGCAGTTCATGGAGTTGGCGGTGAACATGCCCGAGCAGGAGCCGCAGGTGGGGCAGGCGGAGCGTTCCACCTCGGCCACGGTGGCGTCGTCCACCTTGTCGTCGGCGGCCATCACCATGGCGTCCACCAGGTCCAGTTTCTGCTCGCCCAGCTTGGTTTTGCCCGCTTCCATGGGGCCGCCGGACACGAAGATCACCGGGATATTGAGGCGCATGGCGGCCATCAGCATGCCCGGGGTGATCTTGTCGCAGTTGGAAATGCACACCAGCGCGTCGGCGCAGTGGGCGTTGACCATGTACTCCACCGAGTCGGCGATGATGTCGCGGCTGGGCAGCGAGTAGAGCATGCCGTCGTGGCCCATGGCGATGCCGTCGTCCACCGCGATGGTGTTGAATTCCTTGGCGATGCCACCGGCCTTTTCCACTTCTCCGGCCACCAGCTGGCCCATGTCCTTCAGATGCACGTGCCCGGGCACGAACTGGGTGAAGGAGTTGGCGATGGCGATGATCGGCTTGCCGAAGTCATCGTCCTTCATGCCGGTGGCGCGCCAAAGCGCGCGGGCGCCGGCCATGTTGCGGCCATGGGTGGTGGTGCGGGAGCGGTACTGGGGCATGGTGGTCTCTTCGCTGTCTGGTCCGGAAAGCGGAGATTGTAGCGCAGCGCGGCCGCCAAGGGGGAATGTCGCCACGACCGGTGTGGAAGATTGCTCTCACTCTATCCGGGATTTCCTACATACCAGCCCGGACCGGGATGCTAGCGTCGGAAAAAGGCAGGCGCAGAGGGCATTGGAGAGGGAAATCAGGGACAAAGCAGTGATGTATATCCCATTGACATATACAGTCACGAGAGCGACGATTGGCGAGTCAGTCCGGACACCGGAGGAGCTCGTAATGGAAAAGACCACCTTATTCAAAAGCAATCGAACCCAGGCGGTGCGCTTGCCCAAGGCGGTCGCTTTCCCCGATGACGTCAAACAGGTGGACATCATCGCCGTGGGGCGGACGCGCCTGATCGTGCCCGCCGGGGAGGTCTGGGACAGCTGGTTTGATGGTCCGGATGCGAGCCCGGATTTCATGGACCAGCGCGAGCAGCCGGACGACCAGGAGCGCGAGGGCTTCTGATGCTGAAGTACATGCTGGATACCAACATCTGCATCTTCACCATCAAGAACAAGCCGGCGGAAGTTCGTGAGGCGTTCGGACGCAGCCAGGGGCAGCTCTGTATCAGCAGCGTCACGCTGATGGAGTTGATCTATGGCACGGAGCGCTCGGCAATGCCCCGGGAAAACCTCGCCGTGGTGGAGGGCTTCGCCGCGCGCCTGGAGGTGCTGGACTACGACCCGCAAGCCGCGATGCACACCGCCCAGTTACGCGCCGAGCTGGCCCGCGGCGGGCAGCCGATCGGGCCCTATGATCATATGATCGCCGGCCATGCGCGTAGCCAGGGTCTGATACTGGTCACCAACAACACGCGCGAATTCCGGCGCGTTCCAGGTCTGCGCATCGAGGACTGGGTGCCCGCCGATTAGAACCCCCCGTTAGAGACGCTTCACGAACACCTTGGAGTTGCGCTGCCAGTTGTAGAGTTGCTGGCGCTGCTCGGGCAGAGCCTCCACGCCGGCCGGGTCGAAGCCCTGCTCGCGGAACCAGTGGGCGGTGTGGGTGGTGAGCACGAACAGGGTTTTCAGGCCCTGCTCCCGGGCGCGCCGCTCCAGGTAGCGCAGCATCTGCAGGCCACGCTCGCTGTTGCGGTAGTGCGGGTGCACGGCCACGCAGGCCAGTTCGCCGGTGTGGTCGGCGGCGAACGGGTAGAGCGCGGCGCAGGCGATCACCATGCCGTCGCGTTCGATGATCACGAAGCGCTGGATTTCGTTTTCCAGCAGTTCCCGCGAGCGGCGCACCAGGATGCCGTTCTGCTCCAGGGGTTCGAGCAATTCGAGGATGCCGCCGACGTCGTCGATACGGGCGCCGCGCAGGGTTTCGTAGGTTTCCCGGGTGACCATGGTGCCGCAGCCGTCGCGGGTGAACAGCTCTTTGAGCAGGGCGCCGTCCTCGCTGGCGTCGAGCAGGTGGGCCCGCGCCACGCCGTTACTGGCGGCGTGGTAGGCGGCGGTGAGCTGGCGTTCCACGGCGCTGTCGGTGAAGCGCTCCTCGCCCAGCAGCCGGCCGGCTTCCTGGGGCGACAGCTCGCGCAGCAGCCGCTGTTCGCTGTCCTCGATGCGGATGCCGTCGCCGAGCACGATCATCTTGTCCGCGCCCAGGGCGATGGCGGCGGTGGAGGCCACGTCCTCGGCGTTCAGGTTGAACAGCTCGCCGGTGGGCGAGCTGCCCAAGGGCGACAACAGCACCACGTTGCCGGCGTCCATCTGCTGGCGGATGGCGTCCACTTCGATGCGCCGCACCTCGCCGGTGTGCTGATAGTCAAAACCGTTGCGTACGCCCACCGGTTTGGCGATCACGAAGTTGCCGCTGATCAGCTGGATCGCCGCGTTGTGCATGGGCGAATTGGCCAGGCCCATGGAGAACAGACCTTCCAGCTTCAGGCGCAGGGCGCCCACTGCCGCCATTACCGCCTCCAGGGCGTTGCTGTCGGTGATGCGGGTGTGGTGTTCGAAGCGGCTCTCCAGGCCGGCGGCTTCCAGCCGCTGGCTGATCTGCGGCCGGGCGCCGTGCACCAGCACCAGTTTCACGCCCAGGGCGTTGAGCAGCGCCAGGTCGTGCACCAGGGTGGGCAGGCGCGGGGTGTCCAGCACCTCGCCGGCGAGCAGCACCACGAAAGTGCGCCCGCGATGGGCATTGATGTACGGCGATGAGTTACGGAACCAGTTGACCTGGTCGCTGGCGCTGGGGGTGCTGGGCACGGGATTCTCTGGGCTTGATGACATGGAGGGGAGTATAGCCACCGCCGGGCGGTGCGGACCAGATCAGATTCAGGATGCGGGAACTGAAGTCTCAAGCTGGTGGGAGCGGGCGGGGCCCGCTCCCACCAGAGCCGCCTCAGGCTCCGAACAGTCCTTTGAAGAAAAAGAAAAACAGAATCGAGAGCAGGGCGCCGGCCGGCAGCGTCACCACCCAGGAGGTAAAGATGGTGCCCACGGTGCGCAGGTTCAGCGAACCAATGCCCCGCGCCATGCCGACGCCGAGCACCGCGCCCACCAGCGTATGGGTGGTGGAGATCGGCAGACCGGTGCCGGAGGCCAGCACCACGGTGGTGGCGGCGCCCAGCTCGGCGGCGAAGCCGCGGCTGGGGGTCAGGGCGGTAATCTTGGTGCCCACGGTGGCCATGACCCGGGCGCCGAGAATCGCCAGGCCGAACACGATGCCCATGGCGCCCACCAGCAGGATCCAGCTGGGCATGGCGGCTTCTTCGCCGATCTGGCCGCCGCTGGTGATCACACTGTTGATGGCGGCCAGCGGGCCCACGGCGTTGGCCACGTCGTTGGAGCCATGGGCGAAGGCCATGGCGCAGGCGGTGAAGATCATCAGCACCGCGAAGATGCGCTCCACGGAGTGGAAGCGGAAGTCCTTGTCGGCTTCCGGGTCCGGGTGGATGCGGCTGAGAATACTGGCGCCGATCAGCGCGACGATCAGGCCGCCGATCAGCGCCCAGCCCAGGCTGGCGGCGAAGCTGATGTCCAGACCGATGTGCTTGAGGCCCTTGACCAGGGTCACGGCGGTCATCACGTAACCGACCATGAACATGTAAAAGGGCACCACTTTTTTGGCGCGCTGAAAGGGGTCGTCCTGGTTGAGCACCAGACGTTGCACGCTTTTGATCAGGAAGAAGGAAATAAAGCCGGCCAGCAGCGGCGATGTTACCCAGCTGGCGACGATGGAGCCCACTTTGTCCCAGTGCACCGAGTCCATGCCCACGCCGACGGCGGCGAAACCGACGATGGCGCCGACGATGGAGTGGGTGGTGGACACCGGCCAGCCGAACCAGGACGCCACCACCAGCCAGATGCCCGCCGCCAGCAGGGCCGATAGCATGCCGTAGACCAGATAGTGTGGCGTCTCGCTGAAGACGCTGGCGTCGACGATGCCTTTGCGCACCGTGGCGGTTACCTCGCCGCCGGCCAGGTAGGCGCCGGCGAACTCGAACACGATGGCGATCATCACCGCCTGTCCGACGGTGAGGGCGCCCGCCCCCACCGAGGTGCCCATGGCGTTGGCCACGTCATTGGCGCCCACGCCCCACGCCATAAGAAAGCCGACCGCGCCGGCGATGATCAGCATCAGCATGCTGTGTTCGAGCATCCACTCCATAGCGAACCTCTGGTCTGAGTGGCTATTTAAGGTGGGTTACCGGGCCAGCAGTAACTGCAGGCGGCCGCCCACTTTTTGGGCGCGGTCGGCCAGGTCGCCGATCCACTCGATGATTTTGTACAGGAAGATCACGTCCACCGGCGGCAGCTCGGATTCCAGCTTGAACAGCTGCGAACGGATCTGGATCTGCTGCTCGTCGTTGGCCCGTTCCAGCCGGTCCAGGTCTTCGATCAGCTCCTCGACCAGCTGGATCTCGCGGCCGCTGAAGCCGGTCTCCACCAGCTCATCCAGTTCGTTGATCGCTTTCTGGGCCTGGGCGGAGGTCTCGATGGCGCCTTGCAGATAGACGTTCATGGCCTCGGCGATGGGCTCGGGGATGGTCATCTGCCGGCCCAGCATCAGGCCGGCGATGTCCTTGGCCTTGTTGGCCACTTTGTCCTGGACGCTCACCAGCTCCAGCAGGTCGGTGCGCGACACCGGCAGGAACAGGCTTTTCGGCAGATTGAGGCGGAATTCTTTTTTCAGGGTGTCCGCCTGGTTCTCCAGGTCGGCGATGCGCTGACGGGCGGCCCTGGCCTTTTCCCAGTCGTTACTGCTGACTCCGGCGAAGAACTCGCCCAGTCCCAGTGCGCATTCGTGCACGGTGTCGTAGTGCTGTTGCAGCGGTTTGATCGGTGAGCGGCCGAACAGGCCGGCGATCGAGCTTCCGAAGGACATGGGATTACCCTGTAACGGAACGGTCATAATGATGGGGCGCGAGTATAGAGGGAAGCCTCACTCAATTCCAACGCCCCGCCCTGGTCCGCCTCGGGCGGACCGGGTTCAGGTTCCTCCGGAACGGGGATGGCGGCAAGTGCCGGCTCGGTCTACAGTAATCGGCAAACGGATCCAGACAATCAAAAAGACGGGGGAGCACCACCGTGAATGCCAGCGCCGTTCCCGCGCATTTGCGCGGCCAGGAAGTGGACGTTCGCTGGGTGATGCGCGAATTGCTCGACGAGCAGCGCGTGACCCGGGAAGAGTTCAACGTTATTTCCACCACGCCCAGGGAAAACAAGGAACTCAACTGGCACCCGTTGCAGGTGGTGGCCAAGTACCGTCTGGTGGACCGTGCCCATGGCCAGCGCATCATGGACGTGGAATTCCTCAGTGACTGGCTGGCGGAGAAAAGCGGCCTGCCCCTCTATCACATCGACCCGCTCAAGGTGGACGTGGACCGGATCACCGGGGTGATGAGCTACGCCTTCGCCGAACGGCACGGCATCGTCGCCGTGGAAAGCCACCGCGACCGGGTGGTGGTGGCCTGCGACCAGCCCTTCAAACCGGACTGGCAGGAGCATCTCAAGCAGGTGCTGGGCGACCGCTCGCTGGAAGTGGTGTTCGCCAACCCGGAGCAACTGCGCCGCTACCGCATCGAGTTCTACAACCTGAGCCGCTCAATCGCCGGCGCCGCCCGCAGTGGCGGCCAGGAGCTGTCCGGCATCACCAACTTCGAGCAACTGCTGGAAGTGGGCAAGGGCCACCCGGACGCGGACGACCAGCACATCGTCAATATCGTCGACTGGATTCTGCAGTACGCGTTTTCCCAGCGCGCCAGCGACATCCACCTGGAGCCGCGCCGGGATCTGGGCAAGATGCGTTTCCGCATCGATGGCGTGTTGCACGACGTCTACGAACTGCCGGCCACCATCATGGCGGCGGTGACCAGCCGGCTGAAGATTCTCTCGCGGCTGAACGTGGCCGAGAAGCGCAAACCCCAGGACGGCCGCCTGAAGACCAAGTCCCCGGACGGCGACGAAGTGGAACTGCGGATTTCCACCCTGCCCACCGCCTTCGGTGAAAAGATGGTGATGCGGGTGTTCGACCCGGACGTGCTGGTGCGCAGCTTCTCGCAGCTGGGCTTCAGCAAGGAGGACTACCAGCACTGGCAGGCGATGACCGCCCACACCCACGGCATCGTGTTCGTCACCGGTCCCACCGGTTCGGGGAAGACCACCACGCTTTATTCCACGCTCAAGCAGCTCGCCACCAGCGAAGTGAACGTCTGCACCATCGAGGATCCGATCGAAATGGTGGAGCCCAGCTTTAACCAGATGCAGGTGCAGGCCAACATCGAGGTGGGCTTCTCCCAGGGCGTCAAGGCCATGCTGCGCCAGGACCCGGACATCATCATGATCGGCGAGATCCGCGACCTGGCCACCGCGGACATGGCGATCCAGGCCGCGCTCACCGGCCACCTGGTGCTCTCCACCCTGCACACCAACGACGCCCCCTCGTCGATCACCCGGCTGGCGGATCTGGGCGTGCCGTCCTATTTGATCTCCGCCACCGTGATCGGCGTGATGGCCCAGCGGCTGGTGCGTACTCTGTGCCCGCACTGCAAGACCGAGACCCGTCCCGACGAGGCGGCCTGGCAGGAGCTGGTGCGTCCCTTCAAGATGAGCGTACCGGACACCGTTTGCCAGCCGGTGGGTTGCCTGGAGTGTCGCGGCACCGGCTACCTGGGGCGTATGGGTGTCTACGAGACCATGCCGCTGCACGGCACTCTGAAAGGCATGGTGGGGCGCAACGCGGATCTCGAGGCGATCACCCGGCAGGCGATCAAGGGCGGTATGAAGCCGCTGCGCATCAGCGGCGCGCAGAAAGTGGCCAAGGGTCTGACCACCATCGAAGAGGTGCTGCGCGTCACCCCTTCCCAGGACGTACTGCTCTAGGGGGCGGCGAATGACGCACTGCGTTAACATTGGCGTTTTTCGCTTTGCCCGTGGACAATACCGGCCATGACTGATCCGGACTATTCCGGCCTGCCCGACGAACTCTCCGTGTTGGTGACCCGGCACTGGCAGCGGTTCCAGGAAGTGGGCCATGTTCTCCCCGACGCCCTTCTCAAAGAGCTGCCCCGTGTCTGGGCGGGCTCCGATTACGTGGCGGAGCAATTCATTCGCGACGCGGACCTGGGGGACTGGCTGGCCGGCTGCGCGCTCAAGGCGCGCCTCGAGCCCGGCCGGCTGGCGGAGGAGATCAGCCAGGCGGTGATGGCCTGTGACGACGAGGACGCCCTCAAGGCCACGCTGCGCCGCCTTCGCCACCGCCATATGGTGCGCCTGATCTGGCGGGATCTCACCGGGCTGGCGGACTACCACGCCACCGTGGCCGACCTGTCGTTGCTGGCCGACACACTGATCGCCACCGCCCTGGAAAAGCTCTACCTGTGGGCCTGCGAGCGCAACGGCACGCCCCGCGACGAGCAGGGCCGGCCGGTGAAGCTGGTGGTGCTGGCGATGGGCAAGCTGGGCGCCCGCGAACTGAACCTGTCCTCGGACATCGACCTGATCTTCGCCTACGAAGACGAAGGGGAGATCGAAGGCGAGCGCCGCAATCTCACCCACCACCAGTTCTTCCTGCGCCTGGGCCAGCAACTGATCAAGGCCCTCGACCAGACCACCGGCGACGGTTTCGTGTTCCGGGTCGACATGCGTCTGCGCCCCTGGGGTAAGAGCGGCGCCCTGGCGGTGGGCTTCGACGCCATGGAAAGCTATTACGAAAACCAGGGCCGCGAATGGGAGCGCTACGCGCTGATCAAGATGCGCCCGGTGGCCGGCGACCTGGACGCCGGCGCGCGTCTGATCGAGCGGCTCAACCCCTTTGTGTACCGCCGTTATATCGATTACGGGGCGTTCGAATCACTGCGGGAAATGAAAGGCCTGATCGAGCGCGAGGTGAACCGCAAGGGCATGCAGGCGGACGTCAAGCTGGGCGCCGGCGGCATCCGCGAAGTGGAGTTCATCGTCCAGGCGTTCCAGCTGATCCGCGGCGGCCAGTTGCCGAGCCTGCGCGACCCGAACCTGATGAAAGTGCTGCCGATGCTGGTGGAAGAGGGCATGCTGCCCGAGGACGTGGTCGCCGAACTGGCCGACGCCTACGTCTTTCTGCGCGATGTGGAACACCGCCTGCAGGCGGTCAACGACCGCCAGACCCAGCGCCTGCCCGACGACGAGCTGGGCTGGCAGCGTCTCACCTTCGCCATGGACTTTTCCGCCCGCGCGCCGTTCGAGCGGGCGCTGCGCCGGCACCGCGAGCAGGTGCGCTATCACTTCAGTCAGGTGATCGCCGATCCCCAGCAGGAAGCGGAGGTGTCCGAGGGCGACCAGGAGTTGCTCGACCTGTGGCGGGGTGACGTGGAGCGCGACGCCGCGGTGGCCCACCTGGAGGCGATCGGCGTCCAGCAGGCCGGCGAGGTGTTGGATCAGTTGGAGACCCTGCGCCACTCCCGCGGCGTCGAGAACATGCAGCGCATCGGCCGCGACCGGCTCGACAAGCTGATGCCGCTGCTGCTGGAAGCGCTCGGCTACCAGGGCCACGGCGCGGTCACCGCCGCCCGCCTGATCTCGTTCGTGGAATCGGTGCTGCGTCGCAGTGCCTATATCGCCCTGCTGGTGGAGAACCCGGGCGCGCTGACGCAGCTGGTGAAATTGTCCGGCGCCAGCCCCTGGATCGCCGAGCGCCTGGCCCGCCACCCGGTGCTGCTCGACGAGCTGCTCGACGTCAGCACCCTGTACTCGCCGCCGGCCCGCTCGCAGCTGGACGACGAACTGCGCCAGCAACTGCTGCGCGTGGCCGAGGACGATCTGGAACAGCAGATGGAGGTGCTGCGTAACTTCAAGCAGGCCCATCTGCTGCGCGTGGCGGCCTCCGAGGTCACCGAGGTGCTGCCGCTGATGAAGGTGAGCGACTACCTGACCTGGCTGGCGGAAAGCATTCTCAACCAGGTGGTGATGCTGGCCTGGGAACCCATGGTGGAACGCCACGGGCGACCGGTGCGCGACGACGGCCAGCCGTGCAGCCCGGACTTCGTGGTGGTGGGTTACGGCAAGCTGGGCGGCATCGAGCTGGGCCACAACTCCGACCTGGACCTGGTATTCCTGCACGACGCCGCCAGCGGCGGCAACACCGACGGCGACAAGCCGGTCTCCAACGAACAGTTCTACGCCCGCCTGGGTCAGCGCATCGTGCACATTCTTTCCACGCGCACCATGAGCGGCCAGCTCTATGAAGTGGATACCCGGCTGCGGCCCAGCGGCAGCGCCGGCTTGCTGGTATCGTCCATGGAGGCGTTCCGCAAATACCAGCTGCAGGACGCCTGGACCTGGGAGCATCAGGCGCTGGTGCGCGCCCGGGTGGTGGCCGGCTGCAACCGCGCCCGTCAGCGTTTCGAGGCGATCCGCGACGAGGTGCTGTGCCGCGAGCGGGACCAGGAGGGGCTGCGCGTGGACGTGCTCGCCATGCGCGACAAGATGGTCGACCACCTGGCCTCCAATCAGCCCGGCTGCTTCCATCTCAAGCAGGATCCCGGTGGTATCGTCGATATCGAATTTATGGTCCAATACGGGGTTCTACGATGGGCCTCCCGCCACGGTGAACTGACCCGTTTCACCGACAATGTGCGGCTGCTTGAAACCCTCGCCGCTCTGGAATTGATGCCGGCCCAGGATGCCGGCCTGCTTCGGGAAGCCTACCTGGCCTACCGGTCCGCGGCCCATCGCGCGTCACTGCGCAAAGAAAAGTCCATCGTCGGCGACGGTGAGTTCCGCGAACTGCGGGACGGCGTGCGGACGATCTGGCAACACTGGTTCGATCTTGCGAAATAACGGCTCTACCTGTGGATTGGGAGTGTGACCGCCATGTCGATGGCTCAACGAGACGGTTTTATCTGGCTGGACAATGAAATGGTGCCTTGGCGCGAAGCCAAGACCCATGTGCTGACCCATACCCTGCATTACGGCATGGGGGTGTTCGAAGGCGTGCGGGCTTACGAGACCGCCCGGGGTCCGGCCATTTTCCGGCTCAAGGAGCACACCGACCGGTTGTTCAACAGCGCCCATATCCTGAACATGAAGATTCCTTACACCAAGGAACAGATCAACCAGGCGCAGATCGACGCGGTGCGCGAAAACAAACTGCCGCACGCCTACCTGCGCCCGATGGTGTTCTACGGCAGCGAAGGCATGGGCCTGCGCGCCCACAACCTGAAAGTGCACGTCATGGTCGCCGCCTGGGAATGGCCCGCCTACATGAGCCCGGAAGCCCTGGAGCTGGGCATCAAGGTGCGCACCTCCAGCTACACCCGGCACCACGTCAACATCACCATGTGCAAGGCCAAGGCCAACGGCAATTACATCAATTCCATGCTGGCCCTGAACGAAGCCCTGTCCGGCGGCGCCGACGAAGCGCTGCTGCTGGATAACGAAGGCTATGTGGCGGAAGGCTCCGGCGAAAACGTGTTCCTGATCCGCGACAAGGTGCTGTATACCCCGGAGCTGACCTCCTGCCTGGACGGTATTACCCGCAAGACCATCATCCAGTTGGCCGAGGAGCACGGTTACACGGTGCGCGAGAAGCGCCTCACCCGCGATGAGTTCTACATCGCCGACGAGGCCTTCTTCACCGGCACCGCCGCGGAAGTGACGCCGATCCGTGAACTGGACGGCCGCATCATCGGTGAAGGCAAGCGCGGGCCGATCACCGAAGAGCTGCAGACCGTCTATTTCGATCTGGTGCGCGACAAGCACGACCGCCACCAGGAATGGCTGACCCACGTTTCCTGAGTGTCTGAACCGCGGCGCCCACGCATCCTGGTCGTCGGCCCGTCCTGGGTCGGCGACATGGTCATGGCCCAAACGCTGTTCGCCGAACTGCAGCGGCAGCGGCCCTGCGACATTGATGTGCTGGCGCCGGCCTGGTGCCGGCCGCTGCTGTCGCGCATGCCGGAAGTGCGCCAGGCACTGGATCTGCCGTTCGGCCACGGCGAACTGAAGCTGCGCCAGCGGCGCGCCGAAGGCCGTGCCCTGCGCGGCGGCTACGACCGCGCCTTTGTGCTCCCCAATTCCCTCAAGTCCGCCCTGATCCCGTTCTGGGCCGGCGTCCCGGTGCGCACCGGCTGGCGTGGCGAAATGCGTTACGGCCTGCTTAACGACGTGCGCAAGCTGGACAAAGAGCGTTACCCGCTGATGGTGCAGCGCTTCGTGGCGCTGGCCCTGGACGCGGACGCGCCGCCGCCCCTGGAAACGATTCAACCGCCGCGGCTGCGCGTGGACAGCGACGCCGTGGCCGCCGCCCGCGCCGACCAGCGGCTCGCCGACGACCGGCCGGTGCTGGGGCTGTGCCCCGGCGCCGAATTCGGCCCGTCCAAGCGCTGGCCGGAGTACCACTACGCCGCCGTGGCCCGCCACTGGATCGCGCAGGGCGGCCGGGTGTGGCTGTTCGGTTCCGCCAAGGACCGGCCGGTGGCCGAGCAGATCATAGACGCGCTGCCCGAGGCCCAGCGTGGCGAGGCCGCGATCCTGGCCGGCGCCACCAGCCTGGAGCAGGCGGTGGACCTGCTCTCGGTCACCGACGCCGTGGTCAGCAACGATTCAGGCCTGATGCACATCGCCGCCGCCCTGGGCCGGCCGCTGGTGGCGGTGTACGGTTCAACCTCACCCGGCTTTACGCCGCCGCTGGGCGAAGCGGTGGCGATTGAGCGGCTGGGGCTGGAATGCAGCCCCTGTTTCCAGCGCGAATGCCCGCTGGGCCACCTCAATTGTCTTCGCCAACTGGAGCCGGACCGGGTGATTCAGGCCCTGGCACGGTTGCCGGGCGTGCCGCGATGAACCACGACGGACGGGCGGTATGCGTGTTCTGCTGATCAAAACCTCCTCCATGGGCGATGTGATCCACACCCTGCCGGCGATCACCGACGCCGCCCGGGCGATCCCGGGCCTGCGGTTGGACTGGGTGGTGGAAGAGGGCTTCGCCGACCTGGCCGGGCGCCACCCGGCGGTGGAGCGGGTGCTGCCCTGCGCCCTGCGCCGTTGGCGCCGGCACCCCTGGCGCGCCCGGCGCAGCGGCGAGTGGACCACCTTCAAGAACGCCCTGCGCGAACCGGAATACGACGCCGTGATCGACGCCCAGGGCCTGATCAAAAGCGCCTTTATCACCCGCCTGGCGCGCGGTCCCAAGTTCGGCCTGGATAAAGCGTCCGCCCGCGAGCCCTGGTCGGCGCTGGCGTTGGACCGGCCGCTGCCGGTATCCCGGGACGGCCACGCGGTGACCCGGGTGCGGCAACTGTTCGCCGCCGCCCTCGGTTACTCCGCCCCGGGCAGCGCCCCGGATTACGGCTTGCGCCGCACCCGCGCGCCGCGCCCGCTGGCCGCGCCCGGCGCCGAGCTGGTGTTCTGCCACGGCACCACCTGGCCGACCAAGCACTATCCGGAAGCCTACTGGCGCGCCCTGGCGGAACGGGCCGCAGCCGCCGGCCAGCGGGTGTGGCTGCCGTGGGGCAATGACACCGAACGCGCCCGCGCGGAACGCATCGCGCAAGGGCTGACCGGCGTCGAGGTGCTGCCGCGCCTGTCCCTGTCCACGCTCACCGACCGGATGCTGGCCTGGGACGGCTTCGTCGCCGTCGACACCGGCCTGGCCCACCTGGCCGCCGCCGCCGGGCTGCCGGGGGTGGCGCTGTACGGGCCCACCGACCCGCGCCTGACCGGCGTCTGGGGGCCGCGCGCCCGCTCGCTGGCGGCGGAGTTTCCCTGCGCCCCCTGCGTGCAGGAAAAGTGCACCTACCAGGGCAACCTGGGCCAGGGGGTGAACCCGCCCTGTTTCAGCAGCCTCAAGCCGCACCGCGTCTGGCAGGCGTTGCTGGAAGTGACGGCGGACGGAGCCGCCGACCGCGTGATACCGACGGAGGGCCGCCGATGAAGCTGGCGTTCCTGCTGTTCGAATACTTTCCCTACGGCGGTTTGCAACGGGACCTGGTGGCGATCGCCGGCAAGGCCTTGCAACGCGGCCACCAGGTCACGGTGTTCACCCGCGCCTGGCACGGCGACCCGGTCACCGTGGACGGGCTGGAGGTGCGCACCCTGCCGTCCGCCGCCCGCAGCAACCACGCCCGCGACGCGGATTTCGCCCACCGGGTCGCCACGCAGCTGGACGGCTTTGACCGGGTGGTGGGGTTCAACAAAATGCCGGGGCTGGACTGGTACTACGCCGCCGACGGCTGTCTGGCGGCCCGCTACCAGGGTCTGAAGACGGTGCTGCCGCGCTACCGCAGCAAGCTGGCCATGGAGGCCGCGGTGTTCGGCGTGGACGCCGCCACCGGGGTGCTCTCCATCTCGCCGCCGCAGAAGGCGCTCTACCAGCACCACTACGGCACCCCGGACGCCCGCTTCGTGTCGCTGCCGCCGGGCATCCGGCGCGACCGGGCACAGCCCGCCGACCATCTGCACCGCCGCACCGTCCTGCGCGCCGAGCTGGGCATCAGTGAAGTGACGCCCATGCTGCTGTTCGTGGGCTCCGGCTTTCGCACCAAGGGCCTGGACCGGGCCCTGCAGGCCCTGGCCGGCCTGCCCGGCGACGCCCGCCTGTTCGTGGTCGGTGAGGACAAGGCGGCGCCCTACCAGCGGCAGGCGCGGCGTCTGGGTCTGGAAGGGCGGGTGCACTTCATGGGCGGCCGCGACGACGTGCCGGCCTGGCTATGGGCGGCGGACCTGCTGGTGCACCCGGCCTACGCCGAGAACACCGGCACGGTGCTGCTGGAAGCGGCCATCGCCGGCTTGCCGGTGCTGACCACCCGCGCCTGCGGCTACGCCGACTACATTCGCGACGCGGACCTGGGCCGGGTGCTGGACGATCCCACCCCGGAGACCCTGGTCGCCGCCGCCCGGGAATTGCTGGCCCTGGACCGGCCCGCCTGGTGGGAAAAAGCGGCCCGCTTCGCCGAGCAGGCGGACATCTACAGCCTCACGGACCACGCGGTGGACGCCATCGAAGGCGAGCCGCCGGGGGCACGGCAATGAACGCCCGGGCCCTGTTCCTGCGCGACGATCTGGCCGCCGCCTGGCGCGGGCGGGAGCCGTTCGCGCAGGCCGCCACCCAGCCCGGCGAGATCTATCGCGCCCGCGAAGGCCGCCGCACGCTGCGTTTCGAAGCCGCCGGCCGGCCCTACTTTCTGAAGTACCACGGCGGCATCGGCTGGCGTGAGATCATCAAGAACCTGACCCAGGCCAAGGCGCCGGTGCTCGGCGCCATGTCCGAAGTGCGCGCGATCCGCGCCGTCGCCGCCGCCGGCATCGACACCCTGACCATCGCCGGTTACGGCTGCCGCGGCGCCAACCCGGCGCGCCAGCAATCGTTTCTGGTCACCGATGAGCTGGTCGACACGGTCAGCCTGGAAGAGTTGGGCGAGGCCTGGCGTCTGGATCCCGGGCCGGCGTCGTTCAAATGGGCGCTGATCCGCCGGGTGGGGGAGATCGCCCGGGTCATGCACGGCGCCGGCGTGAACCACCGGGATTTCTATCTGGGTCATTTCCTGATGGGGCGTGACGCGGTGGCCGGGCACGACGCCTCCGCACCGCTGTATCTGATTGATCTGCACCGCTCCCAGGTGCGCAACAAGGTGCCGCGCCGCTGGCGCAACAAGGACGTGGGCGGCCTGTATTACTCCACCGCCCGGCTGGATCTCACCCAGCGCGATCTGCTGCGCTTCGTGCGCGCCTACACCGGCCAGCCGCTGCGTGAGGCGTTGCGCGAGCACGCCGCCCTGTGGCGCGCCAGCCGCAAAGAGGCGGAGAAAATCTACCGCCGCTATTTCGAGATCGAGCCCAGCTTCCCGCTGCGCTACTGCGAGCATCCGGGGAAGGATATATGAGCGGCGCGCCGGCGTTTTCCATCGTCATCCCCGCCTACAACTACGCTCACTTCCTGCGCCGGGCGGTGGCGTCCGCTTGTACCCAGGAGGGCGCCGACGTGGAGGTGCTGGTGATCGACGACGGCTCCACCGACGACACCCCGGCGGTGATGGACGGTCTGGTTGCCGAGTTCGGCGGGCGGCTGACCTATCACCGCCAGACCAACCAGGGCCCGGCGGCGGCGCGGGCGAAGGGGCTGGCCCTGGCCCGCCACGACTGGCTGGTGTTTCTCGACGCCGACGACGAGCTGCTGCCGGGGGCACTGCGGGTGTTCGCCGATCTGATCACCGCTCACCCGCGCGGCCGCGTCGCCATCGCCGGCCACCTGGCCCGCCATGGCGAGCGCGAGCGCCGGGTCATGCCGGGGCCGGTGAGCGACAGCCGGCAAGCCAATTTCGCCGCCTACCTGGACAAGCAACTGAGCCTGTCCAACGGCGCCTGCGCCTTGCACCGGTCGGTGTTCGATACCGCGCCGCTGGCGTCGCCGTTGCCGCACACCGAGGACATGCCGGTGTTCGCCCATCTGATGGCCTGCTACGACGCCTGCAAAAGCGACCAGCCGGTGCTGCGGGTGTATCACCATGGCGGCAGCCGCCGTAACGATGTGGCGGCGGCGCTGGCGTTGGGCATGGACCTGGAGCGGGCCATCTTTGATGATAATGGTTTGCCTGAGTGGGCCGGCGAGCTGCGGCGCGGTTACCGGGCGCGGCGCGCCCTGTCGCTGCTCAAGCTGGCGGCCCGCGGCGGCCGGCCGGACCAGGTGCGTTTTTTCTTTCATCGCGCGCTCGGCGCCGATTGGCGGCGGGCATTGCAGCCGCGCTATCTGCGCCGGTACCTTGCCAGTTTCGTCCGCCGCCGGAAGCCATCGTGACCACGGAACCCGCCGACACAGCGCTGACTTGGGAACAGCTCGCCGCCCTGGACTGGACCCGGTCCGGCGGCTTCACCCTGGATATCGACGGCGAGCCGTTGCGCGCCGAGGCGGTGCTGCGCCATCTGCCCGGCCGCCGTATCGCGGTGCGCGCCCGCTGGCGCGGTGCCACCGTGTTCGCCAAGCTGTTCTTCGCCGGCCACGCCGAGGAAGCCGCCCGGGAGCTGGCGCGCCATGGCGCCCTGGTGGACGCCGGCGTGCCCACGCCCGGGCTGATTTTCGAGAACGTCCGCAACACGGCGGGCGGCCGGGGCGCGCTGATGATCCAGGAATGGGTGGGCGGCCAGTCCGGCCAGGCGACCCTGCGCGGCGAGCGCGGCCTGGCGCTGGCCGGTGATCTGCTCGACAGCCTGTTCCTGCTCTACCGGGCCGGCCTGCGGCAGTTGGACCTGCACCTGGATAATTTTCTGTTCGACGGCGAGCGCTTTTTGGTCATCGACCCCGGCGAAGTGGTGCCGCTGCCCGGCGGCCTGCGCTATGAACCGGCGATCCTCGATAACCTGGCGCTGTTCTGTGCCCAGGCGCCGCTGGACCTGCGTGACCGGCTTCAGGAACAGGTGGCGGTGCGTTTGCGCCAGGAAGGGCTGCGCAGTGAACGCCTGGCCGCCATGGTGCGCCGCCGCAGTGACCGGCGGTTGCGCAGCGCGATGAAAAAGTGGCGCCGGGAAAGCTCCGCCATCGGCGTCTGGCAAGAACATCAGGAGCAATGGCTCTACCGCCGTTCGCTGGGGCGCGAGGACTTCGATGCCTTGTCGGGCTGGTTGCGTGACCCGCGTAGTCTGGCGCTGATCAAGGAAGGCAGCCGGGTAAGCGTCTACGGCAACGACCAGTGGATCGTGAAGCATTACCGGGAAAGCGGCCTCAAGACCCGACTGCGGCGGGCGCTGTTCCAAACCCGTGCGGATATTTCCTGGGTGATGGGCTGGACCTGGGCCCTGCTGGGGGTGCCCACGCCACGCCCGGCGATGCTGCGGCGTTGCCCCGACGGCGAGGCGCTGATCGCCTTCCCCCGGCTTGAAGGCACGCAGGCGCTGAGCACCCTGATGGAGGAACAACGGGAGCGCGCCCGGCGCGTGGCTCCCACCGTGGAGCTTTGGTTGCGGCGGCTCGGCGAGACCGGCTTCTGGCACGGCGACGCCAAGGCGCAGAATATTCTCGTCGACGACCAGGACCGCGTGCACTTCATCGACCTGGACGGCGCCGGCTTCAGTGGCGTCAGCCGGCGCCGGGCCCGCCAGCAGGCCCGGGATCTCAAGCGTTTCAAACGGAACTGGATTCAGTTCCAGGAGAAGCCGCCGCTCCGTTAGCGGTTACAGCCGGCCGTCGCCGCCTTCCATCAGAGAACGGAAGCGGGCGTGGTAGCTTTCGATGCTGAACGACTCATTGAAGATGCGGTATTGCTCGCGGCGGGTGTCTTCCAGCTGTTCCGGAGTGGCGCTGCCCAGATAGTCCAGCACCGTTTTCACCGCCTCCGTGCTTTCTTTTTCAAACAGCCAGCGTTGATCCCGCAGAATTTCCGGAATGCCGCCCACCGGGGTGCCGTAGCCGGGGACCCCGGCGGCGATCGCTTCCAGCATGGCGATGGGCAGGCCCTCGCGCAGTGACGGCATGATGAAGGCGTCGAACGCGGACACATAACGATAGGCGTTCTTGCGGCCGCCGGCGAAAATAAGCCGGTCCGCCAGATCGTGTTGTTTGGCCGCCTCGCGCATTTCGTCGAGCAGTTCACCGTCCCCGATCACCACCACATGGGGCGGGTTGTCCATCTGGCGCATGGCCTCGATCAGATACTTGTGGCCTTTTACCGGGCGCATGCGTCCCACCGTGCCGATCACTCTCGGCGCGTCCACCGGCACGCCCAGGTCGCGGCGCGCCTGTTCCCGGTCGAGCAGGTTGTCGCGGACAATCTTTTCGTTCACGGAGTTGGGAATCGCCACCACTTCGTCCGGCGCGAAACCGCGCTGCAGCATGTCCTGGCGCACCGCCTCGGAACAGGCGGCGAACTTCCAGTCTCGCATCAGCAGTTTGGCGAACAGGCGCCGGCGCGGGCGCTTGAACTCGCCCATGTTGTGCACCACCGAGATCTTGCGCACGCCGGGCAGGAACAGGCCGCACCAGGCCACGAACACCGAGGGCTTCATGCGGTGGGTGATGATCACATCCGGTTTATCGCGGCGCAGCTGGCGCAGCACCTTAAGCACCGCCGAAGGGCGGATGCGTTTGATGTCCGACTTGCTGAAATTGAACGCCACCGTCTCGCAGCCGAGCCGTTCGCCCAGGTTGCCGGCCTCGCCGTGGAAGATATAAAAGCTGCGTTCGTGGCCGTGGGCGGCGCGGATCACTTCCTCGAACAGATCCACGCCTTCCACGGTGTCATTGCGGTATTTGCATACCTGAACCACTTTCATCGCGTGTCTCCTGTTGTCTCACATAGGCGACCAGCAGTGCCATGGGAATCCACACGCTGGGCCAGTTATACATAAACGGCGTATAGGGATGGATGCCGTCGAACAGCACCGCGCTGAAGCCGGTGGCCATCGCCGCCGCCAGCACGCAGACGCGCTGCGGGTAGGCGCGCCAGCCGCGCCACAGCGCCGGCGCCCACAGCATCACCCACAGCCCCAGACCCAGAAAGCCGATGTGGTAAAGCAGCGACAGGAAATAGTTGTGCGGATGGTCCTGCACCACCGGCTCGCCGTCGACCACGATGTGCAGCTCGCGGGTTTCGTTGGCCATGCCGTGGCCCGTCACCGGCGCTTCCAGGATCATCTCCCAGGTGGCGGACCAAAGCTGCGGGCGCTGGCTGGTGCCCCGTTCGGTGATCACTTCCGGGTTCAGGGCGAGCGCCGCGGCGGCGACCAGTGCCACCGCCACCAGCGGCAACAGCAGCCGGCGTTTCATGTTGATGATCGGCAGCGCCATGCAGCCCACCGCCAGCGCCACCAGGGTGGAGCGGCGCTGGTTGGCGGCCAGATAAATGAGCAGCGCCAGGGTGATCAGATAGGGGGCGACGCGCACCAGACGGCCGGGCGGCAGTTGCCGGCTGGCGAAGAAGGCGAAGAACGGCAGCGTGATGCAGTACATGCTGGCGTACAGCTGGTTGGTGTCGAGTACCAGCCAGGGGCGGATTTTGAACACCTCGAATACGCCGTAGAGCTGCGAGCTGAACGGCCGGTCGACGATGAAATAATAGGCGAAGAAATCCACCAGCGCGGCCAGCGCGGCGGCCCCGGTGCCGATCAGCAGGGCGCCCCAGAACGCGCGCGGGTAGCGTTGCACGGCCAGCTCCACGAACGCGAACAGGGTGAAAATTTCAATCAAGGCGCGCCCGAAGCGGCTCGGGTTGGGCGCCGGCCCGAAGAACGTGGAGAAGGTGGCGTAGAACAGAAATACCAGCAGCCAGCCGTGCCGTTTCAGCAGCGCCAGCGGCTGGTGCCGGGACGCCACCGCCACATAGATCAGCGCCGGCAGAAAGAACACCGCGTCCAGAGCGTTCATCAAACCGGTGCGGGATGGGAACACCAGCAACCCGGAGAACATCATGCAAAAGCACAGCGTCAGCCAGCCACGGAACAGCATGGGGGCGGGGGGTGCGGAATCGGGGACGGAGCGGGGTCGGGTCATCGGTACGGATGGTCCTGGCCGGGCGGTTGGTGTTTGAAGCGCTTATGCACCCAGAGATACTGCTCCGGGTGCTTGCGCACATAGCTCTCGATGGTGCGGTTGATGCGGGCGGTGTCCGCCTCGTCGTCGCCGCAGGGAAAGTCCTCCAGCGGCGCGCCGAACTCGATCTCATAGCGGCCGCCGGGCAGGCGGTAGTGGGCACAGGGAATCACCTTGGCCCTGCCCATGCGCGCGATCCGGCTGGTGGCGGTGATGGTGGCCGCCGGCACGCCGAAGAACGGCACGAACACCGCGTGGGCGGTGCCGTAATCCTGATCCGGCGCGTACCAGACCACCTCGCCCTGGCGCAGCAGGCGCACCGTCTGGCGGATGTCGTTGCGGTCCACGGAATGGTTGACCCAGGCGCCGCGGCCCTTGGTGATCAGATGATCGAGCAGGGGGTTGTCGTTGGGACGGTATACCACGCTGAAACGGAAGAACTTGCCGAGCAGGCGGCTGCCCACGTCGATGCTGTTGAAGTGCATGCCCAGCAGCATCACCCCATGCCCCTCGCGGCGGGCGCTTTCCAGATGCTCCAGGCCGCTCACCGTGAGCCGCTTGTCCAGGTCGATGCGCTGGTTATGGAAGGCGCCGGCCATTTCCAGAATCGCCTCGCCGGTGCTGATCATGACGCGGCGGGCCAGGGCCTCACGCTCCTGCTCGGAAAGCTCCGGAAAGCACAGCCGCAGGTTGGTGAGCGCCACCCGCCGGCGCGAGGCGGCCAGGTACCAGGCCAGGCGGCCAACGCCGCGGCCGGCGGCGAGAAGCCAGTCCCAGGGCAGCTGGCCGATCAGCCAGAACAGGGCCAGGCCCAGACGGGTCGGCCACAGGCGCGGGTCGGACGGTGAGACCGGGCGGTGTTGGCGCTTTCCCATGGCGCGGTCAGCCCTGACCGGCGCGGACCGGCCGGCGCATGGTGTCGCGGTTGCTGAGGCTGGCCAGCATCAGCGCCAGGGGCAGCCACAGGCACATCCAGCTGGGGTGGAACGGCACCAGCAGGTAGGCGCCGGCGCTCAGCATGGTGAGCAGGCCGGGCAGCAAGGCGACCAGGAACACCGCGCCTTCGCGCTGCTCCTGGCCAGCGTCCGGCAGCCGCCATGCGGGCACCGCCCAGGCGGCGATGAACAGCGCCAGCCCGATCAGGCCGGTGCTGTGCACCACCGCCAGCAGCACGTTGTTGGGGTGCGGCAGAACCCGCAGGCCCTCCGGGATCGAAACCAGCAGGGAGTCGCCGCCCTCCTGGCTGAGCCCGTTGCCGAACAGCGGGTGGCTGAAATACATGCCGGCCTGGCGCAGCACCTCGAAGTCCAGCGCCAGGTAGAGCGCCACCGCCCCGGCCAGGGCGGCCAGCAGCCGCTGTTGATAGCGCAGCAGCACCCAGCCCAGGGCCAGCACCAGCAGCATGGCGCCGGATTGCCAGTGCACCGCCACCAGGAAGGTGAAACCGACCAGAGCGCCGGCACCGCGACGGGCGCCCTTGGGGGTGAAGCCCTCGTCCAGGGTCTGGGCGAGCAGAATGAACGACGGCGCCACCAGCGCCATGGTGCCGAGCAGCGGCCCCGGCTGGGGCAGGTTGAAGATCAGGCTGGCGGGCTGGCTGAACAGCGGGCTGGTGAGCGGCTGAATGGTGTAATAGCTGACCATGATCACCGCCAGCACCACCATGGCGGTCATGGCGCCGTTGGCCAGCGCCTGTTTCAGAGTGTGGCGGTAGTACAGATGCACCCAGCGGAGAAGCCCCACCAGGATGATGATTTCCACGGCGGCGCGGATGGTCCGCGAACCGTTGGCGTCCTCGGCCCAGACCATGGTCAGCAGGGTCCAGCCCAGAAAGGCGTACAACGGCACCAGCCAGGGGTCCAGCAGCAGCCGCCGGTCGCCGCTTACCAGGGCGCGGGTCAGCAGCGTCAGCGAGGGCAGAAAGAACAGGACGTCCACCACGTTGAGCAGCGCCACCCGCGAGTGGAACAGGAAGGGCCCGGTGAACATGACCGCGAAAGAGACCGTCAGCCACAGTCTCAGCCACCTTCCCTGCAGTGCGTTGTGGCGCAAAGCCGTCATAGAATTATGTCCTGTCTCGAATCGTATTCGCGCCGGTGGGGGCCCTGGTCCGGCCGCGCCCGCCCGGCAAGCGGCAAAGTGTACTCAGCGGGGCTGCTCGCATCCACCGCTATGCTACACTGCGCGCCTGTTCGAGGCTCCCCGTGGCGCAGGAGTAGGTGATGCACAACCCGCGAATTCCCCCCTTTGGCCAGGCCCGTGTGCTGGTCGCCGGCGACGTGATGCTGGACCGTTATTGGCACGGCCCGACCGGACGTATCTCTCCGGAGGCCCCGGTGCCGGTGGTGCGCGTCACCGAACTGGAGGACCGCCCCGGCGGCGCCGCCAACGTGGCGCTCAACATGGCCGCCCTGGGAGCCCGGGCGGAGCTGGTGGGGCTCACCGGCCAGGATGAGGCCGCTGGCATTCTCGAGCAACGCCTGGGCGCCGCCGATGTGCTGTGCGACTTCCAGAAAGTGACCGGGCTGCCCACCATCACCAAGCTGCGCGTGATCAGCCGCCAGCAGCAACTGCTGCGGTTGGATTTCGAGGAATCCTTCCAGGACCAGGACCCGGCACCCTTCGCCGAGAAGGTGAAAGCCCGGCTGGCCGGCTGCGGCGCCCTGGTGCTGTCCGATTACGCCAAGGGCGCCCTGCGCGATTGCCCCGGGCTCATCGCGCTGGCCCGCGAGGCCGGCGTACCGGTGCTGGTGGACCCCAAGGGCAGCGACTTCAGCCGCTACCGGGGCGCCACCCTGCTGACCCCCAATCTGGCCGAGTTCGAGGCGGTGGTGGGGCCGGTACCGGACGAGAAGACACTATTGGAGAAAGGCCAGGCGCTGATGGCCGAGCTGGACCTGGGCGCCCTGCTGATTACCCGCAGTGAGCGGGGCATGACCCTGCTGCGCGCCGGCCAGCCGGAACTGCACCTGCCGGCCCACGCCCGCGAGGTGTTCGACGTCACCGGCGCCGGCGACACCGTGATCTCCACCCTGGCGGTTTCCCTGGCCGCCGGCGCCGACCTGCCGGAGGCGGTGGTGCTGGCCAATATCGCCGCCGGCATTGTGGTCGGCAAGCTGGGCACGGCGGTGGTGTCCGCCCCGGAGCTGCGCCGCGCGGTACACCATGCCGGCGGCCCGGGCCGAGGCGCGATGACCGAGGAGCAGTTGCTGATCGCCATTGAGGACGCGCGCGCCCAGGGCGAGAAAATCGTGTTCACCAACGGCTGCTTCGACATCATTCACGCCGGCCATGTGGGCTATCTGGATTCCGCCCGCCGCCTGGGCGACCGGCTGGTGCTGGCGGTCAACAGCGATGACTCGATCCGCCGGCTCAAGGGGCCGGGCCGCCCGATCAACTCCCTGGAGCGCCGCATGGCGGTGCTGGCGGCCCTGGAGGCGGTGGATTACGTGGTCGCCTTCGACACCGACACGCCGGAGCCGCTGCTGGAAAAGGTGCGCCCGGACATTCTCGTCAAAGGCGGCGACTACAGCGTCGACCAGGTGGTGGGCGCGGACATCGTCAAGCGCCACGGCGGCCGCGTGGAAGTGCTCGATTTCGTCGAGAACATTTCCACCACCCACATCGTGCAAAAGATTCGCTCCGAATAGCATCGCGCTTCGAAAGCGGCGTAGGTCGGGTTAGCGCAGCGTAACCCGACAATAAGCCCGGCAGCGGGCATCCAACGCCGAACGTCGGCTTTCGCCTGCGGCTCAACCCGACCTACAGGGAGTTACAGAGAGCGCCGATACTTCGCCGGAGTCTGCCCGGTCCAGCGCTCGAACGCGCGGATGAAGGCCGCCGGCTCGCTGTAGCCGAGCAGGCCGGCGATTTCTTCCACGCTGCGTGACGAATCCGCCAGGTAGCCGCGCGCCTTTTCCAGCCGTACCCCGTCGAGAATCTTCTGATAGCTGCGCCCGGCGTCGCCGAGCCGGCGGCGGAAGCTGCGCTCGGGCATGTCGAAGGTGGCGGCGGCCCGGTCGGCGCCGGGGAACTCACCGATGAACAACTCCAGATAGGCCGCCACGCGCTCCGGCAGGCCCTCCGGGGCCTCCGCCTGGCGCCGTGCCAGCAGGGCGTCGCACTGGTTCTGGTACATCTCCTGGGCGGTGCGGTTGTAGCCGGGCAGCGGCTGGGCCATGTCCTGGTTGCGAATGATTGCCTGGCACCAGGGCTGGTCGAATTTCACCGGCGCCCGGTAAAAATCTTCGTAAATGGACGCTTCGGCGGGTTTGGGGAACGGCAGCCACACTTCCAGCGGCGCCAGGTTGAGGCCCAGCTGGGTCTGGATTTCGTTGACCAGATTGAAGGTGCCGGTCATGTCCCGGTCGATCAGGATGCGCCGCACGCTGTCCGGCAGCGGCACCGGCTCCAGGATCAATTTGGTGGTGTCCTCGCCGGGCACCAGCGACAGCTTGCCGTAGAGATAGGTGAGCGCCTGGTAACGGACGCCGATCTGGAAGCCCTGGAAGGCGGTGCGGCTGGTCATCAGCAGCATGGTCAGCGGCCCGTAGCCGGCCAGCCCGAAGCGCTTGCCCATCTCAAAGCCGAACAGCGGGTCGCCGGCCAGCGGCAGCAGCTCGGTGAGCACCGCCAGCTCCCGGTCGCGCTCGATTTCCCCATTGGGGTCCAGCCGCTCCGGCTCCAGCCCGTGGCGGGCCAGCACCGGGGCGCAGTCCACGCCCCGCTCTTCGAGCACATCCACGGTGGACATCAGGGCAAGAATGGAACGCAGGGGCATGGGAAACGCCTTGGCCGGAATTATCAATTTTCCGGTCAGCTTAACACCTTTATCCGGGGCCGGGACAAGGTAAAGTGCCGGGCAGTGATGACCAACAGGGTCCAAGACCGTGGTCGGTAATAGGGAGAACAAGATGAACAGTCGAGCGAAGGTCTATCAGTACGCACGGCCGGTGAAAGTGGCCATCGTGGGCGGCGGTTTCGGCGGCCTGTGCATGGCGATCAAACTGCGCGAAGCCGGCATCGAGGATTTCGTGCTGCTGGAGAAGGCCGAGCAGGTGGGCGGCACCTGGCGGGACAACAGCTACCCGGGTTGCGCCTGCGACGTGCAGTCGCACATGTATTCCTTTTCCTTCGAGGGTAACCCGGACTGGTCCGCGCGCTACAGCGGCTGGAAGGAGATTCAGGACTACATTCTGCGCACCACCGAGAAGCACGGCATCCAGGAAAAGACCCGCTTCAACGCTGAAGTGTGCGGCGCCCATTTCGATCAGGACAAGGCACTCTGGACCCTGGATCTGAAAGACGGCAGCCAGGTGGTGTGCCAGCACTGGGTACTGGCCAGCGGCCCGCTGCACGTGCCGCAGATTCCCAACTTCCCCGGCCTGGACCGCTTCAAGGGCAAGGTCTTCCACTCGTCCCAGTGGGACCACGGCTACGACCTCACCGGCAAGAAGGTGGTGTCGGTGGGCACCGGCGCCAGTGCCATCCAGTACGTGCCGCAAATCGCCCCGGAGGTGGAGCGTCTCACCGTGGTGCAGCGCACCCCGGGCTGGATCATCCCCCGCGACGAGCGCACCTACTCCAAACTGACCAAGACCCTGTTCCGGCGCTTCCCGCTGCTGCGCAAGCTGCACCGGGTGCGGCTCTATTGGAGCAACGAATCCCGGGTGGTGCCGATCTTCCATCCGCGCCTGGCGGGCCTGCTGGAAAAAGTGGTCAAGCAGTTCATCCGTTTCCAGGTCAAGGACAAGGAAACCGCCCGCAAGCTGACCCCCAGCTACACCCTGGGCTGCAAGCGGATCATGATCTCCAACCGCTATTACCCGACCTTCAACCGTGACAACGTGGAGCTGTTCACCGAGGGCGTCAAGGAAGTGCGCGAGAACAGCATCGTGTTCACCGACGGCAGCGAACGGGAAATGGACTGCCTGATCCTGGGCACCGGCTTTATCGTCGACCCGCGCATCTACATGAAGGATTTCCCGATCACCGGGCTGGAGGGTCGCAAGCTGCAGGACGACTGGGCGGACGCCTCCGAGGCCTATCTGGGCATCACCGTGGCGGGTTACCCGAACATGTTCCAGATGGTCGGCCCCAACACCGGCCTGGGCCATAACTCGATCATCTTCATGATTGAGTGCCAGGCGGAATACATCCGCGACGCGATCCAGAAGCTGGACGCCAAGGGCGGCGACTACCTGGACGTGAAGCGCTCGGAGATGGACGCGTTCAACGACAAGCTCCAGGAGGATGTGTCCGGCACCGTCTGGCAGCAGGGCGGCTGCAGCAGCTGGTACCAGCAGGCGGACGGCAAGAACGTGGCAATCTGGCCCTACAGTACCTGGCGCTACTGGCTGAAAACGCGCCGCGTCGAGGACCGCGTCTACCGCTGGGAAAAGGTCCGCCAGGCGGAAAAAGCCGCCTCCTGAGCCTTCTGAAGCGGCCTTGTGGGAGCGGGCCCAGCCCGCGAAAGGGTGGCTTACAGCCACCCGGCAAAGGTTGCCCCGCAGTATTCCAGAGACGCTGATTCGTCGGGTGTCCGGAGCTCCGTATCCGAGACGCGGGGCAATGGTGGTGCCTTCCGGGATCGCTCAAGCCCTCCATGGGCGCTCTCATTTGGCCATCCCTGGCCAAATAGGTCCCTCCAGGCACCACCATTGCCCCGCTCACCTAGCAGCTCCCACCGCCACAGGGCATAACACCGCCTGGACCTTTCTACGAAGTAGGGTTTTGGCGGTGAATTCCCCAAGGAGCGCCGGGATCGGGTGGGCCCGTCCAGGACCGTATTTGGCCAGGGATGGCCAAATCCGAGCTTACATGGACGTACTTGCAGCGTGTCCTGGACGGGCCCACCCGATCCCGGCGCGGGCTCTCTGGAGAGAGGTCTCTGGGATCCTGCCGGGAGCTGGGCTCCCTTTCGCGGGCAGGGCCCGCTCCCACAAGGTCCGCTCCTCTCAGGCCCGGCTGCCACAAAATAGCGGCCAGCACCGGTTGGGTTCGTGCGTGGTTGCGGTTAGGCTTAACGCCGTCGCAAAGGAGTGGCCATGACCCGCGAAGGCAACCGCAAACCGGAAATCCTCGATACCCGCCTGGTGGCGAAGAGCCGCCTGTTCGGCATCGAGGAGATGCACCTGCGCTTCAGCAACGGCGTGGAGCGCACCTACGAACGCCTGCGCACCCCGCCGATCGCCGGCGTGATGTGCGTGCCGATGCTCGACCGCGACACCGTGGTGCTGATTCGCGAGTACGGCGCCGGCGTCGACGAGTATCAGATCACCCTGCCCAAGGGTGCCTACGAACACGGCGAGGACTGGCGCGACGCCGCCAACCGTGAACTCAAGGAAGAGGCCGGCTACGGCGCCCGCAAGCTGACCCTGCTCAAGCGCATGACCCTGTCGCCGGGCTATATGGGCCACCATATTACCGTCGCCCTGGCGGAGGACCTCTACGAAGAGCGTCTGCCCGGCGACGAACCGGAACCTCTGGAAGTGATTCCCTGGAAACTGTCACGGCTGGATGAGCTGTTGCAGCGCGAGGACGTGACCGAAGCCCGCGTGATCGCCGCCCTGTTGATGACCCAACGTTTGATGGACCGCTGAATGAACGATTTGAACGCCCTGCTGGGCCCGGTATCCGCCATCGCCGTGGACGCCGGCGCCGCCATCCTTGAGATCTACAATCGCGGCGACGTGGACGTGGATCACAAGGACGACAACAGCCCGATCACCGAGGCCGACCGCGCCGCCCACAACCTGATCGAGGCGCGCCTGCGGGCGCTGACCCCGGAGATTCCGGTGTTCTCCGAGGAATCCGGCGGCATCGCCTTTGAAGAGCGCAAGGACTGGCCGCGTTTCTGGCTGGTGGACCCGCTCGACGGCACCAAGGAATTCATCAAGCGTAACGGCGAGTTCACCGTCAATATCGCCCTGGTGGAAGGTGGCGTGCCGGTGCTGGGCGTGGTGCACGTGCCGGTGACCGCGATCACCTACTCCGGTGGAGAGGGCCTGGGGGCCTTCAAGGAAGCAAACGGTGAGCGCGCCGCCATCCGTTGCCGGGAACGGCACGCGCCCATCGTGATGGTGGCCAGCCGCCGCCACGGCGCCGAGCAGGTGGCGGCGCTGGAGCGGCTGATCGAAGGGCAGCTGGGCCCGGTGGAAAAGACCTCCATGGGGTCATCCCTGAAGCTCTGTCTAGTGGCGGAAGGCGAGGCGGACATCTATCCGCGTCTGGCGCCCACCTGCGAATGGGACACCGCCGCCGCCCACGCGGTGGTCAATGCCGCCGGTGGCGTCGTAGTGAACACGCACTTTGAGCCCCTGGCCTATAACAAGCCGGACGTGCTGAACCCGCATTTTCTGGTGTTGGGGCAATCCGCGGAAGACTGGCGCTTTATCGAGCCGGCGCTCGCCTGAGGGTCAGGTCAGCCAGGTCGGCATCACGTCCAGCAGTACCAATTGCAGGCGCTGGCTGAGCAGGTGGGCGCCGGCGGTGATCATGCACAGATGCACCAGCGGCATCATGATGCCCAGCGCCAGCACATTGACCAGCAGGCGCTGGCGGATCCGGCCGGTCCAAAGCACCGCCGCGACCATCACCAGGGCTCCCAGCGGAATGGCCAGCATCTCCCAAAGGTTCGGGTGGGGCAGAGCGAGCGCCAGGGGCAGGTCTTGCAGCAGGCTAGGCATCGTTTTTACTCGGTACGGCCGGAATGTTTCCGTCTGTTGGTGTCTGTTACCGAGTGTTATCGACCGCTAGTGGGATTTCCTTTAATTGCGTCACAAAACTAATGCCAAAGTGCCATCATGCAGGTAATAGTTCTTACCCGGTACGTTCGTCCAGGTAAGCCTTGAGGGCGTCCAGGTCCGGCACCGTAATACGGCCATAGCTGAACCGGATCAGCCCGCGCTGCTCCAGGGTTTTCAGCACGCCGTGCACGCCCTGGCGGGTCATGCCCATCATGTTGGCGATGTGTTCGCGGGTCAGTTTGAAGGTCACCGGGCCGGGGCCGCGCTGGGGGGCGTGCATGTGCGCCAGGAACAGCAGCCGCCGGCCCACGCGCCCGGGCATGTCGCGCAGGGCGTTGTCCTCGATGATGGAGATCGCCGACCACAGCCGCCGGCTGAGCATATCCAGGGTACGCGGGTAGGCCTCCGGGTAGCGCGCCAGCAGGGCGCGGTAGTCCTGGCCCGGCACCTCCACCAGTTCGCCGTCGGTGTGGGCGGTGGCGCCGAACACCCGTGGCATGCCCGGCGAAAACACCGTGTCGCCGAACCAGGCGCCGGGCTCGAACAGGGTGAGCATGATTTCCCGGCCCTCCGCGTTGGTGGAGCCGATGCGCACATTGCCGGCGCCCACCACCGACAACGCCGACTGCACCTCGCCGCGCTGGTAGAGCACCTCGTTGGCGCGGAACGGGCGCACCCGGGCCAGGGGCGCCACCTCGCGCAGGGCCGCTTCAGGCAGCCCGGAGAGCAGCGAGCAGCTTTTCAGTACTTCGAGAACATGATCGACCATCGCCCACCCCGTCACACCGTCTCGCGCGCCAACTGTCAAACCGTTGACAGTCTCAGTCCGGCGCGCGGCCTAGACTCTCCATCATACATCCAATAAACGCCAGGGCGTTCCAGCCCCAGCCGAGGAGAGAAGTATGGACGGTCATCACGACGAGCCGCGCGCTCAGTTCAAACATATGGAAGAGGGTACCGCCGAGGATTGGAAGATCATCGGCCAGGCCTTCGGCGGTTTCGCCAAGGAGCTACCCGATCGCGTCATCACCCACCTGCGGTTGCTGGAAGGCGATTGCGGCGGCTTCCCGGTGGACCGCCTCACCCATTGCCTGCAGACCGCCACCCTGGCGCACCGCGACGGCCAGGACGAGGAATACGTGGTGTGCGCCCTGCTGCACGACATCGGCGACACCCTGGGCCCCTACAACCACGCCGACGTGGGCGCCGCCCTGCTGGAGCCGTTCGTCAGCGAGGAAAACCACTGGATGGTGAAGCACCACGCCATCTTCCAGGGCTACTACTTCTTCGAGCACCTGGGCCTGGACCCGGAGCTGCGCGAGAAATACCGCGATCACCCCTGCTTCGACCGCACCGTGGAGTTCTGCGCCAAGTACGACGCCGCCGCGTTCGACCCGGAGCAGGAAACCCTGCCGCTGTCGTTCTTCGAGCCCATGCTGCGCCGGGTGATGGCCAAGCCCAAGCGCTCGCTGTACAAGAACAAGCTGGACGCGGACCAGCAGGAACAGCGCGAAACCGCCTGAATGCATCCGCACTCGCGCACTGAACGCCCCCGGAGCCCCCGGGGGCGTTTTTGTTGGTTGTCATCTCTCTTTTATTGAAATGCAATTTCACCGAAACCGTTCGTTCATCCCGTCGCGATAGCGTGAAGGCTGCGTCAAGTCTTCATTACTCGGGAGTTCAATCATGATGATTTTGCATCGGCCCCGGTGGTACGCCGCCGGGCTCAGTTTTTTATTGTGTCTGTTTCTTGCCGCCTGTGGTGGCGACAGCGATTCCAATCCGTCCGCCGTCACGCCGCCGGACAGCGGTGGTGGCGACAGTGGTGCCAATGCCTTCACCGTAGCGGTGATTCCTGACACCCAGAAGTATTCGCGCTACTCACCGGAGCGCTATACCGCCCAGACCCAATGGATCGCCGACCACTACCAGGACGAGAAGATCAAATTCACCCTGCATCTGGGGGATGTGGTCGATCTGCCCCGCCAGAACGGCGAGTGGGTGGCCGCCCGTGAAGCGATGCAGATACTGGAAGCCAACGCGGAGACCCCGTACAGCGTTCTGGCCGGCAATCACGATGTGCTCAACAGCGGCCAGTGGGACGACCAGCGTGACCTGACGGCGGAACCCTTCCTGCAGCATTTCCCGGCGTCCTTGCAGGCGGCCAACTTCACCACCTTCCAGGGCACCGACAGCACCGGTTTCAACAGCTACCATATTTTTGAAGCCGGCGGCCGTGAGTTCCTCGTGCTGGCCCTGGACTGGCTGCCGTCGGAGCAAACAGTGGCCTGGGTACAGGGCGTTCTTGACCAGCATCCGGAGACCCCCACGATTCTGACCACCCACCAGCTGCTGGGCATCGGCTCCGACGGTGAAACCGCCGTATTCACCCCTCTGGGCGAACAGTTGTGGGAAAATCTGATTCGCGCCAATGACCAGATTTTCCTGACCTTCAGCGGCCACAACCACGGTGAAGCCACCCTGATCGGCAAGAACCAATACGGCCGCGATGTGGTGATGGTAGTGGTGGACTACCAGTCCGGCTTCTGGGGCGGCAACGGCATGATGCAGTTGGTGACCTTCAACGAAGCGGACCAGCAACTGGATTTCCGTTCCTACTCACCCTGGGTGGCGGCGATCCCGGAAGCTGAGCGTCAGCCCCAGGACGAGCTGTCGCGCTGGGAATTCAGTGTGCCAATGAACTTCGAGCGCCGCTTCGCCGATCTCAACCAGGGCAATGTGGCGGACGCCCCGGGCAATATCGAGGGCACCCAGGCCTACTGGATTCTCGACGATGATCATCGCGTCACCCGCGCCGACGGCTCGGTGCAGTTCCTGGACGCCTCCGGTAACGGCAACCTGCTGGAGCTGGTCGCCTATAACGAGCCGCAGGGCGAGCTGGCCGATTTCTTTGAGCTTCGCGATGACAAACCACCGTTCGGGTACGCCGCCGGCACCGCCACCTTCCACGGCAACAACGACATCGGAGGTTACTATCTGACTACCGGCGGGGCCGGTCTGAGCTTCGAGAACAGCGCCGCCGGCAAGCCGGGTTTCCTGCCGCAATACACCATCGAAGCCATCGTCCGCTTGCCGTCGGATTGGATGCGCGACGAGAACCAGTGGTCCGGCATTCTCAACCACGAACCGGGTATCAGCCAGGTTTGCCAGTACCACGAAGTGGCCTGCTCCGGCAGCGATGCCGCCCTGGGGCTGAACGTTTCCTCCTTGAAGGAGTTCCAGTGGGTAAGCACCTCGCAGAACGGCAAGGGTCAGGACAACTGGTCCTGGGAAGTGAGCAACGACTACTGGTACCACATTGCTCTGGTGAACGACGGTGAGCGGGTACGGATGTACGTGGACGGCTCACTGACCATGCGCACCGGCGTGGATGAGCAGCAGGGGCTGCTGGTGGAGCCGGGCCAGCCCTGGAACATCGGCATCAACAGCTGGCAGGGCAACCCGGGCAATCTGTTCGCCGGCGACATCGCCGAGATCCGCATCAACAACCGGGTACTGGAGTCCGGCGACTGGCTGTTGCATCAATAACAGGACGTTCAGGCGGGGTCGCCCAAGGACCCCGCCACCATGGCCTGTTTTACACACCCAGGCGCCGGGCTATGGTCTCGGTGACCCGGAACCAGGCGTCGGCGCCGTCTTCGCCCACCTCGCCGAAGGCATGGGTGAGCAGCTCGCGCTGGATGCCGGTGAGCCGGGATTCCAGCGCCATGCCCTGGCCGGTGAGCGCCAGCCGCTTGACCCTTTTGTCGGAGGTGTCCCGGGTCACTTCGACCAGGTCTTTCTCGACCAGGGATTTGAGCGGCTTATGGATGGCCTGCTTGGTCAGCCGCATGCGTTCCACCAGTTCGTTGACGCTGAGCCCCGGATTGCGACCGATAAAAAACAGCAACCGGTGGTGGATACGGGACAGCCCCTGGCTTTTCAATATGCTGTCGGGTTCGGCCACCAGCCCCCGGAAGGCGAAATGCAGGGTTTCCAGGCACTTGTTCAGCCGGTCCAGCGAAGCGTCTTCAACCATATTGAGTTACCACCAGTCTTGATTTTGAGTAATAGGTCATAAAAGTTGACCTTAATGGGCGCGCCATGCAAGCGTTTCCCCCAGGGGCGCCGCCTTCGGGCCAACAAAGTGTAACCTGTATGACCGTCGGCCGCAGAGCCGGCCCGCGCCTGCCGAAGAATCGGAAGGCTAACGTCCGGGCCTCGGTGGGCGCGTGAAGGCGTGTTTACCGGCAAGACTGCCGTGGCTGGGCCGCCGGGTCCAGTTTTCCCGCTCCGGAAACGAAAAACGCCCGGCGTGCCGTGGCACGCCGGGCGTTCGGCTGTCGCCGGGGGGGAAGGTCAGTCGCGCAGCACTTCCACTTCGTAGACGGCGGTGGTGCCGCTCACTTCGTAGCCCACCACCAGCAGCGCCTGGCCGTTGGGCGAATCCGAGGCGGGGATGAACACCAGGCCTTCCGGACCCAGGTCGCCGGCGCTGGCCAGCACCGATTCGGTATCCTCGGTGACCCAGTCCTCGCGGGTGTTCAGGTAGTCCTGCATCACCGGCGCGGTCGGGTCGGTGATGTCATAGACCAGAATGCCGCCCATGCGCTCCAGACCCAGGAACAGGAAGGTTTTGCCACCCAGGGTGCCGAGGGTCAGACCTTCCGGCTCCGGGCCCTTGGCATCGCTGCGGCTGTCGAAGTCGCTGCCTTCGTCGTGGCCGCTGTTGAAGTAGTCCGCGCAGGGAATGTTGCGCTGGGCGCCGGCCCGGCACTCGTCGCTGGCAATGAACTGCTCGATGGCGTCGCCGGAATCCCACACCAGGGTGCCTTCGGCGTCCCAGATCGAGAACGAGCGGCCGCCGTAGGCGTACAGGGTGTCGTACATGATGCGGTCACCGGCCGGGTCCTGCACGCCGGCGGCGGTGAACATCACCGGGTCGCCGTTGCTGTCGGTGCGGTAGCCCTCGGTCCAGGTGATGTTGAGGCGGCCCAGCACGTCGTCCTCGCGGCAGTCGCCCGGGTCGCCATCGACCGCGCCACAGTAGCCGAAGGTGGTGGGGTTGAGCAGGCCGCCGGCGCCCAGCGCGCGCAGCTGGGGCGGCAGGTCGTCGCCGCAGCGGCGGTCGAAACCGTTGGCGTGCACCAGATGCTTCACGCGGAATTCCTCCACGAAACCCTGGCTGGCGTCGCCGGCGCAACCGGCGCCTTCGGTGCCCCAGTAGGCGTCGTTGTCCTCGCCCCAGGCACGGGCGTCGCCCTCGTTGGCGGTGACCAGGTAGGTGTCGCCGCCGGCGCTGTAGGCGTGAATGGCGTCCGGCATGTACAGGCCGACCACGCCGTCGAAGGTGCGGATGTTGATCACGCCGTCGTCATCGCTGGCGTCGATGCCGTTGCCGTCCTGGCTGATGTCTTTCTCACCCAGCGGCAGAATGTCGGTGACCGTGGCGCTGGCGATGTCCACCTTGGCCAGGGCGTTGTTCTCCTGAAGCACCACCCAGGCGGTGGCGCCGTCGGCGTCCAGAGCGATGTACTCCGGCTCCAGGTCCTGGGCGGTGCTGGCGCCGGGGCCGAAGATCCGCACCCCCTGCTCGCGCAGGTCGTCTTCCTGGCCGTTGAAGGCGGTGAAGTCGGCGGTGGCGACCACCGGGTTTTGCCGGTCGCTGATGTCCACCACGCTCACCGAGCCTTCCGGGTCCGCGCTGTAGTCGTCGCTGGGCTCGCCCTCGTTGGCGGTGAGCACGTACTGGCCGTCGGCGGTGAAGGCCACCATGTCCGGCAGTGCGCCAACGGTGACGAAGCTGATCCGTTCCAGGGTCTCGGCGTCGTACAGCGCCAGGTAGCCGGCGTCGGTTTTCAGCGGTGCCTGTACCGCCACCGCCACCAGGCCGTCGCGTACCGCGACGCTGTTCACTTCGGTGCCCACGGCGATGTCCGAGGTGGTCAGGGTGTCCACCAGCGCCGGGTTGGCCGGGTCGTCCATGCCCAGTACGTCGAGGGCGCCTTTCTGGGCGTTGACCACGAACAGTCTCTGGGTGCCGGCGTCGTAGGCGGGAATTTCCGCCGCGCTCTCATCGAACTGGCCGGTGCTGTAGCGGCCCATGAAGTTCAGTTTTACGCCGGTGACGGCGGGCGGTTCGGAGGAGGGCAGGTTGTCGTTGCTGTCGTCACCGCCGCAACCCGCGAGCAGAGTGGCGGCAAGCGTGCCGGCGCCCAGGGCAAGCCAGAGTTTCATGGAATTACCTCGTCATTATTCGTTTGTCGGTACCCTGGCAGTGGGCCGCAAACCGATGACAAGGCGATGACGGATTTTTGAAAGGTTTCTTGAGGTTGGGTGGTTGTGGGAGCTTGCCTTGCAAGCGAAAGGGTGGGTTAGCCACCCGGCAAAGGTTGCCCCGCGGTATTCCAGAGACCTCTCTCCAGACAGCCCACCCGATCCCGGCGCTCCTTGGGAAATTCGCCGCCACGAACCCCACTTCGTGGAAAGGTCCAGGCGGTGTTATGTCCCGTGGCGGTGCCGCTGCCAAGTGAGCGGGGCAATGGTGGTGCCTGGAGGGAGCTGTTTGGCCAGGGATGGCCAAACTAACAGCGGCCATGGACGGCTTGAGCGGTCCCGGAAGGCACCACCATTGCACCGCGTCTCCGATACGGAGCACCGAACACCTGAAAACCAAGGCCTCTGGCATCCTGCCGGGTGGCTAAAGCCACCCTTTCGCGGGCGGGGCCCGCTCGCACAAACCCTTACTCCGTAGAAGGTCCGGGCGGTGTTCTACACCGCGTCAGGCGTCTTTCAGCAGTCGCCGCAGGACCTTGCCGGCGCCGGTGGCGGGCAGGCTGTCGATAAAGGCGATCTGGCGCGGATATTTATAGGCGGCCATGTGCTCCTTGGCCCAGTCGATCAGCGCTTGCTCGGTGACTTTGCCCTGGTAATCCGGTTTGAGGACCACGAACAGTTTCACGGTTTCACCGCGCTGGTCGTCGGGCACGCCGATAGCGGCGGACTGGGCGATGGCCGGGTGATCCAGCATCAGCGCTTCCACGTCTTCCGGGAACACGCTGTAGCCGGAGCACTTGATCATCTCCTTGATGCGCCCGGTGAAGAACAGGTAACCCTCTTCGTCGAAGTAGCCCACGTCGCCGGTGTGCACGGCGCCGTCGCGCAGGGTTTCGGCGGTGGCTTCGTCGCGCTTCCAGTAGCCTTTGAAGACCGCCGGGTTGCGCACCACGATCTCGCCGCTCTCGTTGGCGGCGCACGGCTTGCCGGTTTCCACGTCGACGATGCGGATCTCATTGCCGGCCACCGGCAACCCGCAGCTGCCCCATTTAATGCGCTCCTTGGGCATGAAGGTGTCGGAGGTATGGGTTTCGCTGAGGCCGTAGGCGGCTTCGTGCAGTTGGCAGCCGGTCAGGGCTTTCCACTGGTCCGCCAGCTTTTCCGTGACCGGGATGCCGAAACTGGTGGCCGGGTTCAGTTCCAGGCTGCTCAGGTCGCGCTGGTCGACGCCGGGGTGGTCGAGAATCGCTCGGTTCATGGGCGCGATGCTGTACCACATGTCGCAGTGATATTTTTCGAACGCCTGGATCACCGTTTCCGGATCGAAGCGCGCCAGTATCACCGCCGTGCGGCGGGCGTACACCGGCATGTAGACGCCGAAATTCATGCCGGCGATATGGCACAACGGCGCCACGGCCAGGCCGATGCCGTCGCGCCTGGACGGGTTGGCCTGGTAGGAGGCGGCCATTTTGAACAGGCTGCTGCCGTAGCTGAGCATGGCGCCCTTGGGGCGGCCGGTGGTGCCGGAGGTGAAGGTCATCAGGCCGACGCCGTTCCACAGGTCCGCCTCCGGTATCTCGCGCAAGGGCGCGGTATCGGCCAGCACGCCGCTCAGATCAAAGGTGTCGCCGCCCGGGTCCGGCGCCTCGGTGAGCAGTTCCTTGGGCACCGGCAGGGTAGGCTGCTTCGGCAGGTAATCCTGGTAGGCGGTGGTGACCACGGTGGTCAGGTCCGGCACCTGGTCGCGCACGCCGGCGACGATCGGGTAAAGCTCACGGGCCACCACCAGGGCGCACACTTCCGCGTTGCTCAGTTGGTAGGTCACTTCGGCGGCTTTGTACTGCGGGTTCACCGGCGTCACCATCGCGCCCAGGCACTGCACCGCGTAGTGGGCCATGATGTATTGCGGGCAGTTCTGCATGTACAGCGCCACCCGGTCGCCCCGGCCCACGCCGCGCTGTTGCAGAAACGCCGCCAGCCGGCGCACGCCGTCGGCCATTTGCGCCCAGGTCAGCTCGGTGCCGTAGAACACATAGGCGCGCTGGTCGGGCACCTTGTCGGCGTGATCGAACAGGTATTCATGCAGCGGCTTCTCGCCGTCCAGATAGCGGACCGGATCGCCGGACCAGGCGGAGCCGGGCACCGGCACCGGGTTTAGTCCGGCCACGGTTTGAGTGTTCATGACAGTCTCCTTTAACTGTGACCCTTGATGGTCGGGTCGAGGGCGGCGCGCAGGGATTCGCCCAGGGCGTTGAAGGCCACCGCGGTGATCATGATGATCAGCCCCGGGGCGTACATTTGTTCGGGCACGATGGACATGTACATATAGCCGCGCGCGATCATCGCGCCCCAGCTCACATCCGGCGGCTGTACCCCCAGGCCGAGGAAGCTCAGGCTGGCTTCGGCGAGCAACGCCACGGCGAGCAGCAGGGTGCTCTGCACGATCACCGGCTGAATCGCATTGGGCAGCACATGGCGCGACAACAGCCGCAGCGGCGAGGCACCGAAGCAGCGTGCTGCGTCGACGTAGAGTTCCTGCCTGACCACCAGCGTGCGCGCGCGGATCAGCCGCGCGATCTGTGGCGCGAACACCAGGCCCACCGAGAACATGGCGTTGGTCAGACCGATGCCCATGGCGCCGGTCACCGCCACCGCCAGAATGATCGCCGGGAACGACAGAAAGGTATCGATCACGCGGCTGATCAGCGTATCGGTCCAGCCGCCGGCGAAGCCGGCGATCAGCCCCAGGGGGACGCCGATCACCAGCGCCACCGCCACCGCCAGCAGCGCCGCGTACAGCGAGTTGGCGCCGCCGTGCATCAAGCGGCTGAACACGTCCCGGCCCAGATCGTCGGTGCCCAGCCAGTGCTCGGCGGAAGGGCCGTTGAGCATTTGGTCGAAGTTCTGCGCGGTGGGGTCGTGGGGCGCCAGCCAGGGCGCGAGCAGGGCGGCGCCGAGGATCACCACCAGCACCACCAGGCTGAGGGCGGCGCGCGGGTCGCCGCGCAGCCAGGTCAGAGTGCGGCGGCCCAGGCCGGGGTCGTCCCAGACCTCGGCGCCGGTCGAATCGTTCAGTGTGGACGTATTCATGCTTCACTGATCCTCGGGTCGAGAACGGTGCACGCCAGATCGGTGAACAGGTTGACCAGAATCACCGTGACCACCATGGCCAGCACGGCGCCCTGAACCACCGGGAAGTCGCCCTGCAGGACGGCGTTGACGATCGAGCTGCCGACACCCGGGATCGCGAACACCGCCTCCACCACCACGGTGGCGGCGAGAATTTTGTTGAACAGCAGGCCCACCACGGTGAGCAGGTTGACGCTGACGTTCTTCAGGCCGTGCTTCCAGAGAATGCGCGCCGGGCTCAGGCCCTTGGCGTGCAGAGTGCGCACATGCTGGGACGACTGGATTTCCACCAGCGAGCTGCGTAACTGCCGCGCGATTTCGGCGACGCCGTTGGTGCACAGCGCCAGCGCCGGCAGGGTGGCGTACCAGAGCGCGGCGGAGAAATCCTCGCGCGGTGATACGAAACCGGTGGCGGGAAACCACTTGAAGGTGAGGGCCAGATACAGCACCAGAATCATGCCGAACCAGAAGTTGGGCACCGCCACGCCCAGCGACGCGGCGCCCATGATGCCGCTGTCCAGCGGCGAACCGGCGCGGGTGGCGGCGAGAATGCCCAGCGGCACCCCCACCAGCACCGACAGCAACACCGCGTAGAAGGCGATCAGCAGGGTGTTGGGGAAGGTGCGCGCGATGGTTTGCGCCACCGGCTCACCGGACAGCAGCGAGGCGCCCAGATCGCCCTGCGCCGCCCGCCACAGCCAGTCGCCGTATTGCGCCAGGAACGGCTGATTCAGTCCGTAGGCCTCGCGGATCTGCGCGATCCGTTCCGCCGAGGCGTTCTCCCCGGCCAGGGTCACCGCCACGTCGCCGGGGATCAGCTGCATCAGGCTGAAGACGATAAAGGTGGCCAGCACCAAAATCGGCAGCGCCTGCAGCAAGCGCGACACCACCATCCTCTGTTTGACCCGGTTTGCTTTCACAGCAGTCGTCATAGCGTCCTTCTCCGCCGCCGGCGCGGCCCGTTCAGCCTTTCAGTGAGACGCCGTTGAACTTGGGTTTGCCGAGCAGGTTGTTGCGGTAGCCGCGCACCTTGTCGTTGCTCGCCACGATGCTCTGACGGAACGCCAGCGGGGCCACCAGGGCGTTCTCCATCACCAGCCGCTGCACGGTGGCCAGCGCCGCTTTGCGCTGCTCGATGTCGTCGCTGCTGCGCGAGGCCAGCAGCGCCTCGTCGAAGCCTTCCGGCGGCGCCACGCTACCGGCGTTGAAGTAGGCGTCCTGGGTGTACATCAACGAATAGCTGAGGCTCGGGTCCGGCCGGCCGGTCCAGGCGGAGAGCAGCATGTCGCCGGTCTTCTCCTGGCCGAAATAGGCCGCCGACATGTCGGCGATGGTGCCGGTGCGGAAGCGACCGCGAATGCCGGCCTTGGCGAACTGAGCCAGCAGCACTTCCTGCATCTGCACCGAGGACTGATCGTTGTAGCCGCGCAGGTCGAGCTCGATGCCGTCCGGGTAGCCGGCCTCGGCGAGCAGCGCCTTGGCTTTCTCCGGATCATGGGGATAGAGCCCGGCGGTTTTTTTGTCGAACGCCCAGTGGGACTCGGGCAGGTTCATGTAGGCCGGTTCGCCGGCGCCGGCCATGGTGGCGCGGATAAAGGCGTCCCGGTCGATGGCGTGGTTGATCGCCTGACGCACGCGCACGTCGTCCATGGGTTTGCGCGACATGTTCATGTACAGCTGATAAACGTAGATGGTCGACGAGATGGAACCGCTCAGGGTCGGCATTTTTTCCACCAGCGGCTTCTGCCGGCCGTCCAGGTGGTAGGCCAGGTCCGCTTGTCCGGACATCACGGCGCGCAGCCGGGTGGCGCTGTCGGTGATCACCTTGAACTCGATGCCGCCCAGGTCGGGGCGTTGCTCGCCGTGGTAATCCTCGAAGCGGCTCATCGACACTTCGCTGCCGTCGGCCCAATTGGCGAAGCGCATAAAGCCGGCGCCCACCGGGTTGCGGTCCACGCGGCCGCCGTGTTTTTCCAGCGCGGCGGGGGACACCATCATGCCGGCCCGGTCGGAGAGAATCAGTGGCAGCGCGGTGTCCGGGTTTTTCAGCGTCAAGGTGACCTCGTGCTCGCCGGTGACCGCCACGCTTTCCACTGACGCCAGGTCGGCGCGGATATTGGAAAACTCGGCGCCGCGGCTGCGGTCCAGGTTGGCTTTCACCGCCTCGGCGTTGAACGCGCTGCCGTCGTGGAAGCGCACGTTTTTCTTCAGGGACAGCACCAGGGTGGTGTCGTCGCTGAAGGTCCAGCGCTCGGCCAGGCCGGGCTGGGCTTTCAAGGATTCAAAGTCCCAGCTCACCAGGGTGTCGTAGAGCGGGTACAGGAACACGTGATCGGAGCCGGAGCCGCCGGTGGCCGGGTCCAGGCTGGATGGGTTGGCGTTGGCGCCCACCCGTAACAGGCCGGCTTTGCCGCCGCTTTGTGCCCAGGCACCGGTGGGGCCGAGCAGCGTGCCCGCCGCCAAGGCGCCGGACAGGTAGCCGATAAAGGCGCGGCGGGACACGCCACGGCCGTCAATCGTGAGGTCGGTGTCCTGTTGATCGTGTCGTTGTTTTTTCATTTTTTGAGCTCTCCACAATTCGACTAATTTTCTTGTTTTGTTCAAAGATCCGGTTCGGCGAAATGACAGGCGACCCAGTGCGACGGGCGCAGCTCCCGCCATTGCGGCACCTGCTCCGCGCACCGGGTTGCCGCTTTCGGGCAGCGGGTGCGGAACGGGCAGCCCGACGGCGGATTCAACGGGCTGGGAATTTCCCCTTCCAAGCGAATACGGCGCCGGCTGTCGCGCCTGTCGCTGGGCAGCGGCAGTGGCTCGGCGGAGAGTAACGCCTGGGTATAGGGGTGCAGCGGCCTGTCGCTGACGGCGTCCGCCGGGCCCTGTTCCATCAGGCGGCCCAGGTAGAGCACGCCGATGCGGTCGCTGACGTGGGAGACCACGGAAATATCGTGGGTAATAAACGCATAGGTGATGCCGAACTCTTTCTGGAGATCGGCGAACAGATTGAGAATCGCCCCCCGGATCGAGACGTCCAGGGCCGCCACCACTTCGTCGCAGACAATGAATTTGGGACGCAGCGTCAGCGTGCGGGCGATGTTCACCCGCTGCTTCTGGCCGCCGGACAGTTCGTGCGGGTAGCGTTTACCGATGGTCGCCGGCAAGCCGACCCGCTCCAGGGCATCGGCGGCGGTGCGCCGGCGGCTTTGCCGGTCACCTTCGCCAATGATGTCGAGCGGTTCGATCACCGATTGCAGAATGGTCATGCGCGGGTTCAGGGCGGCGTGCGGGTCCTGAAAAATAATCTGATGATCGCGCCGCAGCCGTTTGCGTTGCGACCGTGACAGGGCGCGCGGATCGTGTTCGCCGTAGTGAATGTCGCCGGCGCTGGGTTTCAGCAGGCCGGCGAGGGCGCGGCCCAGGGTGGTTTTGCCGGAACCGGACTCGCCGATGATGCCGAAGGTCTCGCCGGGCCGGATCTCGAAACTGACGCCGTCCACCGCTTTGACGGTGCCCGCCTTGGTGGCGAAGTGAATGCGCAGATCGTGGGCGGACACGCCGGCGGCGCTGTCCGGGCGCGGGGTCAGAGGGGCGTTCATGGCGTCACGGCTCCCGGCAAAGTCAGTTCGGCGCTGCGCCAGCAGCGCGCCAGGCGGTGGTCGGTGAGCGGTTGCAGGGGCTGGGGCTGTTCGCAACCTTCGGTGGCGTGCGGGCAGCGCGCCTGGAAGCGGCAGCCCCGGGGCATCCGGTCCGGGGCCGGTACACGCCCGGCGATCGACGGCAACCGCTGGCCGCGCTCGCTGAGACCGGGCAGCGAACACAGCAGCCCGGAGGAGTAGGGGTGGCGCGGGCGGTACAGCACTGAATCCACCGGCGCGCTTTCCACCACCTCGCCGGCGTACATGGTCAGCAAGCGGGAACAGGTTTCCGCCACCACGCCCAGATCGTGGGTGATGAACAGCAGCGCGGTGCCGGTGCTGTCGCTGATCTCGCGGAGCAGGTCGATGATTTGCGCCTGGACCGTCACGTCCAGGGCGGTGGTGGGCTCGTCGGCGATCACCAGCTTGGGCCGGCAGATCAACGCCATGGCGATCATCACCCGCTGACGCATGCCGCCGGAGAACTGGTAAGGGTAATCGTTGAGACGCTGCGCCGGTGACGGAATGCCCACCTCGGCCAACGCCTCGATGGCGCGCTCTCGGGCCTCCTTGCGGCTCACCTTGCGGTGGCTGCGCAGGGTTTCGGTGAGCTGCTCGCCGATGGTGAACACCGGGTCCAGGGCGCTCATCGGTTCCTGGAAGATCATGCTGATTTCGCTGCCGCGCAGGCGCCGCAGGCGGCTGGCCGGCAGGCGGCTCAGGTCCTCGCCCTGGAAATGGATGGCGCCGCGCACCCGCGCGGTGGCGGGCAGCAGGCCCAGCAGCGCCAGCCCGGTGACCGACTTGCCGCAGCCGCTTTCACCGACCACGCCGAGCCGCTCGCCGGCGGCCACGGTAAAGGACACGTCGCGGGTAATGGCGGTCTCGCCGCCCGGATGGGCGAAGGAAATACTCAGGTTCTCCACCGACAACAGGGGGGTGTCCTGAGCCGGGCGGGGCCTTTCAGTGTGTTGCGCCATGACTCTCTCCGGCACCCTAGATTCCGTAGGCGGCGGCGATGGTGTCGGTGACCGCCTTGTAATGGTCCAGCAGTTTGTTCAGGCCGCTGTGCTGCGTGAGCAAGGAGCCGAAATACCAAAGCGGGGTGATCAGCATCACCACCTGACGCACCGGCGTGTCCGGGCGCAGCTCACCGGCGCCGATCGCCAGGGTGACCGCATGGGCCACGTAGTCCTCGAAATGGCGCGACATCTCGGAAATGCCCGTCTGCACACCCGGCGACAGCAAATGGTTCTCGAACCGGGCCCGCGCCGACAGGCTCCAGGGGTTGCGGCCCCGGGCGTCGTCGTTGAATTCGTAGAAGCGGCGTTCGCAATCCCTGGCGGTGAGCATGATGCGCTCATCCAGCGTCAGACCGGGTTTCGCCCACACTTCCTTGAATTGCTCTTCCAGGCTGTCGAAGGTCTCCTGGAACACCGCGTCGATCAGCGCGTTCTTGTTGCCGAAGTGGTAATGCAGATTGGCCCGCGTGGTGTTCACCACCTCGGCGATATCGCCGTAGCTGACGTCGGCCAGGCCACGCTGAATAAACAAATCGCGGGCCGCTTTTTTGATCTGCGCCTTCATCGGCGGCTGGCCCAATTGCGATTTTTTCTCCGGTCTGGCCAAGCGCCGCGCCTCCTTTCTCCATGCGTTATCGGGTGTCGCGGCCCTGTGACCGCCAAGTTCTAATTAATCTGCAAGTAAATAAAACCGGTGTCAATACTAATTGACGTGTAAGTCAGTATTTGGCTATCTTGCCCCTAATCCGGACGTTGCCCCGGCGCTGCGTTCCCGCCCCAGAACAAGACGGACCCTGCTTCATGACGATCAAAAAGCTGCTCATTGCCAACCGCGGCGAAGTCGCCGTACGTATCGCCCGCGCCGCCGCCGACCTGGACATCGCCACCGTCGCGGTCTACCCCGCCGATGACGAACGGGCCTTGCACACCCGCGTGGCGGACCAGGCGGCGGCCTTGTCCGGTCAGGGCGTGGGTGCTTACCTGGACGGCGCGCAGCTGGTGCGCGTGGCGCAAGAGCAGGGCTGCGACGCGGTGCATCCGGGCTACGGGTTCCTCAGTGAGAGCCGTGATTTCGCGGCCGCCTGCGCGGCGGCCGGGCTGACCTTCGTCGGCCCCGACGCGGACACCCTGGCGCTGCTCGGCGACAAGGCCCGCGCCCGGGTGCTGGCGGAGGAGTGTCAGGTGCCGGTGGTGCCCGGCACCGGCGCCGACACCACGCTGGAACAGGCCCGGGCCTTCCGCGACGGCCTCGGCGACGGCGCCACCGTGATCGTCAAGGCGATCGCCGGCGGCGGCGGTCGCGGCATGCGCATCGTGCGGCCCGGCGACGATCTCGCCGAGGCCTTCAAGCGCTGCCAGGCGGAGGCCGGTGCCGCCTTCGGTAACGACGCCGTCTACGTGGAGCGCTTTATCGAGCGGGCCCGGCACATCGAAGTGCAGGTGCTGGGCGATGGCGGTGACGCGCCCGTGCACCTCTGGGAACGGGAATGCAGCCTGCAGCGGCGCAACCAGAAGCTGGTGGAGTTGGCGCCCAGCCCGACGCTTTCCGAGCAGACCCGCCAACAGCTGCTCGACGCGGCGTTGCGGCTGGCGGCGAAAGTGGGTTACCGCAGCCTGGGCACGTTCGAATTCCTGGTCGATGCGGACGAAAGCCGTTTCGCCTTTATCGAAGCCAACCCGCGCTTGCAGGTGGAGCACACCGTCACCGAGGAAATCACCGGCGTGGACCTGGTGCAGGCGCAATTGAAAGTGGCCGGCGGCGCCTCCCTGGCGGATCTCGGCCTGACCCGGCCGCCACGGCCGCTGGGCTTCGCCATGCAACTGCGGGTCAATATGGAAACCATGGAAGCCAGCGGCGAGGCCCGGCCCGCCGGCGGCACCCTGGCCACCTTCGAGCCGCCCACCGGCCCCGGCGTGCGCGTGGACACCTTCGGCTACCGGGGCTACCGCACCAGCCCCCACTACGATTCCCTGCTTGCCAAGTTGATCGTGCATGGTCGGGGCGATTACGCCACCACGGTGCGGCGCGGTTACCGGGCGCTGTGCCAGTTCCGCATCGAGGGCGTGGACACCAATATCGGGTTTCTGCAGAACCTGCTGCGCCGCGACGAGGTGACGGCCAACGACGTCTACACCCGCTTCGTGGACGATCACATGACCGAGCTGGTGGGCGAGGGCGAGCACCCGTCCCTGCATTTCGGTGCCTCCGAGAGCGACGGCGCCGCCGCCAGTCAGGCGGCCATTCAGGGGCCGGCGGGCACCGAGCCGGTCACCACGCCGATGCAGGGCGTGGTGGTGGAGCTGATGGTCGATGAGGGCGACAGCGTCCGCGAAGGCCAGCCGGTGGCGTTCGTGGAAGCGATGAAAATGCAGCACCAGGTGGTGGCCGGCGTCAGCGGCACGGTGCGTCGGGTGACGTTCGCCGTGGGCGACGCGGTCAGCGGCGGCGACCCGCTGTACTTTATCGAGCCCGGCGACGTGGCCGGCGACGCCGACCAGGAAGCGGAAGAGATCGACCTGGATCATATCCGTCCGGATCTCGCCAAGCTGCGGCGTCGTGACGCCCTGCTGCGCGACGAGCACCGCCCGGACGCGGTGGCCAAGCGCCGCAAGACCGGCCAGCGCACCGCCCGGGAAAACGTGGCGGCGATCTGCGACGCCGACAGCTTTATTGAATACGGCGGCTTTACCTTCGCCGCCCAGCGCGCCCGCCGCTCCACCGAGGACCTGATCCACAACACCCCCGCCGACGGCATGACACCGTCCTGGCCGGCACCCAGGGCACCATGAACCACAAGAAAACCGACCGTATTCTCGAGATCGCCGAGCAGCAGAAACTGCCGGTGATTTTCTTCGCCGAGGGGGGTGGCGGCCGCCCCGGTGACACCGACAACGCCACCAAGGTGGCCGGTCTCGACGGCCCCAGCTTCCTGCAGTATGCGCGCCTCAGCGGCCTGGTGCCGCGCATCGCCGTGGTGTCCGGGCGCTGCTTCGCCGGCAACGCGGTATTCGCCGGTTGCAGCGATCTGATGATCGCCACCGAGAACGCCTGCATCGGCATGGCCGGCCCGGCGATGATCGAAGGCGGCGGCCTGGGTTCGTTCAAGCCCGAAGAGGTGGGCCCGGTCTCCGTGCAGCGCGCCAACGGCGTCATCGATTGCGTGGTCAAGGACGAGGAAGAGGGCGCCGCCCTGGCCAAAAAGCTGATGAGCTACTTCCAGGGCGAGCTCACCGACTGGACCTGCGAGGACCAGCGCTGGCTGCGCCGGGCGGTGCCGGAAAACCGCCTGCACGCCTACGACATGCGCCACCTGATCAACGTGTTCGCGGACACCGATTCGGTGGTCGAGCTGCGCCCGGACTTCGCCCCGGGCATGATCACCGCCTTCGTACGCGTGGAAGGCCGGCCCCTGGGTCTGATCGCCAACGACCCGAAAGTGCTGGGCGGCGCCATCGACGCCGCCGGCGCCGACAAGGCGTCGCGCTTCATGCAGCTGTGCGACGCCTTCAACGTGCCCATGGTCAGCTTCTGCGACACCCCGGGCTTCATGGTCGGGCCCGAGGAAGAAGAGACCGCCATGGTGCGCCACACCTGCCGCATGTTCGTCACCGCCGCCAGCCTCACCGTGCCGCTGTTCTCCCTGGTCACCCGCAAGGGCTACGGGCTGGGCGCCCAGGGCATGACCGGCGGTTCCTTCCACGCGCCGTTCTTCTGTGCCTCCTGGCCGAGCGGCGAATTCGGCGGCATGGGCCTGGAAGGGGCGGTGAACCTGGCCTACAAGAAAGAACTGGACGCCCAGGAGACCCCGGAGCAACGCCAGGCGCTGTTCAACGAACTGGTGGGCAAACTCTACGAGCGCGGCGAGGCCCTGAGCATGGCCGCCGCCCTGGAGATCGACGCCGTCATCGACCCGGCCGACTCCCGCGCCTGGGTGTTGCGCGGCCTGCGCGCCGCGCCTCTGGCCGGCCGCGAGCCCATCGCCGGCAAAAAACGCCCGATGATCGACACATGGTGAAAAGACAGTTAACAGTTAACAGCTAAAGGCGCGCGGGCGGGGGCTGTGGGGGCCGCTCGGCCATGCCCGCGTTGTTTCGCTATTCACTGTTCACTCTTAACTATTCACTTTCCCGTTTCCTTGGGGGCGATGGCTTGCAGCCCGCGACTCACGCCTCTATAACAACTATCCTTGTCGTAAACCAATCGAAGTCGGGAGAGTGCTTGTGTCTCAACTGGTGCCCGAGATAGACCCGGACGGGTTGCTCGAATACTCCGTGGTGTTCACGGACCGGTCGCTGAATCATATGTCCCAGGCGTTTCAGCAGGTGATGCGGGACATTTCCGCCACCCTGAAACAGGCCTATCACGCCGAAGCCGTGGCGGTGGTGCCCGGCGGCGGTACCTACGGCATGGAAGCGGTGGCGCGTCAGTTCGCCACCGGCAAGAAATGCCTGGTGATCCGCAACGGTTGGTTCAGTTACCGCTGGAGCCAGATTTTCGAGATGGGCTCGATCCCCGCCGCCGAGACCGTGCTGAAGGCCCGTCAGGTGGACGGCGAGGGCGAGCCGGCACCATTCGCGCCGGCGCCCATTGATGAGGTGGTGGCGTCGATCCGCGCCGAGAAGCCGGACCTGGTGTTCGCGCCCCATGTGGAGACCGCCGCCGGGCTGTTGTTGCCCAACGATTATCTGGACGCGGTGGCGGAGGCGGTCCACGAAGTGGGCGGTCTGTTCGTGCTCGACTGCATCGCCTCCGGCGCCCTGTGGGTGGACATGAAGGCGCGCGGCGTGGACGTGCTGATCAGCGCGCCGCAGAAGGGCTGGAGCTCCTCGCCCTGCGCCGCCCTGGTGATGCTGGGCGAGGAAGCCTTGCGCCGCCTGGAAGACACCCAGAGCACCAGCTTCGCCGCCGACCTGAAGCGCTGGCTGGGCATCATGCGGGCCTACGAGGACGGTGGCCACGCCTACCACGCCACCCTGCCCACCGATGGCCTGGCACGCTTCCGCGACATCATGGAAGAGACCCGCGCCCAGGGTTTCCCGGTGGTGCAGGCCTTGCAGGAAGAGCTGGGCGGCCGGGTGCGGGCGCTGTTTACCCGCTACGGCATTCAGAGCGTGGCGGCCACCGGCTTCCAGGCGCCCGGCGTGGTGGTCTGCTACACCGGCGACGACGGCCTGCACAACGCCAAGAAGTTCATCGGCGAAGGCCTGCAGACCGCCGCCGGCGTGCCGCTGATGTGCGACGAGCCGGGCGACTTCAAAACCTTCCGCGTGGGCCTGTTCGGGCTCGACAAGCTCAACAACATTGAGCGCACCGTGGAAAACCTGGAGCAGGCGCTGGCGAAAATCCTCGACTGAGGGCCGCCGCCGGTGCCCCCTTCCGCCCCCGCCGCCCGCGCGGGGGCGATTTGATCTTGTTTTAAGAACCCCGCCCCGCTTCACCCCTCTAAAGTGACAGACAACAGGGTCGACTTTGTTTACTCTTTTGCGCTGCCCGCAATGTGCTCACAACCATTGCGCAGTGCAAAAACGCCGCCCCTAAAGACCGTTCTGAAGTAGAGGACTGAACTATGATCCGTGCCATCCTGATCACCGCCTTGCTGGCCCTCGGCGCCACCGCCTGGGCCGCCGACGGCGAAAACGCCATTGAAGGTATCTGGGAAACCGATACCGGCGGCTATGTGCAGATTCATAAAGAGGGCGACGCCTGGGTGGGCACCGTGGTGGGCTCGCGCAGCGGCGAAGCCCGCTACGACACCGAGAACCCGGACGACAAGCTGCGCGGCCGCCGGCTGCTCGGCGTGACCGTGCTCAAGGGGCTGCAATACGCCGGCGACAACGAGTGGGAAGACGGCAGCATCTATTCCCCGGACAACGGCAAGACCTACAGCGCCCGCGCCACCCTGACCGACGAGAACACCCTGGAAGCGCGCGGCTATCTGGGCATCAGCCTGCTGGGCCGCAGCCAGACCTGGCAGCGGGTGGACCGCGACGCCCCCAACCTGCATACCGACTTGCTGAAATAACGGATCAGTCGGCGCTGCCCGCCCGTTGCAGCTCGCCGTCCACGAAGTGCGCGACCATGTCCCCCAGGCCGCGCACCAGGTCGTCGAAGGCGACGGTGGGGTTGGGCTCGGTGAGATAGCGAATCACCGTGAACACCCCGCCGTTGATCATAATGAATCCCATCGCCGGCAGGTTGCCCAGCCGCACCAGCCGCGGATGGTGCATCACGTACTTCATCAGCAAATCCATCAGCAGCCGGTTGATCGGCTCGATCTGATCGCGCGGCGCGAAGTAGGCGGCGTAACTCATGTAGCGCAGATAACGGCCGTCGTCGCGCTCCAGTAAGTCACGGAACCGGTAGAGCAGCTCCGCCACCAGCTCGCGGATGTCCATGCGCACCAGCGTGGGGATCAGCGGCCGCACCATGCCCACCACTTCCCGGACCATGTGTTCATGCATGGCATCGAACACTTCTTCCTTGTTGGCGAAATACTCATAGAGCGATCCCACGCTGACCCCGGCGATATCGGCGATATGCCGGGTGGTGGTGTTTTCCACGCCGTGGCGGGCGAGCGAGATAAAACCGGCTTCGACGATGGCGCCGACGGTGGCGTGGGCGCGCGGCTGCTGGGGTTTACGAGGCATATCCGAGTTGAATCCGAACAATTAGTCGGACTAAGTTGCCATTAATCAATGTCACGGTCAATTCGGCGAGGTTCGCTCTGATGCTCAGCAGCAAAGTGTTTACCCCTAACAAGCTCTCCAAAGGCAGCCGCGCCGTGGTCACCGGCGCCGGTAGCGGCATCGGTCGGGCGTTCGCGCTGGAACTGGCGCGCCGTGGCGGCCGGGTGGTGTGCAGCGACCTTAACCCCGCGACCGCCACGGCCACCGCCGAGGCGATCCAGGAACAGGGTGGCCACGCCCTGGCGGTGCCCTGCGACGTGTCCGTGTTGGAGCAGGTGGAAGCCCTGGCGGACCAGGCCCAGGAATGGTTCGGCGAAGCGCCCACGCTGGTGATCAATAACGCCGGCGTCGGTGCCGGCGGCAAGCCGGTGGGCGAGATTTCCATGGAAGACTGGCACTGGGTGATGGGCGTCAATATGTGGGGCGTGGTGCACGGCTGCCATGTGTTCACCCCGCGTCTGCGCGCCGGCGGTGGCGGCGGCATCATCAATGTGTGCTCCACCGCCAGCTTCGCCGCCGCGCCCAGCATGGGCCCCTATAACGCCAGCAAAGCGGCGGTGCTGGCGCTGTCCGAAACGCTGGCGGCGGAAACCGCCGGCGCGGGTATCACCGTCACCGCCCTGTGCCCCACCGTGGTGAAGACCAATATTTTCCGTGACGGCCGCATCGACGATTCGGTGACGCCGCTGATGAACAAGTGGGTGTCGCTCACCGGCGTGTCCGCCGAGGGCGTCGCCGCGACCACCCTGAAAGCCCTGGATAAGGGCCGTCTTTATGTTCTGCCGCAGGTCGACGCGCGCCTGATCTGGCGCGCCAAACGCTATCTGCCCGCCACTTACGCGCGCGGAGCCGGCTTGTTGAGCCGCTTCACGCTGGCCAAACCCTGAACCCCGTTCCGTACCGGAAGGAGACACGCATGGCTTCCATCGATCTCGACAAAATGCTCGCCAAAATCAAAGCCAGCCAGTGGGCCCTCGCGGACATTGACTGGGACGCGCCCGGCGCCGACAAGATTACCGCCGAGCAGTGGCCCAAACTGAAAGCGTTCATGGCCGATCTGATGTGGATTGAACACGTCGGCGCGCGGGGCTTCGCGGCCATGGCCAAGAAAGCGCCCAACGACACGCTCAAGGAAATCTACACCTATTTCCACGCCGAGGAGCAGCGCCACGCCAACGCGGAAATGGCGCTGATGAAGCGCTGGGGCATGCTTGACGGCGACAACATTCCCGAGCCCAACAAAAACCTGAAGCTGGTGATCCAGTGGCTGGACCGCTACAGCGATGACATGCCCCTGGAGGTTCTGGGCTCGGTGATTCCGATGCTGGAGATCGCCCTGGACGGCGCGCTCTGCACCTTCCTGCTGGAAACCGTGGACGACCCGGTGTGCCACCAGGCGTTCGCCAAGATCAATGACGACGAATCCCGCCACCTGGGCGTGGGCTTCCACGTGCTGGAAATGCAGGGCCACGGCCCGCTGTACCTGAAGACGCTGAAAGCGCTGGGCACCATCGCCGACCCGCGTCTGATCCTCGGCGTGGCCTCCTATGTGCCGCTGCTCAACCGGATGCGCGACAACATCATCGAGATGGGCCTCGGCGAGGAACGCCTCTACGCGGCGATGAGAAAGTTCGAGCGGATCGGCGGCCGCACCCAGGAAGGACGCAACAACCCCTGGTACCAGATCATCAGCCGCCACGGCCGGATGGTGGTGAACCGCCGCAACCGCATGTACCACGCGCCGGTGGACGCCATGGTCAAGCTCACCGACCGCGTTCCCGAATGGGTGATGCCGTCCCGTGTGCCGACCTGGGTGAAGGGCATCACCTATAAACCGACCGCGTAACGGCCCGGAGCTTCTCGGTGCTACGGCAGCAAGATTGTGCGAGCTTGCTTGCAAGCGAAAGGGTGGCTAAAGCCACCCTTTCGCGGGCTGGGCCCGCTCCCACAAAGGCCCGCTCCCACAAACCCGGCTGCCGTAGAAGTGCAGTGCCAAGCAATCACTCTTTTCAATCCGACCTTTCAGCCAGTGAATTCCTATGAATGACGACACTCCCAACAGCAATGACAGCCGCGTGGCGGACCAGCCTGAGGTGAAGGCGGAAGCAACCGCGGCTGACAACGGTGGCGCGAAGAAGGCCGCCGCTAAAGCGCCGCGCAAGAAAGCAGCGGCAAGGAAGGCCACCGCGAAGAAAGCGACCGCTAAAAAGGCGACCGCCAAGAAAGCCGCCGCTAAAAAGGCGAGCACGCAGCCGGCGGCGAAGAAGGCCACTGCAAAAAAAGCGGCGCCTAAAAAAGCCGCCGCCAAGCGCAAGGCAAAACCGGCCTCGGTGGTGATCGTGGGCGCCGGCTTCGCCGGGCTGGGCATGGCGATCCGGCTGAAGCAGGCGGGCGTTAATGATTTCGTGATTCTGGAGCGCGGCGACCAGGTCGGCGGCACCTGGCGGGACAACACCTATCCGGGCGCCGCCTGCGATATTCCGTCCAATCTGTATTCCTATTCATTCGCGCCCAACCCGGAGTGGTCGCGCAGTTTCTCCGGCAGCAACGAGATTCTCGATTACATCCACTATCTGGTGGACGAATTCGATCTGGAAAAACACATTCGCTTCAACTGCAACGTCACCGATTTGTCGTTCCAGGAGAAAGCCGGCCTGTGGGAAGCCACGCTGGAGAAAGGCGAGGTGGTGCGCGGCCGCACCGCGGTGATGGCCCAGGGTCCGTTGTCCAACGCCAGTTTCCCGAACATCGAAGGGCTGGAGGAGTTCGAGGGCAAGAAGATTCACAGCGCGCGCTGGGATCACGACTACGACTTCGCCGGCAAGCGCGTGGCGGTGATCGGCACCGGCGCCAGCGGTATTCAGATCGTCCCGGAGCTGGTGAAAACCGTGGGCAAGTTGAAAGTGTTCCAGCGCACGCCGGGCTGGGTGGTGCCGCGGCCGGACTTCAAAACGCCGGACTGGCACAAGACGCTGTTCAAGAAAATTCCCGCCAGCCAGAAGGCGGTGCGCCAGGCGCTGTTCTGGACCCACGAAACCATGGCCATGGCGGTGATCTGGAACTCGCCGCTGACCCGCGTTGCCGAGCGGCTCAGCCTGGCGCACCTGCATAACCAGGTTGAAGACGACTGGATGCGCCGGCAGTTGACCCCGGACTTCCGCATCGGCTGCAAACGGGTGCTGGTTTCCAACGACTACTATCCTGCGCTGCAGAAAGACAATGCCGAGTTGATCACCTGGCCGATCGCGCGGTTGGCGCCGAACGGCATTCGCACCTCGGACGGCGTCGAGCACCAGCTGGATTGCATCGTGTTCGCCACCGGTTTTGACGTCAGCAAAAGCGGCACGCCGTTTCCGGTCAAGGGTCTGGATGGCCGGCGGCTGGACCAGGAATGGCAGGGCGGCGCCCAGGCCTACAAGAGCATCAACGTGGCCGGCTACCCGAACCTGTTCCTCACCTTCGGGCCGAACTCCGGTCCGGGCCACAACTCGGCGTTGGTGTATATGGAGTCCCAGCTCGACTACGCGGTGAAGGGTATTCTGCGCATCCTCGACGGCAATCTGAAAATGCTGGACGTAAAGGAGGACGTGCAGCAGCGGCACAACCAGCGCCTGCAAAAGCGCCTGGCCAAGACCAACTGGAATTCAGGCTGCAAGAGCTGGTACCTCACCGAGGACGGCTTCAACGCCACCATGTTCCCGGGCTTCGCCACCCAGTACCAAAGGCAGATGGCGCGGTTCGAGGAAAGCGATTATCAGGCGGTGCCGGCCTGACCTTCGGTGGTCAGAGCGTGAAGTAGGCGGCGGTATGGCCGCGCTGGTCGCGGGCCTTGCCCAGTTCGTCGCGGGCCACGGTGCGAAGGTGCACTTCGTCCGGCCCGTCCAGAAAGCGCATGGCCCGCCCCCAGGTCCATAGCGCGGCCAGCGGCGTGTCCGGCGTCAGCCCCATGGCGCCGAACACCTGGATCGCCCGGTCCAGGACCCGGGTCTGCAGGCGTGCCGCCACCACCTTGATGGCGGACACATCCACCCGCGCCGCCTGATTGCCGAACCGGTCGATACGCCAGGCCGCCTGCAGAACCAGCAGGCGCGCCTGGTCGATCTCCAACCGGGATTCGGCAATCCAGTCCTTGACGTTGTCGAACTCACTCAGCGGCTTACCGAAGGTGCGCCGTTCCAGAGCCCGCTCGCACATCATCTCCAAGGCCAACTCGCACTGCCCCAGGGTGCGCATGCAATGGTGTACCCGGCCCGGGCCCAGCCGCGCCTGGGCCATGGCGAAGCCTTCGCCGGCGCCGCCCAGGCGGTCGGCCACGGGGACCCTGACCTTGCGAAACACCAGCTCGCAGTGACCTTCCGGGGCGCGGTGCTGCATGACCGGGATGTTGCGCTCCACCTCGAGGCCGGGGGCGTCCATCGGCACGATCAGCATCGAATGGCGGCGGTGGGGGAGTTGCTCCGCCGCCTGGTCGTCACGGCCCAGCACAATGGCGAACCGGCAATTCGGGTGCGCGGCGCCGGTGATAAACCACTTGCGGCCGTCGATCAGATAGTCGTCCCCGTCCCGGGTAAAGGTGGTGGCGATGTTGGTGGCGTCGGAGGACGCCACATCCGGCTCGCTCATGGCGAAGCAGGAGCGGATCTCGCCCTCCAGCAGCGGCGTCAGCCACCGATGACGCTGGGCGTCGTCGGCGAAGCGCTGCAGCAGTTCCATATTGCCGCTGTCCGGCGCGCTGCAGTTGAACACTTCCGCCGCCCACGGCAGGCGCCCCATGATTTCCGCCAGCGGCGCGTAGTCCAGGGTGCTCATGGCGGTGCCGGGTTGGTCCGCGCGCAGATCCGGCAGGAACAGGTTCCACAGGCCGTCCTCACGGGCCTGGCGCTTTAACGGCTCGAGAAGGTCCAGCGGGTAGTCACCGCCGGCGACGCGCCGGTGCCATTCGCCATTGAGCGGCAGTACACGCTGCTTGATGAAACGCTTGAGCAAATCCTGGATTTTGCTGGCGTCTTCGTCGTAGCCGAAATCCATCGCGGTCTTCCCCCGGTATTGAAATCAGCAGGGTAAAGCGGCCCCGCGCGCCGTGTTTGACGCAGGTCAAAAGCCCGCTCGATTCGCGGATCGTGCCAGCCGATTGGCCTTAGCGACGACGGAACGGCCCAGTCGGCACTTTCGGTGTCCGGCCAGCGAAGGCATTATTGCCGCCAAGAAAAGATGCCATTGAGCAATGTAAGCCTGGGCTTCGGCGACACGCACACCGCGGCGCCGGGGTGGGGCTGGAGGAAACCATGTCCAACAATCATTTTGATGTGCTGATTATCGGCGCCGGTCTTTCCGGTGTCGGCGCGGCCTGCCATTTGAGCCGTCAGTCCCCGGACCGCAGCTTTGCCCTGATCGAGCGCCGCAAGCGCATCGGCGGTACCTGGGACCTGTTCCGTTACCCGGGCATCCGGTCCGATTCCGACATGTACACCCTGGGTTATAACTTCCGCCCCTGGACCGAGCCCAAGGTGCTTGCCGACGGGCCGTCGATCCGCGAATACATCGCCGACACCGCCGCCGAATACAACATCGACGACAAGATCTATTTCGAGCGTCGCATGGTCGACGCGGACTTCTCCACCCGCGACGGTCAGTGGACCGTGCGGGTGGAGAACGAAGGCAGCGGTGAAAGCGAGGTCTTCACCTGTCAGTTCCTGCTCTGCTGCACCGGCTACTACAACTATGACGCCGGCTACACCCCGGACTTCCCCGGCGCCGACCGGTTCAAGGGCCGCCTGGTGCATCCCCAGCAGTGGCCGGAGGATCTGGATTACAGCGGCAAGAAAGTGGTGGTGATCGGCAGTGGCGCCACCGCGGTGACCCTGGTTCCGGCCATGGCCGGTGACGCCGGGCACGTCACCATGTTGCAGCGCTCGCCGACCTACATCGCCACCGTGCCGGAGCGCGACGAACTGTCGGTGAAACTGCGCCGCTTCCTGCCGGAAATGGTGGTCTACCGCATGGCGCGGGCGCGCAACATCGGCTTGCAGCGTCTGGTGTACCGGTTGTCCAAGCAGCGCCCGGGTCTGGTGCGCCGCGCGCTGCTGGCCGCCGCCCGCCGTCAGCTCGGCGACGACATCGACATGAAGCATTTCCGGCCCAGCTATAACCCCTGGGACGAGCGTCTGTGCGCGGTGCCCAACGGCGACCTGTTCAAGGTGCTGCGCCGCGGTGAAGCCTCCATCGTCACCGATCACATCGACACCTTCACCGAGAACGGTATTCGCCTGAAATCCGGTGAAGAGCTGGAAGCGGATATCATCATCACCGCCACCGGTCTGGACCTGCAGCTGCTCGGCGGCGCCGAACTTTCGGTGGACGGCCAGACCCGCGAGCCCCGCGATGTGCTCGTGTACAAAGGCGTGATGCTGCGCGACGTGCCCAACATGGCCATGGTGTTCGGTTACACCAACGCCTCCTGGACCCTGAAAGCGGACATCGCCGCCGAATACGTCTGCCGGCTGCTCAACTACATGTCCCGCAAGGGGCTGCAGCAGGTCACGCCGAAAGACCACGACGGCAGCGACACCGACAAAACCTTCCTGGACCTGCAGTCCGGCTACGTTCAGCGCGCCGCCCACCGGCTGCCGCGTCAGGGCGACAAAGCGCCCTGGAAGGTGCTCAGCAACTACCTCTACGATCTGCCGCGCCTGCGCTACGGCCGGCTCAACGATGACGCTCTCGAGTTCGTCAAGGCGGAAGGCGGCAAACGCCGCGGCCTGGGCGTGTCACGCGGCTGACGCCGGCGTGATCCACCCGCGTTGAACGCCCGCCGCCCGGCGGGCGTTTTCGTTGGCGGGTGCTGTCATTTAGTTGTCACGGTAATTGTCGTCGGAAAAATTCATAATCGGTCTCCTCTTAGAACCGCCAACCTCGGAGCCCTTCATGAGCAAAGCCGCGACCTCCGCTTCGGATTTGCCGGGACGCCTCGCCGGCGCCGCCTGCGAACAGGACGAAACCGTACTTTCCGTGCTTGAAGGTCAGACCAGCCTGACCCCGGACCAGGTGCACCAGGTGCGCGTGGCCGTGAAGCGGCTGCGGGCGATCTGGCGGGTGATGGCCGGTGTGGTCGACAAGAAGACCGCGCGGCGGCAGGACAAAGCCCTGCGCATGGCGGCGCGGGCCCTGGCCGGTGCCCGCGATACACAGGTCATGGGTGAAACCCTGGACGCGTTGCGCAAGGGCGCCCGCGATTACGAAAGCGACGCCATCGACGCGGTGCGCGCCCAGGCCCTGTCGGCCGAGCAGGACGTGGTGTCGCCGGCCATGCCGGAAGGGCTGGAAGGCGTGTTCCGCGCCGACCTGTACCTGTGGCGCAACCTGAACATCGAAGCCGATAACGCGGAACTGATCAAAAAAGGCTTTGGCCGGCTCTATGCGGAAGGCCGGCAGCAAGGCCTGGAAGCGGTGGTCGAAAACCAGCCGGAGCTTTGGCACCGGTTCCGCAAGCGGGTGAAGTATCAGCTTTATCAGCTGGAACCGCTGGAAAGCGCCCTGGACGACTCCGCCGTTTCACTGAAGGAGTTTCGCAAACTGGGCAAGCTGCTCGGCGAGTTGCACGATCTGCATGTGCTCGACGAGCACCTGCGTAAGCGCAAGAAAGACTGCCAGGATAAAGAACCGTTCGTGATCGTGCGCCAGTTGATCGCCCGGCTCGAGGCGGACCGGGTGGCGGAATGCCGCAAGCGTACCCGCCGTTGCTACAGCCTCAAGCCCAAGGCGTTCCGCAAAACCCTGGCCGGAGCCGTCGGCGCCGGCTGAGCGGCTTTAGTCCCGCTCTTGTTCGTCCTCATCCTCTTCGGGTTCCAGATTCGGCTCGAAGGCCCGTTTCGCATCCGGCAGGGCGACGGTGTCGCCCACCGCGATGCCCTGGTGTTCGGTGAGCCGCTTACCGGTTTCCGGGTCGATCAATGCCACCACGTCCCCGTAACTGGTGCCGTCGGTGTAGGCGTCCACCCGCACCCGCGCCACCAGGCCCTGGAAACGGGCCGACAGCACGCTGCCCTTGTGGGGTGTGGGGTCGATGTTCGGGTCCTTCGCGTAGTATTCGGCGACGCTCTGATCGCCGGGCGCGTCCCATTTAATCGCTCTCATTCACTAGACTCCATGTGGCGTAACGCTTCACCGCACAGAGTGCGCCGCCACGCCGGCTTCGGCAACACGGAGGGCGTGCCGCAAACGCAAACTCCTGTTAAGCGCGCCGGTTCAGGGGCCGGTGTCCAACGCCGGGTAGTGCCGGAAGATGCCGCTTTCGTTGAACGGCTGGCGCCGTTCGGATTGCAGATACGCCTTGATGCCGGGCCGCTCGGCGACCCGCTCCACCAGCGTCAGCGTTCTGGGGGTGCGCGCCCGGTGCGTTTTCATGGCTCTCGGAAACGCGTACTGCAGCCCGCGAATAACCTGAAAAAGGGACAGGTCCGCATAGCAGTGCTCACCGCCGGCCAGATAGTCCGGCCCGGCCGGGTTCAGTGCCAGCACCCGCTCGAAATAGTCGAGAAAGCGCGGTAGCCGGTGCTGGTGGAACACCGCCGCGCGCCGGCCGGCTTCTTGTTCCTGTTGGTCGTAGAAAAGGGTCGGACCGATCGGGTGATGAATATCGTGGACCTCCGCCACCCAGTCGCTCAGCGTCAGTTGCAGACCGTGTATCCAGTAGCGCGCCGGCTCGTTGTCCGGCACCAGCGCCAGCGGCGGGCCGAGGAACTGGAGAATATTCGCCACATGCGAAATCACCAGATTGCCGGCTTTAAGAAAGGGCGGCGCGAACGGCGGGCGCGGCGTGGCGTCCCCGTTGAGATAGCCGTCGATGGCGGGCAGGCCCAGACCGTCACGGGGGTCGCCAAGCCCCACATCGAGATACGGCGCCCCAGCATCTTCCAGGGCGAGTCGGATGAACTCGCCGCGTCCCTGGATGCCGGGCCAATAGAAGAGTTCGTAGCGCATGGTCGTCCTCCCAGCGCGGACCCGGATGGGCTCGTCAGTGGAACGGTAGTGCAAAGCGATGGCACTGACAAATCTATTCTCGTTCCGGTTTCAGGGTGTGATGCCGGGCTGGTGGCGCAGCAGGTCCACCAACCAGTCGACGAACACTTTCACCTTCCCGGACAGATGCCGGTTATGGGGATAGACCACGGACATCAGTGACGGTGCCGGCCGGTAATCGGGCAGAATTTCCAGCAACGTCCCCTGGCGCAGGTGATCCGCCAGGCCCTGCAAGGGCGCCTGGATCAAACCGAGCCCGGCCAGCCCCGCCGCGATGTAGGCCTCGGTGTTATCCGTGGTGACGCGGGCGGGCAGCGTCATCTCGCGCACCACGCCGTGCTCAAGGTATTCCCAGGGCAAGGAGCGGCCGGTGCGACCGGCATGATAGTGGACCGCCTGGTGGCCGGTCAGGTCCGCGGGCACGGTGGGGGTGCCGAAGCGCCGCAGATAGCCGGGCGCGGCGCAACTGATCTCCTGCAGCTCCCCGACGCGGCGCGCCACCAGGCCGGAATCCGGCAACGGGCCTACCCGCAACGCGCAGTCCAGGCCCTCCTGAATCAGGTCCACGGGGCGGTCGCTGACGCCGATTTCCAGATCAAGCTCCGGGTACTGGTCGCAGAAGGCGGGCAGGGCGGGAATGATCAACAGGCGCGCCGGGCGGCCGGGCAGGTTGACCCGAAGGCGTCCGGACGGCCGCTGACCTTCAGTGAGCATCGCTTCGGTGTCGGCCAGGGCTTCCAGCAGATGCAGGCAGCGTTCGTAGTAGGCGCCGCCGTCCACGGTTACCGCCACCCGCCGGGTGGTGCGGTTAAGCAAGCGTACGCCCAGATGCGCTTCCAGCTGCTGTATCGCCGTGGTCACGGTGGCGCGGGGCATGTCCAGGGTCTCCGCCGCGCGGGTAAAGCTGCCGGCTTCCACCACCCGGGTGAACACCTGCATGGCTTTGAAGCGGTCCATGATGCGCTCTCTATTGTTCATGAATCTGAATAGAGTTAACCATGGCAGGCGGTTTATCCGCTATTCCTGAATGGCGCAGACTGGGGCTCTCGTCATCAACAGGAGTATTGGCAATGCAAGAGCGCCGTTTGGGCCGTGACGGCCCGCGAGTCTCCGCCCTGGGTTTGGGCTGCATGGGCATGAGTGATTTTTACGGAAGCCGCGACGACCGGGAGTCCATCGCCACCCTGCATGCCGCGCTGGAGCAGGGCGTCACCCTGATCGATACCGCCGACATGTATGGTCCGTACACCAACGAGGAACTGGTCGGCAAAGCGATCACCGGACGCCGGGACCGGGTTTTCCTGGCCACCAAGTTCGGCGTGGTCCGCGACAGCGATAATCCGCATTCCCGTGGCGTCGACGGCAGCCCCGATTATGTTCGCCGTTCGGTGGAAGGCAGCCTCAAGCGCCTGGGGGTGGATCATATCGACCTCTACTACCAGCACCGTATCGATCCGCAAGTGCCGATTGAGGACACCGTGGGCACCATGGCAAGGCTGGTCGAGGAAGGCAAAGTGCGCTACCTGGGGCTCAGCGAAGCGGCCCCGGACACCCTGCGGCGCGCCCACCAGGTCCATCCGATCACGGCGCTGCAGATGGAGTATTCGCTTTGGACCCGGGATGCCGAGGCCTCGATGCTTCCCCTCTGCCGGGAGCTGGGTGTCGGCCTGGTCGCCTACAGTCCTTTGGGACGAGGTTTTCTCAGCGGCGCGATCCGCTCCCCGGAGGATTTCGACAGCGACGATTTTCGCCGGCATAACCCCCGTTTCCAGGGCGATAATTTTCAACGCAACCTGGATCTGGTGGCCGGGGTGACGGCGCTTGCCGAGACCAAACAGGTGCTTCCCTCACAACTGGCGTTGGCATGGGTGCTGGCCCAGGGGGAGGACATCGTGCCGATCTTCGGCACCAAGCGGCGGCGCTATCTGCGGGAAAACCTGGGCGCCCTGGGCCTTACCCTCAGCGAAGAGGATCAACAGACCCTGGCGCGTATTTTCCCGATGGGCGCGGCCGCCGGTGAACGGTACGGCGAAGCGGGCATGGCGACGCTGGGGCGTTGAACATCGCCCCTAGCGCCGGGGCGTGGACACCACCGGCAGGGCCTCGCAGGGCTCGGCCCATTTCGCATCGGCGGTGAACAGGGTGTCGGTGACCTGGTGCGGGTAGACCGCCGACACCGCGCGGGTCAGGCGCTCACGCAAGCTGTCCAGTTGCGGCAGCCCGGCGAGCGGGAAATCCGCGGGCAGCACCACATGGATCATCACGTAAAGCTGGCGGCCCGGGCGCACCATGCGCACCTGGCACTGGCGCACCGGCAGGTCGGCGAGCGCCGCGTCGATGGCGGCCAGCACCGGGCGGCGCAACTCGCGGGGCGGCGCCCGGTTGAGCAGCTCCATGATGGCGCCCTTCGCCATGCGGATGGGCACGCTCAGGCAGAACAGCACCACCGCGATCACCAGTACCGAATCCACGTAGGGCACGATGTCCTCGCGATCGAAAAAGCGCGCCACCGGGATCATGCAGAAGGTGAGCAGCACGCCGGAGGAGATCAGCGCATTCACCAGCCAGTTTTCGAAATCGGCGCGCATCAGCGGGCTGTCCACGTGCCGGCGGCTGCGGTGCAGAATCCAGGCGGTCATGGAGCAGGCCAGGGTGGCGAACACCGCGTAACCGATGGCCGGCCCGGCGACGATCTCCCGGCCGCCGGCGAGCAGCGCCAGCACCGCGTCGACCAGCGCGAACAGCGCCACGCCGAGAATCAGCAGGCCCTTGCCGGCGTTGACCAGGGATTCGAAGTAGCCGTAGCCGAACGGGAATTTGCGGTCATCGGGCTGAGCCGCCAGCACGCTGATGCGCACCGTCACCAGGGCGACCAGAAAGTAGATCAGGTTGAACAGGCCATCGAGAAGAATGGCCTTGGACTGGGTGAGGGACGCGGCGGCCACCGCGGCGGCGCCCACTACCAGGGACATCACCACGGAAAGAATCAGTGCGCCGCGCTCGCTTTTCATGGCCCGCTCCGGTTGCCGTTAAAAAGCGCAGTCTAGCGCAAATCGAAACGTCAGGAACGGTCGGAGAAATCCTGATAGGCGTCCATGGCCTTGCGGGTCAGCACCGGGCCCGCCGCCCGGGTGACCAGGCGCCGGGCGCCGGGGCTGGCGGCCAGCAGGACACCGGCGGCAAGCGCGCCGATCATAACCGTGCCGGTGTGCTCCCGGGTCCATTGCGCGGCCCGGTCGCCCACCAGGGGCCGGAGATTGTCTTCGATGCGCGCGTCCTGGCGTGACAGCTCGCGGCTTTCCTTGCCGCTGGCTCCGGATTGGTGGGCGGTGCGTTGCACCACCACCACGAGCAGCACCGCCATGACCAGCAGCCCGAGGCCGGTGAACAGGGACGCCAGCGGCGCGCCCAGAGGCGGCGCCATGGCGAACCAGGCGGCGGCGGCCAGACAGAGCAAGGCCGCGAAGCCGGTGAGCATGGCCAGCCAGACCAGCGCGTTAAGGCTGAACAGGCTGGACAGGGGGCCGCGAATATTCATCGATCAGCGGCTGATCAGTTTGCCGATCAGCAGGCCCACGCCAAACGCGCTGAGCACGCTGGTGAAGGGGCGCTCCTTGATGTGCGAGCCCACTTGCTCGGCTTGGCCTTCGGCCTGACGGCGCACCTGATCGAACTGATCGCGGGCGTGCTCCACGCCGGCCTGGGCGCGTTGCTGGGAGCTGCGTTTAAACGCTTCGGTGAGCGCGCCCAGATCACGGCGCAGCTGGTCCATGTCCTTCTTGAGTGCTTCGGTTTCCGGCGATTGACTCATTACAACCTCCTGTTGCGATGAAGAATCCGTAAGTGGACTTCGAGCATAGAGGATACAGCGAGGCTCTGCCTACGCACGCGGGGCCGGGAAGCGGCGTTAACGCCGCTTCTTTTGCAAAAGATTGATAAAGCGCGGCAAAAAACGCCTAAAGATTACGGATCACCTCGTCGGTGAATTCGGAGGTGGAGGCCTTGCCGCCCAGGTCCGGTGTGGTGACCTGACCTTCGCCCACCACGAAGCGGATCGCCTTGCGCATTCTTTCCGCGTCGTCGTTGCGCTCCAGGTACTCCAGCATCATCGCCGCGCCCAGCATCAGGGCGGTGGGGTTGGCGATGTTCTGCCCGGCGATGTCCGGCGCGCTGCCGTGCACGGCTTCGAAGATGCCCTTGTGTTCGCCCACGTTGGCGCCGGGCGCCAGACCCAGGCCGCCGGTGAGGCCGGCGCACAGGTCGGAGAGAATGTCGCCGAACAGGTTGGTGGTCACGATCACGTCGAAGCGGTGCGGGTTCATCACCAGCTGCATGGCGCAGTTGTCGACGATCATTTCCTCGTGTTCGATGTCGTCGTACTCCTTGGCGATGGAGCGCGCCACGTCCAGGAACAGGCCGGACGTGGACTTCATGATGTTGGCCTTGTGCACCACCGTGACTTTGCGGCGGTTGAGCCGGCGGGCCGCTTCATAGGCGAAGCGCATCAGGCGCTTGGATTCCTTGCGGGTGATCACGCTGCGCAGCTCGGCGCGCTCGCCATCGTCGCTGACGGTCTGGCCTTCGCCGGAGTAAATCCCTTCGATGTTTTCGCGGATGGTGACGATGTCCACGTTGTCGTAGCGCGAGCGCACGCCGGGGATGGACAGCGCCGGGCGCAGATTGGCGAACAGGTCGAAGTGCTTGCGCAGGGTCACGTTCACCGAACGGAAGCCCTTGCCCACCGGTGTGGTGATCGGGCCTTTCAGAGCCACCGGGTTCTTCTCAATCAGATCCAGGGTTTCCTGGGGCACCAGATCCTCGCCCTTATCCAGGGCGGTTTGTCCGGCGATCGCGTAGTCATAGGTGAGGCCGCAATCGAGCGCGTCGAGGACACGGATGGTGGCGCTCATGATATCCGGGCCGATGCCGTCGCCGGGGATGACTGTCACGCGTGTTTCCGCCATGGGAACTCCTGATTGCCGGTTTTCGGGACGCTATTCAAGCAAGCGTGCGGGGGCGCCGCAAGCGAGGGCGCCGCGACCTTAGTCTATATGACCGGGGCACGCTCTGTGCAGGCGTGGCCCCAGGGATACAAAGACCGTGCCATGCTCAACGCGGCGCCGGTGGGTGGCCGGCAAGCCGGCGCGCGGTGTCGAGAAACCGGTCCACTACCACGCCCGGCGGGCCTTTGCCGCGCGCCAGCAACAGCGGCAGAGTGGCGGACGCGGGCTGCCCGTGAACCGTCAGCGGGCGCAGCAGTGCCCCATATTGATCGTCGGCGTCCGGGTCAGAGGGCACGATGGCCACGCCCAGGCCGGCCGCCACCAGACCGGCGGCGGTGGACAGCTGGTGGGCCTGATGGCTGACCCGGGGGCGGAAATCCGCTTCCGCGCACAGCTCCGTGATGCGCGCCACATAGCCGTCGGCCAGGCCCGCCGGCGGCAGGATAAAAGGCTCCGCGGCGAGCAGCTCCAAGGCCACGGTGCGCAGGGTCAGCAGTGGGTGCCGGGGCGGCAGTATCACGCACAGCGGCTCCTCGGCGAGCGTTTCCCAGCGCAGCGCCGCCGGACTCCGCGCGGAATGCACGAAGGCGATATCCAGCCGCCCGGCCTCCAGCTCGCGCAGCTGGGCCCCGTCCGCGGCCTCGCGAATGTTCAGGGCGACACGCGGGAACAAGGCGCGGAAGGCGCTGAGAATACGGGGCACCAGCGGCGGTAACGGCGCCGCGGGCACGCCGATGCGCAGTTGCCCGTTGGCGGGCAGGTGGGTGCGCGGCGCGCGGCTGGCTTCCTGGCTGGCGAGCAACGCCCGGGCGCTGATCACCAGGGCGTCACCGGCGCCGGTCAGGCTCACCGTGGTGGCATTAACGATCAGCAGGGGCGCGCCGATGTCGCGCTCCAATTCCCGCACGCTCTCCTTCAACAACATCGGATGGCGATCCAGACGTTGGGAGGCGCGGGCGAAATCACCTTCCTCGGCGACGGTAAGAAAGTCCCTGAGGTCCTCGCTGCGAATCCGGTCCATAGCATTCACCGGCGGGTTGTTTTTTTACCACGATACCCCTGTTGGCGGCGGACGCCATAGTGTTGTTATGGCGGGAATGGCATGCTAGTGGACCTTTCGAGCCGCTGGGGAAGCGAACGCATGTGGTTATATGTACTGGCGATCAGTGCCGGTGCGGCCCTGGGCGCCAACGCCCGCTGGCTGCTGGGGCTGTGGCTGAACGCGTTGTTTCCGGCGCTGCCGCTGGGCACGCTGGCGGCCAACCTGCTGGGCGGCTGGCTGATCGGCCTGGCATTGGGGGTGTTCGCCTGGCTGCCGGCGCTGGCGCCGGAATGGCGGCTGTTTCTGGTAACCGGGTTTCTTGGCGCGCTGACCACCTTCTCCACCTTTTCGGCGGAGATGTTCGAGCATCTGCAAAGCGGCCGCTGGGCGGTGGCGCTGGCCGGCATCGCGGTGCACGTGGCCGGCTCGCTGGCGATGACCGGCGTCGGCTTCGCCATGGTGTCGCTGGTGCGCGACCGCCTTTGAGGCGCGCGCCTAAACGCGCACCGGTTGAGGCGTTTCGCCGCGCAGCTTGATCACGTCCGCCCGCGGCGGCGCGCCGAACAGGCGGCTGTACTCGCGGCTGAAATGGGACGGACTTTCATACCCCACCCGGAAGCTGGCGGTGGCCGCTTCCAGCCCCTCACTGAGCATCAGGCGCCGGGCTTCGTGCAGGCGCAGCTTCTTCTGGAACTGCAGCGGTGACATGCGCGTCACCTGCTTGAAACTGTGGAACAGGGACGACTCGCTCATGTTCGCCTGTTCCGCCAGCTCACGGATGCGCAGCGGCTCGGTGAAGCGCTCCTTGAGCACCGCGATCACTTTGGAGATACGGTGCGCCTGGCTGTCCGCCGACGCGAACCGGCGCATTCTAGGGCCGGTCTCGCCGATCAACGCCCGATAAATAATCTCGCGGCGCGCCAGCGGCGCCAGGATGCGCGCGTCCGCCGGGCTGTCCAGCAGGGCCACCAGCCGGGTCATCGCCTCCACCATGCCTTGTTCCGCCTGGGTGCGGCACAGGCCGCAGGCAAGGTCGGGGCATTCCTCTTCCGATTCGCTGAGATCGTCGCCCAGCTCAATGATCAGGTCGGTAACCTCCTGCGGGTCCACCGACAGCTTGACGGCCAGATAGGGCTTGTCCGGGCTCGCCTGGGTCACCTGGCCGAGCACCGGCAGATGCACCGACGACACCAGACAACTGAGCGGCCCATAGACGATTTCCTTGTCACCCAGCCAGACGGTCTTGCCGCCCTGGGCAATCAGGCACAGGGAAGGCTCGTACACCGACGACACACAGGTGGTGGGGGTGTCCGAGCGTATCAATTCCAGGCCTTCAATGGGGGTGGGCTGCAGGCCGTCCAGCGGCGCCCAGGGCAGAATCTTGCGAGACAGAATCTCGCCGAGAAGTCGCAGTTCCTCGGCGGCTTCGTTTTCCGTGCTCGCGGTCGAAGTGCTTGCCTTCACGTCGTAACCCTCCCGAATTGGCTCGCGGTTCAGTATACGCCCGGCGACGGTGGCGTGAAGCGACTCCTTGCACGGGATGCAGTTTTGGGCAAGCACGCTGCAGGATCGCGCAACCCGCGGAAGGAATACGTAGATAACAGTTTCGTGAACCTTTCCCTGCTTAACAGAATCGGGCAAGCACCCGGCAGGAATGCGCTACCGCCGTTCAGTGACCTCTCCCTAAAGTAGCGCTTCATCGTCGTCATCGACGAAAGCATTCATTTTTTAATTGACCTAAGGAGCCTCTGGGCAACTCCCTGGCGTGCTCTGGCTTTCAGGCGAGTCCGCCGTCAAGGCGCGATTTTGAAGTCGTGCTGACGGCCCGACGAAAAAGCGCAACGCTGAGGGCGTGCTCGCCTGAAAGCCCCGAAGGGCGCGTCCTGAAGCGAGCATCTGCTGCGTTGTGCTTCTTGCCAAGGGCTGCGGCCATTGGCGGCGAACCACGCCTTGCATCTGCTCGCTTCAGGACGCGCAGAGCACGCCAGGGAGTTGCCCAGAGGCTCCCGACTTGAGGAATTACCGTCCTGTCGAGTTCGGGTCGACCCGTTCGATTAGTGCCGAGGCCAGGCCGCGACGCGGACCGTTATTCATTGTGGCCGTTATGACGTGTGGCCTTTCATTACAGGTGGAGAGAAACGACATGGATATTTTTAACGGTGAGTCCGCCAGCGACGCGGGCTTGTTCTGGGGACTGACGCCCCTGCTGTTGGCCATGGTGTTCCTGGCGGGCTGCGACGCGCGCAGCGAAGCGCAGCACGCCGGCGAACCGCCGGAGGTGGACGTGGCGCGCGTGCTCGCCGAGCCGGTCACGCTCCGGGAAACCTTCACCGGCCGGGTGGAAGCGCCGGAGACCGTGGCGCTGCGCCCCCGGGTCAGCGGTTACATCGACCAGGTCGCGTTCGAGGAAGGCGAGCTGGTGAAGGCCGGCGACCTGTTGTTCCAGATCGATCCGCGCCCCTACGAGGCCCGTGCCCGGGCGGCGCGCGCCGAACTGGAGCAAGCCCGCAGCCGTCTGCAACTGGCCGAAGGCGAAGCCGGCCGCGCCCAGCGTCTGCTGGAAAGCCGCGCCATTTCCCAGGAAGAGTACGACCAGCGCCGCGCCGCCCTGCTCAGTGCCCGCGCCAGTGTGCAGCAGGCCCAGGCCGCGCTGCAGAGTGCCGAACTGAACCTGCGATACACCCGCGTCACCGCGCCGGTGGACGGTCGCGCCGGCCGTGCCCTGGTCACCAAGGGCAACCTGGCCAGCGCGGACCAGACGCTGCTGACCACGCTGGTCTCGGTGGATCCGCTGTATGTGTACTTCGACAGCAACGAGGACAGCGCCGTGCGGAGCGGCCAGTCGCTTGAGCCGGGAAAGACCGAGCCGGTACGCATTGGCCTGGTGGGCGAGGACGGTTTCCCGCACCAGGGGGCGCTGGACTTCATCGACAACCGGCTGAACCCGAACACCGGCACCCTGCAATACCGCGCCGTGCTGGAGAACCCGGATGGCGCTTTTAAGCCCGGCCAGTTCGCGCGCGTGGAAATGCCGGTGGCGGAACTGGACAGCGCCCTGCTGGTGAACCGCAAAGCGGTGCTTACCGATCAGGACCGTCGCTACGTTTATGTGATCGACGGCGACAACACGGTCGGTCGCCGTCAGGTGGTCACCGGTCGCCAGGTGGGCCAGCTGCTGGTGATCGAATCGGGCCTGAAAAGCGGCGACCGGGTGATCGTCAACGGTCTGCAGAAAATATTCGGATCGGGGATGCAAGTGGCGCCCCGCGACGTCGCCATGCGCGACGCGCCGGCCCTCGACGATAAAGCCGTCGCCGCTTCACAACCCTAAAACCTTAATTATCGGGGAACGACTGCATCCGGCGGGCCGGCGGCCCGCCGCATGGGAGCTATTGCGATGAATTTTTCACGCTTTTTCGTGGACCGACCGATCTTCGCGGCGGTGGTGTCCATCATTATCTTCGCGGTCGGGTTGATCTCCATTCCCAACCTGCCCGTGAGTGAATACCCGGAAGTGGTGCCCCCCTCGGTGGTGGTGCGCACGGTTTACCCCGGCGCCAACCCCAAGGAAATCGCCGAGACCGTGGCCACGCCGCTGGAGGAATCCATCAACGGCGTGGAAGACATGATGTACTTCAAATCCGTGGCCGGCTCCGACGGCGTGCTGCAGATGACCATCACCTTCCGCCCCGGCACCGACGCGGAAGACGCCACCGTGCGCGTGCAGAACCGGGTCAGCCAGGCGCTGGCGCGTCTGCCGGAAGCGGTGCGCCGCCAGGGCGTGACCACCCAGAAACAGTCGCCCACCTTTTTGATGGTGGTGCACCTGACCTCGCCGGACGGCCGTTACGACACCCTGTATTTGCGCAACTACGCCCGGCTGCATGTGAAGGACCGGCTGGCGCGGGTCCAGGGCGTGGGCGACGCCCAGGTGTTCGGCGGCGGCGACTACGCCATGCGTGCCTGGCTGGACCCGGCCAAGGTGGCCTCGCGGGGGCTTACCGCCAGCGATGTGGTGGGCGCCATGCGCGAACAGAACGTGCAGGTGTCCGCCGGCCAGTTGGGCGCCGAGCCGATGCCCGACAGTGATTTCCTGACGCTGATCAATGCCCGTGGCCGGCTGCGCACCGTGCAGGAGTTTGGCGACATCGTGCTCAAAAGCGGCGAGGACGGCGAGATCGTGCGGCTCTCCGACGTGGCGCGTCTGGAGCTGGGCGCCGGCGACTACACCCTGCGCGCGCAACTGGACGGCAAGGACGCGGTGGCCATCGGTATCTTCCAGGCCCCCGGCGCCAACGCTCTGGAAATCCGTGAGCAGGTGATCGGCATCATGGACGAGCTGGAGCCGCGTTTCCCGGAAGGGGTGGAATACGAAGCGGTCTATGACACCACCATTTTCGTCAGCGATTCCATCAAGTCGGTGATCAAGACGTTGCTGGAAGCGGTGCTGCTGGTGGTGCTGGTGGTGACCCTGTTCCTGCAGACCTGGCGCGCCTCGATCATTCCGTTGCTGGCGGTGCCGGTGTCGGTGGTGGGCACCTTCGGCGCGCTCTATCTGCTGGGCTACTCGATCAATACCCTGACACTGTTCGGCCTGGTGCTGGCCATCGGCATCGTGGTGGACGACGCCATCGTGGTGGTGGAGAACGTGGAGCGCAACATCGAAGAGGGGCTGACGCCGCTGGCCGCCGCCCACCAGGCGATGAAGGAAGTGTCCGGCCCGATCGTCGCCATCGGCCTGGTGCTGTGCGCGGTGTTCGTGCCGATGGCGTTTCTCGACGGCGTCACCGGGCAGTTTTACCGGCAGTTCGCGGTGACCATCGCCATCTCCACGGTGATCTCCACCATCAACTCGCTGACCCTGTCGCCGGCGCTGGCGGCCATGCTGCTCAAGCCCCACGACGCGCCCAAGGACCGGCTCACCCGGGTGATCGACGCCCTGTTCGGCTGGCTGTTCCGGCCGTTCAACCGCTTCTTCAATAAAAGCTCCAACAAGTACCAGGGCGCGGTGTCCCGGGCGCTGGGCAAACGCGGCGCGGTGTTCCTGGTGTATATCCTGCTGCTCACCGGCACCGGTGCCATGTTCCAGGTGGTGCCGCCGGGCTTTATCCCGATCCAGGACAAGCTCTATCTGATGGCCGGGGTGAAGCTGCCGGAAGGCGCGTCCTTGCAGCGCACCGACGAACTGCTCAACGACGTGGTGGACATCGCCATGAGCACCGAGGGTGTGGAACACGCCATCGCGTTTCCCGGTTTGAACGCGCTGCAGTTCACCAACACCTCCAACACCGGCGTGGTGTTCTTCCCGCTCAAGCCGTTCGACCAGCGCGAACGCAGCGCCTCCGAGATCAACGCGGAGATCAACCAGAAGATCAGCGCGTTGAAAGAGGGCCTGGCGTTCTCGTTCATGCCGCCGCCGATCCTCGGCCTGGGCAACGGCTCCGGGTATCAGCTGTTCATCGAGGACCGGGGCAATCTGGGTTACGGCGCGCTGCAGGACGCGGTCAACAATTTCCAGGGCGCGGTGGCGCAAACGCCGGGCATGGGCTTCCCGATCAGCAGCTACCAGGCCAACGTGCCGCAGCTCGACGCGGAAGTGGACCGGCTGAAAGCCAAGGCCCAGGGCGTGTCGGTGACGGAGCTGTTCGACACCCTGCAGACTTATCTGGGCTCCACCTACGTGAACGACTTCAACCGCTTCGGGCGCACCTGGCAGGTGATGGCCCAGGCGGACGCGCCGTTCCGCGAAAACGTGGAAGACATCGCCCGTCTGCGCACCCGTAATGACCGTGGCGAAATGGTGCCGATCGGTTCCATGGTCACGCTCACGGAGACCTTCGGGCCCGATCCGGTGCTGCGCTACAACGGCTATCCGGCGGCGGACCTGGCCGGCGAAACCGACCCCACGGTGCTGTCCTCCGCCCAGGCCATGGCCGGCCTCACCGCGCTGGGCGAGGAAGTGCTGCCGCCGGGCATGGACTTCGAATGGACCGACCTGAGCTACCAGCAGGCCACCCAGGGCAACGCCGCGCTGGTGGTGTTCCCGCTCTCCATTCTGCTGGTGTTCCTGGTGCTGGCGGCACTGTACGAAAGCTGGACCCTGCCGTTGGCGGTGATCCTGATCGTGCCGATGTGCATGCTCTCGGCTTTGATCGGCGTGTGGTTCGCCGGCGGCGACAACAACATCTTCGTGCAGGTGGGGCTGGTGGTGCTGATCGGGCTGGCCTGCAAGAACGCCATTCTGATCGTCGAGTTCGCCCGCGAGCTGGAGCTGCAAGGCAAAGGCACCGTGGAAGCGGCGCTGGAAGCCTGCCGTCTGCGGCTGCGCCCGATCATCATGACCTCGATCACCTTCACCGCCGCCGTGGTGCCGCTGGTACTGGGCAGCGGCGCCGGCGCCGAAGTGCGCCAGGCCCTGGGCACGGCGGTGTTCGCCGGCATGATCGGCGTCACCCTGTTCGGCCTGTTCCTGACGCCGGTGTTCTACGTCGCCCTGCGTAAGCTGGCCGGCGGCGGCCGGCCGGTGAGCCACCACGGTTCAACCATGGACGGCGAAGCGCACGGCCAGATTTCTGGAGGCAATCATGCATAAATCCATTGTCCTGCTGACGGCTCTGGCGTGGCTTTCCGGCTGCGCCGTGGGGCCGGACTACCAACCGGTGGAACCGGAGGCGCCGGAGCGCTTCCTGGAGGCGCCGCAAGCGCCCGGCAACGCCGACGAGCAGCGCTTCTGGGCCGGTTTCGATGACCCGATGCTGGCGGGACTTATCCGCCAGACCCTGGACGCCAACCGCGACCTGCGCGGCGCGCTGGCCCGCTACCAGCGCGCCGAGGCACTGCTGCGCGGCAGCCGTGCCGAGCAACTGCCGAATGTGGGTGTCTCCGCGTCCGCCGCCGAGCAGCACCTGGCGGATGTGGAACGCACGCCGCCGGGCGCCGGGGACGACCGTGTCGAGCTGTATCAGGCGGCGGCGGGGCTGAGCTGGGAACTGGATCTGTTCGGTCGCCTGCGCCGTGCCAGCGAAGCCCGGCGGGCCGAGTTGGGCGCCGCCGGTGCCGACCTGGCCGCGCTGCAGGTGGCGCTGGTCGGCCAGCTGGCCACCAGCTACTTCGAGCTGCGCGGCCTGCAGCAGCAACTGCTGGTGGCGCGCAGCAACGTGGACAACCAGCGCCAGTCCCTGGAGATCGTGCGCTCGCGGGTGGGCGCCGGACGCGGCACCGCGTTCGACGAGGTCCGCGCGGTATCGCAACTGGAAGCCACCCGCGCGGTGATCCCCGATCTGCAGGCGGCGGTGCGGGCGCGCATGTTCCGCATTGCCGTGCTCACCGGGCAGAACCCGGCGGCCCTGGTGGACGAGCTGGCGCCGCCGGCTCCGCTGCCGGAAAGCCTGCCGGTGATTCCGGTGGGCAGCCCCGGCGAGGTGCTGCGCCGCCGGCCCGACATCCGTGCCGCCGAGCGGCGCCTGGCCGCGGCCAGCGCCCGCATCGGCGTGGCCACCGCTGACCTGTTCCCGAGCTTCAGCCTGGACGCGCTGATCGGCTCGGTGGCCAGCGACAGCGGCGATCTGTTCAGCGCCGGCGCGGAAACCCGTCGGGTGGCGCTGGGCGTGGACTGGACCTTCCTGGACTTCGGCCGGGTGCGCAGCCGCATCGACGCCGCCGACGCGGACAGCCAGGCGGCCCTGGCCAACTATGAGCAGACCGTGTTGCTGGCGCTGGAAGAGACCGAAACCCAGCTGGTGCGCTACGCCCGCAGCCGCGAACGCAGCGAACGCCTGAGTGCCGCCACCGACGCCGCCGGCGAAGCCGCCGAGCTCGCCCGCACCCGTTACCGGCAGGGCTTTATCGGCTTCTTCGAAGTGCTCGCCGCCAAGCAGGAGCTGATCGACACCCGCGATGCCCTGATTGAAAGCCGCACCGCCGAGACCCTGGCCATGGTCAACATCTACCGGGCCCTAGCCGGCGCCCCCGGCGACGCCACACCCATCGCCTCGGCAAACGATTAACCGAAAACGACGCGCTGATTCGTTTTCTTACCCCAGGGGCCAGGACGGCCCCCTTTTTTTTGGGGGCCTTGAGGGAAGACGCTCTGTGGGAGCGGTTCTTGTGGGAGCGGGCCCCGCCCGCGAAAGGGAGCGCAGCTCCCGGCAAAGGTTGCCCCGCAGGATCCCAGAGCCTTCTCTAACGACAGCACAAACAGCGTTTCTGGAATCCCGCCGGCCGGCTGTGCCGGCCTTTCGCTTGCAGGCAAGCTCCCACAAGTCCGACTTCGTAGCGGAGCCTGTCCTAATGTTCGCGAAGGTTATCCAACATCCGATTACCAATCTCGATAAAAGTGTTCTGGTCTTTCTTATTAATGCCTTTGAGAAGCGTCTTTTTCACGTCGTCCTCGGCGTCCTTGATGCGAGCCATCAAACCCCGCCCCTTCTCGTTGAGCGACAGAAGCTGCGCGCGGCGATCTTCCGGGTCGGGCGTGCGCGTAATCAGCGCCATGCCCTCCAGCTCCTTAATCACCCGGGTGATCTGCGCCTTATCGCGGCCGGTGACACTGGCGATCTGCTGGGCGGTGCAATCGGGGTGGCGGCGAATCATATGCAGCAGGCGGATGTGCATGCCGTTCAGCGGCAGGTCGTAATCGCGCACCGCGCGCTTGGAGCTGACCTTGAATTGAAACGCCAGTTGCCAGAGCACCTGGCGAATATCGGGATCGTCGTTCATATGGTTGACAACATCAACTAGTGAAATTATGGTTGATATTGTCCACCAGTTAGACGGGCGCCACAAGCGCCACCATCATGAGGTAACCCATGCCCAGACCCGCTCCCCGTATTCTGGAAGTGCTGCGCACCGAGAACGTCACCCCGAACATGAAACGGGTGGTGCTCGGCGGCGGCGATCTCAGCGACTTCCCGAAGAACCACGAAAGCGCCAACTTCAAACTGCTGATTCCCCGGCCGGGACAGACGGCGATCCCGCTGCCGCCGTTCGGCGACACGCCGACCGAGGAACGCCCCATTGTGCGTACCTACACCCTGCGACACTACGACCATGAACGCGGCGAAGTGGTGGTGGATTTTATGATGCACGCCGACCACGGCCCCGCCTCCGGCTGGGCCGCCGCCGCCCGCCCCGGTGACCGCATCGGCTTCGCCGGGCCCGGCGCGCCCAAGTTCGTCGACTTCGACGCCGACTGGTTCCTGCTCGCCGGCGATATGTCCGCGCTGCCCGCCATCGGCGCCAACGTCGAGCGCCTGCCCGCCAACGCCCGTGGCTACGCGGTGCTGGATATTCTCGACGACGCAGACCGGCAGGCCCTGCCGTTCCCGCCCGGCATGGAAGTGATCTGGCGGGTGAACCCCAACCCGGAACAGCCCGCCATGGGCTGGGTGGATACCATCGTCGGGCTACCCTGGCTGGACGGCTCGCCGTCGGTCTGGGTGGCCGGCGAAAGCGGCGCGGTGCGCGCCGTGCGGCGCTACCTGACCCAGGAACGCCAGATCGAACGCGGCCGCCTCTACGCCAGCGGCTACTGGCAGATCGGCCTCACCGAGGACCGCCACCAGCTCGAAAAGCGCAAAGAAAAGGGATGATCTCGCAAAGTTGATGCGTGATGCGCATCACGGTATATTGAGCGCATGATTAAGTCATTCCGCCACAAGGGACTGAAGCGGTTCTTTCATATCGGCAGTGTTGCGGGCATTCAACCCTCACACGCCAAACGTTTGCGTATGCAGCTGGCGGCGCTTGATACCGCAGTAGTTATTAGTGACGTGGATATTCCCGGGTTCCACCTACACGCGCTTAAGGGGCATAAGAAAGGGCGATGGTCGATCCGGGTAAACGGCAATTGGCGTATTACTTTTGAGTTCAGGGATGGCAACGCTTACGTGCTTGATTACGAGGATTATCACTGATGACGATGCACAATCCCCCGCATCCCGGTGAGTTCATTAAAGAGGTCTATCTGGAGCCGTTCGGCGTCAGCGCCCGGCAGTTGGCCGTGAAACTGGCGGTGTCACCGTCCACCTTGTCCCGGGTATTGAAAGGCACCAGCGGCATCAGCCCCGAGATGGCGTTGCGGTTGTCGAAGGCCCTGGGAAGAACCCCCGAAAGCTGGCTGGCGCTGCAGCATGCGTACGATCTCTGGGAAGCCCGGCAGTCGATAGATCTCAACGCCGTTGAGCCGGTGGATTTCGATGCGGCCTGAAAGGCCGCGATTCGCTAGCCGCAGCACTTCTTGAACTTGCGGCCGCTGCCGCAGGGACAGGGGTCGTTGCGGCCGGGCCTGAACGGCGTGACGGTGTGCTCGCCGTCCAGATAAAACCAGTGGCCGTTCTCGCGCACAAAGCGGGAACGTTCCTCCAGCACCGCGAAGCCGTCGCCATCCCGGTGGGTGGCGCGGAAGTGCACCTGCCCCGCGTCGCCGTCCTGCTTCGCGTCGACGATCTCCAGGCCCAGCCATTGATCGTCGCCTTCCAGCGTCAGCTCGGCGGGCCGGGTATCCGGGTGCCAGCTGGCGCGGACATAGTCGGCGTCGTCGCGCACGAAAGCGCTGTAGCGCGAGCGCATCAGCGCCTCCGGGGAGGACGCCGGCTCGCCGTGATGCAGCGGCGCGCAGCAGTTTTCGTAGGGCAGGCCGGATTGGCAGGGGCAAGTGGTCATCATGAATCCAAGCGCCAATTAAACGCTCAAGGTACCAGCAGTTCTGCCGATGTGGAATCGACTAGGAAGGGAACCTTAAAAGGAGGCGTTTGATGAGGACCACGATTTTCATTTCCATCATTATCAGTATCGGGATATGGGTTGCCGCGGTATTGATCTTCTATGGCATTTTGCCGCTTCCCGTTGGTTGGGAGATTGGGCTGTCTTTTCCTGAAACGACCAGTGAGGCAGGTGATTCACTGGTGGCTGTGGAGGGTATCTTTTCTTCCGTAGCAGTGGTTTTGGCTCTAATAGCAGTGTTGTTACAAGGTAGAGAGCTAAAGGCGTCCACATTCGCGCAGAGAGAACAAGCCGCCGCTCTACAAGTACAGTCATCGCAACAAATTGACGCGATAAAAATGCAGGCTCACTCTGTGCGCCTGCAGTTCCTGCTCTCCGAAGTTGAACGGCTCGGCAATATTGCAGATAAGACACGTAACGAAATTGAGGAATGTGACGATACTAAAGAGAAGAGAAAAAAGTGGGATCTGGTAAAGAATTCTCGACATAAACAAAACCGTTACCGAGAAGAATGTGAACAAGCAACCGTCGCGATGGAACACTTCCTGAAAGTAAAAGGAGCTCAGTCCCCAAGCGATGTCCAGAGAAGTTATGCCGTCGGCGAAGCGGTCATGGCTCAGCGAACTACAACTTAGGGCGGTACATCTGGAAGAACGTATCCGGGCTGATGCCGAAGTAATCCGCCGGGCCGCCGCCGCGCAGGATGGGCTCGGCGTCGGCGGTCTGGTAGACGCCGTCCTTGAGCAGATGCCGGGCGATGTGCACGCCCACCACCTCGCCGAAGACCATCCAGGTGTCGGTCTCGGTGCCGTCGGCGCCGGTGAGCCGCAGAATCTGGCTGAGCCGGCACTCGAACGACACCGGCGTCTCCTTCACCCGGGGCACGCCGATCACCCGGGACGGCTCCGGCGTCAGCCCGGCCAGCTGGAATTCGTCCACCTCCGGGCCCACCGCCGCGCAGCTCTGGTTCATTGCCTCCGCCAGCGGCCGGGTGGCCAGATTCCAGCCGAACTCGCCGGTCTCCTCGATGTTCCGCACGCTGTCCTTGTACCCAACGCTGGCGAAGCCCACCAACGGCGGCGTGTAGTTAAAGGCATTGAAGAAACTGTACGGCGCCAAGTTCAGCACCCCGTCCCGGCTACGCGAGGAAATCCAGCCGATCGGCCGGGGCGCCACCAAAGCATTGAACGGATCGTGGGCCAGCCCGTGGCCGGCGGAGGGTTCATAGAAGTGGATGTCAGTAGTCATTGAGCAATGCTACTTGGGGCGGGCTATAACCGACAAGCGCGGGCCAGGCCCGCGCGTGAAGCTATCAACTGTCAATTATCAACTATCAACTCAAGCCGCCACCTTAGCCGGCGCATCCCCATGCTTGATCCCGTACTTCTCAATCAGCTTCTCCCGCTTGGCCGGGTCGAAGTTGATGTTGCGGGCGTCGTAGCCGGCGTGTTCCAGCAGACGCTTGTCCATCACCTTGTACCAGATCGGCGGGAAGTAGCTGATAAAGAACATGCCGAAGTAGCCGTTGGGCAGCTCGGGCAGGTTCTCGAAGTGGCGCAGGCTCTGGTAGCGCCGGGTCGGGTGCGCGTGGTGGTCGGAGTGGCGCTGCAGGTGGAAGGTCGCCCAGTTGGAGAACATGTGGTTGCTGTTCCAGCTGTGGTGCGGCTGGGTGCGCTCGTAGCGGCCGTTGGCTTTCTTGTGGCGCAGCAGGCCGTAGTGCTCGATGTAGTTGGCGGAGGTCAGCTGGAAGGCGCCCCAGAAGGCGGTGCCCAGAATGTAGGGCAGCAGGCCGATGCCGAAGATGGCGAGCACGGAGCCCCAGGCGACGATAGTAATGATCGCCGGCTGGATGATCTCGTTCTCCAGGGACCAGACCGATTTGCCCTGGCCGTTCAGGCGGTCCTTCTCCAGGCGCCAGGCGCGCTTGGCGGCGCCGGGCAGCTCGCGCAGCGCGAACTTCCAGATGCTCTCGCCCATGCGCGAGGAGGCCGGATCTTCCGGGGTGGCCACGTCTTTGTGGTGGCCCTTGTTGTGCTCGATAAAGAAGTGGCCGTAGGCGCAGGGCGCCAGCACGAACTTGGCCAGCCAGCGCTCGCCCTTGCCCTTCTTGTGGCCCAGCTCATGGCCCAGGTTGATGCCCACGCCGCAGGTGCCGCCGATCAGGTAGATCATCGCCAGCACGCCGTGCCAGGGCAGGTTCTGGGTGCCCACGAACCAGGCGCCGTAGAACCAGGCGCCCCAGATCAAAGGCACCAGGGCGTACAGAATCCAGCGGTAGTAAGGGTCGTTTTCCAGCTGCGGCACCACCTCTTCCGGCGGGTTGCTGGTGTCCTCGCCGATCAGCATGTCCAGCACCGGCACGGTCAGGTAGTAGAACGCCAGCGGCAGCCACAGCATCAGCGCGTTGTTGCCGGTGGCGAAATAGAGCGCCGGGCCCACGAACACGATGGCGGGCACGAAAAGGGACGAGAACCACAAATGCCGTTTGCGGTCGCGGTAGATCACACCGGACGGCCCGGTGAACACACCTGCCTTGCTCATAAACCTCACCTCTTTGTTATGTAATGGTTCCATCCTCCGCCTGTCCGGGGCCAACCGGCACCGCTTAGAGTGGCAATAAATCGTCATAAAGTGACAAGGCGGCCGACATTCACTACCTTGGAGGGAAGGCTTCCAGGGAGCGGCACCCATGACCGTGCAGATCACAAACCGGCTGCGCCCCGCGATTCACCCCACCTATCCGCGTCTTTTGTGCGCGTATTTGCATGAGCGGGGCTTCGATAACGCGGTGATATTCCAGGACACCCGCCTGCAATGGGAGCAATTGCTGGGCGATCACCGCTATTTGAGCCTGGAGCAGATGTCGCGCCTGATCCGCCGCGCCATCGACCTCACCGGCCAGCCCTGGATCGGCCTGGAAACCGCCGGCGTCACCTCGGTGTCCGCCCACGGGCCGCTGGGCTACGCGGTGGTGTCCGCGCCGGACCTGCGCGAAGTGCTGCGGGTGGTGTCCCGCTACGTGGGGGTAAGGTTTCAACTGGTGGGGGTGCGCTTCGAGGAATTCGACGACCACGCCGTGCTGACCCTGGACGAGCAGGTGGACCTGGCCGAGATCCGCGAGTTCGTCACCGGCTCGATCCTCGCCACCTACTTTCAGCTGGTGGACACGGTGACCTCGCGGCGGCTGCGCGACGTGGCCGTCACCCTGCCGCTGGACGAGCCCGCCTGGGCGTCGGTGTACGAAGAGCGCCTGGGCTGCCCGGTGACCTTCGGCGCCAGCCAGCTCACCATCACGCTGCCCGCCGCGCTGCTCGACACCCCCTGCCTGACCGCCGACCCCACCACGCACCGCGCGGCCTTGCGGGATTGTGAGCACCAACTACGGCAGATCCAGAGCGGCGGCCCGCTCAGCCAGCGCATCGGAGTGATGCTGCTCGACCGCGACGGCGACTACCCGACCCTGGACGACACCGCCGAGGAATTCGCCATGTCCCGCCGCACCCTGATCCGCAAGCTCAAAGCCGAAGGCACCAGCTTCCAAGAACTGCTCGACGACGTGCGCCGCGAACTGGCCGCCTGGTACCTGCTGGAGACCAGCCTGCCGGTGGAGCGCATCGCCGAGAAACTCGGCTACCAGGACCCCTCCAACTTCAGCCGCACCTTCCAGCGCTGGTTCGGCACCACGCCGCTGCGCATGCGCCGCGCGCCCTGACCTACGGCGCCAGCGCCAGCAGCCGCCGCTCCAGCCCGAACACATGCTCGTCCTCGGCGCCCAGCTCGCGCAACGCCTCGGCCAGATGCAGCAGATAATCCCGGTTGGCCCCGCTGGGCCCATGGCTGCCATGAATATGCCGCGCGATCTCGTCCTCCGGCGCCGGCCCCAAAAAGGCCGCGTTATCCTCGGTGGCGATGTACACCAGCCCCTCTTCATGGCCGCCATCGGCGAACGTCATCGGCGTGGCGAAGCGCAAATAGCCGTTCTTCTCGCGCACATCCAGATGCTCGAACACCGACGGCGCCACCCGGTACGCCATGCCCGCGCACACCGTGCCCGGGCTCTCCACCAGCGTCAGCACCCGGCCCGGCCGCTCCGGCGTGCCGCGATGATCGTGGGAGCCCTGCCAGAAACGCCGCGCCCAGCCCTCAATGCTGGCAGGCCGGCGCTCCAGAAACGGAAAGTCCGCCTTGAAAATCAGCGAGCCGTAGCCGAACAGCCAGACGTCGTCCCGGCCGCTCAGGTCCTGGCGGGTTTTATTGAGTTCGGAAGTGTCGAGAGTCATAACGAACGGAAGATACAGGATGCAGGATACAGGATGAAGCGCGCGCACGGCCGTGCGGCGGGGCAGGCCTTTACCCGCGCCTGTATCCTTCATCCTGTATCCTGAATCCATAATGGATAGCTACAATCCCCGCATCACCGAATTGCCCAAGGACACCCCATGAAAGACGTACGCCAGGAATACCACGCCCCCGGCCTCACCGAAGCGGACCTGCTGGCGGACCCGGTGGAACAAGCCCGCCAATGGGTCGACGACGCCATCAACGCCGAGCTGCCCCTGGCCAACGCCATGACCCTGGCCACAGTCTCCGCCGACGGCCGCCCCTCCAGCCGCGTGGTGCTGCTCAAAGGCATCGAAGACGGCGGCTTCGTCTTCTTCACCCACTACGACAGCCGCAAAGGCGACGACATCGCCGCCAACCCCAACGTCTCCTTCGTCATGTTCTGGGGCCCCTTCGACCGCCAACTGATCGTCAACGGCCGCGCCGAGAAAATCCCCGCCCAGCAATCCCGCGACTACTTCGCCAGCCGCCCGCGGGGCAGCCAGCTCAGTGCCGCCGTCTCGCATCAGAGCCGGCCCGCCAGCCGTGAGCAGTTGGAGGCGGATATGGCTGAGCTGGCCGAGCAATATCCGGACGGTGAAAGCATTCCCATGCCGGAGACTTGGGGTGGTTACCGCATTGTCCCTGAAGAGATTCAGTTTTGGCATGGGCGGCCGAGTCGGTTGCATGACCGGTTTCGCTGTATCAGGGATGGCAATGACTGGACTCGCGAGCGCCTGGCCCCCTGATCCACGACCGCATTTAATACCGCTCCTGCGTGTGCCGTAGGAGCGAGTGTGCCCCTCCACGAGCCGGATAGCCGCATTTGTGCCCTGCGGAATTTTCTGGTTTTATCTTACTTCATCGAAATATTAATAATGTGATAACGCGCCAACTGACCATAGGATGCTTGAGTTGGCGTGCAAGGCTATTAAAACAAGGATCGTGATGGCTGAGCGGCCCCCCAAGGAAGTTGTCGATACTCGAATCCGAAACCGGATCATGGGGTATCTTCAGCTCGTATCATCTGCGGCGCAGCAGAAAGATTGTCAGTGCCGCGTTCCCTATGTGAATGTGCCCGCCGAGCTCATATGTGGCTGGGAAGATTGGATGCCTGTCGAAGAGGGCGCTCAAGAGTTCACTCCGCCTGTTTACTCAGCTGAAGAGTACGAGGCAATAAAAAAGTATGGCTGTGCGTGGGGAGCCGTCGCTGCTGCGACATCAGAGGAAATGCCGTCACTTGAGGAGTTTATTGGAACGTCGGAGTGGGAGCGGCTGAAACAAGCAGCGGAGGAAGCCTTGAACGTTTTTCAGCGCCGTGGGGTATTCGAAGAAACGTGAAGGCGTTCTGGCAAGAAGCTTGGCTGGATATTTTGAACCTCTTTAGTGGCCTTAAACCGTCCGTTTAGATCAAGCGCTAAAAGTCTATGAAAACAGAGCACGATATAAAGTTATTGCTGTATGCGCAGCAAGCGCTCTTGGGCGAAGTGGCTCCACAGTTTAGGGCTGTGTCATTTAAGCTCTCTGCGGATGGCGAAGACTTGGTTGCTCGTTTCATATTTGATGGTGAGCCAACGAAAGAGGCCAAGGAAGTTGCTGGCGTTGCGATAACAAATTTGCTTGCAAACTACTCAAAAAACCATCGTAGTTACAAAGAAGAAATGTTGGGGTGCCCATACCCGCAAAAGATGGAGCACCTTCCGCTATTGGCCTATCTCCGAAATGAGGACGATTGGGGCACATGGACGAAACTGTACAAAACAACTTAAAAAGAAAAGGCAGTCGGGCGCATAAATGCGCCGCTGCTTTTGACGTTAAGCTCTAAAGGAGACTAGATGATAGAGTTTTGTCCTCACTGTTGTAACAGAGCCAAGCAAGAGATGGTGCATGAGCAATATCATCGATCTATTGCTTGGGGAGTAGCCGATGGCGAAGAAGATGAATGCGAGGGGACATACCTCATCTATAAATGCACTACCTGTGATGAAATTCTTGTTTACTACCATCTCTTTGATTTTCCGCCATCACTTGTTTATCCCGATATAAGTCTGGATGACTCCGTCCCTGATAGAATTCAGAAAATATATGGCGAGGCTGTAAGAATTAAGCACCTCTCGCCGAACTCGTTTGCGGTACAGATTCGACGGGCTCTTGAAGCTCTTTGTCTAGACCGCGGAGTTCAAGATGGTGTTTTGGCGCGAAAGCTAAAGGTCCTGAGTGAACGGGGAGAAATACCAAGCATTCTTTCTGAGGCGGGCGACATACTCCGTTTGATTGGAAACGTTGGTGCACACGCTAATGAAATTGACGTGCATCCTCTACAAGCTATGGCCATTGATGATTTCTTTCAAGCTATAGTTGACTATGTTTATGTTTCGCCAGCTCGAATTCAGCATTTCAACGCCATGTTGCAAAAATATAAATCTAAGGCTTAACAAGGCGGTGCTTTCGGACAAATTTTCCGCTGCGTTCCTAATTTGTCGCAGAGCGCGCCGTTAGAAGAGTCAATCTGATGAGAGTAAATCGGAAAATCGTTGGTTCTCTATTAGTTCTAGTGGCACTTTCTACGGTTCTCTTTCACTATATGGGTAACTTTCTGGCTATCGACTCGTGCTTGGATTCAGGGAGAGCTTTCAATTACAGCTTAGGCGAATGCGGCAGTGCTGAGCACTATGAAACAAAATCATACGTAGCGAGATTCTGGTGGTTAATTTTAGTCACCTCGGCAAGTGCTATTGTCGGGGTTTATCTTCTAACAAAAAGCTCAAAGGCGACGCCAAAAGGCGGCGCGCTTTAGCTTGGCGTTAGGTGCTTATGATAGAGACGGTGCTTGTTTCACTATGGCTGAGCATTTGTGCGTATTGGATATTCGTGCATGTCAAGTTTTACACAGCACTTAAGCGTCATGAGCCCGAGTTGTATAAAGAGAATTCTCGAGTTTCTCCGACGAAGTCCGCAACGGGTTTTGGGTATGTCGACTTTGCCCTTTCTGGTGGTCACAAGAAGTCTGAAAATAAAAATGTAATAAAATCCGGCGAGAGGCTAGTTCACGCCTATGAAGTCAGGCCCAAAGTGTTGGGCTACGGCTTCTTTTTTATGGCTATCTGGTTCGGAGTTTCAATGTTTCTTTGGGGTAACGAATGAAGACACCTAACCAGTCCATGAAATGCGCTCCCTACGGTCGCCGGATCTCGTTTCACTCGGCCGTTTATGGCGGGCGTTATGTGTTTATGAGGGCTGCATGAGCGAGAAGCTGGAACCATTCATTCTGTATAGAGAAAAAGCGGAAAAGCTCTTGGCAAGTACATTTGCAAGAGAAATGGCAAAACCCACTGGGATCGATATTAGCTGGACTGAAGAAGGCCAAGTTGCTGTTCATCGAGGACCAGGCCAGGAGTCTATTGACGCGTATCTTCTGACTTTTCGGTTCTTTATCCAGGGAAACGAAAGCATTTCCTTTCGAAACATGGGGGCACATTTTCGTGCGAGGATCAATGATGAAGACCTTGTTCATAGGTTCGAAGAGGCGAGAGAAGCTCTTAATAGATTTCTTGACGGTGACTCACATTTCAATGTTAAGGGCATGGTCAGTCGCCGTCAGTTAATGGAAGTATTTATTTTTGGTGACCTTAGTCATGCTAACTACCAAGATAAAAGAAGCAGCTATAAGTCATGGATGGCCGACGAGTTTATGGCCGAGCTTATGAAAAATGAGTTCAGGCTCATTATTGGAAAGTGCTTAATTGTTATTGCTCATGTAGATAAGCTATGCAAAGAGGCAATTGAGCGGTATGGAAACACATAACAAGGAAATTAACTACGCGCCTGCGGCGCCGGACGCTCGTACCTCGCGCCGGTTATTGCGGCGTTAGCCGGGGCTATGGGTAGGTGGTGTAATGAAATCAGCCAAAAAAAAGACAACGTCCAAGAACATTCCTGATCTTTTCGGGAATATTGAGGGGTTGAAGCGGCATTCATTTATGTGCGTGTTCGTTCCTGAGCCATCACTCTCGCCAGCTGATAGACGGATTCGAGCCTGGCTTCTCCATACAATAGCCAGTGCTTCAAGACATTACACAAGAGCTCGAGAACTAGTCGAACTCCAAGATAGCGCGGATCAGTCACGAGATGGTGGCGCAATATTTCACATTCTTGATGTGTCAGAGCAGATTGAAGATTGCGTAACGGCGACGTATCGAGCTTGTATGGCAATCAAAAGGTTAGACTCCTGTGAGGAGGCACGAAAATTCTCCAGCGACTATAAAAAGTCGATTGAAGAGCTTCGCTCAATAAGAAATCAATTTGACCACATGCATTCCCAGGTTGCCGCCGCGGAGACAGGAAGTGGGCCAATATCTATCGTCTTCGGCGATGAGGGAAAAGCTATCAAATTCAGAAGATTAAACATGGCGACTCGCGACTTGCGTGCTCTAATTGATGGGGTATACCGAGTTGTAGCAAGTTTGTACCCAGCCTTTAATGTGAATTCGAAGAAAGAAGCGGGAGGCCCAATCAGACTGGCTATGACTGCATCGATTACAGTCACTGATGCCGATGGCAATACGAGAGAGATCGGCTAACAATGCCATGCACGCTACAAGCGCGTGATGGCGGCGTTAGGTGGCAAGGCCTCGAAACTCTCTGAGGCCCGCCTTTCAACCTCAGCTACTACAATCTCGAATGATCGACAGCCGTCCGTCTTCAACCGTAATCGATACCGGTGTGTCGATGGAGAAGCCGGCTTGTTCGAGCCAGAGACCTTTCAGAAGAATGAATGGTGCCACGCGGTTCCCGCTGGAGGGAGTACGTTTTGGGATATAGTCCCAGTGGCCTTTGCGGACTTTGAGGGTGCGGTTGTTCATGGTTGTGCTCCTGTTGTGCAATTTCTAGGTTGCGTAAGTAGGGCGGTCGGGAGGCTAGAAACAGCAACAGGTACTGCTCCGACTATTTCCTGCAAGCAGGTGTTCTATTCGTCGGACCTCCCGACCATTACATTCCCGGATTTCAGGCACAAAAAAACCGCAGTACTTCCGGGATGCGGTTTTGCCGGCCTGCTAGAGTTTCTAGGCTCCTTCTGAAACTCTACCTGGATTTGCGATGCTGTCAATATGGACAGTGTGAGGAGGAATCATGGCTTTTCCCAAACGCGGTGCAACGCTCACCGGAACCCTGTCAGCAAGCTTGCTAGCTATCTCCTTGATTGCCGGCTGCTCGGACCCGTCCTCGGACGCTGGGGACAAGGCGGCGTCGTCGACTCAGCCGTCCGCCGAGGCACCGGATGATTCAGGCAAACAGGAAGGTGCCGCTTCCTCCGGGCAGACCCGGGGCGGTGATGGCTCGGAGATTACGCTGAACGCCCTGACTGAGGAGGACATGCGCGAGGCCAGCCTTGCCGGCGAGCTGGGTTGCTCGTTCACCACGGAGGACGGAGAGGTGTTGCTGATTGCCATGGGCAATGTGGCTTCCTCCGATGCGGCACAGGGCGTGGTCAAGGTCGCCGGTTATGTGGAGCGCGTGTCGGCGCCTGGCGGCTTCGATGGCATGACGGCGGCGCCGACCTTCAGTGGTAAGGGCAAGACGGTTCACATCGAGGTCACCGGGGAGCCCGCCGAAGGCGGGGAGTCGCCGCCAAGGCCGGCAATGTTGACGTATGACCGGGCCGACGGCGCTCAGCGCGACTGGCAGGGCGAGTGGCGTTGCGGGCCTTAAGGATGCGGAATGACTTCAGATAAGTGGATCAAGATTATAGCGTTGGTTCAGCTGGTGGCGGCCCTGCCTTGGCATGGTGTGTATCTTTTTGGTTGGTATGCGCGAGACGTGGCGGATTTTGACGCCTGGATGCTGTTTCTGGCTGTGGAAGGGATTCTTTTCCTGCTTATGCCATTGGTGTCGGTTGTTGGGGCTTTCCTGAATAAAAGGTGGGCGTGCTACACACTAATGGTGTTTCCAGTGCTGGCCTTCATTCATGGCATTTCAGCCATACCTTACGTGTCGCATGTTGTGCCGGTTGGCCCTTGGCGCTCAATGGTTTTGGCTATAATAAATATCGGTAAGATTTATTTAGTTTATAGGATGAGAAAAGGGCCGAGGGCGTAACGTGTCTGGCAACGAGCCGGTACATCGCCTTGGTTCTGTAAAGAAACTCGACTCCGGAGCTCACATGAGATTCCTGCTTATATTTCTCTTCCTCACAGGTTGTGCGAATACTTCTTACCAGTTCGAAAGAGCCAAATATGAGTCCGGTCAGATTTGCCCCGAGTTGGTGGGGGTTTGGTACAGCGATATGACGGTGCGGACAGAGTCCGACGGTCAAGTACGGTATATCACGCAAGTGAGTCGCGATGCTGACGGAACCGGCTATCTGAAGGGTATAGGCTTCTACCAAGCCGGCTCTGAGGTTCAGGTTTGGGAATTCCCAATGACCTGGCGTTGTGACTACGACTGGTACACGGAAAAGAACGAATGGGGCTATACCGCGTTTAAGATTCAGAGCATTTCTGATTCGATTATCTATGTCGATGAATTGGAGAATCTCGGAGTGGAGCCTTATGCCATCATTGAGGTCGATGATTATCATCCGCCCAATGAGAAGATCCGTGATTTCTTTGACCTATGAATCCTCGATTCGTCATTACGGGTGGGCCCGGCGGTGGTAAAACGACGCTCCTCGAGACGTTGGCGGAGCGTGGATATCGTGTGGCCCCGGAGGCGGCCCGCCGTATTATCAGGGAGCGCCTGAGCGCGGGCTTGCCGCCTCGGCCGGAGCCGGCCTCGTTCGCCAGGGAAATCCTGGACTCGGATATACAGCAATACCGCGCCGCGACCGACCATGACGGCATCACCTTCTTCGACCGGGGCGTGCTGGACGCGCTTTACATGCTGGATCTCGAGTCCGCGCTCCCCCGCGATGAGATCGCGAGCCTTGTTCAGGCGTTTCCCTACAATGACACCGTGTTACTTCTGCCGCCCTGGGAGGCGATCTACGCCATGGACTCGGAGCGCGATCAGACGTTTGAGGAATCCGTGGCTGTGTTCGAGGGTATGCGGCGGTGGTATTCGCGGTGGGGTTACGAGACGGTGGAGGTGCCGAGGGCGGGCGTGGAGGCGCGTGTTTCGTTTATTCTGGAGCAGATCGGTCGATACCCGTGAATAATCAGTACAGAGAGGTGCATCGTTATGACGGAAGGTTTCGCAAATGCCAAGGGGCGCTGCCGTTGTGGGCGCGTTGAGTTCGAAGTTGATTCAATACCTATGGTCACCATGGCCTGCCATTGCACCGGATGCCAGCGTATGTCGTCCAGTGCGTTCAGCCTGAGCGCTTTGTTCCCTGGCGAGGCCTTCTCCGTCACCCGGGGTGAGCCGGTGATCGGCGGGCTCCATGGCGCCACGCGGCACTTCTTCTGCGGCTATTGCATGAGCTGGTTGTTCACCCGGCCGGAGGGGCAGGGGGATTTCGTCAATGTCCGCTCGACGATGTTTGATAACGCCGCTGACTACCGTCCGTTTATCGAGACGTTTACCAGCGAGAAGCTGGATTGGGTCAGCACGGGTGCTACGCACAGCTTCCCTGAGTTCCCTCCTCAGGAACAATTCCCCGCTTTGCTTCAGAAGTACGCCGACCCAGCGCAGTGATCGGCTGCTTGGATTAGGTTATTGTGGTGCTGGGTAAGCGGCACAAAGCCGTTCCGGTACCCGTGCCGGGGTACGTAAGTCAATTCGTGAGGGTATGGATGTGAGCCTGGCCCATGTTCAAACCATGGCGCGGTACAACCGCTGGATGAACCAGAAGGTTTACGACGGCTGCGCCGGCCTGTCGGATGAAAACCGGAAGCGTGATATGGGGGCGTTCTTCAAGTCGATCCATGGCACGCTCAACCATATTTTGCTCGCGGACCGGATCTGGGTGGGCCGGTTCACCGGTGAGCCTTTTCCAGTCACATCGCTCGATCAGGAGCTGTACGCGGATTTCCACGTGCTACGGGATGAGCGGGCGGCGGAGGACGAACGTATCATCGACTGGGTGGCGTCACTCTCGCCGGAAGACATGGAAAGCGAGCTGGTGTACACCAGTATTGTGAACCCAGAGCCTCGGCGTTACCCGCTCTGGTTTGCGCTGTCCCATTTCTTTAATCATCAGACGCACCATCGCGGCCAGATCACCACCCTTCTTACCCAGCTCGGCGTCGATGTGGGCGTTACCGACCTTATCGGAATGAAACCATGAACCAGCAGCAGGCGAACGCGTTCGCGGCGGAGTGGATCGAGGCGTGGAATGCGCACGATCTCGATCGCATCCTTTCTCACTATACCGATGATTTCGAGATGAATTCGCCGTTGATCGCCAAGCGTCTCGCGGAGCCGTCAGGGACCCTGAAAGGCAAGGCCGCGGTCGGTGAGTATTGGCAGGGCGCGTTGCGCGCTTACCCGGACCTCCGCTTTGAGCTGCTCAAGGTGCTGCGGGGCGTTTCCTGGGTCACGCTCTACTACCTCGGCGCAACGGGCAACGAGGTGGCGGAGACGTTCCTGTTTGACGGCAACGGGAAAGTCACGCGAGTGTTCGCGGCTTACGCCTAGGCCTCGGGTAATAGACCGTGGGGCCCCGTCCGTGCCGGATCCGGCTAGCCGATATCAAGCGCCTGGATCTTGTCGCCTGTCAGGTTGAAGGTATAGCGAAGCACCGCCGGGCTGCCGGGGAAGTTGCCGGAGACCCGCGCGCGAACGATCACGGTGGTATCTTTCTCTTCCATTTCCAGCGGTTCCGCCGTATAGCTGTATTTCTTCTTGGATTCGGTAAACCAGTCGGTGATCTCGGCGATCCCGTTATAGGTATGCTTCTCATCATGAACGGAAGCGTCCGGGGCGAAGCAGCGGTCCAGTGAGGCGCTGTCCTTGTCGTTGCTGAGCTGGAAGAAGAGGGCGATGGGCGCCGGGGAATGAATGGTCATTGTCGGTTCCTGTGGCGGTGAATGGATGGTTCTGAAGTTTGATCAGGGCGCGCCCCTTCATCAAGAACGCACGAAAAAGTAAGTGGGTTACCTATGGGTAAGGCGTATACGCCGGAGACGGCGGCGGCGGACGTTGCGGCGGCGATGAAGGTGCTGGAAGGGCGCTGGAAGCTTATTCTTATGTTCCACCTCTTCGGTGGCCAGGTGCGGCGTTATTCGGAGCTGGAGAAATCCATCCCCGGTATCTCGCAAAAGATGCTGGCCCAACAGCTACGTGCACTGGAAGCGGACGGCCTGGTGCGCAGAACGGTCTACCCGGAAGTGCCGCCGAAGGTGGAGTACCAGCTCACCGACTGGGGGCAGGCCCTTTGCCCGGTGCTGGATGCACTGCTTTCCTGGCGTGAGCGGAAGGACGAAGAATAAGCTTTTGGCCTGTGAGCCGCCGAAACGAGTGCTTTGGGTGTTATTAAGGGTATGAAAGACGCAAAGCGTTTTTGGGATGAGAGCGCCGAGAAGTACGTCAGGCGCCCGGTCAAAGACGTAGAGACCTATCAGAAGAAGCTGGCAATGACACGGCGGGTTCTGAGGCCGGACTCGAAAGTTCTGGAGTTTGGTTGCGGTAGCGGCGCCACGGCGTTATTTCACGCGCCCTTCGTGAAGCATATTGTCGCGACGGATCTGTCTGAAAAGATGATAGAGGCCGCCGCAAGGCAGTCGTTGGAGGAAGGCGCCGACAACATTTCTTTCCGGTGTGGCACACTGGAAAGTCTGAATTTCAAGGATGCCGATTTCGACGCTGTTCTGGGGCTGAATGTGTTGCACCTTTTGGAAGACGTCGAGGGCACGGTGGCGCAAGTGTACAGGCTGCTACAACCCGGTGGTGTCTTCGTTTCCAGCACATCGCTGATAGCGGAGATAAGCTGGCCTTTGCGTTGTTTGATATCGGTTATGCAGGCGCTGGGCCTGGCGCCTCACGTGAGCCGGTTCACCCGGGATCAGCTTATCTCAACATTGCTGAATGTCGGTTTCACTATTGAGCAGGAGTGGCGGAGCAGCCGTGAGTCGGTATTCATCATAGCCAGAAAAGGTCCGCCGGCGCAGCAGAGCCTGTGACAGGTGAATGCGGGGAGCATGGGCATGACGTATGAAGAGTTCAATCGCTTTTGCCGCGCGTTGCCCGCCACATCCCATGTGGTCCAGTGGGGTGGCGCTCACGTCTGGAAAGTGGGCGGCAAGGTCTTCGCCATCGGCGGCTGGGAAAAGGCCGGCCAACCCGCCTTTACGTTTAAGGCGTCGGAACTTAACTTCGAGATTTTGCGCGATCAGCCGGGTTGCCGCCCGGCGCCGTATCTGGCGTCCCGGGGCATGCGGTGGATACAACAGTACGATGCCTGTGAAGAGACCGATGAGACGCTTCAATACTACCTCAAGGAGTCCCACCGCATCGTCTCTCTCGGGCTGACCAAGAAGTTGCAAGCGGAGCTCGGGCTAAACCGGAAATAGCCGTGGCGCCGCCCGCCGCTAGACGGTCAGGTACTTCTTTACCAGCTCGTCGCTGAGCGCGCCGATGTTGTCCTCGGCCACTTTGCTGCCCCGGTCGATGATGGCGAAGCGGTCGGCGGTGGCTCGGGCGAAGTGGAGTTTCTGTTCCACCAGCAGCACGGTGAGGCCCTCTTCCTTGTTCAGGGTTTTGATCACCTTGCCGATCATGTCGACGATGTTGGGCTGAATGCCCTCGGTGGGCTCGTCGAGGATCAGCAGGGTGGGGTCCAGGGCCAGCGCGCGCCCAATGGCCAGCTGTTGCTGCTGCCCACCGGACAGGTCGCCGCCACGCCGATGACGCATGTCGTGCAGCACCGGAAACAGCTCATAGATACGCGCCGGGATCTTGCGACTCCGGTCAGCGCGAGCCTGCAGCCCCGTTTCCAGGTTCTCCTCCACGGTAAGCAGCGGAAAAATCTCCCGCCCCTGCGGCACATAACCGATACCCGCCCGCGCCCGCTCCTCGGCGGCTTTCTTACTCAGGTCCTTACCATCAAACTCAATCCTGCCCGTAGCGGCGGGCAACAACCCCATCACCGACTTCAACAACGTGGTCTTCCCCACGCCGTTCCGCCCCATCACACAAAGACACTCGCCTTTCTCCAGGTTCAGGTCGACATCCCAAAGGGTGTGGGATTCGCCGTAATATTGATTCAACCCACTCACACTCAACATGCGCTGTTCTCCCAGGCGACTCCAGGCCGCCCGCTATTAACTATTCACTGTTAACTCTTAACTGAATTACCCGGTTTCGCCGAGATACACCTCAATCACCTTCGGATCATTCTGCACGTCCTGCATCCTGCCCTCGGCCAACACACTGCCCTGGTGCAGCACGGTGACGGTATTGGCGATCGAGCGAATAAACTCCATATCGTGCTCCACCACCATCACCGAGTGCTCGCCGGCCAGGCTTTGCAGCAGCTCGGCGGTGCGCTCCACTTCCTGGCGGGTCATGCCGGCGATGGGCTCGTCCACCAGCAGCAGCCGGGGCTTCTGCATCAGCACCATGGCGATCTCCAGCCATTGTTTCTGGCCGTGGGAGAGGGCGCCGGCGAGCTGATTTTTTTGCGCGAGCAGGCCGACGGTTTCCAGGGTTTGCGCCATCCAGTCGTACTGCTGTCCGGTGACCGGTTGCAGCAGCGCCTGCCAGGTGCCCTTGGGCCCGGCCATGGCCAGCTCCAGGTTCTCCAGGGCGGTGTGTTCCGGGAACACGGTGGGTTTCTGGAACTTGCGGCCGATGCCGGCGGTGGCGATCTCGGTTTCGCTCATTCGCGTGAGGTCCAGCGTCTGCCCGAAGAAGCAGCTGCCGGTGTCGGGCCGGGTCTTGCCGGTAATCACGTCCATCATGGTGGATTTGCCGGCGCCGTTGGGGCCGATGATGCAGCGCAGCTCGCCGGGCTCGATGTAGAGCGTCAGGTCGTTGAGCGCCTTGAAGCCGTCGAAGCTGACGGTGATGTCTTCCATATAGAGGATGTGCTTGCCGCCGGTGTCCAGCTGCCCCGGGCGCACCGGGCGGGTGCCCGGTCGAAGCGGGCCGAACACCTGGTCGCGGCGGAAGGTGTCACGCAGGCTCATGGTCGGCCTCCTTATCGGTGGCGTCGGGTTGCCGTTTGGGTTTGAGCAGGCTCTGGGCCAGGCCCACCAGCCCCTGGGGCAGGAATACGGTGACCGCGACGAAGAGGCCGCCGAGGGCGAACAGCCAGGCTTCCGGCATTACGCCGGTGAACACGGTCTTGCCGTAGTTCACCAGGATGGCGCCGATCACCGCGCCGTAGAGGGTGGCGCGGCCGCCCACGGCCACCCACACCACTAGCTCGATGGAGTTGAGCGGCGAGAATTCGCCGGGGTTGATGATGCCCACCTGCGGCACATAGAGCGCCCCGGCGATGCCGGCCAGCACCGCGCTGAGGGTGAAGATCCACAGCTTGTAGTGTTCGGTGCGGTAGCCGAGGAAGCGGGCGCGGGATTCCGCGTCGCGTACCGCCATCACGGTGCGCCCCAGGCGGGTGCCGGTGATCCAGCGGCTGAGCACGAAGGCCCCGCCCAGGGCCACCGCCGAGGCGATCAGCAGCGCCACCCGGGTGCTGTCCTCGCGCAGCGAGAAGCCGAGGATGTCCTTGAAGTCGGTGAGGCCGTTGTTACCGCCGAAGCCCAGCTCGTTGCGGAAGAACGCCAGCATCAGCGCGTAGGTGAGCGCCTGGGTGATGATCGACAGATAGACGCCGGTGACCCGCGAGCGGAACGCCAGCCAGCCGAACACGAACGCCAGCACGCCGGGCACCAGCGCGACCATGATCATGGCGAAGCCGAAGCTGTCGAAGCCGTGCCAATACCAGGGCAGTTCCTCCCAGTTGAGGAACACCATGAAGTCCGGCAGCGTCGGGTGGCCGTAGACGCCTCGGTCGCCGATCTGGCGCATCAGGTACATGCCCATGGCGTAGCCGCCCAGGGCGAAGAAGGCGCCATGACCGAGGCTGAGAATACCGCAGTAGCCCCACACCAGATCCAGCGCCAGGGCCAGCAGGGCATAGCAGAGGTACTTGCCCAGCAGGCTGACGGTGTAGCTGCTTACGTGCAGACCGGACTCCGCCGGCACCAGCAGGTTGAGCAGGGCGACGATGAGCACCGCCCCGAACAGAATGCCCAGGAAGGTCTTGGCGGTGCGGTCGGTGAGCGCGGTGGTGAGATCCGAATGTCGCATTATTCCTCCGCGGCCCGGCCGCGCTGCGGAAACAGCCCGCGCGGTTTGCGTTGAATGAACAGGATGATGAACACCAGCACCATGATCTTGGCGAGCACGGCGCCGGCCATGGGCTCGATGATCTTGTTGGCGATGCCCAGGCTGAAGGCGGCGGTGAGCGTGCCCCACAGGTTCCCGACGCCGCCGAACACCACCACCATGAAGGAGTCGATGATGTAGGCCTGGCCCAGGTTGGGGCCCACGTTGGTGAGCTGCGCCAGCGCCACCCCGGCGATACCGGCGATGCCCGAGCCCAGGCCGAAGGTGAGGGCGTTGACCCGTTCGCTGCGGATGCCCATGGCGCGGGCGGTGCCCCGGTTCTGGCTGACCGCGCGTACCTGCAGGCCGAGGCGCGTTTTCTTGAGCACCAGTTGCAGGGCGAAGAACACGATCAGCGCGAATACGATGATGTAGAGCCGGTTATAGGTCAGCGAGAAGATCGGGTTGATTTCCAGCGCGCCGCTCATCCATTCCGGGGTCACCACGCTGCGGTTGAGCGGCGAGAAAATCACCCGCACCGCCTGTTGCAGAATCAGGCTGACGCCGAAGGTGGCGAGCAGGGTTTCCAGCGGCCGGCCGTACAGAAAGCGAATCACGCCGCGCTCGATGACGATGCCGACGAGGGCGGACACCAGAAAGGCGGCGGGCAGCGCCACCAGCAGCGACCACTCGTGCCCGTCGGGAAAAATCTGCTGCACCACGAAGGTGGTGTAGGCGCCCAGCATGATCAGCTCGCCGTGGGCCATGTTGATCACGCCCATGACGCCGAAGGTGATGGCCAGGCCGATGGCGGCCAGCAGCAGCACCGAGCCCAGGCTGAGACCGAAAAAGAGGGTGTCGGCGGTTTCATAGCGCTCGGTGCGTTGGTCGATTTTGCTCAGTGCGCGCTCGGCGGCGTTGCGTTCGGCGGCGGCGTCGCTTTGTGCCAGCCGGTCGCGGAGCACATTGCGCACCGCCGGCTCCAGGCTGCCGGCCACCGCGTCGATGGCGTTCAGCCGCTCATTGAGATGGCTGGCCGGATCGCGCAGCACCGCGATGTTCAGGGCGGTGTCGATGACGCCCTTGACCAGCGGGTTGGCTTCTTCCGCCTGGCGGGCACGCAGCGCGTCCAGCACCACCGGGTCGGTGTTGCCCACCAGGCGCCGGGCGGCTTCCCGGCGGTTGAGCGGGTTGGGGTTGGCCAGCGCGGTGACCGATTTCAGGTCGCGGATTTGCTGGCGCAGCCGGTTGTTGATAATCACCGGGCGCGCGGCGCGGGCCTCGGCCCTGCCCACATCCTCTTCGCTGATCGGGTCGCGCAGCGCCCAGCCGCCGTCGGCCTGCTCGCCGAGCACGATGCGGTCGCCGGCCAGGTCGTGCAGCAACTCGCGGTCGAGCAGGGCCTGCAGCAGCGCTTCGCCGCGCTCGTGGCCGGAACGGGCGATAGTCTCAATGGCTTCGGCTTTGACATCGAAATCGCGGCTCTTGAATTTGGCCAATGACGTTCGCAGCGCTTCCTCCTTGGAAACGCCGGGCGCCACCGACTCCGATGGGCGGCCTTCGCCGTCGGGCGAGGCCATGGTGGTCTGCCCGGCGTCATCGGTCGGCGCGGCGCTGGTTTGCGCCAGTGCCGTGCCGGCAACGCCGAGCAGCATAAAAATCAGTAGTAGAACCCTTGGCATGATGGTCCCTCGGTTTGGTCCTGGCCTTCGCGGAGAGAAGGCGGGCCGGCGAACCGGCCCGCGGTGCGGACGTGGCCGCTGCTGCTTACTTGGCGGTCTGGCCGCCGCAGGTTTTGGTTTTGGTGTTGTAGTTGCCGCAGTTGACCGGGTCGGTCCAGTCGGCGATCAGGTTCTTGGAGTCGGGCAGATAGTCGGACCAGGCGTCGCCGGGCACCACGCCGTCGGTCTGCGAGACCACCGCGAACTGGCCGTTGTCCTGGATTTCGCCGATCAGCACCGGTTTGGAGAGGTGATGGTTTTTGTTCATCACCGCGGTGCCGCCAGTGAGATTGGGGGTTTCCACGCCGATCATCGCCTTGGCGACTTTGTCGGTGTCGGTGGACTTGGCTTTCTCCACCGCTTTTACCCACATGTTGAAGCCGATGTAGGTGGCTTCCATGGGGTCGTTGGTGACGCGGTCGTCATCGCCGATGTAGTCGTGCCACTGCTCGATGAACTGGTTGTTCTCCGGCGTATAGACGCTCTGGAAGTAGTTCCAGGCGGCCAGGTGGCCGACCAGCGGGCCGGTGTTGATGCCGGACAGTTCCTGCTCGCCCACGGAGAAGGCGATCACCGGAATGTCGGAGGCGTCCATCCCCTGGTTGGAGAGCTCTTTGTAGAACGGCACGTTGGCGTCGCCGTTGATGGTGGAGACCACGGCGGTTTTCTTGCCTTCGCTGCCGAATTCCTTGATGCGCGACACGATCGACTGCCAGTCGGAATGCCCGAACGGGGTGTAGTTGATCATGATGTCGTCCTCGGCGATGCCCTTGGACTTGAGATAGGCTTCGAGGATCTTGTTGGTGGTGCGCGGGTAAACGTAGTCGGTGCCGGCCAGCACGAAGCGCTCGATGCCCAGGTCGTCGAGCAGGTAGTCCACCGCCGGGATCGCTTGCTGGTTGGGCGCGGCGCCGGTGTAGAAGACGTTCTTGGAGGATTCCTCGCCTTCGTACTGCACCGGGTAGAACAGCAGGCCGTTGAGTTCTTCCACCACCGGCAGCACGGACTTACGGGACACCGAGGTCCAGCAGCCGAAGATCACGTCCACCTTGTCCTGGGTGATCAGCTGGCGGGCTTTTTCCGCGAACAGGGGCCAGTCGGAGGCCGGGTCCACGACCACCGGCTCCAGCTTCTTGCCCATGACGCCGCCTTTTTCGTTCTGCTTTTCGATCATCATCAGCACCGTGTCTTTCAGTGTCGATTCACTGATCGCCATGGTGCCGGACAGGGAGTGCAGCACCCCCACCTTGATGGTGTCGGCGGCCATCACCAGGCCGCTGTAGGAGATGGCGCCGGCGGCGATGCCCGCCTGGGCCAGACGTTTAAGACTGAATTTTTTGGTCTTCATGGTGTTCCCCTTTCTCTTTTCCGATCCGTAAATGGTTAGGTCTCACTGGAAATTGTTATCGGCGGCTTCGGGCTCACGGCCCTTGGCGCGCGCTTCGTGCAGCATGTGCAGCGTGATTTTTCTGACTTCGTTGCGGCTGGTCTCGATATGGGCCTTGAGCATCATCAGCGCCTGCTCGGTGCGGTGATGGGCAATGGCGTCGAGGATGCGGCCGTGTTCGTCGTAGGTGGCGTCGACGCGCGGCGGCTTGGTGAAATCCAGCCGGCGGATAATACGCAGCCGTTCGGTGAGGTCGTGGTGGATGCGCGCCATTTCGGTATTGCCGGCGGCCTCCACCAGGGTTTCGTGAAAACGCTCGTCCAGGCCGGACAGCGTGCTCACGTCGCGCAGTCTCTCGGCGGGCGGCACCCGCCAGATGCGCATCAGGTCCTCGAGCAGGATCTCCGGCTGCTGCAGATCGCACAGCCGGCGCACCGCCGCGCACTCCAGCACGGTGCGCACGTCGTAGAGCTCTTCGAAGTAATCGAAGTCGAACGGCTTCACCTGCCAGCCGCTGCGCTGCAGGACCTGCACATAGGTCTCGCGCTCAAGACGGAACAGAGCTTCGCGGACCGGCGTGCGGGAGGCGCCCATGCGCTCGGCGATCTCGTTCTCGCTGAAGCGGTCGCCGGGCAGCAGCCGGAAATCGAAGATGTCTTTCTTCAATTGCCGGTAGATGCGCTCGGCCAGGTTCTCGCCGCGACCGCCCTTGAGCCCGATCTTCATGCCGCGCTCTCCGTGTCGATCACGACCACCGGGTCGCCGGCGTTGATCACGGTGCCCGGTTTGCAGTGCAGCCCGGTGACGGTGCCGGCGACGCTGGCGGTGATCTCGAATTCCATCTTCATGGCTTCCACGATCACCAGGGTCTGGCCGGCTTCCACGCTGGCGCCTTCTTCCACCAGCAGCTTCCAGACGTTGCCGCTGATTTCGGCGCTGACCAGGTGGCCGTCCACCTCACCGATGTCGGCTTTGCTGCCCATCAGCGCGGATTCGATCTGTTCGTCTTCGTTCTGCCAGCGGGTCACTTCGTCCCGGTAGGCGGCCTGCTGGTGCTCGCGGAAGGCCGCCATTTCCGGCTCGATGCTTTCCAGGAAGCGGCGGTGCTCGGCCAGGCTGAAGGTCTCCTCGGTGATCTCCACTTCCAGGCGCCCTTCGCGGAAGGCATCGCGCATGTCCGCCAGTTCTGCTTCGCTCACCGGGTAGTAGCGCACCTGGTCGAAGAAGCGCAGCAGCCAGGGTTCGCCGGGCTGGAACTGTCGGTTCTTCAGGTGTTTGTTCCAGATCGGCAGGGTGCGGCCGATCAGCTGGTAGCCGCCCGGCGAATCCATGCCGTAGATGCACATATAGACGCCGCCGATGCCCACCGTGCCCTCGGCGGTGTAGGTGCGTGCCGGGTTGTATTTGGAGGTCATCAGACGGTGGCGCGGGTCCACCGGCACGGCGCAGGGCGCGCCCAGGTAGACGTCGCCCAGGCCCAGCACCATGTAGCTGGCCTTGAAGACGATGTCCTTGACCTGCTCGGTGCTGTCCAGGCCGTTGATGCGGCGGATGAATTCCACGTTGTTGGGCAGCCAGGGCGCGTCGGACCGGATGGTCTCCTGGTAGCGTTGCACCGCGTCCAGGGTGGCGCTGTCCTCGAACGCCAGCGGCAGGTGCAGCACCCGGGAGCGCACCTCCATGTTGTCCACGGAGCCGATGGCTTTTTCGCGTTCGAGCAGTGCTTTCACCAGGCGGGCTTGGTCGATCAACCGCGAGTCGTAGTGCACCTGCAGGCTGCGCACGCCGGGGGAGAGTTCCAGGATGCCGGGCACCGGCTCGGCCTTGAGGTTTTCCATCAGCGCGTGCACGCGCAACCGCAGCGCCAGATCCAGCACGTTGTCGCCGTACTCGATGAGGATGTATTTGTCGCCGGCCTGGCGGTAGGTGATGCGCGGCACATGGCCGTCCGCGTCCAGCTCGGCGACCATGGTGGCGGAAGTAAACGCCGGGTCGGTTGCATCGTGCAGATCCGGGGACACCACCGGCACCGGCGCCAGTGTCTCCACGGCGGCGTCCTGGGCCTGTTCCATGGCCAGCGCTTCGGCGAAGGCGACGGGTGTGAAGCGGATGCTGTCGCCGGGCTTGAGCTGACCCACTTTCCACAGCTCCGCCTTGGCGATGGTCACCGGGCAGACGAAGCCGCCCAGGCTGGGGCCGTCCTTGGTGAGGATCACCGGGAAGTCTCCGGTGAAGTTGATCGAGCCGATGGCGTATTCGTTGTCGTGCAGGTTGGACGGGTGCAGCCCGGCCTCGCCGCCGTCGGTGCGCGCCCAGGTGGGCTTGGGGCCCACCAGGCGGATGCCCAGGCGGTTGGAGTTGTAGTGCACCTGCCAGTCCGCTTGGAAGAACTGCTCAATGGCCTCTTCGGTGAAGAAGTCCGGCGCGCCGTGGGGGCCGTACAGCACCTTGATGTCCCAATGTTGCGGGTAGTCCGGAATCATCGCTTCCGGCATCGGCGCCGGTTCATGCTCCGGTGCCGGCGTCGGGCAGCCCGCCAGTCGTGGCTGGCAGATCGACAGCACGTCGCCCTTGCGGAGGGTGCGGCCGCCGTGGCCGCCGAATTGGCCGAGCACGAAGGTGGCTTTGCTGCCCAGGTAGTCGGGCACGTCGATACCGTTGCGCACCGCGATGTAGGTGCGGCAGCCGCTGGAGGCCTTACCGGTGGTAAGCGTCTGGCCCGCTTTCACCGACACCGGCTGCCACATCGGCACCGGCTCGCCGTCCAGGGTGGCGTCGCAGGCGGCGCCGGTGAGCGCCACCACGGTGTCGCTGTGGAATTTCAGTGACGGGCCCACCAGCGTGGTTTCCAGGCCGGCGGCGCTGGCGTGGTTGCCGACGATGCGGTTGCCGAGACGGAAGGCGTAATCGTCCATGGGCCCGGAGGGCGGCACGCCGATGTCCCAGTAGCCGGCGCGGCCGGGGTAGTCCTGCACCGTGGTGTAGGTGCCCGCATCGACGACCTCGAAGGCGGTGGGCGTGTACTTGAAGCGTTCCAGATAACGGGTGGACACTTTGCCTTCCACCACCGCCGGGTCGCGCAGAATCTGGCGCAGGTAATCCAGGTTGGTGGCGATGCCGGACAGGCGCGTGGCGGCCAGCGCGTCCTGCATTTTGTTCAGCGCCGCCGGGCGGTCGTCGCCGTGCACGATCACCTTGGCGAGCATCGGGTCGTAGTGCGGGCTGACCTGGGTGCCGGTGTCCACCCAGCCGTCCAGGCGGATGTCGTCAGGGAAGAAGACTTCGGTCAGCTCGCCGGGGCTGGGCTGGAAGTCCTTGAGCGCGTCTTCCGCGTAGATGCGCACTTCCATGGCGTGGCCCCGGCTCCGGTAGTCCGCGTCCAGCGGCGGGGTTTCGCCGCCGGCCAGCATCACCATCCACGCCACCAGGTCGACGCCGAACACCGCCTCGGTGACGCCGTGCTCCACCTGCAGGCGGGTGTTCACTTCCAGGAAATAGAATTCGTCGCGCTCGTCGTCGTAGATGTATTCCACGGTGCCGGCGGACTGGTAGTTCACCGACTCGCCCAGGCGGGCGGCGCTGGCGTGCAGTTTTTCCCGGGTGGCCTGGGGCAGGTTGGGGGCCGGGGTTTCCTCCACCACTTTCTGGTTGCGTCGCTGCAGGGAGCATTCGCGCTCGCCCAGGGCCAACACCTTGCCGTTGCCGTCGCCGAAGATCTGCACTTCCACGTGACGGGCGCGGGCCACGAAGCGTTCGATAAAGACGCCGCTGTCGGAGAAAAAGTTCTCCCCCATGCGTTTTACCGATTCGAAGGCGTCCACCAGTTCCTGTTCGTTGTCGCAGCGGCTCAGGCCGATGCCGCCGCCACCGGCGGTGCTTTTCAGCATGATCGGGTAGCCGATGTCGGCGGCGGCGCTTTTCGCGTCGTCCAGGCTTTGCAGCAGGCCGGTGCCCGGCGCCAGCGGCACGCCGGCGGCTTCCGCCAGGGCGCGGGCTTCGTGCTTGAGGCCGAAGCGGCGCAGCTGGTCCGGGGTCGGGCCGATGAACCGGATGCCGGCCTCCGCGCAGGCTTCGGCGAAGTCCGCGTTCTCGGACAGAAAGCCGTAGCCGGGGATGATGCCCTGGGCGCCGGTGTCCCTGGCGGCTTGCAGAATCAGTTCGCTGCGCAGGTAGCTTTCGGCGGCGGTCTGGCCGCCCAGCGCCACCGCTTCATCGGCGGCGCTGACGTGCTGGCTGTTGCGGTCGGCGTCGGAGTACACCGCCACCGAGGCGATGCCCATTTCCTTGAGGGTGCGACAGATGCGTACCGCGATCTCCCCCCGGTTGGCGATCAGAACTTTGCTCAGCCCATTTTTATGCATTGCTCAAACCTCTTATGTAGTGCCTCCACCCCCCAAGGGCGGTTATGTCGGTGGCGTCGTCGATGGCCCAGCCTTCGCAGATGAAGCCCTTCACCTGACGGCCGTCTTCGGTTTCCAGCGTGCCGATGCCCAGCGGTGCCGGGATCAGCGCCACGAAGCCGCCGAATTCGCTGACCGGCAGTTTCCACAGTTCGATTTCGATGGCGGCGCCGTCGGCGCCCTTGATCAGGCCGGGCTTGGGCGGCGTGGTGTTGGCCAGGGCGTACAGCCGGTAGCAGGGCGCCGTGCGGGTGCTTTCCAGCAGCACGGCGCCCCGGTCGGTGAGTTGATGATTGAGCGGCATGCCGGTGAGGTGGGCGCCCACCACCGCCACGGTGACCATGCCGTCGTCGCTGCCGGCGGCGGGCGCTTGCGGGGACGGCAGGGCGTTGTCCGTGGCGCCGGCCTTCCACGGCCGGTGGCGCTGCCAGCGACGGCCGAATTCGGCCAGGGCGCCGTCCTGCCAGGCTGTGCCGATCAGGGTGATGCCCGCCGGCAGGCCGTCGTCGCGGAAGCCGCCGGGCAGGGCCAGGGCGCACATATCCAGCAGGTTGACGAAGTTGGTCCAGGTGCCGAGCTGGCTGTTGAGTTTGACCGGCTCCTCGGCCACCGCCGCGCGGGTATGGATGCCCGGCGTGGACGGCACCACCAGGGCGTCCACTTTCGCCATCAGTTGATCGGCCTCGCGGCGCAGGTCGGCCAGACGGTACTGGGCGCGGAAGCCGTCGGCGGCGCTCATATCCCTGGCGGGCAGAATCACATCGCGGATCACTGGTAGCAGCGCGTCTTTTTCCAGCAGCGGCTCGGCCACGGTGTAGCGTTCCGCGACCCAGGGGCCCTGGTAGAGCAGCTCGGCGGTTTCGCGCAGCACGCCGGTGTCCAGCGGGATCAGCTCGGCGATTTCCGCCAGCTCTTCCAGGTGGCGCTGCCAGGCGGCGGCGGCGCGCTGGTCGCCGAACCAGGGCGTGTCCTTGGGAATGCCCAGGCGTGGCCGTTCCGGCAGGGCGGCGGGCAGGGGTTGCGGCGCCGGCCGGGCGTAGCCGTCCAGCTCGTCGTAACCGCGAAACAGGTCGTAGACGCTTTGCGCGTCCTCCACGCTCAGCGCGAATACGCTGATGCAGTCCAGGGTGCGGCAGGCGGGCACCACGCCGCGCGTGCTCATGCTGCCCTTGGTGGGCTTGAGGCCCACGGTGTTGGTGAAGGCCGCCGGCACCCGGCCGGAGCCGGCGGTGTCGGTGCCCAGCGCGAACGGCACCAGGCCCAGCGAGACCACCGCCGCCGAACCGGCGCTGGAGCCGCCGGAAATATAGTCCGGGTTAAAGGGGTTGGGCACTTCACCATAGGGCGAGCGCACGCCCACCAGGCCGGTGGCCAGCTGATCCAGGTTGGTCTTGCCGACCAGGATGGCGCCGGCGTCGAGCAGCGCCTGCACCGCCGGCGCGGTTTCCTTGGCGTTGTAGGTGTAGGCCGGGCAGGCGGCGGTGGTGGGCAGGCTGCCCACGTCGATGTTGTCTTTCACCGCGAACGGCACGCCGTAGAGCGGCAGGCTGGGATCGCTGAGGCGCTCCGCCTGGGCCAGCAGGCTGGATTCGTCCAGCAGGTGGATCCACAGGGCCCGCTCGCTGTCCTGCAGCTGAGCGGAGAGAGCTTTCATGGCCGATACCGGAGTGACGTTCTTTTTCCGGTAGGCGGCGCGCCATTGATCGATGGTCCAGCCAAGCACGATCGCATACCTCGTTGTATACCAGTGGGTATGCCGATCGGTGCAAGGCGGGTGCCAGTGTGGGGTGTGCTGCCTAAATGGCTGAAATAACGTGTATTTTTTGTGAGAGAGGGAAGATCGGGAGCGGCGTCGGCGAGTGCCGTGCTGCCTCTTTGTGGGGCGGTTGCGCGATTATTGGGCGTTGCGCGTTAGCAACGCGGCGCCTTCGGGGAGGCGCCGGTTGAAGTCGGGACGTCGCGGGACGCCCCGGGGGGAGGTTTACTCAGACTTCGAATCTTCCAGGGTGGTGACCGGCTCCCAGATGCCTTCGGTGACCTTGGAAAGAATGATGTCGTTGCCGGCACGGTGGTTATCGGCGCTCATTTTGATGTCCACGCCGGTGACCGGGTCGCTGAAGTCCAGGGATTCCATGGCGGCCAGGAAGGATTCGGTGGTCAGATCCGGGCCGGCCTTGCGCAGCGCTTCGATGGTCACTTCAGCGCCGACCCGGCCGAGCACGGCGCCGCCGCTGGGCACGGAGCCATACTTCTCTTTGTACTCATCGGCCCATTCCTTGGCTTCCGGCACGTCCTTCATGCGGCTGACGATGTCCTGCCAGGGCGACACGCCGTAGAGGCCTTCGGTCACGCCACCGGGCGCGGCGGCCACGGCGGAGTGGAAGCCGGCCTGGGAAACCAGGAACTTCACGTCGTCCCAGCCCATCTGCTTGGCGGTGGCGACCACGGTGATGATCGGCCGGATCGGCAGGGCCACGCCCACCAGCTCACAGCCGGCGTCGCGCAGGCGCGCCAGGGTGCCGCTGAAGTCACTTTCGTCCGGGCGGTGAGAGCTGCTTTCCACCAGGGTCAGGGCTTCGTTCTGGTCGGCGGCGTCCTTCATGGCCTGGTTCACTTCTTCGCCGAAGTCGGACGGGATGTACATCACGCAGGCTTTTTCCATGTCGTACTCGTCGGCCATCCAGCTGGCGCCTTTGAGCACGCCTTCGTAGTAGCTGGGGCCGAACACGAAGCGGCGTGAGAAATCGCCTTCGGTTTCCATCGGCCGGGACAGCGCCAGCGGCAGAATGCTGGGCACGTTGTTGCTGTCCATCACCGGGAAGGCCGCCAGGTTATGGGGCGTGCCCAGGCTCATCAGCATGGCGAACACTTCATCCCGGGTGACCAGTTTGTTGACGGCCTGGGTGGCCTTGGGCACCTGGTAGGCGTGGTCCTCGACGATGTAGCGGATTTTGCGGCCGTGGATGCCGCCCTCCGCGTTGACCTCGTCGAACATGTCGTTCGCCACTTGGACGGCGGGTGAGGAAAACGCCGCGAACACCCCGGACAGATCGTGCATGCCGCCCAGTTTGATCTCGGTGTCGGTGACGCCGCGAACCGGCTCGGCGGCTTTTTCAGCGGTTTTTTCTTCTTCCTTGGTATCACTGCAACCCAGCAGGCTTACGGCAGCCAGGGCAGCCAGACAGAGCTTCTTCATGATGCACTCTCCTATCGTACGCGGACAATTAGTACATGGAATCGATCAGGTGTTTGTGTTTTTTCTCCACGAAGGAACGCTTCAACTTCATGGTGGCGGTCAGCTCCTCATCCTCGGCGGTGAGAAGCACATCGATCAGGCGGAAATACTTGATCTGTTCCACCTGGGCGAACTGTTTGTTCACGTCCTTGATGATGCCGTCGATCAGGTCGACCACCTCTTTGGCGCGGCAAAGGGACGCGAAGTTTGAAAATGGCACCTGACGATCCTGGGCGTATTTCTCCACGTTTTCCTGGTCGATCATGATCAGGCAGGTCAGGTATTTGCGTTTGTCGCCGATCACCACCGCATCGGAAATGTAGGGTGAGAATTTCAGCCGGCTTTCGATTTCCGCGGGCGTGATGTTCTTGCCGCCGGCGGTGATGATGATGTCCTTGAGGCGGCCGGTGATGGTGAGCATGCCGTCTTCCAGGCGGCCCACGTCGCCGGTGTGCAGCCAGCCGTCGCGGATGTCCTCGGCGGTTTTCTCCGGCTTGCGCCAGTAGCCGGCGAACACGTGCCCGCCGCGCACCAGCACTTCGCCGTTGTCGGCGATACGCACCCGGGTGTCCGGCAGGGGTTCGCCGACGCTGCCCACCTGTTCCCGCTCGCGGCTGTTGAGCGACACCACGCCGGTGGTCTCGGTCATGCCGTAGCCTTCGTACAGGGGCACGCCCAGGGCGCGGAACCAGCGTATCTGGTCCGGTGAAATAGGCGCGGCGCCGGTGGTGCCCCGGCGCAGCCGCGACATGCCGATCAGATCGCGCACATTGCGCAGCACCAGGAGGTTCCAGAACTGATAGCGCACCGCGTTCAGCGGCGAGCGCTGTTTATCGCAGTGCCAGGCCCGGCCGGCGGCCAGGGCGTGGTCGAAGCACCAGCGGCCGAAGCCGGTGGCTTCGTCGCGCAGGGTCATCAGTGAGCTATAGATCTTTTCCCACAGGCGTGGCACGGCGGCGAAGGTATGCGGTGACACTTCGCGCAGGTTTTCGAATACGGTTTCCGGGCTTTCCGCGAAGTTGACGGTGCAGCCTTTGTAGATCGGCACTTCCACCGACACCAGCCGCTCAAGAATATGGCACAGCGGCAGAAAGCAAAGCTGATCGTCTTCCTGGCGGGCTTCCAGCAGCGCCTCGCCGGCGGCCAGCTGGAACAGCACGTTCTGGTGGCTGATCATGGCGCCCTTGGGGGCGCCGGTGGTGCCGGAGGTGTAGATCAGCATGCGGATGTCATCCGGCTGGCTCATGGCGATGCTGGCGCTGAACTGCTCCTCGGCGTCGGCGATGCCGTTGCCGAGCTCGTAGAGTTCATCCAGGAACATCACCATCGGGTCCTGAAAATCACGCAGGCCCTTGCGGTCGAATACGATGACTTTTTTCAGCGTGGGCACCTGATCGCGAACGGTCATGTACTTGTCCAGCTGTTCGTCGTTCTCCACGAACAGGAACGCGGAGCCGCTGTCGTTGACCAGGTAGGCGAGCTGCTCGGCGCTGTCGGTGGTGTAGACACCGTTGCTGATGCCGCCGGCGCCGGCGATGCCCAGATCACAGTAGAGCCATTCCTTGTTGTCCTCACTGAGGATGGACACCGGCTGGCCCCGTTCCAGGCCCAGCGACAGCAACGCCACGCCAATGGCGCGGGCGTGCTCGTAATAGTCGCGCCAGCTGTAGCTCTGCCAGATGCCCAGGTCCTTTTCGCGGTGGGCGATGCGCTCGCCCCGTTCCAGGCACTGCTGGCGCCAGAGTTTGACCACGGTGTCGCAACCGTGGAGAAGGGTCGGAGTGGTTTCGGTTGCAGTCATCATCAGCGCCAGGTCTTCTTTCGTTTCCAGCGTTTTTCCGGTCGGTCATCCCCCGCCGACTGGCCCAGATAAAATTCTTGGATATCGTCGCTGGCGAGCAGGTCCCGGGCGCTGCCGTCCATGACGATGCGGCCGGTTTCCAGCACGTAGCCATGGTCGGCGGTGTTCAGGGCCACCCGCGCGTTCTGCTCCACCAGCAACAGGGTCACGCCCTGTTCCTTATTGAGGCGGCGGATGATCTCGAAGATTTCCTGCACCAGCAGCGGTGACAGGCCCAGGGAGGGTTCGTCCAGCAGCATCAGCGACGGACGCGACATCAACCCGCGCCCGATGGCCAGCATTTGCTGCTGGCCGCCGGACAGGGTGCCGGCCGCCTGGTTGCGCCGTTCCAGCAACATCGGGAAGTAGTCGTAAACCATTTCCATGTCGCCGCGGATGCCGGCTTTGTCGCGCCGGGTGTACGCGCCCATGCTCAGGTTTTCTTCCACACTGAGGAACGGGAACACTTCGCGCCCCTCGGGTACGTGGGCGATGCCCTGGCGCACCAGCTTGTCCGGGTCGCTGCCCTGGATGAATTCCCCGGCCAGGCTGATGCTGCCCTTGCGTGGCGACAGGGTGCCGGAGATGGTTTTCATCAGCGTGGTCTTGCCGGCGCCGTTGGCGCCCAGAATGGCCACCACCTTACCCTTGAAGACATCGATGGAGACGCCCCGCAGGGCCATCACCGGGCCGTAAAAAGCTTCCAGGTTTTGTACTCGCAGCAGTGGGGAGGCGTCGCTCATGCGGTTTCCTCCGTGCCCAGATAGGCTTCGATCACCTTGGGGTCCGCCTGCACTTCGGCGGCGGTGCCCATCGCCAGCGGCCGGCCTTCCGCCACCGCCAGTACCCGGTTGGAGACGCGGGAAACCAGGCTCATATCGTGCTCCACCATGAGGACCGTGAGGCCCAGGTCTTTCTGCATGTCCTCGATCCACCAGGCCATGTTCTGGGTCTCTTCCACGCTCAGGCCGGAGGCCGGCTCGTCGAGCAGAATCAGCTTGGGTTCGCTGGACAGGGCGCGGGCGATTTCCACTACCTTGCGCACCCCGTAGGGCAGGCCGGCGATCAGCTTGTCCCGGTAGGCGGCCAGGTCGAGAAAGTCGATCACTTCCTCCACCTGGCGGCGGTGTTCGCGCTCGCTGCGCCGTACCTTGGGCAGGAAGAACAGCTCTTCGAACCAGCGCGTATCACGGCGGCAATGGCGGCCGATCAGCAGGTTCTGCAGCACCGAGGAATGATCGAACAGCTCGATGTTCTGGAAGGTCCGGGCGATACCCAGCCCGGCCACGTCGTGGGCCGGGCGGCCGGTAATATCCTCGCCGTCGAAAACGATCCGGCCGCCACTCGGTTCGTACAAGCGGCTGATCAGATTGAAAATGGTGGATTTGCCGGCGCCGTTGGGGCCCACCAGGGTAAACACTTCGCCGGGCTCCACCTCGAAGCTGACGCCGTCCACCGCTTTCACGCCGCCGAAGGAAATGGACAGATCCTTAACCTGTAACAGACTCATCGTTGCCGCTCCGTTTTCAGGTAGGTGCGTGTGCGCCGGAACATGCCCTTGCGGTACAGCGGAAACAGCTGCAGCCAGGTGCGCACCTTGAACCAGACGCCGTACAGGCCGCGTGGCTCATAGATCACCATGAGCAAAATCAGCAGGGCGAACAGGGCGGTGTCCATACCGGGGTAGGCGGCGATGGAAATGCCGGCGGTGTTGTTGAGGAAGTCGCGCAGCATGGCGATGCTTTGCGGCAGCAGCACCACCACGATGGCACCGAAGAAGGCGCCGTGCACCGAACCCAGGCCGCCGATCACCACCTGCAGCAGCAGGGTGATGGAGATCAGCACCAGGAAGCTTTCGTAGTTCACCGCCTGGGCCAGATGGGCGTAGAGCGCGCCGGCCAGGCCGGTCATGGCGCAGGAAAGCGCGAACGACAGTGTCTTGGCGCGGGCCACGTTCACGCCCAGGGCGCGGGCGGACACTTCGCTGTCGCGCACCGCCAGGAAAGAGCGCCCGGACGCGCTGCGCAGCAGATTCAGGTAGCCCAGGGTGACGATCACCAACACCGCCAGGCACAGGTAATAGAAAGCCGCCGGGCTGGAGTAGCGGTCGATGGTCATGCCGAACAGATCGATGGGCGGCGCGAACAAGCCGGCCACGCCGCCGGTTACCGGCTCGGCGATAATCGACAGGTCCTCGATGATGATGCTCAGCGCCAGCGTGGCGATGGCCAGGTAGATACCGCTCATGCGCAGGATCGGGCGGGAGATGATCGCGCCCAGCACCCCGGAGGTGACGGCGCTGGCCAGCAGGGCGGGAATAAAATGCCAGCCGCGCATCATCAGCGCCAGATTGGTGAAGGCGCCGATGGCCATGAAGGCGGCATGGCCGAGGCTGACCTGACCGGTGTGGCCGCTGATCAGCATCAGGCCCAGCCCCGCCAGGGACCAGATCAGTACCGCGGTCAGCTCGCCTAGGTAATAAGCACCGAGCAGCCAGGGCGCGGCCAGCAAGAGGGCGATCAGCAGAGCGTACTGGGCCAGGTGCCAGCGCCCTTCAAACAGGTTGATATCGTCGTCGTAGCGACTCTTGAAACGGTTACTCATGAGGGCCTACACCTTCTTCTGGCTGATCTGGGCGAACAGGCCGCCGGGGCGCAAGACCAGCACCACCAGCATTAGCAGGTAGGGGGCGATCTGACCGACCTCGGGCAGGAAGCGGCCGGCGAACGGTTCCACGATGCCCACCAGCAGACCGCCCAGCAGGGCCCCGGGCAGCGAGCCCAGGCCGCCGATCACCGCCGCCGCGAAGGCCTTGATGCCGAACAGCAGGCCCACGGAGGGTTCCACCGCGCCCTTGGCGGCGAACAGCACCCCGGCGATGGCCGCCACCACCCCGGACAGGGCCCAGACGATGGCGTTGATGCGCTTGACCGGGATACCCATGTAGTAGGCCGCCATCTGGTTCTGGCTGCTGGCCTGCATGGCCACGCCCAGGCGGGTGCGGGCAAAGAAGAAGTAGAGGACCGTGGTCAACGCCACGGTGGTGAGAATGATCAGCGCGTCGACCACCGGAATCATCAGCTCACCCAGCATCCACACCTGGGCGACGAAAGGGGTTTCCAGGGAAGTGGGGTCGTGGCCCCAGATCACGCCCGCGAAAAAGCGCATCAGAAAGCCGAGCGCGATGGTGAGGATCACCATGGCGAACTGCGGCTGGCCGAAGATGGCGCGCAGCACGAAGCGGTCGAGCAGATAACCGAACAGGCCGAGCAGCAGAGCGGCCAGGGTGATGCCGATCAGGAAGGGCAGATCCGCGTAGCTGGCGTTGATGAAGGTGATGCCGAGAAAGGCCCCCAGCATCATCATGTCGCCCTGGGCGAAATTGACCGCTTCCGACGCCTTGTAGATCAAAACAAAACCCAGCGCCAACAAACCGTAGATACAGCCGTTAGCTATCCCGCTGACCAGCAGCTGGAGTATATCCATGGTGCCTCTCTCCCGGGGCTTTTTCTTTTTGGAGTTTGTTGTGTAATGAGATTGAGACTAGCCGAAGTTTTACATTCCCACCAGTAGGGAGAATGTAATCGTTTTAATTCGGTCATTGACAGGGGAGGAGGGATTTTTTTGCTGGGTGCCAGAGGGGGTTTAAGACAATTTAGTGGACCCTTTTAGGGTTGGAAAGGGCTCTGGCATCCTGCCGGGAGCTTCGCTCCCTTTCGCGGGCGAGGCCCGCTCGCACCACAACGTCGCACCCGTCGCGGGCCGGGCTCGCTTCCGCCGCTGGCGGACATAAAAAAAGCCCCGCCGATTGGCGGGGCTTTTTTGCGTCTGGTGCCCGGAGACAGAATCGAACTGCCGACACGGGGATTTTCAATCCCCTGCTCTACCGACTGAGCTATCCGGGCGTAGGGCGCGTATTAAACCGACTCGACCCGGCCCCGTCAAGCGCGCTTGGCTATTGGTTGGCGTCTTTTGTGGGCGGAACGTAACCCTCTGCTTTTTCGACGCTTTCGTTGTTCAAAAAGCGATCACGTTGCTCGTCCAGGAACGCCTTGGCCTTGGGGTCCATCACGTTCAGGTGTTTCTCGTTGATCAGCAGGGTCTGGTGCTGCAGCCATTCCTGCCAGGCCCGCCGGGACACGTTGTCATAGATGTCCTGCCCCTTGGGGCCGGGGAAGGGTGGCTTTTCCAGCCCTTCCAGATCCTGCTGGTACTTGCGGCAAAAGACGGTATGGGTCATCGCGGGTGCACCTCCGATGCGGGTTAGAGCAGGCCGGCCTGACGTGGGCCGTGCAACTGCCCCAGTAGCTTTTTGACCGGTGCCGCCAGGCCCAGCTCACCGGGGTCGGCGGGGGCGACCCAGCGGCCCTGGGCATCCTGCACACCGGCGCCGGTGGTGTCCACCCGGATCAGCAGCGGCTCGATGTCCAGGTGGAAGTGGCTGAAGGTGTGGCGGAAGGGCGTCAATGCTTCCTGGTCGCGGACGTCCAGGCCGCGCTCGGCGAGGGCGCTGCTTTGCCGGTCCTGGGGGTCGAGCTGGGGGAAGCACCACAGGCCGCCCCAGATGCCGCTGGGCGGGCGCGGTTCCAACCAGACGCGGCCGTCCGGGTGCTGCAGGATCAGCATGCGGGTCTGGCGCACCGGCTTTTCCTTGGCCGGCTTGCGGCCCGGGTAGTCCTGCGGGTTGCCGTCGGCACGGGCCTGGCACCAGTGGGAAACCGGGCAGCTCGGACAGTCCGGCCGCCGCCGGGTGCACAGGGTGGCGCCCAGGTCCATCACCGCCTGGGTGTAGTCCGCCAGCCGCCGGTCCGGCGTGTAGTGCTCGGCCAGTTCCCAGAGCCGGTTTTCCACCGGCTTTTTGCCGGGCCAGCCGGGCACCGCGTGCAGACGGCTGAGCAGGCGTTTGACGTTGCCGTCGAGAATCGGCGCGCGCACCCCGCGGCTCTGCGCCAGAATCGCGCCGGCGGTGGAGCGGCCGATGCCGGGCAGGGTGGCCACGTCTTCCACGGTGTCCGGGAAGTCGCCGCCGTGTTCGTCCACCAGTTGCCGGGCGGCCTTGTGCAGGTTGCGGGCACGGGCGTAGTAGCCCAGGCCGGTCCACAGGTGCAGTACCTGGTCGGCGTCGGCGGCGGCCAGGGCGTGCACGTCGGGGAAGCTGTCCATGAAGCGCTGAAAATAGCCGATCACGGTGCTGACCTGGGTTTGCTGCAACATGATTTCCGACACCCACACCCGGTAGGGCGTGCGCGGATGCTGCCAGGGCAGGTCCTGACGGCCGTGCTGGTCGTACCAGGCCAGCACGGCGTCACTGAAGGTGCTACGGTTCGGAGCGCTGCTCAACGGTTGAAGAACCCCTTGAGCTTGTCGCCCATCTCTTCCTTGATTTTCTCTTCGGCTTTTTGCTTGGCGGCGTTTTTCAGCACTTCCTCGGTGGTGTCGCCTTCCGCGTCGATGCCGAGTTTGTCCTTGAGCTTGCCCTTGGCGGCGTTGGTGGCCGCCTGCTGGGCGATCTTGGCGAAGCCTTCGCGGTCCGGGCCGCACCACTTGGCGGGGCTGCCGGCCAGGCTGCCCTGGCAGCGCAGCGGCCAGGTGACGTCTTCCAGGTATTTGCTGCCGCCCAGCTCCGGGGACTGCATGCCGATTTTCAGGTCGAATTCCTGGGTCAGCATGTTCATCCAGCCGTTGCCGGAGAGGGTGCCTTTGTCGAGTTTGGCTTCCAGGCTATCCAGGTTGGCGACCTGCTGGTTGAGGCTGGCCTTGGTGGTCAGGTCGATGATCTTGGTGTCCTCGGACAGCGCCGCCGGCAACTTGCCGGATTCCTGATTGGGGATCAATGCGCTGAGGCCCTGGAAGCGGCCCAGCATATCGTTGACGCCGCCTACCAGGGTGCCGTACAGGTTCAGGCCGCGCACGGTGCCGTCGGCCAGGTTCATGCTGGCGTTGCCCTTGGCGGAATTGACCAGCGCTTTTTCACTGTTGCCGGAGGCGCTGAAGTCCAGGTCCATGGAGAAGATGCCCTTGGCCAGGTCCTTGTCCAGGGCCATGGCGACCACCGGCTGCAGCTGCATGCTGGACACGTTCTGCTTGAAGCTGATGCGCGGTGTGTTGCCGGACACGTCCAGGCGGCCGCTGGCGTTGAAGCCGCCTTGCAGAGTGTTGCCGGAGGCCTTGGTAAGGCGCAGCACACCCTCCTTGGCGTCGACGTTAAAGACGATGTTGCTGGCCTGGATGGTGTCGTAGTTGAGTTCACCGATCTTGAGGCTGCCGTCGAGCAGCAGCGGGCGCAGGCTCTCCACCGGAATCAGCTCCGCTTCGGAGAGCTGGGTGGTGCCCCCTTCCTTGCCGCCGGTGCCGCCGCCGGCACCGCTGGCCGCGGCGCTGTCTTCCTCATCGCTTTGCGGCGGCAGGTAGCCGTCCAGGGTGATCTTGTCCAGGTTCAGGTCGAACACGATCTTGCCGGTCTCCAGGTTTTCCAGGCCGGCCTTGCCGCTCAGGGTGCTGCTGTCCAGGGTAATCTTGAGCGGGTTGACCATGACGCTGTTGGCCGGGCCGTCCAGGGTGGCGCTCAAGGCCACTTTGCTGAGGGCGCTGTCGTCGCGGGTCTCGATGGGGGCCTCGCCGATCGCTTCCAGGGCTTTGTTGGCGTCGAACGGTTCGGTGTTGATCTGGCCGGCCACTTTCATCTCGCCGGTCAGGCCGGTGACGGTGGCGTTACCGGTGGTGCGCGTTCCGGCGGCTTCCAGCAGCAGGTCGGTGATCCGGGCACTGTCCTCGTCCAGGTTCACGTCCAGCTTCTGCTCAAGATGCACGCTCACCGGGTTGGTGGTCATGCCGGCGATGTCCGCGTCCAGGGTCATCGGATCAAGCACGAAGTGATTGTTGTCCAGGTCGGCGGCCAGGGTGGTGTCCAGATTCAGGTCCACGCGCATGTCGCTCTGGTCCTGGTAGCGCAGCGACATTTGCATCGGGAACGGCTCTTCCAGGCTCACGTCCTGGGCGTTGAAGTTGAAATGCTCAACGCGGATGTCGGTGCCGTCGGTGGTATTCTGGTAGCGGATCTTGCCGTCGGTGATGGCGACGCTGGGAATGGTCAGCGGGATGTCCATGCCGCCGCTCTCGCCGGGCTGTTCTTGCTCGGCGGGGGCGGTCTCCTCCTGGGCGCCGTCCTGCGGGCCGATCTTCTCCCAGTTGGCGCCGTCGGCGGTTTCCACCAGGTTCACCTCCAGGCCGTCCAGGGTGACGCCGTCCATCTCCACCTGGCCGAACAGGAGCGGCCACACGGCCACGCCGACGCTGGCGCTGTTGATGCCGGCGAACAGTTCTTCCTCGCCGGCGATACGCGCCTCGGTGCGGCCCAGGCTGACGCCCAGTGACGGCCAGAACTGCCAGGCCAGGTCGCCGGGGATCTCCAGATCCAGGTTGGCCTGGGTCATGGCCTGTTCACGGATCTGCGGCTTGAAATCGTTTGGGTCGATCACCTGGGTGACCACGAACACGGTCGCCGCCAGCAGGACCACCAGAGCGGCGATGACGATGAGGAAAATTTTGATCGCGCGTGCCATAGAACAGCTCTCCTTGCGCCCCGGGCCGGGGGCCGGGATTATAGCAATAGAATGTACCCAACCGAACGTGAAGACCGTGGCGGGGATCGACGGTTAGAAGACATGATAAAGCATGATAATAAGTATCGCTCTTTGGGGAGCCGGTTTTGTTAAAGTTCCGTAATATCCTGGTTTGCATGGGGTTGCTGTGGTGCGCGCTGGCCGGCGCGGAGCCGGTGGTAACGCCGCAGCCGGACCAGGAACAGGTGCCCGTGGCCCGTTCCATGGAGGTGCTGGTGGACCCGGAAGGGCACTGGGATTTCAGCCAGGTGAGCAACCCGTTTTCCGGGCGCTTTGTCCGCAACACCGCCACCGAACCCAATTTCGGTTTCACCAGCAGCACCATCTGGCTGCGTTTCACCCTGGACACCAGCCGCGTCCGGGGGCAAAGCTGGTATCTGGTGGAACGCTATCCGATTCTCGACCATATCAGCCTGTTCGCGCCCACTGAAGACGGCGGCTACCGGCGGGTGGACCTGGGTGACACGCTGCCGTTCGATCAGCGCCTGATGGACCACCGGGCGTTTATTTTTCCTCTCGACACCGACCTGACCGGAGCCAACACCTACTATGTGCGCGTCAGCGGCAAGGGCGCGATCAATTTGTCGCCGATGCTCTACAGCGCCGCCGGGCTGGTGGAATACACCTACCGGGATATCCTGCTGTACGGGGTGTTCTACGGCTGCCTGCTGATCATGGTGGTCTACAACGCCCTGCTGGCACTGTCGCTCAAGGAACCGGTGTACCTGTATTTCGTGCTGTTCCTTGTGGGCATCACGGTGTTCAACCTGAACGTCAATGGCTTCGGGCTGCAGTTCGTGTGGCCGGAGGTGCCCCGGCTCAATGAGTATTATTGGCTGGGCATCTATATCTGCACGCCGGCGCTGGCCATGTACTCGCGCCATTTTCTCGGCCTCAAGCAGCGTTTCCCGCGCTATGACCGGGTGATCCGCCACTATCTGGCCGGCATCGCCGTGTTGCTGGTGGTGCAGCTGCTGATCGCGCCGCCCTGGTCCTATTACCTGTCCACGCTGCTGGTGCTGGTCACCGTGCTGTTGTTCAGCTGGCTGGGCTGGATGGTGTGGTCGCGCGGCTACCGGGCGGCGCGGCTGTACGTGGCGGCCTGGTCCGTGTTCCTGGTGCTGATTTTCTTCTTCGTGCTTGGCAACCTGGATTGGATTCCCTATGCCTCGGTGATCAGCATGCTGCCCCACCTCGGCGCCCTGTGGGTGGTGATGATGCTGTCCCTGGCCCTGGGTGACCGCATCCGCTTCCTGGAACGCGAACGGAACCAGCTGTTCCTGGAGGCGCGCGAGAACCTGGAGCGTCACGTGGAAGAGATCGAGCAGATGAACCGGGACAAGTCCACGTTTTTGCAGTACGTCAGCCACGAGTTGAACACGCCGATCAACTGGATCGGCGCGGCCAACTCCCTGGACGGCGGCGAAACCGGCGCCGATCAGAGCGATGTCTGGGCGCTGGTGCGCAAGGGGCAGCAACGGTTGATGGGCATGGTCAGCACCTCGCTGCGCTATTTCGACCTGGCCGACCGCAGCACGCCGCCGCTGGTGGCCCGTTGCCGGCCCCTGTGGATGCTGGACGCGCTGCTCGCCGCCCGCGCCCGGGCGCTGGAGGACCAGGGCCTGAAGGTGGTCAGCCGCATCTCACCGAATCTGTACGTGCGCGCCAACGAGACCGAGCTCCAGGAGGTGCTGGCGATGGCCCTGGATAACGCCATTCGCTTCAGTCCGCGCGGCGGTGAGATCACCGTTACCAGCGAGGTGATGGTGGGCGAGGCGGAGCTGCGCATCCGCGACCGCGGCCGGGGCGCCGGCCCAGATCAGCTCGAGAGCCTGTTCGAGCCGTTCTTCGTGATGGGCTCGCGCCACCACGAAGAGGGCTACGGCCTGTCACTGGCCATGGCGCGGGTGATGATCGAGCAGGCCGGCGGCCGCATCTGGGCGGAAAGCGCCGGCCTCGATCGCGGCTTCACCCTGATCATCCGGCTGCCGCTCGCCTGACTTGTAGGAGCGAATCTCCCACAAGGAGGTCCCAAGAGGCCTGGGGAGTTAGCGCCGGCATTTCTCGGGCAGGGCGAGCGCTCCGCCGTGATGTTTCTCCAGCAGCCGCAGGAAGTCCCGCCCCACGCCGCGTCCACGGGTGGCGGGGTGCACCACCATCCACGCCAGGGCGTCGCCGTCGAGCAGCGCCACCGCCACCGGCGCGCCGTTGAAATGGGCGGCCGCCACCGGGCGCCCGGCGTCCAGGGCCTGGCCCAGTTCGGCGGCGTAGTCCGGGTCGTCGCGCAGCACCTTGCTGAAGCGTTGCGCCAGTTCCGCGTCGGGGGCATGAAATTCAAGACTGATCGGCATAGGGTCTCCGCTAACCGGTAAATGGCCGCCACGCTGGTGAGGGGGCGCCGAGGGCCGTATAATACGGGGTTCCGTTTTCTGGAGGTACCGATGAGCGAACGCCGCGCCACCGTGGAGCGAAACACCCTGGAGACCCAGATTCGCGTCAGCGTGAATCTTGATGGCACCGGAGTGAGCAAGCTGGATACCGGCCTGCCGTTCCTGGAACACATGCTCGACCAGGTGGCCCGCCACGGTCTGATCGACCTGGACATCGAGGCCAAGGGCGACTTGCACATCGATGCGCACCACACGGTGGAGGACATCGGCATCACCCTGGGCCAGGCCCTGGCCCGCGCCTGGGGCGACAAGAAGGGCGTGCGCCGCTACGGCCACGCCTATGTGCCCCTGGACGAGGCCCTGTCACGGGTGGTGATCGACCTGTCCGGTCGCCCGGGTCTGGAAATGCACGTGGATTTTACCCGCGGCATGATCGGCGGGTTCGACGTGGACCTGTTCTATGAGTTTTTCCAGGGGCTGGTGAACCACGCCATGATTACCGTGCACATCGACAATCTGCGCGGCAAGAACGCCCACCACCAGGCCGAGACCGTGTTCAAGGCGTTCGGGCGCACCCTGCGCATGGCGGTGGAGCCGGATCCGCGCATGGACGGCGTGACCCCGAGCACCAAGGGCACGCTCACCGAAAACCCGTAATCAATTCGAGGCGCCCCATGAGCGAAACCGTGGCCGTAGTCGACTACGGCATGGGCAATCTCCATTCCGCCGGCAAAGCGCTGGAAAAGATGGCCGCCGACGGCCAGCGGATCCTGATCACCGGAGACCCGGAGCAGGTGCGCGCCGCCGACCGGGTGGTGTTCCCCGGCGTCGGCGCGATCCGTGACTGCATCAAGGTGATCACCGAAACCGGCCTGGACCGGGCGATTCTCGACGCCATCGACGCCCATAAGCCGGTGCTCGGCATCTGCGTGGGCATGCAGGCGATGATGGACTTCAGCGAAGAGAACGACGGCATCGACTGCCTGGGTGTGTTCTCGGGCCGGGTTCAGTTCTTCGGCGCGCCGATGGGCGACACCGGGCGCCCGCTGAAGGTGCCGCACATGGGCTGGAATCAGGTGCAGCAGGTCAACGACCACCCGCTGTGGGCGGGCATCGACGACAACAGCCGCTTCTACTTCGTGCACAGCTACTGCGCCACCGGGGTGCCCGACGAGCAGATGGCCGGCCGCTGTGAGTACGGCCTGGCGTTCGCCGCCGCCGTCGCCAAGCGCAATGTGTTCGCGGTGCAGTTCCACCCGGAAAAGAGCGCCGACGCCGGCCTCAAGCTGCTGGAAAACTTTCTGCGCTGGCGGCCCTGAGCGCCGCGTCCTCTTATTTCAGCCTGTTAAACAAGCGAGATCGTCATGGAACTGATTCCCGCCATCGATTTGAAAGACGGCCACTGCGTACGCCTCAAGCAGGGCCGCATGGACGACGACACGGTGTTTTCCGAGGACCCGGTGGCGGTGGCCGACCACTGGGTGAAGCAGGGCGCGCGGCGCCTGCACCTGGTGGACCTGAACGGCGCCTTCGCCGGTGAGCCGGTGAACGGCGAGATCGTCAACGCCATCGCCCGCGCCCACCCGGGCCTGCCGATCCAGATCGGCGGCGGCATCCGCAGCGCCGAGACCATCCAGGCCTACCTGGACGCCGGCGTTCAGTGGGTGATCATCGGCACCAAGGCGGTGAAAGAGCCGCAATTCGTGCGCGACATGTGCAAGCAGTTCCCCGGCCACGTGATCGTCGGCCTGGACGCCAAGGACGGTAAAGTGGCCACCGACGGCTGGGCCGAAGTCACCGACATCGACGTGGTGGACCTGGCGCGCCAGTTCGAGCACGACGGCGTGGTGGCCATCGTCTACACCGACATCAGCCGTGACGGCATGCTGCAGGGCGTCAACGTGGAAGCCACCGAGCGGCTCGCCGAAGCGATCAGCATTCCGGTGATCGCCTCCGGCGGCATCACCGACATGGAAGACGTGCGCCGGCTGTGCGGGGCGCGCACCGTGGGCATCACCGGCGCCATCACCGGCCGCGCCATCTACGAGGGCACCCTGGATTTCGCCCAGGGGCAGGCCCTGGCCGACGAGCTGCAATCCCGGGGGCCGGGCATGTCCGGCACCACCGGTAGTGGAGTGCGAAAGTGACACTAGCCAAGCGAATCATCCCCTGCCTGGACGTGGACGACGGCCGGGTGGTCAAGGGCGTGAAGTTCGTGGATATCCGCGACGCCGGCGACCCGGTGGAGGTGGCGCGCCGCTATAACGAGGCCGGCGCCGACGAGATCACCTTCCTGGACATCACTGCCAGCCATGAGGATCGCGACACCACCCTGGAAATGGTCGAGCGCATGGCCAGCCAGGTGTTTATCCCGCTCACCGTGGGCGGCGGCGTGCGCACCATCCAGGACATCCGCAACCTGCTCAATGCCGGCGCCGACAAGGTGGGCATCAATTCGGCGGCGGTGAAAAACCCGGAGTTCGTGCGCGAGGCCGCCGAGCGTTTCGGGTCCCAGTGCATCGTGGTGGCGATCGACGCCAAGAAGGTGAGCGGCGAAAGCGAAGCCAACCGCTGGGAGATCTTCACCCACGGCGGCCGCAACCCCACCGGCATCGACGCGGTGGAGTGGGCGCGCCGCATGACCGATTACGGCGCCGGCGAGATCCTGCTCACCAGCATGGACCGGGACGGCACCAAGAACGGCTTCGACATCGCCCTGACCCGCGCCATTTCCGACGCGGTGCCGGTGCCGGTGATCGCCTCCGGTGGCGTCGGCAACCTGCAGCACCTGGTGGACGGGGTGATCCAGGGCGGCGCGGATGCGGTGCTGGCGGCCTCGATCTTCCACTTCGGTGAGTACAGCATCGCCGAGGCCAAGCGGTACATGCACAGCGCCGGCATTGAGATGCGCCTGTGATACTGCCGGGGGCCTGACGTGCGGATCTGGATAGACGCGGACGCCTGTCCGGCGGTGATCCGCGACGTGCTGTTCCGCGCCGCTGACCGGCGCGCCATCGACACCACGCTGGTGGCCAACCATTTCATCCCCAAGCCGCGCTCGCCGCACCTCCGCGCGGTGCAGGTGGAAGCCGGCTTCGACCGCGCCGACGATTACATCGCCGAGCAGGTCGAGCCCGGCGACCTGGTGATCACCGGCGACATTCCGCTCGCCGCCCGGGTGGTGGAGAGCGGTGGCACCGCGCTCAACCCCCGTGGCACCCTTTACGACAGCGAGAGCATCCGCGAACATCTGGGCCGCCGCGACTTCATGGAAGAACTGCGCTCCGCTGGGGTGCAGACCGGCGGCCCGTCGTCGTTGAGCAAAAGCGACGTTCAGACCTTCGCCAATGCGCTCGACCGCTTTATCGCGCGAGCCCGGTAACACCCCCGGCCAGGAAGGACCCATGCTGAAAATCTCCAACAATGTGACCATCCCCGAGTCCGAGATCGAATGGCAGGCGATCCGCGCCCAGGGCGCCGGCGGCCAGAACGTCAATAAGGTCGCCTCGGCGATCCACCTGCGTTTCGACATCGGCGCCTCGTCCCTGCCCGAGTTCTACAAGGAGCGGCTGCTGGCCTGGTCCGACCGGCGCATCACCACCGAAGGGGTGGTGGTGATCAAGGCACAGCGCTTCCGCACCCAGGAAAAGAACCTGGATGACGCCCTGGCGCGGCTGAAAGCGCTGATCCTGGACGCCACCGTGGAGCAGAAAAAGCGCAAACCCACCAAGCCGTCCAAGGCCGCCAAGCGCAAGCGCATGGACAAAAAGACCCGCCACGGCCAGACCAAGGCGCTGCGCAAACCACCCATCGACGGTTGACCGGCAGGCGCTCTGTACAAGAGTCGCCGCCACGGGCCCCGTAGGCTAAGCTCCTTGCGACGATAACAAAGGAGCGCAGCATGGATCAGGCCAGTCTGGTTGAAATCGGTTTACCCGCCGCCCTGTTTCTTATCATGGTGGGCATGGGGCTCACCCTCACCCCCAAGGATTTCCGCGAAGTCTTGATTGCCCCGCGGGCCACGGTTTACGGCATGGTGGCGCAGATCGTTCTGCTGCCGCTGGTGGGCGTGGGGCTGGCCATGACGCTGGATCTTTCCCCGGCGCTGGCGGTGGGGCTGGTGATTATCGCCGCCTGCCCGGGCGGTACCACCTCCAACCTGTTCGCCTTTCTCGGCCGTGGCGACGTGGCGCTGTCCATCGTGCTGACGGTGGCCGCCAGCCTGGTCACGGTGGTGACCCTGCCGATGTTCACCAGCTGGGCGCTGGGCCATTTCCGGGACAGCGATCTGGTGCTGGAGCTGCCGGTGCTGCGCACTATCCTCACCCTGGTGGTGATCATCCTGGTGCCGGTGAGCATCGGCATGACGATCCGTCATTTCCGCCAGGACTGGGCGGTGAAGGGCGAAAAGCTGGTCAGCGTGTTCGGCCTGCTGGTGCTGGTGGCGGTGATCGTGATGCTGCTGGTGGATCTGGGCGCGGAAGCGCTGGTGCTGCTGCGCCAGGGTGGCGCGGCGGTGATTCTGCTGAACCTGATCGGCCTGGGGCTGGGTCTGTTCGGTGGCCGCCTGATCGGGCTGAGCCGGCCGCAGGCGTTCACCGTGGCCATTGAGCTGGGCATCAAGAACGGTACCCTGGGGCTGATGGTGACTCTGACGCTGCTGCAGTCGGACGCCATGTCGGTGCCGGCGGCGGTGTACGGGGTGATGATGTTCCTGTTCGGTTTCCTGATGATCGGCTATGCCCGTCTGACGGGCATCGGCCGGGCGCCGGTCACGTCCTGACCGGCGCGTCCGGGCGGGTTACTCCTCGCGGGTGGCGCGCCGCCGTTCCGCCAGGTTGATGCCCTTGAGGATCGAGAGCGCCTGGGACAGCGGGTAGTCGCGGCTGGCCAGGGGCTCTTCGCCACCTTTTTCCAGCGCTTCCTTCTGCGCCTGATTGAGCAGGTGATGGGGCAGGTCCGCTTCGCGGGGGCGTTGGTCCTTCAGCAGCTCGACGCTGGAGACCTGCACCGGGATATCCGGCTCGATGCCTTCCGCCTGAATCGAACGGCCGTCCGGCGTGTAGTAACGGGCGGTGGTCAGCTTCAGGGCGTTGTCGCCACTGATCGGCAGCACTGTCTGCACCGAGCCCTTGCCGAAGGTGCGGGTGCCGACCACCACGGCGCGGCCCTGGTCCTGGAGGGCGCCGGCGACGATCTCCGACGCCGAGGCCGAGCCGCCGTTGACCAGCACCACCAGGGGCAAACCTTCGATCTCGTCGCCGGGGTTGGCTCTGTAGTCGTTGCGGCTCTCGCTCTCGCGGCCCTGGGTGTAGACGATCAGCCCGGCATCGAGGAACAGGTCGCTGATTTCCACCGCGCCGCCGAGCACGCCGCCCGGGTTGTTGCGCAGATCGAGGATCAGCCCGCTGAGCTCGCCCTTGGCTTTCAGTTCGTTGAGGGCTTTCTTGGCCTCGTGGCCGGTGTTGTTCTGGAACTGGGAAATGCGCAGGTAGCCGTAGCCCGGCTCCAGCATGTTGCTTTTCACGCTTTCCACTTTGATGCGGTCACGCTTGAGCGTCACCGGGCGCGGCTTTTCGTCGCCGTCGCTGAGCACCGACAGGGTGACTTCGGAGCCCGCTTCGCCGCGCATCAGCTCCACCGCTTCCGCCAGGCTCAGGCCTTTGACGAAGGTGTCGTCGATCTTGAGGATCAGGTCGCCGGCCTGGATGTCGGCGCGGCTGGCCGGTGAATCGTCGATCGGCGAGACCACCTTGACGAAGCCGTCCTCCATGGTCACTTCCAGGCCCAGACCGCCGAACTCGCCGCTGGTGGTGGATTGCAGATCCTCGAACTGGTCCGGGGTCAGGTAGGCGGAGTGCGGGTCCAGCTCCATCAACATGCCGCGGATCGCCGCCTGGATCAGTTCTTTCTCATCCACGTCCTGCACATAGGCGCCGCGCACACGCTCCAGTACTTCCGCGAAGGCGCGCAGCTCGGTGACCGGAACGCCGTCCTGGCGGGCCTGTTCATCGATTTCGGGGTCGGCGGCCAGGGTCGGGGCGGAGACGGAAACGGTGAGGAGCAGAGCGGCGCTCAGTGCGGTGCGGCGGAGCAGGGGGTGAGACGTTTTCAGCATGTAATTCCCCAGACACACTAGTTTCGGGCAAGGGGCGGCAGTGTAACACGGCGGTCGCACCAGCGTGTCGGGTTCACCACCTTGCCCCGATTGCGGATTTCAAAGTACAGCGCGCTGCGGTTATTGCCGCCGGACTGGCCGGCGAGCGCAAGGGTATCGCCCACCGCGACCCATTCGCCCACGTCGCGCAGCAGGCTTTGATTGTAGCCGTAAAGCGTCAGGTAGCCACCGCCGTGGTCGACGATGGTGAGCAGGCCGTAGCCGCGCATCCAGTCGGCGAACACCACCCGCCCGGGGTGGATGGCGCGCACCGGCGTACCCTCCTCGGCGGCCAGTACCACGCCTTCCCAGCGCAGCGCGCCCTCGCGGCTGGAGTTGAAGCTCGACAAGACCTGGCCGGGCACTGGCCAGGGCAGTTCGCCGGCCAGTTTGGAAAACGGCGTGCCGCGCTCGGCGGGGGCCACCTCCGGCATGCTGCGTTCCATTTCCGCGAGCAACTTTTCCAGACGCTGCTGGTCGGCGCGCAGCCGGTCGATGTCGCCGCCGCGCTGGTCCAGGGAGCGTTCCAGTTTGGCCAGGGTGGTTTCCCGTTCCTGGGCGGCCTGCTCCAGCTGCTCCTGGCTGCGCGCCAGGGCGGTGCGGCGATCCAGCAGGTCGGCGCGGGCGTCGGCCACTTCTTGCGCCACCCGGCGCAGCTCCACCAGCTCGTCTTCCAGGTGGGCGAGGCGGTCGGTGCGGGCGCGCTGGAAATACTCCTGGTAGCGCAGCAGGCGCGCGATCTGGTCCGGCTCCTGCTGGTTGAGCATCAGTTTCAGCCGTTCCTCGCGGCCGCTCTGGTAACTGGCGCGTACCGTCTTCACCAGCCAGCGCAACTGCACCTTCTTCTCCTCGGCCAGTCGCGCCTGCTCCGCCTCCAGCCGGGTCAGGCGGGACTCGGCCTGGCGGGCGTCGCGTTCCAGCTGGCGCCGCTCACGGGTCAGCTCGCCGACCCGGGTTTCCGCCTCGCGCAGCTCGCTTTGCACCGAGTCGCGCTGGCGGGCTTCCTTCCGCTGGGCATCGGACAGCGCCTCGATGCGCTCCTTGAGCGCTTCCAGCTGCTGCTCGGAAGGCTGTTCGGCGGGCGCGCCGGCGCTGGCCAGCACCAGCGCCGGCACCAGCAGCAGCCTGAGTAATCGACAATGGGGTTTCGCGGGTTCCGTCATGGTGCCTTATCTTAACCGAGCGCTGGTGTGTATACTTGTCGCCGATTTTCCGCCGGCAGGAATGCAGTCATGGATCGTATCATCGAGTTCGCCACCAACCACTATATTCTGGTGTTTGCCTTTTTAGCGCTGTGGGGCGCGTTTTTCGTGATTGAGTCCCGCCGTGGCGGCAAAGCCATCACGCCGCAGTTCGCCACCAATCTGGTCAATCAGAAGGATGCGGTGATCGTGGACGTGCGCGCCGCCGACGAGTTCCGCGAGGGGCATATCCCGGGCAGTGTGAACATTCCCCAGAGCCAGGTCACGGACCGGATGGGCGAATTGGAAAAATATAAGGACAAGCCGCTTATTCTGACCTGCAAGATGGGCAACCAGGCGGCGCATCTGGGGCGCCAGCTGCGCAACAAGGGCTTTTCCGAGCTCTACCGTATCCAGGGCGGCGTCACCGCCTGGCGCAATGATAACCTGCCGGTGTCCAAGGGCTGATGGCGGACGTCACCCTTTACAGCACCGGCTGGTGCCCGTTTTGCGTACGCGCCAAGCGTTTGCTGGCGGGCAAGAACGCCCGGGTCCACGAGATCGATGTGGACCGGGAGCCTGACGCCCGCCGGGAGATGATGGCGCGCAGCGGCCGCCGCACGGTGCCGCAGATATGGATCGGGGACCGCCATGTGGGCGGTTGCGATGAACTTTTCGCATTGGAGCGGGCGGGCGAACTGGACGCCCTGCTTGCCGGATGACGGAACCGAACAACGGAGACAATCATGGCCGACGAACAGAAAAAGACCTTCCAGTTGCAGCGCGTCTACCTTAAGGACGCCTCTTTCGAGTGCCCGGGGGCGCCGGATATCTTCCTGCAGGAGTGGAAGCCGAAGATGAACGTGCAGCTGAACAACGGCGCACGCCGCATCGGTGAAGGTACCGAGTACGAAGTGGAAGTGACGGTCACCGTCACCGCCAAGTCCGAGGACGAGCAGAAGACCTTCTATCTGGCCGAAGTGAAGCAGGCCGGTATCTTCACGCTGGCCGGCATCGAAGGCGAGGAGCGCGATCAGCTGTTGGGCGCCTACTGCCCCAATGTGCTGTTCCCCTACGCCCGTGAGGTGGTGTCCGACCTGGTCGCCAAGGGCTCCTTCCCGCAGATGATCCTGCAGCCGCTCAACTTCGACGCGCTCTACCAGCAGCAGCGCGAGAAGCAGCAGAACGGCGACGGCGAGCCCACCGTCCAGTAAGCAACGGCGTCAGATCGCGCCGGGGTAGCCGAGCTGCCGCCAGGCTTCATAGAGCGTGATCGCCACCGCGTTACTGAGATTCAGACTGCGGCTGTTGGCGCCCATCGGCAGCCGCAGCCGCTGCTCCGGGGCCAGTCCTTCCAGAATAGCGGGGGGCAGGCCCCGGGTTTCCGGTCCGAACAGCAATACATCCCCATCCCGAAACTTCACCTGGCTTGGCGCCGGGCCGCCTTTGGTGGTCAGCGCGAATTGACGCACGGTCGGGTAGTCTCGACAGAAGCTTTGATAGTCCGGGTGCACGGTAACGTTGGCGTATTCGCTGTAATCCAGGCCGGCGCGGCGCAGGCGCCGCTCATCCAGCTCGAAGCCGAGCGGTTCGATCAGATGCAGGGCGGCGCCGGTGTTGGCCGCCAGGCGCATGATGTTGCCGGTGTTGGGCGGTATTTCCGGCTCGAACAGAGCAATGTTCAGCATTCATGAAACCCATGTAATTGAAGGCGAAAAAGCTTGTCGCGTCCTAGCAGGGTGGCGAGTCACCGGGCAGGGCTGACCAGGACACGCCACGAGTACATCCCTGTAGGCTCGCGTTTGGCCGTCCCTGGCCAAACACGGTCCTGGGCAGCCCTGCCCGGCGCCTCGCCGGTGCTACACTGGGACGCCGCAATCCCCGATAAGCCTTAAGCCGTTAAGGGTAGCGTGTTGGCGCCGCACCATGGTATTCCATTCAGGTTTGAAATACGGAGCCGCCCATGAAGCGTGTCTATGAAGCCGGTGACGGGCTGGAAGCGCATATGCTGGCCGGGTTGCTGGAGCAGGCCGGCATTCTTGCCCAGGTGCGTGGCGATATGCTGCAGGGCGCGGTGGGCGAGTTGCCCGCTTCCGGGTTGGCCAGCGTGTGGGTGAACGAGGACGATGAGGCCCGCTCGCTGGCGGTGATCGCCGACTACGAGGCCAGCCAGCCACCGCCGTCCGGGCCCACCCTGCGCGAGCGCATCCGTGAGCCGGGGCGTGCCGAGACGGACAGCACCCGCGCCTTCCGCAAGGGACTGCTGATCGGGCTGTTTCTCGGCGCGGCGCTGATGGCGTGGCTGCTGTAGGTCGGGTTAGGCCGAAGGCCGTAACCCGACACTCGTTGAGTGCGGCGCCTACCATTTGGTGTCGGGTTACGCTTCGCTAACCCGACCTACGCGGCTCTATTCAGGACGGGTCAGGCGCAATAAAAGGGCCCCTTCCGGGGCCTTATTTATGCTCCACCCGCTTCAGCGGCTGGCGCGTTTGCGCTCGGTTTCGGTGAGCAGCTTTTTACGTAGGCGGATGTGGTTGGGGGTGATTTCCGCCAGTTCGTCGTCTTCGATGAAGTCCAGGGCCTGCTCCAGGCTGAAGCGCACCGGCGGGGTGAGAATCACGTTCTCATCGGTGCCGGAGGCGCGCATGTTGGTGAGCTGCTTGCCCTTGGTGGGGTTCACCACCAGATCGTTGCCGCGGCTGTGGATGCCGATCAGCTGGCCTTCGTACACTTCCACGTTGGGCTCGATCAGCATGCGGCCGCGCTCCTGCAGGTTGAACAGGGCGAACGCCAGCACCTTGCCTTTGACCATGGAGACCAGCACGCCGTTATTGCGCTGGGCCATGTCGCCGGCCTTGAACTCGCCGTAGTGACTGAAGGTGCTGTTGAGGATGCCGGTGCCGGAGGTGAGCGTCAGGAACAGGCTGCGGAAGCCGATCAGGCCGCGGCTGGGCACCACGAAGGTCAGGCGTACCCGGCCCTTGCCGTCCGGCTCCATGTTGGTCATCTCGCCGCGGCGCAGGCCCAGCTGCTCCATGATGGCGCCCTGGTGCTGTTCTTCCACGTCGGCCATCACGTTCTCGTAGGGCTCCTGCTTCTGGCCGTCCACTTCGCGTACGATCACCTGCGGGCGGCCCACGGCCAGCTCGAAGCCTTCGCGGCGCATGTTCTCGATCAGCACCGACAGGTGCAGCTCGCCACGGCCGGAGACGCGGAACTGGTCGGCGCTGCCGGTTTCTTCCACGCGCAGGGCCACGTTGTGCTTGAGCTCCGCTTCCAGGCGCTCGCGGATCTGGCGGCTGGTGACGAACTTGCCGTCCTGGCCGGCGAACGGCGAGGTGTTGACGTGGAACACCATGCTCACGGTGGGTTCGTCCACGGTCAGCGGCGGCAGGGCTTCCACCTTGTTGGGGTCGCACAGGGTGTCGGAGATATCCAGCGGGTCCATGCCGGTGACGCAGACGATGTCGCCGGCGCCGGCTTCGGACACATCCACCCGGTCGAGGCCGTGGTAACCCATGATCTGCAGAATGCGGCCGTTACGCACCTTGCCTTCGCGGTCGATGATCTTGACCGTGGAGTTGGCTTTGATTTTGCCGCGCTTGATGCGGCCGATGCCGATCACGCCCAGGTAGCTGTTGTAGTCCAGAGAGGAAATCTGCATCTGGAACAGGCCGTCCTGTTCCACTTCCGGTGCCGGCACGCGGTCGATGATGGTCTGGAACAGGAAGGTCATGTCGTCGCCGAGCTGGTCCGCTTCCGGGCCGGCCACGCCGTTGAGGGCGGAGGCGTAGACCACCGGGAAGTCCAACTGCTCGTCGCTGGCGCCGAGGGTGTCGAACAGGTCGAACACCTGGTCGATCACCCAGTCCGGGCGGGCACCGGGGCGGTCCACCTTGTTGACCACCACGATCGGCTTGAGGCCGGCGGCGAACGCTTTCTGGGTCACGAAACGGGTTTGCGGCATGGGGCCGTCCACCGCGTCGACCAGCAGCAGCACCGAGTCCACCATGGACATCACCCGTTCCACCTCGCCGCCGAAGTCGGCGTGGCCGGGGGTGTCGACGATGTTGATCTGGTAGTCGCCGTACTTGAGGGCGGTGTTCTTGGAGAGGATGGTGATGCCCCGTTCCTTCTCCAGGTCGTTGGAGTCCATCACCCGTTCCACGTCGCCGGCGCGATCTCCCAGGGTGCCGGACTGTTGCAGCAGCTTGTCCACCAGGGTGGTCTTGCCGTGGTCAACGTGGGCGATGATGGCGATATTGCGCAGGCGTTCAATCACAGAAATGGCTCCGTAGGGAAAAAAGTCGCTCTCCGTCCGTTGGCGGACCAGCGTGAAAATGGGTCCGCGACCGGCCGGAAGGGCCCGTGAAACGGAGTGGGAGGCGGATTAGGCGGCGCATTGTACAGCCCTTGTACCCACGGAAGCCACACGAAGGTGTGTCATGGCATAATGTGACCCGGCGCAAAGTTTTACTTTTGTTGCTCCGGTTGAGCTCCGACTGCCCTAGAATGTCGCAACCAAACAGGGGTCAACCGGTCTCAGCAGCGTGCGCCGAACGGCCGCGCGGGCCGAGGAACCTTTGGCGGGCGCCAGGGCTGGCTCCCGTGCCGTGGCTGACCGCCGGTGACGAAAGAATTGGAATAAGGCTGAAAAATGCGTTCTGTGAAATTGCACGCCCGGCTGCTCGCCGCTTTTTTGTTGGTGCTGGGGGTTGGCAGTATTGCCTACCAGATATGGGTCCAGAAAGTGCCGCTCACCGAGAGTGAGAGTGACCCGGTATGGGTGGTGGATGCCCAGGTCAGCTTCCAGGCGCGGGAAAACACCCCGATCAAGGCGCGCATGTACGTGCCGCCGCTGGACAGCGGCTTCACCGCCTTGAACGAGAGCTTTATTTCCAATAACTACGGGGTCAACGTTAACCGGGAGAACGGTAACCGGGTGGTGACCTGGTCGGCGCGCCGTGCCGATGGGCGCCAGAACCTGTATTACAGGCTGATGCTCACCTCGCGCTTCGCCGAACCGGCGCCGGCGGTCGAGGACGGCCCCCAGTTCCGCGCCGCGCCGCCGCTGGAAGGCCCGGAGCGGCTCGCCGCCGACGCTCTGCTGGCGCCCATTCGCCAGCATTCCGCGGACGTGGAGACCTTCGTCAGCGAGACCATCAAGCGCGTCAATAACATGGAAAGCGACAACGTGCGTCTGTTGCTCGGCGGCGACCGCAGCCCCGAGAACCGCGCCCGGGTGGTCGATCTGCTGCTGGCGGTGGCGCACATTCCCGCCGAGCCGGTGCACACCCTGCAGCTGAATGAAAGCCGGGACCAGCAGCCGGAGCTGTGGCTGCGCACCTACAACGGGAAAAACTGGTTGTATTTCAACCCCTTGGATGGCCGTCAGGGGCTGCCCGACGACCGTCTGGTGTGGTGGAGCGGCAACAAGCCGCTGCTCGCTCTGGAAGGCGCCCGCAACGCGAAGGTGGACTTCGGCGTGCATCGCAACGAAATGAGCGCGCTGCAACTGGCCCAGTCGCTGCGTTTCCAGGACCAGAGCAGCTTTATCGATTATTCGCTTTACGAGTTGCCGGTGCCGTCCCAGCAGCTTTTCCGCATCCTGATGATGATTCCGGTGGGCGTGCTGCTGGTGCTGTTGATCCGCTCCCTGGTCGGCATGGAGACGCTGGGCACCTTCACGCCGGTGCTGATCGCCCTGGCGTTCCGTGAAACCGAGGTGATCTGGGGCGTGCTGTTGTTCACCTTTATCACCGCCATCGGTCTGTCGGTGCGCGGCTATCTGGAGCACCTGAAGCTGCAGTTGCTGGCGCGGCTGTCGATCGTGCTCACCTTCGTGGTCATCCTGATGGCGCTGATCAGCCTGGTGGGCTACAAGTTGGGGCTGTCCACCGGTCTGTCCGTGGCGCTGTTCCCGATGGTGATTCTGACCATGGTGATCGAGCGTATCTCGATCGTCTGGGAGGAACGCGGCGGCGGCCAGTCGTTGAAAGTGGCCATCGGCACCCTGATCGCGGCGGTGCTGTGTCACCTGTTGATGGTCTGGCAGCCGCTGGTGTATTTCGTGTTCACCTTCCCCGGCGTGTTGCTGGTGCTGGCGGCGGTGATGGTGCTGATGGGCCACTACCGTGGCTACCGCCTGGCGGAGCTGATGCGCTTCCGTGCAATGACCGATGAAGGTGGCCGCTGATGTTCGGAATCCGCACCTGGAGGGCGCTGCGCCGCCGTGGCGTCCTGGGCATCAACCAGCGCAACGGCGATTACATTCTGGCGTACAACGACCGCCGGCTGTATCCGCTGGTGGACGATAAGATCCGCACCAAGAAGCTGGCCCTGGACGCCGGCATCCAGGTGCCGGACATGTACGGCATCATTGATACCGAGCAGGGCATCAGTAAGCTCCAGCGCATTGTCGAGACCCACGGCGACTTCGTGATCAAGCCGGCCCAGGGCGCCGGCGGCGATGGCATCATGGTGATCTCCGACCGCTTCGAGGGCTACTACCGGGGTGCGTCCGGTCGTATGATCAGCCCCGAGGAGCTGGAGTTTCATATCTCCGGGATTATCTCCGGCATCTATTCCCTGGGCGGCCATCGCGACCGCGCGCTGATCGAATACCGGGTGCGCTCCACCGACCTGTTCGACCGCATCAGCATCGGCGGCGTACCGGATGTGCGCATCATCGTGCTCAAGGGGTACCCGGTGGCCGCCATGCTGCGCCTGCCCACCCGCCAGTCCGACGGCAAGGCCAACCTGCACCAGGGCGCCATCGGCGTGGGCGTGGACATCGCCACCGGCGTCACCCTGAGCGGTACCTGGCACAATCTGAAGATCGACCGTCACCCGGACACCGCCCACCCGGTGGCCGGCGTGCAAATTCCCGACTGGGGGGCCTGCCTGGAGCTGGCGGCCCGCTGCTATGAGCTCACCGGCCTGGGGTATCTGGGCGTGGATCTGGTGATGGACAAGCACAAGGGCCCGTTGATGCTGGAGCTCAACGCCCGCCCCGGGCTGAATATTCAGATCGCCAACGACGACGGGCTGCTGCGCCGCTGCCGCATCGTCGAGGATCATCTGGACGGCCTGGACTGGACCATGGAGCCGGTGGCCCGCCGCCTGGCGCTCTCCAAGCGCGAGTTCGCCGTGGCCCGGCTGCCGGAAGCCCCCGAAGCGCCCTGACCCCGGCGCTTCGTCAACAAAGCGTGATTTGCTATACTCTGCCGCCCGTTTCCGACCATCTCCTTTAAAACAGGGCGAGTATCGTTATGTCCGAGGCAGCCGCACCCGTCACCCGGCCCAGCGCCGACCCGCTTCCGCGCCGCGCCATCGCGCTGGTATCCGGCGGGCTGGACTCCATGCTGGCGGTGAAAGTGATGCAGGAGCAGGGCATTCACGTGGAGGGCGTGAACTTCTTCACCGGCTTCTGCGTGGAGGGCCACACCCACGCGATCCGCAAGAAGGACAAGGACAAGAACAAGCGCAACAACGCCCTCTGGGTCGCCGAGGAGCTGGGCATCAAGCTGCACATCATCGATATCTCCGAGGAGTACAAGGATGTGGTGCTCAACCCCAAGCACGGCTACGGCGCCCACCTGAACCCCTGCCTGGACTGCAAGATCTTCATGGTCAATCAGGCCACGCTGATGCTCAACAAGGCCCGTGAACTGGCCGGCGAGAAGGGCTTCGACTTCATCATCACCGGTGAGGTGGTGGGCCAGCGACCCAAGAGCCAGCGCAAGGAAACCATGCCCATCATCAGCAGTGAGTCCGGCGCCGACGACCGTCTGCTGCGCCCGCTCAGCGCGCTCAATCTGCCGGAGACCCTGCCCGAGCGCGAAGGCTGGGTGGACCGCTCCCGGCTGCACGATTTCTCCGGCCGCAACCGCAAGCCGCAGATCGAGCTGGCGCGGCGTTTCGGCCTGGAGGACTACGCCCAGCCCTCCGGCGGCTGCTGCTTCCTGACCGACGAATCCTACTCCCGCAAGCTGGCCGACCTGTGGCGGGCCCGCAATGAGCGCCGCTACGAACTGGACGACATCATGCTGCTGAAAGTGGGCCGGCATATTCGTCCGCAGCCGCACCTGAAGCTGATCATCAGCCGCGAGGAAGGGGAGAACCGCTTCCTGGAAGGCTACCGCTACCAGTTCACCAGCCTCACCACGGTGAGCTGCCCCGGCCCGCTGGCGCTGGTGGACGGGCGCTTTGAATCGGAAGCGGAGCTGGAGCAGGCCGCCGCCATCGTGGCGCGCTACTCCAAGGGACGCGGCGACGACACCGTCACCGTGGAAGTCAAAGAGCCCGGTGGCGTTGCCCGCGAGGTGCGCATAGCGCCGGCGCGCCCCGAGGATATCCCCAAGAACTGGTTGGTGGCTTAGCCCCATGGACCCCTCAATGAGCGACGAAACCCTTCACGATCTGGATGTGCGCCGCCAGTTGTGCCCCATTCCAGTGATCAAAACCCAGAACAAGGTCGCCGAACTGGCGCAGGGTGAGGTGCTGAGGGTAACCTGCACGGACCCGGGGGCGCTCAACGACATTCCCGCCTGGTGCCGAATCAATGGCCACGAAGTGCTGGCCACGGAGGAAAGTGACCTGGAGGTGGTGATCACCCTGCGGGTCGGGGAACCCTCTGTTGCACTCTAGTGGTGCACAAATACCAGAAGAGCACTGATTTGGTGCACTATATCCGAGTGCAGGCGCACTGATCGGGCCGAATACAGGCTGCTGCGCCAAAAAAGGGCTGGCACAGTATTTGCTGACCTATTGGCATGCAGGCCCAGTTGGCCGAGACTAACGGTTCTTCGCGCGGCCGCCCCACGGCGGATGCGAGTAGCCAGACACATACCCGTTCCAGGAGGACGCTCAACAATGTCTGAAAAGACGCTGAAACTGATTAAAGATAACGACGTGAAGTGGGTGGATCTGCGTTTTACCGACAGCCATGGTAAAGAGCAGCACGTGACCCTCCCCGTCGGCGAAATCGACGACGACTTCTTCCAGGACGGCAAGATGTTCGATGGTTCCTCCATCGCCGGCTGGAAGGGCATCAACGAGTCCGACATGATTCTGATGCCCGAAGACGAAACCGCCGTTCTCGACCCGTTCACCGACGTGGCCACGCTGAACCTGCGCTGCAACATCGTTGAGCCGGCCACCATGCAGGGTTACCAGCGCGATCCGCGCTCCGTGGCGCTGCGCGCCGAGGAATACCTGAAGTCCACCGGTATCGCCGACACCGCTCTGTTCGGCCCGGAGCCGGAATTCTTCGTGTTCGATTCGGTACAGTGGAAGTCCGACATGTCCGGCGCCATGTACAACATCTACTCCGAGGAAGCGGCCTGGGTGTCCGCCGATGAGTTCGAGAAGAACAACATCGGTCACCGCCCCGGCGTGAAAGGCGGCTACTTCCCGGTACCGCCGGTGGACAGCCTGCACGACCTGCGCGGCGCCATGTGTTCCGCCATGGAGCAGATGGGTCTGGAAATCGAAGTGCACCACCACGAAGTGGGCACCGCCGGCCAGTGCGAGATCGGTGTGGGCGCCAACACCCTCACCAAGAAAGCCGACGAAGTTCAGATCCTCAAGTACTGCGTGCACAACGTGGCCCACGCCTACGGCAAGACCGCCACTTTCATGCCCAAGCCGCTGATCGGTGACAACGGTTCCGGTATGCACGTGCATATGTCCCTGGCCAAAGACGGCAAGAACCTGTTCGCCGGTGATGAGTACGCGGGCCTGTCCGAAGAAGCGCTGTTCTACATCGGTGGCGTGATCAAGCACGCGCGCGCCCTGAACGCCTTCACCAACGGCTCCACCAACTCCTACAAGCGTCTGGTGCCCGGCTTCGAAGCCCCGGTAATGCTGGCGTACTCCGCCCGTAACCGTTCCGCTTCCATCCGGATTCCGTGGGTGAGCAACCCGAAAGCGCGTCGTATCGAGACCCGCTTCCCGGATCCGTCCGCCAACCCGTACCTGTGCTTCGCGGCACTGATGATGGCCGGCCTGGACGGCATCAAGAACAAGATCCACCCGGGCGACGCCATGGACAAGGATCTCTACGATCTGCCGGCGGAAGAAGCCAAGGACATCCCCACCGTGGCGCACACCCTGACCATGGCACTGGATGCTCTGGAAGCCGACCACGAGTTCCTGACCCAGGGCGACGTGTTCACCAAGGACATGCTGGAGGGCTACATCGAGCTCAAGCGTGGCGAGATCGAGCGCCTGAACATGACCCCGCACCCGGTCGAGTTCGACATGTACTACAGCTGCTAAGCCTCGCGGCGACCGCAGTCCCGAAAAGCCCGGCCTTCGCGCCGGGCTTTTTATTAATGGGTCCTCTCCAGCCGGGGGCGCGGGTCTGTGTTCTGCCCTTCCGAGACCGAACCGGCTACGGAGCCACAACCGACCTTCCCGCTAAAGTGGGATGAAGCCCCTTTTTTTGTCGGGGCCCCGGCGTCAGAATCGAAGTAACGCCCAACAAGGATGAGCCCGATGAAAACCTGGTGGCCACTACTGCTGCTTGCCCTGCCAATACTCGCCGTGGCGCAGACTACCGACCGGCCGGACACCGGCTCAAAAGGCATCTACCGGACCGTGGACGCCAACGGCAATGTGGTATTCACCGACAACCCGCCGGACAAGAACCGCGCCGAGGAGGTGAAGGTGGGGCCCACCAACACCATGGACAGCCCGCCGATGGAATCGCGCGCCGAACCCCGCGGCGACGCGCCGCCGGAACCGCCGCCGTTGCCGGACACCGGCTATGAGACGCTGTCGATCAACGCGCCGGACGCCGGCGCTAACCTGCGTATTCCCCAGGACAACCCGATCCAGGTGCGCGTGTCGCTGTCGCCGTCGCTGAAAAGCGGGCACCGCCTGGTGATCCTCGATAACGGCACGCCGCTGGAAGGTACCGCCATGGACTTCCCCAACCCCGGTGAGCACACCCTGGTGGCCCAGGTGCGCGACAGCGACGGGACGGTGCTGATCGAATCCAAGCCGGTGCTGTTCTACGTGATGCGGACCACCGCCGACAGTGGCGGCCAGCAGGGTAAAGGGTCCGCCTTTCCCACCTTCGGTGGCCGGGCCGAGCGTGGCGGTTCCGCCACCACCGGCGGCAGCGCCGACCGGGGCGCCGGCGCCGATCGTGGCAGTAGCGCCGGCGTGGGCGGCGCTGCTCAGCGTGTTATCCGTCCTTCCGACGATTGAATCCCTTGTGCACCAAAAGTGTGCACATTCTCGCCATACCTCCTAGACTGCACCGTGACGAACAGGTCCTTGGCCCGCCTGCTGCCCTGTGAAGGCGCCGTTCCGGGTGGCCTGATAATTGCTTATGCCCTGTTATGGCCCGAACTATGACGACAGATACGGTGTTGCAAAGACGGCTGCTGGATCATCTCCGTACCGCGGTAATGATGCTCGACAGTGATCTGCGCGTGCGCTACCTCAACCCCGCGGCGGAAATGCTCCTCGCCACCAGTGCGTCTCGAATAATCGGGCAGAGATTGCCGGAGTACTTCTTCGACGACGAGGACGCGCGGGGTGCCCTGCAACAGTGCATGAATGAAGGGCACCCGTTCACCCGCCGCGAAGCCCGGCTTAACGTGGCGCCGGGGCAACAAGCGGTGGTCGATTACAGCGTCAGCCCGATCCATGAGCGCGGCCAGAGTATGGCGCTGCTGGTGGAAATGCAGTCCCTGGACCGGCTGTTGCGCATCACCCGGGAAGAGGGGCTGATGCACGCCCACCAGGCGACCCGCGCTCTGGTGCGTGGCGTCGCCCATGAGATCAAGAACCCGCTTGGCGGTATCCGCGGTGCCGCCCAGCTGCTCGAGCGGGCGCTGCCGGACCCGGAACTGGCCGAGTACACCCGGGTGATCATCGACGAGGCGGACCGCCTGCGCTCGGTGGCGGACCGGATGCTGGGCCCGCGCAAGCCGCCGGCGTTCGCGCCGGTCAATATTCACGAATGCCTGGAGCATGTGCGCCAGTTGTTGCTGGCGGAGTACCCGGAAGGGGTGCTGCTGCGCCGCGATTACGACGTCAGTCTGCCGGAAGTGATCGCCGACCGGGACCAGCTGATTCAGGTGCTGCTGAACCTGATGCGCAACGCCATGCAGGCGTTGCTGGAGGCGGGCACCGAGAACGCCCGCGTGGTGATGCGCACCCGCGCGCTGCGCCAGTTCACCATCGGCGTGCAGCGTCACCGGCTGGTGCTGCGCGTGGATATTGAAGACAACGGCCCGGGGATTTCCCAGGAGCTGCAGGAAACGATTTTTTATCCCATGGTCAGCGGCCGGGCCAACGGCTCGGGACTGGGGCTGTCCATCGCCCAGTCGATCATCAGCCAGCACCAGGGTCTGATTGAGTGCGAGAGCGAGCCCGGACGTACCTGTTTCAGCCTGCTGCTGCCCATGGAACCGGTGGATACAACGGAGAGCAAAGGATCATGACCGCAACCATTTGGGTGATCGACGACGACCGCTCCATTCGCTGGGTGCTGGAAAAGGCGCTCGGCCAGGAAGGCTACCAGCCGGTGTGTTTTGAAGACGCCGACGAGGCCCTTAACCGCCTCGACGAAGGCGGCGCCGAGCCCGACGTGCTGATTTCCGACGTGCGCATGCCGGGCACCGATGGTCTGCGCATGCTCAAGATCCTGCAGCGCAAGAACCCCAATCTGCCGGTGATCATCATGACCGCCCATTCCGACCTGGACTCGGCGGTGGCCTCCTACCAGGGCGGGGCGTTCGAATACCTGCCCAAGCCCTTCGACGTGGACGAGGCGGTGGCGCTGGTCAAACGGGCGATCAAGCACCGCAAGGAGAACGACGAAGAGTTCGTGGCGCCGGCGGCGGAAACACCCACCGAGATCATCGGCGAGGCGCCGGCCATGCAGGAGGTGTTCCGCGCCATCGGCCGGCTCAGCCACTCCAACGTGACGGTGCTGATCAACGGTCAGTCCGGTACCGGTAAAGAGTTGGTGGCCCGGGCGCTGCACCGCCATTCCATGCGCCGCGAGAAGAACTTCGTGGCGCTCAATATGGCGGCGATCCCCAAGGATCTGATCGAGTCGGAACTGTTCGGCCATGAGAAGGGCGCTTTCACCGGCGCCAACAGCCAGCGGGTCGGTCGCTTCGAGCAGTCCAACGGCGGCACCCTGTTTCTCGATGAAATCGGTGATATGCCGCTGGAAGCCCAGACCCGTTTGCTGCGCGTTCTCCAGGAGAATGAATTCTACCGGGTCGGCGGCACCACCCCGATCCACGTGGACGTGCGCATTATCGCCGCCACCCACCAGGACCTGGAAAAGCTGGTTCGCGACGGCGATTTCCGCGAGGACCTGTTCCACCGCCTGAACGTGATTCGCATCCACATCCCGCGTCTTGCTGAGCGCCGCGAGGACATCCCCGCTCTGGCCGGCTATTTTCTTCAGCACGCCGCCCAGGAGCTGGGTGTCGACCCCAAAGTGCTGCACAAGGACACCGAAAAGTATCTGGCCGCCATGCCCTGGCCGGGCAATGTGCGGCAACTGGAAAATACCTGCCGCTGGCTGACGGTGATGGCCTCCGGCCGGGAAGTGCTGGTCGACGACCTGCCACCGGAGCTGCGCCAGAGCGGCAGCAAGCCCACGGAAACCGGCGGCGATTGGCTGAAATCCCTGCGCCAGTGGGCCGACCGGGCGTTGGCCCGTGGCGACCGGGGTATTCTCGAGCAGGCGGTGCCGGAGTTCGAGCGCACCATGATCGAAGTGGCCCTGCAGCACACCGGCGGCCGCAAGCGCGACGCCGCCGGGCTGCTCGGCTGGGGCCGTAACACCCTTACCCGCAAGATCAAGGAACTGGACATGGAAGCGGAGTTCAGCGGCGACGACTAACCGCCCGGATGGCGGCGACCCTTGAGGGCGGGGCCTGTGCGAGCGGGCCCTTGTGGGAGCGGGCCAAGCCCGCGAAAGGCCGGCAAAGCCGGCCGGCAACGGCTGCCAGGCAGGATGCCAGTGAGCTCTCTATTCGCCCAACCCCCGCGCCTCCAATTCCACCAACACCCAATCCCCACCGTCTTCGCGCCAACGACTCCGCACCCGGAAACTGTCCGCGTCCTCCGGCAGCGTGGCACGGCCACCCCACACCAGAGCGTTAAAGGTGACCTCCGCGTCGCGCAGCGTCACCGGATCCAGCGACACCTGCACATTGAGAAAATTGACCTGCCGCTCGGGGTAGCGCAGAAACACTCCCACCAGACGTCGGCCGACCGCTTTGCGGTCCATATCCCGGTAGTGGAAATTCGCCGCCAGCCGGTCCATGACCGCGCCCACGTCGCCCCCTTCAAGGCCGTTTTCCAGCTCAGTGATGGCCTCGCGCAGGGCCGCTTCCGGCGGTGGGGTCTCACAGCCGGTGAGCAGCGGTTGCAGGGCCACCAACAGACAGTATGCTGTCAGCCGAGCCCAGCGGCGGATGTCACGCATGTCATTATTCCCCCCAATCGAGCCCTACCATCGCCAGTATCTGGATGTGGGTGATAACCACCTGTTGTATGTGGAGCAGAGCGGCAACCCGGACGGTGAGCCGGTGGTGGCCCTGCACGGCGGCCCGGGCGGCGGCAGCTCGCCGTTGCTGCGGCGGCTGTTCGATCCCCGGCGCTATCGCATCGTGGTGTTCGATCAGCGCGGCGCCGGGCGCAGCCGGCCCTACGCCAGCACCGAGCATAACACCCTGCCGGATCTGGTCGCCGACCTGGAGCGCATCCGCGAGCATTTGATGATCCCCCGCTGGCGGGTGATGCTGGGCGGCTCCTGGGGCGTCACTCTGGCGCTGGCCTATGCGTTGGAGTGCCCCTCCCGGGTGGCGTCGCTGGTGTTGCGCGGCGTGTTTCTGTGCCGGCAACAGGATATCGACTGGCTCTACACCGACCGGGGCGCGGCGCGTTTTTATCCGGACCTGTGGGCGCGCCTGCTGGAGGCGCTGCCGCCCGGCGAGGGCGACTTGGTCACCCGCTACCACCGCGCTTTGCCGGGCCCGGATGGCGAACGTCTGGCCCGGGAGTGGACGCTTTGGGAAGCGCGCCTGTCCAGTCTGAATCCGCCAGCGGAAATCAACGTGGATCATAACGCCCGCGCCATGGCGCGGCTGGAAACCCATTACTTCGTCAACGGCGGCTTTTTGGAACGCCCGATTCTGCCCCGCGCCGGGGCGCTGACCTGCCCGGTGGAAATCGTGCACGGCCGCTATGACATGGTGTGCCCGCCGGAGCAGGCCTGGCTGTTGCATCAGGCGCTGCCGGACAGCCGCCTTAACTGGGTGCCGGCGGCGGGGCACAGCAGCGCCGAGCCGGCCATCGCCGAGGCGCTGGTGGCCGCGGTCACGCGCCTGGGTCGGCAGGGCTGAGAATCAGCAGGTAATCGTGGCGGGCGTTATACACCGGCAGCGGCCGGCTGGACGGCTCCTCGCTTTGGTAATCCACCCGCGATTCGGTGGCGCCGTTGAAGCGCAGTATTCGCCCTTCGTCGTCGGCGGCCAGGGTCCAGCCCGGTGTGAGTCCGGCGCGCAGCCGTTCCAGCGGCCATAGCGCCAACTGCAGGTCGGCGATCAGATCGTCGGCGGAAATCTCTGGCGGCAAATAGGGCGTGCGCCTCACGTTCAGCCGCCCCTCCCCATACCGCATTTCCACCATCAGCCGGTCGCCCTCGTCGGTGATCGTGATGTGGGTGCTTTCCGGCGTCAGGCCGAGGCGCGCCTGCGCATAATGGATGCGATCGCCGACGCGAATTTCCAGGCCGCGCTGGATTTCCCGGTATTCACCGAACGTGGCCGCCGGTGGCCGGGGGCCGCGCACCGGGTCGGCCCATAGCTGGCAGCCTTGGAGTGAGACGAGCAGTGCAATGAGAAACAGTGTGCGATGCGGCATAGGCCCCGATAGCAGTCAGAACGAGAACCGATTATGGTGCGGCCATACTGCACGGGCAATGGTGGCCCGGGATGTCGGCTCAATTTATAGAAACAAGGAGACCGGGTGAGAGTTCTATTGCAGCGGGTAACGTCGGCGGAGGTCAGAGTGTCCGGCCGGGTGGTTGGCGCGATCGGTTCCGGGCTTCTGGCGTTCGTGGGCATGGAGCGTGGCGATGACGACACCACCGTGGAGCGTATGGCCGGCCGGGTCGCCGGTTACAGGATGTTCGCCGATGAACAGGGAAGGATGAACCGCAGCGTACGGGATATCGGCGGAGCCGTGCTCCTGGTGTCCCAGTTCACGCTGGCGGCGGATACCGGCAAAGGCCGCCGTCCGAGTTTCTCCCAGGCGGCGGAGCCGGGCGAGGCCCGGCGCCTTTGCAATGCGCTGGCCGCCAGCTTGCGTGATTCGGGGCTGCCGGTCGCCGAGGGGGAATTCGGCGCCGATATGCAGGTGAGCCTGGTCAACGACGGGCCGGTAACCTTCATTATCAATCTGTGACGCCGTTGCTGTCCCCTTATGTTGCAAAGACGTGACCCTGCTTTATGATGAATTTTAAGCTCCCGGGGGAAACCGCATGGGGGCGCAACCAGAAAGCGTAAATAAATGGAGATATTTATGAAAAAAGTATTGTTGGCAGCAGCACTGCTGGGCGCTTCCGTTTCCGCTCAGGCGGTCGCTCCGGGTGGCCCCGGCTGTGGTTGGGGTAACCTGATTTTCGAAGGCAAGTCCGGCATGCCGGTTCACCTGCTGGCGACCATCGTTAACGGTACTTCCGGTAACGCCACCTTTGGCATGACCAGTGGCACCAACGGTTGTGACACCAGCGGCGCTCTCACCTACAGCGGCGAAAGCCTGCTCAGCATGAACGGCGTGCTGGAAGAAGTGGCTCAGGATATGGCCACCGGCGAAGGCGAAGCCCTCACCGCGCTGTCCGTTTCCATTGGCGTTTCCGGTGACGACCGCGCCCATTTCAACAGCGTGATGCACGACAACTTCGCGTCCATCTTTCCCCGCCAGGACGTGAGCGCCGGTGAAGTGATGCAGCGGATCACCGCTGTCATGCAGAACGATCAGAAACTGGCGAAGTACGTATAAAAACCGCCCCATGAGCCCGCCTCCGTCCGGAGGCGGGTTTTAAGCTCCCACCTGAAGATGGAATTCGCATGCGTGCCGCCCTGCTGTGCGTCCTGGTATTGTTTTGCACCACCGTCGCCCAGGCCCGGGACCTGGAGCAGCTTGCACAACAGCCACGCTGGCGGGCGCTTTTGCATATCAACCCCGGTGCCACCCTGCGCGACCGCCAGCGCAGCTATGTGGACGACGCGGATTTTTTCCTGGCCCCGGACGGCGCCGCCAATCCGGCCTCGGAGCTGGCCGCCACGGTCGAGGCGCTGGAGCAGGAAGGCGCCGCGGCTCGCTGCCGCTTTCCCGCCCGTTATCGTTTCGTCGCCGAAGCACTCGGTTGGCGGCAAACGGAGCCGTTCGCCCATTGCGCGGAGTATCAGGAGTGGCGCCGCGCGGTACACGCCAAGCGGGCGGTTCTGGTTTTCCCCGCGTCCTATTTGAACAGTCCCTCCTCCATGTTCGGTCACACCCTGCTTCGACTGGACCAGGGCGATGACGACGGCGCCGTGTGGCTGTCCTGGGCGATCAACTTCGGCGCCGTGACCACCGAGCAGGATAATTCACTGTTCTATATTTACCGGGGGCTGGCGGGCGGCTATCCGGGCCGCTTCAACCTGGTGCCCTATGTTCAGAAGATCCAGCAGTACTCGAACATGGAGAGCCGGGATATCTGGGAGTACACCCTGAAGCTCGACCAGAGTCAGATTGATTGGATGATCGACCACCTCTGGGAGCTGAGGGATATTAATTTCGACTACTACTTTTTTGATGAAAACTGCTCTTTCCGTCTGCTCGAGCTGATTCAGGTGGCGCGTCCGAATGGCGGGCTGCTGGATGAGCTGCGTTTCGCCGAGCTGCCGGTGAATACGGTGCGCGCGCTGGATCAGCGCGGTCTGGTGACCGAACGCCACTACCGGCCTTCCAAGGAGGTGGAGCTGGCCGCCCTGAGCGACCGGCTCGACGCCCAGGAGCAGGCGCTGGCGCGGCGCCTGGCGGCGGATCCCGCGGTGGCGGAAAGTGACGCCTTTCAATCGCGGCCGCCCCGGAGGCAGGCGATGATGGCGCGTACCGCCTACAGCTACGTGCGTTTCGTTAACCGCAAGGCGGCACGCACCGAAGACATCGCCGGCCGTTCGTTCGCGCTGCTCACGCTGGTCAACCGGCTGCCGTCGGTGGAAGACCCGGAACTACCGGATAAGGCGCCACCGGAAGCCGGCCACGGGTCGCAGATGCTGGCCGCGTCCGGCGGCCAGCGGGGCAGTGACGACTTCGGTGAAGTCAGCTACCGGCTTACCTATCACGATCTTTTGGACAACCGCCGTGGTTTTCTGGACGGCGCCCAGATTCAGGGGCTGGGTATCACCCTGCGCAGCACCGAATCCGGCGCGGCCCGGCTTGAGGAGCTGGATTTGGTGAGCATTCGCTCGCTGTCGCCGCGTGGTCGTTTCTCCAAGCCGCTGAGCTGGTATGTGGAAGGCGGCCTGGAGCGGGCCTGGGCAGGACGGCGCCGGCTGACCCGTTATGTACAGGGCGGGGCCGGCGGCAGCTGGCGACGCGGACCCTTGCAACCCTATCTGCTGGCCAGTGTCCGGGCGGAGAACAACAGTGATTTCGGTCCCCTGATCACGCCGGGTGGCGGCGCCGAAGCCGGCATGCTGTATCATGCCGGTCGCTGGCAGTGGCAGGTCAGCAGTGCCGGCCACTATTTCAGTAATGACGTGTACCGCCACCGCTCCACTTTGGCGGTACAGTATGCCGTGGCCCGTGAGCACGGCCTGCGCGCCTCACTGGAGCGCGAGGGTTGGCGCGGCGACGGCGAAACCGAATTCAAAGTACAGTGGCGATGGTATTTCGACTGATTGCGGCCGTTTGTCTGGCCTTGCTTCTCCAGGGTTGCAGCAGCCTGTTCTTCTACCCCATGGAGCCCTGGGTCCAGAACCCGGCCCGCCAAGGGCTCGACTATGAAGACGTGGTGCTGATACACCCCGACGGTCTGCGTATCCATGGCTGGTGGCTGCCCGCCCGGGGTACCGCCCGGGGTACTGTTTACTTCCTGCACGGCAATGCCCAGAACATCAGTACCCATCTGATGAACGTGCACTGGCTGCCGGAGCGCGGGTATAACGTTTTCCTGCTCGACTACCGGGGTTATGGCCTTTCCGAGGGCAACCCGGATCTCGAGGGCGCCCAGGCCGATATCCAGCTGGGCCTGGACTGGCTGGCGCAATCGCGCCGCCTGGACGGGGCGCCGCTGGTGCTGTTCGGGCAAAGCCTGGGCGGCGCCATGGCCACCGGGGTGCTGGCCCGTGAACGTAACGACGGCTTTGTCGATTGCGTGATGCTGGAGGCGCCGTTCGCCAGCTACCGCGACGTGGCCTCGGACGTGATGGCGCGCAGTTGGCTGCTCTGGCCACTGCGCTGGATGGTGCTGCCCACCTTGCCGGCCCGCGCCAACGACCCCGAGCGCCAGGTGGCGGAGCTGGCGCCCCGGCCTTTGTTGATCCTGCACAGCAAGGAGGATCCGGTGGTGCCTTACCAGCAGGGTCGCCGCCTCTACGCGGCGGCCCGGCCCCCCAAGACGTTTCAGCCCCTGAAGGGCGGGCATACCCAGAGCGTTCGTGATCCGGCGGTCCGTGATCGGCTGGTGGCGTTCATGCAGAATAACGAATGCGCGGCGCGTCCCGCGGCGCCGGCGCCGGCTTCCGCCCCGGCCGAGCCGGAGCAGGCGCCGGCCCCGGTCTCGGAGCCCGGTGTCGAGGCCCGGGCCACGCCGGCGTCGGGCTACCGGTTCTGAGGGGTGTCCTGTTCCCGGTCCAGTTGCTGGCGGCGCACCATGCGCCCGAACACCAGGCCGATCTCGAACAGCAGCCACATGGGCACCGCCAGCAGGGTCTGGCTAATGATGTCCGGTGGCGTCAGCATCATGCCGATCACGAAGCACGCCACCACCACATAGGCCCGTGAGGCGGCCAGCTTTTCCACCGTGGTGATGCCGGTGGCCACCATCAGCACGATGGCGATGGGCAGCTCGAAGGCGACACCGAAGGCGAGGAACAGCGCCAGCACGAAATCCAGATAGCTGCTGATGTCCGTGGTCACCGCCACGCCTTCCGGGGCGATGGTGGTGAAGAACTGGAACATCAGCGGGAAGACCACGAAGTAGGCGAAGGCCGCGCCGCCGTAGAACAGCAGCACACTGCTGGCCAGCAGCGGCACTGCCAACTTTTTCTCGTGGCGGTACAGGCCCGGCGCCACGAAGGCCCAGGCCTGGTGCAGAATAAACGGCATCGCCACGAAGATGCTCAGGTAGAGCGTCAACTTGAACGGCGCCAGGAACGGCGACGCCACGCCGGTGGCGATCATGTTGGTGCCTTCCGGCATGGCGTCCATCAGCGGGCGCGCCACCAGGGTGTAGAGATCGCGGGAAAAGTAGAACAACCCGAGGAAGATCACCAGCACCACCACCAGGGTTTTCAGCAGGCGGTTGCGCAGTTCGAGCAGATGGCTGACCAGGGTTTGCGGGGTGTCATCGGGGCGTTGGTCGTCGCGGCGCTCTTCACTCATTCGGTTTCTTCTCGGCCTCCGGCGTCTGGCCGTTGTCCTGGTTGTCGGGCTGGTCGAGGGTTTCCGGGCGGCGCCGCGCGCGGGCCACTTCGTCCGGTGACAGCAGGCTGTCGCGGGCCTCGCGGATGCTGTCCTCGTCCAGGCCCATTTCCCGCATCTGCTTTTCCATGCGGTCTCGCATGTCCTGGTTCAGCGCTTCGCGCTCCAGCTCGTTGCGCAGATGGTTGAAGGTGGAGCGCGCCCGGCCGACCCAATAGCCTACCGTGCGCGCCGCCTTGGGCAGACGCTCGGGGCCCAGCACCACCAGACCGATGATGGAAATCAACGCCAGTTCGGAAAAGCCGATATCAAACATGGGCCGCTGCTCCGTGGCGTATCAGGCCTGGTCCTTGTGTTTTTCCTGCTTGCTGGTGTGCTTATCGCTGTCGTCGTCGGCCAGGCGCTTGCTGTTCTGCTCGTCCTCGCCGTCCTTGACCGAGTCCTTGAAGCCTTTGACCGCGCCGCCCAGATCGTTGCCGATGTTGCGCAGCTTCTTGGTGCCGAACAGCAGCACCACGATGGCCAGGATAATGAGCAGTTGCCAGATACTGATACCGGAAAACATGGTTAGTCTCCTCGCTCGCTACGAGCGGCTTTTTCGTCATGGCCGGACAGGCCGAAGCGTTGCTCCAGCTCTGCCAGGACCTGGTCCGGACCGAGGCCCAGATGGGCCAGCATGATCAGCGAATGAAACCACAGGTCGGCGGTTTCGTTGATCAGCGCCTTGGGGTCTCCGCCGGCGTCGGTGTCGCGGGCGGCGAGCAGGGTTTCCACCGCTTCCTCGCCGACCTTCTCGAGAATCTTGTTCAGGCCCTTATCGTACAGGCTGGCCACATAGGACGAATCCGGCGCGGCGCCTTTGCGTTGTTCCAGGACCTGGTGAAGCTGGTTGAGGATATCGGACATGGTGTCTCCAAATACAGCGCCAGTTTAGCACCGGCGCTAGCAGGCTGCTAAGCCTGCTAGCGCCGGCAGGCCCAGGCCAGCAGTACCAGGGCGCCGGCGGCCATCGGCCAGGCCCACTGGCCGGCGCCGTGCAGGGCGTCCACCGCCGCCAGCGCGGCCAGGCCCAGGCCGCCCAGGCCGCCCAGCATCTTGTGCCGGTGGCGGCGCAGGCCGGTTTCAAAGTAGTGCGCCATTTCCCGCTGCTGCTGGGGCTGGTGGCGCAGGCTCTCCAGGCCGTCGCGCAGCAGCTCCGGCATGTCCGGCAGCTGCGCCGCCCACTCCGGCAGCCGGTTGCGCAGCTTGTTGGCGGTGGCGGCGGGGCCGTACTCCTCCATCATCCAGGCTTCCAGCAGCGGCCGGCCCACGGTCCAGATGTCCAGCTGCGGGTAAATACTGCGCCCCAGGCCTTCGATGTGCACCAGGGTCTTCATCAGCAGGATGTACTGCACCGGCGCTTCGATGTGGTAGTCCCGGGCCAGGTCGAACAGGCGCAGCACCAGGGGCGCGAACTCCATGCTCTCCAGGTCGGCGCCGCGCACCGGCGCGATGATCTCGGTAACCGCCTGCTCGAAGCGGTGGCGGTCCACCGGCCCGCGCGCCCAGCCGGCGCGGATCACCTGGTCCACCAGGCCGGGGTAGTCCTCGCGCATCACCGCCAGCACCATGCGGCCGAGCACGTTCAGGTCCTGCTTGGAGAGGCGCCCGGCGATGGCGCAGTCCACTGCCATGTACTGCGGTGATTGCGGGTGCTCCGGGTTAACGAAGATGTTGCCCGGGTGCATGTCGGCGTGGAAGAAGTTATGCCGGAACACCTGGGCGAAGAAGATCTCCACGCCGCGTTCGGCGAGCACGCGCGGGTCGATGCCGGCGGCGCGGATCGCCTCGATGTCGTTGACCGGGATGCCGTGGATGCGGTCGGACACCATCACCCGGCGCGACGACAGCGCCAGATGCACGGCGGGGATGTACAGCAGCGGGCTGAACAGGAAGTGCCGGCGCATGGCCTCGCTGTTGCCGGCCTCGCGCTCCAGGTCCAGTTCGGCGCGGATCACGGTCTGATAGTCGTGCACCACCTTGCGTGGGTGGAAGTAGCGCGAGTCCGCCCACAGCGCTTCCAGCAGCCGGGCGCCGAAGCCCATCACCTTGAGGTCCCGTTCCACGCGCTGCTCGACGCCCGGGCGCAGCACCTTGACCACCACCTGGCCGCCGTCGAGCAGGGTGGCCGGGTGCACCTGGGCCACCGAGGCGGAGGCCAGCGGCGTGTCGTCGAAATGCTCGAAGACCTGGTCCAGCGGACGGGGCAGGCTGGCCTCCACCAGCCGCCGGGCCTGGGCGCCGTCGAACGGCGCCACCCGGTCCTGCAGGTGCGCCAGGGCCTCGGTCCATTCCGGCGGCAGCATATCCCGGCGGGTGGCCATCAGCTGCCCGAATTTGATGAAAATCGGACCCAGGCGCTCCAGCGCCAGTTTCAGGCGTTCACCTTCGCTGAGCTTGCCGGTGCCCAGCCAGCTGGAGGGCACCAGATACTGCAGCAATACCAGGAAGGGGCGGGCCGGGTGGGGCGGCAGCAGGGATAACAGGCGGTAGCGGCACGCCACATGGGCGACCACCAGCAGGCGGCTGATCGGCGGCATCAGGAACGCGGGCTCCCTTTCAGGCGTTGTATCCGGGCGTCCAGGCGGTCCACGTCGCCGCGCAGTTCGTCCACGTCCTGGTAGAACTCGTAGACGTCGCGGCGCAGCGCCAGCAAGCCGGACTCGCCGCCGATGTAGTCGCCCATCTGATGGCCGAGGCGGTCGAACGCCTGGCGGGCCCAGCCGAACAGGCGCCGCGCGCCCTGGTCCAGTTGCTGGGCCATTTCACCACCGATCACCGGCTCCAGCAGGGCGCCCCAGTCCAGATCCAGGTCGGCGGCCAGATCACGCACGTCCTGCAGCAATTCACGGTTGCCCTCCACGCGCAGGGCGCCGCCGATTACGTTGGGCTGGCGGCGCCAGTCGAGCAGCAGGGCGGCCAGGTCCACCGGGTTGCCGGTGACGCTCACGTCCGGCTCGGCGTCGCTGCGCAGGTAGAGCTCCACGCCTTCCTCGACGATCAGCGCATAGAGGCGCAGCGGCGGCAGCGTCAGATGCACCGCCAGCAGACGGCCGGCGTGGCGGCTGAGCCGCGCGGCGGTGGCCGGGTCGGTGCGCAGCGCGGCGTTGATGGCGCGCTCCACGCTGGCGATGGCGGTGGTGGAAATAAGACCGGGCTCGCGCATCAGACCTTGAACCCCCGGTGCAGGGCGACGATGCCGCCGAGCATGTTGAAGTACTCGCTACGCTGGAAGCCGGCCTCGTCCATCATGCCTTTCAGGGTGTCCTGATCCGGGTGCATGCGGATCGATTCCGCCAGGTAGCGGTAGCTTTCGGAGTCGTTGACCACCATCTTGCCCAGCCGCGGCCAGACCGCGAAGGAGTAGAGGTCGTAAAGCTTGGAGAGCGGCTTGTGCACCGGGTGGGAGAATTCCAGCACCAGCAGCCGGCCACCGGGCTTGAGCACCCGCAGCATGGAGCGCAGGGCGGCGTCCTTGTCGGTGATGTTGCGCAGGCCGAAGGCGATGGTGATGCAGTGGAAGCTGTTGTCCTCGAACGGCAGGCATTCGCCGTTGACCTGGGCGACCTGGGTATTGTGGCCGCAGCCGGCGTCGATCAGGCGGTCGCGGCCCACCGCCAACATGGCGTCGTTGATGTCGGCCAGTACCACCTGGCCGGTGTCGCCCACCAGGCGGGAAAACTTGATCGCCAGATCGCCGGTGCCACCGGCCAGATCCAGCACCCGGTGGCCCGGGCGCACGCCGGCCAGTTCCAGGGTCATGCGCTTGAGCACCCGGTGGCTGCCCATGGAGATCAGGTCGTTCATAACGTCGTACTTGGCCGCCACCGACCGGAACACGCCCGCCACCCGCTGCTGTTTTTCCTGCCAGGGCACCTGCTGGTAGCCGAAGTGGGTGACCTTGTTGTCGTCGTTGTTACTCATTGGGGACGTCCTTGAAGGGAGCGGGATGCCGGTCGAAAAGCCGGTCCATAATACGCGCTTCGCGGGCGGCGATGCGCTCGAGAAGGCGGCCCACGCTGGGTACCGGTTTCATCACACGGAAACTGCGATCCATGAAATCATACAGGTTCGCGAAGCCCGCCGCATGGGCCGGGCGGCGCACCAGCCGGAAGGTGGTCTGCACCATCCGCGATCGCACATAGCGGTCGATATGATGCCCCAGACCGGCCACCAGTTGCAGTTGCCGGCGGCGCTGGTCGGGGTGGCCGGCGGTCCGGTAGGCATGGGCGTAGGCGCTGTCGTCCAGGGGCAGGTCGAGGCGCTCGCCGAGCACGGCCACCAGGGCTTCGTCCAGCTCCTGGGTGATGATCGCCGCCTCCAGCGCGTCGGCGGAGGTGGCCATCACCTTTTCCGGCAGCAGACGCATGGCCTTGGGCAGGGCGCGGCGGATTTCCCTCGCTACTGGCAGCAGGTCGCGGCCGCCGTAGACGTCGTCGAGCAGGAAGGTCACCCCGGGGCGCAGGGCCGGGTCCTCGAGCAGGGCCTGGTGGGTGTCCATCAGGCGCTGACGCTGGAACGCCTGCACCCGGCCCAGGCGGACAAGGAACGCCTCGTCGCCGCCATGCTGGCGCAACGCGAAAAAGCGTTCCAGGTGAGATTGCAGTTGCTCGCCGGCGTTCATGGCAAATCCTCCGGCGAGCGATGATAGCAGAAAGCGGGGACGGTGCCTGATGGCAGGTGAATTGTGGGAGCGGGCCCCGCCCGCGAAAGGGAGCGAAGCTCCCGGCAGGCTCCCAGAGACCCATCCAAGCACACCACCTACAAGGTCTCTGGTATCCTGCCGCCCGGCTACAAGCCGCTACAGGATGTAGCGGCTGAGGTCTTCGTCGGAGGCCAGTTCGCCGAGGTAGCGGTCGACGGCTTCGGCGTCCAGCACCAGCGGTTTGTCGTGGTACTGGGTGGCCAGGTCGTCGGCGTCGTAGCTGATTTCCTCGAGCAGCTTTTCCATCACCGTGTGCAGGCGGCGGGCGCCGATGTTCTCGGTGCGCTCATTGACCTGCCAGGCCACTTCCGCGATCCGGCGGATGCAGTCGTCGGTGAGTTCCAGGTTGAGCCCCTCGGTGCCGAGCAGGGCCTTGTACTGCTCGGTGAGCGAGCATTTGGGCTCGGTGAGGATGCGCTCGAATTCCTCGGGGGTGAGCGCGCTCAGCTCGACGCGAATCGGCAGGCGGCCCTGCAGTTCCGGGATCAGGTCGCTGGGCTTGGCCAGATGGAAAGCGCCGGAGGCGATAAACAGAATGTGGTCGGTGCGCACCATGCCGTACTTGGTGCTCACCGTGGAGCCCTCGATCAACGGCAGCAGGTCGCGCTGCACGCCTTCGCGGGACACGTCGGTGCCGCCGGTCTCGGAGCGCTTGGCCACCTTGTCCAGCTCGTCGATAAAGACGATGCCGTGGTTTTCCACCACGTCGATGGCCTGCACCTTGAGCTCGTCTTCGTTGACGAAGCGGGCCGCTTCCTCGTCACGCAGCAGGCGCAACGCTTCGCGCACTTTCAGTTTCTGCGATTTCTTGCGGCCGCTGCCGCCCATGCGCGAGAACATCTGCTGCAGCTGGCTGGTCATTTCTTCCATGCCCGGCGGCGCCATGATTTCCACCCCTTGCGGGTTGGCGCTGACTTCCACTTCGATTTCCTTATCGTCCAGTTCACCTTCGCGCAGTTTTTTGCGGAAGATCTGGCGGGTATTGGAATCGTTGTCGGCTTGCTCGCCGCGGGCGTTGGGCAGCAGGGCGTCGAGCACCCGATCCTCGGCGGCGTCCTCGGCTTTGTGCCGGACGCGGGCCATTTCCTTTTCGCGCAGCAGTTTGATCGCCACTTCCATCAGGTCGCGGATGATGGATTCCACGTCCCGGCCCACGTAGCCCACCTCGGTGAATTTGGTGGCTTCGATCTTCAGGAAGGGCGCGTCGGCCAGTTTCGCCAGACGCCGCGCGATTTCGGTTTTGCCGACGCCGGTGGGGCCGATCATCAGAATGTTCTTGGGCGCCACTTCGGCGCGCATTTCTTCCGGCAGCTGCATGCGACGCCAGCGGTTGCGCAGGGCCAGGGCCACCGCCTTCTTGGCGTTTTCCTGGCCGACGATGTGCCGGTTGAGCTCGCTGACGATGTCACGGGGAGACAAGGAGGACACTATTCGATCTCCTCAAAGGTGTGATTCTGGTTGGTGTAGATGCAGATGTCGCCGGCGATCTTCAGGCTTTGCGCCACCACGTCGCGGGCCGGCAGGTCGGTGTTGTGCAGCAGGGCGCTGGCGGCGGATTGCGCGAACGGGCCGCCGGAGCCGATCGCGATCAGCCCTTCTTCGGGCTCCACCACGTCGCCGTTACCGGTGATGATCAGAGAGTTTTCCTTGTCCGCCACCGCCAGCAGCGCTTCCAGGCGGCGCAGGGCGCGGTCGGTGCGCCAGTCCTTGGCGAGCTCCACGGCGGCCCGTACCAGGTGGCCCTGATGTTTTTCCAGCTGGGCTTCGAAACGCTCGAACAGCGTGAAGGCGTCGGCGGTGCCGCCGGCGAAACCGGCTATCACCTTGCCGTGGTAGAGGCGGCGCACCTTGCGCGCGTTGCCCTTCATGATGGTATTGCCCAGCGTTACCTGGCCGTCGCCGCCGATCACGACGTTATTGCCGCGCCGCACCGAGACGATGGTCGTGCCGTGATATTGCTCCACGGAAACCTCCTTATCCTGATTTGAACAGGATGTGCGGGTGGATCAGGAGGTTTTCAAGCGCAGAGCATGCAGGGGTGCTTTTCAGAGGCTCCTTACTTAGTCCTTCAATTGAATCGGCAGGGTCTCCACGCCGTTGGCGGCCAGTTTGTCCTGGGCGCGGTGCAGCGTGTTGATGTTGTCATAGGGGCCGATCATCACCCGGTGCCAGGTGTCGCCGTTGTCCATGTCCACCGGTTGAATGCGCGCCTGGTAACCCTTGAGAATCAGTTCCGCGCGGCGCCGGTCCGCGTCTTTCTCGTTGCGGAAGCTGCCGGCCTGCAGCAGGAAGCGCTTGTCGTGGCGTCCGGCCACCGGCTTGTCGGCGGTCTTTTCGCCTTCGGCGGTGTCGCCGCCACCGCCAGGGCTGGTTTCCTGCTCGTCGCCTTCGCCCTTGGGCACGATGACTTCCATCTTCGGCAACACCGCGTAGAAGTCGAACTTGGGCTGATCGTCCTTGGCGGTGTCGTCACTGCCCTTTTCCTTGGGTCGCGGCTTGTCGGCCACGGTGCGGTCACCGCCGCCGGCGCGGCCCTGTTCCATCTGCACCTGGGCGAGGTGGAACAGGAACGCCACGAACAGGCCACCGATGACGCCGGTGAACAGCCAGACCCAGCCGGGCACCTGACGCGACTGTTTTTTCGAGCCGCCGCGACTGGCGCCACGGCGCGGGGTGTTCTTCGCCATTACATACGCTCCAGGGGAGTCAGGCCCAACAGCGCCAGGCCCCGTGACAGGGTGCGCGCGGTCAGCGCCGCCAGCTTCAGGCGGCTGGCGCGGATCGCCGGGTCGTCCACGGCGAGAATCGGGCAGTGTTCATAGAAGGCGGAAAACAGGCCGGCGAGGTCGTACAGGTAGGCGCACAGGAAATGCGGCTGGCCCTTGTCGGCCACCTGGCCAATCATTTCGCCGAACTGCACCAGCCGGGCGGCCAGCGCCTGCTCCGCGTCGTGCTCCAGCTGAAAGTCGCCGCTCACCTGGGTCTGCACCTGGTCCAGCGCCAGCCCGGCCTTGCGGAACACGCTCACCACCCGGGTGTAGGCGTACAGCAAATAAGGCGCGGTGTTGCCCTCGAAGCTGAGCATCTGATTGAAGTCGAAGATGTAATCGCTGCTGCGGTTCTTGCTCAGGTCCGCGTACTTCACCGCGCCGATGCCCACCGCGCGGGCGATGCCGCGCAGCTCGCCGTCTTCCAGGTCCGCGTTCTTCGAGCGTACCAGGTCGTAGGCGCGTTGCTCCGCTTCGTCGAGCAGGTCGATCAGTTTGACGGTGCCGCCGTCGCGGGTTTTGAACGGCCGCCCGTCCGGCCCGTTCATGGTGCCGAAGCCCATGTGCGCCAGGTCCACGCCTTCGCCGACGAAGCCGGCGCGCCGGGCGACGGTGAAGATCTGCTGGAAATGCAGCGCCTGGCGCTGATCGACGAAATACAGAATGCGGTCGGCGCCCAGGGCGCCGGCGCGGTAGCGCAGCGCCGCCAGATCGGTGGTGGCGTAAAGATAGCCGCCGTCCGCCTTGCGCACGATCACCGGCAGCGGGTCGCCGTCCTTGTTTTTGAACTCGTCCAGGAACACGCACTGGGCGCCCTGGTCCTCGGTGAGCAGGCCGGCCTTGTCGAGGTCGGCGACCACCCGGGACAGGTCGTCGTTGTAGGCGCTTTCGCCGCGCACGTCATCCGGGCCCAGGGTCACGCCCAGGCGGCGGTAGACCGCGTCGCAGTGGCTCAGCGACACCTGGTTGAACTCGCGCCACAGGGACAGGCAGTAATCGTCGCCGGATTGCAGCTTCACCACCAGCGCCCGGGCCCGGTCGGCGAATTCCGGCGACTCGTCGAAGCGCTGCTTGGCGGCGCGGTAGAAATTCTCCAGGTCGCCCAGTTCCCGGTTGAGCTGTTCGCCGCTTTCCTGGTCTTTCTGTTCTTCCAGGTAGGCGAGCAGCATGCCGAACTGGGTGCCCCAGTCGCCGACGTGATTCTGCGGCACCACCTTATGGCCCAGGAAGGAAAGCGTGCGCACCACGGCGTCGCCGATGATGGTGGAGCGCAGGTGGCCCACATGCATTTCCTTGGCCAGGTTCGGCGAGGAATAGTCCACCACCACGGTCTGGGCGCGCTCCGGGCGCGGCACCGCCAGGTAAGGATCGTTGAGCGCCGCTTCCAGCTGGCTGTTCAGCCACTGGGCCGCCTGAAAGAAGTTGATAAAGCCGGGGCCGGCGATCTCCACCTTGGCCACCGCCGGGTCGTCGGGCAGCGCCTCGATCAGGGATTGGGCCAGGTCGCGGGGCTTGAGCCCGGCGGGCTTGGCCAGCATCAGGGCGATGTTGGTGGCGAAGTCGCCGTGGCTTTTGTCCTTGGTGCGATCAATCTGCACCGGGGGGCGGGCGTCGCCGGGCAGGGTGCCGTTCTCGCGAAGGGTGTCCAGAGCGGTTTCGATCAGGGCGACAAGACGGTCTTTCATGGTCTTCCGGGGCCGTTACGTGGACCGGCGATTGTACGTGAAACGAAAACGGAATTCCGCCCTTCGGCGGGCAAAGATCGCTTTAGAGCAGGTCGATCGGGTCCACGTCCAGGTGCCAGCGGCAGCGGCGCCCGGAGGGCAGGCCGCGGGCGTGTTCCATCAGCGCGTCCAGAAGGCCGTGCAGGGCCGGGCGCTGGTCGCTTTGCAGCAGCAACTGGGCGCGGTAGCGGCCGGCGCGCTTCTCCATCGGCGCCGGCACCGGCCCCAGCACGTGGACGTTGTCCAGCGCCGGCAGCCCGGCGGCGCACTCGTCCAGGAAGGTGAGCGCCTGGGCCATGGTCATCGCCTCGCAGCGCAGCAGGGCGAGGTGGCCGAACGGCGGCCAGCCGGCGCCGCGCCGTTCTTCCAGCAGAGTATTGGCGAGCGCCTGGTAGTCGCCGGCGGCGGCCAGCTGTACCAGGTTGTGGTCGGTGTGGCGGCTCTGCATCAGCACCCGCCCGGGGCGGTCCTGGCGGCCGCTGCGGCCGGCCACCTGCAGCAGTAGCTGGGCGGCCTGCTCCGGACCGCGAAAGTCGGCGCTCAGGAAGCCGGCGTCCATATTGGTGATCACCGCCAGGCTCAGCCGCGGGAAATGGTGGCCCTTGGCGAGCATCTGCGTGCCCACCAGCACCGCCGGCTCGCCTTTTTGTATCTGCGCCAGTTTGGCGTCCAGGCTGCCTTTGCGGCGGGTGGTGTCGCGGTCGATGCGTACCACCGGCGCGCCGCCTTTGACCTGCTCGCACTCCTTTTCCAGCAGCGCTTCCAGTTTTTCGGTGCCGGCGCCGGCATCGGTGAGGTTGGTGGAGCCGCAGCCGCCGCACCGCCGCGGCACCCGGTGCTGGTGGCCGCAATGGTGGCAGCGCAATTGCTGTTCGCTGCGGTGCCAGGTCATCAGGCTGTCGCAGCGGGGGCATTCGTCCTGCCAGCCGCAGTCCCGGCACAGGATCACCGGGGCGAAGCCGCGCCGGTTGAGAAACACCAGCGCCTGCTCACCGCGCGCCAGGGTGTCGCGGATCGCTTTCAGGGCGCTGGGCAGCAATGGCCGGTCCGGTGTGGTGTCGCGGGCGTCGAGCAACTCGATGGGCGGCGCCCCCGCGTCCCCGGCGCGGCGTGTCAGGCGCAGCCAGTGATAGCGGCCGGTGCGGGCCAGGTGCAGAGTCTCCAGGGCCGGGGTGGCGCTGCCGTGCACCACCGGTACCGCCAATTGCTGCGCGCGCCAGGTGGCCAGATCCCGGGCGTGGTAGCGGAAGCCGTCCTGCTGTTTCAGGGAGGCGTCGTGGGTTTCATCGACGATGATCAGCCCGGGACGGGCGAGCGGCGTGAACACCGCCGAGCGGGTGCCAATAATAATGCGCGCCCGGCCGTCGCGGGCGGCCACCCAGGCGTCCAGGCGCTCGCGGTCGGTCAGTCCGGAATGCAGCACCGTCACCGGCACCGCGAAGCGCTGCCGGAAGCGGCGCAGGGTTTGCGGCGTCAGGCCGATTTCCGGCACCAGCATCAGCACCTGTTTGCCGGCGGCCAGCACCGGCGCCATGGCCTGCAGGTAGACCTCGGTTTTGCCGCTGCCGGTGACGCCGTCGAGCAGAAAGGGCTGGAAGCCCTCGGCGTCGACGATGGCGTGGATGGCGGCGCGCTGTTCCGGGTTGGCGGCCAGGGCCGGCTCGGCGAGCACCTCGGCGGGGGTGCCGGCGGCCTCCGGTTGCAGCTCCACCCGTTCCACCCACGCCTTGTCGCGCAGGGCCTGCAGAGCCGATTTGGAGACCGACAGGGCCTCCAGCATCGCCGGGGTCAGGCCGTCCGGGTGTTCCTTTAATACGGTGAGGGCCTGCAACTGTCGGGGTGCCCGGGTCAGGCGGTCGTCGCTGACATGGTGGCCGCGGTCGGTGAGCCGCCAGCGCACTTCGCCGCCGGCCAGGGCCGGCTGGCCCTGGCGCAGCAGGGCCGGCAGCACGAACCCCAACACCTCGCCGAGCGGGTGGTGGTAGTAGCGGGCGGCGCGCTCGCAAAGGGTGTAGAGCGCCTCGTCGATGACCGCTTCCTGGTCGAGGACATGTTGCACGTTCTTGAGTTTGGCGAACTGGCTGGGCTGGTGGCCGTGGACCAGCCCCACCAGGGTGCGGCGGCCGAACGGCACCTGCACGCGGGCGCCGCGGGGGGGCGTCGGCGAGCCCGCCGGCAGGCGATAGTCGAAGCATCCCGGCAGGGGCACCGGCAGGGCGACCTGTATGATGGACTCAGAAGGCACGGAAGGTTCCGGTTTATCTCTTGCGCATCGGTGTCAAGCTGTTATGATTCGCGCTCACTTTTGCCCGGCGCAAGCAAGTGTGGTGCCCGACAGAGCGCTTCTGGCGCAGGTTCGGGTGGCGACACCTGAAGGAGCTTTGCTATGAAATCAGAGATTCATCCCGATTACCAGGACGTGTCCATTACCTGCAGCTGCGGGAATGTGATCGAAACCCGTTCCACTCGTGGCGGCTCTTTCGAGGTGGACGTGTGCTCCCAGTGCCATCCGTTCTACACCGGCAAGCAGAAGCAGGCCGAGAGCGGTGGCCAGGTCGACAAGTTCAAACAACGTTTCGGCGTGATCAGCTCAGGCAAGAAAAAGTAAGCGAGTCTGCTTCCACTGTTTCTTGCCTGCAAAAAGCACCCGCCAGGGTGCTTTTTGCGTTCGGAATCACGCATCATACTTTTATCAGCCTAGACTGGCTTTGTCCCAGAGCGGGAAGCGGAGACCACCATGTCCGAGGATTTAAAAAAGGCGGCCCTGGAATATCACGCCAAACCGCGTCCGGGGAAGATCAGCGTTGAGGTGACCAAGCCGGCCAAGACCAGCCGCGACCTCAGCCTGGCTTACAGCCCCGGCGTGGCGGAGCCCGTGCGTGAAATCGCCCGGGAACCGGAACTGGCCTATCGTTTCACCTCCAAGGGCAACCTGGTGGCGGTGATCAGCGACGGTACCGCGATTCTCGGCCTGGGCAACCTGGGCGCGCTGGCGTCCAAGCCGGTGATGGAAGGCAAGGGTATCCTGTTCAAGCTGTTCGCCGGCATCGACGTGTTCGATATCGAAGTGGACGCCGAGGATCCGCAGGCCTTCATCGACACCGTGGTGCGCATTCACCGCACCTTCGGCGGCATCAATCTGGAAGACATCCGCGCACCGGAATGCTTCGAGATCGAACGCGTGCTCAAGGAGCTCTGCGATGTGCCGGTGTTCCACGATGACCAGCACGGCACCGCCATCGTGGTGGGCGCGGGTCTGCTCAACGCGCTGGAAATCCAGAAAAAGCGCATCCAGGACATCAAAGTGGTGTGCGTGGGCGCCGGTGCCGCCGGCGTGGCGTCCGTGCGGCTGCTGATCGAGATGGGCGCGCGCAAGGAAAACATCCTGGTGCTCGACCGTAAGGGCGTGATTCACAGCCGCCGCGACGATCTCAACCAGTACAAGGCGGCGCTCGCCAACGATACCGACAAGCGCACCCTGGACGACGCGGTGGAAGGCGCCGACGTGTTCATCGGCGTGTCCGGTCCGGACATGCTTACGCCGGAGATGGTTAAGAAGATGGCCGATAAGCCGATCATCTTCGCGCTCGCCAACCCGGACCCGGAAATCCGTCCGGAGGTGGCCAAGTCGGTCCGTTCCGACGCCATCATCGCCACCGGCCGTTCGGACTACCCGAACCAGGTGAACAATGTGCTGTGTTTCCCGTACATGTTCCGCGGTGCTCTGGACGTGCGCTCCACCTCGATCAACGAGGAGATGAAGCTGGCGGCGGTGCACGCCATCGCCGAGCTGGTGCGCGAAGCGCCGCCCAAGGAAGTACTGGACGCTTACGGCGGCGAGCCGCTCAACTTCGGGCCGGAATACATTATTCCCAAGCCCAATGATCCGCGCCTGCTGGGCCGGGTGTCGGCGGCGGTGGCCAACGCGGCGGTGGAATCCGGCGTGGCCCGCAAGGGTTACCCGTCCCACTACCCGCTCAATTCGCTCGACGAGATCTTCCCCGAGCTGTAAAGCGGACCGCTCGCTAAGCGCCAATCGAAAAGGGCCGGCATTGCCGGCCTTTTTTTATGCTTCTGTGGCAGCGGCCCCCGCTGGAGGGCGCCGCCGCCTAGAAGATCTGTTCCGGCGAGCGGCCGTCGCCGCTGTGGGGTGCTTCCAGCTCCGGCACATTGTCCTCGCGGAAGTACTCGAAAATCGCGGCTTCGTTCTCCGGGCGGGCCTGCAGGCCGCTGTCCGGGTCAATGCGCACCGACACCACGCCCGGCGGTTGCGGCGGCTGGATCTCTTCGACGCCGTCCAGGGCCACGCCCATGTAGTCGATCCAGGTAGGCAGGGCGGCGCGGCCGCCGTATTCGCCGTTGCCCAGCGACGCCGGGTTGTCGAAACCCACCCAGACGGTGGCCACCAGCGCCGGGGAGTAACCGGAGAACCAGGCGTCCACCTGGTCGTTGGTGGTGCCGGTCTTGCCGGCCAGGTCCGAGCGGCCCAGCCGGCGGGCGTCCCGGCCGGTGCCGCGTTTGACCACGTCCTGCAGAATCGAGTCCATCAGCCAGGCGGTATTCTCGTCGATGACCCGGGGCGCCATGGTGGGCGGCGGCTGGATCGCCTTGCCGTCGTCATCGGTCTCCGGTCGCGGCGCGTCGCCGCCCCCGCTGACCACCGCGCAGGGCACTTCGCAGCGTTCCACCCGCGGGGCCTTCCAGAGAACCTTGCCGTTCTTATCCTCAATGCGTTCGATGAACCAGGGGTCCACCCGGTAGCCGCCGTTGGCGAACACCGAGTAGGCGCGGGCGATCTCCAGCGGTGTCACCGAGGCGCTGCCCAGTGCCAGCGACAGGTCCCGTTGGAAGCGTTTGGTGGGCAACCCGAACCGGTCCAGGGTGTTCATCGCCTGGCTGATGCCGACCTGGCGCAGGATGCGGATCGACACCAGGTTAAGCGAACGGTAGAGCGCTTCGCGCAGCCGGGTCGGGCCGTAGAAGCGGTCGCTGGCGCCGGTCGGGCGCCAGGCGTCCTTCAGGTTCTCGTCGTCGAACACCAGGGGGGCGTCGTTGATGATGGTGGCCGGGGTAAAGCCGCTCTCCAGGGCCGCGGTGTAGATGAAGGGTTTGAACACCGAGCCGGCCTGGCGGCGGGCCTGCAACGCGCGGTTGAATTTGGACGCATAAAAACTGTAGCCGCCCTGCATCGCTTCCACGGCGCCGGTGTCCGGGTTCAGAGAGATCAGGGCGGACTGCGCCACCGGCAACTGCGCCAGACGCCAGCTGGCGTTGTCCTCGCCGCCGCCGTCCGGGCGCACATAGATCACGTCGCCGGGGGCCAGCACGTCGGCGGCGCTTTGCGGCGCCTCACCCACGTAGCCTTTATTGAGAGCCGGCCGCGCCCAGCGGATGGCATCCCAGTCCAGCACCACCTGCTTGCCGTCACGCAGCAGTGCCGCCGCCTGGCGATCCCGCACGGCGGTCACCGCGGCGGTGCGCAGCGGGCCGAAGTCGGCCTGATCCTTGAATTGTTCCACCCAGACGGCCAGATCGTCGTCGAGTTCGTCGAGCAGATCCGGTTCTTTTTCCTGGGCCATTTCCGGTTCCGGCTGATCGGAGTCGGGGGCGGCCTCGGTGTCCCGCTCCGCGGGCCAGCCCAGCTCCGGCAGATCGTCGGTGTCGATGCGGGCTAGCGGGCCACGCCAGCCGTGCCGTTCGTCGTAGGCGTGCAGGCCCTGGCGCAGGGCGGTGACGGCGGCGTTCTGACGCTTGCTGTTCAGGGTGGTGATGATGCGCAGGCCCTCGGTGTACAGGTCCGGCTCGACCAGATCCTCCGCCAGCACCCGGGCGACCTCGCCCATGTAGGCGCCTTCCACCTCCGGCCGGGCGGCGTGGTAGCGGGCGGTGACGGGCGCGGCCTGGGCCTGTTCCCGTTGCTCGCTGTCGATGGCGCCGGTTTCCTCCATGCGGAACAGAATCCAGTTACGCCGCTGGCGGGCCCGCTCCGGATTGGTGATCGGGTTATAGGCCGAGGGCGCTTTGGGCAGGCCGGCGATCATCGCCCATTGGGGCAGCGAGAGGTCCTTGATCGATTTGCCGTAGTAGACCTGGGCGGCGGCTTCCGCGCCGTAGGCCCGGTGGCCCAGGTAAATCTTGTTGAGATACAACTCGAGAATCTCTTCCTTCTCGAGGATCCGTTCGATCTGGATCGCCAGCACGATCTCGTTGAACTTGCGCAGGAAGCGCTGCTCCCGGTCGAGGAAGAAGTTGCGCGCCACCTGCATGGTGATGGTCGAGCCGCCGGAGCGGATCTCCTGATAGCGCAACAGCTCCACGGCGGCGCGCAGCAGGCCCTTGGGGTCGACCCCGGGGTGCTCGAAGAAGCGCTCGTCCTCGGCGGCCAGCACCGCCTGGATGAACGGCCCGGGCACCTCTTCATAGGTGATCGGCTCGCGGCGTTTCTCACCGTACTCGGCGATCAGTTTGTGATCGCTGGTGTAGATGCGAAGCGGGATCTGAAACTCCACCTCGCGGATCGCTCCGGCGGCGGGCAACTGAGGGGCGAGGTATAAGTAGCAGGCGGCGAGGACCAGAAGAGCGCCGCCGGCACCGGCCAGGGCGAGGAGAACGAGGGAGCGGATCCAGACGACGGTAGAGCGCATAAAGTGGCAACGGCTGTGGCGATCAGAAGAAAGGGCTAGCAGACCCGTGAAGCAGGTCATTATACGGTGGAAAGGTTGTTGTGATCTAATATCTGTTCTGTTATTACTTACTCCTAAAGTGATTAGGCATAAGAATCACGTAAGTATATATTTTTGAAGTAAAAACATCTCTAAAACAATCACACGGGACGACGACTGTGCTGCCTTTTCTCAGAAAAAAGGCCCAGACACTGCTGGGGATCGATATCAGTTCCACCGCGGTTAAGTTGCTGGAATTGTCCAGAACGGGGAACCGCTACAAGGTCGAAAGTTACGGCGTCGAACCGCTAACGCCAAACGCCGTGGTGGAAAAGAACATTAATGACGTTGAGGGGGTCGGGGACGTGGTCGCTCGCCTGGTGGGGCGTGCCCGGCCGGGGATCAAGACCTCCGCGGTGGCCGTGCCCGGCTCGGCGACCATCACCAAGGTGATTGAAATGGACGCCTCGCTGAGCGAGGACGACATGGAAAATCAGCTTCGGGTGGAGGCCGACCAGTACATTCCTTTCCCGCTGGATGAGGTCCGCATGGACTTCCAGGTGATCGGCCCGGTGGAGGACAACCCGGAGCGGGTGGAAGTGCTGGTGGTGGCGTCACGCACCGAGAACGTGGAAATGCGCGCCGATGCCCTGGAGATCGGCGGGCTGCAGCCGAAGGTGGTGGATGTGGAGGCCTACGCCATGGAGCGGGCCTTCCAGCTGATCCTGCCCGGCCTGCCCAACGCCGAGGAGCTGGACACCGTGGCGGTGTTCGATATCGGCGCCACCATGACCACGCTTAATGTGTTCCACCAGGGGCGCAGCGTGTACACCCGCGAGCAGTTGTTCGGCGGCAAGCAGCTCACCGAGGAAATTCAGCGCCGCTACGGCATTTCCATGGAGGAGGCCGGGCTGGCGAAGAAGACCGGCGAGCTGCCCGAGGACTACGAGAACGAGGTCCTGCAGCCCTTCAAGGACGCCATTGTCCAGCAGATCAACCGCTCCCTGCAGTTCTTCTATGGCTCCACCCAGTTCAACGAAGTGAACTATATCCTGCTCGCCGGCGGCTCCGCCTCGATTGAGGGCCTGCCCGACCTGATTCAACAAAAGGTGGGCACCGGATGCTCCCTGGCCAATCCCTTCGCCGATATGGCATTGGCCAACAAGGTTAACGCCAAGGCGCTCGAGAACGACGCGTCAGCGATGATGATCGCCTGTGGCCTGGCCCTGAGGAGCTTCGAGCAATGACAACCATGATTAACCTGCTCCCCTGGCGCGAGGAGCGACGCAAGCAGCGCCAGCATGAGTTCATCGCCATGCTGGCGTTCGCCGCGCTGCTGGCGGGTCTTATTTTCTGGCTCTGGAAGGGCATGGTGGAAGGCCAGATCGCCGACCAGCAGACCCGCAACAACCACATCCAGAGCGAGATCGCCAAACTCGACACCCAGATTAAGGAAATCAACGAGTTGCAGCGCCGCCGTGACCAGTTGGTGGCGCGCATGAAGGTGATTCAGGAGCTGCAGGGCAACCGGCCGACCATCGTCTACGTGTTCGACCAGCTGGTACGCACCCTGCCCGAAGGCGTGTACTACACGCTGGTGGAGCGGACCGGTGACAGCTACCGGATCGAAGGGGTGGCGGAGTCCAATAACCGGATCTCGCGGCTGATGCGTAACCTGGCCGCTTCGGACTGGTTCGTGGAGCCCAACCTGCTCAACGTGAACGCTCTGGACGAGAGCCAGCGCGGTGCCGACGGCGAAAGCAGCGCCCAGGCCAACACCTTTGCGCTGACGGTGAAGCAAGGCTCGCCGCGCGGCGATGACGAGGAGGCCGCGCAATGAAAGCGTCCGAACTGAAGAACCTGGATGTGCGCGAGCTGATTGACGAGCTCAACAGCCTGGATTTCGAGAACGTCGGCGGCTGGCCGATGCCGGTCAAAATCGGCGCCGCGGTGCTGGTGTTCGGTTTCGTCCTCGGGTTGGGCTATTTTCTGAGCATCAAGGATCTCAACAGCCGCCACGAGCAGCTGCAGCGCGAGGAAGTCACGCTGCTGGAAAGCTTTGAGCAGAAGGCGTTCCGTGCCCACAACCTGGACCAGTACCGCCAGCAACTGGTGGAGCTGGAAGCCAGCTTCGAGACCCTCAAAAGCCAGTTGCCCAAGGATACCGAGGTGCCCGGTCTGCTCGAGGACATCACCCATACCGGTCTCGGCAGTGGCCTGGAATTCGAAACCATTGCCCTGAAGGACGAAATCGAGAAGGAGTTCTACGCGGAGTTGCCCATTGATATCCAGGTGACCGGCGATTACCACGGTTTCGGCGCTTTCGTGTCCGGTGTGGCCGCGTTGCCGCGCATCGTTACCCTGCATGATTTCAAGATCGTGCCGGTCAAGGAAGAAGCCGGATCGCGGGGCATGCTGGACATGTCGATCACCGCCAAGACCTACCGTTACGCCGGGGGCGATGATGACGGTGGCGGTCAGGGTACGGAGAAGAATAACCGGGCCAAAGGCGGCCGGTCTTGAGGGGAACGAACATGAATGGACGTAAATCCATTGCGTACGGATTGGTGCTGGTGGCGGCCGCCGCGCTGCTGCAAGGCTGCGGTTCCGGTGCCGGCATCAATGAGCTGGACGCGCGGATGACGGAGATCAAGGCGCGCCCGAGGGGTCGGATCGAGCCGCCGCCGGAGTTCAAGCCCATCGCCACCTACACCTATGCGGCGCATAAGCTGCGGGCGCCGTTTTCGCGGCCGGTGGACGAGAAGCTGCTGGAGGTGCCGGAAGGGCGCCCGGTGGAGCCGGATCTGAGCCGGCCCAAGCAATACCTGGAGGGCTTCAGCCTGGACGCGCTGGCCATGGTGGGCACCATCACCAAACCCGGCAATCCGCTGGAAGCTCTGATCGAAGACCCCACCGGCTCGGTGACCCGGGTACGGGTGGGAAGCTATATGGGTAGGAACTTCGGACGCGTGGTGGAAGTGTCCAGCGACCAGATCGCGCTGGTCGAGATCGTCCCGGATGGACAGGACGGCTGGGTGGAACGCTCCCGAAACATTTCGCTTGCTGAATAACCGCTGCTGGGGATGCCAGTTATGATTATCTTCACATCAACAAAAACAAGGGCTGCGTCCCGGCGTTGGGCGGCGTTGCTGCTGATGCTGGTGGGGTTGAGCGTGGCCACCCTGGGGCGAGCGGCGACGGTGACCGACCTGCGCGCCAACACTCTGCCCGGTGACGGCGTGGAAGTGCGCGTGTCCTTCGAGGGCGCCGCGCCGGAGGTCAAGGGCTACAGCATTGAGCAACCGGCACGGGTGGCGCTGGATCTGCTCGACACCCGCAACCAGATCGAGGTGAAAGAGCACAATCTGGGCTCCGGGAATGTGCGCAGCCTGATGGTGCTTGGCGCCAAGGAGCGAACCCGCCTGATCTTCAACCTGGATCAGTTGACCGGCTATAAAACGCGGATCGAAGGCCAGGAGCTGGTTATTACCTTGGGCGCGGACAACGCCACCCCGTCCATGGACCCGGCCAGCGAAACGGTGCAGCGCCGGGCGGCGCCGAGCAGCGCCGGCGTCCGCGATATTGATTTCCGGCGCGGCGACGATGGCGAGGGCCGTGTGCTGGTGGAGTTGGCGAACGATGCCATGCCGGTGGATGTGCGCGAAGAGGGCGGCCGTATCGTGGCCCGTTTCGTGGGCGCCGATGTGGAAGACGATCTGCTGCGCCGCCTGGACGTCAGCGATTTCGCCACGCCGGTGCAGTTCGTCGACACCAAGGAAGTGGACGGCAGCACCGTGATCACCATTGAGCCGGAAGGCAGCTGGGATTATCTCGCCTACCAGGCGGACAACCAGTTCAGCATCAACGTCAAGCCGCTGACGCCGGCGGAAAAGGACCGGCAGCGCCGTGACGCCTTCAAATACACCGGCGAGAAACTGTCGCTCAATTTCCAGGACATCGAAGTGCGCTCGGTGCTGCAGTTGATCGCCGACTTCACCGACTTGAACCTGGTGGCGTCCGACACCGTCAGCGGCAAGATCACCCTGCGGTTGCAGAGCGTGCCCTGGGATCAGGCGCTGGATCTGATCCTCAAGACCAAGGGCCTGGATAAGCGCAAAGTAGGCAATGTGCTGCTGGTGGCACCGGCGGACGAAATCGCCGCCCGCGAAAAGCAGGAACTGGAGAGCCAGAAGCAGCTGGCGTCCCTGGCACCGCTGCGCACCGAGTACATCAGCATCAACTATGCCCGCGCCGAAGAGCTCAAGGCGCTGATCACCTCCCAGGGCGGCGAAGGCTCCGCTCTGGTCAGCGGGCGCGGCTCGGTGACCGTGGATCAGCGCACCAACACGCTGATCGTTCAGGACACCGTGGCCAAGCTTCAGGAAATCCGTGGTCTGATCCAGCAGCTCGACATTCCGGTTCAGCAAGTGCTGATCGAGGCCCGGGTGGTGATCGCCAGCACCGACGTGGCCGACGAATTCGGCGTGCGCTGGGGCGGCCTCGCCTACGACGGCGACAGCCTGGTCAACGAAGGCAAGAGCATCGCGGTCTCCGGCCGCCACACCTCTCTGCGTGAGTTGCACTACGCCAATATCGACCGGGAAGACGACGGCTCCCTGGGCGAGTTCGAGGAATTCGACGAAGAGCAGAACAACGACCTGATCGTGGACATGGGCGTGGCCTCCCAGGAAGCCACCCGCTTCGCGATCGGGTTCACCTCCCTGGATTCCGGTCTGATCGAACTGGAACTGTCCGCTCTGGAAGCGGAAGGCCACGGCGAGCTGGTCGCCACGCCCAAGGTTCTGACCGCCGATCAGCAGCCGGCGGTGATCGCCTCCGGGCAGCAGGTGCCCTTTAACGTGGCCACCGCGTCCGGCGCCACGGCGGTGGAGTTCATCGAGGCGGAACTGCGTCTGGAAGTGACTCCTCAGGTGACCCCGGAAGGCGACGTGATCATGCAGCTCAAGGTTAACAACGATTCCCTGGGCACCGACACCAGCGCGCCGACCGTCAATACCAACCGGGTGGAAACCACGGTGCTGGTCAATGACGGCGAAACCGTGGTTTTGGGCGGCATTTTCCAACAGGAAAAGATAGAATCCACGGTTAAAACCCCCTTCCTGGGTGATATCCCCTGGTTGGGCGCCCTGTTCCGCAAAAAGGTGAACCGTGATAACAAGCAGGAACTGCTGATCTTTATCACGCCTCGCCTGGTGAAAGACGCAATGGCTAGTCGGTGAGCCCAAAGGATTCCACGTCTCTGTATTTGGTCGGGCCCATGGGTGCGGGTAAAAGCACCCTGGGCCGACACCTCGCCCAGGTTCTGGGCCGTCCGTTTTACGACTCCGACCGCGTGATCGAAGAGAAAACCGGTGCAGACATCCCCTGGATCTTCGATATGGAAGGCGAGGAGGGGTTTCGACGCCGCGAGCGCGATGTGATCGACGAACTGACCGGCATGGCGGGCATTGTCCTGGCCACCGGCGGCGGCGTGGTCACCCGGGAGGAAAATCGCCGCCACCTCCATGAGCGCGGCTGTGTGGTGTATCTGTGGACCCCGGTGGACGTGCAGCTGGCGCGCACCCGCAACGACCGCAACCGGCCGCTGTTGCGGACCAGCGACCCGGAGGCCCGCCTCCAGGCCCTGTTCCAGGAGCGTGATCCGCTCTACCGGGAAGTGGCGCACGGCGTGGTCTCCACCGCTTCCGGTAACCTCAAGAAAGTGACCGATCAGGTCCTCGGTTGTCTGGCCGACCACGCCAACCGATAATGCCCGCACTCCCACACCGCTTTACGAGGCCGTATGCAGAAGCTTGACGTGTCGTTGGCCGAGCGCAGCTACCCCATTTACATTGATCGGGGCTTGCTCGGGCAGGACCTGATCCGCCGCCATGTGCGCGGCAATCAGGTGATGGTGGTCAGCAACGAGACCATCGCGCCTCTTTATCTCGAGACGGTCACCCAGGGGTTGAGCGACCTGCAGTGCGACACCCTGATCCTGCCGGACGGCGAGCAGCACAAAACCCTGGCCACGCTGGAACGTATCTTCGACGCCCTGATGACCCACCGGCACTCGCGCACCACCACGCTGGTGGCGCTGGGCGGCGGCGTGATCGGCGATATGGTGGGTTTCGCCGCCGCCTGCTATCAGCGTGGCGTGGACTTTATCCAGGTGCCCACCACGCTGCTGGCGCAGGTGGATTCATCGGTGGGCGGCAAGACCGCCGTCAACCATCCGCGCGGCAAGAACATGATCGGCGCCTTCCATCAGCCCCGCGCCGTGGTGATCGACACCGCCGTGCTCGACACCCTGCCGGAGCGGGAATTCGCCGCCGGCATGGCGGAGGTGATCAAGTACGGGTTGATCCGCGACCCGGCGTTTTTCCAGTGGCTGCTGGACAATCAGGGGGCGCTGGCGGCCCGCGACACGGGGCCCTTGGCGGAAGCGATCCTGCGCAGCTGCCGCAACAAGGCCGAGGTGGTGGCCGCCGATGAAACCGAGCAGGGCAACCGGGCGCTGCTTAACCTGGGCCACACCTTTGGTCACGCCATGGAAACCTTTACCGGCTACCGGGACTGGTTGCATGGTGAAGCGGTGTCCGCCGGCATGGTGATGGCGGCGCGCATGTCCCTGGAACTGGGCTGGCTGAAGCAGGCCGACCTGGACCGGGTCAAAGAGAGTCTGGCGGCCTGGAAGCTGCCGGTGACCGCGCCGCAAGACATGGCGCGGGCGGATTTCAGCGAGCTTATGGCGCTCGATAAGAAAGTGCAGAATGGCCGTCTGCGGCTGGTGTTGCTGAACCAAATCGGCGATGCCCTGGTCACAGGCGAATACGACCCGAACGCATTGACGCGAACGCTCGAGGCCTTTTGTGAGAGATGAGGATTTTTTCTACGAGGGCGCCGAGCGCGGCGACCTTCTCGATGCCCTGAACGGCCACGCCCATGACGGCGCCACCACGGTGCTGGAAGGCGAGGCCGGCAGCGGCGTGTCCACCCTGCTGGGCATGCTTTCCATGTCCCTGGTGGGGGACTTCGAACTGATCCGCCTGGATGGCGCCGAGGAACTGGGCGCCAACGCGGTGGTGGACGCCATGCTGGTGCACTTCGATATCGAGCGTGCCGAGCTGGCGGATACCCTCAAACAAACGCTGGCGGACACCAGCCTGGTGATCGTGGTGGACAACGCCCATCTGGCGCCCGCCGGAGCCCTGGCCACCATGGCGTCCCTGAAAACCAAGCTGGGACAGCGTCTCACCTATGTGTTCGGCGGCGAGCCGGGCAGCGCCGCGCACCTGCGCGAGGCCGGACTGAGCGTGGAGGACGTGCTGGTGCTGCCGCCGCTGGACGCGGACGACGTGGCGGCGTTCGCCGATGAGGGCTTCGCGCTGTCACTGGACGACCAGGAAGCCCGGGAGCTGAGCGAGGACAGCAACGGCCGTATCGCGGCGCTGCTGCCGATGCTGGAGGCGAAGGCCGGCGGCGGTGGCGCCCTGGCCAACAAGCCGGTGCCCTGGCGGCACGGTCTGGCGGTGGGTGCCCTGGTGCTGGTGGTGCTGGTGCTGTGGCTGGCCAGCGGCGATGACGACGAAGCCGGGCAGGATCAGGTGGTGAGCCTGGATTTGCCCAAGGAGCCGGCGGCTGAAGAGACGCAGGCACCGGCGGAACCGGCCCCGCAAACCACGCAAAGCGAGAGTTCGGCGGGCGGTGGCGAACGCCTCGACCCGGAAAGCACGCGGCGCGCCCTGGCCGAATACCACGACTCCGCCCGCACCTTCGAGGAGGCGGAAAACGCGCCCGAGCCGGCACCGGAAGACGCCCCTACGCCGCCGGCGCCGGAAACGCCGGAGCCCGCCGACGCCGAGCCGGCCGAAAGCGCGCCGTCCGAACCGCGACCCCAGGCCGACCCGGCCCCCACCGAAACGGCGGAGGACGCGGCGCCGGCCACGGTGTCCAGCGGCGAGCCGCAATTGTCCGGGTTGGACGCCCGCCTCGGTTACCAGCAGGAAGACTGGCTGGCCACCCGGGGCGACGGCGAGTGGTTTCTGCAGCTGGTGGCCACCGGTCGCGAAGACGGTGCGCGCGGGGTACTTGACCAGATCGACCGTAACGGCGCCTACTACCGGGCGGAACGGGGCGATGAGCGGGTCTACCTGGTGCTGGCGGGCCCCTATCCCAGCCGTGACGCGGCTTTGGCGGCCCGGGACGAACTGCCCGAAGCGCTGCGGCGCGGCGGCCCCTTCCCGCGGGATATGGCCTCGATACGCAAGGAATTGCGCTAGGGTTGCCCGCGGCGCTGTCCACCCGGCACTGTGCGGTTTGGACGGTGCCGTCTTCCCGTTTGTGGCTGATCGGCGCAAAGTGTAGAATGCACATCCCTTTTTTGCCGTCGCCGTCTTTTCGACGCCTGTTCCGCCTTCTGTAAGTCTCTGAATTTCAAGAGGAAAGGTTTTGATGCAGCAGAATTCCAAGCTGGTGCGTGGGCTCTATGAGCCCGGAGAATTCCGGGACAACTGTGGTTTCGGCCTGATCTCCCATATGGAGGGCAAGGCCAGCCACGAGCTCCTGCAAACCGCGATCGAAGCACTCACCTGCATGACCCACCGGGGCGGCATTAATGCCGATGGAAAAACCGGTGACGGCTGCGGTCTGTTGCTGAAAAAGCCCGACTCCTTCTTCCGCAAGGTGGCCGGTGAGCAGGGTATCGACTTGCCCGACACTTATGCCGTGGGGATGGTTTTCACCCACCCGGACGCCGAGCGCGCCCGCGCCCAGAAAGCGGTGCTGCAAGAGCAGATGGAAGCCCAGGGCGTCAACGTGCTGGGCTGGCGGGAAGTGCCCACGGATCCGTCCTGCCTGGGCGATCTGGCCAGGCAGTCGCTGCCCGGTTTCCACCAGGTGCTGGTGGCCGCCGAGGGCGACACCGATGACCAGCTGAATCGGCGTCTGTTCTTCGCCCGCCGGCACGCGGAAAAGCGCATCGAAGCGGACGGCTACTTCTACGTCTGCTCCCTGTCCTCGGCGGTGGTCTCCTATAAAGGCCTGATGATGCCGGTGGACCTGCCGGCGTTTTATCCGGATCTCAGCGACGAGACCATGGAAACCGCCATCGTGGTCTTCCACCAGCGGTTCTCCACCAACACCTCGCCGCAGTGGCCGCTGGCCCAGCCGTTCCGTTATCTGGCCCACAATGGTGAAATCAACACCATCCAGGGCAACCGCAACTGGGCGCTGGCCCGGGAGAACAAGTTCGAGAACGAACTGCTGCCCAACCTCAGCGACCTGAGCCCGCTGGTCAACCGCGAAGGGTCCGACTCCTCGAGCATGGACAACATGCTGGAAGTGCTGGTTTCCGGCGGCATGGACCTGTTCCGCGCGGTGCGCATGATGGTGCCGCCGGCCTGGCAGAACGTGGAAACCATGGACGCGGATCTGCGCGCCTTCTACGAATATAACTCCATGCACATGGAGCCGTGGGACGGCCCCGCCGGCCTGGTAATGACCGACGGCCGCCACGCGGTCTGCATGCTCGACCGCAACGGCCTGCGTCCGGCCCGTTGGGTGATCACCAAAAACGGCTTTATTACCCTGTCCTCCGAGATCGGTGTGTACAGCTATCAGCCGGAAGATGTGGTCGCCAAGGGCCGTGTCGGCCCCGGTCAGATTCTCGCCGTCGACATCGAGAAGGGCGAGCTGCTGCACACCAGCGATATCGACAACCGTCTCAAGGTGCGTCACCCCTACCGTCAGTGGCTCAAGGAAAGCGCGCTGCGCATTGAAGCCAACTACGACCACGAAGTGGAGCGTACCGACGACATCGATCCGCAGGATCTGCTGAGCTATCAGAAGTTCTTCCAGATCAGCTTCGAAGAGCGCGATCAGGTGATCCGTCCGTTGGCGGAAGCCGGCCAGGAAGCCACCGGTTCCATGGGCGACGACACCCCCATGGCGGTGCTCAGCGAACGTCAGCGTCCGCTCTACGATTATTTCCGGCAGCAGTTCGCGCAGGTCACCAACCCGCCCATCGACCCGCTCCGCGAAGCGATCGTGATGAGCCTGGAAACCTGCGTCGGTTCCGAACGGAATGTGTTCGAGGAAACCTCCGACCACGCCGACCGGGCGATTCTGTCCACGCCGGTGCTGTCCCATTCCAAGTTCACCAATCTGCTCAAGATCGACCGGCCCGGCTACGCCCACGCCCGTCTGTCACTGCACTACCAGCCCGACCAGGGCCTGGAAAGCGCGGTCAAGGCGCTGTGCGAACAGGCCGCCCAGGCGGTGCGCGACGGCAAGATCATCCTGGTGCTGTCCGACCACGGTATTCAGCAGGACCAGCTCACCATCCACGCGCTGATGGCCACCGGCGCGGTGCACCACCACCTGACCGCCTGCGGCCTGCGCAGCGACGCCAACATCGTTGTGGAGACCGCCACCGCCCGCGACGCGCACCACTTCGCGGTGCTGTTCGGCTTCGGCGCCACCGCCGTCTATCCCTACCTCACCTATGACGTGATCGCGGACATGGTGAAGAGCGGGGAGCTGATCGGTGATCCGGTGGAGCTGCAGAAGAACTTCCGCAAGGGCATCAACAAGGGCCTGATGAAGATTCTCTCCAAGATGGGGATCTCCACCATCACCTCCTACCGGGGCGCGCAGCTTTTCGAAGCGGTGGGCATCGCCGGCGACGTGGTGGATCTGTGCTTCCGAGGCGTGCAGAGCCGCATCGAAGGCGCCGGTTTCGAGGACTTCGAGAACGACCAGAAGATCATCGCCCGGGACGCCTGGAAGCAGCGCAAGCCGATCGATCCCGGCGGTGTGCTCAAGTACATCCACGGCAAGGAGTATCACGCCTTCAATCCGGACGTGATCCATGCCCTGCACCGTGCCACCCAGGACGGCGACTATGACGCGTACAAAGAGTACGCGGCGCTGGTCAACGACCGGCCCATCGCCACCCTGCGTGACCTGCTGCATGTGCGCCAGGACGTGCCGGCGATTGATCTGGACGAGGTCGAGCCGATCGAAAACATCCTGCCGCGCTTTGATTCCGCCGGCATGTCCCTGGGCGCGCTCAGCCCGGAGGCCCATGAGGCCATCGCCACGGCGATGAACCGCCTGGGCGGGCGCTCCAACTCCGGCGAGGGTGGTGAAGACCCGGCCCGTTTCGGCACCGAGCGGGTCTCCAAGATCAAGCAGATCGCCTCCGGCCGTTTCGGTGTGACCCCGCATTACCTGGTCAACGCCGAAGTGCTGCAGATCAAGGTGGCCCAGGGCGCCAAACCCGGCGAGGGCGGCCAGCTGCCCGGCGGCAAGGTCAACGCGCTGATCGCCCGGCTGCGGCACTCGGTGCCCGGCGTGACGCTGATTTCACCGCCGCCGCACCACGACATCTACTCCATCGAGGACCTGGCGCAGCTGATCTTCGACCTCAAGCAGGTCAATCCGGCGGCCCAGGTGTCGGTGAAGCTGGTGTCCGAGCCCGGTGTCGGCACGGTGGCGTCCGGCGTGGCCAAGGCCTACGCCGACCTGATCACCATCTCCGGCTATGACGGCGGCACCGCCGCCAGCCCGCTCACCTCGATCCGCTATGCCGGGTCGCCCTGGGAGCTGGGGCTGTCCGAGGCGCACCAGGCGCTGCGCGCCAACGACCTGCGCGACAAGATCCGCCTGCAGACCGACGGCGGCCTGAAGACCGGCCTGGACGTGATCAAGGCGGCCATTCTGGGCGCCGAGTCGTTCGGCTTCGGCACCGTGCCGATGGTGGTGCTGGGCTGTAAGTACCTGCGTATCTGTCACCTGAACAACTGCGCCACCGGCGTCGCCACCCAGCGTGAGGATCTGCGTCAGGAGCACTTTATCGGCGCGCCGGAACTGCTGATCAACTACTTCACCTTCGTGGCGCGGGAAGTGCGTGAGCTGCTCGCGGCGCTGGGCGTGAAGAGCCTGCCGGACCTGATCGGCCGCACCGATCTGCTCGAGCGCATCGAGGGCAACACCGACAAGCAGAAGCGTCTGGACCTGACGCCCATGCTGCGCAACGACCACATCGCCGCGGACAAGCCGACCCATTGCCAGGTGGAGCGCAACGAGCCGTTCGACAAAGGCACGCTCAACCGCAAGATGGTGGAGGAAATGCGCACCGCCGTGGAGAACAAGTCCGGCGGCTCGTTCCACTACACCATCACCAACTGCGACCGCTCCGTGGGCGCCACCGTGTCCGGCGAAATCGCCAAGCACCACGGCAATCTGGGCATGGACCACGCGCCGATCCGGGCGCGCTTCACCGGCACCGCCGGGCAGAGCTTCGGCGTGTTCAATGCCGGTGGCCTGCACCTGTACCTGGAAGGCGACGCCAACGATTACGTCGGCAAGGGCATGGCCGGCGGCAAGGTGGTGATCCGCCCGCCCAAGGGCAGCCCGTTCAAGACCCAGGACACGGCGATCATCGGCAACACCTGCTTGTATGGCGCCACCGGCGGCAAACTGTTTGCCTCCGGCACCGCCGGCGAACGTTTCGGTGTGCGTAACTCCGGCGTACACGCCGTGGTGGAAGGCTCCGGCGATCACTGCTGTGAGTACATGACCGGCGGTTGCGTTACCATCCTGGGCCGCACCGGGCACAACTTTGGTGCTGGTATGACCGGTGGTTTCGCCTATGTGCTGGACGAAGACAACGACTTCTTCGACCGCGTGAACCCGGAACTGATCGAGCTGCACCGCATCAGCTCCGAGGCCACCGAATCCCATCGCAGCCATCTGCGCCACGTAATCAACGAATTCGTGGAAGAGACCGGCAGCGAATGGGGCCAGTACATTCTTGATAATTTCGATGCCATGAGCCGTAAATTCTGGTTGGTGAAGCCCAAGGCGGCCAGCCTCGAAGATCTGCTCAAAAGCACGCGTGCGAATCCGGCATAACGGGGAACAACATGGCTGAACGTTTAAACAACCATTTCCAGTTTCTTGATGTCCCCCGGGTGGACCCGAAGAAAAAGGACATCGAGCAGCGCAAGGACCGCTACGAGGAAATCTACTACCCGTATGAAACCCGGGAAGTGGAGCATCAGGCGCATCGCTGTCTGCATTGCGGCAACCCGTATTGCGAGTGGAAGTGCCCGGTGCACAACTACATTCCCAACTGGTTGAAGCTGATCAGCGAAGGCAACCTGATGGAAGCGGTGGAATTGGCGCACCAGACCAACTCCCTGCCGGAAGTCTGTGGCCGCGTGTGCCCGCAGGACCGTCTCTGTGAAGGCGCCTGTACGCTCAACGACGGCTTCGGCGCGGTGACCATCGGCGCCACCGAGAAGTACATCGCCGACACGGCGCTGGCCATGGGCTGGCGCCCGGACATGTCCAAGGTGGTGTGGACCGACAAGCGGGTCGCGGTGATCGGTGCCGGCCCGGCCGGCATCGGCTGCGCCGACGTGCTGGTCCGCAACGGCGTTAAGCCGGTGGTGTTCGACCGCTATCCGGAAATCGGTGGCCTGCTGACCTTCGGCATCCCCGAGTTCAAGCTGGAAAAGCCGGTGATGACCAAGCGCCGCGAAGTGTTCGAGGGCATGGGCATCGAGTTCCGCCTCAACACCGATGTCGGCACCGACGTGACCATCGACGAACTGCTGGAAGAGTTCGACGCGGTGTTCATGGGCATGGGCACCTACACCTACATGAAAGGCGGTTTCCCCGGTGAGGATCTGGACGGCGTGCACGAAGCGCTGCCGTTCCTGGTCGCCAACGCCAACCGCAACCTGGGTTTTGAGAAAGACCCGGCGGACTTCATCGACGTGAGCAACAAGCGCGTGGTGGTGCTGGGTGGCGGCGATACCGCCATGGACTGCAACCGCACCTCGATCCGCCAGGGCGCCGACAGCGTGGTTTGCGCCTACCGCCGGGACGAAGAAAACATGCCCGGCTCCCGCCGTGAAGTGGCCAACGCCAAGGAAGAGGGCGTGCAGTTCCTGTTCAACCGCCAGCCGATCGAAGTGGTCGGTGAAAACGGCAAGGTGGTCGGCGTCAAGGTGGTGGAGACCAAACTGGGCGAGCCTGATAACAACGGCCGTCGTCGCCCGGAACCGATCCCGGACAGCGAGGAAGTGCTGCCCGCCGACGCGGTGATCGTGGCGTTCGGCTTCCGGCCCAGTCCGTCCGACTGGTTCGACGCCAAGAACGTGGTGACCGACGACGCCGGCCGCGTCACCGCCGTGGAAAAGCAGACCTTCCCGTTCCAGACCAGCAACGAGAAGATCTTTGCCGGCGGCGACATGGTGCGTGGTTCCGACTTGGTGGTGACCGCCATCTGGGAAGGCCGCGAAGCCGCCAAAGGCATCCTCGATTACCTGGACGTATAGGAGCCTCGAACGGGCCTGAACGTGAAGCTCGTTACAACCTGAAGGTCGTAACCCCTTCGGGGCCAACGCCATTTTGGCCCCGACTCCGCGTTGCACCTCCTTGACGGGCTGTCAGCACGCCTGCGTCGGCGCGCCTTGATTCGGAACCAAAATGGCATTGGCGGACTCACGTTCAGGCCCGTTCGAGGCTCCTGTGTTCGCTGCCAAGTTTAGAGAGATTGATATGGTGCACGCGCCGCTGAAGAACGACCGTTTGTTGAAAGCGCTGGCCCGCCAGCCGGTGGATCGCACGCCGATCTGGATGATGCGCCAGGCCGGTCGTTATCTGCCGGAGTACCGGGCCACGCGGGAGCAGGCCGGGTCCTTCATGGACCTGTGCCGTAACGCGGAGCTGGCCTGCGAAGTGACGCTGCAGCCGCTGGAGCGTTACCCGCTGGACGCGGCGATTCTGTTTTCCGACATTCTCACCATTCCCGATGCCATGGGGCTGGGTTTGTACTTTGAGCCCGGCGAGGGTCCGAAATTCCGCAAGACGGTGCGCACCGAGCAAGAGATCGCCGCGTTGCCGGTACCGGACGCGGAAGCGGACCTGGATTACGTGATGCGCGCGGTGAGCACCATTCGCCGCGCGTTGAACGGGCGGGTGCCGTTGATCGGCTTCTCCGGCAGTCCCTGGACGCTCGCCACCTATATGGTCGAAGGCGGACCCAGCAAGGACTTCCGTCACCTCAAAGGGATGGTCTACAGCCAGCCGGAACTGGCCCACGCGCTGCTCGACAAACTGGCCCGGGCGGTGACCGATTATCTGAACGCTCAGATCCGTCACGGCGCCCAGGTGGTGCAGATTTTCGACACCTGGGGCGGCGCGCTGTCCGCGGAGGCCTACCAGGCGTTTTCGCTGCGCTACATGCAGCGCATCGTCGACGGGCTGGAGCCGGACGCCGAGGGCCGCAAGGTGCCGGTGATCCTGTTCACCAAGAACGGCGGGCTGTGGCTGGAATCCATGGCGGACACCGGTTGTGACGCCCTGGGCCTGGACTGGACCATTAACATCGGCGAAGCCCGCCGTCGCGTCGGCGACCGGGTGGCGCTGCAGGGCAATATGGATCCGGCGGTGCTGTACGCCTCACCGGCGGCGATTCGCGCCGAGGTGGCGCGCATCCTCGATGACTTCGGCGATCACCCGGGACACATCTTCAATCTGGGGCACGGCATCACGCCGGAAGTGGACCCGGAGCACGCCAAGGTGTTTATCGAAACGGTGGTGGAGTTGGGCCAGCGCCAATGAAAAGCGCGGCCCGAAGGCCGCGCAGGATTTCCAGACTCTCATGTCGGAAACGCACCCCCGGGCTCCGTGCCTCATCGGAGTGCCATTTCAGGCTAGCTCTGACGAACAAACCCTGTCAATACGCCTTTGCGAAAGCGGCAACGAATTGCGGATGTCGCCTTGACCCTTCAGCCATACCGGTTCAGCTACCGATTTTGCGCAACTGATACACGTTGTGGGTGAGCGCCACCACTTCCCCTTTTTCGTCCTTGATCTCGGTATCCCACTCAAAATCGCATTTGCCGTTGGCGTCCGCCTCGGTCTGGATGCGTTCGATTTCCTCATCGGTGATACGCACTTCCACGGTCACGTCGGTGGTGGCCGGGCGGCGGAAGCGGATCCGCATATCCTTGACGATCGGGTAGAAGCGCCGGGTGTCGAACGATGACATGTAGATCACGCCGCCGGGCAGTTCCGCGATGGTATACAGGGCGCCCGCGTACATGATGCCGACGTGGTTCAGGTTGGGCGCCAGCGGCATCACCATCTTGCAGTAGCCGCGGTCCACGTCCAGAGTCCGCGCGCCGCAGCGTTCCACGAACGGAAAGGTTTTATCGGAAGCCGCTTTGATCTGTTCTTTTTGCTCTTCGCTTAAAGCCATGGGTCTCTCCTGATTGCCGTGACCCATGCTAGCAAAGGGCGCGCGAGGGGCGGCTGTCGGGAAGCGACAGCCGGGTGATGCTTCCGGTCACCGTAAGGTTCAGGACAGGGGCTGGATAGCCGCTTCGGGGAAGTCGAGGCGGAAGTCCGGCAGATACAGAGCCCCGCGTCCGCGGCCGTACTGCAACTGCGGGAAATCCTTTCCGTTGCCCCAGGCATCGCTCAGGCTGGCCACGCCCAGGCGGCTTCGTACCGAGGGCGCGAAGACGAATTGCTGGTTGTCGCGCACTTGGCCCAGCCGGCGCCAGCGCTCGGGCAGCCAGGGTCCCAGTACGGGTAGGGCAGGACCGCGCCGCTTCAGGGTCAGACCGGCGATGTCCCGGTCCTGGTAGCGCACGGTCACGCTCTCGCCGTGGCGGGTTCGCTCGACCTGGAAGGCGGCCACGCGCTTGTCTAGGCCCCAGTTGCGGTTGCCATTGAGGGCGCTGTCTTCGCTGGACACATAGATGCGGCCGATCGACCAGCGCCGGCGGCCGTCTGGAAAGCGACAGGGCCCGGGCATGAACAACAACTCCCGGTACGGCCCCACCTCTGAACGCTGGTAATCCACGAACATGACCACCCCGAGGCGGCCAGTCGCCGGGCCGAGTGCTTCGGCGGTGCCTCCTTGCTGCCGGCGCAGGGCATCGGGCATCGCCAGGGCGCAGACGTAGGCGTGCCCTCTCAGCGTCCAGGGAGCGGGTGCGTCCATTCGGCGTCAGGCCCTTTTATCGAACAGTGCGTCGGTCTTCGCCGCGCAGATGAAATCGTTACGGTGCAGGCCGCCGATCTTATGGGTCCACCAGGTCACCGTGACCTTGCCGTATTCGGTAAGCAGAGCCGGGTGGTGACCCTCCGCTTCCGCCAGGTCGCCGACCTGATTGGTGAAAGCCAGGGCCTGGGCGAAGTCCTTGAACTTGAATTGGCGCTGCAGTTTCTCCTCGCCGTCTTCCTCGACTTGCTTCCAGTCCGGAATCTCGCCGCGCAGCTTGCCCGCCTCCTCATCGCTGATACGGGGCGCGTCGGCGCGGCAGGCTTCGCAATGCTGTTGCTGTAGTGCCATGGGGGAATCCTCCTTGTTGCTGGCAACCTTAGGCTACAAGCTTCCGGCGGCAAGCTCCAAGCCCGCCGCCGGCGCGCCCCTCAGCCTCTGCCCAGCAGATCCCGGGCGATGGCGATGATCTGCATCTCGTCGGTGCCGGCGTAGATCTGCAGGATCTTGGCGTCGCGCATCAACTGCTCCACGCGGGATTCGCGCATGTAGCCGTAGCCACCGTGCACCTGGACCGCCTCGGTGGACACCTCCATGGCGGTCTGCGCGGCGTAAAGCTTCATCGCCGAGGCTTCCGCCAGGCTCATCTGCTTGCCGGCGGCGGTCATCTCGATATAACGGAACACCATGTTCTGCAGGTTGGCACGCGCCACCTCCATCTTCGCCAGTTTCAACTGAATCAACTGGTTGTCGCCGATCGGACGGCCGAACTGGGCCCGGTCCCGGGCGTAGGCGGTGGACAATTCCAAAGCGCGTTCCACCATCCCCAGAGCCATGGCGGCCACGCCGGCACGCTCCTGCATGAAGGTGGCCTTGGCACCGGAGCGCCCATAGCTGGTTTCACTGCCGCCGAGCAGGCGGTCGGCCCCCACCTTCAGATCACTGAAGAACAATTCACCGGTGGGCGAGGAACCGATGCCCATCTTCTTGAACGGCTTGGACTGCTCCAGACCTTCCATGCCGGCGTCGAGAATAAAGGACACGATCTTCCGGTCCTTGGGCTCCACGCCGTCCTCATCCAGCTTGCAGATCAGCACGATGGTGTCGGCGTACGGACCATTGGTGATCCAGGTCTTGCTGCCGTTGATGATGTAGCCGCCGTTGCCGTCGCGCTTTGCCAGGGTCTTCATCTGGCCGAAGGCGTCGGAGCCGGAGTTGGGCTCGGAGATCGCCCAGGCACCCACTTTCTCCAGGGTCAGCAGCGGCAGCGCCCAGCGCTCTTTCTGTTCGGTGGTGCCCTTGCTCATGATGGCGCCGCCGGTGAGCCCCATGGACACGCCCATGGCGGTGACCAGCCCCTGGGCGTGGCGGCTCAGCTCGATGATCGGGATCATGGTCATCGCCGCCTGGTCGCCGGCGCCCTCGGACGGTCCGTCTTTCTTCTTGGTGGGGGCGGCCTCGCCGTTCTCGGCGGCGGCTTTTTCGCGGGCGATCTGCTTCTCGTAGTTCTGCGTCGCCATCACATCCATGCCGAAGGTTTTGATCATCCTGCGCAGGATGTCGTAGGGCGGTACGCCGTTGTATTCGATATCGTCCAGGTTGGGCACCACTTCCTTGGCCACGAAGTCGCGCACCATCTTCTGGATCATCTGCTGTTGTTCGTTCCACTCGATCATGACGGTTCCAAGCAATGAATTAGGGAGTTTGTCAGCGGTTGCCTGGGACGCTAACAGGCGCCCGCGGGGCCGTCATTGATCAAGGGGAGCGGCGGGGTTGATGGAAAAGGTCAGGAGGCGCGTCGGATCACGTCGATGCGCGGCACCGGCTCGTAGGTCACGCCCATGATCAGGGCGTCCGGGCCGGCGCTGGAGGCGGCCATGTCGATGTCCTGGGGGCGCAGGCGCGGATGGCTGCCGTCCAGGAACTTCTTCGCCGCGAAGGCATTGCGGGTGCGCTCACGGGCCTGCTCCAGGCTGATGCCCTCGCCACCCAGCAGGCCACGAATATACTCCGCGCAGGCCACGTCTTCGTCGCCGGTGGGGTGGGACGCCACCAGCACCACGGTGTCCGGATTCCGCTCGCGGATGTAGTTGGCGGTGGCCTCGGCGTTGATCAGCGCGGCGACCAGTACCTGGCGGCTGTCGCGGGCGCGCAGGGTGGCGGCCACGCCGTTGGTGGTGCGCATGATCAGATAGCGCCCGCGCACATCGGTGTGGCGTATTTCCCAGGGTGAGTTGCCATGGTCGAAGCCCTCGATGGGCAGGGCCTGCACCTCGCCCACCAGCAGGCCTTCCCGGTAGTCTTCGCGCAGACGGAAGGCGTCGTCGGCGCTGGACACCGGGTAGATATGGCTGGCGCCGCCCACGAACGCTTCGTGGCTGGTGGTGAAGGCGCGGATCACGTCGATGATCACGGTGATGCCGTTGATGTTGTGCGGCGGGTTATGCCCTTGGGCGATGCTGATTTTCATGGGCGCGACCGTTTGCGGAACGAAGCGTGCATTATGACGGACCCGTGGTGTCTGATGCCAGACAGGTGAAAATAACGTCTCTGGGATCCTGCCGGCCGTCTTTGGCGGCCTTTCGCGGGCCGGGCTCGCGCCCACAAAGCGTACTTTGTGGATGGCGTTAGCGTTCTTGCTGCAGGGTTCTCGCCAGGGCCCAGACGCGCACTTCCTTGGCGCCGCCTTCCAGCAGGGCGCGGCTGGCGGCGCGGGCGGAGGTGCCGGTGGTCATCACGTCGTCGATCAGCAGAACCCGGCGGTGGCGGGCACCGGGCCGCGCCAGGAAGGCGTGGCGCAGGTTGCGCACCCGCTCGGCCCGGCCCAGCCCCTGTTGGTGGCCGGTGGGCCGGTGGCGCAGCAGCAGCGGCGCCACCGGACGCTGCCAGTGGCGGGCCAGTATCAGCGCCAGCCGCTCCGCCTGGTCGAAGCCCCTGGCCAGCCGGCGCCGCCAGTGGGCGGGCAGGGGGCAGAGCACCTCGGCGTCCGACCAGGGCAGCGGCTGCTCGCGCAGCAGGGGTTCCAGAGCCCGTTCCGCCGGCAGGCAACCCCGGTGCTTGTAGGCGTTGAGCAGCCGGTCCAGCGGAAACTGGTAGATCCAGTGGCAGTAGGTGCTGGTGAACGGCGGCGGCCGCCGCAGGCAGCGTCCGCACAGCCCTCCTTGCTGGGTGCCGGGCAGCCCGCAGCGGCAGAGCGGGTCGTACAGGGCGCCGCCGTCACGCAGCTCGCCAGCGCACAACCGGCAAAGGCCCCGCGGGCTGCGCCGGCCGCACAGCAGGCAGGGTTCGGCAAGGTCGAACAACATCCGTGTCCTCCGTCTTCCTTGGTGTCGGGTGCCATCATCATCGGCTCGGCGGCCGGGCCGTGCCCAGCCGACATCGGCCCAAAGCCGTGTAGGTCATGGCTGGAAATCCGGTAAGCCAAGCAGTAGTGCTTTCACGTATTTTTGACATGAAAATAAGAATGGTTATCATTGCCGCCCAGTGACGTAGCCAGGTCGTCCCCAGCCATCGTCGAAAAAACACCAACTGGGGGACCCCTATGTCCGCGTTACGTTTTACCCGCCTCTCTTTCTGTCTGATCCTGGCCGGCAGCGCCAACCTGTACGCCGCCGACGAGGATACCGGTGACACCCATGAGCTGGACGCCATCGACGTGGTCGGCGCCTCGGTGGACGGCTACGACGCCGGCATGATCACGGAAGGGTCCGGCAGTTACACCAGCGGCGCCAGCAATACCGCCACTCGCATGGTGCTCTCGCCCCGGGAGACGCCTCAGTCGGTGACCGTGATCACCCGCGAGCAGATGGAGGACTTCGACCTCAACAGCGTCGCCGAAGTGATGCAGTGGACCCCCGGCGTCACCGTCAATACCCAGGACACCGAACGGCTTACGTTCAGCGCCCGCGGCTTCGATATCACCAATTTTCTCTACGACGGCATGCCGTCCATGCGCAGCAGCACCCTGGGCAAGCAAAGCGCCCACGCGGACACCTTTATTTACGACCGCATCGAAGTGCTGCGCGGCGCCAGCGGCCTGCTGCACGGCATCGGCAACCCGTCCGCCACCATCAACCTGGTGCGCAAGAAGCCCACCCGGGAATTCGCCGGCCAGGCGGGCCTTTCAGTCAACAGCTGGGACGGCTACCGGGGCGAGCTGGACCTGGGCGGCCCCCTCACGGAGGACGGCCAGGTGCGCGGTCGTTTCGTCACCGCCTACCAGCAAGGCGAGTCTTTTCTCGATCACTACGAGAATGAAAAGCAGGTGTTCTACGGTGTTATCGAGGCGGATCTGTCCGAGGACACCATGATCACCCTGGGCGTGGATTCCATGGACTACGACCCGGAAGGTTCCACCTGGGGTGGCATACCGCTGTTCTACAGCGACGGCGGCATCGCCGATCTGGACCGGGACACCAACCCGGCCACCGACTGGAGCAGCTGGGCCCAGGAGGCCCGCACCGCCTTCGTCAATCTGGAGCACCAGTTCGACAGCGGCTGGTACGGCAAGCTTGCCTACACCTACCAGGAAAACAATTACGACGCGCAACTCGCCTCCGCCGGCGGCGGCACCCTGAACCGTGACGGCAGCGGGCTGACGTTCTGGTCCGGCCGCTACCTGGAGGACAAGAAGCAGCATACCTTCGACGCCTACGCCAACGGTCCCTTCCAACTCTTCGGTCGGCAACATGAGCTGGTGGTGGGGGCCAGTTATTCGCGCAGCAAGGTCGACTACATCGGGCAACCCTCGGTCGGTTTTGACAACACGCTGGACAACCTCTTCACCTGGGACGGCAACCGGGCCAAACCACTGTGGGGCGACATCAACACCGACGAAAACGAGCGCGCCTCACAGACCGGCCTGTACGCCACCGCCCGCTTTAAACCCACCGACGATCTGGCGGTGATCACCGGTGCCCGGGTGGTGGATTGGCGCGTCGACCGGGGCGGTTTCAACTGGAGCGGTGATTTCGCCGAGCGCTACCAGGAAAACGGGGAAGTGGTGCCCTTCGCCGGCGTGGTGTACGACCTCACCGAGCGGCACTCCGTCTACGCCAGTTACACCAGCATTTTCCAGCCCCAGACCGAGCGGGACCTGAACAACCGGATCCTCGATCCGGAAGAGGGCAACAGTTACGAGGCCGGCTTGAAGAGCGAATTCAACGGCGGACGTCTGAACACCAGCGTGGCGGTGTTCCGTGTCGAGCAGGACAACCTGGCCGAGGGCACCGGCCAGCCGATCCCCGGCGGACCGCCCAATTCCGAGGCCTACCGGGCCGTGGACGGTGCCGAAACCAATGGCTTTGAGCTGACCGCCTCCGGCGAGATTCTGCCGCGCTGGCAGATGCTGGCCGGCTACACCCACCGGGTCACCGAGGACCCGGACGGCGACGAGCTGAACACCACCGCCCCGGAGGAAATGGTGCGCCTGTCCACCCGCTACCGGTTGAGCGGCCGGTTTGAGGGCCTGACGGTCGGCGCCGGCGTGGCCTGGCAAAACCAGATTTACGCCTTCGTCGACCGCCCGGGGCAGAGTGGTAAATACAAATTCGTCCAGGACAGCTACACCCTGGTGGACCTTATGGCGCGCTACCGCTTCAGCCCGGCCCTGGCGGTCACCGCCAATGTCAGCAACCTCACCGACGAGAAGTACTACAACAACCTGGGCTTCTATAACGGCGGCTACTACGGCGACGCCCGTCAGTACAGCCTCAAGCTCAACTACAATTTCTAAGGGAAGGATTGATCAGTAAATGATCATTAGTTAACCCTGTTGCGTGTTGTAAGTTGACAGGGGCCGGGGCGCTGCTAGTCTGATGCGGACTGTTCAGAGAGATTGCATCATGACTGTAGCCGCCGCCACGCCCCTGTCCGACGCCGCCCCGAACGCCGTACGCCACGATTGGCACCGCGGTGAGATCGAGGCGCTGTTCGCCTTGCCGTTTAATGACCTGCTGTTCCGGGCCGCCACCGTGCACCGCCAGTATTTCGATCCCAACGCCGTGCAGGTGAGCACGCTGTTGTCGATCAAGACCGGCGCCTGCCCGGAAGACTGCAAGTACTGCTCCCAGTCCGGCCACTACAACACCGAGCTGGAGAAGGAAAAACTCCTGGAGGTGGAACGGGTACTGGAAGAGGCGCGCGCCGCCAAGGAGAAGGGCGCCTCCCGGTTCTGCATGGGCGCCGCCTGGCGCAGCCCGCGCGCCAAGGACATGCCCTATGTGCTGGACATGGTGCGCCAGGTGAAGTCCCTGGGTCTGGAAACCTGCATGACCCTCGGCATGCTCGACGAGGGGCAGGCGCGCAGCCTGGCCGAGGCCGGCCTGGACTATTACAACCACAACCTGGACACCTCGCCGGAATACTACGGCCAGGTGATCACCACCCGTACCTACAGCGACCGCCTGACCACCCTGGCCAATGTGCGCGACGCCGGCATGAAGGTGTGCTGCGGCGGCATCGTCGGCATGGGCGAAAACCGCAACGACCGGGTCGGTCTGCTGCAGCAGCTCGCCAATCTGCCCGAGCATCCGGAGTCCGTGCCGATCAACATGCTGGTCAAGATCGAAGGCACGCCGCTGTCCGATGTGGACGACCTGGACCCGTTCGAGTTCGTCCGCACCGTGGCGGTGGCGCGCATTCTGATGCCGGCCTCCTATGTGCGCCTGGCCGCCGGGCGCCAGGAAATGAACGACGAGGCCCAGGCCCTGTGCTTCATGGCCGGCGCCAATTCCATGTTCTACGGCGAGCGTCTGCTGACCACCGACAACCCGGAAGCCACCCACGACCATCAGCTGTTCCAGCGCCTGGGCATCCACTCCCTGGACCCGCGCCACGAAGCCTCCGACGAGGCCCACGAGGAAGCGCTGCGCCAGCAAGTGGCGGAGAACGAAGCGGCGCAAAGCGGCTTGTACCACGATGCGCTGGCGTACAGCGGGCATAGCCGGCGCGGCGCCAAGCACGTGCTGGACAAGGACACCGGCCGCCCCGCCCACCGAAAGCTGGACGCCTGAACCGCGCGGAGTCACCCCCTTGGCTTTCGATCTCACGGCGCGCCTGGACGAACGGCGCGCCCGGCAGCGCTTTCGCCAGCCCACGCTGATGGGCGGCCCCTGTGGCCGCACCGCGGTGGTGGACGGCCGCGAACACCTGAACTTCTGCGCCAATGACTACCTGGGCCTGGCCAACGACCCGGAGGTGGTGGCGGCGTTCCGCGACGCCGCCGACCGCTGGGGCGTGGGCAGTGGCGCCTCCCACCTGGTGTGCGGCCACCAGCGCCCGCATCAGCAACTGGAAGAGGCCCTGGCGGCGCACACTGGCCGTGAGCGGGCGCTGCTGTTCTCCACCGGTTACATGGCCAACATCGGCGCCATCACCGCCCTGGTCGGCAAGGGCGACGCCCTGTTCCAGGACCGCCTTAACCACGCCTCCCTGCTGGACGCGGGCCTGCTCAGCGGCGCCCGCTTCAGGCGCTTCGCCCACAACGACGCCGCTGCCCTGGCCGCGCAGCTGGCGCGCAGTGACGCCGGCCGCAAGCTGGTGGTCACCGACGGCGTGTTCAGCATGGACGGCGATCAGGCGCCGCTGTCCGCCTATCTGGACGCCTGCGAAGCGGACGATGCCTGGTTGATGGTGGACGACGCCCACGGCCTGGGCGTGCTGGACCGCCAGGGCCGGGGCACCGCGTTCGAGCAAGGGGTTAACGAGCGGGTGCCGGTCTATATGGGTACCCTGGGCAAGGCGCTGGGCACCGCCGGCGCCTTCGTGGCCGGTTCCCACGAACTGATCGAAACGTTGATCCAGTTCGCCCGCACCTATGTCTATACCACCGCCATGCCCGCCGCCGTGGCCGCCGCCACCTTGGTGAGCCTGGACAAGACGCGCCGGGAGCCGCAACGCCGCGAGCATCTGAGCGCGCTGATTCAACGGTTCCGCCGTGGGGCCGCCGAGCTGGGCTACACGCTGATGGATTCCGACACCCCGATTCAGCCTATCCTGATCGGCGACGACGGCGCGGCGTTGGCGCTAAGCCGCGCCCTGGCGGCGCACGGCGTGCTGGTGTCCGCGATCCGCCCGCCCACGGTGCCCGAGGGCCAGGCACGGCTGCGCGTCACCCTTTCCGCCGCCCACCGGGAGGCGGACGTGGACCGCCTGCTGGGCGCCCTGGAGGACAACCCATGCCGCGCTTGATCCCCTTTCACAACACCTACAAGGCCACCGGCGTCAGCGACGACCAGGCCCAGGACATCGTGCTGATCCACGGCTGGGGCCTGCACGCCATTGTCTTCGACGACATCGTGCCGGCCCTGCTGGAACGCTTCCGGGTCACGGTGGTGGACCTGCCGGGAATGGGGCAGAGCCCGCTGCCCAATGACCCCTACACCCTGGACTTCCTGGCCGACCAGGTGGCCGCGGTGATGCCGGCGCGGGCCCATCTGCTGGGCTGGTCCCTGGGCGGGCTGGTGGCGCTGCGGCTGGCGCTGGATCACCCGGACCGGGTGCAATCCGTGGTCACGGTGGCCACCACGCCGCGCTTCACCGCGGCCGACGACTGGCCGGCGGCGATGAAGCCGGACATCTTCAACGCCTTCGAGCAGATGTGCCGGGAAGATTACGAAGGCACCCTGGTGCGTTTTCTGGCGCTCAACTGCAAGGGCGCCGAAAGCATGCGCCAGGACGTGGCGCGGCTTAAAGAGATTCTCTACTTCTGCGGCCTGCCCGCCCACCGGGCGCTGCGCGAGGGGCTCGCGATTCTGCGCGACACCGACCTGCGCGGCGACCTGGCGGCGCTGGCGGTGCCGCTGCACATGATCTTCGGCGCGCGCGACAACATCGTACCGGCGGCGGCCATGGCCGCCGTCGAGCCGCTGCTGAACGAGCGCGGCGACACCGCCCTGATCGAACAGGTCGCCCATGTGCCCTTCCTGTCCGCCCCCGATACCTTTACCCGGGCCGTTTATGACTTCTATCGCCGACACCAGCTCATTGATGGATAAGGCGGCGGTCAGCGACCGGTTCGGTCGCGCCGCCTCCAGCTACGACGCCCACGCCGGCCTGCAGCTGGCCTGCGCGCTCAGCCTGCTGGATATGGCGCCGGCGGAATTGCCCGACCGTCGGGCCCTGGAACTGGGCTGCGCCACCGCGCCCCTGGCCCGGCGTCAGCAGAGCCGCTGGCCGGAGAGCCGCTGGCTGGCCGTGGATCTGTCGCCGGCGATGCTGGCGGAGGCCCGCGCACGCGGGCGCACCGGCGAGCGCTTTCAGCCGCTGTGCGCGGACGCCGAACGGCTGCCCCTGCCCGACGAGGGCCTGGGCCTGGTCTATTCCAGTTTCGCGCTGCAATGGTGCCTGCCGGAACGGGCCATGGCGGAAGCCGCCCGGGTACTGGTGCCCAACGGCCACCTGTTGCTGGCGGTGCCGCTGGCCGGCTCGCTGCACGAGTTGCGCGACAGCTGGGCCGCCGCCGACGGTGACCGCCGCCCGCGTCTGAATCGTCTGCCCTCGGAGACCGACTGGCGCCGGGCACTCGAGGGCGTGGGGCTGTTCCCCCAGCAGTGGCGGCGGATGGCGTTCACCGAGCATTATCCGGACGTGAGAACCCTGGTCCGCGCCTTTAAGGCCACCGGGGTCGACCATGTGCAGGGCGGCGCCACCGGCCTCACCGGCAAGGCGGCCTGGCGGGCTTTGTGCGACGCCTACGAGGCGCGCCGCCAGCCGGCCGGGCTGCCGCTCACCTGGGACGTACTGTTCGTCGAGGCAATCAAGGATTCCCATGGCTGATACCCCTTCCCCTGAACGTCCCCCGCTGCCGGTTCTCAAGGGCGTGTTCTTTATCACCGGCACCGACACCGAGGTGGGCAAGACCTGGGTCAGTTGCCGCTTGTTGGAGCGGGCCCGGGAAGCGGGCCTGAGTTGCTACGGGCTGAAACCCATCGCCGCCGGCTGCGAGGACACCGCCGACGGGCCACGCAACGAGGACGCGCTGAACCTGATGGCCGCCTCGTCGCTGTCCTTGCCTTACGATCTGGTCAATCCGGTGGCGCTGAAAGCGGCCATCGCCCCGCACATCGCCGCCAGGCAAGAGGGGAGGCGTATCAGCCTCTCGCAGTTGGCGGGCTATGTGCGCGGCGCCCTCAGTAGCCATCCGGCGGACCTGGTGCTGGTGGAAGGCGCCGGCGGCTGGCGGGTGCCGCTTAACGACCGGGAAATGCTGTCCGCGCTGGCGGTGGAGCTGAACCTGCCGGTGATCCAGGTGGTGGGCATGAAGCTGGGCTGCATCAGCCATGCGCTGCTCACCGCCGAAGCGATCCAGGCGGACGGGTTGCGCTATACCGGCACGGTGGCCAATTGTTTCGGCGAGATGGACGTGCGGGAGGAAAACCTGATCACCCTGCGGCAGCATCTGCCGGGGGCGTTCACCGTCGTGTAGCTTCAAGCCGCAAGCAAGCCGTGCTAGAGCCAAGGCCGTGCCGCTAGCGGGGCGATGCGGGATTCAGGGTGCAGCAGAGGCAGGGTCGGTGCCTCTTGTGGGAGCGGGCTTGCCCGCGAAAGGGGCGAAGCCCCGGCAGGATTCCAGAGACCTCGTTAACGATGGCGCCGACTACACGCCTCTGGTATCCCGCCGGGTGGCCCTGGCCACCCTTTCGCGGGCGGGGCCCGCTCCCACGGGTTCTTGCCATGCCCTGACTTGCGGCTAGACGTTAGGGTTGAGGGTGTAGGTGCCGGTCACGCTGGCCTGGTCGAGAACGTGACCCTGCATGGCTTCCACCACCTGGGGGCCGCGTATTTCACCGCTCAGGCCCAGGGACGTGACGTCCAGCGCGTAGACGGTGAAGGTGTAGTGGTGCAGCCGCTCGTCGTTCCAGGGCGGGCAGGGGCCGTCATAGCCGCCGTAGACGCCTTTCATGTCCGGGTCGCCGGCCAGGAAGTCGGTGTAGTCGTTGGCGCCGCGGATGCCTTTCGCGGTTTGCCCGATCTCCTTGCCGCGCGGCACCACGCCGTCGGCGTCTTCACCTTCGTCGATCTGGCGTACCTCGGCGGGGATATCCACCAACACCCAGTGATAGAAGTCCGCCCGGGGCAGGTCCGCCGGCACGGTCTTGCCGTCCTGGTTCACGTCGGAGGCATCGGTGGGTGCGTCCGGGTCCACCACCAGCAGGGCGAAACTCCGGGTGCCTTCCGGTACGCCGTCCCAAACCACCATGGGGTTGCGGTTGTCGCTCAGGCTCATGTGTTCTTTCGGGTCGGGTACCGCGAATGCGAACGGGCCGGGAACCGGTTGGCCTTCGTTCACGCCTTCCACAGTAATGCGCATGCTCTCCTCCTGATTGGCTGAAAAGTGCCGTCTCTACAATACGGCCTACGCCCAGCATTGCGTCTCCGGCACCGTTAATTCAAGCCCCGTGCGCGTTCGATTTCACGCAACGGCCGCGTGCCTGTCATCGCCTTGTCAATCTTCGCTGGGCGTTTACACGGTTTTACAGAGCGCAACAGTTTAGTACGGCCGTGCAACTGTTTAAATGCAACTTCCTGCTTACGCTTTGCCTTCATTCTTTATTGAGGGCCTGTTCACACTACTTGCATCACGCCTGTTGCGGCTAAAAAGCCTCCCATCAAGGCGCGAGGAGAGAAGTTTGGTGACTCCAAATGAACGACGAGCAACGCGGAGGGGGGCTTTTTAGCCGCAACCCGAAGGGCTGGAGCCCTTTTTGCCCCCAGCGTCGTTGTCGGTCGCTTATTTGGAATGACCAAACGGCGCTCCCTCCGCCTAGCTGGAAGCAAAAAGGGCATCCAGCAGGCGCGATGCAAGTAGTGTGAACAGGCCCTAGGGAGATCGGGGTATGGATCGCAAGCGACGTCGTCTGGTGCAGGCCATGGCCGTGGGTAGCGCCGCTACCTGGGTGGCCGGTTGTGGTGGCGGGAGTTCGTCCGATTCGCCGCCGCCGTCCACGGGGGCGCCGAATGAGCCGAACCCGCCGGAGACCCCGGGCCCTTCGGAGCCGCCGGTCTCCCGGGTGGATTTCAATCATGGGGTGGCTTCCGGTGATCCGCTCGACGACCGGGTAATCCTGTGGACCCGGGTGACGCCCCGCGAGGAGACGGCGGCGCCGATCCCGGTGACGGTCACGGTGGCCCGGGACGCGGCGCTGCTGGACCCGGTGGCCCGCTTCGAGACACAGGCCGACGCCGAGCATGATTTCTGCGTCAAACAGGACGCCACCGGGCTGGAAGCGGGGCGCTGGTATTACTACCAGTTCAGCGTGGCGGACCAGCGCTCGCCCATCGGCCGCACCCGCACTTTGCCGGCCGCGGACCGGTATGTGGACCGGGCGCGTTTCGCGGTGGTGTCCTGCGCCAATATTTCCCACGGTTACTTTTCCGTCTACAAGACCTTGGCCGAGCACGGCGACCTGGATTTCGTGCTGCACCTGGGCGACTACCTGTATGAATACGGCATCGGCGAGTACGGCGATGTGCCCGACCGGGACCCGGTGCCGCCCCACGAAATGGTGACCCTGGAGGACTACCGTCAGCGCCACGCCCAGTACAAGGGCGACGCGGACCTGCAGGCGGTGCACCAGCAGTACCCGATGATCGTGATCTGGGACGACCACGAAAGCACCAACGACAGCTACCAGGATGGCGCCGAGAACCATCAGCCGCTCACCGAAGGCGACTGGGAGACGCGCAAGAACATCGCCCGCCGGGTGTACTTCGAATGGATGCCGGTCCGCGAGCAGAACCCGGGGGATTTCGCCACCCTTTACCGGCGCTTCCAGTTCGGCGACCTGATCGACCTGAGCATGCTCGATACCCGTCTCGAGGGCCGCGACGAGCCCCTGTCGTTGCCGTTCGATCCGGCCCGTAACGATCCGGAACGGCGCCTGATCAGCGACACCCAGATGCAGTGGCTGCTGGACGGCCTGAGCGCGTCCACCGCCCGCTGGCGGTTCATCGGCCAGCAGGTCATGTTCGCCCAGCTCAACATCGCCGAGATTCCCTCGCTCAACGAGCATGCCCCGCAACTGCGCGGCAACCTGTCGGCGATCAACATGGATCAGTGGGACGGTTACGCCGCGGATCGCCTGAAGATCCTTAATCACCTGGACGACAACAACATCGACAACGTGGTGATTCTCACCGGCGATATTCACACCTCCTGGGCCAACGAAATCTATCGCAATCCGGGCTCCATTTTGGGCGACCTGTTCGACGCGCCACTGGCCACCGAATTCGTCACTCCGGCGGTGACCAGCCCGGGCTTCCCGGAAGGCGCGGCGGAGCTGGCCGGCGTCGCCGTGCCGGTGGTCAATCCGCACATCCGCTATGTGGAAGCCAAGTCGCGCGGTTTCATCCTGATGGACGTGAACCACCAGCGTGCCCAGGCGGAGTTCTATTACGCCCGCGACATCGAGTCCTTCGACCTGCGCGGGCAGATCGACGAAAGCAAAACCAAATTGGTGGCGGTGTACAGCGGTGACAGCCGGCTGCGCGAAGAAGGCCTGCGGCCCTCGCGCCCGCGCACCCTGCGCACCGCGCTGTTCCACCCGCCGGCACCGGCGAGCGCATCCACGGAGAAGATGGCATGAACTGGACAATCCAACGACTGACGCTGGCCGCCGCCCTGGGGCTGACCCTGGCCGCCTGCGGCGGTGACAGTGGCAGCGACGGCGGCCCCGCGCCGCAGCCCAACGAGCCCGAAGAGCCGGAGACCCCGGTGGAGCCGGAGCCCGAGCCGGAACCGACAGTGCTGGAACGGGTGCGCTTTCTGACCATCGGGGATTCCGGCAGCGGCTCGGACGGCGCCTACGCGGTCGGCCAGGCGATGGCGGACCTCTGTGCCGTGAAACTGGGTGCGGAAAACGACCCGCAGCGGGCCGGCTGTGATTTCGTGGTCGGGCTGGGGGACAACATTTACGAGTCCGGTGTCACCAGTGTCGACGACCCGCAGTTCGAGGAGAAATTCGAGCTGCCGTTCGAACCGGTGGATCTGCCGTTCTATCTGGTGCTGGGCAATCACGACAACACCGCCTACGTGGGCGGCGACGGTGCCGGTAATGCGCGCGGTGAATTCCAGGTGGACTACACCTACTTCGACGGCCGGCTGTCGGACCGCTGGGTCATGCCGGACCGTTATTTCCAGCAGGACGCCGGTGAAACCGAGAGCGGCGCGCCGCTGGTGTCGCTGTTCGCGCTGGATTCCAACCCGATCGCCGGCGGCTTCGCCGACGCGGATCTGGATTACGCCTACCACACCTACGGCATCAATCAGTTGAACTGGGCGGTGAGCGCCATCGGTGGTTCCCAGGCGGAATTCAAGATCGGCCTGGCGCACCATCCCTACCTGTCCAACGGCACCCACGGCAACGCCGGCAACTATGACGGTGTGCCCAGCGAGATCCTGCCGGTGCTGGCGGGTGAGCGCTGGCGGGCGTTCATGGAAGAGGCGGTGTGCGACAAGGCCGATTTCTTCTTCGCCGGCCACGACCACGACCTGCAGGTCCTCGACGCGGTGCCCGAGTGCGGCCGCACCGAGTTCGTGGTCAGCGGCGCCGCCAGCAAGACCCGCAGCCTGGACGATCCGGAGCGCAACCAGGCGCCGTTCCAGATCGGCGATGTGTACGGTTTCTTCTGGATGGAAGCGGTGGAAGCGGACAGCCAGGCCGGCACGCCGGCGCGGCTGTGCCTGGAAGCCTATGTGGTGGAGCCGGGTGTCGAGGGGCTGGGCGTGGTGGACGCCGGCCAGGCCACCCCGGCCTATCAGCGCTGCTATGACAAGCGGCCCGCCGCCGGTATCCCGGCCAGCAACGATTTCTCCAGCGATATCTTCACCAGCGGCGACGCCTTCCCCCTGCCGCTGCCGGACGGCTTCGACGCGGACTTCAGCGGCCCGTTGCAGGCGTTCCGCGATCAGCTGATCTCCGGCTTCAACCAGGCGATGGCCGGCCTGCCGGAAGGGCCGCAGCAGGAAGTGGCGGCACAGATCCTGGCCGGGCTGGACACGCTGTTCAGCGCCCTGGACGGCGCCGCGGCGGCGATCTCCGGCGGTGACGACGCGGATATGAGCCAGGCGTTCCAGGGCGCGCTGGCGGCCTCTCAACAGTTGGAAGCCATCGACACCAGTGCCCTGCCGGCACCCTTTGATCAGCTCGGCGGCGCCTTTCAGGCGTTGAGCGAAGGGCTTGGCAACGGTGCGGATTTCGAAGGCGAGTCCTCCGGCACGCTGCAGGATGTGGCGTTCCTGGCCGGCCCGCTGGTGCAGCTGGCGCGCAACCTGGACAACATCGTCGACGGCGTCGACGAGCAGACCCCGGATGTGCCGGTGCTCTCCGGACTGACCAAGGTGCTTTCCAGTGTGTCCCTGGGGCTGGCCAACACCCTGGAGCAGTTGGTGCTCCTGGACACCAGCGCCACCGGTGAGCAACTGGTGGGCACCATTCAGCTGGTCCTGGAGCAGGTGGTCAACGACGTGCTGTGGTTGGAGACCGTCGATCAGGCGACGCTGCCCGGCAACCTGGTGTCCACGGCGTTGGCGTTTCTTACCCGGGAAATCACCGAGCAGCTGGATCGGGGCTTGAGCCCGCTCAGCGGCTTGCTGGACCTGCTCTCGCCGGTGACCAATCTGCTCTCCGGGCTGCTCGGCTTCTTGTAGCGGTCAGTCCCGTTCGCACAGCCAGTCGGCGATCATCGCCCAGCTTTCCTGCTGGGCGGTGGCGCCGCCGAGGATGCCCATGTGGCCGCCGGGGATGGTGACGTAGGTCTTGTCGCGGCTGCCCACCAGATTGTCCATGGCGTGGCTGCAATCACGGGTGACTATGGGGTCCCCGGCACCGGTGATATTGAGGATGCTGGCCTGCACGCGGCTCAGCTGACCACCGCCGTCGGGCATCGGCAGTTGGCCGCGGGCCACGACGTTATCCACCCACAGATAGTGAATGATGTCCTGAATCACACCGCCGGGGTAAGCGACCATGTCGTTCAGGAAGGCGCCGTTGGTGGCGTGGGCGCTGACGAAATCCCGGTCGTGCAGGTTCTTCACCAGGTTCCAGTAGCCCTGCACGCTGGCCACCGGGTTGGTGAGTTTAAAAGCCAGGCTGTTGGCCCAACCCGGCGACCGCAGCCAGGCCGGGTTGAGGTCATGGGCGCGCAGCCCGGTGCGCCGGCGCAGCCACTTCAGGTTGCGGCTCAGACGCCGGTACTGTTTGCCCAGGGCGCCGTTGCGGTGGTAATCCGTGGGCGTGCCCACCAGCACCAGATTGGCGAGGTCCGGGTCCTGTCCGAGCGCCGCGTAGCACAGACTGAACAGGCCGCCGAAGCTCCAGCCGTGCAGGCTCAGGCGGCGCTCGCCGCTGTGCGCCCGCACCCGTTCCAGCAGCGCCGGCAGCTTTTCCGCGAAGTAGGTGGCCAGGCTGTGATGATTCTCCGCCCGACCGGGCCGCCCCCAGTCCACCAGGTAGAGCTCGAAACCCCGGGCGCGCAGGTAGCGCACCAGGCTGCGCCGTGGGAACAGATCGTAGATCAGCATGTTCACCGCCAGCGGCGGCACCAGCACCAGTGGTGTGCGCTGGGTGTGGGTGCTGACCGGCACCACCTCGCCGTTGTCCAGTTCGATCTCGATGTCCCGCAGCGGCGGGTAATAGCGCAACTGGACCAGGCCGTCATCGCTGATCACCTGAAAAGGCGTGGCGTCGGCCTGCACCAGGGCATCGCTGCGGAACAGGCGCTGGCCGGCGTTGCCGAGCCAGCGGCGGGCGGATTTCAGAGACGGCACCGAGGGCACCGACAACATGGCCATGATTCAATCCTGCGAGCCGTTTTCGGGGCCGCGAAGTGTAGCGGGGCGGATCGAACCTGGCCGTCGCCGAAGCGACATGGGCGCCGGGCGCCGGGGTAAAACCAGGGCCTGCTCACAGGCCCTAGAAGATGCCGGAATCCAGCCCGGCGGCCATGTACATGCCCAGCTCTTCCACCTGGTCGGCGAAGGCGTCCTGCCATTCGCCTTTGCACACCAGCGGGTCCTGCACCCAATTCCAGCGTAGCCCGGTAACAATCGATTCCACCGCCCGGCGGGTGCCGGTGCCGTCCAGGCCGGCGCGGATATAAAGCGCGCAGGGCAGGCCCTGTTTGTCGTCGATCACCGCGTAGTAGGTGCGGTCGAAGAAGTCCTTCAGGGCGCCGCTCATGTAGCCCAGGTTCTCGGTGGTGCCGAGCAGGATGGCGTCGCAGGCCATCACGTCTTCCGGGCCCGCCTCCAGCGGCGGCTTCCAGGTCACCGACACCTGCTCGATATCCGGGTGGCCCGCTCCCTTGAGGGCGACGTCCACCAGCCGGCGGGTGTTCGGCGACGGGGCGTGGGCGACGATCAGTAGCTGTTTCATGGCTTCAGGGTAACAGGATGGGCGTCGCGACTTAATCGATGTAATCCAGGGGCAGGGCGGAGGTGTCGATCACGCGGCGCATGACGAAGCTGGAGTGGACGCCGCTGACGCCCTCGATGCGGGTGATCTTGTTGAGCAGGAACTGCTGGTAGTGGTCGATGTCCGGCACCACCACCTTGAGCAGGTAATCCGCTTCCTGGCCGGTGACCAGATAGCATTGCTGCACTTCCGGGTACTCGCCCACGGTGGCTTCGAAGTTGGCGAAACGCTCGGGGGTGTGGCGGTCCATGCTGATCTGGATCATCACGGTGAGGTCGAGCCCCAGCTTGCGCGGGTCGAGCACGGTTTCCCGGCGCAGGATCACGCCTGCCTGCTCCAGCTTCTGCACGCGCCGCGAACAGGGGGACGGCGACAGGCCGACCTGCTCCGCCAGTTGCTGATTGGTGAGGCCGCCGTCCTGCTGCAAGGCGCGCAGGATGCGTACATCGGTACGGTCGAGATTTGCCGGTTTTTCCTTGGCCACGCAATAAATCCTCACATAATGGGATTTTAAGGCTGTTTGATTGCTAAAAGTGGCGAATATTCCGGTAAAAAGCAAGCACATTGCCGGGCCCGGCGCCTAAACTGTGCCCTGTCGCTGCGGGAAGGCCATAAGCCGGACCGCAGTCGGTCACGGGCCTCCGCCTTACCGGGCGGGGGCCGGTACCGAACCCAACGCCACGGCTTGACCAGCCGCGCGGCCAACACACCGGCGATCCCGGCCCCGGCCCAGGCATACCGAATTCAAGGAGTCCGTCATGAGTTTTGATCATCGCAAGTACGCGCCTTTTCCCGTCGTCGATAAACCGGACCGCCGCTGGCCGTCCCGTCGCATCGAGAAAGCCCCGCTATGGGCGGCGGTGGACCTGCGCGACGGCAACCAGGCGTTGATCAAGCCGATGAACGTGGCTCAGAAGAAGCGCTTTTTCCAGTTGCTGGTGGAGCTTGGCTATAAAGAAATCGAGGTGGGTTTCCCGTCCGCCAGTCAGATTGACTACGATTTCTGCCGGGCCTTGATCGAAGACGATCTGGTGCCCGACGACGTCAGCATTCAGGTGCTGACCCAGGCCCGTCAGGAATTGATCGAGCGCACCTTCGAATCGCTCCAGGGCGCCAAGAAGGCCATTGTCCATATCTATAACGCCACCTCGCCGACGTTCCGCCAGCAGGTGTTCAACGTGGACAAAGAGGGTTGCAAGAAGATCGCCGCCCAGGCCGCCGAGTGGGTGCGTGATTGTGCCGCCGCCCAGCCGGATACCGACTGGAGCTTCCAGTATTCACCGGAAACCTTCAGTGCCACCGAGACCGATTTCGCCATTGAAGTGATTGACACGGTTAACGACGTGTGGCGCCCGGACCAGGGCCAGCGGGTGATTATCAACCTGCCGGCCACCGTGGAAGTGAGCACGCCCAATGTGTTCGCGGACCAGGTGGAAACCGTCAACGACGGCATTCGTTACCGCGAGCACGTGCTGATCAGCGTCCATACCCACGACGACCGTGGCTGCGGCGTGGCGGCGGCGGAGCTGGCCGTGATGGCCGGCGCCGACCGGGTGGAAGGCACTTTGCTGGGCAACGGTGAGCGCACCGGCAACATGGATCTGGTGACCGCGGGCATGAACCTCTATGCCCAGGGCATTGATCCGGAGATCGACTTCTCGCGCATGAAAGAGATCATCGCGCTGGTGGAGGAGATCACCGAGATCCAGACCCACCCGCGTCACCCCTACGCCGGCGACCTGGTGTTCACCGCCTTTTCCGGCAGCCACCAGGACGCGATCCGCAAGTGTCTGGCCCAGTACAAGCCGGGCGACACCTGGCGCGTGGCGTACCTGCCCATCGATCCCCATGATCTGGGCCGTCGCTATGAGGAAGTGGTGCGGATTAACTCCCAGTCCGGCAAGGGTGGCGTGGCCCATGTGCTGGAGCGGGACTTCGGCCTGACGCTGCCGCGCTGGTTGCAGCAGGAGCTGGCGCTGGTGGTGCAGCAGGACGCCGAGGAAGACGGCGGCGAGATCACCGGCGAACGCATTCACCGTCGCTTTAACGGCGACTACCTGAATGTGCCGGCGGGTTGGACCCTGCGTTCCTACGATCTGCACCGCACCGATGCCGGTGTCAAAGCGAGCATCAGTGTCGGCGAAAAAGGCGACACCGTGGATCTCAACGGTCAGGGTGAAGGGGCCGTGGGGGCCGTGGTGGACGCGCTCAACCGCCGCCATGGCTGGCAGATTCGGGTCGAGGCCTTCGACGAGTCGTCCCTGGGCGATGACACCGAAGCCAACGCCATGGCCTGTGTGCGGGTGCGTGTCGGTGAGCGGGTGCAGAGCGCGGTGGCGCTGGCCGCGGATACCACGGCCGCGGCGTTGCAGGCGATCCTGTGCGCCGCCGGCCGGGTGGCGGAAACCTCCGACGTGGAGGCGCCGGCCCGGGCCCAGGCCTGAGCCGCCGCCGGTTCAGATCTCCAGAAACGTCTCCAGAACCCGGCCCAGGCGTCGCTGTGCGGCGCTGAAGCGGGCCGGGTCCGCGAGCATCTCCGCTTCGCTCTGAATCCAGGGCCCGTCCTTGAGTTCATCGGCGCATTCGTGGCACAGCGCCCGCGTTTCGTGCTCACCCAGCTCCAGATGAAACTGCAGTGCCAGCACCCGGTCGCCGAATCGGAACGCCTGGTTCTCACAGCCCCAGCTGCGTGCCAGATGCACGGCGCCGTCGGGAATCGCGAAGGTGTCGCCGTGCCAGTGCAGTACCGGCGCGCCGTCATCGAACAGGGCGCCGATCGGATCGCGCCGCCCCGCCTCGGTGCTTTGCACCGGGAACCAGCCGATCTCCGGTTCCGGGTTGGCGGTCACCGGGGCGCCGAGCACGCGGGCGATCAGCTGTGCCCCGAGACAAACGCCCAGCACGTTTTTGTCCGCCGCGATGCACTGTTCGATAAAGCGCTTTTCCGCCGCCATCCACGGGTAGCGGGCTTCGTCGTCGGCGCCCATGGGGCCGCCCATCACGATCAGTGTATCCAGTTGCTCCGGCTCGGGCAGCGGTTCGCCCTGGTAAAAGCGGGTGGCGGACAGTCGCGCGCCGCGCTGTTCCAGCCAGGTTTCCATGGTGCCGAGCTTTTCGAACGGGACATGGGACAAATAGTGAACGCGCATCAGAACAGATACTCCGCTTGCAGAATCACCAGCGCTTGCTCGCCCTCGCCGTACAGCATCAGGCGCTGCCCCTGGATGTCGAACCGCCGGGTGCGCTCCAGGGCGTCGGTGAAGGCCTGGGCCTGATCCGGGCCGCTGCAGGCGCGTTTGGTGGTGGCCAATGCTTCCAGAGTAAGGCGGCCATCCTTGTTTTGGTAGCCGCCGGAAAGGCTGTTGCAGCCGGTGCTGCCCTTCACCCGCTGCCCTTCGCTGTGAAACACCAGGTGCGCCTGGGTGTTCTGGTCCCGGGGCGGCGGGGTCTGCTCGTCGCCCACCTGGATCAGTTTCCAGTAGGTGTCGGCGAACGGCGGCTCGGCGGTGGCGGCGTGCAGCGACAGGCTGGTCGGGCCGTCCGAGGCGCCGTTGAGTACCCGGTGGGGCGCCGTGGTGGTGAACTGCACGGCGCCGTCCAGGATCACGCGGGCGTCCACCACATAGCGGTGCGTGTCGTCGATCATGTCGCCGTTGTAGTAGAGCCGGAACGGCATCTTGCCGTCTTCGGCCACCAGGCGTGTCAGCCGTTGAACCACCGGGGTGGCGTCCGCCGCGCCCTGGTCCCGGAGGGTCAGCACCAGCACGCTGGTGTCCGGTACGTCGGCGTCGTCGGGCAGTACCACCTGGCCTTCCAGGGTGCCCACACCGGACGCGTCGCGGCGGTAGTCACCGGCGAAGGGGCCGTCACCGGCCAGCGTCAGGGATGGGTTCTCCAGGGTGAGGGTGAGCGAGTCCTGGTTCAGGGGGTCGTCGTCGCGGGTGTTCAGGTAGCTGAGCAAAAGGGTGTCTTCGTCCTGTTTTTCCCAGCGCACGCCTCGGTGGCCCTGGTCGCCGACCAGATAGAGCTGGCCGTCGTTCTCCAGGACCAGCGCGTATAGCGGGTTCTCGCCCTCGGGTCGCCAGATGCCGGCCAGGCCGTCGCGGGCCTCGGTGGCGTCCTGGGGCGCCGGTGCCGAAACGGGTTCCACGGGTGTCGGCGTGTCCGTGTTGTCGCAGGCCGCGAGGGCGAACAACAGCGGGAGGGCGAACCAAACAGGTCTCATAGAGCGGTCTCCGGAATACGGGAATTCGGACTGTCGAATTGTACGTGCGGCCGCAAGGCGGCGGATGGGATTCAGAGTCCCCAGGACGGGGATAAGTTCGCCGCGCCGCGGTCAGGGTGGTGGAATCCTGACCAGCGGCAGCTGCTTCTGAATCCAAAGCGTGCGCTGTTCGACGTACTCGGTGGTGCCGCGTACGTCGTAATAGCTGGGGCGGGGCAGCAGCACCGCCAGTTGCGCGGCCTGGGCCGGGCTCAAGGCATGGGCGTCCACGCCGAAGTAGTGCCGGGCGGCGGCCTGGGCGCCGAACAGCCGGTTGCCCCACTGGGCGGTGTTCAGATACAGCTCCAGGATACGTTTCTTGGAAAGCGTGATCTCCAACATCAGCGCGATCAAGGCTTCCTGAATCTTGCGGGCGTAGGATTTTTCACTGCTCAGGAACAGATTCTTGGCCAACTGCTGGGTCACCGTGGAGCCGCCGGCCACCGGGCGGCCCGCTTCTTCGTTGCGCTCAATGGCATGGCGGATGCCGCGCCAGTCGAAGCCAATGTGTTCCATGAAGCGGGCGTCCTCGGAGATCAGCACCGCGCGCTTAAGGTCGTCGGCGATCCGGTCGTAATCGCGCCACTCGTAGCGCACCGTGCCGTGCTCCCGGGCGCGCGCCATGAACGCGGTATCGTCCGGGTTCTGATGTCGCAATTCCAGCACCGGGATCAGATAGCGCAGCTGGGACATCACCCCGACGGCGATCGCCAGCGTCAGCGCGATGAAAAAAAATCGTTTCATACGGGAATCGGTATCCTGCTCCGCAAGAGGCTTATCTTCGCCAAAACGGCGGGCGTTGTCAGGTACTCAGTCTCCGGTTCGCCGATTTTCTCCGTTGCCTTGGTTGCCGGTGGCGCTGAGCGCGGCGACCGCCTCGCGGTTGTTGGCGAACAGATTCTGGTCGCCCAACTCCGCCATCAGGCCGGTGTGGTCGAGCACGTCGCGGACCTGTTTCTTGACGCCGGAAAGCGTCAGCCGCACACCGCGCTGGCTCAGGTCACGCCGCAGGGTGGCCAGGGTATCGGCGCCGGTGGCGTCCATGGCGTTCATCGCCGAGGCACAGATCAGCACCACGCGAATCTCCGGTTCGGCGCGCAGGCGCTCGCGGATGAAACGGTCCAGCAGCGGCGCGGTGATGTAGGTCAGCGAGGCGTCCATGCGCAGTGCCAGCACGCCCGGTGCCACCGGTGGCAGACCGTGCAAGGTACGGTCGCGCAGGGTGCCGGCGGCGTGCAGACCCAGTTCGATCAGGCGCGGGTGCGAGCGCCGGTAGAGGAAGAACAGAATCGACAGCAGGAAGCCGGTGAGGACGCCCCAATGTAAGTAGGGCACCGAGGCCAGCGTGACCAGGAAGGTGGCGATGCCCACGAGGCCATCGTCCACCGAGGCCCGCCACAGGCGCACAAAGGCCATCGGGTCGAGCAACCCGAACACCGGCACGATAATGATCGCCGCCAGGATCGCGCGGGGCAGGTGTTGCAGGTAACCGGTGAAAAACAGAAGGCACAGCAGGGTGCAGAGGGCCGCGAACAGCGCCGACCAGCCACTGGTGGCGCCCACATAGCGATTCAGAGCGGTGCGGGAAAACGAGCCGCTTACCGGGAAGGCACCGCTCAGGCCGCTGGCTACCTTGGCCAGCCCCTGGCCAACCAGTTCCTGGTTCTGATTCCATAGCCGCCCGTCAGGCGACGGCAGCGACCGTGCGCTGGACATCGCCTCCGTGAAGCTGATCAGCGCGATGATCACCGCCGCCGGCAACAGCGAACGATGCTGCTCCATGGTCAGGGCGTCGGGCCACTGCAGCACCGGCAGACCCGAGGGGACGGCCCCCACCACGTCGCCGCCCAGCCCCTGAAAGCCCAGCCAGGCGCTGAGCGCGATGCCCAGCACGCACACCAGTAGAACGCCGGGAAAGCGCGGCAGGGTGCGCTTCTGCAGCCATAACAGCAGCAAAGCGCCGGGCCCGAACAGTAAGGTCCATAACCAGGCGGTGTCGGGGTGCAGGCCGTGGTCGGCCAGTTGTCTGAGCGCCGGGAGCAGCCCCTCACCGGAGAGGCCCAGCAGGGCGGGCAACTGTGACACCAGAATGATCAACGCGGCGGCGTTCAGGAAGCCGGTGATCACCGCGTTGGAGACGAAGTTGGCGATCACGCCAAGGCGCAGTGCGCCGAGCAGGAACTGGATAACACCGGCATAGAGCGCGAGCCAGATCGCCAAGGTCACCCAATGCGGGCTTTCCGGTTCCGCCATCGGCGCCAGGGCGGCGTAGGTGAGCAGGCTGGTCAGCGCCACCGGACCCACCGCCAGCAACGAAGACGACCCCCAGAGAATGCCGATGATCCCGGGCAGCAGGGCGGCATAAAGGCCGGTGACGGGCGGCATTCCGGCAAGGGTGGCGTAGGCGATGGCCTGTGGAATCAGCACCAGGCCCACGGTGATACCCGCGATTGCGTCCTTGCGCAGTGCCGACCCGGTGGGCCGGGGCCACTGCAAGAAAGGCAGCAAAGCGTGGATCCAGGACGTCATTCAACAGCTCCGCGGGCCGCTCACTGGCGCGTCCGGACGCAAGGCGCGCCGGCGCGGGAGGAGAATTAATGGTACTGAATTATTTTTACCGCTTGAAGCTCGGGCGGACTTTGGAAACAAAAAACCCGGGCCTGGCCCGGGTTTTCAGTGTTTGGTGGAGGCGGGGGGGATCGAACCCCCGTCCGCCAGCAATCCGCCTGTAGATCTACATGCTTAGTCTTGTCTATTCATTTAAGTGGCTGCGGCCCGACAGACAGGGCGCAGTCACCGAGTCCCTAAAGGTTTTAACAGCGCCATCCGGGACGGACTTTGCTGCGAGCCTGTGTAGCGATGCTCGCCGCACTTCCCCACAGGCTGGGTCGTTTGGCGATAAGCGGGGTTTAAGCCGCTAGTGCGTAAGTATCGTCGTTTGCGATTACTTTAGTATGCCACAAGGTATTTACGAGCATTGCGACGCTACTCGGCATGCACCACAGGTTTCTTTACCGGCGTCGAATCCATGTCGCCCCCTGTTGTGCCAGCCGTCTCGGGCTGAGCGCGTATTGTAGGAGATGGGGGCGTGGAAGTCGAAGACAAGAGGGGATGTTTTTCGGTATAACAGTGCTTTACAAATATTGTCCGACAATCAAACCGAGTGATATGGGTTTGTCACATTAAGGGTGCATCATCAGGGCTGTGTCGCAGTGGATGCGACCGCAATGAGCCATTCATTGAGGAGTGGAAACGATGAAGACGATCAACACCCTTTGGGCGCCGGTGGCGGCGCACCCGCTGCTGGCCCGGACCCTGCAACTGGTACTGACCCTGGCCCTGTATGCCGGTGGCGCTTACGCGGTCGCCCTGGTGAGCGGTGACGCGCGCATCCCGCTGGTGCTGTACGCCGTCTACTTCCTGCCCGCGGTGCTGCGGTCCTGGTTGCAGTTCTACTGGCGTTTGCGCGATGACGTGAAATCGCTGGGCGGCCATCGCGGCAAGACCAAAAAGGCGCTCTAAAGGGCCTTGAGCGGACGCGCCCGCCAGCTCAACGCTGGCGGAGGAGGCGCTGTTTTTGCCGTTTCCAGTCGCGCTCGCGTTCGGTGGCGCGCTTGTCGAACTTCTGTTTGCCCTTCGCCAGGGCGATGTCCAGTTTCACCAGGCCGCGCTTCCAGTGCAGGTTCACCGGCACGCAGGTGAAACCGTCCTTTTGCACGCCACTGAACAGCCGCGCCAGTTCCTTGCGGTGCAGCAGCAGCTTGCGGGTGCGCTGGGGATCTGGCACGGAGTGGGTGCTGGCGGTGGGCAGGGGCTCTATCCGGGCGCCGAACAGGAACGCCTCGCCCTCCTTGAGCATCACGTAGGATTCGGTCAGGTTGCCCTTGCCCTCACGCAGCGCCTTCACCTCCCAGCCTTGCAACGACAGGCCGGCCTCGAAGAATTGTTCCAGGTGATAGTCGAAGCGCGCTTTGCGGTTTTGCGCAATGGCGTTCGGAGACGATTGTTTTTTCGGTTTGCCCATGGGGCGGCGATTATAGAGAGTGGCCGCGGCTCTGGCGAGGGCCTTGGCACTTGTTTCCGTGCCCGGGCGGGTGAGCGGTTACGTACCCCCGCTTGAGCGGCCTGGCGAAAATCAAGACAATGGCCCGATTGCGTCGAGGGGTAAGTTGCCGATGAAGAAGGAATACAAGCCGGTCCACGGTATGTGGACCAGCCGGTGGGTCTTTATTCTCGCCGCCACGGGGTCCGCCGTGGGACTGGGTAATATCTGGCGATTCCCTTACATCACCGGGGAGTACGGCGGTGGCGCCTTCGTGGTGCTCTATCTGCTGTGTATCGCCCTGATGGGGATTCCGATCATGGTGGCGGAAGTAATGCTCGGCCGCCGTGGCGGCCTGAGCCCGATCCACACCATGTCGAAGCTGGCGGAGCAGAGCAAAGTGACGCGCCGCTGGACGGGCATCGGCTACCTGGGCGCGGTGTCCGGGTTTTTGATCCTGTCTTTCTATTCCGCGGTGGCCAGCTGGGCGCTGATCTATGTCTGGGAGGCGGCCCAGGGCGTGTTCCAGGGCATCACGGCGGTGCAGTCGAAGGCGCACTACGAGGGCATGCTGGCCAATCCCTGGTTGCTGCTGGGCTCACACACCCTGTTCATGGTGATCACCATGGGCGTGGTGGCGCTGGGCGTGAAGCAGGGCCTGGAGCGTGCCGTGCGCGTGCTGATGCCGGTGCTGTTCGCGCTGCTGGTGGTGCTGATCGGCTACGCCTCCACCACGCCGGGTTTCGCCGAGGGTGTGGGTTTCCTGTTCGCATTCGATTTCTCCAAGCTGTCCGGCGAGGCGGTGATCGTGGCGCTGGGCCAGGCGTTTTTCACCCTGAGTCTGGGCATGGGCGCGATCATGGCTTACGGGGCTTATATGCCCCGTGAGATCAAGGACAAGAGCGGACGCTCGCGCCCGGTGTCGATCGTGTCCGCCGTGGCCACGATCGCGGTGCTGGACACCCTGGTGGCCTTGGGCGCGGGCCTGGCCATGTTTCCGCTGCTGTTCACCGGCGGCCTGGAAGTCGGTCAGGGGCCAGGGATGATGTTCGTGACCCTGCCGCTGGCGTTCGGCCAGATGCCCGGCGGGTTGCTGTTCGGCACCCTGTTCTTCGTGCTGGTGGTGTGCGCGGCCTGGAGCTCCTCGATTTCCCTGGGCGAGCCGATGGTGGCCTGGCTGGTGGAGCGGGGCCTGGGGCGCGGTGCGGCGGCGCTGGCGGTGGGTCTGGCGGCCTGGCTGCTGGGGGTCGGTTCGGTGCTGTCCTTCAATGTTTGGAAGGACCATGAATTCCTGGTCGGTACCTTCTTCGACAATATCGAATTCCTGTCCACCAGCGTCATGCTACCGCTGGGCGGGTTGTTGATCGCCATTTTCGCCGGCTGGGTGATGAAAGAGACCCACGCCCGCAAGGAGCTGGCGATGAAGAGCTTCCCGCTCTACCTGATCTGGCGGGCGCTGGTGCGGGTGGTATCGCCGACAGCGGTGATCGCCCTGTTTATCTACTCCCTGTGGTCGGTGCTGGCGGCGGACGGCGGCAGCGCCGAGGCCGGTGGCGACCCGGTGGAACAAACCGCCCCCGCTGACCAGGAGGCACGCTGATGGCCGCGGATCGTCTGCATGTGGAGGTGGTCTACGCGCTGCCCGAGAAGCAGCGTTTGATCGCGCTGGATGTGCCTGCCGGGACCACCATGTTGGAGGCGGCCCGTGAGTCGGGGATCGCCGAGCATTTCGAGGGGCTGGATCTGGAACGGGCCGCCATGGGCGTGTTCGGCAAGGCCGAGCCGGCGCCGGCGAAGCGGGTGCTGGCCGAAGGCGAGCGTGTGGAAATCTATCGGCCGCTGAGGATCGATCCCAAGGCGGCGCGCAAGGCCCGCGCGCAGCGGGCCGGCAAGGACGGTGATCAGGAAGCGCGTTAAGAGCGCGGGATCGGCACCGAGGTGGCGTCCGGGGTGGTCTGGGTGCCCGGGTCCGGGGCCGGATCGTTGAGCGGCTCCGGGTCGACCACATTGTCTTCCTTGCGGTCGCGGGCGCGCTGTTCCAGCTCCCGGTCGCGGCGGCCGGAGGTGCGCTCGCGTACGTTCTCCACCGGCTCGCCATCGTAGTGGCTGTACACGCCGCCTTCGAAGAACACCACGATCTGCTGCTCCACGGTTTCCGCGTTACCGGTCTGGTAATGCAGCAAATAGAACCAGGTGTCCGGCGTGAACGGGTCGGTCAGCGTCGGCGGACCGAGCACGAAGCGCACCTGCTCCGGCGTCATTCCCGGCTGCAGGTCGGCGAGCATCTCCCCGGTAACCACGTTACCCTGAGGAATATCGATACGATATACGCCCGGGAAGCGCAGGGAACTGCAACCGGCCAGCAGGACGGTCAAGAACAGCGATAGTGCAATGAACCTTGGCATGGTGTTTCGACTTGGCATAATGTTCGGGCGATAATACAGACTTGGCAACAGGGGACAAGGTTCCCGAGAGAACCGTGCATCCCCAACGGCGGCATACGGAGCAAAGACATTGGATAATCAGGATCTTAGAAAAGCGGGTCTGAAGGTGACCTTGCCGCGGATGAAAATTCTGCAGCAGTTGGAGTCCTCCGAAGAACGCCATCTCAGCGCCGAGGACATCTACAAGGCTTTAATGGATACCGGCGAGGACGTGGGCCTGGCCACCGTATACCGGGTGCTGACCCAGTTCGAGCAGGCCGGTATCGTGCTGCGCCACAATTTCGAGGGCGGCTCCGCCGTGTTCGAACTGGCCGACGAGGAGCACCACGATCATATGGTGTGCATGGAAACCGGCGAAGTGGTGGAGTTCATGGACGAGGAGATCGAGAACCGCCAGCACATGATCGCCGAGAAGCACGGCTACGAGATCGTCGATCACTCTCTGGTTCTCTACGTCAAACCGAAGGCCAAAAAGCGCTAACGGGCGCGCCGGCGCCTTTTTCTAGGCCACCCGCTGACCCTTGTCCAGCATCTCGCGGGCATGGGTGAGGGTGGACTCGGTAATCTCCACGCCGCCCAGCATGCGGGCTACTTCCTCCACCCTGGCCCCGGTATCCAGGTTCTGGATGCGGGTATGGGTGGTGTCCTTCCCCTGAATCTTGTGCACTTGCCAGTGCTGGTGCCCTTGCGCGGCGACCTGCGGCTGGTGAGTGATGCACAGCACCTGGGCGTGCTCCCCCAGTTCGCGCAGCAGGCGGCCGACGATCTCCGCCACGCCCCCGCCGACGCCCACGTCCACCTCGTCGAAGACCAGGCTGGGCACGGTCAGATTCCGCGCGCAGATCACCTGAATCGCCAGGCTCACCCGGGACAATTCGCCGCCGGAGGCCACCTTGGCCAGGGCCCGTAGCGGCTGACCCGGGTTGGCGGAAAAGCGGAATTCCACCTCTTCCAGGCCGTCCGGTCCGGGTTTGCTCTCTTCCAGTACGGTCTCCAGACGCGCCGCCTTCATGCCCAGCGCCTTGAGCTGCTTCTGTATTTGCTGGGTCAGGCGGGTCCCGGCCTCCCGACGGCGCCGGCCCAGGGCGCGGGCGCTTTCCATATAGGCTTCGCGGGCCGCCTGCTCGGCGCCGGCGAGCGCTTCCAGGTGCTCGTCGAAATGCTCCAGGGTGTTGGCTTCCTCGGCCAGCTTGCGGTGGTGTTCGATCAGTTCCTCGGGGCGCAGGCGGTGTTTGCGCGCCAGGGTATAGGTCTGGTCCAGCCGTTCTTCCACCTGGCTCAGGCGCTGCGGATCCAGGTCCAGCTTTTCCAGATAGTGGCGCAGATCATCGGCGGCGGCTTCCACCTGCAGGCGGGCGGATTCCACCGTGTCGTACACCGTGGCCAGAGCGTCGTCGCTGCGGCGCGCCTCCTCCACCCAGTGGCTGACCTGGCCGAGCTGGTCGTTGCAGGTGCCTTCGTCGCCATCGTAGAGCGCGGTGACCGCCTGCTGACAGAGCCGTATCAGCGCTTCCGCGTTGCCCAGGCGCTGCTGCTCCTGTTCCAGTTCCGGCAGCTCCCCTTCGGTGAGCGCCAGGGCGTCCAGCTCCTCGAGCTGAAAGCGCAGCAGTTCTTGCCGCTCGGTTTGCTCGCGGGCGCTGGCCAGGGCCTCATCGTGGGCGCGGCGGGCCTTTTGCCAGGCGCGCCAATGGTCGCGTACCTGCTCCGCCCGGGCGCCGGCCTCGGCGAAGTTGTCCAGCAATTGTCGGTGGGTCTCCTTGCGCAGCAGGGCCTGGTGCTCATGCTGGCTGTGGATGCTGATCAGCATCTCGCCAAGCTCGCGGACCTCGGTGAGCGGCGTCGGGGTGCCGTTCACGTAGGCGCGCGAGCGGCCGTCGGCGCGTACCGTGCGGCGCAACAGACATTCGTTGCCGTTGTCCAGTTCCCGCTCACCGAGCCAGGCCCGCGCCGCCGGGTTGTCGGCCACATCGAAGGTGGTCAGCACTTCCGCCCGGTCACAGCCGGGGCGGACCACGGCGCTGTCGGCCCGTTCACCCAGGGTCAACGACAGAGCGTCGATGATCACTGACTTGCCGGCGCCGGTCTCGCCGCTGATCACGGTCAGACCGCCCTCGGGCTCCAGCTCAAGCTGGTCGACGGTGGCGAAGTGGCGAACACTGAGGTGCGTGAACATGGACTGTCCTTTTGGCCAGTAGTGGGTCGATATTAGGCGATTCCGGCGGCCAGTGTAAGCCCTGTTGGTGGACGACGGCGCGCCGGTGTGCCGAGAATGCCGCTTCCGTGGTTATACTGAGGGTTCATCACGGGTAATAGAAGTATGGCCAAGTTGGAATTGAACGAACGCAAACAAAGATTGCTGATGGCGCTGGTGGAGCGCCACATCCGCCACGGTCAGCCGGTGGGCTCCAAGACCCTGGCCACGGGCAGCGGTCTGGCGGTCAGCCCGGCCACCATCCGTAATCTGATGGCGGAGTTGGAAGACATGGGGTTGCTGGCCAGCCCTCATACCTCCGCCGGCCGGGTCCCCACCGAGCGTGGCTACCGGCTTTACGTGGACACCCTGTTGGCGTCCAGCACCATGGAGCGCCCGGATAATGCCCGCCTGCGCGACGAGCTTCGCCAGATGCTGGCGCCGGACCAGTCGCCCGAGGCGCTGGTGTCGCAGGCGTCGCGAAGCCTGGCGGAATTGACCCGCATGGCCGGCCTCGTGGCGGTGCCGCGCCGGGACGTGACCACCCTGCGGCAGGTGGAGTTTCTACCCCTTTCGGGGCAGCGGGTGCTGGTGGTGCTGGTGGTCAACCGCTCCGAGGTGCAGAACCGTATCATCCAGACCAGCCGGGACTATAACGAGGTGGAGCTGCGCCAGGCCGCCAACTACATCAACAAAACCTACGCCGGCTGCGACCTGGATAATATCTGCGAGGGGTTGCTGAGCACCATGGACGCGGATCGTGCGCAGATGGACGTGCTCATGCAGGCCACCATGGACATTGCCGGCAAGGCGCTGCGTCAGGACCGCAAGGACTCCGATTACGTGGTGTCCGGGGAGTCCAATCTGCTGGAAGGTGGGCAGATGGACAGCATCGAGAAGGTTCGCGATCTGTTCGACGCCTTCAACCGCAAACGCGACATTCTGCACTTGCTGGAGCGGAGCATGAAAGCGGACGGCGTGCAGATATTCATCGGCCGCGAGTCCGGCTACCAGCCGTTCGAGGAATATTCCCTGGTGTCCGCCCCCTACAAGGTCGACAACGGCCCCGTGGGCGTCCTGGCGGTGGTCGGGCCCACCCGCATGGACTACGAGAAGGTCATCCCCACCGTGGACATCACCGCCCGCATCCTCTCCGCCGCGCTCACCCAACTTTAAAAGCAGTTAAGAGTTAACAGTGAACAGTTAATAGCGAAAGCCCCGTGTGGCGCCGGCTCCGGGGCCTGTCGGAGGGCGGAGTGCCCTCGGTCAGCCAGCGCGGGCAAGGCCTCCACGAGGCACCGCGCTCGCCCGCGCACTATTCACTATTCACTGTTAACTGTTCCCTGCCTCCCCTTCCTCCCTTGAATCCCGCCTCACCGTTCCCATATCTTTGCCCGCTTTCCCAGAATTCGGGACGTGTGGAGTGGATATGAGCGAACAGGACAAGCAAAAGCAGAACGAACAACAAACCCCGGCGGAGGACGAACAAGGCTTCTCCGACACCGATGCGGTGACCGGCGAGGTGGAGACCGCGGCAGCGGATGCGCCCGCGACGCGGGAAGAGTCGCCAGAGGAGGGGCCCTCAGTGGAAGAGGAGTTGGTCCAAACCAAGGAACGGCTCGCCAAGGTGGAGAAGGCCCTGGCCGAGGCCGATATCCGGGCCCAGGCCGAGATGCAGAACGTGCGCCGCCGCGCCGAGCGGGATGTGGAAAGCGCCCATAAGTTCGCGCTCGAGAAGTTCGCCGGTGACATTCTTACCGTGGCGGACAGTCTGGAGCGGGGTCTGGCGACGCTGGATCCGGAAGACGAGGCGCTCAAACCGGCCCGCGAAGGTCTGGAGCTCACCCTGAAAGTGCTGCTCGATGTGTTCGCCAAGTACAACCTGGAGCAGATCGACCCGCAGGGAGAGCCGTTCAATCCGGAGCACCATGAAGCCATGACCATGATTCCGGCCCCCGATGTGGAGCCCAACTCCGTGGTCGAGGTGCTGGAAAAAGGCTACCAACTCAACGGCCGTCTGATCCGTCCGGCCCGGGTGGTGGTCAGCAAGGCCTGAGAGCGCCTGCCAAGGGCTCTTGAAAAGAACACGCCAGCCGCCATATAGCTGGCAAGTTAAACAGTTTCAGCCGTTCGGGCGGTCATCCGAGGCCCGGACCGTGTGAAGGAGAAGGAATCGTTATGGGTAAGATCATCGGTATTGACCTGGGTACCACCAACAGCTGTGTCGCTGTCATGGAAGGGGACAAAACCAAGGTTATCGAGAACGCAGAGGGCGCGCGCACCACGCCGTCCATCATCGCCTACACCGAGGACAACGAGGTTCTCGTCGGGCAGGCGGCCAAGCGTCAGGCGGTCACCAACCCGACCAACACCCTGTACGCGGTGAAGCGTCTGATCGGCCGCCGTTTCGAAGACGAGGTGGTCCAGAAGGACATCAAAATGGTGCCCTACAAGATCACCAAGGCCGACAATGGCGATGCCTGGGTGGAAGTGAAAGGCGAGAAGATGGCGCCGCCGCAGATTTCCGCGCAGGTCCTCAAGAAAATGAAGAAGACCGCGGAAGACTATCTCGGTGAGGAAGTCACCGAGGCGGTGATCACCGTGCCGGCTTACTTCAACGATTCCCAGCGCCAGGCCACCAAGGACGCCGGCCGCATCGCCGGTCTTGAGGTCAAGCGCATCATCAACGAGCCCACCGCCGCGGCCCTGGCCTATGGCCTGGACAAAAAAGGCGGCGACCGCACCATCGCGGTCTACGACCTGGGTGGCGGTACCTTTGATATCTCCATCATCGAAATCGCCGAAGTGGACGGTGAGCACCAGTTCGAAGTGCTGGCCACCAACGGCGACACCTTCCTGGGTGGCGAGGACTTCGACCTGGCGATCATTAATTACCTGGCCGACCAGTTCAAGAAGGACTCCGGCATCGACCTGGGCGGCGACGCCCTGGCCATGCAGCGCCTGAAGGAAGCGGCCGAGAAAGCCAAGATCGAGCTGTCCTCCGCCGAGCAGACCGAGGTCAACCTGCCGTACATCACCGCTGATCAGAGCGGTCCCAAGCATCTGGTGGTGAAGCTGACCCGGGCGAAGCTGGAATCCCTGGTGGAGCAGTTGGTGACCCGCTCCCTGGAGCCGTGCAAGACCGCGATCAAGGACGCCGGTGTGAAAACCTCCGACATCACCGACGTGATCCTGGTGGGCGGTCAGACCCGCATGCCCATGGTGCAGAAGAAAGTCGCCGACTTTTTCGGTAAGGACGCCCGCAAGGACGTTAACCCGGACGAAGCCGTGGCCATCGGCGCCGCCATCCAGGGCGCGGTACTGGCCGGCGACGTCAAGGACGTACTGCTGCTGGACGTGACCCCGCTGACCCTGGGTATCGAAACCATGGGTGGCGTGATGACGCCGCTGATCGAGAAGAACACCACCATCCCGACCAACGCGTCGCAGGTGTTCTCCACCGCCGACGATAACCAGACCGCGGTGACCGTGCACGTGCTCCAGGGTGAGCGTAAGCAGGCCAATCAGAACAAATCCCTGGGCCAGTTCAACCTGGAAGACATTCCGCCGGCGCCGCGCGGCGTGCCGCAGATCGAAGTGACCTTCGACATTGATGCCAACGGCATCCTGCACGTGGGCGCCAAGGACAAGGCCACCGGCAAGGAGCAGACCATTCAGATCAAGGCGTCTTCCGGCCTGTCCGATGATGAAGTGGATCAGATGGTCAAGGACGCCGAGGCCCACGCGGACGAGGATAAGAAGTTCGAGGAGCTGGTGCAGGCGCGCAACCAGGGCGACCACCTGGTGCACGCCACCCGCAAGACCCTTGAGGAGGCCGGTGACAAGGCCTCCGAAGAGGAAAAAGAGGCCATCAACAAGGCCATCGGCGAGCTCGAGGAAGCGCTCAAAGGCAGTGACAAGGACGACATCGACGCCAAGACCAAGGCGCTCACCGAAGCGTCCGGCAATCTGGCCCAGAAGATGTATGCCGAAGCGCAGCAAGCCGAAGGCGGCGAGGCCGGCGCCGGCGAGCAGCAGAAGTCCGGCGATGACGTGGTCGACGCTGAGTTCGAGGAAGTGGACGACGATAAGAAAAAATAATCGTCGGGCCTGTGTCTGACGTGAAGCCAGCAACGCCGGGCCTTGGGGCCCGGCGTCTTAGCTTAAAAAGTCGACGTTGAATAAAGCGGACCCATTATGTCCAAGCGTGATTATTACGAGGTGCTGGGTGCCTCCAAGGACGCCAGCCAGCAGGATCTGAAAAAAGCCTACCGCCGCCTGGCGATGAAATACCACCCGGACCGCAACCCGGATGACCAGGAAGCGGTGGCCAAGTTCAAGGAGGCCAAAGAGGCCTACGAAGTGCTCTCCGACGAGCAGAAGCGGGCCGCCTACGACCAGTTCGGCCATGCCGGTGTCAACGGCCAGGCCGGTGGCGGCGCCGGGGCCGGTGGTTTCGGCGGTGGCGGCTTCGGCGATATTTTCGGCGACATCTTCGGCGATATTTTCGGCGGCGGTGGGGGCCGTCGCGGTCCGGCCCGGGGCGCGGATCTGCGCTACACCCTGGAACTGAGCCTGGAGCAGGCGGTACACGGCTGCGAAGAGAAGATTCGCGTGCCCAGCTGGGACCCCTGTGAGGTGTGTGACGGCTCGGGCGCCAAGGCCGGCGAGCAGCCGGTGACCTGCCCGACCTGCGCGGGCATGGGTCAGGTGCGCATGCAACAGGGCTTCTTCACGGTCCAGCAGGCCTGCCCCACCTGTCATGGCGAAGGCCGCGTGATCGAAAACCCCTGTGACCACTGTGGCGGCCAGGGCCGGGTGCAGAGCACCAAGACCCTGTCGGTGAAAATTCCCGCCGGTGTCGATACCGGCGACCGCATTCGCCTGGCCGGCAAGGGCGAGGCGGGCATGCAGGGCGCGCCGCCCGGTGACTTGTACGTGCAGGTGGCGGTCCGGCCGCACAGCATTTTCACCCGCGAGGGTGAAAACCTGCATGTGGAGGTGCCGGTGAGCTTCGTCGACGCGAGCCTGGGCGGCGAGCTGGAAGTGCCGACCCTCAACGGCCAGGTGAAGTTGAAGGTGCCGGCGGAGACCCAGACCGGCAAGCTGTTCCGCTTGCGCGGCAAGGGCGTCACCCCGGTACGTGGTGGGCCGCCTGGCGATCTGCTGTGTAAGGTGGTGGTGGAGACACCGGTCAAACTTTCCAGTGAGCAGAAGGATCTGCTGCGCCAGTTCCAGGACTCCATGGACAAGGGCGGCGAACGGCACAATCCCCGCCGCACCAGCTGGTTCGAGGGCGTGAAGCGCTTCTTTGAAGGGCTTTAAGGCGCTACCTTGTGACGCAGGACGGCGCGGGCCGGCAGGCCCCGCCGTGATTCAACCGGAGAGCGGGCAACTGTGATGAAAGTAGGCATTATCGGCGCCGCCGGGCGCATGGGCCGGATTCTGATGGAGGCCACCCTGGCCAACCCCGATACGGAACTGGCCGCCGCCGTGGATGTACCCGGCTCCAGCCTGATCGGCGTCGACGCCGGTGAACTGATGGGGCAGGGGCGCCTGGGCGTGACCCTGGTGGACAACCTGGAACAGGTCGCCGGCGACGCCGACGTGTTCATCGACTTCACCATCCCCGAGGCGACCGCGCGTAACGTGGAAATCTGCCGCGCCGCCGGTACCCGTCTGGTGATCGGCACCACCGGCTTGAACGCGGACCAGCAGGCGGATCTGCGCGACGCCGCCGAGGACATCGCCATCTGCTTCGCGCCGAATTACTCCATCGGCGTGAATCTGTGCTTTAACTTGCTGGAGACCGCCGCCCGGGTGCTCGGGGACGAGGTGGACATCGAGGTGATCGAGGCGCACCACCGCCATAAGATCGACGCCCCCTCCGGCACCGCGCTGCGCATGGGTGAGGTGGTGGCGCAGACCCTGGGCCGGGATCTCAACCAGTGCGCGGTCTATGGCCGCGAAGGTCGCACCGGTGAGCGCGACCGCCGGACCATCGGGTTCGAGACAATCCGCGCCGGTGACATCGTGGGCGAGCACACGGTGCTGTTCGCCGCTGACGGCGAGCGGGTGGAAATTACCCATAAGGCGTCCAGCCGGATGTCGTTCGCGCGCGGCGCCGTGCGGGCCGCGGTATGGCTGGCCGAACAGCCCAAAGGCCTGTTTGATATGCAGGATGTACTGGGTCTGGCCGGCGAAAGTGCCGGTTGGGGTAAAGGTTAGGGCAGTCTCGGCGTGACAGCGTGCCGTGAACGTCCTAAAATACGGCCCTGCCCAAGATGGGCGAGCGGGTGGCCGAGTGAAGATGTGTATTTCCTGAAAAGCGAGGTGGAGCAATCCATCTCGCTTTTTTGCGAACCCTGCCAAGCGGTTGCGGTAATGCACGGCCCCCGCCACCGATCTCCCAAGTCCCTATCCGCCAGGAGGTTGCGTTGACGGTACCCGCCATACTAGCTCTGGAAGATGGAAGCCTCTTTCGGGGTGTCGCCATTGGCGCCACGGGTGAAACCGTGGGTGAAGTGGTGTTCAACACCGCCATGACCGGCTATCAGGAAATTCTCACCGATCCGTCTTATGCCAAGCAGATCGTGACCCTGACCTATCCACACATCGGCAATACCGGGGTGAACCCGGAGGACGATGAATCCGACCGCGTCTGGGCCGCCGGCCTGGTGATACGTGATCTCACTCTCACCGTGAGCAACTGGCGCGCCCAGGAGACCCTGCCTGAGTATCTCAAGGCCCGGGGCATCGTCGCCATCGCCGACATCGACACACGCCGGCTGACGCGTATTCTACGCGACAAAGGCGCCCAGAACGGCTGCATTCTCGCCGGCGACGACGTGGATGAAGCCCGCGCGCTGGCCGCCGCCCGCGGCTTCCCCGGCCTCAAAGGCATGGACCTGGCCAAGGAAGTCAGCGTGAAAGCCCCGTACCAGTGGCAGGAGGGCACCTGGGACCGGGTCGAAGGACACCGTGAACAGAGTGACGCCCGCTTCCATGTGGTGGCCTACGATTACGGCTGCAAGCGCAATATTCTGCGCATGCTGGCGGATCGTCATTGCAGGCTCACCGTGGTGCCGGCGCAGACGCCCGCCGCCGAGGTGCTGGCGATGAAGCCCGACGGTGTGTTCCTGGCCAACGGCCCCGGGGATCCGGAGCCCTGCGATTACGCGATCACCGCGATCCGCGAAATCCTGGACACCGGGCTGCCGGTGTTCGGCATCTGCCTGGGGCATCAGCTGCTCGGCCTGGCCAGCGGCGCGCGCACCCTGAAGATGAAGCACGGCCACCACGGCGCCAACCATCCGGTTAAGAACCTGGAAGACGGCACCGTGATGATCACCAGCCAGAACCACGGCTTCGCGGTGGACGAAAGCACGCTGCCCGACAACGTGAAGACCACCCATGTGTCGTTGTTCGACGGCTCCCTGCAGGGTATTCATCGTACCGATGTGCCGGCATTCAGCTTCCAGGGCCACCCGGAAGCGAGCCCGGGGCCGCACGACTGCGCGCCGTTGTTCGATCATTTCATCGAACTGATGGAAGCCCGCGCCAACGCCGGCTGATAACAGGAAACACGGGCGGCGCGGCCGCCCGAAGCGTCCGGCCCTGACGTCGGACCCAAGCGAAACGCTCGAATCTGGACGGTTACTCAGACATGCCTAAACGGACTGATATTCAAAGCATCCTCATCATTGGCGCCGGTCCGATCGTGATCGGCCAGGCCTGCGAGTTCGACTACTCCGGTGCCCAGGCGTGCAAGGCCCTGCGCGAGGAAGGCTTTCGGGTGATTCTGGTGAACTCCAACCCGGCCACCATCATGACCGATCCGGCCATGGCCGACGCCACCTACATCGAGCCCATCACCTGGGAAACGGTGGCCAAGATCATTGAGCGCGAACGTCCGGACGCGCTGCTGCCCACCATGGGCGGTCAGACCGCGTTGAACTGCGCTCTGGACCTGGAGCGTCACGGGGTTCTGGACAAATTCGGCGTGGAGATGATCGGCGCCAACGCCGACACCATCGATAAGGCCGAAAACCGCGATCGCTTCGACAAGGCGATGAAAAACATTGGCCTGGAGTGCCCCAAGGCCAAGATCGCCAAAAGCATGGACGAAGCCTGGGAAATCCAGCAGGAGCTGGGTTTTCCGTCGATTATCCGGCCGTCGTTCACCATGGGCGGCTCCGGCGGCGGGGTGGCGTACAACAAGGAAGAGTTCGAGGAAATCTGTACCCGCGGCTTCGACCTGTCGCCCACCCACGAGCTGCTGATCGACGAATCGCTGCTGGGCTGGAAAGAGTACGAGATGGAGGTTGTCCGCGACAAAAATGACAACTGCATCATCGTTTGTACCATCGAGAACTTCGACCCGATGGGCGTGCACACCGGCGATTCAATCACCGTGGCGCCGGCGCAGACGCTCACCGATAAGGAATTCCAGGTGATGCGCGACGCCTCGCTGGCGGTGCTGCGCGAGATCGGCGTGGAAACCGGCGGCTCCAACGTGCAGTTCGGCATGTGCCCGGACACCGGCCGCATGGTGGTGATTGAAATGAACCCGCGGGTGTCCCGTTCCTCGGCGCTGGCCTCCAAGGCCACCGGCTTTCCGATCGCCAAGGTGGCCGCCAAGCTGGCGGTGGGCTACACCCTGGATGAGCTGCAGAACGAGATTACCGGCGGCGCCACCCCGGCCTCCTTCGAGCCGTCCATTGATTATGTGGTCACCAAGATTCCGCGCTTTAACTTTGAAAAGTTCGCCGCCGCGGATCCGGTGCTCACCACCCAGATGAAGTCCGTGGGCGAGGTGATGGCTATCGGACGCAACCTGCAGGAGTCCCTGCAGAAAGCGCTGCGTGGCCTGGAAACCGATTCGGTGGGCTTCGATCCCAAGATCGACCTGAACGCGCCGGACGCCTCCGAGCGCATTGCGCAGCAGCTGTCGACGCCGGGTCCGGAGCGCATCTGGATTGTCGGTGACGCCTTCCGCAGCGGCCTGAGCGTGGACGATGTTTTCCATATCACCCAGATCGACCGCTGGTTCCTGGTGCAGATCGCCGACCTGATCGCCGAAGAGCAGCGGCTTGAGCCGGGCAGCTTCAGCGAACTGGACAAGGCGCGCCTGTACGCGCTGAAACGCAAGGGCTTCTCCGACGCGCGCCTGGCGCAACTGCTCGGCGTCAAGGAGGCGGATGTCCGCGCCAAGCGCCGCGAGTTGGGCGTGCAGCCGATCTTTAAACGGGTCGACACCTGCGCCGCCGAGTTCGCCACCAGCACCGCCTACATGTACTCCAGCTACGACGAGGAGTGCGAATCGAACCCCTCCGGGCGCGACAAGATCATGGTGATCGGCGGCGGCCCCAACCGCATCGGTCAGGGCATCGAGTTCGATTACTGCTGCGTGCACGCCGCCTTCGCCATGAAGGACGACGGTTACGAGACCATCATGGTCAACTGCAACCCGGAGACCGTGTCCACGGATTACGACACCTCCGACCGCTTGTACTTCGAGCCGGTGACCCTGGAAGACGTGCTCGCCATCGTCGACATGGAGAAGCCCAAGGGCGTGATCGTGCAGTACGGCGGCCAGACGCCGCTTAAGCTGGCCCGCGACCTGCAGGCCGCCGGCGTGCCGATCATCGGCACCAGCCCGGACGCCATTGACGAGGCGGAAGACCGCGAACGCTTCCAGCACATGGTCAATAAGCTGGGCCTCAAGCAGCCGCCCAACCGCACCGCCCGTTCCATGGATGAAGGCATCAAGCTGGCCGAGGAAATCGGTTACCCGCTGGTGGTGCGTCCCTCCTACGTGCTCGGCGGCCGGGCCATGGAGATCGTTTACAACGAGGCGGAGCTGCGCAGCTACATGAACAACGCGGTGAGCGTGTCCAATGACTCACCGGTACTGCTGGACCGCTTCCTGGACGACGCCATCGAAGTGGACGTGGACGCCATTTGCGACGGCACCGACGTGGTGATCGGCGGCATCATGCAGCACATTGAACAGGCCGGCGTGCACTCCGGTGACTCCGCCTGCTCGCTGCCGCCGTACTCGCTGGACAAATCGGTGCAGGACGTGATGCGCGAGCAGTCCGCCGCCATGGCCCTGGAATTGGGCGTGGTGGGCCTGATGAACGTGCAGTTCGCGGTCAAGGGCGAGGAAGTCTATGTGCTGGAGGTGAACCCGCGCGCCTCGCGTACCGTGCCCTATGTGTCCAAGTGCATCGGCGTGTCCCTGGCCAAGGTGGCGGCGCGCTGCATGGCCGGCACCTCGCTCAAGGAACAGGGCTTCACCGAGGAAGTCACGCCGCGGCACTACTTCGTCAAGGAAGCGGTGTTCCCGTTCGCCAAGTTCCCCAAGGTGGACCCGATTCTCGGCCCGGAAATGAAGTCCACCGGCGAGGTGATGGGCATCGGCGCCACTTTCGCGGAAGCCTTCGGCAAGGCGTCCCTGGGCGCCGGGGAACGGCTGCCCGACGGCGGCACCGCCTTTATTTCCGTACGCGACGCGGACAAGAACGCCGCCGTGGATGTGGCCCGTTCACTGATCCACCATGGTTTCCGGCTGGTGGCCACGCGCGGCACCGCGCGGATGCTCACCGAAGCCGGGCTGGACGTGAAGCCGGTCAATAAGGTGCTGGAGGGGCGTCCGCACATCGTCGATATGATCAAGAACGACGAGGTCGACCTGATCGTCAACACCACCGAAGGCAAGCAGGCGATCCGCGACTCCTTCGCGATTCGCCGCTCCGCCCTGCAGCACAAGGTGTTCTACACCACCACCATCACGGCGGCCCACGCGGTGTGTCAGGCCATGGCCATCAGCGGCGAACCCGAAGTTCGCCGGTTGCAGGATCTGCACGCCGAAATGCATTAGCCGTAAGTCGCCTCGGGGCCGTCCCCGGGGCGGACCCAAGGAAGACATCAAGAGGTTAATACTATGCAACGTGTTCCCATGACCACCGCGGGCGCCGAGGCCCTGCGCAAGGAACTCGATCAGCTTAAGAAGGTGGACCGTCCGCGTATCTCCGCCGCCATCGCCGAAGCCCGCGAGCACGGCGATCTCAAGGAAAACGCCGAATACCACGCGGCGCGCGAGCAGCAGGGCTTCTGTGAAGGCCGGATCCAGGACATCGAGAGCAAACTGTCCAACGCGCAGATCATCGACATCACCAGCATCCAGAACACCGGCAAGGTGATCTTCGGTGTCACCGTGACCATCGTCGACGTGGACTCCGAGGAAGAGAAGGTCTATCAGATCGTCGGCGACGACGAGGCGGACATCAAAAGCGGCAAGCTGAGTGTCAACTCACCCATCGCCCGTGGCCTGATCGGCCGGGAAGAAGGGGACACGGTGCAGATCGACACCCCCGGTGGCACCAAGGAATACGAGGTCGACAAGGTCGAGCACCTGTAAGGCGCCGGCGCCTTCAGACGTCGGCGCGCAGTACGTTGGAGAGCTTCGGATCCGGCTTGGCGGCGGCCCGGTAGATCAGCGCGATATTGCCAATGCGCTGGACCAGGTCGGCGCCGGTGCTTTCGCACAGGCTTTCCACCATGCCGGCGCGCTGCTCCCGGGTGGAGGCATTGATCTTCACTTTGATCAGTTCGTGGTCCTCAAGGCGGCCTTCCAGTTCTTCCAGAAAGGTTTCCGTGAGGCCCTTGTCACCGGAAATCAGCACCGGTTTGAGGTGGTGACCGATACGGCGCAGGCGTTTCTTGTCCTGTTGGCTCAAAGGCATGGTGTTCTCCAAAAACGGAGCGCTATTCTAGGGCCTGTTCACTCTATTTGCATCCAACAGGCGTAGCCATGGCGAAATCGAAAAGCAGCCAGCGCTGGCTCAAAGAGCACTTCGACGACCACTGGGTGGCCCGCGCCCAGGCCGAGGGCTACCGCTCACGGGCCAGCTTCAAACTGCTGGAAATCCATGAAAAGGACAAGCTGTTCCGGCCCGGCATGACGGTGCTCGACCTGGGCGCGGCGCCGGGCGGCTGGTCCCAGGTGGCCGGCCGTCTGGTCGGTTCACGGGGCACTGTCGTGGCCAGCGATATTCTCGCCATGGATGCGATCCCCGACGTCACCTTCGTACAGGGCGATTTCCGGGAACAGGCGGTCTACGAGCAAATCCTGGCCCACCTCAATGGGCGGAAAGTCGACCTTGTATTGTCCGACATGGCCCCCAATATGAGTGGTAACAAGGCAGTGGATCTGCCGCGTTCCATGTACCTGGCCGAGCTGGCCCTGGACATGGCGCTGAATGTTCTGGAACCCCGGGGCGCCTTTCTGGTCAAGGTGTTCCACGGCGAAGGGTTCGATCAGTACCGCAAGGCCCTGCAAGGCCATTTCCAGCGGGTGGTCAGTCGCAAACCGGCGGCCAGCCGACCGCGCTCTACCGAGGTGTACCAATTGGGGTCGCACCTGAAGTAGTGTAGAGTTGAAAGTCTGTCAGTACGCGCGAATGCGCCCAGTAAGGCGAGGTCTCCCTTGAACGACATGACCAAGAATATTGTGCTGTGGCTGGTGATCGCCGGGGTCCTCTATGTAGTGGCTTCCAGCATCAACACCCAGCCGACTCAGCAAATGCTGAACTACTCCGCGTTCATTGATAACGTGGAGGACGGCAATGTGGATCAGGTCACCATCGGTGACACCCGTATTTCCGGTCAGATGAACGACGGCACCCGCTTCGAGACCGTCAAGCCGCCGGCCATGGACACCAACCTGATCCCCACGCTGATCCAGAACGACGTGGAAGTGACCGGCAAGGAACCCGAGCGTCAGGGCTTCCTGACCCAGTTGTTCCTGTCCGTGCTGCCGATTCTGCTGATCCTGGCAATCTTCATCTTCTTCATGCGCCAGATGCAGGGCGGCGGTAAAGGCGGCGGCGGGCCGATGACGTTCGGCAAGTCCAAGGCCCGGCTGATGGGCGAAGACCAGATCAAGACCACCTTCGCCGACGTGGCCGGTGTGGAAGAGGCCAAGGACGAAGTGCAGGAACTGGTCGAGTTCCTGCGCGATCCCGCCAAATTCCAGCGTCTTGGCGGCAAGATCCCCCGTGGTGTGTTGATGGTCGGTTCCCCGGGTACCGGTAAGACCCTGCTCGCCAAGGCCATCGCCGGCGAGGCCAAAGTGCCGTTCTTCAGCATTTCCGGCTCCGACTTCGTCGAGATGTTCGTCGGCGTGGGCGCGTCCCGGGTCCGTGACATGTTCGATCAAGCGAAGAAGCATGCGCCCTGCATTATCTTTATCGACGAGATTGACGCCGTGGGCCGCAGCCGTGGCGCCGGCCTGGGCGGCGGTCATGACGAGCGCGAGCAGACCCTGAACCAGCTGCTGGTGGAGATGGACGGTTTCGACGACAACGACGGCGTGATCGTGATCGCCGCCACCAACCGTCCCGACGTGCTGGACCCGGCGCTGCTGCGCCCGGGCCGCTTTGACCGCCAGGTGACCGTGCCGCTGCCGGATATCCGTGGCCGCGAGCAGGTGCTCAAGGTGCACATGCGCCCGGTGCCCATGTCCGAGGACGTGGACGCCTCTCTGATTGCCCGTGGCACGCCGGGCTTCTCCGGCGCGGACCTGGCCAACCTGGTCAATGAGGCGGCGCTGTTCGCGGCCCGCGCCAATAAGCGCGTGGTCTCCATGGAGGACTTCGAGAAAGCCAAGGACAAGATCCTGATGGGCGCCGAGCGCCGCTCCATGGTGATGAGCGAGAAAGAAAAGCTGAACACCGCTTACCATGAGTCCGGCCACGCCATTGTCGGCCGTCTGGTGCCGGATCACGATCCGGTCTACAAGGTCAGCATTATTCCCCGTGGCCGTGCCCTGGGCGTGACCATGTACCTGCCCGAGGAAGACAAGTACTCGGTGTCCAAGCGGGCGCTGGAATCCTCGATCTGCTCGCTGTTCGGCGGTCGTATCGCCGAAGAGATGACGCTGGGTTTCGACGGCGTCACCACCGGTGCGTCCAACGACATTGAGCGGGCCACCAAAATGGCCCGGGCGATGGTCACCAAATGGGGCCTGAGCGAGAAAATGGGGCCACTGGCCTACGAGGAAGACGAAGGTGAAGTGTTCCTCGGCAAGCAGATGTCCCAGCGCAAGCACGTTTCCGAGCAGACCTCCGAGGAGATCGACCGCGAAGTGCGCGCCATCATCGACAGCTGTTACCACCGCGCCAAGGATTTGCTGGAGAGCAACCGCGAGAAGCTGGATTTGATGGCGGAAGCGCTGATGCAGTACGAAACCATCGACGCGGACCAGATCAGCGACATTATGTCCGGCCACAAGCCGCGTCCGCCGAAGGACTGGCGCGATCAGGGCCCCGGCCCCGGCGCCTCCGCGTCCTCGGACGAGTCCGGCGACGGCGAGACCGGTGACGACGCCATAGGCGGGCCCGCCAATACCCATTGATGATGGTTCGATGAACACCAACACGCTGAGCTGTGGGGCGCGGACATTGGATTTGTCCGCGCCCGTTGTTATGGGGGTCCTGAATGTGACCCCCGATTCGTTTTCCGACGGTGGCCGCTACACCTCCCTGGATGGCGCGTTGCGCCAGGCCGAGCAGATGCTCGCCGACGGCGCCGCGATCATCGACGTGGGCGGTGAGTCCACCCGGCCGGGCGCGGCGCCGGTCTCCGAGCAGCAGGAGCTGGACCGGGTGATCCCGGTGGTGGAGGCCCTGCATCGGAAGCTGGACGCGCTGGTCTCCGTGGACACCAGCACGCCGGCGGTGATTCGCGCCTGCGCCGACGCCGGCGCCGGCATGATCAACGACGTGCGCGCCTTGCGCCGCCCGGGCGCCCTCGAGGCCGCCGCCGGTACCGGTTTGCCGGTGTGTGTGATGCACATGCAGGGCGAGCCCGGCACGATGCAGAATGCCCCCTTCTACGAAGACGTCACCGCCGAGGTGATCGCGTTCCTCGAGCAGCGCGTCGACGCCTGCCTGGACGCGGGTATCCCCCGGGACAAGCTGCTGGTGGATCCGGGTTTTGGTTTTGCCAAGACCGTGCAGCATAATCTGCGTTTGCTGGCGGAGCTGTCGCGGCTGTCGCGGCTGGAGCTGCCCCTGCTGGTGGGTCTGTCACGCAAGTCCCTGTTTGGCAAGGTATTGGACCGCCCAGTGGACCAGCGCCTGGCGGGCAGCCTGGCGGCGGCGGTGATGTGTGTGGAGCGGGGCGCGCGTATCGTGCGCGCCCACGACGTCAAAGAAACCGTGGACGGTGTGCGTTTCGCCCACGCCGTGCACCGCAGCCTGTAAACGATGACGGTGCTGCTTCAGGGAGGCTAAGGATGAGTCGCAAATATTTCGGCACCGATGGCATTCGCGGCACCGTCGGCGAGCCGCCGATCACACCGGATTTCGTGCTCAAGCTGGGTTGGGCCGCCGGCCGGGTGCTGGCCGCCCATGGTGGCAGCAAGATTCTGATCGGCAAGGACACCCGCATCTCCGGTTATATGTTCGAGTCGGCTCTGGAGGCGGGAATTTCCGCCGCTGGCGTGGATGTCAGGCTGCTCGGCCCCATGCCCACGCCGGCCATCGCCTATCTGACCCGCACCCTGCACGCCCAGGCGGGCATCGTGATCTCCGCCTCGCACAACGCCTACACCGACAACGGCATCAAGTTTTTCGGTGACAATGGCCGCAAGCTCGGCGATAAGATCGAGGCGGAAATCGAGCGCATGCTGGATGAGCCGATTTCGGTGGTCGCCACCGACCGCCTGGGTAAGGTGCGCCGCATCGACGACGCCCGTGGCCGCTACATTGAGTTCTGCAAAAGCACCACGCCGGGGCTCAATCTGCATGGCCTGAAAATCGTGGTGGACACCGCCAATGGCGCGGCCTACCACATTACCCCGGACGTCCTGGAGGAGCTGGGCGCCGAGGTGGTGGCGATCGCCAACCAGCCGAACGGCTTCAACATTAATCTGGAGTGCGGCTCCACCAAGCCTGAAGCGCTGTGCCGCCGGGTGGTGGCGGAGGGCGCCGATCTGGGCCTGGCCCTGGATGGTGACGCCGACCGCCTGATCATGGTGGATGACCAGGGCACGCTGGTGGACGGCGACCAACTGCTTTATCTGATCGCCCGGGACCGCCAGCGCCGGGACCGGCTTAATGGCGGCGTGGTCGGCACCCTGATGTCCAACCTGGGCCTGGAGCTGGCGCTCCAGGAGCTGGATATTCCCTTCGCCCGCGCCAAGGTCGGCGACCGCTACGTGATGGAGCAGCTCGATCAGCGTGGCTGGCTGCTGGGCGGTGAGTCGTCCGGGCATCTGGTTTGCCTCGACCGCACGTCCACTGGCGACGGTACCGTGGCGGCGCTGCAGGTGCTGGACGCGCTGCGCCGTGAGGGGCTGTCCCTGCGCGAGGCGGTCAGCGCCGCGCCGCTGCTGCCGCAGACGCTGATCAACGTGCGCGGCAGCCGGCGGGACGGTTTCATGGAAGAGGCCGGCGTGCGCGCGGCCATCGATAAGGTGGAGCGGGAGCTGGGCCGTAACGGCCGTTTGTTGTTGCGCCCCTCCGGCACGGAACCGCTGGTGCGGGTGATGGTGGAAGGCAAAGACGCCGACCAGGTGGAACGGCTCTGCCGGCATCTGGCGGAGGCCGTGGAAACGGCGATCGCATGACAGGAGCAACGCTCGAATGACAAGAACACCGTTAGTGGCGGCGAACTGGAAAATGAACGGCCGGTACGGCTTGGTCGCGGAACTGGGCGCCGCCCTGGCGACGGCGGATCTGGGTAGCGCGGAAGTGGCGGTGTGCCCGCCGTTCCCTTATCTGCAGGCGCTCGGCGCCGAGCTGAAAGACAGCTCCGTGGGTCTGGGCGCGCAGACCCTGTGCGATCACGAGGATGGCGCCTTCACCGGGGAAGTGTCAGCGGAAATGCTGGTGGATATGGGCTGTCGCTACGTGATTGTCGGTCATTCGGAGCGCCGCGAGCACTTTGGCGAGGACGATGATCTGGTCGCCAGCAAGTTTCTGCGCGCGCAAAAGGCCGGGCTGATACCGATTTTGTGCGTCGGCGAAACGTTGCGCCAGCGCGAGGCCGGTGACACCGAGCACGTGGTGGTCCGGCAGCTGATGGCGGTGGTGGAAGCCGCCGGCAGTGCCGCTCTCGACCGCGCGGTGCTGGCCTATGAGCCGGTCTGGGCGATCGGAACCGGCCTGACCGCGTCACCGGAGCAGGCCCAGGCGGTGCACGCCGCCCTGCGCGCCGCCCTGGCGGCCCGCGACCCCGATGTGGCCGCCGGCGTACGCCTCCTTTACGGCGGCAGCGTAAAGGCGGATAATGCCGCCCCTCTGTTTGCCCAGCCGGACATCGATGGTGGACTGATCGGCGGGGCCTCACTGAACGAAAAAGAATTTATCGCCATTTGTCGGGCGGCAGGTTGATTTAACTTATGGATATTGTGCTTCATGTGGTGCACGTGCTGGCGGCCCTCGGTCTTATCGGCCTGATCCTGATCCAGCATGGCAAGGGGGCCGACGCCGGCGCCTCTTTCGGTGGCGGCGGTTCGCAGACCGTATTCGGCAGCGCCGGGTCCGCCAATTTTCTGACCCGTTTCACGGCGGTTCTGGCGGTGGTGTTTTTCGTCACCAGTCTGGGCCTGGCCTGGATGGCGCGCCAGGAAGCGGAAGGCGCGGGCAGCTTCCTGCCGGCCCTGGAATCCGTGGACGATCAGGACGTGCCGGCGCTGGACGACGCTGACGCGCCGGCCTCCGGCGACGTACCGGCGACCGGTCCCGCTCAGGGCGCGGATGTGCCCACCGAGGCTCCCGGGATGGATTCCGGGAAATCTGAAAAAGAGACTTCAGATGTGCCGTCGGCTGGGTTAGAATCCCCGGCCCCGGATCAGACGACGTCCGATTCCGGGAAGCAGTAACTCAGTTCTTCGCCGAAGTGGTGGAATTGGTAGACACGCTATCTTGAGGGGGTAGTGACCTTACGGTCGTGCCGGTTCAAGTCCGGCCTTCGGCACCATAATTTGGATGGGTTCCTGGCGGAACCCTCCGGGGCTTCCACGGAAGTCCGCGGTTTTTTCAGTCTGGTCCCCGGGGCGGGGCAGGGCTGGAAGCAACCGCCGGAAGACGAGTATAAATCCTGGAAAAATAAACGTTTTTTTCAGGATTGGGTTTGACAAAACCGGCGTGGATATTTAGTATTTGCGCTCGATTTCAAGTGCGGGGTGGAGCAGTCTGGTAGCTCGTCGGGCTCATAACCCGAAGGTCGTAGGTTCAAATCCTGCCCCCGCTACCACTTATCAGGGCCGACTCCCGGTTCTGACGAACAAAAAGCCCCTCTAGAAGGGGCTTTTTGCTATACACAACCGGGGTCGCGAGTGGGAATGGGCGTTATGCCCATTTTTTGTTTGTGGCACCGGAAAAGAGAGGCAATGTCGAAACGCGCGGAACAACTCAAGGAGCTGCTGGCTCCCGTGGTGGAAGACCTGGGTTATACGCTCTGGGGTGTGCAATATCTCCAGGGCCGCGGTGCGGTATTGCGTCTTTTTATCGACCACGATGACGGCATTAATGTCGACGATTGTGCCCTGGTGAGCCACGAGGTGAGTGGCGTACTGGACGTGGAAGATCCGATTCCCGGTGATTACAACCTGGAAGTGTCCTCCCCGGGTCTGGATCGCCCTCTCTTCGAGCTTTCCCACTTTGAACGTTATCAGGGCGAATCCGTGCAGCTCACGCTGCTGGCCCCGGTGGCGGGCAAGCGTAAAATGACGGCGACCCTGGTGGCCGTGGACGGCGACACGCTGGTAATGGAGCTTGATGGCGAAAGCCTGCGCGTTCCTTACAGTCAGGTGGATCGCGCCCGATTACAGCCTCGCTTTGATTGAGCGTGCCCTGGAGAATTTTGTAAAGGCCTGGCCATGAACAAAGAAATCCTGCTGGTAGCGGAAACAGTTTCCAACGAGAAAGGCGTCAGCCGTGACGTGATCTTCGAGGCCATTGAATCGGCCCTGGCGGCGGCGACCAAAAAGCGCTTCAAGGAAGAAGATGTGGAGATTCGTGTCGAGATCGACCGCGTCAGCGGCGACTCGCGCACCTTCCGCGTCTGGCACGTGGTGCCCGATGAAGAGCTCTATGAATTCGGTCGTCAGTTGACGCTGGACGAAGCCCACGAGCACGACGAAAAGCTCCAGATCGGCGACACCTATGAAGAAGAGGTGGCGTCGGAAAGCTTTGGTCGCATCGCGGCGCAAACGGCGAAACAGGTGATCGTGCAGAAGGTGCGCGAAGCGGAGCGGCGTCAGATCGTCGAAGAGTACCGCGACCGTATCGGCGAACTGATCAGCGGCGTGGTTAAGAAGGCCAGCCGCGACTCCATCGTGCTCGACCTGGGGGCCAACGCAGAGGCGTTGATCACCCGAGAGCATATGATCACCCGCGAGAGCGTGCGCCAGAACGACCGTCTGCGTGCGTATCTGCTGGGCGTTAACGAGGAAAACCGGGGACCGCAGCTGTTCGCCAGCCGCGCCTGCCCGGAAATGCTCGTTGAGCTGTTCAAGATCGAAGTGCCGGAGATCGGCGAGGAGCTGATCGAGATCAAGGGCGCCGCCCGTGACCCGGGTTCCCGCGCCAAGATCGCGGTGAAGACCAACGACCAGCGCATCGACCCGGTGGGCGCCTGCGTCGGCATGCGCGGCGCGCGCGTGCAGGCCGTTTCCAACGAGCTGGCCGGCGAGCGCATCGACATCGTGCTGTGGGACGATAACCCGGCGCAGCTGGTGATCAACGCCATGCAGCCGGCGGAAGTCGCTTCCATCGTCGTCGACGAGGAAAGCCACACCATGGACATCGCGGTGGAAGACGAATCCGCGTTGGCCCAGGCGATCGGCCGCAGTGGTCAGAACATCCGTCTCGCCTCCGAGCTGACCGGCTGGGAGCTGAACGTGATGACCACCGATGACGCCGAGAACAAGCAGCAGGAAGAAGCGGAAAAAGCGCTGGAAACCTTTATGGCGTTCCTCGACGTGGATGAGGACGTGGCCGGCGTGCTGGTGGATGAAGGCTTCTCCACCCTCGAGGAAGTGGCCTATGTGCCCGCCGAGGAAATGCTCGCCATCGAAGGCTTCGACGAGGACATCGTCGAGGCGCTGCGCCAGCGGGCCAAGGACGCGCTGCTGACCCGGGCGCTGGTATCCGAAGAGAAATTTGATCAGGCCGAACCCGCCGACGACCTTCTGGCAATGGAAGGCATGGACCGTGATCTGGCGGTGGAGTTGGCCTCCCGAGGCATCGTCACCATGGAAGACCTTGCCGAACAAGCGGTGGACGACCTGCTCGACATTGAAGGGCTGGAGGAAGAGCGCGCGGCCCAATTGATTATGACCGCCCGCGCCCCCTGGTTCGAAGGCGAGGAAGCCGGCGAATAAGTAGCACGCCGGAATTTGAAGCAGGGCGCCACCAAGACGCGGACAGGAGAGTGTTGCTGACATGGCAGAAACGACCGTAAAGAAACTGGCCGACGTGGTTGGCATCCCGGTGGATACACTGCTCACGCAGATGAAGGAAGCCGGATTGCCGCACACGGACGCCGGTGAAGGCGTCTCGGACGAACAAAAGCAGCAGCTGCTCGCGCACCTGCGCAAGTCCCATGGTGCCCAGGACGCGGAGCCCAAGAAGATTACCCTGAAGCGGCGCTCCACCAGCACCATCAAGACCACCGGTGCCGCGGGCAAGGCAAAAACGGTGAACGTGGAAGTGCGCAAGAAGCGCACCTACGTGAAGCGCGCCGCGGTGGAAGAAGAGGAGCGCCTGGAGCAGGAGCGTCTGGCCGCCGAAGAGCAGGCACGCATCGAAGCCGAGGAAGCCGCCAAGCGTAAGGCCGAGGAAGAGGAAGCCAAGCGCAAGGCGGAAGAAGAAGACGCCCTTCGCCGCGAGCAGGAAGCCAAGGCCCGCGCCGAGCAGGAGCGTCAGGCCGGCGAAGAGAAAGCCAGCCAGGAGAAGACCAAGCGTACTTCCGTGCCGAAGGCGTCCACCAAGAAAGTGGCGAAGGAAGAAACCCCCGAGCAGCGTGCCCAGCGCGAAGAGGAAGAGCGCAAGCAGCGTGAGGCCGAGGAAGCACGCCGCAAACAGGAGGCGGAAACCCGCAAGAAAGCCGAGGAAGAGGCCGCCCGCCGCACCGCCGAGGAAGCTCAGCGCATCGCCGAGGAGCTGGAGAAGCGTGGCGGTGAGCCCGAGCCGGCGAAAACAGAAGAGGAGGACGATAAAGGGTCCTCCATCGTCCGTGATGCCGTTGAAGCCGGTTATCGCACCGAGGAGCGTCAGTCCCGTCGCCGCCGTCGCAAGAAAGGCGCGGTTGGCGTGGCCCATGGCCAGATGCGCAGCTCCATGAACAAACAGCACGGGTTCAAGAGCCCCACGGAGAAAATGGTATACGACGTAGAGATTCCCGAAACCATCACCGTGGCTGAGCTGGCCCAGCGGATGAACATCAAGGCCAAGGAACTCATCAAGGCAATGATGAAGATGGGCGAAATGGCCACCGTGAATCAGTACATCGACCAGGAAACGGCGGTACTGCTCACCGAGGAAATGGGCCACACGCCCAAGCTGGTGAAAGGCGAGGAAGAGGCGCTGGAAGACGATCTGGCGGATCTGGTGGATTACACCGGCATCGAGGAAGGACCGCGTGCGCCGGTCGTGACCATCATGGGCCACGTCGACCACGGCAAGACCTCGCTGCTGGACTATATCCGCAAGGCCAAGGTGGCGGCCGGTGAAGCCGGCGGCATTACCCAGCACATCGGCGCCTACCACGTGCAGCACGAGAAAGGCATGATCACCTTCCTGGATACCCCGGGCCACGCGGCGTTCACCGCCATGCGGGCACGCGGCGCCCAGGCGACGGACATCGCGATCATCGTGGTGGCCGCGGACGACGGCGTGATGCCGCAGACCGAGGAAGCGATCAACCACGCCAAGGCGGCGGGGATTCCGCTGATCATCGCGGTCAACAAGATCGACAAGGAAAACGCCGACCTGGACCGGGTTAAAACCGAGCTGGCCGGCAAGGACGTGATCCCGGAAGAGTGGGGCGGCGAGTACCAGTTCGTGAACGTGTCCGCGCACTCCGGTCAGGGTATCGACGAGCTGCTGGACGCGGTGCTGCTGCAGTCCGAACTGCTGGAACTGCGTGCCCCCGCCACCGGCCCGGCCGGCGGTGTAGTGATCGAATCCCGCATCGAGAAGGGGCGCGGTACCGTGGCCTCGGTGCTGGTGCAGTCCGGTGAACTGCAGGTCGGCGACATGCTGCTGGCCGGCGCTCACTACGGCCGCGTCCGCGCCCTGGTCGACGAGACCGGGCAGCAGGTCAAGAAGGCCGGCCCGTCGATTCCGGTGGAAGTGCTGGGCCTGGATGGCGCGCCGGAAGCCGGCGAGCAGATCCAGGTGGTGCCCGACGAGAAGAAGGCCCGCGAAGTGGCGGAATTCCGCCAGGACCGTGACCGCGACCTCAAGCTCAAGCGTCAGCAGGCCTCCAAGCTGGAAAACCTGTTCGAAAACATGGGCAGCAAGGAAGCCAGCCAGGTCAACATCGTGCTCAAGACCGACGTGCGCGGTTCCCTGGAAGCGCTGGTCGGTGCCCTGCACGACCTGTCCACCGACGAAGTGAAGGTGAGCCTGGTGTCCTCCGGCGTCGGCGCGATCAACGAATCCGACGTCAACCTGGCGATCACCAGTGAGGCGGTACTGCTGGGCTTCAACGTGCGCGCCGACTCCAAGGCCAAGCGCCTGTGCGAGCAGGAAGGCATCGACCTGCGGTATTACAGCGTCATTTACGAGTTGATCGATGACGTCAAGCAGGCCATGAGCGGCTTGCTGGCCCCCGAGAAGCGCGAGGAAATCCTCGGCGTGGCGGAAGTCCGCGACGTGTTCCGCTCCTCCAAGTTCGGTGCCGTGGCCGGCTGTATGGTGGTGGAAGGCACCCTGTACCGGAACCGCCCGATTCGCGTGCTGCGCGACGACGTGGTGGTGTTCGAGGGCGAGCTGGAATCCCTGCGCCGCTTCAAGGACGACGTCCAGGAAGTCCGCAACGGCGTCGAGTGTGGTATCGCCGTGAAGAGCTACAACGACGTCAAGGCCGGCGACAAGATCGAAGTGTTCGAAGTGAAGGAGGTGGCGCGCTCTCTCTGAGTGCGCCCTTGCCATGAGCCGTCATCGCCGCCCCAGTGGTTTTCAGCGCACCGATCGCATCGCGGACCAGATTCAGCGTGAGCTGTCGCGGTTGCTTCAGTTCGAGCTGAAGGACCCGCGCGTGGGCCTGGTGACGGTGCAGGACGTGACCGTATCCCGGGATCTGTCCTACTCCGATGTCTATTTCACCTTGTTGGGTGAGGGGGCCGAGGCGGGTTACGAGGCCGAGAAGGTGCTCACCGGCGCCGCCGGCTTCCTGCGCAGTTCGCTGGCGCAGACCCTCAACACCCGCACCACGCCGAAATTGCGCTTTCACTATGATGAAATACCGGAGCGCGCCTCGGAGCTGTCGCAGCTGATCGACGAGGCGCGCGCCGAGGATCGGGAATTGCGTCCCGATCAGGACGACGACGACACCAAGAACGATTGATCACGGAGCGAAGAACAGTGGGTAAACGGCGCCGTGGAGGTCGTGATCTGAATGGCATTCTGTTGCTGGATAAGTCCCAGGGCGTGACCAGCAACGGGGCCCTGCAAATGGCCAAGAAAATGTTCGCCGCGGCCAAGGCCGGGCACACCGGCAGCCTGGATCCGCTGGCCACCGGCATGTTGCCGATCTGTTTCGGCGAGGCCACCAAGTTCAGCCAGTTCCTGCTGGACGCGGACAAACGCTACCGGGTCACCGCCCGACTGGGCGTGGCCACGGAAACCGGTGACGCCGACGGCGAAGTGCGTGAAACGCGCCCGGTGAACGTGACCGAGGGACAAGTGGTCGAAGCGCTGGAGCGGTTTATCGGTGCCATCGAGCAGATCCCCAGCATGTATTCGGCGATCAAACACCAGGGCACGCCGCTTTATAAGCTGGCCCGTGAAGGCATCACCGTGGAACGCCAGCCGCGCCCGGTGACCATCCACGAAATCAAGGACGTGCGCCTCGAAGAAGGCGACCGGGTGGATTTCGAGGTGGCCTGCTCGAAAGGCACCTACGTGCGTTCGCTGGTGGAGGACCTGGGCGAAGCGCTGGGCTGCGGCGGCCATGTGGCCGCCCTGCGCCGGCTTTCCGCGGGGCCCTACCCGGCGGAGCGCATGCTGACCCTGGAGCAGCTTGGCGAGATCAAGGCGGAGGGCGGTTTCGAGGCTCTGGACGAATTGCTCTTGCCTTTGTCGACCAGCGTGGCAGACTGGCCGCGCGTTCAGCTGGCCGAGAGCGCCGCGCACTATCTGCGCCAGGGCCAGCCGGTAATGACCAGTGGCCGTCCCCTGGACGGCTGGGTGAGTATTTATGAAGCTTCCACTGGCGCCTTCATGGGTGTTGGTGAAGTGCTGGAGGATGGGCGTATCGCGCCGCGTCGTCTGGTATCCGGCTGACCGAGGGTCAGCCTTCAACGAGGGCGGCGGCTGTAAATATGCACGGCCGACCGCGACTTAACCGCATATTGGAGCGAAGAAAATGGCTTTGACCACCGAGCAAAAAGCACAAATCCTGAAGGATTTTGCCCAGAAGGAAGGTGATACCGGTTCCCCGGAAGTGCAGGTTGCCCTGCTTTCCGAGAACATCAACCAGCTTCAGGGTCACTTCAAGGATCACCACAAGGATCACCACAGCCGTCGCGGCCTGATCCGCATGGTTAACCAGCGCCGTAAGCTGCTGGATTACCTGGCCGGCAAGAACCGTGACCGCTATCTGAAGTTGATCGAACGTCTGGGCCTGCGCCGCTAAGCAGGCCCCGGTGTGACCGGTGATTGAAACGGAAGCTCGGCCCGGTGCCGGGCTTCTGTTGTTTTGGGGACAAGGTTATGATGCCCCGGCACGCGATGAAAAAGCGAAGAGACGAGACGAGAGACGAGAAGCGATATGTTCAATATAGTGCGTAAAGAGATTCAATACGGCGGCGACACCGTTATTCTGGAAACCGGGCAGATCGCCCGCCAGGCCACCGCCGCCGTCATGGTCACCATCGGTGACACCCAGGTGCTGGTCACCGTGGTCGGCAAAAAAGAAGCCGACCCCAACAAACCTTTCTTCCCCCTCACCGTGAACTACCAGGAGAAGACCTACGCCACCGGCCGCATTCCCGGCGGTTTCTTCAAGCGTGAAGGTCGTCCCAGCGAGAAAGAGACCCTGACCTGTCGCCTGATCGACCGGCCGATTCGTCCGCTGTTCCCCAAGGGCTTCATGAACGAAGTCCAGATCGTGGCCACGGTCATGTCCTCGGACAAAAACCAGGATCCGGATATCGCCGCCATGATCGGCACCTCCGCCGCCCTGGCGATCTCGGGCATCCCGTTCAGCGGCCCGATCGGCGCGGCGCGCGTGGGCTTCAAGGACGGTCTGTACCTGCTCAACCCGACCTATTCCGAACTGGAAGAATCGGCCCTCAACCTGGTGGTCGCCGGCACCGAAGCCGCCGTGCTGATGGTGGAATCCGAAGCCCAGGAACTCAGCGAAGACCAGATGCTGGGCGCGGTGCTGTTCGGTCACCAGGAAATGCAGGGGCTGATCCAGGCGATCAACGAGTTCGCCTCCGAAGTAGGCACCCCCGCCTGGGAGTGGCAGCCGGCGGAAGAGAACACCGAGTTGAAGAACGCCATCAAGGGCAAGTACGAAGCCGCCCTGGCGGACGCCTACACCATCACCGACAAGATGGCCCGCCAGCAGAAGGTCGGCGAACTGCGCGACGCCTGTGTGGCCGAGTTCGCCACCGAAGAGGAAGGCGCCCCGGAAGCCGGCGAAGTGAAGGATCTGTTCGGCAAGGTGGAAAAGAACGTGGTACGCGAGGCGGTGGTCTCCGGCAAGCCACGTATCGACGGCCGTGCGCTGAACGCGGTACGCCCGATCGAATGCAAGGTGGGCATGCTCAAGAAAACCCACGGCTCGGCGCTGTTCACCCGCGGTGAAACCCAGGCGATCGTCACCGCTACCCTGGGCGGCATGCGCGATGCCCAGTTCATCGATGCCCTGGAAGGGTCCCGCCAGGACCACTTCATGCTGCAGTACAACTTCCCCCCGTACTGCGTGGGTGAAACCGGCATGATCGGCAGCCCCAAGCGCCGCGAAATCGGTCACGGCCGCCTCGCCCGCCGTGGCGTCGAAGCGGTGGTGCCCGACGAGAAGCAGTTCCCCTACTCAATCCGCGTGGTGTCCGAAATCACCGAATCCAATGGCTCCTCTTCCATGGCGTCGGTATGCGGCACCTCCATGGCGCTGATGGACGCCGGTGTGCCGCTGAGCGCCCCGGTGGCTGGCATCGCCATGGGTCTGGTCAAGGAAGAAGACGGCCGTTTCGCGGTGCTGTCAGACATCCTCGGTGACGAGGACCACCTCGGTGACATGGACTTCAAAGTGGCCGGTACCGCCCGTGGCGTGACCGCTCTGCAGATGGACATCAAGATCGAGGGCATCACCGAGGAAATCATGGAGAAAGCCCTGGAGCAGGCCCAGGAGGGCCGGCTGCACATTCTCGGCGAAATGGCCAAGGCGATTTCCGAATCCCGCTCCCAGGTGTCCGACAACGCGCCGACCCTGCTGACCCTGAAGATCAACCCGGAGAAAATCCGCGACGTGATCGGCAAAGGCGGCGCCACCATCCGCGGCCTCACCGACGAAACCGGGTGCACCATCGACCTGGAAGACGACGGCAGCGTGAAGATCTACGGCGAAACCCGCGAGGCGGCCCTGGAAGCCAAGCGTCGCGTCGAAGAGCTCACCGCCGAGGCGGAGATCGACAAGATCTACGAAGGTAAGGTCATGCGCGTGGTGGATTTCGGTGCCTTCGTGCAGATCATGCCCGGCACCGAAGGCCTGCTGCACATCTCGCAGATTGCCGAAGAGCGGGTGGAGAAGGTGTCCGACTACGTCAATGAGGGCGATATCATCAAGGTGAAAGTCCTCGACGTGGACCAGCGTGGCCGTATCAAGCTGTCCATGAAGGAAGCCAAGGAAAGCTGATCCGTTCGTTACAATGACGGATAAACTTTTCTAGACTGAAGACCCGCCTTTTGGCGGGTTTTCTGTTTTAAGGGGAATAATATGAAGAAAATAATAGGACCGGCGGCCCTGGCGGGCTCGCTGGCTTTGGGTGGGTGTGCGTCAATCATTTCCGATAGCGATTACCCGGTTACCTTCAATGCCTCGCCGGAAGGCGTGTCTTACACCGTCGTCAATACCAAGAAGGATCTGGTCATGGCCGCCGGCACCACGCCGGACACGGTGGTACTGTCGGCGGACAACGGCTTCTTCTCCCGCGCAAGCTACGTGGTGACGTTTGAAAAGGAAAACTACGAGAGCGTTTCCATGCCGCTGAAGGCGGGTATGGACGGCTGGTATATCGGCAATGTCCTTCTCGGTGGGTTGATCGGCATCCTGATTGTTGACCCGGCCACGGGGGCAATGTGGAGCCTGGACGACCGGGTCGACGTGGGCCTTACTCCCGTGCCGGTGACGCCGCCGGTGAACCAGCCAGTAGCGCCGCCCGTGCCGGGGACCGAACTGGAGCCGGCGGTCAGCAACGACTTTTCGGTCCTCGACTACGACCAGGTCCCGCAAACCTACAGAGCCGATCTGATCCGGATTAACTGAGCGTTTGCTCCAGACTTTCCGATCCAAGGCCGGTGATTACCGGCCTTTTTAGTGTCCGCCCTTCAAGTAAGACAACCTGATTGCCATAATCGTGGGCCTATCGTAAGCTAGCTTATGATGTGTCGGCTTACGAATACCGCCAAGAGCCGACCGGGGGGATCCCGAATGACCAAAGACACCACCGTCGGGCTCAGCGTCCATGACGTGGCACGCATGATCCGCCGCGACTTCGACCGGCGCGCCCGCGAAGAGGGGCTGACCCGCGCCCGCTGGCAGGTGCTCTGGCATCTCGCCCGCCACGAGGGCGTGCACCAGGCGGCACTGGCCGAGATCCTCGATGTGGCGCCGATTTCGCTGACACGGCAATTGGAGCGGCTGGAGCAGGAAGGCCTGGTGGAGCGCCGCGCCGACGCCGCCGACCGCCGGCGCCGCCGGTTGTACCTCACCGACGCCGCGACGCCGGCGTTATGGCGCCTGCGTGAACTGGCGGCGATGACCCGGGAGCGGGCCTTTGCCGGCCTGAGCAGTGAGCAAATTGACGGTTTCAGAGAGGTGCTGGAAGCGATGCGCGCCAACCTCTGTGATCGACCGGACCAGGGGGGTGGACAGTGACCACAACGCAACGCAACCGGCGACTGGGGATGGGGTTGGGGCTGGTCATCGCGCTGGCGGTGCTGCTATGGCTCATATTCGGCGGTCACCGCTACGTGACCACCGAAAACGCCTACATCAAAATCGACATGATCTCGCTGACCGCCGACGTCAGCGGCCCTCTGGTGGCGGTCAACGTGGAGCGCAATCAGGCGGTCCAGCGCGGTCAGGTGCTCGCCGAGGTCGACCCCAAACCTTATCGCATTGCCCTGGCGGAGGCCCAGGCCGATCAGCGCGCCGTGCGTAACCGCATTCTTTCTGAGCGCGCCGACTATGCGCGGCTGCAGGCCCAGCGGGCCCAGGCGCGCCGTGACCTGAGCTACTACCAGCGGGAATTACAGCGCTTCCAGGGCCTCGACAAGGTGGCGGTGTCGCAATCCCAGTTGGAGGCGGCGCGGCAGAAGCGGGACAAGGCCCGGGCCGAGGCGGAAGTGATCGACCAGCAACTCGCCAGCCTGCGCGCCAAGTTGGGCGGTGGACCGGATGTGGCGGTGGAAGAGCACCCCGATTATCAGGCGGCCACCGCCAAGCTGGAGCAGGCTGAATACGATCTGACTCATACCCGCATTGTGGCTCCCGCCGATGGGGTGCTCGGCGGCGCCACGCCGATGGTCGGTGAGCGCGTCAACGCGGGCGTGCCGGTGCTTACTCTGGCGCGGGACCGATCCGCTTGGGTGGAAGCCAACCTCAAGGAAACGCAGCTCACCCATGTCCGTGAGGGGCAGACCGTGGAGGTCGTCGTGGACACCTATCCCGGCGTTGTATGGCGGGCCCGGGTGCAGAGTCTCAGCCCCGCCACCGGATCGGAATACGCGCTGATTCCGCCGCAGAACGCCAGCGGTAACTGGGTCAAGGTGGTGCAGCGGGTCCCGGTGCGTCTTCAGCTGCTGGACGTGGACGGCAAGCCGCCACTGCGTTCGGGCATGAGCGCGGAAATCACCATTGATACCGAGGCGTCGCCACTGGCCGAGGAGCCTGTGGCCGGCACACCGGTGGCCGGCACACCGGTGGCCGCCAGCGACGAGCATGGCACGCCTTAACGACCAGCGCCTGGTCACCGTCAGCATCATGCTGGCGACGGTGATGCAGGTGCTCGATACCACGATTGCCAATGTGGCCCTGCCGCACATGCAGGGTAGCCTGTCCGCCAGTACCGACCAGATCACCTGGGTGCTGACGTCCTACATCGTGGCCGCCGCCATCATGACGCCGACGGTGGGGTTCATGGCCAGCCGCCTCGGGCGGCGCCGGCTGTTCCTCTGGTCGGTGGCTGGATTCACGATCACCTCGGGCCTGTGCGGGCTGTCCGCCTCGCTGGATCAGATGGTCATGTTCCGTATCCTGCAGGGGGTGTTCGGCGCCGCGCTGGTACCGCTTTCCCAGGCGGTGTTGCTGGACGCGTACCCGGTGGAAAAACACGGTCAGGCCATGGCGATCTGGGGCATGGGCGTAATGGTCGGGCCGATCCTGGGGCCCACCCTGGGCGGCTGGCTCACCGAATGGTACAGCTGGCGCTGGGTGTTCTATATCAATCTGCCGTTCGGTTTGTTGGCGTTCGCCGGTATCTGGCTGAGCGTCAGCGAAACCGAAACCCGCAAGGTGCGCTTCGATGTCATGGGGTTCGCGTATCTGGGCCTGGCCATCGGCGCCTTCCAGTTGATGTTGGATCGCGGCGAGCAGGTGCAGTGGTTCGAAAGCTTTGAGATTCAGCTGGAAGCCGTGCTGGCCCTGCTCGGCTTGTATCTGTTCGTGGTCCATTCGCTCACCCGCAAGGATCCCTTTATTGATCCGGCGCTTTTCAAGGACCGTAATTTCGTTACCGGCCTGGTGTTCATTTTCGTGGTGGGGATCATTCTGCTGGCGACCATGGCGCTGCTACCGCCGTTTCTGCAGCAATGGAAGGACTATCCCGCGGTCACCACGGGGCTGGTACTGGCGCCGCGCGGGCTGGGCTCGATGTTTTCGATGATGCTGGTGGGGCGCCTGATGCGTACCCGGCTGGACCCGCGGGTGCTGGTGATCACCGGGCTGCTGTTCATCACCTTCTCGCTGCACGAGATGGCCGGCTTCACGCTGGAGGTCAGCCGCAATACGCTGATCTGGACCGGGGTGCTGCAGGGGCTGGGGCTGGGGCTGGTGTTCGTGCCGGCCAGCGCGCTCACCTACGCCACGCTCAACCCGTCACTGCGCACCGAGGGCGCCTCGCTGTTTTCGCTGTCGCGCAACCTGGGCTCCAGTGTCGGCATCTCGATCATGACCGCCATGTTGTCGCGCAATCTATGGATCAACCAGCAGCAGCTCGGCGAGCACCTGCAGTTGGGGCCCTGGCTGAGCCAGGGACTGCCGATGAAGGAGATGGTGGGCAGCGTGCCGGCGGCGGTGTATCACACGCTGCTCAGCCAGGCGGCGGAAATCAGCTACATGAACGACTTTCGCCTGCTGATGTGGATCAACATGGCCGCCATTCCTCTGGTGTTTCTACTACGCCACCAGAGGACGCCACCAGAGGCGCGCATGAAAAAGGCGGCCTGAGGCCGCCTTTTCTTTGCTCACAACAGAGCAGTTATCAGCTGCCGCCGTTGTTCTTGCGGGTCTTGATCAGCTCGTCCACCACGCCCGGATCCGCCAGGGTGGAGGTGTCGCCCAGGCTGTCCAGCTCGTCGGCGGCGATCTTGCGCAGAATGCGACGCATGATCTTGCCGGAGCGCGTCTTGGGCAGGCCGGGGGCGAAGTGAATCAGGTCCGGCTTGGCGATCGGGCCGATTTCCTGGGTGACCAGATCTCGCAGCTCCTTGATCAGGTCCTCGCTGCCCTCGGCGCCGCGCATCAGCGATACATAGGCGTAGATGCCCTGACCCTTGACGTCGTGCTGGTAGCCCACCACGGCGGCCTCGGAGATGCTCTTGTGCAGCACCAGCGCCGACTCGATCTCGGCGGTGCCCAGCCGGTGCCCGGAGACGTTAAGCACGTCGTCCACCCGGCCGGTGATCCACCAGTAGCCGTCCTCGTCGCGGCGCGCGCCGTCGCCGGTGAAGTAGTATCCCGGATAGGCGCTGAAGTAGGTGTCGATCATGCGCTGGTGGTCGCCGTATACGGTGCGGATCTGGCTCGGCCAGCTGGCCTTGATCACCAGGTTACCGGAGGTGGCGCCCTCCAGTTCCTTGCCGTCCGGGTCCATCAGGCCCGGCTGCACGCCGAACATGGGCAGCGTGGCGGAACCGGGCTTCAGGTCCACCGCGCCGGGCAGCGGCGCGATCATGATGGCGCCGGTCTCGGTCTGCCACCAGGTATCGACGATCGGGCAGCGTTCCTCGCCCACCACCTTGTGGTACCACTGCCAGGCTTCCGGGTTGATCGGCTCGCCCACGGTGCCCAGCAGTTTCAGGCTGGAACGGTCGGTCTTGGTCACCGGCTCGTCGCCCTGGCCCATCAGGGCGCGGATGGCGGTGGGCGCGGTGTAGTAGATGTTCACCTTGTGTTTGTCCACCACCTGCCAGTGGCGGGAGGCGTCCGGGTAGGTGGGTACGCCCTCGAACATCAGGGTGGTGGCGCCGTTGGCCAGCGGCCCGTAGACGATGTAGCTGTGGCCGGTGATCCAGCCCACGTCGGCGGTGCACCAGTAGATGTCGCCGTCCTGATAGTCGAACACGTACTTGTGGGTCAGGGCGCTCTGCAGCAGGTAGCCGGCGGTGGTGTGCACCACGCCCTTGGGCTTGCCGGTGGAGCCGGAGGTGTACAGGGTGAATAGAGGGTCCTCGCTGTCGACCCATTCCGGTTCGCATTCCGCGTCCGCCTTGGCCAGGGCGTCGTGGTACCAGATGTCGCGCTGGTCGTCCCATTCGATGTCGCCACCGGTGCGTTCCACCACCAGGCAGGTGTGGACCGAATCGCAGCCGCTCAGGGCTTTGTCGGCGTTGGCTTTCAGTGCCACCACCTTGCCGCCGCGCACGCCTTCGTCGGCGGTGATCAACGCGCAGGCGCCGGCGTTCTGAATCCGGTCCTTGAGCGCTTCCGGCGAGAAACCGCCGAACACCACCGAGTGAATCGCGCCGATGCGGGCACAGGCGAGCATGGCGTAGGCCGCTTCCGGGATCATCGGCATGTAGATCACCACCCGGTCGCCTTTTTGCACGCCGCGGTCCTTCAGGGCGTTGGCGAAGCGCGACACCTGCTCGAACAGTTCCTGGTAGGTGATGTGCTTTTCCTGGTCGGGCTCGTCGCCCTCCCAGATGATCGCGGTCTGCCGGGCGCGCTTGGGCAGGTGGCGGTCGACGCAGTTGTAGCAGGCGTTGAGCTTGCCGCCCTGGAACCAGGCCGCGCGGCCTTCCTTGAAGTCCCAGTCGCTGACCGTGTCCCAGCGGGTCTTCCAGTCGAGCAGTTGGTCCGCGCGCTCGGCCCAGAACGTATCGGGATCGTCGATGGATTGCTGATACCAGCGATCATAGGTTTGCCGATCCATCAGTGTCTGGCGTTGAAACGCCTCCGGAACCGGGTAGGTCTTGTGCTCGGACATGTCAGCCTCCTTCGTACTGCCCGCTGATGTTTATTGTCTGGCCGCCCCGCCCTGAAGTCGCGGGGGTAAGACGGCGCCGTATTATCGTGCCAACGGCGATACGCCTGGAATTAAACTATTGTCTAAAGACCGGCTTATCAAATGCCATTGAGGACAGTGTACCGCTAGCGGAGGCGGGAAAGGGACGTCTACTACCAAAGGCGAAGAGAGGCGCGCGCGGGGAGGGGGTAGCATCGGGGGCTCGGATACAAAAACGCCGGCTCGAGGCCGGCGTTCAGGGCGAGGTGGTGCGGGCGGCTCAGGCCACCTGGACCGGGATAGCGTTGCTGGTCCCTTTAACCTCGTTGCCTGCGTCCATGTAAATCAGACGGGGCTTATAATTGATCAGCTCGGAGCTGGAATAGTTGGCGTAGGCGCAGATGATAACGCGGTGCCCGGGCTGCGCCTTGTGGGCGGCGGCGCCGTTCACGGAAATCATCTTCGAACCCTCTTCACCGCGGATCGCGTAGGTTTCGAAGCGCTCGCCATTGTCCAGGTTGTAAATCTGGATCTGCTCGTATTCAAGGATGCCGGCCATGTCCATAAGACGGCCGTCGATGGCGCAGGAGCCTTCGTACTCAAGTTCCGCGTGGGTGACGCGGGCCTGGTGCAACTTGGCTTTCAGCATGGTGCACTGCATGTTGGTACCTCTCTAAACAACCCTTGCGCGGGCACTGAATAACGGCCGCTGACAGGGGGGCGGCAGTATGCATGAATCACCGGTCACATACAATAAACCGGTGGGGGGCACCCCGTGCCCTGAGCCGACGCTGAGAGCGGCATTATAGGGCAGTCTCAGCCAATTTCACGGTCACATTGTCGATCAATCTGGGGCGCCCCAGCCGCGCCGCCGCCGCGATCACCAGGGCGCGGTCGTCGGGGCCCGCGGGGACCAGGCTGTCGGCGTTGGCCACGGTGACGTAATCGACATCAAAGCCGTGTCCGGCGAGCGATGCCACCAGACGCTGTTCCAGGGCCCGGTAGTCGCGCTCGCCGGCCTCGATGGCCCGCCGTGCCTCCTGCAGGTGCTGCTGGAGCAGCGGTGCTCTGGCGCGTTCCTCGGCGGTCAGAAAGCCGTTCCGGGAGCTGCGCGCCAAACCGTCCGGCTCCCGGTCGGTGGCGGCGCCGATCACCCGCACCGGCATCAGCAATTCCGCCACCATGCGGCGGATCACCGCCAGTTGCTGGAAATCCTTCTCGCCGAACACGGCCAGATCAGGCTGAACAATATGAAACAATTTGCTTACCACCGTGGTCACGCCCCGGAAATGCCCGGGCCGGTCGGCGCCGCACAGATAATCGCCCAGCGCGTCCACGTCCACCCAGGTCTGATTCGCCCCCAGCGGGTAGATTTCCTCCACCGGCGGGGCGAAGGCCATGGCCACTCCGGCATCGCGCAGCCGGGCGCAGTCGTCGTCCAGGGTGCGCGGGTAGGCGTCGAAGTCCTCATTGGGGCCGAACTGGGTGGGGTTGACGAAGATCGACACCACCACCTCATCGCTGTGGCGCTGGGCTTCGCGCACCAGACTCAGGTGGCCGTCGTGCAGGTTGCCCATGGTGGGTACGAAACCGACCTGTTTTCCGGCCTGGCGCCACTGGCGCACGCGCTCGCGCACCTCGGCGACGGTATGCAGCAATTCCATGGTGGTCAGAAGCAGTGCTGTTCGGCGGGGAACTGGCCGTCCTTGACGGCCCGGTCGTAGGCGCGGAATGCCGTGGCCACATCGCCGCCGGCCTCCGCCATGAAGTCCTTCACGAAGCGTGCCGGGCTGGCGTTGAGCCCGAGCATGTCGTGCATGACCAGTACCTGGCCGTCGCACTCCGGGGCGGCGCCGATACCGGTTACCGGAATGTTCACGGCGGCGGTGATTTCCGCGCTCAGGGCGCGGGGCACGCACTCCAGCAGCAGCATGGCGGCGCCGGCCCGCTCCAGGGCGACGGCGGCGTCCAGCAACTCGCGGGCGCCCTGTTCGTCCTTGCCCTGGACCCGGTAGCCGCCGAAAGCGTTGACCGCCTGCGGGGTCAGGCCGAGGTGCACGCAGGCCGGGACACCGTTGCGTTTGAGGACGGTGACCGCTTCGGCCAGCCAGGCGCCGCCTTCCAGCTTGACCATGTTGGCGCCGGCCTGCATCAGCGCACCGCTGGCCTCGAGAATGCGGTCCAGCGTGGCGGCGCCCAGGAAGGGCACATCGGCCAACACCAGGCTGCCCTGGTTGCCGCGGGCCACGCACTCGGTGTGGTAGACCATGTTTTCCAGGGTCACCGGCACGGTGCTGTCACGGCCCTGGATCACGTTGCCCAGGGAGTCGCCGATCAGGACGGCGTCCACGCCCGCTTCGCTGATCAGACGCGCGAAGGTGGCGTCATAGGCGGTTAGCATGGAGAACTTCTCGCCGTCCTGCTTGCGTTTTTTGAGAGTGCGGATGGTAACGGGCATGGGTGTCTTCCCCCGGGAAACTGCGTTTAGACCAGCGGCCGGGGGTTAAAATAGTGGCGCCCGGTGCGGATGTCCAGCAACTCGGCCACCAGTTGCTGGTAGTCCGCGTCACCGCTGACCAGATCGATTTCCGCCGCGTTGACGATCAGCAGCGGGGCCCGGTCGTAGAAGTGGAAAAAGCGGGTGTAGGCGTCGTTGAGGCGGTCCAGATAGCCCGGGTCGATACGTTGCTCGAAGGCATGGCCCCGTTTCAGCACCCGCTGGCGCAGAACCGGCGTGGGCGCCTGCAGGTAGATCACCAGGTCCGGTGCCGGGGCGTCGATCAGCATGTGCTGGTAGACGTTGTCGTAGAGGGCGAATTCGTCCTCGTCCAGATTGACCTCGGCGAACAGACGGTTCTTATCGACCAGGAAATCCGCTACCCGCGGGCCGGAGAACAGATCCTGCTGGCGAAGCTCGCGTAACTGGTCGGCGCGCTGAAACAGGAAAAACAGCTCGGTCTGCAGGGCGAAGCGGGCCGGGTCCTGATAGAAGCGGGTCAGAAACGGGTTGTCGTCGGCGCGTTCGAACAGGGTGTCGAAGCCGAAGGTGTCCGCCAGCCGTTGCGCCAGGGTGGTTTTGCCGGCGCCGATGGGGCCTTCCACGGCGATGAAACGGGGCAGTTGGCCGTTGTCGCGCAGACGGTTAATGCGTTCGGTCAGCAAAGTGGTTCTCCTCCAGACAGTGCAGGCGCTGCAGTGGCTGGGCGGCGACCGCGGGCCAATAGTCGGCCACCGGGGTGCCGTCCGGCAAGCGGCAATCGGGAAGCAGGTCGAGCAGCGGTCCGATCACGAAAGCGCGCCGAGTGAGTTCCGGGTGCGGAACGGTGAGGCGGGGCAGGTCGAGGGTCCGCTCGTCCCACAACAGGATGTCCAGGTCCAGGGTGCGCTCGCCCCAATGGCGGTGCCGCTGGCGACCGGCGTCGTTTTCCAACTGCTGCAGTGCGTCCAGCAGGGCCAGCGGGGCCAGTGTGGTGTCCAGGGCCGCCACGGCGTTGATGAAGTCGGGTTGGTCCTGGGGCCCCACCGGGGCGCTGGCGTAGAGGTCGGAGTGGCCCGCCAGCCGGGTGCCGGGCAACGCGGCCAGCGCCTCCAGGGTCCGGCACAGTCGCCGGCGGGGATCCGCCAGATTGCCGCCCAGCCCGATCACCACCATGGCCGTTCAGCCCTGGCTGTTGGCGGGCTTGCGCCGACGCCGCCGGCGTTTGCCGCCGCCGCTGGCGCCCTGGTTGGGGCCGAGCGCCTGCACCATCACGTCGCGCTGTTCTTCGTCGGCCTCCTGATAGCGGGTCCACCAGTCACCCAGGCCGGCGGGCAATTCACCGGCCTGCTCGCGCAGCAGCAGGAAATCATAGGCGGCACGGAAACGGGGGTGCTGCACCAGCGCCTCGGCGCGGCGCCCGCCCCGTCGCGGCAGGCGGTCTTGCAGGTCCCACATTTCGCGCATCACGGTGGAGAACCGGCGCGGAATGGCGGTGTGCTGAACTTGCTGGTTCAGGGCCCAGCCGGCGGCCTTGTGCAGGGCCGGCGCCGGCGGCATGCCGTCGGCGCGCAGCTTTTCCAGGCGCGCCACGGTCACCGGCCACAGCAGTACGGCGAAGATGAACGCCGGGGTGACCGGCTTATCCTGCGCCAGGCGCCGGTCGGTGTTGTCCATGGCGGCGAAAATCAGCTTCTCCCAGACCTTGCCCTTAGGGCCTTTCAGGCTGCGGTCGGTTTCCGGGAACAGGAAATGAAACAGGCCCAGATCCCGCAGTTGTTGCATGGAGGCCCGGGCGTGGCCGCTGAGGAACAGCTTCAGCACCTCGTCGAACAGACGCGCCGGCGGCACCTGCAGCAGCAACTCGGCCAGTTCGGGAATCTTGCGGCTTGCCTTCTGGTCCAGCCGGAAGCCCAGTTTGGCGGCGAAGCGGGCGGCCCGCAGCATGCGCACCGGGTCTTCCCGGTAGCGCTGTTCGGGGTCGCCGATCAGGCTGATTTCGCCGCGCTCAATGGCGCGCCGGCTGCCGACGAAGTCGTACAGCGCGAAGTCGGCGATGTTGTAGTAGAGCGCGTTGATGGTGAAGTCGCGCCGCAGGGCGTCTTCCTCGATGCTGCCCCAGGTATTGTCGCGCAGCACCAGCCCGGTCTCTTCGTGGGCGGAGTGCTGGTCGCGGTCGAGCGCCTGGTCGTCGCGCTGAAAGGCGCGGAAGGTGGAAACTTCGATCACCTCGCGGCCGAAACGCACATGCACGATCTGGAAACGGCGGCCGATGATGCGGCTGCGCTTGAACAGGCGTTGAACCTGCTCCGGCGTGGCATCGGTGACCACGTCGAAGTCCTTGGGTTCGCGACCGCACAGCAGGTCGCGCAGACAGCCACCCACCAGGAAGGCTTGAAACCCCTGTTCATGCAACCCATAAAGCACGTTAAGCGCCGCTCTGGATATCTGCTTGCGGGAGATCGGATGCTGATCCCGGGGTATGATTCGCGCCTCGGGCAGGGCGGCGCCGCCTCCGGAACCTTTGCCCGCCACGGCGGTCAATGTTTTCAGAGGGCGGCCCAGCAGGCGCAGCGGGTAGGCGACGATGCCGGCGAGCCGGGCCAGGGCCCAGGTAAGAATTGCGTCGGCCCAGACCACGGGCATGACAAGCCAGGTAAGGGCGCTTTTAAGCCTCGGTGAAAGGTTACATGCCATTGAGCAAAAAACGTCCTGACGAAATGAAAGGCGGCATGGTAGCACTTTTTGCCACGGGCCGGTTATTCGATCTGGAGAAAGGGCGGGTGGTCCACCGGGTGTAAGCGATATGACGGGCCTGGAAAGTAAAAAGGGACCACAACCTCGGTTGTGATCCCCTATGCGCTGATTCTGTTGTTGTTATTGTTTGTGTTTTTTTCTGCCTTGCGCCATAACCAATTTTTGTTACGGCATCTTGTTTTGGCTCCAAGTTTATTCTTCTTCTTTTCTTGTTCTTATTATGAGCCTTACCGCCGTTGTTGTTTTCCTTATGTGGCGTGGGATTCATAGTGCATGGATGGTTTTTCCATTGCAACAAGTTGTTAAACCCTTTCAAATCAGTAACTTATGAAAAACTCAGGAAATGTGAACGGTTATAAGCGCCGGCGCGGTAGCACACCTGTTACCGCCCTGTGTAGTAAGGTAACACTTCTGGGGTAACACCCCTCCCGGGCCCGTTCCGCACTGATTGGAACCGCAAAGGCAAGCACTGAAATTCACCGGCGGGTGCTCTTGCGCCGTGGAATGCCCAGACGTTGCCGGCGCTCCCACAGACTTTTGCGGCTGATCCCCAGCTTCTGGGCCAGCTCGGTTTCGGTCATGCTGTCCTGGTTTTCCAGCACGAAGCGGGTGAAATAGTCTTCCAGGGACAGATCCTCGGACGGGTCCAGACTGGCCCGGCTGACCCGCTGCGGGGTGCGGTTGGGGTTCAGGCCCAGCTGCGCCGGGCCGATGCCGTCCTCTTCGGTGAGAATCACCGCCCGCTCGATCACGTTTTCCAGCTCCCGCACGTTGCCCGGCCAGCTGTAGGCGCGCATGGCGGCGAGCGCGGCATCGGTGAAGTACAGCACGCCACGGCTGAGCTTTTCGCAGCTGCGCGTGAGCAGGGTGGCGGCCAGTTGCTCGATGTCGTCCTCGCGCTCGCGCAGGGGCGGCAGCTCCAACTCCATGACGTTGAGGCGGTAATAGAGGTCCTCGCGGAAGCGGCCGTCGGTGACCCGGGCCGGCAAATCCATCTGACTGCTGGCGATCACACGCACGTCCACCCGGCGCGGCGACAGCGAGCCCTGGCGGTGGATCTCGCCCTGTTCCAGCAGAGTCAGCAAACGGCTTTGCGCTTCGTTGGACAGCTCGCCCACCTCGTCGAGAAAAAAGGTGCCGCCGTCGGCGTTTTCGATACGGCCGGGCTGGCTGTCGCTGCCGAACAGTTCCTCCAGTTGCAGGGTCTTGGGCAGGGCGGCGCAATGCACCGTCACCAGCGGCGCGGCGGCGCGCTCGCTGTGCTCGTGCAGGGCGCGGGCGGTGAGTTCCTTGCCAGTACCGGCCTCGCCGAGGATCAGAACCGGCGTGTCGGTGGGGCCGACCCGGCTGATGCGGTGCTTGAGATCGCGCATCGGTTCGCACTCGCCGATCATGGAGCGAACCGGGTAGGTGCGCTCCATGTCCTGGCGCAGCGCTTGGTTGCCCCGGTTGATGCGGCCTTCCTTGAGCACCCGTTGCACCGACATCAGCATTTCATCGTGGTCGAAGGGCTTGGGAATGTAATCCACGGCGCCCTCGCGCATGGCGTCCACCGCCGAGCGCAGGCTGGCGTAGCTGGTCATGATCAGTACCGGCACCGGGGCCGCCAGTTCGATCAGCGCGGTGCCGGGCTCGCCGGGCAGGCGCAGGTCGCTGATGATCAGGTCGCACTGGGTGAGGCCGTTCTCGCGGGCCTGCTCCACGGATTCCGCCTCAGCCACGGAGTGATCGTGCCGTTCCAGTAGTTTGCGCAGGGCGCCGCGAATCACCGGCTCGTCTTCAACGATCAGGATATGGCTCATGGTGCCGTTCCTTTTTAATGCGTGCTCAAGGCGCCGGCGCTGAAGCGCGGCAGCTCGATGATAAAGCGGGTACCACGGTCGCCGTGGATGGGGCTTTCCACCCATACCGTGCCGTGGTGGTCCTCGATAATACTGTAAACCAGCGCCAGGCCCAGCCCCGTGCCTCTGCCGGGTGGTTTGCTGGTGACGAAAGGCTCGAACAGGGCGGCGCGCAATTCCTCGGGAATGCCGTGGCCGTGATCTTCAACCTGAATACGCACCTTGCCGCCTTGCGCTTCACAGCGTACCCGGATCGCGTCTTCCGGGTCGCTGGCGTCCGCGGCGTTGCCCAGCAGGTTGACGAACACCTGCAGCAGGCGCTGTGGGTCGCCGATCACTTCCAGATCGGACGCGCAGTGGTTCTCAAAGCGCTGTTCCCGATGGTCCGGATCCAGCTGCAGCAACGCAATGGCCTCCGCGGCGGTGGCGGCCACGTTCACCGGGCCCTGGATGGTATCGCGCAGGCCGCCGGAGTGGCTGAACGTGACCAGGGATTCGACGATGCGGGTGATGCGGCGGGTCTGCTCCATGATCTGGCTGGCGCTCAGGGTCCGCTCCTCGCGGTCGCTTTCGCCGTCCAGGTTCTGCGCCAGGCAGGCGATGGCGGTCACCGGGTTGCCGATCTCATGGGCGACGCCCGCGGCCAGCCGGCCGATCGATGCCAGGCGCTCGTTGTGGGCCAGGTGGGACTCCATATGCCGCAGTTCGGTGATGTCCTCCAGCACCAGCACCAGGCCGCCGGCCTGCTCGCTGGGCCCGGGGCTTTGAATCAGTGACTTGTGCAGGCTGACCCAGCGGGACTGACCGTCCACTTCCAGATGGCGCTGCGGTTCGTGCATCGCTTGGCCGCGCCCGAACTCCGACAGCAGGTCACCCCAGGGCGCCGGCAGGTGCGCCAGTCTCGACCCGATGGTGTGCTCGGCGTCGATGCCGGTGAGCTCTTCCACCGCCCGGTTCCAGCCGATGATCTCGCCGTCACCGCCCAGGGAGATCACGCCCATGGGCAGCTCCAGCAGGGTCTGGCGGTGGAAGCGGCGCAGGCTGTCCAGTTCCGCGGCCAGGCCGGAGAGGCGGTCCCGGTACTGCTCCAGGCGCGATTCGATGAACTGGATGTCTTCGCTGGATTCGCCGTCCTGGGGTTTGTAGGGCAGGTTGTCGTCCATCAACTGATGGGCCACGGACGGCCCCAGCAGCCCGGACAGGTTGGTCTCCAATTGGTCGCGCAGCCGCCGCAACGCGTAAGGGCGTGTCTCGTTGGCGTGCAGTTGCAGGTCGCCCAGGGCCATGTCCACTTCGCGGGCGGCGGTGCCCGGCCCCAGCGGGCCACTCAGGGCCGTGACGAACTCGTCCACGGTCTGGGCGCTGAGATCCCAGCGGTAGGGGCGCCGCAGGCTGTCCACCGCGCAGGCTTCGGCGGCGGTGCGCTCCGCCCGGGACATCGGCGTGACGATGGACACAATGGCGTACACCACGCCGTTGAGGACCATCGACACGATGGCGACCTGATTCCAATGGTCCATACCTTCGGCCCGGCGCAGGCCGAACATTTCCACCAGGTGCTGGGCGTGCCAGTCCGGGTACACCATGGGCAGTAGCAGCGCCGCCAGCCACACCGCGAAGCCGGCGCACAGACCGGCGTACAGGCCGTTGCGGTTGCCGGACGGCCAGAACAGGGTGCCGATCAGGCCGGGTACGAACTGCAACGCGGCGACGAACGACAGCACCCCCAGTTCCACCGCCGAATGATTGGGCCCGGCCAGACGGTAAAACACATAGGCCAGGGCGAGAATCGCGGCGATCAGCACGCGCCGGGTCCAGAGCAGATTCCTGTACAGGTCCTGGGCGGAGTTGAGCGGGCTGGCGGGCAGGATCAGATGGTTCAGGCACATGCCCGACAAGGACAGGATGGCGACGATCAGCATGCCGCTGGCGCCGGCCAGCCCGGCCAGATAGCCCAGCACCGCGCCACCGCCGCCGTTGGCCAGACCCACACCGAGGGTGAAGTAGTCCGGCGAGGTGGTGGCGTTGCTGGCCAGTGCGGCCCAGAGGATGATCGGCACGCACAGCGCCATCACCAGAAACAGCAGTGGCAGCCCCCAGCTCGCCGACACCAGGGCGCGAGGGTTGAGGTTCTCCGTGAAGGCCATGTGGAACATGTGTGGCATCACCACGGCGGACACGAAAAACGCCATGATCAGGCTGTGCCAGGTATTGTCCTGCAGCGGCGCGTACAGACGCGACAACATTTCCGGGTGCTGATCCAGCCACAGACCCAGGCCGCTGGGGCCGTCGAACACGCCGAACAGGCCGATCAGCGCCACCGCCGCGAACGCCGCCACCTTGATCAGGGATTCGGTGGCGATGGCCACCACCAGGCCCTCATGACGTTCCCGGGCGGTGGCGTGGCGGGCGCCGAACAGGATCGCGAACAGCGTGATCAACAGACAGAACCAGAACGCCACCCAGGCCGGGTCCGGCTCGCCGGTGAGAATCTGGATCGACTCCGCCACGGCTTTAATCTGCATCGACAGCAGCGGCAGCATGCCCACCACCATCATCACGGTGGTCAGCGCGCCGGCCAACCGGCTGCGGTATCGGAACGCGAACAGGTCCGCCAGGGAACTGAGTTGGTAGGTGGTGGTGAGCCGCAGTATCGGCGCCAGCAGTATCGGTGCCAGCAGGAAGACGCCGGAGATGCCCAGGAAGTAGGCGAGAAAGTTGTAGCCGTAGTCGTGGGCGTAGCCCACCGAGCCGTAGATCGCCCAGGCACTGGCGTAAACGCCCAGGGAAAACACATAGACCGCCGGGTGGCGCACCAGGCGCGCCGGGATCCATCCCTTCTCGGTGATCCACGCCACCAGGAACAGAAACAGCAGGTAGGCGCCGGCGATCAGGATCAGATCGCTGACACTATAAGCCATCGACATCCCGACTCCTGGCGATCCAGTAGCTCAATGCGATCAGCCCCAGCCAGACCAGATAGGGGCGGTACCAGGCGCGGCCGCCTTCGCTCCACCAGTCGATCAGGGACGGCGACAACAGATAGGTGCCGAGAATAAAAATGATCAGCAGCCGGTCGGTGTACATGATCGCGTCCTAAATCGAGGGTGGCGGCAGTCGGCGCCCGCCGGGCTGATGGGCCGGTGTCCAATTCACCCGGGCCCAGGCCAGTTGCTCGGTCACGCTGGCGCCGCGCAGTGTTGCTGGCGGCGTCAGACCCACGTAGCCGAGGGCCGCGAACAGGAAGTCGCCGGGCCGGGCGCGGTCGAGCGCGGCGGCGCCGGCGGATTTGCTCATCTTGCCCCCGGCCGGGTCCATCACCACCGGCAGATGAGCGTAGCACGGCGTGGCCTGGCCCAGGCACTCCAGTACCCATTGTTGGCGCAGGGTGGAAGACAGCAGGTCGCTGCCGCGCACCACGTCGGTGATGCCCATCTCCGCGTCGTCCAGCGCGCACGCCAGCTGGTAGCCGAACAAGCCGTCCCGGCGGCGTATCACGAAGGCGCCGCCTTCCAGGGCCAGATCGGCGTGCACCCGGCCCTGCAGCCGGTCGTCAAGCCACAGCGGCGTGTCGGGCACCGTCAGGCGCACCGCGCGGTCCGGACCCGGCGGCTGAGCCACGGCGGGGCCGGGGTGAATGTTGTCCAGGGCTTTCAGCTGTTTGCGCGACAGGGTGCAGTAAAACGCCTTGCCCTTCGTCACCAGGGTGTCCACCGCCCGCTGATAGTGATCACCGCGCCGGCTTTGATAGACAGGGTCGCCGTCCCAGTGCAGTTGAAAGGCGTCCAGTTGTCGCAGGATGGCGTCCACCGCCCCCGGTTGTTGGCGCGGTGGATCCAGATCGTCGATACGCAGCAGCCACTGGCCACCGTGGTAACGGGCGTCCAGCCAGCCGGCCAGCGCCGTTACCAGCGAGCCGAAATGCAGCGGCCCCGATGGCGTGGGGGCGAAGCGCCCCCGGTACGGCCGGTTCACCCGGCCAGCTGTTTTTCCTTGATTTCCGCCAGTTCCTTGCAGTCGATGCAAAGCTCGGCGGTGGGGCGGGCTTCCAGGCGGCGGATGCCGATTTCGATGCCGCAGGCATCACAGAAGCCGTAATCGTCCTTGTCGATCTGGTCGAGCGCTTTTTCGATCTTCTTGAGAAGCTTGCGCTCGCGGTCGCGGGTGCGCAGTTCCAGAGCGAATTCTTCTTCCTGGGTGGCACGGTCGGCCGGGTCCGGCAGATTGGCCACTTCGTCCTGGAGGTGGTGCATGGTGCGGTCGGCTTCTTCCATCAGTTCCTGGCGCCAGGCCAGCAGAATCTGACGGAAATGGGCGCGCTGTGCTTCGTTCATGTACTCCTCGCCTTGATTGGGCGTGTAAGGCGTAAAACCATGAATGAGCGTTTCCGCCTTGGTGGCGGAGGATGCGGATTTCTTCACCTTGGATGTCACCTGATTGGAAGATGGAGAACGGGACGGCGGCCTGTCCATGCTGCCGGTAGCCCTCCTGGCGGTCCCCGGGGAACGCGTACCGCTCGGCGGGGCGGCGGCCGGCGCCTTGGGGGTTCGGGCCGGCGCGGCGGAGGCCTTGCGAGCAGTGCTTTTCTTCGCCGCCGCCTTTTTGGCGACGGGCTTGGCGGCTTTGCTGGCGGCGGCTTTTGCCGGCGCCTTCTTGGCCGCGCTTTGTTTGGCCGGTGCTTTCGGCGTCGCCGCGGGTTTGCGCGCCGCGGCTTTCTTCACGGCTGCTTTCTTCGCCGCGGTTTTTTTCACGGTGGCCTTTTTGACGGCGGTTTTCTTCGCCGCCGGTTTGGCCGCCGGCTTCTTACTGGCGGTCTTTTTCGCGGCCGGGCTGGTTGTGGCTGTCTTCGCCGTGGTCTTTTTTGCCGCCGGTTTTTTTACCGCTGCTTTCTTTGCCACGGCTTTTTTCGCGGTCGCTTTTTTGGCGGCCGCTTTCGAGGCGGTGGTTTTCCTGGTGGAGGCGGCCGGGGCGGCTTTGCCGGTCGATTTCGACGCGGCGCGTTTCGGGGTGGTCTTGGCGGCGGCTTTTTTAGCCGGGGCCTTCTTTACGGCCGCTTTCTTGGCGACCGCTTTTTTAGCCGTCGTCGTTTTCGTGGCGGCTTTTTTGGAAGCCGCGCTGCCCGCCTTGCTGGCCGTTTTCTTCTTGCTCTTGCTACCGGTGGCCATTTTGATCAACTCCCTTAACATAGTCACGACTCGCTACCTAAGAGCCCGGAACCCTGCAGGCGACAGCCGCCCTTGCACAGGGCCGCCCAATCCAGGACAGATAATAGTGTAACCTTCGACCTTACCGCTTTATTGCAAGCCTTGTCACTATTCAGCAGAGTCTCCGTTTTCCGGCGAGATTCGCTGTTGGCGCGGCTTGCGAAGCGGGGGCGTTCCCTTGCCCGCGCACGCATTGCGTGGCGAAACCACGGGATTATAACGACACCCAGGCCACAGGAAAGGGGTTTTTCTTGAACCGTCCCATCTTGTCTCATCTCGCCGAACAGGCGCCGCCGTTTCATGTCATGGCCTTGCTGGAGCGGGCCCAGGCCCTGGAAGCCGCCGGCCACGACATTTTGCACCTGGAAGTGGGCGAGCCGGATTTTCCCTGCGCCGCCCCGATCATGGATGCGGCGCGGCGCGCCCTGGACCGGGGCCAGACGCGTTACACGCCCGCCGCCGGGCTGCCCGCGCTGCGCGAAGCCATTGCCGAGGACTACCGTCAGCGGCTCGGCGCCTCGGTGAGCCCGGCGCAGGTGGTGGTCACCCCGGGCGCTTCCGGGGCACTGCAGTTGATTATGGGGGCTCTGTTGAACGCCGGCGACGAGGTTCTGCTGTGTGATCCGGGCTACCCCTGTAACCGCCAGTTCGTCACCCTATTCGGCGGCGTTCCCCGGCCCCTGCCGTTGAAACCCGAAGACGGCTTCCGGCTCACCGCCGAAACCCTTGAGGCGGCCTGGACCGAGCGCACCCGGGTGGCAATGGTGGCCAGCCCGGACAACCCCACCGGCAATCGCGCCGACGGCGCCGGGCTGGCGAACCTGGGCCGGGCCTGCCGGGCGCGCGGCGGCACCCTGGTGGTCGACGAAATCTATCAGGGGCTGTGTTACGGCGGGCCGGCGGACACGGTGCTGCGCCACAGCGACGAGGCGGTGGTGATCAACAGCTTCAGTAAGTACTTCGGCATGACCGGCTGGCGGCTGGGCTGGCTGGTGGCCCCGCAAGCCTGGGTGCCGGCCATCGAGCGGCTGGCGCAGAATTGGTTTCTGGCGCCGTCCACGGTGGCACAGCACGCCGCCATGGCCGCCTTCGGCGAGGAAAGCCTGGCAATCGCCGAGCAACGGCGGCAGCTTCTCGATCGCCGCCGCACCCTGTTGATGGAGGCTCTGCCCGGCATGGGCCTGCCGGTGGTGGGCGGCGCCGAAGGCGCCTTCTACCTCTACCTGGATATGAGCGCGTACACCGACGACAGCTTCGCGTTCTGCCAGGACTTGCTGGAACGCACCGGAGTGGCTCTGACCCCGGGCCTGGATTTCGGCCGCCACCATCATCCTGAACGCTATCTGCGACTCGCCTACACCTGCGAGGAAAGCCGCCTGCATGAGGCCCTTGAGCGGCTGCGCGCCTATCTGGAGAGACCGTGAACTTTGATCCCCCTCTGCGCGAGGTGACGCTGCTGCGCCGCTACAAGCGTTTTCTTGCTGATGTGCGTCTGCCCGACGGTAGCGAGACCACGGTGCACTGCCCCAACACCGGCTCGATGAAACACTGCGTGCTGCCCGGCGAGGAACAGGCGGCGCTGATTTCCGACAGCGGCAACCCCAAGCGCAAGTACCGTCATACCCTGGAAGCGGTGCGGGTAGCGCACGGCCACTGGGCGGGGGTGAACACCGGCCGCACCAACGCTCTGGTCGCCGAGGCGCTGAGCGCCGGCCGCATCGACGGCCTGTCACCGGCGGACGGCGTGGAGCGCGAAGTGACCTTCGCGGAGAGCCGCTTTGATCTGGCCCTGGGTGACCGGGCCGCGCCGCATACCTTTATCGAGGTCAAGAATGTGACCCTGGGGCCGGCCCCGGGCGAGCCGGACACGGGTGAAATCCGCTTCCCCGACTCGGTGACCGAGCGCGGGCAGAAGCATCTGCGTACCCTGATGACCGCGGCCCGGGAGGGCCGCCGGGCGGTGCTGTTCTTCTGTGTGCAGCACGGTGGCGCCCGTTCCGCCGGACCCGCCGACGACGTGGATCCGGTGTACGGGCAACTGCTGCGCGAGGCGGCGCGGTCCGGGGTGGAGATCCTCGCCTGGCGCACGCGGATGAGCACTGGGGAATTCGTGCTGGACGCGCCGGTGCCGGTGGTGCTGCCTTGACTGGAGGTCAATACTCGAGCAGGCGCTGCATGGTGGCCAGCTCCTGCTCGAGGTCATTGATGTGGTCCTGCCAGTAGCGCGGCGAGTCGAACCAGGGAAACGCCAGCGGGAATGCAGGATCGTCCCAACGCTGCGCCAGCCAGGCGCTGTGGCGCAGCATGCGCCGGGCGCGCAGCGGCTCGATCAGCCGGCGCTGCGCCCAGGGAAAGGGCAGGAAGGTTTCGTAGCCCTCGGACAGGGTGCGCAGTTGCTGGCTGTTCTCTTCCGCGTCGCCGGAGAGCAGCATCCACAGATCCTGCATGGCGGGGCCGCGCACACTGTCGTCCAGGTCGACGAAGTGGGGCAGGTCGTCGCGCCACAGAATATTGCCGGTATGGCAATCGCCGTGCACGTTGATGGCCTGCCAGGTGACCCCGTCCAGCCGTTGCTCCATGGCCTCGATCAGCGCTCCGCCCAGATCCCGGTAGCGGCCCGAGAAGTTGGGGTCGACCACGCCCTGATTGACGTAGTCCACGGCGGCGCGGCAGTCGGCGATGATGTCGATGGCCGGGCGGGTCTGGAAGGGGCGGTCGTTGCCGGCCGCGTGCCAGCGGGCCAGGGTGCGGCCCAGCACCAGCAGGTGGTCGGCGTTGTCGAGTTCCGGGGCATGGCCGCCCTGGCGCGGGAACACGGTGAAACGAAAGCCGGCGTGGTAGAACAGGGTCTCGCCCCGGTCGTTGGCCAGCGGCGCCACCACCGGCAGTTCCTGCTCGCGCAGGAAGCGGCTGAAGGCGTGCTCCTCGAGAATCTGGGCGTCGCTCCAGCGCTGTGGCCGGTAGAACTTCACCACCACCGGCGTGGTGTCTTCCAGCCCCACCTGATAGACCCGGTTTTCGAAGCTGTTGAGCCCCATCAGACGGCCGTCGGTGACAAAGCCGGCGCTGTCCACGGCGTCAAGAATCACGTCCGGGGTGAGCGCATCGAACGGGTGGGTGGAGCCTTCCTGGTCGGTCATTACGGATGCTCGTTTTAAGCGGTGGCTTCGGCGTTGCCCACCCAGATCTCCCCATCGCGGACATCCAGCGGTACCGCGGTGAGGCTGTCGCCACTGCACGGACCGGACAGGCAGGCGCCGTTTTCCGGTTCAAACAGGGCGCCGTGGTTGGCGCACACCAGAAAGCGGCCGTCGTCGTCCATGAACTGGTCGGGCATGAAGTTCAGTTCAATACCCAGATGCGGGCACCAGTTCAGGTACGCATGGAACTGACCGTCGAATTTCACCACGATCACCGACTGCTCGCCGACCATGAATTCCCGGGCGCTTTCCTCGCCGATGTCCTCGGTTTTGCAGACTGCTTGCATGGCTCCCCCTTATTCGCCCAGTACCTGCTTGCGCACTTCCAGATGCGCCTCGGCGGGGAGGCGCGGGCCGAATTCGGTGACCAGCCGCGAGCTGGCGGCGGCCGCCAGCCGGCCGGCGGTGGCGTGGTCATGGCCGTGGGTGAGGGCGTACAGGTAAGCCCCGGCGAACATGTCGCCGGCGCCGTTGGTGTCGATGGCTTTCACCGGCGGCGCGTCGATGTGATGGACCTGTTCGCCGTCCCAGATCAATGCGCCTTCCGCGCCGCGCGTCATTACCAGGGCGCGGCACAGCGGTTTCAGCGCTTCCAGGGCGGCCTGCGGGCTGTCGGTGTCGGTGTAGCCGAGGGCCTCCGCTTCATTGCAGAACAGCAGGTCGACGCCGTCGCCCAGCATTTCCGCCAGGCCGTCGCGGAAGAACTGCACCATGGCCGGATCGGAGAACGTCAGCGAGGTGCGCACGCCGTGCTTTTCCGCCAGCTGGCGCAGGCGGATGGCGGCGGCGCGGGCGCTGTCGGAGCTCACCAGATAGCCCTCCAGATAGACGAACTCGGAGGCAGCGATGGCGTCTTCATCCAGTTCCTGCTCGCCCACCGACTGGGAGATGCCCAGAAAGGTGTGCATGGTGCGTTCCGCATCCGGTGTGATCATTACCAGGCATTTGCCGGACACGCCGTGCTCCCGAGCGGCGCTCATATTGGTGTCGACACCGGCGGCCCGCAGGTCGCGCACGAAAAAGTCGCCGGTCTCGTCGTCGGCCACCTTGCAGGCGTAGTAGCCGTGGCCGCCGAAGTGGCGTGCCGCCACCACGGTGTTGCAGGCGGAGCCGCCGCAGGTGTGCTTGTGGGGTTCGGCTTCGCCGGCCAGCGCCGCCACCAGTTCCTGTTGGCGTGCTTCATCGACGAGCGTCATCAGGCCCTTGCTGAGATCCAGACGGTTCAGGAACTCATCGGTTACTTCCACTTCGGTGTCCACCAAGGCGTTGCCGAGGGCGTAAACGTGGTATTTCTTTTCCATGCGGGCTCCGGGCCGGTTAACAAAAGAAGCCATTATGGTGGCGCCGCTGTCCCATGCCAAACCGGGTTCGCGGAACAAAGTGTAAAACCGGGTGTTCTTGCGTAGGCTCCCGGCCACCGTCTCACTATACTCGCGACCATGGCGAAGAATGCGAAAAAGCCGGCGTCCGCCCGTAAAGGGTCCGCGCGCCGCCCCGCTAAGTCGGGAAACAAACGAAACACCCGGTCCGCGGGGCGACGCTGGTTCAGCTGGCGGTTCATCGCCAAGGTATCGGTGGTGCTGCTGGTGCTGGCGGCCGCCGGGCTGGCCTACCTGGATGCCTATGTGCGTGACCGATTCGACAGCCACGTCTGGCAACTGCCGGCGCGGGTTTACGCGCGTCCGGTGGAGTTGTATCCCGGCCGGGTTCTGGCGCGCAACGACATGCTCAAGATGCTGGAGTTGATGCGCTACCGCCGCGCCGGTGGCGCGCCCACCCCGGGCAGCTACACCACTGACGGCAATACGCTGGTGATACATACCCGCGGATTCCGCGACAGCGATGGCGGCGAACCGGCCCAGCGCATCCGCGTTACGCTCGGTGGCGGCCAGGTCCGTGCGCTGAGCAGCAACGACGGCGATTCGCTGGCGCGGCTGGAGCCGCTGCAGATCGGCAGCATCCATCCGGGCCACACCGAGGACCGTGTGTTCGTGCCGCTCGACCGGGTGCCGCCGCTGCTGGTGCAGATGCTGCTGGCCACCGAGGACCGTGACTTCTATGACCACCACGGGGTCTCGCCACGGGGGCTGGCCCGCGCCATGGTGGCCAATGTGAAAGCCGGCGGCCTGGTGCAGGGCGGCAGCACCCTGACCCAGCAGTTGGTGAAAAATTTCTGGCTCACGCAGGACCGCACTCTGGCCCGCAAGCTGGTGGAAATGCCGATGGCGGTGTTGCTGGAGCTGCATTACAGCAAAGAGCGGATTCTCGAGGCCTACCTTAACGAGGTCTATCTAGGCCAGGACGGCAAGCGCGCCATCCACGGCATGGGGCTCGGCGCTCAGTTTTATTTCGGGCGGCCCCTGGAAGAACTGGAACCCCATCAGCTTGCCACCTTGGTGGCCCTGTTGAAGGGACCCAGCTACTACGACCCTCGCCGTAATCCGGAGCGCGCCCTGGCGCGGCGTAATACGGTGCTTAAAGTGGCCCTGGAAGAGGGCGCGTTGAGCGATCAGGCATACCGGCGTTTCCGCGAACGGGATTTGGAAGTGGTGCCGCGCGGCGCGTCGCCGTTGTACGCGTTTCCCGCGTTCATTGATCTGGTGCGCCGTCAGCTGGCCCGGGACTACCCGGCCGACGTGCTGGGCGAGGAGGGCCTGCGGATCCATTCTACCCTGGACGTGCTGGCGCAGCTGGCGTCCGAGAAGGCGCTCAGTGAGCATCTCAACAGCCTGGACGCCTCCGGCGACGCGCTCAACGGCGCGGTGGTGGTGGTGGCGCCGGCCCAGGGTGACGTGTTGGCGCTGGTGGGCAGCCGCGAGTCCCGTGCCCAGGGCTTCAACCGTGCCCTGGACGCCACCCGGCCGATGGGCTCGCTGGTCAAGCCGGTGGTGATGCTCACCGCGTTGCAGCAGCCCAAGCGCTACAGTCTGGCCACCCCGGTGGCCGACGAGCCGATCACCGTGCCGCTGACCACGGGCAAGAAGTGGACGCCGCAGAACTTCGACGGCGAATCCAAGGGCCCGATTCCCCTGGTCGACGCGCTGGCCTACTCACGCAACCAGGCCACGGTACGTCTGGGCATGGATGTGGGCCCGGACGCCGTGGTTCGGACCTTGTCCCAGCTGGGCGTGAAAAAGACCATACCGGCCTACCCCAGTATTCTGCTCGGCAGCATCGGCATGACCCCCTTCGAGGTGGCGATGCTGTACCAGCCGCTCGCCACCGGCGGCTTCGCCACGCCGTTGCGTTCGATCACCGATGTGCTGGATAAGGAAGGCGAGCCCCTGGCACGCTATCCGGTGGACACCGAAGAGGTGATCGATTCAGGCCCGGCCTACCTGATTCAGTGGGGTATGCAGCAGGTCGTTGAGAAGGGCACCGCCCGTTCCGCCCGTTCGGTGCTGCCCCCTGACCTGAAAGTGGCCGGCAAAACCGGCACCAGCGATGAATACCGCGACGCCTGGTTCGCCGGCTTCTCCGGTAACCATCTGTCGGTGGTCTGGGTGGGCCGTGACAATAACGAAAACGCCCGCGTGACCGGCTCGTCCGGCGCGCTCCCGGTGTGGAGCCGCCTGATGGCCAGCCTGCCGCAGACCAGCCTGTCCCAGGTGCCCCCGCCGGGCGTGGAAGAGGTGTGGATGGACCCGTCCGGTGAGAAAACCAGTGGCAAAGGCTGTTCCGGCGCCCGGGAATACCCGATGCTGGAGGCCTCCATCCCGGAGCAAAGCGACGGTTGCGGCAGCGCGACCCAGGTTAAGGAAGGAGTGGTGGAATGGTTCAAAGGCTGGTTCGACTAACGCTGCTGGCGGTGCTGTTGCTGTCCGGCTGCGCGGTGACACCGCCAGCGGAGAACGCGGAGCCGGTCACCGCGGACACCGAGTTGCAAGGCTCGCCGGCGATGGCCCTGCTGAGCCGTGCCGAGCAGGCCCGTGCCCAGGGGCAGACCGGCGCGGCCAGCCGCTACCTGGAACGGGCCCTGACCATGGCGCCCAATTCGTCATGGTTGTACCGCGAGCTGGCGCTGTTGCGGCTGGAAGAGGGCGACGGCCACGCCGCCGAAGGCTTCGCCCAGCGCGCCTTGCGCCTGGCGCCGGACAACGACGACTACCGCGCCGAGCTGTGGGAGCTGGTGGCCGCCGCCCGGGCAGAGCAGGGCGATCGCAGCGGCGCCGACCAGGCGCGCTCGCGGGCCCAGGCGCTGCGGAAACCGGATCGCGCATGACCCCGGCGGTAAAAATGGCGGAGGAGGCCGGCGTCGATTTCCGGCTGCACCGCTACCAGCACGACCCCGGCGCCGAAAGCTACGGCCTGGAGGCCGCCCAGCTACTCGATCTGGACCCGCGCCGGGTGTTTAAAACGCTGCTGGCGGTGGTCGACGATCAGCCCCAGGTGGCGATGGTGCCGGTGCACCTGAGTCTCGACCTTAAGGCGCTGGCCAAGGCGGCCGGCGGCAAGAAAGCGCGGATGGCCGACGCCGATCTGGCGCAACGGGTCACCGGCTATGTGCTGGGCGGCATCAGTCCGCTGGGTCAGAAACGCCGGTCGCCGTTGTGGCTGGATGAGAGTGCCTTGAGCTTCGATGCTCTTTACATGAGCGCCGGGCGGCGGGGGTTGGAAATCGAGATGGCGGCGGTGGATCTGTTGGCGCTGACCGCGGGCCAGTGTGCTGTTCTGGCCCGCTAGCCCCTGTCCGCTTCAAAGAACGCTGAACGCGTCGCGGGCGGCCTGGATGGTGGTGTCGATGTCGTCGTCGCTGTGGGTGATCGACACGAAGCCCGCCTCGAAGGCGCTCGGCGCCAGATAGACACCCCGGTCCAGCATGGCGTGGAAGAAGCTGTTGAAGCGGGGCTGGTCGCAGGCCATCACCTCGTCGAAGCGGCTGATGCGGGTCTGGTCGGTGAAGAACAGGCCGAACATGCCGCCCGCTTGCGTGGTGTGGAAACCGACCCCGGCGCCCCGGGCGGCTTCGGCCAGCCCTTCGGTGAGCCGTTCGGTTTTCGCTTCCAGTTCCTCGTAGAAGCCGTCGCGGCGCAGCTGTTTCAGCGTCGCCAGGCCGGCCGCCATGGCCACCGGGTTACCGGACAGGGTGCCGGCCTGATAGACCGGGCCCAGTGGCGACAGCTTCTCCATGATTTCCCGTTTGCCGCCCAGCGCGCCCACCGGCATGCCGCCGCCGATGATCTTGCCCAGGGTGGTGAGGTCCGGGGTCACGCCGTAGCGCGCCTGGGCGCCGCCCCGGGCGACCCGGAAGCCGGTCATCACTTCGTCGAAGATCAGCACCGCGCCGTGCTGGTCGCACTGCTCGCGCAGGGCTTCCAGAAAGCCCTGGGTGGGCGGTACGCAGTTCATGTTGCCGGCCACCGGTTCGACGATCACGGCGGCGATCTGGTCGCCCTGGGCCTTGAAGACTTCGGTCAGGCCGCCGGCGTCGTTGAAGTTGAGGGTCAGGGTGTCGTCGGTGACCGCTTTGGGCACGCCCGGTGAGCTGGGAGTGCCCAAGGTCAGCGCGCCGGAGCCGGCTTTCACCAGCAGGCTGTCCACGTGGCCGTGGTAGCAGCCCTCGAATTTGATCACCTTGTCGCGGCCGGTGTGGCCGCGCGCCAGGCGCAGCGCGCTCATCACCGCTTCGGTGCCGGAGTTGACCATGCGCACCATGTCCATGGACGGCACCATCTCGCAGACCAGGTCGGCCATGTCCACCTCGGCGGCGGTGGGGGCGCCGAAGCTGAGGCCGTCGGCCACCGCCTTGAGCACTGCTTCGCGCACTTCCTGGTTGTTGTGGCCGAGGATCATCGGCCCCCAGGAGCCGACGTAATCCACGTAGCGGTTGTCGTCCTCGTCGAACAGGTAGGGGCCTTCCGCGTGGCGGAAGAACACCGGTGTGCCGCCCACGCCCTTAAAGGCGCGGACCGGAGAATTGACGCCGCCGGGGATGTGTTTCTGGGCGCGGCGGAACAGTTGTTCGGAATGCTTGCGACTCATTGGGACTCCTTGAAGGGGGGCGCCGGAAAGGCGGCGTGCAGCCGCCGGGCGGCGGCTTCCACGTCGGCGTCGTCGGCGTGGCCGAACAGGGCGTGGATAACGGCCACCAGGTCGGCTCCGGCCTCGATCAGTTGCCGGGCATTATGCGGATTCACTCCGCCGATCGCCACCAGCGGCAGGGAGAAGCGGCGGCGTGCTTCGCGCAGGGTGTCCAGCGACGCGGGCGGCGCGCCCGGCTTGGTGCGTGATTCGAAAAAGCGCCCCAGGGCGAGATAGTCGGCGCCCTCGTCGGCGGCTTTTTGCGCCAGATCAAGACGACCATGGCAGGACACGCCGATCAGTTTGTCGTCGCCGAGCAGCATGCGCGCCCGGCTGACCGCGCCGTCGCTCTGGCCCAGGTGCACGCCGTCGGCTTCCACTTCCGCCGCCAGGGCGGCGTCGTCGTTGACGATAAAGCGCGCGCCGTAGTCCTTGCACAGCAGCGCCAGCCGCGCGGCCCGGTGGCGGCGGGTGTCCGCGTCGGCGGGTTTGTCGCGGTACTGCAGCATCGTGGCGCCGCCGCGCAGGGCCGCTTCGGCGGCGCTGAGCACGCGGTCGCCGGGCGCCAGCTCCGGATCCGTGATGGCGTAGAGTCCCTTCAGTGGCTGGCTCATGGGGTCAGGCTCCGGTCCGGTACAAACTGGCCTCCGCCGGGCCGCCAGGCGTGTTGAAGCGCGCGATGCAGCCACGCCTGGGCGTCGCCGATGGCGTCGTCCAGTGAGCGGCCCTGGGCCAGCAGGCTGGCGATCGCCGAAGCCAGTGAGCAGCCGGAGCCGTGATAGACCTCGGGCAGGCGCGGCCATTCCCACTGGCGATGGTGCTCGCCCTGGAACAGGTGGTTGGTGACCTGGTCGGTGTCGTCGTGGGTGCCGGTCACCAGCACCGCGCGGCCGCAGCGCCGGGTGAGCGCGGCGCCCGCCTCGGCCACCCCTGTTTCACCGCTCAGCGTGCTGGCCTCGGGCAGGTTCGGCGTGAGCACCGTGGCCTGGGGGGCGATCCGGTCCATCAGGGCCTCGTTGAGGTCGCCCTGGGCGAGGCTGCCGCCGGATTCGGCGGCGAGCACCGGGTCCAGGACCACGGGCACGCCGGGAAGGCGGGCGAGCAGACGGGCAATCCATTCCACCGTGGCCACCGAGCCGGTCATGCCGATCTTCACCGCCTGGAACTCGTAATCGGCGAGCAGGGCGTCCGCCTGCTGTTCGAGAAGCTCCAGCGGGGTCAATTGAAAGCTGCTGACCTTGCGGCTGTTCTGTACCGTCAGCGCGGTGATCAGCGTGCTGGCGAAGCCGCCGGTGCTCTGGATCGCCTCGATGTCGGCGTGGATGCCGGCGCCACCGGACGGATCGTGGCCGGCGATGACAAGAATATTAGGTCTCATTGAATACGCTCAAAACGGTTTTACCACCGCCAGGATAACAATCGCCACCAGCAGTAACACCGGCACTTCGTTAAAGATCCGGTAGAACTTGTGGCTCTTGGTGTTGGCGTCGGCGGCGAATTGCTTCAGGTAGGCCAGACAGACATGGTGGTAGCCGATCAACAGCACCACCAGGGTGATCTTGGCGTGCAGCCAGCCCTGGGTTTTGTAGTAGTCCCAGTTCAGCGCCAGCATCCAGATGCCCAGCACCAGGGTGGCGATCATGGACGGGTTCATGATGCCCCGGTAGAGCTTACGCTCCATGATCTTGAAGCGGTCGCGGCTGGTCTGGTCCTCGGCCATGGCGTGGTAGACGAACAGGCGGGGCAGATAAAAGATCGCCGCGAACCAGCAAATCACGGCAATAAGGTGGAACGCTTTCAGCCATAGCATTGGAATGTCTCCGGGTACAGAGGGTGGTCGGGGCGCACCGCGTTGGAGTGTCACCCGCTAGCCGCTGTATACTACAGCGCCTTGCTTGTATCGTCCCGCGCCAACGAGGCCGCGGGCCATTTCCGGACCTTGTTCCGCCATGCCCGGTGCCAGCCGCTGACGCCGATCTGAAAGAAAAGAGGATGCCGTGACCAAGCCACCACGCGCCAGCCGCCTGCTGCGATACTATCTGTTTCGCACCCGGCGTCTGTCCCGTCGGCAGCTGGGTACCCTCCAGGATTGGAAGATGCGGGTGGTGTTCTGGATCGGCGCGCTGATGGTGGGTCTGGTCACCGTGGGGTTCGCCTGGGTCGCGGAAATGTGCGCCGAGGCGTTCGCCGAGATGGAGCGGCATTCGTCGTTGTGGCCGGTGCTGATCACGCCGCTGGGCATGTTGGCGACCGTTTTTATAATGCGCCGCACCGGCGCCGAGTCCCAGGGTAGCGGTATTCCCCAGGTGCTGGTGGTGCTCAAACAGCGCTATCACTGGTTGCGGCCCACCTTTCTGTCGTTCCGCGTTATCGTCATGAAATTCGCGCTCACCTGCATGGGGCTGCTGTGCGGCGCCAGCATCGGCCGCGAGGGGCCCAGCGTTCACATGGGGGCGGCGATGATGTACTCGGTGGGGCAGGTCGGACGCCTTCATCAGAAATACGTGGACAACGCCCTGATCGTGGCCGGTGGCGCCGCCGGGGTGTCGGCGGCCTTCAACGCGCCGCTGGCGGGCATTGTGTTCGCGATTGAGGAGCTGTCCGGTTCGTTCGAACAACGCACCAGCGGCACCCTGATTCTGGCCATCATCCTGTCCGGCGTGGTGGTGCTGGCGATTGCCGGTCACTACAGCTTTTTCGGCCATCCCCAGGGGGCGCTGGACATCACCCAGGACTGGCTCGCCATCGGTGTCACCGGCCTGGTGTGCGGTTTGCTGGGTGGGGCCTTCAGCCGCCTGCTGATTACCGGTAGCCGTTTTCTCGCGCCCTACGGTCGCAAGCATCCTTACCGGGTGGTACTGCTGTGCGCGCTGGTTCTGGTCTTTCTTGGTCTGGTCACCGGCGGCGCCACTTACGGCAGTGGCTATGAGCAGGCACGCCATCTTTTGAGTGGCGGCGTGGACGGTGACTGGAGCTTTCCGCTGGCCAAGATGGCGGCCACCCTGGTGTCCTATTTCACCGGCATCCCCGGCGGTCTGTTTTCGCCCAGCCTGGCCGCCGGCGCTGGTGTCGGCAATGTGATCGGCGGGTTGTTCCCCGACTCTTCGGTGGTGGGCATCACTCTGGTGGCGATGGCGGCGTTTCTGGCCGGGGTGATCCAGCGGCCGATCACCTCATTCGTGATCGTCATGGAGCTCACCGGCAACCGTCACGATATCCTGCTGCCGCTGATGGCCGGCGCGTTCGTGGCGGCGGCGGTGGCCAAACTGATCTGGCTGCGTCCGCTCTACGACTCCCTGGCCGAACGGTTGCAGGAAGGCGAGGGCATGGCCCTGGATCGGGCGCGGGTGGTGAGCACCGAAAGCGGTCCGGCGGACGAACGGGGCCGCGGCGGCGGCCAATGAAGTTGCCGCCCATGGCGGTGGTGCCTATCATGCGGGTCCTTTAGTGGAAAGTAGTAATGGGAGTAATGGTATGACCCAGGTCGACGCGGCGAACCCTTTGAAAGTCGGCATTGTCGGCGGCACCGGCTATACCGGTGTGGAGTTGCTGCGCTTGCTGGTGCGACACCCGCTGGTGCGCCTGGAAACCATTACCTCGCGTAGCGAGCAGGGGCTGAAGGTCAGTGATCTGTACCCGACCCTGCGCGGCTATACCGACCTCGAGTTCGAGGAGCCGGACGTGGCCACGCTGGCGGCCTGTGACGTGGTGTTCTTCGCCACGCCGCATAATGTCGCCATGCGTCTGGTGCCGGAATTGCTGGCCGCTGGCACCCGGGTGGTGGACCTGTCGGCGGATTTCCGGCTTCGCGACGCCGGCGTCTGGAGCCAGTGGTACGGCGAGCCCCATGCCTGCCCGGAACTGCTTGATCAGGCGGTTTACGGCCTGCCGGAAGTGAACCGCGAACGTATCCGTGGCGCCCGGCTGGTGGCCTGCGCCGGCTGCTATCCCACCTCGATCCAGCTCGGCTACCTGCCGTTGCTGGAGCGTGGCTGGGTGCGCCCGGAGCAACTGATCGCCAGCGCCGCCAGCGGTGCCAGCGGTGCCGGGCGCGGCGCCAAGGTGCCGATGTTGCTGGCCGAGGCCTCGGAGAGCTTTAAGGCCTACGGCGCCAGCGGGCACCGGCATCTGCCGGAAATCGAGCAGGGCCTGGGCGACATCGCCGGCGGACCGGTGTCGGTCACCTTCGTGCCGCATCTGGTGCCCATGGTGCGCGGCATTCACGCCAGCCTTTACGCCACCGTTAACGGCGACACCCCGGCGTTGGATCAGGTGCAGGCGGCCTTCGAGGCGCGCTACGCCGACGAGCCCTTCGTCGATGTGATGCCCCAGGGCAGCCACCCGGAGACCCGCTTCGTGAAAGGCTCCAACCATTGCCGTTTGGCGATCCACCGGCCGGGAGATGGCGACGTCCTGGTGGTGCTGTCGGTGATTGATAACCTGGTCAAGGGCGCCTCCGGCCAGGCGATTCAATGCATGAACATCATGTTCGGCCTGGAAGAGACGGCCGGCATTGATCTCCCCGCGTTGTTGCCCTGATGGCGAAGGGCAGCCGGCCCAGAGCGGGCGTCGACGATGTAATTCTGGTTCCGGTGAGCCCGTCGCACCGCCGGCGCACCCGTGTGCTGCTGACGGTGGCCGCGTTGGTGGCGGTGATCGCGGCGTTTCTGGCGGGCTCCTGGCTGGGCCAGAGTGGTGCCCTGGACAGCAACATGAAAAACAGCGAGCTGCGTGCGGAATTGCGCGACGCCCGCCAGGAATTACGCACCGTGCGCCACGATCTGGCCCGCTACCGGGCGGAGGTGGAAGTGGCGGACCAGGCCCGCGAGCAGTTGCGCCAGGAGATACGCGGCCTGCGTGATCAGAGCGCGGAGCTGGAAGAGGCGGTGGCGTTCTACAAGAATGTGATGTCTCCGGGGGCGTCCGACGCGCCCATGCAGGTGGAAAAGTTCGAGGTGAGCCCGGAGAACGGAGAGCGGCGTTTCCGTTACCGTTTGATACTGGTTCAGTCCGGTGATAACCGGGGATACTTGTCGGGCACGGTGAGCTTCGCGCTGAAGGGCTTCCGTGATGGCGAGCCGGTGACATTGGATGGCGGCGAGTTGTTGGGGGAAAACAGCGATTTGCGATTCCGTTTCCGGTACTTCCAGGAGCTTTCCGGTACGCTGACGGTGCCCGAGGGCATGCGGATCGACGCTTTTGAGATGACCGCGACAGCCACCGCCCCGCGTCGCGCGGAGGTGGTTCAGAGCCTTCCTTGGTGATGGCGTATCGAATAATCAAGCAGGAGATGACAGGTGATTGGGCGAGATAAGAAGAGCACGGGTGGTCAGCAAAATTTCCGCGATCACACCCTGATCGCTCCCAGTGCCCGCATCGTGGGCGATATTGAGTTCAACGGGGGACTGCACGTTCAGGGCGAAGTGGACGGCAACATTACCGTCGGCAAAGACGGCGGCCAGTTGGTGATCGGCGAGAGCGGCGTGGTGCGCGGTGAAATCCGCGTGCCCAGAATCACCATCAACGGCCGGGTCGAAGGCGACGTTAACGCCACCGAGCATCTGGAACTGGCCAGCAAGGCCCAGGTCGAGGGCAATGTCTTTTACGTGATGATCGAGATGCTGATGGGGGCGCGGGTCAACGGTAAGCTGGTACGCCTGGACGACGAGCGCCGCAACCTCCCGGCACCGGAAAAGCCCGGCGGCCGGCCGGTCGAGGATGCCTCGGAGGCGGACGCGCGCCCGGAGAATACTTGACTGTAATAGTCGGGTACTGGACTATGGCGATGTGATAACGGCATTGAGTGACATGAGCGAATCCGGACCCATAATCCTGACCGAACGGGCCGCCGCCAAGGTGCGCGAGCTCCGTGACGACGAAGGTAACCCCGAGCTGAAACTGCGGGTGTACATCACCGGCGGCGGCTGCGCGGGTTTTTCCTATGGCTTCACCTTTGATGAAGCGGTGAACGAAGACGATACGGCAGTGGCCCGCGAAGACGTGACCTTGCTGGTGGACGCCATGAGTATCCAGTATCTGGACGGCTCCCAGGTGGACTACGAGCAGGGCCTGATGGGCTCCCGGTTTATCGTCAACAACCCCAACGCGGCCACCACCTGCGGCTGCGGTTCGTCGTTCTCGGTGTGAGCCGGCCCGGCGCTGTCATTTAACGGTCATTAAAGTATCAGAATATTGTCGTGAGCAGCATGGAGGCTGTAGGCATGACGATACAGAGACCTTCCATTCAAAAAATGACGGCCGCGGACACCCGCGCCATGTGTTGGCTGCTGGCCCAGCCCCGGGCCGCCAGCCGTGCCCGCATGGCCAGGGCGATCTCCAGATTCGGAGACGGCCCCTTCTACGCGGCGCTGGTCGCGGTGCTCTGGCTGGTTGATCCCCATGACGGCACCCGTTTCGCCCTGGCGGCGGCGGTGGCCTACGGGCTTGAAGTGCCGGCCTTCATGGTGCTCAAGAACCTGATCAAACGCCCCAGACCCGCCGATTCCGAGATGGCGCTGTGCGCCTTCATCAAGCCCGCGGGCCGTTTCAGCTTCCCTTCCGGCCACACCGCCGCGGCCTTCGTGATGGCCACGCTGCTGGGTATCTTTTATCCGGTGGTGGCGACGCTGGCGCTGGCCTTCGCTCTGTTGGTGGGGTTGTCGCGGGTGCTGCTCGGCGTTCACTACCCCTCGGACATCGCCGCCGGTGCCTTGCTCGGCACCAGTTGCGCGATGATCGGTTCGCTCTTCGTATAACCCCCCTATTCAGGGCAGGCTAAGATGGCCGAGCACCGCCGGGCGGCTGGCGCCGGTGACTTGCGGCGCGTTGCCCGGAAGCCGTTCCCAGAAGGCCCAGGCCAGCCAGGCAAAGGCGGCCGCTTCCACCCAGTCCGGTGCGACACCGGCGTCCTCGGTGCTGCCCACCGGCAGCCCGCAATACCGGGCAAGCCGGTTGAGAAGATCCCGGTTGTGCGCGCCGCCGCCGCACACCAGCAGACGATCGGCGTGGAAGCCGCGGATGGCCTCGGCGACGGTGCGGGCGGTGAGCTCCGCGAGGGTGGCCTGCACGTCGCGGGGGGCCATGGCGGCACTCAGGTGGGGGGCGAGCCAGTCCGGGTGGAAGTATTCCCGGCCGGTGCTCTTGGGCGGCGGGCGCTGGAAATACGGATCGCCGAGCAGGCTGTCGAGCAGTGCCGGGATCACGTCACCGCCGGCGGCCCAGTCGCCCTGCGGGTCGTAAGCGCCGCCGCGATGCCGTTGGTGCCACTGGTCGAGCAGGGTATTGGCCGGGCCGGTGTCGAAACCGCCGATCAGTTCGCCCTTGTCCAGCAGGGAAACGTTGGCGATGCCGCCCAGATTGAGGATCACGCGGCGCTCGCCCGGATCACCGAAGGCGTGTTCGTGGAAGCGCGGCGCCAGGGGCGCGCCCTGGCCGCCAAGCACCATGTCCTTGTTGCGGAAGTTGCTGACCACCGGCAGGCCGGTTTTGACCGCCAGGGTGTCCGGGCATCCGAGCTGCACGCTGAACCCGGCGTCGCCCGGGCGGTGCCGCACGGTCTGGCCGTGACAGCCGATGGCGGTGACGGCGCCCGCCGGCACGTTCGCTTTGTCGAGGAGGGTGGCGACCGCGTCCGCGTAGTGAGCGCCCAGGGCCCTGTGGCAGGCCCCGGCCAGGTCGATTTCATCGTCGCCGGGGCGGCATAGCCGCTGCAGGTCCGCGCGAAGGGCGGTGGGAAGGTCGCTGTTGTGGTGGGCCAGCACCCGGGTGCCGGCGTGGGTGACGCTGGCCAGGACGGCGTCCACGCCGTCCAGGCTGGTGCCGGTCATCAGACCGGCGAACAGCGATTCAGAAGACATTGCTGCTGGCCAGGGTGGCGGCCTCGGCGAACATGGTCATTTGCGCCGCCAGGCGGCTGCTCTGAATACGGAACTGGGGCTTTTCGCTGCTGGCGATGCCGCTGGCCTTGGGCAGCGGTACGGTCTGCGGGTTGCGGTGCACGCCGTCGATGCGGAACTCGTAATGCAGGTGCGGACCGGTGGCCAGACCGGAAGCGCCCACGTAGCCGATGGTCTGGCTTTGATTCACACGGCTGCCCACACGAATGCCCTTGGCGAAACCGCGCATATGGGCATACAGCGTGGAGTAGCGCTGACCGTGCTTGAGAATCAGAACATTGCCATAGCCGCCCTTGACGCCGGCGAAGATCACCTTGCCCTTGCCGGCGGCTTTGATGGGGGTGCCGCTGGGAGCGGCATAGTCGATGCCCTTGTGGGCGCGCACTTTGTTCAGAATCGGATGCTTGCGGCCGGTGCTGAAGCGCGAACTGATGCGCGAGAAGGCCACCGGCGTCCGGATGAATTCCTTGCGCATGGAGTTGCCATCGCTGTCGAAATAGGACACGTCACCGTCCCGGGTCTGGTAGCGGTAGGCGGTGAGGTGGCGGTCCTGGTTCCAGAATTCCGCGGCGATGATCTCGCCTTCGCCCACTTTCTCGCCGTCCAGATACAGTTCCTCATACAGCACCCGGAAGCGGTCGCCATTGCGGATGTCGAGCACGAAGTCGATGTCCCAGCCGAAGATGTTGGCCAGCTGCATGGTCAGATTGTCGCTCATGCCGGCGGCGTGGCCGGCCAGGAACAGAGAGTTGTCGATGGTGGCCTCGGCGAAGCGGGTGCGGCGTTGATAGTCGCGCAGTACGTTCTCCACCCGCCAGTTGCCGTCTTCCAGGGTGGCTTCCACGGTTTCCACACGAGACGGGCTATAGCGCAGCGAGGTCAGCTCGCCGGCTTCGTCCACGGAAATATTCAGGGAATCGCCGGGGCGGATGGTGGCCAGCTCGGCCAGGCGCTCGTCACCGGTAACCAGCCGGTGCACCTGCGCCGCGCTGACGCCCCGCGACTGCAGCAGCCCGGACAGGGTGTCGCCGGATGCCACGGTGATCTTGATCCATTGCTCATCGTCGGGCGTCTCCGCCGGCGCGCGGACGTCGGCGACCGGCTGAGCGCTTTCCTGTCGGACCAGCTCCTCGCTGGCCGACGGCTTGGGCAGGTCCAGCGTCTGCAGACGTTCCGGACGGGATTCTCCGGATTCCGGGGTCAGGGCGATCAGCCCCACCGTGACCACCAGCGCCCCGGAGAGAATCAGATGGGTGCGGGGGAAACGGCGCGCGGCACGGCCGAGGGCGGATAATTTAATACTCATGCTTTTATTACGCTCTGAGGTGCGCCGCCGAGGGCGTTCATTTAGTTGCAGCAAAGATACCCGCCTTCTACAACCCGCTTCAAGTGCTACAATGGCGCGCTTTTCAGGGTGAGATGTGGTCGGCGGGTTGGCTTTTGAGACCGGTGCCGCCGGGGCAAGTTCCTAAAACACGCTGGGTCCGGCCGTCGCCGGGCCGTGAATGAGGTGATGATGATCAAGGTGGACGAACAGCTGGCGCTGCTGCGCCGTGGCGCGGATGAGATCATTCAGGAAGACGAATTGCGCGAGCGCATCGCCAGCGGCCGCCCTTTGAGAATCAAGGCGGGCTTCGATCCCACCGCGCCGGATCTGCACCTGGGTCATACGGTTCTGATCAATAAACTGCGTCAGTTTCAGGAGCTGGGCCACCACGTGATCTTCCTGATCGGCGATTTCACCGGCATGATCGGTGACCCCACCGGCAAGAGCGCCACCCGGCCGCCGCTCACCCCCGAGGAGATCGAGCGCAACGCCGAAACCTATAAAGAGCAGGTGTTCAAGATCCTGGACCCGGAAAAGACCGAGGTGGTGTTCAACTCCAGCTGGATGAACGAGGTGGGCGCCGCCGGCATGATCAAGCTGGCCAGCCAGTATACGGTGGCGCGCATGCTTGAGCGGGACGACTTCGATAAGCGCTACCGGGCCAACCAGCCGATCGCGGTGCATGAGTTCCTCTATCCGCTGGTGCAGGGTTACGACTCGGTGGCCATGAAAGCGGACGTGGAGCTGGGCGGCACCGATCAAAAGTTCAATCTCCTGATGGGGCGTACCCTGCAGAAGGCCTACGGGCAGGCGCCGCAGATTTGCCTGACCATGCCGATCCTGGAGGGGCTGGACGGGGTCCAGAAGATGTCCAAGTCCCTGAAGAACTATGTCGGGGTTAACGACGCCCCTGGGGAGATGTACCGCAAGCTGTTGTCGATCCCCGACGATATGACCTGGCGCTATTACGAGCTGCTCAGTGGCCTCTCCAATGAGGCCCTGGAAGAGCGCAAGGCGGAAGCGGACCGGCTGGGCAGCCCGCAGGAGGCCAAAAAGGCGTTCGCGCTGGAGATGGTCACGCGCTTCCACGGTGAGGAGGCCGCCCGGGCGGCGCCTTCGTCGGCGGGCAATCTGACCTCCCTGGGGGCGATACCGGACAACGTGCCGGAAGTGGAGGTGGTCCTGGAAGAGGGTGACGAGGTGCACGTGGTGCCGTTGCTCCGCCTGGCCGGTCTGGCTCAGAATGGTAAAGCCGCCAAGGACGTGTTCGGGCGCGGCGCGGTGTACGTGGACGGCCAGCAGCTCACCGAGGAGCGCACCTTCGCCCGGGGTGAAAGCGCGGTGATCCAGGCGGGCAAGAAGAAGATCGCCCGGGTCACGATTCGCTAGGAATCGGGCCCTAAGGCCTGGATTTGAATGAAAATTGGCCGACCGCAAAGAATTTCGAGGAATCCGCCAAAAAAGGTTTGACAGGAAAGGCCCGATCCGTAGAATGCGCATTCCTCGACGGGGCGACGACAACAACGCCGACCCCGCAGCTCTTTAACAATCAGGCAAGCAAACGTGTGGGACCTGTTTGGAGTGGGTATCTCAAAAAGATATCGGCTTTGAACAAGTCAACCTAGTTGAATTTGTTTCGAGCTGAGCATGTATTAAGTGCGCAGGCACTTTAAACGCTTTTCTGAACTGAAGAGTTTGATCATGGCTCAGATTGAACGCTGGCGGCAGGCCTAACACATGCAAGTCGAGCGGAAACGATCCTAGCTTGCTAGGAGGCGTCGAGCGGCGGACGGGTGAGTAACGCGTGAGAATCTACCCATGAGTGGGGGACAACCCGGGGAAACTCGGGCTAATACCGCATACGCCCTACGGGGTAAAGCAGGGGACCTTCGGGCCTTGCGCTGATGGATGAGCTCGCGTCGGATTAGCTTGTTGGTGAGGTAAAGGCTCACCAAGGCGACGATCCGTAGCTGGTCTGAGAGGATGATCAGCCACACCGGGACTGAGACACGGCCCGGACTCCTACGGGAGGCAGCAGTGGGGAATCTTGGACAATGGGGGCAACCCTGATCCAGCCATGCCGCGTGTGTGAAGAAGGCCTTCGGGTTGTAAAGCACTTTCAGCAGGGAGGAAGGCTTACCCCTAATACGGGTGAGTACTTGACGTTACCTGCAGAAGAAGCACCGGCTAATTTCGTGCCAGCAGCCGCGGTAATACGAAAGGTGCAAGCGTTAATCGGAATTACTGGGCGTAAAGCGCGCGTAGGCGGTGTGTTAAGTCGGATGTGAAAGCCCAGGGCTCAACCTTGGAATTGCATCCGATACTGGCACGCTAGAGTGCAGTAGAGGGAGGTGGAATTTCCGGTGTAGCGGTGAAATGCGTAGAGATCGGAAGGAACACCAGTGGCGAAGGCGGCCTCCTGGACTGACACTGACGCTGAGGTGCGAAAGCGTGGGGAGCAAACAGGATTAGATACCCTGGTAGTCCACGCTGTAAACGATGTCTACTAGCCGTCGGGGTCCTTAGTGACTTTGGTGGCGCAGCTAACGCGATAAGTAGACCGCCTGGGGAGTACGGCCGCAAGGTTAAAACTCAAATGAATTGACGGGGGCCCGCACAAGCGGTGGAGCATGTGGTTTAATTCGATGCAACGCGAAGAACCTTACCAGGTCTTGACATCCTCGGAATTTGGCAGAGATGCCTTAGTGCCTTCGGGAGCCGAGTGACAGGTGCTGCATGGCCGTCGTCAGCTCGTGTCGTGAGATGTTGGGTTAAGTCCCGTAACGAGCGCAACCCTTGTCCTTAGTTGCCAGCACGTCATGGTGGGAACTCTAGGGAGACTGCCGGTGACAAACCGGAGGAAGGTGGGGACGACGTCAGGTCATCATGGCCCTTACGACCTGGGCTACACACGTGCTACAATGGCTGGTACAGAGGGTTGCGAAGTCGCGAGGCGAAGCTAATCCCTTAAAGCCAGTCGTAGTCCGGATCGGAGTCTGCAACTCGACTCCGTGAAGTCGGAATCGCTAGTAATCGCGGATCAGAATGCCGCGGTGAATACGTTCCCGGGCCTTGTACACACCGCCCGTCACACCATGGGAGTGGATTGCACCAGAAGTGGCTAGTCTAACTACGGAGGACGGTCACCACGGTGTGGTTCATGACTGGGGTGAAGTCGTAACAAGGTAGCCGTAGGGGAACCTGCGGCTGGATCACCTCCTTAACGACTTGAGTGCCTGCCCAAGCAGGGACCCACACGTTTGCTTGTCTGAACGGTTAAAGATGCCAAAGCGCTGTTTTTGGGTCTGTAGCTCAGTTGGTTAGAGCGCACCCCTGATAAGGGTGAGGTCGGCCGTTCAAATCGGCCCAGACCCACCAGAACAAGCCCGCCGCTTTCCACGGAAGGCGGCGGGTCGGTTCCATGAACAGTTTACGGTTTTGTGCTGAATTAAAGGGGCCGTAGCTCAGCTGGGAGAGCGCCTGCCTTGCACGCAGGAGGTCAGGAGTTCGATCCTCCTCGGCTCCACCAAATTCAAAATCGTTCGCCGGCCATCGGCGAAGTCATAGTCAAGCGGTTGTACGCGACCGTTTGCTTCTGACTTCTGGTCAGCGCTGCAGTCCGTTATCGGACCGGCATGCTCTTTAACAATCTGGGAAATGAGAAAGTCCAAGTATTCCAATGGAATACAAGCGTTAGAAGTTTATCTGACACTTGTGTCTATTTGGTGCGATATCGTTAATCGTTGCGGCCGTATGACTGTTTTGGGTTATATGGTCAAGTGACGAAGCGTGCACGGTGGATGCCTTGGCAGCCAGAGGCGATGAAGGACGTTGTAGCCTGCGATAAGCTCCGGTTAGGTGGCAAACAACCGTTTGACCCGGAGATCTCCGAATGGGGCAACCCACCCGTTGTAAGGCGGGTATCACCGACTGAATCCATAGGTCGGTGAGGCGAACGCGGGGAACTGAAACATCTAAGTACCCGTAGGAACAGAAATCAATTGAGATTCCCTGAGTAGCGGCGAGCGAACGGGGATTAGCCCTTAAGCTGATGATTGATTAGGAGAACGGTCTGGGAAGGCCGACCATAGTGGGTGATAGTCCCGTATCCGAAAATCTGATTCAGTGAAAACGAGTAGGTCGGGGCACGTGTAACCTTGACTGAACATGGGGGGACCATCCTCCAAGGCTAAATACTCCTGGCTGACCGATAGTGAACCAGTACCGTGAGGGAAAGGCGAAAAGAACCCCGGAGAGGGGAGTGAAATAGATCCTGAAACCGTGCACGTACAAGCAGTCGGAGCCCGCTTTGTTGGGTGACGGCGTACCTTTTGTATAATGGGTCAGCGACTTATTCTCAGTAGCGAGGTTAACCGTTTAGGGGAGCCGTAGGGAAACCGAGTCTGAATAGGGCGTTGAGTTGCTGGGAATAGACCCGAAACCGGACGATCTACCCATGGGCAGGTTGAAGGTGCGGTAACACGCACTGGAGGACCGAACCGGGATCTGTTGAAAAAGATTCGGATGACCTGTGGGTCGGAGTGAAAGGCTAATCAAGTCCGGAGATAGCTGGTTCTCCCCGAAAGCTATTTAGGTAGCGCCTCGTATATCACCACCGGGGGTAGAGCACTGTTTCGGCTAGGGGCCCATCCCGGGTTACCAAACCGATGCAAACTCCGAATACCGGTGAGTGCAGTACGGGAGACACACGGCGGGTGCTAACGTCCGTCGTGGAGAGGGAAACAACCCAGACCGCCAGCTAAGGTCCCCAAATTCCAGTTAAGTGGGAAACGATGTGGGAAGGCTTAGACAGCTAGGAGGTTGGCTTAGAAGCAGCCATCCTTTAAAGAAAGCGTAATAGCTCACTAGTCGAGTCGGCCTGCGCGGAAGATGTAACGGGGCTCAAACTGGATACCGAAGCTGCGGCAGTGTGCTTATGCATACTGGGTAGGGGAGCGTTGTGTAAGTCTGTGAAGGTGTGTTGAGAAGCATGCTGGAGATATCACAAGTGCGAATGCTGACGTGAGTAACGATAATGCGGGTGAAAAACCCGCACGCCGAAAGACCAAGGTTTCCTGCGCAACGCTAATCGGCGCAGGGTGAGTCGGCCCCTAAGGCGAGGCTGAAAGGCGTAGCTGATGGGAAACGGGTTAATATTCCCGTACTTCTTGTAACTGCGATGGAGAGACGGAGAAGGCTAGGCCTACCGGGCGTTGGTTGTCCCGGGGAAAGACCGTAGGCTGGGATCTTAGGCAAATCCGGGATCCTAAGGCTGAGAGTCGAGACCACCGGCCCTTTGTGGCTGGGAAGTGGTTGATGCCCTGCTTCCAGGAAAATCTTCTAAGCTTCAGGTTACAAGGAACCGTACCCCAAACCGACACAGGTGGTTGGGATGAGTATTCTAAGGCGCTTGAGAGAACTCGGGTGAAGGAACTAGGCAAAGTGGTACCGTAACTTCGGGAGAAGGTACGCCACTTGGTGTGAAGGGCTTGCCCCGTAAGCACCGAGTGGTCGCAGTGAAAAGGCCCCTGCAACTGTTTATTAAAAACACAGCACTCTGCAAACGCGTAAGCGGACGTATAGGGTGTGACGCCTGCCCGGTGCCGGAAGGTTAATTGATGGGGTTAGCTTCGGCGAAGCTCTTGATCGAAGCCCCGGTAAACGGCGGCCGTAACTATAACGGTCCTAAGGTAGCGAAATTCCTTGTCGGGTAAGTTCCGACCTGCACGAATGGCGTAATGATGGGGGCACTGTCTCCACCCGAGACTCAGTGAAATCGAAATCGCAGTGAAGATGCTGTGTACCCGCGGCTAGACGGAAAGACCCCGTGAACCTTTACTATAGCTTCACAGTGGACTTTGAGCCTGCTTGTGTAGGATAGCTGGGAGACATTGAAGCGGTGACGCCAGTCATCGTGGAGTCGTCCTTGAAATACCAGCCTGGCATGTTCGAGGTTCTAACCCAGGCCCGTTATCCGGGTCGGGGACATTGTGTGGTGGGTAGTTTGACTGGGGCGGTCTCCTCCCAAAGAGTAACGGAGGAGCACAAAGGTACCCTCAGCACGGTCGGACATCGTGCAATGAGCGTAAAGGTAGAAGGGTGCTTGACTGCGAGACCCACAAGTCGAGCAGGTGCGAAAGCAGGTCTTAGTGATCCGGTGGTTCTGTATGGAAGGGCCATCGCTCAACGGATAAAAGGTACTCCGGGGATAACAGGCTGATACCGCCCAAGAGTTCACATCGACGGCGGTGTTTGGCACCTCGATGTCGGCTCATCTCATCCTGGGGCTGAAGCCGGTCCCAAGGGTATGGCTGTTCGCCATTTAAAGAGGTACGCGAGCTGGGTTTAGAACGTCGTGAGACAGTTCGGTCCCTATCTGCCGTGGGCGTTGGAGATTTGAGAGGAGCTGCTCCTAGTACGAGAGGACCGGAGTGGACGAACCTCTGGTGTTCCGGTTGTCACGCCAGTGGCACTGCCGGGTAGCTACGTTCGGACGGGATAACCGCTGAAAGCATCTAAGCGGGAAGCCTCCCTCAAGATGAGATCTCCCTGGGCACTTGATGCCCCTGAAGGGCCGTGGAAGACCACCACGTTGATAGGCGGGATGTGGACGCGCTGTGAGGCGTGAAGCTAACCCGTACTAATTGCCCGTGCGGCTTGACCATATAACGCCAAAGCGGTCACGGTGTGCTGAATGCTGCTTTTACAGAGAGCGCAGCCACCGGAGCCCCGGCGCGGTCGCAACGATATCGATACGCACCACTAGCGCGAGTGTCGGAGACGCTCTAGCGCGGACAACTCATGACCCAGAATTGGCTTTGCGTGCCGAAAGGCAGGCAAGGCAACCCCATTAGGTGAGCAGCATCATCACTCACCAACCGGTTTGCCTGACGACCATAGCGAGTGGGAACCACCTGAATCCATGCCGAACTCAGAAGTGAAACCACTCAGCGCCGATGGTAGTGTGGGGCTTCCCCATGTGAGAGTAGGTCATCGTCAGGCTCTTAAATAAAAGAAAAGGGCCACCCCGTTGGGGTGGCCCTTTTTTTTATTCAGGAACACGAGGATCTTCTGTCCCTACAAAGGCCCATGTGAGTCGGGCGCGACCCCGGCGCGATGCTCCGCAGGAGCCAGGCGGAGGCGCCGAAGGCGTCGCGAAGCGATCGCGAGCAAGCTCGCGACCTAAAGTAGGTCATCTCCACGCACCACACCAATCTTCCCGGCAAAGCGACCTAAAGTAGGTCAGCCCACGCCAAGCCTCCACTACCGGCAAAGCGACCTAAGCAGGTCAGCCCCACTCCAGCCCCACTCCACACCTCTCTGGAATCCTGCCGGCCGGCAGAGCCGGCCTTTCGCGGGCAAGGCCCGCTCCCACAAGACCCGCTCCCACAGCCCCATTGCTCCAGCCCGGCCACCCCAAAACCCCCGATTTTCCCTCACCACCCTTTATCCCATGCCCATGTATCTCTATGCTCAGTAAGTTACGTCGGTGATTGGAGGCTCTATGCAGTGGGTGAAGGCCTTTGTGGCCGGCTTTCTGGCTACCCTGGTATTCCATCAAGGCCTGCTGGCGCTGCTCCATGCCGCGGCGGTGGTGCCGGTTTCTCCTTATAACTGGGCGCCGTCCGCCCCCTTGGGTGTGCCCGCCGTGTTGTCGCTGGCGTTTTGGGGCGGCGTCTGGGGTCTGCCCTTATGGTGGCTGATCCGTTTTAAGCCGGCCCGCCTCTACTGGTCGGTGGCCGTTCTCTTCGGCGCTATAGCCCCCACCGTCGTCGCCATGCTTCTGGTTTTCCCCATGAAAGGTATCCCTGTCAGCGCCACCACCTGGGTCGGCGGCTTTATGCTGAACGCGGCTTGGGGGCTCGGGGTCGCGGTGTTCATGGGGCCGGTGTTCCGGGCCTATCCGATGGCCCCGGAAATGATCGTTAAATAAAACAGCGGCGGGGGCCGCGCCGGTGCCCCGACGTATTAACTCGTGTTTTTGGTTTGGGAAAAGGTGATCACTATGACGAATGACAATAATGCCGCCATGAAGACCCCTGTCCAGGCGCTGGAAGACCGCCGCCGTCAGCAAGGCGACAGTGTTGCCATGGTCCAGCCGTTGGGTGGCGACCAGGTACGCCGCTATACCTGGAACGAGGTTGCCGACGAGGCCTACCGCATGGCCGCCTATCTCAAGGCCGAAGGTATTCAGGCCGGCGACCGCGTGGCGCTGGTCTCCAAGAACTGCGCGGAGTGGATCATCGCCGACCTGGCGATCTGGGTCGCCGGGGGCGTCAGCGTTCCGCTTTACCCGACCCTGTTGGCGGACTCCGTGCGCCTTATCCTTGAGCACAGTGAGTCCAAGCTGCTGTTCGTCGGCAAGTTGGATGACTGGGGCATGATGAAGGACGGGGTGCCTGACGGTATCAAGCAGGTGGCCTTCTCGCTGGCGCCGGACGAGGTGCGCGGCAAGGTGCCGGTATGGACCGACATCGTCGCCAAGCAGGAGCCGCTCGCCGAGGCCGCTAGCCCGGGGCCGGACGATCTCGCCACCATCATCTATACGTCCGGCACCACCGGCGTCCCCAAAGGGGTAATGCACCAGTACAAGAGCCTGTCCGCGGTGGGTGCCAAGGTGATCCAGGTTTACAACCTGGAGGCCTCGGACCGGATGATTTCCTACCTGCCGCTTTCCCATGTGGCGGAGCGGGCCGCCGTGGAAATGGCGCTGCTGTATGTGGGCAACACCGTTTATTTCGCGGAGTCGCTGGATACCTTTGGCGAGGACATCAAGCGCGCCAAGCCGACCCTGTTCTTCGCGGTGCCGCGTATCTGGTCCAAGTTCTATCAGAAAGCGTCCGAGGCACTGCCGCCCAAGAAGCTCAATACACTGCTCAAGATTCCGCTGCTCAATAAAGTGATCAAGAAGAAGGTGCTTGGCGCCATGGGGTTGGACGAGTGCCGCGTGGCGCTGTCCGGTGCCGCGCCGTTGTCCACCGACATCATTTCCTGGTTCAACAAGATGGATCTGGAAATCCTGGAAGTGTACGGCATGACGGAGAATTTCGGCTGGTCGCACACCACCGAGCAGGGTGACCAGCAGATCGGCTGGGTCGGCACCCCCAACGACGGTGTTGAATGCCGCATCGGCGAGGCCGGCGAAGTGGAAGTGCGCAGCGTGGCCAACATGAGTGGCTACTACAAGCAGGCCGATCTGACCGCCGAGGTGCTGACCGAGGACGGCTGGCTGAAGACCGGCGACGTGGGCGAGATCGACGGCCGTGGACGCCTTCGCATCACCGGCCGGATCAAGGAAATTTTCAAGACCGAGAAGGGCAAGTACGTGGCGCCGGCGCCGATCGAAAACCGGCTGGCCAGCCAGCCCGGGGTGGAACTCGCCTGTGTCATCGGCGCCAATATGGCGCAGCCGATCGCGCTGCTCAACCTCACCCCGGAGGAGCAGGAAAAGCTCAGCAAGGGCACCGAGAAAGAGCACTTCACCCAGTCATTGAACGCGCTGCTCGAGAAAGTGAACAGTCAGATCGACGCCCACGAGCGGCTCAACGCCCTGGTGGTCTGCAAGACCCCCTGGACCGTGGAGAACGGGTTGATTACGCCGACTCTCAAGCTCAAGCGTAACGAGATCGAGAAATACTACGACGCGGATCTCCCCACTTGGGCGGCGTCCCGTGGTGTGATCTGGGAGCAATAACCGTTGAAGGATTCCGATCCGGACCTGCACCTGATCCGGTTGCTTGCCGACGGCCGCTTCCACTCCGGAGGTGACCTCGGCGAGGCGCTTGGTGTGTCCCGCGCCGCCATATGGAAACGTCTGCAGCGCGCCGCCGAGTCCTATGGCCTGTCCGTGGAGTCGGTGCGTGGCAAGGGCTACCGCCTTACCAGGCCGCTGGATCCACTCGACCCGGTGGCCCTCAAGGAAGCCTTGCGCGGCCGCGCCGAGCTACACTTTCAACCCGTGACACAGTCCACCAACGCCGATGCCATGGCGCTGGCGGCGGACGCCGGCGGTCCGGTGGTGGTGACCACGGAATACCAGAGCGCCGGACGTGGTCGGCGCGGCCGGCAGTGGCATTCGCCCTTCGGCGCCAATCTCTACTTGAGCGTGCTGTACCAGCTGTCCGGAGGCTTCTCGTCACTGGGCGGGTTGAGTCTTGCCGCCGGGGTAGCCGTCAGCCGGGCCCTGGCGGACACCGTGCCTGAGCTTGGGCTGGGCCTGAAGTGGCCCAACGACCTGCTGGTGGACGGCGCCAAGCTGGGCGGCGTCCTGATAGAGCTGGCCGGTGAGATGGAGGGTCAGGTCCAGGTGGTCGTGGGTGTTGGCATCAACGTCGGCATGAGCGACCACCAGGCCGAGGCCATCGACCAGGACTGGACGGATCTGCATCGTGTCAGCGCGGCGCCACCGGACCGTACGCGGCTGGCCACCGCCGTGGCCAGCGAACTGCTCGCCATGCTTGACCGGTTCGCGGTGGACGGCTTCGCGCCGTTCACGGCCGCGTTCAGTCAAATGGACGTATGCCGGGACCGGCCGGTGGTCATTCATGGCGGTGCCGGTCGGCGCTCCGGGGTGGCCCGTGGCGTCTCCGAGGACGGTGCGTTACGGGTGGAAATAGACGGAGAAATCCATTACATGCACGGCGGCGAAGTGAGCTTGAGATTACAATGAAGTTGTTCGTGGATGTGGGTAACACCGCCTTGAAATGGCGCCGCCGTGGGGCGGAGGGGATTGTGCAGGGCGGCGCGGCCCACGGCCGTGACTGGCCCCTGGCCCTGCAGGCGCCGCTGGACGCCGGCGCCGCCGGATTCGAGCAAATCTGGGTGGCCTCGGTGGCGGGCGCCGAGGCGGACGAGCGCATCGGCGCCCTGATCGAGGCGCGTACCGGGGTGCCGCCGCAATTCTACTACTCCCGGCAGGAGGACTTTGGGGTCCGTAACTGCTACCCGGAGCCGCGCCGGTTGGGGGTGGACCGCTGGGTGGCCCTGGTGGAGTGCTGGCAACGTTTCGGCGCCGGCATCATCGTCGATTGTGGCAGTGCCCTGACCATCGACGCGATTGATGGGGAAGGGCGTTTTCTGGGCGGTTATATCGTGCCGGGGCTGGGTATGCTGCGCAGTGCGCTGCTGCGCGACACCGCCGATGTCCACGTGGACCAGGCCCGGCCGCGCCTGACGCTGGGGCGCTCCACCGGTGAGTGCGTCCACAACGGCCTGCTGCGCATGTCTGTGGCGTTCGTCACGGATGTGGTGGTTGAACTGCGTGAACGCCTTCCGGATACTTGCAAGGTATTGGTGACTGGCGGCGACGCGGACGAGCTCAGTGCCGCCTTTCCCTTTGAATTCATGCATTTGCCCGACCTGGTGCTGGACGGCCTGGAGCGGGTGGCGGCACGTCAATAATAAAACTCGGGGGCGACAGTCGGTGCGATGGGTCTTTTACAGCCTTCTGGTGGTGAACCTGGTCTACCTGGGCTGGCAGCTGGCATCCGACGCCGTTTGGGGGGGTGAATCGTCGGCCGTTATCGACCGCCCCGATGCCGGGGAGTCGCCCGACGCGCCCACCCTGCGTCTGCTTAGCGAGGCGCCGCAACCGGATCGGGCCTTGCGCCCCGACGCGCCGGCCCGTCCGGGGCTGTGTCCGGTGGTCGGGCCCTGGTCGGCGCGGGGCGAGGCCGAGCGCGCCCGCGTGCAGCTGGAGGCGGCCGGGTTAGCGGCAACGATCCGAGCCGTAACGGTGCAGAAAGACCACCTCAACTGGGTTTACCTGCCCCCCTATGACAGCCGCGAGCGGGCCCTGGAGGTGCTCAGCGAGCTGCAGTCCCGTGGCGTCGACAGCTTTATCGTCAAGGCCGGGGAGGACGCCAATGCCATTTCCCTGGGGTATTTCACCAGTGAGGATTCCGCCGAGGGGTTGCGCGTGAAAATGCACAGCGCCGGTTATCCGGCCTTTGTGCGCGAGACCTCGCGGCCGGTGACCGAATATTGGCTGTATATGCCGGAGCGGGCGGATGGTGCCGCGGCGCTGGAGGACTTCCTGGTCGGCAACCCCGCGGTCAGTCGCGATCGGGTCGCCTGCCGGACCCCGGCACGACAAAACCGATAATCACCGCGGCAATGATTGCACCCCCGAGGGGCTTTCTATAGAATGCGCAGCCCTTATGCTGCTGGCGTAGCTCAGTTGGTAGAGCAGCTGATTTGTAATCAGCCGGTCGGGGGTTCGACTCCTCTCGCCAGCTCCACTTTACGCTCGCTAAGAGCTTGAAAATCCCTGAAAAGATGTTGACAAGGGGTTGGGGCGTAAAGAGAATGTAGGCCCTTTTCTGGAGGGGTTCCCGAGTGGCCAAAGGGATCAGACTGTAAATCTGACGCGAAAGCTTCGGAGGTTCGAATCCTCCCCCCTCCACCAGATTTAAGCCGACAGGCTGGCAGGCATAGGAAGGTTCGCGGGCATAGTTCAACGGTAGAACCTCAGCCTTCCAAGCTGATGATGCGGGTTCGATTCCCGCTGCCCGCTCCAGACTGCGGTGACAATTTGGATGCCTGACAAGGCAATATGAAGTTTACGCTCATGTAGCTCAGTAGGTAGAGCACACCCTTGGTAAGGGTGAGGTCACCGGTTCAAATCCGGTCATGAGCTCCAATTTCCGGGCCCGGGTAGAACCCGGGTCCGGCTTCATGTGTCTTGGTGGTGCCCGGGTGGCCCGCGATATTGCGGTCCGTATTGTGTTTTCCAGGCAGACGCGCCGTTCAGACGGGGATGCACAACCAAGTTGAGAGGTAGAGAGTCGTGGCAAAGGAAAAGTTTGAACGTAACAAACCGCACGTAAACGTAGGCACCATTGGTCACGTTGACCATGGTAAAACCACGCTGACCGCCGCCCTGACGCGGGTCTGTTTCGAGACCTGGGGCACCGGTTCCGCGAGCGCGTTCGATTCCATCGATAATGCGCCGGAAGAGCGTGAGCGCGGTATTACCATCGCGACCTCCCACGTTGAGTACGACTCTCCGAAGCGTCACTACGCGCACGTTGACTGCCCGGGTCACGCCGACTACGTGAAGAACATGATCACCGGCGCGGCACAGATGGACGGCGCGATCCTGGTGGTGAGCGCGGCGGACGGCCCGATGCCGCAGACCCGCGAGCACATCCTGCTGTCCCGTCAGGTTGGCGTTCCGTTCATCGTTGTGTTCCTGAACAAAGCGGACATGGTGGACGACGAAGAGCTGCTCGAGCTGGTTGAGATGGAAATCCGCGAGCTGCTGAGCGACTACGACTTCCCGGGCGACGACACCCCGATCATCACCGGTTCCGCGCTGAAGGCGCTGGAAGGTGACACCAGCGACATCGGCATGCCGGCGGTGGCGAAGCTGGTTGAGTGCCTGGACGAGTACATCCCGGAGCCGGAGCGCGCCGTGGACCAGCCGTTCCTGATGCCGATCGAGGACGTGTTCTCGATCTCCGGCCGCGGTACCGTGGTAACCGGTCGTGTGGAGCGCGGCATCATCAAGGTGGGTGACGAGATGGAAATCGTGGGTATCAAGGATACCATGAAGACCACCTGCACCGGCGTTGAGATGTTCCGCAAGCTGCTGGACGAAGGCCGCGCGGGCGAGAACGTGGGCGTGCTGCTGCGCGGCACCAAGCGTGACGAAGTAGAGCGTGGCCAGGTGCTGGCGAAGCCGGGCTCCATCACCCCGCACACCAAGTTCGAGGGTGAGGTGTACGTGCTGAGCAAGGACGAGGGCGGCCGTCACACCCCGTTCTTCAACGGTTACCGTCCGCAGTTCTACTTCCGGACCACCGACGTGACCGGCGCGTGCCAGCTGCCGGAAGGCACCGAGATGGTGATGCCGGGCGATAACGTGCAGATGAGCGTTGAGCTGATCGCGCCGATCGCCATGGAAGAAGGCCTGCGCTTCGCGGTCCGTGAAGGTGGCCGCACCGTTGGCGCCGGCGTGGTGTCCAAGATTATCGAGTAAGACGGTTAGTGTGTTGATGGCCGGGGCTTTCATGCCCCGGCTGTTGCATTTGTAAAGTTACAGGCCAGTAGTTCAATTGGTAGAGCACCGGTCTCCAAAACCGGCTGTTGGGGGTTCGAGTCCCTCCTGGCCTGCCAAATTTCCCAGAGCTGCCATTCGGGCGGCGGGGTGCATCGGCAGATGACTGAGAAAGCGCAAGGGCAGTCTGGCTCCTCCTCCGTTCTGGAGGGCATCAAATGGCTGGTGGTGGCTGCATTGGTGGCCACCGCCGTGGCCGGTAACAGCTATTTCTCCGACATGTCCCCCCTGTATCGGGCGCTGGGTGTCGTGGTGGTGGCTCTGCTGGCGGCCTTCGTGGCCCTGCAGACCGAGCAAGGCAAGGCGTTCAACCAGTTGCGCAAGGACTCCATGGTGGAGTTGCGCAAGGTGGTCTGGCCCACGCGCCAGGAAACGCTGCAGACCACGGCGATTGTTCTGGTGTTCGTATTGATCGTGGCTTTGCTGTTGTTCGTGCTCGACTGGGTGCTCAACGGCGCAATCTCGATGCTCATCGGCTAAGGGGTGCACATGGCAAAGCGTTGGTACGTGGTACACGCTTATTCCGGCTTTGAAAAGCACGTCAAGCGGTCCCTGGAGGAGCGGATCAAGCTCAACTCCATGGAAGAGCTGTTTGGCGAGATTCTGGTGCCCACCGAAGAAGTGGTGGAAATGCGCGCCGGCCAGAAGCGCCGGTCCGAGCGCAAGTTCTTTCCCGGTTATGTGCTGGTGCACATGGAAATGAACGACGACTCCTGGCACATGGTCAAGGAGACGCCCAAGGTGATGGGCTTTATCGGCGAGGATCCGAAGAATCCGGGTCGCGTGTCGCCAATCACCCAGAAAGAGGCGGACGCCATTCTTCGCCGCATGGATGATGCGGTGGAAAAGCCGAAGCCGAAAACCCTGTTCGAGGCGGGCGAAGTGGTCCGCGTCACGGACGGACCTTTCGCCGACTTCAACGGCGTGGTGGAAGAAGTGAACTACGAAAAGAGCCGCCTGCACGTGGCGGTGCTGATTTTCGGCCGTTCCACCCCCGTGGAACTCGAATTCGGACAGGTCGAGAAGACCTGATCCCCGGTGTCTTCCGCTGTTGTGGCGGAAGGCGGATGACCAACCTCAGGGGAGCCCGTTCCCGGGCGCTTGAACCCAAGGAGTCTTATCATGGCTAAGAAAGTAGAAGCCTACATCAAGCTGCAGGTGGCAGCGGGTCAGGCTAACCCCTCACCGCCGGTGGGTCCCGCTCTGGGCCAGCACGGCGTGAACATCATGGAATTCTGTAAGTCTTTCAACGCCCAGACCCAGCAGATGGATCAGGGTGCGCCGGTGCCGGTGGTGATCACTGTTTACGGTGACCGTTCCTTTACCTTCACGATGAAGACGCCGCCGGCGTCTTACCTGCTGAAGAAGGCGGCCAACATCAAGAGCGGCTCCGGTGAGCCCAACACCAAGAAGGTGGGCACGGTGAACCGGGCGCAGCTGGAAGAGATCGCCAAGGCCAAGGAGCCTGATCTCACCGCCGCGGATCTGGACGCCGCAGTGCGCACTATCGCGGGCTCCGCCCGTTCCATGGGCCTGGACGTGGAGGACTAACCAATGGCTAAGCTGTCCAAGCGCGCCCGCGCCATCCGTGAAAAGATCGAGCCGGGCAAGTTGTACCCGGTGGAAGAGGCCGTGACTCTGCTGGCCGAGATGTCCACCGTGAAGTTCAAGGAATCCATCGACGTTTCCGTGAATCTGGGTGTCGACCCGCGTAAATCCGACCAGAACGTGCGTGGCGCCTCCGTGCTGCCCCACGGTACCGGTAAAACCGTGCGCGTGGCCGTATTCGCTCAGGGCGCCAAGGCGGAAGAAGCCAAGGAAGCCGGCGCGGACGTGGTCGGTTTCGACGACCTGGCCGAGCAGGTTCAGGGCGGCGAGATCAATTTCGACGTGGTGATCGCTTCTCCGGACGCCATGCGCGTTGTCGGTAAGCTGGGCACCATCCTGGGTCCCCGTGGTCTGATGCCCAACCCCAAGGTGGGCACCGTGACCCCGGATGTGGCCCAGGCGGTTAAGAACGCCAAGGGCGGTCAGGTGCGTTACCGCACCGACAAAGGCGGCATTATCCACTGCACCGTGGGTCAGGTGGGTTTTGATGCCAACGCCATCAAGGAAAACGTGGAAGCGCTGATCAACGACCTGAAGAAGGCCAAGCCGTCTTCCGCGAAAGGGGCGTATTTCAAGAAGGTCACGCTTTCCAGCACCATGGGCCCGGGCCTGGCGATCGATCCCGCCTCCCTGGCCATGTAAGAAAACGGGCCGGCTTATGCCGGTCCAAAGGGCTTTGATCCCGGCGGCGGCCTTGAAAAAGGCGCGGCCGGCGGGGCGTCAAAGACCGCAGGTCCGCTGACGTGAATGGAGTCTGGCTTTATGAGCCAAGTTTCCGTCGGCGATTAAAGGGTAACCGCCTGCGCAGGCGCGGTAGTTACAAATCCTGTGTCAAAGCAGGGGCTGGCTTCCGCGATACCGACCGGGCAACCGGTCATGGCAACCGCTGGATACATCAGTCAGGCAGTCGATGAATCCGGTTAAGTTTGTGAATCCAGGAGGTAAATCGTGCCTTTGAATCTGGAGGACAAACGGGCGATTGTGGTTTCGGTGAATGCTGCGGCTTCCGAAGCGCTGTCCGCCGTGGTTGCCGACTATCGTGGTCTCTCTGTGGCGGATATGACCATCCTCCGCCACAAGGCCCGCGAAACCGGCGTGTATCTGAAGGTTGTTCGGAACACGTTGGCCAAGCGCGCCGTTGCAGGTACGGATTATGAGTGCCTCACCGATGCGCTGGTCGGCCCCACGGTTCTGGCTTTTTCCCAAGAAGATCCGGGCGCAGCTGCCCGTCTCATCAAGGATTTCGCCAAGGACCACGACGCGCTCGAAGTTAAAGCATTGGCGATAGGCGGTGTGGCTTACGACGCTAAGGATATCGACATCCTGGCGAAGCTGCCCACCCGTGATGAAGCCATTGCTCAGCTTATGTCCGTCATGCAGGCCCCGGTGGCCAAGTTTGTCCGCACCCTCAACGAGGTACCGGGCAAGTTTGTTCGCACGATGGCCGCCGTGAAGGACAAGAAACAGCAGGAAGCTGCCTGAGCCTCAGGCTGGCAGCGTAACTACCCGATTCACTCGGGATCGCCCGTACGGTGATTTTAGGAGATTGAAAATGGCCGTTTCCAAAGAAGATATCCTCAGCGCAGTAGCTGATATGAGTGTTATGGACCTCGTTGAACTGATCGAGGCCATGGAAGAGAAGTTCGGCGTAACCGCCGCCGCCGCCGTTGCCGCTGCTCCCGCAGCCGCTGGTGGTGACGCTGGTGGCGCCGCCGAGGAACAGACTGAGTTCGACGTGGTTCTGACCGGTTTCGGCGACAAGAAAGTCGGCGTGATCAAGGCAGTGCGCGAAGTAACCGGTCTGGGTCTGAAAGAAGCGAAAGAACTGGTTGAGAGCGCACCCGCTCCGGTCAAGGAAGGCGCTTCCAAGGACGAAGCCGAAGAGATCAAGAAAAAGATCGAAGAGGCCGGCGGTACTGCTGAGCTCAAGTAAGCGCGAGAGCGTTATGTCTTTCCACATTATGACGGAAAGACGCCGGCTGGCAGCTTAAGGGCTGCCAGCCTTTTGTCGTTTCTGTATGAAGGGTTTCGTACAGAAGTATCACCCAGGGGTGATAGGTCAACAGCCGAGGAACGCAGATGGCATACTCATTCACTGAGAAAAAGCGGATCCGCAAAGATTTCGGCAAGCTTCCAAAGGTCATGGAGGTTCCGTACCTTCTGGCCATACAGCTCGATTCTTACCGCAAGTTCCTGCAACACGACAAAAGCGCCGATGAGCGCTTTGAAGAAGGCCTGGAAGCGGCCTTCCGGTCCGTATTCCCGATATCAAGCTACTCCGGGAACGCGGCACTCGAGTATGCCGGCTATGAGTTCGGCAAACCCGTTTTCGATGTCAAGGAATGCATCATTCGTGGCACCACCTATGCCGCGCCTTTGCGCGTGCGCATCCGGTTGGTGATCTACGACAAAGAGTCCAATGGCGCCATCAAGGACATCCGTGAGCAGCAGGTCTACATGGGTGAAATTCCCCTGATGACCGAAAACGGTACCTTCGTGATCAACGGTACCGAGCGGGTCATCGTGTCCCAGCTGCACCGTTCTCCCGGCGTGTTCTTTGACCACGACAAGGGCAAGACGCACTCCTCCGGGAAGCTGCTGTATTCCGCCCGAGTGATTCCCTACCGTGGTTCCTGGCTGGACTTCGAGTTCGACCCCAAGGACATGGTGTACGTGCGTATCGACCGCCGCCGCAAGTTGCCGGCGACGATCCTGCTGCGCGCGCTGGGTTACACCTCCGATGAAATTCTCGACATCTTCTTCGAGACCAATGAGATTCTGGTCGAAGACGGTGTCTATCGTTTGCGCCTGGTGCCCGAGCGTCTGCGTGGTGAAACCGCGACGTTCGATATCCTGGCCGGCGATGAAGTGGTGGTGGAACGTGGCCGCCGGGTAACCGCGCGCCACATTCGCCAGCTTGAAAAAGCCAATATCGAGTACTTGGAAATTCCCGCCGAGTATCTCCAGGGCCGTTACCTCGCCAAGTCCATCATCGACGAGGAAACCGGCGAGGTGTTGCTGGAATGCAATACCGAGCTGGGCGCCGACGCGCTGGAGAAACTGGAGAAGAGCGGCATTAAGCGGTTCGAGACGTTGTACACCAACGATCTGGACAACGGGCCGTTCATGTCCGACACCCTGCGTGCCGACCCCACCCGCAGCCCTCTGGAGGCGCTGGTGGAGATCTATCGCATGATGCGCCCCGGCGAGCCGCCCACCAAGGAAGCGGCGGAGAACCTGTTCCGCAACCTGTTCTTCACCGACGAGCGTTACGACCTCTCCGGCGTGGGCCGGATGAAGTTCAACCGCCGTCTGGGCCGCGAAGACGTCACCGGCCCGGGTATCGTTTACGACGGTCGCTACTTCAGCAACCGCACCGACGACGAAGGCAAGCAGTACTACGAGCAGCTCGGCGGCGAGACCTCCGACATCATCGACGTACTGAAGACGCTGGTGGACATCCGCAACGGCAACGGCGTGACCGATGACATCGATCACCTGGGCAACCGTCGTATCCGTTCCGTCGGCGAGATGGCCGAGAACCAGTTCCGCGTGGGTCTGGTCCGCGTCGAGCGCGCCGTGAAAGAGCGCCTGAGCCTGGCCGAGTCCGAGGGCCTGATGCCCCAGGACCTGATCAACGCCAAGCCGGTGGCGGCCGCGGTGAAGGAGTTCTTCGGCTCCTCCCAGCTGTCCCAGTTCATGGACCAGAACAACCCGCTGTCCGAGATCACGCACAAGCGTCGTGTCTCCGCGTTGGGCCCGGGCGGCCTGACCCGTGAGCGTGCCGGCTTCGAAGTGCGGGACGTTCACCCGACTCACTATGGCCGGGTATGTCCGATCGAGACGCCGGAAGGTCCGAACATCGGCCTGATCAACTCCCTGGCCAGCTATGCGCGCACCAACGAGTACGGCTTCCTGGAGTCCCCCTACCGCAAGGTGGTCGACGGCAAGGTGACCGACGAGATCGAGTATCTCTCCGCCATCGAGGAAGCCGAGTGCGTGATCGCGCAGGTGGACGCCAAGATGACCGACGACGGTGGCTTCGTTGAAGACTTCGTCACCGTGCGTCACCGCTACGAATTCACCGTCATGGAGCGGGACACCATTACCCATATGGACGTCTCCCCCCGTCAGGTGGTGTCCGTGGCCGCGTCCCTGATTCCGTTCCTGGAGCACGATGACGCCAACCGCGCCTTGATGGGTTCCAACATGCAGCGTCAGGCGGTGCCCACCCTGCGCGCCGAGAAGCCCCTGGTGGGCACCGGCATGGAGCGTCACGTGGCCCGGGATTCCGGTGTCTGCGTGGTGGCCCAGCGTGGCGGCGTGGTGAACAAGGTGGATGCCTCCCGGATCATCGTCAAAGTGAACGACGATGAAGTGGTGGAAGGCGAAGCCGGTGTGGATATCTACAACCTCACCAAGTACACCCGCTCCAACCAGAACACCTGCATCAACCAGCGTCCGCTGGTGAAAGTGGGTGACCGGGTCTCCGCCCGCGACATCATGGCCGACGGTCCGTCCGTGGACATGGGCGAACTGGCCCTGGGCCAGAACATGCGCGTCGCGTTCATGCCCTGGAACGGTTACAACTTCGAGGATTCCATCCTCATTTCCGAGCGTGTGGTGAAAGAGGATCGCTTTACCTCCATCCACATTCAGGAGCTGACCGCCATCGCCCGGGACACCAAGCTGGGTGCCGAGGAAATTACCGCCGACATCCCCAACGTGGGCGAGGCGGCGCTGGGCAAGCTGGACGAGTCCGGCATTGTCTACATCGGTGCGGAAGTGGAAGCCGGCGACATTCTGGTGGGCAAGGTCACGCCGAAAGGCGAGACCCAGCTGACCCCGGAAGAGAAGCTGCTGCGCGCGATCTTCGGCGAGAAGGCGTCCGACGTGAAGGACACCTCCCTGCGCGTCTCTTCCGGCGTGAAAGGCACGGTGATCGACGTTCAGGTCTTCACCCGTGACGGCGTCGAAAAAGACGAGCGCGCCAAGCAGATCGAGCAGGACGCGCTGGACAAGTTCCGCAAGGACCTGAAGGACGAGTACCGCATTCTCGAGCGCGACAGCCTGGACCGTCTGCGCACCGTGATGGTGGGCAAGAAGGTCAACGGCGGCGCCGGTCTCAAGCGCGGCACCGAACTGACCGACGCCATCCTGGACGATCTGGACGCGGCCCAGTGGTTCGAACTGCGCCCCGCCGACGACGATGTGGCCGAGCAGCTCGAGCGTACTCATCAGTACCTGGAGCAGCATAAGAAGGAACAGGACGAGCGCTACAAGGACAAGCAGTCCAAAATCTCCGGCGGCGACGACCTGTCCCACGGCGTGCTCAAGGTGGTCAAGGTCTACCTGGCGATCAAGCGTCGCATCCAGCCCGGTGACAAGATGGCCGGCCGTCACGGTAACAAAGGTGTGATCTCCGTGATCATGCCCGAGGAGGACATGCCGTACGACGAGCATGGCGTGCCGGTGGACGTGGTGCTCAACCCGCTGGGTGTACCGTCGCGAATGAACGTGGGGCAGATTCTCGAGACCCACCTCGGCTGGGCGGCCAAAGGCCTGGGCGAGCGCATCGGCGAGATGCTGGATCAGGAGAAGAAAGCCACCGAGGTGCGCGACTTCCTGGACCAGATCTACAACCAGACCGGCGCCGGCGGTACCGACGAGGAGCTGGGCAGCTTCAGCGAAGCCGACATCATGGAGCTGGCCGAGAACCTGCGGGCCGGCGTGCCCATGGCCACCGCGGTATTCGATGGTGCCAAGGAGTTCGAGATCAAGGCGCTGCTGGAGCTGGCCGGTTACGACCGCTCCGGTCAGATCCAGCTCTGGGACGGCCGCAGCGGCGAACCGTTCGACCGCAAGGTGACTGTCGGCTACATGTACATGCTGAAGCTGAACCACCTCGTGGACGACAAGATGCACGCCCGCTCCACCGGTTCGTACAGCCTGGTGACCCAGCAGCCGCTGGGTGGTAAGGCGCAGTTCGGTGGTCAGCGCTTCGGTGAGATGGAAGTCTGGGCGTTGGAGGCGTATGGCGCCGCCTACACCCTGCAGGAAATGCTCACCGTGAAGTCCGACGACGTAAATGGCCGTACCCGCATTTACAAGAACATCGTCGACGGCGACCACCGGATGGATCCGGGCATGCCGGAATCCTTCAACGTACTGCTGAAGGAAATCCGGTCTCTCGGTATCAATATCGAGCTGGAAAACGACTGAGTGCGTGACGCCGCCTTCGGGCGGCGCGCCACCCGGGCGGCGATGCCGCCCGACCCGGATTTAGGAAAGAATCGCGAGCGAAAGCTCCATACGGAGGACTGGCCTTGAAAGACTTGCTGAATCTGCTCAAAAGTCAGGGACAAGTCACGGAATTCGACAAACTGAAGATCGGTCTGGCGCCGCCGGACCTGATCCGTTCCTGGTCTTTTGGCGAAGTGAAAAAGCCGGAGACCATCAACTACCGTACGTTCAAGCCGGAGCGTGATGGCCTGTTCTGCGCGCGTATTTTCGGTCCCATCAAGGACTACGAATGCCTGTGCGGTAAATACAAGCGGCTCAAGCACCGGGGCGTGATCTGCGAGAAGTGTGGCGTTGAAGTCACTCTCTCCAAGGTCCGCCGTGAGCGCATGGGCCATATCGAGCTGGCCAGCCCGGTGGCGCACATCTGGTTCCTCAAGTCGCTGCCCTCGCGCATCGGCCTGATGCTGGACATGACCCTGCGCGACATCGAGCGGGTGCTGTACTTTGAGTCCTTCGTGGTGACCGAGCCGGGTATGACTACTCTGGAGCGCGGTCAGCTGCTGACCGACGAAGAGTACTTCGACGCGCTCGAACAGTTCGGTGATGAGTTCGAAGCCAAGATGGGCGCCGAGGCGGTCCAGCAACTGCTGCTGGAGCTCGATCTGCAGGAAGAGATCAACACACTGCGCGAGGACATCGAGGCGACCAACTCCGACACCAAGCTGAAGAAGCTGTCCAAGCGTCTCAAGCTGATGGAAGGTTTCCACGCGTCCGGCAACGCGCCGGAGTGGATGATCATGACGGTGCTGCCGGTGCTGCCGCCGGACCTGCGTCCGCTGGTGCCCCTGGACGGCGGCCGCTTCGCGACCTCCGATCTGAACGATCTGTACCGCCGGGTGATCAACCGGAACAACCGCCTCAAGCGGCTGCTCGACCTGAACGCCCCGGACATCATCGTGCGCAACGAAAAGCGCATGTTACAGGAGTCCGTGGACGCGCTGCTGGACAACGGCCGCCGTGGTCGCGCCATCACCGGCTCCAACAAGCGCCCGCTGAAGTCCCTGGCCGATATGATCAAGGGTAAGCAGGGCCGCTTCCGTCAGAACCTGCTCGGTAAGCGGGTCGACTACTCCGGTCGTTCCGTGATCGTGGTGGGCCCGACCCTGAAGCTGCACGAAACCGGTCTGCCGAAGAAGATGGCGCTGGAACTGTTCAAGCCGTTCATCTTCGCCAAGCTGGAAGCGCGTGGCCTGGCCACCACTATCAAGGCGGCCAAGAAGATGGTCGAGCGCGAGACCGCCGAGGTGTGGGACATCCTCGCCGAGGTGATCCGCGAGCACCCGGTGATGCTGAACCGGGCGCCGACGCTGCACCGTCTGGGCATCCAGGCGTTCGAGCCGGTACTGATTGAAGGTAAGGCGATTCAGCTGCACCCGCTGGTGTGCGCGGCGTTCAACGCCGACTTCGATGGTGACCAGATGGCGGTGCACGTGCCGCTGACCCTGGAAGCCCAGCTCGAAGCCCGTGCGCTGATGATGTCCACCAACAACATCCTCTCACCCGCCAGCGGCGAGCCGATCATCGTACCCACCCAGGACGTGGTTCTGGGGCTGTACTACATCAGCCGTGAGAAGGTGAACGTCAAAGGCGAAGGCCGTGTGTTCGCGGACATCGCCGAGGTACTGCGTGCCCTGGGCACGCGGGAAGTGGCGCTGCACGCGCGGGTCAAGGTGCGCATCCACGAAGTGATCAGGGACCAGGAAGGTCGCATCGAGGAAGCCTCCCGTCTGGTGGAGACCACCCCGGGCCGCTGTAAGATCTGGGACATCGTGCCCGAAGGCATCGGCTTCGACATGGTCAACCAGAACATGACCAAGAAGGCGATCTCCAAGTTGCTGAACACCTGCTATCGGATTCTCGGTACCAAGGAAACCTGCATCTTCGCCGACCAGATCATGTACATGGGCTTCCGCGAAGCGACGCTCTCCGGCTCTTCCATCGGCGTCGAGGACATGGTGATCCCGGACGCCAAGGTGAAGCTGATCGCCGCCGCCGAGGAAGAAGTGCGCGAGATCGAGGAGCAATTCGCTTCCGGTCTGGTGACCCGTGGTGAGCGCTATAACAAGGTGGTCGACATCTGGGCGCGCACCAACGACCAGATCGCCAAGGCGATGATGGACAACCTGAACAAGGAAATCGTCGTTAACCGTGACGGTGAAGACGAGACCCAGGCGTCCTTCAATTCCATCTACATGATGGCCGACTCCGGCGCCCGGGGCTCCCCGGCGCAGATCCGTCAGCTGGCCGGCATGCGGGGCCTGATGGCCAAGCCGGACGGCTCGATCATCGAGACGCCCATCACCAGTAACTTCCGTGAGGGTTTGAACGTACTTCAGTACTTCATCTCCACCCACGGTGCCCGTAAGGGTCTCGCGGACACGGCACTGAAAACCGCCAACTCCGGTTACCTGACCCGCCGTTTGGTGGACGTGGCCCAGGATCTGGTGGTCACCGAGGAAGACTGTGGCACCGAGGAAGGCCTGCTGATGACGCCGCTGATCGAAGGCGGCGACATCGTCGAGCCCCTGCGTGAGCGGGTGCTGGGCCGGACCGTGGCCCGCGACCTGGTGCGCCCGGGGACCGACGAGGTGGTCTTCACCGCCGGCACGGTTCTGGACGAGGTCTGGGTCGAGAAGCTCGAGGCGATGGGTATCGACGAGATGATCGTCCGGTCCCCGATCACCTGTAAGACCAAGTGGGGCATGTGCTCCCGCTGTTACGGCCGGGATCTGGCCCGCGGTCACCGGGTCAACATCGGTGAGGCGGTCGGCGTGATCGCCGCCCAGTCCATTGGTGAGCCGGGTACCCAGCTGACCATGCGGACCTTCCACATCGGTGGCGCGGCGAGCCGGGCTTCCGCGGTGTCCAGCATTCAGGTCAAGCACGGCGGCAGGATCCGCTTCCACAACGCCAAGCACGTGCAGCACAAGGACGGTTTGGTGATCGTGTCCCGCTCCGCGGAGCTGGCGGTGGTGGACGACCTGGGTCGTGAGCGCGAGCGCTACAAAATGCCCTACGGCGCCATGGTCACCGTGGGCGAGGACGACCAGGCCGAAGCCGGCCAGGTGGTCGCCACCTGGGACCCGCACACCCACCCGATTATCGCCGAGGTGGAAGGTAAGGTTCAGTTCGGGGACATGGAAGAAGGTATTTCGGTGAACTACCAGACCGATGAGCTCACCGGTCTGACCAACATCGAAGTGCTCTCCACCCAGGACCGGCCCTCCGCGGGTAAGGACCTGCGTCCGGTGGTTCGCGTGGTGGATGCCAAGGGTAACCCCGTGGCACTGCCCAACACCGACGCGCCGGCGGCGTACTTCCTGCCCGGTGGCGCGCTGTCCGGTCTCAAGAACGGCGCCAAGATCGGCATGGGTGACGTGATCGCGCGGATTCCGCAGGAATCCTCCAAGACCCGTGACATCACCGGTGGTCTGCCCCGCGTGGCCGACCTGTTCGAGGCGCGTAACCCGAAAGAGGCCGCGATCCTCGCCGAGAAGAGCGGTGTCGTTTCCTTCGGTAAGGAAACCAAAGGCAAGGTGCGCCTGGTGATCACCCCGGATGACGGCGGCACGCCGTACGAAGAGCTGATCCACAAATGGCGTCTGCTCAACGTGTTCGAAGGCGAGCACGTCGAGAAGGGTGAAGTGGTCTCCGACGGGCCGCTCAACCCCCACGACATCCTGCGTCTGATGGGTGAAGTGGAACTGGCGCGCTATATCGTCAACGAGGTGCAGGAGGTTTACCGCCTGCAGGGTGTGAAGATCAACGACAAGCACATCGAGACGATCATCCGCCAGATGCTGCGCAAGGTGGAAATCACCGAGCTGGGCGATTCCTCCTTCATCAAGGGCGAGCAGATCGAATACGCCCGTCTGATGGAAGAGAACGAGCGCCTCAACGGGGACGACAAGATGCCGGCACGCGGCTCGCGCCTGCTGCTGGGTATCACCAAGGCGTCCCTGGCCACCGAATCGTTCATCTCCGCGGCTTCCTTCCAGGAAACCACCCGGGTGTTGACCGAAGCAGCGGTGACCGGCAAGGAAGACGACCTGCGCGGTCTGAAGGAAAACGTGGTGGTGGGTCGTCTGATCCCCGCCGGTACCGGCTACGCCTACCATATGGAACGGCGCCGCCAGCGCGAGGAAGCGCACGGCGACGGACCGACCATGGACGAGGTGGAAGCCGCGCTTTCCGAAGCACTCAGCTCCTCCGACGAGGAGTAGTCGACTCCGGGGGCGTCTTGACTTGACGCCCCCGGGTCCCTAGAATCCGTCGCCCCTGTCTATAGCCCGGAAAAGGCCGTGGACGGATCAAAGGGTGGCGAAACGAAGCGAAGTTCGTCACAGAACTGTAAGCGTGGAGCAGTAGTTTCATGGCAACTGTAAACCAGCTTGTGCGCAACCCGCGCAAGAGGAAGGTTGAAAAAAGCGACTCGGTCGCCCTGCAGGGCTGCCCGCAGCGTCGCGGTGTTTGCACCCGGGTGTACACCACTACCCCGAAAAAGCCGAACTCCGCGTTGCGTAAAGTGTGCCGTGTGCGCCTGACCAATGGTTATGAAGTGTCTTCCTACATTCCCGGGGAAGGTCATAACCTGCAGGAGCACTCCGTGGTGCTGATCCGTGGCGGTCGTGTAAAAGACCTGCCCGGCGTGCGCTACCACACCGTGCGTGGCACGCTGGACACCGCGGGTGTTCAGGACCGCAAGCAGCGCCGTTCCAAGTACGGTGCCAAGCGGCCGAAGAAGTAAATCGAACCCCTTTTCTGACGGTCGGGCCGGTTGGTCCGATGGGATGAGTAAGGCCGGGCTCCGTCCCGGGTAACCCTGAAGCTTTCCCCGCCCCGGCGGGGTGAAAACGAGGAACACATCCGATGCCTAGAAGACGCGTCGTAGCCAAGCGCGAGATCCTGCCGGATCCGAAGTTCGGGAGCCAGTTGCTGGCCAAGTTCATGAACCATGTGATGGTCGATGGCAAGAAGTCCGTGGCCGAGCACATCGTTTATGGCGCCCTGGACATTGTTGCGGATCGCAAGAACGGCGAGCCCCTGGAACTGTTCGAGAAAGCGCTCGACAACATTCGTCCGATGGTGGAAGTGAAAAGCCGTCGGGTCGGTGGCGCCACCTATCAGGTGCCGGTCGAAGTGCGTCCCAGTCGTCGTACCGCCCTGGCCATGCGCTGGCTGGTGGATTCCGCGCGTAAGCGTGGTGAGAAAAGCATGGCCCAGCGTCTCGCCGGTGAAGTGGCGGACGCCGCTGAAGGCAAGGGCGCGGCCATGAAGAAGCGTGAAGACGTGCACCGCATGGCCGAGGCCAACAAGGCCTTCTCCCACTTCCGCTTCTAAGCAAGAAGGTAGGATGAGTAAACCGGCCTGCTCAAGTTCAGGCCGGTTTTTGTATTGGATTCAGTGAATCGAGGTTAGCAGCGTGGCACGTAAGACTCCTCTCAACCGCTATCGCAACATTGGTATCTGCGCCCACGTGGACGCGGGCAAGACTACCACCACCGAGCGCGTCCTCTTTTACACCGGTGTGTCTCACAAAATCGGTGAGGTGCACGACGGTGCCGCGGTCATGGACTGGATGGAGCAGGAGCAGGAGCGTGGTATTACCATTACCTCCGCTGCCACCACTACCTTCTGGCAGGGCATGGACCAGCAGTACGACCAGCACCGGATCAACATCATTGATACTCCGGGGCACGTGGATTTCACCATTGAGGTGGAGCGTTCCCTGCGTGTGCTCGATGGTGCCGTGGTGGTGTTCTGTGGTACCTCCGGCGTGGAGCCGCAGTCCGAGACCGTATGGCGCCAGGCTAATAAATACGAAGTGCCCCGCGTGGTGTTCGTCAACAAGATGGACCGCGCCGGCGCCAACTTCGAGCGCGTGGTCGAGCAGATCCGCAAGCGTCTGGGTGCCAAGGTGGTTCCCATTCAGCTGAACATCGGTTCCGAAGATAACTTCAAGGGCGTGGTCGACCTGATCCGCATGAAGGCGATCTACTGGAACGAAGACGACATGGGCATGACCTACGAGCAGAAGGACATCCCCGAAGAGCTCCAGGCCCGCTGTGACGAACTGCGTGAGCAGATGGTCGAGTCCGCCGCCGAGGCCTCCGAAGAACTGATGGAGACCTATCTCGAGAACGGTGAGCTGACCAACGAACAGATCAAAGCCGGTCTGCGTCAGCAGGTCATCGCCAACGAGATCGTTCTGGCTCTGTGCGGCTCCGCCTTCAAGAACAAGGGCGTGCAGGCGCTGCTGGACGCGGTCATCGAATATCTGCCGGCGCCGGATGAGGTGAAGGCGATCCAGGGTGTACTGGAAGACGGTGAAACCGTTGAAGCCCGTAAGTCCAGCGATGACGAGCCGTTCTCCGCTCTGGCGTTCAAGATCGCCACCGACCCGTTCGTGGGCTCGCTGACCTTCATCCGCGTTTACTCCGGCGTGCTTAACTCCGGCGACAGCGTGATGAACTCCGTTCGCGACAAGAAAGAGCGCGTGGGCCGCCTGCTGCAGATGCACTCCAACTCCCGCGAGGAGATCAAGGAAGTGCGCGCCGGCGACATCGCCGCCTGTGTGGGTCTCAAGGACGTCACCACCGGTGACACCCTCTGTGACCTGAACAAGGTGATCATCCTTGAGCGTATGGAATTCCCGGATCCGGTGATTTCCGTGGCGGTGGAGCCGAAGTCCAAGGCCGACCAGGAGAAGATGGGCATGGCGCTGGGTCGTCTGGCACAGGAGGATCCGTCCTTCCGTGTGAAGACCGACGAAGAGTCCGGCCAGACCATCATTTCCGGCATGGGCGAGCTGCACCTGGACATTCTTGTCGACCGCATGAAGCGGGAGTTCAAGGTGGAAGCGAACATCGGCGCGCCGCAGGTGGCTTACCGCGAAACCTTCACCAAGCCGGTGGATGTGGAAGGTAAGTTCGTCAAGCAGTCCGGTGGTCGTGGTCAGTACGGCCACGTTAAGATCAAGTTCGAGCCCATCGATCGTGATGCGGAGTTCGAGTTTGAAGAGCAGATTCACGGCGGTGTGGTTCCGAAAGAGTACTTCGGTGCTGTTCAGAAAGGTATCGATGAGCAGCTGAAGTCCGGTGTACTGGCCGGCTACCCGGTGCTTGGCGTGAAAGCGATTCTCTACGATGGTTCCTACCACGAGGTGGATTCCAACGAGAACGCCTTCCGCATGGCCGGTGGCCTGGCGGTGAAGAACGCCGCGAAAGAGGGTGGCGCCGTTCTGCTCGAACCGATCATGAAGGTTGAAGCGGTGACTCCCGAGGAGTACATGGGCGACGTGATGGGTGACCTGAGCCGTCGTCGTGGCACCGTGCAGGGCATGGAAGACACGCTGTCCGGCAAGGTGATTCGTGCCGAGGTGCCGCTCTCCGAGATGTTTGGTTACGCGACCGATCTGCGTTCCATGTCTCAGGGTCGTGCCAGCTACTCCATGGAGTTCCTGAAGTACTCCGAGGCACCGCGCAATATCGCTGATGACGTCATCAGCGGTAAGAAATCTTAAATTTACGGATAATTTGTTAAGGGTATTGAGCCGTGGCAAAGGAAAAGTTTGAACGTAACAAACCGCACGTAAACGTAGGCACCATTGGTCACGTTGACCATGGTAAAACCACGCTGACCGCCGCCCTGACGCGGGTCTGTTTCGAGACCTGGGGCACCGGTTCCGCGAGCGCGTTCGATTCCATCGATAATGCGCCGGAAGAGCGTGAGCGCGGTATTACCATCGCGACCTCCCACGTTGAGTACGACTCTCCGAAGCGTCACTACGCGCACGTTGACTGCCCGGGTCACGCCGACTACGTGAAGAACATGATCACCGGCGCGGCACAGATGGACGGCGCGATCCTGGTGGTGAGCGCGGCGGACGGCCCGATGCCGCAGACCCGCGAGCACATCCTGCTGTCCCGTCAGGTTGGCGTTCCGTTCATCGTTGTGTTCCTGAACAAAGCGGACATGGTGGACGACGAAGAGCTGCTCGAGCTGGTCGAGATGGAGATCCGCGAGCTGCTGAGCGACTACGACTTCCCGGGCGACGACACCCCGATCATCACCGGTTCCGCGCTGAAGGCGCTGGAAGGTGACACCAGCGACATCGGCATGCCGGCGGTGGCGAAGCTGGTTGAGTGCCTGGACGAGTACATCCCGGAGCCGGAGCGCGCCGTGGACCAGCCGTTCCTGATGCCGATCGAGGACGTGTTCTCGATCTCCGGCCGCGGTACCGTGGTAACCGGTCGTGTGGAGCGCGGCATCATCAAGGTGGGTGACGAGATGGAAATCGTGGGTATCAAGGATACCATGAAGACCACCTGCACCGGCGTTGAGATGTTCCGCAAGCTGCTGGACGAAGGCCGCGCGGGCGAGAACGTGGGCGTGCTGCTGCGCGGCACCAAGCGTGACGAAGTAGAGCGTGGCCAGGTGCTGGCGAAGCCGGGCTCCATCACCCCGCACACCAAGTTCGAGGGTGAGGTGTACGTGCTGAGCAAGGACGAGGGCGGCCGTCACACCCCGTTCTTCAACGGTTACCGTCCGCAGTTCTACTTCCGGACCACCGACGTGACCGGCGCGTGCCAGCTGCCGGAAGGCACCGAGATGGTGATGCCGGGCGATAACGTGCAGATGAGCGTTGAGCTGATCGCGCCGATCGCCATGGAAGAAGGCCTGCGCTTCGCGGTCCGTGAAGGCGGCCGCACCGTTGGCGCCGGCGTGGTGTCCAAGATCATCGAGTAAAGGGTAAATAAAAAGGCCGGGGCCCTTGCCCTGGCCTTTTTTTATCCCTATAATTTGCGCCCTCTTAACCGGTAAACGAAACGCCGGCTAAAGAGCGCGATCAACCGGGGCATCGTTCCCGGGCTTGTTTTGACACCCACCACCTTCCGGACGGACAGGTTGGGCGGGCTTTTTGCCATCTAAAGAATGGTACGAAACAGTCTGGAGTTTGTTAGCTATGGCTAACCAAAGAATCCGCATCCGTCTCAAGGCCTTTGATCATCGTCTCATTGATCAGTCCGCCCAGGAGATCGTGGATACGGCAAAACGGACGGGTGCGCAGGTACAGGGTCCAATCCCTCTGCCGACGCGTAAAGAACGGTTTACTGTGCTGATCTCTCCGCATGTGAATAAGGATGCGCGTGATCAGTACGAGATCCGCACCCACAAGCGGCTGGTCGACATCGTTGAGCCCACGGATAAAACCGTGGATGCGCTCATGAAGCTGGACCTGGCGGCTGGTGTGGACGTGCAGATTAGCCTGGGATAACTGGCCTGAGATTGCTCAGACCGACAACTACGGGCGGTTCAACCGCGACAGGTTGTGAAGAGGTAGACAATGGCGATTGGTGTAATCGGTCGGAAGTGCGGGATGACCCGGGTGTTCACTGAGGAAGGTATCAGTGTTCCGGTGACCGTCATTGAGGTGACCCCGAATCGGGTGAGTCAGGTCAAGACCGAAGAAACAGATGGCTACGAAGCCGTGCAAGTGACGGTGGGTGAGCGCCGGGCCAGCCGGGTGACCAAGCCGCAGGCCGGTCACTTCGCGAAGGCCGGTGTTGAAGCCGGCCGCAGCGCGGGTGAGTTCCGCGGCGAAGTCGGCGAGCTGCAGGCCGGCTCCGAAGTGACTCTTGAGGTGTTCGAAGCGGGTCAGTCCGTGGACGTAACCGGCACTTCCAAGGGTAAGGGCTTCGCGGGCGGCGTGAAGCGTTGGAATTTCCGTACTCAGGACGCCACCCATGGTAACTCCTTGTCGCACCGCGCGCCGGGTTCTATTGGTCAGAACCAGACCCCGGGCAAGGTTTTCAAGGGTAAGAAGATGGCGGGTCATCTGGGCGCCGAGCGCGTAACGGTTCAGAATCTTGAAATCGTGCGTGTGGATGCGGAAAAGAATCTGTTGCTGGTAAAGGGTGCCATCCCCGGTGCGGCCGGTGGTGATGTTATCGTGCGCCCGGCAGTGAAGGCGAAGGCCTGAAAGAGGAATAGAGGATGAATCTCAATACTGCCTCTGGAGGTACCGTAACCGTTTCTGAAGTCGCCTTCGGCAAAGACTTCAACGAGCCTCTGGTTCATCAGGTTGTGACCGCGTTTCTGGCCGGTGCCCGTCAGGGTTCCAAGGCTCAGAAGAATCGCGCGGCGGTAAGCGGTGGTGGCCGTAAGCCCTGGCGTCAGAAAGGTACTGGCCGGGCCCGTGCCGGCACTATCCGCAGCCCGCTGTGGCGTGGCGGCGGCAAGACGTTTGCCGCGGAGCCCCGCGATTTTTCCCAGAAGGTGAATCGCAAGATGTACCGCGGCGCGTTGCGTTGCATTTTTTCCGAGCTGGTGCGTCAGGAACGTTTGGTGGTGGTCGATGAGTTCAATATCGATTCGCCGAAAACCAAGCAGGTGGCATCCAAGCTAAAGGATCTGGAATTGAGCAGTGTGCTGATCGTGACCAGCGAGGTGGATGAAAACCTCTACCTGGCGGCACGCAACCTGCCCAAAGTGGATATTCGCGACGCCAGTGGCGTGGACCCGGTCAGTCTCATCGCCTTTGAGAAGGTGTTGGTGACGGTGTCGGCTCTGAAGCAGCTTGAGGAGGCGCTGGCATGAATAAAGAGCGCATTTTTAACGTGCTTCTCGCGCCGCACGTTTCGGAGAAAGCCACGCTGGTGGCCGATCAGGGCAACGCCTTCGTTTTCAAGGTGGCCAAAGACGCCAATAAGCTTGAAATCAAGAAGGCCGTGGAAGCGCTGTTCGACGTGAAAGTGGAGTCCGTGAGGACTCTCAGCGTCAAAGGCAAGCAGAAGTTCTTCGGGCGTGTCGCCGGTAAGCGCGCGGGCTGGAAGAAGGCTTATGTGTCTCTGGCGGAAGGCCAGGACATCGACTTCCTGGGCGCAGAGTAAGGTAAGGGAGTAAGTAATCATGGCGATTGTTAAAGCTAAGCCGACTTCCCCGGGCCGCCGCTTTGTGGTCAAGGTGGTTAATGAGGATCTGCACAAAGGTGCACCTTATGAGCCGCTGCTGGAAGCGAAGAGTAAAAGTGGCGGTCGTAATAACAACGGCCGCATCACCACCCGCCATAAAGGCGGTGGTCACAAGCAAAAGTATCGTCGCGTCGACTTTCGTCGGGATAAAGACGGTATCGCCGGTGTGATCGAGCGCCTTGAGTACGACCCCAACCGGTCCGCTCATATCGCCCTGATCAAGTACCTGGATGGCGAGCGTCGCTATATTCTTGCGCCGCGTGGCCTGAAGGCCGGTGATCGTGTCCAGTCCGGCGAGGACGCGCCGATCAAGGCGGGCAACGCTCTGCCGCTGCGCAACATTCCGCTGGGCTCCACGGTGCATAACGTGGAAATGAAGCCCGGTAAGGGTGGCCAGCTGGCCCGCTCCGCCGGCACCGCGATTCAGGTGCTGGCAAAGGATGGTGGCTACGTCACCCTGCGTCTCCGCTCCGGCGAGATGCGCAAGGTGAGCGCCGAGTGCAAGGCCACCATCGGTGAAGTTGCCAACAGTGAGCACAGTCTGCGCTCGCTGGGTAAGGCTGGCGCGAAGCGCTGGCGGGGTGTTCGCCCGACCGTACGTGGTGTGGCGATGAACCCGGTGGATCACCCTCATGGTGGTGGTGAAGGTCGCACTTCCGGCGGTCGTCACCCGGTTACCCCCTGGGGTGTACCTACCAAGGGCCACAAAACGCGTACAAACAAGCGCACCTCCAAGATGATTGTGCGTGACCGTCGTAAGTAAGGGATAGAGAGAGGTTCAGGCTGTGCCACGTTCACTGAAGAAAGGTCCGTTTCTGGATCACCACCTTTTGAAGAAGGTGGAAGAAGCGGTGGAAGCCGGCTCCCGTAAGCCGATCAAAACCTGGTCCCGTCGCTCCATGATCATCCCGGAGATGGTGGGCTTGACCATCGCGGTACATAACGGCCGTCAGCATGTTCCGGTATTGATCACCGAGCACATGGTGGGCCACAAGTTGGGCGAATTCGCCCTGACCCGCACATACCGCGGGCATATCGTGGACAAGAAGGCTAAGCGATAAGGTGACAGCCATGGCGACTGAAGTTACTGAAGTTGCAGCCCGTCTGCGGGGCGCAAGAATTTCGGCTCAAAAAGCCCGCCTTGTGGCCGACCAGATCAGAGGTCTGGAGGTGGAAAAGGCGTTGAATGTTCTGGCCTTTAGCCCCAAGAAGGCGGCCCGGATTGTGAAGAAAGTGCTGGAGTCCGCGATTGCTAACGCGGAAAACAACGACGGCGCTGACGTGGATGAGCTGAAAGTTTCCACAGTGTTCGTGGATGAGGGCATGACGATGAAGCGAATTCGACCGCGCGCCAAGGGCCGTGCCGATCGCATCCTCAAGCGCACTTGTCACATCACTGTAAAAGTCTCAGAAGGTCAGGAGTAACCAGATGGGTCAGAAAGTTCATCCGATCGGTATTCGCCTGGGCATCGTCAAGGAGCATAACTCGCTCTGGTATGCCGGGCAGAAAACCTATTCCGACTGCCTGGTTTCCGACCTGCAGGTGCGCGAATATCTGTTCAAGCGCCTGAAGAATGCCTCGGTGAGCCGTATCAAGATCGAGCGCCCGTCAGAAAACGTGCGCATCACGGTCTCCACGGCGCGTCCGGGTATTGTGATCGGTAAGAAAGGCGAGGACGTCGAGCGCCTGCGTCGCGACGTGGCCGCCAAGATGGGCGTTCCGGTGCACATCAATATCGAAGAGGTGCGCAAGCCGGATCTCGACGCCCGCCTGGTGGCCGACAACGTCGCCGGTCAGTTGGAGCGTCGGGTAATGTTCCGCCGCGCTATGAAGCGCGCGGTGCAAAACGCCATGAAGTCCGGTGCCGAAGGTATTCGGATTCAGTTGTCCGGACGCCTGGGTGGCGCCGAGATCGCCCGTACCGAGTGGTATCGCGAAGGCCGGGTGCCGCTGCACACGCTGCGGGCGGACATCGATTATGCCAGCGTTCGCGCCGAAACCACTTACGGCACCATTGGCGTAAAGGTCTGGATCTTCCGTGGCGAAGTGCTTGGTGGCATGGAGCAGATTCAGGAAGAACAGAAGCAACAGCAGTCCAAGGGCGCCAAGAAGCGCGGCCGCGGTTAAAGGGTAACGAACGATGTTGCAGCCGAAGCGTACCAAATTCCGGAAAGTTCATAAGGGCCGTAACCGCGGCCTGGCACAGCGGGGCAGCAAGGTGTCTTTCGGCACCGTGGGCCTGCAGGCTACCGGTCGTGGCCGCATTACCGCCCGCCAGATCGAAGCAGCCCGTCGTGCCATGACCCGGCATATCAAGCGGGGCGGCAAAATCTGGATCCGTGTGTTCCCGGATAAGCCGATTACCCAGAAGCCGCTCGAAGTCCGGATGGGTAAAGGTAAGGGTAACGTGGAGTACTGGGTGGCTCAGATTCAGCCGGGCCGCATGCTCTACGAAATGGAAGGTGTTTCAGAGGACGTAGCGCGCGAAGCGTTCCGCCTCGCCGCGGCTAAGCTGCCGATCAGCACCCGCGTAGTGACTCGGACGGTGATGTAAGCCATGAAAGCGAGCGAACTGAGAGAAAAGAGTGTCGAAGAGCTGAACAACCAGCAGCTCGAGTTGCTTGAAGAGCAGTTTAAGCAGCGCATGAAACTGGCATCCGGGCAGCTTTCACAAACCCATCAGCTTGGGAAGGTTCGCCGTGATATTGCACGGGTGAAAACCATTCTGAGAGAGAAGCAGGGTAACTAGGCATGGCAGAAGCGAAAGAGATACTGCGCCGGACCGCTACTGGCAAGGTCATTTCCAACAAGGGTGAAAAAACGATCACCGTGTTGGTGGAGCGCCGGGTTCAGCACCCGATTTACGGCAAGATCATCAAGCGGTCAACCAAGTTGATGGCGCATGATGAACAGAATCAGTGCAACGAAGGCGACCTGGTCACCATTGAAGAATGCCGCCCGTTGTCCAAGCGTAAAACCTGGATGCTGGTGAACGTGGTGGAGCAGACCAACAAGGTCTGACCAAGGTTGCTGTGGCTGCCTGCAGGGCAGGAGTTGGAGAGAGTAAGCGATGATTCAGACCGAAACGATGCTCGAAGTCGCCGATAACAGCGGCGCCCGTCGAGTGCAGTGCATCAAGGTGCTGGGTGGCTCCCACCGCCGCTATGCAGGCATTGGTGACGTCATCAAGGTCACAGTAAAGGAAGCGATTCCGCGCGGCCGCGTTAAGAAGGGTGATGTAATGACCGCTGTTGTGGTCCGCACCCGCCGCGGTGTGCGCCGCCCGGACGGCTCCGTGATTCGTTTTGATGAAAACGCCGCGGTGCTGTTGGGCAACAACAAGGCGCCGGTAGGTACCCGGATCTTTGGACCGGTGACCCGTGAGCTGCGTACCGAGCAGTTCATGAAAATCATCTCCCTGGCACCGGAAGTTCTTTAAAGGCGGGTGAACGTAATGCTCAAGATCAAGCGTGATGATGAAGTCATCGTAATCGCGGGCAAGGATAAAGGTAAGCGCGGCAAGGTTCAGCGCGTGCTGCCGAACGGCCGTCTGATCGTGGCCGGGGTGAACGTGGTCAAGAAACACGTACGCGCCAATCCGAACCGTGGTATTCAGGGCGGCATCGTCGAACAGGAAGCGGGTATTGACGCTTCCAATGTGGCCATCTGGAACCCCAAGGCCGAGAAAGCGGACCGTGTTGGCTTCCGTGTCGAGGATGGCGATAAGGTGCGTTTCTTCAAGTCTAGCGGCGAAACGCTGGACGCGTGAGGACAGGTGGACCATGAGTGATCTGAAAAAGGTTTACAACGAACAGATCGTGCCGAAGCTCAAAGAAGAGCTGGGTTACGATAACGTCATGGAAGTGCCGAAAATCACCAAGATCACCCTGAATATGGGTGTGGGTGAAGCGGCAGCGGACCGTAAGGCCATCGAAGGTGCCCTGTCCGACATGACCGCGATTGCCGGCCAGAAGCCGCTGATCACCAAGGCGCGTAAGTCCGTCGCGGGTTTCAAGATCCGTGAAGGCTGGCCGATCGGCTGCAAGGTGACCCTGCGCAACCGTCGTATGTACGAGTTCCTGGACCGCCTGGTGGCCGTGGCGATTCCCCGGATGCGTGACTTCCGCGGTTTGAATCCCAAGTCATTCGACGGCCGGGGCAACTATTCCATGGGGCTGCGCGAGCAGATCGTGTTCCCCGAAGTGGATTTCGACAAGGTCGATAAGCTGCGTGGCATGGATATCACCATCACCACAACGGCGAAAACCGACGACGAAGCACGCGCGCTGTTGCGCGCCTTCAACTTCCCGCTGAAGGGCTGAGGATTTGTCATGGCAAAGGTCTCTATGAAAAATCGGGAGGCGAAGCGCGCCAAGTTGGTTCAGCGTTACGCCGCCAAGCGTCAGGCGCTGAAAGCGATCGTTAACGATCCCAACGCCGAACCCGAAGCAAAATGGGACGCGCAACTGCAGCTGCAGAAGCTGCCGCGCGATTCCTCTCCGGTGCGCCAGCGTAATCGCTGCCGGATTACCGGTCGTCCGCACGGCTACTACCGGAAGTTCGGTTTGAGCCGTATTAAGCTGCGCGAAGCAGCGATGCGCGGCGACGTCCCCGGTCTGGTTAAGTCCAGCTGGTAAGCAAGCCAAGATATAGGCATGAGTAGCGGAGCGATTGCGGCATGAGCATGCAAGATACCCTGGCGGATATGTTTACTCGTATCCGTAACGCGCAAATGGCCCGGAAAGCCAAGGTGGAGATTCCCTCTTCCACGGCTAAGCAGGCCATTGCCAAGGTACTGAAGGAAGAAGGTTACATCGAAGGCTTCTCGGTGGCCGGCGACAAGAAGCCCGTGCTGACCGTGGACCTTCGGTATTTCGAGGGCAGTCCGGTAATCGAAAAGATTTCCCGTGTCAGCCGCCCCGGTCTGCGTGTCTACAAAAACGCCGGCCAGATTCCCAAGGTCAAGGGCGGCCTTGGTGTGATGATCGTGTCCACCAACCAGGGCATTCTTTCCGATCGCGCAGCGCGCCAGGCTAATGTAGGCGGCGAGCTGATCTGCGAAGTGTCCTAACGGTAGCGGTGTAGACGGGTTTAGGTGCAGCAATGTCTAGAGTAGCGAAAAATCCGGTTAAGTTGCCCAGCGGCGTCGAGCTGAAAATCGACGGTCGCAAGGTGTCCGTAAAGGGCAGCAAAGGCAACCTGGAACATGAAGTGCACGAGCAGGTGGACGTGTCGTTTGAAGACGGTATCTTCACCGTCAAGCCGCGCGAGGAGTCCCAGGAGTCCTGGGCGCTGGCCGGCACCACCCGCGCGGTGGTGAACAACATGGTCACCGGCGTCTCAGAGGGCTTTGAGCGTAAGCTGGTCCTCAACGGCGTGGGTTATCGCGCCCAGGCTCAGGGCAAGACCCTGAACCTGACGCTGGGTTTCTCCCATCCGGTGGCGTATCAGCTGCCCGATGGCATCACCATCGAAACCCCGACCCAGACCGAAATTGTTGTCAAGGGCATTGATAAGCAGCTGGTTGGTCAGGTTGCCGCCAATGTCCGGGCCTTCCGTCCGCCCGAGCCCTACAAAGGCAAGGGGGTGCGCTATGCTGATGAGCAGGTGCGCCGTAAGGAAGCCAAGAAGAAATAATTGTTGAGACTAGAGCCATGATGGACAAGAAACTTGCACGTCTGCGCAGGGCCAAACGTACTCGCCTTAACATCCGCGAGTCCGGCCAGATCCGTCTGTCCGTACATCGCACCCCGCGCCACATCTACGCGCAGATCACCAGCGCGGCTGGTGACCGGGTTCTGGTTACGGCGAGTACCGTCGAGAAGGATCTGCGCGAAGCGGCCACCGGCAATGCCGATGCCGCATCGAAAGTAGGCGAATTGATTGCGAAGCGCGCCAAAGAGGCGGGCATCGAGCGTGTAGCCTTTGACCGTTCCGGATTCCGTTATCACGGTCGGATCAAGGCGTTGGCGGATGCCGCGCGCGAAAACGGGCTTGAATTCTAAGGGTGCTTGGTTATGGCGAAAGTTGATCCCAACGAAGGTCTCCAGGAGAAGCTGGTTCAGGTGAACCGGGTTGCCAAGGTAGTAAAAGGCGGCCGCATCTTCGGTTTCACTGCGTTGACTGTAGTGGGCGACGGCAAAGGTAAGGTAGGCTTCGGCCGCGGTAAGGCACGCGAAGTGCCCGCCGCCATCCAGAAGGCTCTGGAAGCCGCCCGCCGCAACATGATTCAGGTGGACCTGAAAGGCACCACCATTCAGCACCCGATCAAGGCACGCCATGGCGCCTCCAAGGTGTACATGCAGCCTGCCGACGACGGTACCGGTGTGATTGCCGGTGGCGCGATGCGCGCGGTGCTGGAAGTAGCCGGCGTGCAGAACGTTCTGGCGAAGTGCTACGGCTCCACCAATCCAGTGAACGTGGTGCGTGCAACGTTCAACGGGCTGAAGCAAATGTCCTCACCGGAGTCGGTGGCGGCTAAGCGCGGCAAATCCGTTGAAGAGATTCTCGGCTAAGCGCACACAGACGGAAGCTTAACGATGGCTGACAAGATCAAAGTAACCCAGGTTAAAAGCAGCAGCGGTCGGCTGGAAGGCCACAAGGCCTGTGTGCGCGGTCTCGGGCTGCGCCGCATCGGTCACACCGTGGAAGTTGAAGACACACCTTCCGTACGCGGCATGATCAACAAAGTCGCGTACTTGGTACGGGTAGAGGGAGAATAAGCGATGCGTCTTAATGATCTGCATCCAGCTGACGGATCCCGTCCGGACGAGAAGCGGGTTGGCCGCGGCATCGGTTCCGGCCTGGGCAAGACCGGTGGCCGTGGCCACAAGGGTCAGAAATCCCGTTCCGGCGGTACCGTGAAGCCTGGTTTCGAAGGCGGTCAGATGCCGCTGCAGCGTCGGGTTCCCAAGTTCGGTTTCACCTCCAAGCTGGCCATGGCCACCGCGGAAGTGCGCCTTGCGGAACTGGCCAAAGTGGAAGGTGATGTGATCGACCTGGCGGCTCTCAAGGACGCTGGTGTTGTTCGCTCCGATAAGAAACGCGCCAAGATCGTGCTGCGCGGCGAAATCGACCGCGCGGTGACCATCCGCGGCGTCGCCCTGACCAAGGGTGCGCGCGAAGCGGTGGAGAAAGCCGGCGGTAAAATCGAGGAGTAACAAGGCGGGGCTATGGCCAAGAACCGTGCACAAACACTGAACAACAACACCGCGGCCACCGGCGGCGCCACTCGTGAGCTGTGGCGCCGCATCGGTTTCCTGCTGGGAGCCCTGCTGGTGTTCCGGATCGGTGCGCACATCCCGGTTCCCGGAATGAACCCGGAAGCGTTGGAACAGATGTTCAACAACAACCGGGACACCATTCTTGGCATGTTCAATATGTTCTCCGGCGGTTCGTTGGAGCGTATGAGCATCTTCGCCCTGGGTATCATGCCGTACATTACCGCGAGCATTGTTATCCAGCTGATGAGCGCGGTGGTTCCCTCCCTTGAGCAGCTGCGCAAGGAAGGTGAGCAGGGTCGCCGCAAGATTACCCAGTACACCCGTTATCTGACGGTGGCACTGGGTGCGATCCAGTCGTTTGGCGTGTGCGCGGGTCTCAAGAGCCAGGGTATTACCCTGTTGCCGGAAGCGGCCTCCACCATGCAGGTGGCCAGCTTCTACTTCGTGGCCGTGACCACGCTGGTGACCGGGACGGTGTTCCTGATGTGGCTGGGCGAGCAAATCACCGAGCGCGGCATCGGCAATGGTATTTCCATGCTGATCTTCGCTTCCATCGTGGCCGGCCTGCCCGGCGCGGTGGCGCAGACCTTCGAGTCCGCCCGTCAGGGTGATCTGAGTCTGCTGGCCATGCTGCTGGTGTTCCTGGTGGCGGTGGCGGTGATCTTCGGTGTGGTGTTCGTCGAGCGTGGTCAGCGGAGAATCACCGTTAACTACGCGCGGCGGCAGCAGGGCCGTCGCGTCTACGCGGCCCAGCAGAGCCATCTGCCGTTGAAAGTGAACATGGCGGGCGTGATTCCGGCGATTTTCGCCAGTTCCATCCTGCTGTTTCCGGCGTCGCTGAGCCAGTGGTTCAGCACCAGCGACCCGGACTCCTGGTGGGGCCAGGCCCTGCGTGTCGTCAGTGACGCGCTGCTGCCCGGCACACCGCTGTACATTTTGTTGTTTACCCTGGCGATCGTGTTCTTCTGCTATTTCTACACGGCACTGGTATTCAACCCGAAAGACGTGGCGGACAATCTCAAGAAATCCGGGGCTTACATCCCGGGTATCCGCCCCGGCGAGCAATCCGCTCGTTATATCGACACGGTGATGGGTCGTCTGACTCTGATCGGTTCGGTGTACATGACGCTGGTATGCCTGCTGCCTCTCGGGCTGCAGGGGGTGTGGAACGTGCCTTTCTATCTGGGCGGCACCTCACTGTTGATCGTGGTGGTAGTGGTTATGGACTTCTGGTCGCAGGTTAATTCGCACCTGATGTCCACCCAGTACGAGAAGTTGATGAAGAAGGCCAACCTGAAAGGGTATGGCGGCACCGGTCTGGTGCGATAACCGGCCCACGGGCTTGAAGGTAAAGTGAGGCGAGTGCGATGAAAGTTCAGGCTTCTGTTAAGAAGATCTGCCGCAACTGCAAGGTAATCCGCCGGAAGGGCCGGGTTATGGTGATTTGCAGTGCCGAGCCCCGGCATAAGCAGCGCCAGGGCTAACGGCCCGGTTGGGCAGAACTTCTTTTCCTAGTGTTTGGTTGAAATTCAGTCGGTGTAACGCTAGACTCTTCCGCCTTTCGGCGCCAGAGGCTGGCACTACCGCGTTGTGAATCGGAGATATTCGGATGGCCCGTATTGCAGGCGTTAACATCCCGGACAACAAGCATTCGGTGATTTCACTCACCTATATTTTCGGGATTGGCCGCACCCGCGCTCGTGCGATTTGCGAGCAGACCGGCATTGAGCCGACCGTCAAGGTGCGTGACCTTTCCGGCGACCAGCTGGACGCGATCCGCGCCGAGGTCGCCAAGGTTTCCACGGAGGGCGATCTGCGCCGGGAAATCAACATGAATATCAAGCGTTTGATGGATCTGGGCTGCTACCGCGGCATCCGTCATCGCCGTGGGCTGCCGCTGCGCGGCCAGCGTACCAAAACCAATGCCCGGACCCGTAAGGGCCCGCGGAAACCGATCCGCAAGTAAGTCCTGATATCTGGATAAGTAAGCATGGCTAAAGCGAAAAGAGACAGTGGCGCACGTCGGAAGAAGGTAACGCGGACCGTTGCGGACGGTATCGCGCACGTACACGCTTCTTTCAACAACACCATCATCACCATCACCGACCGTCAGGGCAATGCGTTGTCCTGGGCGACCTCCGGTGGTGCCGGCTTCCGTGGTTCCCGCAAAAGCACGCCTTTCGCGGCCCAGGTGGCTGCCGAAAACGCGGGTAACGCCGCCAAGGATTACGGGCTGAAGAACCTGGAAGTCCGAGTCAAGGGTCCCGGTCCGGGCCGTGAGTCCTCTATTCGCGCGCTCAACGGCTGTGGCTACAAGATTACCCACATTCAGGACGTGACGCCCATTCCGCACAATGGTTGTCGTCCGCCCAAGAAGCGCCGCGTGTAACGGGAGTTAGAGCAAGATGGCAAGATACATCGGTCCCAAGTGCAAGCTTTCCCGTCGTGAAGGCACTGATCTGTTCCTCAAGAGCGGCATTCGTCCGCTGGAATCCAAGTGCAAGGCGGAACAGCCTCCTGGCCAGGCCGGCGGTGGCCGTCGCCCCAGCCGCCTGTCCGACTACGGCGTGCAATTGCGCGAGAAGCAGAAAGTCCGTCGCATGTACGGCGTTCTGGAAAAGCAGTTCCGCGGCTACTACAAGAAAGCCGCCCGGTCCCGTGGCGCCACTGGCGAGGTGCTTCTGCAGCTCCTGGAAGGTCGTCTGGACAACGTGGTATACCGCCTGGGCTTCGGCGCGACCCGCTCCGAGGCACGTCAGCTGGTATCCCACCGCGCGATCCTGGTTAACGGTCGTAGCGTGAACATCGCCTCCTACCAGGTGAGCCCCGGTGACATCGTCACCGTGCGTGAAAAAGCCAAGAACCAGCTGCGCGTCAAGAACGCCATGGAACTGGCCCAGCAGCGCGGCTTCCCGACCTGGGTGGAAGTGGACGAGAAGAAGTTCGAGGGCACGTTCAAAGCCCTGCCGGAGCGTATCGATTTGCCGGCCGAGATCAACGAAAACCTGATCGTCGAGCTGTACTCCAAGTAAGGACTGCCTGAGGGATCTCTATGACCGCCGTGAACGAATTTCTCACGCCCCGCTCGATCGCGGTCAACGCGATCAGCGAGACCCACGCCAAGGTCGTACTGGAGCCGCTGGAGCGTGGTTTCGGCCATACTCTGGGCACCTCGCTGCGCCGCATTCTGCTGTCCAGCATGCCTGGCTGCGCGATCACCGAAGTGGAGATCGACGGTGTACAGCACGAGTACTCTTCCATTGAGGGCGTGCAGGAAGATGTGATCAACATCCTCCTCAACCTGAAGGGCGTGGCCCTGAAGATGGAAGATCGCGAAGAAGCGACCCTGGAACTGGTCAAGAAAGGCCCGGGCGACGTTACCGCCGACGATATCCAGCGCGATCACAGCGTTGAGATCGTAAACCCGGACCACCTGATCTGCACCATCACCGGCGACACGGAATTGCGCGTGCGCCTGAAAGTGCGGAAAGGCCGTGGCTACGAAGCCGCCGACACCCGTCAGAGTGATGACGACGAAACCCGTGGCATTGGCCGCCTGCAGCTGGACGCCAGCTACAGCCCGGTTCGCCGGGTGGCGTACGTGGTGGAAGCCGCCCGGGTCGAGCAGCGTACCGACCTGGACAAGCTGGTAATCGATCTGGAAACCGATGGCACCATCGATCCGGAAGAGGCTATCCGCCGGGCCGCCACCATTCTGCAACAGCAGATCGCGGTATTCGTGGATTTGGAGCAGGACGCCAAGCCCGAGCCGAAGCAAGAGCGCGAGGAGATCGACCCGATCCTGCTGCGCCCGGTGGACGACCTGGAGCTGACCGTTCGTTCCGCCAACTGCCTCAAGGCGGAGAATATCTACTACATCGGTGATTTGGTTCAGCGTACCGAGGTCGAGCTTCTCAAGACCCCGAACCTGGGCAAGAAGTCCCTCACCGAGATTAAGGATGTGCTGGCCTCCAAGGGCCTGTCGCTGGGCATGCGCCTGGAAAACTGGCCGCCGGTCAGTCTCCGGGATGATGACCGGCTTAACACCAAGTTGCGTTAATCGATTTTAGGATCAGAACCATGCGTCATCGCAAGAGCGGCAGAAAACTGAACCGGAACAGCTCACACCGTCAGGCCATGTTCCGCAACATGGCGGTGTCGCTGTTCGAACATGAAGCGATCAAAACCACCTTGCCGAAAGCCAAGGAGTTGCGTCGGGTGGCCGAGCCCCTGATCACTCTGGCCAAGGAAGATTCGGTGGCCAACCGCCGTCTGGCGTTTGACCGCACCCGGTCCAAGGAAATGGTCGGTAAGCTGTTCAATGAACTGGGACCGCGCTACAAGGCGCGCCCGGGCGGCTACCTGCGTATCCTCAAGATGGGCTTCCGGGCCGGCGACAACGCCCCCATGGCCTACGTGGAGCTGGTGGATCGTCCGGAAGGCGAGGTCGCCGACGCGGAATAAGTCGCCCCTGCGGGACGACAAAAAGAACCGGGCTCTGGCCCGGTTTTTTTTTGCCTGGAAACCCCGGGCGCCGGTCCGCGCCGGCGTGCCCCGATCTGGTGCGCCGACTTTACCGGATTTTGCGATTCTCCGGCTTGCCCCGGGCTGCGGTCGGCCGCATCACTGTGTAATGTTGAGATAAGCAACGCAGGGAGAATCCATGAGTAACAGTCAGCCTTTTCTGACCGATGTGAAGACACTGCGCGAACGGGCCCGCCAACATATCGAGCAGGGCGCCGTGACCGCCGGCTACAACGCCGACCGCGAAACCGTGCTGAAGCTGCTGAACGAGGCCCTGGCCACGGAGATTGTCTGCACACTGCGCTACAAGCGCCACTACTACATGGCCGACGGGCTCAACGCCAGCATCGCGGCGGATGAGTTCCTTGAGCACGCCCAGCAGGAGCAGCAGCACGCCGACTGGTTGGCGGAGCGCATCGTGCAGCTCGGCGGCGCTCCCAACTTTTCCCCTGAAGGCCTGCAAAGCCGTTCCCACGCCGAGTACGTGGAAGGCGAGACCCTCAAGGAGATGGTCAAGGAAGATCTGATCGCCGAGCGCATCGCCATCGACAGCTACCGGGAGATCGCCACCTACCTGGGTGACAAGGATCCGACCACCCGCCGCATCATGGAAGAGATCCTGGCTCAGGAAGAAGAGCACGCGGACGACATGGCGTCGATCCTGGAATCGTTGTGAAGCGACCCGGCCAAGGAGGAAACAGCTAGTGGCGACCCCCAAAAGAACTACCCCGGAGCGTCAGCGCCAGCACGGCAAGACGGTGGCGGGCATTCAGATCCGCACCAATAACGACCTCGAAATGCACGCCGAGGATTCCCGGCTCAGCCGTCTCTGGGAAAAATTCAATGACGAGCGTCTGGCGCACTCCATACCGGACAAGGCCGCCGGCTCTCCGGTTTACGGTGTTTACACCGAGTTCGATGACGGCGTCGCCGGCGATTACAGCGTGCTCGCCGGTGTCGAAGTGACCGACGAGGAAAAAGTACCGGAGGAGTACGCCACCGTGACGCTGGAGGCCGGAGACTACCTGGTGTTTCAGGGGCGTGGCAGGATGCCCGATACGGTGATGGAGACCTGGGGGCAGGTATGGCATTACTTCGAGAGCGACGACGCGCCGGAGCGTGCCTTCCTGACCGACTATGAAGTCTTCGAGGGCGGCGACCAGGTAACCATCTACGTGGGCGTGAAGTAATTTAGCCGCGCACCTGACGACCCCGATAGATCACCGCCTTAGGGGACGCGGCACGGTCCGGCTCCGGTTCGGAGACGGGCTCTGGAAGAGGCTGGCCCCGGTACATACGTTTCGGAGCCGTCTTTTCCGGCTCAAGGGGCGCATCGGCGGCGCCGGCTTCCCGGGCGATGTCGCTCATCAGCCGGGCCAGCTCCCTGGATTGACTGCGTGCCGCGAAGCGGTCCAGTTCCTGGCGAAGCTGTGGGTCGGTAAGAGACAGGCGCGTACCGAACTCGTCACGGATCAGGCGGCGACACTGGTTGACCAACGCGACCACGCGATAGTGCATCAACCAGTGTGTGTTGATTCCTTCGCTCATGATCTCGACTCCGTCACAATGGCTCTGAAAACCAAGCAGGTTCCGTGCCATAGCGGTGCCCGCCTTCACAGCCCGAAGCGCGCGGCGCCGGCATAATCAAGGTGTCTTATTCACCGAGGGTGTGAAAGCTATGATTCGCTTGCAGGAGCGCGTCCAGGTGCGCCGGCCCACGGCGGATTGTTACCGGTACATGCTGGATATGGCAGCGTCGGAGCAGTGGAACCCGGCCGTGGAGAATGCGCGCAAAAGCACGCCGGGCCCGGTCGGCCGGCAAAGCCGTTTCGAGGTCGATTACCGTTTCGCCGGCCGCCAGCGCGCGTTCGGCTATGAACTCGTCGACGCCGATCCGGGGCGGAGCCTGAGCCTGCGGGGTCAGGGCCCGGACGCCAGCGCCCGGGAGCATATTGAGTTCCGGCCCGGTGCCGACAGTACCTTCACCGAAATTCTCTACACCCTCGACCTGGATATGGGCGGGTTGGCCGAGCGCCTGCAGGCCATCATCAAGCCCTGGCTCACCGCCATGGGGCACCGCGCCATGGAAGACCTGCGCCGCGCCCTGGAGCCCTCCCGTGTTGAAGAGCCCGGCGTCTGGCAGTGGCTGCGTTACCGCGCGCTGCTGCCCGCCGCCTTGGAATTCTCACGGCTTGGCTACCAGTCCATGCCGGATCGGGGCCTCAGCGATTTCATGGATGGGCGCATCGTGGTGGTCACCGGCGCCACCGGCGGGCTGGGGCTGGCCGCCGCCAAGGAGCTCAGCCGCCTCGGTGCCACCCTGATTCTGGTGGGGCGCGACCGTCGGCGTCTGCAAGAGGCACAGCACGCGGTGCGTGCCTTCAGCGGCTGCGGGGTGGACGCTCTCCATACGGTGGAAGCCGACCTGTCACGGCTTGAGGAGGTACGTCTCGCGGCCGCTCGCATCCATGCTCTGACGCCGGAGGTGCACGGGCTGATCAATAACGCCGGCGCGCTGTTCAACGAGCGAGACCTGACCACCGAGGGCACCGAGCGCACCCTGGCGGTCAACCTGCTGGCGCCGTACCTGCTCACCGAGAAGCTTTTGCCCGCCCTGGAGCGGGGCCAGGGGCGCGTGGTGAACGTGGCCAGCGGCGGTCTGTACCTGCAGGCTCTGCACCTGGACGACATGGAATTCGAGAACGAGCGCTTCGACGGCGCCAAGGCCTATGCCCGCGCCAAGCGAGCGCTGGTGGCGCAAACCGAGCATTGGGCGGAGCAGCACCCGGGGGTCCGCTTCAACAGCATGCACCCGGGCTGGGCGGACACGCCTGGCGTCGCCGCCTCTCTGCCGGTATTCCATAAACGGGTGGGACCCTGGCTCCGCTCGCCGCGTCAGGGCGCGGACACCATGGTATGGCTGGCCAGCAGCCCGGCGGTGGCCGACGTCAGCGGCCGTTTCTGGTTCGACCGCCGGCCCCGGCCCACCGCCGTACTGCCCGGCACCCGGGTGACGCCGGACCAGCGTCGCCAATTGGCGCGCTGGCTGGCCGCCCGCTGCCGGCCCGGCCACGGCGGGCCGGTATAAGGCGCCGTTTCAGGACGACGCTTTCAGCATGGTTTTCAGGAAACGCCCGGTGTGGCTGCCTTTCGCCTTGGCCACTTTTTCGGGCGTGCCCTGGGCGATCACCCGGCCGCCGCCGTCGCCACCCTCGGGCCCCAGATCAACGATCCAGTCCGCGGTTTTGATCACATCCAGGTTGTGCTCGATCACCACGATGGTGTTGCCGTGGTCGCGCAGCCGGTTGAGCACATCCAGCAGCATCTGGATATCCTGGAAGTGCAGGCCGGTGGTGGGTTCGTCGAGAATATAGAGCGTGCGGCCGGTGTCGCGCCGGGACAGCTCACGGGCCAGTTTCACCCGCTGTGCCTCGCCGCCGGACAGGGTGGTGGCGGCCTGGCCCAGCTTCACATAGCTCAGGCCCACATCCAGCAGGGTCTGCAGGCGACGCTGCAGGGCCGGCACCGCATCGAAGAACTCGCGGGCTTCCTCGATGGTCATTTCCAGCACTTCGTAGATGTTCTTGCCCTTGTAGGTGACCTCCAGGGTCTCCCGGTTGTAGCGGCGGCCGTCGCACACCTCGCAGGGCACATAGATGTCCGGCAGGAAGTGCATCTCCACCTTGATCACGCCGTCGCCCTGGCAGGCTTCGCAGCGGCCGCCCTTGACGTTGAAGCTGAAGCGGCCGGGCTTGTAGCCCCGCGCCCGGGCTTCCTGGGTGCCGGCGAACAGCTCGCGCACCGGCGTGAAAATGCCGGTGTAGGTGGCCGGGTTGGAGCGCGGCGTGCGGCCGATCGGGCTCTGGTCGATGTCCACCACCTTGTCCAGATGCTCCAGACCTTCCAGGCGCTCATGGGGCGACGCTTTCAGGGTGGTGGCCTTGTTCAGGGTGGTGGCCGCCAGCGGGTAGAGCGTGTGGTTGATCAGCGTTGATTTGCCCGAACCGGACACCCCGGTGACACAGGTGAACAGGCCCAGCGGCAGCTTCAGCTCGGTGCCTTTGAGGTTGTTGCCGGTGGCGCCGGTCAGGGTCAGCCAGTCGTCCCCGGTGGCCCTGCGCTTGGCGGGCACTTCAATGCGCCGGCGCCCGGACAGGTAGTCGCCGGTGAGGGAGTCCTTGTTCGCGGCCACTTCCTCGGCGGTGCCCTGGGCCACCACCCGGCCGCCGTGCACGCCGGCGCCCGGGCCGATGTCGATGACATGGTCGGCGGTGCGGATGGCGTCTTCGTCGTGTTCCACCACCAGTACCGTATTACCCAGGTCGCGCAGGCGGGTCAGGGTGGACAGCAGGCGCTCGTTGTCGCGCTGGTGCAGGCCGATGGAAGGCTCGTCGAGCACGTACATGACGCCCACCAGGCCGGCGCCGATCTGGCTGGCCAGGCGGATGCGCTGGGCCTCGCCACCGGACAGGGTCTCGGCGCTGCGCTCCAGGTTCAGATAGTCCAGGCCCACATTGACCAGGAACTGCAGCCGGTCGCGGATTTCCTTGAGTATCTTCTCGGCGATTTCGCCGCGGTTGCCGGGCAGCTTCAGGTTGTCGAAATAATCGAATGACTTGCCCACCGCCAGACGGACCAGCTCCGGCAGGGTGGTGTTGTCGATAAACACATTGCGGGCGGCCTCGCGCAGGCGGGACCCGTCACAGCTTGGACAGGTGGACGTGGACAGGTAGCTGGCCAGATCCTCGCGCACCGCTTCGGACTCCGTTTCCCGGTAGCGCCGCTCCATATTCGGCACGATGCCCTCGAACGGGTGATTGCGCTTGATGATGTCGCCCCGGTCGTTCAGGTAGCGGAACTCCACGCTCTCCTTGCCGGTGCCGTAGAGAATCTTGCGGCGCACTGTCTTGTCCAGATCCTTGAACGCCACATCCATGTCGAAATCGAGGCTTTGCGCCAGGGCGGTGAGCATCTGGAAATAGTAAACGTTGCGCCGGTCCCAGCCGCGGATCGCTCCCTCCGCCAGGGACAGCTCCTCGCTGGTGATCACCTTGTCCTCATCGAAAAACTGCTTCACGCCCAGGCCGTCGCAACTGGGGCAGGCGCCCGCCGGGTTATTGAACGAGAACAGGCGCGGCTCCAACTCCGGGATCGAGTAGCCGCAATGGGGGCAGGCGAATTTGGCGGAGAAGGTGATTTCCTCGCTGTCGCCGTCCAGCGGCGTGCCGTCCATGGACGCGATAATGGCGATATCGTCGGCCAGGTTGAGGGCGGTCTCGAAGGATTCCGCCAGCCGGTTCTGCAGGTCCGAGCGCACCTTGAAGCGATCCACCACCACTTCAATCGTGTGCTTCTTGTTCTTATCCAGGTCCGGAGTGTCGTCCATATCGTAGATACGACCGTCCACGCGAACCCGGATAAAGCCCTGGGCGCGCAGCTCGTCGAACAGATGCAGGTGCTCGCCTTTCTTCTCGCGGATCACCGGGGCCAGCAGCATCAGCTTGCTGCCTTCCTCCATGGCCAGGACCTGATCCACCATCTGGCTGATGGTCTGCGCGGCCAGTGGCGCTTCGTGCTGCGGGCAGCGCGGCTCGCCCACCCGGGCGAACAGCAGCCGCAGGTAATCGTAGATCTCGGTGATGGTGCCCACCGTGGAGCGGGGGTTATGGCTGGTGGATTTCTGCTCGATGGAGATCGCAGGGCTCAGCCCTTCGATATGGTCCACGTCGGGCTTTTCCATCATCGACAGGAATTGCCGGGCATAGGTGGACAGCGACTCCACGTAACGGCGCTGGCCCTCGGCATAGAGGGTGTCGAACGCCAGCGACGATTTCCCGGACCCGGAAAGGCCGGTGATCACCACCAGCTTGTCACGGGGAATATCGAGGTCCACGTTTTTCAGGTTATGGGTGCGAGCGCCCCGAACCAGAATGGTATCCATGAGATGGCGTGCCCTTGGCTACTGTCAGAATGAACAGTGCAGTATAGGGGAAAGAGCGTGATGGGGGAAAGAACGGCGAGCCGGACGCCGGACGCCAAGCCCGGCGGGTCGGAGCGTCCGGTGTCGAGCGTCAGGCGGTATTACAGGTTTTCCTGAGCCCAGTTCACCGCCTGCAGGCGGTTGGAGGCATTGATCTTCTTGAAGATATTGTAGATGTGGGTCTTGATGGTGTGCGGGCTGAGGTTCAGCACCGAGGCGATTTCCGAATTCTTGGCGCCGGTGGCCATCACCTTGAGCACTTCGATCTCGCGGTCGGTAAGGTTCACCTCGTTACGGCCGAAGGTCTTGTTGAAGGCGCGGCTTTTCACCAGGTACTGCTGCAGCACCTTGCGCGGAAACCACAGCTCGCCCTCGAACATCGACTTGATGCCCTTGGTCAGCAGCCCCTGGGGGCAGTCATGCTGAAAGCCGCCGTTGACCATCGGCAGGCCCGCCAGGCGCGACAGGTCGTCGTCATCATCAACATTGAACACGCCGATCAGAATCTCGCTATCGAGACGCTTGTCCATTTCCAGCAGGCGGGTGATGACGTCATTCACATCCACGGAATGGAAATCCACCAGGAACAGATTCTGCTCCACGGCGCGCAAATCGTCTTCGTGGACCTGATCCACCGACTTGACCGCGCTGGCGGTAATCGACGCTTTGTCGAGGAACTCCGTGAGCAGCGCGTTCTGAAGATGCTGGCCGCCGACCACGTACACCTTTTGTGATTCTTGAGTGTCCATTAATTCGTCCATGATGCGTCCCGTATGCCGGGAGGTTGTGTCCCGCGAGGGGATACGAAAAAAAACTGATTCGAGGGGCTAATTTATCATCGCATTGGCGGGGGTTCAATTTACCATTATACGGCGGTCGCGGGGAACGTCCGCCCGATGGTCACTGGGCGGAATGGCTTAGACCCGGATTCCGGTGGCCACCGGGCCATCATCACCCGACGCGGGATTGAATCTGGTACACTCGCCGTCCCTTTGTGTATCACCGATGTTGGACCATGACGGACGCTTCCCGGGCCGCGCTGCGGCGCACTGAATTGACCACCACCGGCTCCCTGGCAGCGATTTTCGCCCTGCGCATGTTCGGGCTGTTCATGCTTCTGCCGGTGTTCGCCGTCTATGGCGCCGAGCTGGACGGGGCCACCCCTCTGCTGATCGGCACCGCCATTGGCGCCTACGGCTTGATGCAGGCGTTGCTGCAGATTCCCTTCGGCATGCTGTCGGACCGCTTCGGCCGCCGGCCTCTTTTGCTGATCGGCCTGCTGCTGTTCGTCAGCGGCGGCGCGGTGGCGGCGCTCAGCGACAGCATCCACGGCGTCATTCTGGGGCGGGCCCTGCAGGGGGCCGGGGCCATTGCCAGCGTGATCATGGCCCTGATCGGCGACGTGGTCAGCGAGCAGCGCCGCACCCGCGCCATGGCGCTGATCGGCATGGCGGTGGGCTCCTCCTTTATCCTTGCCTTGATCCTTGGGCCGCTGCTGGCCCGCTGGCTGGGGCTGAGCGGCCTGTTCTGGTTCACCGTGGCGCTGGGTCTCGTGGCGATGCTGGTGGCGGTCTGGGTGCCCTCGCCCAGGGTGCGCAGCAGCGAGCCCCTGCCCGCCGCGCAGCGCTTTCGCACCGTGCTGGGTGATCCGGTGCTGCGCCGTCTGGATGTCGGCATCCTGGTGCTGCACATGACCATGACCGCGTCGTTCGTGGTGCTGCCACAACTGCTCAAGCAGCGTCTCGGGCTGGCTCTGGAACAGCACAGCCTGTTGTATCTGGTGGTGCTGGTGGGCGGTTTTCTGGCCATGGTGCCTCTGATTATCGCCGCCGAGCGTCGCGGCGCCATGCCGATCAAGCGCGTGGCCGTGGGACTGCTGATCGTCGCCGAGATCCTGCTGGCGCTGGCCGGTCATACACTGTGGCACTTCGTCCTGGCACTGTTCGTCTATTTCATGGCCTTCAATCTGCTTGAGGCGCTGCTGCCCTCGCTGGTGGGGCGCGCCGCCCCCGCCGGCACGCGCGGCACCGCCATGGGGGTTTACTCCACCAGCCAGTTTCTGGGCGTGTTCATCGGCGGTCAGCTGGGCGGCGCCTTGTATCAGTGGGTCGGTGCCGAGGCGGTGTTCATGGGCAGCGCCGTTATCGCCTTCGGCTGGCTGCTGTACTTGCGCGGCATGGGGGAATTGCCCAAGCTCGATAATCGCGTGATCCGCCTGGCGAGTGCCCAGGACTGGGATCAGGCGGCATCGCGGTTGCGCTCGGTGCCCGGCGTGTTGGAGGCGGTGGTGGTCGCCGAACAGCGCCTGGCACTGCTGAAAGTGGACAATACGTTGTTGGATGAGGAGGCGCTCACGCTACTCAGTGCCGAGGTCCAGGAGCCGCGGGCCTGACGGTTTGGGCGGCCGTCGCCGCCGGGGGTTTCAAGCGCGGCCAAAGCTGCCACAATAACCGATCTGCTTTTTACCGCACCGGCAACGTCGGTGCTGTTCCATTGATATATCAGTCGTTTAGAGACGTGCCGTTATAGGCCGTTACAGAGAGAGGGAGCGAACAGCCATGGCGAGAGGCGTCAATAAAGTCATTCTGATCGGCAACCTGGGCGCTGACCCGGAAACCCGGTTCATGCCCAGCGGCGGCGCGGTCACCAATATCCGTTTGGCGACCAGCGAAACCTGGAAGGATCGTCAGACCGGGCAGCAGCAGGAACGCACGGAATGGCACCGGGTGGTGTTCTTCAATAAGCTCGGCGAAATCGCCGGCGAGTATCTCAAGAAAGGCAGCAAGGTGTACGTGGAAGGCTCCATCCGCACCCGCAAGTGGCAGGGGCAGGACGGCCAGGACCGCTACACCACTGAAATCGTCGCCAATGAGATGCAGATGCTTGATGGTCGTGGCGGCGGCGGTGACGGTGGCGGTTACCAGAACCAGGGCGGCGGCCAGCCCACCGGCTACGAGAACCAGGACTACGATTATGGCCAGCAGGGCGGTGGCGACCAGCGCGCCAAGCCGGCCGGTGGCCAGCAGGGCGGCGGTTTCAGCGGCCCCGCCGATGATTTCGACGACGATATTCCGTTCTAACGTGGGGCTGTGATGCGCTGGTTCGCTTTGGGGGCGGTGTTTGTCGCCAGCCTGGTGGTGTTTTTGGTGGCTTTGATGCCGGCGGCGTTGGTCATCGACAGAGTGCCGGCGTTGCGTCCCGGTGGCGCGCCGCTGGTGTTGTCCGACGCTCGCGGCCCCTGGTGGGATGCCGACGTCCGGGTACGCTGGCGTGATCAGCAGGGCCGTCTGAGTTGGCGTCTGGACTGGCGCGGCCTGACGCCCGGGGTCAAGCTGTCGCTGGCCGCCGACGACCTGAGTGCGCGCGGCTGGCTGGGCGCCGCCTGGGGAGACTGGCGTCTGGAGCAGTGGCGCGCGCAAGTGCCGGTGGCCATGGTCAGCCGGCAGGTGCCGCAAGGCGATGCCGATGGTACCGTGTCACTTTCCCTGCTGGTGTTGGAACTCGCCGATGAGAACGTGGTCGATGCCAAAGGGACGCTTGATTACAGCGGCGGCACGGTCAGCTGGGGGCGTGACGGCTCGGCCAGCGTGCCACCCCTGGACGGTCGGCTGACGATGGCCGACAACGGCCCGCGGCTCACCGTGACCGGTCCGGATGATCAGCAACTGGTGCTCGCCAGTGTTGAAGACAAGACTCTGAGCGTTCAGGTCCGTCGGGCCTGGCCGCAGTTACTTGGCGTCAGCCAGGGCGGAGACCCCACCGATGTGGTCTTCCGCATGCGCCGGCCTTTGACCCTGGGGCGGCCGGGCTGAGCGCCTCTGCATAACAAACGGTCGGAAAGACCGTGTATAAATTGGCCAGGGACGGTCGGCTCTCTATACTCGGGATTCGATGCCGGCGGGCCGGGATAACGATAAACAGGATTGAAGGTTTTATGATTCAGTGGGCCCGGAGGGGAAACCGACAAAAAGGGGAGCGTTGGCTGCGCGCCATTCTGGCTCTTTTGTTGGTGGTATTTCTCGCCTATGTGATTGCCCGGACCGTCTGGATGCTCTGGTACGGTCCTCGGGACAGCGTGCCCGAATCCAACCTTCAACAGGTGTCCGTTTCCGGCGCCCGCCAGGGTGATTCGGCGGTTTCCGCCTCCCAGGTGCAAAGCTGGAATCTTTTCGGTGTTTACCAGGCGGAGCCCGGGGCCAAGGACGACCGGCCGGTGGACGCCCCGGACACCCGTTTAAGCCTGGAGCTTCTGGGGCTGTTCCAGACGCGGGACAGGGGCCAGTCGTCCGCGATCATCGCGGAAAAAGGCAAGGATGCGGAACTGTTTCATATTGGCGACGCGATTCCGGGTAATGCTGAGCTGGAAGACATCTACGCGGACCGCGTGATCCTGCGGCGGCAGGGGCGCCTGGAAACCCTGCGCCTGAACGAGATCAAAGGTCTGGCCGGAGGCGGCGTGACGCAGGTCAATGAGCCGGCCCCGGAAACGCAGGCGCCAAGCCCGCAAACCGACCTGGCCCAGCAGCGCACCGCGTTGATCCGGCAGCTCGGACTGCAGCCGGTCAGCGAGGGCGGCACCGAGGGCTACAGAATCGGCGAGCAGGCGCCGAAGCAGTTAATTGAGCAAGTGGGGCTGAATCAGGGGGACGTGGTGGTCTCGGTGAACGGCTACCCGCTTGGCGATGAAGAGAGTGATCTGGCGGCATTGCAGTCCTACCTGGACAGCCAGGCCGCATCCATAGTCGTGCAGCGCGGCGAACAGGAATTTACCGTGAACTATCCACCGTGAGAACCCTATGAAGTCGGCCCTGAAAACAATAATCGCAGTGCTAACGCTGAGCCTGGCTCTCGGCGCCCATGCCCAGCAGCAGGCTCAGGTGGAGCAGTCCGGCGATGGCAAGAACTGGACGGTGAATATCCGCAACGCGGACATTCAGGCGTTCATCAACCAGGTCGCGGAGATGACCGGGAAGAATTTTGTCGTCGACCCGCGGGTGCGCGCCCGTGACGTGACTGTCATTTCCAACCAGCCACTGACCTCCGACGAAGTCTACGAGCTGTTCCTGTCGGTGCTCCAGGTCCACGGTTACGCCGCGGTGCCCTCCGGTGGCGTGATCAAGATCGTCACCAACACCACCGCCAAGCAGAGCAACCTGCCGCTGACCGCCAATGCGGGCAGCGTGGACGGTGAAGAGTTGATCACCCAGGTGATCGCGGTGGACAACTCTCCGGTGGAGGAACTGGTGCCGGTGCTGCGCCCGCTGGTGCCGCAGTACGGTCACCTGGCGGCGGTGGGGTCCGCCAACGCGCTGATCATCAGCGACCATGCCGACAACATTCAGCGCATGCGCGCCATCATCAACAGCCTCGACAACGCGGAAAGCGACGAGGTGGAAATCGTTCAGCTGGAGCACGCGTTCGCCGGCAACATGGTGTCCCTGCTCGAAGAACTGACCACCTCGGATCCGGCCGCTAACAACCGGCGTCGGGGCGCCCAGGGCGGTGCCACCATGGTCGCCGATGAGCGCACCAACCGTTTGATCATCAAGGGCGATCGCGGCACCCGCGCCCGCCTGATGCCGCTGATCCAGCAACTGGACAGCCCCTCCAGCGCCGCCGGCGGCGTGCAGGTGGTCCGGCTCAGCCACGGTGATTCGGAAAAAATGGCGGAGCTGTTGAAGAACTTCGCCGCCGGTGCCTCGGCGGTTCGCCAGGGCGGTGATGAAGGCGGCGCCGCTGCCTCGCGTACCTCCAATGGCGAAGGCCGGGTCTCGATCCAGTCGGACGAGTCCCTGAACGCGCTGGTGATCCGCGCCGAGCCGGAAATGATGAAGGAACTGCAATCGGTGATCAGCCAGTTGGACGTGCGGCGGGCCCAGATCCTGATCGAGGCGGCGATTGTCGAAGTGACCGGCGATAAAGCCAACAACCTGGGCTTCCAATACCTGGCCGGCGATCTGGAAAACGGAGTTGGCGCGGTCAACTTCGGGGGCTCCGGCATCAGTGTGCAGTCTCTGCTGCAGGCGGTGATCACCGAGGACCCTTCCAATATCACCCTGGGCGACGGTATCGCCGCCGGCTTCGGCGAAACCGATGCCGACGGCGATCTGGAGTGGGGCGCGCTGGTGCAGGCGCTGGCGTCCACCACCAACACCAATCTGCTGTCGACCCCCAGCATTCTCACCCTGGATAACCAGGAAGCCTCGATCATCGTCGGTGAGAACGTGCCGTTCGTGACCGGGCAGGCGTCCAGCACCGGCTCCGGGGTGTCCAACCCGTTCACCACCATCCAGCGCGAGGATGTGGGCCTGACGTTGAAGGTGACGCCCCATGTGGCCGGGCTGAATACCATCCGCCTGGAGCTTGAGCAGGAAACCTCGGCGGTGAAGGATTCGGTCGGTGAAGCGGTGGACATCGTCACCACCAAGCGACAGCTCAACACCACGGTGCTGGCGGACGACGGCGAGACCATCGCCCTCGGTGGTCTGATTTCCGACGACGTTCAGGAGACCGTGCGCAAGGTGCCGCTGCTCGGTGACATCCCTCTGCTGGGCTTTCTGTTCCGCTCCACCTCCGAGAGCCACGTCAAACGTAATCTGATGGTGTTCATCAAACCCACGGTACTGGCGAACAACGACCGGCTGGTGGACATGACCCGGGAAAAATACATGGGCGTCACGGCCATGCAGTTCCGGGTCAACGATGACGGCGAACTGGTGCGCGAGGTTCAGTTCCCGCTGCCCGTGAAGCTGGAAAATCTGTTCGAAGGGCGTTCGCCGGTTTCCGATGAGTACGAGCGCGCTTATAAGGCGCAGCAGCAAAAGCGGGGAGAAGATTCCGCCACGCCACCCACCTCCGGGCCGGTGACCGATACCGAGGGCGTGGTGCCCGGGCAGGAAGAGGCGCCCGCCGCCCGTGATGAGGAAGCGGACCAGGCGGAAGACGAGGCCCGCGAGCCGTCCGCCTCCCGGACCCCGCAGCCGGTTGAACCGGCCCCGGAACCCGCGCCGGCGGCCCCGCGGCAGGCTGAGGAGGCATCGACGGTGGCGGCCTCGCAGGCCGATACGGAGGCCAGGCCTTCCGGCCAGTGCCGTCCACCCTGGTGCTAGCCGGCGGCTGTCAGGGGGTGGTCAGGGACTCCAGGTTTCTGATCACCCGCTCGCTGCGCTCCAGTTTCTTCTGTAATTCCAGGTTTTCCGGATCCAACGGGGCGACCCGCTGCCACAACTGGTGGGCGGCGCGGTATTCGCCCTTGGCGTACAGCGCTTCTCCCTGGGCCATGGCCCGGGCAAAGCGGTCCTGGGACCAACGCTTGACCTGCTTCCGCATGGTGTCCAGGTAAGCGTCATCATGCTGAGCCAGGTAGGTGCGAGCGGCCAGCAGGTCCTCCAGGCGGCCGCTCTGTTGGTATCGTGAAATCAGGGTCTCGGCGTGCTGGTAACGGGTTTCCTGACGTGCGTCCCGGGCCCGGTCCCGGGCGCTGTCGAGGGTTTTGCGGGCGCGTTTCAAGGAGGCCGGCTGGCTGCGGTCCGGCGTCAGTCGTTGTGCCATTTCCAGGGATACCAGTGCCTGGCGCCACAGCGCCTGATCGGCGTAGGCGTCACCCAGTTCGGTAAGGCCGTCGCTCACCTGTTGGCGCAGTCGCGCGCGCTGACCCAGAATTTTCGTCGCCCGGCGGTCATCATGGTGGGCCAGCGCCCGGTCCAGCTCATCGGTGTCCAACAAGGCCTTCGCCTGTGCCAGATACCACTGGTTAAGGCGTTCGCGCAGGGCCCCTGCTTCGCGCTCGCGCAATTGCGCCAGCACGTCGTTCACCGGCTCCGGCTCGGCCACGCGGTCGCCGGTATCTTCCAGTAGCTGATAAGCCTGCCCCCAGTCCTCCCGGGCTGACAAATCCCGGGCCAGGGCCAGCCTTTCCTGGCGGTACTCCCGGCTTGCCTGCAGTACCCCCCGGCGTTGCTCGGTGAGCAGGCCGTACTGGGGATGGTCCTGGTCGGTGCGGTCGATGATCGCCAGGGCGTCCCGGTAGCGGTGTTCCCGCAGAGCGTCAGACACCCGGTCGGCGGGGTCGGAGAACGACACCAGCGAGGCACAGCCGGGCAGTATCAACACGGCCCCCAGGCCAAGCGCGGCCCGCCAGGTGCCGCGTTTAAGAGGATTCACGGTCGGCCTCCGCGCTGATTTCGGCAAGGAATTGGGCAATGCGTTGCTCCATCAGCGTTTCCGACAGGGCGTGCACGCCGTCGACCCGGAAGGTGCCTACCGGCTCCCGGCGGCCGCGCACCCGCATGGCGCCATACTCCGTGGCGCGCACCCGGGAGCCGATGTTCGGATCCTCCATGATCGCCGAGGCGGCGATGATCTCGCCGGCGCCGGCCATATTGGACAGCCGCGAGGCCAGATTCACCGTGTCGCCCACCACCGTGTACTGCATGCGCTCCCTGGAACCGAGATTGCCGGCCAGCATCGACCCGGAATTCATCCCGATGCGGAATTCCACGGTGGTCAGGCCGCGCGCGTCGCGGTATTCGTTGAGGCGGGTCACCAGGCGCTGGATCATCACCGCGCAACACAGACCGTGGAAAAGGTGCTCGGAATCTTCCTCGGGCACCCCGAACACGATCATCGCGCAATCGCCCATGTACTTGTCGATGGTGCCACGGTAGAAATCGGAAGCGGCGCTGATGGCATCGAAGTAGACGTTGAGCATGTCCGCCACCGCCTCAGGCGCCAGGCTTTCGGAGAGCCGGGTAAAGCCAACGATGTCGGCGAACACCACGGTGGCGGTGACGTCACGGCCGCCCAGGGTCACCTGGTCCAGGTTGGCCATCATCTTGCGCGCCACCGAAGGGCTCACAAAACGCTGCAGCACGCGCTCCACCTGGTCTTTCTCCAGCATGCCGTGGGCCATGCCGTTGTAGGCTTCGATCAGATGGCCGATCTCATCATTACGGCGTTCCTGGATCCGGTATTGCAGGTCGCCCTTGCGCATGGCGCTGGTGGCGGCGAGCAGATTGTGGATCGGCTGCGCCAGCCGCCGGCTGATCAGGAAGGCGGCGATGATCGCCAGCACGCCCATCGCCAGAGTGGCGGTGATCAGGGTGTTGCGCACCTCGCGCTGGGCCAGGGTGATGGAGCGGTCCGACAGGGTCACCGCCACCGAGCCGGCCAGGTTGTCGTTGACGCGTATCGGCGCGAAGTAGGTGCTCATGGCGTCTTCCCCGAGTCCGCCCCAGCGGCGCACTTCCAGCGAAGAGGGGGCGCTGGCCGGCGGTTGCACGCCGGCCTGATCAATCGGCCGGCCCTCCCGGTTGAACAGCGCGGCGCCGGCGATGCTGTCGCTGCGCACCAGGTTATTAATGTGCACCTTGAGCAGGAACCGGTCCTCGGCAAGCAGCGGTTCGCGGGCGGTATGCGCCAGCTGGGTGGCGATGGCGTTGCCGAAGCTGTCCGCCTGGTCGCGCATACGCTGCAGCTGGTTATTAAGCAGAATGAACGCCAGCAATGTCATACCGATCAGGATCAGCGCCGAGATCGACAGGCCCATCTTCCAGGCCACCGGAAAATATTCCGGTATATAGGGCTGGATCAAGGCGTCAAAGCGCGCTTTCCAGGAAGCTTTGGGCGGGTTGGCAGGTGATGCGGGCATGGGAGCTTGAGGCTCTTGTCAGGAACAGTATCCAGTGTCACATTGCCAGACTGGCCCGAGGGAAACCAGACGTTTAACCACCATCCGCGAAGACTGAACACGACATGGCATTTATTCGAGAACGGCGCCTGGCCGCCAATGGAATGGACTTCTTCATCGCCGAGGCCGGCGAACCCGGGGCGCCGTTGGTGCTTTGCCTGCACGGTTTCCCGGAATGCTGGGCCTCGTGGCGGTATCAGCTGCCGGCGCTGGCGCAATCCGGGTACCACGCGGTGGCCCCGGACCTGCGCGGCTACGGCGAAACCGGCGGCCCCGCGGAGGTGGACGCCTACCGGCAAAGCCGGCTGGTGGCCGACGTGGTGGCGTTGATCGAGGCTCTGGGCGCCGACCAGGCGGTGCTGATCGGTCACGATTGGGGCTGCGCCCTGGCCTGGCAGGTGGCCCGCCGCCATCCGGAGCGGGTCGCCGCCGTGGTGGGGCTCTCGGTCCCGTACGGCGGCCCGTCGCCGAAGCCGCCCACCGAGGCGATGCGCGACCTGTTCCGCGATCACTTCTTCTACATGCTCTACTTCCAGCGTCCGCGGGCGCCGGAGCAGGAACTGGAAGCCAATGTGGAGGACAGCCTGCGGCGCATGTTCCACAGCCTCTCCGCGGATGGCATCGAGGATTTTTCCGTGGCGCCGGACAGCACCGGGGTGTTGCAGGCCATGCAACCGCCGCCTTCGCCGCCGCGCTGGATGCGCGACGAGGACCTCGCTTACTACGTGGCCCGCTTTGAAAAGACCGGTTTCACCGGTGCTCTGAACTGGTACCGCGCCATGGACGCGTCCTGGGAAGAGAGCCGCGACGACGACAACTGGACCATCGCGGCGCCGGTCCTGTTTCTCGGCGGCATGCAGGACCCGGTGCTGTTGTTCGGGCAAAAGGCCCTGGCGCGCATGCCCGATTACGTGCCGGACCTGCGCACCGTGGTGCTCGACCAGTGCGGCCACTGGATCCAGATGGAGCAGGCCTCCGAGGTGAACCGGGAAATCCTCGGTTTCCTGGAAGAGATCTCGCCTAAACGCTGATCGGCACGCCGTGATCGTCGCGGTCGGTGAGAATCTCGAAGGCGGCGCCGTGCTCGCTGTGCAACACTTCCTCATGGCCCGCCCGGATCACCGACACCCGCGCGCGGGCCAGTTTGCTGTTAAGGCAGGTTTTGTTGCCGCCCGGCGGGTTGTAGTAGGTGAGGGCGGTGAAGGCGTCGCGCGGCGCGTCGATGTCCACCCGGAGTTGATTGTCGCCGGCACGGCTCTCAAGCCGCCACTGGAAGAACCGGTAACGGCCCTTTGAGCGCAGCGCCTGGCCGACCCGGTTGAACGCGTAAGTCCGCCCGTCCAGCCGCAGCACCGCCAGGCTCAGCCAGGGCGTGGGCACGGGCCCGAACCAGACCCGTGCCGTGGCGCACTCGAGAAAGGCGTCCGGGCGGCCGTCGAAGGCGGCCACCTGGCCCCAGGCGTACTGGTCGGTGTGGCGCTTTCCCCAGTTATGATTTTCGCTGCCGGGCCAGTGTTCCAACGTCATGGCTTCGCCATCCACCTGAACCTGGCCGGACACGCGCACCGCCGGCCGGCTGACCAGCGACTTGGCCTTGGGGAAGCCGGCCCGGTAGCGGTCCTCCGGCAACAATAGCAGCGGCTCCTGGCCTCCCTTATAGCGCAGATCCCACTCGATGCGGTGGCCATTGAGCGAGGCGCCGCCGTGAAGCTTGCCCGGTTCCAGCCGGTTGCCGCCGATCTCCACCGCCAGCCGGTCGGCGGCCACCAGACAGTGTTCCAGAGGAAACTCTTCCTTCACCGCCACCTGGCGCTCGCCATCGAACCAGACCGCCCAGATTTCACCGAGGCGCCGCCCACCATCGGCGGCGATGAACTGGGTATAGCGTATCCACAAAGCCCGCCGGCGATAGGGGTCGTTGGCGCGCACGAACCAGGATTCGTAGTGCCCGCCCTGGCCAGGGTACTGGTTGCCATGGAACGGGATCATGACGCCGCATCCTGATACGCGTGGCGTTCGTCCACCAGCCGCAGGGCCTTGAAGGGGAACGCCAACATGCTGTCCCGGTACGCCACCCGGGCTTTGCCCACCGGCCGGTCCGCCTGGTAGACGGTGAGCGGGCAGGTGATCAGGGATTGAATCCAGCCGCCCTGGCCGTATTGCTTCTGGCCCTCGGCGTAGAGCTCGCCCAGCTCCGGGTGGCGGAAGCGCAGCCAGTAGTGCGGCCCGCTCAACCGGATTCTCAATTCGCCCTCGCAGGGGCACTGGTGATCGCCGAGGCGCGCGGTGCCACGAAAATAGCGGGGGGCGCCGAGGCTGAAAATGCGGGTGGTGAAAGCGCGAATCGTGAAACTGAACGGGCGCTCGGCGCCGTCGCTCTCCAGAGCCAGCCAGCCGCTCATGGATTCCTTGAGTAATAGTCCCATTGTCATGCTTGGTGCTCCTGTAGATGGTCGGCGAGCCTGGCCGCGGCCCGGCTGGCCAGGGCCATGATGGTCACCTGGGGGTTGGCGCCCAGGCTAGAAGGCACCGCCGACCCGTCCATGACATAGAGGCCCTGGCGGCCGTGGACCCGGTGCTGTGAATCGCAGACACCGTCGTCCGCGTCCCGCCCCAGGCGCGCGGTGCCCAGCGGGTGATAGGCGGTGATCAGAAAATCGCGGGGTTTGAGCGGGCCGGCCAGAAAGCGCTCCAGCTCCGCCACGCTATGCAGGCGCTGCAGGCCGTCCAGGCCCGGCACCAGAACCTCGCGGGCGCCGGCGGCGAAGTAGATGCGCGCCAGCGTGTCCACGCCGCGCAGAAACTGCGCGAAGTCCCGGTCGTTCATGCGGTAGCGGATCAGCGGCCAGTCACGGTGGGGCCCCCGCCGTACGCGCCCCTGGGAGGTGTCGCGGATCATGAAGCCGAAGTAGGCGGTCTGCTGGTAGTCCTCGGTAAAGCGCACCCAGTCCTCGCCATACAGATTGTTCAGCAGGCTGTGTCCCGCCAGGGGCACGCTGCCGCCCTCGAACATCAAGCCCTGCTTGCCCCAGTCGGTGACGCCGAAGCCCTGCGGAATGCTGCGGCTGTTGGCGAAGTCCCGGTCCGGGAAAATCGCGTTGACCACGCCGGCCGGGTGCAGGGTGAGGTGGCGGCCCAGGTGACGGTTGCGGATGCCCTGGTCACGTAGAAACAGCGGCGTGAAGAAGGTTCCCATCGCGGCCACCACGGCACGGCTTTTCACGGTTAAACGGATCGAACGGCCGTCCCGATTGCGGCCCCGGGCGCTCATGCCGGTGACCCGGTCGCCGTGCCAGCGCAGGTGTTCGGCGCGAAACCCGGAGAACAGGAAGGCCCCGCGGTCCAGCGCCCGGGGTATGTAGCTCACGTTGGTGGACTGTTTGGCGTCCGTGGGACAGCCGAACTGGCACAGCCCCTGGCCGTCGCAGCCCTCGGCGTTACGGTTCAGTGGATGGCGCTGCTGGAACCCCAGCGCCTCGGCGCCGCGATCAATGACGTCACCGATGGCCCCCACATGTTCAGGCTTCGCGGCCTGCACCTTGAGCACCTCTTCCACCTGTTCGAACCAGGGAGTCATCGCCTCGGCGCTGAAGTCGCCCAGCCCGCGGGCCTGCCAGTCGGCCAGTACCTCCTCCGGCGTACGCATGCAGGTGCCGGAATTGATGGTGGTGGTGCCGCCCACGTTGCGGCCCACCGGCACCGGAATCATCGCGTTGCCGGTGGCGCAGTTGCTGCCCAGCGCCCGGTACAGTTTTGGAATCACCTCGGTGAGGCGGCCGCTGAAATGGGACCGGTCGTAATACTGGCCTTCTTCCACGATCACCACGGCCAGGCCGCGGCTGGCCAACTCGTAGGCGGCCGCCGCGCCGCCGGCGCCGCTGCCGATCACCACCACGTCCGCTTCCAGTTCCATATCCTCGTCGCAATCCCCGGCGGCGGTGATCTGCTGCTGCCAGCGGAAATGCTCCACCTGGCTGGGCACCTGCACCGGTGGCCGGCAGCCGGTGCGGGCCTCCACCTCACGGTCAAAGACGTAGTGCGCCTTGAGCGGCAGGCTCACGGCGCGCAGCAGTTTGCCGGACACCGGGGTGCCGGCCAGCCGTTCGATAAACCGGGCCCGGTGGGGCGGGGCGCCGCGATGGAAGCGCCGTCCATGGCGGAGCAGGTGGCGGGCGTCCAGCCACAGCAGCCCGAGCCGCAGAGCCCGCGCCAGCAAGGCGTGCTCGCCGACGCGGTGAAGCAGCGCTTCGGCGTCCGCCGCCGGCAGTCGCCGGCCGGCGGGGAACAGCGACGCGGTCAGCGCCCGGGCGGTGGGGTTGCGGGTGAGAGCGGTTTGGTCAGCCATGCCGGCAGTGTGGGGCCTTCCCCGGTGCCGCGCTTGACCCGGACCACAGTGGCACCCTGCGGGCCGGGTCAAGCGGGGCGTGGGCTGCCCGCTATCTGATCTGGATCAAGAGCGGCGGGCCCGGCTTTGGGCATTATGGCTTCGGGGCGTCACGCCCCGCTGCGTATGCTTCCGGGTCACCCCGGTCTGCGGCCCCGCTTCGGCGGGGCTTTTTTTTGCCCTTTCCCGGTTCAGCGGGGCTTGTCGCGCAGCAGCTGGAAGCTGGTGTTGACGATCAGCTCGGAGGTCTTCGGCAGGATCTGGTACATCACCTGGGACGCCAGCCCGAACGCCGGCACCTTGCGTTTCGGGCGGGTGACGATCGCCTCGCACAGCCAGTCCACGGCGCGCTCCTCACTCATCGCCGGCACGTAGCGGTAAATGGCGGTGGGCGCGATCATCGGCGTGCGCACCAGCGGATAGTTCATCAGGGTGAATTCCACGCCGGTGTGCACCAGCTCGTTCTGGGCCGCCAGGGTCCAGCCCTCCAGCGCCGATTTGGAGCCCAGGTAGGCGGAGAAGCGCGCCGGGGCGCTCTGCACGCCCATGGTGGAGACGTTGATCACATGCCCCTGGCCGCGGGCCTGCATCGCGGGGATCAGGTTCATCGCCAGGCGGATGGCGCCGAAATAGTTCAGCTGCATGGTGCGCTGGTAGTCGTGGAAGCGGTCCAGGCTGTGCATCACCGAGCGGCGGATCGAGCGGCCGGCGTTGTTGACCAGAATATCCACGCCGCCGTGCTCCGCGAGCACCTGTTCGCAGAGCCGGTCGCAGCTGTCGAGGTCGGCCAGGTCACAGCGGTAGGCGTGGGCGCGGCCACCGTCGGCGCGGATGTCGTCCACGGTGTCCTGCAGTTTTTCGAGGGAGCGGGCCACCAGAAGGACGGTGGCGCCGGCGCGGGCCAGGCGGTGGCTGAGCCCGGCGCCGATGCCGGAGCTGGCGCCGGTGATCAGAACCACCTGGCCGGCGACGCGGCGGCGCAGCGCGCCACGGGGGGAGAAACGCTGCCGCCAGCGCCAGCCGGCGGCGGCGGAAATGCGTTTGATATGCGGCCGGAGGTCCGGCCGCTGCCATTCGATGTCGTTCATTGGAGGCACCCCACAAAGATGGAAGACCTCCTAAGATTGCATTCAAACAAGCGTTTGATCAATGACCGCCGTTGCCCGGCGGCCCCGCGTTGCCGGCTTACCAGTGAATCCCCTTGAACAGACGGGAGAAGGCGGCCTGTTCGCGGCTGATTTTCTTCGGCGTTTTTTCCTTGCCGCCCATGGCGGCGGCGGAGTCCGAGAAGATCTTGTAGCCGGTGTTCATGATCGTTTCGGTGACCTTGGGCGTCAGGAAGTGCATCACCTGGCCCATGATGCCGAGGCTGGTGGCAATGCGCTTGGGGCGCCGCACGATGGCGTCGCAGATCATGTCCGCCGCCTGGTTGGGGCTGATGGTCGGCACATGGTTGTAGAGCTTGGTGGGCGCGATCATCGGCGTGCGCACCAGCGGCATGTTGATGGTGGTGAAATGAATCCCCTGGTGCGCCATCTCGCTGGCGGCGCAGCGGGTGAACGAATCCAGCGCCGCCTTGGACGCCACATAGGCGGAGAAGCGGGGCGCGTTGGTCAGCACGCCGATGCTGGAGATGTTGATCACATGGCCGAAGCCGCGTTCGATCATGCCCGGCATCAGCCGCATGATCAGCCGCAGCGAACCGAAGTAGTTGAGCTGCATGGTGCGTTCGAAATCGTGAAAACGCTGGAACGAGTGCACCACCGAGCGGCGGATCGAGTGGCCGGCATTGTTGACCAGAATGTCCACCCGGCCGTAGTCGGCCAGTACCTGTTCGACCAGCTCGTCCACCGCTTCCAGATTGGACACGTCGCAGCGGTAGGCGCGGGCATTGCCGCCCACCTGCTTGATCTCATGGAGGGTCTCTTCCAGCTTCTCCGGGGTGCGGGCCACCACCAGCACGGTGGCGCCGGCGCGCGCCAGCTTGAGGGCCGAGGCCTTGCCGATCCCGGAGGTGGCGCCGGTGATCATCACGATCTTGTCTTCGGCGCGCTCCGGCAGGGAGGGCAGCGGCTGCAGTTCGTCCTCGCGCTCGTCGCGATCCGGGTCCAGGTGGTTTTCCCAGAAATCCCACAGCTGCTGCACGTAGCTTTCCAGCTCCGGTACCTCGATGCCGCTGCCTTCCAGCGCGGCGGCGGCGCGGCGGTTGTCGTACTCGGTGGGGAAGGTCAGGAATTTGATCAGCGACGGCGGAATATCCAGGTTCTCCATCGCCTGATTGATCAGCAACCGGGGCGTCATGGCGCTGACCCCGCGGCGCACGAAACCGGGCACCGCGTCGAACATACGCTGGTCGATGCGCACCGGCATGCGCGGCGCCTGGGCGGCGCTGGCGATGATGTCCATCACTTCGCCCAGGTTGTAGCTGCGGTCGGCGGTGAGGTGGAAGCACTGGCCGTTGCCTTCCTCCTGGTGGGCGATGTGATCCAGCGCGTCGGCCACGAAGTCCACCGGCACGATGTTGAAGTGGCCGCTCTCCACGCCGATCAGCGGGATCCAGTTGGGCAGGAAATCCTTGAGCTTCTGAATCAGCTTGAAGAAATAGTAAGGGCCGTCGATTTTGTCCATCTCGCCGGTCTGGGAGTGGCCGACCACCAGTGATGGCCGATAAATCCGCCAGGGAATACGGCTCTCCTGGCGCACCAGCGCTTCCGACTCGTGCTTGGTGAGCAGATAGGGGTCGTTCAGTTCGCCGGCTTCCTCGAACATATCCTCGCTGAAGGTGCCCTCGTAAAGCCCGGCGGCGGCCACGGAAGACACATGGTGGAACGTCTTGGCGTTGACCTTCTCGGCCAGTTTCAACGTTTGCCGGGTGCCCTCGATGTTGATGTAGCGCTGGGCGTTTTCATCCGCGCTCAGGTCATAGATGGCGGCGAGATGGAAGAAGTGGTCGATCTGGCCCACCAGATCGTCCTGGTCGCGCTTGCTGACACCGAGCAGCTTCTTGGTCAGGTCCCCGGTGATCGGCACCAGCCGGCTCTCTTCCACGCACAGCCGCCGGCGCATGGCGTCCAGCTTGTATTCCGAACCGGGCCGCACCAGGGCGAACACCCGGGCACCTTCGCGCTTGAGCAAACGCGCCACCAAGAAGCGGCCAATGAAACCGGTCGCGCCGGTAACGAAGTAATTCATGCGAAAACCCCTTTGCTGTCATCCCTGGTCACGGCCGTGCCGGCACCTGGTGTTGTTCTTGAATGTGGCGACCGTTCGATAATGCGCCGCCAACGCCTAAAGGGCCAGTGTCGACGCCCTTTTACACCCGTTACAACTAACAAGTGTTCGGCATTCTGTTTTATGAACAGTTGTTAGTCAAATGGTTTTTGATCGCTTGCGCTCGGGCTGTTTTCTGTGGCTATATGCAAGCCCTCTGGACTAACGAGTGTTCGTAAGATGAGCGAAGGTGCCCGGCAGCAGCAAAAGAAGCAGACCCGCGAGCGGATCCTGGACGCCGCCGGCCGTTTGATGGCCGACGGCCGGGGCCTGGACAGCCTCGGGCTGCGCGAGGTGGCCCGGGAGGCGGGGCTGGCCGCCACCTCCCTGTACAACCACTTTCCGGATATGGAGGCCCTGGGTCTGGCGTTGATCGACCGGGCCTGTTTTCACCTGCGCTCCTCCATGGCGGAGGGACGGCGCAGCATGATCGAGGTGGGCGCGGCCCGCGCGGTGCGGGAGCTGGTGGCCCGCTTCGTGCGCTTTCAACAGGACTATGAGAACGAATTCCGGCTGCTGGTGCAGCAGCGCCTGGGCCGGCGCGCCAGTTATCGTCGGCGCATCCACGGCGAGTTGCAGCTGATGGTCAATGAGCTCGCCGAGGACGTGCGCGAGGCGGTGGCCGCCCAGGACCGCCCGCCGGTGCCCGCCCAGCGGGAGGCGGAGGCGGCCATCGCGGTGATGTTCGGCCTCGGCATCGCGATGCTGGATGTGTCGCCGGCGCGGCGGCGCGAGCTGGCCGGGAACGCCGGCGACCAGGTGGAAATCATCGCTCTGGGCGGGCGCTGTTGGGCCGCCGGGGACCGGTTGTAGCCGTAAGGATCGAAATCCCGGGCGCCAGGCGCTACGATGGAATGCTATTCCATAATTAGAAGGTAGGTTCATGAGCGCTGAAACCCTGTCCCTGGCCGACGCCCTCCGTTCGCGTCGCTCAGTGCGCGGCTTCCTGGATAAGCCGGTGCCGGAAGACACCCTCAAGGCAATATTCGAACTCGCCCAGCTGGCGCCTTCCAACTGCAACATTCAGCCCTGGAAGGTGTTCGTGGCCTCCGGCGAGGTGCGCGACGAATTGCGCCGCCGGATGGTGGAGAAAGTCACCGCCGGCGTGCCGATGGAGCCGGACTTCGAACCCAACGCCGGCAAATTCAGCGGCGTCTACCGGCAACGGCAGGTGGATTGCGCGGTGGAGCTGTACAACAACATGGGCATCGCCCGGGACGACAAGCCCGGCCGCATGCGCGCGCAGTTGCGAAACTTCGAGCTGTTCGACGCGCCCCATGTGGTGTTCATCGGCATGGAGCGGGAATTCGGCCCCACCGTGGCGCTGGACGTGGGCATGTACATCCAGTCCCTGATGCTGGCGATGACCGCTTACGGCGTCGGGTCCTGCGCTCAGGGCAGCATGCGCTACTTCCCCAATGACGTGCGCGAGATCTTCGGCGAGCCGGCGTCCACCGCCATTCTGGTGGGCATCAGTTTCGGCTATGAGGATCCGGACGTGGCGGCCAACCGGACCCGTGTGGGGCGGGCCCCGCTGGCGGATTCGGTGGCCTTCAAGACGGCGCTCTAGGCGCTGTCCGGCCGCGCCCCGGGGTGAGGAAGAGGGCCGTTCGTGTTATACTGGGCGGCTATTTCCTACCCCCGGGGCAATATGGTCATCGTAAAAGGTGTGATTCCGGTCCGTGATACGCTGCGCGACAACGCCGTGGCACTGGCCCAGGAGCTGGCCACCCAGGCCCGCGCCGAACACGGCTGTGTGTCCTATGAGGTGTACGTCAAGGCGGACACCCCCAGGGTGATCATGCTGTGGCAGCAGTGGAAGACCCTGGACGATCTGGAGCGTCACTTCGACTCCGATCACCTGGACGCTTTCCTGGACCGGATTCCCGACATGATAGACGGCGAAGTGCACTCCATGCGCTTTGACGTTACCGACGAAGACGGCGAGCCGGTGGTGGAACCGCCCGCCGTGGAAGTGGCCGAAGGCACCACCCTGCACTGAGCCGGGCGCCGGCGGCCGGGAGCCTGACCCATCATGAAAACCCGAATCGATTCCCTCGACGACGTTATCTCCAGCTTCGCCGGGCAAGGCTACATCTGCGACCAGCGCACCGCCCTGGCGGTCTATCTGGCGGCGCAGCTGCACAAGCCGGTGCTGGTGGAGGGCCCGCCCGGGGTGGGCAAGACGGAACTGGCGAAAGCCGCCTCCGCCTTCCTGGAAGCGCCGTTGATCCGCCTGCAGTGCTACGAAGGCCTGGACGAAAGCCGCGCGCTGTACGAGTGGAAGTACGGCAAGCAGCTGCTCTATACCCAGTTGTTGCGCGACAAGCTCAGCGGGATGCTGGCGGACACCGACAGTCTCGAGCAGAGCATGGAACGGCTCGGCGATCTCGGCGATGCCTTCTACAGCGATACCTTCCTCGAGCCGAGGCCGTTGCTGCGTGCTCTGCGCGCCGACGAACCCGTGGTGCTATTGATCGATGAAATCGACAAGGCGGATCAGGAATTCGAAGCCTTCCTGCTCGAATTGCTGTCCGATTTCCAGATCTCGATCCCGGAAATGGGCACCGTGAAGGCCCGGCATCAGCCGCTGGTGTTCCTCACCAGCAACGACCAGCGGGAGCTCTCCGACGCGCTCAAGCGGCGCTGCCTGCATCTCTATATCCCCTATCCCGACGCCGCCCTCGAGCGCCGCATCCTGGCCGAGCGCGTGCCGGAGCTGGGCGAGCAGCTGCGCGATCAGTTGGTGGCGTTCATCCAGCACCTGCGCGAGCAGGACATGAAGAAGCTGCCGGCGATTTCGGAAACCCTGGACTGGGCGCGGGCCCTGGTGCTGCTGCACGCGGACACCCTTGAGCCGGAGCTGGTGGAACAGACCCTGGCTCTGGTGCTCAAGAACGAGCAGGACGTGGCGCTGGCCCGCGACCTGCTGCCGCACTGGTTCCGTAAACCCCGTTCCGCCTGAGGCGCCCCATGGCCGACCGCCGTTTGCATGAGTTCGTCCGCGCCCTGCGCGGCGCGGGCGTGCGCGTTTCGCCCACCGAGGCGGAAGAGGCGTTCCGCGCCGCCGCCCTGATCGGCTACCACCCCCGCGACCAGTTCCGCGAGACCCTGGCGCTCACCCTGGTGAAAAGCCAGCAGGAGCGCCCGGACTTCGACGCCTGTTTCGAGGCGTTTTTCCAGTTTGAATCCGCCGAGGACGAGGACGCCGGCGATCACGACGAGGCCGGCGAGCCGCTCTCGCCCCAGGAAGGGCAGGGCCTGTCCGAGCAGGCCGCGGAGCTGGTGGCGCAGGACGCGGGGCAACTGGAGCAGACCCTGGCACGCAACGCCGGCGAGATGGACTTCACCAATATGCAGGTGATCACCCAGCAGGGGCTGTATGCCCGCCGGCTGTTGATGAACATGGGCATGGGCGCGGTGGATGATGAGATCCTGCGGCTGGACGCCTCACCGCGCGGTGCCGATCAGCGCCGTGCCGGGGAATTGCGTGAGTGGCGCCAGCAGGTGCGCGAGCTGGCGGTGCGCCATGTGCGGCGGCAGTTCAATTTGCACGGCCGCGCCCATGGACGCGCCCTGCGCGAACACACCATGCGCGCGGCCCCGTTCCGCGACCTGCGTGAATTCAAACAGGTGCAGACCCTGGTGCGGCGCATGGCGCGCCGGCTCGCCAGCCTCCATCAGCGCCGCCAGAAAAAAGCCAAACGCGGCACTTTGGATGCGCGCCGCACCCTGGCGTCCAGCCTGCGCTACAACGCCGTGCCGGTGCAGCTGCACTGGCGCCAGAAACGCCGGCTCAAATCCAAGGTACTGGTGATATGCGATGTCTCCAGCTCGGTGCGGGACGCCGCCCGGTTTCTATTGCAGTTCCTGTACGCGATGACCGATGTGCTGCCGCGGGTGCGCAGCTTTGCGTTCGCCGCCCGCTTCGACGAGGTCACCGAGGATTTCGACCGCTACCCGCCGGACGTGGCGGTGGGTCGGATTCTCGACCGGGTGTCCGGCAGCGGCACCGATTACGGCACCATGTTCGAAGAGTTCGTGGCGCTGTGCGGGTCGGAGATCGACCGCCACACCACGGTGATCATCCTCGGCGACGCCCGCAATAACGACCTGCCCGCCGGTGAGCAGCACCTGGCCGAAGTGTCCCGCCGCGCCAAGCAGGTGTTCTGGCTGAATCCGGAGCCGCCTTCGCGCTGGAACAGCGGCGATGCGATCATGGCCCGCTACCAACCCTATTGCCGCGCCGCGCGGCGCTGCGCCTCGCTCAATGACCTGAGCCGCTTCACGGACTATCTGCTGAAAAGCGTCTAACGGCCGTTGGCGATGCCCCTCAGCGCACCGCTGAGGGCCTCGTCCAGACGGCGCAGATTCACCGGCTTGGCGATGTGGCCGATCATGCCGGCGTCGTGGCAGGCGGCGATTTTGTCCGGCACCGCGTGGGCGGTCAGGGCGATCACCGGAATCACCGGCAGGCGGCCCTGGCGCTGCAGGTCCTGGATCGACCGGGTGGTTTCGAAACCGTCCATGTCCGGCATCTCGCAATCCATCAGAATAAGATCGAACTGCGCCGGCCGCGACAGCAACACCGCCAGGGCCTCGGCGCCGCTCTCCGCGGTTTCGCACTGGTGGCCCAGCTTGCGGCACAGCCCTTCGGCCACCAGCAGGTTGATGTGGTTGTCGTCGACGATCAGCAGCCGGGCGCCGACCACACTGGCGGGGCGTTCCTCCTCCGGCACCGGGGCGTCCTGGACCTTGCCGGCGGGAAGCGGTAGCCGCACCCAGAAACGAGAGCCGCCCGCCTCGCTGCTCTGAAAGCCGATCTCGCCACCCATGATTTCAGCCAGCTGCCGGCAGATCGCCAGCCCCAGCCCGGTGCCGCCGTAGCGACGCCGGCTGGTCTGGTCGCCCTGGTGGAAATAGTCGAACAAACGCGATTGCTGGTCGGCGGGAATGCCGATCCCGGTGTCGGTGATTTCGAACAGCACATAGTCCCGGTTAGCCTCGTCCCGCCGCGCGGAGACCTGGATGCGGCCGTTCTCGGTAAACTTGACCGCGTTGCTGATCAGGTTGACCAGGATCTGGCGCAGCCGCACCGGATCGCCGACGCAGTACTCACCGAGCTCCGGGTCCAGGGCCTCACTCAGAGTGTTGGCGTTCAGGCGGGCGCGGTGCTCGAACAGCGCCACGCATTCGCCGATCAGCGCCGGCAGATCCAGCCTGGTCTGTTCGATGGGCATCTTGCCCGCGTCCAGTCGGGAGTAGTCCAGCACGTCATTAATCAAATCCAGCAAGGTGTTGCCGGACTGTTCAATCACATGCAGTTGGCGTCGCTGAGTTTCATCCAGATTGGAGTCGCGCAGCATATCCACGGTGCCGATAATGCCGTTGAGCGGCGTGCGGATTTCATGGCTCATAACGGCAAGGAACTCGCTGCGGGCGCTAAGGGCCGTGTTCAGTTCATGGGTGCGTTCCTCCACGCGGCGCTCCAGTGCCTCCTGGGCTTCCTTGTGGATGCGCTCGTTCTCCGACTTCAGAGTGGTCATGCGGTGGGCCAGCGCGAAGGAGAGTAGCAGCGCCTCGGTGACGGTGCCGAGCTGAAGGGCGTTCTCGATCAACCAGCTGCCGCCGATCAGGTTGAAGGTCTTGAGGATATAGATCACCGACGCCAGCCCCACGGCGGTAAACGCCAGCAAAAAGAAGCGCGCCGGCCGGTAGCCCTGGCGGATCGACCAGATCGCCAGGGCGATGGCGATGAACGGCCAGGGGAAGATGATCGCCGAAGAAAACTGAATAAAAAACGTGAAATTGAGCAGGGTGAACGGGGCAAGAGCGATCAGCGCCAGGCCGGCCAGCATCAATATACGGTTAAGCCCCGGCGCCGCTTTTTTGAGCTCCAGGAACGAGCAGGAAAAAAAGATCGAAAAGGCCAACGTCAGTAAATTGAGCACCGGCAGACTGCGGTGATTCCATTCGCTGGCGCTGGGCCAGAGCCACTGATAGGCCAGCCCCTCGCGGGCGAAGAGGTTCAAGCCGAACAACCCCAAATACAGCACGTAAAGCAGATAGCTGGGCTCGCGGATGGAGAAGAAAATCAGCAAATTGAACAGGCACATGATCAGCACCGAGCCGAAATAAAAGCCGTAGCTGAGCTTCAGGTAACCGTCATGCTGATTGAATTCATCCGGGGCGCGAATCGACAACGGAAAGTCGATCACGTTGTCGCCCCTGGCCCGGAACAGAAGGGACCGTTGCGCTTGCTGGGGAATGGCAAGCGGAAAAACCAACTGATGGTGAGGGAAGGGGCGGTCCGCGAAGGGCACCCGGTCGCCGCTGCGCTGATGGCGCAGCAGGGTGCCCGCCGGGTCGTAGACGTACAGATCCAGGTAATCCAGGTGCGGCCGCCCGGCGCGCAGGTACCAGAGCCCGGTGTCGGACTGGTTGTCCAGGCTTAGCAGGAACCACTGGTCCTGTTCCCGAAACCCCATGGCCGGATAACGGCTGCCCAGCCGCTGGCCCTTGCCGCTGCGCAGTGCCTCCAGTGCCTGTTCGGGCGACAGTTCACCCGGCGCGGCTTCCAGCCAGCGCAGGTCCGGTGACGCCTGATAGTCAGAGCGCTGCTTTCCCAATTCCAGAGCCTGCACCGTGCCCGCGACAAGAAGAAAGCAGAGGCCCGCCAACCATGAAGCTCCCTGCATTAGTGTTCCCCCTCGCAAAGCGTGAACTCCGTCACTGCCCTTTTACCGTATTTAACCGGGCCGGAGGAACGGCTCCAAGCGCTGATGCTCAAATTACCAACTTCTAACGCAAAGGAGAGGCACATGAAGATACGAATCCTGAGTAGTGCAATGGTGTTGTCCTGTTCGGTGATGGCCGGCGGCGCGTTCGCGGCCGGGCCCTATATCGGCGCCAACTACAATCAGATTCAGTACGACAACGACGACGTCGATGAGGACACCCTGAAAGTGGACGGCGTCACGTTGCGGGCCGGCTTTGAGTTCAATGACTTTATCGCGTTGGAAGCGCGCGGCGGCACCGGCATCGATGGTGATTCCAAAAACGCGCCCCTGGGTACCTTCGAGTACGACATGGATCACATGTACGGCGGCTATCTGAAACTCTCCGCGCCGCTGTCCGATGCCATCCATCCCTACGTGATCGGCGGCTACAGCAAAATGAAAGCGGACGTTAAGTACACCGTGGCCGGTGTCAGCACGGACGAGAGCGAGCACTTCGAAGACGAGTCCTACGGCGCCGGTCTGGATTTCAATATCACCGACACCCTGGGCGCCAACCTGGAATATATGCGCTATTACGATCAGGACGAGGAGGAAATTTCCGCGGTCAGCGTGGGTCTGCGCTCCGCCTTTTGATCCTCTCTCACCGCGCCCCCGACAACGCCGGCGTTCGCCGGCGTTTTGCTGTCCGCGATAACGGTCAGCCCGCCCGGGTGAGCAGCTTCTCCAGCCTTGGCCGGAAGGCCGTCGCCACCCCCAGGTTTTTCATTGTCCAGTAGTGGCCGCCCACCACCCGCTGTACCAGCAAGGTGCGCGAACTGGGCTGAAACTTGAGCATCTCTTCCAGCGGCGTGCGGCGGGCCTGCTGCACCACGTCCTGGTGCAGGCTGGCCCGGGCGAAATCAAAGGGTGTCTCGGCGAACGCCTTGAGCAGCAGTGGCACCCAGGCCTGATAGAGCCGGTCGGAGACCTCGCTGTCGCTGCGCCGCGCGCCGATTGCCAACAAGGCCTGGTCCAGGGTCCGCCAGTCGGCATCCAATGAGGCGCGCACCAGCGTGGCCATCAGGCGCACGTCCTCTTCCGGCAGCCGTTTCACCGCGCCGAAATCGTACAGCACGATGCTGCCGTCGGTGCGGAACGCGAAATTGCCCGGGTGGGGATCGCAGTGCACCGTGTGCAACTCGAAGATCTGCCGCCCGATGATATCGAACAGTCGCTCGCCCAGCCGGTTACGCAGCGCCTGATCAAAGCCGTTGGCGTCGCTGACGTTCTCCAGGGGGACGCCGTCCTCGAAACTCAACGTCAGTACCGTGGCGCCGGACAGGTCGGCGAACACGGTGGGGATCACCACATCGTCGTCTTCCGCATGGAAGGTCTGGAACAGGCGCACGTTCTCCGCTTCGCGCAGGTAATCGAGTTCCTCTTCCAGCTGCGCGCGGATCTCCTTGAACACCGCGTCCAGCGCGCGCTCGTCCACGCGCAGTAAGCTGCCCAGTTTGAGAATGCGCTTGAGGTGCTTCATGTCCGAGTCGATCGAGGCCTTGACCGCCGGATACTGAATTTTCACCACCACGTCATCGCCGGCCAGCGTGGTGGCCCGGTGCACCTGGCCGATGGAAGCGGCCGCGAAGGGCGTCTCGTCGAATGTCTGGAAGTAGTCGCCCACCGGGCCGCCCAGCTCCTTTTCCAGCTGCCGCCGGATCACGTGGAAGGGCATCGGTGCCGAGGCGTTCTGCAGCACCGCCAGCTGCTCGCTGATTTCGCGGGGCAGCACGTCCTGCATTTGCGAAGCGATTTGCCCGACCTTCATGACCGCGCCTTTCATCTGCCCGAGCGTGGCCGCCACTTCCTGGCCGATATGGCGCATCAGCGCTTCGCGGCTGGTGGCGCGGTCCTGTTCCGACTGAAATAACCCTTTCACCTGATGAGAGGCGACGCGGGTGGCGATGGACGTCGTCATGCCAGTCAGTTTCCAGAGGCGCCCGGTGGTGGAAGCGGGGCGCCGTTCCCGTCCGCGTTTTGCCATGCTGCGTGGTCCCGTGATCGAAAAAGCGGTGGCGGATTCGCACACCGTGCTGAAATGCAGAGACTAGTCCGCTGTCCGGCCCCTGTCATCGGGTATTCGGGCCAAAGCCGGGCAAAAAAAAGGGGCCCGGGAGGGCCCCATTAAAGGAGAGTAGGCAGAATGTCAGAAATCAGGCGCGCTCTTTCTCGCCGGTGCTGACCAGATCGTCGAACAGTTTCTGGCTCTGTTCGCGCAGGGTGCTCACGGCGCCCAGGCCGGCGAGCACGAATTCGTTGGTTTCCTCGGCTTTCTCGCCGCGCTCCTGCTTGCCGCTGGCGACGAACCGCTCGTACAGTTCGTGGCGCTTTTGCGGTGCTTCGTTAAGCAGTTTGCGAGTGCTCACTACCAGGCCGCGACTGGCCAGAAGGGCCTTGGATTTGCCTTCGGCCTCGTCGCCATAGGCCTCCTGGCCGGCTTGCACGTACTTGTCGTACAGCTCTTCGGAGCTGTCACCGGCTTTGCTGTAGGCGCCCAGACCGGCCAAGTACAGTTTGTTGCCCAGGGTCTTGGCACGCTGAATCAGGTTGTCTTGCTGGTCGCGAATCTCTTTCAGTTCACCCATGATCGTTCCTCTCTCTTGCTGAGAATGTCGGCGACCGGAGAGGTCGCGCCTTGATGGGCCCTATAGTAGAGCGCGGGATCGAGGGTGGGCGGTGCTACTGTCTGACAATAGGACAATCGATAGGGCAATGGATGTGGCACGCTGTGACGGAATTCCCAGCCCGGCCGCCAAGTCAAACGTGGCGGGAACCCGCGCCGAGCGCTTACACTCCATAGGAAAGTATTAATCGGCAGAGATAAGAATTCATGATTGAGAAATTCATTGCCAAGGTGCCCAGCCGGATTTGGGCGGACGGGCGTCCGGCCAGAGCGCGGCAATGGGATGCCGAGTTCAACGTGGCGGCCTGGGCCCGAATCTCCGGGAAGCCGGGCACGGTGCAGTTGTTGGTGCGTTATCTGGACACCAACAATGATCAGGCGATTCTGGTCGATGCCGCCGAAGTAAACGGCGATGGCAGCGCCTTGCTGTCCGGGCTGGTTCGCCTGCGGTTTAACGACAGCGTCGAGCAGGTTCAGGTGTCCCTGCGGCTGTCGGATCCGGGCATGCGCTACGTGGTGGAGGAGCTGTACATGCAGCGGCGCGGCACGGCGCTGCGCCCTCAGGACAAGTTGATCTCCAACTACTGAGACCTTCCGGAATTTCTGTCGAAAAAAGGCCGCCGGGCCCGCTCCCCTTTCGCGGGCCCGGCTCCTTACCCCCCTAGATGGGCCCGCCGCCTTGGCGGCAAGGCCCGTTCCCCCCGACGCTTCGGGTTTTCGGTGCGGTCGTTTCCGGCGGCGGTATCGTCGCCACACTCCAGCAGGGACTCGGGCCAGTCCTGAAAATCCAGGCCGGTGAGCCGGTTCAGGTTCTCCAGAGCGGTTTCCGGGTGCCGCTTTTCGATTCTTATCACCTTGCTCATGACGCTTCACTCGTTGCCTGAGTCAGAGGAAGCGAGAACCATGCCAAGGCATATAAAATTTTTTTTGCTGGAAAATCAGTCGGTTGGCGCTGTCAGGGCCGGGCAGGGGCCGGAGCACCGGCGCGCGCCGGCAAGATGTGACAATCTTTGCCAGTGGCGCCGGGGGTCGGACAGGGCGGTGCCGACGCGGTCAATCGAGGAAGAAATCAGGCAGTAACTGGTCGTCGGAAAGCTGCGGGTCCACCTTGTACACCGACAGATCGGTGACGCCGGCCTGGCGGACCACCTCGTCGTCGATAAAGAAGTTGCCGCTGCACTCCGCCTGGGGCCGGGTGAGGATCCAGTGCGCCGCGTCCGCCATGATCTCCGGCTGGCGCGCCGCCCGCACCGCCATCTCGCCGCCCAGATGGTTGCGCACCGCGGCGGTGTTGATGGCCGTGCGCGGCCAGAGCGCGTTCACCCCCACCTTGCCGGCGTATTCGTCCGCCATGCCCAGCACGCACAGGCTCATGCCGTACTTGGCCATGGTGTAGGCCAGATGGCGGCCGAACCAGGCCGGATTCAGGTTCAGCGGCGGTGACAGATTGAGAATGTGCGGGTTGTCCGCCCGGCGCAGCAGCGGCAGACACAGCTTGCTGGTCATGAAGGTGCCGCGGCTGTTGACCTGATTCATCAGGTCATAGGACTTCATGGTGGTGGCTTCCGTGGGGGTCAGGGCGATGGCGCTGGCGTTATTGACCAGAATGTCGATGCCGCCGAACTCGGCTTCGGCCTTGTCCACGGCGGCCTGGACCTGATCCTCGTAGCGGATGTCGCCGACACACACCAACGCCTGGCCGCCGGCCTCGCGAATTTCCTCGGCGGCGGTATAGAGCGTGCCCGGCAGCTTCGGGTGCGGCTCGGTGGTCTTGGCGAACAGCACCACGCGGGCACCGTCGCGGGCGGCGCGCACGCCGATGGCTTTGCCGATGCCGCGGCTGGCACCGGTGATGAACAGGGTCTTTCCTTTCAGGCTGGCGGCGGTCATGGCCGGATCCTCGGCATCAAGAAGGGAGATTCACGCTAGCAAGAGCGGGCCCGTGGCGGCAATACACAAACCGCCGGGTTATGGCTCCCGGTCGGCGAGGACTTGCTCCCGCGCTTGGGAAACGGGTATCTTGTGGCCTGCCTGGTCATTTTGGGCCAACGGAGCGGCTCCGGATCGGGCGAAGACACAGCTTGGTGAAGACGGGCAATTAAGTATGACGATTCTAAAAATGACGGCGGAGGACTACACCCTGTCCGCCGAATACCTGGGCCCGATGCTGGAGGCCCTGCAAAAACGGGGCATCGACGAACAGGAGGCGCTGGCCGGTCTGGACATAGAACCGGGCTGCTGGCGCGATCCCAAGGCCCGCGTCACCGCTCTGACCTTCAAACGCTTCGCCCGGCGGCTGGTGGAACTGACCGGCGAGCCCTGGATCGGCTGGGAGTTGGGCGCCTCCATGCCATTGTCATCGCACGGATTTCTCGGTTACGCGGCGATGAGCAGCAACACGCTGGGGGACGCCATTGAACTGGCGGTGAAGTTTTTCCGTACCCGCGGCACCATCGTCCAGCTGGAGGCTTTCGTGGAGGGCGAATGGGCGGTGCTGCAGCTCAACGAGATGCTGTCACTCGGCGAACACGGGCCGCTGCTCACCGAAAGCCTGTTCTCCAGTTTTCACTTCATGGGGCTGCAGCTGATGCCGGACATCGAGATCCTCGGAGAGCTGCGCTTCGCTTACCCGGAGCCGGAATACTTTTCCCGCCTGCGACCGATGATTCCGGTACCGATCTATTTCGACTGCGCCTACAGCCAGATGCGCTTCCCCGCCGAGCGGCTGCAACGGCGGCTACGCTTCGCCGACCCGCGCCTGGCGCAGATGGCCGCCGCCCAGTGCGAGCAGGAGATGGAGCAGATCAAGGCGCCGCCGGCGCTGCTGGGCCAGGTCCGGCGGGTGATGCTGGCGGGTTCCGGCGGCTTCCCGGGCGTCGAGGAGGTGGCGTCGGAGATGCACATGTCGTCGCGGACGCTCAAGCGCAAACTCCAGCAGCTGGGCACCAGTTACCAGAAGCTGCTGGATGATTTGCGCAAGGGCCTGGCGGTGGAATATCTCACCCAGAGCGGGCGTTCCGTGGACGATATCGCCCTGGCGCTGGGCTACTCGGACGCCTCCAATTTCGCCCGCGCCTTCCGGCGCTGGACCGGCAAGAGCCCGTCGGACTACCGTTGAACGGTGCTTACAACCTGGCGATAAGATCCGCCACGGCACCGCCCAGCCCGCCCAGCAGCAGCGTCAGGGTGGCCAGGAAGCCGAGCAGGAAGCCGCGCCCCCGTTCCCGGGGCGATTCCAGATAGGCGTTGAAATAGAGCTGCCGGCCGATCACGAATGCGGCCCCCACCGCGGCGGCGGCGCGCGGTTCCAGGTACCAGCCGCACAGCCACAGGGCGGGCAGGAACAATACCAGCTGCTCTACGGTATTGGCGTGGATGCGCAGGCTGCGCTCGAACAATTCGTGGCCCTGCACCGCCGGCGCGCGGATCTGGTACTTGACCCGGGCACGGCCGACGACAAAGCTGAACAGCGCGCACTGCAGCAACGCCACGACGGTAATGATGGCAACCCATTCCATGACTTTCCCCTAAGCAGGTATGGTTAAGCCGGCGCCAGGCAGAGAGCGCCGCTATATTCTTATTTTTGCGCATCATCCTAGAGCGTTTTTCGTACGATCGCATCTTTTGCCGCCGGGATCGGCCCGGTGGCGTGACCACGGAATCGAGAATGACGGAATTACACCCACGCCTGGCGGCGGACACCGGCGCCCTGGGCGAGACTGAACTGTGCTGGCTGCGCTGGATGCGTGATGCCCGTTTCCCCTGGCTGATCGTGGTGCCCAAGCGCGACGGTCTGCGCGAGTGGCACCACCTGCCGGCGCCGGACCAGCAGCGGCTATTGTCGACCGTGAACCACCTGGCCGGGGAGCTGGAGAGGGTCACCGGCGCCGACAAGATCAATCTCGGCGCCCTCGGCAATCTGGTGCCGCAGCTGCACGTGCACATCATTGCCCGCTTTCGCGACGATCCCTGCTGGCCCGGGCCGGTGTGGGGGCAGGGCGAGCCGGTGCCGGTGGAGGGCACGCCGGACTGGCTGGCGCGGCTTGCGCTGCCCGAGGAGAGCTAGAGATGGAATTAATCGCGGTGGACGTGCAATGCCCCCATTGCTGGGAGCATTTCGAAGCGCTGGTGGACCCGTCCCAGGGGGATCAGGAATACGTGGAGGACTGCCACATCTGCTGCCGCCCCCTGGTGCTCACCGTCGACCTCACCGACCCCGAGGCGCCCTCGGTATCGGTGACGCCGGAAAACGACTGACGGGCCCGCTCAGGGGTTGTCGTTGCCGGCCAGGAAGGCCTGCATTTCCGGGTCGTTGAGCATCCGCTCGATGGAGCGGCTGAGGATGTCGTTGACCATTTCCTGGTTGCGCGCCGCCGACGGCGTAAAGGGCAGGTCGTGCTCCACGCTGCTCCTGTAAGTGCCCACATGGGTGGTTTCCCCGCGCCGGGCCTCGGCCACCAGCTCCAGGTTCAGGGTCACTTCGTTGACCACCGAGCCTTCTTCGGGGATGTATTCCAGTTTCTCCAGGCGCACTTCCAGGGTGGTGGCGTCTTCGCCCGGGTTAAAGGCGTTATAGCCCAGCGTCTGCAGCCCCTGGCGCACGGTTTCGGCGATCGCCGGGCGCAGGTCGTTGGCCGGCTGCACCAGGGAAGTGTCCTTGTACACACCGCCCCGCGAGCCGAATGCCTTGCGGTCACGGGAGTCCACCGCGATCACCTGCACCGGCTGGTTGTTGCCGCGGTTGGCGGGCTGCACTTCGGCGGTGGGTTTTACTTCGATCTGCTGGGGGCTGAGCGCGCAGCCGGTCAGCGACAGCGCCAGGGCGGCGCCGGTGAAAAGCGTGGTGAGGGTCGATTTCATCCGTGTGGTCTCCGTAAGGGCGTTCACTGAAACGGGGTCTTGGTTCGACTCCATCAATTTTAGTGCGTTCGCTTCAAGGATTCTTCCGCCAGATTGTGGAGTGCGTCCTTGTAGCGGGAAGCGGGCACCGGCGCCAGCGCGTCCAGGGCCAGCCGGGTCTGCTCGGCGGCCCGGTCCACGGTGTAGCTGAGCCCGCCGCAGTCGTGCACGATCTCGACGATCTGTTCCAACTGCTCCAGGCCGCCGGTGCGGATCGCGTCCTTGATCAGCCCGGCCTGCTCCGGGGCGCCGTGCTGGATGGCGTAAATCAGGGGCAGGGTGGGTTTGCCCTCGGCCAGGTCGTCGCCCACGTTCTTGCCGAGCTCATTGACGTCGCCCTGGTAGTCGAGCACGTCGTCGATCAGCTGGAAGGCGATGCCCAGATGGCGGCCAAAAGTGGCGAACGACTGGGAAAAGTCTGTTTCCGTGCGGGCGCCCAGCACCGCGCCGGTCTCCGCCGCCGACTCGAACATCTTGGCGGTCTTGTGGTGGATCACGCGCATGTAGCTAGGCTCGGTGGTGCTCGGGTCGCGGGTATTGATCAGCTGCAGCACCTCGCCCTCGGAGATGGTGTTGGTGCTCTGCGAGAGGATCTCCAGCAGGCGCTGATCGCGCAGCGCCACCATCAGCTGAAACGCCCGGGAAATCAGGAAGTCGCCCACCAGCACGCTGGCCGAGTTGCCCCAGACCGCGTTCACCGTGGGCCGGCCCCGGCGCAGGCTGGATTCGTCCACCACGTCGTCGTGGAGCAGGGTGGCGGTGTGCAAAAATTCGATCACCGCCGCCACATCCACGTGCTGGGCGCCGGTGTAGCCGGATGCGCGGGCGCTCAGCAGCCCCACCAGCGGACGCAGACGTTTGCCGCCGGAGTCGACGATGTACTCCCCCACCTCGCGGATCAGCGGTACCTCGGTGTCCAGGTGACGGGTGATGAAGCGGTTCACCGCCTCGAAATCCTCGGCGACGACAGAGCTGATGGCCTTGAAATCCATGAAGTAGCTATCCGGCTAAAAAGGGGCGGTAAACAGCGGGCAATGCTAGCAGCGGGGCCCCGCCAGTCAAGAAAACCCGGCCACCGGAAGGTCGCTGTAAAAGCCGTGTCATGCGGGCTTGAGGCGCATCAACCTTTAGCGTACACTTCGCGACCCGATTTAATCATCCCACGGGCACCGAAAGCGACCGCCTGATGTCAGGGCCGGGTCCGCCCAAGAGGAACCATCTGGAGCAAGTAGATGTACGCAGTCATCAAAACGGGTGGCAAGCAGTACCGCGTTGAAGAGGGTGACACCCTGCGCGTGGAGAAGATCGAAGTGGCCACCGGTGAATCCGTGGACTTTGATCAGGTGCTGCTGGTCGCCGACGGCGACGACGTGAAGGTCGGCCAGCCGCTGCTGGAAGGCGCCAAGGTCACCGCCGAAGTGGTTGAGCAGGGCCGTCACAAGAAGGTTAAGATTGTGAAGTTCCGCCGCCGCAAGCACTCCCGCAAGCAGCAGGGCCATCGCCAGTGGTACACTGCGGTGAAAATCACCGGGATCCAGGGCTGATCCGGACGCAACGAGAGGATTGAAACATGGCACATAAAAAAGCCGGTGGTAGTACTCGTAACGGTCGCGACTCGGAAAGTAAACGCCTTGGCGTGAAGCGCTTCGGCGGCCAGGTCGTTCAGGCCGGCGAAATCATCGTTCGCCAGCGCGGCACCCGTTTCCACCCCGGAGTGAACACCGGGATTGGCAAGGACCACACCATCTTCGCCAAGGAAGCCGGACGCGTGAAGTTCGAAGTCAAAGGCCCGCTCAGCCGCAAATACGTGGTGATCGAGCCCGTGGCCTGATCCCTCCGGGATCTGAAAAAGCCCCGCGAGGCTCGCGCCCGCGGGGCTTTTTTGTGGCCGCCTTCCCTGGCGGCCACCCTTCGGGCCGTCGCTGGCGCGACGTCAAAAATCGCTCCTGGCGATTTTTTGTGAGCGACCGGGCGCCCTACGTTAGAATGCCTCCTTTAATCGCTATTAAGAGCCGTCACCATGCAATTCGTCGACGAAGCCACCATTGATGTCCGCGCCGGAAGCGGGGGGCACGGCTGCCTGAGCTTCCGTCGTGAAAAGTACGTGGAGTTCGGCGGCCCCGACGGGGGAGACGGCGGCGCCGGCGGTCATGTGTACGTGGAAGCGGACACCAACCTGAACACCCTGGTGGATTACCGCTACGAGCGCTCGTTCAAGGCGCGCAACGGTGAGCCCGGCAAGGGCCGGCAGATGACCGGTAAATCCGCCGAGGACGTGGTGCTGAAAGTGCCGGTGGGCACCACCGTGGTGGACGTGGACACCGACGAGGTGCTTGCCGACCTGACCGCCGCCGACCAGAAGGTGATGGTGGCGCGGGGCGGCCGCGGCGGGCTCGGCAACGTGCACTTCAAAAGCAGCGTCAACCAGGCGCCGCGCAAGACCACCAACGGCACGCCCGGCGAAGCCCGGCGTCTGCGCCTGGAGCTCAAGGTGCTGGCGGACGTGGGTCTGCTGGGCATGCCCAACGCCGGCAAGAGCACCCTGATTCGCGCCATTTCCGCCGCCAAGCCCAAGGTGGCGGATTACCCCTTCACCACCCTGATCCCCAACCTGGGGGTGGTGAAGGCGGACCGCTACCGCAGCTTCGTGGTCGCCGATATTCCCGGCCTGATCGAGGGGGCGGCCGAGGGCGCTGGCCTGGGCATCCGCTTCCTGAAGCATCTGGCGCGTACCCGGTTGCTGCTGCATGTGGTGGATATGGCGCCCCTGGACGGCAACCCGGCGGACCACATCGACGCCATCGCCGACGAACTGGACCGGTTTTCCCCGGCGCTGGCGGAGCAGGAGCGCTGGCTGGTGTTCAACAAGATCGACCTGTTGCCCGACGACGAGGCGGAGCAGCGGGTCGCTGAAATTGTTGAAGAGCTGGGCTGGCAAGGCCCGGTGTTCCGTATTTCCGCCGCCGCCGGGGTGGGCTGCGAAGAGCTGGTCTACGCGCTGATGAACGCCATCGAGGAGCGCCGTCTGCGCGAACAGGAAGACCCTGACTACGCCGCCGAGCAGCGCGATCTGCGCGCGCGCCTGGAAGAAGAGGCCCGCGAGAAGATCCAGGAAATCAAGCGGGACCGCCGCGCGGCCCGCGACAACGACGACGATGATGATGACGATCACGACGTGGAGATCGTCTACGAACCCTGATCGGCCATCACTCTACTGAAAGCGGGAAAGGCACCATGGCGCAACGCGCACGCTGGGTAATCAAGATTGGCAGCGCTCTGCTCACCAACGACGGCCGCGGCCTGGACCGGGACCTGATGCAGGTCTGGGTGGACCGCATGGTGGCCCTGCGCGAGCGCGGCATCGACGTCATGGTGGTGTCCTCCGGCGCGGTGGCCGAGGGCATGACCCGGCTGGGCTGGGCGCGCCGCCCGGACTCCGTGCATCAGCTGCAGGCCGCCGCCGCCGTCGGCCAGATGGGGCTGGTGCAGGCCTGGGAGTCCTGCTTCCAGAAGCATCGGCTGCACACCGCCCAGGTGCTGCTCACCCACGACGATCTCTCCGACCGCAAGCGCTACCTGAACGCGCGCAGCACCCTGCTGACGCTGCTGGGCTTTTCCGTGGTGCCGGTGGTCAACGAAAACGACACCGTGGTCACCGACGAAATCCGCTTCGGCGATAACGACACCCTGGCCGCCCTGGTGGCCAACCTGGTGGAGGCCGAGCGGCTGGTGATCCTCACCGACCAGGACGGTCTGTTCGACGCCGACCCCCGCCAGAACCCGGCGGCGCGCCTGATTCCCAGCGCCCGCGCCTCCGACCCGGCCCTGGCCGCCATGGCCGGCGGTGGCGGCTCCGGGCTGGGCCGGGGCGGCATGATCACCAAGGTGCGCGCGGCGTCGCTGGCGGCGCGCTCGGGCACCATGACCACCATTGCCTCCGGGCGCCGCCCGGAGGTGCTCACCGAGCTGGTGGATGGTCAGGCCCCGGGCACCACGCTGTTGCCGGACACTTCACCGATGAACGCCCGCAAACAGTGGCTGGCCGGCCACCTGCGCATGCGCGGCCGGCTGATTCTCGACGACGGCGCCGCGCGGCGTCTGCGTGACGCCGGTTCCAGCCTGCTGCCGGTGGGGGTGGTGGATGTGTTTGGCCAGTTTTCGCGCGGTGAGATGGTGGCCTGCGAGGATCGGCACGGCGAGCGCGTTGCCTGCGGCCTGGTCAACTACGACGCCGCCGACGCCCGCCGCCTGTGCGGCAAGAAGAGCCATGAGATCGCCGACGTGCTGGGCTTTATGAACGAGGAAGAGCTGATCCACCGGGACAATATGGTGGTTCTGTAGCCCGGAGGTGGACTTTCAGGCATAAAAAAACCGGCCCGAGGCCGGTTTTTTTAGCGAACGCGTTCGATCAATCAGGCTGCCATGGCCTTGATCTTGGCGTTCAGGCGGCTCTTGTGACGAGCGGATTTGTTCGGGTGGAACTTACCCTTCTGGGTGGCCTTATCCAGCACCGAGGTCGCCTTTTGGTACGCTTGCTGAGCGGCGCCTTGGTCGCCGGACGCAATGGCCGCGTTCACCTTCTTGAGGTACGTACGCACCATGGAACGCATCGCTGCGTTGTGCTTACGACGCTGTTCCGCCTGACGCGCGCGCTTGCGTGCTTGCGGTGAGTTAGCCAAGGTCCTGCTCCTATATATAAATCGGTAATTCGATGGTGATAATCGATTAGGACCGGGCGGATGCTGCCGTTGGCCGGTCCTGAAGACGCGCAACTATGCCGATCCGGGTCCGGATTGTCAATCCCCGGGGCGGGCCTGTGGCGGTGGCGGCGGGCTTTGGTTACTCTTGGCCGGTTTTTGGGAGGCGCCGGGATGGACGAGCAGGAAACAGCGGGTAAAAAGGGCGGTTTGCTGGCTTCGACCCTGGTGGTGAGCAGCATGACGCTGCTGTCCCGGGTGCTGGGGCTGGTGCGCGACGTGGTGCTGGCACGGCTGCTGGGCGCCTCGGCGGGCACCGACGCCTTCTTCGTGGCGTTCCGCATTCCGAATTTCCTGCGCCGCCTGTTCGCCGAGGGCGCCTTCAACCAGGCCTTCGTGCCGGTGCTCAGCGAATACCGCACCCGCCAGCGCGACGAGGGCAGCGTTGCCGCCACCAAGGCGCTGATCGACCGGGTCGCCGGCACCCTGGGCGGTACCCTGACGTTGATCACGCTGATCGGGGTGCTGGCGGCGCCGCTGTTGATCTGGCTGTTCGCCCCCGGCTTCGGCGACGATCCGCACAAGCGCGCCCTGGCGGTGGAAATGCTGCGGCTCACCTTTCCATACCTGTTTTTCATCTCGCTGACCGCCTTTGCCGGCGCCATTCTCAACACCTGGAACCGCTTCGCGGTGCCGGCGTTCACGCCGGTGCTGCTTAATCTCAGCCTGATCGGCAGTGCCCTTTACCTGGCGCCGCAGTTCGCCGAGGGGCGCATGGCGGTGGCGCTGGCCTGGGGCGTGCTGATCGCCGGCACCGTTCAGTTGCTGTTCCAATTGCCGTTCCTGGCCCGCCTCAATTTGATGCCGGTGCCGCGCATGGCCTGGCGCGACGAGGGGGTGCGCCGCATTCTGCGCCTGATGGCGCCGGCCATGTTCGGTGTGTCCGTGAGCCAGATCAATCTGCTGCTGGACACGGTGTTGGCGTCGCTGCTGGAAACCGGCTCGGTGACCTGGCTGTACTACTCCGACCGGCTGGTGGAGCTGCCCCTGGGCGTGTTCGCCATCGCCATCGGCACGGTGATCCTGCCCAGCCTGTCCGGCAAGCACGCCGGCGACGACCCGCAAGCGTTCAGCCGCACGCTGGACTGGGCGTTGAAACTGGTGCTGCTGATTGGCGTGCCGGCGGCGCTGGCGCTGGCGGTGATCGCCGAGCCGCTGCTGGCGACCCTGTTCAACCACGGGGAGTTCGGCGCCAACGACGTGCTGCGCTCGGCGGAATCCCTGCGCGCTTACAGCGCCGGTTTGTTGGCGTTCATGCTGATCAAGATTCTGGCGCCGGGCTATTTCGCCCGTCAGGACACCCGCACGCCGGTGAAAATCGGCATTATCGCCATGGTCGCCAACATGGCCTTGAACCTGGCGTTGATCTGGCCGCTGCAGCACGCCGGTCTGGCGCTGGCGACCTCGCTCTCGGCCTGGCTGAATGCCGGTTTGCTGTATCTGGGGTTGCGTCGCGGGCGGGTATACCTGCCGATGAAAGGCTGGTGGAAGCATTGGTTGCGCCTAGCGCTGGCCGGCGGTGCCATGGCCGCGGCGATCTACTGGCTGGCACGGCAGGCCACGGTGTGGCTGAATGGTCCGCTGTGGGACCGGATTCTCTGGCTGGGCCTGATCGTGGCGGCGGGATTGGCGGTTTATCTGCTCGCCTTGCTGATTCTTGGCCTCAGACCTCGCCACTTGCGCCGATGATTCCTATAATCGGCCCTCTTTTCTCCCGCGTGCCGGCAAAAGGCCGGCGGGGCGGGAACCTGACGAGGGCGGAATGCGACTGATTCGCGGCATTCACAATCTGCGGGCGAGCCACCGGGGCTGCGTCGCCACCATCGGCAACTTCGATGGCGTCCATCTGGGGCATCAACGGATTCTCGATCAGGTGATCGACGAGGCCAGGGCGCGTGGCAAGCTGGCCACGGTGATGCTGTTCGAACCCCAGCCGCAGGAATTTTTCTGCCCGGACCAGGCCCCGGCGCGGCTCAACAGCCTGCGTGACAAGCTCATCGCGCTGCGCGATTACGGCGTCGATCAGGTGTTGTGCGCCCGGTTCAATGAGTCCTTTCGCAGCCTCACCGCCGAGGCGTTCGTGCGCGATCTGCTGGTCGAGGGCCTGGGCATTGACTATCTGGTGGTGGGCGACGACTTCCGCTTCGGCCGTGGCCGCGATGGGGATTTCGATTACCTGAAACAGGCCGGCGAGCGGTTTGGTTTTCAGGTCACCGACACGCCGACCTGCGAAGTGGATGGCGAGCGGGTGTCCAGCACGCGGGTGCGCGCGGCGTTGGAGCAGGGCGATTTTCGCCTGGCCGAACGCCTGCTGGGGCGGCCTTATACAATCAGTGGCCGGGTGCGCCACGGCGACAAGCTGGGCCGCACCCTGGATGTGCCGACGGTGAATCTGGCCCTGAAGCGGCCCGTGTCGCCGCTGCATGGCGTGTTCGCGGTGCGGGTGTCCGGCGCCGGGCTCGAGGACCATCCGGGCGCCGCCAATATGGGCACGCGGCCGTCGGTGGACGGCCAGGAAAACCGCCTGGAAGTGCATCTGCTTGATTTTCAGGGTGATCTGTACGACGCGCATCTGAGCGTCGCGTTTCATCATTTCGTGCGGCCGGAAGAAAAATTCGACGGCCTCGACGAACTCAAGGCCGCCATGTGGCGGGATCTGGAACAGGTACAAGCCTTTTTGGACCAAGACGACGGACTATGACGGATTACAAGGCGACGCTTAATCTTCCCCACACCGACTTCCCGATGAAGGCCGGTCTGTCCCAGCGCGAACCCAAGCGCCTGGACCAATGGCAGCAGCGCGATCTGTACCGCCGGATTCGCGAAGCGTCCGCCGGACGTCCCAAGTTCATTCTTCACGATGGCCCCCCGTACGCCAACGGCGACATTCATATCGGCCACGCGGTGAACAAGATCCTCAAGGACATCATCGTCAAGGCGCGCACCCTGGACGGCTACGATGCCCCCTATGTGCCGGGCTGGGACTGCCACGGCCTGCCCATCGAGCTGAAGGTGGAGCAGAAGGTGGGCAAGGCCGGCCACAAGGTGGACGCCGCCACCTTCCGCAAGAAGTGCCGGGAGTTCGCCGCCAAGCAGGTGGAAGGCCAGAAGCGCGACTTCCAGCGCCTGGGTGTGTTCGGTGACTGGGACAGCCCCTACCTGACCATGAACTACGACACCGAGGCGAACATCATCCGCGCGCTCGGCAAGATCGCCGCCGGCGGCCACCTCACCAAGGGCTTCAAGCCGGTGCATTGGTGCCTGGACTGCGCCTCCGCCCTGGCGGAAGCGGAAGTGGAATATCAGGACAAGCAATCGCCGGCCATCGACGTGGCGTTCGCCGTCACCGACCCGGCGGACTTCAAAAGCCGCACCGGCGTCGAGGCCGCTTCCCCGGCCCTGGTGATCTGGACCACCACGCCCTGGACGCTGCCCGCCAACCGGGCGGTGGCGGTGCATCCGGAGCTGGACTATGTGCTGCTCAGTGGCGAGCAGAACGGCGCCGCCGTGGCACTGGTCGTGGCCGAGGATCTGGCGGACACCGTCAGCGAGCGCTTCGCGCTCACCGGCGCCCAGCGTTCCACGCCGTTCAAGGGTGCGGCGCTGGAACACCTCACCCTGCGCCACCCGTTCCTGGACCGCCAAGTGCCGGTGATTCTGGGCGACCACGTCACCACCGACGCCGGTACCGGCTGCGTGCACACGGCGCCGGGCCATGGTGAAGACGACTTTATCGTCGGCAAGCAGTACGGCCTGGAAGTGGACAGCCCGGTGCAGGACAACGGCCTGTTCCGTGACGACCTGCCAGTGGTTGGCGGCCTGCATGTAAGCAAGGCCAACCAGCCGGTGATCGACGCCCTCAAGGAAGGCGGCGCCCTGGTGGCGCTGGAAACCATCACCCACAGCTACCCGCACTGCTGGCGCCACAAGACGCCGATCATTTTCCGCAGTACCGCCCAGTGGTTCATCCCCATGAGCGAGGGCGGCCTGCTGGCCCAGGCCCGCGCCGAAGTGGACAAGGTGCAGTGGTTGCCGGAGTGGGGCAAGGCGCGCATCGAAGGCATGCTGCGCGACCGTCCGGACTGGTGTATCTCCCGGCAGCGCACCTGGGGCGTGCCGATCGCCCTGTTCGTGGACCGCGCCACCTCCGAACCGCACCCGGACACCCCGCGCCTGATCGAGGAAGTGGCCAAGCGCGTGGAGCGGAACGGCATCGACGCCTGGTTCGACCTGGAGGCCGAGGAGCTGCTCGGCGAGGACGCGGAGCGCTACACCAAGGTCACCGACATTCTGGACGTCTGGTTCGACTCCGGCGTGACCCACTACTCGGTGCTCGAGCAGCGCGACGAACTGGCGGTGCCCGCGGATCTCTATCTGGAAGGCTCCGACCAGCACCGTGGCTGGTTCCAGTCCTCGCTGCTGACCAGCACCGCGATCCGCGACGCGGCGCCCTATAAAAGCGTGCTCACCCACGGTTTCACGGTGGACGAGCAGGGCCGCAAGATGTCCAAGTCCATCGGCAACGTGATCGCCCCCCAGGAAGTGTGGAACGACCTGGGCGCGGACATCCTGCGCCTGTGGGTGGCGGCCACCGACTACCGTGGCGAAATGAGCGTGTCCAAGAACATTCTCAAACAGATGGCGGACAGCTACCGGCGTATCCGCAATACCGCCCGCTTCCTGCTCTCCAACCTGAACGGGTTCGACCCGCGGCGCGACGCGGTGGCCCCGGACGACATGATCGCCCTGGACCGCTGGGCGGTGGGCCGCGCCGATGCTCTTCAGGCGGAGCTGCGCGAGCTGTACGACGGCTATCATTTCCATCTGGTCTATCAGCGCCTGCACAACTTCTGCGGCAACGAGTTGGGCGGCTTCTACCTGGATATCATCAAGGACCGCCAGTACACCACGCCGGCGGATTCGCTGGCGCGGCGTTCCTGCCAGACCGCGCTCTACCACATCGCCCAGGCGCTGGTGCGCTGGATGGCACCGATCCTCAGCTTCACGGCCGAGGAAATCTTCGAGTTGCTGCCCGGCGAGCGCACCGAGTCCGTGTTCCTCACCACCTGGTACGACGGACTCTTCCCGCCGGCCGCCGACGCGGACATGGATCTGGCCTTCTGGGAGCAGGTGCAGGCGGTCAAGCAGGCGGTCAACAAGGCCATTGAAGAAGCCCGCAACCGCAAGGAGCTGCGTGCCAACCTGGCCGCCGACGCCACCCTCTACGTGGACGACCGCCTGGCCGGTCTGCTCGCTCGCCTGGGCGACGAGCTGCGTTTCGTCACCATCACCTCCACCGCCACCCTGGCGCCGCTGGCGGACGCTCCGGCGGACCTGCCGGACAGCGCCGTGGCCGGGCTTAAAGTGCGGGTGGCGCCGTCGCCGCACGACAAATGCGTGCGCTGCTGGCACCACCGCCCGGATATCGGTGCCCATGCCGATCATCCGGAGCTGTGCGGCCGCTGTGTCACCAACCTGGAAGGTGACGGCGAGGAACGCCACTATGCGTGAGCAACAGGCTTCCTGGGGCCAGTTGGCCTGGCTGTGGCTCACCGGCCTGGTGATCGTGCTGGATCAGATCAGCAAGCACTGGGTGGTGGCCCGTTTCGACCTCTATGAGCGGCTGGACGTGCTGCCGTTCTTTAATCTGACATTGGCCTACAACTCCGGGGCCGCGTTCAGCTTTCTGGCCGGCGCCGGCGGCTGGCAACGCTGGTTTTTCGCCGCCGTGGCGGTGATCGCCGTGGTGCTGATCCTGGGCTGGATGCGCAAACTGCGCGAGGAGCGCATGCAAGGCGCCGCGCTGGCGCTGATTCTCGGCGGCGCCGTCGGCAACCTCTACGACCGGGTGGTGCTCGGTCACGTGGTCGACTTCCTCGATTTCTATTGGGGCGATTACCACTTCCCGGCCTTTAATATCGCCGATACCGCCATCACCATTGGGGCAGCGTTAATCATTCTCGACATGCTGCTGGGAGGCCGTCGCGGCCATGACTGACACCTTGCGCGCGGGTCCGCAGACCCGCATCACCCTGCATTTCGCCGTGCGCCTGATGGACGGCACCGAAATGGACAGCACCTACGGCGGCGAGCCGGCGGCCTTCTCCTGGGGCGACGAGTCCCTGCTGCCCGGTTTCGAGCGCGCCATCCTCGGCCTTAAGGCCGGCGACAAACGCAGCGTGTTCATCGACGCCGTCTCCGGCTTCGGTGAATACAACGAACAGAACCGGCAGCACTTCAAGCGCGGCACCTTCAGTGCCGACGAGGTGGAAGTGGGCACGGTGATGAACTTCGCCGACGCGGCCGGCGCCGAGCTGCCCGGCGTGATCGCCGAGCTGGACGACGACTGGGTCACCGTGGACTTCAACCATCCGCTGGCCGGCCGCGACCTCACCTTCGAGGTGGAGATCATCAACGTCGAGCACGACGCCCCGGAGCAGGCCGTCCGCCTGAACTGACGGTTCGAGGGAGCGGGTCTTGTGGGAGCGGGCCCAGCCCGCGAAAGGGCGCGAAGCGCCCGGCAAAGGCAGGCCCGCAAAACCGTCTCTGGTATCCCGCCGGCCGGCTTTGCCGGCCTTTCGCGGGCCGGTCCCGCTCCCACAGTCCGCTCCTACCGGAGCTAGTCGACCACCGCCGGTGGCGCGTATACTCAGGGTACATTTAAAGCAGGTTCTGATATGCAAATCCGTCTCGCCAATCCCCGTGGCTTCTGCGCCGGCGTCGATCGGGCCATCGATATCGTCAATCGGGCCCTGGACGTGTTCGGGCCGCCGGTCTATGTGCGCCACGAAGTGGTCCACAACCGCTACGTGGTGGACGGTTTGCGCGAGCGCGGCGCGGTGTTCGTCGACGAACTGGAAGAAGTGCCCGACGACGCGATCGTCATCTTCAGCGCCCACGGCGTCTCCAAAGCGGTGCAGCAAGAGGCGGAACAGCGGGCTCTGCAGGTGTTCGACGCCACCTGCCCGCTGGTCACCAAGGTGCACATGGAGGTGATCCGCTACGCCCAGGAGGGCCGCGAGGCGATTCTGATCGGCCACCAGGGCCACCCGGAAGTGGAAGGCACCATGGGCCAGTACGACACCAGCAAGGGCGGGCGCATGTACCTGGTGGAAGACGAGGCCGACGTGGCCCGCCTGGAAGTCACCGACCCGGACAATCTGGCGTTCGTCACCCAGACCACCCTGAGCGTGGACGACACCGCCCGCATCATTGATGCTCTTCGACAGCGCTTCCCCAATATCCTCGGCCCCAAGCGCGAGGACATTTGCTACGCCACCACCAACCGCCAGGACGCGGTGCGCCAACTGGCCCTGGAGTGCCAACTGGTGCTGGTGGTGGGATCGGTGAACAGTTCCAACTCCAACCGCCTGCGCGAGCTGGCCGAACGCTGCGGCACCCCGGCCCATCTGCTCGACGACCCGGCCATGATCGACCCGGCCTGGCTCAAGGGTAAGAAGGCCGTGGGCGTCACCGCCGGCGCCAGTGCCCCCGAGGAACTGGTCCACCAGGTGATCGCCCGCCTGCGCGAGCTGGGCGGCGAAGACGCCCACGAGATCCCCGGCCGCGAAGAGAATATCCGCTTTTCCATGCCCCGCGCCCTGCGCGCCTGAGCCCCACGCCTCCTCCGTGAAACCACCCCGCCCCGCCCGCCAGGGCGGGCGGCTCCAGCTGTGTTGTACGGCGTCCTGCCCGCACAAAATGCTGACTCTATAGCTAATGAAAAAGTGCGAATAGCATCACAGTCTATCTTCGTAAAAATTCCCGCTTATCAACCGCTTATGCCGTTTATTGCCGCCAAGTGACCGCTCGTCTAAGTCTCGTTGTCGACGGTTTTACAATTGCTAGAGTGTGCTCTCCGGAATCAGATTGGAGTGCGCCGTGGTGGCTGACGCCCGGTTCAAAAACAAGGGCTTCACCCTTATTGAATTGATGATCGGCATTGCCGTCGCCGGGGTTTTGCTCGCCCTGGCGGTGCCGTCTTTCCAGAACCTGACGGCGAATAACGCCTTGAGAAGTTCCTCCGCTGATCTGATCACCGCCATCAATACGGCGCGCGCGCAGGCGGTCAACCTGCGCGTCGACGTCGTTCTGGAAGAAACCGGCTCTTCCTGGACGGATGGCTGGCGGGTTAAGTACGGCGCCGGAACCACGGAAACGGATCAGACCTTCTCCCCCTCCGGCGGCGTCACCGTGACTCAGACCAGTGGCAGTGGGGCACTGACGTTCACTCCTTCGGGCATGATGAGCGCCGGCGCCACTTTCGAAATCTGCGATGACCGCACCAACGAGACGGGCCGGCAGATCAAAGTCGGGCTCTTTGGCACCGTCGAAAACACGGCGATTACATGCAGCTAGGAACCAGGATGAAAGCGAACGCGAAACGCCAGAGCGGCGTCGGTATGGTCGAAATCCTCATCGCGCTGCTGGTGCTGGCCATCGGGGTACTCGGTTACGCGGGTTTGCAGCTTAACGCGCTGAAAAGCTCGGAGGAGGCGCATTTGCGGGCCACGGCGACCTTTATTGCCCGCGACGCCCTGGAGCGTATTCTGGCCAACCCGGGCTCCCGGGCTGAGTACCTGGACAGCGATAGTTGGAATGAGGACGCCTCCGATGCCGGTGGCGCGCCGGATAATCAGAATGCCTGTGTCAGCCAGGCGTGTTCTTCCGCCGATATGGCCGACTGGGATATCGAGATGCTTACCTGGCAGGCCGCCAACACCATGCCGGCCGGTCGGATCGTGGTGAGCCCGTGCACCATGACCGGGGCGACCTCCAGCTGTGTGATCGTCGCCTGGAACGACCAGGCGCCGGCGGACTGCCTTGATGAAGACGATGGCGTGGCATCCGGTGAAGAAACCGAGTGCGTGGTCATGGAGGTCACCCGATGAAAATGAGTCGTTACCAAGCGGGCTTCAGCCTCGTCGAACTCATGGTCGCCATGGCGCTCGGTCTTCTGATTACCGGTGCCGCCCTGTCGCTTTTCAGCACCAACCAGAGAATGTTTCAACTCCAGCAAGGGGAGTCCGAGCTTCAAGAGCAAGGCTATCTGGCGATGCGGTTTATCGTCGAGGACGTCCGCATAGCGGGCTTTCATGACCTTTCCGTGGGCGCCGCGCCGTCTCCGGTCATCAATGCCTCATCCCCGTCCATTCCCGCGTCCTCCGACGGCGGCAACAACGGCAACGACCGCATGACGATCAGCTATCACGGCTTCAGGGATTGCGAAGGCAACCCCTCCGCCTCCACGTCCCGCCGGGAGATCATCAACACCTACTGGGTCGATGATGACGGGCAACTGAAGTGCCGGGGCAACCAGGCCGTGCCTCTGACCTCCGGGGTCACACTGCTTGCCGGTGTGGAAAGTTTCCAGGTTCTGTACGGCATGGATACCACCCCATACGACCAGATCGCTTTTGCCAGCCAGTATGTGCCCGCCGATCAGCTTTCCACGCACTTCGCCAGCGATCACCTGGTGCTGTCCCTCAAGATCGGCATATTGCTTAAGAACAGCGCCCCGGCAATCGGCAGTGGCCCCGAGAAAAGTTTTTACGTGTTGGATACCAGTAAAGAGGTTGATACCAGCCAGTCACTGTTCCAGCAGTTTTCCACCACCGTAACCTTGCGCAATTACCCTTGGAGTCAAATCTGATGAACGGCACGCCTTTGCGTCACAAAAACCAAAGAGGGGTGGCCTTGTTGATTGCGCTGTTCGTGCTGGTGATTGTCTCGGTGATGGGCATCACGGCCATGAAGACCAGTATGTTCAGCGCCAAGATCGCCACAGGTACGCAGGTCGACGCGATGGCCTTCGAGGGCGCGGAATCGGCGATTACGTCCACGTACCTTGAGTTTGTGAATAACGACGACGTGATGCAGACACTGCTCCTGGGCAGCAAGATAAGCCGCTGTATCACGATGAGCGATCAGACCATCGAGGGCGATTGCCAGGACGGCCAGACACTGGATTCAAGAGGGCTGGTTGTTTCCGAGTCACACAGCAAGGTGAATGGTTACGCCGCGATCGACGGTTATCAAGTCGGTAGTAGTGGCGGCGGCGCACAACTGGTGGAGTACAAGATCGGCATCCTTGGTGAGAGTGAACTGCCGGATCTCGGGGTTGAAAATCACCATATGCAAGAAGCTCTGAAGCGGGCATTGAAGCCGGCTTCGGATATTGAATGAGGATCGGGGTGAGAGGAGATAGCCATGCGTGATCTTATTATCAAAGCGTCGCTGTTGTGGGCCGTGATGCTGCTCGCTCCGACGTCCTTATACGCCGACGACACGGAGATATTTTTTGCGCGTGCCAACGCCGACGACTCTCAGAATCGCAACATCGCCAATGTAATGATCCTGCTGGATACGTCCGGGAGTATGCGGAACTGCGAGCGCTCGGATGGCGCCAACTGGTGCAATGACGAAGAGAACCGGCGAATTGCCATGCTGGTCCGCGCATTCAACATAATGATTGATGATATTCCGGAGGATGTGCGTGTCGGCATCAGCCGTTTCCGTCGTGGTGAAACCGACGGTGGCCACGTTATGGTGCCCGTAATTGAAACGACGCCCAATAATAGAAGTTTGCTAAAGCGAAAAGTGGCCGAGCTCAACTCCAATGGCCAGTCCGGCGGCGACCCTGAAGGCGGCACGCCTACCTCGGAAGCCTATTACGAAATTTACCGCTATATGATGGGTTTAAGTCCGGTGTATGGCGATTACAGCGGTAGTACTCGGGACGCGGATCCTCAGATATGTCTTCGACAGCAGGTCGACGAGACATGCACCGACGTCCCGGTCTATGAATGGCAACGCGTTGATTATTGTGACCGCCGTTTCAACAACTGCGAGCGCTTTCGCGGGCAGTACTATTTGTATACACAGACGCGTACGGAGAAGCAGTGCTCCAGCGAGACCACCTGTATCGAGTCCGCGGATATCGTAGACGCCAATGGCAACTATGTCTCTCCGATGAACCTGGAAAACCAATGCGAATCCAACCACGTTATTGTTATGACTGACGGCGCCCCCAGCTCCGGTAGTGATAATCTCGGATGGGACTGCTCTGATCGAGGTTCGATATCGGGGAGCTATGAATGCCAGAGACTGATCGCCGGTGCCCTGAAAAGTGACCAGAACCCGAAAGGCCGGAAGGTGCTAACTTCCAATATCGGTCTCTATATGGGTAGCTATGAGCAGCGTATGTCAGGCGTATCCGCGGCCGGCGGTGGCGCAACCTATAACGCTGATTCCGCGGACGCGCTTGCACAAGCGTTTATCGATCAGCTCAAGCTCATCGACGAGGAGTCCAAGGCCATCACCTCACCGGGTGTCGCGGTTAACCAGATGAACCGGCTTGAGCATCTGGATCAGCTTTATTACTCCGTATTCAAGCCGCGCAAAAGCTCCGTCTGGGAAGGCAACCTGAAGCGCTATCGACTGGACGGAACAGTGATTCGCGATGTCAATGGTGCCGATGCCGTTGATTCAGATACAGGTTATTTCAGTAACTTTTCAAAAAGCTGGTGGTCGCCCGAGACCGATGGCTTTGACGCTACCGAAGGTGGGGCACGGAGCCAGCTTTCCAATCGCAAACTTTTTGTCACCGACTCCACCGGCAGTCTCAGTGAGCTGACGCAGGCGGAAGTAAACGATGACAACATCACCACCGACGCCAGCTTCGGTATCCCTGCGGATACTGATAACGACGAACTTGACTCCAAAGAAGAGGTGTATGCGGCGCTCAAGACACTTTGGGCGGACCCGCTCCATAGTGTGCCGTTGTTAGTGAACTACGAAGGCGGTGATGCTGACGACGCCTCTTCTCAGACCAATTACATTTTTGTTTCCACTAACGGTGGCATGCTGCATGCCATTGATCCGGAAGACGGCTCGGAAAAGTTCACCTTTATGCCCGATCAGTTCGTTAAGAAGGCGTACGACTTTGTCAGTGAGCCGCCGTTGCAGCCGGGCAACATACGCAAGCCCTATGGTCTCGACGGTTCCTGGATCGCGTGGCGCCGGCCGGAAATCAATGGCAATGGCGAGAGGACCGGTGATGCCGCCAACGTCTATATTTATGGTGGCATGCGCCGTGGCGGCGACACCTATTTCGGACTGGATGTAAGCAGTATAGACAGCCCGAGCATGATGTGGCAGATCGATGGTGGTTATGACGGCAATCCGGATTCCGGCTTTAATCTGCTGGGGCAAACCTGGTCCACGCCTACGTTGACTCAGGTTAAGATCGGCGGCACCCGTAAGCCGGTGTTGGTGTTTGGTGGTGGCTACAGCCCCGAGGATCATGACACGGCCGGTGAAAGAAGCAGCGAGGACGACATCGGTCGAGCGGTGTTCATGGTGGACGCGCTTACCGGAGAGCTGGTGTGGTCCGCCAGCAAGGCGGCCAGCAACGCCGGCCAGGCGCATACTTCGGTGGGTAGCATGGACTGGGCGGTGCCCGGCGGCGTCTCGGTGGTGGATCTCGATTTCGACGGTTTTGCCGACTACCTGTATTTTGCGGACCTCGGCGGTCAGGTGTTCCGCGCCAATCTGGACAATGGCAATGACGGCGCGAGCGGTTTGGTTACGGGGGTGACACGTCTGGCCGCCTTGGGTGGTACTGGTACCGCGAACCACCGTCGTTTTTATGAAGCCCCCGCGGTAGGTTATAAATCCCAGGGCGGCGCGGAGGCCCTTTACGTGCTGATTGGATCGGGTTACCGGGCCCACCCGCTAGACGAGGGGACCGACGAAGCGATTTTCTCGATTCGCGATGAAGGCTTCCGCCAGACCGGCGGTGAAGACGGACCTATCACTTACTCGGACCTGAGGTTGGCGGGTTCTGAGCCCGACGGCGAGGACAAGGGTTGGTATCACGAGTTCTCCCGTGACGGTGAGAAAGTGCTGTCGTCCCCGGTGATTTTCGATAACACCGTGCTTTTCACAACATACGCACCGGGCGGCGAAGATCTCGATGATGACCCCTGTGTGGTTCGCTACGGCGAAGCCTACTTGTACGCGGCGGATATGGTGACAGGGCAGCCACCGGCCGATAGCGATAACAACAGTTTCGACGACAATACCGTCATTAAGGATATTGATTGGGATGGTGAAAAGCTTGATCAGAGCACCATCCCGCCCAGCCCATCGTTGATTTTCCAGGAAGGTGGTAAGAAAGTATCCGTCGTGGTCGGCACGGAAGTGGTGGACGCGCCTAACGTTAACTTCACCAACCTGCGAAAGAATCGCTGGTACATGATGGAAAAAGATGAAGCTCAGAACTACGTCATGCCTCAGACAGGGGATAACTAAAGATGGTTACTCGACGGCCCTTGGGTGGCTTCACGCTGATTGAGTTGATGATCGTGGTGGTGGTCGTGGCGATTCTCGCCGCGATTGCCTATCCGGCCTACACCGAGCAAGTCCGCGACAGTCGGCGCTCTGAGACGCAGGGCCAGTTGATGGATCTGGCGGCGTCGCTGGAAGCCTATCGGGCCAAGAATTTCTCCTACGACGGCGCCACCGCGTCGTCGCTGGCGCCGAAGCTGGCGAACAGCGATTTCTATAGCGTCGCCATTACCACCAGCAACAATGATCAGGCCTACACTATTACCGCGACCACCAAGACCGGGTCCGTCATGGACGGTGACGGTGCTCTCGTAATCAACAGTCAGGGGCAGACCTGTCGGGTAAAAGGTGCCTCAAGCTGTACGCCCAGTAGCTCCACGTCCTGGAAAGACTGATCCGAGCTACGGGCACAGGCGCGCGTCCGCAGTTTCGATGCGCGCCGTGCCAATCACGTTCATGATCACCTTGCGGGCATGGTCCTGATTGCAGATCAGGAAGTGCCCGTTCTGATAGTAAAGATTACCGCGCCGGCCATAGCGAAGCGCCTTGCCTCGGAAGCGTCGCCAGATCAGGGTCGTGCCTTCGGGCAATTCCAGGTGTTCGATGATCTCCGAGGCGGCCACCTTCCCGTCATTGTCCGCGTCGCTCGCGATTAGTAGTGACCGGGTGGGCTTGAACCGGTCGCACAGGCTGTTGCCGTCGCAAAGGTAGGTGGTGCCGTGGGTCAGCGCATGGGCGCGCGCCTGATGGATAAAGCCGAGCACCCGGTTGCTGGCGGCGATCACCCGTTGTTTGGGCAGCCAGTCGTTGTGCAGGCCATGCCCGGCGCTGAGCAGCACCGCCAACACTATCAGCGCGATCATCAGTTCCATCAGGGTGAAGCCCCGGCGGCGTGAGCGCCGCTGTGCTGTCCCGGTTGCGCCTTCCATGGCTCGTCCTCCGGGCCGTCCTTGGCCCTCTTGATCGATACATTGATCCAGGTCGTGTTATCCCAGTCTAGCGCGCCGGGCCCGTTGTCCCTGTGTTATTGTTGCTCCCCTTCCTGTCATCCAACTCCCACGATTTGCTATGGCTGATGTACTCATTGTCGGTGGTGGAATTGTCGGTTTGCTGAGTGCGCTCAATCTCAGCGATCGGGGATTAAGCGTCACCGTGATCGACGCCGGCGGGCAGCGTCCGCCCGCGTCCTGGGCCGGGGGCGGCATTCTGTCGCCATTGTTCGCCTGGCGTTACCCCGATCCCATGAACCGGCTTACCCACGACGCCACGGCGCGTTACCGGGCGCTGGTGGAGCGCTTGCGGGGCAAGGCCGGGCTGCGCGCGTCGGATCTGCACCACAGCGGTCTGTGGGTGGCGGTGGACGGCGACGAGCGCCGGCAGGCTTTGCGCTGGGCGTTGGACTGGGGCTTGAGCTGCCGGGAAGCGCCGCTGAGCGGGCATTTGTCGGCGGCGCCGGAGCGGCAAGGTGTGTGGTTTCCCGAGATCGGAAATCTGCGCAACCCGCGCCTGTTGAAAGCACTGCGCGCGACGCTGGTGGGCCAGGGCGTGACGTTCGTGAACGCGGCGGTGGACGCCGTGCGGCCCGGCGCCCGCGGCGCCGAGTTGACGCTGAGCCCGGGGGGCACCCTGTCCGCGCCCCGCGTGCTGCTCTGCGCCGGGGCCTGGACATCGGCGTTGTTGGCCCCTCTGGGCGTGCGGCTGCCGCTGTTTCCGGCCAAGGGTGAGATGCTGCTGTACCGTTTGCCACCGGGCCGGGTACCGACCATCGTGCTCACCGACGAGGGCTATTTGATCCCGCGCGCCGACGGCGCCGTGTTGGCCGGCTCGACGTTGAAAGCGGGGGATGACACCACCTACCCCACGGTGACCGGACGTTGGGCCTTGCAGGCGATGGCCGCGTCGCTGCTACCGGAGCTGGCGTCGGTGACGCCGTCCCACCATTGGGCCGGGGTGCGGCCGGGCAGCGACCGTGACTGGCCCTATCTGGGGCCGGTGCCCGGCACTCGCGGGGTGTTCGCCGCCGCCGGGCTGCATCGCAATGGGTTGGTGGCGGCACCGGCCAGCGCCGAGCTGCTGGTGCGTTTGATGTGCGGGGAAACGCCGTCACTGGATCCGGCGGCTTATTCGCTGTCCGGGGCGCCGTCCTGATCCAGTTCCAGCTTCTTTAGCCGGTAGCGCAGCGAGCGGAAGGTCATGCCCAGCTTTTTGGCGGCCGCGGTGCGGTTCCAGTGGGTGGTGTCCAGCGCGCGCAGGATTTCCTGCTTTTCGATTTCCTGCAGGTAGTCTTCCAGCGGCAGCTGCGGATGGCGGCCGCCGCCGTTGCCGGCGGCCGGCTGTGGCCCGTCGTCGCTGGGCAGGTGCAGATGCTCCGGTTCGATCATCTCGCCGTCGCACAGGGTGAGGGCCCGCTCCAGGGTGTTTTCCAGTTCGCGCACGTTGCCCGGAAAGCGGTAGCCGGCGAGGGCGGACATGGCCCGCTCGCTGACCGCCGGCGGCCGGGTCTCCCAGGCTTCGCCGAGACGCTCCAGGATGTGTTCCACCAGCACCGGGATGTCCTCGTGCCGTTCGCGCAGCGGGGGGACGTGCGCTTCGATCACGTTGAGCCGGTAGTAAAGATCCTGGCGGAAGCGGCCGGCGCTCATTTCCTCGCCCAGGTCCCGGTGCGTGGCGCAGAGAATGCGCAGGTTCACGGTGAATTCCTTGGATTCGCCCACCGGGCGCACGGTCTTTTCCTGAATCGCGCGCAGCAGTTTTACCTGCATGTGCAGCGGCAGGTCGGCCACTTCGTCGAGGAACAGGGTGCCGCCGTCCGCCTCGCGGAACAGGCCTTTGCGGTCTTCCACGGCGCCGGTGAAGCTGCCCTTGCGGTGGCCGAAGAACTCGCTTTCCATCAGTTCCGAGGGAATCGCGCCGCAGTTGACCGCGACGAAGGGCTTTTCCCGGCGCGGGCCCAGGGCGTGGATCAAGCGCGCTACGCGCTCCTTGCCGCTGCCGGATTCGCCGCTGATGTAGATCGGCGCCTGGCTGCGCGCCAGTTTGCGGATCTGCTGCTTGAGGCGCTGCATGGCCGGCCCCTGGCCGACCAGGGTGTCTTCTTCCCCGCCGCCGTCGCCGGCTTTTTCGGCGCGGCTGATACCCAGGCCGTCCTCGATCAGCTGCCGCAGGCGGTCCAGCGCCACCGGTTTGGCGATGAAATCGTAGGCGCCCAGCTTCATCGCCTCGGTGGCCACGTCCATGTTGCCGTAGGCGGTGATCACCGCCACCGGCATGTCCGGGGCGGCCTGAGCGGCGTGACGGAGCAGATCCAGGCCGGTGCCGTCGCCCAGGTTCATGTCGGTGAGGCAGAGGTCGAAGCGGTCGTTATCGAGCAGGCGCCGCGCGGCGCCGAGCGAATCGGCCGCGGTGGCATCCAGTTTCATCCGCCCCAGGGTGATGACGAGCAGTTCGCGCAGATCCGCTTCGTCGTCAACAACCAGAACACGAGGAGTCTTATCGGTCATCATTATTGGAACTGTCGGTCCGGGTGGGCACAGGTTAGCACAAAGCGAGCGCCGGGTTGGGCGTCCTCATAGTCGAGGGTGGCCTGGTTCGCCTGGCACAGCTGCCGGCACACATAGAGCCCCAGCCCGTTACCGCCGTCGCTGGTGGTATAGAAGGGCTCGAACAGATGGGCGGCGGCGTCCTCGGGGATGCCGTCGCCGTTGTCGGCCACCGAGATCCACGGCAGCCGGGTTTGCGGATGGCGGCCATAGGCCACGGTCACCCGGCAATCGTCCCCGCCATGGTCGAAGGCGTTACCGATCAGGTTGTCCACCACCTGTATCAACTGGCTGCGGTCGAAGCGCACTTCCAGGCCCTCGTCGCGGTGCCGCAGGCGCAACCGCTCGCGGGGGACGCCACGCTGATGCCAACTGGCGGTGACCTCCTCCAGTACCGGCGCCACATCGAAGCGCGCCGCCTGGCTGCGCGGGCGCCGGGACAAGTCCAGCACGTCGGAAATGATGCCGTTCACCCGTTTCACATGGTTGCGGATAATGCCCAGCAGGTGGCTGTCTTCCGGCTTTTCCATGTCCTCGTCCAGCAGCTCGGTGGCATGGCTGATGGCACTCAGCGGGTTGCGGATTTCGTGGGCCAGGGTCGCCGACAGCCGGCCCAGCGATGCCAGATTCAGTTGCTGGGCTTCCTGGGCGACGCGCGCGGTGTCCTCCAGGAAAACCAGGGTGAGATCCTCGTGACCGGTGTCCAGATCGGCGAAACGGGCGCTCACTTGCGGTGACTGGCGTGATACCCGCAGCGGGCTCTGCGCCATGTGCGGTGCCTGCCGCCAATGCTGGTGCCGTTCCACCAGGGCCGCCGGCAAATGCTGGCCGACCATGGGGGTGGCGAAAAAGCCGTCCGCGGAGGGGTTGGACTGCAGTATGCGGTGCTCGTTGTTGAACACCATCACGCCGGTGCGCATGCGCGCCACGATTTGCCGGTTGAGCGCCTCCAGCCGCTCGATCGCCACCCGCTGGCTGGCGGCGATGGACTCGCTGCGCTCCAGCCGCTCGGCGATTTGCTGGATGATCAGCGACACCATGAAGAAGGCGATGCCCAGCAGGCCCGCCTCGGTGAGCTGGAAGGGATCCTTGTCACCGGTCTGGGTGGCGAAATAGAACTGCTCGAACATCACCGTCAAGGTGGCCAGCGCGGCGATCAGGAAGCCCATGCGGCCGCGCAGCAGGATATTGCCGGCGGCCACGTTGACCAGCAACAGCACCGCCAGGCCTCCCTCCAGGCCGCCGTTGGCGTGCACCACCAGGCCCAGCACCAGCACATCAATGACCAGCGCCAGCGGTTGCGCGAAGCCCGGCTTGCGCAGCCGCTCGCTGTAATCCATCGCCGAGGAGACCAGCGTCAGCAGCAGATACCCCGACACCGTCGCCTCGAACAGAGCCGGCATGTACTGGCCGATCAGCCTCTGCTCGCTCACATAGAACAACGTCAGCAACACCGTGGCGATGGTGATGCGATAGAGGTTGTAGATGCGGCTTGGTGTCCAGCTCTGGCTAGGGCTCATGGTGCTCCAGGTATTGGCGCTGATGATCCTGGCTGCAGAACGCCATGTTGTTGTGTTGGAACGCTTCGTTTTCCGGCACATGCACGCCGCATTGCCGGCACTTGACCATTTTCTGGCTGAGCGAAGCCGGCCCGTCGGCCGGGTTGTCATGCCGGCGACGTTCACCCAGCAGGCCTTTCACGACCCGCCAAACCAGATAAACCAGAGCCGCTATGATGAGCAGCCTTATAAGCCCCATAAGATATCCCCGACGCTGCAAGAGCGGGCGGCTACAGAGTACAATCAGCGCTCCATGGAGAAAAGGCTGGTGATATGCGAGTAGTGATGGCCCAGCGCAACCCGCTGGTCGGGGATATCGAGGGCAACGCTGACGCGGTGGTGGCCGCCGCCCGCGAGGCGCGCAATTTGCTGGGCGCCGAGCTGGTGGTGTTTCCCGAACTGGTGCTGACCGGTTACCCGCCGGAGGATCTGCTGCTGCGGCCCAGCCTGAACAGCCGGGTTGATGACGCCCTGGCGCATATCGGCGAGCGTATCGAGGTGCCGGTGGTGTTGGGCTATCCGGCGGTACGTAATGGCCTGCGACGTAATGCCGCCGGGGTGTTGTTCCCGGGCGACAGCCGACCCCGCCATGAGTACTTCAAGCAGTGCCTGCCCAATTACCGGGTTTTCGACGAAAAGCGCTACTTCCAGCCCGGCGACCAGAGCTGTGTGTTCGAGTTCGGTAAGGAGCGCCTGGCCATCACCATATGCGAGGACATCTGGTTCGAGGGGCCGGCGGCCCAGGCCGCCCGCGACGGCGCCACCTGCATTGTAAACCTGAACGCGTCGCCGTTCCGCGCCGGCAAGCCCGGTGAACGCCGCGATCAGGTGTGCGCCCGCGCCCGGGAAACCGGCCTGCCGGTACTTTACTGCAACCTGGTGGGCGGTCAGGACGAACTGGTCTTCGATGGCGCTTCTTTCGTGGTGGATGGCGAGGCCGGCCTCTGTGTACAGGGCGCCAGCTTCGAGGAAGCGCTGGTACCGGTGGATCTGGGCCGCGAAGGCGGCGCGCTGAAGGTGCGCGGTGAAGTGCTGCCGGTACCGGAAGACGAGGAAAGCCTGTACCGGGCCCTGGTGCTGGCGACCCGCGATTACGTCAACAAGAATGGCTTCAAGGGCGCGCTGCTGGGGTTGTCCGGCGGTATCGATTCCGCCTTGACCCTGGCGGTGGCCGTGGACGCGCTCGGCCCCGACCGGGTGGAGGCCGTGATGATGCCGTTCCGCTATACCGCCGACATCAGTATCGAAGACGCGGAGCAGCAGGCCAAGGCACTGCGGGTGCATTACCGGTCGCTGCCCATTGAGCCGGCCTTCAACGGCTTCATGTCGATCCTCGAGGAGGCGTTCGCCGACCACCAACCGGACACCACCGAGGAAAACCTGCAGGCGCGTTGCCGTGGCGTGTTGCTGATGGCGCTGTCCAACAAGAACGGGTCGGTGGTGCTGACCACCGGCAACAAGAGCGAGATGGCGGTGGGCTACGCCACCCTTTACGGCGACATGGCCGGCGGTTTCTCGGTGCTCAAGGACGTGTTCAAGACCTGGGTGTACCGGGTGGCGCGCTGGCGCAACCAGAAAGCCGGCAGTGAGATCATCCCCGAGCGGGTGATTACCCGGCCGCCTTCGGCGGAGCTGGCGCCGGACCAGGTGGATTCGGACTCCCTGCCCGGTTATGACGAACTGGACGCCATTCTGGAACGCTATGTGGAACAGGACATGAGCGCCGAGGCGGTGATTCGTGATGGCTTTGACCGCGACACCGTGTACCGGGTGGTCAAGCTCACCGACCGCAACGAATACAAGCGGCGTCAGGCGGCGGTGGGCCCGCGGGTCAGCCGTCGCGCCTTCGGCAAGGACCGCCGCTACCCGATCACCAACGGCTGGCGACCGGGCGATTAATCAGGCCCGGCCGTCAGACGCTAAAAAGCCCGCTTCCGCGGGCTTTTTTTGCGTTGGATTTTGAACGGCGTCCGTGGCGCGTCTAAAGCAGGTCGAACGTGAGCAGGCTGAGGATGCCCTTGTTCTCGTTCGGCCACCAGGCCAGGTCCACCTGGTTGTCATCTTCCAGGAATTCGCTGTCCGGCCAGTTGTTCGCCAGGATGCGTCGGCTTTTATCCGCCAGCGCCGGGCGGTCCAGGCGTTCGTAACCCTTCACCATGATGGCCAGGGCTTCCGGTACCAGCGGCGTCTGCTGGTAGTGCTGCACCACGTATTGGGCGCGGCCGATAGCGGCGATGTAGGCGCCCCGGCGGGCGTAGTAACGCGCCGCGTGCAGTTCGTGGCGGGCGAATTCATTGCGGATGAACACCATGCGGGCGCGCGCGTCCTCGCTGTACTCGCTGTCCGGGAAGCGGGTCACCAGACGCTCGAAATCCTCGAAGGCATCGCGGGCGGAGGACAGGTCGCGGGCGGACTTGTCGGTGTTCATCATGGAATCGAAGAAACCCCGTTCCATGTAGAAGTTGGCCAGGCCGCGCATGTAGAGCGCGTAGTCCAGGCGCGGGTGGGCCGGGTAGCTGCGCATGAAACGCTGGGCGGCGACCACGGTTTGCGGGTAATCCTGAAGGCGGAATTGGGCGTAGATCAGCTCCAACTGCGCCTGTTCCGCGTAGCGGCCGTAGGGGAAGCGGGCCTCCAGCTCCTTGAGCCGGTCCACGGCGGTCACGTAGTTATTCGACTCCATGGACTCGCGGGCTTCACGGTATTGTTCCGCTTCGGTGCGCTCCGGGCCCTCGTCGGGTTTGCTGGCGCAGGCGCTGATGAGCGCGGCGATCAGCAGGGTCGAAAGCAATCGTGGCATTTTATCCTCGGTGCGACAGGGTACAATGGTGCGCCTATTCTACGCACAGGTCGGACCATGGGACATCTTGGCGGTGAGAAAATTCAGCGCACTGAGCAGGTTGATGCGCAATACGCCGGTATCCGGCTGGATCAGGCGGCCGCCGAATTGTTCGACGGCTTCTCCCGGTCGCGCCTGCAGAACTGGATCAAAGAGGGCGTGCTAACGGTGGACGGCCGGGCGGCGCGGCCCAAGGACAAGCTGCTGGGCGGCGAGGCGTTGACCCTGGCGGTGGAACTGGCGCCGGAGATCGACGACCAGCCGGAAGCCATTGAATTGCCGGTGGTGTATCAGGATCAGGACCTGATCGTGATCAACAAGCCCGCCGGTCTGGTGGTGCACCCGGCCGCCGGCCACGCCGACGGCACCCTGCTCAACGGCCTGCTGCACCTGGACGATCGCCTGTCCAGCCTGCCCCGGGCCGGCATCGTCCATCGCCTGGACCGGGACACCACCGGCCTGATGGTCGTCGCCCGCTCCGTGGAGGCGCACACCGGGCTGGTGGCGCAGCTGCAGGATAAGAGCCTGTACCGTGAGTACCAGGCCATCGCCATGGGCGTGATGACCGGCGGCGGCACCGTGGATGCGCCCATGGGCCGTCACCCGGTGGATCGCAAGCGCCAGGCGGTGGTCGCCCACGGCGGCAAGCCGGCGGTCACCCATTACCGGGTGCTGGACCGCTACCGGGCCCACACCCGCGTGCAGGTGCGCCTGGAAACAGGCCGCACCCACCAGATCCGCGTGCATCTGGCCCACCGCCGGTACCCCCTGGTGGGCGACCCGCTTTACGGCGGCCGGCTCAAGCAGCCCGCCGGCGCCACCGAGGCGCTGCGCGAAGCCCTGCGCGGTTTCCGCCGCCAGGCCCTGCATGCCTTCAAGCTCGGGCTGGTGCACCCCGTCAGCGGCGAGTACATGGAATTCGAGGCGCCCCTGCCCGACGACTTCCAGACACTGATTCAGGTCCTGGAGGCGGACCGGGAGGCACAATGACCCTGCCCGACATTAGCCAGTGGCTGCGGCCCGACTGGCGGCCCCATCCCCGGGTTCGCGCCCTGGTGACCACCCGTCTGGGGCGCCACTCGCCGCCCCCGTGGCAGGGTTTTAACCTGGGCATGAACTGTGGCGACGACCCGGCCCGGGTGGAGCAGGCCCGCCGCCATGTGCACAAGATGCTGGCGGTGGACCATCCGCCGGCCTGGCTGGAGCAGGTCCACGGTGATCGCATTATTCAGGCCGGCGACGCCGACACGCGCGCCGACGGGGTCTGGGCCGGCGAACCGGGGTGGCCCTGCGTGGTGCTCACCGCGGATTGCCTGCCGGTGCTGCTGGCGCGCCAGGACGGCAGCGCGGTGGCGGCGGTGCACGCCGGCTGGCGCGGTCTGCACGGCGGCATCCTGGGCCGGGCGGTGGCCACGCTGGCGCCCGGCGGTGAGCCGTTGTCCGCCTGGCTGGGCCCGGCGATTTCCGCGCGCGCCTACCAGGTCGGCGAGGACGTGCACCGTGCCTTTGTGTCGCTGGGGCCGGAGTATCAGGCCGCTTTCAGCCGCGACAGCCAGCCCAACCATTGGCGTTTCTCCCTGGCCCACGCCGCCACGCTGGCGCTGAACGCCGCCGGTGTGTTCGAGGTCGCGGGGGGCGACCACTGCACCGCCAGTGATCCGGTCCATTTCTACTCTTACCGCGCCGAAGGCCAGACCGGTCGCTTCGCCACCATGGTCTGGCTGGAACCCGCCCCGGCTTGATCCAGATCAATACTTCCCTCTTGAATCCCTTCCCGTCAGTCCGCATTTAAAGCTCAGTTTTTAAACAACCGATGACGCGTCGGTGCCGTGGTATGGGCCGGCCGTTAGGCGTGATCAGGAGAGTGGAAAATGCGAATGGACAAATTTACCGCGCGCTTGCAGGAAGCCTTGGGCGAAGCCCAATCCCTGGCCGTCGGCCAGAGCCACAGTGCGATCGAACCGGTGCACTTGCTGCTTGCACTGCTGCAGCAGAGTGGCGGGGTGGCGGCGCCGTTGCTGGAGAAAGCCGGCGCCAACCCGGCGGATGTCATCACCGCCTTGAAAATGGCCATGGATAAACTGCCGACGGTGGGACAGTTCAACGGTGACGTGCAGCTGTCCCAGGGGTTGGCGCGGCTGCTCAACCTGGCGGATCGCGAGGCCCAGCAGCGTGGCGACCAGTACGTGTCCACCGAGGCGCTGTTGCTGGCGGCCTGTGACGACGGTGGGGAACTGGGCAAGCTGTTCAAGAACGCCGGCATCAAGAAGAAGGTGCTGGCGGAAAAAATTCAGGAAGTTCGCGGCGGTGAAGCGGTCACCGACCCCAACGCGGAAGACAAGATGGAAGCGCTGAAGAAGTACACCCAGGATCTCACCGAGCGGGCCGAGAGCGGCAAGCTGGATCCGGTGATCGGCCGTGACGATGAAATCCGCCGCACCATCCAGGTGCTGCAGCGCCGCACCAAGAACAACCCGGTGCTGATCGGCGAGCCCGGCGTCGGCAAGACCGCCATCGTCGAGGGGCTGGCCCAGCGCATCGTTAACGGCGAGGTGCCGGAAGGGCTCAAGGACAAGCGCGTGCTGGCCCTGGACATGGCGGCGCTGATCGCCGGCGCCAAGTATCGCGGCGAGTTCGAGGAACGCTTGAAAGCGGTGTTGAACGAACTCGCCAAGCAGGAAGGACGCATCATTCTGTTCGTCGACGAGCTGCACACCATGGTCGGTGCCGGCAAGGCCGACGGCGCCATGGACGCCGGCAACATGCTCAAGCCGGCGCTGGCCCGGGGCGAACTGCACTGCGTGGGCGCCACCACCCTGGACGAGTACCGCCAGCACATCGAAAAGGACGCGGCGCTGGAGCGGCGTTTCCAGAAGGTGCAGGTGGACCAGCCCTCCGTGGAGGACACCATCGCCATCCTGCGTGGCCTGAAAGAGCGCTATGAGGTGCACCACGGTGTCGACATCACCGATGGCGCGATCATCGCCGCCGCGCGGCTCAGCCATCGCTACATCACCGACCGGCAGCTGCCGGACAAGGCCATCGACCTGATCGACGAGGCGGCCAGCCGCATCCGCATGGAAATCGATTCCATGCCGGAGGAAATGGATCGTCTCGACCGGCGCCTGATCCAGCTCAAAATGGAGCGTGAGGCGCTGCGCAAGGAAGACGACGAGGCCAGCAAGAAGCGGCTCGACAAGCTGCAGGATGACATCGGTGCGCTGGAAAAAGAGTACGCCGATCTGGAAGAAATCTGGAACGCCGAGAAGGCGGCCCTGCAGGGCGCCCAGCAGTACAAGGCGGAGCTGGAGCAGGCGCGGGTGGACATGGAGCAGGCGCGCCGCGCCGGCGACCTGAGCCGCATGTCCGAGCTGCAGTACGGCGTGATCCCGGATCTGGAGAAGAAAGTGCAGACCGCCCAGGAGGCGGAAGAGTCCGCCCAGGTGGAAACCAAATTGCTGCGCAACAAGGTCACCGAGGAAGAAGTGGCTGAGGTGGTCTCCAAGTGGACCGGCATTCCGGTGTCCAAGATGCTGGAAGGCGAGCGCGACAAGCTGCTGCGCATGGAGGAAGCGCTGCACGCCCGGGTGGTCGGCCAGGACGAGGCGGTGACCGCGGTCTCCAATGCGGTGCGCCGCTCAAGGGCCGGGCTCTCCGACCCCAACCGGCCCAACGGCAGCTTCCTGTTCCTGGGCCCCACCGGGGTGGGCAAGACCGAGCTTTGCAAGGCTTTGGCCGGGTTCCTGTTCGATACCGAGGAGGCCATGGTGCGCATCGATATGTCCGAGTTCATGGAGAAGCACTCCGTGGCCCGGCTGATCGGCGCGCCCCCGGGTTACGTGGGCTACGAAGAGGGCGGCTACCTCACCGAGGCGGTGCGGCGTAAACCTTACTCCGTGTTGCTGCTCGACGAGGTGGAGAAAGCCCATCCGGACGTCTTCAACATCCTGCTGCAGGTGCTCGAGGACGGCCGCCTCACCGACGGTCAGGGCCGGACCGTGGACTTCCGCAACACGGTGGTGGTGATGACCTCCAACCTGGGCTCCGATCTGATCCAGCGCATGGCCGGCGAGGGCGATTACGACGCCATGAAAGACGCTGTGATGGAGGTGGTCGGCCAGCACTTCCGGCCCGAGTTCATCAACCGGGTGGATGAGACGGTGGTGTTCCATCCTCTGGCCCGGGATCAACTCAAGGGCATCGCCGGGATCCAGCTCGACTATCTGCGTCAGCGGCTGGTGGACCGGGACATGGGGCTGCGGCTGTCGGACAAGGCGCTGGAAAAGCTGGTGGAGGCCGGTTTCGATCCGGTCTACGGCGCCCGGCCGCTGAAAAGGGCGATCCAGCAGCAGCTGGAAAACCCGCTTGCCCAGGCCTTGCTCAAGGGTGAGTTCGGCCCCGGCGACACCATCGAAGTGGATGTCGCCGGCAGCGAGATGGTGTTCCGCAAAGGTTGATCAGCAGTCCTTGAGCGCCGCGCGGGTGGTTTCGATCATTTCGTCGCGGCGCGCCTGGTCAATGACTTCCATTTCTCCGGTCTCCGGGTTTTCCACCCGCACCACCGGCTTGTTTTCGAGGATGTCCAGGTTGGCGCGGTGCTGGTCGCAGCGCTCCTTGGCCACGGCCTCCGGCTCCTTGGCCACGCGCTCCGCCTCGCGGGCTCGCTCTTCCGCCTGTTCACGGGCGCGGGCCGCGGCCTCACGCTGCTCCTGCAGCGCCTTGATCTCCTTGCCCTGATCGGAGCTGGGCCCGTAGGTGCGCACCGTTTGCGAGCCGCCATCCTCCGGCGGCGCCGTGCCATAGTGCGTGACCCCGTTGTCGTCCACCCATTTGTAGTACTTATCCGCCACGGCGGGCGCGGCGCTGCCCAGCAGGGCGAGCGCCAGCAGTGGCGTGAGTGTTCTGGCGATGCTGGTTCGGATCATTGTTTGCCCCCTTGGTCGACGAATCAGAATGCCCGCGACGGTCCCCGCTGTGCAAGTGCCCTTATTGTGTAAGAAAGGGCCCGCCAGGGGTTTGAAAGCGCCCGCATTTCTGACAATATTGCAGTACTTTCCGGAGATCGGAACCCGCAGGCGCTTACCGGCACCTGTGTGGCCGGGACCCGGGGCGCCGTTACCGCGACGTCCTAACGCAGCATCACTGCAAGCATGTCCCGCTGGTGAAGCCTCTGGAGGATTCCGGCGCGGGTATGTGCCCCCCTCCGAGCTTCCCAACCTGTGTTCGCCGTCGGCCACCTCCACGCGGACTTCGGGATGCCTAAATACGGCGTCCGTCCCACAGGTAAACGCAACACCCTCCCGTTCCGCCGGTTTTCGGCGGGGTGAACGCTATTTTTAATTTCGAGGTAGCAATCGTGGAAATGTTATCCGGCGCGGAAATGGTGGTCCGCGCTCTGCAAGACGAGGGAGTGGAGTACATCTTCGGGTATCCCGGGGGCGCGGTACTGCACATTTATGACGCGTTGTTCCAGCAGGACAAAGTCAATCACATTCTGGTGCGCCACGAGCAGGCCGCCACGCATGCCGCGGACGGCTATGCCCGGTCCACCGGCAAGCCCGGCGTGGTGCTGGTGACCTCCGGCCCCGGCGCGACCAACGCCATCACCGGCATCGCCACCGCCTTCATGGACTCCATTCCCATGGTGGTGCTGTCCGGCCAGGTGCGCTCCGACTGGATCGGCGACGACGCCTTCCAGGAGACCGACATGATCGGCCTGTCACGGCCGATCGTGAAGCACAGCTTCATGGTCCGCGACCCGAGCCAGATTCCGGAGATGGTCAAAAAGGCCTTCTATATCGCCAGCACCGGCCGTCCCGGCCCGGTCCTGATCGATATTCCCAAGGATCATACGGCGCCCAACAAGACCTTCCCGTACGAGTACCCCAAGAAGGTCAAGATGCGCTCCTACATGCCGGTCTCCCGGGGGCACACCGGGCAGATCCGCAAGGCCGTGGACGAACTGCTCAAGGCCAAGCGCCCGGTGATCTATTCCGGTGGCGGCGTGGTCCAGGGGGGCGCCAGCGAGGCGCTCACCGCGGTGGCCCGCAAGCTCAACTACCCGGTCACCAACACGCTGATGGGGCTGGGCGCCTACCCGGGCACCGACAAGCAGTTTCTCGGCATGCTGGGCATGCACGGCACCTATGAAGCCAACATGTCGATGCACAATGCCGACGTGATTCTGGCCGCCGGCGCGCGCCTGGACGACCGGGTCACCAACGACGCCAAGAAGTTCTGCCCGGGCGCCAAGATCATCCATATTGATATCGACCCGGCCAGCATCTCCAAGAACGTCACCGCCCACATTCCCATCGTCGGGCCGGTGAAGCAGGTGCTGGAAGAAATGCTCACCATGATCGACGAGCATGACAGCGGCCCGGACCACAAGAGCCTGGAGCGCTGGTGGCAGGAAATCGACGGCTGGCGTCAGGTGCACGGGCTGCGTTACGAGGTCAACGAAAACGGCCCGATGAAGCCGCAGCAGGTGGTGCAGGCGCTCTACAAGGCCACCAATGGCGAGGCGTTCGTCACCTCCGACGTGGGCCAGCACCAGATGTTCGCCGCCCAGTACTACCTCTACGACCGGCCGCGTCAGTGGATCAACTCGGGCGGCCTGGGCACCATGGGCTTCGGTCTGCCGGCGGCCATGGGCGTGCAGTTCGCCTACCCGGACGGCGTGGTGGCCTGCGTCACCGGCGAGGGCTCGATCCAGATGAACATTCAGGAGCTCTCCACCTGTCTGCAGTACGGTCTGCCGATCAAGATCATCAACATCAACAACCAGGCCCTGGGCATGGTGCGTCAGTGGCAGGACATGCAATACGGCGGCCGTCACAGCCAGTCGTACATGGAATCCCTGCCGGATTTCGTCAAGCTGGCGGAATCCTACGGGCACGTGGGCATGTTGGTGGACAAGTTCGAAGACCTGCAGCCGGCCATGGACGAAGCCTTCGCGCTCAAGGACCGCCTGGTATTCATGGATATCTACGTGGACTCCACCGAGCACGTTTACCCCATGCATATCGCTGACGGCGCCATGCGGGACATGTGGCTGAGCAAGACGGAGCGCACCTGATGAGACGCATTATTTCGATTCTGATGGAAAACGAGCCGGGTGCGCTGTCCCGGGTGGTGGGGCTGTTCTCCCAGCGCGGCTACAACATCGAGACCCTGACGGTGGCGCCCACCGAGGACGACACCCTGTCCCGGCTGACCATGACCACCACCGGCGACGACAAGAAGATCGAGCAGATCACCAAGCACCTCAACAAGCTGATCGAGGTGGTCAAGCTGGTCGATCTCACCGAGGGTGCCCACATTGAGCGTGAGATCATGCTCATGAAGGTGAAGGCCACCGGCGCCCAGCGTGCCGAGGTCAAACGCACCGTGGACATCTTCCGGGGCCAGATCGTGGATGTCACCAGCACCGTGTACACGGTGCAGCTCACCGGTACCACCGACAAGCTGGAGGCGTTCATCAACGCCGTCGGCGAAGCGCAGGTGCTGGAAGTGGTACGCTCCGGCGTGTCCGGCATCTCACGGGGCGAGAAAGTGCTCAGCCTCTGAGTCGTTGTTACAGCGAAAGCCTGACAAAACCCCGCCTCGCGCGGGGTTTTTCGTATGTGGCGCTGGGAATGGCGATTCGGTGTAGGTTTCTTGAGCGGTGAAAGGGATGCACGTATTTTAAAGACGGATCATCGGACGTCATTGCTGGGGTATGGATTATGCGTGGAGTATTGGGCGGTTTGGCTTTGATTTTGGGGGTATGGTCCGGTCTGGCCGGCGCCCAGCAGCACCCGGCGAGCATGGTGGGGAAGTGGTGCGAGTCCGACAATGGTGGTGAATCGTGCAGTGGATATACCTCGTATTTTCCCGACGGTAGTGCCTATGCCTATACAACGAGCGTAGAAGGAAACCGGCTGGAGGTGGTGGGAATGTGGGGCCATATTGGGCGTCACTCCTGTTTCACCCATATCGCTTTCAAGGAGTACGATGAGGATACAAACTTGCTGGTTAACTGGGGGAGCCGGAGAAATTTCTGCAACAAAATTATCGGGTTAGGCGTGTCTGAGTTTGTTTACGAAGACTATGAAGGTGAGCGCCACTCCATCTACCGTCTTTCGGACAGCCCCGACCGGTCAGTGTGGCCGCCGGTCTCTGGTGAATAAGCGTATCGGGCTGCGCTGAGCCGATCCGCAAGCTTCAGGGGCGTCATGTCCTATATCCATAGTTTCCCACCGGTGTCCGAGCCGACGGCTGACCGGCTGATTCTCGGCTCCATGCCGGGCAAGGCGTCACTGGCGGCCCGGCAGTATTACGCGCATCCGCGCAATCTGTTCTGGCGACTTATGGAGGCGCTTCTCGGCATCCAGGCTGATCTGCCTTACGCGGAACGTTGCCGGCAGCTGGCGGAGCAGGGCGTGGCCCTGTGGGACGTGCTGAAAACCTGTACCCGCTCGAGCAGCCTCGACTCGGACATTGTCGAAGCGTCGATCGTGCCTCAGGATTTCGAGGGCTTTCTGCGCGCCCATCCGCGCATCGGCGTGATCTTTTTCAACGGCGCCAAGGCGGAGAGCGTCTGGCGGCGCCACGTGGGGCCCACACTGCCCGCCGATCTTGCCGCGATCCCTACTTCTCGCCTGCCGTCCACCAGCCCGGCGAACGCGTCGATTCCCTATCCGGTGAAGCTGCGGCAATGGCGGACGGTGACTACGCCTCTATAGGTAGGGCGGTGGTTCGCTGAGTCAACGCAGCTGCGACCAGAACGCCTGGATCACCGGGTCGGTGAGGCGCTTTTCCAGGGTGAACAGGCCCACCTCGTAGTCTTCCAGGGCCGGTTCCACCTGCAGAGGGCGAGTGCGCTCGGCCAGCGGGCTGTTCTCCAGCACGATGCGCGGCGCGACGCCCACCCCGAAGCCCAGGCTCACCATGCTGACGATGGCCTCGTTGCCGCTCACCTGGGCGTAGATGCGCGGCGTGACGCCCAGGGCCCGGAACCACTGGTCCAGGCGCTGCCGGGACAGGCCTTCCTCGGAAAGAATCATCGGCACGTCGCGCCAGGCGTCGGCGCGGGCGGGCCCGTTCAGGGCGCCGGCCAGGTCGGGCTGGTCGGCGGGGGCGATGAACAGCAGCGGCGAGCGCAGTATCGGGCGGAACGCCACGCCCCGGGGCAGGGTGTCCGGGCGGGCGCCGATGGCGATGTCTTCCCGTCCGGTGGTCACCCGTTCCACCGCCTGGGCCGGGTCGCCGGTGTGCAGCTTGATCTCGATGCCGGGGTAGTCGTTGCGGAAGTGACTGAGAATGTCATAGAGGAAGCTGTAGCTGGCGGTCACCGAGCAGTACAGGCTCAGCTCGCCCTGCAGTACCCGGCTGCTCTCCTGCATGGAATGCCGGAGGCTGTCCCACTGGGCCAGAGCTTCGCGGGCGTATTGCTGGAAGCGCCGTCCCTCCGGGGTGAGGCTGACACTGCGGTTGTCGCGCCGGAACAGGGTCACGCCCAGCTCTTCTTCCAGGTGCCGGATGGTGCGGCTCACCGCCGAGGGGCTCATATGGCAGCGGTCGCCGGCGCGGCCGAAGTGCAGGGTGTCGGCGAGCGCCAGAAACAGGCGAAACGGGCGGGTGTCCATGTGGGCGTCTTCCAATCCGGTATTTCAATAGTCGGCATGCTGTGTTGCGAATATATCATTTTACGCAATACCGAGTATGACCTATGGTAGCGACCATTCGTTAACCGTCATTGGGATACCACCATGCAAGTGTACTACGACAAAGACTGCGACCTTTCCATCATCCAGGGTAAGAAAGTGGCCATTATCGGCTACGGCTCCCAGGGCCACGCCCACGCCAATAACCTGAAAGAGTCCGGTGTGGACGTCGTGGTGGCGCTGCGTGAAGGCTCCAGCTCCGCCGCCAAGGCCGAGGCCGCCGGCCTGACCGTGCAGAACGTACCCGAGGCCGTGAAAGCCGCGGACGTGGTGATGGTGCTGGCCCCGGACGAGTACCAGGCCGCCATCTACCAGAACGAGATCGAGCCGAACTTGAAGCAGGGCGCCACCCTGGCGTTCGCCCACGGCTTCTGTATCCACTACAACCAGATCGTGCCGCGCCAGGACCTGGACGTGATCATGATCGCGCCCAAGGCGCCGGGCCACACCGTGCGCACCGAGTTCACCAAGGGCGGCGGCATCCCCGACCTGGTGGCGATCTTCCAGGACGCTTCCGGCCAGGCCAAGGATCTCGCGCTGTCCTACGCCTGTGGTATCGGTGGCGGCCGTACCGGCATCATCGAAACCACCTTTAAGGACGAGACTGAAACCGACCTGTTCGGCGAGCAGGCCGTGCTGTGCGGCGGCACCGTGGAGTTGGTGAAGGCGGCGTTCGAAACCCTCACCGACGCGGGCTACGCGCCGGAAATGGCGTACTTCGAGTGTCTCCACGAACTCAAGCTGATCGTCGACCTGATGTACGAGGGCGGCATCGCCAACATGAACTACTCCATTTCCAACAACGCCGAGTACGGTGAATACGTGACCGGCCCGGAAGTGATCAACGACGAATCCCGCGCCGCCATGCGCAATGCGCTCAAGCGCATCCAGACCGGCGAGTACGCCAAGATGTTCATCAACGAGGGCAACTCCAACTACCCGAGCATGACCGCCCGCCGCCGGCTTAACGCCGAGCACCCCATCGAGCAGGTGGGTGAAAAGCTGCGCGGCATGATGCCCTGGATCAAGGCCAACCAGATCGTCGACAAGAGCAAGAACTGATGATCCGCGACTGACGTCGCTTATCCAGGCCGCGGCTGCAGCCGGCGGCGGATAAAGAACGCGCCCTCAGGGGCGCGTTTTTTTTGACCGCCATCCCTGGCGGTCATCCTTCGGACCGTCGCTGGCGCGACGTCAAAAATTTCTCCCGGAAATTTTTTGTTGGCGGGGGGCTGAGTTAGACTGGGGCTCTCAAAATAACCGGCGAGGGATCATGGCCGAACACGACAATACCCCAGAGCAGCCCCAGGCCGACCCCTTCGAAGTGGTGGAGGCGGAACACCGTACCGGAACCCGGCACAAGGGGGTCTACCTGCTGCCCAACCTGTTCACCACCGGCGCCCTGTTCGCCGGTTTCTACGCCATCGTGGCGGCGATGAACGGCCTGTTCGAGGCGGCGGCGGTGGGGATTATCGTGGCTGGCATTCTGGATGGCCTGGACGGCGGCGTGGCGCGTCTTACCAATACCCAGAGCAAGTTCGGCGCGGAGTACGACTCACTCTCCGACTGCGTGGCCTTCGGCGTGGCGCCGGGGCTGGTGGCGTACTCCTGGGCGCTCACCGAACTCGGCAAGTTCGGCTGGATGGCGGCCTTCATCTACTTGGCCTGTGCCGCCCTGCGGCTGGCACGGTTCAACGTGCAGGCGGAAAGCACGGACAAGCGCTTTTTTATCGGCCTGCCGAGTCCCACCGGGGCCGGTCTGGTGGCCACCATGGTGTGGCTGGGGGCCAGCCGGGGCGTGGACGGCAACGAGGTGTCCTGGCTGGTGGCCCTGGTGGTGGCCGGCGCCGGCCTGCTGATGGTGTCCTCGGTGCGCTACCACTCTTTCAAGGAGTTTCATATCGGGCGGGTGCCGTTCAAGGTGCTGCTCGGGGTGATCGTGGCGTTCGCCATTGTCTTCCTGGACCCGCCGCTGGTGCTCCTGACCGTGGCGGTGGTCTATGTGACCGTGGGGTTGTTGTTGAGCCTCTGGCGGTTGCGCAAGGGCACGCCGGCTACGTGAAGAAGGGAAGGCGCCGCAAGGCGCCTTTCTTTTGTCCGGATCGCGCTGGCGGAACAATCTTTTTGCCCTTGATCGGTTCTTGATCAGGATCGGCAACCCATTGTTTTTGCTGTCTTTTTCAGTGTGTCTTTTGCGGAGGCAACCAGTGTCCGCTCAAAAGGTGACCGTTTGATAAAGAACTCATGAAAAAAGTGTTGACGGGTCACCGCAAATCTCTAGAATGCGCCCCCACAACGACGGCACACGGCGACACGCCAACGGCCAGTCAGGAAGCGAAACGAACCGCTTCCAACGTTCTTTAACAATCAGGCAAGCAAACGTGTGGGACCTGTTTGGAGTGGGTATCTCAAAAAGATATCGGCTTTGAACAAGTCAACCTAGTTGAATTTGTTTCGAGCTGAGCATGATTTAAGTGCGCAGGCACTTTAAACGCTTTTTTGAACTGAAGAGTTTGATCATGGCTCAGATTGAACGCTGGCGGCAGGCCTAACACATGCAAGTCGAGCGGAAACGATCCTAGCTTGCTAGGAGGCGTCGAGCGGCGGACGGGTGAGTAACGCGTGAGAATCTACCCATGAGTGGGGGACAACCCGGGGAAACTCGGGCTAATACCGCATACGCCCTACGGGGTAAAGCAGGGGACCTTCGGGCCTTGCGCTGATGGATGAGCTCGCGTCGGATTAGCTTGTTGGTGAGGTAAAGGCTCACCAAGGCGACGATCCGTAGCTGGTCTGAGAGGATGATCAGCCACACCGGGACTGAGACACGGCCCGGACTCCTACGGGAGGCAGCAGTGGGGAATCTTGGACAATGGGGGCAACCCTGATCCAGCCATGCCGCGTGTGTGAAGAAGGCCTTCGGGTTGTAAAGCACTTTCAGCAGGGAGGAAGGCTTACCCCTAATACGGGTGAGTACTTGACGTTACCTGCAGAAGAAGCACCGGCTAATTTCGTGCCAGCAGCCGCGGTAATACGAAAGGTGCAAGCGTTAATCGGAATTACTGGGCGTAAAGCGCGCGTAGGCGGTGTGTTAAGTCGGATGTGAAAGCCCAGGGCTCAACCTTGGAATTGCATCCGATACTGGCACGCTAGAGTGCAGTAGAGGGAGGTGGAATTTCCGGTGTAGCGGTGAAATGCGTAGAGATCGGAAGGAACACCAGTGGCGAAGGCGGCCTCCTGGACTGACACTGACGCTGAGGTGCGAAAGCGTGGGGAGCAAACAGGATTAGATACCCTGGTAGTCCACGCTGTAAACGATGTCTACTAGCCGTCGGGGTCCTTAGTGACTTTGGTGGCGCAGCTAACGCGATAAGTAGACCGCCTGGGGAGTACGGCCGCAAGGTTAAAACTCAAATGAATTGACGGGGGCCCGCACAAGCGGTGGAGCATGTGGTTTAATTCGATGCAACGCGAAGAACCTTACCAGGTCTTGACATCCTCGGAATTTGGCAGAGATGCCTTAGTGCCTTCGGGAGCCGAGTGACAGGTGCTGCATGGCCGTCGTCAGCTCGTGTCGTGAGATGTTGGGTTAAGTCCCGTAACGAGCGCAACCCTTGTCCTTAGTTGCCAGCACGTCATGGTGGGAACTCTAGGGAGACTGCCGGTGACAAACCGGAGGAAGGTGGGGACGACGTCAGGTCATCATGGCCCTTACGACCTGGGCTACACACGTGCTACAATGGCTGGTACAGAGGGTTGCGAAGTCGCGAGGCGAAGCTAATCCCTTAAAGCCAGTCGTAGTCCGGATCGGAGTCTGCAACTCGACTCCGTGAAGTCGGAATCGCTAGTAATCGCGGATCAGAATGCCGCGGTGAATACGTTCCCGGGCCTTGTACACACCGCCCGTCACACCATGGGAGTGGATTGCACCAGAAGTGGCTAGTCTAACTACGGAGGACGGTCACCACGGTGTGGTTCATGACTGGGGTGAAGTCGTAACAAGGTAGCCGTAGGGGAACCTGCGGCTGGATCACCTCCTTAACGACTTGAGTGCCTGCCCAAGCAGGGACCCACACGTTTGCTTGTCTGTTGTTGTCCGGCATAAAAGAAGCCGGTAACAAGTGATTCGATTGAATTATTTGTTACCGGTTTTTTAATCCGGTCCTGAAGTTCACCTTCGGGAAGCTCTTTAACAATCTGGGAAATGAGAAAGTCCAAGTATTCCAATGGAATACAAGCGTTAGAAGTTTATCTGACACTTGTGTCTATTTGGTGCGATATCGTTAATCGTTGCGGCCGTATGACTGTTTTGGGTTATATGGTCAAGTGACGAAGCGTGCACGGTGGATGCCTTGGCAGCCAGAGGCGATGAAGGACGTTGTAGCCTGCGATAAGCTCCGGTTAGGTGGCAAACAACCGTTTGACCCGGAGATCTCCGAATGGGGCAACCCACCCGTTGTAAGGCGGGTATCACCGACTGAATCCATAGGTCGGTGAGGCGAACGCGGGGAACTGAAACATCTAAGTACCCGTAGGAACAGAAATCAATTGAGATTCCCTGAGTAGCGGCGAGCGAACGGGGATTAGCCCTTAAGCTGATGACTGATTAGGAGAACGGTCTGGGAAGGCCGACCATAGTGGGTGATAGTCCCGTATCCGAAAATCTGATTCAGTGAAAACGAGTAGGTCGGGGCACGTGTAACCTTGACTGAACATGGGGGGACCATCCTCCAAGGCTAAATACTCCTGGCTGACCGATAGTGAACCAGTACCGTGAGGGAAAGGCGAAAAGAACCCCGGAGAGGGGAGTGAAATAGATCCTGAAACCGTGCACGTACAAGCAGTCGGAGCCCGCTTTGTTGGGTGACGGCGTACCTTTTGTATAATGGGTCAGCGACTTATTCTCAGTAGCGAGGTTAACCGTTTAGGGGAGCCGTAGGGAAACCGAGTCTGAATAGGGCGTTGAGTTGCTGGGAATAGACCCGAAACCGGACGATCTACCCATGGGCAGGTTGAAGGTGCGGTAACACGCACTGGAGGACCGAACCGGGATCTGTTGAAAAAGATTCGGATGACCTGTGGGTCGGAGTGAAAGGCTAATCAAGTCCGGAGATAGCTGGTTCTCCCCGAAAGCTATTTAGGTAGCGCCTCGTATATCACCACCGGGGGTAGAGCACTGTTTCGGCTAGGGGCCCATCCCGGGTTACCAAACCGATGCAAACTCCGAATACCGGTGAGTGCAGTACGGGAGACACACGGCGGGTGCTAACGTCCGTCGTGGAGAGGGAAACAACCCAGACCGCCAGCTAAGGTCCCCAAATTCCAGTTAAGTGGGAAACGATGTGGGAAGGCTTAGACAGCTAGGAGGTTGGCTTAGAAGCAGCCATCCTTTAAAGAAAGCGTAATAGCTCACTAGTCGAGTCGGCCTGCGCGGAAGATGTAACGGGGCTCAAACTGGATACCGAAGCTGCGGCAGTGTGCTTATGCATACTGGGTAGGGGAGCGTTGTGTAAGTCTGTGAAGGTGTGTTGAGAAGCATGCTGGAGATATCACAAGTGCGAATGCTGACGTGAGTAACGATAATGCGGGTGAAAAACCCGCACGCCGAAAGACCAAGGTTTCCTGCGCAACGCTAATCGGCGCAGGGTGAGTCGGCCCCTAAGGCGAGGCTGAAAGGCGTAGCTGATGGGAAACGGGTTAATATTCCCGTACTTCTTGTAACTGCGATGGAGAGACGGAGAAGGCTAGGCCTACCGGGCGTTGGTTGTCCCGGGGAAAGACCGTAGGCTGGGATCTTAGGCAAATCCGGGATCCTAAGGCTGAGAGTCGAGACCACCGGCCCTTTGTGGCTGGGAAGTGGTTGATGCCCTGCTTCCAGGAAAATCTTCTAAGCTTCAGGTTACAAGGAACCGTACCCCAAACCGACACAGGTGGTTGGGATGAGTATTCTAAGGCGCTTGAGAGAACTCGGGTGAAGGAACTAGGCAAAGTGGTACCGTAACTTCGGGAGAAGGTACGCCACTTGGTGTGAAGGGCTTGCCCCGTAAGCACCGAGTGGTCGCAGTGAAAAGGCCCCTGCAACTGTTTATTAAAAACACAGCACTCTGCAAACGCGTAAGCGGACGTATAGGGTGTGACGCCTGCCCGGTGCCGGAAGGTTAATTGATGGGGTTAGCTTCGGCGAAGCTCTTGATCGAAGCCCCGGTAAACGGCGGCCGTAACTATAACGGTCCTAAGGTAGCGAAATTCCTTGTCGGGTAAGTTCCGACCTGCACGAATGGCGTAATGATGGGGGCACTGTCTCCACCCGAGACTCAGTGAAATCGAAATCGCAGTGAAGATGCTGTGTACCCGCGGCTAGACGGAAAGACCCCGTGAACCTTTACTATAGCTTCACAGTGGACTTTGAGCCTGCTTGTGTAGGATAGCTGGGAGACATTGAAGCGGTGACGCCAGTCATCGTGGAGTCGTCCTTGAAATACCAGCCTGGCATGTTCGAGGTTCTAACCCAGGCCCGTTATCCGGGTCGGGGACATTGTGTGGTGGGTAGTTTGACTGGGGCGGTCTCCTCCCAAAGAGTAACGGAGGAGCACAAAGGTACCCTCAGCACGGTCGGACATCGTGCAATGAGCGTAAAGGTAGAAGGGTGCTTGACTGCGAGACCCACAAGTCGAGCAGGTGCGAAAGCAGGTCTTAGTGATCCGGTGGTTCTGTATGGAAGGGCCATCGCTCAACGGATAAAAGGTACTCCGGGGATAACAGGCTGATACCGCCCAAGAGTTCACATCGACGGCGGTGTTTGGCACCTCGATGTCGGCTCATCTCATCCTGGGGCTGAAGCCGGTCCCAAGGGTATGGCTGTTCGCCATTTAAAGAGGTACGCGAGCTGGGTTTAGAACGTCGTGAGACAGTTCGGTCCCTATCTGCCGTGGGCGTTGGAGATTTGAGAGGAGCTGCTCCTAGTACGAGAGGACCGGAGTGGACGAACCTCTGGTGTTCCGGTTGTCACGCCAGTGGCACTGCCGGGTAGCTACGTTCGGACGGGATAACCGCTGAAAGCATCTAAGCGGGAAGCCTCCCTCAAGATGAGATCTCCCTGGGCACTTGATGCCCCTGAAGGGCCGTGGAAGACCACCACGTTGATAGGCGGGATGTGGACGCGCTGTGAGGCGTGAAGCTAACCCGTACTAATTGCCCGTGCGGCTTGACGATATAACGCCAAAGCGGTCACGGTGTGCTGAATGCTGCTTTTACAGAGAGCGCAGCCACCGGAGCCCCGGCGCGGTCGCAACGATATCGATACGCACCACTAGCGCGAGTGTCGGAGACGCTCTAACGCGGACAACTCATGACCCAGAATTGGCTTTGCGTGCCGAAAGGCAGGCAGGGCAACCCCATTAGGTGAGCAGCATCATCACTCACCAACCGGTTTGCCTGACGACCATAGCGAGTGGGAACCACCTGAATCCATGCCGAACTCAGAAGTGAAACCACTCAGCGCCGATGGTAGTGTGGGGCTTCCCCATGTGAGAGTAGGTCATCGTCAGGCTCTTAAATAAAAGAAAAGGGCCACCCCGTTGGGGTGGCCCTTTTTTTTATTTAGGAACACGAGGATCTTCTGTCCCTACAAAGGCCCATGTGAGCGACCCTGTTCCAAAGGAACGGGGAGCAGGCGCCGAAGGCGTCGCGCAGCGATCGCGAGCAAGCTCGCGACCTAAGTAGGTCAGCCCCACTCCAGCCCCACTCCAGCCCCACTCCAGCCCCACTCCACACCTCTCTGGAATCCTGCCGGCCGGCAGAGCCGGCCTTTCGCGGGCAAGGCCCGCTCCCACAAGCCCCGCGCCAACAAGGCTTCATCCCGGCGCCAGGCTCCAAGCCCACCCTGAATCTAGTCCTTCGACCCCATCATTGGACATTCATCGCCAACCACCAAACCGATCGCTCCCGGCAACACCTTCAAACTAAACCGCTGGTCCTTCAACGGCTCCCCATCCAGATTCAAATGCATCGGCTCCGGGGTCTCGATCGCCAGCTCACTGACCCGCGCGCGCACGAACAATCCCTCACGCTCGCCGTTGCCGTTGTCGCTGTTGAACAGCCCGCGCACCCCGGCGAGAAGATCCATATCCGAAGGCAGAATCGCCACATCCATGAGGCCGTCATCAATGCACGCTTCGGGGCATAGCCGCTGGCCGCCACCGGCCTGACGGCCGTTGCCCAGGCCCAGGGCCAGGAATTCGCCCTGCCACTCAAAATCAGGCCCTTGGAAGCGACCCTCGGCCGGGCGCACTTCCGCGAAGCGGGTCAGCCCGGTGAGCAGATAGGCCGCGCCGCCCAGCAGTTCTTTCAGGTCTTCCGACGTCTGGGTGGTCACTTCGGTGCCGAAACCGCCGGTGGCCATGTTGAGGAAATAGCTGTCGTTCACCTGAATCACGTCCACGGGGCGGGGCCTGTGGTCGAGCAGCGTTAGCGCTTCGGCGGGGTCTTCCGGTATGCCGGCGGCGGTGGCGAAGTCATTGGCGGTACCCATGGGCACGATGGCCAGCGCCAGGTCCCGCTTCCCGGACGCCATCATCGCCTGAGTGATATCCCGCACCGAGCCGTCGCCGCCGGCGGCGATGATCGTGCGGTAACCCAACGACAGCGCCTCGTCCACATAGCGTTCCGCGTCGCCGCCTTCCCAGGTGACTCTCACTGCCAGATCCCACCCGTCTTCCCGGCGGCTCATCACCGCGTCCCTGAGGGCCTGATGGGTGGCTTGTTTACCGTGCAGAATCAGTAGCGCTTTACGCTCCATGTAGGAATCCTTGGCTGGTTTAGGGGCGCCGCGAAGCGGATGCGGGATAGCTTAGGCCGGGCGCCGGAAAATCGCATCCGGGGCGCGCGCGCCTTTACAACAATTAACCGCTCCGCTCCGAAGCCTGAATAGGTCGGCCCTATCGCGACAATGGAAAATCGCGGCCTTTACCTATTGGCGAGAATGGGTATCATTTAGATGTCAATCAGGAGGTGCTCCATGGGTAAAACATTCAGCTTTGGCGTCATGCACATCAGCATCGCCTTCCTGGTGGTTTGGGCGATGACCGGAGACTGGCGCATCGGCGGCGCCACCGCTTTGGTGGAGCCCTGCGTGAACACCGTGGCGTACCACTTCCACGAGAAGGTCTGGAAGCGCTTGAAGAAGGGTAAAGGGCCGTCCGGTGGTAGTGGGGGTACGCTGATAGCAGCGTGATAGACTGCCTGTTTACGGCCCGGGTGGCCTTGGTTAAGCTAGCCAGCCGGGTAAACAAAAACAGGGGAAAAATCACGTGCAACGCACACCGGAAGATCTGGACGCCATACGTCAGGTCGTCAATCAGGTCCTGGAGGCCCACGCGGAAGAGGAGGGCGGGCAGCGCTCCCAGGCCCGCGCGGAGATTCTGATTCACTCCATGTATGTGTTCGCCCAGCGCGGGCTGGCCAGGACCACCGTGCAGCACCTTCTGGACGCCGCCAAGGTGTCCAGACGCACCTTCTACAAGTACTTCCGCAACAAGATGGACGTCCTGGAGAGCATCTATCGGATTTTCATCGATAACATGCTGCTCCACTTCCATCAGGAAATGCGCCAGGCGCAGTCGGTGAAGGAAATCATTACCAACACCACCGAGGTGTATTTCAACTACCACGTGAGCATGGGGCCGGTGATCAAGCTGATGATGGAGGAGGCCCGCTCCTCCAACTCGGCGCTGGCCCCCCACCGGGTCCGCGCGCAGCAGATTGCCGCCGAGGTGCTGTCTTCGGAAATCAGCCGGCTGACCCAGCGGGACATGGAGCCGCTGGTCATGCGCACCATGCTCTGGATTCTGGAAAACTACTCTCTGTACATCTTCGAAAACGGCGAGTTTTCCGCCCAGCGCTTGGAGCAGTGCCGCCGCACCATGATCGGCATCGCCGAGGCGGTGGTGCTGGGCGCCGACGCCACCCCGGGCATGCTGGAGCGGCCCCGGAGCTGAAGTTACTCCGGCTTGCGGAATCGCAGCGTCATGCGGTCGCTTTCACCGATACGCAGATAATGGTCCCGGTTCTCTTCCCCCAGCCGCAGAGTGGGCGGAAGAGTCCAGACCCCGGCGGGGTGTTCGGTGTCGTCCGCCGGATTGGAGTTGATGCTGGCGTTCGCCTCCAGCTCGAAGCCCGCGTTCTCCGCCTGCTCGATCACATACGCCTCGGTCATATAGCCGGACTGGATCTGCTCTTCCAGCGGTCGGCCGGCGGGGGCCCGGTGTTCCACCACGCCCAGCACACCGCCCGGTTTCAGCGCACGGAAAAAGCTCTCAAAGACCGCCTCGACGGTGCCGGCCTTGGCCCAGTTGTGCACGTTGCGGAAGGTGAGCACCCGGTCGGCGCTGCCGGCGGGTGCGATATCGGTGTGTTCCGGCGGCCCCAGATGGGTGATTTTCACCTGGTCGTAGAGCGCCGGGTGGGCCGCCAGCTTCTCCTGGTAGCGCTGCAGAGCGCGCTGGTAGAAAGCCACGCCACTGTCGGCGGGAAACTGCGCGGCGTAGAGGGTGCCGTGATCGCGCAGCCACGGCGCCAGAATGGCGGTATACCAGCCGCCGCCCCCGGGCCAGACCTCCACCACCGTCATACCCGGCTCGACCTGAAAGAACGCCAGGGTCTCGGCGGGGTGACGATGGTCGTCGCGGCTGCTGTCCGCTTCACGGTGAGGGCTTTCCAGAATCTGTTCCAGCGGCGCGGCGTTGGCCGCGCCGGCCAGCCACAGAGTGGCGAGAACGAAAAACGTCGAGATGCGCATGCTGCCTCCTTCAGGCGTCGCCGGCGCGCAGACCGCGCACCAGCACTTCCATGTAACTGACGGCCTGATGCTCGAGCCGTCCTTCGCCGGTGAGCACCCAGGTGTAGGTGGTGCCCACCAGCAGATTCACCATCATCAAAATAGTGTCCCGGGTGGAAAGTGCAACAAAGTAGCCGTCGTTACGCAGTTCGTTGAAGAAGGCGTCGGCCACCGGCAAGTTGTCTTCAACCAGGCGCAGATAGCGCTCTTGGATCGGGCCGAGAAACTCGCCGGCTTCCTGAATCAGAAGCCGGGAGAAGTCGCGCTCGCATTCCAGAAAGCGGGCCACGGCGCGGCACACATTCTCCAGGCGCCGCAGCGGCGGCGCGCCGTTGAGCAGCTCGCCCAGCACCAGATCGCGGATCGCGGTGAGGTTTTCCTCCACCACGGTGAGCAGCAGCGCGTCCTTGGACGGGAAGAAGCGGTAGATGGTGGCCTTGCCGACACCGGCGCGCTGAGCGATGGTTTTCACCTCCGCCCGGCGGAACCCCTGTTCGGCGAACACATCCCGGGCGGTGGCGAGTATGCGCGCCCGGCGTGGGTCACTGTCGGTCAAGGCCGTGCCTCCTGACGCGGCGCGCGGGGGCGCGCCTAAAGATACTTGATCTTCTCCATCTGCTCTTCCAGACGGGCCTGTTGCGAGCGGTGGTCGTCCAGCTTCTCGCGTTCCTTGGCGACCACTTCGTCGGGGGCTTTATCGACGAAGTTGGGATTGCGCAGCTTGCTCTCGCCGCGGGCCACTTCCTTGCGCAGTTTCTCGATTTCCTTGCCCAGGCGCTCAATCTCCGCGTCCTTGTCGATCAGGCCGGCCATCGGCACCAGGATTTCCATGTCGCCGACCAGACCGGTGGCGGACGCCGGCGCGGAGTCCTCCGCGTTCAGCCAGGTGATCCGCTCCAGCTTGGCCAGACGGCACATGAAATTGTGGTTGGCGGCCAGCCGCTCGCGGTCGATGTCCTTGCCGTTGTGCAGGTACACGTCCAGCGCCTTGCCCGGCGGGATGCGCATCTCGCCGCGGATGTTGCGCACCACGGTGATCACCGCCTTGATCCACTCAATGTCGCTCTCCGCCTGGGGATCCAGGCGCGCGCGATCACTGACCGGGAAAGGCTGGCGCATGATGGTGGCATCGGCGCCTTCCGCCGCCGGCGTCTTACCCGCCAGCGGGGCCACCTTCTGCCAGATCTCCTCGGTGATGAACGGCATGAAGGGGTGAGCCAGGCGCAGAATAGCTTCCAGCACCCGCACCAGCGTGCGCCGGGTACCGCGCTTTTCAGCCTCGCTGTATTCGTCACCGTAGAGTACCGGCTTGGACAGCTCCAGATACCAGTCGCAGTATTCGTTCCAGATGAACTCGTAGGCGGCGTGGGAAGCAACGTCGAAACGGAACTGATCAAGCGCCTCGGTGACTTCGGTTTCGGCACGCTGCAGCGCGCTGACGATCCAGCGATCCGCCAGCGACAGGGTCACCTCGCTGCTGTCCGCGTCCAGCCCGCAGTCCTGGTTCTCGGTGTTCATCAACACGTAGCGCGCCGCGTTCCAGATCTTGTTGCAGAAGTTGCGGTAACCCTCGATGCGGCCCATATCCCACTTGATGTCGCGGCCGGTGGACGCCAGCGACAGGAAGGTGAAACGCAGGGCATCGGTGCCGTAGGCGTTGATGCCGTCCGGGAACTCCTTACGCGTACGCTTGCCGATCTGTTTTTCCTTCTGCGGCTGCATCAACCCGCGCGTGCGCTTTTCCACCAGGGTGTCCAGGTCGATGCCGTCGATCAGATCGAGCGGGTCCAGCACATTGCCCTTGGACTTGGACATCTTCTGGCCTTCCGCGTCGCGCACCAGGCCGTGCACGTACACGTGCTTGAAGGGCACCTCGCCGGTGAACTTCAGCGTCATCATGATCATCCGCGCGACCCAGAAGAAAATGATGTCGAACCCGGTGACCAGCACATCGGTGGGGTGGAAGGTTTTCAGCTCGTCGGTCTGTTCCGGCCAGCCCAGGGTGGAGAAGGTCCACAGCGCGGAGCTGAACCAGGTATCCAGCACGTCCTCGTCCTGGCTCAACGGGCGGTCGCCCAGGTTGTGCTCGCGGCGTACCTCGTCCTCGTCGCGGCCCACATAGACGTTGCCGTCCTCGTCGTACCAGGCGGGGATCCGGTGCCCCCACCACAGTTGCCGCGAAATGCACCAGTCCTGCAGGTCGCGCATCCACGAGAAGTACATGTTCTCGTAGTTCTTGGGCACGAACTGGATGTCGCCGTTCTCCACCGCTTCAATGGCCGGCTTGGCCAGGGATTCCACCGCCACGAACCACTGGTCGGTGAGATAGGGTTCGATCACCACGCCGGACCGGTCGCCGCGCGGCACCTGCAGGGTGTGGTCCTCGACCTTCTCCAACAGGCCGAGCCCGTCCAGATCGTCGACCACTTTCTTGCGGGCGTCGAAACGGTCCAGGCCGCGGTAGGCTTGCGGCGCGTTGTCGTTCAGGCGCGCCTCGATGGTGAACAGGTTGATCTGCGGCAGGTCGTGGCGCTTGCCCACTTCGTAGTCGTTGAAGTCGTGGGCCGGGGTGATCTTCACGCAGCCGGAACCGAAGTCCGGGTCCACGTAATCGTCGGCGATGATCGGAATATCGCGGTCAGCCAGCGGCAGACGCACGGTCTGGCCGATCAGATCCTTATAGCGCGGGTCTTCCGGGTGCACCGCCACGGCGGTGTCACCGAGCATGGTTTCCGGGCGTGTGGTGGCCACCACCAGGTGCCCGGACCCGTCGGAGAGCGGATAGCGGAAGTGCCACATGTGGCCCTGCTCCTCGCGGTTCTCCACTTCCAGATCGGAGATCGCGGTGTGCAGGGCCGGGTCCCAGTTCACCAGACGCTTGCCGCGATAGATCAGGCCCTCGCGGTGCAGGCGCACGAACACCTCGCGCACCGCGTTGGACAGGCCGTCGTCCATGGTGAAGCGCTCCCGGGACCAGTCCACGCTGCTGCCCATGCGGCGCAGCTGCTGGGTGATGGTGCCGCCGGATTCCGCTTTCCACTCCCAGACTTTTTCCAGGAAGCGCTCGCGGCCCAGCTCGTGGCGGTCGGTGCCTTCCGCCGCCAGGCGGCGCTCCACCACCATCTGGGTGGCGATGCCGGCGTGGTCGGTGCCCACCTGCCAGAGGGTGTTGCGGCCTTGCATGCGGCGATAGCGCACCAGGGTGTCCATGATGGTGTCCTGGAAGGCGTGCCCCATGTGCAGACTGCCGGTCACATTCGGCGGCGGGATCATCATCGCGAAGGATTCGCCCTCTCCGGAGGGGCGGAAATGGCCTGCCTTTTCCCAGGCCTGGTACCAGGCCTGTTCGATGCTGTCGGGTTGGTAGGTTTTATCCATGATCTCCGCTGTCTTCACCGCAAAAACGAAGGGCGAATTATAGCGAAAGGGGGCGCCGCCGTCGCGCTCCGTGGTTCAGAGACGATGGCTCTGAATCTGGAAGCCGCGGTCGCGGTAGAAGCGAAAACGGGCCCGGCCCGCTTCGCGCAGCGGGCCGTCGCCGGTGATCATTTCCGCCACCCGCTGGAAACGGGTGGCGAAATCCGGCACCTCCGGCGCCAGATTGATCAGCACATCGTGGTGGTCGCCGGGGTCGTCCCCGTGCCCCACCACCACCGGCGTCTCTGCCATCGGCGTGTCCGCCGCCAGATCGTGGGGCAGAAAGCCGGTGGCCGGCTGCGCCCAGAAAGCGGCGTCCACCTCGCGGGCGTGGACGTCGTCCCGGCAGTGCACATAAATGCGCCGGGACTGCCGCCAGGCCTTCTCCGCGATGCGGCGGGCGAGGGCGGTTTGCACGCCTTCGCCGGCCTGTTCAGTGATGTAGAACAGTATTTCCGTCAAGGGGTCAGCCTTTGCGCTCCGCCAGATTGATCAGGTAGCGGGTGAGCATCGGCACCGGCCGGCCTGTGGAGCCCTTCTCCTTGCCGCCGCTGTTCCAGGCGGTGCCGGCGATGTCCAGGTGCGCCCATTTCACGTCGCGGGCAAAGCGGTGCAGGAAGCAGGCCGCGGTGATCGAGCCGCCCTTGGGGCCGCCGATGTTCTGCATGTCCGCGAACGGGCTGTCCAGCTGGGTCTGGTAGTCCTCCCACAGCGGCATCGGCCAGCCCCGGTCGCCGGTGTCCCGGCCCGCTTCCAGCAGTGCCTCGCTGAGGGCGTCGTCGTTGCTGTACACCGCCTGGGCGTGGCTGCCCAGGGCCATCACGCAGGCCCCGGTCAGGGTGGCCACATCGATCACCGTATGCGGCTTGTGCTTCTGCTGCACGTAGGTGAGGGCGTCGCACAGCACCAGCCGGCCCTCGGCGTCGGTGTTGAGAATCTCCACGGTCTGGCCGGACAGGGTTTTGACGATGTCCCCGGGGCGCGTGGCTTCGCCGTCGGGCATGTTTTCCGCCGCCGCCACCACGGCCACCAGGTGGATCGGCAGCCCCAGCTCGCAGACGGTTTTCATCGCCCCGAATACGCTGGCGGCGCCGCCCATGTCGTACTTCATCTCGTCCATGCTGGCGCCGGGCTTCAGGGAGATACCGCCGGTATCGAAGGTAATGCCCTTGCCGACCAGGGACACCGGCTTGCCGGTGGCACCCTTGTAGTCCATCACGATCAGGCAGCCCTTGCGGCTGCTGCCCTGGGACACGGCGCAAAACGCGCCCATGCCCATTTTTTCCGCCTGGGCGTGGCTGATCACCTTCACGGACAGCTTTTTCTCGTAGTCCTTGGCCAGCTGACGGGCGCGCTTGGCCAGGTACTCCGGGTAGCAATCGTTGGGCGCCATATTGCCCAGGTCCTTGGCCAGCGCGGACCCGGCGGCCACCGCCTTGCCCACGTTGGAGGCCTTCTTCAGGCCGTTATTGCGTTCGGCCGCCCAGAAGGTCCACTTCTTCAGGGTCGCCGCCTTGGGCGCTTTGCTGCGGTACAGGTCGAACCGGTAGGCGGCTTCTTCCGCCACCCGGGTGCCTTCACGCACCTGCCATTCGGTGTCCCGGGCCACGGCCACCGAGCCCAGCACCCACACCGCCTGCTTGGCCGGGCCGCGCTGCAGCGTGCGGCTCACCTGGCCGACCAGTTTCAGGAAGGCGTTGCCGTCCAGCTCGCTCTTGTCGCCGCAGCCGACCAGAAACAGGCGGCTGGCGGTCAGGCCCGGCGGCTGATGCAACCACGCGGTCTGGCCCTTGTCGCCGGAGAAATCTCCGGCCTTAATGAACGCCTTGACCGCTTCGCGTGTCTCATCGGGCAGGTTTTCCGGCAGGGTTGCGTCGCTGCTCAAGGGAAGAATCACGCAATCCGCTTTGATTTTTGCTAAAGCGGAATGGCTAATGGCGTACTCCATGCTGTCTCCTGAGTTACAATGCCGCACACTTTCAGTGCAGGTTAAGTGCGGGCGGGGCCGACGTTGATATTACACCGCTATATAAATCGACAGGTATTCATGACCACGGTACTGGTCACCTTCATTCTGGTGATGGTGCTGGTCAGTGGCCGCTTTATCAAGTACTTAGCCGAGGCCGCCGCCGGGCAGATCGCCGCGGACGCCCTGTTTCTGGTGATGGCGTTCCGGCTCCCCGAGTTTTTGCAGATGATCCTGCCGCTCAGCCTCTACATCGCTATCCTGCTGGTGTTGGGGCGCATGCACATGGACAACGAGATGGTGGTGCTGCGCGCCGGCGGGCAGGGCGACGGCCGGGTGGTCCGCTCACTGATTGTACCCGCCCTGGTGGCGATGAGCGTGATCGCCCTGTTCGCGCTCTACGTGACCCCGCAAGGGGACGCGGAGGTAAACCGCATCTTCGAGGAACAGAAAGGGCGCTCGGTGCTGGAACTGCTGACCCCCGGGCGCTTCCACGTCAAAGGCGACGACGACAACCAGCGGGCCACCTACGCGGAAAGCCTCAACCGTGAGGAAGGCGTACTGGAAAACGTGTTCGTGGCCGACGCCAGCTTCTCCAGTGAGGCAGCCGGCCGCTTGCTTACGGTCTGGGCGCGCAGCGGCAACCTGGTGCAGCAGGACGGCATCAGCTACCTGGAACTGACCGACGGCTACCAGTACCAGGGTAAGCCCGGCGAGGCGGATTACCGCGAAGTGGCCTTCGAAAAAGCCCGCGTGCGCATCGGCAGCGAGCGTTCCAGCAGCCGCCCGCCGGAGGTCCGGGGCCGTTCCACCCTGGATCTGATCGACGACGGCGGCAATCAGGCCATGGCGGAACTGGCGTGGCGCTGGTCGCTGGTGCTGACGGTGCCGATCATGTGTCTCGCCGCCGTGCCGCTGTCCCGGGTTAATCCTCGCCAGGGCCGGTTTCTGCGCATGATCCCCGCGGTGCTCGGCTACATGCTCTACGTCGGCTTGTTGTTGACCATGCGCAGCTGGATCGCCGAAGTGCCGGGCAGCGACCGGCCCTGGTACTACTCCATGGTCTGGATTCATCTGATCGCCGGGTTCGCGGTCTTCATGCTGTACTTCGGTGACCGGCTCAAGCCGAGGAGGGCCCGCGCATGACCCTGCTCAAACGGTATTTCTGGCGTTCGGTGCTGCTGCCGTCGCTGGCCATCGTGGCGATCATCGTCGGTCTGGACTGCCTGTTCAGCTTTATCTACGAGCTGGAGTTCCTGCGTGGGGGTTACCAGGTGATGCAGGCGCTGCAGTTCGTGCTCACCACGGTGCCGCGCCGCTTCCATGAATATCTGCCCATGGCGATTCTGCTCGGCACCCTGATCGGCCTGGGGCTGATGGCCAACAGCGGCGAGCTGTCGGTGATCCGCGCCGCCGGGGTGTCCACCCTGCAGGTCAGCTGGATGGTGTTGCGCCCGGTGATTTTCCTGATGCTGTTGTCGGTGCCGGTGGGCGAGTATCTGGCCCCGTATACCGAGCAGGTGGCGCAGAGCAACCGCTCCCTGCAGGAGGGCGGCGGCGAGGCCCTGCGCAGCGAATACGGCTTCTGGCACCGGGAAGGCGACGAATTCATCCATATCAATACGGTGCAGCCCAACGGGGTGCTCTACGGCCTCACCCGCTACCGCTTCAACGACGATCACCAGCTGGAAGAGAGCCAGTTCGTGGAGCGGGCGCTCTACCAGGGCGACCACTGGACGCTGCAGAACATCCAGGGCACCCGCTTCGGCGACGACCGCACCGAAACCTACACCGAAGGCGGCGGCCGCTGGGACACCAGCCTGACCCCGCAACTGCTGAGCATCGTGGTCCTCGAGCCCCGGCGGCTGGCCATGGCCAAGCTGTGGAACTACACCCGCTATATGAAAGAGCAGGGGCTGCAAAGCGCGGACTATATGCTGGCGTTCTGGCAGAAACTGCTGATGCCGGTGGCCACCATCGGCATGGTGCTGATCGCCATTTCCTTTATTTTCGGCCCCCTGCGCGAAGTCACCATGGGGCTGCGCATGGCCGCCGGCATCGTCGCCGGGCTGGCCTTCAACTACGGTCAGCAGTTTTTTGGGCATCTGTCGCTGGTGTTCCGCACCGAGCCGCTGATGGCGGCGGGGCTGCCACCGCTGCTGTGCCTGATACTGGGCGTCTGGCTGCTGCTGCGGGTGCGTTGAACGGCTGGCAATGTTGGCCGGGCTTGGTATACTCGCCGCCCGAGACAGCGGGTTCGCTGTCCAGCGGTAAGCCAAAGCCAGAGTGGTGGAATTGGTAGACACGACGGATTCAAAATCCGTTGCCCGCGAGGGCGTGCCGGTTCAAGTCCGGCCTCTGGTACCAAACATTATGTCGGGAATGGACTTCCGACGCAGCGTCGTCACTGGGATTTCCCTTTCTGGATTCGTTAGGACGCCCGTTCAACTTGCTCCTTCGACTAGCCAGTTGGGGCTGCTGCAAACATCCCCCTCTTCATCTGGTTGCAAGCCGGGCAGCCCTAATCGGTGGTTGCCCTCTCTCTTCCCTTGAACCGCACGACTACCTTGTCAAACGAAGAATCTGATTCCGCGGAGGTTTCGGCGCCCCACCGTGTGCGCTGCTGCTTCAAACGGCAGTGTCCTGTCACGGCAAAAGATAAATTAGCTTTAAGAAAAAGTTCTTATTGAGTTTTGGTTGGTTAACCAATAGCATCTTTGTAAACGTATACTTCATGCTGTAGTTCTCTAGAGGAGGTTCTGATGAGTGCAATCTCAATTCAGCCCCGTAAAGTAGATTTTGATGTGTCCTCTGTGCCGCGCCACTGGAATGGCGGTGATCCTGTGGTAACCCGTTTTTTTGACGCCTTGTCGGTGCATTTTCCCGAGGGTGAGCGGTTTTTTATCCAGTCGGTGCGCCATTTCCAGGATCAGGTGACGGACCAGCGCTTGCGTGAAGATATCCGCCATTTCATTCGTCAGGAGGGCCAGCACGGTATCGTCCATGATCGTTTCAATGACGTGATGGAGGCGCAGGGAATCGATGTCGATCAGATTACCCGCAACCTGCGTCGTTTTATTCGTACGACACAGAAATACATGCCGGAAAAGTATCAACTGGCGATGACCGCGGCTTTCGAGCATTTTACCGCCACTCTGGGCGAGGCGATGCTCAAGGATGAAACGGATATGTTCCGAGATGCGGATCCGGTAATGCGGGCGATGTTTCTCTGGCATGGTGTGGAAGAGGTTGAGCACAAGGCAGTGGCGTACGATGTATACCGAACCGCGGCAGGCGGAGGTTATTTGACTCGCGCTTCGGCCCTGGTGGTTGCCATGCTGATGGTGCACCTGGTCGTCGGACCGGTGTTCGTGAATATGTTGCGTCTTGACGGTGCGATGCGACGGCCGACGGTAGTGCTGCGTGGTCTAAACCGGCTCTACGGTCGTCGCGGTATTCTGACCCGCATGTTGCCCGAGTTTGTTGCGTGGTTCCGTCCGGGATTCCACCCCTGGGAAACGGGCATGCCGGAGAAAGTCGCGGCATGGTTGAAGGAGTACGGAGAGCATGGTGATCCGATGCGGGCATCGGCCGCCGTATATGAAACCGAGCCGGTGAGCGAGGCCGCCTGAATGGTCGGCGGAGAAGTGTCTGAAACGGCTGTAAGGCCAAAGATCGGGGCGCGTCACTGCCACAGGCCGGGCAGGCACTGTGGCAGTTCGGCCATCCGGGACTTGCTTGAGTTCCACGGCTTGGTGATGAGCGAGGCTTGCTGTTTTGGTCTTGGGGCCGGACTCGGCATTACCTATGTGGAGACTGCAGCCTCCAATACCCCTTTCATCGTGCATGTGCGTTCAATGGAATTCGAGGAAAAGGTATTCAATACTTTGGATGTTCCCTTTTCCTGGCGCAGCTATCGCGATCAACGGTCCGCCAATACGGATCTCAAACGGGTGCTGAATGAAAATCGACCCGCACTGTTGTTAACTGACATTTTCCATTTGCCCTACTTCCAAAGCAGCACACATTTTGCAGGGCACGCCATCGTGGCATGGTTATATGACGAGGAGCGGGACGAGGTGTTGGTCAGTGATACCGAACGCCCGGGATTGATCGCGGTATCTACGGCTGATTTGGCCGACGCACGCTTCTCCACTGCGCCCCCTTTCATTCATAACGGAAACCTGTTTGCCCCCGAAGCTATCAAAGCCAGCGTAACTCCGGAACGTATTCGGAGGGCTATCTTTGACAATGCCTATGCTCTGGCGAACGGCGATCGTTTTAGCGGTCTCGCGGCGCTGGATACTTGGATTGACCGGCTGTCACATTGGGCGGCTGACGAAAACTGGCGCTGGTCGTTGCGTTTTGCTTACCAGGTGATCGAAAAGCGCGGTACTGGGGGAGCCGGATTTCGTACCCTGTACGCCGATTTTTTGGAAGAGGCCAGTGCACGGCTTACCGTGGTGAGAGATGCGAAGTTAGTGGAGCTCATGCGAGGCGCGGCAGCGGCTTGGTCCGGCTTGGCGGCTGTTTTGAAAATGGCTTCCGAGGCAACGACATTTCCTTCCGGCGATATCGAGTTGGCTATTAATCGGGTTAAATCACACGAGTCGCGTTATGTGAAGTGTGTACTAGATGCTCTGGGCTGATTAGATAAAAGCGACCGGACCCGGAGCGATACACTGGCTCTTGGGTGAGCCAGGCCAATGGAAAGGGGGAAGCGATTCGATGTCAGATCGTTATTTAACCATGGCCAAGACCTTCTTTGGCACATCCCATCCCTTGTTCAACGCCTTCGGCGTGGAAGTGGAGGAAGTTGGCAAAGGGCGTGCCGCCATGAGCCTCTCCTGCCGTCCAGCGCTTTGCGATCGACACGGGGGGCTTCACCGAGGAGTTGTTGTCACGCTATTGGATACCAATTGCGGGTTGGCAATATTTTCCCGACTTGGTGACATGCGTCCGATTGCGACCATCGATCTGCGTGTGGATTTCATTCGCCCCGTACCCGCGGGGGAGGGAATCTACAGCGAGGTGGAGTGTTACGCGGTACGAGGTGATATCGCCTATGTGCGCGGACAAGGTTGCGCTTATTCCGATCATAACTTGCTGGCAACGGTATTCGGTTCGTTTGCCGTCGGTACTCTCGGGCCTGCATTCGATTCAGCCATGAAAGGGGAGGGGAAAGTATGAAAGAGCGATCGCTTTTGAATCGCCAGATGACGGGTTGGCCGACATGGCTCTGAATAAAGCGCAAAAAGAAATGCTTGAAAATACTCCATTTGTGGAGTTTCTAGGTCTTGAGGCGCTGACCTCTGATGAGGGGTTCTCTTGCCGGTTGTGCTTTCGAGAACAGCATATCGGTAACCCTCTGTTGCGTACCTTTCATGGCGGAATCCTCGCCAGTTTTGCCGAAATAACGGCAGCTCTCTATTTGATGGAATCGCTTAATCTAGTCGAAGAGCCGTTATGCAGTAGTATGACCTTTGATTATTTACGGCCCGCGTTTGCGGGCACAATTCGTGCCGAGCCTTGTATTGTCCGTGCAGGAAGACGTTTCGTAGTCGTTTCCGTCGACGTTTATCTGGATAAAACGCTTGTGTCAATCGGGCGCTTTATCTATAGCCGCTAAGTATTTTCAACTGGGGGCTGATGCTTTTTGAACCACCTGGGAAAATACCATGATCATATCGCAAACATTACGTCGTGCGGTCCAGCAAAATCCTGACGGCATCGCCACGATTTACAAAGATAGAAAGCGGTCATGGCGCGCTTTTGAGAATCGTGTTGCGCGCCTGGCCGCGGGCCTTCGCGCCTTGGGAGCGGAAAGAGGGAATCGCGTCGCGATCTTGTCACTCAATAGCGACCGCTACCTAGAATATTTTTACGCCGTGCCATGGGCCGGCGGGGCTCTTAATCCCGTCAATATCCGCCTGGCACCGCCGGAGATCGCGTACAGTCTGAACGATTCCGCATCGTCCATCCTGTTTGTCGATGATGCATTCAGCGACATGCTGTCAAAACTGCGGCCGCTGCTTGAGACCGTTCAACATGTGGTTTTCATGGGCGACGGTAGTTTACCGGACGGTTGTGTCGACTATGAGTCGCTTATCGCTGAATCCGATCCGATGCGGGATATCAGCGAAGGAGGGAGCGAGCTTGCCGGACTGTTCTATACCGGGGGGACCACCGGGCGGTCGAAAGGCGTGATGCTGAGCCATGACAACCTTGTCTTCAATGCGCTTAATGTGGTGCCGGAAATGGATTATGGGTCCGGCACGATCTACATGCATGCGGCTCCGATGTTTCATTTGGCCGATATGGCAAGCACTTTTGCCGTGACGCTAGCTGGTGGCACGCACGGCATCGTACCTCGTTTCGACATAGACGATGTGCTCTCTTTTATTGAGCGTGAAAGAGTTACACATGCCTTACTCGTGCCAACGATGATCAATCTGCTGGTGTCCTCCGGAAGAATAAAGGAATTCGACGTAAGTAGCGTCAAGCGCATGCTCTACGGAGCGTCGGCCATGCCTGAGTCAGTATTGATCAGCGCCATGAAGCAGATGCCGGACGCTCTGTTCGCTCAAGGGTATGGACAGACGGAGGCGTCACCCATCATCACCGCCTTGCCACCCGATTTCCATGTCCCTGGAGGCGACAAACTTCGAAGCGCGGGCAGAGCCGCGCTGGGAGTCGAGGTTGCCATTTTTGACAAGGATGATACCGAGCGGCCGAGATGCGAAGTTGGCGAGATCTGCGCCAGAGGTCCGAACGTCATGCTGGGTTATTGGGGAATGGAGGAAGCCTCCGCTGAGGCCCTGCGTAACGGCTGGTTGCATACCGGCGATCTCGGTTATATGGATGAAGACGGGTTTGTCTTCATCGTCGATCGCGTCAAGGACATGATCATCAGTGGTGGGGAGAATATATTCTCGGTCGAAGTTGAGAGTGCTATCTATAGTCATCCCGCGGTACAGGAATGCGCGGTGGTGGGGATTCCCCACGATGAATGGGTTGAAACGGTGCATGCAATCGTCGTGCCTCGCCAAGGCCATGTGCTCACGGAAGACGAGCTGTTGAGTCATTGCCGGGAGTTGATTGCCGGTTACAAACTTCCACGTAGTATCGAGTTCCGTAGTGAACCATTGCCGATAAGTGGCGCCGGCAAGATTCTCAAGAATGAGCTGCGTGCACCCTACTGGGAGCGGATGGGCCGATCGGTTACCTGATTTATCATTCTTGTCAAAACCACTTGCTTGGATGAGGAAAATTATGAACTTGCAATTTACGCAGGAAGAGCAGGAGTTTCAAAAGACGATACGCGCATGGATGCGGGAAAATATTCCTGAAGAGATTAGTCGTATTTCCGCGCTTGGCGAAATGCCGGAAAAATCGCAGCAACAGCAATGGGAGAAACGGCTCGGTAAACAGGGTTGGCTGGCGGTAACTTGGCCTGAACAATACGGAGGTCCGGGATGGACCGCGACACAGCGTTATCTTTTTGATCTTGAGAGGGCCATGGCTGGGGCGCCTCCGGTAAGTCCCTTCGGTGTCGCCATGGTAGGCCCTGTGATCTACACGTTCGGATCCGCGGAACAAAAAGAGCGATGGCTGCCCGGGATAGCCAGCGGCGAGACGCTTTGGTGCCAGGGTTATTCCGAGCCCAATGCCGGATCGGACCTCGCATCCCTTAAAACCCGCGCCGAGCGCAAACGGGACCATTACCTGGTCAATGGCCAGAAGATTTGGACCACCCAAGCGCATTGGGCGGACATGATGTTCTGTCTTGTCAGAACCGACCCCGATGCCAAGAAGCAACAGGGCATCTCTTTCCTGCTAATAGATATGAACACGCCGGGTATCGAGGTTCGTCCCATTTATACCATTGATGGGCACCATCACCTCAACGAAGTGTATTTCACCGATGTCAAGGTGCCGCTGGACAATCTGGTGGGGAAGGAGGGTATGGGGTGGACGATCGCCAAGTTTTTGTTAACGCATGAGCGCACAACGATCGCCGGCGTTGCCGACAGTCACTATGCATTGGCGCGCATGAAGATGGCTATTGACGAAGCTCCGTATTACATCGATAAGCAACAGGCGCGACGACGTGTGGCCGAGCTGGAAGTCGAACTGATGGCGTTGGAGTACACCAACTTTAGGACCGTTGCCGCGACAGACGAGGGCCGACCTTTTGGACCGGAGTCTTCCGGTCTCAAGATCAAGGGTACCGAGCTACAGCAGAAAATGTCCCAAGCGATGGTCGAGATGGGCGGGTTGATGTCGCTTGTCTGGGATAGTTCATCAGCGGTGGGTAATGAAAGCTTTAATCATTCCCCTCGTCGGTACAATTTTCTTCGTGCCTGCACGATTTATGGCGGATCGAACGAGATTCAGAAGAACGTGCTTGCCAAGATGCTGTTAGGTTTATGAGAGGTCATAATGGAATTCAATCTTTCCGATAACACGACCATGGTTGCCGATACGGCGCGGCGGTATCTCAAGGATCACTATGGTTTTGATACCTACATGCAACAACTCAACCAACTCAATCATTGTGATCCATCACGATGGGAGTTGATGCGCGAGCTAGGCTGGTTTGGTCTGCCGTTTCCTGAGTCGGTCGGAGGCTATGGCGGCGATCTGATCGACGTGGCGATGATTGTTAGGGAAGCCGGCGCCGTCTTGTGTCTGGATCCCTATGTCGATCTGGTGATCGGTCCTGGAAAACTTCTCGAGTATCTGGGTACTGAGCGGGCATTGAAGGTATTGCAATCCATTGTCGATGATGATGAGAGAGTGGCATGCGCGCTCTATGACTATCACGCCGGATACAATATTTTGAAGCCATCCCTGTCGATTAACGGTAGCAAATTGTCTGGACGGAAGAATTTCGTTCCTGATGGTGGCTGCGCGAATAGGGTGCTGACGACGGCGATGCTTGGAGATGAGCTGACCTTGGTCCTTGTGCCGCTTGAAGGCTGCGAGGTGACCCGCTATCGGGGCTTGGACGGTAGCCGGCTTGCCGATGTACTGTTCGATGACGTGGTGATTGACGAGGAGATGATTCTTTCTCGTGGCGTGAAGGTGGAGCGCGCCGTCAGCAAGACGGTCGCCTGGCTGCAGGCGCTCGATTGCGCGCGCATGTATGGCGCCGCCAGCGCGCTTTATCAGCGCACTCTTGATTACGCAAAGACGCGGAAGCAGTTCGGTGCGCCGATCGGCAGCTTCCAGGTAATCCAACATTACCTTGTGGATATGTTCACGGATCTTCAACAGTTGGAGTCGATGCTGTTCATGGTTTCCGTCAAAGCGGATCTAGACGATACGCTCGAGCGGGAACACGCTTGTTCGGCCACCAAGGCGTACTACGCCGACAAGGGGGTAAAGATCGCGCAACAGGCGATCCAGATTCACGGCGGTATCGGGGTCACCGAAGAGCTTGATATAGGCCATTACTTTCGTCTCATGACGTACTGCTCCCTAACACACGGCCATGGTGACTACCATCTTGATCGTATCGCCGCCCTCGGAGAGGAGTGCGATCGTGGATGAATATGATTTCATCGTAGTCGGAGCGGGATCCGCCGGTTGTGTCCTGGCCAACCGACTAAGCGAGTCCGGCCGATTCTCTGTTTGCTTGCTGGAGGCGGGTCCGCACGACAACAGCGGGTTTGTGAACGTGCCGTTCGGGGTGATCGGTTTGATCAGGGAGGGCAAGCGTAACTGGGGTTATCAAACAGTGGCTCAACGAGCGCTTGACAGTAGGCAGCTCTATTGGCCCCGTGGAAAAACTCTCGGTGGCAGTAGCTCAATCAACGCCATGGTTTATATTCGTGGACAACCTGAGGATTACGATGCCTGGCGGGACAGCGGGCTGAAGGGTTGGGGGTGGGATGATGTCCGGCCCATCTTCAACGCGCATGAGCACAATGAGGAGTATCCGCCGGACGCCTGGCACGGTAACGGAGGACCGCTGAACGTCACTCGGGTCAGGGATCCTAATCCGCTGACTGAGTTGTTCATTCGCGCCGGGGAAGAACTAGGCGAAAAGCGTAACGATGATTTCAACGGTGAATCGCAGCGCGGCTTCGGCCAATTCCAAGTGACGCAAAAAGATGGGCGACGCTGGAGCGCCGCGAGGGCGTTTCTCGATCCGGCGAGGAGCCGCGGTAATTTGACCATTCTGACTAATGCAATGGTTTCCCGGGTAGTGATCGAAAATGGACGTGCGGTAGCCGTCGAGTATAGCGATACGGCCGGCTCATCTCACACCGTTCGGGCAAATCGGGAAGTCGTACTTTCGGGTGGGGCAATCAACTCGCCCCATTTGCTGATGCTTTCAGGCATTGGTGACCGTGACCATTTACAAAGTGTTGGCGTTAATTGTCTGGTGGACTGTCCAGAGGTGGGGTGTAATCTTCAAGACCATCTGGATATGACTATTTCGATTCACGATCGTAGCAAACAGTCAATTGGCTTCTCCCCTTACTTTCTACCGCGTTTGATGCGAGCGTTCTATCAGTACTTCCGCCATCGGCGCGGCTTTCTAGCCAGCAATGCGGCTGAGGCGGGGGCGTTTATTAATGTCGGCGAAGGGACGCGCCCGGATGTGCAGATGCATTTTCTGCCCGCATTTTTGCGCGATCATGGCAGGGAATTCACGTCAGGCTTTGGCTGCACCATTCATGTATGCCAGTTGCGGCCTAAAAGCCGCGGTTGGATTCGTCTCGCCGATAGCAACCCTCTCAGCGCCCCGCTCATCGATCCCTGTTATCTTTCCGATGCTGACGATCTTGGCGTCCTGAGAGAGGGCGTCAAACTGGCTCGGCGGGTGTTCCAGACAAAAGCTTTCGCCGAGGTTTTTGGAGGAGAAGATCTACCGGCGAGCGATGTGGTAACCGATACCCAAATTGAGGACGATATCAGGCAGCGCGCTGAAACTATTTATCATCCGGTGGGCACTTGCCGTATGGGGGTGGATGATCTGGCCGTAGTGGATGATCGGTTAAGAGTCAGGGGCGTGTTAGGATTGCGCGTTGCTGATGCGTCCGTCATGCCTTCTTTGATCAGTGGCAACACTAACGCGGCAAGCATGATGATCGGCGAGAAAGCGGCTGGTTATATCATTCAGGATCAACGATGAGACGACATTAGCGCCACCAAACGGTAGTGCTAATGTCGTCCCCAGGTCTTTTGGGGCGGCGGAATTCGGATATTAGGCCATCTTGACTTGGTCGCTGTCGGGACGGTTTCTGTAAGCTCGGTATAGTGATCCATTTTCAGCGAACAGGCGTTGTCGCCACGTATCTTCCAGTGCCCGCGTGTCGTGATTGTCAGGATGGTAACGTCGATCAACGAACTCCGGAAGGCGGCGCATAATCCCGGAGACAAATCCCTTTGGACCGAACAGTACGTTCAATCCAATGGCATTGTCCTTGACGCTGCCCAGCTTCCCGTCCTTGGCGAGCATCCATGCCCAAGTGATCCCCAACATCGGCAAGAGCACAACCAGGGATGCCGCCGTCGCTGCGATCCGCTCACCGTGACTATTGCCGATGATTTCGTAAACGTTATAAGCAACAGATTTGTGTTCAAGCTCCTCAAGAGCATGCCATTGCCATATCTTTATCATCTCCGGGTCGGCCAGACTTTGAAACGTCTCGTCTTCCAATAGCTGCTCCGCAAGCAAGGCGGTAAAATGTTCCATGAAAGTAGTGGCGGCAAGCTGGGTTCTCTTCGGTAACATTTTCAGAATGCGGAGGCCGAATTTTACGAAGCGGTCCGGAGTGTCCATGTCGAAGCCCCTCTCGGCAAGCAATTCGTTAAGGCGGTCATGCTCGCGACCATGAATGGCTTCTTGCCCCATGAATCCGGAAATGGCCGCTCGCTGCTGCGTGTCGGTGACATGGCTTCGAAAATAACGCACCGAATCCATGAAGTAGCGCTCGCCGGGTGGAAAGAACCCCGACAGCATGGCAAAGAATGTGGTTGCCGTAGCGTTGTCCGCATAGAAGTACTTTGGTGTTGTGTCCGGAAACTGGAAGTCTATGTGACGGGGAGGGATGCCCACTGACGCACCGTTCAGGACATTGGACGTCTTTGCACTAGTTCTCTTCTTTAAACCCATGACTCGGCCCTCTTTTTGAAGTTTGATCCTGCTTATTGCGATGATTGACTAGACATTTTTTGCCGCCCCTGTCGCATTCGAAAGAGCGCTTCGAGGGGCCGCTGATAGCCCGCCGGCATCAGGCGTTGGCCGGCGTCCAGTATCGTTGCGTCATTACCTATCAACACGCGACGCCGGTTCTTGCGAACCGCGTGGAGGATAGCGTTGGCTGCCTGTTCCGGCGTGGACCGGGCGATGCGATCGAAAAGTTCCGTAATTTCCTCCTTGCTGCCCGGGGCTATGTTCCCCATATCACCCATTCGGCTATTACGCGCAATGTTGGTCTTGACGCCGCCCGGGTGCACGCAGGTTGCACTGACACAGCTTCGCTCAATGTCCAGTTCTTCGCGCAGCGACTCGGTGAACCCTCGAACAGCGAATTTCGCGGCGTTATAGGCTGATTGGGTGGGGACTCCAATGATGCCAAAGATGCTCGAGATGTTTATCACGTGGCCGTCGCCGGATTGCTTGAGGTAAGGCAGAAAGGCCTTGGTTCCGTATACCACCCCCCAGAAGTTAATGTTCATAAGCCATTCGAAGTTGTCATAGCTCATGGCATCGACGGTTTCTCCGAGTCCAACGCCGGCATTGTTCATTATCAAGTTAACCTGTCCGTGCTCCTTGACACATTGATCCGCATACCGATAGACCTCATTCCTTCGGCTTACATTAACAACATGGGTGGTGACTCTGACCGGGTAGTCGCGCAGGTCGATGGCGATGTCTTTTAGACTGTTTTCGTCAATATCCGACAGAGCCAAATGGCAGCCTTTTTTAGCCAGCAGCATGGCGGTCGCTCGACCTATGCCTGAACCGGCACCAGTAATCGCAGCGACTTTCCCGTAAAAACGTTTCATAATATGCTCCAACAGGTAGGCGGATCAGGCACTCAGTAACTTGCGAAATACGCTGTTCCTTCCGCGCTTGATGCTACTTCCCTCAAAACGAAGGTGGCCATCCTCGAGATTGCCATAGCGTAATGCGGGCAGGTCACGCAAATAGTCATCAAGATTCTGCCAGGGGGTCCTGCTGCCCTGACGAGGGAGGCGGTCGTTGGCGCGAAGAACATATCCGGAACGTAAATTAAGAAAGTTCATCTGGGTCTTGCTCCCTTGTCCATCGACGGGTGTGACCACCCGGGCGCCAATATCGCGCATGTGATTCAGGAGGCGGCAGACGAATTCAGAGGCGATGTCGGCCTTCAGCGTCCAAGAAGCGTTGGTGTAACCGAACACCAGGGCCATATTTGGTACCCCTTCGAGCATCAGTCCCTTGTACATCAGGGCGTCCGCCACATGAACCTCACGGCCGTCGACTTCCAACCTCGCGCCACCGAATAGCTGCAAATCAAGGCCAGTGGCTGTGATCAGAACATCAGCGTCGATATGAGCGCCGGACTTCAATTGGATCCCGGTTTCGGTGACCGCTTCGATGTGGTCGGTGACCACGGAGGCCTGGCCTTCGCGGATAACCTTGAAGAGATCACCCTTGGGAACGGCGCACATGCGTTCTTCCCAGGGATTGTAATGGGGTTGGAAATGCCGCATATCGACCTCCGGGCCGAGCTGCCGGCGCGCTGTCGCCAAAAGCAGGCGTCGCATCGCCTTGGGCTTACTCAGAGAAAGTCGATATACCGCTCTTTGCAACAGAATATTGCGGGTCCGGGCCAGCCGGTAAACGGCCATCTCCGGCAGAATGCGGCGCAGGTTCCTGGATATCAGATCCTGCTCCGGCACGGTGGCTACATAGGTGGGCGAGCGCTGCAGCATCACTACATGATCCGCCTTGTCGGCCATAGCCGGAACCAGCGTCACGGCAGTGGCGCCACTGCCAATAACCACCACCCGTTTGCCAGTGTAATCGTAGTTTTCCGGCCAGTGTTGCGGATGGATTACGTCACCGCGGAATTGGTTGATCCCCGGAATCTCCGGTGTGTAGCCGGAGTCGTATTTGTAGTATCCGGTGCAATGGAATACAAAGCCGGTGCTGAACTGGTGCTCTTCATCGGTTGCTTCGTCGATGGCTTTGACGATCCAGTGTTTTTTTTCGCTATGCCAGGATTGCGAGATCACTTTCAGACCGAACTGGATTCGGCGTTTCACATCGTATTCGCGTGCGGTGTCGTCAATATACCGACGGATAGAAGGGCCGTCGGCAAGCATCTTGGTATCGGTCCAGGGCCGAAAGTTATAACCCAGGGTAAACATGTCGGAATCGGAGCGGATGCCGGGATAGCGGAATAAATCCCAGGTGCCTCCGATCCGTTTGCGTCGTTCAACGATTCCAAAACGGACGTTGGGGCATTTTTCCTTTAAGTGACACGCCGCGCCAATTCCCGACAGGCCCGCACCGACGATCAGAACATCAAGATAAGGGTGTTTCATGGTGTTGCTCCGTAGTGGCAGTGCGGCACGATTCCGGCTCAGTGGCGGCTGGCCGTTCTTTCAGAAATTGCAGTACCGCCTCGGTAAAAACACTGTTACGGTCTCCCGCGACCATATGGCCGGCCTGTTTCAGAACGACATAACGTGCCTCTGGTATTAGAGTGAGCAGCTCTGTTGCGCCCCGGTCACTAAGAACATCGCTGTAGTAGCCACGTATCAAAAGCACCGGTACGTCCAACTGGCGGGCCGCCAGCTCCAGCCTTGCTCGGTCGAACATGCTCCCGGCTTTGGTTGGCGCGTTCGCGTGGTTGAGAAAAGCTGGGTCCCAGTGCCAGTAAAACCGGCCATTACCGTGTTGACGCAGGTTTTTGCGTAGCCCGGAGAGGTCTTTTGATGGCGGGCGGCGCGGGTTGTAGGCGGTGATAGCATCGCGTACCTGCTCCAGCGTCTCGAATCCGTCCTGATGATGACGCATGAATTCGATGATCCGGCGGACGCCCCGAGGTTCCAATCTTGGCGCCACGTCGACCAGTACCAGTGCCTCGCAATCCAGGGAGGTGTCTTCGCCAAGCGTGAGCAAAGCGGTCAGGCCACCCATGGACGCGCCGACGATAACCGGCCGGGCCGGTAGCGAGCGAATCACCGCGCTGAGGTCCGCTGCAAGGGCTCGGGCACTGTAGTCGCCTTCTCGAGACCAGTCGCTTTCGCCGTGGCCTCGTGCGTCCAGGCTAAACGCGCAGTAGCCGGCATCGGCCAGTGCGATCGCCGTGTCGGACCAGGCATGGCGGGTCTGCCCGCCGCCGTGCAGGAGCAATACGGGGGGCGCCGTGTCTTCACCATGGCGGCTGGCCCACAGATTCAACCCCTCACTGCCAGTGAATCGCACCCGAACACTGCGTCGAAGGCCGCAATGCGCGGACGATGTCGTCGTCTGAGAGTCAGTCATAGTCAACTCTTCCGGCAATACATTTGGTCGTCCAACCAATATTACAGATTGAATATATCAACGGCAATGCTTCTCCAGCCCCTTTCAGATCAGTTTGTAACGGCCGGGGTATAACACGTTAAAAATCCTTCACCGGAAGGAACGTGAAGGTCAGGTCCACTCCCAAGGGAGGTGCTTCAAGTTCAACCGACGCCAGACCGATGCCGATCAGGTCGATGTTGGCGGGAATGGTCAGCGGGTCGGGATTGGAGACCTTGAGTATCAGTCTGCCATCGTCGACGAACCGAAGCGGTCCTTCGAGAGTGACGTTGTTAACCCGTTTGCTGCGAATATCGTGCCCAAGTTCAATAATCAGCCTGGGTTCCAGTTCAGGCGCGTCTATCAACAGGTCGAAGGTGGTGCTGAACCAGGGACCGTCCTCTGTCTCGGTGATGTAGCCTTCAATAAACGGTGAATCGCCCTCGGGTAGTAAACGCAGAACCAAGGGACCTGTCTCGAGACCAATGGTGATGAGGCCTAACGCTCTGGCTTCGAGAAAGACCTCCGTGGTGGTCAGCGTAGTTGGAAAGACGGAAACACGAACAGCGCCCGTGGTCCGATCATCCGTGTCCGGGTTATCGTCAATCAGTCTACGGTTGATGGAGACGGCGGAGTCGTATTCCCGGGGGCCGGCCTGCAACGCGCCGGTACTGACGAACGCGAAGCGTTTCTCCGGACAGTCCTCGCCAATTGAGCAGCCCAGGTTGGCGTTGGTAATCACGCCCCCGGTGTCCCGCAGCTCCAACCGCAGGTGGTTGGCGGGCGCCTTGATGACACCATTGTCGTCGGTGGCACCTTGTTCTGAATTGTCGACCTGTAGATTGGCATTTACGTCGACCGTCGGTAGGGAACGCAGGGATACGAGGGTATAACGCTGATCGTCACCGGTCACGACAAAGTGGTTTACCATATCGGGACCTCCCTCGCGCGGCGCTGGAGCCGTGTCGCTGCTCTGTGACAGTTGGCGTGTTTGCAAGGCTGCACCGTCCAGTGTGCAGATGGCGTTGTTTCCGCAGTCGGGACTGGTGGGCTCCGAGCGCAACGTATAGCGATATAGCTGACCGTCTCGCCAAGGGCTGTCAGGGAAAAACTCAACCCGTTGCGCCAGCACGTCGAGGTGGCCCGGCACCGGTTGCCAATCCCCACCGGCATCGCGACGCTCGACGAAAAAAGTGTCGCCGTTGACTGTTGCCGGATCTATACGGCGGTTGAAGATGACCCGTATAGGGTACTCTCGAAAAAGCCCGACCACGGGGAACAGGGGGTCGCTTCCCTGGCCGCCCTGGCAGCGTCCGTTACGCCATTGTGATCTTTCACCGATTAGCCGGGCGTCGGTCAGAGCACAGGGGTATCCGGGGAAAACAGCGGCTACCAAGGGCGCACGAAGGCTGTCGCGGTTGTCATTCGGCAAAAACAGATCGTCAAGGCGCATATCAAGGGTGTAATCCTTGCTCAGAGGGTTGCCCGCCGTGTCCCGTAGCTGGCTGGTCAGTATGATTTCGACGTCCTGGTTGTGCTCCACGATTCCGGTGCCTTCGAGGATGACGGTGGCGCCGTCGACACGCATCGAGACGTTTTCAGGTGGTAGCGAAGTGCCGTTAACCTGGACGTTGATAGCGCCATCAAGAAACGCCGACGCGGGATCAATCGCCTTGTTAAAGTTCAGAATGACCGGATCCCCCGGGCGTGTGTTGGCCTGGAAGTCCTCACCCGGCGACCAGGATTGTAATTCCAGAGGGCGTAGATCCGGCTCAGGCATTGGCGGGTTTCGCTGCCCGGCGAAGGACTCCATGCGGAAAGATAATTGGGCACCAGCCTTTTCAAGGCCGAGAATGTCGGGGTCGACCACGGAGATCGCATCCAGCACCAGCTTGCCATCCTCGACAATGGCGAGACCGACGACCTGGATATTGAGCAGATTCTGACTGAGGGCGGCATTGGCGATGGTTCCCTCCGCGGTCATGGCCGCATCCATTCTCAGCAGTGCATAGCGAGGCGCCGTCGCCTCGGTACTGAAGGGATTGGGAATCAGATAGCCGTTGGCGTCACTGAGAAGGGTAATTTGCAGGTCGCCGGTATCGATACCGGCGGGGATTTCCCCCAGAATGTTGACATCGACCGGCGCGCCTCGCAGTACCGTGCCGGCCGGCACCCGGAGGGGGACGGCATCGGCAAAGTCTGGGACAAAGCCCAGGTCCGCGGCCAGCGAGCCCGTCAGTTCGGTAACGGCGCTGTCACCGATGATAAAGCTGTCCAATGGCACCTGATTGACCGGTCTTCCCGTCAGCTGGGATTGCAGGTCCGGCTGTTGCTCGCCTAGGGAACCGACCTTGATGACCGTGGTTTCGCGCGGCTGTGTGCCCATGGGTGTGAACTGGCGTTCGACTTCCGGAAGTAGAGAACCATCACGACTGCGGAGCCCCGATAATGCTAACGTGTATTCCACCGAGTCCAGGTCCTGGCGCGGATCCAGTATCAAATAGCGCCCCTGCAGTAGCACGGAGGCGTCGATCAGCTGGCCCTGGTCGTCGACAAGCGTGATCTGCTTGCCATAAACGGTGGTGGCCGGGTCGAGCGGCCGGTTGAAGACCATGCGTAGCGTGCTCATATCATTTATTCTGGCATCCTCGATGCCGGCCAGCAGTGGATCGGGATCCAGAGGTGTGATGCCAAGTATCTTAAAGCCGTCACTGCCGACGGCGTCGGCGAACCCCGCATGGGCGCCCATCGTGTGAAATTGAAAATTTTTGAATACGGTATCGTCGATACGCCCCAGGCCCGCCTCGCTGACACTCAGCCGATAATGCGTATTGGGCGACAGTGAAGTCCGTGGTTTCAGTACCAGCCCCCGGCCGCCATCGATCACTTCGGGGGTAAAGGGCACGGCGTTTCCGGCGTCGTCGGCGAGCCGCAGACGGTCCTCGACATCGCCGCTCACCTCGTCACTCAGTGTGGTTGAGAAACGCAGCACGACATTGCCGCTCGTCGGCACCTCCTGCTGGCCAGGGTAGGGGTAAGCGAACACCAGTGTGTCCGAAGCGCGCCATGGATTGACGACTTTGCCTTCGTCATCGCCGCACGCACTGATCAACATCAGCCCGAACACCCAAAGGGCAAACGAAACGTACCGCGGCCGAATGTTTATTTGTTTATTCATCTCTACTCTCCTGAATTCAGCTCCGCCATCGCGGTCTAGAATTTGAGTGACAGGGAACCCGAGATGACGTGTATGTCGCCATCCACGCGAACGGTCTCGTAGGGGTTGGGATTGGTTGGCGAGTTGATGGATGTGAGGTTGAACTCTCTTTCATCAAGCTGCTGGTATTGATAAGCCAGGGACATCACAAGGGGCATATTGATTATAGGCGCGCGTTTCAGGCGGTAATCGGCGCCAACACCGACCACGATACGGTCGCTGTCGAGAAAGTTGACATCCTGGGACCGGGTCGATTGAAGTGGGGAATCCTCGACGGCCACACCCCCATAAAGTTTAAGAGCGTCCGACCACGTGTAACGGACGCCGATGCGGGGAACGGTGGTGTCATTAAAGCGCAGCCCAGCCTGGTCCCTGACCGTGTCACCGGCGAATTCACTCTCAAGATCGGACCAATACTGGCGCTCTACAGCCGCAACCAGCTCGAACTTACCTAAAGGCATCAGCAATCCGATTCCGTATACCTGGGGCTGGAACGTGTCGAGAGTGGCCAGCGCAAGATCAAGGCCCGGCTCGGGTATGACACCGGGAATCACCACGTTGGCGTCCACGCTGACGTCGTACTCCGACTCCCCTCGATAGAACAACGCCAGCTCCGGTTTAAGCGCGAAAGGCAGGCAGGCGCTCGAACCGCACAGCGTATCGCTCAGGTTGACGTTAATGCCCAGCGAGGGCGTCAATGTCGGTTCGGCTTCCAGAGAGAGCTCTTCGGAGTCGGTATTGCCGGACAGATCGGAGACCGCTTCAAGGCGGGCCTGGGCCGCCAGCGTGAGTCTTGCCGAGGCACCGATATCAACGCCGCGCAGGAGGTTGCTAACCGCCCCACCAAAAGCGAGATACAAGGGTTGCGACTCAAAACGCAGGAACTGGCCTTCCTGACTGGTATTGGCCGCGAAGGGCAGCGCGTTGGAGGCATACTCATCCACGCCGACGTTAATACCAAGATAGATCGGTGTGTCCAAGTCCGCCGCGCCGGCGACACGGGTCTTGATACCAAGAAGCAGTAACTCCGAACTCTGGTCCGTGAGCACATCGTTTTCGCGATCGAATGGTGCGGCTCCGCCAAGTGATTCGGCACGCAACTCCTGGTCACCGTGCTGAAAGACCACTGTGAGTTCACCTTCCGGCGAGCGCGCAAGTGCCGCCGGGTTGTAGTAGGTGGCCCAAGCACCGCTGTGGAAAGCGCTGAACGCCTGGGCCGAGCCGGCGTGAATGGGGCCCAGGCCGTAGGTGCTTGCTGCATCGCCCGCTCCGGCCATTACCTCGCATGGGAGCAGCACGACTATCAGAACGGCCAAGGCACGACGGACCCGAAGCCCCGCGTTGGGGAGGAAAAGATATCTGCGGGACTGATGGTGAGACCTGATTATTGTCATAGGGAATCATCCTTTTTGTTATTCGGGGGTGGCATTTGGCATGCTTTGTTTGGTCGAACAAACAATGCGCTGGACTTGGTTTTGAGGCAATACGAAAAATTGCTTATCAGTCAATGAAAATTTAAGGTTTTACGGTGTTGTCGTCGCCAGCAGCCGCCTTCCGCTCCAGCGAAAAGTCGCGCAGTTCGGTGGGTATGGTGCGCTTCTGGCCTTGCCGGTCCCGGTGCGGAGGAAGTCCTCGTGGATCTGGGCCACTTTCGGCACCTTGGAGCTGCCCGGCCACTGGCGGCGTGATGCTCCGGTTTCGCGAGCAGCACACGGGCTCGGGACATCGCGCGGACAGTGGTCCTTGACCGCTCTGGGGCGCCGTCGTTGGTGCGCTCGGGAGGGTATGGGCGAGCAAGGATCGCCGTCTTCCCGGTGCGTTCGGGGCCTTGGCCACGCCCGGTTACAATCGCGGGGCCTCCAGTGCGCTCAAAAATACTATTTTGTTCTGTCGACTGTTGCGGTTCCGAATACGCCATCCGACAGAAACCGCCAGAGAAAATCGACTGATTGAGGAGAGACAGATGCGTGGATTAATGATGGACCGGCCTTTGATGATTTCCCAGATCATCGAGTACGCGGCCGCCAGCTATCCAGAGCAGGAGATCGTGTCCCGGACTCCGGAAGGCGGCCTGCACCGTTACAACTACGAAGATGCGGCCAAGCGTAGCCGCCAGTTGGCCAACGCGCTCAAGTCGCTGGGCGTCCAGGCCGGGGATCGCATCGCGACGGTGGCCTGGAACACCTATCGGCACTTGGAGCTGTATTACGCGGTCTCCGGTATTGGGGCGATCTGTCACACAATCAATCCGCGTCTGCCGGTCGAGCAGTTCGGCTACATCGTCAATCACGCCAAGGATCAGTACATTTTCCTTGATCTGACCTTCGTTCCATTGCTGGAGAAGTTGCAAGGTCTGTTTGAAGGCGTGAAGGGCTACGTCGTCATGACCGACCGCGCTCATATGCCCGAAACCTCGCTGCCCAACGTGATGTGCTACGAGGAATTGGTCGGCGAGCAGTCCGATGAAATGGCCTGGCCGGAGTTCGACGAGCATACCGCTTCGTCGCTCTGCTATACCTCCGGCACCACCGGCAATCCCAAGGGGGTGTTGTACTCGCACCGCTCGACGCTGCTGCACGCCTTCTCGGTGTTGACCATCCCCGGAATGAATCTGGGCGAGGAGAGTGCCGTGCTGCCGGTGGTGCCGATGTTCCACGTTAACGCCTGGGGCGTCCCCTACTTCGCGCCAATGGTGGGCGCGAAGATCGTCTTTCCGGGGCCGAAGCTCGATGGCGAGAGCCTGGCCGAGCTGATTAATAACGAGGGCGTCACCGAGGCCTGGGGTGTGCCCACCGTGTGGCTCGGGCTTCTTGGTCATATGCGTAAGACCGAGCAGAAGTTCACCTCTCTCAAGCGTGTTCTTATCGGCGGCTCGGCCGCGCCACGGGCGATGATGCGCGAATTCCAGGAGAAGTACGGCGTCGAAGGCTTGCAGGGCTGGGGCATGACCGAGATGAGTCCGATCGGCACGGTTTCGATGATCCGTCCCAAGGACGCCGATCTGCCGCTTGATCGGCAGTTCGACATCAAGGCCAAGCAGGGGCGTGCGGTGTTCGGGGTGGAGATGAAGATCGTCAACGACGACGGTCAAGCGCTGCCGCGGGACGGCAAGTCCTTCGGTGAGCTGCTGGTGCGCGGCCCGGCGATCATCAGCGGCTACTACGAAAACCCTGAAGCCAGCGCCAAGGCCTTCGACAGCGAGGGCTGGTTCCGCACCGGCGATGTTTCCAAGATCGACCCCGAAGGCTACATGGAGATCGTCGACCGCACCAAGGACGTGATCAAGTCCGGAGGCGAGTGGATCAGTTCCATCGATCTTGAGAACGAAGCTGTGGGCCATCCCGAGATCGCCGAGGCAGCGGTCATAGCGGTGCATCATCCGAAATGGGACGAGCGGCCGCTTCTGGTGGTGGTGCGCGAGCCGGACAGCCAGCTCGACAAGCAGGGCGTGATCGACTATCTGAGCCAGCGGGTCGCGAAATGGTGGCTGCCGGATGACGTGGTATTCGTCGACGAACTGCCGCACGGGGCGACCGGCAAGCTACAGAAGGCCAAATTGCGCGAGCAGTTCAAGGACTATTCGTTGCCAGAGGTTGGTGGTTAAAAAAGGCCTCAATCCGCGCCTCGTCGGCGGAGTGAGCTCGCGGTATGCCAACCGGCGTTGGCTCAGGTCTTTGAACACAGCTGGAGTAGTGGAATGAAATGCGTGCAAATCTCCAACTATCCCCACCGGATGGGTGGGCACTGCGGCTCGGGCGCACTGCGCGACCTGTTGGAATGGGCCGGGCTTGGCTGGGACGGGCCGCCGGGCGAGGGGCTCGTGTTCGGCCTCGGCGGCGGGTTGTCCTTTATGTATATGAGAGTATCCGAGCTCACGCCTCCCATCTACCTGGTAGGGCGCAACGGTGACATGGAGCTCGACTTCTGCCACCGCCTCGGCATTAAAACCGAGCGTCGCCAAACCGACGATCCCGACGAGGGTTGGCGCTGGGTCGCCGACGAAATCGACGCCGGCCGTCCCGTGATGATCTGGGCTGACATCGCCGAGCTGCCGTATCTCAGGGTACGTTTATCCAACACCCGTCATGACATCGTCGTCATCGGCTACGACGAGAGGCGCGGCGTCGCCCGGGTGGTGGACAACGATCGCGAGGAGGTGCAGGAAGTCCCCCTAAAAGCTCTGGCGCGAGCTCGTGCCTCCCATGGCTTTCCCGATCCCAATCGCCACGCGACTTACCCGATACGCTTTCCTGATCGGCTGCCTGAGCTACTGCCGGTGGCGCGCGATGCAGCGGCAAGCGCGGCGCGCAATATGCGCGGCACGGATGCGACGCTGTTCGATCCGGCGGACCTGCCCGCCGATGGTGTGGTCGCCTCCGGCCTGAAGGGCGTCAATATCTTCGTCGACGATCTGGCCACCTGGGGAGATAGACTGACTGATGACCAGCTTAACGCATCGCTAAGGGTCTTACCGGTCTTCGTCGAGAAAGCCGGCACAGGCGGTGGCTTGTTCCGCCGCCTCGAAGCGGAATTCTGCGCCGAGGTTGCCCGCCTCACGGGCGATCGATCCTTTGCCCGTGCCGCCGACGTCCTGCTCGACTGCGCCAACGCCTGGAGCCGTCTTGCTACATATGCCGCCGCCGATCAGCTTGACTGGCGGGCGCTTGTCGTCCATGCCGAACAACTCCCGTCATCCGAGCAACGCGCGGTGCAGGCGCTGGAGGAGGCGGCAAGCCCGTAGAGTCGGCGGTGAGCGCCGGCGAGACCCGACCCGCCGCTCGCGGATGCCGTCCATGAACCACAAGGCGAGCGAGCGCGGACTCGGTTGGGGCCAATAAGCTTGGAGGAATAGGGTAAATGATCTTACACGAACCTGAACTGATCGAGGCATACTCCGATAAAGGCTACTGGGGTGACAGAACCCTGCTGGATCGCTTTGCCGCCAATCGTGCCGCCTACCCGGACCGGGAAGCGGTGGTGGATCCACCCAATCGTGACGAGCTGGTCGGCACACCGCCCCAGCGGCTCAGCTGGGCCGAGTTTGGTCGGGCCGTGGACGCCACCGCCGCCGAGCTGGCACGCCGGGGCTTCGGCAAGGACGACCTACTGGTGGCGCAGTTGCCGAACATCTGGGAACTGGCCATGCTCTATCTGGCGGCGGCCAAGGCCGGCGGTCTGCTTTCCGCGTTGCCCCTGCAATGGCGAAGCAAGGATGTGGGCTATGTGAAAGAGATCACCGGCGCCAGATTCTACGCCTCGGTGGAAAGCTTCCACGGCTTTGATTACCGGGCCCTGGGGCAGGAGCTGGGCTTCGAGCACTACATTGGTCTGGCGGCGCTGACCGATATCGCCCATGGAGATCCGGGCCGGGTCCCGGAGGTGCCGGTGGATGCCAATGACATCTTCACCCTGTGCTGGACTTCGGGCACTGAGTCAAACCCCAAGGGCTGCCCCATGAGCCACAACAACTGGGAGTACATGACCAACCTGGTGTTCACCACCTGTGGCCTGCGCGAGGGTGACCGTATCCTGTGTGTGGCACCGCTGGTGAACATGACGGCGGTAGGGGTGAACTACCTCCCCTGGCTGGCGGCGGGGGGCACCCTGGTGCTGCATCATCCGATTACGCCGGAAATCCTGTTGCGCCAGCTGACCGAGGAGCACATCGAGTACACGATTCTGGTACCGGCAATGCTGAACATGATTGTCAAGCTGCCCAACGTGGACCAGCTGGATCTCTCCAGCGTGAGGACCATCACCACTGGTTCGGCGCCCCCCTCGGCCTGGTCGATGCAGGAGTTCAAGCGCCGCTGGGGCATCGAGATCGTCAACATCTGGGGCCAGAACGAGGGCACCAGTCTGGTAGCCGGCCCGGCCGATGTGCCGGACCTGGAGATGCGGGTGGATCACCTGCCCTGGTGGGGCAAGGCAGGAGTCCAATGGCCTTCCGGCGTCAGCGGGGTCGAGCTGAAAATTCTCGGCGATGAGGATGAGGAGATAACCGAACCAGGTGGCATCGGCGAGCTTTGCTATCGCAGCCCGGGTGTGTTCGCGGGCTACTTTCAGCGCCCGGATATTACCGCGGCTTCGTTCACTTATGACGGCTTTTTCCGCACCGGCGACCTTTTCATCGTGCGGGATGACAGGCACCTAGGGTTCTATGACCGCAAGAAGGACATCGTGATTCGGGGTGGTTACAATATCTCCAGTGTGGAGGTGGAGAACGCGGTGCTGGGCTTCGGCAAGGTACGGGACGTCGCGGTCATACCCCAACCGGACGAGATCATGGGCGAGCGGATCTGTATCTGCGTGGTGCCTGTTGACGAGGATAACCCGCCGACCCTGGAGGAAATCAACGACTACTTGAGGGAGCAGGGCATGAGTGTCTACAAGCTGCCGGAAAAGATGAAACTGATCAACGCCATTCCCCGCAATCCGGTGGGCAAGATTCTGAAGAAGGAATTGCGAGCCCTGTAGCCGGTTCGCCGTCATGCCTCTCATAGGGTGTCTCCAAATGACCCCGTATTGTCAAAAAATGACCTCGCTAGGCTGCTGTCACGCAACCATGGTCGGGAACAGATGGTGCTGCTGAAACTTCCACCGTTGCATAGACAGCCGGCTGGCCTAATTGCAACCGCGCATCCTGTGGGAGGAACTTTTAAGCGTTTCGACAACACCGAAATCGTCGACGAGTTTGAACGGGTTGCGGTCCAGCTTCGCGCGCGTCCGGTTCGGTGGAAACCACGGAAACGGGCGGGTTACCAACCCCGTCTCGCGCCTGCCATAACAACATAACACCAGTCAGGAGATCTTCGAAATGTCCGCTATAGCCCAGCTGAAAGCAATGCCCGAGGCCCGTGCGGCCCTCAGGGAGATTTTGGGCCAGTTTGGTTGGGGCGCGTTGGCGATTGGTGGCGTCCGGGCCGCGTGGCGTAGCCGGCTTAAGCGACAGGAGCTTCCGCGGCAATTCCTGCTTGCTCTATGGGAGCATTGGGGAGATCGTGAGGCGATTGTCGACGGTGATCGTCGGGTCACCTTCGGTCAATTCAGGGATCGAGTTCTCCGCCTGACCAATGGCCTGCACCGGCTGGGTATCGGCGAAGGCGAGGCGGTGGCCGAGGTGATGCACAACGGCGCGCCATGGTTCGAATTGATGCTGGCTTGTACGCTCAGGGACAATCCCATGCCGATGCTCAATTGGCATCTCCAGCCCAAGGAGTTGGCGGAATGTATCAACAAGGCCTCGCCAAAGGCTCTGGTATTGGGGGGCGCCTTTGTGGAAGCGGTACAGTCGGTTCGTGATCAGTTGACCACCGTCGAACACTTCATCGTGGTTGATGCTGACGAGTTGCCCGAGGGTATGATCGCCTACGAGTCACTGATCCGGGACAGCCGGTCCATACTCCCAAGCGGCAAGCTGGGCATGGCCCCAAAGACCTACAGCGGCGGTACCACAGGGACGCCGAAATACATCAACATCGACCGGGACCGGCTGACATCGGATTCGGCCGAGGCGCGGCGGGGCGCCTCCAAGGAGGAGGTGACCCGGTTGGGGTTGATGCAGATATCGGCCTTTCATTTCTACAAGATCGGCAAAATCCGGGATCCGATCAGCAACAACATCCGCACGCTGATTCCGGGGCCGCTGTATCATGCCGGGGTACAGATCGCGGTGTTGCCGTTCTTTCTCGGCGGCACCGCGGTGCCCATGAGCAAGTTCGATCCCGAGCTCATGCTTAAACTTATTCAGGACGAGCGTATCAACTGGACCTTCGTCGCCCCGACCATGCTCGAGCGCATCCTGGCACTGCCCGAGGCTCTGAAGTCCCAATACGACCTTTCCAGCATGCGGGTAATCATTTGCGCGGCGGCGCCTTGTCCGCCCAAGGTCAAGCGCGAGATCAACACGCTGTTCCGCCGCCAGGGAGCGTCGGATGATGTCTTCCATGAATACTACGGCGCTTCGGAGAGCGGCCTGATCAGCGTTCTCGCCAGCGAGGACTACCAGGAGAACCCAAAGCGCTACGACAGCGTTGGCAAGCTGCGGGCGGCGGAATGCCGGATCTATGACGAGGAGACCGGCACCTGGACCCCACCCGGCAAGGAAGGGAAGGTGCTCGTGCGCTCCCCGATGGCCCTTGCGCTGAACTACGTCGGCCTCAGCGAAGAGAAGATGAAGGAGAATTATATCGGGGTCGAGGGCAAGCTCTGGTACGACGATGGTCTGATTGGTTATGTGGACGAGGATGGTTTTCTGTACCTGACTTCGCGGATCAAGGAAATGATCATCTCCGGCGGGGTGAATCTTTTCCCCAATGAGATCGAGACGGTTATCAAGCGGCATCCGGCGGTTCTTGACGTTGCCGTGGTGCGGGCGCCGGACAAGGACCTGGGCGAGGTGCCGGCGGCGGTAATTGAGCTCAAAGAGCACCAGCAGGCCACTCGCAAGGAGATCATCGAGCACTGCAAGACGGAGGGGTTGTACGGTTTCAAGCTGCCAAAGATCGTGGACTTTGGCGAGCTGCCCCGCAACTTGGCCGGCAAGCTACCGAAAAAGCAGCTTGAGGAGAAATACTGGAAAGGTGTCGCCCGGCACGGTTAGCGGGCTGTTGGAAATGCCTTGCGCGCTCTGGCTGTTACCGACCTGTCAATCTTGTATAGGATCCGGCCGGCTCCCGGCTGATCATGGAGAACGTCAACCACGGGCGCATCTATCGCGAGGTGGGGTCAACGCCAGCGGCGGCGGCCCCGGGGACTGGCGATATCGCCATCCGGCTGACGGAAGCCCGGTGACGTGAATCGCATTCAATCGAGCCCCCGCGCAATCAGCTCCTTCATGATCTCGTTGGTGCCGCCGTAGATCTTCTGTACCCGGGCGTCGGCGTACAAGCGTGCGATGGGATACTCGAGCATGTAGCCGTAGCCGCCGAAGAATTGAAGGCACTCGTCGACGATCTCGCACTGCTTTTGCGTGCACCACCATTTGGCCATTGAGGCCGTCTCCGCGTCGAGTGCGCCGGCGATCAGGCGCTGGATGCAGTGGTCGATGAACACTTGGCCGAGAGTCACTTCGGTGCGCCGCTCGGCGAGCCGGAAGCGCGTGTTCTGGAAGTCGAGCAGACGCTTGCCGAAGGCCTTGCGCTCGCGCACGTAGGCCAAGGTGTGCTCCAGGGCCGCCTCGGCGGCAGCGATGGCGCCGACGCCGATGATCAAGCGCTCGCGTGGCAGTTGGTTCATAAGTTGGTAGAAGCCCTGGCCCTCTTCGCCGCCGAGTAGGTTCTCGGCCGGCACCCGCAGATCATCGAAGAACAACTCAGCGGTGTCCTGACCTTTCTGGCCGATCTTGTGCAGAAGCCGGCCGCGGCGGAAGCCGGGCTGCTCGCCCGGCTGTTCGACGACCAGCAGCGAGACGCCCCTGGCGGCCTCGGCCGGATTGGTCTTGCAGACGACGATCAGCAGGCCGCAGTGATGGCCGTTGGAGATGAAGGTTTTCGACCCGTTGACCACATAGTTCTCGCCTTGGCGTTCGGCCCGCGTGCGCACGGCCTGTAGATCCGAGCCGGTGCCCGGCTCGGTCATGGCAATGGCCCCCACCCACTCGCCGGAGGCGAGCTTGGGAAGCCAGCGATGCTTCTGCTCCGGCGTGCCGCAGCTGACGATGTAGTGGCTGACGATCTCATGAACGCCCTTGGCCCAACTGGTATTGCCGGCACGGGCCTGCTCCTGGAGGATCACGGCCTCATGGGCGAAGCTTCCCCCCGCCCCGCCGTATTTCTCCGGCACGTCGGTGCACAGGAGGCCGGCGGCGCCTGCCCTTGTCCACAGCGTGCGCTCGACGTGCTGCTGGGAGTCCCAGTGTTCTTCGAAGGGGGTGATTTCGGTGGCGATGAACTTCCGGACGTTGTCGCGGAACAGCGTTAGTTCTTCGTCCATCCAGGGTGATTGATTAAACGTCATGGTGTCCATGGCCTCACATTGAGAACCCGCCGCCACAGAGCAGCGTCTGACCGCTGATGTAGTTCGACTCCGGAGTGCAAAACAGATAGACGGCCCCGGCGGCCTCGGCCGGCGTGCCGGCGCGACCGAGCGGCACCATGGCCTCCATGGTCTTGAGCAGATCGGGGTTGACGCCCACCTTGATCTTGCGGCCTTCCACATCGATGCTCGCATCAGAGCCTGCTTCCGCCTCTGTGAGGCGCGTTTTGATCAGTCCGAAGGCCACGCAGTTGACGTTCACCTTGAGCCTGCCCCATTCCTTGGACATCGCCTTGGTCAGGCCGATCACCGCCGCCTTGGCGGCCGAATAGTTGGCCTGTCCAGCGTTGCCGCCGGTGCCGGCGATCGAGGCGATGTTGACCACCTTACGGAATACCTCGCGCCCTTCGGCGGCTTCTTTCTTGGCCTGCACGCGGAAGTATTCGGAGGCCGCGCGCAGAATGCGAAAGGGCGCCGTGGCGTGCACGTCCATGATCGCCTGCCACTGCTCATCGCTCATTTTCTGAATCACGTTGTCCCAGGTGTAGCCGGCGTTGTTGACGATGATGTCCAGACCGCCCAGCTGTTCGATTGCCGTGTTCACAAAGCGTTCGGCAAAATCCTCCTGTGTCACGCTGCCGATGCAGGCCACGGCCCTGCCGCCGGCGTCCTTGATCGCCGCGACCGTTTCCTCCGCCGGGGCGGCATCAAGATCGTTGACTACCACGCTGGCGCCTTCGGCGGCGAGTTTGAGGGCGATTTCCCGGCCTATCCCGCGCCCTGAGCCGCTGACGATGGCCACTTTATCTTGAAGTTTCATACGCAGTCCTGCTTTGTTGGTGATGGAAAGGACGTGTTTCAGGCCAGCGCCACCAGGGCGTCGCCGGCGAGCTTGACTTCACCCTGTTTATCGACCACGCCGATCTCGAGCCGGGCCAGTGTTTCGTGGCCGTCCTCGGTGATTTCAACGATCTTGCCGGTGCAACTCAGCCGTGCGCCGACTGGCGTGATGGCGGCGAAGCGGACCGAGAACCGGCGCAGCCGGGTCTGCGGTGCCCACTGGGTCAGAAAGCGGCCCAAATAGGCCATCGGCAGCATGCCGTGCGCGAACACGTCCGGCATGCCAGAGGCCTTGGCAAAGTCGATGTCAATGTGGATCGGGTTGTGGTCACCCGAGGCGCCGGCGAACAGTGCCAGCGTCGCGCGCGTGATGGGCGGAAGCTCGAGTGGCGGAAGCGCCTGGCCGACCTTGACCTGGTCACGAGTGGGGGCGTTCATGCTGCGTTCTCCTGCGGGTTGCGGACGACGATCACGCTGCGTGCCTCGAGCACGGTCTCGCCAGTCGCGTCCTTGATCAGCGAATCCTTGACGATGAATTCGAGCGCACCGCTCTTCTTGCCGTAGATGTCGCTAATCTTTGACTCGACGCTGAGCACGTCGCCGGCACATACCGGCGCGTGATAGGTGAAGCTTTGCTCGCCGTGCAGGATGCGTCCGATCGGCACGTTCAGCGTTTCGAGCAACGTGGTCATGGTTCCGGCATCGAGGTCGGCGCCCATCAGAAAGGTTGGTGGTGCCGGCAGGCTACGGTAGCCGGCTGCCCGGGCCGCAGACTCGTCGAGGTACTCGGGCCGCGTTTCGCCGGTGGCTTTGGCGAAAAAACGTAACCGCCCCTTCTCGACCTCGAAGCTGACGGTCGGCAGGCGCAGCCCGATGTGTTTAGTGTCGATCATAGTTCGTCCTCTTCAGGTGGCCTGGTACATCGTCACCACGCAGGCGCCGCCCAGGCCGAGATTGTGTTGGAGCGCAATGCGCGCGCCTTCGACCTGGCGGTCCGCGGCCTGTCCTCGCAGCTGTTGGACCAGCTCGGTGCATTGCGCCAACCCGGTGGCGCCCAATGGATGACCCTTGGAAAGCAGCCCGCCCGAGGGGTTGGTAACCACGCGCCCACCGTGGGTGTTGTCGCCGTCCTCGACCATCTGCTCGCCGCCACCTTCCGGCGCCAGCCGTAGTGCTTCATAAGTCAGCAGCTCGTTGGTGGCGAAGCAGTCGTGCAGTTCCACGGCGTCGAGCTCCTCCGGACCGATGCCAGCGGTCTCGTAAACCTGATCGGCGGCGGTGCGCGTCATGTCATAGCCGACCAGTTGCATCATGTTGCGCGCCTCGAACGTGCTCGGTGTGTCGGTGGTCATCGCCTGCGCCAGGATGCGCACTCGGTGATCGAGAGCGTTGGCCCTGGCGAAGGCTTCGGAGCAGACGATGGCCGCCGCCGCGCCGCAGGTCGGCGGGCAGGCCATCAGGCGGGTCATTGGGCCGATCAACACCGGGGAGTCCATCACTTCCTCCACTGTCACTTCCTTGCGGAACAGCGCCACCGGGTTGCGCGCGGCATGCCGGCTCGCCTTAGCGCGTATTTTGGCGAAGGTCTCCGCCTTGGTGCCGTACTTGTCCATGTGCGCCATGCCCGCGCCGCCAAAATAGCGGATCGCCAGCGGCACCTCGGGCTGTCCCACCAGGTCCTCGCAGATCCGGTCAAAGGGTTCGAAGGGGGTCGGCCGGTCGTTGTAGTAGCTGCCCAGCGCTCCCGGCTTCATTTGCTCGAAGCCCAGGGCGATCACGCAGTCGGCGGCGCCGGACTCCACCGCCTGGCGCGCCAGGAACAGGGCGGTCGAGCCGGTGGAACAATTGTTGTTGACGTTGATCACGGGAATGCCGGTCATGCCGATTGGATAGAGCGCTCGCTGGCCGCAGGTGGAATCGCCATAGACATAGCCCACGTAGGCTTGCTCCACCTTGGCGTAGTCCAGCCCGGCATCGGCCAGGGCCTGACGCGCCGCCTCGGCACCCATCTGGTAGTAGGGCGCGCTGGCGCCGGGTTTCGCGAACGGCACCATGCCGACGCCGCTGATCACCGCTGTGTGTTTCATGCTTTTCTCCTTACCCTCTAGGTATCACCGTGCATTGCTTGTCGCACTGCATCCCGCACCACTTCCGGTCGCTCCATGGGCAGAAAATGGGTTGTTCCAGCCAGAACGTTCAACTCGGCGGAGGGTAGCAAGGCATGTAGGCGCCGGCGCGCCCTTGGCGAGAAGGTTGAGGCGCGTTCCGCGGCCAGTACGACCATCGGACACCGCAATCGTCGGACGGCGGGCCAGGGGTTGTGTTCGGTATGGGCAAAGGTGGTGCTTTCCCATTCCGGCGTACAGGCCAAGCGAAAACGATCATCATGGGCCACGAGGCCGTGCTCAACGTAGTTTTCCAGCCATGCTTCCGGCCAGGTTCTGAAGCCACCACGGCCACGAAAGTTCTCCAGTGCGGCGGCGCGCGAGTCAAACACCCTGCGGCGACGTGCGGCTCCGGCGGCCAGTGAAAACCGCTGTGACTGGCGTAGCAGCTTGGCCGACCACAATCGCCAGCCCTGCCAGGGATCCATGATCACCGGTTCCGCCAGGATCAAGCCCCGCACCTTGTCCGGTCGTCGGGCCGCGGCCATGATACTGGTCGTGGCACCGATCGAATGACCCGCAAGCCAGACAGGCTCATCCAGACTTTCCAGCCAAGCGACAAGGTCTTCGTAGTACGTTTCCCAACCGCGGAATGTTTTAATATCGGCCGCCTCGGCGCTGGCCCCGTGGCCCCGCATATCCCAGGCCAGCACGTTGCAATCGTCAGCCAATTCGTCGAGCAGCGAGCGGTAAACCTGGCTATGGAAGCCCGTCGCATGGGCCCAATGCAGGGTGGGGCGTTCGCGCGATCCGGGCCAGCGCCACAGCGCGATTTGCCGCCCGTCCGGGGCAGTGAATCCGTCACGCTCGATCACGTCACGCGTCTCAGTAGGATTTGGGTAAGCCAAGGACATGTTCTCCGATGTAGTTGAGCAGCATTTCGTTGTTGATTGGTGCAACCTCCATTAACCGTGCCGAAGGCCATAGCGTGATGATGTCGTAGTCCCGGTCGAAACCGTAGCCGCCGTGGGTCTGCAGGGCGGCCTCGACGGCTTTGACCGCCGCGCGAGAACCCAGCAATTTCGCCATGTTGGCATGAGAACCGGCATCGCCACCGGCGTCGAACGTCGCAGCCGCGTGGATCATCATCAGCCGTGCTGCCTCCAATTCGGCCTTGGCCTCGGCCAGCCGGTGCTGTATAGCCTGATAACCCCCGATGGGGGTGCCGAAAGGTTTGCGTTCGTTGGCGTAGGCCACTGCCTTTTTGAGAGCGTAATTGCCCAGGCCCACGGACATGGCGGTGACCAGCAGGCGCTCCGAATTCAGCGCCTCGAACATTCCGGCCAGGCCCTGTCCCGGGTTGCCGATCAAGCGACCCGCGTCGAGTTTGACGTCATCGAAAAAAACCAGGTATTGCCGCTCCGGCCAACCGACGTCGATATTCAGGGGCTGTAGTTCCACGCCGGGCGCGTCGGTATCCACCACGAACAAGGACATACCCTCAGTGCGTCGTTTGACTTCGCCGGCTTTTTGGGTGCGGGCCACGACCAGCATTCGATCGGCGTCCGCCGCACCGGAAATAAAAACCTTGCGCCCGGTCAGCCGATAGCCGTCACCATCCGGTGTCGCCAGCGTGGACATCGCGAAGCTGTTGGTCCCGGCATCCGGCTCGGTGATTGCGAAGCACAGTTTCTCGGCCCCGCTGATTGTCGGCTTGACGAACCGCTCTATTTGCCCGGGTGTGCCATTGCGGATGATCGGCACTCGCGCAAACCCAGTGAGCAACAGCATGGGCAGCACCAGCCCGGCCTCGGCCAGCGTTTCCATCAGCGCGACTAGTTCCACCTGGCCGCCGCCCGAGCCCCCCAGGTCCTCGGGAATGGTGATGCCAAGCAGCCCATATTCGCCCAGCGCTTCCCAGGCCTCCTGAGGGAATCGGTGATTATCGATGCATTCGCGCATGTATTCCCGGGAAAAGCCTTCGCTCACGACGCGGGTGGCCTCGCGAATGTCACGCATGCGTTCGGCTACGCGCGCTTGGTCGAACTGGGCTTCGGACGCGATGCTCATTATCGTCTCCCCCTTGCGCTCACCCCTCCGGGGTAAATAGGTTGCGTTTGCCATCGTGGTGCACGCGGCCCGTGCGATTGAGAAATTCCTCGTTCGTCATGGCATTGAGCAGGTCCGTGTCGGTGGGAGTGTTGGCAACAAACCGCCGGCCATCGCTCAGGCGGCCCAGCACAATACCCTGGACCGGGCGGTCGGCGCGGTCGTGCATGACAGTGTAGGTCTCGATGCGGGCCTTGCCCTGCGCCTGCTCCACCAGTTCCACGACGGGGCCGGCGTCGATCTCGGCTTGCAGCCCGGCCGGATCGATCGGCCGCCAACCGCCGACGGGCGGTCTTCCGCCGTAGAGCCCCAGCGAATGCTTGCTCATGTACCAGCCCACGCCGCTGACCAATCCGGTGGTGCTTCGGTCGGCGCGGATACGGTTCATGATCTCGGCGATGGCGTGGGTGCAATAGTTGTTGCCGGGCCCGCCATGGTAAGCCAAGCCACCCGTGACGGTCAGTGGCCGGGGATCATGCACGGAGATACCCAGCGCATCGCGCGCCATCTGTACAGCGCTGGGGAAACAGCTGTACAGGTCCAGGTGATCGATCGCGTCGATCCCGAGTCCGCTGGTCGCCGCCAGCCGCTCGCCGCAGGCGGTGATCGCCGGCGAGCGGGAAAGATCCGCCCGCTGGGAGACGAACCAATGATCGTGGCCGTTTGCCGCGGCCAGGGGGTACACCCAGCGTTCAGGGTCGATGCCCAGCCGCCGGGCCTTGGCCACGGACATCATTACCAGCGCGGCGGCCTGATCCACCGCGATGAGGGCGTTCATGTGCTTGGTGTAGGGCGCGCCGACCATGCGATTTTTGGGTGAGCGCTCGGCGATATCGGCCGCCGATAAAGGGTCGCGGCGCCAGGCTCGCGGATTGTCGACCGCGACGGCGTTGAATCGGGCATAGAATTCGCCCAGCATTCGTCGGTGCTCGGCTGGGTCAAGGCCGTAGCGACGCCGCAGCGCCTGCTCGAACAACGGATAGATCTGGATGGGCAGATTGAGCCCGTGGCGTTGTTCCGCCGAATTGGTCGGCTCGCGGTCATCGCCGAGCAGTCGCGGACCCTCGCCGGTGGCGGTGTCCAGCACTCCGGACAGGCCGGCGCCCTTGCCGCGCATCTGTGTGGCAAGCGCCTCGCCGCCCGCGATCAAGATACAATCGAGACCACCGGCGGCGATGCGATCGGCATAGTAACCGACCAGCCATTGACCCATGTTCCCGCCTATGGGTGTGTAGAAGCGCTCGCCGGGGTCGATGCCCAGATGCCGCGCCAGGGTGGACGGGGCATCGGAATAAGACGGCGCCAATATGTTGAGACACGTTAACGACTGGATCTGACCCAGAACCCCGGTCACACCGCAGTCCGCCGCCGCGGCTCGGGCAGCCTCGGCGACCAGGCCTATGGGGGTGCGCTCGGTATCCGGTTCGCGCGCGCTGATCTGGCCGGCGCCGACCAGCACCGGTGTTGTTTCCTCATGAGTCGTCATCGGCGAATAACCTCCGCAACGGTATCATCTCCGGGAAAAGGCCTGCTGTTGGACGTCAGCCTTGAGTCATCTGATAGCCATCCTGCCGGATAGGCCTTTTTGAAATGGTAATGAGCCATGGGCAGGTGTTTCGCTCGCCAAAGCATCTCGAAAGAGGTAGAAGGTCGAAGCATGGGCGCGTCGCCATGATGATCGAAGTAATAGCTGTTAGAGGCCGCGCAATTGTGGTTAAGGAACACCGTCCCTTGTTGGCGTCGTTGGATATTCCGGAAGTAGCGATCGTGCACGTCTTGACGAATCTCCACGCAAGTCGCGTCCCGCTTTCGGGCGGCCTGGATGCAGCGCGCCACGTGAATGGCGTTACCCTCGACCATTTTGAAATAGGATGAACCAATCAGCGCGTATGGACCCAGCATGATGTAGAGATTGGGGTAGCCGGGTACTGTCAGGCCCTCATAGGCCTGGTAACGGTTCCGCTCCCAGAATTCGCCCAGATCCACACCGCCGCGTCCCACGACTTCATAGGAGGGCAGATTGCCCTTTTCGAAAACCTTGTAGCCGGTCGCCAGGATCAGCACATCGATCTCGTGCTCAATGCCGTCGATGGTCTCGATGCCCTTGGGAGTGATGCGTTGGATAGGGGTGGTGATCAGATCGACGTTGCTACGGCTGAAGGTGGAAAAGTAGTTGTTGGAAAATGTCGGCCGCTTACAGCCGAAGCCATATCGCGGGGTTAATTTGCCCCATAACTCCGGGTTATCGGGCAATTGCTCGCGCATGTTGTTGACGCCGGCGCGCTGGGCCCATTGCACCAGCCAAGGAAAGCGCCGATAGTAAACCGCCGCGATGATCATCAACGATTCGGTCAGCGCATCGGTGGTGGTACGTACTCCCTGCTGGGCCAGGCTCGACCAACGAAAGACGGTGCGCATCCAGCCGGGCATACGGACATCCGGTTTCTTGAGTACCCAGATGGGCGTGCGCTGATAGACATCCAGATGCGCCACCCGCGGGGCGATTTCGGGAATCAGCTGCACCGCGGTGGCGCCGGTACCGATCACCGCCACCCGCTTGCCGGTGAGATCCACTTCGTGGTCCCAGCGCGCGGTGTGCATGCGCTCGCCCTGAAAATCCTCGACCCCTTCGATATCCGGCATCTTCGGCGAGATCAACCCGCCGGTGGCGGACACTAGGTGGCGTGCGGTGACACATCCCTTGTCGGTTGTCACCCGCCACAAGTGCTCGCCTTCATCGAACTCGGCACGCTTCACGCTGACGCCGAAACGTATGTAGGGATAGAGGCCGTATTTGCTGGCCACACGGCGGGCGTAGTTCTGCAGCTCGTCACCCGGCGCGAAGACCCGCGACCAGTTCGGATTCTGCTCGAAGGAAAAAGAGTAGACGAAAGAAGTGATGTCCACCGCCACGCCGGGGTAGCGGTTGTCGCGCCAGGTGCCGCCGACATCGGCGGCACGCTCGATGATCGATAAGGATTTCATGCCGCGGCTGAGAAGCTCGATGGCCGCGCCCATTCCGGCGAAGCCGGCGCCGATGATCAAAATCTCGTGGTCGGGTTCAGCGCTCCCGTGGCGCGGCGCCCGCTGGCCACGACGGCTTTGTTGAATCCGGTCCTCCGCGACATTCATAGTGGTCCTCCTTCCAGTTTTTAGCAGGCCGCTTAGCCGCTATGCGCGAGGCGCAGTTTCGTCCGTGCCACGGCCCGGGTGCATGCTACGGGCGCCGACAAATGCCGGCGCATAAAGCCGACTATTTCGGTAACGTCCTGGCGCGCCTCCGGCAACATGGAATGAAACACCGGCCACACATGTGGCATATTCCAGCGGGCGCGCAGGGTCACGGCCACGCCGGCCTGGCGCGCACGGTGCGCTACCCGATAGGCATCATCACGGAGGGCCTCGGATTCGCTCACAGTGAGCATAAGAGGCGGCAGGCCACGGAAATCGCCGTATATCGGTGAGACATAGGGATCCCGGGGATCATGGCCGGCCAGATACAGATCGGTGGCCATCTTGATCATGCGTGGAGTCAGCATGGCATCGCTGGCCGCGTTGGCCTGGCGCGACGGTGTATCGCCAACCGCATCGGCGCCGGGTGAGATCGACACGGCGCAGGCTGGCATGCGGGGGGAGGAATCGGGCGAGGCGGCCTGCGCATCGCGCAGCCTCAGCAGCGTGGCCAGAGTGAGGTTGCCACCCGCGGAATCTCCGATCAGGGCCAGCGGCTCGTCAGGATAGTCCTCGGCCAGCGCCCTGTAGGCATGGTGGGCATCGTCGAGGGCGGCCGGGTAGGCCGCCTCCGGCGCTAGGCGGTAGTCGATCCAGAACACGCGTGCGTTCAGTCTCTTGGCCAGCTGCCCGCAAAGCTCAGCATAAGTAGGGAAACGGCCACTGATAAAGGCGCCACCGTGGAGATACAGCACGGTGGCCGTGGGCTGACTGGGACTGACACGCACCGCCGGCACGCCGGGTGGTACGGCCGGTTCATTGCCAATGGTGGTCTTGCGCGCGGTGACTCCGGACGGCAGCCCGCCCGGCAGGCGGGCCATCGCGGCGATGCGCCGTAACCGCATCACCAACTCGTCGGGACTAGCCGGCTCGCGTTTCATCAGTAGCCGAAAACCACGGTCGGCAACTCTTGCCGAGAATGATGTCATGATTTGCCTCCTGCCGGATATCAGCCCCCGGCCAGGCGATACGCCTCGCCCAGCGCGCGAGCGTATAGCCGCGGCGCGTAGCGCTTGAACCGCCACATGAAACGCCCGTCGAACTGCGGCACCACATAAAGTTGCTTTCGATCGAGGGCGTCCAGGGTCCGGCGTGCCACCTGGTCGCTGGTGGCGAAGGTCCACTTGCGCATGGCGGCATGGGCGAAATCGCCGCGGTGCTCGGGCAGGCGCGCCTTGTCCAGAATGTTGGTGGGTACCACGGTGGGACACAGGGCCGAAACATGCACGCCGGTGCCGGTCAGCTCGGCCGCCAGAGTTTCGGAGAGTGAAAGGACCGCGGACTTGGTCACGTTATACGCACTCATCTCCGGCGCCGCGCCGAAACCGGCGGCCGAAGCCACGTTGACAATGCCGCCGTAGCCCAGTGCGCGCAGCTTGGGTGCGAAGAAGTGACAACCATGAATGACGCCCCAAAGATTGACTTTGAGGCACCAGCGCCAATCGCCAAGCGGCACTTCTCCGATGCGGCCGCCTACGCCCACCCCGGCGTTATTGACCACCAACGTCATTGGCCGTCCGAGCAGCGATTCGGCCTTGTCGGCGAGCGTGGCCATCTGCTTTTCACTACCTACGTCGCAGCGGTAGGCGACAGCCCGACCTTCGCCCAATTCCGAGAGTATGCTGGCGGTTTGCTCGGCGCGCTGGCGGTCTATATCCGCGCAGATCACTGATCCGCCACGGCGCACGATCTCATAGGCGAAGCTGCGGCCGATGCCGCTGCCCGCCCCCGTGACCAGGGCCGCCGCCCCCTCGGAGGGTTTCAGTGTTTTACGCTTGGCACCGCTCACGCCGCCGTCACTCGTTCCGCTGTTGTGTCACGCCTGTTATCGTCATGCCATTGCCGGAATGCTTGGTAAGCCTGCTGGGCATCACCGGTTTCCTCGTAGGCGCGCTTCCAGGCGTGGATGACTTCCCGGTTATCGGCGTCCCATGGATGGAAGCGGGGGGAGAGAAAAGGCAGCGTATCGATCACAAAAGCTCGGGTGAAGATTCCAGGTGCGAAGTACAACCACTTAATGGCGCGCAGTGCCGAGGGGATGTTCGTGAGCTGCCGATCTTTCCAGAGGAAATACAGCCAGTTACCGTGCACCAGAGGCAGGAAAAGGGCTGTACCCAGAGCGAGCGTCGCCATGCGGATTGCGTAAGCGCGGACGCCGCCCCCGCTTACCTCTCCGAACACGTCGAAGCTGACTGACTTGTGCTCCGTCTCCTCCACGAAGTGCCAGAACAGCATGGCGGCGACTTCCTGCCTGGTATCGTCCCACAGTTCCGGATGATCGAGCATTACCTGGGAAATCACGGCCGTGAAATGCTCGAAGTTCGCGGCCATGGCGCACTGGGTGGCGCCGCCCAGGTAGCGTTGAAGGGGCTTTCTGATCGCCTTGAACACGGCCTCCGCCCGGTCTATTGGAATGCCGTGCGCGACCATCGCTTCATTCATGGCGTCATGCTCCCGTGCATGGGAGCGTTCCTGTCGAATAAAGCTGATCGCGGCTTTGCGCACTGACGGATCGTGAAGATTCTCGAGTTGCTTACTCGTGGCCTGCATGACCCAGCGCTCGCCGTCCGGCACCGCGGCCAGGATCGCGTTCATCCAGTGAGTGATCCACGGATCGTTGTTGAACCAGTGGCGCGGCACCGTCTCCGGGCTCATGCCGAAATTCAAATCCCTGTGTTCGACTTCATCGTAACCAATCTTGCGGCTCGCGATCACCATGTCGACCTCCTGAGTAGTTCGACTGTTGAGTCACTTTATTTGGGCGATTGACCAAATGTCAAGGCCCGAAAAAAGCAGTCAGTGGATATCTTCGCGCGCCGGGAAACAGATCGCGTCAGACCGGCGGGAAAGGCCGGTCGAGATACGGTACAAAAGAAAGGAAACGGAATGCCGGAGCGTGGTACCGGACCACTAGGGGGCAGGGGGTAGAGTGTGCCGGGAACCGGCGTGCTGCCGGTACTGATCGGGCGAAAGACCGAACCAGCGCTTGAAGGCACGCCTGAAATTGGCTCCGTCATGATAGTTCATCAACGCGGCGATGGCTTCGATCGAAAGCTTGCTGTCACACAGGTAGCTGATCGCTTGCCGGGATAGGATTTCGTCACGAATTTTCCTAAAACTACTGTTTTCCTCCTTGAGCTTGCGAGCGAGAGTGCGTTTGCTCATGAAAAGGGAGGCCGCTGCTTCGTCTTCGCTGAGCGAACCGGGGGGTCTCGATAGCATCATCTTCTTAAGCCGGGTCTGGTAGCTGGGCTTGTGGTTCTGAAGCTCGGCAAGCATTGATTCACATTGCTCAAGAGCCAGGCGGTAATTTTCATGATTGGCGGAGGCGTTCGGTTCCAGGCACAGTGCCATCGGCAGTTTTAGTGTGAACTTATCGGAGCCAAAACGAATGCGACCGGGCAAGTAGTCCGAGTACATCGCGTGGTACTCAGGTGTCCGGTGGGTAAAACAAATTTCAGCCTCATGTAGTGGGCGACCGACAACGAACTCGCCGAATTCAAGCAGCACCACGATCATGGTATCCGCCAGGCAACGCTCGATATCCGCGTCCAGCGGCACTTGGAAGTCCAGTCGGCATTCCAGGTGTTCTTCAGCTTCCTGCAGGTGTAGCTCGACGATGCTTGCGCGAGTAGGTAGGAATGTCTGAATCGCCTGTAGCGCGGTGAGCAGGTCCGGACTGCTCGAGGCGGCAAAACCGATGGCGCCGTGGGTCGCCGGGGTCAGACGCTTACCCAGCCGTAAGCCGAACTCAAACTGGCCCGACAACGCCAGTGCATTGCGTAAAATCCGCACCTGGTGAGCTGGCGTGAGCAGACTGTCCTCGCCCAGAAATTGCGCGATACCGAGACCGGTACCTTGCAGCAACGAGGGTAGCTGGCTGACGGTTAAGTCCAGCTCGCGGGCAATAAGTCGTGAATAGTTCGACGGAATGCCGCCTTCCGAAGCTTTCGGTTCACCCTTCTGCTGTGTCATTGATACGGTCCGTTGATAGGCATGCCTGTCTTTAAATGACCCCAGTGTGTCAATAAATGACCTCCCCGGCAAGCGAATCAACAACCACGATGCAGTCATTAAGTTACTTGCTGGAGAAAGGTCTTGGGTAAGATTACGTTCATTGAGCATGACAGTACCGAGCACATTGCCGAGTTTGAATCTGGTTCCTCGCTGATGCAGGTTGCTGTTAATAACGCTGTGCCCGGCATCGACGGAGACTGCGGTGGGGAATGCGCCTGCGGCACCTGCCACGTGATAGTGACCGATGAATGGTTCGGAAAGACCGGGGAAATAAATGATGCTGAAGAGCAGATGTTGTCCATGACTCCGGAGCGGGCAGAAACTTCTCGGCTGGGCTGTCAGATTCGAACCACTGAGGCGATGGACGGTATGACCGTTCTGTTGCCTGAATTTCAGATGTAGCGGGAGGTCACCATGTCAACCAAGTCAGGCACGAACGATGCCATGCAAACAAAGATGATTAATGCCACATCGAGATTGGTGCCTATGCACTTACAGATCAAGGCACTCAAATCTCTGATGAAAGCGAAGAAAAAGGCACTGGGGTCAACACGCCCACAGGTCAAGTTTCTCGAACAGCCCGTGCCTGACGTCAATACCCTGGCACTTGAGGATATTGACACCAGCAACCCTTTTCTGTATCGGCAAGATCAGTGGGGTGCCTATTTCAAGCGGTTACGTGATGAGGCACCGGTGCACTTCCAGAAAAGCAGCCAGTTCGGGCCATTCTGGTCGGTGACACGCTATGAAGACATTTTGTTCGTCGATAAGAATCACGAGCTCTTTTCCTCCGAGCCACAAATCATTCTGGGTGATCCTCCGGAAGGGTTGTCGGTGGAAATGTTTATCGCCATGGATCCGCCAAAACATGATGTGCAACGCCGGGCGGTCCAAGGTGTGGTGGCACCCCAGAATCTCAAGGAAATGGAGGGGCTGATCCGGCAGCGCGCCGCCGAGGTGCTCGACAGTCTGCCCCTGGACAAGGCTTTCAACTGGGTGCCGGCAGTGTCCAAGGAGTTGACCGGGCGTATGTTGGCAACGTTGCTGGATTTCCCTTACGAGCAGCGTCACAAGCTGGTTGATTGGTCGGACCGACTGTCCGGAGCATCTTCGGCGACTGGTGGCGAGTTTACCGACGAAGACATCATGTTTGACGATGCCGCGGACATGGCCTGGTCATTCTCGAGGCTTTGGCGAGACAAGGAGGCACGACGCAAGGCTGGCGAGCCTCCGGGTTTCGACTTGATCAGCATGCTACAGAGTAACGAGGATACCCGGGATTTGATTAACCGTCCGATGGAGTTTATCGGCAACCTGGCGCTGCTGATTGTTGGCGGCAATGACACCACCCGCAACTCCATGAGCGGCGGTGTGCTGGCCCTGAATCAGTTCCCCGAGGAATTCATCAAGCTGAAGAAAAACCCGGAATTGATTCCGAACATGGTTTCGGAAATTATCCGCTGGCAAACTCCACTCGCGCACATGCGCCGGGTTGCCACGCAGGACGTGGAGCTGCGTGGTCAGACCATTAAGAAAGGGGACCGCGTGTTGATGTGGTATGCCTCCGGTAATAGAGACGAACGAAAGTTCGAAAATCCCGACCAGCTTATTATTGATCGAAAGGACGCGCGGAATCATATTTCCTTTGGCTACGGCATTCACCGTTGCATGGGCAACCGTCTGGCTGAGTTGCAATTGCGGATTTTGTGGGAAGAGTTACTCAAGCGCTTTGATAACATAGAGGTCGTGGGTGAGCCCGAGCGTGTGCAGTCCAACTTTGTGCGGGGCTATTCCAAGCTAATGGTCAAGTTGACCGCAAAAAATTGAATTCACGTCCGGAGCCGATGTCATCCGAACAGTTCGATTATGTCGTGGTTGGGGCGGGCTCGGCCGGATGCGTCGTCGCCAACCGTCTATCCGAATGCGGCCGCCATTCGGTGCTGTTGCTTGAGGCCGGTCCGGAGAGTCGCCGCAATCCGTTCGTGAATATGCCGCTGGGCTTTCTGCAGCTGATCTTCAGTCGTCGCGTTAACTGGCAGTTCAATACCGAGCCGCAACGGCACATGTATGGCCGTGCCTTATATCAGCCACGAGGCAAGATGGTCGGCGGGTCCAGCGGCATGAACGCGCAGGTCTACATTCGCGGACATGCCCGGGACTACGACGAGTGGGCACGGCTCGGTTGCGAGGGGTGGTCGTATGCCGATGTGTTGCCTTACTTCCGAAGATCCGAACATTTCGAGCCGGAGTTGGCGGCTCTTGAAACGGCGTTTCATGGTCGGGGTGGCCCGCTTAATGTTGCCGAGCGCCGCTATACCAATCCGCTAAGCACGGCGTTCGTCAAGGCGGCGATGCAGGCGGGCCACCGGCGCAACCCGGATTTCAACGGACGTGAACAGGAAGGCGTGGGCTACTACTATGTTTATCAGAAGGACGGCGCGCGCTGTAGCAATGCGCGTGCCTATCTCGAACCCGCGGCGTTTCGGTCCAACCTGACTGTCCGCAGCGGAGCGCACGTCACGCGTGTGTTGCTCCAGGGCGGCCATGCCACCGGTGTCGAATATCGGAGCGGGAAGGGGCTGGCTCAGGTCCGTGCCCGGCGCGAAGTAGTTCTCTGCGGCGGCGCGTTTAATTCTCCGCAGCTGCTGATGCTTTCTGGAATCGGGCCGCGCGGTGAACTGTCCCGGCACGGGATTGAATTGCGTCATGAGCTGGAGGGCGTGGGACGGAATCTGCAGGATCACATCGACGTGTTCGTGCGTGTTAGAGCGCGCGACCGCCAGAGCATTTCCATGCATCCGAGCTACTGGTTCAAGGGCCTTCGGGCCCTGCTGCAGTATCTGAGCGGTCGTCGCGGTTTACTGTCGAGTAACGGCGCCGAGGCCGGTGGGTTTATTCGTTCCCGTGCGGAAGAGCCGATCCCCGACTTGCAACTGCATTTCGGGCCGATGCTGTACGCTGATCACGGGCGGGATATGAAGACCACGATGAGCGGTTATGGTTACATCGTGATGATTTATGGGCTCCGGCCTTTGTCGCGCGGCCACGTCGGTTTGCACAGTGCCGATCCCTTCGCGGCACCGCTGATAGACCCCAATTATATGGCTGAGCCCGCCGATGTCGAGAGACTCGTTCGGGGGGTGCGTTTAGTCCGCAGGATTCTGGAGCAGCCGGCTTTCGCGTCTCACCACGAGGTCGAGATATCGCCGGGACCGACGCTGCGCAGTGACGAAGACCTCGCCAGATGGGTGAGGCGTAGCGGCGAGTCGGCCTACCACCCTGTAGGTACCTGTAAGATGGGGTTGGATCCAATGGCGGTGGTCGATCCCCGACTGCGCGTGCATGGCCTCCGGTCCCTGCGGGTGGTTGATGCTTCCGTTATGCCGACCCTGGTGGGCGGAAATACTCATCAGCCGGCGACCATGATTGGCGAGAAGGGGGCCGAGATGATTCTCGAGGATTTCAAGGTTTCCCGCGGCCGATCGCGGTATTGAGTGCGGCGTGCTCGTCCCCATGGCGTTTGTAATCGTGAAATCGGACCCCAAGGCACAGTAGAAAAGAGATAGGCTATGACGAACAATCAGAAACAAACGACGGTCATCGTTGGCGGCGGGCACGCGGCGGGAGCGCTTTTGACAACACTGTTGCAAAAGAAATATCAGCATAAAGTGATTCTGGTGGGCGAAGAGCCCCACCCACCCTATCAGCGCCCGCCTCTGTCCAAGAATTACCTGACAGGCGAAGTTGATCAGGGTTCACTGTATTTGAAGCCAAGTTCAATATATGAAAAGGCGGGTCATCAGTTGCGGCTCGGTGTGCGAGTCGTGCAAATCGATCGAAACAACAAAATCATCCGGTTGTCGGACCAGAGCACCTTGAAATACGATCAACTTGTCCTGGCCACGGGATCGCGTGTTCGGCGTTTGAATGCGCCGGGAGCGGACTTGAAAGGCATTCACTATTTGCATGATATAGCCGATGCGGATAACTTGCGCCAACAATTAGTTGCAGGGAAACGTTTGGTCATCGTGGGTGGCGGCTATATCGGTCTCGAGGTCGCCGCCAGCGCAAACAAGAGCGGCGTCGATGTCACCGTACTGGAAGCCGCTGATCGGCTTATGCAACGGGTTACTGGGCCGGAAATGTCCGCATTCTTTTACGCCAAGCATACTGACGCCGGCGTGGACGTACGTTTGAACACCGCGGTTACCGGCTTCGAAGCGGGAGAGCAAGGTTGTGTGACGGGCGTGAGATTGGCGAACGGCGGTATCGTGCCGGCCGATATCGTGCTTGTTTCCATCGGTGTTCTTCCGGAAACCGCTCTAGCCGAGGCCGCGGGCTTGCCCTGTGATGACGGTATTGTCGTTGACGAGTTTACTCGTACCGCGGATCCCGCTGTCCTGGCGATCGGCGACTGTACCCGCCACCGGAATCTGTTATTTGAAAAGATGCAACGACTTGAGTCCGTGGCGAATGCCGTCGATCAGGCTCGTACTGCGGCGGCGACGCTTATGGGTGAGCGCGTGCCCTACACAAGCGTGCCGTGGTTCTGGTCGAACCAGTTTAACGTACGCTTACAAATGGTGGGGTTATCTCAAAACCACGATCAGCGGGTGGTTCGCGGTGATCCCTCGGATGAAGCGTTTGTGGTATTCTATTTACGCGGAAGCCGGCTGGTGGCCGTTGACGCGGTAAATCTGCCCATGGCCTTCATGGTCGGGAAGAAGCTTGTATATCAAGGCAAGGACGTCGATGTTGAAGCATTGAAAGATCCGAGCACCGAATTGAAATCGTTGGTATAAGGCATGATACCGAAGCAGCATCGGCATTCGGTGCGACGCAGACCGTACACGGCCCGGACCTCCTCCCTGGCCAGCTGACCAAGGCCGGTGGTGCTTAGCCGATGACTTGTGAGAAAATCAGCGGGCCGCGCGGATCTTCGGCGTGACGAGCCATTACGGGGAAGTCGTCGGTCTGACGCAGGCAATGGACTCTCGCAATTCGGATTCGCGCCGTACCCCGAGGCCGGAGGAGAAAAACCATGAGAAAAAAGCGCCCGGCCGGTCCGGCCCGGTCTGATCGTCAGTTTGTATTGACATCCGCCGCTCGACTGTTTCGTGAGCAGGGCTATGACCGGACCACGGTGAAAGAAATCGCAAAAGCGTGTAATTTGCTGCCCGGCAGCCTTCATTACCGGTATCAGGCCAAGGAGGATATTCTTGTTGATCTGATGCGCCTTGGTTTGGAGCAAACCTCGACTGCTGTCTCCGAAGCCGTGGCCGGTGCGGCGGAACCCGTGGAGCAGTTGCGTAGAGGCATCAATGCGCACCTTCAGATGCTGGTCAGCGGCTCGGACATGGTCTATGTACTGTTGTTTGAGTGGCGTTCTCTGCGCGGCGAGGCACGTAAGGAGATGATCAAGTTGCGCGACCGTTATGAGTCCCTCTGGGCGACTATGCTCAAGTCACTGGCGGAGAAAGGGGTAATTCGAAAGGAAGTGGATCTTGATTTGCTGCGGCTTATAGGCCTCGGCGCGCTCAACTGGGTAGCCACCTGGTTTAGCGACGATGGTCGCTACACGCTAGAGGAGATAGGTGATTTTGTCTGGCGCATGATCCGGGACGCGGTGCTAAAGGAGCGCCGGCACGATGTGCGGACTGAATACGGTTGATCGGCGCCCCTATGGCTCTAACGTCAGGCCCCGGAGCATCGGCGCCTCGGTGAACCCCGCTCCGGCAAGGCGCGGTCTTTGGATTGATCACGACAGAAAGTTCGCCAGAAGTGGGTCTGGGCAAGAGGCGCCCGGTGGCGGATCATTGGCGGTTTTGAATCGGTTTCTGCTACACTCGCGCATTGGGCCAAGTCCCGCTCTGCTACCCAGCATGAAACGAAGCTCCCGCTAAACGCGGGCTTTTTATTCCGTATCCGTTCGTCGCCAGACGCTGGTCCGCCCGTCGGAGCCCCCATGATTGAAGACGCCAAACCCGCCGGTTTGCTCAAACGCTTTATGGCCCTGGTTTACGACGGCTTCCTGGTGATCGCCCTGTGGTTCGTCAGCGCCGGCCTGTTCGTGCTTCTCTATAACCATACCGGCCTGCCGGTGCAGGACATCAACGGCGTCACCCGCGCCGACCCGATGGTGCTGCGCGGCGTGCTGTTCCCGCTGCTGATCCTGGAAACCTGGGCCTTTTACGCCTGGTTCTGGCTGCACGGCGGCCAGACCCTGGGCATGCGCGCCTGGCGCCTGCAGGTGCGCGACTACCGGGGCGGCCCCATGCGTTTCTGGCAGACGGTGGCCCGTTTCGCCGCCGCCGGGCTGTCCTGGCTGACCCTCGGCGCCGGTTATCTGGTGGTGCTGGTGCACCCGCACCAGACCCTGCATGACCGCCTGTCGCTCACCGCCACCGTGGTGTTGCCCAAGGGCGCCAAGGCGGTCTGACCGGGGTGGAGGAATAACCGCGTGAGAGTCGACGACTTTGATTTTGACCTGCCGGAAGCGCTGATCGCCCGGCATCCCCCGGAGCGGCGCCGCGACGCCCGCCTGCTGGCGCTCACCCTGGACGCCCTGCAACACCAGCGGTTTCCCGATCTGGCCGACCATCTGCGCCCCGGCGACCTGCTGGTGTTCAATGACACCCGGGTGATTCCGGCCCGCCTGTTCGGCCACAAAAGCTCCGGCGGCCGGGTGGAAGTGCTGATCGAGCGGCTGCTGGAGGACACCCGGGCGCTGGCCCATGTGCGCGCCTCCAAGTCGCCCAAGCCGGACACCGGGCTGGTGTTCGAGCAGGGCATCGGCGCCCGGGTCGAGGGCCGCCGTGGCGAGCTGTTCGAGCTGGATTTCACGGGCTGCGAGACCGCTCTGGAGGCGCTGGAACGCATCGGCCATGTGCCGCTGCCGCCCTACATCGACCGCCCCGACGAGGGCGCGGACCAGGAGCGCTACCAGACCGTGTATGCCCGCGAGCCCGGTGCCGTGGCGGCGCCCACCGCCGGCCTGCACTTCGACCAGCCGATGCTGGAGCATCTGCAGGCAATGGGGGTGGAAACCGGCTTCGTGACCCTGCACGTGGGGGCCGGCACCTTCCAGCCGGTGCGCGTGGAGCGGGTCGAGGACCACCCCATGCACAGCGAACGGTTCCGCGTCGAGCCCACCCTGGTGGAGCAGGTCGCCGCCACCCGCGCCCGCGGCGGCCGGGTTGTGGCGGTGGGCACCACCGCCCTGCGCACCCTGGAGGCGGCCTCCGCCGGCGGCGCGCTGGAGGCCGGTGAATCGGAAACCGACATCTTTATTTATCCGGGCTACCGGTTCCGCCAGGTGGACGCGCTGGTCACCAACTTCCATTTGCCGCGTTCCACGCTGTTGATGCTGGTGAGCGCCTTCGCCGGCCGTGAGCGGGTGCTGGCGGCGTATGAGGAGGCGATCCGTGAACGCTACCGCTTCTTCAGTTACGGCGACGCCATGTTCATTGAAAGAGCGCCCGACGCGCAGCGAGGCTTGTCATGTCCCGAATGACCTTCCAGCACCTGGCCAGTGACGGCGCCGCCCGGCGCGGGCGGCTGACCTTCCCGCGCGGCAGTGTGGAAACCCCGGCGTTCATGCCGGTGGGCACCTACGGCACCGTCAAGGGCATGCTGCCCCGGGACCTGGAAGACATCGGCGCGGAGATCTGCCTCGGCAATACCTTCCATTTGATGCTGCGCCCCGGCACCGAAGTGATCGGCGCCCACGGCGGGCTGCACGGCTTCATGCAGTGGCAGCGGCCGATCCTCACCGATTCCGGCGGCTTCCAGGTGTTCAGCCTGGGCGAGATGCGCAAGATTTCCGAGCAGGGCGTGGTATTCCAGAGCCCGATCAACGGCGACCGCATTGAGCTGAATCCGGAAATCGCCATGCGCGTTCAGGCGGATCTGGACAGCGACATCTGCATGATTTTCGACGAATGCACGCCGTACCCGGCCACCGAGACCGAGGCCGCCGACTCCATGCGCCTCTCCCTGCGCTGGGCGAAACGCTCCAAGCAGGCCCATTTCGACGATCTGGGGAACGATGCGGCCTGTTTCGGCATCGTACAGGGGGGCATGTACGACGCCCTGCGCCGCGAATCGCTGGACGGGCTGGTGGATATCGGCTTCGACGGCTATGCGGTGGGCGGCCTGAGCGTGGGCGAGCCCCAGGAAGAAATGCTGCGCACCCTGGGCGCGCTGACCCCGCACATGCCCGAGGACCGGCCCCGCTATCTGATGGGGGTAGGGCGGCCCGAGGACATCGTCGAAGCGGTGCGGCGCGGCGTGGATATGTTCGACTGCGTGATGCCCACGCGCAACGCGCGCAACGGCCATATTTTCGTCGGCGAAGGCGTGCTCAAGATCCGCAACGCCCGGCACCGGCACGACCTGGGGCCGCTGGACGAAAACTGTGATTGCTATACCTGCCGGCATTTTTCGCGCAGCTATCTGCACCATCTGGATCGCTGCAACGAGATGCTCGGCGCGCAACTCAATACCATCCACAATCTGCGCCATTACCAGCGGCTGATGGCCGGATTGCGGGGGGCTATCGAAGCGGGTACATTGAGCGCCTTTATTAGCGACTTCTACGCGGCTTTGGGCCGTCCCGTACCCGCGATTTAACGACGATAACGTGGAGTAACGTCATGAACTGGTTGATTTCACCCGCGCACGCTCAAACCGGTGGGGCCGCTCCTGGCGGCGGCGGTATCGAGCTGATCATGCTGGTGGTAATGGTAGCGGTGTTCTACTTCTTCCTGATCCGTCCGCAGCAAAAGCGCGCCAAGGAACACAAGAATCTGGTCCAGAGCCTGAACAAAGGCGACGAAGTGATCACCAGCGGCGGCATTCTCGGCCGGGTCACCAAGGTCACCGACGATTTCGTGGTACTGGAAATCAGCGGCAACCTCGAGATCAAACTGCAGAAACAGAGTGTCCAGGCCACGTTGCCCAAAGGCACCATTAAATCCATATAAGTCCTCGCCGGCCGAACCGGAAGACCATTATGACCCGCTATCCGCGCTGGAAATTTTTCCTGCTCCTGGCCGTGCTATTGGGGTGCGGCCTCTATGCGCTGCCCAATCTTTATCCGGACGTTCCGGCCATTCAGATCAGTGCCAACGACGCCGGCGGCCAGGTGCCGGTGCCGGTTCGTGATCGGGTGCTGGGCGCCCTCGACGACGCCGGCATCGAACACGGCGAAGGCGAAACCATCAACAATTCCTGGATGGTGCGCCTGGAGAGCACGGACGCGCAGCTGCGGGCCCGCGAGCGTATTTCCAGCCTGCTCGGCGAAGAGTACGTGGTGGCGCTTAATCTGGCCCCCACCACGCCGGACTGGCTGCGCGCGGTGGGCGCCTCGCCCATGAACCTGGGCCTGGACCTGCGTGGCGGGGTGCACTTCCTGCTGCAGGTGGACATGGCCACGGTGATCGAGCAGCGCATGGACGCCTGGTCCGGCCAGGCCAAGCTGACGCTGCGCAACGAGGGCATCCGCTACCGCAGCGTGGACATCGAAGGTCAGAAGCTGGTCATCACCCTGGACGACCAGATCGCCGCCGACGCGGCGCGGGCGCCGCTGCGCACCGCGCTGCCGGAGTTCACCCTGGACCAGTCCGAGGAACGGCCCCGGCTGACCCTGACGCTCAACCAGAGCACGCTGGATGAGCTGCAGGATTACGCCGTCGACCAGAACCGCACCGCGCTGAACAACCGGGTCAACGAGCTGGGCGTGGGCAACGCGGTGGTGCAGCGCCAGGGCGCCGATCGCATCGTGGTGCAGCTGCCCGGTGTGCAGGACGCCTCCCAGGCGCGCCGTATTCTCGGCCGCACCGCGACCCTGGAATTCCGTCTGGTCGCCGACCAGTACTCCTCCAGCCGGGCCAGCACCGGCATCGCGCCGCCGGGCACCGAGATTTTCCCGTTCAAATCCCAGAACGACCGGCCGGTGATTCTGGAGAAATCCAAGATCGCCACCGGTGATCAGGTCACCAATGCGCAGATGGGCTTCGACCAGCAAAGCGGCACGCCCCAGGTGAACGTGGAGCTGGACTCCACCGGCGCGCGCAGCATGCAGCGCGTGACCAGCAAGAACGTGGGCAACCCCATGTCGGTGCTGTTCATCGAGACCAAGACGGTGATGAAAACCGTCGAGGGCGAGGACGGCGAGCGCCGTCAGGTGCCGGAAAGCACCACCGACCAGTACGTGATCAACGTGGCCACCATCCAGGACACCCTGGGCAGCCGCTTCCGGATCACCGGTCTGGACAGCCCGGCGGAAGCCTCGGAGCTGGCCCTGCTGCTGCGCGCCGGTTCCCTGGCGGCGCCGGTGACCATCGTTGAAGAGCGCACCATCGGCCCCAGCCTGGGCCAGGAAAATATCGAGGCCGGCCTCAAGTCGATGGCGCTGGGCATGGCCCTGGTGCTGCTGTTCATGGTGATCTGGTACAAGGTGTTCGGCCTGTTCGCCAATGTGGCGCTGCTCGGCAACCTGGTGATCATCGTCGGCGTGATGTCGTTGATCCCCGGCGCCACGCTCACCCTGCCGGGCATCGCCGGTATCGTGTTGACCGTGGGCATGGCGGTGGACGCCAACGTGCTGATCTACGAGCGTATCCGCGAGGAGCTGCGTAACGGCCGGCGTCCGCGCGAGGCGATCGAAGAGGGCTACGGCCGCGCCTTCACCACCATTCTGGACGCCAACATCACCACCATGATCGTGGCGGTGATCCTGTTCTCCGCGGGCACCGGCTCCGTGCAGGGCTTCGCGGTGACGCTGTTCATCGGCATTCTGTCCTCCATGTTCACGGCCATCATCGGTACCCGCGCGCTGGTGGAAATGATCTACGGCCGGGGCGCCCGCGCGCCGGCCAAACTGAGTATCTGAGGCGGTTATGAGTAAGGCTCCCACGAAGCACATCAACTTCATGGCGCCGCGCAAGGTGCTCGGCATATTGTCGATCGCACTGGTGGTGATCTCCATCGCGCTGCTCGCCACCCGTGGCCTGAACCTGGGTCTGGACTTTACCGGCGGCACCTCGGTGGTGGTGAAGAGCGAGCAGGACCTGGACCTTGACCAGGTGCGTGGGGCCGTCGCCGAGCGCGGCTTCAGTGACGCCATCGTTCAGCAGTACGGCTCCGCCCGGGAAGTCAGCATCCGCGTGGCGCCCACCGAAGGCGTGGAAGCCGACCAGGTGGGCGGCATGGTGTTCGAGGCGGTGAACGCCGAGATTGATAATCTGGAACTGCTCAAGGTGGAGTTCGTCGGCCCCCAGGTGGGCGACGAGCTGCGTGACCAGTCCGGCCTCGCCATGCTGATGGCACTGGGCCTGATGCTGGTTTACGTGTGGTTCCGGTTCACCAACAAATTCGGGGTCGCCACCGTGGCCGCGCTGCTGCACGACGTGATCATCGTGCTGGGCCTGTTCTCCCTGCTGCAGTGGCACTTCGATCTGACCGTGCTGGCGGCGATCCTGGCCCTGATCGGCTATTCGCTCAACGATTCCATCGTGGTCGCTGACCGGATACGCGAGAACTTCCGCAACACCCGGGAGACCGACCCGGAGAAAATCGTCAACGACGCCATCAACGAAATGCTGAACCGCACCATCAACACCTCCTTGACCACCGCCCTGGTATTGCTGGCGCTGTTCTTCTTCGGCGGTGAAGTGATGCGCTCGTTCTCGGAAGCGCTGCTGGTGGGCATCGTCGTGGGTACCTACTCGTCCATCTACGTGGTCGCCAATCTGATCTTCACCCTGAACGTCACCAAGGAAGACTTCCTGATCGTCGAGAAGGAAGAAATCGACGAAATGCCGTGAAAAGGCAGTTAACAGTTAATAGTTAACAGTTAACAGTTAATAGTTGGCCGGCATAGCCGGCCCTAAAAGCAGAAAGGCCGTGCCGGCGTTCATTCGCGGGCACGGCCTTTTTGTTTATGGCGACGCTCGGTCGCGTCTTTTAGCTGTTAACTATTCACTGTTAACTATTAACTGCCCTCCTCACCAATCTTGTTTTGCCATCCAGGGAATGATGCGCTCAAAGGCGGCTTCGATCTGGTCCAGGGAGGTGGAGTAGCTGATGCGCAAGGCGTTGCTGCAGCTGTCGCCGAAGGTTTCCCCGGCGACGGTGCAGACGCCGGTCTCGCGCAGCAGCTTGAGCGCCACGTTGCCGCCGTTGACGCCTTCCGGCAGCGACGGGAACAGGTAGAAGGCGCCGTCCGGCCGGTAGCCGGTGAGGTGCGGCGTGGCCTTCACCAGATCCACCAGCCGGTCGCGGCGGCGCTGGTACTCCACAAGCATGTCGTCGATGAAGGTGCGCTCGCCGCGCAGCGCCGCCACGCCGGCCCACTGGCAGGGTGTGTTGGCCACGGTAGTGGTGAACATATGGTAGCGGCGCAGTTTCTTGATCGCGCCCTGGCTGGCCATCAACCAGCCGATGCGCATGCCCGCCATGCTGAAGGTTTTCGAGAAGCTGGAAATCACCATCACATGGTCCAGGTCCGAGCAGCAGGACAGCACGCTCGGATACTCCTTGCCGTCGTACACCAGGTGGTCGTAGACCTCGTCGCTGATCACGTACACGCCCCGGTACGCCGCTTCCTGCACGATCGCTTCGACGGTGTCACGGGGATAGATGGTGCCGGTGGGATTGCTCGGCGAATTGAGCACGATGGCGTAGGTGTTCGGGCCAATGGCGTCGATCACCTCTTGCGGGTCCAGCTGGTGCTGGTTCTCCGCATGGGTGGGGATCGTCTTCACCACACCGCCGTTCATACGGATCAGCGGCGCATAGAGCATGAACGACGGCTCCGGAACGATGAACTCCCGGCCCGGCGCCGAGGTGGCGGTGAGCGCCAGATACAGCGCCTCGGTGGCGCCGGTGGTGATCATGATGTTTTCCGGCACCAGGGTGCGGTTGTAGCGTTCACCGTAGTATTCCGCCAGCGCCTCCAGCAGCTCGGGCAGGCCGGCGTCCATGGTGTAGCCGGTCTGGCCCGCGTGCAGGGCGTCCACCGCCGCCTCCACCACATGCTCCGGCGGCTTCAGGTCCGGCTGCCCGATCGACAAATGAATCACGTCCTCCATGGTCGACGCCAGATTCACCATGCGCCGGATGCCCGGCACCGGGATGGTCAGCAGGGCCGGGTTCCAGATCGGGTCTTCGGTTTCGTAGAAGTCCGTGTCCAGGTTGATGCTGCTCATATCACCGCTCCCTTGTTAAAGACGGTTCATGCGGTCGCGCCGGCCAGGGCCAGCGATGGACGGTCGGTGAACGGACGCAGCTGCTCGAACAAATGCCCGGCCTTGAGCACCTGCTCGTCCTCGAAGCGGCGGCCGACGATCTGTAGCCCCATGGGCAGACCGTCGCCGGCCAGCCCCAGTGGCACGGACAGCGCCGGCTGACCGGTCATGTTGAAAGGGTAGGTAAACGGCGTCCAGGTGGGCCAGCGGGTGTTGGGCCAGTCCGGCGGCACCTCCCGATTGGTCTCGAAGGCGGTGATGGGCAGGGCCGGGGTGATCAGCAGATCGTACTTCTGATGGAACACCGCCATCCGCTCCGACAGCGCCATGCGTTCATTCACCGCCGCGAGATAGTCGAGCATGGACAGGCGCTCGGCCTTGGCCACCACCTGCATCAGACCCGGGTCCATCTGCTCGCGCTGACGCGGCGTCAGGTCGCGGCAGGCGTTGGCGGCGCCGCCGTAAAACAGATGACCGAAGGCGGCCAGCGGGTTGCTGAAGCCCGGGTCCACTTCCACCACGGTGGCGCCCAGATCGCGGAACACATCCACGGCGGCGGCGCAGGCCCGTTCGATGTCCGGGTCCACGTCCACGTAACCCAGGTTGTTGCTGTAGGCGATGCGCAACCCGGACAGGTCGCCCTCCAGGGCGCCCAGATAATCCGTGCCGCGCCGTGGCGCCGCCTGGGAATCGCGCGGGTCGGGTTCGCAGAGCACCTGCATCATCAAGGCGGCATCCGCCACGGTGCGCGTCATGGGGCCGGCGTGGGCCAGAGTACCGAACGGGCTGGCCGGCCAGTGCGGCACTTCCCCGAAGGTGGGTTTGTGGCCGACGATGCCGCAAAAGCCCGCCGGAATACGGATCGAGCCACCGGCGTCGGTGCCCAGGGCGAGGGGCGCCATGCAGGCGGATACCGCCGCCGCGGACCCGCCGCTGGAGCCGCCGGCGGTCTTGGACGGGTCCCAGGGGTTATTGGTGGGGCCGCACAGCGGGCTGTCGGTGACGCCCTTCCAGCCGAACTCCGGGGTGGTGGTCTTGCCCAGCGGCACATAGCCGTGACGCTCCAGCGCGGCGGTGGCCGGCGAGCGCTTGTTCAGCGTGCTGGCGCCGTCGATGGTGCGCGAGCCTTTCAGGGTGGGCCACATGGGCGTGAGAAACACATCCTTGACCGCCACCGGGATGCCGTCCAGCGACCCCTGGGGTTCGCCCTTCTGGTAGCGTTGCTCGGAGGCCTTGGCGATCTCCAGCGTGGTCTCGCGGTCGATCAGGCACCACGCGTTCAGGGCGTGGTCGTGACGCTGCACATGGTCGAGCAGATCCGCCGCCACCTCCACCGGTGACAGCTCCCGGCGCTCGAACGCCTTCTTCAGTTCCAGCGCACTCAGGGTCCGCAGTTCCTCGCTCATTGATGTGCCTCCTGTCTCAGCGGCGACCGTAGCCGCGTGCCTTATCCACCGGGTTGGCCAGCGGTTGCCCGCGCCGCCAGCGTTGAAAGTTATCGACGAACTGGTCGCCCAGGGCCCGCCGCCAGCCGACGAAATCGCCGGCCATGTGCGCGGACAACATCACGTTGGGGTAGCGCCACAGCGGGTGCTCCGGGGGCAGCGGTTCTTCCTCGAACACATCCAGAGCGGCGCCGGCCAGCCGGCCGCTGTCCAGTGCCCCGAGCAGGGCCGGGGTGCGCACCACGGCGCCACGGCCCACGTTGATGAACACCGCGCCGGATTTCATAAGACGGAAATGGCGGTCGTCGAACAGGCCCCGGGTGTCGTCGGTGAGCGGCGCCGCCACGATCACGTAATCCGCGTCGCCGAGCAGGGCCGGCAGGTCCTCCTGCCGGTGCACCCGGGCGAAGGCCGGATCCTGGCGGGCCCGGCGGGCGGTGCCGACCACTTCCATGCCCAGGCCGCCCAGCACGGTGGCGATTTCCCGGCCGATCGAACCGGCCCCCACCACCAGGGCCCGGGCGCCACGAATCATGGCGGTTTCCCGGTGGTGCCAGCGCCGCTCCCGTTGCCGGGCCAGATTGGTGAGGGTGTCCTTGGCGAAAAGCAGTACCGCGCCGAGCACGTATTCGGCGATGCCTCGGTCAAAAATGCCCGAGGCGTTGGTGACCGGGAAATCGCCGTTCTGGATCGGCGGGATCATCAGGGCGTCCACGCCCGCGCTGGTGGCGTGCACCCAACGTATCGGGCAGGGATCCGGCCAGGCGGCCTCCAGGGCCTCAACGCGGAAATCGGTGACCACCAGGATGTCCGTTTCCGCCAACGCCTCGGCGAGGCCGTTGTCGCCCCGCACTTCGCGTAGGGTTATTTCGCCGTTCAGCCGGTCCAGGCCGGGCAGGGCGGGTTCGCCCTCCGCCAGCAGGACGGTGACCCGTGGCTGTTGCACTGCGCCTGCGCTCATGGCGTCTCCTTCAATCCTTCAATGCCCTCGGTTCAGCGTGTTTCCTCGAGCGCGTCCTGGAACAGGTTCACCGCTTGATCGATCTCTTGCCGGCTGGCGGTGAGCGGCGGCAGCCAGCGCACCACCTGGCCATGGATGCCGCAGCGCAGCAGCAGCAGGCCGCTTTGTTCGCAGGCCTTGAGCAGCGCGGCGGCGCGTTCGCCGTCCGGCTTGCCCGGCGCCTTGACGATCTCCATGCCCAGCATCAGGCCCATGCCACGCACTTCGTCGATGCAGTCCTGGCCCCGGCGCAAGGTGTCGAGACGTTCGAACAGATAGGCGCCTTCGCTGGCGGCGTGATTGACCAGATCCTCCTGTTCCATCACGTCGAGTGTGGCCAGGGCGGCGGCGCAGGCCACCGCGTTGGCGCCGTAGGTGCCGCCCTGGGAGCCCGGCCAGCCTTCCGCCATCAGGGCGCGGCTGGCGGCCACTGCGGAGAGCGGGTAGCCGCTGGCGAGGCCTTTGGCGGTGATCAGCAGATCGGCGCGCACATCGAAGTGTTCATGGCTCCAGAAGCGCCCGGTGCGGCCGTAACCGGCCTGAATCTCATCGGCGATCAGCAGAATGCCGTGCCGGTCGCAGCGTTCGCGCAGACCCTGCATGAAGCGTTTGGTGGCCGGGTAGTAGCCGTACTCGCCCTGAACCGGCTCGATGATCATGGCGGCGGTGTCCGAGGGCGCGGACTGGGTCATCAGTACGTGGTCCAGCTCGCGCAGGCAGAAGTCCACGGTTTCTTCTTCGCTCCAACCGTAGCGGTAGCTGTGCGGGAAGGGGCTGAAGCTGACGCCGGACATCAGCGGTTGCCAGCCGGCGCGTACCTTGGTTGTGGAGGTCGTCATCGACGCCGCCGCCAGGGTGCGGCCATGAAAGCCGCCGGTGAAGGCGATGATGTTGGGCCGTCCGGACGCCTGGCGGGCCAGACGCAGGGCGGTCTCCACCGCTTCGCTGCCGGAGTTGGAGAACGCCACCGCATCCAGGTGCCGTGGCAGATGCTCGTACAGCCGGTCGGTGAGACGCAGCATATTGGGGTGGGTCACGGTGGCGTACTGGGCATGCACCAGCTTACCGACCTGATCGCGGGCGGCTTCCACCACCTTGGGGTGGCAGTGGCCGGTGGCGGTGACGCCGATGCCCGATGTGAAATCCAGCCAGCGACGGCCTTCGCCGTCAAACAACCAGCTTCCTTCGCCCCGTTCCGCGCAGATCCCGCTGGACTGCACCAAAAGTGGAGACAGATGATTCATGGCTTGCTCCTCCATACCCGATTCCCGGGGGAGGTACGCGCTGGACCCGCCTTGTCATCAAGACCGGTTCAGCGGCCCCCGCCCAGGGCGCCTTGAATCCGCGCACCGACTGCGTCGGTGCCGCACGCCGGGTGCCCGGCGGCGAGGTCCGACACCAGCGTCTCATGCAAATGCCGGGCCGCGCTATAGTAAATCGGCTCTTTTTCCCCCATCCATTCCAGCATCAACGCCAGGCTGAAAAGGGTGGCGCGCGGGTCGGCGATACCCTGGCCGGCGATGTCCGGCGCCGAACCGTGGGTGGGCTCGAACAGCGCCGGCTGCGACGGGTCCGCCGGGTTCAGGTTGGCGGACGGCGCCACGCCCAGGCCGCCGGCCAGCACCGCCGCCAGGTCGGTGAGAATGTCGCCGTGCAGATTGCTGGCCACCACCACGTCGAAGCGCCACGGTGCCTGCACGAATTTCATCGCCGCCGCGTCCACCAGTTCGTGGTGGGTGGCCACGTCCGGGTAGTCGGCGGCCACTTCCTCGAACACGCGGTCGTAGAGGGTGCCCCAGAACGCCTGGGCGTTGCGCTTGGTGATCAGGCATACCTGCGATTGACGGGGCTCGCCGTCGGCGCCGTCGAAGCGGCGTGGGTTGTTCGATTCCGCCCGTTCGGCGGCCCGTTGCCGGGCGCGTTCGAAGGCGTGGCGTATCAGCCGCTCGGTGGCGGTGTAGGTGAACACCTCCAGCTGCGTGGCGATTTCCTCGCGGGTGCCGGCGCGCAGGCGCCCGCCCTGGCCGACGTACTCGCCTTCACTGTTTTCGCGGATCACCAGCATGTCCAGATCGCGGGCGCGGTCGTCGGCCAGGTACTGAACGGTGCCGGGGTAGAAGCGGGCGGGCCGTTCGCAGGCCCACAGGTCGAGACCCTTGCGCAGGGTCAGTAACGGCGCCAGGGAGACGCCGTCGGGGAGGCAGTAGCGTTGCGGGTCGCTGAGCGGCCCCGGGTCGCCCAGGGCGCCCAGCAGCAGGGCCTGGTACTCACGCAGCCGTGGCAGGGCGTCCTCCGGCATCATGGCGCCGTGGCGCCGGTGCCAGTCGGTGGCCGGCCAGGGCAGCACGTCGTACTCCAGCGGTAGATCGTGGCCGTGTATCAGCGTTTTCAACACCGACTCGGCGACAGTCATTACCTCGGGACCGATGCCGTCGCCGGGCAGAAGCGCAATGCGCATCGAGTTCGCCATAAGGCCTCCTTCTGGCTGCGAGCTTCAAGCAGGTCGGTCTACGGAGTGGCCTTGTGGGAGCGGGCGGGGCCCGCTCCCACCAGCGCCTGTCAGCCCATGCAGAGGTACTTCACCTCCATGTACTCTTCCATGCCCTGGTGGGAGCCTTCGCGGCCCAGGCCGGATTCCTTGACGCCGCCGAACGGGGCCGCCGCGTTGGAAATCAGGCCTTCGTTGATGCCCACCATGCCGGCTTCCAGCGCCTCGGCCACGCGCCACACGCGGTGGATGTTCTCGCTGTAGAAGTAGGAGGCCAGACCGAACGGGGTGTCGTTGGCGATGCGGATGCCTTCCTGCTCGTCCTGGAAGCGGATCACCGCCGCCAGCGGGCCGAAGGTTTCCTCGTGGCAGAATTCCATGTCCGCGGTGGCACCGGTGATCAGCGTGGGCTGAACGAAATTGCCGCCGCGCTCATGGGCGCCACCGCCGAGCACCACCTTGGCGCCCTTGGATTTGGCGTCCTCGATATGCTCCAGCACTTTCTTGGCGGCGCCGGCGTTGATCAGCGGTGCCTGGGTCACACCCTCTTCGAAACCGTCGCCCACCTTCAGTTTTTCCATCGCCGCCTTGAGTTTTTCCACGAAGGCATCGTGCACGCCGTCCTGCACCAAAAAGCGGTTCACGCACACGCAGGTCTGGCCGGTGTTACGGAACTTGCTGGCGATGGCGCCTTCCACGGCCTTGTCCAGGTCGGCGTCGTCGAACACCAGGAAGGGCGCGTTGCCGCCCAGTTCCAGGGACACCTTCTGGATGTGCTCGGCGCAGTTGGCCATCAGCTGGCTGCCCACCTCGGTGGAGCCGGTGAAGCTCACCTTGCGGACCACCGGCGAACTGGTGATGGTGTCGGCGATGGCCGACGCGGAGCCGGTAATGATGTTGATCACCCCGGCGGGAATGCCGGCGCGCTGGGCCAGTTCGGCCAGGGCGAAGGCGGAATAGGGCGTGGCGCTGGCGGGTTTGACCACCATGGTGCAGCCCGCCGCCAGGGCGGCGCCGGCCTTGCGGGTGATCATCGACGCCGGGAAGTTCCACGGGGTGATCGCGGCGGTGACCCCGATGGCCTGTTTGATCACGATAATATGCTGGCCAGGTTTGGCGCCGGGAATGGTGTCGCCGTAGGCGCGGCGGGCTTCCTCGGCGAACCACTTGATGAACGACGCGGCGTAGGCGATTTCGCCCTTGGATTCCGCCAGCGGTTTGCCCTGTTCCAGGGTCATCAGCGCGCCCAGATCGTCCTGGTGCTCCATCATCAGGTTGTACCAGGCGTACAGCAGGTCGGCCCGCTCGCCGGCGGTCTTGGCGCGCCAGGCGGGCAGCGCGTTGTCGGCGGCGGCGATCGCTTGCAGGGTGTCCGCTTCCTTCATGCGCGGCACGGTGCCGATGATCTCACCGTTGGAGGGATTGTCCACGTCGATGGTGGCGCCGTCCTCGGCGTCGCACCACTGGCCGTTGATGAAGCACTGCTGGCGGAAAAGGGACGGATCCTTGAGGTTGAACTGGGTCATCGGGAGCTCTCCTGAAAGCGTTCTTAGCGCAAAAGAAATCAATGCTTCAACGCTAGCAGAGCTCGGCGCCCAGGCCTATCCCTTATGGATGGGTTTTACGCATGACGGTGAGAGGAAGAAACAGCCGCGAGCGTTCGCCCGCGGCCGTGGCGCTGTCAGCCGCGCTTAAGGCTGTCGGTCAGGTGGGGTTTGATCTTCTGCAGCAGACCCTTGAACACCTTGGGGGTGCCGGCCACGATGTTGCCGCGCTGCAGGTGGCTGTGGCCGCCGGCCACGTCGCCCACCAGGCCGCCGGCCTCGGTGATCAACAGGGTGCCCGCCGCCATGTCCCACTCCTGCAGGCCCAGCTCGAAGAAGCCGTCCAGGCGCCCGGCGGCGACCCAGGCCAGGTCCAGCGCCGCCGCGCCGGGCCGGCGCAGGCCGGCGGTGGATTCCGCCACCGCCCGGAACATGCCCATGTAGGCGTCCATGTAGGCCATCTGGTCGTTGCGGAACGGGAAGCCGGTGCCGATCAGAGCACCGTCCAGGCCCGCGCGGTTGGTCACTCGCAGGCGGCGGCCGTTGAGGGCCGCGCCGCGGCCCCGGCTGGCGGTGAATTCTTCCTCGCGCAGCGGGTCGTAGACCACCGCGTGCTCTACCTTGCCCTTTACCTTCAAGGCGATGGACACCGCATATTGCGGCAGGCCATGGATGAAGTTGGTGGTGCCGTCCAGCGGATCAATCACCCACAGGTAATCGGCGCCGGCGCCGGTGCCCGGCTGTTCGCCGCTTTCCTCGGCGAGGATGCCGTGCTCGGGGTAGGCTTTGCGGATGGCGTCGATGATGCGTGCTTCCGCGGCCCTGTCCACCTGGGTAACGAAGTCGTTGGCCGCCTTCCGGTCCACGGACAGGGGGTCGTTGTTCTCCGCCGCGCGGCGGATCAGGTTGCCGGCCTGGCGGGCGGCTCGCAGGGCAATGTTCACTTGCGGCGCGTGCATGCAATCATCCTGTCGGGTTCAAAGAGCGCGATCACCCGCTGCGGCGGGGCCGGCGGGCGTTTCGGGAGGCGGATTGTAACAGAGCCGGAGGGAGGAGGGCAGATCATAATCTGCTAGACTAGCGCGCTCTCCATTCCCGGATTCGGATACCTCATGTTAGAGAACGTGCGCGTGGTGATGGTGGAAACCACGCACCCCGGCAACATCGGCGCCGCCGCCCGCGCCATGAAGACCATGGGGCTGGCGGACCTGCGCCTGGTCAGCCCGGCGGTCTATCCCAGCGCCGAGGCCACCGCCCGCGCTTCCGGCGCCGGCGATGTGCTCAGCGCCGCGCGGGTCTGCGCCGACATGGACGAGGCCCTCGACGGGGCCACCCTGGTGATTGGTACCAGCGCGCGCCAGCGTCGTATTCCCTGGCCCTGCCTGACGCCGCGCCAGTTGAGCGCTCAGCTGCAGCGCGAGCCGGACAGCACCCGGATCGCGGTGCTGTTCGGGCGCGAGGACCGGGGGCTGACCAACGACGAATTGCGCCGTTGCAACCTGCACGTGACGGTGCCCGCCAACCCGGACTACGGCGTGCTCAACGTGGCGTCGGCGGTGCAGTTGATCGCCTATGAGTTGCGTCTGGCCCTGGTCGGCGAGGACGCGGACCTGCCCGAGGCCCGCGCCCGTCGCGAGGCCATGCCGCTGCCGGAAATGTTCTGGGATGAGCCGCCGGCCAGTAACCAGGCGGTGGCCGGCTTTCTGGATCACCTGGAACAGGTGATGACGGAAAGCGGCTTCCTGAACCCGGAGCAGCCCGGCCAGGTGATGACGCGCATGCGGCGATTGTTCCTGCGCGCTCGTCCGGACAAAATGGAGATCAGCATCCTGCGCGGTACGCTGGTGGCGATACAGAAACACGCCGCTCGCCAGGCGGCGGACACGCCCCGCGACGACGAGCCGGGGACCAGGCAGAGGTAATTATGTTCAAGCAAGTGAAAGAGGACATCGCATCGGTTTTCAGCCGCGACCCGGCGGCGCGCAACACCTTGGAAGTGCTGCTCAATTATCCGGGCCTGCACGCGGTGCTGTTCCACCGTCTGGCGCACTGGCTCTGGCGCCACAACATCAAACAGTTGGCGCGGGTCCTGTCCACCTTCAGCCGCTGGCTCACCGGCATTGAGATTCACCCCGGCGCCAAGATCGGCCGGCGCTTTTTCATCGACCATGGCATGGGCGTGGTGATCGGTGAGACCGCCGAAATCGGCGACGACGTCACGCTCTACCACGGTGTCACCCTGGGCGGTACCAGCTGGGACAAAGGCAAGCGTCACCCGACCCTGGAAGACGGCGTGGTGGTCGGCGCCGGCGCCAAGGTGCTGGGTCCGTTCACCGTGCACAAGAACGCCAAGATCGGTTCCAACTCCGTGGTCACCAAGGAGGTGCCGGAAGGTGCCACCGTGGTCGGCATCCCCGGCCGGGTGATTGGCCGGCCGGTCACCGAGCAGGAGAAGAATCGCCAGGAAATGGCCGAGAAAATCGGCTTCCAGGCCTACGGGGTCAGCAACGACATGCCCGACCCGGTGGCCGAGGCCATCGGCGCGCTGCTGGACCATATGCACGCGGTGGACGGCAAGCTCGACCGGGTGTGCGACAACCTCAAGCGCCAGGGCATTCAGGGCTGCGACGAAAAGCTGCCTGAACTTAACGACGAAGACTTCGAACCGGTGAAGGCGCGCGGCGGCACCGACTGACACCACAATTCGGAGTGCGGGTTTGTGGGAGCGGGCCCCGCCCGCGAAAGGGTGGCTTTAGCCACCCGGCAAAGGTTGCCCCGCAGGATTCCAGAGACGCTGGCTCTTCCGGTTTCTGGTGCTGCGTATCGGAGACGCGGGGCAATGGTGGTGCCTTCCGGGACCGCTCAAGCCATCCCTGGCCGCTGTTAGTTTGGCCATCCGTGGCCAAACAGCTCCCTCCAGGCACCACCATTGCCCCGCTCACTTTGCAGCGTCACCGCCACGGGTCAAATTGACCGTGTGAAAACACAGACCCGCGTCCCTGCTGGAGAATCAACCGTTCCGGTTAAAAAGCGGCGAACAAAATAAGGACACGATAGATGATCCAGACGCTGACGCGCTTGTTCCCCTTGTGGGCGGTGCTGTTTTCGGTATTCGCGCTTCTGTTCCCGGGCGGGCTGGCGGAACTCTCCTGGGCGATCGTGCCGCTGCTGATGCTGATTATGTTCGGCATGGGCATGACGCTTACCTGGGCGGATTTCGCCGATGTGGCGCGGCGCCCGGCGGTGATTGGCCTGGGCATGCTGCTGCAGTTTCTGATCATGCCGCTGGTGGCGCTGCTGGTCGGACAGCTGTTGGCGTTGTCGCCGGAGCTGTTGCTGGGGCTGGTGATCGTCGGCGCCTGTCCGGGCGGCACCGCGTCCAATGTGATCTGCTATCTGGCTCGGGCGGACGTGGCGCTGTCCATTACCATGACGTCGGTGTCGACCCTGGTGGCGGTGATGGCCACGCCGTTGCTGGTATGGGTCTATCAGGGCCAGAGCATCGACGTGCCGGTGCTGTCCATGCTCGGCTCCCTGGTGCAGATCGTGCTCCTGCCGGTGATCGCCGGTACCTTGCTCAACTCCCTGTTTCATCGCCCTCTGGAGCCGGTGCGCGCGGTGTTCCCGCTGCTGTCGGTGGCCGCCATTGTGCTGGTGATCGGCGTGATCGTGGCGCTCAACCGGGACCGCATCGCGGTGGGTGGCGCGGCGGTGATGCTGGCGGTGGTGCTGCACAACGGTCTGGGGCTGGCGCTGGGCTACGGCGGCGCCCGGCTGATGCGTCTCGACCCGCGCCGCGCCCGCACGCTGGCGATCGAAGTGGGAATGCAGAATTCCGGCCTGGGCGTGGCCTTGGCGGTGAAGCATTTCTCCGCCGGCGCCGCGCTGCCCGGGGCCCTGTTCAGTGTCTGGCACAATCTGTCCGGGTCGGTGCTGGCCTGGTACTGGCGGCGCCGGCAACCGTAAAAGACGGTAATGCGGCCTGCCAGGGCGCCGCCGGGCTGGCAGACTGACCCTTAATGAAACGTCTCTTCCGAATCCTTGTGCTGGTGCTGCTGATCGCGGCGCCGCTGTTCGTGCTCGGCCTGCACCAGCAGTGGTGGTCGGTACCGCGCCACTGGAACCCCTTTATGCCGCTGCACGTCACCGACCCGGTGACGCCGGTCACCGGCTGGAAACTGTCGCGGCTCAAGGACCGTCCGCGGGCCTGCCTGGACGCGTTGAACACCGCGCCGGAGGACGCCCTCGATCATCTGCCGCTGGAAGACTACACCCCCGTGGAGAGCTGCCCGCTGACCAATGTGGTGCGGGTGCGCCGCACCGGAGTCACTTTCAACAACAGCTTCGTGGCCCGCTGTCCGCTGGCGCTGGCCTGGGTGATGTTCGAGCGACACGGCCTGCAGCCCGCCGCCCGGGAACAATTCGATCAGCCGGTCCGGACGGTGTGGCACTACGGCACCTTTTCCTGCCGCAATATCTATAACCGCGAGGAGGGACGGCGCAGCGATCACGCCACCGCTTCGGCGCTGGACCTGGCGGCGCTGACCCTGGCCGACGGCACCCGGATTTCGGTGCAGGACGACTGGGACGGGGAGGGCGACAAGGCCGCGTTTCTGCGCAGTCTGCAGAATCGGGCCTGTGAGTACTTCGGTACCGTGCTGGGGCCGGACTACAACCAGGCCCATGCGGACCACTTCCATCTGGGCTTGAGGGGCTTCCGGATCTGCCGCTAGCGGCGCCCGCGGGGCAGCGTCAGATACACCCCGATAAGCAGGAGCGGCGCGCCCAGCAGATGGTGCCCGCCGAGCGCGGCGCCGAGCACCAGGAACGCGAACAGGGCGGTGAAGAACGGCGTGGACAGGCGCACCACGGTGGCGGCGGTGGGGGTAATGCGCTGGCACGCCAGCGGATAGAGGTAACCCGGTGCCAGCGTCGACACCGCCGCCAGGCCCAGGAACAGGCCCCACTGGCCGGCGTCGGGCACCGCCGCCGCCGGACTGGCGAACGGCACGCTCACCAGCAGGCCGAGCACGCAGCCGATCAGCACCACGCTCCAGCCCTGGCCCTGAAGACGGCTGCCGGCCTGCGAGTAGAGCGCCATCGCCAGGGCCGCCGCCAGCCCGCAGGCGTCGCCGATCAGGCGGCCCTGGTGCTCGGCCGGGGCCGTATCCGGTCCGCCCAGCAATACCACCGTCAGCCCGGCGAACGCCAGCAGACCGCCCAGCACCTCGCGGCCGGCCACCGGCTGGCGGCGCAGCACGCTCAGCAGCATCACAAAGAACGGCGACGTGGAGACCAGCAACGACACGCTCACCACGTCACTGAGGTAGAACCCCACCGTGGCCAGTACATAGTACGCGGCGAGCAGCACACCGCCGCACAGCGTCCGCGGATTGGGACGCTGAAAACCCCGGGTCAGGGTGAGCAGAACGGTGAGCAGAACGGTGAGCAGCAGGGCGGCGGTGAGAAACCGGAACACCAGGGTGGTGCCGGTGGGCAGGTCGCGCAGCAGCGCCACCCAGATGCCGGTGGCGCCCCATTGAGCGCTGGCGATCAGGGCGAGGGCGGTGCCTTTCTGTGTATCGGAAGCCATGCCCCGCCCTCCGGGATCGGGTGTTTCAGACGTTGAACAGGAAGTTCAGCACGTCGCCGTCCTTGACCACATAGTCCTTGCCTTCGGCGCGCATTTTGCCGGCTTCCTTGGCGCCTTGCTCGCCGTTGCCGGCGATGTAATCGTCGTAGGCGATGGTTTGCGCGCGGATGAAGCCCTTCTCGAAGTCAGTGTGGATCACACCGGCGGCCTGTGGCGCGGTGGCACCGATCTTGACGGTCCAGGCACGCACTTCCTTCTTGCCGGCGGTGAAATAGGTCTGTAGGCCGAGCAGCTGGTAGCCGGCGCGGATCACGCGGTTCAGGCCGGGTTCTTCCATGCCCAGATCGGCCAGGAAGTCGGCTTTTTCCTCGTCGTCCAGTTCGGCGATCTCGGATTCGATCTTGGCGCAGATCGGCACCACCGAGGCGTTTTCCTTCTCCGCCTGCTCGCGCACCAGGTCCAGCAACGGATTGTTGTCGAAGCCGTCCTCTTCCACGTTGGCGATGTACATGGTGGGCTTGAGGGTGAGGAGGTTGAGGCTGCGGATCGCCTTGCGCTCGTCATCGGTGAGGTTGGCGGCGCGGGCCGGCTCGCCCTCGTTGAGCAGCGGCAGCAGCTTTTCCAGCACCGGGATCAGCGCCTGGGCGTCCTTGTTCTGGCCCTTGGCGGCTTTCTGGGCGCGCTGCAGAGCGCGGTCCACGGAGTCCAGGTCGGCCAGCGCCAGCTCGGTGTTGATCACGGCAATGTCATCCAGTGGCGATACCTTGCCGGCCACGTGGATCACGTTTTCGTCGTCGAAGCAGCGCACCACGTGGGCGATGGCGTCGGTATCGCGGATGTTGGCCAGGAACTGGTTGCCCAGGCCCTCGCCCTTGGAGGCGCCCGCCACCAGGCCGGCGATGTCCACGAACTCCATGGTCGCCGGGATCACCTTCTCCGGGCTGACGATGGCGGACAGTTTGTCCAAGCGCGGGTCCGGCACCGGGACCACGCCGGTGTTCGGCTCGATGGTGCAGAACGGGAAGTTCTCGGCGTCGATGCCGGCCTTGGTCAAGGCGTTGAAAAGAGTGGATTTGCCCACATTGGGCAGGCCCACGATACCGCACTGAATACCCATAACTGCACCTCCGTTTTCGAGGGCGCAATGCTACTCAAGCGCGGGCCAAAATGCGACAGGCGGGACACGGTGGGTTGCCAGGGAGCCGGCCGCGGGGGGCGCTGCCGCCGCTCAGCGCGACCAGGGGCACCGCTAGACTGGCCCCATAAAGGAGGGAAGGACATCATGACCGAACGCATCCTCTATCAATTCCCGATATCCCATTACTGCGAAAAATCCCGCTGGCAGCTCGACCATAAAGGCCTGGCATACCGCACCCGCAACCTGCTGCCCGGGCCGCACCGGCTACGCACCCAGTGGATGGCGCGCATCAACACCCTGCCGGTATTGCGTGACGGCCAGCGGGTGGTGGGGGATTCCACCAAAATCGCCTATTACCTGGAAAAGCATTATCCGGAGCGCTCGCTGATTCCCGCCGACGCGGAGTCCCGCGCCCGGGTGATCGAGCTGGAGCAGCAGCTCGACCGGGTGGCGGTGCACGTGCGCCGCTGGCTGTACGGCCAGATTATCGACCGCCCGGAAGTCATGGACGCCATGCTCGACCCCTACCGGCTGCCGTCTCCGGTGCGGAAGGTGCTCGCGCCGATGACTCGGGAAGGCGTGCGCCGGCTGTATCGCATCGAGCCCAAGGCGGTGGCCCATTCCGGGCAGCGGCTGGAAGAGGGGCTGGAACTGGTGGAGCAGACGTTGAAGCGCGGCAACGGCCGCTATCTGGTGGGCGAGCGACTGACCCTGGCGGACATCACCGCCGCCGGCCTGCTGGCGCCGCTGGTCAGCCCGGCCGGCACGCCCTGGGACATGTTCGAGGAGGGCTCGCTGCCCGCCGCGCTGCAAAAGCAGCTCGACGACCTGCGCGACCGTCCGGCGGGGCAATGGGTATTGGCGCGTTACGCCGAGGACCGGTGAACCTTGTGGGAGCGGGCCCCGCCCGCGAAAGGCGCGCTAGCGCGCCGGCAGGATGCCAGAGACGTTATCGGAGGCGTGCTTAGAGGTTTCTGGAATCCTGCCGGGAGCTTCGCTCCCTTTCGCGGGCGGGGCCCGCTCCCACAAGTTCGATCAGGCGCGGAAGCCGTTGAGGCCGTTCATGGCGTGGCTGAATTCGCCGCGCAGCATGTCCGGGGTAAACCGCACCGCTTCGTCGATGGCCCGTTCGATCAGCTCACGGTCGGCGGCGGAAGGTTTGTTGAGCACATGGGGGGTGACCAGCTGGGCGCTGCCCGGGTGGCCGATGCCCAGACGCAGGCGGTAGAAGTCCTTGCTGTTGCCGTGGCGGGCAACGATGTCGCGCAGGCCATTGTGGCCGCCGTGTCCGCCGCCCTGTTTGAAGCGGGCCACGCCCGGGGGCAGGTCCAGTTCATCGTGGGCCACGAGCATCTGCGTGACGGGAATCTTGAAGAAATTCGCCAGGGCCGAGGTGGATTGGCCGCTGCGGTTCATATAGGTGGTGGGCACCAGCAGGCGGATGGTTTCGCCTTCGAAGGTGAAGGTGCCGGTGGCACCGAAGTATTTCTTGTCTTCGTTAAGAAAGATGCCCTGGGCACGGGCCAGGGCATCCACATACCAGACTCCGGCGTTGTGGCGGGTGGCGTCGTATTCGGGGCCCGGATTGCCCAGGCCCACGATCAGTCGTACCGGTTCCGCCATAATCGCTCTCAGTCTTCGGAGGGCTTCTCTTCGCCTTTGCCGCTGTCTTTCTCGGCGGCGTCTTCCTGAGCGTCCTCGTCCTCATCGTCTTCGCTGGCACGCACTTTCGGGGTGTGTACGGCGACGATGGGCTGGTCGTGGTCTTCACCATAGGCCAGCTGGGTCAGGGTCACGCCGGCGGGCAGCTTGATGTCGGACAGGTGCAGCACCTGGTCCAGCTCCACGGCGATCAGGTCCACCTCGATGTATTCCGGCAGATCCTTGGGCAGACAGCTGATTTCCACTTCGGAGATGTTGCGGTGGATCTCGCCACCCTGCTTTTTCACACCGATGCAGGCTTCTTCATTGGTGTAGTGCAGCGGCACGGTCATGGTGATTTCATGGCCGGCTTCCACGCGCATGAAGTCGGCGTGGATCGGGAAGCCGCGGGCCGGATCGCGCTGCAGATCGCGCAGAACCGCCTGCTGCTTCTTGCCGTCCAGCTTCAGCGTCAGGATGTGGCTGTAAAACGCCTCGGTTTCCAGGGCCTTTTTCAGCTCACGGGTTTCCAGTGACACCATCACGGGGTCGGCGTGGCCGCCATAGATAATGGCCGGTACGCGACCGTGCAGACGACGCAGGCGGCGGCTCGCACCTTTCCCCGTGTCGCTGCGGCTTTCAGCGGTCAATTCGAATTCGTTGGACATGGTCCTGTCTCCATTAAGCTCTCCGGCACCCCGCGACCAGGCGCGCCGAAAAGGTTGCGATAAGCCCGAAACGGGCGTCCCCGGAACGGGGAGGGGGCGGATTATGCCGGAAATCCCCGGCCTACACCAGTTCCAGGCGATCGAACATGGCGGACAACGATTCTTCGTTGTTCACGCGGCGGATGGTTTCCGCCAGCATCGGCGCCAGGCGCAGCACGCGGATCTTGTCGCACTGACGGCCCTGCTCGGACAGCGGGATGGTGTCGGTGACCACCAGCTGGTCCATGGCGCTGTTGCTGATGTTGTCGATGGCCGGGCCGGACAGCACCGGGTGGGTGCAGTAGGCGATCACCTTGGCGGCGCCGTGGTCCTTCAGGGCCTGGGCGGCTTTGCACAGGGTGCCGGCGGTGTCGACGATGTCGTCCACCAGCACGCAGGTGCGGCCTTCCACCTCACCGATGATGTGCATCACCTGGGATTCGTTGGCTTTCGGGCGGCGCTTGTCGATGATCGCCAGGTCGGCGTCGTTGAGCTGCTTGGCCAGGGCGCGGGCACGGACCACGCCGCCAACGTCCGGGCTCACCACCATCAGATCGTCGTGCTTCTGGCGCTCGATGTCGGCCACGAACAGGGGCGTGCCGTAGACGTTGTCCACGGGGATGTCGAAGAAACCCTGAATCTGGTCGGCGTGCAGGTCCACGGTCACCACCCGGTCGATGCCCACGGCGGTGATCATGTCGGCCACCACCTTGGCGGTGATCGGCACGCGCGCGGAGCGCACGCGGCGGTCCTGGCGGGCGTAACCGAAGTAGGGGATCACGGCGGTGATGCGGCCGGCGGAAGAGCGGCGCAGGGCGTCCGCCATCACCAGCAGTTCCATCAGGTTGTTATTGGTGGGCTGGCAGGTGGACTGAACGATGAAAACGTCCTTGCCGCGCACGTTTTCCTGAATGTCCACGGCCACTTCGCCGTCGCTGAAAACGCCGACATCGGCGTCGCCGAGGGGGATGTTGATCTGCTCGGCCATGGAGCTGGCCAGTTCGGGATTGGCGTTGCCGGCGAAAATAACGAGTTTGGACACTGGCGTCCCCTGGCTTTCAAGTAATGAATTTAGGGTTTGTCCTTACGGAAAGAAATGGCTGGGGTACCAGGACTCGAACCTGGGAATGACGGGATCAAAACCCGCTGCCTTACCAACTTGGCTATACCCCAACACTAACTTGCTCAGGTGGCGTGTCACGCCGGCCCTGAATTCTGTCTGGCTCGAAGCGTCGCCAGTGCCTCATGGAGAGGTGAGATTTCAGTGCTTCGAGCCACAAAACCTGTCCAGTATTCCGGCAAGTGCCGCAGTGCGTTCCGCGCGTCTTGCGGGTCGGCGAAGTGTGCGAAACAACAAGCGCCGGTACCGGTCATGCGGGCGTTGCCCGCTTCGCTTTGGAGCCAGCCGAGCGCTTTATCCACGGCGGGAAAAAGGCGCCGGGCCACGGCTTCGCAGTCGTTGTGCCTTTCCGTCAGAAAGGCCTCGAAAGTGGCCGCCCCAAGCGAGGCCGGTAATGTAATGGCGGGGGTGTGCCTTGTCAATTCCCCGTCGCCGAAAATTCGAGCGGTCGGAACGGCGACCCCGGGATCGATTACCAGAAACCAGAGTGGCGGCAATTCAACGGCTTGCAACCGTTCGCCCACGCCTTCCGCCCAGGCATTGCGGCCGCGCACGAATACCGGCACGTCCGCGCCCAGGCTCAGCCCCAGCCGCGCCAGCGTCTCGGTGTCCAGGCCCAGGTCCCAGAGCAGATTCAGACCCCACAGCGCGGTGGCGGCGTCGGAGGAGCCGCCGCCCACGCCGCCGCCGGCGGGCAGTTTCTTGCGCAGATGCAGGCGCGCGCCACCGTCGTGGCCGGTCTCGTGTTGCAGAAGGCGGGCGGCGCGCAGCACCAGATTATGGTCGTCCACCGGCAGCGCCGGGTTGTCGCAGCTCAGGGCGAGGGTGTCGGCGGGGGCGAAATCCAGGGTATCGCCGTGGTCGAGCAGCACGAACAGGGTCTGCAGCAGATGGTAGCCGTCCGCGCGCCGACCGTTGATGTGCAAAAACAGGTTCAGTTTGGCCGGCGCCGGCAGGGAGAACGGGGTCATGATCAGGGCTGGCTGGGCAGCGGCTGCCACTCGCGGATCAGCAGGGTAAAGCTGTCGGCACCCTGGCGCGCCTTGATGCGGTGGGGCAGCGCCACCCGGCCCACGTTCTGGTAACGGTCGAATTCCAGGTCCCAGCCCAGTTGGCTCAACTGGCTGAGCCGGCCGTCGTCGTTTTGCTCCGACCGTGCCGGCGCCCCCGGCCAGACCAGCCCGCGGCTCCAGTATTCCAGCGCCGACACCGGCAGCCAGAAACCGGTCAGGTGCCAGGCCAGTTCGCCCGGGGTGCGAGCCTGCCATTCACCCTGGGAGGTTTCCAGGCGGGCCATGCCCGGCTGCCAGGTCAGTGCCGCGCTGCCGAAGCCGAGCGGACCGGAGAAGCGGATCTCCCCGTAGCGCGGCGCCTGCTGCCAGTCGAAGCTGGCGGAGCCGCCGTCGTCGGCGGTGCGGTAGCCGAGCTTGCCACTCATTTCCCAGCGCTGAATTTGCTCGGCGCGGGTGAAGTCCGTGGGCGCCACCGGCGCCTGTTGGCAGGCGCTCAGCAGCAGCGCGAGGGGCAGCCACCAAAAACGGCTCGCATTGCTCAAAGTGTCACCTCCAGGCGTTGCAGGGTTTCCATGATCGGCTCGGCTTCCGGGCTTTGCTCCAGCGCCGTGGCCCACACCCGGCGGGCGTCGTCTTCTTCACCCAATACCCACAGCACCTCGCCCAGGTGGGCGCTCACCTCCGGGTCCGGGAACTGGGCGTAGGCGCGGCGCAGGAAGGGCAGAGCGTCCTCCGGCCGGCCCAGCCGGTACAGCACCCAGCCCATGGAATCGAGGATCGCCGGGTCGTTGGGTTGCTGTTCCAGGGCACGGAGGATCATGTCGTGGGCCTGCTCCAGATGCACGCCCTGGTCCGCCCAGGTGTAGCCCAGCGCGTTCAGCGCCGCCGGGTCGTCGGGCTGCTGCTCCAGCACCCGGCGCAGGTCCGCCTCCATGGCCTCATAGTTCTCCAGGGCGCCGGCGGTCATCGCCCGGGCGTAGAGCAATTCCGGGTTGTCCGGGGCGGTTTCCAGGGCCCGGTCGAGCAGTGCCAGGGCGGATTCCGGGTCGCCGTTGGCGGCGCGCATATCGGCCTCGCTGATCCACAGCAGGGTGGCCTGCTCCGGGTACTGATGGGTGAGGCTGGTGATCAGCGCGTGGGCCTGATCGCCACGGCCTTCGCTGTACATAAGCCGCGCGGCCTGCACCTGGGCCTGCAGACTTTCGCCGCCTTTGACCTTCAAATAATAGTCAATGGCGCCTTTGGTGTCGCCGCGCTGCTCCGCCGCCTGACCCAGGTGCAGGCGCATTTCATTGGGGCGGTACCCCTGGCGCAGCAGCCGCTGCAGCGTCGCCTCGGCGGAATCCATGGCGCCGGATTCCAGCGCCAGCAGGGCCAGGGAATACTGCAGGTCCAGGTCGCGCGGGTTCTGTTCCGCCAGGATGGTCAGCTGCTCGCTGGCCTGGTCGTAGCGGCCGGCGGCCAGCAGCAGGCGCACATAGGCGACCCGCGGGCGGCGCGCTTCGGGGGCCTCGTCGACGATATCGCTGAGCTCGCCCAGCGCCTTGTCACGGTGCCCTTGCTCAAACAGGATCTGGGTGCGCAGCAGCCGGGCTTCGCGATGGTCCGGATCCTGGTCCAGGGCGGAGTCCACCGCGTCCAGGGCGCCCTCCAGATCGCTCTGCTGACGCCGGTCCAGAGCCCGGGCGTACCACAGGGGCGCCTGGTCCGGGTAGCGCTCGGCAAGTCCGGACAGGGCCTTGAGCAGCCGTTGGTTGGCGCCTTCGTCCAGGCCCCGCGCCTCCGCCACCAGCGGGATCAATGCTTCGTTGCCGTGCACCGCGAGCAGCCGGTCGATGGATTCGGCGGCCTGTTCCGGGCGCTCGAGCTGGATGTCGGCCAGCGCCGCCAGGCGCAGGGCGTCGGCGTTATCGGGCTGGCGCTCCAGCCACAGACCGGCCAGGTGGCGGGCCTGCTCATGCTCTTCCAGATAGGTGGCGAGCTTGGTCGCCTGCCCGATAATTTCCGGGTCGTTGGTGGTTTCCGCCGCCCGCGCGTAATAGGCCATGGTGACACGCAGGCTCTGCCGCTGGGCGGCGCTTTCCGCCACCAGCAGATCGCCCAGGGTTTCGCCGTCGTATTCAATCGGCGGAAGGTCCCGGGGTGGCGCGGCCGGGGCGGTGTCTTGCGGTGTGGACGGCATCTGCGAGCAGCCGGCCAGGGCGAACAGGGCGGCGGCGAGGAGCGATGGGCGTGATTTCATCGGCTGGCTATCAAAGGACATTGAGCCGCTACTATCGCACAGGCGCGCGCCGGCCCCAAGGGCGGGGGTGACGTTGTTTTGCGGGGCGCTTTCGCGCAAAATGCGTCACCCTTGCGCGTATCAGGGCCTAACCCCATCGGGTCGTCGTCATTTCTTATGAATCTCATCGCAGTCGGCGTTAATCACACCACCGCGGATGTGGAGTTGCGCGAGCAGCTGGCATTTTCCGCCGCTCAAGCGGATGACGCCCTGGTGGCCCTGCGTGAGCTTCCCGGTATCCGCGAAGCGGCGCTGCTGTCTACCTGCAACCGTACCGAAGTGTACTGTCTGATCGACGGTGAAACGCCGGATTTCGGGGCGTGGTTGGCGCGGACCCGGCGTATGCCGGTGGAGACGCTGCGGCGGGTCCTTTATAGCCACCGTGACGAAAAAGCCCTGGAACACCTTATGCGGGTGGCCGGCGGCCTGGATTCCATGGTGCTTGGCGAACCGCAGATTCTCGGCCAGCTGCGCGAGGCCTACGCCCGCGCCCACGAGGCGGGGTTGATCAACGGCGAATTGGGCCGGGTATTCCAGGACGTGTTCTCGGTGGCCAAGCGCATCCGCACGGAAACCGGCATCGGCGCCAACCCGGTATCGGTGGCCTACGCGGCGGTGTCGTTCGCCCGGCATATCTTCGCCGACCTGAAACAGAGCCGCGCCCTGCTGATCGGCGCCGGTGAAATGATTGAGCTGGTGGCCCGGCACCTGGAAGAACAACAGGTGCACGAAATCGTGATCGCCAACCGTACCCAGGCCCGCGCTGATGACCTGGCCGCCCAAGTGGGCGGGCGCGGCATCGGCCTGGAAGAGCTGCCGGTGGCGCTGGAGCACGCGGACATTCTGATTTCCTGCACCGCCTCGCCGCTGCCGGTGCTGGGCAAGGGCACCGTGGAACGGGCGCTCAAGCGCCGCCGGCACCGGCCGATGTTCATGGTGGATATCGCCGTGCCCCGCGACATCGAGCCGGAAGTCGGCGAGCTGGACGACGTCTATCTTTACACCGTGGATCACCTCCAGGAGGCGATCCAGGAAAACGTCCGCGCCCGGCAGGAGGCCGCCGAGCAGGCCGGCGCCCTGATCGAGGAGGCGATTCGCCGCCACCACCGCAGCCGCCGCGAGCAGCGGGCCGTGGGGGTGCTGCGTGACTACCGGCGCCAGGGCACCGAGCTGGCCGACCAGGAGCTGCAGCGGGCCCTGGCGCAGTTGGAAAAAGGCGGTGACCCGGAAGAGGTGCTGCGCCGCTTCAAACACAGCCTGGTGAACAAATGGCTGCACCAGCCGAGCGTGGGCCTGCGCCGGCTGGCCGCCGAAGGCCGCGCCGAGGCGCTCGCCATGGCGCGGGAAATACTGCTCGACCAGCATAACCTGGACGACCAGCCATCCGATCAGGAATCCGATCACGAATAGCGGGAACCCCATGCAAGCATCGCTGAACGGCAAACTGAAAAAACTGATGGAGCGGTTCGAGGAGGTCAGCGGCCTGCTTTCCGATCCGGATATTATTGCCGATCAGAAGCAATTCCGGAGCCTGTCCAAGGAATACGCCGAGCTGGAAGCGGTGGTGAAAGCCTACCGCGCCTACCGGGCCAGCGAGCAGGAGCTGGAAAGCGCCCGTGCGCTGCTCGACGACAGCGATCCGGAAATGCGCGACATGGGCGCCGAGGAGGCCCGCCATGCCCAGCAACGCATCGAAGAGCTGGACGCTGAACTGCAGCGCTTGATGCTGCCCCGCGATCCCCGCGACGGCGCCGACGTCTATCTGGAAATCCGCGCCGGCACCGGCGGCGACGAGGCGGCGCTGTTCGCCGGCGACTTGTTCAAGATGTACTCCCGCTACGCCGATCAACGCGGCTGGAAAGTGGAAATCATCAGCGCCAGCGAAGGCGAGCACGGCGGGTATAAGGAAGTGATCGCCCAGGTGTCCGGCGACGATGTTTATTCCCGCCTCAAATTCGAATCCGGCGCCCACCGGGTGCAACGGGTGCCGGCCACCGAATCCCAGGGCCGCATCCACACCTCGGCCTGCACTGTGGCGGTGCTGGCGGCGGCGGAGGACGCCGGCGACATCGAGATCCGCAACGAGGATCTGCGCATCGACACCTACCGCTCCTCCGGCGCCGGCGGTCAGCACGTCAACACCACCGACTCGGCGGTGCGCCTGACTCACCTGCCCACCGGCGTGGTGGTGGAATGCCAGGACGAGCGCAGCCAACACAAGAACAAGGCCAAGGCCATGTCGCTGCTCAAGGCCCGGCTGCTCGACGCCCGCGAGACCGCCGCCCACGCCGAACAGGCCGCCGAGCGTAAATCCATGGTCGGCTCTGGGGATCGCTCCGAACGCATCCGCACCTACAACTTCCCCCAGGGCCGCCTCACCGACCACCGCATCAATCTGACCCTGTACCGGCTCAACGAAATCGTCGCCGGCGACCTGGACGAGGTGATTGGTGCCTTGCTGTCGGAGCACCAGGCCGGTCAGCTCGCCGCCCTCGCCGACGGGCAGGGCTAGGCGGTCGCGGTGCGACTGGACGACGCCCTGCGCCAGGCCCGCGAACAGCTGGCCGCCTCGCCCAGCCCGGGCCTGGACGCGGAACTGCTGCTTTGCCGCGTGATCGGTGAATCCCGCACCTATCTGCGCACCTGGCCGGAGCGCACCCTCAGCGACAGCCAGCAACGGGTGTACCAGGCGCTGGTGCGGCGCCGCGTCGAGGGCGAACCGGTGGCTCACCTCACTGGCGAACGTGAGTTTTTTGGCCGGACCTTCCTGGTCAACCCGCACACCCTGATTCCGCGTCCGGACACCGAAACCCTGGTGGAAGCGGTGCTGGAAACCCTCCCCGAGACCGCATTGCGGGCGGTGGATCTGGGCACCGGCAGTGGCGCCATCGGCGTCACCCTGGCGCTGGAACGGCCGGCCTGGCGCCTGACCCTCACCGACGCCAGCCGGCCGGCGCTGGTGGTGGCGCGGGACAACGCCGAGCGCCTGGGCGCCCGCGTCGGCCTGGTGTGCTGCGACTGGCTCGACGGCCTGGGCGGCCCCTTTGATCTGATCGTCAGCAATCCGCCTTACATTGATCCGCTGGACGATCATCTGGAGCAGGGCGACCTGCGTTTCGAGCCCCGCTCGGCGCTGGCCGCCAACGATCACGGCCTCGCCGATCTGCGCGTGATCGCCGCCCAGGCCCACGACACCCTGGCGCCGGGCGGCTGGCTGGTGCTCGAGCACGGCTTCGACCAGGGCGGGGCAGTGCGCACGTTGCTAGGCGAACGGGGTTTCCAGGCGGTGACCACCCGGCAGGACCTGGAAGGCCGCGACAGGGTAACCTTGGGCCATGTCTGACTACGACGGCGACGCACTCAACGACGATCAGCTGCTGCGCTACAGCCGACAGCTGCTGCTTCAGGAATTCGACCTCGACGGACAGCAGGCGCTGGCCGGCGCCACCGTGCTGTTGGTCGGCTGCGGTGGCCTGGCCAATCCCGCCGCGTTGTATCTGGCCGGCGCCGGGGTGGGGCGGTTACGGCTGGTGGACGATGACCGGGTCGACACCAGCAACCTGCACCGCCAGATTGCGTTTCGCGGCGACCAGGTGGGCGAGGGCAAGGCCGAGGCCCTGGCCGCCCAATTGCGCGCGCTCAACCCGGACCTGGTGATCGAGCCTCACGCCGCCCGCGCCGACCGTGAATGGCTGGACCGGCACGTGCCCGACGTCGATCTGGTGCTGGATTGCAGCGACAACTTCGCCACCCGCCAGGCCGCCAATGCCGCCTGTGTGGCGCACCGAAAACCGCTGGTGAGCGGCGCCGCCATCCGTCTCGACGGCCAGCTCGCGGTGTTCGATCTGCGCCGCCCCGACAGCGCCTGCTACGCCTGCGTCTACGGCGCCGGTACCGACGGCGACCTGGCCTGCAGCGAAGCCGGCATCCTCGGGCCGGTGGTCGGTACCGTGGGCACCCTGCAGGCGCTGCTCGCCATCCACCTGCTCACCGGCACGCCGGTGGCGCCGGTGCTGAGAGTCTTCGACGGCCGCACTCTGAGCTGGCGGGAAGTGGCCTTCAAGAAGGACCCGGGCTGTCCGGTGTGTGGTGACCGTTCGAAGCCTTTACCTGCATGACGCCGGACAGCAGCACGCGGATCACGTCCTGCTGTTTATTTACCCCCATCTTGTAGTAGATGCTTTTTAACTGGCTGCGCACGGTGTCGATACGGACGCCGTGGTCTTCACTGATCTGCGCCGGCGACCGGCCATTGACCAGAGCAATGGTCACGCCGGCTTCCGTGGGGGTCATGTCATACAAAGAGCGCAGTGTTTCCGCGGGCAGGTTGAATGCGGAGTCGGGATCACACAGATACAGTGCCACACTGCCGGCGGCACGAGCGTCTTCGTGGAGCGCATCGTCCAGCGGCGCCAGCATCAGCGTGAGGGCATGTTCCCTGTCCGGGTGATTAAGGCCGATGGCCTGATTGCGGGTGCTCACATCTTGTCGGTCGGCACGTAAAAGTTCGTCGATCAGCGCCTGTAAACGTTGATGCTCCTGTGGGTAGTGGGCGCGCACTTGGTTCCGGCTGTCGATGCTCAAGGCTTTATGTCCCGCCAGCATGGCCTCCGCCACGGGATTGCGGTAGCTCACCAGGCCGTCGGGCCCGATCACGATCAGTCCGGTCATGAAACGGCCGAGGGCCGATTCCAGGGTTTGTTGACGCGTACGAAGGCGATGGAATTCCTTGTGAATGCGCAGCGCTCGTTTGAAGTGCGGGTAGAGTCGCTGCAGCGTCAGACTGTCTTGCTCGGAGAACGCTTCGGCCTGGAAGGAGCGGTGCAAGCCGATGCCCACATGCCACTCGTGGTCGTTGTAGACATTCATTCCGACAAGAAAGCCGATGTCATTGGGTTTGAGAATCAGCCGGTAATAGAAGGGATGTTCGTGGCGTATGTCCTCGGCACGGATAATGTTGCGGGCCTCGCCCAGCGGTTCAAGGCGTTGTATTTGGAACGTGTGATCGTATTTGGACATGCCAAAACGGTAGGCGGCTCTAACCGGTCTGGGTAAACCAGAGGCTCCGATCATGTCGCGCGTACCGCTTTCATGATCTTCCAGGAATATAGCCCCGGAGCGGGCGTTCAGGAGCCGGCAAAGGCCCACCGCCACGTGATCCCAGTGGTCCGGGTTATAGGAGGCCTCATAGATTTCCCCCACGAAATCCAGCAATGCATCCACGGACAGCGAATCCCCATCGTACCTTTTCAATTTCCCCAGGCCGATAATACAGGCGATCGGGTCGGATTGGGAAAATACCGGGGCCAGCGGCAAAAACGGTTAGGCCCGTTCCGTGTTGGAAAGCGTCACGACCTGAGTGTTGAGGTCGTTGATCTGGCGCGCCATGTCGGTCATCAGACCGTGGATCAGCGATGGTTTTGCGCGGATCAGATGGTAGAAGCCGTCGCTGGGAATGTGCATCGCCGAACAGCGGCCACGGGCGCGCACGGTGGCGCCCCGGGGAGCGCCGGTCAGCACGGCGATGGCGCCCAGCAGTTCACCCTGGCCGACCTGGCCCACCACCACCTCGTCCACCAGCACGTCGGCTTCCCCCTCGAACAGGTTGTAGACGCCGTCGGCGTGGTCGCCCTGGCGCAGTATCAGGTCGCCGGGCTGGAAATAGGCGAACCGGGAGCCGGTGTGGTTTTCTTCCGGTGTCTGGGCGGCCAGGCAACGGGTCAGCAGCGCCTGGCGCATCAACAGCAGTGCATTCCAGCGCCGCGCCAGATCCGGTGACGCGCTGACCTCGTCGGCGACGGCCTCGAAGTCATAGCCGGCCAGCAGCACCGCGCCGTCGGCCTGGAACTCAATGCCGTCCTCGGGATCGGGGATAATCAGATCGCCTTCGTCCCAAAGCAGCAGGCGCCGGCCCTGGCAGCAGGCGACCAGCGTACCGCCGCGTACCACGTAGAGGCGGTGGTGGGTCAGGCCGTCGCGGCGGGCATCGCTGGTGGCGGGCAGGGACAGGCTTTGAGGCGTTTGGCGCAGGCCGCGGATCACGGCGTCGCCGAGCTGTTTGTATTGTCGGGCCAGAGCAGACAGGCCTTCAAGGGAATCGCCAAGGGGTATCATGCGTTACTTCCACGGCTAGCGGCGGGTTGAAAAGGCTAAGCAGAGATTGTGCCATCTTGATGACCCGCCCACGGGCCTCGACGAGGTAAGGGTCAGTAGTCGCGCTGCCGGGGCCGGAAGCGCGGCTCGCGCTTTTTCAGGTTGGCGGCCATGGCCTCGCTCTGATTGCGCCCGCGCAACAGCTTGAACTGCAGGCTGGATTCCTGATCGAAGGCCTGATCCTCGGCGGCGTGGCGGGTGCTTTGAAACAGCGCCTTGGTGGCGCTCACCGCGTCCGGGGAGCGGGTCAGAATGGCATCGGCCAGCTCCCGGGCCGCCTGCTCGGGCTGTTCGGTCACCCGGGTTACCAGGTGCAGGGTTTTGGCTTCCACGGCGTCGAAACGACGGCCGGTCATGGCCAGTTCCTTGGCCACATCCATGGGCACTAATTCGCGCAAAGTGACGGTGCCGGTCATATCCGGGATCAGCCCCCATTTGCTTTCCATCACCGACAGCTCGCAGTCCGGCGTGGCGATGCGGAAGTCCGCCGCCAACGCCAGCTGCAGGCCGCCGCCGTAGCAGTAGCCGTGCAATACGGCGATCACCGGCACCGGCAGTTCCCGCCAGGCCCAGCAGGCCTGCTGGAACAGGTTGGTTTTCTTGATGCCGAACTTGGTGAACGCCAGCAGCATTTTCAGCGGCGTCTTGGTGACGGTGGCGAAGTCGAGCCCGGCGCAGAACGCCTTGCCTTCGCCGCGCAGAATCACCACCCGCACGTCACGGTTCTTTTTTATTTTTTTGGCGCAGGCCACCAGCCCGCGCATCATCTCCAGATCGAGGCCGTTGTACTTTTCCGGGCGGTTCAGCGATACCGTCGCGATGTGGTCGTTGATCGAGAGCGTGACGCGGGATTCGTTCATGGCAGTTCCTGTTGGGGGCGGGAAGTTCAAAGCTGAAAGGACGAGCCTGTGGGAGCGGGCAAGGCCCGCTCCCACATTCAGCTATAGCTTTTGCTGCAGAAGCTGATTGACCTGCTGCGGGTTCGCCTTGCCCTGGGTGGCCTTCATCACCTGACCGACGAAGAAGCCGATTTTCTTCTTGCGCTTGGCGTCGTCGGCGTTGCGGTAATCCTCCACCTGGGCGGGGCTGTCGGCGATCACCTGGTCGACGATTTTTTCCAGCTCGCCGCTGTCGCTCATCTGCTTCAGGCCCTGCGCCTCGATGATCCGGTCCGGGCTGCCTTCGCCGTTCCAGCAGGCTTCGAACACCTGCTTGGCGATCTTGGAACTGATGGTGCCGTCCTTGAGGCGCTGGATCAGCTCACCGAGGTGCTCGGCGGACACCGGGCTGTCGCTGATGTCCTTGTCTTCGGCATTGAGTTTGGCGGCCAGCTCGCCCATCACCCAGTTGGCGGCCAGCTTGGCGTCGCCGCCGTGCTCGGCGGCGGTTTCGAAGTAGCGCGCCGTGGCGATGGAACCGGACAAGAGGTCGGCGTCGTAGGCCGACAACTGATACTGCTCGATGTAGCGCGCCTTGCGGGCGTCCGGCAATTCCGGCAGCTCATCGCGCAGGGTTTGGATTTCCTCTTCGCTGACCATCACCGGCAACAGGTCCGGGCAGGGGAAGTAGCGGTAATCGTTGGCGTCTTCCTTGGTGCGCATGGAGCGGGCGGTGTTGGTCTCGCCGTTATAGAGACGCGTTTCCTGAACGATTTCGCCGCCGTCCTCGAGCACATCGATCTGCCGCGCCACTTCCAGGGCGATGGCCTTTTCCATGAAGCGAAAGGAGTTCAGGTTCTTGGTTTCGGTGCGCGTGCCGAGCGGCTCGCCGGGGCGGCGCACGGAAATGTTCACATCGAAACGCATGTTGCCCTGGGACATGTCGCCGTCGCAGATGCCCAGCGAGGTGACGATGGAGTGCAGCTTGCGGGCGAACGCCACCGCGTCCTCGGCGCCGCTCATGTCCGGCTCGGAAACAATTTCGATCAGCGGCGTGCCGGCGCGGTTGAGGTCGATCCCGGTCTGGCCGTGAAAGTCTTCATGCAAGGACTTACCGGCGTCCTCTTCCAGGTGGGCGTGGTGAATACGCACTACCTTTTTGTCGCCGTTTTCCAATTGCACTTCCACTTCGCCGGCGCCGACGATGGGCTCCGCCAGCTGCGTGGTCTGGTAGCCCTTCGGCAGGTCCGGATAAAAATAATTTTTCCGTTCGAATACCGAGCGGCGGGCGATGTCCGCGTTCACCGCCAGGCCGAAACGAATCGCGTTGCGGATCGCTTCCTTGTTCACCACCGGCAGGGTGCCCGGCATGCCCAGATCAATCAGGCTGGCGTGCCGGTTGGGCTCGTCGCCGGTGCGGGTGCTGGTGCCGGAAAAAATTTTCGATTCGGTGGCCAGCTGCACGTGCACTTCCAGGCCGATCACCACTTCCCAGTTTCCTGAATGGCTCATGCGAAACCTCCCGGCGCCTGTTGATGCCAGTCCGTGGCCATTTGATAGCGGTGCGCCACGTTCAGTATGCGACCTTCCTGGAAATAATTACCGATCACCTGGGTGCCGGCGGGCAAACCGTTGATAAAGCCGCTGGGCATCGACAGCGCCGGCAGGCCGGCCAGGTTCACGGCGATGGTGAATACGTCGGCCATGTACATATTGACCGGGTCGTCCGCCTTGGCGCCCAGCTTAAAGGCGGTTTCCGGCGAGGTGGGGCCCATGATCACGTCCACGTCCTTGAACGCGCGGGAGAAATCATCGCGGATCAGGCGGCGTACTTTCTGCGCGCGCTTGTAGTAGGCGTCGTAATAGCCGGCCGACAGCGCGTAGGTGCCCACCAGGATGCGGCGCTTCACTTCGGCGCCGAAGCCTTCCGAGCGGGAACGCTTGTACAAGTCTTCCAGGTCGGTGGGGTTCTCGCAGCGGTAACCGAAGCGCACCCCGTCGAAGCGCGACAGGTTGGAGCTGGCTTCCGCCGGCGCGATCACATAGTAGGCCGGCACCGACAGCTTGATGCTGGGCAGCGACAGTTTGACCAGTTTGGCGCCCTGTTTTTCCAGTTCGCGCATGGCGTCGCGGGCGTTCTCGGCGATCGCGCCGTCCAGGTTGTCGGGGAAGAACTCTTCCGGCACGCCGATCTTCAGGCCGTCGACACTCTGGTCCAGGGCGCCGAGGTAATCGTCCACCGGTTCATTGAGGCAGGTGGAGTCCTTGTCGTCGTGGCCGGCCATGGCCTGCAGCATCAAGGCGCAGTCGGCGGCGGACAGGCCCAGCGGGCCGGCCTGATCGAGACTGGAGGCGAAGGCGATCATGCCCCAGCGGGACACCCGGCCGTAGGTGGGCTTGAGGCCGGTAACGCCGTTCAGCGCCGCCGGCTGGCGGATCGAACCGCCGGTATCGGTGCCGGTGGCGCCGGGGGCCAGCCGCGCCGCCAGACTGGCGGCGGCACCGCCGGACGACCCGCCGGGCACGCGCTCGGTGTCCCAGGGGTTCTTCACCGGGCCGTAAAAACTGGTTTCATTGGACGAGCCCATGGCGAACTCGTCCATATTGGTTTTGCCCAGCATCACGGCGCCTTCGGCCGCCATTTTTTCCACCGCCGTGGCGGTGTAGGGGGCGGTGAAATTATCCAGCATCCGCGAGCCGCAACTGGTGCGCACGCCCTCGGTGCAGAAAATGTCCTTGTGGGCGATCGGAAGGCCGGTGAGCAGGCGATGGTCGCCGGCGGCGATCGCCTGGTCGGCGGCGTCCGCCTGCCGCAGGGCCTGCTCCTCGGTGACGGTGATAAAGCTGTTGAGCTCGCCGTCGTGCCGTTTGATGCGCTCCAGGAAGTGCTCGGTGAGTTCCCGGGAGGAGAAGTCCCCGGCCTGCAGGCCGGCTTTGAGTTCGGTCAGTGTTTTATCGTGCATGTGGTTACTCAATCACCCGGGGTACCAGGAAACAGCCGTCCTCGCTGGCCGGCGCGAGAGGCAGGACCTTGTCGCGGACGTCCGGTTCGGTGACCCGGTCGTCGCGCAGGGGCTGGCTGACCTCGAGGGGGTGGGCCAGGGGCTCGACCTGGTCCACGTCCGCCTGCTGGAGCTGGTCGACCATGCCGAGGATGTCGTTAAGGCGGGCGGACAGCTCCGCGGTCTCGCTGTCGTCCACCCGCAGGCGGGCCAGGTGGGCCGCGCGCGCCACCACCTTGGAATCAATGGCCATGGGCGTTCTCCGCAAAGGCTGGGGAAGGGCGCAAAATTACCACAGACCGGGGCGCGGACAAACCGTGAAGAGCGTATGGGACCGGGTTCGCTTGCCGAAACCCGGCGCCGTTGCTAGAGTTGCGCCATTCTGTTGCAAGGGCGTGAACAGGCCCGCCGGCAACACCCTCTTTTCTCCACGACCCTCAGGAAACAGGCCAGGATGTCCGTGATTAAGCGCATTCGGGGGATGTTCTCCACCGATCTTTCCATCGACCTTGGCACCGCCAACACCCTTATTTATGTTCGTGGGCGCGGTATCGTACTGGATGAGCCGTCGGTGGTGGCCATTCGTCATCATGGCGCGCAGAAAAGCGTCGCCGCCGTGGGCGCCGACGCCAAGCGGATGCTGGGGCGGACCCCCGGCAACATCACCGCTATTCGCCCCATGAAGGACGGCGTGATCGCGGACTTCGACGTCACCGAGAAGATGCTGCAGTACTTCATCAAGAAGGTGCACGACACCGGTTTCTTCCCGCCGGCGCCCCGGGTGCTGGTGTGCGTCCCCTGCAAATCCACCCAGGTGGAGCGCCGCGCGATCCAGGATTCCGCCTTCGGCGCCGGGGCCCGTGACGTCTACCTGATCGAAGAACCGGTGGCGGCCGCCATCGGCGCCGGCCTGCCGGTGGAAGAGGCGCGTGGCTCCATGGTGGTGGACATCGGCGGCGGCACCACCGAGATCGCCCTGATCTCCCTGAACGGCGTGGTCTACTCCGAATCGGTGCGCACCGGCGGCGACCGCTTCGACGAGGCCATCGTGGCCTTCGTGCGCAAGGAATACGGCTCGCTGATCGGCGAGTCCACCGCCGAGCGCATCAAGCACGAGATCGGCACCGCCTACCCGGGCGGCGAAATCCTCGAGATCGACGTGCGCGGCCGTAATCTGGCCGAGGGCGTGCCGCGCCAGTTCACGCTCAACTCCGAGGAGATCCTGGAAGCCCTCAAGGACCCCCTCTCGGTGATCGTCAACGCGGTCAAGAACGCGCTGGAAGCCTCGCCGCCGGAACTGGCGTCGGACATCGCCGAGCGCGGCCTGGTGCTGACCGGCGGCGGCGCGCTGCTGCGCGATATTGACCGCCTGCTCACCGAGGAAACCGGCCTGCCGGTGATCATCGCCGACGATCCGCTCACCTGCGTGGCGCGCGGCGGCGGCAAGGCCCTTGAGCTGATGGATACCCAGGGTCTGGACATGCTGGCCATGGGCTAACGGCACTAACCGCCGCCCATGTATTCTTCTAACCCCACCTACCGCCTGCTGATCGCGCTGGTGCTGGCCGTCGTTCTGATGGCCCTGGACCAGCGCAGTAAGTGGGTGGAGCCGCTGCGTTACGGCGTCGGCTATCTGACCGCCCCGGTGCACTACCTGGCCCACCTGCCGGTGGATTCCGCCCGCTGGCTGGGGCGCCTGTCCGAAACCCGCTCCAACCTGATGGAATCCCGCGAGCGCCTGGAGCGCCAGGTGCTGATCCTGGAGCAGAAGGTTCAGCGTCTGGCGGTGCTGCAGGCGGAAAACGTGCGCCTGCGGGAACTGCTCAACTCCTCCGCCAACCTGGACGCGTCGGTGCTGGTGGCGGAGATCATCGGCGTCGACCCGGACCCCAACCGCCAGGAGCTGGTGATCAACAAGGGCGGCCAGGACGACGTCCTGCAAGGGCAGGCGGTGCTGGAGTCCCAGGGGCTGATCGGCCAGGTGGTGGAAGCCGGGCCGCTGTCCGCCCGGGTGCTGCTGATCACCGACGCCAGCCACGCCATGAGCGTGCAGGTGAACCGCAACGGGGTGCGCGCGATTCTGGCCGGCACCGGGCAGGGCAGCCGGCTGCGCCTGCTGTATGTGCCCGACACCGCGGACATCAAGGAGGGCGACCTGCTGGTGTCCACCGGCCTCGGCCAGCTCTATCCGCGCGGCTACCCGGTGGCCCGGGTGAGCCGGGTGAGCCACCAGTCCGGCGCCGCCTTCGCCGACATCGAGGCGCGTCCCACCGCCCGCTTGGACCGGGTCAGCCATGTATTGCTGGTGCAGTCCATGGAGCCGGTGTCGATCCCGGACGTGGCCTCCGAGTCGCCCGCCGATCCGCCGACGGCCGAGGAGCTGCCCGATGATGAATAACGAGCGGCCGGCCGGCACCGGCGTGATTCTGGTGACCTTCGTGGTCGCGGCCTTGCTGGAAGTGGTCCCTCTCAACCAGACACTGGACTGGGTGCGCCCGGAATGGATGCTGCTGGTGCTGCTGTACTGGGTGCTGTCGCTGCCGCACCGCATCGGCGTGCTGTGGGGGTTTCTGGTGGGGCTCTACCTGGACGTGCTGGTGGGCGCCACACTCGGCCAGTGGGCCCTGTCCTACGCGTTCGGCGCCTACTTCATGCTGGCCGCCTACAAGCGCATGCGCGTATTTCCCCTGCTGCAGCAAAGCGCCGTGGTGTTCCTGCTGGTGGGCTCCGCCAATCTGATCGCCTACCTGGTGCAGGAGTCCGTCGGCCGGACCCTGTATCCTCCCTATACGATTCTTTATTCCGCCGCCGCCAGCGCGGTGCTCTGGCGGCCCCTGTGCACGGCGCTGCGCTGGACCCAGCACCGCTTTCTGGTGCGCTGAAACCGCGGCCCCGTTGAGCCCCCGGAACCAAGGAGCGCTCCATGCTTTACCTCGCATCCGGCTCGCCCCGGCGGGCGGAACTATTGGCGCAAATCGGCGTGCCCTTCACCGTGCTGAAAGCACCGGGCATTGACGAGACCGTCCACGCCGGCGAAGCCCCCCGCGACTATGTCGCCCGCATGGCGCGGGAAAAAGCCGCCGCCGGCCGTGCCACCGCGCCCGGCCCGGAGCCGGTGCTGGGCGCCGACACCGCGGTGGTGCTGGGCGACCGGGTGCTGGGCAAGCCCGGCGACGACGACCAGGCCCTGGCCATGCTCCGCGACCTTCAGGACCGGGAACACCGGGTGCTCTCCGCGGTCTGCTTGATGGCCGGCGACACCCCGCGTCTGGCCCTCTCCGAGACCCGGGTCCGCCTGCGCGCGCTCGACGATGACCGCCTGCGCGCCTACGTGGCCACCGGCGAAGGGCGTGATAAAGCCGGCGCCTATGGCATCCAGGGTCTGGGCGCGGCCCTGGTGGCGTCGCTGAGCGGCAGCTACAGTGGAGTGGTCGGCTTACCCCTGGAAGAGACGGTGCCGCTCCTGGAATGGGCCGGCGTGCCCTACTGGCAACCCTGTTGATCGACTGAGGCCACGGTGAAAAACGAACGCCCTCGCTGGAGATCCCCTCTGCGTGGCCGGCTATGGTGGCTGGTGGCGATTCCGGTGCTGTTGCTGGCGGCCTACGTGGTGGTGGCGCGCCAATTGATGCTGCTGGTGCCCGATTACCGCCAGGAGCTGGAAGCGGTACTCGAAGAGCACCTCGGTTTCGCGATTGTCATCGAACAGCTCGACGGCAGCATGGATGGCCTCACCCCGCGCTTCGAAGTGCGCGGTCTGACCCTGCCGCACGCGGAAGGGGAGCCGGCGCTGCGCCTCGACCAGGTGTCCGCCAGCGTGTCGATTCTGCCCACCCTGTTCCACCGCGACCTCCACCTGCGGGAATTGCGCATCAAAGGCGTGGACGTGCACCTGGTCCGTGGCGAGGACGGCGGCATCCGCCTGCGCGGCCTGGAAGTGCTGCAGGACCGGGAGCAGGGCGAGCCCGCCGATGGCCTGCGCGCGCTCTACCGGCAGCAACGCATCCTGGTGGAAGACGCGCGCTTCTCACTGGACTGGCCCGGCCTGCCGCCGCTGGCGGCGTCCTCCCTGACCCTGGCCGTCGATAACAGCGGTGGCGGTCACGCGGTGTCGGTGCGGGTGGAAGCCCGCGACCGGCCGTTCTCGGTGGATGCCCGCCTGCGCGTGGACGGTGACCCGCTGAGCCTGGACCAGCTCAATGCGCGCGGCTATCTGGACGTTAACGGCGAGCGCCTGCACGAGTGGCTGCCCGAAGCACGTGACTGGCCGCTGGACCTGGCCGGGCTGGACGGCCGGGTGCGCGCCTGGACCGCCATCTCCGGCGGCCAGGTACGCTCCGCCCAGGTGCGCCTGGGCGCGCCGTCCGCCACCCTCACCGACGGCGGCCAGCCGTGGCCGCTCACCGACATCAATCTGGACGCGCAACTGAGCCGGCGCGCCAACGGCGACGGCCAGCTGTCGGTGACCGCGCTGAGCGGCCAGACCCCCGCCGGCGCGGTGGCGCCGGGCCCGGTGGCACTCCGTTGGCGGGTCGCCGAAGGCGGCGCGCATTGGCGTTTTCAGGGCGAGGACCTGGCGATTCACGCACTCAGCCGACAGCTCTCGGAATGGCCGTTCGCGCTGCCCGAGGGGCTGGGGACGATCCGCGACCGGTTACGCGAACATCAACCCCGTGGCGTGTTGCAGCAGCTGTATCTGGCCGGCGTGGAGGGCCGGGTGGACGTCATCCAGGCCCGTTTCGCCGGCCTCGCCGCCGATGCCCTGGACCAGGTGCCCGGCGCACGCGGGCTGAACGGCTGGGTGGCCGGCGGCCCCCGCCACGGCGTGGCGCGTGTCAACGGCGACCCGCTGCAGCTCACCGTGCCCCGGCTTTACGATCACCCGCTGAGTACCCGGTTCAACGGCGTGCTGCGCTGGTTCAGCGATCAGGGTCGCTGGTCGGTGGAGACCGGCACCCTGATGGCCGCTAACGCCGACGCCCGCGGTATCGCCATGTTCCGGCTGGAAGGCGGCGAGGGCCTGCCGGTACCGGAGCTGCGCCTGCTCGCCGACCTGCATGACGGCGACGCGGCCCGGGCGGCGCACTACATTCCCATGGAAAAGCTGCCCGATCCGCTCAGCGACTGGCTGGCCCAGGCGTTCCGTGGCGGGCACCTGGACGAGGGCCGTTTTCTCTACCGGGGGCCGATCAAAATCGACCCGCAACGGCAGCAGGACCGCACCTTCCAAATGCGCTTCCAGGGCCGCGATATGGACCTGTCGTTCCTGCCGGACTGGCCGGTGGCCACTGGCATCCAGGCCGATGTGCTGATCGACGGCCGCGAAGTCAGCGGCCAGGTCGCCCGTGGGCGCCTGTTCGACAGTGAGCTGAGCCGCGTCACCGTGGACCTGCCGGCGGTGGACGACCCCTCGCGCCGGCACCTGGTGGTCCAAGGGCAGGTGCAGGGCCCGGCCACCGACCTGGACCGGGTGTTCCACGACACGCCGCTCGCCGGGCAGCTGCCCGACGGGCTGCTCGACTGGCGCTTCCGCGCCGGCCAGGTGAGCGGGCACCTGCTGCTGGATCTGCCGCTCACCAAAAACGGCACCGAGCCGATGGTGATCGTCGACGGCCGGGGCGATGGCATCACGCTGGCCAACGACGCCCTGGACCTCACCGTCACCGAGGTCACCGCCCCGGTTTATTTCCACCTGCGCGAAGGCATCAATATGCCTCGCCTGGAGGGCAAGGCGTTGGGCGGCCGCTTCACCGGTTCCTGGCTGACGCGGGGGCCGGACAGCCAGATGCAGCTCACCGGCGCCTTGCCGGTGGCGCGGCTGCGCGACTGGTCGGGGATGGACTGGCCGGTGCCGGTGAGCGGGCGCTTGCCGCTGGAGCTGGACCTGGGGATGCCCTGGCGCGGCATGCCGTTGCGCGTGGAAGCGCGCTCCACCCTGCAAGGGATCAAAGTGGACGCTCCCGCGCCGCTGGGCAAAAGCGCCGACAGCGTGCGCGGCAGCCGGCTGGTATGGCGCGCCGGCCGCGAGCAAAGCCTGAGCGTGAACTACGGCGAGGTGGCGCGCGGCCGGTTCCGTACCGGCGACGCCTTCGCCGGTGCCCTGGGCCTGGGCGGCGTGGCGCCACCGGCGTTGCCCGAGCGGGGATTGGTGATCGAAGGCCGTGCGGAACGCGCCAGGGCCGCCGAATGGCTGGACTTCGTGCAGGGCCTGAACAAAGGCGGCGGGCAGGGCGACGGTGGCGCCGTGTCGCCGTCATTGGTCCGCCGCCTGGCGGTCACGGTGGCCGATCTGGACCTGTTCGGCGTGGCCCTGTCCGACGCCCGGTTTATCGCCGCGCCCCACCAGAGCGGCTGGGAATTCAATATGGCGGCGCCGGCTCTGGCCGGCACGCTGCGCCTGCCCGGCAACTACCGGCCCCGGGGCGACCGGCCGATGACGCTGTCCATCAGCCGGCTGCGGCTGCCGGATAATCCGCTCACCGGTGGCGCCGACGGCGAGGCGGGCGACAACGGCCGGCGCCCGTCGCCCACGGACGTACCGGTGATGGACGTGATCCTTACCGACGCCCGCATCGGGCGTGAAGTGCTGGGTGACTGGTCCACCCGCATCCGACCGGTGGACGGCGGCGCGCGTGCCGAGGCCCTGCGCGGTGAATGGCGCGGCGTCCGGGTGGACGGCAATCTCACCTGGACCGGGTCCGGTTCGGGGGCCCAGCGCACCCGTTTCCAGGGCAGTGTGGTCTCGGACGATCTCAAGGACACCTTCACCGCCTGGGGGCTGCCGGTATTGCTGGAAAGCGACGACGCCCGCGCCACCCTGGATCTGTCCTGGCCGGACTGGCCACTGGACCCGGACTATCTGGCCCTGACCGGCGACGCCCGGCTCGACATCGGCGAGTGCCTGATCCCCGATCCGCAAAAGCGCACCTCGGTGCTGCGTGTTCTGGGGGTGCTTAACGTGGCCAATATCCAGCGCCGGCTGCGCCTGGATTTCTCCGATCTCTACCAGGAGGGGCTGAGCTGCGATTCCATCAAAGGCGACTTCGTATTCGACGGCGCCGCGCTCACCACCCGCGACGTGTCCATCGAATCGCCCTCCGCCGCCTTCGAAATCAACGGCCAGGCGGATCTGGCGGCGCAAACCCTCAACCAGGAAGTGGCCATGACGCTGCCGCTCTCCAGTAACCTCTACGCCGGTTGTATCGCGGGTCCGGCGGTGTGCGCCGGTATCTTTGTGGTGGAACGCCTTTGGGGTGATAAGCTGGATAAAACCACCACCATCACGTACCAGGTATCCGGCCCCTGGCAGGATCCCAAGGTGAAGGAGACGGAGGGCTTTCTTGAGTAACAGGCAGGACGCAACGGCGCCGTGTCGCGTGGCCGCCGTGCAGATGACCAGTGGCGCCGACACCGACGCCAACCTGCGCGCCGCCGGCGAGGCCCTGGCCCGGGCCGCCGAGGGCGGCGCCCGGCTGGCGGTGCTGCCGGAAAACTTCGCCGGTTACGGCGTCGACTACCGCGCCCTGGGCGAGCGCTACGGCGAGCTGTGCGGCTGGCTGATCGAGCGCGCCCGGACCCTGGGCCTTTGGGTGATCGGCGGTAGCATCCCGGCGCTGACCCGGCCCGGCGGCGAACCGGTACCGGCGCCTTTGGTGCGCACCCGCAGCGTACTGGCCGGCCCTGACGGCGAGATCACCGCCCTCTATGACAAACTGCACCTGTTCGACGCGGACGTGAGCGACCGCCAGGGCCGCTACCGGGAATCGGATGTGTTCGAACCCGGTGACCAGGCGGTGGTGGCCACCGCCGCCGGCCTTCAAGTGGGTCTGGCGATCTGCTACGACCTGCGTTTCCCGCTGCATGCGCGGGTGCTGGCGGACCGGGGCGCCGGGCTGATCGTCTACCCCAGCGCCTTCACCGCCACCACCGGCGCCGCCCACTGGGCGTTGTTGCTGCGCGCCTGCGCGGTGCAGAACGGCTGCTACGTGCTGGGCGCCAACCAGTGCGGTCAACATAGTGAGACCCGCGCCAGCTTCGGTCACTCCATGCTGGTGGACCCCTGGGGCAGGGTGGTGGCCGGCGCCGAAGGCGACCAGGCGGACCGCCCCGGCGTGGTGTTCGGCACCGTGGATTCCGCCGTGCTCGATCAAGTACGCTCCGGCCTGCCGGTGCACACCCATCAACGATTCAAGGTGAACGGTCCTTATGACCTTTAGCGAACAACGGACCTCCGACAGCGAACGGCTTTCGCTGGCCTCGGACATTCTGCTGGCCCCGGCCCAACTGGGCACCGACCAGCTGCAAAGTCTGCTGGGCGGCAAGCTGGCCGGGCGCGCCGATTACGCCGACGTCTACTTCCAGCACAGCCGCCATGAAGCCTGGATTCTCGAGGACGGTCTGGTGCGCGACGCCAGCTTCAATCTCGAGCGCGGCGCCGGGGTACGCCTGGTCAGCGGCGACAAAACCGGTTTCGCCTACAGCGACGACATCTCGCTGGACGCACTCACCCAGGCGGGCAGTGCCGCCGCCGCCATCGGCCGGCAGGGCAAGGATCAATCGGTGCGCATTGGCGCGGCCAAGGCCATGCCCGCCCGCTACCCGGCGCTGGACCCGCTGCCCGGCTGGAGCAGCGAAATGAAAGTGGCGCTGCTGCAGGAGATGGACCGCCTGGCCCGCTCCCTGGACCCGGCGGTGAAGGAAGTCACCGTCAGCTTGAGCGGCGAGCAGGACGTGGTGCTGGTGGCCGCCACCGACGGCACTCTGGCGGCGGATGTGCGGCCGCTGATCCGCTTCAATATTTCCGTGATCGCGGAACGGGACGGTCGCCGCGAACGCGGCAGCGCCGGTGGCGGTGGCCGCGTGGCCTACGACTGGCTGCGCCAGGACGGCCGGCTGGAAACCTGGACCCGGGACGCGGTGCGCCAGGCGCTGCTCAACCTGGACGCGGAGCCGGCGCCGGCGGGCACCATGCCGGTGGTGCTGGGCCCGGGCTGGCCCGGCGTGCTGCTGCACGAAGCGGTGGGCCACGGTCTGGAGGGCGACTTCAACCGCAAGGGTACCTCCATGTTCGCCAAGATGATGGGCCAGCAGGTGGCGTCCAGCCTGTGCACCGTGGTCGACGACGGCACCCTGCCGGACCGGCGCGGCTCGCTCACCGTCGACGACGAAGGCACGCCGGGCGGCTACAACACCCTGATCGAGAACGGCAAGCTGGTCGGCCACATGCAGGACAAAACCAATGCCCGCCTGATGGGCGTGGCGCCCACCGGCAACGGCCGCCGCGAATCCTACGCGCACCTGCCGATGCCGCGCATGACCAACACCTACATGCTGCCCGGCGAATCCGATCCGGAAGAAATCCTCGCCAGCCTGGACCGGGGCATCTACGCGGTGAACTTCGGCGGCGGCCAGGTGGACATTACCTCCGGTCGTTTCGTGTTTTCCACCAGCGAGGCCTACCTGGTGGAGAAGGGCAAGATCGTCTGCCCGGTGAAAGGCGCCACGCTGATCGGCAGCGGCGCGGAGGTGATGAACCGCATTTCCATGGTCGGCAATGATCTGGCCTTGGACAGCGGCATCGGCGTGTGCGGCAAGGACGGTCAGTCGGTGCCGGTGGGCGTCGGCCAGCCCACTCTGCGGGTCGACGCGTTGACGGTGGGCGGTACCGCCTGATGCCGGTGTCGGTGTCTGAAGTACTGGGGCGTATGCGGTTGTTCGACGGTCTTACCGCCGGCGAGCTGGCCGTGGCCGAAAAGCTGGTGTTCGTTAACCGGGCCGCCGCCGGCGACACCGTTTGCCGCGAAGGCGACCGCAGTGACTTTCTCTGTTTCGTGGTGCGCGGCCGGCTGGATATTCTCAAGGCGCAAAGCAGCCGTGATGGCGAGGCGGTGATCGCCCACCTCAACCCCGGCGACTCGCTGGGCGAAATGGCGCTGGTGGATCATCAGCCCCGTTCCGCCACGGTGCGTGCCGCCGAGGACACCACCCTGATTGTGCTCACCCGCAAGGGCTTCGAGCAGTTGCGCCGCCGCGAACCGCGCGCCGCCGCCGTGCTGATGGAAAACATCGCCCGCCTGCTGTGCGACAACCTGCGCCAGACTTCTTCCCGCCTCGCCCAGTTCATGCCGCCACTCGGTTAACGGGTTTCCCTCCATTCGGGGGCGCGGGTCTGTGTTCCGCCCTTCCGGGAACGCCGTGAACCCGTCCCTGGGGGCTCCCTGTCGAACGTCCTGTTCTCCAGGGTCCCGGAAGGGCGGAACACAGACCCGCTCCGAGGGAAGATTCCCGTGCCCCGGGTCACGACCAGCGCCGAACCTTTCTATAAACCTCGGCGGTTGGCTCCCAAGGGAGGTTCTGTCTCGGTGCCCGTGTCCAGGACTGTGTGAGGCAGGGAGCCGAACACAAGCCTCCAGGGATGGATTCACGGCGGGTCCTGGACACGGGCACCGAGACAGAACCGGGCTACAAGGTCCGGCGCGTATCGATCAGTAAAGCGGGGCGTTCTTTTCGAGGTCGTTGAGCAGGCCCTGGAAGCGTTTGCGCTCGCGCTTGAAGCGGGCGCGCTGGTCGGCGTCGGCGGCGTCCGGGTCCACCGGGCGGGCTTTGATCAAATTGCGGGCCTGGTTGCGCAGGGCCTGGCGATCCCCCTCGGGGTATTCGGTGAGCACCTGCTGCAGGATCGGTTCCGCTTCCTTGGGGCCGTCGCAGGCGGCGATCTGTTCGGTCCAATGCTGCAGGCGTTGCTGGCGCAGTGGGTTTTGCAGCGCCTCCACGGCGGTCACGATCTCCTCGCTATTGGCGTCGTAGATCAGGCGGCCGATGAACAGGGCATGGCGCCGGCGGGCGTCCAGGTTGGTAATGCGGCGCGCTTCATCCAGCGCTTTCTCGAGGCCGTCGGTGAGCGGCAGGCGCGCGCGTTGCTCCGGCTTCAGGCCCATCAGGGTCAAGCCCACTTCCTGGAGTGCCTGCATATCCTGCTTGCGGCGTGTTTTGCTGGCGGGGGTATCGTTATACTCGGTCATGATTCCAGGGAAGCCGCGCTTCCGATAATGCATTGAATTGGAAAACGTATTTTATGTCCGAAAACGCCAGCGTGACAGCGAATCTCGGCCCGCGGGATCTGGGCGCCGCCCGCGACATCGTGGCACAGGTGCTGGAAGAGGCGAAACGCCAGGGCGCCAGCGCCGCCGAAGCCCAGCTGAGCCTGGCCCAGGGGCTGTCCGTGGATGTGCGTCTGGGTGAAGTGGAGACGGTGGAGTTTCACCGCGACCGGGGCCTGGCGGTGACGGTGTTCTTCGGCCAGCGCAAGGGCCAGGCGTCCACCTCCGATGACAGCCCGCAAAGTCTGCGTGACGCGGTGGCCGCCGCCTGCGCGATTGCTCGCCACACCGAAGAGGACCGATACGCCGGCATCGCCGCCCCGGAGCAGTTGGCCGAACGGGTGCCGGACCTGGACCTGTACCACCCCTGGGCGCTGAGCACCGAGCAGGCCATCGACGACGCCCTGCGCTGTGAAGCGGTGGCCCGCGACGATGACCGCATTGTTAATTCCGAAGGCGCTTCGGTGTCCACCGGCAGTAGCCTGCGGGTGCTGGGCACCAGTGCCGGCTTTCTGCAGGGCTACGCCGGCACCATGCACTCGCGCAGTTGCGCGGTGGTCGCCGAGGACGACCAGGGCATGCAGCGCAATTTCTGGTACGACGCCGGCCGCCGCGCGGACCGGCTGGCCTCCCCCGAGCAGGTCGGCGAACGGGCCCGCGAGCGCACGCTGGCGCGGCTGGGCGCGGAAATCCCCGACACCGCCGAACTGCCGGTGCTGCTGGCGCCGGAGATCGCCGCCGGCCTGCTCGGCCATTTTATTTCCGCGATCAGCGGCGGCAGCCTGTACCGGCGCGCCTCGTTTCTGCGCGATCGGCTCGGCGAGCGGCTGTTCCCGCAAGGCATTGACGTGCGCGAGCAGCCGCTGCTGCCGGGCGCCAACGGCTCGGCGCCGTTCGACGGCGACGGCCTGGCGACGCGGGATCAGGCGTTCGTGGAAGACGGCGTGCTGCGCCGCTACGCGCTGGGCTTGTACGCCGCGCGGCGGCTCGACATGGCGCCCACCGGTAACGGCAGCGGCGTGCACAACCTGTCGATTTCGAACACCGGCGAGGATTTCGACACCCTGGTGCGGCGCATCGATAAAGGTGTTCTGGTCACCGAGGTGATGGGCCAGGGCGTCAATCTGGTCACCGGCGACTATTCTCGTGGCGCGTCGGGTTTCTGGATTGAGAACGGTGTCATACGCAAACCGCTGCAGGAGTTTACCATTGCCGGGAATCTGGGGGAGATGTTCGCCGGCATCCAGGGCAGTGGCACGGACGTGGACCGCCGCGGCAATATTGCGTGCGGCTCGCTGTTGCTGAGCCCGATGAAAATCGCCGGCGCCTGAGGTCGCCGGCGGCGTCACCGCCATTTGTTCTATTGGTTGTTAACTCGTTTGAAACTTAGGGGAAATATTCATGACGGAAGTGAATCCTTACCAAGGACCGGAAACGAACGTAGCGAGCCCGCAAAGCGAAGGTGCCTTTACGCTGGACGGCCCGCACAAAGTCAACGTGGGCCAGGCGCTGGGCTGGCTCGGTGAGGGCATGAAAATGCTCAGTGGCCACTGGGGCCTGGTGATCGGCGCCCTGGTGCTGGTCATGGTGATCACCATGGGCCTGCAGTTGATACCCTTTCTCGGGCCCTTGGCTCAGCCTTTTATCACCACTTTGCTGTACGCCGGGCTGGTGAAACTGTTCCACCGTATCGCCACCGACGGGCGCTCCGATTTCGGTGATTTGTTCGCCGGCTTTTCCGAGCGCACCGGGCCCTTGCTGCTGCTGGCGCTGGTGCAGATCGGTGTGTACCTGGGCGCCATGCTGGTGATCGGCGGCCTGATGGCGATCTTCATGGGCGGCTCCATGTCGCTGCAGTCGATGGATCCGCAGGCGATGAGCAGTGGCATGGGTGTGATGATGGCGATCATGCTGCCGCTGTTCCTGATCGTGTTCACCCTGGTGATGTTCCTGTTCTACTTCGCCGTGCCGCTGATCATGCTGGGCGGCATGGGCCTGGGCGGTGCCATGGGCGTCAGTTTCCGCGCTTGCATGAAGAACCTGCTGCCGATGATCGTCTACGGCATCGTGGTGATGCTGATCGTCATGGTGGCGGCCCTGCCGCTGCTGCTGGGTCTGTTGTTCGTAATGCCGATTCTGGCCGGCGCTTACTATGTGTCGTTCCGGCAGGTGCTCACCAGCCCCCCCGACGGTGCCGAACATGGACCCGAATAACCCCTACCAGGGGCCACAAGCGGCGTTGCTGGAGACGCCGCGCCCCGGCGAGGCGACGGTGGGCCGCGCCCGCCGCCGTCCCGTGGGGCACGGCTGGCTGTGGTGGAAGCGTGCCTGGTCGCTGGTGGCCACCAACTGGGTGCTCTGGTGCCTGGCGGTGCTGGTGTTCTTCGCGGTGATTCTGGGTATCAGCCTGCTGAGCCTGTTCGTGCCGGTGTTGGGCAGCTTCGTGCCGACGCTGTTTTCGCCGGTGCTGGCGGCCGGGTTGTTTCATCTTGCCTGGCGACGCTGGGGCGACGATGACTTCGAGTTCGGCGACCTGTTCGCCGGCTTTTCCAACCGCACCGGGGCGCTGTTTTTTGCCGGCTTGATGCAGCTTCTGTTGCAGATCGGCTTCACCGCGCTGATGGCGGGCTTGGTGTGGGTGACGTTCGGCCCCGAAATCGCCGCCTTCTTCAGTTCGGCCTTCGGCAGCGCTCTGGAGCCGGTGCCGGAGATCAGCGCCGGGCTGGACGGCGTTAAGATGGCCCTCACCGCCTTGCTGGTGACGGCGCTGTCGCTGCCCTATATGGCGTTGATCTGGTTCCAGGCGCCGTTGGTGTACTTCGGCGGGCGCAACGGCTTCAAAGCGCTGGGTGAAAGCCTGATCGCGGTGTTGCGCAATTGGCTGCCGATGCTCTGGTATAGCGCGGTGGTGCTGCTGGTGATGCTGGCGCTGGGCGGCGCGCTCGCGCTGCTGTTCGTGCTGGCGAGCACGCTGCTGGGCCCCGGTGTCTCCGGGGTCCTGGCCATGGTGCTGCTGAGCCTGCTGGCGCTGGTGCTGGGTCTGTTCCTGATGGCGGTGCTGACGGTCTCGGTGTACGCCTCGTTCCGGGATATCTTCGGCGCCGATGATGAGCCGGAAGCCACTCCGGAGCTATAACACGGATGGTGGAGTGGGCTTTGTGGGAGCGGGCCTGCTCGCACTAGACCACCAGGTTGGCGTATAGGAGCGTCGCCAGGCCCAGGAAGGCCATGAAGCCGACGATGTCGGTGACGGTGGTCAGCACCACCGACCCGGCCAGGGCCGGGTCGATGCCCATGCGTTTCATCGCCATCGGGATCATGGCGCCGGCGCCGGCGGCCACCACCAGGTTGAGAATCATGGCACAGCCGATGATCAGGCCCAGGCTCGGATCGTCGAACCAGAGCGCGGCGGTGGCGCCGATCACCAGCGCCCAGAGCATGCCGTTGAAGGCACCCACCGCCAGTTCCTTGGTCAGCAGGTAGCGAGTGTTGCCGGCCTGCACCTGTCCCAGCGCCATGGCGCGGATCACCAGGGTCAGGGTCTGGCTGCCGGCGATGCCGCCCATGCTGGCGACGATCGGCATCAGCACCGCCAGGGCCACCACCTTTTCCAGAGTATCCTCGAACAGGCTGATCACCGCCGAGGCGGCCAGGGCGGTGAGCAGGTTGATGCCCAGCCACAGGGCCCGGCGGCGTACCGTATGCCAGACCGAACCGAAGGTGTCTTCGTCCTCGTCCAGGCCGGCCATGCCCATTAGCGAGTGCTCGGCTTCTTCCATGATCACGTCGACCACATCGTCAATGGTGATCCGGCCCACCAGCATGCCGTCGTCGTCCACCACCGGGGCGGTCACCAGGTCCAGGCGTTCGAACAGCTTGGCCACCTCGTGGGCGTCCTGGGTGGCGGGGATGGCCTCCACATCGGTGATCATCGCTTCGCGCACCGAGGTGCCCGGGTCGGAAATCAATACCCGGGTGAGCGGCAGAATGCCGACGAACTGGTTCTTGCGGTTCACCACCAGCAGGTTGTCGGTGGTCTTGGGAATGTCGCCCAGACGCCGCAGATAGCGCTGCACGACGCTGAAGGTAATCTCCGGGCGCACCGTGATCACGTCCGTGTTCATGAGGCCGCCGGCGGTGTCCTCCGGGTAGTTCATCACCTGTTCCAGGCGTTCCCGGTTCTGGGCGTCGAGGCCCGCCAGCACGCGGCTGGTGACCTGTTCCGGCAGTTCTTGAAGGAGGTCGGCCAGGTCGTCGGTGTCGAGATCCTCGATCAGCCCCACCAGCTCTTCGGTGGGCAGGTCGCGCAGCAGCTCCACCCGCACTTCCTCGCCGAGGTACTGCAGCACTTCGGTTTCCTGCTCCTGGCTGAGCAGTTGCCAGAGAATTTCCCGCTCACGGGGCGGCGAGGACTCAAGAAGGTGGGCGGCTTCCGCGCCCGGCAGGTTGTTCAAAACCTGACGGACTTCTGAGAGGGCGCCACTGGCCAGGGCCCGGTTGACGGTTTTCAGGTTGCGACGGTGGCGGGTTTGTTCTGCGGTCATGGTTCCCTCCTTCAGCGCGCCAGTTTACACCACCACGCATTACCGGAGGATCAAAGGCTGAAAAAAGCAGCCCGCCACTGCGATACAGGATGCAGGATACAGGGTGAAGGGATAGCACGGTGCCAGCTCATGCATCCTTCATCCTGTATCCTGAATCGCGGCCGTCAGGCCGCTATTCGCCTTCGTCGAACTTGCGCTCGAACAGATCGGTGAGTTCGTCCATGGCGGGTTGTTCGTCCTCGCCGTCCACGCATACCCGCAGGGTGGTGCCTTTGGCGGCCCCCAGGGTGAGCAGCCCCATGATGCTCTTGGCGTCGATGCGGCGTTCGCCGTGGATCACCTGAATACTGCAGCTGTAGCGCGAGGCCACGCTGACCACCTTGGCGGCGGCGCGTGCGTGCAGGCCCAGCTTGTTGGTGATGGCCAGGTCCTGTTCGATCATCCATCCAGCTCCCGGTGGCGGACATGCAAGGGCACGCCCTGATGGCGCAGCCGGTGGGCCAGCTGCTCGGTGATATAGACCGAACGGTGACGGCCGCCGGTGCAGCCCACGGCCACCGTCACATAGCTGCGGTCATTGGCCGCGTAGGTGGGCAGCCAGCGGTTCAGAAAGTGGAAAATATCTTCCAGCATAAGGTCGCTCTCCGGGTGCCCACGCAGGAACTCGGCGATACGCTCGTCGCGGCCGGTCAGGGGCCGCAGCTCGCTGTGCCAGTGGGGGTTGGGCAGGGCGCGCACGTCGAATACCAGGTCGGCGTCGCGGGGGAGACCGTTTTTATAGCCGAAGGATTCGATCAGCAGCGACAAGTTGACGTCGCGGCGGGCCACCCGTTGCCGGATCAGGTTGCGCAGCGTGTGCACGTCCAGGCTGCTGGTGTCGATCACCAGGTCGGCGAGCATGCGGATATCGGCCAGTAGCCGCGCCTCATATTCGATCGCGTCGGCCAGGGTGCGGTCGTCGTCGCTGAGCGGGTGCCGGCGGCGGGTGGCGCTGAATCGCTCCAGCAGGGTGCCCGGGTCGGCGTCGAGGAAGATCACCTCGGTCTCCACCTGCTGGTTCTTCAGCGCCTTGATGATGCCTTTGAACGCCAGCAACTGACGGGGCAGGTTGCGCGCGTCAACGCCCACCGCCACTCGTTCCGGGGCGTGTTCCTCGGTGTCGAGCTGCTCGGTGAGGGTGGGCAACAGCCCCAGGGGCAGGTTGTCCACGCAATAATAACCGTGGTCCTCCAGGGCCTGCAGGGCGGTGGTCTTACCCGACCCGGAGCGGCCGCTGAGAATGGTGAGCTTCATAAAGGGGTAACCAACCGGTAAGGGCTAGGACGCGAGGCGCAGTTCCGCCTCCGATTCCACCGCCACCTGGAACAGCTGCGCGTTGCTGTGCGCCCGTCGCAGGTCGCCGCGGTAGTCATCGTCGTTGAACAGGCTGGCCAGATGGCTGAGTGTCTTGAGGTGCTGTTCCGGGTTCTGCTCCGGCACCAGCAGCACGAACACCAGGTCCACCGGGCGCCCGTCGACGGCGTCGAAGTCCACCGCCTCTTCCAGCTTCAACAGCAGGCCCACCGCGCCTTCGCAGTGGCCCAGCCGGCAGTGGGGAATGGCGATGCCCTCGCCGATGCCGGTGGAGCCGAGTTTTTCCCGGGCCACCAGGGCGTCGAAGACTTCCTGCTCGTTGAGGCCGCCACAGCTGGCCGCGGCCAGCTGGGCGATCTGATCGAGCAACCGTTTTTTACTGGTGACCGACACGTCGTTATAGGTGCGGTCTTCGCTGAGCAGTTCACGTACTCGCATAGGGTTAATGACCGTGTTTACGGTCCACCGTCTTCTCTTTGTGTTTGAGGATTTGCCGGTCCAGCTTGTTGGTCAGCGCATCAATGGCCGCGTACATGTCGTCCGCGTGGGCGGTGGCGAACACGTCGGCGCCGGAGATGTGGATGGTGGATTCGGCCTTGTGGGATTTGGGCTCCGGAGAAAGGATCACCTGAATGCTGGTGATCTGATCGAAATGGCGCTCCAGTTTGGCGAACTTTTCGTCCACATAGTCACGCAGGGCGTCGGTGATATCCAGGTGGTGACCACTGATGTTTATTTGCATGGCTGGCTCCTATACCTCGTTAAGACCCATCCTCCGCGCGCCTACACCAAACGCTTGCGGGCGCTCGAGGACGGGATGCGCATCGCCTCGCGATATTTGGCGACCGTGCGGCGCGCCACCTTGATCCCTTGATCGTTCAGCAAGCTCGCCAGCTTGTTGTCGCTGAGCGGCTTGCGAGGACTCTCGGCGGCGACCAGCTTCTTAATGATGGCACGAATGGCGGTGGAGGAACACTCACCGCCGCCGTCCGTGTCGACGTGACTTGAGAAGAAATATTTCAGCTCGAACACGCCTTTGGGCGTGAGCATGAATTTCTGGTTGGTAACCCGGCTGATGGTGGACTCGTGCATGCCCACGGCCTCGGCGATGTCCGCCAGAACCAGCGGTTTCATGGCCTCTTCACCGTAGTTGAAGAAGTCCTGCTGCACCTCGACGATGCGGCTGGCCACTTTCAGCAGGGTGTCGTGGCGGCTTTGCAGGCTTTTCAGGAACCATTTGGCTTCCTGCATGCAGTTGCGCAGGTACTGGCCGTCCTCGCCGCCCACCTGGCGGGCCATTTGCGCGTACTGGGCGTGAAGATTGACGCGCGGCAGCACCGCCTCGTTGAGCGCCACCCGCCAGCCGCCTTTGTGGGCACTGACCACCACGTCGGGGACCGCGTAATCGGCGCTTTCGCCGCCGATCTGCTGGCCCGGGGCCGGGTCCAGCCCGCGCAACAGGGCCATGGCCGCGAGCAGGGCCTCCTCGGTGGCGCCCAGAGCCCGCCGCAGGCCGGCGTAATCGTGTTTTTCCAGCAGTGTCTGATGCGCCAGCACCGCGCGGGCGTGGTCCAGATGGGGGGTGTCCTCGGGCAGCTGGGCCAGCTGCACGCCCAGGCACTCGGCCAGGTCGCGGCTGGCCACGCCCACCGGATCGAACTGCTGCAACCGGTGCAGCACCGCCACCACTTCATCGTCTTCCACCGGGTCGTCCGGGTCGGCGATTTCGTTATTGGCGGTGGTGACCAGGTCTTCCAGGGGCACGGTGACGAAGCCGCGCTCATCCAGGGCTTCAATGATGATCTGGGCGATCACCCGGTCCCGGTCGCTCATCGGCGTCAGGTTGAGCTGCCACTCCATGTGGCTGATCAGGGTGTCCGGGTTGGCGTGGCGTTGCTGCCAGGCGTCGGCGTCCTCGCTTTCGCCGCCGGGGCTGCTCTGACCCACGTAGAGGTCATCCCAGTCGCTGTCGGTTTCCACCGGGCCTTCGACCAGGTCTTCCAGAGCGTCACTGCGCTCCACATCCAGGTCCGCGTCGGCGTCGTACTCGCCGTCATCGGCGCTGAAATCCTCGGCGCCTTCCTCCATTTCCAGCAGCGGGTTGGTCTCCACCGCCTGCTGGATCTCCAGGCGCAGGTCCAGCGTCGACAGCTGCAACAGGCGGATCGCCTGCTGCAGCTGGGGCGTCATGGTCAGCTGCTGGCCGATTTGAAGCTGTAAGGAGGGTTTCATGCCGCGTGTCTGGTTGCTCGATCCCGAGGGTCCGAGCATAGCAGCATCAATTGAATTTAAGCAATAATCATGCCAGCTATTGTTTTGTGGAGCGGAAGGGTGTAGGGCGGTGCGGTGGGGCGGCGTTCACTATATGCAAGGGTTTGGGCGCTGCGCAAGGGCCGCCTTGCGGCTGCGAGACAGGAGATGGCACGGCGCCGGCCCTTCACCCTGTCTCCTGCATCCTGTATCGCGGCGAAGCCGCCGTCAGAGCCGGAAGTCGGCGCCCAGGTAAACGTCGCGCACCTGCTGGTTGCCCAGGATGGTGTCGGCGTCGCCGTCGGCGATGATGTGGCCGGTGCTGACGATATAGGCGGTGTCGCAGATATCCAGCGTCTCTCGGACGTTATGGTCGGTGATCAGTACGCCGATGCCGCGGTCCTTGAGGTGGCGGATGATGCTCTTGATGTCGTTCACGGAGATCGGGTCGACCCCGGCGAAGGGCTCATCCAGCAGAATAAAATCCGGATCCGTGGCCAGGCCTCGCGCGATCTCGGCGCGCCGGCGCTCGCCGCCGGACAGGCTCATGCCCATGCTGTCGCGAATGTGGTCGATGTGGAATTCCTGGAGTAGTTTCTCGAGCTGTTCCTTGCGCTCCGCCTTGCTGAGGCTCTTGCGCGTTTCCAGGATCGCCATGATGTTCTGTTCCACGGTGAGGCGGCGGAAGATGCTCGCCTCCTGGGGCAGATAGCCGATGCCGCGCTTGGCCCGGCCGTGCATCGGCAGGTGAGTGATGTCGTTGCCGTTGATCTCGATACGGCCGGCGTCGGCGGCCACCAGGCCCACGATCATATAGAAGCAGGTGGTCTTGCCGGCGCCGTTGGGGCCCAGCAGACCGACGATCTGGCCGGCCTCCACTTCCAGGGAGACGTCCTCGATGACGCGGGTGCTCTTGTAGCTCTTGGCCAGATTATGGGCGCTCAGATGTGCCATCTCAGGGGGTCTCCGCATTATCGGGTTGCGCGGCCGGGGCGTCCCGGGCCGGTGCGCCATTGTCCTGCTCCGCCGGCTGGGCGTCCTCGCCGGCCTGTTCGGCGTTCTTGGCCGGGATCACCAAACGTACCCGTTTGTCGCCTTCGCTGCTGGCGTCCACGCGGCGCGAATCCAGGTTGTATTCCACTTTGGCGCCTTCGAAGGTGTTGCCCTGGTGGGTGACGCGGGCGTTGCCGGTGAGCACCAGGCTGCGCCGCGCCAGGTCATAGACCAGCTTGTCGGCGCGGGCGTTCAGTTCCTTGCCCTCCACCATGCGCACCGGTGATCCGGTGGCTTCCACCCGCACCAGTTCGTTGTTCTCGGTGAACAGGCGGATCACGTCCGCGTTCAAGCGCCGCTTGCCCTGGATCAATTCGGCGTTGCCGCGGTACACGCCGGTGCCGGCGCTCTGTTCGAAGGTGGCCTGGTCGGCGCTCACCTCCACCGGGCCGGTGGGCTGCTGGGCGGCGGCGCCGGCGGCCAGCGCGGTCAGCGCCAGAGCCAGCAGCGCCATGCCCAGGGCGGGCCTATTCCGTGCTGCCTGTGAATTCACTTACCACTCCTTGCTTGAGTGTCATTTCGCCGCTGGTCAGATCGCTTTCCATGGCGCCGGCGCGGGTGCGGCCATCGCGATGGCGCATGGCGAGCTTGCCGGGGGAGACCACGCGGTTGGTGTCGTTGTGGTATTGCAGTTCCTCGGTGTCCAGGGTCACGCCGTTGCTTTCGCTGCGCGCTTCCACCTGGTCCGTGAAGACAATCAGATCGCCATTGTCGCGCACTTCACCATGGCGGGACTGGATCGTCCACAGGCCGTTGCTGTTGTCCATCCGCAACACTGGTTCGGTGAGGGTGGTGAGCGCGTCCCGTTCGTACTGCTCGAGATGATCCGCCACCAGGCGGTACTGCACCCGGCCGTCCTCCTGGTCGTAGGCCTTGGCGACGATCCGGTCGGCGATGATCATCGGTGCGTTGAGAAACGCCTCGCGGTCCTCTTCCAGGGGGTTGTCCCATTCGTGCAGGGTCATCAGCACGATCAGGCCCAGCAGCAGGATGCCGGAGGCGCTGAGCAGGCCTTGGCGTTTCACGCGCCACCCCGGTGTTCGAGAAGGGCGTCGCAGATCTCGCGCACCGCGCCTTCGCCGCCACGGGCGCGGGTGACGTGGTCGGCGGCCGCCCGGGCGCAGCCATGACCACTGGCCGGCGCGAACGCGATCTGCGCCCACTGCAGCGCCGGCACGTCAGGTTCATCGTCGCCGGCGTAGCCGGTTTCACGGGCGGTCACGCCCAGCGAAGCGGCCAGGTCGGCCAGCGCCACGCCCTTGTCCTCGCGGCCCTGGATCACATGCTGGATGCCCAGCTCGGCGGCGCGGCGGGCCACCATGGGCGTGTCGCGGCCGGTGATCAGCGCCAGGGTGACGCCGCTGGCGGCGAGTTTCTTGAGGCCGTGGCCGTCCAGGGTGTTGAACACTTTGAGCGCTTCGCCGTCGGGGCCGTAATAGAGGCGGCCGTCGGTGAGCACACCGTCGACGTCGAACGCCATCAGTTTCAGGTTGCGCGCATCGGCGCTGGATACCAGCAAGGTCATCACATTACCCCCGCGCGCAGCAGATCCTGGGTATTGAGCGCGCCCACCGGCCGCTGGTCGGCGTCACACACCACCAGACCGTTGATCTTGCGCGTCTCCATGATTTGCAGCGCCTCGGCGGCCAGGTGGCCGGGCGGCATGGTCACCGGGCGCGGCGACATCACCTCGGCGATGCCGGCCTGGCGGATGTCCAGGCCTTTTTCCAGGGTGCGGCGCAAATCGCCGTCGGTGAAGATGCCGATCAGGCGGCCCTCGTCGTCCACCACCGTGGTCATGCCCAGGCCCTTGCGGGTCATTTCCAGCAGGGCCTCGGACAGGCTGGCCTCGCGGCTCACCCGGGGCAGCCGCTCTTCCGCGTGCATGATGTCGTCGACCTTGAGCAGCAGGCGCCGGCCCAGGCTGCCGCCCGGGTGGCTGAGGGCGAAGTCCTCGGCAGTGAAGCCGCGCGCCTCGAGCAGGGCGATGGCCAGGGCATCGCCCATGGCCAGCGCGGCGGTGGTGGAGGTGGTGGGCGCCAGGTTGTGCGGGCAGGCCTCTTCTTCCACGCCCACGTCGAGATGCACGTCGGACAACTGCGCCAGGGACGAAGAAGGGCGCCCGGTCATACTGATAAGTACCGCGCCCTTGCGCTTGATCACCGGGATAATGGTGAGAATTTCGCCGGTTTCGCCGGAATTGGACAGGGCCAGCACCGCGTCCTCGGTGGTGATCATGCCCAGGTCCCCGTGGGACGCCTCGCCGGGGTGAACGAAGAACGACGGGGTGCCGGTGCTCGCCAGGGTCGCCGCCAGTTTGCTGCCGATATGGCCGCTTTTGCCCATGCCGGTTACGATCACCCGGCCCTTGCAGGCCAGCAGCAGCTCGCAGGCTTGCCCGAAGGTATCGCTGACGCGCTCGCCGAGCGCGGCCACGGCGCGCGCTTCAACGTCCAGAACACGGCGGGCGGTGGCGATGTGGTTATGACTCATAATGATTCGTGTCTCCTCGCTGGCGGCGATTATACACTGGCCCGGGCGCCGCTGACTGCCCTTGGAACCCTTAAGCGTTCGGATGTTCCAATTGATTGTGGGAGCGGGGCCCGCCCGCACAAAAAGTGCTTCGTAGAGGCGCTGGCTGGACAGTTCGGGGTGAAGGCCGTAAAAACGAGCATCTTAGACACGACAGGGAGTGACGTATGACCGTTAAACAACGCTTGGCGACTGTGATGGCGCTGGTGATGCTGGGTCTGGCGGGTTTCGCCCAGGCCGCCCAGGACCCGCGCGAGCTGGTCCAGGAGACCGTGGAGCGGATGACCAGCCGTATCGACGCCGAGCGCGAGCGGCTGGAAAAGGACGAGAGCTACGCCCGTGAGCTGGTCCGTGAGGAGCTGGTGCCGCTGGTGGACTTCAAGCGCATCACCCGCATGGTGATGGGGCAGCACTTCGACCAGGCCAGCCGGGACCAGAAGTACGAATTTCTGGAAGTCTTCAAGAACAGCCTGATCAACACCTACGCCTCCGGGGTCACTCTCTACCAGGGTCAGGAAATCCGCGTGCTGCCGATGCGCGAGGAGGACCGCAAGGGCAACTACGCCCGGGTGCGGCTGGAAGGCACCACCAACGACGGCAAGGTGATTCCGGTGTTCTTCACCCTGTTCCAGTCCGACGACCAGTGGAAAGTGGTCAATGTCTACGTCAATGGTCTGGACCTGCGCGACGTCTACCGGGCTCAGTTCGCCCAGTCCATGCAGCAGCTCGGTGACCTGGACAAGGTGATCGACAGCTGGTCCGCGGAAAGCGCTGACCTGGAAGAGAAAGTGGACGTGGAGACCGGCAGCGGCTCCTGAGCCTGGCGGTTGGCCGCGCCACGGATGGTCGGCCCCCGGATGGCCGGCCCCGGGAACGCCGGCCGGCGGATGGCCGCCCCCCGGAACGCCGGCCGGCGGATGGCCGCCCCCCGCAATGACAAGCCACCGCGCCCTCGCGTATCATTACCCGTTCATTGAAACGAGGAGTGATCATGAAATCGGAAGACGTGAAGGCGCTGGTGGAAGCCGGTTTCGAGGATGCCGATGTGGCCGTGGAAGGGGAAGGCGACCGCTTTCTGATCCGCGTGATATCCGACGCCTTCGAAGGCCTGATGCCGGTGAAGAAGCAGCAGCTCGTGTACAGCTGCATCAACCCGCAGATCGCCGATAATTCCATTCATGCCGTCTCGATCAAGACCTTTACCCGTGCCGAATGGGAAAAAGCCCAGAAAATGGGTCTTGCCTGACCGTTCCGTCTTTTCCGCGTAGGAAGCTCCATGGACAAATTGATCATCACCGGCGGCCGGCGTCTCGACGGCGAAATCCGCATATCCGGTTCCAAGAACTCATCGCTGCCGATTCTGGCGGCGACGTTGCTGGCCGGCGAACCGGTCACCGTGGGCAATCTGCCCCACCTTCAGGACGTGACCACCCTGATCGAGCTGCTCGGCCGCATGGGCGTGCACGTGGTGATCGACGATAAGCTCAACGTGGAGGTGAACCCCAACACCATCCAGGAGCTCACCGCGCCCTACGAGCTGGTCAAGACCATGCGCGCCTCGATTCTGGTGCTGGGGCCGATGGTCGCCCACTTCGGCGAGGCCTCGGTGTCGCTGCCCGGCGGTTGCGCCATCGGTTCGCGGCCGGTGGACATCCACCTGCGCGGCCTGGAGGCCATGGGCGCGGAGATCACGGTGGCCAACGGCTACGTGCACGCCAAATCCAACGGCCGCCTCAAAGGCGCGCGTATCGTCATGGACACGGTCACCGTGACCGGCACCGAGAACCTGCTGATGGCGGCGGCGCTGGCGGACGGCACCACGGTGCTGGAAAACGCCGCGCGCGAGCCGGAAGTGGTGGATCTGGCCAACTTCATCAACCGCATGGGCGGCAAGGTGAGCGGCGCCGGCACCGACACCATCACGGTGGAAGGCGTGGCGAAACTAGGTGGCTGCCACCACGACGTGATCGCCGACCGTATTGAAACCGGGACCTACCTGATCGCCGCCGCCATCACCGGCGGCCGCATCAAGTGCAAGGACACCGACCCGGGCCTGCTCGACGCGGTGCTTCAGAAGCTCAAGCAGGCCGGCGCCAAAATCGAAACCGGCGACGACTGGATCAGCCTGGACATGGAAGGCCGCCGGCCGAAAGCGGTCAATCTGCGCACCGCGCCGTATCCGGCCATGCCCACCGACATGCAGGCCCAGTTCACCGCGCTCAATACCGTGGCGGAGGGCACCGGCACCATCGTCGAAACGGTGTTCGAGAACCGCTTCATGCACGTGCAGGAAATGAACCGCATGGGCGCCGATATCGAAGTGCAGGGCAACACCGCCATCTGTCGCGGCGTGGCCAGCCTTACCGGCGCGCCGGTGATGGCCACCGACCTGCGCGCCTCGGCGTCGCTGGTGATCGCCGCCCTGGTCGCCGAGGGCGACACCACCGTGCAGCGTATCTACCATATCGACCGGGGGTACGAGTGCATCGAGGAAAAACTGCAATCGCTGGGCGCCGTGATTCGCCGCGTACCCGGCTGAAGCGTGGCGCCGATGGAAACCGACATGTCCGAAAAACCGCTGATCATCGCCCTCTCCAAGGGCCGCATTCTTGACGAGACGCTGCCGCTGCTCAAGCACGCGGGTATCGAACTGCTGGAGGACCCGTCCGCGTCCCGCAAGCTGATCTTCGACACCACCCGCGATGATGTGCAGATCATCATTATCCGCGCCACGGACGTGCCGCCCTATGTGCAGCACGGCGGCGCCGATCTGGGCGTGGCCGGCAAGGACGTGCTGATGGAAAACGGCGCCGAAGGCATCTTCGAACCGCTGGATCTGGAAATCGCCCGCTGCAAGCTGATGGTGGCGGCGCTCAAGGACGCGCCGCCGGTGAGCGGCCGCCTGCGGGTGGCCACCAAGTTCGTCAATGTGGCGCGCCAGTACTTCGCCCAGCAGGGCAAACAGGCCGAGATCATCAAGCTCTACGGCGCCATGGAACTGGCGCCGCTGGTGGGGCTGGCGGACCGCATCGTGGACATCGTCGACACCGGCAACACCTTGCGCGCCAACGGCCTGGAGCCCACCGAGACCATCGCCGATGACATTTCCTCCCGGGTGGTGGTCAACCGGGCCAGCATGAAGACCCGTCACGCCGCGATCCAGGCGATTCTTGATAAACTCGAGCAGGCCGTGGAGCAACGCCGGGAAACAGCATGAAGACCAACCGTTTAAACGCCAACGACGCGGATTTCCTGCCCCGCCTGATGGCGCTCACCGCCTGGAGCGAAGAGCGCGACGAGGAAGTGGGCGAGCGGGTGCGCGGTATTCTGCGCGACGTGGCCCGCCGTGGCGACGCCGCGGTGGTGGAATACACCAATCGTTTCGACCGTCGCGACGCCGCCTCCATGGCGGATCTGACCGTCGAGCGGGCACAGCTGGAAGCGGCTCTTGAGCGTCTGCCCGCCGAGCAGCGCCAGGCCCTGGAGGCGGCCGCCGAACGGGTCAGCGACTACCACGCCCGCCAGAAGCAGGATTCGTGGGATTACCGCGACGCCCACGGCACTCTGCTGGGCCAGCAGGTGACCCCGCTGGACCGCGCCGGCATCTACGTGCCCGGCGGCAAGGCCGCCTATCCCAGCTCGGTGCTGATGAACGCGCTGCCCGCCCGGGTCGCCGGCGTGGGTGAAATCGTCATGGTCAGCCCGGCGCCGGACGGCGAGCTCAACGACATGGTGCTGGCGGCGGCGGCGGTGGCCGGCGTGGAACGCTTCTTCACCCTGGGTGGCGCCCAGGCGGTGGGGGCGCTGGCGTTCGGCACCGAAACGGTGCCGGCGGTGGACAAGATCGTCGGTCCCGGCAACATCTACGTGGCCGAGGCCAAGCGCCAGGTGTTCGGCAAGGTGGGCATCGACATGATCGCCGGACCGTCGGAAATTCTGGTGGTCTGCGACGGCAAGACCGACCCGGACTGGATCGCCATGGATTTGTTTTCCCAGGCCGAACACGACGAAGAGGCGCAATCCATCCTGGTCAGCCCGGACGCGGCGTTTCTCGATAAGGTGGCGGACGCCATGGAACGCCTGGCGCCGACCCTGGAACGGGAGACCGTGATCCGCACCTCGATGGCCAACCGGGGTGCCCTGATCCAGGTGGGCGACCTGGACCAGGCCATGGAAGTGGTCAACCGCGTCTGCCCGGAGCACCTGGAGCTGTCGCTGGACGACGCCGAAACCTGGGCCCGGAAAGTGCGTCACGCCGGCGCCATCTTCCTGGGCCGCCATACCCCGGAAGCGCTCGGTGATTACTGCGCCGGACCCAACCACGTACTGCCCACCAGCGCCACCTCGCGGTTTTCGTCGCCGCTGGGCGTGTACGACTTCCAGAAGCGCAGCTCGCTGATCGGTTGCTCGCCGGAAGGCGCCAGCGAGCTGGGTAAAACCGCCTCGGTGCTGGCCCGCGCGGAAAGTCTCACGGCTCATGCCCGCAGTGCCGAAATGAGGATCAAGAAGCCGCTATGAGCCAATTCTGGAGTCCCTTCGTCCGCGACCTGGAGCCCTATGTGCCCGGTGAGCAACCGAAAATGGCGCGGCTGGTGAAGCTCAACACCAACGAACACCCGCTGGGCCCGTCGCCGAAGGTGATCGAGGCGATCCGTGAGGCCGCCGACGACCGCCTGCGCTTGTACCCGGATCCGGACGCCAGCGAACTCAAGGACGCCATCGCCGCCTACCACGGTGTTACCCGCGCCCAGGTGTTCGTCGGCAACGGCTCCGACGAAGTGCTCGCGCATATCTTTTTTGGTCTGTTCAAGCAGGACCGGCCGCTGCTGTTCCCGGACATCACCTACAGCTTCTATAAGGTGTACTGCGGGCTTTACGATATCGACTATCGTCCGGTGCCGCTCGACGACGAGCTGGCCATCGATCCGGCGGACTACAGCGCCCCCAACGGCGGCATCATCTTCCCCAACCCCAACGCGCCCACCGGCCGGCTGCTGCCGCTGGACGCCATCGAGACGGTGCTCGCCGCCAACCCGGAGTCGGTGGTGGTGATCGACGAGGCCTACGTGGACTTCGGCGGTGACAGTGCCATCGCGTTGGTGGACCGGCACCCCAACCTGCTGGTTACCCAGACCCTGTCCAAGTCCCGGTCGCTGGCAGGCCTGCGCATCGGCTTCGCGGTGGGGCATCCGGAATTGATCGAAGGGCTGGAGCGGATCAAGAACAGCTTCAATTCCTACCCGCTGGACCGGCTGGCGATCGCCGCCGGCAAGGCCGCCTTCGAGGACGAGGACTTTTTCCAGCGCGGGCGGGAACTGGTCATCGAAGAGCGCGAAACCCTGCGCCGTGCTCTGGAAGCTCTGGGCTTCCAGGTACTGCCCTCGGCGGCCAACTTCCTGTTCTGCCGCCACGCCATCCGCCCCGGCGCCGACCTGGCGGCGGCGCTGCGTGAGCGCGGCATCATCGTCCGCCACTTCGGCAAGCCCGAACGCATCCAGGACCATTTGCGGATAACGGTGGGGCTGCCGGATCAGAACCGCGAGCTTACTGACGCGCTGGAAGAAATCCTTAGCAGTTAATAGTTAACAGTGAATAGTTAATAGCGAAACCCGTCGGGCGCTCAGGCCTATCTGAGAGGTGGTTTCGCTGTTAACTGTTAACTATTCACTCTTAACTGCCTTCGGCGGGGGGGCGCGTGCCGATGGTCACTTCGAGCGCCAGCTCCTGGGTGTTGCGCCGCACGTTCAGGGTCAGCTGGGTGCCCGGCTCGGTGCCGGCGATGCGGTTCATGGCCTCGTAGCCGTCCTTCATGATATTGCCGTCGATGCCGATCAGCACGTCGCCGGCCTGCAGGCCGGCTTCCTGGGCCGGGCTGCCGGACACCACTTCGGTGACCACGCCGCCGACCACATCCTCCATGCCGAAGGTTTCCGCCAGGGTGGGGTTGATGTCCTGGACGGTAACGCCCAGGTAGCCGCGGATCACCCGGCCATGTTCGATCAGATCCGACATCACCTCGCTGGCGATCGACGCCGGCGTGGCGAAGCCGATGCCCTGCCAGTTGCCGTCCGAGGACAGAATGGCGGTGTTGATGCCGATCAGATGGCCACGGGTGTTGATCAGCGCGCCGCCGGAGTTGCCCCGGTTGATGGCCGCGTCGGTCTGGATGAAATTCTCGAAGGTGGCGATGCCCAGGTGGGTGCGCCCGGTGGCGCTGACGATGCCCATGGACACGGTCTGCCCCACGCCGAGCGGGTTGCCGATGGCCAATACCACGTCGCCGACGTTCACCGGCTGGGGGCCGTTCAGTTCGATTTGCGGCAGGTCTTCCAGGGCGATCTGCAGTAACGCCAGGTCGGTTTCCGGATCGGTGCCCACGACGCGGGCCGGGGCGTCACGGCCGTCGCGCAGGGCCACCAGGATCTCATCCGCGTCGCGGATCACATGGTAGCTGGTCAGCACATAGCCCTCGGACGACACCAGCACCCCGGAGCCCAGGCTGGCCAGAGCCCGCTCGCGGCGCGGGCGTTCCATGAAGCGGTTGAACAGCGGGTCGTCGCTGAGCTGCTCGCCGCCACGGGTGACGATCTGGGTGGTATAGACGTTGACCACCGCCGGCGCCGCCCGGGCCACCGCGTCCGAGTAGCTGTCCGCGCGGGGTGCCGAGGCGGTGGCCGGCGCGCCGGCGCCGCGGACGCCGGGCCCGTGCTCGTACCACCACAGCACCGACAGGCCCACGGCCAGGCCGGCGACCACCGGCAACGCCAGAAACCGAAACAGTTTTAATAACGGGCCTGTTAACACTTATCCAAGCCTCCGCCCCCGCGAATCATGTAGACTGCGCGCAATAGTAGCAGGGAGACCTCCATGCTGAAACGCGATCATTTGCTGCGTGTCCTTGACGACGAGCTGCAGCCTCATCGGTTCCGTGACTACAGCCCCAACGGGCTACAAGTGGAAGGCCGCGAGCAGGTGCGGCGGCTGGTGACCGGCGTCACCGCCTGTCAGGCGTTGATCGACGCGGCCATCGTCGAAGAAGCCGACGCCATCTTCGTGCATCACGGCTACTTCTGGAAGAACGAAGACCAGCGTGTGCGTGGCATGAAAAAGCAGCGGCTGCAGAGCCTGCTGCGCCACGACATCAGCTTGTTCGCCTACCATCTGCCGCTGGATGCGCATCCCCAATTGGGCAACAATGCGCAACTGGCGCGTCGGCTGGGACTGCGCGTTGAAGGTGGCATGGAAGCGGGCAACCCGCTCTCCATTGGTAACGTGGGGCGCCTGGACGACCCCATGAGCGCCCGGGATTTCGCCGTGCATGTGGAGTCGGTGCTGGGGCGCGAGGCGCTGCACATCGGTGACGGCGAGGACGAAATCGAAACCCTGGCCTGGTGCACCGGCGCCGCCCAGGGCTTTATCGAGCAGGCTCAGGCGCTTGGCGTGGACGCCTATCTGAGCGGCGAGATCTCCGAGCCCACCACCCATTTCGCCCGTGAAACCGGCATTCATTATTTCGCCTGTGGCCACCACGCCACCGAGCGCTACGGGGTGCAGGCGGTGGGGGAGTGGCTCGCCAATGAGTACGGGCTGGAACATACCTTCATCGATATTGATAACCCGGTGTAGGGCGGCATCTCTTCGGCAGTACGGGAACGCATGAACATCACGGTGATTTACAACCCTACCGCCGGGGGCGGCAGGGCGCGGCGGCTGCGCCATTTCGTGCGCGCGCTGGAAGAGGGCGGCGGCAAGGTGCGGCTTTATCACACCCGCGCGCCGGGCGACGCCACCCGCTATCTGCGCGGCCTGGCGGACCAGGGCGACGTGGTGGTGGCGGCCGGCGGTGACGGTACCACCAATGACGTGATTAACGGTCTGAACCCGGGCGTGGCGCTGGCGCTGTTTCCGATCGGCACCGCCAATGTGCTGTCCCGGGAGTTGTCGATTCCGCGTCGTCCGGAAGCCGCCGCCAGGGTGGTGCTCGACGGCCGCACCCTGAACGTCACCCCGGCGCGGCTTAACGGCCGCCGCTTCATGGTGATGGCCGGCATCGGTTACGACGCCTGGGTGGTCGACCAGGTGGACCTGATTCTCAAACGCCGGGTCGGCAAGCTGGCCTACGTGATCAGCATGATCCGCCAGTTGTTCCGCTACGGTCAGGTGCAGTACCGGATCACCGTGGACGGCCGGCCGCTGGACTGCTTTTCCGCGGTGATCACCAACGGCCGCTACTACGGCGGCAGCTTTGTGCTCAGCCGGGAGGCAGGGCTGTCCAAGCGCAGCCTGCAGGTGTTGATGTTCCAGCGCCCGGGCCTGGCGTTCCTGTTGCGCTGCCTGGCGGCGCTGGTGCTGGGGCGCATGGAGCGCGTCGACGGCGTCGCCTCGTTAAGCGCGCAAAAGGTCACCGTCACCGCCCCTGGCCTGGAGCCGGTGCAGGCGGACGGCGACCCGGTCGGCTGGTTGCCCGCCGAGATCGAACTCGAACAGCATCCGGTTAAGTTGCGGGTCCCCTGGGCGTAACGCGCAGAGCTTGCGGCTATAAGCACCAAACCGAAAGTTCTTAGCAGCGGTGGAGGGCGCCGGACACGGGCCGGTATAATCCGCCGCCATCACAGACACAACCGACCATCTAGGGAGTGAACATGTCGCAATTGGTGAAACCCCACGGCAGCGAGACGCTGAACATTCTGTTGCTGGAAGGCGCGGAACGGGAAAGCGCGCTGGCCGCCGCCGAGGCGTTGCCGAAAATCACCCTCAGTTCCCGTGAGCGCGGCGACCTGATCATGCTCGGCATCGGCGGTTTCACCCCGCTGGACGGGTTCATGGGCCAGGCCGACTGGCAGGGCGTGTGCGACAACATGGCACTGGCCAACGGCGTGTTCTGGCCGATCCCGATCACCCTGTCCACCGACCAGGCCACCGCCGACGGCCTGGCCGACGGCGCCGAAGTGGCGCTGGTGGATGACAACGGTGACATCATGGGCTCCATGGTGGTCAACGAGAAGTACACCATCGACAAGGCCCACGAGTGCCAGCAGGTGTTCAAGACCACCGACGAAGAGCACCCGGGCGTGAAAATGGTCCTCGCCCAGGGCGACGTCAACCTGGCCGGCCCGGTGAAGGTGTTCAGCCAGGGCGATTTCCCCGAGAAGTACGCCGGCATCTACATGACGCCCACGGAAACCCGCGCCATGTTCGAAGAGCGCGGCTGGAAAACCGTGGCCGCCTTCCAGACCCGCAACCCGATGCACCGCTCCCACGAGCATCTGGCCAAAATCGCCATCGAGATCTGCGACGGTGTGATGGTGCACTCCCTGCTGGGCAACCTGAAGCCCGGCGATATCCCGGCGGAAGTGCGTCAGGAGGCGATCAGCACCCTGGTGGAGCATTACTTTGTCGAGAACACCGTGGTGCAATCCGGCTACCCGCTGGACATGCGTTACGCCGGCCCCCGCGAAGCGCTGCTGCATGCCCTGTTCCGCCAGAACTACGGCTGCTCGCACCTGATCGTCGGCCGTGACCACGCCGGCGTGGGCGACTACTACGGCCCCTTCGACGCCCACCACATTTTCGACGAGATCCCCAACGACGCGCTGATCACCCAGCCGCTGAAGATCGACTGGACCTTCTGGTGCGACAAGTGCGGCACCATGGCCAGCATGCGCACCTGCCCGCACACCGCCGAGGATCGCGTACTGGTGAGCGGCACCAAGCTGCGCAAACTGCTCAGCGAAGGCGGCGACGTGCCGGACAACTTCAGCCGTCCGGAAGTACTGGAAGTACTGCGCCGTTACTACCAGGGCCTGCAGGAACACGAAAAAGTGAAGGTGGAGCTGAAAGGCCACTCGGCCCGCTGAGCCCCGCGCGCTTCAGGCCAATAAAAAACCCGGCTCAAAGCCGGGTTTTTTTTGGCCTGCTTGTGCGAGCGGGCCCCGCCCGCGAAACCGAGTAGGTCGGATTAGCCGAAGGCGTAATCCGACGCGGTCTGCCCGACGCGGTCTGCTGCCCGACACGGTCTGTCGGGTTACGCCTTCGGCTAACCCGACCTACGGTTAGCGCGTCTTGTCACTCTCATCGTCGTCACTGCCCACATCCGCGTAATCCCGCGGCGGTGCCACCACCACGGCCGGCTCTTCGTCCTCGCCGCCCACCGGGCTGTAAGGCCCGTCGGCTTTCTTCTTACCCAGGCCGAAGTCCTCGGAGAGCGTACCCTGGGCCTTGGGCGCGTAATCCAGCGGTTGCGAGGCCGGGGTATCCGGCTCGAACGCCGCGTCCAGGTTCTTGGCCGCCGCCTTGCGGCGGCCCGCCTCGCTGCACAGGCCGTGTGCGCCCTGGGACAGATGCTGATGCACCGCCCGGTACGACTGGGTCAGGTCGTTGACCAGATCGGCGGTTTCCAGAAAATGGCGGTCCACCTGGTCGCGGTAGTGATTAAGCGCATTACGGGCTTCGTCGCGCTCGCGAATCAGTTGGCTGCCCTGGCGCCGCGCGGGCAGCAGCCAGTATAAAACACCGGCGCCGGCCGCCAGGCCGACGAGGAAAGAGAGCAGGTGGGTTGTCAGCATATCCATGTCATACTCCTTAGCCAGCACATTGCAGCACAGTCCTAGTTGCCGCGCCAAGAAAAGCGGCCCGGAAATTGTATCGGGAGGAAACCATGAGTCGTGACCGGCTGGCCCTGGAGGGCCCGGAAGGCACCCTGGAAGCGGTGCTCGAAGGGGAAACGGACAACCCCGCCATGATCGCCATTGTCTGCCACCCTCACCCCCAATTCGGCGGCACCATGGATAACAAGGTGGTGACCACTTTGATCCGCGCCGCCCGGGACGCCGGCGCCGCCGCCCTGCGCTTCAACTTTCGCGGCGTGGGTGAAAGCCAGGGCGCCTACAGCGACGGCATCGGCGAAGTGGAAGATCTGATCGCCGTGCACCGCTGGCTGACCAAGAAGTACCCCGGTGCCCGCCTGTGGCTGGCGGGCTTCTCGTTCGGCAGCTTCGTGGCGGCCCGCGGCGCCGAGGTGCTGGCCGCCAACGGCGAGGCGCCGGCGGCCCTGTTCCTGGTGGCCCCGCCGGTGCATCACTACGGCTTCGAGGCGATCGAGAACGTGGGCTGCCCGGTGACCGTGGTGCAGGGCGAGGACGACGAAGTGGTGCCGGCGGACAAAGTGTTTCGCTGGGCGGAGAACACCGCCCTGAGCCCGGACCTGATTCGTTTCCCGGACAGCGGCCATTTTTTCCACGGCCAGCTGGTCAACCTCCACGAGGTGGCCACCTCGCGGCTGCCCTGAGCCGGCGCCGCCCGGGTCCGTCTTGTCACCCGTGCCCGGGAACGCTACATTGACCCGCCGTTCACCATCCCGGGACATCATGACGCCTCTCGAGAAGTATCAGGCCGATCTGGCCCGCCCCGAATTCGTGCGCGACCCGGCCCAGGAAGAGGCGGTGCGCGCGCTCGACCATCTATACCATCGCCTGCTTGAGGATCAGCCCGCCAAGGGGCTGCTGGCGCGCCTGCGCAAAAGCAAGCGCCAGCCCTATAAGGGCCTGTACATGTGGGGCGGCGTGGGGCGCGGCAAAACCTACCTGATGGACGTGTTCTTCGAGTGCCTGCCGTTCGAGGAAAAGCGTCGTATGCACTTCCACCGCTTCATGCAGAAAGTGCACCGCCAACTGCGCGACCGCCAGGGCGAGAAAAACCCGCTGACCAGCATCGCCAAGGAATTCGCGGACCGTTACCGGGTGCTGTGTTTCGACGAGTTCTTCGTCACCGACATTACCGACGCCATGATCCTCGGTACCCTGATGCAGACTCTGTTTGATCAGGGCGTGACCCTGGTGACCACCTCCAACATCGAGCCCGATGGCCTCTACAAGGACGGCCTGCAGCGGGCCCGTTTCCTGCCCGCCATCGAAGCCCTGAAGCTCCATACCCGGGTGATGAACGTGGACGGCGGCCACGACCACCGCCTGCGCCTTCTGGAGCAGGCGGAGCTGTTCCATTGCCCGTTGGGCGCTGAAGCGGACCGTTTCATGGCCGAGCGTTTCGCCGCGCTCGCGCCGGAACACGGCCGCCACCGCGATCAGGGCAACATTCTGGTGGAAGGGCGCAAGATCGCCACGGTGAAATCCACCGACGACGTGGTCTGGTTTGATTTCCGCGCGCTCTGTGACGGCCCGCGCAGCCAGAACGACTACATCGAGATCGCCCGTGAATTCCACACCGTGCTGATCTCCGGCGTGGAGCGCATGGGCGCCGGCAGCGACGACCGCGCGCGCCGCTTTATCAATCTGGTCGACGAGTTCTATGACCGGGGCGTGAAGCTGGTGGTGGCCGCGGAAACACCCATCGAGGACCTCTACGCCGGCGGCCGGCTGGAGTTTGAATTTGAACGCACCCGTTCGCGCCTGCTGGAGATGCAATCGCAGGAGTACCTAGCGCGAGAGCACCTGGCCTGAGCGTTTTGGTCATTGCCCCCGGTTCCCGGGGGCTAGACACTCTGTCTCCAGTTCGAGTCAACCGGAGAGCACAATGATCCCCCGTACCCTGTTCAGTTCCGACCACGAGACGTTCCGCGACACCGTCCGCAAGTTCCTGGAAAACGAAGCCGTTCCCCACCACGAAGAATGGGAGCAGACCGGCCAGGTTCCCAAGGAACTCTGGCGCAAGGCCGGCGAGCAGGGCTTTCTGTGCCCCATGGTGAGCGAAGAGTACGGCGGCATCGGCGCCGACTTCCTCTACAGCGTGGTGGTCAGCGAGGAAATCTCCCGGGCCGGCCTGACCGGCATCGGCTGGGGCCTGCACACCGAAATCGTGGCGCCTTATATCGAGCACTACGGTTCCGAGGAAATGAAGCAACGCCTGCTGCCGAAGATGGTCAGCGGCGAGCTGATCGGCGCCATCGCCATGAGCGAACCGGGCGCCGGCTCCGACCTGCAGGGCGTCAAGACCAACGCGGTGAAGGACGGGGATCACTACATTCTCAACGGCTCCAAGACCTTCATCACCAACGGCCAGAACGCCGACATCGTCATCGTGGTGGCCAAGACCGACCCCAGCAAAGGCGCCAAGGGCACCAGCCTGCTGATCGTCGAAGAGGGCATGGAAGGCTTCCAGAAAGGCAAGAATCTGAAGAAAGTGGGCATGAAAGCCCAGGACACCTCCGAGCTGTTCTTCCAGGACGTGAAAGTGCCGGCGGAAAACCTGATCGGCGACGAAGGCATGGGCTTCATCTACCTGATGCAGGAACTGCCCCAGGAACGTCTCGGCATCGCCATCAACGGCCTGGCCATGGCGGAAAGCGCGTTCCAGCACACCCTGGACTACGTGAAGGAGCGCAAGGCGTTCGGCCAGCGCGTCGCCGATTTCCAGAACACCCAGTTCAAGCTCGCCGAGCTGCGCACCAAGCTTGACGTGGCCCGCGCCTACGTGGACCGCTGCCTGGAGATGCACCTCAAAAAGGAGCTGGACATCCCCACCGCCGCCGGCGCCAAGTACTGGGTCACCGACCTGCAGTGCGAGATCATTGACGAGTGTCTGCAGCTGCACGGTGGTTACGGCTACATGTGGGAATACCCGATCGCCCGCATGTACGCCGACGCCCGTGTACAGCGTATTTACGGCGGCACCAACGAGATCATGAAGACCATCATCGCCCGCGCCCTGCTGGCCGGTTGATGCCCGGCCGTCACGGTCCCGCGTGGGCCGTGGCCGCCGTTACGCTCTGAAAAGGCGACCGACCGGTCGCCTTTATTTCATCAAAAACCGCCAGTTTTACATTCCCCGGCTTCTCCCTGCCGGGGTGCGAGTTTATTCTTACGCCACCGGTGTAAAACCCGGTAATTTTATGGTGTCCCAGGCCAGCGGAAAGACGGGCAGGGCACCGTTTTAGGCTCGATTTGATGGAGAACATTATGAAAATAAGAGGCGCATTGATCGCCGGTTCCGTGCTGTCACTGGCATCCGGTACCGCCGCCGCTTCCGGTTTTGGCGTGTCGTATCAGTCCGTATCCGCCATGGGCACCGCCTATGCCGGCTCCGCGGTACTCAGCGAGGACGCCACCAACCAATGGTACAACCCCGCCACCCTGGCCGGCCTGAACACCGCCGAGGTGTCCATCGCCGCCCACCAGGTATGGATCGACACCACCTTCAAAGCCAACGGCGCCTCCGGCCCCGGTGATTTCGAAGACGTGGAGCCGTTCGTCGGCAGCGTGTTCATGGCCATGCCGTTCAACGACCGCGTGACCTTCGGCCTGGGCATTAACGCCCCCTACGGCACCAAGATCGAATACGAAGACAACTGGGGTAACGCCAACGGCGGACCCAGCTCCGCGTTCTTCCCGACCACCGGCGACCCGTACGCTCAGACGTCGGATGTTCAGACCATCAACATCAACCCGGCGGTGGGCATCCAGATCACCGACAATCTGCGCCTCGGCGCCGGCGTCAACTACCAGCAGATCGACGCGGATATCGAAAACTCCGCCACCCGCCTGGAAGGCGACGACGACGCCTTCGGCTGGAACGTGGGCCTGACCTACAGCCCGGACGACTACAACCACTTCGGCGTAGCCTACCGCTCCGAGATCAGCTACGACATCGACGGCGACATCACCTTCAAGCCGGCCGGTGTAGCCGCCAGCCTGGCCGGGGCCGGCGTGCCCCCCGCCGCAATCCCGGGTGCCACCGCCGCGCTGGCCGGTCAGTACTCCGGTAAAACCAGCCTGGACCTGCCCGCCGTGCTGCAGCTCTCCTACGCCGGTGACCTGACCGACCGGACCCAGCTGCTGCTGGGCGTGGAACGCACCGACTGGAGCAGCCTGGACCGCCTCGTGATTGAGCACGACGGCACCCAGACCGCGCTGGGCGGGGCCGCCAGCCTGCCCAACCCGGCCATCGAAGAGTTCAACTGGGAAGACACCACCCGCTATTCCGCGGGCGTGCGTCACACCCTGCAGAACGACACCGTGCTGCGCTTCGGCCTGGCCAAGGAAGAGTCCACCCAGAGCAGCGACAACCGCTCCGCCATCTCGCCGGACTCCGACCGCGTCTGGGCCACCATCGGCGCCGGCTTCAAGCCCGCTGAGAACCTCAGCATCGATGTCGCCTACGCCCACATCTTCGTGGACGACGCCGACATCTATAAAGACAGCCGTGGCGCCGTCCTCGACGGTACCTACGAGCTGGACGCCAACGTTATCGGCGCGCAGCTGAACTACCAGTTCTAAGCGCCGCTGCTGAGAAGAGGTCGGCAGCGTTCCCGTTGCCGCCACCCCGAAAAGGCGAACCCTAGGGTTCGCCTTTTTTTATTGTTATTTGGTGTGGTCACTCCACCGCTGTATGTTTAATGATCATGTTTGATGATCAGAGTGTGTAGATGGACACAGAGCAGGTGACGAAGTCGCAATTCAAGGCACGAGCCCTGACGTTGTTCCGGAAGATTGAGACATCCGGCTCAATCGTAGTTGTGACTGACCACGGCAGGCCCGTTTTCGAGGTTCGCAGGTGCCGCAGTGATCCGCGCTCTCCTCTTGAGGTGCTCCGAAATAGCGTGGTGGCTTTCAAGCGACCGACCGAACCAGTCTAAGAGCCCGCACCTGATGCGCTCTCAATTCACCACAGCGGTAAGCACGATCCGCCCTTCACTCACTTCCACGTCCAGCAACGTGTCCGCGCCGAAGCCCGCTTCGCTCAGCCATTGCCCTCTCAAGAGCACGCGGGGCACGGCCGGGGGTGCCGGCTGGAAGCCTTGATAGGGTTTGAGGGGCACGCTGTCGCGGCTACGGTGGACTTTCAGCGTGCGCCAATAGGGAAAGGCGCGTGCCGGCTTCCCGGCGGGACTTTCGGTGACGCGATACTCTGGCATAACATTGCGCTCAGCCATAATAGACTCCTCACTAGTCTGTTGTGGTTAGCTGCTTTCGGGTGCGCCAACACCCGGAGGCAGCGCTTATCAATAACTCGCACCCCCATCCAACACCAGAACACTGTCCATATCAACAGTATTATCGATAACCCGTTCCTTGCCGAATCCGCACATCCGCTTTACGTCGCCCACCACGCTCTGCGACGCTTTGAGTCCGCCCCGAAGCGGCGATGATCGCCGTAAAAAGGGGACGGATAACCATGGATAACGAAACGCAAGGAAGGGAGCCCAGGGATGAAATTGAAGTGTTGCAGCGGTTGCCGGTACGGCAACGCCAGGGCGAGACGCACGCCTTACGGGCCGGGAATCTGGTGCGCGCACCCGGAGAATCAGGACGGTGTGCCGCAGGGTGTCCTCGACGCGGAGTCGGCGAGCGTCGTGTGCGCTTTTGGCGAGGCGTCCGCCGGCGGCGACCGGGAAGAGCCCGCCCGCGATCCGGTGGTGAAAGTGCGCCGGCGTGTGCCGGTTACGGCGACCTCGTGACGTCCGCTCCGGCGCCGCTGACCGTCGCCGGGTGCAACTGTCCGGCGACCTGCCCGGCGATGTACGCGTAGCCCTTCTCAGAGGGATGGTAGCCGTCTTCCGCCAGGCAGGCGGGGTCGGCGATCGCCGGGTAGGCCAGATGGTGCACGCCGTGAAGCTGCGCGGCCAGGGTCTGCTGGACGCGGTCCAGTTGCGCGGCCCGCTGGCCGAGCAGGTCGCGCAGTGGCCGGGGCAGGGCAGTGAAGTGCTGCATCGGGGGTACCGCGAGCAGGTACACGGGCAGGTCGGGCCGGTGCCGTCTCAGGGTGCCGATCAGGTCGGTGAGGTGCTGGCGGTAACGGCTCGGGCGGGTGACGCCGGTGGTGTCGTTGACGCCCAGGCTGATAACGGTCAGGTCCGCCTCCGCCGGCGGCCGGTCGATCAGATGCCGGTTGAGGCCCAGGGCGCGGATGCCGTTCACACCGATCACCTGCCAGGTAACCGTGTTCCGATGGCGGGCCGCCAGGGCGCGGGCCAGGTGCGCGCCCAGGCCCTGGCGGTGCTCGGAGACGCCGACGCCGGCGGCGGTGGATTCGCCCACCACCAGCAGCCGTAGCGGCGGGCCGTCGCCGCTGCCTTCGCGGCCCCGGTCGGCGCCGCCGGCCTCCGGCAGGCGTGGGGTGTCCCGGCGGGCGCGCCGCGCCTGAACGAACAGCAGCGGGGCGAGCAACACGCACATCAGCCAGAAGCGCATCGGGCCGCTCGCCTTACACGAACATGCGTTTGGCCAGCGGCAGGCCGCGCCGGCCGCTGACCGCCAGGGTGGTCATCAGGCCGCCGACCAGGGCGCCGCCCACCCCGCAGGTGAGAATGTCCTGGCCGGTGAGATAGAGCCCGGGCACCTTGGTTTTCGGGCGCAGCCAGTCCTGCTCGAAGCGTTCCGGATCGTGGTCCAGGCCGTAGATTTCGCCCTCCGGGTAGCGGCAGAAGTGAGCCGTGGAGAGCGGCGTGGACAGCTCGTAGTAGTCCAGGTGGTCGCGCAGGCGGGGGTGCTTCTCGAACAGCTTTTCCAGCAACCGCTGGGCGAAGGCCTCCTTTTTCGCTTCGTAGTCATCGCCGCGTTTGCCCCAGGGGGCGTCGGCCCAGCGCTGGTACCACTCGAACGGCGCGGCGGCGACGATCTCAATGGTGGCGCGGCCCGGGTAGCGGCGGGTGAAGTCCGGGTCCTTGGCGCTGGGGAAGGAGATATAGGTGAGCGGGATATCGTGGTGGTCCGGGTCGGCCAGGGCGCGGTCGAGCTGGCCTTCGTAGTCGTTGTCCGGATAGATCCAGTAGTTGGTTTTCGGCAGCCCCAGGTTCTCGGCGGTGTCGTTGAGGCCGATGTACAGGCAGGCGCTGGCCATGGCCCGCCGCACCTGCCCGAGCTGTTTCCGGTAGGCCGCGTGCTGCGGGGCGGTGTCCGGCAGCAGCTCGGTGAAGGTGTTGAACACGCCGGCGTCGCTGATCACCGTGGCCGCCCGCTCTTCATGGCCATCGGCCAGGCGCACGCCGACGGCGCGGCCGTTTTCGATCAGGATGTTGGTGACATCGGCGTAAGTGAACACCTCGCCGCCGCTTTGCTGGATCACCGGAATCACGTTGCGGGCGATTTCCGAGGCGCCGCCCACCGGGTAGTAGCCGCCGTACAGATAGTGGCGGGCGATCAGCGCGTGAATCAGGAAGCTGGAGCGGGCCGGGGGCAGGCCGTTGTCGCCCCACTGCCCGGTGAGCACCGCGATCAGCTCCGGGTCGTCGGTGAGCTCGGCGAGCACCTCGCGGGTGGGGCGGTTGTAGCGGCCCAGGGCGCCGCGGTTCAGCGCCAGCCGCGCCACACGGGTAAGCGGCGCGGGCAGCAGCTTGCTGGCGGTGAACGGTTTGATGGCGCCGGCGGCTTTGTTCAGCGCCTTCATATAGGCGTCGATGGCGCCGTGCTGGTCGGGGAAGGCCCGTTTCAGCTCGGCGCGGAAGGCGTCGGGGCCGGCGACCAGGTCGTAGTGGCGGTCGCCGAGGAAAATGCGGTCGTAGCAGGCGTCCATGGGCGCCCACTGCAGCTTGCCGTCGGTGATGTGGTCGAACAGCCGGCGGCTGAGGGTGTGGCGGGCGCCCATGTCGCCGATGTAGTGGACGCCCACGTCCCACTCGTAGCCGTTGCGTTCGTAGCTGTGGGTGAAGCCGCCGGCGGTGTAGTGCTGCTCGAACACGGCCACCTTCTTGCCCAGCTTGCTGAGGCAGGCGGCGGCGCACAGGCCGCCGATGCCGGAACCGATTACCAGGACGTCATAGGGGCCGTCCAGGCGGTTGGCGCGGTAGCGGCGGCCGACGCGGATGGAACTGGGCTGCGGGCTGGGCATGGTGGGGGCGCTCCCTCAAAGTACACAGCGTACACATTCACCCAATCCAGCCGCCCGGTCAAGAGCGAGGTTTGTAGGAGCGGGCCTTGTGGGAGCGGGCCTTGCCCGCGAAAGGCAAGCTCTGCTTGCCGGCGGGATACCAGAGCGCTTTCTAACCGGTATGTATAGAGAGGTCTCTGGGATCCTGCCGGGAGCTTCGCTCCCTTTCGCGGGCCGGGCCCGCTCCCACAAGCCCGCTCGCACAAGCTCTCACCCACCGATCAGGGCGCCGGGTAGGGGAAGCGGGTGTGGATCGCTTCCAGCTCTTTCTCCAGATCCTTGTCCCAGGCCATGTCGACGCTGTCCAGGTTTTCGCGCAGCTGGTTGAGGTTGGTGGCACCGATGATGTTGCTGGTCACGAACGGGCGCGTGGTGACGAACTGCAGCGCCAGGTGCGTGGGGCTGACGCCGCGCGCCTCGGCCAGACGGCAGTAGGCTTCGGTAGCTTCAGTGGCCTGGTCGTTGGTGTAGCGGGCGAAGTGCTTGAACAGGGTCAGGCGGGCGTTGGCGGGCCACTGGCCGCCCCGGTACTTGCCGGTGAGCATGCCGAACGCCAGCGGTGAATAGGCCAGCAAGCCCACGTTCTCGCGGTGCGCCACTTCCGCCAGGCCCACTTCGAAGCTGCGGTTGAGCAGGGAGTAGGGGTTCTGGATCGATACCGGCGGCGCCAGGCCGATCTTCTCCGCCTCGCGGATAAAGGCCATGGTGCCCCAGGCAGTCTCGTTGGACAGGCCCCAGTGGCGGATCTTGCCGCTGTCCACCAGCTTTTTCAGGGCGGCCACGGTCTCGGCGATGGGCACCGCGTCCTGGTCTTCACGGTGTTTGTAGCCCAGGCGGCCGAAGTAGTTGGTGGTGCGCTCCGGCCAGTGCAGCTGGTAGACGTCGATGACGTCGGTCTGCAGCCGCTTGAGGCTGGTTTCCACGGCGCGCTCCAGGTGGTCCTGGTTGAGGCGCGGGCCGCCGCGGATGTGTTTCACGTAGTCGCCCGGGCCGGCGGCCTTGGTGGCCAGCACCACCTTGTCGCGGTTGCCGGTCCTGGCGAACCACTGGCCGATGATCTCCTCGGTGCGCCCGGAGGTCTCGGCGCTGGCGGGCACCGCGTACATCTCGGCGGTATCAAAGAAGTTGATGCCCCGGTCCAGGGCCAGATCCATCTGCGCGAAGCCTTCCTCGGCGCTGTTCTGGTTGCCCCAGGTCATGGTGCCCAGGCAGAGGCTGCTCACCTTCAGGTCGGTGTTGCCCAGCGGACGGTATTCCATGCTCTCCCTCCTATAATAGGTTTGCTTCGGCAAAACGGTGACTATACCCGATTGTGGGAGCGGGCCCAGCCCGCGAAAGGGCGTCTTTACGCTTGTCTTTGCCGGGGGCGTTCAGTACAATTCGCACCCTCTTGCCCGGCGGGCTCTCGCCGGAGGGTTGGTATTACCCGTAACGTTATGAATTCAGGGCACAATTTTTAGGGAAGACTCCCATGAAGACCTACAGCGCCAAACCGGAAAGCGTAAAGCGCGACTGGTATGTGGTAGACGCCTCCGGCAAAACGCTGGGCCGGCTGGCCTCAGAAGTCGCCACCCGGCTGCGTGGCAAGCATAAACCGGAATACACCCCGCACGTTGATACCGGCGATTACATCGTTGTGATCAACGCGGAAAAGGTGGCGGTCACTGGCAAAAAAGCCACCGATAAGATGTACTACCGCCACACCGGATACCCGGGCGGCATCAAGGAAGCCAACTTCGAGACGCTGATCAATTCCAAGCCTCAGTTGGTGATCGAGAAGGCCGTGAAAGGCATGATGCCGCGTAACCCCCTGGGTCGCGACATGTTGCGCAAACTCAAAGTCTACGCCGGCACCGAGCATCCGCACACTGCTCAGCAGCCGCAGCAGCTGGAAATTTAAGAGGTCAGTCGATGGCAACTGCAAACGCCGACTACGGAACAGGTCGCCGCAAAACGGCCGCCGCACGTGTTTTTCTTCGCCCGGGCAGCGGTAACATCACCGTGAATGGTCGTCCGCTTGACGTTTATTTCGGTCGCGACACCAACCGCATGGTGGTGCGTCAGCCCCTCGAGCTGGCCGACGCGCTGGACCGGTTCGACGTCTACGTGACCGTCAGCGGCGGTGGCAACAACGGCCAGGCCGGTGCCATCCGTCACGGTATCACCCGTGCGCTGATGGAGTACGACGGCGAGCTGCGCGGTTCCCTGCGCCGCGCCGGGTACGTCACCCGTGACGCCCGCGCCGTGGAACGTAAGAAGGTGGGTCTGCACAAGGCGCGTAAGCGTCCGCAGTTCTCCAAGCGCTAAGACGGCCGTCCAGAGCCGTTTTACGCCCGAAAAAAGCCCGGCTTTGCTGGGCTTTTTTTGTGTGCAAATCAGGGGTTTAGCGGTTTGCCCGTGGGGAATAACCGGTTGTCAGATGTGGGCTTTTTCATTAACATTTGCGCCGCCTTACTCCGCCCGGAGCACGAGGACCGACCTCGAGTCTCGGATCACCCCCCGAGCGTGGGATTTAAGGGGAGAACTTCTCAATGAGCAATGACGGCGTAAACACCAGCCGCCGCACCTTTTTGATCGGCCTGACCTCAGCAGTCGGCGCCGCGGGTGCATTAGGCGCGGCGGTTCCTTTTGTTAAATCCTGGCAGCCCAGCGCCAAAGCTGAAAACGCGGGGGCCCCGGTCCAGGTGGATATCAGCAAGCTGGAGATGGGCCAGCGCGTGGTACAGGAATGGCGAGGCCAGCCCGTGTGGGTGATTCGCCGCTCCGAAGAGACGGTCGCGGCGCTCGACACGCTGAACGACCAGCTCAAGGACCCGCAATCCGAACAAGACCAGCAGCCTGCCTACGCGTCCAGCCTGTGGCGTTCGATCAAAAAAGAATATCTGATTCTGATCGGCATCTGCACGCATCTGGGGTGTTCTCCTCTGTACGAAGAAGAACCCACCGTGGAACTCAAGGAGGGTGGTTTCTTCTGTCCTTGTCACGGTTCCAAGTTCGACCTGGCGGGCCGCGTCTACCAGGGCGTACCGGCGCCGACCAACATGGTGGTGCCGCCCCATTCCTACCTGAGCGAGTCCGTGGTTATCGTCGGCTCTGAAGAAGGGGAGACCAAGGCATGAGAATGGTGAACGGTCTGATCGACTGGGTGGATGCGCGTCTCCCCGTCGTCAACTCTTATAAGAAGCACATGTCGGAGTACTACGCTCCGAAGAACTTCAATTTCTGGTACTACTTTGGCGTGCTGTCCATGGTGGTGCTGGTCAACCAGCTGCTCACCGGCATCTGGCTGACCATGTTCTACTCCCCCAGCCAGGGCTTCGAGTCCGTCGAGTTCATCATGCGCGACGTGCAGTGGGGCTGGCTGATCCGCTACATGCACGCGGTGGGCGCGTCCGCCTTCTTCGCCGTGGTCTACCTGCATATGTTCCGCGGCCTGCTGTACGGCTCCTACAAGCCGCCCCGCGAGCTGGTGTGGATCTTCGGCATGCTGATCTACGTGGCCCTGATGGCGGAAGGCTTCCTCGGCTACGTGCTGCCCTGGGGCAACATGTCCTACTGGGGCGCCCAGGTGATCATCTCCCTGGCCGGCGCGATTCCGTTCGACATCCTGCCGTTCATTGATGCGAAGGACGCCAAGGAGATCGGTGACGCCCTCACCACCTGGGTGCGCGGCGACTACCTGCTGTCCACCGCCACGGTGAACAAGTTCTTCGCCCTGCACGTGGTGGCGATTCCGCTGGTGCTGGTGGCGCTGGTGTTCCTGCACATTCTTGCGCTCCACGAAGTGGGTTCCAACAACCCGGACGGCGTGGAAATCAAGCAGAACAAGGACGAGAACGGCATCCCGCGTGACGGCATCCCGTTCCATCCCTATTACACCGTGAAAGACCTGCCGGGCGTGATCGTGTTCCTGATCATCTTCGCCGTGGTGGTGTTCTTCTTCCCCACCGGCGGCGGCTACCTGATCGAGAAGCCCAACTTCGTGCCGGCCAATCCGCTCAAGACGCCGGATCAGATTGCGCCGGTGTGGTACTACGGCCCCTACTACGCCATGCTGCGGGCCACCACCATCGACTGGTTCGGCATGTCATCCAAGGCCTGGGGCCTGATCGCCATGGGCGGTGGTATCGTGGTGCTGTTCCTGCTGCCCTGGCTGGACCGTCACCCGGTGAAGTCGATTCGCTACAAAGGCTGGCTCAGCAAGCTCCTGCTGCTCGTGTTCGCCGCCGACTTCGTGATGCTCGGTTATCTCGGCACCCAGCCCGCTTCGGGCCTGGCCAAGACCCTGGCGCAGATCGGCACGGTCTATTACTTCGCCTTCTTCTTCTTCGGGCTGCCTCTGGCGCACCGATTCGAGAAAGCGAAGCCGGTTCCTGAACGCGTAACGGGGGGTCACTGATGAGAAAGCTAGTCGCGGTAATGCTTTTCAGCTGCCTGCCGGTAATGGCGTTCGCCGCCGGCGGCGGCAACAATAAGTACATTGTGGACGCACCGGTCAACCTGCAGGACAAGGTGAGCCTGCAGAACGGCGCCAAGTTGTTCGTCAACTACTGCATGGGCTGCCACGGTATGGAATACCTGCGCTACGGGCGCATGGCGGAAGATCTGGGCATCCCCGATGATCTGGTGCTGGAGAACCTGAACTTCACCAGTGACAAGATCGGTGATCCGATGGAAAACGGGATGACCGAGGCGAACGGCAAACAGTGGTTCGGCGCGGCGCCGCCGGATCTGACCCTGGCCGCGCGCCACCGCTCTCCGGACTGGATATACTCGTACCTGATCAGCTTCTACGAGGACGAATCCCGTCCTTATGGTTACAACAACCATGTGTTTCCCAACGTGGGCATGCCCCACGTGATGGCCAAAATGCAGCAGGAGTTGAGTGAGGAAGAGTTCAAGTCCAATATGGGCGACATTACCAACTTCCTGACCTACGCGGCGGAGCCCATGGCCCCCACCCGCGAGCGCATCGGCGTGTACGTGCTGGTGTTCCTGGGTATTCTGCTGATTCCGGCGTACCTGCTGAAGAAAGAGTACTGGAAAGACGTTCACTAAGCGGCGATTACCGCCGGGAACGCTTTTCAGCGAGCAACAGGGTACCCGCGCGAGCGGTTACCCTGTTTGTGTTATATAGAGACGTAGCGTGGAGATGATTCAACCATGGGTGTGGTGACAAAACGTTCCTCAATGACTTTCTTTTCCTCGCCGAACGACCATTACTGCCATCGCGTGCGGATCGTTCTGGCGGAGAAAGGCGTCACCGTGGATATCGTCGATGTGGACAATGGTGACAAGCCGGAAGACCTGGCCTCACTGAACCCTTACAACGAAGTGCCCACCCTGGTGGACCGGGAGCTGACCCTGTATCAGTCCACGGTGATCATGGAATACCTGGACGAGCGCTTCCCGCATCCGCCGTTGTTGCCGGTATACCCGGTGGCCCGGGCGCAGAGCCGCCTGCTGATCCACCGTGTCGAGCGCGACTGGTGCGCCCACGTGGACGCTCTGCTGGCGGGCACCGAGAAAGAAGCCGCTCTGACCAAGCGTCGCAAGGAACTGCGCGAAGCGATGATCGCCACCGCGCCGATCTTCAGCGAGCTGCCGTTCTTCATGAGCGAAGAATTCACCCTGGTGGACTGCGTGGTGGGTCCGATCCTGTGGCGGCTGCCGGCGCTGGGCATTGAACTGCCGCCCAAGCAGGCCAAGCCGCTGCTGGACTACGCCGAGCGGTTGTTCGACCGTGACGCCTTCCAGGCCAGTCTTTCCGAAGCAGAGCGCGAACTGCGCCAGCTGTAAGCCATGAATGATGACATGACCCCCAATCGCCCGTATCTGATACGGGCGATGCACGAATGGATTTGCGACAACGGCCTGACCACCCATCTGGCGGTGGACGCCCATTTTCCCGGGGCGGAAGTGCCCCAGGAATTCGTGCAGGACGGCCAGATCGTACTCAACATCGCCCCGCGCGCGGTGACCAATTTCGAAGCCGGCAACCGGGAAATCACCTTTTCCGCCCGCTTCGGCGGGGTGCCGCGCACGGTGCGCGTGCCGGTGGAAGCGGTGATGGCCGTGTTCGCCCGCGAGAATGGGCAAGGCATGGCCTTCGAACCCGAAGACCCGCCGCCGCAGCCTAGCCCCACGGACCCAGGCGACGACGATAAGCCAGCCTCCAAAGGCAGCCACCTGAAAGTCGTGAAGTAGCGCCGTGATCCGTGTGTTCGTCGGGTTACGCTTCGCTAACCCGACCTACGTTTGCCGCTGGTAGGTCGGGTTAGGCCAAAGGCCGTAACCCGACACGACGCTAATCGATGTATTCAATGATCTTAACGATCTTCTGAACACCCCCCACCTCGCGGGCCTGCGCCACCACGGCGTCGGCCTCTTCGCGGGTGAGCAGCCCCATCAGATAGACAATACCGCTCACGGTGACCACCTTGGTGCGCATGCCCGGCGCATCGCCGTCCACGAACAGGCGGGTTTTCAGCTTGGTGGTCAACCAGCCGTCGTTGACCCGGGATAACACCCCGCTGTCACCGGACAGCTTCAGTTCGTTGTGCACGTGGCGCACATGGCGCACCCGCGCGGCGATGTTTTCCGCCTGCACGCGCAGCTCGTCGCTGGCCACTTCCCCGGCCAGCAGCACATTGCCGTTAAAGCTCACCACCACGATGTGGCTCTGGTCCAGCGCCTCGCTGGCGCGGGCCAGATTGACCTTGATCTTGCGCTCGATATTGCCGTCTTCCACGAACGCGCCGAAGGTGCGCGAGCCGTGGTCCCGGTCGACCGGTTCCTGGGCCATGTTCTTGGTCAGGGCGGCGCAGCCGGACAGGGCGAACAGCATCACAAGCAACGCCGGCAGGGCAGGGTGACGCATCAAGAGCCTCCGAAAAGCTGTTGATCGATAAAATCGCAAAGCGCGTGGATCACCAGCAGATGCACTTCCTGAATGCGCGCGGTGGAAGTGGCGGGGACCCGTACTTCGATATCGCCGGGGCCGTAAAGGTTCACCATTTCGCCGCCCTCCTTGCCGGTCATCGCCACCACCTTCATCTCCCGGTCGTGGGCGGCCTGGATCGCCTGGATCACGTTGGCGGAATTGCCGCTGGTGGAAATCGCCAGCAGCACATCGCCGGGGTTGCCCAGGGCGCGCACCTGCTTGGAAAAGATCTCGTTGTAGCTGTAGTCGTTGGCGATCGAGGTGAGCGTGGAGGAGTCCGTGGTCAGCGCCACCGCCGGCAGGGCCGGGCGTTCCATCTCGAAGCGGTTGAGCAGCTCGGAAGAGAAATGCTGCGCGTCACCGGCGGAGCCGCCATTGCCGCAACTGAGAATCTTGCCGCCGTTGAGCAGGCATTCCACCATCACCTGGCCGGCGGCGGCGATCACCTCGGGCAGCACTTCGCCGGCCTTGGCCTTGGTTTCCATGCTCTCGGCGAACAACTGTCTGATGCGGTCCACACTCATTACTGGTCTCCGTAAAATGCGTTTTGCACCCAATGATAACGGACTTCGCCGTCGTCATCCGGTTCCAGGCCCAGCACGTCGAAGCGGCAGGGCCGTTGTGCTTGATAAGGGTAGCGGCCCAGATAGTGCCGTGCCGCGAGAATCAGACGGCGCTGCTTGCGCCCGTCCACCGAGGCGAGGGCGCCGCCGTAGCGGTTGTAGGCACGCCAGCGGACCTCCACGAACACCAGCGTCTCGCCGTCGTCCATGATCAGGTCCACCTCGCCCAGGCGGCATTGATAATTGGCGATCACCGGCACCAGGCCGCGCTGCTCCAGCCAGCGTCGCGCCCGGTGCTCAGCCCGCTGGCCGCGTTCCTTGCGCCAGTACATAGAGGCCTCCATGTGAGCGGGTTGTGGGAGCGGGCCCTGCCCGCGAAAGGGTGGCTTTCAGCCACCCGGCAATGGTTGCTCCGCAGGATCCCAGAGCCCTTTCTATCGTTTAATACTGCGTGCCATCCACCCGCCCCTCGCTGACTCGAGGCACCGGCACCGCTTCGCCATTCCGGAACAGCGCCCAGTCCGATTCGCGCACCAGCCGCGCGCCGTCCAGCCGCAAAGTGCCGGTGACACCCGGAAGGGTGCTGTCCTGCAGATTGCGCAGCAGGTACAGCCGCGCCTGCAGCCGGTAGGCGTCCACGCCCATGGCGAACAGCCGCGCGTAGCGCCCGTGGCCGTCCGGCCAGGTTTCCTCGGCCATGCGGTGCAGCTTGGTGCCTTCGTAAAGAATCCACGGCATGTCCAGGAAGTAGACGCCGTCCAGATCCTGGTCACGGCGCGGCGCCGACGTGCCGTCATAGATATAAGACGTGGCGAAAACCGGCAGGTCCCGGGCGTAATGGAAATTCAGCGCCGGCTTGATCTGCCGGCCCTCGTTCGGGTCGGCCACCAGGAACAGGAAATCCAGGCTCTGCGGCCACTCCTCCGGCCGCTCTGAATCCAGATCCGAGAACGAGGGGTCGCGGCGCAGGTCTTTTTCGGCGCGGGCGGTGTCCAGCAGGCTCTCCACGGTTTCACCGATGGTGTCATCGGTGAACGAGCTTTCCACCACGATCCGACCGCCGCCGTCCTGCCAGGCGGCCACGAACGCCTCGGCCACGCGCTGGCCCCAAGCGCTGCGCGGATACAGCACCCCGGCCAGCCGGTCGCCGGCTTCCAGGCTCTGTCGGGCGATCTGCCGGGCTTCATCCTCCGGCGCCAGCCCGAACTGGAAGATCGGCGCGTCCTCGCTGTCCTGATCCAGATAGTTCAGCGCCAGCACGGTCACCGGCGGCGTGCCCATGCGGGCCAGCTCGGCCACGTTGTCCTTGGCCAGCGGCCCGACCACGAACTCGGCGCCGTCGTCCACCGCCTGCTGGAACACCGAGCGCACGTCCGCGTCGCTGACGTCGTAAAAACGCAGGTCCGGGGTCGGGTTGCCCGCTTCCTCGGCGCTGTAGTAGCCGGTCATCATGCCGTCGCGGATCGCCTCGGCGGCGGGCGCCAGCGGGCCGCTCTCCGGCAGCAGCACGGCGACCCGCTGGGGGCGCTCGCGGGCGGCGCGCTGCAGGGCCCGCACCGTTTCCGGCAACTGGCGGGCGGCCGGGTGGTCGGGCCAGTCCTCGCGCCAGCGCGACAGGCGCTGCACCTGGCTGTCGATGTTGGCCTGCGGGTCGCGGTACAGCAGCGCCAGCTCCAGCCAGCCGCGCAGCTCGCCGGAGGTATCCTCGGCGCGGGCTTCCAGGGTTTCCAGCGGCAAGCGCATCAGCGCTTCCCAGGTCAGCTGGCGGTTGTATTCCTGGTCGTCGTCATTGAGCAGCGGGTCCACCGCCACGCGCTGGCGCAGGCTTTTCATCAACTCGCCGTTGAGCGCCTGGGCGTCGGCGCGCAGCAGGTTGAGCCTGGCGCGGCGCTGGGCGTCGAAGCCGTCGATATCGCCGCGGTAATCGTCCAGCAACGCCACCGCCCGGTCCGGCTGCTGCTCGGCCATCCAGGACTGGGCGCGCAGTTGCAGCCAGCGGAAGCGCTGATCCCGGGACAGGGCGCCGTCGCCCACCTGGTCGAGCAATTCGCCGGCGTCGTCGGCGCGCTCATTAACCAGGTAAGAGCGTGCCCAGGCGAGGGCGGTGTCGGTGCGAACCGGTTCCGCCAGCTCGGCCAGCTGGTCGCTGGCGCTACCGACTTGTTGCGGCGCATCGCGAAGGGGTGCCGGTTCCTTGGCGGTCGAGCCGTTCGGGCTCGGTAATTGAGAACAGCCGGCAAGGACCAGAACGAGGGCCATTGCGGCCAGGCGGGCCTGTCGTAATTCCATGGCTCTAGGGTAACCCCTTTGCTACTTCGGGAAAGAAGCCGCTATTGTAGGCGTTTTGCAAGTCGCGAATCACCCCCGACGGTCCACGATTGCGGAACGGATCGGTGGCATCACACAACTCTTTACACCCAATCAGGAAAACGCCCCCCATGAGCGGCTCTTTGTATGTGGTCAGCACACCGATCGGTAACCTGGACGACCTGTCCCGCCGCGCCCTCGAGGTGCTCGGCCAGGTGGACTGGGTGGCCGCCGAGGACACCCGGCACAGCCAGACGCTGCTCAACCATCTGGGCATCAAGGCCCGTCTGATCAGCTGCCACGACCACAACGAAGCCGAGCGCAGCCCGGAACTGGTGGCGCGCCTGCGCGACGGCGAAAGCGGCGCGCTGATCAGCGACGCCGGCACGCCGCTGGTCAGCGACCCGGGCTACCGGCTGGTGCGCGCCTGCCAGGACGCCGGCGTGGCGGTGGTGCCGGTGCCCGGTGCCTCCGCGCTGCTGGCGGCGCTGGCGGTATCCGGCCAACCCAGCGACCGCTTCTTGTTCGAAGGCTTCGTGCCCTCCAAGGGCGCCGCCCGCGAAAACGCCCTGCGCCGGCTGGCGGGCCTGGACGTTACCAGCGTCATCTTCGAGGCCCCGCACCGCGTGGTGTCGCTGCTGGAAAGCCTGGCCGGTCTGGTCGACGCCGACCGCGAACTGACCCTCTGCCGGGAACTCACCAAACGCTTCGAGACCGTGCGCCGAGGCCCGGTGACCGAACTGCTCGAATGGGTGCGCGGCGACAAGGACCAGCGCCGCGGCGAACTGGTGCTGGTGCTCTCACCCGCCCCGCGCGGCGAACAGCTCAGCGAACAGGACCGCGCCCTCGCCAAGGCCCTGCTGGCGGAACTGCCGGTCTCTCGGGCGGCGCGGGTGCTCGCCGCCCACACCGGGCTGAAGCGGCAGGAGCTCTACACCTACCTGGAAGAAGTTAATAGTTAACAGTGAATAGTGAATAGCGAAAACAGTGCGCTCCGCGCTAGTTGCGTATTAGCATCGAAGGTTTGCGCTCACGCAATGAGCGCGGGCACGGCCTCCACGACACCCCGGCCCCACCCGCGAACTATTCACTATTAACTGTTCACTATTCACTGTCTCCGCTAGAATCCGCCCCGGGTCGGTCAGGCAGCCGCTGGCGGTGCAAGCCGCTGGAGGAAAGTCCGGGCTCCATAGGGCAGGGTGCCAGGTAACGCCTGGGGGCCGCGCTGGTGACGGCGCGGCTACGGAAAGTGCCGCAGAAAAGGTACCGCCCGGCGGCTTTCGAGCCACCGGGTAAGGGTGAAAAGGTGCGGTAAGAGCGCACCGCGCCGCTGGCAACAGCGGTGGCAGGGTAAACCCCACCCGGAGCAAGACCAAATAGGGACCCATGGGCGTGGCCCGCGCCGGGTCCGGGTAGGTCGCTTGAGGCCCGTGGCGACGCGGGTCCCAGATGAATGGCTGTCCACGACAGAACCCGGCTTATCGACCGATCCACCTAATTCAAAACCGCTGTGCGAGCGGGCTTGTGGGAGCGGGCCCCGCCCGCGAAAGGCAAGCAAAGCTTGCCGGCAGGATCCCAGAGGCCTCTGTTAATTCACCCACAGACCCCTCTGGAATCCCGCCGGGTGGCGGAGCCACCCTTTCGCGGGCTGGGCCCGCTCCCACAACGCATCCAAAGCCCGCCTGGCCGCCACCAGTGGCCTGCGGCGAAAGTCAGCACTCACCAAGATCATTTAATTTACGGTATAATAAACCATTAATATATCGTAAAATAATCTAACACTTAAAGTGATTCCTTAGCTGCGCCCCGCAGCGCCCTGATTACGTTGATAACTCCTCCTCCCTCGCCTCACTCGACCCCAGTGTGACGCAGCTAACAAACTGATTTTCAAAGACTTTCTTTTACATTGGCCGGTTCCGCCGAGCTTGACTTGGTAATTCCCGTGGACCTAGAGTGTCGCATTGTGGTGGAAAGTGGGATGAAGTGGGAAAAATCCTCCATCCCGCCGCCAGAAACGCACAATGTGGGACGGATCCCAACGCAAGGGGAAGGCCAGTGTTCAACGGGCGTACGGCGCTCAATCTAGATGCCAAGGGTCGGCTTACCGTGCCGACCCGCTACCGCGAGTCGCTCAACAGCGCTTGCGGCGGCCGCCTTGTGCTCACTCAACACCCCTACGACGCCTGCCTGGTGATGTACCCCTTCCCCGAGTGGCGTGACATCGCCCGCCAGGTGGCGTCGCAAAGCGATTCCCACTCTCAGGTGCGGGCGCTCAAGCGCCGCTTCCTGGGTCAGGCCGTGGAAATGGAGATGGACGGCAACGGCCGCCTGCTGGTGCCGCCGGAGTTGCGGTCCGTGGTGGGCCTGGAAAAACACGCCATGCTGGTGGGTTTGATGCACCGGTTCGAAATCTGGGCCGAGGAAACCTGGAATCAGTTGGAACAACAGGATCTGGATCAGGACGCCATGCCCGAGAGCGTGCAGTCCCTCTCCTTCTAAATTTGGCAGCGCAGAAGCGAGGGCACCCGGCCATGGCGAACAGCGACAACAGGCAGTACGAGCACCAGCCGGTAATGCTGGAGGAGGTACTGGAAATGTGGCCCACCCGAACCGACGGCCTGTACGTGGACGGCACCTTTGGCCGCGGCGGTCACAGCCGCGCGCTGCTGGCCCGGCTGGACGCCGGCGCCCGTCTGGTCGGTGTGGACCGCGATCCCGAGGCGGTGCTGGAAGGCGAGAAGCTGGCCCTGGAAGACGCCCGCTTCCGGATTCGCCGCGCCCGCTTTGATTGCCTGCCGGAGCTGGTCGCCGAAGAGCACCGCCAGATCGATGGCCTGCTGCTGGATCTGGGCGTGTCCTCGCCGCAACTGGACGACGCCGAGCGCGGTTTCAGCTTTCTGCGCGACGGCCCGTTGGATATGCGCATGGACCCGGACAGTGGCGAAAGCGTCGCCGACTGGCTGGCGCGGGCCGGTGAGAAACAGATCGCCGATGTGCTCTACCAGTTCGGCGACGAGCGCAAATCACGCCGCATCGCCCGGGCGATCTGCGAGCGCCGCGATGCGCAGCCGATCCGCACCACGGCACAGCTGGCGAGCCTGATTCAATCGGTGATGGGGCGCGGCGAGCCGGGCAAGCACCCGGCGACGCGCAGCTTCCAGGCCTTACGCATACATATAAATGGGGAACTGGACGCGTTGCGCAACACGCTGGACCAGGCCCTGGAGACGCTCGCCATCGGCGGGCGTCTTGTCGTTATCAGCTTCCATTCCCTGGAGGACCGGGTGGTGAAGCGGTTTATCCGGGATCACTCCGGCCAGGCGCCGAAAGGCCGGGGCGGGTTGCCGATGATGGACGAACCGCCGGAGCGGCTGAAGCCGCTGGGCAAGGCCCGCTACGCCGGCAAGGACGAACTGAGCGTCAACGTGCGCAGCCGCAGCGCGGTGCTGCGGGTAGCGGAGAAAGTGGCATGAGCGCGGCCCGCGGCCAGGCCACCGGGTCGGTGCTTGCCGCCGGCTGGTTGCCGCCGCTGCTGCTGGTGCTGGTGGTGGTGTCCGCGGTGGGCGTGGCCTACAGCGTGCACGAATCGCGCCGCCTCACCGACCGCGCCCAGCAGGCGCAGCGGCAGCAGGCGCAGCTGGAAACCCGCTGGGGCCAGCTGCTGCTGGAACACAGCACCTGGGGCAGTTACGCCCGGGTGGAGCGCCTGGCTCGCGAAGAGCTGGGCATGAAGTTACCGAAAACCGATGAGCGAGTGTTGATACGGCCATGAAAGGCGCCCGTAGAACCACACCCAAGGCAACGCGCAAAGCCGCCTCCAAGGCGGCGCGCCAGGCCAACAGCTCCCTGCGCTGGCGTTTCATGCTGGTGTTCTGGGCGGGCTGTGCCTGTGTTCTGGTGGGGCGCGCGGTGCAGTTGCAGGTGGTGCAGCACGACTTTCTGGCCAACCAGGGCGACATCCGCAACCTGCGGGTGGAGCCGGTGGCGGCCCACCGGGGCGTGATCCAGGACCGCGCCGGCCGGCCACTGGCGGTGAGCACCCCGGTCACCACCCTGTGGGCCAACCCCGGCGAAGCCCTGGAGCACCAGGAGCAGTGGGCGCGCCTGGGCAATAACCCGATCATCGACAGCCGCGCCTTCGCCAGCCGGGTCAACAGCCACAAGGGCAAGGAGTTCATCTACCTGGCCCGCGGCCTGGCCCCGGAGCAGGCTCGCACCGTGCTTGCCAAACAGGTGCCCGGCATCCACGCGCTCACCGAATACCGCCGTTACTACCCGGCCGGCGAAGTAACCAGCCATCTGGTCGGCTTCACCGACATCGACGAGCGCGGCCAGGAAGGCGTGGAGCTGGCCTTCGAAGAGCAACTGTCCGGCGAGCCGGGCCGCAAGAAAGTGGTCCGCGATCTGCTCGGCCGCGTGATCCAGGACATCGAAGTGCTGGAACCGGCCGCGCCCGGCCAGGACATCACCCTGAGCCTGGACCTGCGCCTGCAGTACCTGGCCTACAAGGAATTGCTGTCCGCCACCCGCCGCTTTAAGGCCAAGGGCGGCTCCGCCGTGGTGCTCGACATCAAAACCGGCGAAGTGCTGGCGATGGTCAACCAGCCCGCCTACAACCCCAACAACCGGGGCAATCTGGACACCGCCAGTCTGCGCAACCGGGCGGTCACCGACCTGTTCGAGCCGGGCTCCACGATCAAGCCGTTCACCGTCGCCGCCGCCATGGAGCAGGGTCTGGTGACGCCGACCACGGCGATCAACACCCACCCCGGCTACCTGCGCGTGGGCAGCAAGACCATCCGCGACCACCGCGATTACGGTGTGATCGACGTCACCACCGTGCTTACCAAGAGCTCCAACGTGGGTGTCAGCAAGCTGGCTTTGTCGATGGATTCCATGGTGCTGCCCGGCTACCTGGAGCGCTTCGGTTTCGGTCAGGCAACCCACATCCAATACCCCGGTGAGAGTGACGGCGTCCTGCCGCTGCGCGCGCGCTGGCGCGACGTGGAACGTGCCGCGCTGTCCTATGGTTACGGCATGAGCACCACCGCGCTGCAGCTGGCCCAGGCCTACGCGATCCTCGCCAATGAGGGGCGCCGGGTGCCGTTGTCCCTGCTCAAGGTCGACGAGCCGCCCAAGGGCGAGCAGGTGATCGCGCCGGCCAGCGCCCAGTCCATCGTGCGCATGCTGGAAACCGTGGTCAGCCTCGAGGGGACGGCCAGCCGCGCGCAGATTTCCGGTTACCAGGTGGCCGGCAAAACCGGCACCGTGCACAAGGTCACCGCCAACGGCTACGCCGACGACCGCTACATCGGCTTGTTCGCCGGCATCGCCCCGGCCTCCAACCCGCGTATCGCCGCGGTGGTGGTGATCGACGACCCGCGCGGCGAATCCTATTACGGTGGTTTGGTGGCCGCGCCGGTATTCTCCGCCATCGTCGGCGGCGTGCTGCGCACCCTGCACGTGCCGCCGGACAAGACCGACGGTCTGATCGCCGGCAACCTGGACGGGGAGGACGCCACATGATCGCCCTGCGGCATCTGCTCCCCGACCAGCCGCTGCCGGAACGGCTGCGCGACCTGACCATCAACCAACTGCGTCTGGACAGCCGCGCGGTGACGCCCGGAGACCTGTTCCTGGCGGTGCCCGGCCACAACGTGGACGGCCGCCGGTTCGTCGACGCGGCGATCCGCGCCGGCGCCACCGTGGTGGTGGAAGAGGGCGACACCTTCGCCGTGCATCAGCACGACGGCGCCGCGCGCATCGCCGTGCCCGGGCTGCGGCGCCAGGTCGGAGTGCTGGCGGCGCGCTACTTCGGCGAGCCCGGCCGTCGCCTGAAGGTGATCGGCGTCACCGGCACCAACGGCAAGACCAGCATCACCTGGTTCCTGCGTGACGCGCTCAATGCCCTGGGCCACGCCTGCGGGCTGATCGGCACTCTGGGCGTCGGCCTGAAGGGTCATGAGGACAGCACCGGTCACACCACTCCGGACCCGATCACCCTGCAGAAAGCGCTGCTCGCCCTGTGCGACGCCGGCGCCGACAGCGTGGCCATGGAAGTGTCGTCCCATGCGCTCGACCAGCACCGGCTGGGCAGCACCCCGGTGCGCATCGCGGTGTTCAGCAACCTGAGCCGCGACCACCTCGACTATCACGGCGACATGGATGCCTACCTGCTCGCCAAGGTGGCGCTGTTCACCCGCCCGGAGCTCCAGGAAGCGGTGATCAACAGCGATGACGCCGCCGCCCCGGTCCTGCTCGGTCGGCTCAACGACGGCGTGCGCTGCATCACCTATGGCGCCCAGGCCGGCGCCACCGTGCGTTGCGTGGCCTGGCAGCCGCACCCGGACGGCATGGACCTGCGGCTTACCGTGGGCGGCGAAGCCCTGAACGTCACCCTGCCGCTGTTCGGTGCCTTCAATCTCAGCAACGTGATGGCGGTGACCGGGGCGTTGCACGGCAGCGGCGTGGCGCCGGGGGCGCTGGCCGAGGCTCTGGCCGCCATTACCCCGGTGCCGGGTCGCATGGAGCCGGTCCGCGAAGCGGGCAAGCCCACCGTCATCGTCGATTACGCGCACACCCCGGACGGCCTGGAAAAAGCCTTGGCGGCGGCGCGCGAGCACTTCCCCGGCCGGCTGCACTGCGTGGTCGGCTGCGGCGGCGACCGGGACACCGGCAAACGGCCCCTGATGGCGGCCGCCGCCGAGCGCGGCGCCGACCGGGTGCTGTTCACCAGCGACAATCCGCGCGGCGAAGACCCGCAAGAGATCATTGAACAGATGCGCGCCGGTCTGGCCGATCCCGACGCCGTCCAGGTGGAAGCCGACCGCCGCCGCGCGGTGGCGCTGGCGGTGGCCCGGGCCGGCGCCGACGACGTGGTGCTGGTGGCCGGCAAGGGCCACGAGGATTATCAAGAGGTGGCCGGCGAGCGTCACCCCATGGACGACCGCGACCTGGCCCGCGAGGCCCTGGCCGCCTGGCAAGCGCCGGCCGCCCCGGCAGGGGGGACCGCATGATGCGCTTGTCCCAGATCCGTGACTGGACCGCCGGCGAGCTGCGCGGCAGCGACCGTACCCTGAGCGCGGTCAGCACCGACACCCGCCAGCTGGGCCCGGACAGCCTGTTCGTGGCGCTGCGCGGCGAGCGCTTCGACGGCCACGCCTTCCTGGCCCAGGCCCGGGACGCTGGCGCGGTGGCGGCGCTGATTGAATATGACAGCGAAGAGGGCAGTGATACCGGCGTGTTCGATGCCGAGGTGCGGGTGGCCGATACCCGCCAGGGGCTTGGTCGCCTGGCCGCCGGTTACGCGGCGCAGTTCCCGGTGCCGCGCGTGGCGGTCACCGGCAACGCCGGCAAGACCACCGTCAAGGAGATGATCGCCGTGCTGCTGGGCGAGGGCACCCTGGCCACCCACGGTAACCTCAACAACGACATCGGCGTGCCGTTGACCCTGCTGCGTCTCACCGCCGAGCACCGTCAGGCGGTCATCGAGCTGGGCGCCAATGCCCCGGGCGAAATCGCCTGGACCAGCAGCCTGGTGAAGCCGAACGTGGCGCTGATCACCAACGTCACCGGCGCCCACCTGGAAGGCTTCGGCTCCATGGACGGCATTGCTCGCGCCAAGGCGGAAATCTTCACCGGCTGCGCCGCCGGGGCCACCGCCGTGATCAACGGCGACGACAACTACGCGACCTTCTTCACCGATCAGGCCCGCGCCGCCGGTTTGAAGATTGTCACCGTGGGCCGCGAGCAGGGCGACCTGCACGCCGACGCGGTGCGCCTGGACGACCAGGGTTGCGACTTCGTGCTCCAGCCCCTGGGGCTGACCCTGCGCCTGCCGCTGGTGGGCGCCCACCAGATCAGCAACGCGCTGATGGCGCTGGCCGCCGTGCAGGCGCTGGGCGTCGATCTGGCGGAACGGGCGCCGCGGCTGGAACAGCTGAAGCCGGTCCCGGGACGCATGAACGTCATTGACTGCCAGGGCGGCACCCTGGTGGACGATACCTACAACGCCAACCCCGGCTCGGTGCGGGCGGCCATCGCCTGGTTGGCCGGGCGGCCGTCGCCGCGCACTCTGGTGCTGGGCGCCCTGGGGGAGCTTGGCCCCAGCGCCGAGACGCTGGTGACTGAATTGGGCGCCGACGCCCTGGCCGCCGGCATCGACAGGCTGATTACCCTGCCCGGCGCCGAAGCGGCCGCCCGGGGCTTCGGTGACGGCGCCGAGCCGGTGGAACATTTCGATCAGGCCGCCGAGCGGGCAGCGGGAACGCTGGCCCAAGGCGGCACGGTATTGGTCAAGGGGTCGCGCAGTGCCCGCATGGAGCAAGTGGTGCAACGGCTTACCGATAAGGGGAGGGGGCACTGATGTTGCTTTGGCTGGCGGAACTGCTGGGTGAGTTTTATACCGGATTCCTGGTGGTTCAATACATTACCTTGCGCGCCATTCTGGCGGTGCTGACGGCACTGTTCCTGGCGTTCTGGATCGGCCCGATCATGATCCGCAAGCTGCAGGAAAAACAGGTCGGTCAGGCGATCCGCGACGACGGCCCCAAGAGCCACCTGAGCAAAGCCGGCACGCCCACCATGGGCGGCGGGCTGATTCTGATCTCGATCGCCATCTCCACCCTGTTGTGGGCGGATCTGAGCAACCGTTTCGTGTGGATCACCCTGGGCGTGCTGGTGGTGTTCGGCGCCGTGGGCTGGGTAGACGACTGGCGCAAGGTGATCGAGAAAAACCCGCGCGGCCTGCCGGCCCGCTGGAAGTATTTCTGGCAGTCCGTGGGCGCGCTGGGCGCCGGCCTGGCGCTGTTCTGGACCGCCCAGAGCCCGCAGGAAACCCAGTTGATCGTGCCGTTCTTCAAGACCGTGGCGATCAACATGGGCTGGTTCTATGTGGTGCTCACTTATTTCGTGATCAACGGTACCTCCAACGCGGTCAACCTGACGGACGGCCTGGACGGCCTGGCGATCATGCCCACCGTGCTGGTGGCGGCGGCGCTGGGCATCTTCGCCTACGCCAGCGGCCACGCGGAGTTCGCCACCTACCTGCAGATTCCCTACATCGCCGGCGCCGGCGAGCTGGTGGTGATCGTCGCCGGCCTGTGCGGCGCCGGGCTGGGTTTCTTGTGGTTCAACGCCTATCCGGCGCAGGTATTCATGGGCGACGTGGGCGCGCTGGCGTTGGGCGCGGTGCTGGGCGTGATGGCGGTGATCGTCCGCCAGGAAATCGTGCTGTTCATCATGGGTGGCGTGTTCGTCATGGAGACGGTGTCGGTGATGTTGCAGGTGGCCTCGTTCAAGCTCACCGGCCGGCGCATTTTCCGCATGGCGCCGATCCATCACCACTTTGAACTCAAGGGCTGGCCGGAGCCGAAGATCATCGTGCGGTTCTGGATCATTACCGTAATTCTCGTACTGGTGGGTCTCGCGACCCTGAAGATTCGATAGGACGGGCGTAAACGTATATGGCGAAAGACGCGTTCGATCTGGTTATTGGCCTGGGTGTGTCCGGCCGCTCCGTGATCCGCTATCTGGCGGATCAGGGTATGCCGGTGCGCGCCCTGGATACCCGTGAAGCGCCCGCGGGTCTGGACGAACTGCGTCAGCAGCACCCCAAGCTCAAGATTCACACCGGCGGCTTCAAGGCCTCATGGATGAAGCGCGCCCAGCGTCTTATCGTCAGCCCCGGCGTGGCCGTGTCGACGCCGGCCATCGCCGAGCAGATCGCCGAGGGCAAGGAAGTGATCGGCGACATCGAGCTGTTCGCCCGTGCCGCCAGCCGCCCGCTGGTGGGCATCACCGGGTCCAACGCCAAGAGCACCGTGGTCACCCTGCTGGGTGAAGTGGCGCGCGCCTGCGACGCCAAGCCCGGCGTGGGCGGCAACCTGGGCGTGCCGGCGCTGGATCTGCTGCGCGAGGAAGCGGAGCTGTACGTGCTGGAGCTGTCCAGCTTCCAGCTGGAAACCACCTACAGCCTCAACGCCCAGGTGGCGTCGATTCTCAACCTGTCCCAGGACCACCTGGACCGCTACGGCAAGTTCAGCGACTACCTGGCCGCCAAGCAGCGCATTTACGACGGCTGTCAGGTGGCGGTGTGGAACCGCGACGACCTGGCCACCCGCCCGCAGACCCAGGTGCCCCGGGAAATCACCTTCGGCAGCCACCCGGAAGCGCACTACCAGCTGGACACCGACAAGCAGATGCTCTGCCATCAGGGCGAGACCCTGCTGCACGTGGACGAGCTGGCGCTCACCGGCCACCACAACGCCATGAACGTGCTGGCGGTGCTGGCCATGGCGGACGCCCTGGGCTTCGACCGCGCCACCACCCTGGCCACGGTGAAACAATTCAAGGGCCTGCCGCACCGCTGCCAGCTGGTGGCGGAGGACGCCCGCGTCCGCTGGATCAACGATTCCAAGGCCACCAATGTGGGCGCCACGCTGGCGGCGCTCACCGGTATCGGCGAGGCCATCGAAGGCCGCGTGATCCTGATCGCCGGCGGCCAGGGCAAGGGTCAGGACTTTTCGCCGCTGGGCGAGCCGGCGCGCCAGTATCTGCGCGCCGCTCTGGTGCTCGGCCAGGACGCGGATAAAGTGACCGAGGGCCTGTCCGGCGTGCCCTGCGAGCGGGTCGCGGACATGGCCGCGGCGGTCAAGCGCGCCGCGCAACTGGCGCAGGCCGGTGACGCCGTACTGCTGTCACCGGCCTGCGCCTCGTTCGATATGTACGACAGCTACGTGGCCCGTGGCGACGACTTCTCCGCCCGCGCCCGGGAGGTGACCCATGGCTAGTGCACTGGTGGACGTGCGCGATCCGGGGCTCGACCGGCCGCTGCTGTGGACGGTGGCGCTGCTGGCCCTGGCCGGTCTAGTGATCGTCACCTCCGCGTCCCTGCAGATCGCCGAAACCCGACTGGACAGCCCCTTCCATTACGGCCTGCGCCATGGCATCTATCTGCTCGCCAGCGTCGGCCTGGGCGTGTTCGTGTATTGCTGCGTACCGCTGGCACTGCTCGAAAAGCTGCGCTTCGCCATGTTGCCCGTGGCCCTGGTGACCCTGGTGATGGTGTTCATCCCCGGCCTGGGCCGGGAAGTGAACGGGTCCACCCGCTGGATCGCGCTGCCGGGCCTGACCGTTCAGGCCTCGGAAATCGTCAAACTGTGCTTCGTGCTCTACCTGGCCGGCTACATCGCCCAACACAAGGCGGCGCTGGAAAGCGGCTGGAAAGCCTTTCTGTTGCCGCTGGGCGTGCTTGCCGCGCTCACCTTCATGTTGCTGCTGCAGCCGGACTTCGGCGCCGTGGTGGTGTTGGGCATCGCCGCCATGGGCATGCTGTTCCTGGCCGGCGTACCCACCCTGCGGTTCCTGATCATCGGCCTCGCCGTGGTGGCCCTGGGCGCGGTGGTGGCGCTGGCGGAACCCTACCGGGTGGCGCGTCTGATGAGCTTCACCGACCCCTGGGCGGACCAGTACGGCGCCGGCTATCAGCTCACCCAGAGCCTGATCGCCTTCGGGCGCGGCCACTGGCTGGGCGTGGGCCTGGGCAACAGCGTCCAGAAGCTGTTCTACCTGCCCGAAGCGCACACCGATTTCGTGTTCGCGGTGCTCGCCGAGGAATGGGGCCTGATCGGCACCCTGGCGATGATCGTCGGCTTCGCGGTGCTCGGCTGGCGCCTGTTCGTGATCGGGCGCGGCCTGGAGCAGCGCGGCTTTCTTTACCACGCCTATCTGGTGTACGGCACCGCGCTGGTGCTGTGCGCCCAGGCGTTCATCAATGTGGGTGTGAACATGGGTGTGTTGCCCACCAAGGGACTGACGCTGCCGTTCGTAAGTTACGGCGGCTCCTCGCTGCTGATCTGTTCGGTGATGATCGCGCTGGTACTGCGCGCCAGCACCGAGCAATCGCGGCTGCAGGCACGTGGGAGGAGCAAACGATGAGCGCCACGGTCCTGATCATGGCCGGCGGTACCGGCGGCCACGTGTTCCCCGCCCTGGCGGTGGCCCGGCAACTGCAGGACGCCGGCTACCGGGTGCTGTGGCTGGGCGCCGAAGGCGGCATGGAGACCCGGCTGGTGGAACGCCACGGCATCGAGATCGTCAGTCTGGCCGTGGGCCGTCTGCGCGGCGGCGGCCTGAAACGTAAGCTGCTCGGGCCGCTGCAACTGCTGCGCGCAATGTGGCAGGCGGCGGCGGTGATCCGCCGCGAGCGCCCGCTGCTGGCGGTGGGCTTCGGCGGCTTTGTCAGCGCCCCCGGCGGCCTGGCCGCCAAACTGTGCCGCGTGCCGCTGGTGATCCACGAGCAGAACGCCGCCCCAGGGCTCACCAACCGCATGCTGTCGCGCTTCGCCACCGAAACCCTGGAGGGCTTCGAAGGGGCGCTGCCCGGCGGCATCTGGGTAGGCAACCCGGTGCGCCGGGAAATCGCCGAGCTGCCCGACCCGGCGGAGCGCTACGGCGTGCGCCAGGGCCCGCTGCGGATTCTGGTGCTGGGCGGTAGCCAGGGTGCGCTGGCCTTGAACCAGGACCTGCCGGAGCTGCTGTTGGCGTCTCTGGGCGCGAACCTGCAGGTTCGGCATCAGTGCGGCGCCGGGCGCACCGGCGAAGCCGAGCCGGTGTACCAGGCCCTGGGCCTGGACGCCCTGGTCAGTGAATTTATCGATGACATGGCCGAAGCCTACGCCTGGGCCGATCTGGTGGTGTGCCGCGCCGGTGCCCTGACCGTGGCGGAAGTGGCCGCCGCCGGGGTGGCGGCGCTGTTCGTGCCGCTGCCCAGCGCGGTGGACGACCACCAGACGCTGAACGCCCGCTGGCTGGTGGATCGCGGCGCCGCTTTGATGTTGCCGCAGGCGGAGATGAACGCCGGTGCCCTGGCGCGCAGCCTGGCCGGAATGATGGAACGGGACGCCCTGGCGCAGATCGCCGGGCGTGCCCGCCAGCTGGCGGTGCCGGACAGCGCCGCCCGGGTGGCGAAACTATGCGAGGAGGTCGCCCATGGCGATTAAACATACCGTGCCTGAAATGCGGCGCATTCGCGGTATCCACTTCGTGGGTATCGGCGGCGCCGGCATGTGCGGGATCGCCGAAGTCCTGGCCAACCAGGGCTACGCCATCAGCGGCAGTGACATCAAGGAATCGCCGGTGGTGGACCACCTGCGCGCGCTGGGCGCGCGGGTGGAAATCGGCCACCGGGCCGAAAACATCGGCGACGCCGATGTGGTGGTGACCTCCTCGGCGGTCAACACCGAGAACCTGGAAGTGGCCGAAGCCCACGCCCGCCGGGTGCCGGTGGTGCCGCGCGCGGAAATGCTCGCGGAGTTGATGCGCTTCCGCCACGGCATCGCCGTGGCGGGCACCCACGGCAAGACCACCACCACCTCGATGGTGGCGGCGATTCTCGGCGAAGCCGGGTTGGACCCCACCTTCGTGATCGGTGGCCGTCTGAACAGCGCCGGCACCAACGCGCGCCTGGGTCAGAGCCGCTACCTGGTGGCCGAAGCGGACGAGTCCGACGCCAGCTTCCTGCACCTGCAGCCGATGAGCGCCATCGTCACCAATATCGACGCCGACCACATGCACACCTACGGCGGTGACTTCGCGCGGCTGGAAAACACCTTTATCGAGTTCCTGCACAACCTGCCGTTCTACGGCGTGGCGGTGCTGTGCGTGGACGATCCGGTGGTGCGCAAGCTGCTGCCCCGGGTCAACCGCCAGGTGATCCGCTACGGCTTCAGCGACGACGCCGACCTGCGCGCCGAGAACGTACGCCAGAACGGCATGAGCACCGCTTTCCGGGTGGTGCGCACCGAAGGCGAACCGCTGGAGATCACCCTGAACATGCCGGGCCGCCATAACGTGCTGAACGCCCTGGCGGCGATCGCCGTGGCCGCCGACGAGGGCGCCGACGACGAGGCCATCGTGCGCGGCCTGAACGGCTTCACCGGGGTGGGGCGGCGCTTCGACGTGCTCGGCGAGTACCCCTGCGCCGACGGCGGCAGCGCCACCCTGGTGGACGACTATGGCCACCACCCCCGGGAAGTGGCCGCCACCATCGCGGCGATCCGCGACGGCTGGCCCGGCCGCCGGCTGGTGATGCTGTTCCAGCCGCACCGCTACACCCGCACCCGCGACCTTTATGAAGACTTCGTGGATGTGCTCGGCGGCGTCGACCAACTGCTGATGCTGGAAGTCTACAGCGCCGGCGAGGACGCCATCCCCGGCGCCGACACCCGCGCCCTGATGCGCAGCCTGCGCCAGCGCGCCCGGGTGGAGCCGGTGTTCGTGGACGACCCGGCCAAGCTGCCCGAGCTGCTCGCCAACGTGCTGCAAGGCGGCGACCTGCTGGTGACTCAGGGCGCCGGCAACGTGGGCGGTATCGCCCGGGAACTGGCGGCGCGCATCGAATCCACCGACGGCACGGGAGGCGCCCATGGTCGATAACGCCAAGGCGCCCGGCATGGCGCTGACTCACGAAATGAAACAACGCCTGGCCCGCATCGGCCGGGTGGCGGTGCTGGCCGGCGGCGACTCCGCGGAGCGCTCCGTATCCCTGAAGAGCGGCGCGGCGGTGCACCAGGCGCTGCGCCAGCTGGGTCTGATCGCCGAAATGGTGGACCCGGCGGAGCGTGGCGTGGACACCCTCAAGGGCTTCGACGTGGCCTTTATCGCCCTGCACGGGCGGGGCGGCGAGGACGGCGTGATTCAGGGGCTGTTGGAGCACCTGAAACTGCCGTACACCGGCTCCGGTGTAATGGCGTCCGCCATCGGCATGGACAAGGTGCGCACCAAACAGCTGTGGAAGGGCGCCGGTCTCCCCACGCCGCCGTTCTACGTGGCCGGCCTGGACGACCGCGACATCGGCTTCCCGCTGATGGTGAAGCCGTCCCACGAAGGCTCCTCCATCGGCATGGCCAAGGTGGACAGCGCGGCGGAACTGAACAAAGCCCTGGAAGACGCCCGTGCCTACGACAGCGACGTGCTGGTGGAAGCCTGGGTGCGCGGCCCGGAGTACACGGTGGCGATTGTCGACGGCCGGGCGCTGCCGGCGATCCGTCTGAAGACGCCCAATGCGTTTTACGACTTCGAGGCCAAGTACCAGTCCAACAGCACCGAATACCTGTGCCCGGCGGGCCTCGACGACGCCGACGAGCAGGCCCTGCGCGCGCTCGCCCTGAAAGCGTTCGAGGCGGTGGGCTGCCGGGGCTGGGGCCGCGTCGACGTGATGCGTGACGAGCACGGTGCCTGGCAACTGCTGGAAGTGAACACCGTGCCGGGCATGACCGACCACAGCCTGGTGCCGATGGCCGCGAAGGCCGACGGCGACGATTTCGCCACTCTGGTGGCACGCATTCTGTTGGAAGCGGTGGACCGGTTCCCGCCGCGAAAGGCGAACAAAGCGAGCAAAGGGAGCAAGGCCCGTGGCTAAGGCCAGACGCCAGACACCGGACGCCGCCCGCCGTACGCGCGGCGCGTCCCCCAAGGCGAGCCGCGCCAAGCGGCAGGCGCCTGCCGTGCCGATCCGCGAGCGGTTGGCGGCGGCACTGCCGGGGGCGCTGGCCGGGCTGGTGGCGATCACCGTGGTGGCCGGCGTGATCTGGCTGCCGCGGGTACTGGACCAGTACCCGATTCGCCAGGTGGGCGTGGACGGCGTCACCGACGTGCGTCGCCAGCAGCAGGTACAGACCGCGTTGGCCTCACTGGTGCGCGACGCCAACTACTTCTCGGTGCCGCTGGAGGAGATCTACCAGCGCGCCCGGAGCCTGAGCTGGGTGTCGGAGGTGTCCGTGCGCCGGCAGTGGCCGGATACGGTGAGCCTGGACGTCACCGAGCGCGAGCCGGTGGCGGTGTGGAACGAAGCCGTGCTGGTGGCCCGCGACGGCGAGCCGTTCAAGGCACTCAAACAATACGATCTGGCCGGGTTGCCGCGCCTCAACGGCCCCGACCAGCGCCTGGAGGAAGTGATGAGCTTCTACCACAGCATGGGCAAACTGCTGCGTGAGGTGGGCCTGGGCATCGAACGAATGGAAGTGAACGCCCGGCTGACCGCCCGGCTGACTTTGGATAACCAAATGCAGCTGGTGGTGGACCGGGAAAATTACGTGGGCAAGTTACGCCGTTTCACGCGCTTGTATCGCGGTGTATTGAGCACCGACAGCCGTGGCGTGGCGCGGGTCGATTTGCGCTATGCCGATGGCATCGCCGTGACCTGGCGCGACGCGGAAGCGGATAAGAATGCTTAAGCAGAAACAGAGGATGTACCTCTAATGGCGAATGCAACGGACAACATGATCGTGGGCCTGGACATCGGCACCTCCAAGGTCGTGGCCATCGTCGGCCAGATCACCGAGGAAGGCGTTGTGGAGGTAGTGGGTCTGGGTTCCCAGCCTTCGCGGGGCATGAAAAAGGGCGTGGTGGTGGACATCGAAGCCACCGTGCGCTCGATTCAACGCGCCGTGGAAGAAGCGGAATTGATGGCCGGTTGCCAGATCCATTCGGTCTACGCGGGCATCGCCGGTTCCCATGTACGCAGCCTCAATTCCCACGGCATCGTCGCGATCCGTGACCGGGAAGTGACCCAGGCGGACATCGACCGGGTGATCGACGCCGCCCAGGCGGTGGCCATTCCCGCCGATCAGAAAACCCTGCACGTGCTGCCGCAGGAATACGTGGTCGACAACCAGGAAGGCGTGCGCGAGCCGGTGGGCATGAGCGGCGTGCGGCTGGAAGCCAAGGTGCACCTGGTGACCTGCGCGGTGAACGCCGCCCAGAACATCGAGAAGTGCGTGCGCCGCTGCGGGCTGGAAGTGGAGGACATCATCCTCGAGCAACTCGCCAGCGCCCACTCGGTGCTCACCGAGGACGAGCGCGAGCTGGGCGTGTGCATCGTCGACATCGGCGGCGGCACCACCGACATCGCCATCTTCACCGAAGGCGCGATTCGTCACACCGCCAATATTCCGATCGCCGGCGACCAGGTCACCAACGACATCGCCATGGCGCTGCGCACGCCCAAGCAGCACGCCGACGAGATCAAGATCAAGTACGCCTGCGCGCTGACCCAGCTGGCCGGCGCCGACGAGACCATCAAGGTGCCCAGCGTCGGCGACCGGCCGCCGCGCACCCTCAGCCGCCAGAACCTGGCCGAGGTGGTGGAGCCGCGCTACGACGAGCTGTTCACCCTGATCCAGGCGGAAATCCGCCGCTCCGGGTTCGAGGACATGATCCCCGGCGGCATCGTGCTCACCGGCGGCTCCTCCAAGATCGAAGGCGCGGCGGAACTGGCCGAGGAAATTTTCCATATGCCGGTGCGCCTGGGCACACCCCAGGGCGTGGCCGGGCTCACCGATGTGGTGCGCAACCCGATTTATTCCACCTCCGTGGGGCTGCTGTTGTACGGCCAGCGCATGGAGAAGGAAGGACGCAGCCCCCGCGCCCAGGCCGGCGGCGGCGAAGTGAACTGGATGGAACGCTTCAAGAAGTGGTTCCAGGGCAACTTTTAACGGTTTCAGAAGCGGTCGGATGGTCCGGCCGGTTTTGGGAAAAGCAGTAAACAGGGAAGCATTAACGGGAGATCAACCATGCAATTCAAACTCGAAGATTCCGTACCCCATGGCGCGGTGATCAAAGTAGTGGGCGTCGGTGGCGGCGGTGGCAACGCCGTCGATCACATGGTGCGTTCCAATGTGGAAGGCGTGGATTTCATCTGCGCCAACACGGACGCCCAGGCGCTGCGCAACTCCTCCGCGAAAACCGTGATTCAACTCGGCAGCCAGGTCACCAAGGGCCTGGGCGCCGGCGCCAACCCGGATATCGGCCGGCAGTCCGCCATGGAAGACCGTGAGCGTATCGCCGAGCTGCTGGAAGGCGCCGACATGGTGTTCGTGACCGCCGGTATGGGCGGCGGCACCGGCACCGGCGCGGCGCCGGTGGTGGCCGAAGTGGCCAAGGAACTGGGCATCCTCACCGTGGCCGTGGTCACCAAGCCGTTCCCGTTCGAGGGCAAGAAGCGCATGCGCTCCGCCCAGGAAGGGATTGAAGCGCTCAAGGAACACGTGCACTCGCTGATCACCATCCCCAACGAGAAGCTGCAGTCCGTGCTGGGCGGCTCCACCACCCTGCTGGACGCCTTCAAGGCGGCCAACGAAGTGCTGCAGGGCGCGGTGAAAGGCATCGCCGACCTGATCGTCCGCCCGGGCATGATCAACGTCGACTTCGCCGACGTGCGCACCGTGATGAGCGAGATGGGCACCGCGATGATGGGCACCGGCGTCGCCAGCGGCGAAAACCGGGCGGCGGAAGCGGCCCAGGCGGCGATTTCCAGCCCGCTGCTGGAAGACGTGGACCTGCGCGGCGCGCGCGGCATCCTGATCAATATCACCGCCAACGAGTCCATCGCCCTGGATGAGTTCTCCGAAGTGGGCGATATCGTCAGCGAACTGGCCAGCGAAGACGCCAACGTGATCATCGGCACCGCCATCGACCCGGATATGGGCGATAACATCAGCGTCACCGTGGTGGCCACCGGTCTGGGCGCCCAGCACCAGGAACTGAAAGTGGTGCGCGGACGTCAAACGCCCATGGGCGCCGATGGCCGGGTGGACTACAACGATCTGGATCGTCCGGCGGTGGAGCGCAAGCGCGCCCAGCAACAAGCCGCGGGTGGCGGTGGTCGCCAAGCCGTGAACACCGCGGAAGACCTGGACTTTATCGATATCCCGACCTTCCTGCGCCGTCAGGCTGACTGACGGCGTCGGAAATATGGTGCGAAAAGGGGAGATTTGCTATCATCGCCCCCTTATTTCGCGTTGAGGATACCCGTATCCTCCGGGATACCGACGGATTTGTGACGGATCGATGATCAGACAACGAACTCTCAAAAATGTGATTCGCGCCACCGGCGTGGGTCTTCACACCGGTGAAAAGGTGTACCTGACGGTGCGCCCGGCGCCCGCGAACGCCGGCATCGTATTCCGCCGGGTGGACCTGGATCCGGTGGTGGAAATCCCCGCCGGCGCCGATAAAGTCGGTGAAACCACGCTCTCCACCACGCTGGTTCAAGACGGCGTCAAAGTGGGCACCGTGGAACACCTGCTTTCCGCCATGGCCGGTCTGGGCATCGACAACGCCTACGTGGAGTTGTCGGCGCCGGAAGTGCCGATCATGGACGGCAGCGCCGGTCCTTTCGTGTTCTTGCTGCAGTCCGCGGGCATCAAGGAGCAGGACGCCGCCAAGAAGTTCATCCGCATCAAGAAGGAAGTCACCGTCCGCGAGGACGACAAAGTGGCCACCTTCAAACCGTTCGATGGCTTCAAGGTGACGTTCTCGATCGAATTCGATCACCCGGTGTTCGAAGAGCGCAACCAGGTGGCCAGCATCGACTTTTCCTCCACCTCGTTCGTGAAGGAAGTGGCGCGGGCCCGGACCTTCGGGTTCATGCGCGACATCGAGTTCCTGCGCAGCCAGAACCTGGCACTGGGCGGCAGCGTGGACAACGCCATCGTGGTGGACGAGTACCGCATCCTCAACGAGGACGGCCTGCGTTATGACGACGAGTTCGTCAAACACAAGATGCTCGACGCCATCGGTGACCTGTACCAGCTCGGCCACAGCCTGATCGGCGAGTTCGTGGGTCACAAGTCCGGCCACGCGCTCAACAACGCCCTCCTGCGCGAGCTGCTCAAGCAGGAAGACGCTTGGGAACTGGTGACCTTCGAGGACGCGGAAAACGCACCGATTTCCTATGTGAAGCCGGTGATGGCCGCCGAATAACGGCCCGTCCCGAAAACACCTCGCCGCGTGCCCGCGCGGTGTCGTGCCTCCCTGTGCGCCCTGACCGTTCTCCCGCGGTCGGGGCGCTCTCGTTTATGCAGCCTGTTGTCGGATTACGGCCTTCGGCCTAATCCGACCTACGGGTGCGGTAGGTCGGGTTAGCGCAGCGTAACCCGACATCGGCGCTTCAAATGTCCGCCCGCCCGGCCAACCGCCGCAACGCCCGCGCCAGCTCGTCGTCATCGACGCACTCCGCCGCCTGCCGGATATGCGCGGCGCTGCCCGCGTCCAGCGGCGGCCGCTCCTTGGCGCGCAGCTTGTCGGCGGTGGCGGCGGGCGCCGCCCGGCGGCCGGTGACCAGGATCTTGATGCTCTTGCCCGGCGCCAGGCTGCGCTCCAGGCGCGGCAGATGAAAGCGCAGCAGCTGGGCGGTGGCGCTGGTTTCCACCATCGCCAGCCAGCGGGTTTCCTCCTCCACCAGTGTCACCCGGTCGCGCAACGCTGGCGGCAGACAGTCCTGGGGCGGGGCGGCCGGGCCTTTCGGGGCCGCCGCCTTGTGGCCGCGGGCGGCTTTCGCCAGCGGCGCCAGGGTGCTGTTTTGGCGCAACAGACCCTGCAATTCCTTGGGTAGGGGCGGCTTGCTCATACCTTTTCCTTGGGCTACCCTGCGAATGTAAAAAAATTATAAAGCTTGCCAGGCGAGAGCACACGGGGAAGGCACTCGCCCTCTCATTCACGGAAGAAAGGAACCCTTTGCCCCGCCGGGCGGTCTCGCCTCCGGCCAGGGGATGTTTTTACTTGCGACAGCTGAATTGAGACAGGCGCGATACAACGATGAACATCATATTGTTGAACAGCAAGCGCGGCCACTCCCGCACCCTTACTTTACCGCGGTTTTTGCCCGCGCTGGTGCTGGCGGTGCTGGTGCTGATTCCCATGGCCGCCGGTGTCGGCGCCTACTGGCTCAGCTACCGGGTCGCGCCGCCCTCCTACAGTGAGGCGGTGGCCGAGCGGTTCCGTTCCTCCCTGGACCGGCAAAGCGACGAAGTGGCCAACCTCAAGCAGCTCAGTGAAGAGCAGTTCCGTGCTCTGACCCTTAAGCTGGCCGACGCCCAGGCCCGCCTGGTACGGCTGGACGCCCTCGGCGAGCGGCTGGTGGACGTGGCCGGCATCGAGAGCGACGAATTCGATTTCGGCGGCGGCGAACTGGCCATGGGCGGCCCCGAACCCCAGGACAGCAGCGCCTTCGCGCCGCCGTCGTTCATTGAGGAACTGGACGGCCTTACCGAGACCCTGGAGCGCCGCGAACAGCAGTTGAACATCCTCGAAAACCTGCTCGCCAACCGCAATCTGGAAAACCAGACCTTCCTGTCCGGCCGCCCCATTACCCAGGGCTGGATGTCGAGCCGCTTCGGCCGCCGCACCGACCCGTTCTCCGGCAAGGTGGCGTGGCACGAAGGGGTGGATTTCGCCGGCAAGGACGGCTCCGACGTGGTTGCCACCGCCGCCGGCGTGGTCACCTACGCCGGTGAACGTTCCGGCTATGGCCTGCTGGTGGAAATCAACCACGGCAACGGCATCAGCACCCGTTACGGCCACGCCAAGACCGTGGAGGTGAAGGTCGGCGATATCGTGCGCACCGGCGATGTGATCGCCAAGATGGGCTCCAGCGGCCGTTCCACCGGCCCGCACGTGCACTACGAAGTGCTCAAGAACGGCCGCCAGGTCAATCCGCACCCCTATATCTACCGCGCCCGCCGCTGAAAACGCTTGTGGGAGCGGGCCCTGCCCGCGAAAGGGCGGTGCCTCACCGCCCGGCAGGATCCCAGAGACCTGTCTCTCCATTTCGCCGGCCTTGAATAGTCGCCCCCCGCACCTTATCTCCTTGGTCTATTGTGTTTAGAATGGCTCTTTTTCGCCCCACCCATTGAGAATAAACGGACGTTTCATGCTGGCTACCATCGTCAAAAAAGTCTTCGGGACCAAGAATGACCGCGAGCTCAAGCGGATCAGCCGTCTGGTGGCCGGGGTCAACACCCATGGCGACGCCATGGCGGAATTGGATGACGGCGCGCTGCAGGCCAAGACCGCTGAGTTGAAGGCCGCGCTCGCCGACGGTAAGACCCTTGACGAGATACTGCCGGAAGCGTTCGCGGTGGTGCGCGAGGCGGCCACCCGGGTGATGGGCATGCGCCACTTCGACGTCCAGCTGATGGGCGGCATCGCGCTGCACGAGGGGCGCATCGCGGAGATGCGCACCGGTGAGGGTAAAACCCTGACCGCGACCCTGGCGGCCTACTTGAACGCCCTGGCCGGCAAGGGCGTGCACGTGGTCACGGTCAACGACTACCTGGCCGCGCGGGACGCCAACTGGATGCGTCCGCTGTACGAATTCCTGGGCCTGAGCGTGGGCGTGATCTACTCCCAGCAGCCGCAGCCGGAAAAACGCGAGGCCTACGCCTGCGACATCACCTACGGCACCAACAACGAGTACGGCTTCGATTACCTGCGCGACAACATGGCGTTCCGACTGGAAGACCGGGTGCAGCGGGGTCTGTTCTACGCCATCGTCGACGAAGTGGACTCGATCCTTATCGATGAGGCGCGCACGCCGCTGATCATCTCCGGCCCGGCGGCGGACTCCTCCGAGCTGTACCGCCAGATGAACACCCTGATCCCCAAGCTGCGGCCGCAGCGCGAGGAAGAGGGCGAGAACGGGGAGAAAGCGGAAGGCCACTACTACATCGACGAAAAGCAGCGCCAGGTGGAGCTCACCGAGGACGGCCACCAGCTGATCGAGTCCCTGCTGGTGGAAAACAACCTGCTGGAAGCCGGCGAAAGCCTCTACGCCGCCCACAACCTGACCCTGCTGCACCACGTGCACGCGGCGCTCAAGGCCCACGCCCTGTTCCACAAAGACCGTCAGTACGTGGTCCAGAACGATCAGATCGTGATCGTCGACGAGCACACCGGGCGCACCATGCCGGGCCGCCGCTGGTCCGAAGGCATCCACCAGGCGGTGGAAGCGAAGGAGGGCGTGCGCATCCAGCAGGAAAACCAGACCCTGGCGTCCACCACCTTCCAGAACTACTTCCGCCTCTACGAGAAGCTCGCCGGCATGACCGGCACCGCCGATACCGAGGCGATGGAATTCCGCCAGATCTACGGCATGGACGTGGTGGTGGTGCCCACCAACCGGCCCATGGTGCGTAAGGACGCCAACGATCTGGTTTACCTAACCCTGCAGGAAAAATTCGACGCCATCGTCGAGGAAGTGCGCGACTGCGTGGAGCGCGGCGCGCCGGTGCTGGTGGGCACCGCCACCATTGAGGCCTCCGAATACCTGGCCCAGCGGCTCACCAAGGAAAAGATCAAGCACCAGGTGCTCAACGCCAAGCAGCACCAGCGCGAGGCGCAGGTGATTGCCCAGGCCGGCCGCCCGGGCACCGTGACCATCGCCACCAACATGGCCGGTCGCGGTACCGACATCGTGCTGGGCGGTAACGCCGAGGAAGAGATCAAGCACATGGACGAGCCTTCCGAGGAGAAGGCCGAAAAGATCCGCGCCGAGTGGGAAGCCAACCACAACACCGTGCTGGAAGCCGGCGGCCTGCACATCATCGGCACCGAGCGCCACGAATCCCGCCGGATCGACAACCAGCTGCGCGGCCGCGCCGGCCGCCAGGGCGACCCGGGCTACACCCGCTTCTTCCTGTCCATGGAAGACGACCTGATGCGTATTTTCGCCTCCGACCGGGTGCGCAACATGATGCGCTCCCTGGGTCTCAAGGACGGCGAAGCCATCGAGCACCGCTGGGTGACGCGCGCCATTGAGAACGCCCAGCGCAAGGTGGAAACCCGCAACTTCGACATCCGTAAGAACCTGCTGGAATACGACAACGTGGCCAACGACCAGCGCCGCGTGGTGTACAGCCAGCGTGAGCAGATTCTCGAGGCCGAGAGCCTCGCCTCGTCGGTGGAAAGCATCCGCCGCGACGTGATTCCCGAGGTGGTGCACAGCTACATGCCGCCGGGCTCCGTGGAAGACCAGTGGGACGTGGAAGGGCTGGAGAAAAGCCTGCAGGCGGAGTACAGCAGCGATATCCCGGTGCGCCAGTGGCTGGACGAAGACAACGGCCTGCACATCGAGGGCGTCACCGAGCGCATCATCGAACAGCTGGAAGCGGACTACGCCCGCAAGGAAGAGGAGATCGGCACCGAGACCCTGCGTCCGATCGAGAAGCATCTGATGCTGCAGATCCTTGACCGCCACTGGAAAGAACACCTGTCCAACATGGACCATCTGCGCCAGGGCATTCATCTGCGCGGCTACGCGCAGAAGAACCCCAAGCAGGAATACAAGAAAGAAGCCTTCGAGCTGTTCCAGACCATGCTCAACCAGATCCAGCATGAGCTGGTGCGGGTGCTGCATAACTTCGAGGTGCGCCGCGAGGACGAAGTGGAACGCCTCGAAGCCCAGCGCCAGGAAGAAGCCCGCGTGCAGGCCGAAAAAATGAAGGCCGAGCAGGAGCAAGTGGCCGCGCCCACCGCCCAGGGCGACGGCGCCGGCCAGACCCAGGGACCGCCGGAGAAGCCGCGCACCGTGGTGCGCGAAGGCCGCAAAGTAGGTCGCAACGAGCCCTGCCCGTGCGGTTCCGGCAAGAAATACAAGCAGTGCCACGGAAAGCTGGATTAACCATGACACAGACAGAATGGTTCCCGGTGGCCGGCGTTAAACTCGCCGCCATCGCAGCGGGCATCAAAAAGCTCAACAAAAAGGATTTGGTGGTCATCGAGCTGGCCGAGGGCAGCCGCGCCGCCGGCGTGTTCACCACCAACCGCTTCCAGGCGGCGCCGGTGCAGGTGGCGCGCCGCAACCTGGCCGAGAAAGCGCCCCGCTATCTGATGATCAACACCGGCTACGCCAACGCCGGCACCGGCGACAAGGGCCACGCCTACTGCGAGGAAACCTGCCTGCTGCTGTCCGAGCTGGCGCACTGCGCGCCCTCGGAAGTGCTGCCGTTTTCCACCGGCGTGATCGGCCAGACCTTCCCCATGGAACCCTTCGAGGAAGGCCTGCCGCTGGCCCTCGACGACCTCAGTGAGCACCACTGGGGCCGCGCCGCCGAAGGCATCATGACCACGGACACGGTGCCCAAGGTGGCCAGCCGCCGCATCGAGTTGGACGGCGACACCATCACCATCACCGGCATCGCCAAGGGCGCCGGCATGATCAAGCCCAACATGGCCACCATGCTGGGGTTCATCGCCACGGACGCGAACGTGTCCCAGCCGCTGCTCGAGCAGTGGGTGAAGACCCTGGCGGACCGCTCCTTCAACCGCATCACCGTGGACGGCGACACCTCCACCAACGACGCCTGCATGCTGATCGCCAGCCGCCAGGTGGGCGCCGAGATCAACGACCCGGCCCACCGTAACGCGGAGCTGCTCTACCAGGCCCTGGAAGCCGTGTTCGTGGAACTGGCCCAGGCGTTGATCCGTGACGCCGAAGGCGCCACCAAGTTCGTTTCCATCGAAGTGTCCGGCGCGCGCAGCGACCGGGACGCGCAGATCGTCGCCGAAACCATTGGCCACTCGCCGCTGGTGAAGACCGCGCTGTTCGCCTCCGATCCGAACTGGGGGCGCATCCTCGCCGCCGTGGGCCGCGCGCCCATTGAAACCCTGGACGTTAAAAAGGTGGCGGTGTGGCTCAGTGAGGTGGAACTGGTGCGCGAGGGCGGCGTCGCCGACAGCTACACCGAAGAGCAGGGCGCCGCGGTGATGGCCCGCCCGGAAATCACCATCCGCGTGGACTTGGGCGCCGGCGAGGGCACCGGCCAGGTGTGGACCTGCGACTTCAGCTACGACTACGTCAAGATCAACGCCGAATACCGCACCTGATCTGTGCGAGCGGGCCCGCAGACCCCGACACCGAGCCTATGTCTGAATCTCTCCCCGAAATAACCGTGGTTGCCGCCATCATCCGTGATCGGCGAGACCGCCTCTGCCTGAGCCGTCGCCCGGAGCATAAACACCAAGGCGGTTTATGGGAGTTCCCCGGCGGCAAGGTGGAAGAGGGCGAGCCCCTGGAGCAGGCCCTTGCCCGCGAGCTGGACGAAGAACTGGGCATGCAAGGCGCGCGCTCCCGGCCGTTCATGACCGTGCGCCATCGCTACCCGGACCTGCACGTGACGCTGCATTTCCGCGAAGTAACCGCTTACACCGGCGAGCCCCACGGCCGCGAAGGCCAACCGGTGGAGTGGGTGCCGCTGCAGGAACTCAGCAGCCGCCAGTTCCCCGCCGCCAACCAGCCGGTGGTCACCGGCCTGAAGTTACCGCGCCAGCTGGTCATACCCCCCGAAGGGCTCAGCCACCAGGACGTGCTTGCCGGTATCGACCGCCTCGACCCGGCCAGCCAGGGCCTCTACCTGCGGCAATGGTCGCAAAGCGAGGCTCTCCCCGAGCTCGCCGCCCGCTGCCGGGAGCGCGGCGTCCGCTTCTGGATCCGCGACGACGCCCACCTCGCCACCCGCGAACACGCTTTCGGCCTCCACCTGACGGCGCTCGATGCAAGAGGGCCTTGTGCGAGCGGGCCCAGCCCGCGAAAGGCCGGCAAAGCCGGCCGGCAGGATCCCAGAGCCCAAGAAAAGGCCCTCCAAAACTTCCAAGGCATCCTCTCCGCCTCTTGCCACAACGAACAAGAAATCGCCCAAGCCGTAGAGTGGGGCGCCCAAATGGCCACCCTCTCCCCGGTCCACGCCACCCCCACGCACCCGGACGCCCGACCCCTCGGCTGGGACCGTTTCCAGGCCCTGGTGGAAGGCAAACCACTGGTGTTCTACGCTCTCGGCGGCGTCACCCCCGACGACCTGGACACAGCGCTCCACCACGGCGCCTTTGGGCTCGCTGGCATTCGCGCCTTTTGGTAGGCAGCTTGTTTGTGGGAGCGGCCTTGTGGGAGCGGGCCCAGCCCGCGAAAGGCCGGCAAAGCCGGCCGGCAGGATCCCAGAGCCCTATCCAACACCCTCAGCTCAGGTCGTCGAAATCATCCATCGGGTCGGTGGGCTCGCCGGGAATCGCGTGGCGCTCCGACGCCCAGTCGCCCAGGTCGATCAGTTTGCAGCGCTCCGAGCAGAACGGCCGCCAGGGGTTGTCGTCCCAGCGTGAGGGTTTCCGGCATTGCGGGCAGGGGTAAATACGGGTGGGCTGGTCGTTATCCGCCATGTCGTTGCGCGAGTTCCAAATACGTTTCGTGTAAGGCGTCGAGCCGCTCGTGCAGGTGTCGCAGCGGGCCGTGGTTCTCCACCACGTCGTGGGCCGCCGCCAGACGGCGCTCGCGGTCCATCTGGGCGCGCATGATCGCCTGCACCTGCGCCTCGGGCACGGTGTCCCGCGCCACGGTCCGCGCCACCTGAAGCTCCGGCGGCACATCGATCACCAGGATACGGTGCACCATCTCTTTCTGGCTACCCTCGAGCAGCAGCGGCGACACCAGCACGGTGTAGGGCGAATCGCTGGTGTGGATCTGCCGGTAAAGCTCGCGGCCGATGGCCGGGTGGGTGATCGCCTCCAGATCGCGGCGCGCCTGCTCGTCGCTGAACACAATATCGCGCAGCGCCCGGCGGTCCAGGCTGCCGTCGTCCTGCAGCACCGCGCCAAACCGGTCGACGATAGCCTCCAGCGCCGGCTCGCCCGGCGCCACCACCGCCCGCGACGCCAGGTCCGCATCGACAATGGTCACACCGCGCCGCGCCAGATGATCCGTGGCCGCGGTCTTACCGCTGCCGATACCGCCGGTCAGGCCGACAACAAACATAGAAGGCTCCGGAATCCGAGAGTGTTTGTGGGAGCTTGCTTGCAAGCGAAAGGCCGGCAAAGCCGGCCGGCAGGATACCAGAGAAGCGCGTTCGGTGGGATTGACCGCTACCCGAGGTTAAACAGCCCCAGGTAGGAGCTCACAATCGCCTCACCCCAAAGCAACGCGATCCACCCGGCGATCGCCAGATACGGCCCGAACGGAATCCCCTGATCCCGCTTCACGCTGCCGCTGGCCATCATCGACACCGCGAACACCAAGCCCACCACGGAGGAGAGCAGCACCACCACCGGCAGATACTGCCAGCCCAGCCAGGCGCCCAGGGCGGCGAGCAGCTTGAAGTCGCCGTAGCCCATGCCTTCCTTGCCGGTGAGCAGCTTGAACACCCAATACAGGCTCCACAGCGCCAGATAACCGGCCATGGCGCCGATCACCGCATCGCTCAGGCTCACCGGCGAGATGCCCAGCACCGCCGCCAGCAGGCCCGCCCACAGCAGCGGGTAGGTAAGATCGTCCGGCAACAAGGTGGTATCCAGATCAATCACAGCCAGAGCCAGCAGCGTAAAGCTGCCGTACAGCATAAAAATCAACCAGGGATCGTAACCGAAGCGCCAGGCGCACAGGCCGGCCACCAGCCCGGTGAGCAACTCGATGATCGGATAGCGCTTGCTGATCGCCGCCTTGCAGCTGCTGCAGCGCCCCTTAAGCAGCGCCCAGCTCACCACCGGCACGTTCTCGTACCAGCGGATGCGGTGGTTGCAGTGCGGGCAATGGGAGCCGGGCGTGACCAGGTTGAAGATGGGGGGCTCGGCCTCGCCCTTGGGGGCCGGCTGGTCCAGCAGCTCCCGGGCCTCCTGGCGCCAGGTGGCCTCCATCATCTTGGGAATGCGGTGGATCACCACATTCAGGAAGCTACCCACCAGCAGGCCGAACAGCACGCAAACCAGGATCAGGGCGGCCGGGCTGGCCGCCAGGTAATCGAGAAGCAGCACCGTTAGACGACCTGGCCGAGCTGGAAGATGGGGAGGTACATGGCGATGATCAGGCCGCCGATGAGTACGCCGAGGATAGCCATGATCATCGGCTCCAGCATGCTGGTGAGACCGTCTACCATATTGTCCACTTCGTCTTCATAGTACGTAGCTACCTTGGCGAGCATGGCATCGAGAGCCCCGGATTCTTCGCCAATGGCGGTCATCTGAAGAGCCATAGCCGGGAAAACTCCCGTCGAGCGCATGGCGAACTGGAGTTGCTGGCCGGTGGCCACGTCTTCTTTGACCTGGAGTACAGCCTTGCGATAAACCACGTTTCCGGTGGCGCCAGCACAAGCATCAAGTGCTTCAATCAGGGGGACACCGGCGGCAAACGTTGTGGACAATGTACGAGCAAAGCGAGCCACGGTGGCTTTGTGGGTGATGGGGCCAACTACAGGAATGCGAAGCAAAGCCCGGTCTACGGCGTCATGGAAGCCGCTTGATCGCTTGCGAGCCTCAGTGAAACCGATAATCAGGCCAGCAACAACCAATAATATCATTAAAAAATTCGACTGCAGACCTTCTGACAACCCGATAACGAACTGGGTGAAGGCGGGCAGCTCTGCGCCAAAACCTTGGAATAGTTCTTGGAAAGTGGGTACCACTTTCACCAAAAGAATGCCGGTGACTACTACCGCTACGCAGACCACGGCAATCGGGTACTTCACAGCCTTTTTGATCTTCTGTTTCAGTGCTTCCGTTTTCTCTTTATAGAGGGCGACGCGATCCAGCATGGTCTCCAGCGAACCGGAAGCCTCACCAGATTCAATCAAGCTACAGTAGAGGTCATCGAATAGACGTGGATGCTGACGCAAAGCACCGGCGAAGTTGTTGCCGCTTTCGACGTCGGTTTTGAGTTTCAATACCACGTCCCGCATGGAAGGGTTTTCGAGACCGTCGGAGACGATCTCAAATGCCTGAACCAGCGGTACACCCGCTTTCATCATGGTCGCCATCTGGCGGGTGAAGAGGGCAATGTCCATGGGCTTGATCTTTTTCTTTCCGCCCAGGGACATCTCCCGTTTCTTGACCACCTTTTTGGCCTGGATGCCCTGCTTACGCAATTCGGCGCGCACCAAGGCCGGCCCTTTACCGGTGATCTCCCCTTTGACCCGGCTGCCTTTGCGGTCGACGCCTTCATAGGTGAAAGTCGCCGGTTTTTGTGCTGTCGCTGTTTTTGCCATAGTCGAAACCCTGACCTACCGAAACCTTTAATAGTTTAGTGCCCGCTGGTCACGCGGCTCACCTCTTCGAGACTGGTGACGCCGTGCATGACCTTAATCAGGCCGGAACGGTACAGATCGTTGAACCCCTCTTTGCGGCACTGGTCGGCGATCTGGATGGAATTACCTTCCTCCATGATGATGCGCGCAATGCCGTCGGTGATGCGGACTACCTCGTAAACCCCCACGCGCCCCTTGTAGCCGCCTTTGCATTTCTCGCAGCCTTTGCCACTGGGGCCGTACACAGTAAACCCGGATTGGATGTCCTCGTCCGTGAAACCCATCTCAACCAGCGACTGCCTGGGTACGTCCACCGGCTCCTTGCAGTGCTCGCACAGTCGCCGGGCCAGCCGCTGGGCGATAATCAAAATTACGGATGTGGCAATATTGAACGAGGGCACACCCATATTACGCAGCCGGGTCAGCGTCTCCGGGGCGCTGTTGGTGTGCAGTGTGGAGAGCACCAGGTGGCCGGTCTGCGCCGCTTTCACGGCAATCTCGGCAGTCTCCAGGTCGCGAATCTCCCCCACCAAAATGATATCCGGGTCCTGTCGCAGGAAGGCGCGCAGGGCGGTGGAAAACTCCATGCCCTGCTTGGGGTTCACATTGACCTGGTTCACCCCCTCCAGGTTGATCTCCACTGGATCTTCCGCCGTGGAGATGTTTCGTTCGGGCGTATTGAGGATGTTTACGCCGGTGTAGAGAGACACGGTCTTACCCGAACCCGTAGGCCCGGTCACCAGAATCATACCCTGAGGTTTGTTCAGGGCATCCATGTACATCTTCTTCTGATCTTCCTCGTAACCCAGGTGATCAATGCCCATCTTGGCGCTTTCCGCGTCCAAGATCCGCAACACGATCTTCTCGCCATAGAGGGTAGGGCAGGTGTTGACCCGGAAGTCGATGGCCCGGGTCTTGGAAATCTTCAGTTTGATGCGGCCGTCCTGGGGCACCCGGCGTTCGGAAATGTCCATACGCGCCATCACTTTCAGGCGGGCGGCCAGCTTGCTCGCGGTGGTGATCGGCGGCTTGGCCACCGTCTCCAGAATGCCGTCTTGACGAAAACGCACCCGGTAGGTCTTTTCATAGGGCTCGAAATGCAGGTCCGAAGCGCCGCCTTTAATGGCGTCCAGCAGCAGCTTGTTCACGAAGCGCACGATAGGCGCGTCATCGGAGCCCGCGGCCGCGTCTTCCGTGCCTGAAGCGTCCGCGTCCGCACTGGCCGTTTCCAGGTTGTCGAGATCATCATCCAGATTGTCGAACGCCTTGCCTTCCTGCTCGGATTCCAACTGATCGATCCAGCGCCGCAGCTTGTTGTCCTCGGCGATTACCGTTTCCACATTCAGGCCGGTATTGAAGCGGATCTCTTCCAGAGCTGGCAGGTTGGTGGGGTCGGACACCGCCACGAACAAGCGGCTGCCCCTCCGCAGCAGCGGCAGGATAGTGTGCTTGGTGATCAACTTGGGGTCGACGATGTCCTTGACCATCATCTCTTTAGAGAAAGCGTTCAGATCGATCAGCGGATCGCCGAACTCCTCTGCGGCGGAGCGCGCCACCACGGCGGCGCTGACGTGGCCGCCCGCCACCAGGTGATGAACAAGCGCCACCCGCGCCTGCCGCGCTTCGGCGGCGGCGGTCTGCGCCGCTTCCATGGAGAGGTGGCCTTCCTTTACAAGGCGGCGGGCCAGGCCGCTTAAAGATGCAGCGGAACTATTCATATGAAATGATCATGGTTATTTATACTTACCCCCCGAAGCAGATTGGCAGCCTTCCTACCTGCTGTAAAGAGCCTGCGATCAAGGGGTTGGCTTCGTTAGTTGTATCGCCACCTTAAGTGACAGGTTTGGTCAGGAGAGGCCATAAAGAGTGACGTTCTTTGTCAGCGCCTGACAAAAAATGGCAGCGGTTTGGTGGGTGAAGCGACCTCCAGAGCCGGAAACCCGGTGCGTGAAAGTTGGCCCAATAGCTGCATAGCTTCAGTGCAGGCGCTCGCCTCGGGGGTGAGCACATAATAAAGTTTCGACTCTGGAGATTCCGAAATGAAACAAGTGCAGAAGGGTTTTACTCTTATCGAACTGATGATCGTGGTCGCGATCATCGGTATTCTGGCGGCCGTGGCGATTCCTGCATATCAGGACTACACCGCACGCGCTCAGGTTACCGAGGCGGTGAACCTGATGGGCGGATTGAAAACTACCGTTACAGAGATCTACACCACGGAAGGGGAGTTTACTAATGCTGACAGTGGTAGCAATGGAATTCCTGCCGCTGCTGATGTGAAGGGTGCCAACGTCCAAAGTGTTACAGTGACCAACGGCGTTATCGAAGCGAAGATGGCTAGTACCGGAGTGGCTGAGGCAATCCAGGATGCAACGTTGCAGCTGAGCCCTGTAACCAGCGCTGGCGCAATCGACTGGACATGTAAAACTAACAGTATCGGTTCCGAATACGTTCCTTCAGAATGCAGATAAGTTAAATTAGTGTGCAAAAGACCGTCCGTGGCTTTGCTTCGGGCGGTCTTTTTTTTGCCAAATATAAAATGAAAAAAGTAGAAGTATTTATATGGCCGTTGATCGTTCTTGCGGCTATTTACATATATATGATTGGCGTCGACGGACCGTTTTTGTTCGACGATTTTGCCAATTTAAACGCCTTAGGAGCACACGGGGGCGTCGATAATTGGCAACACTTCTGGATATACCTATCTGATGGTCATAGCGGCCCCACCGGCCGACCATTGTCCCTCGTTAGTTTTTTGATAAATGATAATAATTGGCCGTCATCTCCGGGAAGTTTTAAGTACACCAATGTTCTTATTCACGCCTTAAACGGGTGCTTACTTTTTTTACTGCACATAAAAATACTGCGTCATGCAGAAAGGTTTACTGACAGGCAGGCTTTCTGGGTGGCAACACTTGCCACTAGTGCTTGGTTGTTCCACCCGATGTTCGTTTCTACTACGCTTTATGTCGTCCAGCGCATGGCTATGCTCGCGACGACATTCGTCTTAGTGGGGCTCCTTAGTTATTTAGTATCACGTGAGAGACTAAAGACTAAGCCTAAGATCGCGTATCTGGGCATGAGCAGTAGTATAGTTTTCTTTAGCATTCTTGCCACTTTAAGCAAGGAAAACGGAGCTTTGCTACCAGTTTTGGTGTTGGTAATTGAGTCGACAGTGTTTGCCGGCAAAGGGCGGATAAGCAAAACTTGGTCAGGCCTATTTCTTTGGCTGCCAGCAATTATCATTTGTACATATCTGATTTATGTCGCATTAAACAATGGGTTCTTCTCGAAGTGGCCCGGACGATCTTTCTCGCCAGCGGAGCGGCTGCTTACGGAAGCGCGAGTACTGTGGGAGTATCTTTTTTATCTCTACTCATTTGGAGACAAAAGCGGCGGCCTTTTCTATGAGAACTATCCAGTAGCGGAACATCTGATTACGCCGTTTTCCAACCTTATTGCAGTAATGTCTTTATTGTTTTTGCTTATAGGTGCGCTGGTGTGTCGGAAGAAGCTTCTCGTTCTATCGCTGCCGATCCTTTTTTTTCTGGCCGGCCATCTAGTTGAATCTACAACTGTTGGGCTCGAACTATATTTTGAGCATAGGAACTACCTTCCAGCAATATTTCTATTTCTGCCAGTCGGTGTGCTTCTCTGTAGCACGTCAAATTCGCTACAAATAATATTAACCCTGGTGTTTGTATTTACTATAGCAGTTCTTTTGTTTTTCAAAGTAGACATTTGGTCGGATAAGTTGAGTCTCGCAACTAATTGGGTGAAAGAGGCACCTCATTCAATCAGGGCTCAACGGGTGGCCGCAATAACCTTAACAGAACATGGTCAAGTTAAGAGGGCTCTAAGCGTTCTTGACGATGCACAGGACCGCTTCCCCCAAAGCCACAGTTTGCTGATTCATCGAATGATTTTGAAATGCTCACTTCACGAGAATATTGAAGAGGAAAAAGTTGAACTGTTAAACATATCTGAGGTCGTGGAGTTTGAGCCAAAGCTATCGAACCTGATTGATACTTTCGTCTCTATTGCTTTATCTGGTAAATGCGGCCCCCTGAATAGTGATTATGCATTGAAAGTTATAGAAGCACTCAAAAATAATCCAAAAGCACTAAGATCAGATGGCTTTAAACATCAATTGCATTATTTTTCCGGCGTATTAAAGTCCAGAGGTTACGAGTCTAGCTTGGCTACTTCCGAGTTCACCGCCGCAATCGATTTGCGTCCACGTCTCGGTACCGCACTGAAAATTGTGTCGGTGCTTGCGGCAGACGGGCATTGTCAAGAAGCATTAACGTTTATTGATCGAGGTCGCCATATTTTGCGAAATAGAGAAGTTAGATTCCGTCTTGGAGGGCAGGATTACTACGAAAAAGAAATCAATGCGTTGGAGAAAGCTATAACAGAGAACTGTAAAGTCCGTTTGAGTAATTAATATGGCATTCTTGAGTATAGTTGTACCTGCAAAAAACGAGGCGGAAAATTTAAAGTCATGGCTTCCTTTTCTGGTCAAGTGGGGCGAATATGATGAGCTTATTATTGTGGATGACGGATCGATTGACGATACTGCGAACATTGCAGCGTCTTACGGAGCACATGTTCTACGGCATGAGGAGAGTTTAGGTAACGGCGCAGCGATAAAACACGGCTTCCGTGAAGCCAAGGGGGATATCGTAGTGTTTATGGACGCGGATGGTCAGCATCGACCGGAGGACATTCCTCGTTTGCTAGAAGAAATGAAACGCACGAACGCTGATATGGTTGTCGGTGCCCGAAGTGCCAGTGGGCAGGCTAGCAAGGCGCGGCATCTAGCTAACGGATTCTACAACTGGTTTTCCAGCCAAGTAACGGGGCAAAAAATTCAAGATCTAACTTCTGGATTTCGAGTAGTAAAGGCGAAAAGATTTTCCAATTTTTTGAACCTGCTTCCCAATGGATTTTCCTACCCAACAACCAGCACCATGGCTTTTTTCCGTAGTGGATACTTGGTGCGTTATGTCCCTATTGATGTCCATAGGCGTATAGGGAAGAGTCATATTAAGCCTCTTAAGGACGGCGCCCGCTTTCTAATTATTATTTTCAAGGTGGCTACGTTATATTCGCCATTGAAGGTTTTTTTGCCTTTTTCTATACTTTTCTTTGGCCTGGGCCTCGCGAGGTATATCTATACCTACGTTGAAATGGGATCTTTTACTAATATGTCTGCTCTATTGATGGTTACATCGGTTCAAACGTTTCTAATAGGCCTAGTAGCTGAGCAGATAACCGCGTTAATTTACCGGTCGGACAATGATAAATAATAACTTGGCAACGTGTCTTTCGCATGAAAATAAAGAAACAGTGTTGGTTTTGGCCTCAACTTTCCCTAGGTGGCCTGGTGACGGCCAGCCACGGTTTGTTCTGGATTTATGTAAAAAGCTAAAATACGAATACAATATTATTGTGCTTGCTCCCGGTTGCCTGGGGGCAAAAGATGAAGAGGTGTTGGAAGGAGTATCCGTAACACGATTTCATTATGCCCCGCGGCGCTTCGAAAGCGTAGCTTATGGTGGCGGTATCCTCTCCCAACTTCGGAGTAACAAATTCAGATTTTTTTGGTTGCCTTTTTTCTTTGTGTCGATGATTATCCATACTTTTTTTATTATTCGCCGTCATCGATGCTCAATTGTCCATGCTCATTGGATTGTTCCTCAAGGTTTGGCGGCTTGTATGGCCCTACTGTGTTTTCGCCGTAAGAATAGACCAAGACTCGTGTTGACGTCTCATGGCGCTGACCTTTATTCGCTAAATGGCTGGCCTTTACGCATGTTAAAGGCATGGGTTTTGTCCCGAAGCGTGAGAGTATCCGTCGTTAGCAATGCTATGAAAAACCGCGTTCTAGCGCTGGTGCCTGAGGCATCCAGTAAGCTTCGTGTGATTCCCATGGGTACAGATATTGTACAAAGATTTCGACCAGTTACCTCTGTAAAGACTATCCACCCGTCTTTTTTATTTGTAGGTAGGTTGGTCGAAAAAAAAGGAGTTCGCGTTCTGCTTCGGGCTATGCGGGAAGTTTTAGTATCCATCCCCAATGCGGAATTGAAGGTTGTCGGGGACGGTCCGTTACGAGAATCATTGGAAGAGTACTGTTTAGAGTTAAAAATTGAAAACTCCGTAGTTTTTGTTGGTGGCATGCAACAACATGAGCTTGTTAACTATTATTCAGAAGCACACGCTGCTGTTTTTCCTTTTGTGGTGGCATCCAATGGTGATCAAGAAGGGCTTGGGCTGGTGGTAGTAGAAGCCCAAGCTTGTAAGACTTTAGTTATTACAACTGATATTCCCGCGACAGAGGACACTATGTTTTGTGACGATCAGAAGGAATGGCTCGTCCCAAAAAATGACTACTTGGCTCTGTCGGAAAAAATGAAAAAGGTTGCTATGCTCGATCAGGACGAGTTGACATCGAAACTAGAACATTGGCGTAACCAAGCCAAGCAGCGCTTTGATTGGTCGATCATAAGTAGTCGGTATTCGAAAGAGATCTATAGGTTCGAAAATGGACCCATTGAATAAGTCGTTCTCGTTAGGCGTATGGTTTTTGGCTGTAAAAACCGGAACTGGGACTGACGTTTTTACGGAAACGTTGGCCGATTACTTGTCGAGCCAAGGTGTTAAAAATTCAATAACCTGGTTGCCGCATCGTGCTGAATACGCTCCTTGGTCAGTGGCTGTGCCTTCTCCACCGGATTGGGCGACTGTCATTCACGTTAATACCTGGCTACCCCATAGATTTTTGCCGAAAAGCATTCCCATGATGGCGACAATGCATCTATGTGTACATGACCCTGAACTTCAGAAGTATAAAGGTTTTTTAAGAACGCTTTATCATCGTTTTTGGATAAAATATAATGAGAATAAAATAATAAAAGCCGCCGATGAATTGGTTGCTGTTAGCAAAAGCACAGCTCGGGTCACGAAACACGTGTTTGGGCTATCCGATGTGCCAGTTATTCATAACGGTATTACCACTAACAGCTTCAATAATCCGATTGGTTGGAGGGTTAGAAAATCACCTTTTCGGTTACTTTACGTGGGTAGTTGGTCTAAACGCAAGGGAACAGATCTTTTGGCGCCGATAATGGAAGCCTTAGGACCTGGCTATGAACTTTGTTATACCGCTACACCTAGCGAGCAAAAACGTGGCCGGCCTATGCCTAAAAATTGTCGATGCGTCGGCCGATTGTCGAAAGGTCAGTTAGAACAAATGTATCTCGATGCTGATGCTTTCATTTTCCCATCGCGCTTGGAGGGCCTCGCCTTAGTTCTAGGGGAGGCGATGATTGCCGGTCTGCCTGTCATTGCATCTAACACTTCGTCGATGCCAGAAATTGTAGACAATGACACAGGTGTATTATGTAACACTGATAGTATTGAGGAGTTTGTGGCCGCCGCCAAGACTTTATCTTCCGAGGATCATCGTCGTTACTTAGATCGTTGTGTTAAAGCATTTGAGAAAGTAAGGAGTCAGTTTGATATCGCGAAGATGGGGCAGTCTTATCTAGAGCGTTACAAAGAAATTTCTTTGGCAAGGTGGAACTGTGAATCGTAAGGTGATTAAACCAAACTTTTTTATACTGGGTGCGCCTAAATGTGGCACGACGTCTGTCGCTGCATGGCTTTCTGAACACTCTGAAGTTTTTTTTTCACCCATAAAAGAACCTATGTTTTTCTATACAGATGCAGCAGTTCGTTATGTCAATCGGTTGGATAGGTATGAGCAGCTCTTCCAGGGTGCAAATTCAAGCCATCAAGCAATCGGAGAGGCGTCAACGCGATATTTATTTTCTGAGAATGCTGTTCCTGAAATACTCAAATATACGACTAAGCCCCGTTTCATTGTCATGCTCCGAAACCCCGTCGAAATGGCTCAGGCTTTACATCAACAGTCGCTTTTTGATGGGGATGAGAATATAAAAAGCTTTGATAAGGCTTGGAGTTTGCAGCGAGATAGGGAGAATGGAAGGAATATTCCTAAAGGTTGTTTTGACGTTAATAGACTATTTTATGGCCAGGTCTGTCGTCTAGGTAGCCAGCTAAAACGACTGTATGAGCGTGTTCCAAAAGAAGACGTGCTCCTCATACGAAATGAGGATTTAAAGATCGACCCACAAGGACAGTACCGTCGAATACTTGGACATCTGAAGCTTAAAGACGATGGACGTCATATCTTTCCTATACATAACGAAGCCAAAGCTCATCGGTTCGGTGTGGTTTGGCATATTCTAAGAGCTATGCATCGCTATATTAGAAAATTTGGTGGCCCTCACATAAGGTCCAGGCTCGTTCAGCACTTATTTGAACTAGATCAGCAGCCGAGACAGAGAAAGCAATTATCAAATGAGACCGAAAGTCAAATGATAGAATATTTTTTTTCAGAGATTGAACTCTTAGAGGAGTTAACCGGCTGGGATCTGTCTGCCTGGAAGCGACCGATTATGTCATCGCGTGCGTAGTTCTATCAAAAGTCGATTTTTATATTATGAAACCAAAACAAGATGCAATCGTCCCGAAAAATATTTTAAACCTTTTGACGGCATCATCGCGATTTGATTTGTGGGCTGGTTTTATAAAACAGCAGAAAATAAAGGTGATTGCTGAAGTTGGTGTTTATAGAGGATGTTTCTCCCAATTCATCTTAAAGGAATATCAGGGCATAGAAAAATACTACATGGTCGACCCCTGGCGGCAATTGGATCGATGGTGCAAGCCAGCTAATCACGATAACTCGCGCTTTGAAAGCATAATGTCCGAAGCTCTGGATCGTAATAGTCGTTACATGGAAAAGATCAAAGTGCTAAGAGGAACCACTACTGAAGTTATAGAAGCAATAGCGGACGACGAACTGGATTTTGCCTATATAGACGGTGATCACACGTTAAGAGGTATCGCTATTGATTTGGTTCGGGTTTATCCTAAGATCAGGGTTGGGGGTTGGCTTGCCGGCGATGACTTCTCGAGCTCCATCTGGCAGCATCCCACCAGTTATGAACCTACATTAGTGTTTCCGTTCGCCGTGTATTTTGCTGAGGCCGTCGGCGCGCGTATATATGCGTTGCCCCATTCTCAGTTCTTGATAGAAAAGCAAGAGGTGGATGAGTTTGAGTTTTTTGATCTCACTGGCAAATACACAGATTTATCTATAAAAAGTCATGTTGGCACGGTAAAGATTGTTCTCCTGAATGTTTTGAGTTTTCTACCCTTTTCTGACGCGATCTTTAAGGTGGTAAGGAAGTTTTTCCAGTAAGATCTCTGAAGCATAATTTTTTTCGTGTGCTCCGTTTGGGTTTTAGAACAAAAATTTTCGCTAGAAGTCGGAAAGATAAAGAGAGTTTTAGCGAATGCCTATTTCGGCGATCTGTAGTTGCGTGGCAATTGAGGCGAGACCGTGGCCTCCCTATCCCCTTCATTCTTATTTTCCGTCTTTTTTGCTAAGACTGCATGGCGCGCCTACCTTTCTAAATCACGCCCGGTTTTCTTAGTCGATCTAAGATGGTTGTTTAGAAAAATTTGTGTGTCGATGATGTCCTGTCTTGTGTCTCTGATTTCGATTTAGGCCTTTGGTTGGCCAGAAGAATTCAGGAAGGCATAGGATACATTAAGACTGTTTTATTTTAGATACAATACTGAACCCAGACGCCGTAATCGTCCATTGGGAGATGACGTAGGAGAGTGCTAGACCGAGTACACCGAAGTATGGTGATAACGCGCTTGCACTGATTATCAAAACCAAGATGCCCAATAATTCGCATAGCACTCGTTTGAGCGGTTGGCCCAAAGACACAAGCGTATTGTTGGCTACTACACGTAGCGCCATCGCAGGCACCGCCAAGCAGAAAACGCGAAAAATTTCCGTTAGTGACGCATAGCTATGGCCAAATAAATGGCTAATAAAAGGCGCAAGCCACCATAACGCCATGGCGAGCACAAGAGAATAGGTGAAAGAGAATAAAATCGTGTGGCGCAAAAGGCGGTTGTCACGGCCAGGTGTCGCTGCACGAAATAATCGGGGCAGTGCCGAGAGCATCATGGCCGATACAGGCAGCGTCAAGGCCCCTGCAGTTCGTCCCGCCACGGCGTAAAGACCCGAGAGGTGTGGTGTTAAGAGATATGGCGCCATGGCTTTGTCTATTTCCGACGGGGCTGCTGTGACGATATCCATCACACCAAAACCTGCGGCTTCTTTTAATTCTATTAGACGGGGTGCCCTCCAGGTCCTTATATTTGGAGGGTTTGCGGCTTTGGTGGAAAGCATGGCCGTTAGAGTTATGGCCGATGTTCCGAGATATAACGCAGCGTATAGCTGCAATGGCTGATCGGACTGTGTGGCGAGCAGCATGGTTGCTGCTAGAAAACGCAGTCCCAGGGGGAGGGTTTGAATTAGTTGTGAGCTCGCGATTCGGCCGCGGCCTACTTGCGCCATGGCAAAAAGGGTTATTAACGGAGCCGTAAGTAGCTCAGCAGTGGCTATAGCAAGTAATGGCCATATTCCAAAACCCAGTTGAGTTGGGATCAGACAGTACGCAGCCGGTAGGAATATCGAAAATAGAATTGAGCTGGTCGCTAGCGTGGTTGGTATGGCATAGCTAAGCACGGATGCCTCAGTATGACTGTCCTGTGCCGTGCTACGAAGAAGAGGGTATTGCGTGCCAAATGTCGCTAGTTTTCCGAGCAACATGGCCGATGCCATTACCGCTGCAAGTAGACCAAACTGGGCGGGGCCCAGCAATCGCGCTAATACGATAAGGTGGCCTGCCTGAAAGAGCAGGCGCAGGCCTAAGACTCCTGTTGTCCGAATGCTTGCACTGGCAATAGGTCCTTTGAGGAATCGGATGAGCCTCTCAAGCATGATAAAGGTTTGTTGATTTGCTGCCGCCGCAGCGCCCACGGGTATGGATAATCGGTTTGCCGTCCTGCCGGATCAGGTGGTGACTGTATGAAAGCACGCTACCTATTTTCTCGATTAACTCCCTAATGTCCATGACTCAAGATTCCTGCATGTGGCCGAGGCCCCGTAAGCCTGACTCCTCGTAGGTCCGCGCGAGAGGAAGCTCTAAGTAGTCCTGGTCGATGGTGCCGATGCGCGCCTCGCGGCGTTCCTGCTTTTTGATGAAAGAACCATGCGCGTCCGAAGTGTTCGTTCACCACAAAGTCTCGGAATGCCTTGTCGCCTGCTTATTTCATCGTATCTTAACGTCTCTCAGGGAGTTGGCGATAGCACCTGACGCGGATTTAGTTCAAATCACGGGCAGGTAGATCCAATTTTAGCCTTTTGCGCCGCTAGCGAGTTGCTTGGCAGCTATTACTGGATGTTTTCCTGCAACAGGTGCGCGTCGACTTCGTCATTTCGCCGGTGAAAGGCGGTGAGCTCAGCACCCGGTAACCGCGCGTGCCTAATCATACAGTTCTTAATCGCCTAACCCTTCTCCTGCTCCGCGTCTCCGGCTTTGCCGCCGCCGATGCTGACTTCGTTCGCAACGGTGCGGCAGTCGGACAGATCCTATTGACATGGGGCTGCGTCGATGCCTTGCTTGTCAGCCATCACGCGCTTGGAGGAGGCGCAGGCGGTGGTGAGCAGGGCGGCGAGGGCGTTGCCCCGGGCATTGTTCCAGAGGCTGGCCATAGAGCAACCGGATCAGGCGGTATTTGGCGCGGTAGCGCCGCACGCTCTGATTGGGTACGCAGAGGCGCAAGCAGGATCATCAATATCGCATGTTGATTGAAGGCTCTGGCGGACAATCTGCTCCGATGCGCGAGGTTATGGTTAGAACCTTGGATGCGTTGAAAGGACTACGAAATGGATCTGGTCACAGGGAAGCGGGCTTCATCGGTTGTAACATATATCGATACAGGGTACATTTGGCCGTGATTGCGTCGTTCAGAGATCAATGGCTGGATGACTTTTATTTTGCCGATCAGCCGTCGGCAAGGGTGCCAGGCAATATTGAAAGCGCCTTGCATCGGAAGCTGACTCTTTTGCACGTCGCCACGGCGGAAGGTGATTTGAAATGCCCACCCGGCAATCGTTTTGAGCATCTGAAAGGCAAACTGAAAGGTTGGTGTTCAATCCGGGTTAATAGGCAGTACCGCCTGATCTTCCAATGGAAGGCAGGTGTTGCGAGCGGGGTCTATCTGGACGCCCATGTGTACAGGTGAGAGGTGAAGTATGGCTGAAACATTAAGAGTGCCGGCTCGTCAGCCCACCAGCGTTGGCATGATGCTCAAAGAAGAGTTCCTTGCTCCGTTGGGCATCTCTCAGGGACAGCTCGCCAAAGCCATGGGCGTGAGCCGGAAAACGGTGAACGAGCTGTGTGGTAATCGCCGTGGTGTGACCGCCGAAACCGCGTTCCTGCTTTCAAAGGTGCTGGGCACTACTCCGGAATTCTGGCTTAACTTGCAGGTTATAAACGATCTATGGCTGGCCAAGCATAGCGAACGCTTGGCCGCCAAACTCAAGCTCGCGCACCCGCTGGTAGCGGCTTAGTTCAACACCCGATAACCCCGCCCGCGCATACAGTTCTTAACCACCTGGCTCTTTTCCTGCTCCGCGTCCCCGGCTTTGCCGGCGGCACCGATCACGGCGCCGCCGCCGGCCATGCGTCCGGCCGTGCTCGAGTTGCCGAAGATGGCGCCCAGGATGCCGCCGATGATGGCGCCGCCGGCGGCGCCTTCGGCGGCGTCGCGGCCGGTGCTGACTTCGTCGGCGATGGCGCGGCAGTCGGTAAGGTCTTGCTGGTACTGGGCTTCGTCGATGCCTTGCTTGTCCACCACCACGCGCTTGGAGGAGGCGCAGGCGGTGGTGAGCAGGGCGGCGAGGGTGATCAGGGCGATGCGGTGCATGGTGCCTCCTTGCCGGGTTGGCCGGTGCTTCACTGCGTTGGACCTTTTATAGCACGGCTTGGTTCGGAAGGTCAGGGGCCGCGAGGCGGCCTTCAGCCGAGCCGCAGCGACAGGTCGATGGCCTGCACGTGCTTGGTGAGCGCGCCGGCGGAGAGGAACAGGTCGCGGGCGCCGGGCAGGTTTTTGACGTCGTCCAGGGTGCGGTTGCCGGACACTTCCAGGGCGCTCTGGCCGGCCAGGTCGAGGGCGGTTTCCAGCATTTCCGGGGTGAAGTTATCCAGCATGATCTGGTCCGGGGCGAGGGCGGCGGCTTCGCGCAGCTCGTCCAGGTTTTCCACCTCGATAATGATCTTCTTGCCGGGGCCCTGTTCGCGGGCGGCGCGGATGGCGGCGGTGATGGAGCCGCAGGCGGTGATGTGGTTTTCCTTGATCAGGAAGGCGTCGTAGAGGCCCACCCGGTGGTTCTGGCAGCCGCCGCACAGCACCGCGTACTTCTGCGCGGCGCGCAGGCCGGGCAAGGTTTTGCGGGTGTCGAGCACGGTCACCCGGGTGCCGGCCACGGCGTCGGCGTAGCGGCGCGCGGTGGTGGCGGTGGCCATCATCGTCTGCAGGAAGTTCAGGGCGGTGCGTTCACCGGTGAGGATGCGCCGGGTGTTGCCGGTAAGCGTGCAGAACACGTCGCCGGCGGCCAGCCGGTCGCCGTCCTGGGCGTGCCATTCCAGGCTCACGCCGCCGAGCTGGCGGAACACTTCCTCGGCCCAGGCGGTGCCGCACAGCACCGCGTCCTCGCGGGTGAGGATGGTGGCGGTAGCGGTGTCGTCCGCGGCGATCAGGCCGGCGGTGAGGTCGCCGTCGCCCAGGTCTTCTTCCAGGGCGAAGGCGACCGCGCGGGTCAGGTGGTCGCCGACATAGTCGGGCAGGGCGCTTGCGGGGGAGGTGTCTTTATCCATTCGTTTTGAAGAACTCGTTGCTCAGACGGACCACCACCGGCGCCAGCAGCAGCAGCGCGATCAGGTTGGGAACCGCCATTAGAATGTTCATGATGTCCGCCAGGGCCCACACCAGGTCCAGCCCGACGATGGCGCCCACCGGCACCACCAGCACCCAGACTATCCGGAAGGGCAGCAGGGCTTTGTCGCCGAACAGGTACTGGGTGCAGCGCTCGCTGTAGAGGCTCCAGCCCAGCAGGGTGGTGAAGGCGAACACCGCCAGGCCGCAGGCCACCACTACATTGCCGAGGGTGCCGAAGGTGCTGGAAAACGCCAGCGCGGACAGCGGCGCGCCTTCCTCGCCGCTGGTCCAGGCCCCGGTGGCGACGATGGCCAGGCCGGTGACGGAGCATACCACGATGGTGTCGATAAAGGTGCCGAGCATGGCGATGCTGCCCTGGCGGGCGGGGTGGTCGGTGTGCGCGGAGGCGTGGGCGATGGGCGCGCTGCCCAGACCCGCTTCATTGGAGAAGATGCCGCGCGCCATGCCGAAGCGGATCGCTTCTTTCACGGCGGCGCCGGCGAAGCCCCCGGCGGCGGCGGTGCCGGTGAAGGCGTCGTTGAAGCACAGGGCGATGGCGGCGGGCAGGGCGCTGGCGTGGTCGGCGAGCACGAACAGGCCGGCCAGCAGGTAGGTCAGCGCCATGAAGGGCACGATGAAGGTGGCCACCTTGGCGATGCGTTTCATGCCGCCCAGCACCACCAGGCCCACCAGCACCGCCAGGGTCAGGCCGGTGGCCCAGGTGGGCACGCCGAAACTGTCACTGAGGCCGTGGGCCACGGAGTTGGCCTGCACGGTGTTGCCGATGCCGAAGCCGGCGATCATGCCGAACACGGCGAACAGCAGCGCCAGCCAGGCCCAGTTTTCGCCCAGGCCCTTGCGGATGTAATACATCGGGCCACCGATGTACTGGCCGAGGCTGTCTTTTTCCCGGTAGTGCACGGCGAGCACCGCCTCGGCGTACTTGGTGGCCATGCCCACCAGGGCGATCAGCCACATCCACACCAGCGCGCCGGGGCCGCCGGAGTGAATCGCGGTGGCCACGCCGACGATGTTGCCGGTGCCGATGGTGGCGGACAGCGAGGTGGCCAGCGCCGCGCCGGCGCCGATGGTGCCCACCCCGGTGGCCGGGGCCACGATCTGCCGGAAGCCGAAGCCCAGCCGTCGGATCGGCAGGAACGCCAGGCGCACGGTCAGGTAGATGCCGGTGCCGGCAATCAGGATCAGCGCCGGCCAACCCCACAGCACGCCGCTGATCTGTTTCAATAACTCAACAAATTCGGTCATCGCCGGTCTATCCTTTTTAGGTGTCCCCGATTAGCTTTCCTTCACGGTCCCTCAACCGTGAAAAAGCCAGAGTAGGCAAATTGGCGAGTCAGGGGAAGCGGTCCAGATTGAGTCCGATAGGGGTTTTTTGTACGGTGTTGCCAGATATTCCCCGAATCGCGGATTGGTTCAAACTTCTCGGCACAGGGCGGTGCTAAGGTACTCTTCGTACGGAAAGTAGTAGCGGGCTTCGTAGTCCACATTTGTCGCCGCCAAGGTGTGTGCCATGTCCAAAGTTACCCGCCTCAAGCCGCTGGAAGGTGGTAAAGGCCGCGCGCTGAGCCTGCCCAGGCCGCTTGAGCGCGTCCGTGACCGCATTACCGAGCGTGCCGGCGGACTGTTGGCGGACATGCTCGATGGCGCCGACGACACCCTGTTCGACCTGGCGGAGAAAGAGACCGACAGCGAGCGCGACCGCTATTTCGACGCCATGCGCGAGCTGCGGCTGCAGCGCGGTGCCCTGGAGACCGGCTTCCGGCAAGCGTTGGGCAATCTGTTCCAGGACAGCGTCCGCACCCCGGATGACCGGGAGCACGCCACCGGCAAGGTGGCGGTGGAAGACCTGGCGCTGGTCAAGCACGAAGAGCTGGAAACCACGGTGGCGCTGGACAACCTGGCCCGCCGCGCCCGCAAGGGCCACGACGAAGCCCTGCGCGCCTTTCAGCATCGCCTTGAGTACCTGTTCGAAAGCAAGGTCGACATCACCGAACGCAACAACCCCCTTGAGCCGCGCAACCTGGCGGCGTGTTTCTCCGCCTGCCTGGAGCGGCTGTCCCTGGATATCCGTGCCCGCCTGATCGTGCTCAAACTGTTTGAGCGGGTGGTGATGGATGAAGCCGGCGCCATGGTCAACGAGGCCAATCAGGTGCTGGCCGACGCCGGCGTGCTGCCGGACATGAAAACCGTGCCCGTGCCCCGGGGCCGCCCGGCGGGAGAGGGCGGCGGCGCCACCGGCGCCTCCGGCTCTGGCGCTTCGGCGGCCCCGGAAGAGCCCCGCGTCGGCGGCGCGCCCCCGGCGGGGGATGCCTCCGCTGCGGCGCCGCCGGCGGATAACGCCATGTTTGGCCTGCTTCAGGAGTTGCTCACCACTCTGCGTGGGCTGGGCCCCGCCGGCGGCGCGCCGGTTTCCGGTGCGCCCGCGCCCGCCGGCGCGCCCGTGTCCGGCGGTGGCGCCGTGCCCACGTCCGGCATGGCGATCATGCACAACGGCGTGGCCCACCTGAACGGCGCTCCGCTTACCGCAGACGCGCCGGTGCAGGCGGTCAGCAGCCAGGACCTGTTCGGCCTGCTCACCCGTCTGCAGCGCCTCGAACATGCTCTGGACGAGGGCGGCGCCGAGGCACAGGACCGCAGCGTCAAGGACGAGCTCTCGGACTTGCTCGAGAGCGAGAACAGCGAGGCCATCCATGCCTTGGATCAAGCCGACGACGACGTCATCAACCTGGTCGCCATGCTGTTCGACTTCATTCTCGACGACGACGGCCTGCCCTCGGAAATCAAGGCGCTGATCGGTCGGCTGCAGATCCCACTTTTGAAAGTGGCGATCGCCGACAAGACCTTTTTCAGCAATGAAGAACACGACGCCCGCCTGCTGCTCAACACCCTGGCCCGCGCCGGCTGCCAGTGGGACCCGCAGCAGGGTTACGACGACGAGACCTACCAGCGCATCGACCGGGCGGTGCACGCCATCATCGACGATTACGACGAAGACACCGCCCTGTTCAGCGAGCTGCTGGCGGAGTTCGAATCGTTCTTCAGCGACCAGCGGGCCCGCGCCGAGCGTGTCGCCGAGCGGGTGCGCGAAGCCGAGGAGGGCAAGGCCCGCGCCGAGCAGGCCGCCGAAGCGGTGCGCGGCTATATCGACGCGCGTCTGGCCGGCCGTCAGGTGCCGGACGTGGCGGTGCGTCTGCTGCGCCAGGGCTGGCAGCAGGTGCTCTACCTGACCTGGCTGCGCCAGGGCGAGGACAGCGACACCTGGCGCCGCTACGCCAAAGTGGTGGACGCGCTGGTGTGGAGCGTGATGCCCCACCGCGCGCCGGCGGACCTGGAGAAGCTGCGCGACCTGAGCCCGAAAGTGGTGCGCGCGCTGGAGCACGGCCTGGAATCCATTCAATACGACGCCGGCGAAACCCGCGCTCTGCTGGACGACCTGCTGGCCGTCCACGACAGTCTGATCAAGGGGCTGGAGACCGAACGGGTGGCGGTGCCCAAGGCGCCGGAGCCGGAGCCACCGGCACCTTCGGCGCTGCCCGACGATCACGAGCTGGTGGTGCGGGCCCGCCGGCTGCGCGCCGGCCAGTGGCTGGAAATCGGCGACGGCGAGGACGCCCAGCGCGCCAAGCTGGCCGCTAACATCCGCGACGGCGCCAAGCTGGTGTTCATCAACCGGCGCGGTATCAAGGTGCGCGAATACGACGCCGCCGGCCTGGCCCAGGCGCTTCACGACGGCGAGGTCAAACTGATCGAGGACGGCGCCCTGTTCGACCGCGCCCTGGAAGCCGTGATCAGCGACCTGCGCCGCATGCAAAGCGCCTGACGTCCTGTGCGAGCGGGCCTTTGTGGGAGTGTGGGCTCTTGTGGGAGCGGGCCCCGCCCGCGAAAATAGCCCCATGCTGACTCTCACCAATCACTGGGTGGACCAGGCGCGCAAAGTGCCGTCCCCCAACTTCAACGCCCGCCCGGACCCGGAAGACATCTCCCTGGTGGTGATCCACAACATCAGCCTGCCGCCGGAGGAATTCGGCGGTCCCTACGTGGAAGCGTTTTTCCAGAACCGTCTGGACCCGTCCGTGCACCCGTATTTCGAGGAAATCCGCGACCTGAAGGTGTCCTCCCACTTTCTGATCCGCCGCGACGGCGAGCTGGTGCAGTTCGTCGCCTGCGACCAGCGCGCCTGGCACGCCGGCGTGTCCCGCTGGCGCGACCGCGACAACTGCAACGACTTCGCCCTCGGCATCGAGCTGGAAGGCGCCGACCACGTCCCCTTCGAGGACGCCCAGTACGCTACTCTGCGGGCGTTGCTGGATAGCTTGATCGCCGACTATCCACGGCTCTCCAGAGACGCCATTACAGGCCACGAGCACATCGCCCCAGGGCGCAAAACCGACCCCGGCCCCGCTTTCGACTGGACGCGGCTGTGACGGCCTTGTGGGAGCGGGCCTAGCCCGCGAAAGGCCGGTGCAACCGGCCGGCAGGATCCCAGAGCCCCTTCTAAGACGACTATCAAGACACCTCTCTGGAATCCTGCCGGCAAGCATTGCTTGCCTTTCGCGGGCTGGGCCCGCTCCTACAATTCCTTGGCCGACGTGGTATAAACGGGGGTATGAAACTACTCGTCATTCTGCTTGTGCTCGCCCTGCGCCGTCGTGACGGCGGCTGGCCGCTTTGGTTGACCCGCGAGGAGCGCCATCAGCGCTTTATCGACCGGCTGTCGCCGGGCGGCGGCGCATTGGCCTGGTGGCTGGCGGTGGCGTTGCCGACGCTGCTGGTGGCGTTGCTGTTCAGTTGGCTGTGCGGTTTGGCGGGCGCGCTGCTGACCCTGCTGCTGGGCGGCGGGCTGCTGCTCTGGCTGATCGGCGTGGAGAGCGAGTTCCGGCGCATGGATACCCTGCTGGTGCGCGGGCGCATGAACGACCGCGACGCCCTGGCCGGCAGCGCCGCCCGGGCGTTCGACACCGGCCCGCTGGATGACGGCCCGGACAGCGAGCGAGCCTGGTTCAACGCTCTGGCCGACCGCTTCGTGCTGCGCGCCGGCGACCTGTTCGCGGTGCTGTTCTGGGTCACGGTGCTGGGCTTCGGCGCGGCGCTGCTGTTCGTGCTCAACCGGGCCTGGCTGCGCCGCCACCCGGAACACAGCGACTGGGCACGCAGCCTGGACATCGCCCTGGCCTGGATACCGGCGCGCCTGACCACCCTGGCGCTGGCCCTGGTGGGGCATTTCGGCATGGTCGCCCAGGCCGTGAGCGGGCGCATCTGGCGGCTCGACGACAGCCGCGCCCTGCTGACACTGGCCGCCGGTGCCGCCCTCGGTGGCGACGCCGACAGCAACGAGCCCGCCTTCCAGGCCGGCGTCAACCGCCTGGAAGGTCTGCAAGAGCTGATGCTCCGCGCGCTCGCCGTGTGGCTGATCTTCGCCGCCCTCTGGGCTGTATTGCCCACCTGATCTTTGTGCGGGCGAGGCCCGCTCCCACAAGCGACCTTCGTGGACATGAAGCTGTCCGTTCTTGCTGCTATGATCGGGTAACGAGACGGCCTATATACCCCGCGCCGTTTCCGTCGTTTACCCCGCCGTCGCGGCGATCCCGCGCCGGCCAGGCACTGCGAAAAAGGACGCGCGCCCATGCACAACAGAAACTTCTTCGAAGACGTGGACCCGGAAGAAACCCGGGAATGGCTCGAGGCACTGGAATCGGTGCTGGAACAGGAGGGCCCCGAACGCGCCGGCTGGCTGCTGGAAACCCTCACCAACGAAGCCCAGGAACAGGGCGTTATCCGCACCCACCTCGACACCCCCTACCTCAACACCATCCGCCCCAAAGACGAAGCCCCGATCCCCGGCGACATCTACATGGAACGACGCATCCGTTCCCTGGTGCGCTGGAACGCGCTGGCGATGGTGATCCGGGCCAACAAGGACAACGACGACGAACTGGGCGGCCACATCGCCACCTTCGCGTCGTCCGCCACGCTCTACGACATCGGCTTCAACCACTTCTTCAAAGCCCCCCACGAGGACAACCCCGGCGACCTGGTGTATTTCCAGGGCCATTCGGCGCCGGGCATTTACGCCCGCTCCTACCTGGAGGGGCGCATCAACGAACAGCAGATGGATAACTTCCGCCGTGAAGTGGACGGCGAGGGGCTGTCGTCCTATCCGCACCCCTGGCTGATGCCGGATTACTGGCAGTTTCCCACCGTGTCCATGGGCCTGGGCGCCATGCAGGCGATTTACCAGGCGCACATCATGAAGTACCTGCAGAACCGGGAGCTGATTCCAGACCGCAAGCGCAAGGTGTGGGCCTTCCTCGGTGACGGTGAAATGGACGAGCCGGAATCCCTGGGCGCGCTGTCCATGGCCGGCCGTGAGCAGCTGGACAATCTGATCTTCGTGGTCAACTGCAACCTGCAGCGCCTGGACGGGCCGGTGCGCGGCAACGGCAAGATCATCCAGGAACTGGAAAGCCTGTTCCGGGGCGCCGGCTGGAACGTGATCAAGGTGGTCTGGGGCCGGCTCTGGGACCCGCTGCTGGAGAAGGATTCCGAAGGTCTGCTGCGTCGCCGCATGGACGAAGCGGTGGATGGCGAATACCAGGCCTACAAGAAAAACGGCGGCGCCTACACCCGCGAGCATTTCTTCGGCAAGTACCCGGAGCTGAAGAAAATGGTCGAGCACATGAGTGACGAGGACGTGTATCGCCTCAATCGCGGCGGTCATGATCCGTTCAAGGTGTACGCGGCCTACCACGAGGCCGTGAACCACACCGGCCAGCCCACGGTGATTCTGGCGAAAACCGTCAAGGGCTACGCCACCGGCGCCGGCGAAGCGGTCAACAAGACCCACCAGATGAAGAAGATGGATCTGGAAAGCCTGAAGGAATTCCGCGACCGCTTCGACATGCCGTTCACCGACAAAGAACTGGAAACCGTGCCCTATTACCGGCCGGACGAGGATTCCGCGGAACTGCGCTACATGCGCGAGCAGCGCGAAAAATTGGGCGGCTATATGCCGGTGCGTCGCCGCCACGCCAGCAACAAGCTGACCATTCCCAAGCTGGAGTTCTTTGAATCCTTCCTGGAAGGCAGCGGCGACCGGGAGATTTCCACCACCATGGCGTTCGTGCGCATGCTCAGCACCCTGGTGAAGGACAAGAGCATCGGCGACAGGGTGGTGCCGATCGTCCCCGACGAGGCGCGTACCTTCGGCATGGAAGGCATGTTCCGCCAGCTCGGCATTTATTCGTCCAAGGGCCAGCGCTATGAGCCCGAGGACGCCGGCCAGGTGATGTATTACCGCGAAGACAAGAAAGGCCGCATCATGGAGGAGGGCATCAACGAAGCCGGCTCCATGTCCGGCTGGATGGCCGCCGCCACCAGTTACAGCGTGCACGACTTCACGCTGATTCCGTTCTTTATCTACTACTCCATGTTCGGCTTCCAGCGCACCGGGGACTTCTGGTGGGCCGCCGGCGACAGCCAGGCGCGTGGCTTCCTGCTGGGCGGCACCGCCGGGCGCACCACGCTCAACGGCGAGGGCCTGCAGCACCAGGACGGCCACAGCCACGTGCTCACCAGCACGGTGCCCAACTGCGTCAGCTACGACCCCACCTACGCCTACGAGCTGGCGGTGATTCTGCAGGACGGCCTGCGCCGCATGTACGAGGAAGAAGAGAGCGTCTTCTACTACCTGACGCTGATGAACGAGAACTACCTGCACGGGGCCATGCCCAAGGGCGCCGAGGAAGGCATCCGCAAGGGCATGTACCTGCTGCGCGAAGGCAAGGGCAAGCGCGGCAAGAAAGCCAAGCGGGTGCAGCTGCTCGGGTCCGGCACTATCCTGCGCGAAGTGGAAGCGGCGGCGGAATTGCTGCGCGAGGACTTCGGCGTGGCCGCCGACGTGTGGAGCGTCACCAGCTTCAACGAGCTGCGCCGCGAAGGCCTGCGCGCGGACCGCGACCGTCTGCTGAAGCCGGATATGAAAATCGCGCCCACCTGGGTGGAGCAGTGTCTGGACAAGCGCCAGGGTCCGGTGATCGCGTCCACGGATTACATCAAAGCCTACGCCGACCAGATCCGTCCGTGGATCAAAGCGCCTTACCGGGTGCTGGGCACCGACGGGTACGGGCGCAGTGATTCCCGCGCCAAGCTGCGGCACTTCTTTGAAGTGGACCGTTACTTCGTGGTCCTGGCGGCGCTCAGCGCCCTCAAGGACGAAGGCGAAGTGGACGCCGCCACCGTCAAGGAAGCGATCAAAAAATACGGCATCGACCCGGAAAAACCCTACCCGGTGATCTCATAAGGAGCCTGCCATGAGCAAGGAAACCATCCGGGTACCCGATGTGGGCAGCAGTGATCCTGTTGACGTCATCGAGGTGTCCGTCAAGAAAGGCGACAGCGTCGAAGCCGAAGACACCATTGTGGTGTTGGAGTCCGACAAAGCCTCCGTGGAAGTGCCGTGCCCGAAAGCCGGCACCGTTCTCGAATTGCTGGTGAAAGCCGGCGACCGGGTCAAGGAAGGCGACCCCCTGTTGGAGCTGGACACCGAAGCCGGCGCCGACGACCAGGCCTCCGATGACGGCGGCTCCGCTGAGAGCGATTCCGGTGGGAGCGGGCCTGCCCGCGAAGAGTCAGGTGAGACCGCCCAGGCTTCTGAAACGAAAGACGATTCAGGATCCAGGATTCAGGATACAGGGGAGGGCGCCGGGGAAGCCCCCAAGGGCGGCGGCGAAACCCGCGAGCAGACCATCCCCGCCCCGGATCTGGGCGACATCGACGAAGCGGAAATTATCGAACTGTCGGTGAGCGAAGGCGATACCGTGGAAGCGGAGCAGACCATCCTGGTGCTGGAATCCGACAAGGCGTCCTTGGAAATCCCCAGCCCGGCCGCCGGCACGGTGAAAAAGCTGCTGGTAAAAACCGGCGATAAGATCACCTCCGGCACCGAGCTGATGGTGCTGGAAACCACCGGCGGCGGCGAAGACGAATCCAGTGATGACCAAGCCGCCGAGGAGAAGTCTGGCGACAGCAAGCCCGGTGACAGCAAGTCCGGTGACAGCAAGTCCGGTGAAAGCGAGTCTGGTGGGAGCGGGCCTGCCCGCGAAGCTTCGCGGAAGGCCTCCCAGGCTTCTGAAACGTCGGAGACGCCCGGAGGCATCGGCGAGCACCCGGCCAAATCCGGCGCCGCCGCGGCCAGCCGGCCGTCCAGGAACGTGCATGCCGGCCCGGCGGTCCGCAAGCTGGCCCGGGAAACCGGCGTCGACCTGGGCGCCGTGCCGCCCAGCGGTCCCAAGGACCGCATTCTCAAGGAAGACGTGCACGCGCACATCAAGCAGCGCATGGAACAACCGGCCGCCGCCGGCGGTGGCGGCGCGCCCGACCTGCCCGAGATCGACTTCAGCGAATTCGGGCCGGTGGAACGGGACGAGCTCAACAAGCTGCGCAAGGTGGCGGCGAAAAATCTGCACCGCAGCTGGGTCACCATTCCCCACGTCACCCAGTTCGACGAGGCGGATATCACCGAGCTGGAAGCGTTCCGCAAAAGCCAGAACAAGGCGCTGGAAAAAGAGGGCGTCAAGCTCACCATGCTGGCGTTTCTGGTGCAGGCCTGTGCGCGGGCGTTGCGCAAGTTTCCGAGGGTGAACAGCTCGCTGGAGCCGTCCGGCGAAGCGCTGATCCTGAAGGACTATGTGCACATCGGCATCGCCGTGGACACGCCCAACGGCCTGGTGGTGCCGGTGCTGCGCGACGCGGACAAGAAAGGGCTCAGCCAGATCGCCACGGAAATCGGTGAGCTGGCGGCCAAGGCCCGCGACCGTAAACTGTCACCGGCGGACATGAAGGGCGCCAGCTTCAGCATCTCGTCGCTGGGCGGCATCGGCGGCACCGCCTTTACGCCCATCGTCAACTGGCCGGAGGTGGCGATTCTCGGGGTCAGCCGCTCCGACACCAAACCGGTGTGGGACGGCAACGCCTTCCAGCCCCGGCTGATGCTGCCGCTGTCGTTCTCCTACGACCACCGGGTGATCGACGGCGCCGACGCGGCGCGCTTCACCACCTACCTCAGTGGCCTGCTAAGCGACATGCGGCGCGCCCTGTTGTAAAGAAAATGTTGTGGTATAAAAAACCCGGCCTGAGGCCGGGTTTTTTATTGAAGATAAGAAAGATCGCAATCAATCTTTACCGTGGCGCTCTTTCCACTTTTCCTTCTTTTCCTGCCATTTTTCCATACGGTCTTTCTGGTGCTGATCGTACTGGGCGCGTTGCTCCTCATTGAGCACGTCACGGATTTCTTCCTGGGTTTCCTCGTGCAGTTCGCGCATCTCTTCGCCTTTCTCGCGGTAGATTTCGCGCACTTCCTGCTGCTGTTCCTGGGTCAGGTTCAGCTCCTGGGTCATTTTTTGAACGTGACGGTCGGCGCCTTTTTCCATCGGCGAGCCGGCGAAGGCCGCGGTGGAGAACAGCGCCAGCGTGACAATCATCAGTTTTTTCATCGTCTTGCTCCTTGAGTAACGCTCCGGAGTATCCGGATTCCCTTATAGATTGGACTGAATTTGTGCAGCTACTGTGCAGCGAATGTGGAAACAAACGCCGCAATTCACGTAGGTCGGGTTAGCGAAGCGTAACCCGACACGGTCTGTGCGACACAGTCTGTGCGACACGGTCCGTGCGACACGGTCTGTCGGATGCACAGGCTTCACACTGGCGCCGGGAGGCGAGGAGGTTCAAGTCTCTTCATCAGGATTTTGCAATCGATAGCCGACACCGTAGACGCTGCCGATCCAGTCGTGGTCGCCGGTCAGGCCTTCGCTGAGTTTGCGCCGCAGCTTGCGGATATGGCTGTCGATGGTGCGGTCGGACACCACCCGGTGGTCGGAGTAGATCACGTCCATCAGCTGGTCGCGGGTCCAGATGCGCCCGGCCTGGCGGGACAACGCCGCCAGCAGCTCGAATTCAATGGCGGTGAGCGCCACCCGGGCGCCGTCGTGCACCGCTTCGAAGCGGTGCCGGTCCAGTTCCAGGCCCCCTTCGGCGGTGGGCTGGGTGGCGTTGCCGGTACGGCGCAGCACCGCTTTCACCCGCGCCACCACTTCCCGGGGGCTGAACGGCTTGCAGATGTAGTCGTCGGCGCCGATTTCCAGGCCCAGCAGGCGGTCCACCTCTTCCACGCGGGCGGTGATCATCAGAATCGGCACCTGGGAGAAACGGCGGATCGCCTTGCACACTTCCATGCCGTCGCCGTCGGGCAGCATCAGGTCCAGCAACACCGCGTCGAAATCACCGTCGCGCACGCGCTGTTCGGCCTCCACGGCGCTGGCGGTCTGCTCCGGCTCGAAATGGCTGTGGCGAAGATAGTCCGCCAGCAATTGCGCCAGCCGGGGCTCATCCTCGACGATTAGAATTTTCGCCATGTTCCGTTCCTTTCATTCGCTGTGGAAGCCCACCTTGTGGGAGCGGGCATGGCCCGCTCCTACAATGGCAACCGCACCGTAATTCGAAGGCCGCCCAGGGGGCTATGGTCCGCTTCCATCGTGCCGCCGTGCGCTTCGACGATGCGCCGGGCGATGGCCAGCCCCAGGCCGGCGCCGCCGGTCTGGCGGTTGCGGGAGCTTTCCACCCGGTAGAGGTGATCGAACAGTTTCGGCAGGGCGTCGTCGGGCACGCCGGGGGCGCTGTCGTTCAGCGTCAGGCGCCAGTGGTCGCCGTCGCGGCCCAGGGTAAGCTGCACCTCGCCGCCTTCGTCGGTGTACTTGAGACTGCTTTGCAGCAGGTTGTCCAGCAGCTGGCGCAGGCGCACCGGATCGCCGTTGATCCGCGCCGGATTCAGATCGGTGCGCAGGCGCACACGACGCCGGCCCAGTGCCGGGCGCACCGCGTCCACGGCGTCCTCGCAGAGCGCGTCCAGGTCCAGCGCGGTGAAGTGATAGCGCAGGTTCCCGGCGTCGGCCAGGGCCAGGTCATGCAGGTCGCTGACCAGATGGGTGAGCTGTCGCACCTCGGATTCCAGCGCCGCGATGGTCTCATGGTTGAGCGGTCGCACCCCGTCGACCACCGCCTCCAGCTCGCCCTGCAGTACCGACAACGGCGTGCGCAGCTCGTGGGCGATGTCCGAGAACCAGCGCTGGCGGGCTCTCTGGCCCTGGTCCAGGCGCTCGCCCAGGCTGTCCACGTGGCGAATCAAATCACCCAGTTCGTCGCGGCGCCGGCTGCCCAGCCGGGTCTGGTAATCCCCCTCTCGCAACCGTCGGGTGTGGGCGCTGAGCGCCGTCACTGGTGCCACCAGGTGGCGCGCCAGCAGCCAGGACACCAGCAGCGACAGGGCCAGCCCCACCAGGGCCATCCAGCCGGCGAAGTTGAGCTGGCGCTCCTGGAAGCGCCGGTCAAGTTTGTCGCGGATGGCTTCCTGGTCGGGGTAGGCCAGCCAGCCCACCAGATCGTTATCGGTGCGGATCGGCACCAGGCGGCTGAATCGTTGCGGCGGTGGCGGGCCGAGCAGAGGGCGCTGGTCCGCCGTCAGCAGGGTCAGATGGCGGGGGGCGTCACGGCGGTCGCGCTTGCCCGGTTCGGTGTCGGTGTTGCGGTCACCGGCCAGCCAGTACAGCCGGCCCAGCACCCGCGGGTCGCTGAGCAGGAAGTCCCAGCTGCCCCGTTGCGCGTACAGCACGCCAAGGTGGTCGGCCAGACGCTCCACCTGGGCCTGCTGGCGCTCGTCGATGTACTTGCGCAGGCTCTGCTCGAAGGCAAAGAAATAGAAACCGCTGGCGGCCACGATCAGCACCACGAAGGTGCCGAGAAAGGTGAGGAAAAGCTTGTTGCGGATGCCCATGGTCGGCCGGCGGACCTCGCCAGAATAACGGAACCGCCAGTCTAAGCCCTGCCGGGCCCGGGCCCCAGGGCCTTGCACATTCTTTCAAAATCGCCGGCAGGCCCGCGCCGACACGGCTTGGTCAACGATCTTGGCGCTGGACCCATTGCGGTTCGTCGGTGCCGGTGCGCAGGTTGATGGCGCGGGCCATCACGAACAGCAGATCGCCGACGCGGTTGAGCACGGCGCGGCTCACCGGGTTGACCTGGTCGTCGTCGCCGACCGCGATCAGATCCCGCTCCGCGCGCCGGGCCACGGTGCGGCAGTGATGGCACCAGGCGGCGTCGGGGTGACCGCCTGGCAGTACGAATTCCTTGAGCGGTGTCAGTTCCGCGTTGAGGGTGTCGGCCTGGGATTCCACCTCCACCAGGTCGGCGTCGGTGAGGGTGACGGTGCCGGGCACCGCCAGTTCGCCGCCCAGGTCGAACAGCAGCTGCTGAATCCGCTCCAGCAGCGCGTCCAGATCATTGTCCAGGGCCCGGGCGCGTAGCACGCCCAGGCCGCTGTTGAGCTCGTCCAGCGCACCCAGGGCCTGGATGCGCGGGTGATCCTTGGCGATGCGGCTGCCGTCGGCCAGGCCGGTGCGGCCGTCGTCACCGCTGCGTGTGATCACCCGGTTGATGCGGGTTTTATCGTCCTTGCTGTCACTCATGGTCAGAATTCCATGCCCAGGCTTACCCGGTAATGCCGTTCCGGCAGGGGGTAGGCGTTATAACTGAGGTTGTTGGTGGCTTTGATGCCGTAATCCGCCGCCAGTTCATCCTCCAGGTTATAGGCCCCGATGCGCAAGTAAGCCTTTTGGTAGCGGGCGGTGGCTTCCAGGTCGGTCATCCGGTAGCTGTCGATCTGCTGGAAGTTGTTGGGCTGGTCGTTGTCGAAGCGGCGCTTGCCCACGTAGCGGTGCGCCAGGGACAGCTCCAGCCAGGGCAGCGCCTGCCAGTTGGCCTGGGCGTAGAACAGCTGGCGCGACACCAGCGGCACGTCGTTGCCTTCCCATTCGCCCTCGTCGAACTCGGCCCGTTGCAGGGTGCCGTTCAGCACCAGCGTGAGGTCCCGGTCCAGCCGCCAGCGGCTGTTCAGGCTCACGCCACGGCGCCGGGTGCGGTCTTCCAGGTTAACGTTGGCCCCGAAGGCGCCGGCATAAGGGTTATAGACGATTTCGTTGTCGAAGCGCCCCTGCCAGGCGGTCAGCGTGGAGGTCTGGATGCCTTTTTGCCAGCTGGCGCCCAGGGTGTACTGCTCGCCGGTTTGCGGCTCCAGCAGTTGGTCGTCCGGGGTGATTTCGTCGGCGTTGACGATGCGCACGCTGCGCTGGGCGCCGGCGAACACGTCCAGGCCGCCGTCAAAGTGGTAGCGCACGCCCCCTTCGTACATCTCCGCGTCCTGGCTGTCCTCGCCCTGGCCGGCGCCGAAGCCGGTGGTTTCCGTCTCGGTGTCCACGTCCAGACGGCGCGCGCCCAGGGTGAAGGACCAGCGGTCCAGGGTCATCACGTCGTGGAAATACCAGGCGGTTTGCCGCTGGTCCACGTCCTTGGTGCCGGTGGGGTCGCCGATCTGCGCCCGCGAGCCGGCGCTGCGGTTCTCCAGGCGGTAGTCGTACAAATCCCAGCCCACCGTGGTGTTGTGGGTCAGGCCGGCGGCCTGGAACTGGCTGGTAAAGCGCGGGTTGACGCTGTAGCTGTCCACGTCGGTTTCGCCGTAGGTGGAGAAGCCCGGGAAGTAGAAGAAGTAGCTCTGCTCCTTGCGGCGGCCGGAGAAATCCAGGTGCAGGCGGCTGTGGTCGCCGATGCGCACGTTCATGCCCGGCATCACCGTAACGGTGTCCTGGTCGGCCCAGTCGACGGGGGTGGCGGCGCCTTCCGGATCGTTCTCGAACTGGTTTTCGCCGGTGGCCAGGTTGACCGTGCGGCCGCCGGGCAGGTCCAGGTTCTGTCGCTCGCCGGTGGCGGTCAGGTAGAAGGTAAGATCGTCGCGGCGGGTGCGCAGGTCGGCGAAGGCGTTGCGCTGCTGCAGGTCGTTGTTCTCCCGGTAGCCGTCACTGTGCAGGGCCTGCACCGAGGCGGCGGCGCTGGTGTGGTGGTCGCCGCCGCCTTCACCCTGATGGTGGCCGGTGGCCCACAGGCTGCCGCCGGTGGTGCTGAAGCTGCCGCCGGTGACTTCCACGCCGGCCTGATTCTCGTAGCGATCGCGGGTGACGATGTTGACCGCGCCGCCGACCACGCCGTTGCCGTACAGCGCGGCACCGGCGCCGGGTAGCACTTCGATGCGCTCGATCGCCGCCAGCGGGATCGAGGCGATGTCCGGCCCGGACAGGTCCACGTTGCTGTAGCGGCGGCCGTTAAGCAGCACCAGGGTGTTGGAGGTGGCGCTGGCGCCGAAGCCCTGCATATCAATGGTGGCGCGGGCGCCGTTGATGCCGAAATTGCGACGCACCTGGACGCCGCCCAGGGTGTCCAGCACGTCCGCCAGATTATTGGCGGGCATCGCGCGGATCGCGTCGCGATCCAGGATCAGGGTCCCGGTGGGCAGTTCCCGCGCCACGCTGGCGGTGCGCGAACCGGTCACTTCCACGGGGCTGAGCAGATTGTCGGTTGTGTCGTTGTCGGACTGAGCGGCCTGAGTAACAGGCACGTACAGGCAAGCCGTGGCCAGAGCCAGCTTTACAGCGGCGGCCACCTTAAGGGGGTGGGTATGCATAGTATTGTCCTCCCGATGCACCCTCCGTACATGGGGTGCGCCCCCGGCCGTGGTCGGACGTGGGCGCGCCAGTGGCAACAGGCCGGTCTCCGGGCTCGAGGGGTGACGCCGTTACCGCCTTCCCAGGACGTGCCTGGTGGCGTCGTGGTAACGACTACCTCATACCGTTGCGGGGGCAGCGCCGGCCTTTCACCGGCTTCCCGTACACCTGAAGCGGTGGCAAACATAGAGCAACGCCGGCCTCGGCACAACTGATCGCTTTTGTCGGGTTACGGCCTTTGGCCTAACCCGACCTACGCGGCGGGCGCCGTAGGTCGGATTAGCGAAGCGTAATCCGACAACCACTTAAGGATGCCGAGCTTTGACCGCCGCAATAATGCGGCGATGCGCGGGCAAATCGATTTCAAGCGCTTCCGCCTGGCGCAGCAGCCAGCCGTTGATGGCGTCGATTTCGGTGACGGCGCCGGCCTGCATGTCGGCGCGCATGGAGGAGGTGTTGCCGGCGGTGGCCTCGGCCAGGGCGCGCACGCCGGGCAGGGAATCGCCGGGCCAGGTCGGGTCCAGGGTGGTGAGTACCTGGTCCGCTTCGCGGGCCAGCTGTTCGGCCTCGGTGGCCAGCGCCGGGTCCTGGAAGATGTGCCCGTTGGCCACGTCGTGCAGGCCGGTGAGCGGATTGATCACCGCGTTGCCCACCAGTTTGCGCCATTGGCGGTGGCGGAAGTCGTCGGGCCAGTGCAGTTTCGGCCAGTGCCCGGCGAGGGCGCCGTACCAGGCCGGCGGGCCCCCGTCGGCGCGGTCCCCCATCCAGGTGTCGTTCTCGGCGACCACGCGGTGGGCGTCGCCGTCGCGCTTCACCGCCGAGGCGCTGACCACCTCGATCATGCGGGCGCCCTCGGGCAGCAGCCCCTCCAGGCTGCCCAGACCGTTCTGCAGCCGCAGCACGGTGGCGTCCGCCGCCAGCGGCACGCCGCTAAGCGCCGCTGCCGAAAACGGTGCCTTGCAGGCCACCACCAGCCGCCGGATGGGGCCCGCTCCCACAAGCGGCTCCGTTTCGCTAGCGGGCGCGCGCTGGCAGCGGAGTTGCAGTGACACCGGGTCGCCATTCGGGAGAATCAGGGTACGTTCCAGGGTCGGCGTGGCGTCGCGGCGCAGGGCGATGACGGTGAAGCCGGCGCGCTGCAGGTAATGGGCGGCGAGCAGGCCCATGTTGCCGGCGCCCAGCAGGTACCAGGGTTCGGCGTGATCGGGGGAGGCTGGCGTGGTCATGGCGCTATGCTAGGCGCGCCGGCGGCCGGCCACAATCGCGGCGTGGCGCCCGGGCGGCGCGGCGGTTGTTAAATGTGGCCGGGGCCGTGTTGTGCTGCGCCTCGCAAACCGGGACTATGTCCGCTTTCGCCGACCGAACCGAACAAAACCGAATAAGTACGGGAAAGCCATGCCTCCCCTGAGCGATACGTTCCGCACCGCCTGGCAGCTTTACAGTCACCCCCGCGTGGTGGTGATGCTGTTCTTGGGGTTTTCCGCCGGGCTGCCCTACCTGCTGGTGTTCTCCACCCTGTCCGCCTGGCTGGCGGACGCGGACGTGGACCGCGCCGCCATCGGTTATTTCAGCTGGGTGGGCATCATGTTTTCCATCAAGGTGTTCTGGGCGCCGGTGGTGGACCGGCTCAAGCTGCCGCTGTTGAACCGCCTGTTCGGCCAGCGGCGCGGCTGGCTGCTGCTGGCCCAGGTGGGCATCGCGCTGTCGCTGGCGGCGATGGCGCTGGTGGAGCCGGTGGGCCACCTGGAGCGCTTCGCCCAACTGGCGCTGCTGGTGGCGTTCTGCTCCGCCACCCAGGATATCTGCATTGACGCCTACCGCATCGATTCCGCCGACGAATCCTTCCAGGGCGCCATGGCCGCCACCTATATTTTCGGCTACCGCACCGCCATGCTGGTGGCCGGCGCTGGCGCCTTCTACATTGCCAGCTACGATTCCTGGAACGGCGCTTACCATGCCATGGCCTGGCTGATGGGCGTGGGCATCGTCACCACCCTGATTATCCGCGAGCCGGACACCCCGCCACGGGAAAGCTTCGGGCGCGACCCGAAACAGTGGCTGGAAACCGCCCTGATCGCCCCGTTCCGGGACTTTTTCGGTCGCTACGGGCGAATCGCCCTGGGCCTGCTGGCTCTGGTGGCGATCTACCGGATCAGCGACATCACCATGGGGGTGATGGCCAACCCCTTCTACCTGGATATCGGCTACACCAAGAACGAGATCGCCACGGTGGCCAAGTTCTTCGGCTTTTTCATGACCATGCTGGGGTCCGCCGTGGGCGGGCTGGCGGTGCTGCGTTACGGCCTGGGCCGGTCCTTGCTGGTGGGTGCCGTGGGCGTGGCGCTGACCAACCTGCTGTTCGCGGTCATGGCCACCTATTCGCCGGTGACGGAGGTGCCGGTGGACCCGGACCAGGTGCGCTGGGTGTCGCTGGCCTGGCTGGCGGCGGTGATCAGCGCCGATAACCTCTTCGGCGGCTTTGCCAACGTGGCGCTGATCGCCTTTATGTCCAGCCTCACCAACCGCAATTTCAGCGCTACCCAGTACGCCCTGTTCAGCTCTCTGATGACCCTGCCGGGTAAGTTCATCGGGGGCTTCTCGGGTGAAGTGGTGAAAGCGTCCGGCTACACGGTGTTCTTCAACTACGCCGCGCTGCTCGGCGTGCCGGCGATCCTGCTGACGATTTGGTGGTTGCGGCGCCGCGACGAAACCACCGCGCGTTAGGGCTGCCAGAAACAGGACTTGGGGACGCGGTTGCCGAGCACGGTGACGCCTTCGTCGGTCAGCCGCTGGATCTGGAGCTCGCCGCTGGGCGTGCCGGCCAGCGGCAGGCCGCCGTCGCCGCGAATGACCCGGTGCCAGGGCAGGGTGGAGCCTTTCGGCAGCCGCCCCATCAGGCGCCCCACGAAGCGGGCATGGCGGGGGTAGCCGGCCTGGCGTGCCACCTGCCCATAGCTGGCCACCCGGCCGGCCGGGATGGCCGCCACGATCTGATATACCGCATTCGTGAATTCTTGGTTCATGAGACTAGCTTCAGGCTTCAAGTCGCAAGCTACAAGCCGATGGATTGTGGGAGCGGGCCCCGCCCGCGAAAGGGCGCGAAGCGCCCGGCAGGATGCCAGAGACCTAAAAAGCGGAACACCATCGGCGTCTCTGGTATCCCGCCGGCCGGCTTTGCCGGCCTTTCGCGAGCAGGCTCGCTCCCACAGTCCTTTGGCCCCGGCACGTCTAGCGGAGGCCGCCGTCGGTTTCGATCACGCGGCCGGTGAAGTAGTCGTTCTCGAAGATGAACCGCACCGAGCGGGCGATGTGTTCCGGCTCGCCGAGCCGCTTGAGCGGTACCGCGCTCACCAGCCGGTCGCGGGCCTCGGGCTTCATGGCGGCGATCATGTCGGTGTTGATGGTGCCGGGTGCCACCACGCCGGTGCGGATATTATAGCGTGCCAGTTCCCGCGCCCAGGCTTCGGCCATGGCCACCACGCCGGCTTTGGCGGCGGCGTAGTTGGTTTGTCCGAAGCTGCCCTGGCGCGCCAGCGAGGAGATATTGACGATCACGCCTTCCTCGGCGCCGGTTTCCAGCATGCAACGGGCCGCCTCGCGACCGCACAGGAACACCCCGGTCAGATTGACGTCGATCACCGCCTGCCACTGCTGCAGGCTCATGGACGATTGCAGCGCGCCGTCCTTGAACTTCACCAACAGGCCGTCGCGGGTGATGCCGGCGTTGTTCACCAGACCGTGCAGGGCGCCGAAATCCGCCACGACGCCGTCGAACAGGGCGGTGACCTCTTCTTCCTTGGCGACATTGACCCGGTAGCTCTTCGCCTCGCCGCCGGCCTGCTCGCAGCGGGCCACGGTGTCGCGCAGGTCGTCCTCGTTGAGATCCACGCAGGCGATGCGGGCGCCACGGCCCGCCAGGCTCTCGGCGATGCCGCGTCCCAGGCCCCGACCGGCGCCGGTCACCACCACTACTTTGTCTTTCAAATCCATGCGTCGCTCCTCGTCAGATCGGATCAAAGGCCGGAGTATGCCCAGGGTCGGGCGGCGGGCCAATGACCGAAAAAATAGCCTGGGGTCACAAGCTGTGGGGGAGCAGGCTCGCCCCCACAATGGCCGACCTTGCCTGTCGCCGCTTGAAAGCGGGCGTATCGCCCCCACCTCGCGGGGCACGGCGACGAAACAGATTTCGTCGACCACCTATTGACTGCCGTGAAGCGGTAACTATGATTAGCACTCGACTCGTTAGAGTGCTAATTCCGGTTTGCGGGGCCTGGCCCCGGTGACCTCAGAGCCAACTTGGAGAATGGAGACCATGAAAATTCGTCCTTTGCATGATCGCGTGCTGGTGCGCCGCGAGGAGGAAGAGACCAAAACCGCCGGTGGCATCGTGCTGCCCGGTTCCGCCGCCGAGAAGCCGTCCCGTGGCGAAGTGATCGCCGTGGGCAATGGCAAGATCCAGGAGAACGGCGACGTTCGCGCCCTGGACGTTAAGGCCGGCGACAAGGTGATTTTCGGTCAGTACTCCGGCAACACCGTGAAAGTCGACGGTGAAGAGCTTCTGATCATGAGCGAAGCCGAGATTCTTGCCGTCATCGAAGGTTGAGAGCCGAAGGTCGAGAATTAACAGGGAATACAGGCTCCGGGTTCCGGTGCCGAGAATACTGCAGAGGTATTGAATAATGGCTAAAGAAGTATTGTTCCGCGACAAAGGTCGTCAAAGAATGGTCAAGGGTGTTAACACCCTGGCCGACGCGGTCAAAGTGACCCTGGGCCCGAAAGGCCGCAACGTGGTGCTGGAGAAATCCTTCGGCGCGCCGCTGATCACCAAGGACGGCGTGACCGTCGCCAAGGAAATCGAACTGGAAGACAAGTTCGAGAACATGGGCGCGCAGATGGTCAAGGAAGTCGCTTCCAAGGCCAACGACGAAGCCGGTGACGGCACCACCACCGCCACCGTACTGGCCCAGTCCATCGTCAACGAAGGCCTGAAAGCCGTGGCCGCCGGCATGAACCCGATGGATCTCAAGCGTGGCATCGACAAGGCCACCGACGCCATCGTCGAAGAGATCAAGAAGCTATCCACGCCTTGTGATACCACCAAGAGCATCGAGCAGGTGGGCACCATCTCCGCCAACTCCGACAAGTCCGTGGGTGAGATCATCGCCCAGGCCATGGAGAAGGTCGGCCAGGAAGGCGTGATCACCGTGGAAGAAGGCCAGTCCCTGGTCAACGAGCTGGAAGTCGTGGAAGGCATGCAGTTCGACCGCGGTTACCTGAGCCCGTACTTCATCAACAACCAGGAAAAGATGCAGGTGGAGCTGGAAGACCCCTACATCCTGCTGGTGGACAAGAAGATCTCCAACATCCGCGAGCTGCTGCCGGTTCTCGAGAACGTGGCCAAGGCAGGCAAGCCGCTGATGATCATCGCCGAGGACATCGAAGGTGAAGCGCTGGCCACCCTGGTGGTCAACAACATGCGCGGCATCATCAAGTGCGCCGCCGTGAAAGCGCCCGGCTTCGGCGACCGCCGTAAAGCCATGCTGCAGGATCTGGCGATCCTCAGCGGCGGCACCGTGATTTCCGAGGAAGTCGGCCTGAGCCTGGAAAACGTGGCCCTGGAAGACCTGGGTTCCGCCAAGAAGGTCAACATCGACAAGGAAAACACCACCGTGGTCGGCGGCAAGGGCGAGCAGGCGGACATCGACGCCCGTGTGGAGCAGATCCGCAAGGAAATCGAGAACTCCTCCTCCGACTACGACAAGGAAAAGCTCCAGGAACGCGTGGCCAAGCTGGCCGGCGGCGTGGCCGTGATCAAGATCGGTGCCGCCACCGAAATGGAGATGAAAGAGAAGAAAGCCCGCGTCGACGACGCCCTGCACGCCACCCGTGCGGCCGTTGAAGAAGGCGTGGTGCCCGGCGGCGGTGTCGCCCTGGTGCGTGCCCTGGCCAACATCGGCGCGCTCAAAGGCGACAACGAAGAGCAGAACGCCGGTATCGCTCTGATCATCCGCGCACTGGAGTCCCCGCTGCGTCAGATCGTCTACAACGCCGGCGGTGAGCCGTCCGTGGTGGTACAGGAAGTGCGCAACGGCACCGGCAACTACGGCTACAACGCCGCCACCGGTGAGTACGGTGACATGATCGAGATGGGCATTCTGGACCCGGCCAAAGTGACCCGGTCCGCCCTGCAGGCCGCCGCGTCCGTGGCCGGTCTGATGATCACCACCGAAGCCATGATCGCCGACAAGCCGGAAGAAAACGCCGGCGGTGGCGCCCCGGACATGGGCGGCATGGGCGGTATGGGTGGCATGGGCGGCATGATGTAAATCAGCCGGTCCCACGACCTCCCAAAAGCCCCGGCGGGTTCTCCCGCCGGGGCTTTTTTATGGGTATCCTGCACTGATGCAAACCCGCGACCCGAAATTACTGGCCCACGCTCTGGTGTTCATCGCCGTCGTCCTGGTGCTGGGCCTGGCCCACCAGTGGGTGAACCCCTGGCTGCGCTACGACCGGGCCGCCGTGGCCGGCGGCGAGGTCTGGCGCCTGGCCACCGCCCATCTGGTGCACCTGAATCTCTGGCATGCGCTGCTCAACCTGGGCGGCCTGGCGCTGATTCTGTTCTTTTTCCGCGACCTGCTGGACCGGCGGCGGTTCTGGCTGTGGTTCGCGGTGAGCGCGCCGCTGGTGGGGGCGGTGTTCTTCGTGCTGGATCGGGATCTGGGCTGGTACGTGGGGCTGTCGGGGCTGCTGCAGGGGCTGCTGGTGCTCTGTCTGGTGATCGGCTGGCGCGGCAATCCGGTGCTGCACAGCCTGGTGCTGGCGGTGGTGGCCGGACGTCTGGTGTGGGAGCAGCTGCCCGGCTACGACGTGGACTATCTGCGTGCCTGGATCAACGGGCGCGTGTACGTTAACGCCCATCTCTACGGGGCGCTCAGCGGCGCGCTGCTGGCGGCGGCTCTACTGGTGGCCGGTCGCCGCCGGCGCGGCACGGCCCTCGGACGGCGCTCGGACATTTGCTAAGCTGTACGGCCGGTCGCACAGGAACCTCACCATGAATGAAGCGCAGCGTCAGAGTTATCTCCGCGCCCTGGGTTTGACGCCCTGGGTGGCGCGCACGACGCTGCCCGGCGCGGCGCCGTCCGAGCCGCTGGACTGGGCCGCCGAGACCGACGCCGGAGAAAATCTGGCGGCGGCCCCGGTGGAAGCCACGCCGGTGCGAACCGCGCCGGGTGTCGGCGACGCCGAGCAGCCCGCCAGGGAGTCCGTAGCGGCCGGTGCCGCGGCGGCGGACACCTCCGCCGAGGCACCGGTAAGCCGGGCCCCGGCGCCCCGTGACAGCGTCGCCGAGACGCCGACCCGGGCGCCCGCCCCGGACAACGCGGCGGGCCTGACCTTCACCCTGGAGGCGCACCTGGCCGGCGACACCTGGGTGGTGTTCCAGCAGGAAGACCCCCAGGCGCCGGAGCTGGGCCGCTACACCGGTGCCCTGGCCGCGTCCCTGCTGGCGGTGTTCGGCGCCGCCCCGGACCGCCCGCGCCGCTTCTATTGCCCGCTCACCAAGCAGCCCATGAATGCCGGCGAGGCCGCCCAGGCGCTCACCGCCTTCTTCGCCGGGCTGAGTCGGCGGCACGGCGGTCGCCGGGCGCTGCTCTGCGTGGACGAGACCCTGGCCAGGTCGGTGCTGGGCGGTGACCGCTTCGAGACCGTGACGCTGGGCGAGATGCCGGCGCTGGCGGTGGACAGCCTGCAGGAAATGCTCGACCGGCCGGCGCTGGCCAAGAAGCGCAGCTGGCAGGCGATGGTGGCGCACGGCTTCGTGGCGCACGGTTTCGCCGGGTCGCGTGGATGACGGTGGGGCCGGACGGCGCCCGCATGCGGGCCATGACCAGCGCGGACCTGCCGGCGGTGCTGGCGATCGAAACCGCCAGCCAGCCCACCCCGTGGAGCGAAGGCAATTTCCGCGACTGTCTGCGGGGGGCGTACCGTTGCCGGGTGGCCGCCGTGGACGGCGAGCCGGTGGGCTTCATGATTCTTTCCAGCGTGCTCGATGAGCGGCATCTGCTTAACGTGGCGGTGGACCCGACGCGTCAGCGTCGCGGCCTGGCGCTATGGATGCTGGCGGACGAGCTCGACCAGGCGCGCGCGGCCTCCATGTCGGTGATGTATCTCGAGGTGCGCGCCGGCAACGACGGTGCCCAGAGCCTCTACCGGCGCCTCGGTTTCGTGGAGAACGGCCGCCGCAAGGGCTACTACCGGGCCGGCACCGGCCGCGAGGACGCGGTGCTGATGATGCTGGAGCTGCTTGGGCACAAGTAAAACAGGCGAGAAGCGGGCCTTGTGGGAGCGGGCAAGGCCCGCTCCCACGAAGTGCTACGAATCCGGGCCGGTTGGGGCGTCTGGTTGGGCTACGCGCCAGCCGTCCTCCGTGCGTTCCAGCATCAGCCGGCGTTCCTGTTCGAAGGTGTCGCCTTCGGCGAAGTTGCCGAATTCCACCCGTACCGCCGCCAGGGCCATGACCATGGCGAAGCGGTCCATGGCGTCCCGCTCCTCGTCGCGCTTCACCGCCTTGCTGTACTCGGACAGATCCCGCTGCGCTTCCATGGTGTAGCGCACGTCCAGGGCGACGTGGTCGTCGTCTTCCGGGTAGCGGCCGGCGGTTTCCACCTCGGTGACGCGAAACAGCTCATCAAGATGGGCCTGCTTGAGTTCCTGGTTGAGGGCGTCGCGGATCACAGCGTCGTCGGGGGTGTCGCTGCAAGCCGCCAGCAGGGCGATAAGCAACAGGGCGGGGGCCAGATAAAAGGCGCGCATGGGATCATCCTTGTTCTTGATTGTCAGTATGTTGATCGCATTCCGTGCGACGAACTCTAACACGACCGCGACGCTTAGTCCTGATACCCCATGGCCTGCTGTACCTGGCGGGCCCAGGCGGTGCTGTGGCGATAGGCTACTTCGTAGTAAGCGCGCTCGCCGAGCAGCGAGAGCGCGTCGAAACGCCCGGCCTCGTAGGCTTCCACTTCGGTAAGTACCGCGCCCAGCGGGCCGCGCCGCTCCAGCAGCGCGCTTTTTACGTCCTGACTGAGCGGCACCTGCTCCATCAGTTCAGGCATGGCGATGTCCATCAGGGCATCCAGTTGGGAAAGCAGCCCGACGATAAAATGATTCACCGAGGTGCTTCGCTGGCTGTCTTGCTGGTCGCCGAGCTCGGCGAGCACTTCGCACATCCGCCCACGTATCAGCATGCCTCGGGTGAGCGCCTCCGGCTTGTGCATCTCGCCATCGATCAGGAACAGGTTGGCCCAGCGTTTGATTTCCTCCAGGCCGAGCAGGGCGATGGCGTCGGACAGGGAATTCACTTCCCGGCGCAGGCCCATGGCGGCGGAGTTGACGGTTTTAAGCAGACGGTAGGTAAGGCCGGCGTCCTTGATGGCGATTTCTTCCAGCCGCGTCGGCGAGGCGTCCGGGCTGTGCAGTTCGGTGAGCAGTTGCAGCAGCAGCAGCTTGTTGCCGGCGATCTTCTTGCCTTTCACCGGTGACGGCGTGCTCAGGAAATCGCCCTGGTAATAGTCGAAGCCCAGCTCCATGCATTGCTGGAACCGGGTGCGGTCGGCGATCTGGTCGGCGAGCAGTTCAACGCCGTGGCCGCGCAGTTTTTCCGAGGTGCGCCGCAGGCTGTCGGCGTCGCCGTCGCGGACGTCGATCTTGACGATGTGGACAATATCCAGCAGCACGTCCAGTTCGTCGTCGCCCGGGTCATAGCCGTCCATGGCCAGTCGGTAGCCGCGCCGCGCCAGCGCCTTGAGGCGGTCCACCAGCTCCGAGGTGAGCATCAGGTTCCGGGGAATTTCCAGAATGTACTGCTTCTTCGGCAGGTTAGGCAGCTCCGGCGCCATCAGCACTTCGTGGGTGACTTTCAGGAAGCTGGGTACCGAGCGGGTCTTGCCGCCCTGGAAGACGTGGGTGTAGGTGCCCAGGATCACGGTATTGGTGGCTTCGATGTCGGACAGCGACGCGCCCTCGGCGGGCTTTTCGCCGTGCAACAGCAACTGGAACGCGGCCACGTCCTGGTTGCGGGTGTATACCGGCCGGCAGGCCAGTATCACGTCGAGCTTGTCTTCCGCCTCGATGGCGTCCCGTGCTCTGGTCACTCTTGGGGGTCCCCCTTTGCTAGCGTCTCAGACGCGGCTGCTCACATGGCCGCCGGCGGCACGGGCCTGGCCGTCGGGCCCGTACAGGCCCTTGCCGGCGGCTTCCTCGATAAAGTTGAGCATTCGCTGGTTGTGCTCCAGACGAATGCCGATCAGCACGCCGTTGGTGCGGTTCAGACGCGCGGCCTGGTCAGCGCGTTCACGGATCGACGCCCACAGATCGGCGCAGCCGGCATCGGACGCGGCCAGGGCGTCGCCGGCGCGGTCGTCATCGTAGCCGAGCCGCCGCTGTACCTGACGGCGCTGGGTCTCGAAGCGCTCCAGGGCCTGGAATTGCGCCTGCTTCGCCTGCGCCACCCGGGCCAGGCCGTCACCGTCCACGCCGCCGTCACCCAGCAACCGGCGCTCCTCGTCGAGAAGGTCGATCAGGGCGTCCAGGCGCGACCGGTGGCGCTCCAGGTGCTCCGCCAGGCTCATTGCGAATCCGCGTCCAGCAGGTCGCGGACGCTTTCGATCAGGCCGTCGGCGATCTTGTCGGCGCGAATTTCCAGGCGTCCTTCGGAGATCGCCTGGCGGATCTCGTCGACCCGCGCGGTGTTAATGTCCTGGCCGCTATCGGCGGCGGGCTGGCGCAGATGGGCCACCTCGCCGGCGGTCGCATTGCCGCTTTGCTTGGGCGCCTCGGTGGAAACCTTGTCGCCGCCTTTGCCCTGATTCACCGTGCCCGGTTGGGTCAGGGGGGTAATGTTGTCAATCTTCAAGGGAAGCCCTCCGTCACGCGTTCATCCCGGTTATCGGCAGCGCCGGGAAAACCTTTAGTCTTTAAAACACCACCCGGGCGCGGCCGGGACCGGTGACCCGCGCGGTCACCACTTCCCGGTTGGAAAGGCGCACCCGCACCTGGCCACCCAGGGCGCCGTCATCCAGGGCGCGCCCTTCGCGGCTGATGCGGAAGCCCTCGCCGCCGGCCACCAGAGTGACCGCCTGGCGGCGCGCCACCAGGGCCGGCTTACGCAATTGATGGCTCTGTATCACGGTGCCGGCGGACAGCGGCCGGGCGGCCTCCTGGCCGAGGATACGATCCCGGTCCAGTACCGCGTTGGCGGGCAGGCGGCTCAGGTCGCCCCGTTCGGCGCTGAGCATCCCGGCCCGGATCGGCGTGCCCGCCGGCAGTTCGCCGGCACTGACCCAGTACCGCCCGGTGACGGTCACCCGCGCCTGCATATAGCGCACGCGGCGCTGTTGCTCGCCGCAGCGCACGCCCACGGAAACCCGCCCCCAGGGCTTCTGGCCGTGGCCCGGCAGGAACACTTCCGGGGCCACGCACGGCGGCAGGTGGGCGCTCGGTGTACGAACCTCCACGGCGACGCTGTCACCCAGCCCGTCGGCCCGCTCCAACAGAAACGCGCGCACCGCGCCGACCGCCGCGGGCTCGGTCGGGGCCGCCGTCGGCTGGCCGGTGGCGGCCAGGGCCGGCGCCATGGCGAACACCGCCAGCGATACGGCGATCCGTGCAATGTGATGGAACAGGGGGCCTGGCATAGCGCGCCTCGGGGTAACGGGTTTTTCCAGTCAGGGCCTTATTCTAGGCAACCGGCCGCCTGGTGAATAAACGAATTGGAATCAAAATGGTGGCCTGTTTGTGCCTTTGACCTGACCGCGCCGGTATTAGTCTCCACTCTGACCTACAAGCCATTGGAGCTTCGGCATGATCGACCGACTGGCCGCCGCCCTGCAATTCGACCAGGAAGCACTGAACCTGCGCCACCAGCGTCAGCAGGTTTTGGCCAACAACATCGCCAACGCGGACACACCCAACTTCAAGGCGCGGGATTTTGATTTCGCCAGCGAATTGTCCCGCGCCATGGACAGCGGCCGGCCGGCCGGTGGCGGGCTGTCGTTGTCCACCACCTCCGCCGGGCACATCGCCGGCGGCAGTGGCTCGGCGCCGGTGGGCGACCTGCTTTACCGGGTGCCGGACCAGCCCAGCCTGGATGGCAACACCGTGAACATGGACGTGGAGCGCACCCGCTTCGCGGATAACTCGGTGCGTTATCAGGCGGCGCTGACCATGCTCAATGGTCGCATCCAGGGTCTCAAGTCCGCCATGCAGCCTGAATAGCCGTCTGAATAGGAACCCAAGCCATGTCCATGTTTTCGATTTTTGAGATTTCCGGTTCGGCGATGACCGCCCAGGCGCAGCGCATGAACGTCACCGCCAGCAATATGGCCAACGCCGACAGTGTCGCCGGGCCCAACGGCGAGGCGTACCGCGCCAAGCAGGTGATGTTCGAGGCACGCGGCCAGAACGGCACCGGCGTGGGCGGCGTGGCGGTGCGCGAAGTGATCGAGGACCCATCGCCCCTGCGCCGTGAGTTCCGCCCCGACCACCCGCTCGCCGACGACCAGGGCTATGTGTCCATGCCCAACGTGGAGCCGGTCAATGAAATGGTCAACATGATCTCCGCGTCACGCTCCTACCAGGCCAACGTGGAAGTGCTGAACACCAGCAAGCAACTGATGATGAAGACCCTGACGCTGGGAGAAAACTGATGTCGACGATTGGCTCCAACGTGCTCAATTCGGTGAATGGCAACGCCGCCGCCCAGGCCGCCGCCGCGGCGAGCAAGTCCAACGGCGCGGATCTGCAGGACAGCTTCATGACCCTGTTGGTGACGCAGCTTAAGAACCAGGACCCGATGAACCCTATGGAAAACGCCGAGATGACCTCGCAGCTCGCGCAGATCAACACCGTCAGCGGCATTTCCGAACTCAACAGCACCCTGGAAGGCATCACCGGCCAGCTTGACGCCAGCCAGGCGATGCAGGCCGCCGGTCTGATCGGCAGCGGCGTGCTGGTGCCCGGTAACCGGGTACTGGTGGGTGAAGACGGCTCCACCACGCCGTTCGGCGTGGAGCTGGGGCAGGCCGCCGACGAAGTGCGGATCACGGTGCGCAATGACAGCGGCGAGGTGGTGCGCCGCTTCGAGCCGTTCGCCATGGACGCCGGCAGCGAGTCCTTCACCTGGAACGGTGAAATGGACAGCGGCGAGAACGCCCCCAAGGGTGCTTACACCGTGTCCGTTGAAGCCAGCGCCGACGGTGAGCCTCTGGAAGTGGTCAATTTGAACTACGCCCTGGTCAGCGGCGTAAGCCTGGATGACAACGGCGCGCCGTTGCTGGATCTGGGCGGCGTTTCCGAACAGGTCAGTCTCGGCGATATCCGCCAGATTCTTTAAACACGCTTTCGTAAAGAATAACTTCTAGGAGCACGAAGATGGGTTTTTCACAGGCACTCAGTGGTCTTAACGCGGCCGCCACCAATCTCGACGTGGTCGGTAACAACATCGCCAACTCCCAGACCGTGGGGTTCAAGGGCTCCGGCGCGCAGTTCGCCGACGTCTACGCCGGCGCCCAGGTGGGCCAGGGCGTGCGCGTGTCCACGGTGCTGCAGGATTTCTCCAACGGCACCCTGGAAGCCACCGGCCGTAATCTGGACCTGGGCATCAACGGCAGCGGCTTTTTCCGTTTCACCCAGGGTGACCAGACCGTGTACTCGCGCAACGGCCAACTGACCCTGACCGCCGACGGCTACCTGGAAAACGCCCAGGGCGCGCGGCTCACCGGCTTCCCCGCCGGCGTCGGCACCGGCGGTCAACCGGAAACCCTGCAGGTCCCGGCCGGCGCCATGGCCGCCACCGCCACCGATCAGGTGCGGGCGTCGTTCAATCTGGACGCCACCGTGGATAACATCGACCGTGCCGCCACGCCGTTCGACGCCACCGACGGGGGCACCTATTCCTACGCCAACACCGGCACCGCCTACGACTCCCTGGGCGTGCAGCACACCATGACCACTTACTTCACCAAGACCGGTGAGAACCAGTGGGAAGTGCGCGTGTCCCTGGACGGCAACGCGGACGCCACCAATGTGGGCCAGCTGGCGTTTAACAGCAACGGCACCCTGGATGAAGGCGCCAGCACCTTCCCCGACTATGCGTTTACCCCCGGGGGCGGCGCGGACCCGATGAACTTCGGCATTGATTTCGACGGCACCACTCAGTTCGGTGAGGATTTCGCCCTCGATTCCCTCACCCAGAACGGCTACGCCTCCGGCTCCCTGGTGGGCATCGCCTTCGATGAAGTGGGCAATATCGTCGGCAACTATTCCAACGAACAGTCCCAGGTGCTGGGCACCATCGCCCTCGCCAATTTCCGTAACCCGGAAGGTCTCAAGCCGGCGGGCGACAACGCCTGGACGGAAACCGGGGCTTCCGGTCAGCCGCTGCTGGGCCTGGCCGGCGCCGGCCAGTTCGGCAGCCTGGAAGCGGGCACGGTGGAAACCTCCAACGTGGACCTGACCAGCGAGCTGGTGGACCTGATCGTTGCCCAGCGCAACTACCAGGCCAACACCCAGACCATCAAGGTCCAGGACGAGGTGCTGCAGAGCGCCGTGAACCTGCGCTAACCGCGTTACAGGAGAGCCCGGATGGATCGCATTCTTTACACCGCCATGAGTGGCGCGCGCCAGAGCATGGACCAGCAATCGGTGGTCAGCAATAACCTGGCCAACGCCTCCACCGCCGGCTTCCGTGGCCAGATGCAGGCACTGCGCGCTGTGCCGGTGCTGGGCGACGGTGCCCTGGCGACCCGCACCTCGGTGATGGCGTCCACGCCGGGCGCTGATTTCAGCGCCGGGCCCATGAACGCCACCGGCCGTGATCTGGACGTGGCCATGCAGGGCGACGCCTGGCTGGCGGTGCAGGCCACCAACGGCGACGAAGCCTACACCCGCCGTGGCGATCTGCAGGTGGACGGCGACGGCGTGCTCAACAGCGCCGGCCGTCCGGTGATCGGCGAAGGCGGACCGATCATCGTGCCGCTGGGCGCCAAGCTGTCCATGGGCGCCGACGGCACCCTGAGCGCCATCGGCGCCGGCGAGGACCCGGACGCGCTGGTGCAGATTGGCCGCGTCAAACTGGTCAACGGTGGTGAGGCCGACCTGCAGCGCGGCGAGGACGGCCTGTTCCGGGCCGCCGGCGGTGCCCTGGGAATGGACGAGAACGCCCGGCTGGTGTCCGGGGCGCTGGAAGGCAGCAACGTCAGCCCGGTGGAATCCATGGTGGCGATGATCGACAACGGTCGCCGCTACGAAATGCAGATGAAGGTGATCGACAGCGCCGACCAGAACGCGCAACGCGCGGACAGTCTGCTGTCGATCCAATAAGCCTGGCAGCCAGGCGGAGGGGAACGAAATGATTAAATCCTTGTGGACGGCCAAGACCGGTCTGGAATCCCAGCAGGTCAAGATGGATGTGATATCCAACAACCTGGCCAACGTCAGCACCAATGGTTTCAAGAAATCCCGCGCGGTGTTCGAAGACCTGCTGTACCAGAACCTGCGCCAGCCCGGCGGCGCCAACGACGTGCAGAACACCCTGCCGTCCGGCATGCAGGTGGGCAGCGGCGTGCGCCCGGTGGCCACCGAACGGCTCCACAGCCAGGGCGGTTTGGAAAACACCGGCAATTCCCGCGATCTGGCGATCAACGGCAAGGGCTTCTTTCAGGTGCGCATGCCCGACGGCAACGTAGCCTTTACCCGTGACGGCAGCTTCCAGCTCGACCAGAACGGCCAGATGGTCACGTCCAGCGGTTACCCGCTGGAACCGGCGGTGATGATTCCGGAAAACGCCCTGTCGGTGAGCATCGGCAAGGACGGTCTGGTGACGGTCACCGAGCCGGGTTCCAGCCAGAGCGTGGAAGTGGGCCAGCTGACGGTATCCACCTTCGTGAACCCCGCCGGCCTGGAAAGCATCGGCGAGAACCTCTACCTGGAAACCACCGCCTCCGGCATGCGCACCGAAAGCATGCCCGGCATGAACGGTGCCGGCGGCCTGTACCAGTCCTACGTGGAAACCTCCAACGTCAATGTGGTGGAGGAAATGGTCAACATGATCCAGACCCAGCGCGCCTACGAAATCAACAGCAAGGCGGTGAAGACCTCCGACGAAATGCTGTCCCGTCTGGCGCAGCTCTGATTCCGATGCGGGAGACTCTGGTGGACGCCATCGTTAAACCGTGCCGCATCGGCACCGCTGTGCTGCTGCTGTTGCTGGGCGGCTGCGCGCAACTGCCGCGGCCCTCGGTGGTCGGCGAGCAGGAAAGCGTGGAAATTCCGCAGCCGCCGCCGGCGCTGTCCAACGGTTCCATCTACCAGGCCGGGCGCGGCCAGCAGCCCCTGTTCGAGGACCGCCGGCCGCGCGCCGTGGGCGACGTGCTGACGGTGATGGTCAATGAGCAGGTGAGCGCCAGTAAAAGCTCGCAAAGCAATGCCGACCGCAAAGGCTCGGCGTCCTTCACGCCCACCGCGGTGCCCAAGGGCCTGGAAGATCTGAGCGACTACGGCTTCGACCTCTCCGGCGGCAACGACTTCGAAGGCGGCGGTGGCTCCCAGGCGGAGAACACCTTTACCGGCACCATCACGGTGACGGTTCTGGAAGTGCTGACCAACGGCAATCTTCGCGTGCGCGGCGAGAAACAGATTCTGATCAACCAGGGAACCGAATTCATCCGCTTCTCCGGGGTGGTGGATCCGCTGGAGATTTCCGACACCAACACGGTGCCGTCCACCCAGGTGGCGGACGCGCGCATCGAGTACGTGGGCGACGGGTACATCAACGAGGCGCAGCACATGGGCTGGCTGCAGCGCCTCTTCCTGAACATTTCGCCGTTTTGAGCAGGGGAGTGACGGTCATGGCACGGTTGCGTGGGGTCGCGCTGATAGTATCGCTGGGTTTGCTGCTGGGCTTTTCCAGCTCGCCGGCGCGGGCGGAATCCCTGCGCGAACTGGCGGACTTTTCCGGGGTGCGCGATAACGTGCTGGTGGGCTACGGCCTGGTGGTGGGCCTGGACGGCTCCGGTGACCAGACCATGCAGACCCCGTTCACCACGCAAAGCCTGACCAATATGTTCTCGCAGCTGGGCATCGCGATTCCGCCGGGCACCAACATGCAGTTGCGCAACGTGGCCGGCGTGATGGTCACCGCCGACTTGCCGCCGTTCTCCGCCCCCGGCCAGCGCATCGACGTGGTGGTGTCCTCGATCGGTAACGCCCGCAGTCTGCGCGGCGGCACCCTGCTGATGACCCCGCTCAAGGGCGCCGACGGGGCGACCTACGCGCTGGCCCAGGGCAATCTGCTGATCGGCGGCGCCGGTGCCGAAGCCGGCGGCAGCAGCGTGCAGATCAACCAGCAGGCCAGCGGCCGTATCGCCGGCGGCGCGGTGGTGGAGCGGGAAGTGCCGCTGCAGCTGGGGGCCAATGGCGGCCTGCTGGAACTGCAACTGAAAACCGCCGACTTTGGCACCGCCGAACGCGCGGTGCGCGCCATCAATCAGGAATTCGGCAGCACCGTGGCGGCGGCGCGCAACGCCCGCACCATTCAGTTGCGCGGCCCGGAAAATGAAAACGACCGGGTCAGTTTCATGGCGCGGGTGGAGCGCGTCTACGTCACGCCCACGGACGCCCCCGCCAAGGTGATCATCAATGCCCGCACCGGCTCGGTGGTGCTGAACGGCCGCGTCACCCTGAAACCGGCGGCGGTGGCCCACGGCAACTTGTCCGTGGTGATCGACACCGAGTTCGGCGTCAGCCAGCCGGCGCCGTTCGGCGACGGCGAGACCGCCGTGGTGCCCGACAGTGACATCAGCATCCAGCAGCAACAGGGTTCGCTGCAGTTCGTCGAAGGCGCCGATCTGATGGAAGTGGTGGACGCCCTGAACGCGCTGGGCGCCACCCCCCAGGAACTGATGTCGATACTGGAAGCGCTGAAAGCCTCCGGCGCCCTGCGCGCGGAACTGGAGATTATCTGATGGCCGGTCTGGACGGTTCCATACAGGGCCAATTCGCGCTCGACGTGCAGGGGCTCGACCGGCTCAAGCACAGCGCGGCCCGCGACCCGCAAAAACAACTGCGCAGCGCCGCCGAGCAGTTCGAGGCGTTGTTCCTGCACCGCATGATCAAGAGCATGCGCGACGCCTCGCCGCGTTCCGAACTCACCGACAGCTCGCAGATGCGGTTTTATCAATCGCTGTTCGATCAGCAGATGTCGCAACACATGGCCGGTCGCGGCCTGGGCCTGGCGGACCAGCTGGTGGCGCAGCTTTCCGGTAAGGGTGTGTCGCCCGATGCCGCCCGGGCCACCAACGAGGCTTCGCCGCTGGACGCCATTCCGCGCGGCGAGCCCCGTCGTCTGCCCGGTGTGGATCCTGCGGCAGGCGTCCCTGCGGCAGGCGATCCCGCGGCAGGCGCACCGAATAGCACCGCGTCGTCCGTGACCGATGGCGTCGGTAAGCCCGCCGCGGGCGTGGAACGCGCCGAACGGCCGCGCCCGCCGCTGCTGAGCGCGGCCAACCCGGCCACGCCGGGCGTCGCCACGCCCACTGACTTCGTGCACCGGCTGTCCGAGCCGGCCCGGGAAGCGTCCCGGCGCACCGGCATGCCGGCGCCCCTGATCCTTGCCCAGGCGGCCCTGGAGACCGGCTGGGGACGTCGGGAAATCCCCACGGCCGAGGGCGCCAACAGCCATAATCTTTTCGGCATCAAGGCCGGCGCCCATTGGGACGGCCCCACCACCGAGGTGGTCACCCACGAGTACATCAATGGCCAGCGCACCCGGGTGGTGGACCGCTTCCGCGTTTATGACTCCTACGCCGACGCGTTCGAGGACCATGGACGCCTGATCAGTGACAACCCGCGCTATGCGCCGGTACTCGAAGCCGCCGACGCGAAGCAGGCCGCCCGGGCGCTACAGAGCGGCGGCTACGCCACCGACCCGGCCTATGCCGACAAGCTGGTGGCGCTGATGGATCAGATCGGCGGGCTGGCGAACGACGCCAGTCGGATTACGCTGCGCTAATCCGACCTACGGAGCCGCGTAGGTCGGGTTAGGCCGAAGGCCGTAACCCGACATTATCCCGATTAAAGAAAACGGGCATGTGGCCGATATAAAAGGGTATGGGTTAAAGGGATAAAACGATGAGCATGTTTTCCATCGGGCTCAGCGGGCTGAACGCCGCGCAGAACGCCCTGAACACCACCAGTAACAACATCAGCAATGTCTATACGCCCGGTTACAACCGCGAACTGACATTGCTCGGCGAGCGCAACGCCAGCGGCGGTGTGCGCGTTAACGATATCCAGCGCCAGTTCGACTACTACGTGGCCGACCAGCTCAACGCGGCGGGCAGTAAAAGCAGCGCGCTGCAGGCCTACCAGACCCAGGTCAGTCAGATCGATAACCTGCTGGCCGACCAGGAGGCGGGCCTGGCGCCTTTGATGCAGGATTTCTTCTCGTCGCTGGAAGACCTGGCCAGCTCGCCGTCCGATCCGGCCGCCCGCCAGGGCGTGATCGGCGCGGCGGACACGCTCAGCGCCCAGTTCCGGTCCTTCGACGGCTATCTGCGCGATATGCAGAGCGGCATCGACGGCAATATCCGCGATGAAATTACCCAGATCAACAACAGCGCCGATCAGATCGCCAACCTGAACCGGGAGATCGCGCTGGCCAAGGCGAAAACCGGCAAGGCGCCCAACGGTCTGCTCAACCAGCGCGACCAGCTGGTGGCCGAGCTTAATGAGCGTGTCGACGTGCGCTTAACCGTTCAGGAAAGCGGCACCTATAACCTCTCCATTGGTAACGGTCAGCCGATTGTGGCCGGCACCCGCAGCTTCTCACTGGAAGCGATGTCGTCCTCCTCGGATCCCACCCGCACGGTGGTCGGTTACAACGACTCCGCCGGCAACCAGGTGGAGCTTGACGAGGGCGCGATTACCGGGGGGGCGTTGGGCGGTTTGCTGACGTTCCGTTCCGAGACCCTGGATAAGACCCAGAACCAGATCGGCCAATTGGCGGTGTCCCTGGCCACCGCGTTAAACGCGCAGCACCAGGCCGGTTTCGACCTTAATGGCGACCCCGGGGAAGCGATGTTCTCGGTGGGCCAGCCGCGCGCCTTTTCCAATGAGAACAACGCCGGCGCGGCCACCATCGACGCCGCGTTCGGCGATGTCGATCAGCTCACCACCGGTGACTACGACCTGGTGGTCACCGACGCCGCCGCGGGGGAGTTCGAGATCACCCGACGCGACACCGGCGAGCGTGTCACCGCCACCCTGGACGGTAGCGATCAGCTCAACGTGGGCGGCGTGGTGGTGACCATCGGCGACGCCGGCACCCTGGCCAACGGCGACCGCTTCCAGCTGCAGCCCACGCGACAGGCCGCCGGCGGTCTCGAGAACCGCATCAGTGAACCGGCGCAACTGGCGGCCGGGCAGGGTGGCGGCAGCGGCGACAACGAGAACGCGCTGGCCTTGCAGGATCTGCAGGACAGCCTGCTGGTGGGCGGCGGTGCCACGCTGAGCGGCGCCTACGCGGCGATCGTCGGCGACGTCGGCAACCGCACCAATATCGTTCAAGCCAACCTGAGCGCCCAGCAGGGGCTGACCGAGCAACTGGAAGCGGTGCAGCAGTCGGAATCCGGCGTCAACCTGGACGAGGAAGCCGCCAACCTGATTCGTTATCAACAATTTTACCAGGCCAACGCCAAGGTGATTCAGACCGGCTCCACCATCATGGACGCCATCCTCGGCCTGCGTTAACAGGAAAAGACCATGCGTATCAGCACCGTCACCATGTATGAGCAGAGCATGAACACCCTGAACCAGCAGCAGGGCGAGTTCATGAAGGTGGGCCAGCAGATCGCCACCGGGCGCAAAGTGGTCAACCCCTCCGACGATCCCCAGGCGGCCGCGCGCGCCGTGCAGGTGGCGCAGTCCATGTCGGTTACCCAACAGTACAGCGACTCGCGGATCAGCGCGCGTAACGCCTTGTCCCAGGAGGAGAGCGTACTGAACAGCGTCAGCGACGCCATCGCCAGCGCCAAGACCCTGATGATTCAGGCCGCCAGCGATACCCTGAGTGACGCCGACCGCGCCTCGGTGGCCAGCGACTTGCGCGGTGTCTATGAAACCGTGATCGGGCAGGCCAACGCCACCAACGGCAACGGCCGCCATTTGTTCGGTGGTTATCAGGACGCCAGCGAACCCTTCGTGCGTGCCGCGGACGGCAGCGTCAGCTATGTCGGCGACACCAACACCCGCGAACAACGCATTGATGCCTCCCGCCTGATGCCGGTGGCCGACAACGGCCGGACCATTTTCCAGAGCGTGCACGCCAGCGCCGGCTATGTGGCGGAAGCGGATGCCGGCAACAGCGGCAGCCTGACGTTCAAGGGCCCGCAGATCATCGATGAAAGCGATCCGGATTTCGGCAACAGCTTCCAGATCGAATTCTCGGTGACCGGTGGCGCCACCACCTACTCGGTGGACGGCGGTCCGGCGCAGACCTATGAAGCCGGGCAGCCCGTGGAAGTCGGCGGCTTGTCGATCACGCTCAACGGGCAGCCCGCCGACGGCGACCGCCTGGATATGGGCAAGGCGGAGAACATGAACACCGACTTGTTCAAGACCTTTGAAAAGGCGCTGGCGGTACTCGATAAGCCCGCCGTCAGCGACGCCGAGAAAGCGGCCCGTGCCAATACCATCAATACCGCTATGCGCGAGTTCGATAACAGCCTGGACAATGTGCTGACGGTGCGGGCTTCCGTGGGCTCGCGCCTGAACGAGCTGAAGGTGGTGGACGGCGTGGCCGATAACCGCCAGCTCAACTACACCGAAACCTACTCCAATCTGATCGGCGATCTCAGCGACCCGGCCAACTTCGCGGAAGTGGTGTCCCAGTACAGCCTGCGCCAGGTCAGCCTGCAGGCGGCCCAGAAAGCGTTCGTCGATATCAAGAGCATGAGCCTGTTCGACCGCATGTAGCATGTAGGTCGGATTAGCGAAGCGTAATCCGACATCCCCAGGCCTTTTGTCGGGTTACGGCCTTCGGCCTAACCCGACCTACGCGACTCCCGCAAGCCGTCAGGAGAGAGGGGCAAGCGCCTCGACCAGCTGGCTGAGAAACTGCAAACCTTCCGAGAACAGCCCCTGCAGAAAGCGGCCGAAGTCGGTCATCAGCACCAGCAGCAGGAACAGGCCCAGGGTCAGAGAGGTGGGGAAGCCCACCGAGAACACGGTGAGCTGGGGCGCCGAGCGGTTGAGGATGCCCAGTGACAGGTTGACGATCAGCAGCGCCGCCACCAAGGGCAAGGCCAGCAGCAGACCGGACACGAAGATGGTACCGCCGTAGCGCACCAGCATCTCGAAGCCGTTGGGGTTGAGCCCGCTGGTGCCCACCGGCAGGGTCTGGAAACTGGTGGCCAGGGTATTGATCACGATCAGGTGGCCGTTCACCGCCAGGAACATCAGCAGCGTGATCATGTAGAACAACCGGGACAGGATCATGGTGTTGGCGCCGTCCGGGCTCACGAAGGTGGCGAACGCCAGCCCCATCTGCAGACCGATGAATTCCCCCGCCGCCTGCACCACCGTGAACATGACGCGCAGCGCCAACCCCATGGCCACGCCGATCAGGGTTTGTTCCACCACGATGCCGAGGCCGGCCCAGGACCACACCGGCGCCGTCGGCAACGGCGGCAAGCCCGGCGCCACCACGATACACAGCAAAGCGGCGAGGCCGATTTTGACACGGTTGGGCACGGCGCTGTGGCCGAGCAACGGCGCTGCCATGAAGAAACCGGAAAGCCTCATGAACGGCCACAGAAAGGCGGTCAGCCAGGCGTGCAGTTGGTCAAAGGAGACATCGACCATGACGCCGGCTCAGGAGACCAGAAACGGAATGTTCTGGAACAGGGTGCGGGTGAAATCAATGATCAACGACAGCAACCAGGGTCCGGCCACGATCAGCACCGCGAACACCCCCAGGATTTTCGGAATGAACGACAGGGTCATCTCGTTGATCTGGGTGGCGGCCTGGAACAGGCTCACCAGCAGACCGATCAACAGGGCGGTGAGCAGCAGCGGTGCGCCCAAATAGAGCGTCACCATCATCGCCTGGTAGGCGATGCTCATAACCGTTTCGGGCGTCATACGAAAAAGCTCTCCGCCAGGGATCCGATAATCAGTTGCCAGCCGTCGACGAGCACGAACAGCATCAGCTTGAACGGCAACGAGATGGTCGCCGGCGGCACCATCATCATGCCCAGTGCCATCAATACACTGGCCACCACCAGATCAATGATCAGGAACGGAATAAAGATGGTGAAGCCGATCTGGAAAGCGGTTTTCAGTTCGCTGGTGACAAAGGCGGGCAGCAGCACGCGGAACGGCAGGTCCTCGGGGCCGGCCATGGGGCCCACCTCGGCGAGCCGTGCGAACAGGGCGATATCCGGCTCGCGGGTCTGCGCCAGCATGAATTCGCGGAACGGCTGGGCGCCGCGCTCCACGAATTCGGGGAATTCAATTTGTTCTTGTTCCAGCGGTACCCAGGCCTGGTCGTAGACCTTGTTGAATACCGGTGACATGACGAAAAAGGTGAGAAACAACGTCAGGCCCAGCAGCACCTGGTTAGGCGGCGCCGATTGCGTGCCCATGGCGGTGCGCAGCAGGCTGAGCACGATGATGATGCGGGTGAAGCAGGTCATCATCAGCAGCACGGCGGGCAGGAACGCCAGGCTGCTGAGCAGCAGCAGGGTCTGCAGTTTGATGGACCACTGCTGACCGCCGCCGGCGGTGGGTTCGCTGGTAATGCCCGGGATAGTGGCCTGGCCCCAGGCCAGATCGGGCAGCGCGCAAATCAGCGCCAGCGCCAGCCAGGGCAGGGCGCGGCGCAGGGTGCCGGGCAACCGGAGCGTATTCATCATGGTTTCCCCGGTCCGCCGCGCAGGTTGGCTTTCAGCGCCTGGGCGAAACGGCTGGCGAAGCCGTCTTCCGGATTCACCGCTTGGCCGGCGGGCGCCGGCTCGGGTTCCGGCGGGCGCTGTGGCGCCGGTCGCTCGTGCAGTTTGGTGACCTTGCCGCCGCCCACGCCCAGTACCAGCCAGGTGTCTTCCAGCTCCAGCACCACCACCCGTTCCTTGGCGCCCACCGCGCGGCTGGCGACCAGTTTCAGGGTTTGACCGGCGGCCATCTGGCCCGGGCCGAAACGCTTGAGCAGCCAGCCGCACAGCAGGATCAGCCCCACCATGGCCACCAGCACCAGCGCGGTCTTGCCGAACGCCGCCATGCCCAGCATGGCGTCGCCGCCGGCCTGTACCGCTTCGATGCCGGTCTTGGTCTGGGCGTCGGCGCTGCTCATCGGTTGAGCTTCTGCACCCGCTCGGAGGGTGTAATGATTTCGGTGATACGGATGCCGTATTTGTCTTCCACCACCACCACTTCACCCTGGGCGATCAGGTAGCCGTTGATGAGAATGTCCATGGGCTCGCCGGCCAGGCCGTCCAGCTCCACCACCGAGCCCTGTGCCAGTTCCAGCAGCTGTTTGATGGTAATACGGGTGCGCCCCAACTCCACGCTGAGCTTGACCGGAATATCCATGATCATTTCCAGGTCGCGGGCGGCGCCGCTGCCCGCGCCGGCGTCGAACGGCTTGAACACCCGGTCGTCGGCGTTGCGCACGGCGTCACCGGCATCGGCCGGGGCATCGTCCCCGGCGGCTTCCTGTTCGGCCAGCGCCTCGGCCCAGGGATCGGCGTCGTCGCCGCCGGCTTCTTCGCCCTGCTGCTCGGCCATGGCCTTTTCCCAGTCGTCGTCGCTGGCGTTTTGATCGGGTTTGTTGGGGTCAGTCATTGCTCGGCTTCCTCGGTGCCGCCGCCGCGTGGGCGTTGGCGTGGTCGATGACGCGCTGTACGCGCAGCGCCCGTTGTTCGTCGCGGCTGCCGTAATCGCATTCCAGCACCGGCACGCCGTCCACGCGGGCGGTTACGGTGTCGGGCAGATCGATGGGCAGCACATCGCCTTGTTTGAGGCTCATTACCTGCGAGATGCGGCTGGGCACGTTGACGAATTCGGCCACCAGCTCCACCTCCGAACGGCGGATTTCCCCCGCCATGCGGTGGCTGAACGCCTGATCACCGGCGTCGCGGCCATCGGCGATCGGGTTGTTGAGCTGCTCGCGCAGCGGCTCGATCATCGAGTAGGGCATGCACACCTGGAAATCGCTGGCCAGGTTGCCCACTTCCAGATGGAAGGTGGTGTTGACGATGATCTCGTTGGGCGAGTTGGTGATGTTGGCGAACTTGGCCTGGATCTCCGAGCGCAGGTAGCTGATGTCCAGGGCGTACACCGACTTCCAGGCGTCCTGGTAGGCATCGATGGCCAGCTTCAGCAAACGCTGGATGATGCGCTGCTCGGTGTTGGTGAACTCGCGCCCCTCGGATTTGGTGACGAAGCGGCCGTCACCGCCGAACAGGTTATCCACCACCATGAATACCAGGCTGGGCGGGAACACCACCAGCCCGGTGCCGCGCAGCGGCTTCATGGCGATCAGGTTCAGGTTGGTGGGCACCGGCAGATTGCGGGCGAAGTCCTTGAAGCTCTGGTAGCGCACCGAATCCACGGTGATGTCCGCGCTGCGACGGATCAGGTTGAACAGGCTGACGCGGAAATGGCGCGCGAAGCGTTCGTTGATGATGTCCAGGCTGTGCAGGCGCTCGCGAATAACCCGGTGCTGGGACGCGGGGTCATAGGGGCGCATGCGCGGCTCATTGCTGGCCGGTGACTCGTCGTCACCGCCGGGCCCGTTGAGCAGCGCATCGATTTCTTCCTGGGATAGCAGATCGTCTTGTGCCATTGGCGTCCACCCGGTTTATTGCACGATGAACTCGGTGAAGAGCACATCATCCACTTGCAGTTCGGGCTGGCCGTTGTCGCGCGGCTGGGCGAACAGTTCGAGAATCTCGGTCTTGAGCTGCTCCTTGCCCTGTTGCGTGGCCACGGTTTGCGAGCTCTGCCCGGACAACAGCATCAGCATGCGGCTGCGCAGTTGCGGCATATGCTCAAGCAGGTAGCTCTCGGTCTCGGTATCGGCGACCTGCAGGGACAGGCCCACGTACAAGAGCCGCTGGCCACACAGCTCGCCCTGCAGATTGACGGTGAACGGTTCCAGCTTGACGTAGAGCACCGGCCGCGGCGCTTCCACCTGCTCCACTTTTTCCGCTTCGTTGTCGTCGTCGCTGTCATCGGACAGCAGCAGGTACATATTGATGGCCACCAGCGCGACGAGCAGGATCACCATCAAGGCGATCAACCATCCAAGTTTGCTCGACCGGTTCGGGGAATCCGCCATGGGTTGTGCCTTCCATCCTGAATAAGGGTTGCCGTTTCAGAGTGCAGTATGCCGCTGGCGCGGGGGCCGGCATGGCCGGAAAAGGCCCCGCTAAAGGGCCTATCTTCGCGTTTTGACGGGGTACGCCTCAGGCGTAAAGGTCCACGCCGCCGGTGTCGCCGCCGATGATGCGGCTCACCGGCACGCTCTCTTCAGTGGCGGCGGGTTCACCGGCCAGGCCACGGCCGGCCGGGGCGCTGCCCTGTTGGCCGGGCTGGCCGTCGCCGTTACCGGCGAAGCCCTGGCGGTGCTCGCCGACCATCGCTTCACCCAGGGCGATGCCCTGTTCCGCCAGTGCTTCCCGCAGTTGCGGGATGGCCTGTTCCACCGCGCCCCGCACCGTGGAATGACTGGAGAAGAAATGCGCCTGGGCGCCCTGGTCATCGAGCTTCAGACTCACCGACAACGGCCCCAGCTCGCGCGGGTTCAGGTGCAACTCCATGTGCTGGTCGCCGCGCTGCGCCAGGCCCACCATTTGCTGGCCCAGTTGCTGCTGCCAGGGGGCGCTGGCCACCGGCGCCTGCAAGGTGAACTGGGCCGCCGGGCTGGCCGCGCCGGCCGCGCCGGTCTGGCCGCTGGCGCCGGTGGTGCCCAAGAGTCCGGCGTGCTGCGCGCCACCGTCCTGGTTAGCGGCCAGGCGCGTTTCCAGTGGTGACCGGTCCTGAGTGCCATTAAGCGCCTGGGCCTCGGCCGCCCAGGCGGGCAGGGCGGGCTTGGCCTCGCCGGTGGTGGCCGGTGCCGGGGCCAGGGTATTGGCGGTGATGCCCTCAGCAGGGCCGCCGGACTGGGTAGCGACCCCAACGGACGGGGCCGGCGCGCGCATCACCGGCAGGTCCCGCGCGGCGTTCGTCGCACCGGCCGCGGTCAGAGGCGCGGCCACGGCCAAGCCACCGACCAGGGAATTATCGGCGGCGGTTGGCGCGGTGTGCTCAGCGCTGTTCTTATCGGTGCCCTCGCCAGCAAGGCCCTGGCCGGCCAGGTCCGCTAGTGTGGCGTCCAGGTCGGCCAGGGCGTCCATCTCGTCGGCACCGTCACCGGTTTTAAGGCGGCTGCCGGCCAGCGCTTCCAGCGCGTTGCGCAGGGCGTCGCTGGCTTCGCCGCTGAGCGGGCGGTCGCCGCCGGCGTCGAGCAGCGCCAGGGTGGCGTCGCCGGCGGTGCCGTTTTGCTCGGACGCGGCCAGCAGTGTGGCCGCCGCGTTCCGCAGAGCGCCGGCGAAGGCCTGGCCGTCGGCGGCCGACGGTTGTCCGGTGGGGCCGGACTTGGCGAGATTCTGGCTAAGCAAGGCGGTGATATCCATGGGTTATCCTCCCGTCAGTCCCGGCGCGCGCGGCGGGCCATCGCGTTGTTGGTCAATTCGTCGTTGTCGCGCCGTTCGCGGCGCTGTTCCTGACGGCGCTCCTGCTCGGCGCGGCGCGCGGCCAGGGTGTCGTAGGACGACAGCTGGCGTTGCCGTTGCTGCCAGTGCTGCTGGCTGGCGGCCACTTTTTCCTGCTGCTGGTCGAGCGCTCGCAGGGCGGTGTCGATGGCATCGTCCAGGGAGCGGATAAAGCGCCGGTAGTTGGCCAGGGTGGCGGCGTCGATGCCGCGGCTCATGGCGTCCTGCAGGCGCCGGCAGTACTCCTGCCGGTAGCGTCGCAGGGCGTCCAGCTGCGCGGCGCTTTGCGCCTGGCCACGGCGGTCGTCGGCGAGGTTGCGGCCGGCGTGGTCGCGGGCTTTGCGGCTTTGCTCGATTAATGTGTCCAGCGGGTTGGACGCGTTCATGGCACACCTCCAAGCAAGGCACCCAGTGCCTGTTGCGAATCATCGATATCGGCGCGCTCGCCGATACCCTGCTGCAAAAAGTGTTCAATCGACGGGTACAGTTCCACCGCCCGGTCCAGCGAGGGGTCATGACCGGGGCTGTAGGCGCCCACGCTGATCAGATCGCGGTTGCGCTGGTAGCGCGAGAACAGCTGCTTGAATTGCTGGGCGCGCTGCTGCTGTCCGCCGCCGACGATGGCGGTCATGGCGCGGCTGATCGACGCTTCGATGTCGATGGCCGGGTAGTGGCCGGACTCCGCCAGGGCGCGCGATAGCACCACGTGACCGTCGAGGATGGCGCGGGCGGAATCGGCGATCGGGTCCTGCTGGTCGTCGCCCTCGGTGAGCACGGTATAAAAGGCGGTGATCGAGCCGCCGCCGGTTTCACCGTTGCCGGCGCGCTCCACCAGCCCCGGCAGTTTGGCGAACACCGACGGCGGATAGCCCTTGGTGGCCGGCGGTTCGCCGATCGCCAGGGCGATTTCCCGTTGCGCCATGGCGTAGCGGGTCAACGAATCCATGATCAGCAGCACGCTGAGGCCGGCGTCGCGGAAATGCTCCGCCACCCGGGTGGCGTAGGCCGCCCCCTGCAGGCGCTGCAGCGGCGAGGTGTCGGCCGGGGCCGCCACCACCACCGAGCGGCGGCGGCCTTCCTCGCCGAGAATATTGTCGATGAAGTCCTTCACTTCCCGGCCGCGCTCGCCGATCAGGCCGACCACGATCACGTCGGCGCCGGTGTAGCGGGCCATCATGCCCAGCAGCACGGATTTGCCCACGCCGGAGCCGGCGAACAGACCCATGCGCTGGCCCCGGCCGATGCTCAGCAGGGTATTGATGGCGCGGATGCCGACGTCGATCTGGGTGTCGATGGGCGCCCGCGCCAGCGGGTTCATGGGCGGCGAGGCCAGGGTGCCGTGGGGTACGTCATCCAGCGGCGCGCCGCCGTCCAGAGGGCGGCCGTTGCCGTCCACCACCCGGCCCAGCAGCGCGTCGCCGAGCGGGAACCGGCGGGCACCGGTGTCCTCGCCATCCCCCAGCGGAAACACCCGGGCCCCCGGCACCAGGCCGCTGATCTCCGCCAGCGGCATCAGAAACAACTTGTCCCCGGAGAACCCCACCACTTCCGCTTCGGCGAAGTCCGGGCGGTCGCTGCCCGGCGCCGTGATCTCGATGCGGCAGGCGCTGCCCAGGGGCGTGCGCAGGCCCACCGCCTCCAACACCAGGCCGGTGGCGCGCACCACCCGGCCGCTGGCCTGGTAGTGGGGCGCCGTCGCCACGCGCCGGGTGACGCTGTTGAGCGTGCGGCGCCATTGCGCCTGATGGAGGTTCTCCGCGCCGGTCATGGTTGCTCCCCGCTGTCTTCCCCGTCGGTTTGCGGCCGGCGGCTGCGCCGGCGCACTCGTGCCGCTAGGTTTTCCCAGCGGCTTTCCAGGGTGGCGTCCAGCTCCCCGCTGGGGCTGGTGACCCGGCAGCCGCCGCGGCTGAGCTGATCGTCCGGGTGCAGTTTCCAGCCGGCGGCGTGGAATTCCGCGTGCAGTTCCTGTTCCACCAGCGCGAGATCGTCCGGGTGCAGCCACAGGCGGGTTTTGCCGTTCAGCGCCGGTTCTTCCTGAATCAGGGTGCGCACCAGGTTGAGAATCTCGGCGGGCTCTTCGCGCAGCGCGTCGCCGGCCAGCTGGCGCCCGGTGGCCAGGGCCAGGTCCACCAGGTCCTCGGCGATGGCGTGGTCCAGGTCGGCCAGGGCGCGGCGGAATTCGTCCACCAGATCGGCCAGTGGCGCCAGGGCTTGCTGGCGCTGCCGGGCAGTTTCGTGCTCGCCGGCGCGGCGGCCTTCTTCCAGCCCCTGGGCGTGGCCTTCCTGGCGGCCGGCCTCGAAGCCTTCCCGGTGGCCTTCGCGGCGCGCTTGTTCGCGGGCTTCATCGCGCAGCGCCTGCAGCTCGGCCTGATGCTGAAACGCCTTGCGCTGTTCCGCGTTGACCTTGGCGGGGCGGGCGGCGCCCGGGTCGCGGGCGCTGTCCAATTCCCCCATCCGCCAGCGGCGCCAGCTTGAGTGGGCGCTAGACATAGGCGTCGTCCCCGCCGCTCAAAACGATTTCGCCGCTGTCCGCCAGGCGCCGCACCACCTGCAGAATGGCCTTCTGTTCGCTTTCCACCTGCGACACCCGGATCGGGCCGCTGGCTTCCATGTCCTCGCGCAGCAGGGTGGCGGCGCGGGTGGACATGTTGCGCAGGAATTTCTCTTTGAGTTTTTCGTCGGAGCCTTTCAGGGCCACCATCAGGGCGTTGGTGTTGATCTCCTTGAGCAGCAGCTGGATGCCGCGGTCGTCCACGTCGAGCAGGTTTTCGAACAGGAACATTTCGTCGATGATCTTTTGCGCCAGATCCTCGCTGTGCGCGCGCACCGTCTCGATCACGGTCTCTTCGGCGCTGGAGTTCATCAGGTTGAGAATTTCGGCGGCGGTGCGGGCGCCGCCCATCTTGCTGCGCTTGAGGTTCTGGCCGTCGAGCATGCCGCCCAGCACTTCGGTGAGCTCCTGCAGGGCGGCGGGTTGCACGCCGCTGAAGGTGGCGATGCGCAGTACCACGTCGTTGCGCAGCTTGTCGTCGAAGTATTCCAGCACGTCGGCGGCCTGGCGCCGCTCCAGATGCACCAGAATAGTGGCGATGATCTGCGGGTGTTCGTCGCGGATCATCTCGGAAACGATATTGGCTTCCATCAGGTTGAGGGCGTCGATGCCGGAATTGGCCCCGTTCTGTTCGAGGATGTCCTCGAGCAGGCTGGACGCGCGTTCGTTACCCAGTGCCTTGGTCAGCACCGAGCGGATATGGTCGCTGGAATACAGGTTCAGCGCGGCGAACTGCTCGGACTCGTCATAGAAGTCGTCCAGCACCTGGCGCATCTGGTCGTGGGAGATATTGCCCAGTGACGCCATCTCCTGGCTGATTTCCTGCACCTCGCGGGCGGACAGATGCTTGAATACCTCGGCGGCGCTGTCCTCATCCAGGGCCAGTAGCAGTACGGCGGCCCGCTGGGTGTTGTTGAGCTCACTCATTCCGATTCATCCAGTTACGCACGATCATCGCCACCATGGCCGGATCTTCCTGGGCCATGTCCTGGAGGTCCTGGCGGTTCTGTTCGTAGGCCGAGGAGCGGCGCCGGCGGCGGCGCGGCACCGGTTCCGGCTCGTTACCGGCCTCGTTGGCGGCGGCCGGCGCCGGCGTCGGCGCCTGTGCCGGACGCGCCACCGGTGCCGGGGCCTGCCCGGCGTAGCGCTTGAGCATCGGCCGCAGCACCAGCAGGAACAGCAGTAGCGCGCCCAGGCCCACCAGCAGCCAGCGGCCCATGGAGAACAGGAAATCCTGCCAGAACGGGTCCTGCCACCAGTCGCGCTGTTGGTCCTCGGATTCCATCCGGGTGAAGGGGCTGTTGACCACTTCCAGGCCGTCGCCGCGTTCCACCGAGAAGCCCATCGCCTGCCGGGCCAGTTGATTGACGCGTTCCAGCTGGTCGTCGCTTAACGGCACGGGGGTCGGTTCGCCGTCCTCGTTCACGCCGTCGCGGTAATCCACCACCACCGCCACGGACAGGCGCTCCACCTGACCGCGCTCGTGCTGCACATGGGTGATGTTGCGGTCCACCTCGTAATTGATCACGTCTTCGTGGTTGAGGCGCTTGCTGGTGTCTTCGGTGTTCTCGGTATTGGCGCCGTCCTGCTGGTCGTCACCACCCTGCTGGACCGGAGAGGCCGCGGCGCCGGGGGGCGTGTTGGTGAGCGCGCCGGGCACGCCCTGGGCCAGGTCTTCGCCGCCACTGTAGACCGCCCGGGTCTGGCTGCTGCGCACCGCCGCCGGGTTGCCGCCCTGGTTGGGGCCGTAGCGCTCGCTGGTTTCCTCGCGGCGGGCGAAATTCACCTCCGCGGTGACCTGGGCCCGCACGTTCTCCGGGCCCAGGATCGGCGCCAGAATGCTTTCGATGCGCTGGCGGTAGACGCGCTCCACTTCGCGCACGTACTCCAGCTGGGTGCCGTCCAGGCCACCGCCGCTGCCGGAGGGGCGCGACAGCAGGCGGCCGGCCTGATCGACCACGGTGACGTCCTCCAGCGCCAGTTCCGGCACGCTGCTGGAGACCATATGCACGATCGCGTCGACCTGGCCGTTGCCCAGCGCGCGACCCGCTTCCAGGGTCAGCACCACGGAGGCCTTGGCGGGCTCGCGGTCGCGGATGAAGACCGACGGCTTGGCCATGGCCAGATGCACCCGGGCCCGCGATACCGGGCCCAGGGCTTCAATGGAACTGGCCAGCTCGCCCTGCAGACCGCGCTGGAAATTCACCTGCTCGGCGAACTGGCTGATGCCGAACGCCTGATTGTCCATGATCTGGAAGCCCACGTTGCCGCCTTCCGGCAGGCCCTGTTCGGCGAGTTGCAAACGCAGTTTGTGGACCTGATCGCCGGGCACCATCAGGGCGCGACCGCCCTGGCTGAACTGGTAGGGCACCGCGCGGCTTTCCAGTTCACTGATGATGCGGCCGCCGTCGGCTTCGCTGAGGTTGCTGTAGAGCACGCGGTATTCCGGCGCGCTGGCCCACATCAGCATGGCCGCCACCAAGGCGATCACCGCGGCCCCGGCCACCAGCAACGGCACCAGCGGGTTGGCACGCAGCCGCGCCAGCATCTGCTCGATGCCGTTGTTGTCCGGGCGGGTCTCGCCGTTGCTCATGCGTGCCCCCCGGGGAAACGGGAATAGTGTTGAAAAGGCATTGCTGCTTTCCGGTGGTATTGCGACGCATGCCATTATGAGCAGCGCCGGGACACACAAAGGAAAGAAAAGCCCGCCTTTTTGCCGTCATTTGCCCGCTTGGCTCAAGGCGGAGGCTGGTAATCTTGCCGTTCGAATAGCGGGTAACGCAGAGCGATACGTTATGAGCACACCGACCATCAATCCGGCCATGCAGGCCGCGCTCAACCAGATGCAGGAGCTTGCCGGCCAGGCGGCGGGCGCCGCGCCGCGGGCCGGCGGGCAGAACCTGGACACCACCGTGGGCAGCGGCGGCTTCAGCGAGGCGCTGCAATCCAGCCTGGAGCGGATCAACCAGATGCAGACCGAGGCCGGTGATAAAGCCAAGGCGTTCCAGGCCGGTGAGCCCGGCGTGTCCTTGCACGACACCATGATCACCAGCCAGAAAGCGAGCATCGCCTTCGAAATGGGCGTGCAGATGCGAAACCGGCTGGTCAGCGCCTATAAAGACGTTATGAATATGCAGGTCTAGAAAGAGCAGTTAACGGTTAATAGTTAACAGTTAACAGTTAACAGCTAAAGAGCGGGCCGTGCCGGAGGCAGGGCCCAAGCTTAGACTTCAAGGCTGAAGAGGCGGCCTTTTACTTCTTCCAGGCGCTGGGCGGCGTTGAGGGCCTCTTCCGGGGGGATCTGGCGGATCAGTTCGCCGTTGTCGCGGTCGATCAGGCGGATGATGGTGCGCCCGGAGTCCTCGCTCAGTTGAAACTCCACACCGTAGCGGCGCAGCACGTCGTTGATCCGCTGGACCGGTTTGACCAGCTCCTCCCGTTCTACCATCCGACCTTCCGAATCGCTTTCCTGCGCCGCGCCGGCGGCGGGCAGCTGCGCCAACACCTTTTCCACGCGCTGGCGCGCGGCCTGGTAGGAGAATTGCGAAGGCAGCGATGAAACGCTGTTGTTGTCCACGGGCGTGGTCATGGGCGGGCCCTCAGCCGATAGTGATATGCACAGGTTTGTACCTGTATCGACCGCCGCGCCCATAACTTTATGCCGCCACCCGCCCAGGCTCGTAGAAGCGGGCCTTATGGAAGCGGGCTTGTGGGAGCGGGCTCCGCCCGCGAAAGGCCGGCAAAGCCGGCCGGCAAAGGTTGCCCCTCAGGATCCCGGAGTCCTATATCTAAGCCGGCTGGAACCGATACTCTTCCAGCACCATGTCGATCCGTTCCGGATCAATGTCCTCGGCGATACGGAATACCCCGGCGGTTTCCGCCGACTCTTCTTCCACCAGGAATTCGAGCACGGCGTGATAATGTGGCCGATTCCAGAAATCGTGGATGAACAGACGCGTCTCGCCGGGCTGGTCCGCGACGTTCAGCGTATGCCGGATCGCATTCAGCACGCAGGCGACGCGGAAACGGCCGTCCACCAGAATCAGATCGAAGGCCTGATCGTGGCGGTGGATGGCCTCGCTGTAGGCCGGGAAACGGTGACGCTCCGCATCCGAAGCGGGGAAGCCCCACGCCTTGGTGGGACCGATGTCCTCGGCGTGGACCTGACAGGCTTCGCCGAGACGCTGCTTCAGTCCGTCGACCCAGGCGGCGTCGCTCTCCACGCCATGGACGGTCAAACCGGCCTGGCTTGCCCACACCGTGGAGCCGCCGGAGCCGAATTCGAAATAGCGGCCGGCCCGCTCCAGACTCTTTTTGAACAGCGCCTTTTCCTCCTCGGACATAAAGGGGGCGTCGGGAATGTCCGGTGTCCGCGGCGTCGCGGCATCACCGTTCAGGTCAGCCAGGTAGCGCGCCGCCTGCGTTTGATCCACCTCGTTGAGCAGGGCATAGGCGAGATCCTGGATGCCGTAGACGGTATGCAACAAGAAAGCGAGCCGCGTTTTGCGGTTGTGGTCCAGTTCCGCCAGGCGCGAGGGCGCCGGCAACAGGAGCGCCTTGGCGGTTCTCAGCTCCGAGGCCTGGCGTTGCGGCCCCAGGTCCTCCGGCAGATGACTGACGTGCCCAACAGGATCAAGACGATAGAGGCGGAAGCCGTGTTCGTCGGCCCACCGGCACAACCCGGCCAGGTCTGGTTGGTTCGCCGGGCCGGGGCCGAAGCACACGGTGGCCTGGATCATCAGGGTGTGTTCCAGGGCGCGGGCGCCGTTGCACAGGGTGGCGAGGCTGTCGTTGCGGTGGTCCAGTACCAGCCAGTCCAGGCTCGGTAGTCCCTCGATGCTGTCCAGCGCCACTGTGTTGACCGGCAGTTCGGCGAGTACCCGGGCGCCCGGTCCGGATTCCGGCGCGGGCTTGAGGGTGCCGCTGAGCGTCGGGTCCAGGCACGCATAGTGGGTCGCCGGGTTGCCATCGCCGAGGGTGGTGCGCGGAAACACCTGCAGGCCGGTGCGTTGGCCGGCCGCCTGTGCCGCGTGCTCACCGAGCGGATCGAACACCAGCAGTTCGAACGCGCCCAGCGGCAGCAGTGAGTCGGCCGCGCCGGCTGCCAACAGCTGCCCGCCGTTATCCAGGGCGACGACCTTACCGCTGAAATCAAACTGGAACCGACCGGCGTTTTCCCGTCGTGCCGCCGCCTTGGCCAGGGTGATGAAAGGCATTCGCGGTTCCGGTACCGGAACCGCCTGATCCTCGAATTGGCCGGTGCCGTCCTGAGCGAAAGTCAGCGCGGCGGGTGGCAGGTCACGGCAATAGCGGTGCCAGATGCCCCGCAGGGCCGCGCTCAGGTGGGCGGCGAAGCGGGGCGCGTCGCACACCGGCGACCGCAGAAGCGTATCGCGAAGGTGGCGCCGCACGGTGGCCAGATTGTCCAGGTCGCTCGCCAGATCGCGGGCCCGGGCCCGGTAGGCGTCCCAGCTGTCCACCACCAGTTCCGGCAGGCCGGCGTTGACCAGGTGGGAGGCGGCGTGCCGGCCGGCGAAGGTAGGGCCGGGCAAGGTGATCACCGGTACCCCCATCAACAGGGCTTCGCAGGTGGTCAGGCCGCCGGAGTAAGGCCACGGGTCCAGGGCGATGTCGATGCGGTTGTAGGTGTCCAGGAAGGCGGTGTGGTTTTCCGGGCCCTCCAGGCGCACACGCTGGCGCACGATACCCCGGTGCTCGAACTGTTCGTGCAGCGTTTCGCGGAAATCCGCGTCGCCGTATTGGGCGCCTTTCAAGAGTAGCCGGCTTTGCGGCACCTCTTCCATCAGACGGACCCACTCGTCGATCAGTCGTGGATTGATCTTGGCGGGGTTGTTCAGGCAGCCGAAGGTCACGTAGCCGTTGCGTAGGGCGGGCAGAGCCTCGACCGCCGGCGCGTAATGCGGTGGCTGATAACAGATGTAGTCGTCGGGCATGCGGATCAGCTTCTCCAGATACTGATCATCGTATCCGGCGGGTGTTTCCACGCTGTCGCTGATCAAATAGTCGATCGCCTCGAGGCCTGTGGTATTGACCAGGCCGCCGACCCATTTGACCAGCAACGGCGCCGGTTCGTCCGCCAACAGGCGCAGACGGTTGCCGTCGGTGTGGCCGTTGAGGTCGATCAGGATGTCCACCTGATCGTCCCGGATCAGGGAGGTCAGGGTGTCACGACGCGCGGTGGCGACCGAATGCCAACGGTGGCTGATCCGGCGTAATCGCGCGCTGATATGATCCTCGGTATTGCTGGTCGCATAGGCGATGAGCTGAAAATCATCCGCCGACAGATGCTCCAGGGCGGCCGTGATCATTTGGCCGACCGGGTGGCTTCGCAAGCCGGAGGAGAGCAAGCCGATGGTAAGCGGGCGGCCTTCGTCGCGGTTACCGGCGCGCTGACGAGACGGCCTGGGCCGGGGCTCGAAGGTGTCGCGCCACTGAAGCACCAGATCGAGAATGTGTGCCCGGCTCAGAGCCGGGTTGTAATGGGCATTGAAGATGCGGTTGGAGAACGCCACCGCGTGTTGCGGATGGAGTCGCAGCGCTTCGCGATAGTGGTGTTCGGCCTGTTCGAAGTGCCCCTGGTCGTTATACGTCGATCCCACCAGGTTGTGATAGTCCGGATTGTCGCTCCGCAGGGCGATCAGGCGTCGGCAATCCGCGAGCAGGCCGTCCATCCGCCGGGCGCGACCACGAATCTTGATACGGCGGTAGAGGATGTCCGCGTTGCTATTGTCCAGATCCCAGGCCCGATCAATGCATGCGACCGCCGCTTCGTGGTCGTTCAGCGTTTGCCAGGCTTCGGCCAGTTGCACCTGGGTGTAGGCGTGGTCGGGTCGCAGTTTCGCGGCTTGATTCAGCCGGGTCACCGCGGCGCGCCAGTGGTTCAGCGCCAGCTGACACTTGCCCAGTAAGTACAGGGTTTGTGCGTTATCGGCGTCGTGTTCAAGCGACGTTTCCAACGCCTGAAGGGCTTCCTGAGGACGACGCTGATTCAGCCGTGACGCGCCCAACCCCTGCCAGGCCATGGCATCGCGCCGGTCACGCTCGACCAGGGCGATGGCGAGCTTCTCGGCTTCGACAAAGTTGCCGGCGTGGTAGGCACGCGCGAATTGTTTTGCGGACATATCCGGACCCCGATAACACGGAAAGATGGCATTGGAATCAGCCTAGCAAGCGCGGGGCCGGAGTGATGGCCCGAATAGGCGGGGTGTAAGGGGCTATTCGTGGGATTTGATGGATAAAAAAAGGGCCCCGAAAGGGGCCCTCTGGTGGTACCGGAACCGGCTTAACCCAGCAGGGAAAGCACGCTCTGCGGTACCTGGTTGGCCTGTGCCAGTACGGAGGTGCCGGCCTGCTGCAGGATCTGCGCGCGGGTCATGTTGGACACTTCCACCGCGTAGTCGGCATCTTCGATGCGCGAACGGGCCGCGGACAGGTTGGTTTCGGTGGTGCTCAGGTTGGTGATCGCGGAATCGAAACGGTTCTGCATGGCACCCATTTCGGAGCGCAGGCTGTCCACGTCGCTGAGCGCGGAGTCCAGGGCCGCCAGCGGGTTCTCGGTGGCTACCTTGGTGGAATCGTCGGTCACGCCGCTCACTGCTTTGGCATCGGCGGCCACGGTGTAGCTGATGGTCGCGGAATCGGTGCCGTCGGCCGCGGTGCCGGACAGTTCCGCTTCGTAGTAACTTACTTCACCGCCGTTTACGTTCTTCACGAAGGCGTTGCCGTCATCGTCGATCACCAGGCTGTTGGTGCCGCTAGCCACGGGGGTGCCGGTCACGGTGCCCTCGGTGATGTCGGCGGCTTCCACTTCCAGATCACCGGAGGTGGTGGACGCGGTGGCCACCACGGAGTAGCTGGCGCCGTCGATTTCGATGGAATCACCGGTCGCGGGCGCTTCGGCCAGACGGGTGTTCACGTTGAAGTCGTCCAGACCCAGGGTCTCGGCGTTGATTTCCTTCAGGTTCATGGTGATCTTCTCACCATCGTTGGCGCCGACCTGGATGGAGAATGCCTGATCTTCAGCCAGCACTTTCACGCCGTTGAAGTTGGTTTCACCGGAGATACGGTCGATCTCGCCCAGACGCTGGGTGATTTCGTCCTGGATAGAGTTCAGATCTTCCGGAGAGTTGGTGTCGTTCTGTGCCTGAACGGTCAGCTCACGGATGCGCTGCAGGTTGTCGTTCACCTGGTTGAGCGCGCCTTCAGCGGTCTGCGCCACGGAGATACCGTCGTTGGCGTTACGCTGGGCTTGTGCCAGACCGGTGGTCTGGGCGGTCATGCGGTTGGCGATGGCCTGGCCGGCGGCGTCGTCGGCGGCGCTGTTGATGCGCAGGCCGGAAGACAGACGCTCCATGGAGGTCTGCAGAGCACTCTGGGATTTGCCCAGGTTCTGTTGGCCGATCATGGCCGTGATGTTGGTGTTGATAACTGACATAGCAAATGTCCTTTTGTGATTCACCGTTTGGTTTGAGAGCAACGGCGCTGGCCGTTACACCGTCTTTCGGCGGATTCGCGTTTCGCTTTAGGGCTGGCGACAAAAAGTTTTGCCGGGCGCCTGTTAAAGGCCGTCCGTGCCTTGCCGATAGAGACGGTCGTAGTAATCAAAAGGCGAGGGCCGTTGGCATGACGTCGCAGGATGACGCGTTCAGCCGGGTGGAACATCCCCCGGAAATACAAGAATTACTGGAACATTTGAGCCAGCCAGGGGCGGCGTCCCTGGCGTTGGATAAGAATGGCGGTGAGCCGATGCCGGTGGTGGTGTTCGAGGTGAACCCGGGGGAGAGCTTGCTGCTGGATATCAGCGCGATCCGGCATATCGCCGCTGATTTACGGCGCGGCGCCGGCTTTCGGTTGATGGGGCTGGCCCGCGGCGGGGTGTTACGTACGCCTTTGTTAAGCGCGGATATGTGCTTTGAGCGCGATGACAGAATGCTGTGCCGCTGCGATTACCCACCGGAGATGGAGATTCTGCAGCGCCGGGATACCTTCCGGGCCGAGCTGCGGCTGGGCATGGAGGTGGGCGTGGTCCTGCGCGACCGGGACAGCGGCCTGTCCGCCCAGGGGGATCTGCGCGATCTGTCCTTGCAGGGCTGTCTGGTGGAGCTGTCGGCCAGTGCGATGACCGCGCTGATGTCCAATGCGGCGGTGTTCGAGCTGGAGTTGTTTTTCCCCAACGGCAGTCGTTTCGTGGTGCGTGGCAGTCCGCGTCATCAGAAGGCCGATGCGCAGCGCGGGCTGGTCAAAGTGGGGTTTCTGTTCGCCGAGCGCGGCGCCGAGGACGACCGGCGTTTGTGGTTCATGGTCCGCGAGATCGAGCGCGAGGCGGCGCGTATGGGGGGGACGTCGCGTACGCCCCTGGCGCCCTCGCAATTGTTCCAGGGCAAGAAAAACGAAGAGCACGGCACCGTGAGCCGCCGCCAGACGCACGATTACGCCACCGCGATGACCCGCCGGCTGGCGCCCACGGCCGCCTACCTGGACAACCAGATTCTGGCGTTGCGCCAGGGCGCCATGGTGGACGCGGTGCAGCTGTCGCGGCACGCGGACCGTCTGCTGGCGCTGCAGGACGAAGACCGTGAGGCGCTGTTGTTCGCGGTGCAGTGCCTGGATAAGGAGACACTGCTGGTGCGGCATTCTCTGGGCGTGTCGGTCCATCTGCTGGATTTCGCCAGAAGCGAGAAGATGCCCCATGAGCTGTGCAAGGCATTGGCCGCCGCCGGTCTGGTGCACGATCTGGGCAAGGCGCTGTTGCCCCGGGATCTGCTTGAGATGCAGTTCCTCAACGCCAGCCAGTACCGCTGGCTGCAGGGTCACGTGGCACTGATTACGCAGCGTTTGGATAGCTGCCGCTGGCTGGCTTCCTCGGTGGTGGAGGCGGTGGTGCGCGACGTCAACGAGCGGCTCGATGGTCACGGTTACCCCCATGGGCGCGTTGCCGACGAATTGCCGGAACTGGCGCGGCTCGCGTCGGTAGTGGACGTGTCCGACGTGATGGCGCGGGTACGCCCGGGCCGGCGCCCCTGGTCCGCGGAAGCGATTTACGATCACCTGCACGGCTCACCCCACCAATTCGACCGCCGCTGGGTGGACCGCCACCGCGCCCATTTCGGGCGTTGGCCGGTGGGCAGCCTGGTGCGTTATCAGGGCGGATTACTGGCCTGGGTTCGGCGGCTGGACCACCAGGGCCTGCCGGTGCAGGTGCAGATTTCTCGGGGTAGCGCGTTTCCCGGCGCCGACCCCGAGCAGTTGCTGGAAGGCGGCGCGCTGGAACGGCTTGGCGAGCCGGTTTCCTCGCTGCCCGCGCCCGGCTAGTGGCAGCGCTAAAGTCGTGGCGGTTCCCGCCGATAGCATGAAATAGCGCTAATTGGTTGCCCTTATCCGCCGCTGCGGCGGCGCCGGGGCGCCGCACAATACGTAGGTACTTTGCAAGGAAAGAGCATGGCGTCTATTTCTTCTTTGGGTATCGGTTCCGGGCTCGACCTCAACGGCCTGCTTGACCAGATGGAAGCGGCGGAGCGTCAGCAACTGACGCCGATCACCCAACAACAGAAAAGTTATCAGGCGAAGATCTCCGCCTACGGAACGCTGGAGAATAAGCTCACCGAGTTCCGTGAGGCGGCCGCCAAGCTGAGCGACAGCCAGCGGTTCGACGCGGTGAAGAGCAGTGTCTCCGGCGACGCGTTGAGCGCCGTGGTCGGCGAAGACGCGCTACCCGGCACCCACGACATCGTGGTCAACAACAAGGCGCGCGCCTACAGCATCGCCACCCAGGGGGTGGCTGATAAAGCCGAGCCGCTGGGTGCCGGTTCGATCAGTTTCACGCTCGGCAACGGTGACGCTTTCAGCATTGATGTGGCCGAGGAAGACAGCTCCCTGGAGGGTATCCGCGACGCCATCAACGCGGCGGGCAAGGGGGTGCAGGCCTCGCTGGTCAACGACGGCAGCGGTCAGCCGCACCGGCTGGTGCTGTCCGCCACCGACACCGGCACCGACGCGGCGATCGCCGGCGTCGACTTCGGCACTGGCGGGCTGGGCGCCACCCTGGCGGTGGACGCCGCCACCGAGGTCACCGCCGTTAATGCGTCGCTGAGCGTTAACGGTATCGACATCGAAAGCCAGAGCAATCGCGTTGAAGGCGCGGTTCAGGGCGTTACGCTCAATCTCAAGGAGGAGGGCAACGCCACCGTCTCCGTGACCCGCGACACCGCCGGTATCAAGAAAGCGGTGACCAGTTTCGTGGAGAGTTACAACAGCCTGCAGGAAAGCATCGACAGCTTCACCAGCTACGATCAGGAAACCGGTACCAGCGGTCGCTTGCTCGGTGATACCACTCTGCGCGGCATCGAATCCCGTATTCGTGGCGTGATGGGCGGCGTGGTGTCCGGCGGCGAATTCGGGGCGCTCTCCGATATCGGCGTGGATCTCACCATCGACGGTACCCTGGAAGTGGATGACGAAAAGATTGACGCGGTGGTGGCGGACAACCTTGGCGCGTTGGCGGATTTCTTTTCCGGCGCCGGCGAGGCACAGGGCCTGGCCGGGCAGCTTGATGCCACCCTGGGCAAGATGCTCGGTGACAGCGGCACCCTTGAGAATGCCACCAGCGGTCTGGAAGAACGCATCGAGGGCCTCGGCGAGCGCTACCTGCGCACCGAGGCACGCATCGACAGCACCATCGCCCGCTATCGCGAGCAGTTCAGCAAGCTGGATGCGATGATCGCGGAAATGAACTCCACCAGCAGCTACCTGACCCAGCAATTCGACGCGTTGAACGCGCAGTTGAAACAGTAAGCCATGAAAAGGTAACCAGCAGAGGGCAAGACTCATGACAATGACGCGTGGCGCCGCCGGGTACGCCCGGGGCGCGGGGGCCTACGCCCGGGTAGGGGTGGAAAGCGGGGTAATGTCGGCCAGCCCCCATCAATTGATCAGCCTGCTGTTCGACGGCGCCGGCACCGCCATCCGCGCGGCCGCGCTGCATATGCGCGAAGGCCAGGTGGCGGAAAAGGGCAAGGCCATTTCGAAAGCGCTGGATATCGTCAACAACGGGTTGCTGGCGGCTCTGGACCGGGAGAAGGGCGGCGAGCTCGCCGACCGCATGGCGTCGCTGTACGACTACATCGCCCGTCTGCTGCTTAACGCCAATCTGCGCAACGACCCGGCCAGCCTGGACGAGGCCGGCCGCTTGCTGGCGGACCTGGGTGAAGCCTGGAACCAGATCAAACCCGCCGCGCATCAGGGGGCTGAATGACCGAACTCGAATCCCGGCGCCGGGCGCTGTCGGCGGAACAGGTACTGCTGGCCTATGAAGCCCTTCTGGCGCGCTCCGGACGTATGCTGGATTGTGCGCGCCGCCATGATTGGGACGGCCTGATGGGCGAGGAGGCGCATTATCTGGTGGACGTGGAACAGCTCTCCAGCCGGGAGCAGGACACCGCTCTCGATGCGTCGCAACAGGCGCGCAAAGCGGACCTGCTGGAACGGATACTCGAGCGTGACCTGGAAATACGTCGCTGCCTGGTGGCGCGTCGGGACGAATTGGCCGGCTTGATTGGCACGACCAAGCGCAAGCGGGATCTGCGCCGTTCCTACGGCCCTCAGGAAGTGATCACCATGGACTCCGCGTTCCACCTGGACGAAGACACGCCGTGAGCGGCATCACGCCGATTCTGGATACTCTGCTGCATCAAGTGCTGGGCAAAAGGGTGGATGTGCCATTGGCCCGGCAGATCCCCGAACCGGTGCGTCCGCTCAGCCCGGCGGAAGCGCCGCCGGCGGTACGCAGTGACTCCCGTCTCGACCCGCGCACCGCCGCCCCCTTGCCCGATCTGACAGGCACGCACCAGCGTGCCCGTGCGCCGCAAACCCCAACCCCGCCGCCGGACGCGGCGAGCGGATCCACGCAAACCCATTTCAGCGCCGCCGCCCGCACCATCGCCGACATCCTTGCCCGCTACCCGGCGCCGCCTTCGGCGGTACGGCCCGCGGCGCCCCTGATGAGCGCCGCCGACGCCGAGGCCCCGACGCTGGCGAATCGCCTGCAGGCCAGTGTTGGCCAGAGCGGCCTTTTTTATGAATCCCACCTGCAAAGCTGGTACCGGGGTGAGATGAGCGGCGCGCGGCTGGCCCAGGAACCGCAGATGCGTCTCTCCCGGCCGCCGGAAACGCCGGCCGCCGGCGCCCGTGCCGAGGGCGCTAAAGGCCCGGCCCCGGCCACGGCCGCCGCTGAGGCGCCGTCGCAGGTCCGGGCGGCGGGCACGCCGGTCACCGACCGACCGGCCGCGGCCCCGGCTCCCGCCGAGGGCCGTCCGATCAACCAAGGCGAAGAGGCGCCCCGGCCCGCGCCGCGCCCCCTCTCCGACGACGCCAATCAGGCTCTGCAGGGCATCCTCCGCCATCAGCTGGAGACCCTGGCGACGCCGGTGCTGCGTTGGGAAGGGGATGTCTGGTCCGGCATTTTCATGGCTCTGGTGATCCAGGTGCCCGCCGAGGCGCCCCGCCAGGCGGGGTCCGGCGGCGACCAGGGCGAGGATGACGAGGACCCGGGTGAAGAAAGCACCTGGCGCTCCGAACTGACCGTGGAACTGGCGTCGCTGGGGCCGGTGCGGGTGCGCCTGGATCTGCGGGGCGACAATCTGAGCGTTGATCTCGATGCTCACTCCGAGCCGGTAGCCGAACAACTGCGAATCGACAGCCCGCGCCTGAAGACCAGGCTCGAGGGTTGTGGTTTCGAGCAGGTACGACTGCGAGTAATGGGCGATGAAAGACCCTGAATCCAACAGCCGCCGCCAGGCCGTGGCGCTGGCCTACCAGGACGGCGAAGCCCCGCGGGTACTGGCGCGCGGTTATGGTGATCTGGCCGAACGGATTATCGCCGAGGCGCGCCGCCAGGACGTATTCGTGCATGACGCGCCGGAGCTGGTGGGGTTGTTGATGCAGCTGGATTTGGACCAGCGGATACCGGTCCGCCTGTATCAGGTGATCGCCGAGCTGCTGGTCTGGTTGCAAGCGATGAACCCCGAGGACGACGGAAGGGGCTAGTATTAAAGTGCTAGAAAAGATGCGCAATAATTTGTGCACTGTTCGTTTTGTGAACTGATTCCTTGCCTCTTTCGGCTATTGCAATTTTTTGCCTTTAGGGGCCGGCCTCGGGCTCGGTGTTTCGGAAGGAGAGAAATGAGCCGGGTTTCTTGTGTGCTGTTTCCTCTTTTTAACTGATTGATTTTTAAGAGAAATATTATTCTTTCGTTGCCTTGAGCGCGACTTCGCAAACTGGCTTGACCTTTCATTTTTGTAATTGAAACGTTCGTTTCGCTTTCTGTAATTGTTTGTGAATGCCATCACAAAATATTACTCTGGTGTGAGTTTGTTCACATTTAAGTGTGAGCAATTCGTGATTGTTGTGGTACGTTGCCACTACAAATTACACATACTAAGCAACTTAAATTCCATAATAGCTAAGTAAAAAGTATTAGTTTTTTGACGGTATGAAGGGTCCGGCGCGAACAGCGCCGGGGGAGACCTCGGTCATGGGGTGCCGAAGGAGTGAAAGAGCAATGAAGATCGATAGCGTCTTAGAAGAAATCCAGGATATCAATCTGACCTACCTGCTGCTGGCGCAGCGTCTTCTCAAGGAAGATTACGCCACGGCCATGTTCCGGTTGAAGATCGACCAGGCGATGGCGGAAGTGTTGGTTTCCCTGTCCGCCAAACAGCTCAGCCAGATGGCGCGTACTAACCAGTTGCTGTTCCGTCTGCATTTCGACGACGCGGACCAGGTCACCAAGCTCACCAATAACAAGCGGGAGCAGGGGCTGGGGCAAACCCACGCGGCGTTGTTGATGGCGTCCTGCGCGAGCTGATCGGGGGGAGGGGTCCAATGTCCGAGAAGAGTCTGGTCGGCGAAATGCATCAGGTGCAATTGGCGATCGAGTTGATCGAGCTGGGGGCACGGCTGCAGGTGTTGGAATCGGAAACCGAGCTCAGCCGTGGCCGGTTGATCCGGCTTTACAAGGAAGTGCGCGGCATGTCGCCGCCGAAGGGGATGCTGCCGTTTTCCACCGACTGGTTCATCACCTGGCTGCCGAACATCCATTCTTCCTTGTTCTACAGCTTTTACCGGCAGCTTACCGGCGAGCACGACTGTGGTCGTATGGAGGGCTTCGTGAAGTCCTACCGCCTGTACCTGGAGCAGATTGCTCTGGATGGTGCCGAACCGGTGTTGGGGCTGACCCGCGCCTGGACCTTGGTGCGCTTCTTTGAAAGCGAAATGTTCGAACTGTCGGAATGCACCAGCTGCCACGGTCATTTCGTTAACCACGCGCATACACCCAGTCAGGGTTTTGTGTGTGGTATTTGCCAGCCGCCGTCCCGGGCCGGCAAGACCCGCAAACGCCAGAGCGCGGTGAGTGAAGCGGGCCGACGGACCGGCGGTCGCCAACAGGCGGTGGCACCTTAATTTCGTAATTTTTCCCTCAAGCCCGACCTGCTCCTGCCGATACAGATGGTAATGCTATCCACGCTGTTCTGAAGGATACCGGTTGTGCTGATACCTCTTGGCTTCATTATCGTCACCCTCTCCGTGTTCGGCGGCTTTTCCATGGCCGGCGGACACCTGGGCCCGCTCTACCAGCCCACCGAAATCCTGATGATCGTCGGCGCCGCGGTGGGGTCGTTCGTGGCCGCCAATAACGGCAAGGCGATCAAAGCCACCCTGCGTACCGCCACCACTCTGAAACGCACCAAGAAGTACGATAAAGAAATCTACATGCAGCTGATGTCGCTGCAGTACAACCTGCTTTCCAAGATGCGCCGCGAGGGCGTGCTGGGCATTGAAAAAGACATCGAGAACCCCGCCGAAAGCGCCCTGTTCAGTGAATACCCGAGAATCGCCGATGACCCGATGATCATGGGTTTTATCACCGATTACCTGCGACTGATGATCAGTGGCAGCGTTGACCCCATGGAAATCGATGAACTGATGAGCCATGAAATCGAGGCGTTCGAACACGAAGCGCATATTCCGGCTGATGCGCTCGCCAAGGTCGGGGACGGTCTGCCGGCCTTCGGCATCGTGGCGGCGGTGCTGGGTGTGGTGAAAGCACTGGCGTCCGCCGACGCCGGCGCCGATGAAATGGGTTTGATGATCGCGCACGCTCTGGTCGGCACCTTTCTCGGCATCCTGCTCGCCTACGGCTTCGTCAATCCGGTGGCCAGCCGTATCGACCGGCAGGTGGCCGAGGCGGTGAAAATGCTGCAATGCATTCGCGTCACGCTGCTCGCCAACCTGAACGGGTACGCGCCGCAGTTAGCGGTGGAGTTTGGCCGAAAAGCGCTGCACACCGCTGAGCGGCCCACCTTTACCGAACTGGAAGAGCACGTGCGTGCCGCCCGGCCCGTGGATGCCAAGCAGACATGAGCGACCAGCACCGGCCCATCGTCATCCGGCGACGCCGCCGTGCCCATGTGGCGCACCACGGCGGCGCCTGGAAAATCGCGCTGGCGGATTTCATGACCGCCCTGATGGCGTTGTTTCTGGTGCTCTGGATTATCTCCACGGCGTCGCCGGCGGAGCTGCAAGGGCTGGCTGAATATTTCCGCACGCCGTTGAAAGTGGCGCTGGCGGACGGTGACCGCAATTCGTCGAGCACCAGCGCGATTCCCGGTGGCGGTGCCGATCCGGCCCACTCCGATGGCGAGCGGGCGCGCATTGATCTGCGCCGTCAGAGCCTGCCCGCCGACGAACGCCAGCAGTTCATCGATCTGCGCCGTCGTATCGAGCAGGCGATCCAGGCCGACCCGCAACTGCGAGAACTGCGTGATCAGATGCGCTTTGAAATGACCCCGGAGGGACTGCGCATCCAGTTGGTGGATACCGACCAGCGGCCCATGTTCCGGCTCGGCAGCGATCGCGTCGCGCCCTACATGCGTCATTTGCTGCGCACCATGGCGCCGTTGCTCAACGACATGCCCAACCCGCTCAGCATCAGCGGGCATACCGACAGTCTTCGCTATTCCAGCGGTGACAGCGGTTACAGCAATTGGGAGCTGTCCAGTGACCGGGCCAATGCCTCGCGTCGCGAGCTGGTGGCCGGCGGCCTGGACAGCGAGAAGCTACTGCGGGTCACCGGCATGGGCGACCGTGTGCCGGTGCCCGACAGCAACCCCGGTGACCCGGTCAACCGCCGCATCACCCTGGTGGTGCTCACCCGTCAGGCGGTGGAACGGCTGCGCGCCGCCAGCCGCCCCGGCGATCTGAGCGACGCCCCTCAACCCGTGCGGGAGTGAACATGGATATCACCGAATTCTACGACACTTTTTTCGAAGAAGCGGACGAGCTCCTGGCGGAGATGGAGTCCCATCTTCTGGAGCTGGATGTGGACAACCCGGACGTGGAGCGGCTCAACGCTATCTTCCGGGCCGCGCATTCGATCAAGGGCGGGGCCGGTACGTTCGGGTTCGAGGCCCTGCAGCGCACCACCCATCTGCTGGAAAACCTGCTCGACTACACACGACGCGGTGAGTTGACGCTGCGAAGGGATATCGTCGACACCTTTCTGGAAGCCAAAGACATGCTAAACGATCAACTGGACGCGTATCGCCAGGGCGGTGAACCGGACCCGGAAGCCCTGGAACGTATCTGCGAGACCCTGCGTCGTCTCGCTCTCGAAGAGCTGGGCGAAGACGCCGGCGCCGAGGTCGCGGGCGCCGCCCCGGCCGCGGCCGCGCCCGCCAGCCCGGCGCCGCCCGCCGATGAGGCGGCGGCACCGGCCCATCACGAGGCGGTGGGCGGCGGGGGCCGTTTCCAGGTGACCCTGATCGGCGTCGCCGATAAAGACCGGGATCTGTTGGTCGAGGAACTGGCCCAGCTGGGTGATATCGAGGATCAGCAGTCCGAGGGCGACCGCCACCGGGTGGTGCTCACGTCGTCACTCAGTGGCGATGATATCGAAGCGGTGATGTCCTTTATCGCCGAGCCGGAGCAGTTGGAAGTGCGCGCTCTGGACGTCGCCGCCGAGGCGCCCGCCGCTACTGAAAGCGAACCGGAAACAAAAGTGGAAGCCGAAGCGGCCCCGGAACCCGCTCCGGCGAAGCCGGCGGCCCCGGCGAAAGCCGAAGCCAGCGCCAAGAACGCCGACGGCGGCAAGAAAGGCGGCGAATCCACCTCCATCCGCGTGCCGGTGGCCAAGGTCGATCAGATCATTAATCTGGTCGGCGAGCTGATCATCACCCAATCCATGCTCAATCAGGTGGCCGAGGACTCCGAAACCGTCAACGACGGCGCCCTGGTCACCGGCCTCAACCTGTTGCAGCGCACCGCCCGCGATCTCCAGGAAGCGGTCATGTCGGTGCGCATGGTACCGATGGACTATGTGTTCAGCCGCTTTCCGCGCCTGGTCCGCGACCTGGCCGGCAAGCTCAACAAGGACGTGGAGCTGGTCACCGAGGGCAAATCCACGGAACTGGACAAGGGCCTCACCGAGCGGATCATCGACCCGCTCACCCACCTGGTGCGCAACAGCCTCGACCACGGTATCGAAACCCCGGACCGCCGCGAGGCGGCCGGCAAGCCGCGCACCGGTCGTCTGACCCTGTCCGCTCAGCACCAGGGCGGCAATATTCTGATCGAGGTGATTGACGACGGCGGCGGTCTCAACCGGGATAAGATTCTTGAGAAAGCCCGCTCCAGCGGTCTTTCCGTGTCCGATTCAATGAGCGACGACGAAGTCTGGCAGTTGATTTTCGCGCCTGGCTTTTCCACCGCCGAAGCGGTCAGTGACGTGTCCGGGCGTGGCGTCGGCATGGACGTGGTCAAGCGCAACATTCAAGCCATGGGCGGGCATGTGGAAATTCTTTCCACGCCCGGCCAGGGCACCACCACCCGCATCGTGCTGCCGCTCACCCTGGCGATCCTCGACGGCATGTCCATCAAGGTGGGCCAGGAGATGTTCATCCTGCCGGTGAACGCGGTGATCGAATCCCTGCAGCCGCGCGCCGAGGATCTGTTCTCCATGGCCGGCGGCGATGTGCTGCTTAAGGTGCGCGAGGACTACCTGCCGGTGGTGGCGGTCCATCACGCCCTGGACGTGGCGGAGGCGATCACCGATCCGACCCGCGCCATCGCCGTGATCGTGCAGGGCGAGGGCCGCCGTTACGCCCTGCTGGTGGACCAGTTGGTCGGCCAGCAGCAGGTGGTGGTCAAGAATCTGGAAACCAACTACCGCAAAGTGCCGGGCGTGTCCGCCGCCACCATTCTGGGCGACGGCAGCGTGGCGCTGATTCTGGATGTGGCGGACATGCACCGCCTTGGCCAGAGCAAGAAAGAAAACCCTGTCTTCGGCGCCCGGAACCGGGCCCGGCCTGTTGAAGAGGTAGAGCCGTCATGAGTCAAGCCACTGCTTTGCAAACCGCCGCCGCCGTGGAAGCGGGCAGCCAGGAATTCCTGGTGTTCTCCCTGGGCGACGAGGAATACGCCATCGATATCCTCAAGGTCCAGGAAATCCGCGGTTACGAGAACGTCACGCGCATCGCCAACGCCCCCGACTTCATCAAGGGCGTGGCCAATCTGCGCGGCGTGATCGTGCCGATCGTCGACCTGCGCATCAAGTTCCGTCTCGAGCGTGCCGATTACGATGACCAGACCGTGGTGATCGTGGTCAACATCGCCGACCGGGTGGTGGGCATCGTGGTCGACCGGGTCTCCGATGTGATGACGCTCACCGCCGAACAGCGCAAGCCGGCGCCGGAGTTTGGCCTGAGCCTGCCGCTGGATTACATCAGCGGGCTGGGCAATCTGGACGAGCGCATGCTGGTACTGGTGGACATCGAAAAAATGCTCACCAGCGAAGAAATGGCGCTGGTGGAAGAGGCCGGCGAATAACAACCAGACAGAGTCGAAGATCGACGCCGGGTCCGGTCAATCGGGGAGAGTGTGAATGCGTAACAATCAGCCGGTGACAAACCGTGAGTATGCGCTCAAGGGCGATGACTTTCTGATTTCGAGGACCAACCGCAGGGGGCGTATCACCTACGCCAACCCGGCGTTCATCGAAGTCAGCGGCTTCACCCGCGAAGAGCTGATCGGCGCCCCGCACAACATCGTGCGCCACCCGGACATGCCGGAGCAGGCGTTCGAGAACCTGTGGAGTACCCTCAAAGACGGCGGTACCTGGATCGGTCTGGTCAAGAACCGGCGTAAGGACGGCGGCTATTACTGGGTACGCGCCCACGTCACCCCGATTATTGAAGACGGTGAAATCGCCGGCTTCGTATCCGTGCGCCTCAAGGCGGACAAAGGCTCCATCGACGCCGCCGAACAGGCCTACACCGCACTGCGGGAAGGGCGCGGCGGCCACCTTTACCTGCACCGTGGCGAGATTCGCCGTCGTGGGGTAGTGGCGGCGCTGCGACGCTGGAACCCGCGTTCGGTGAGCAGCCGCATGACCCTGCTCTACCTGGCCAGCGCCGCGCCGCTGCTGGGCGCCGGTGTGATCGGCTTCCTCGGCCGTGGTGAGGCGGCGCCGTTGTCCACCGCCTTGATGGCCTTGGCGGCGGTGGGCCTGCCGCTGCTGGCGCTGCTGTTCTGGGCCACCGCCCGTTCGGTGCTGGGCCCGGTGCGCGAGGCCGGCATGTTCACGCTGCAGATCGCCGCCGGCAACCTGGCGGCCAAACCGCCGCGCCGCCTCAGTGGTGAAATGGGGCTGCTGGTGATGGGGCTGAAACTGATGCGCCGCAGCCTGGGCAGCATCGTCGGCGACGTGAACCGCGGCATCGAAGTGGTCACCCCGGCGGCCCGCGACATCGCCCAGGGCAATGAGGATCTGTCCTCGCGCTCGGAGCAGCAGGCCGCCTCGCTGCAACAGACCGCCTCCAGCATGGAAGAGATCACCGCCACCGTGGGCCAGAACGCGGAGAACGCCCGCCAGGCCAGCCGGCTCAGCAGCGAGGCGTCGCGGGCGGTGTCCGAGAGCGGCGAAGTGATGGGGCAGGTGGTGGACACCATGGGCCGCATCACCGCCAGTTCGGAAAAGATGGCGGTGATCATCGGCACCATCGACAGCATCGCCTTCCAGACCAACATCCTGGCCCTCAACGCCTCCGTGGAAGCGGCCCGCGCCGGCGAGCACGGCCGTGGCTTCGCGGTGGTGGCCCAGGAAGTGCGTAACCTGGCCGGCCGCTCCGCGGACGCCGCCAAGGAGATCCGCGACCTGATCGCCGGTTCCGGCCGCGAAATCGAAAACGGCGCGGAACTGGTGCGGCGCGCGGAAGCGGCGATCGAATCCGTGGTCACCTCGGTGACCCGGGTCAACGACATCATGGGCGACATCAGCGCCGCCTCACAGGAGCAGAGCACCGGCATCAACCAGATCAATCAGGCGGTGGCGCAGATGGACGGCGTCACCCGCCAGAACGCCGAACGGGTGCAGGCTTCCGCCCGCGCGGCGGCGTCCCTGGAAGCCCAGGTGGAAAGCCTCGGCCATTCGATCGCGGTCTTCCTGCTGCGCGGCGCTGACGATCGGATGCCGGAGACGTCCGCCGACGTTCGCCGGTTGCCGGTATCGACGGCACGGCCGCGCCAGAAGTCCTCAACCCAGACCCTTGCCGGATGAACCCCTTGAGCAGTCGAGTCCCAATCCATCCCCCCGCCGGCCCGGCCGACGCCGGGCGCTATTCCACGGAGCGCGATCTGGTGCTCAGCGACAGTGATTTCGCGCGCATCCGCGAGTTGATCTATCGCCGTGCCGGCATCGTGTTGGCGGAACATAAGAAAGATATGGTCTACAGCCGTATCGGCCGGCGTGTGCGTCAACATGGCATGGTCCGCTTTCATGACTACCTGGCGAAATTGGAGCAGGACAGCGGCGGCCCGGAGTGGGAAGCGTTCACCAACGCCCTGACCACCAACCTCACCGCCTTCTTCCGCGAGGGCCATCACTTTCCGCTGCTCGCCGATCTGGTGCGCGACCGGCGCGGCCCGATACGGATCTGGAGCGCCGGCGCCTCCACCGGCGAGGAGCCGTACTCCATCGTCATGGCCCTCACCGAAGTACTCGGTGACAAAGCCGACTTTCAAGTACTGGCCACGGATATCGACACCGAAGCTCTGGACCGGGCGCGGCGCGGCATCTACCCGATGGATCAGGTCGGCAAGCTCGACGAGCGGCGGCGTAAACGCTTCTTCCAGAAGGGCAGCGGCGCGCGTTCCGGGTTCGCACGGGTGCGCCCGGAAGTGGCTGCGCGGGTGCGCTTCGAAACGTTGAATCTGGTGGCTCCGAAATGGCCGATGACCGACCGCTTCGACGCGATCTTCTGCCGCAACGTGATGATTTATTTCGACAAGGACACCCAGGCCCGAATCCTCGACCGCTTCGCGCCGTTAATGAAGCAGGACGGGTTGCTGTTCGCCGGCCACTCGGAAAGCTTTTCCTACATCAGTGACCGCTTCCGGCTGCGCGGCCAGACCGTTTATACCCTCGCCGAGCGGTGACACCGAACCTCTCTACGAAGCTCGGATTGTGGGAGCTTGCCTTGTAGGCGCGGGCAGGGTCCGCTCCCACAAGTCGTCATTCCGGGAGGTTAAAAATCCTAAAGAAGTGCTGCTATCCGCCGATAGCCTGAATAACAAAGGCAAGTCATGCCGGTTACGGCGTTGCCTCATGGAGAGGGGAGACCGATCTTGGCCGGGAAAAAAATAAGGGTGCTGTGCGTTGACGACTCGGCCCTGATTCGCGATCTGATGAGCGAAATCATCAACAGCCACGACGATATGGAAGTGGTGGCGGTGGCCCCAGATCCTCTGGTCGCCCGTGATCTGATCAAACAACACGACCCGGATGTGCTCACCCTGGACGTGGAAATGCCGCGCATGGACGGCCTGGATTTTCTCGAGCGGCTGATGCGGCTGCGGCCGATGCCGGTGCTGATGGTCTCCTCGCTCACCCAGGCCGGTTCCGAAGTCACTCTCCGGGCACTGGAACTGGGCGCGGTGGATTTTCTGCAGAAACCGGCCCTGGGTATCCGCAGCGGCATGATCGAATACAGCGAGCTGATCGCGGAGAAAATTCGCGCCGCCGCACGCTCCCGGCCCCGGCGTATCCAGGCCGGTGAACGGGACGCCCCCAAACCGCTTAAGTCGGTGATGGTGTCGAGCGAAAAGCTGGTGATTCTGGGCGCTTCCACCGGTGGCCCGGAAGCGATACGGCAAGTGCTGGAGCCGTTACCCGCGAACTGCCCGGCGATCTTGATCGCCCAGCATATGCCGGGCGGCTTTACGCACTCCTTCGCATTGCGGCTTAACAAGTTGTGCCGCATCACCGTCAAGGAAGCGGAAGACGGTGAACGGGTGCTGCCCGGGCACGCCTACATCGCGCCCGGGGACTGGCATCTCAAGCTGGTGCGCAGCGGCGCCAACTACGTGGTCCGCCTGGACGAAGGTCCGCCGGTGAATCGTCATCGGCCGTCGGTGGATGTGCTGTTCCACTCCGCGGCCACCCAGGCCGGTCGTAACGCCATCGGCGTGCTGCTCACCGGCATGGGCAAGGACGGCGCGGCGGGCCTGCTGGCCATGCGCCGAGCCGGGGCGATGACCCTCGCCCAGGACGAGGCAACCTCGTTGGTGTTCGGTATGCCGCGCGAGGCGATCGCTATCGGCGGCGCCACCGAAACATTGGCGTTGGACGACATGGCGCCACGGATGCTGGCGCTGGCGGCGGCCTCGGGCCGCGCGCAGCGGGTTTGAATAACAAAATGAATGTTCTGAGCAAGCTCCAGAGAGAGGAATGGCGGCTATGACGAAAGTACTACGCAACCTCAATATCAACACCATGGTGGCCGGCGCGCTGTTGTGCTGCGCGCTGCTGATTGGCGTGCTGGCGGGACTGCGGCTAACCACCAATCAGATGGTGGACGAGGCGATCCGCACTCTTAACCGCGTCAATGTGGAGCAACTCAACCAGGTTGGCCGTGCCACCACCTTGCTGAATCAGGCCCGCATCGAGATGGATCTGGCCGCCGATTACCTCAACCAGGGCATGCGCCTGGTGGCCGAGAATCAGATCGACGGTGTCGGCGGTTTGCTGGACCGTGCCCAGTCCCGTTTCGATGCCTTCGTCGCCACGGAGAAAACCGAGATGGGGCAGGCCCGCGCCAGCGAGCTGGAATCCTCATTCGTTCAGGTCATGGAGTTGGTACGCCAGCAGCACGCGGATTTAAAAAGCGGCGATTTGGCCGGTTACCGCGACCTTCGTCAAGAGCTGTTGACGCCCGGCGCCAGCCTGGACGGCAGCGTCACCGACTTCACCCGCTACGCGGACGAGCGCGGCGCGGCCGTGATGGCTGAATATCACGATAAAACGGCGTTGTTCGGCCGTATCGGGCTTGCCGTGCTGGTGGCCACCGCGGTGACACTGCTGCTCATTTATTGGGGGCTGCGCAAGACCGTGGTACAGCCTCTCCACCAGGCGGTGGAAAACCTGCAGCGTATCGCCCGAGCGGATCTCTCGGAGAAAATCCATGTGCCCGGACGCAACGAAATTGGCAAGGTATTCGCCGCCACCCGCGATATGCAGGCCAGCCTGGCGAAAATTGTTGGGGATGTACGCAGCAGCAGTAACTCGATTTTCGTGGGTACCTCTGAAATCGCCCGTGGCAATACCGATTTGTCCTCGCGCACCGAGCAGCAGGCCGCCTCCCTGGAAGAGACCGCCACCAGCATGGAGCAGCTCACCGCCACCGTGAAGCAGAACGCGGACAACGCGCGCCAGGCCAGCAGTCTGGCCAACGACGCCTCCGGCACCGCCACTCGCGGCGGCGATGTGATGCAGCAGGTGACCAGCAAAATGCAGGGCATCACCGAAAGCTCCAAGAAAGTGGCGGACATCACCTCGATGATCGACTCCATCGCTTTCCAGACCAACATTCTGGCGCTCAACGCCTCCGTGGAAGCGGCGCGGGCCGGCGAGCAGGGCCGTGGCTTCGCGGTGGTGGCCGGCGAAGTGCGCAACCTGGCCGGCAACAGCGCCGACGCCGCCCGTCAGATCAAGCAGTTAATCGAAACGTCGGCGGTGGAAGTGCAGGAAGGCTCGGCGCTGGTCGAGCAGGCTTCGGAAACCGTCAAGGAAGTGGTTGCCGCGGTGAAGCGGGTCACAGACATCATGGATGAGATCTCCGCCGCCTCCCAGGAGCAGAGCGGTGGCATCGAGCAGGTCAGCCAGGCGGTCAGCCAGATGGACGAAGTGACCCAGCAGAACGCGTCCCTGGTGGAAGAGGCCAGCTCGGCGGCCGCGTCCCTGGAAGAACAGGCCCGTCGCCTGGAAGAAGCGGTATCGATCTTCCGGCTGGACAGCGAAGCCGGCGACCCGTCGGTCGGCACACCGCCGGACGCCACCGTGGTGCCGGTGATCACCGACGCGCAGGACGACGCCGAGGAGCAGGACGACGGCCCGTCCGAGCCCAAGCCGCGCGCCGTGCCAGAAACGCCCCGGCAGCGTTCCGAGCAGGCACCGCGAGAAAGCCGCCCGGCGCCGCGCCGTGAACCGGTCACCACCGAGGACGACTGGGAAGAGTTTTAACAACCCCGAACCGCGCCGGAGAGGCCTTTCCGCCCGCCGGCGCCATGACGCAGTGAGAGGATCCGATGGATAAGGGCATGAGTATTCTGGTGGTGGACGACTTTCCCACCATGCGGCGCATCGTCCGCAGTCTGCTCAAGGAGTTGGGCTTCACCAACGTGGAAGAGGCCGAGGACGGCCAGGAAGCATTGGGCAAACTGAAGGGCGGCGATTTCGAATTCGTCGTTTCGGATTGGAACATGCCCAATCTCGACGGTCTGGAGATGCTCAAGCAGATCCGCGCCGACGACGCCATGAAAGCGCTGCCGGTGCTGATGGTCACCGCCGAGGCGAAGAAAGAGAACATCGTGGCCGCTGCCCAGGCCGGCGCCAACGGCTATATCGTCAAGCCGTTCACCGCCGCCACCCTGGAAGAGAAACTCAACAAGATTTTCGAAAAGCTGGGCAAATAAGTGACGCGGGGTCCAGCTTCCCTGGTGAGGAGAACCGAATATGAGTGGTGAGGCTCGGCAAGTGGCGGCGCACGAGGGCGCGCACGGCGACGATCTGGTAGTGCGTATCGGACAGCTCACCCGCATGTTGCGTGACAGCATGCGGGAGCTGGGTCTGGACAAGGAAGTGGAGAAAGCGGCGGAGGCGATTCCCGACGCCCGCGCCCGTCTCAACTATGTGGCCTCGATGACCGAGCAGGCCGCCGACCGCGCGCTCAATGCGGTGGACCGGGCCCAGCCGTTGCAGACGGAGATCGAAACCCGGGCGGAAAGCCTCGACAAGCAATGGCAAACCTGGTTTGAGAACCCCATGGAGCTGGATCAGGCGCGGCAGCTGGTCAACGACACCCGAGGCTACCTGGCGGCGGTGCCGGAAATGGCCCGCGACACCAGCAAGGAGCTGCTGGAAATTATGATGGCCCAGGATTTCCAGGACCTCACCGGGCAGGTGATCAAGAAGATGATGGCGGTGATCCTGGAAGTGGAGAACCAGTTGCTTCAGGTGTTGCTGGAAAGCGTCCCCGACGGCGAAGAGCGCGACGCCATGAAGCGCCGCATGGAGAGCGCCGGCAGTGCCACCCGTCAGGAGGCGGGGCTGGTCAACGGCCCGCAGATCAACGCCGAGGGCGAGGATATTGTCAGCAACCAGGATCAGGTCGACAGCCTGCTCGACGAACTCGGCTTCTAGGCGGCTTGTGGGAGCGGGCCCAGCCCGCGAAAGGCCGGCACAGCCGGCCGGCAGGATCCCAGAGAGCCCTCTATTCCTGTTCCACCAGGCCTCTGGTATCCCGCCGGGTGGCTAACGCCACCCTTTCGCTTGCAAGGCAAGCTCCCACAAGGTCAGCCAGGAGTCGCCGGAATAGCGGGGGGCAAACCGCGCTTATCCTTGGATTGACTCGTGCGGCCATCGGCGACAATCCCGGGCATTGAAGTAATGATGCCCGGAATGCCGCCGCCATGGCCAAAGAGACCGAAGATCAGGAAAAGACCGAAGAGGCCACGCCCCGGCGCCTGGAAAAGGCCCGGGAAGACGGCCAGGTGGCCCGCTCCCGGGAACTGACCACCGTAATGCTGCTGTTCGGCGGTGTCGGCGGTCTCTGGTCCATGGGCCCGACGCTGTTCGATCAGGTCGGCATGGTCATGGAGCAGTCGTTCCTGTTCGACCGCCGCCAGGGCTTCGACAGCACGGTGATGCTCACTCACGCCGTGGATCTGGGCGCGCGCACCCTGTTCGCGCTGATTCCCCTGTTCCTGATGCTGGCGGTGATCGCATTGATCTCGCCCAACCTGCTGGGCGGCTTCCTGATTTCCGCCAAGTCGCTCAAACCCCAGCCTTCCAAACTCAACCCGATCAAGGGCCTCAAGCGGCAGTTCTCCTCCCAGGCGCTGGCCGAGCTGGCCAAGGCGATCGCCAAGTCGATCCTGGTGGGGTCGGTGGCGGTGGCGTTCCTGAGCGCCAAGCGCGGTGAGTTCATGGCGCTGATGGATCAGCCCACGCAGCAGGCGCTGGCCAATGCGTTACGCCTGGCGGCCATGGCCTGCGGACTGATGGTGCTGTCGCTGGTGGTGGTGATCCTGCTCGACGTGCCCTATCAACTGTGGAGCCACGCCAAGAAGCTGCGCATGAGCAAGGAGGAGATCAAGCGCGAGCACAAGGAAACCGAAGGCGACCCGCAATTGAAAGCCAAGATTCGCTCCCAGCAGCAGGCCATGGCCCGCAACCGGATGATGAGCCAGGTGCCGGACGCCGACGTGATCGTGACCAACCCGACCCACTACGCGGTGGCCCTGCGCTACGACGAGAGCAACATGAGCGCCCCCCGGGTGATCGCCAAGGGCGCCGATGAAGTGGCCGCGCGCATCCGCGAGCTGGGCGGCGAGCACCATGTGCCGTTGCTGGAAGCGCCGCCGCTGGCGCGGGCGCTGTACCGCCATGTGGACATCGACCGGGAGATTCCCGGGCCGCTCTATACCGCCGTGGCGGAAGTGCTGGTGTGGGCGTTCCGCCTTAAGCGGGCCCGGGAAGAGGGCGGCGACCAGCCGGTGACCCCGGCGGACCTGCCGATCCCGGCGGAACTGGAGGTGGCGCCGTGAAAGCGATGAGCCAATACCTGGGTGGGCGCGAGCTGCTCGGCGACGGCGGCGCCAAGGTGCTTGCCGGGCCGATCCTGATCCTGCTGATCATGTCCATGTTGATCCTGCCGCTGCCGCCGTTCGCGCTGGACATGTTCTTTACCTTCAATATCGCCCTGGCGTTGATGGTGCTGCTGGTCAGCATGTTCACCCTGAGTGCGCTGGAATTCGCCGCCTTCCCGGCGGTGCTGCTGTTCACCACTCTGTTGCGCCTGGCCCTGAACGTGGCGTCCACGCGGGTGGTGTTGATGGAGGGTCACGAAGGCGGCGCCGCCGCCGGCAAGGTGATCGAGGCGTTCGGCCAGTTCCTGGTGGGCGGCAACTTCGCCGTCGGCCTGGTGGTGTTCCTGATTCTGGTGGTGATCAACTTCATGGTAATCACCAAGGGCGCCGGGCGCATCGCCGAGGTGGGCGCACGCTTCATGCTCGACGCCATGCCCGGCAAGCAGATGGCCATCGACGCCGACCTCAACGCTGGCCTGATCGGCGAGGAGGACGCCAAGAAACGCCGCGCCGAAGTGGCCCAGGAAGCGGATTTTTACGGCTCCATGGACGGCGCCAGCAAATTCGTCCGGGGCGACGCCGTGGCCGGCCTGGTGATCATGGCCGTGAACATCATCGGCGGTCTGCTGATCGGCATGCTGCAGCACGATATGTCGTTCGCCGACGCCGGCCGTACCTACACGCTGCTGACCATCGGCGACGGCCTGGTGGCGCAGATTCCGGCGCTGGTGATTTCCACCGCCGCCGGCGTCACCGTATCGCGGGTGACCACCGACCAGGACGTCGGCCAGCAGATGATCAGCCAGTTGCTGATGAACCCGCGAGTGATGATTCTCGCCGCCGGCGTCATGGGGCTGCTGGGTCTGGTGCCCGGCATGCCCAACTTCGTGTTCCTGCTGTTCACCGCCGGTCTCGCCGGCGCCGCCTGGTACCTGAGCCGCGCCAAGGAAAACCGCCTCGCCGAAGAACAGATTGAGGCGGCGCCGCCGCCGGAACCGGAAGCGCCGGAGGCGAGCTGGGACGACGTTCAACTGATCGACGTACTGGGCCTGGAAGTGGGCCACCGCATGATTCCCCTGGTGGACTACCGCCAGCAGGGCGAGCTGCTCGGTCGCATCAAGAGCGTGCGCAAGAAGTTCGCCCAGGAGGTGGGTTTCCTGCCGCCGGTGGTGCACATTCGCGACAACCTGGATCTGGGCGCCAACACCTATGTGGTCACCCTCAAAGGCGCGGAAGTGGGACGCGGCGAAGCGTTCCCCGGCAAGTGGCTGGCGATCAACCCGGGCCAGGTCACCGGCGACGTCCAGGGCACCGCCACCCAAGACCCGGCCTTCGGCCTCCCGGCGGTGTGGATCGAAGCGGATCAGCGCGAGCAGGCCCAGGTGTACGGCTATACCGTGGTCGACGCCAGCACCGTGGTGGCCACCCATCTCAACCATCTGCTGCACCACCATTCCGGGGCAATGCTCGGCCGTCAGGAAGTGCAGCAGTTGCTCGACAAGCTGGGCGAGGACAGCAAGGCCCTGGTGGAAGACGTGGTGCCCAAGGCGGTGTCGCTCACCGTGCTGCAGCGCCTGCTGCAGAACCTGCTGGAAGAGGACGTCTCGATCCGCGATATGCGCACCATCCTCGACACCCTGGCGGAGCACGCCGGCCAGAATGCCGACGCCCACGAGCTCACCGCCCAGGTGCGCGTGGCCCTGGGCCGGGCCATTACCCATCAGTGGTTCCCGGGCCAGGACGAACTGCACGTGATCGGCCTGGACAGCAATCTGGAGCAGGTGCTTGGCCAGGCGCTGAACGGCGGCGGGGCGTTGGAGCCGGGCCTTGCCGACACCTTGATGGAACAGGCCGCCGCCGCCCTCGAGCGCCAGGAAGCCGCCGGCGAGCCGCCGGTGCTGGTGGTGCAGCACGGCCTGCGGCCGTTGCTGGCCCACTTCCTGCGCCGCCGCCTGCGCCACCTGGTGGTGATGTCGCAGGCGGAGATTCCCGACGACCGCACGCTGCGCGTGACCAACATGATCGGCGGCAGCGCGTAGTGTGAACAAGGGCCTGTTCACACTACTCGCATCATGCCTGTTGTGGCTAAAAATCCACCAATCAAGGCACGAGGAGAGAAGTTTGGTGACTCCAAATGAACGACGAGTAACGCGGAGTGGTGGATTTTTAGCCACAACCCGAAGGGCTGGAACCATTTTGACCTTCAGCGTCGTTGTCGGTCGCTTATTTGGAATGACCAAACGGCGCTCCCTCCGCCTAGCTGGAGGCCAAAATGGCATCCAGCAGGCGTGATGCGAGTAGTGTGAACAGGCCCTAATCAGAACCGCAAAAACCAGAGGATACCGTCATGGGCGTGCAACGCTTTGTCGGCAGCAACAACCGGGAAGCCATGGGCCGCGTGCGCGCGGCGTTGGGCGACGACGCCCTGATCCTGGCCAACCGCGCCACCGACCAGGGCGTGGAGATTCTCGCCCTGGCCGAGGGCGACTCTTCCGGCTATGCGCCGCCGGAGCCGGGAGGGGCGGACCGCGCCGGTCGGGCGGCGGTGGCGCCGGCGGAGCCGCGCCCCACCGACCGCGCCCCCGCCGGCCCCGATCTCACCGAGCAGTTGCTACGCGAAGTGCGCGACATGCGCGAACAGCTGGCCCGCCGTGCGCCGGCCGGCGATGACGAGGGCCCGCGCCAGGCATTGCGGCGGCGTCTGCTGGGCGCCGGATTCAGCACGGTATTCAGTGACACGCTACTGGCCGGGCTGCCGCCGGAGGCGCAGCGCGACGACCAGGCCGACGACTGGCTGCAGCGCCAACTGCGGCGCCGTCTTTCCGTGGCGACGGCCGGCGAGCTGGAGCAACCCGGCGTGATCGCGCTGGTCGGCCCTACCGGGGTGGGCAAAACCACCACCGCCGCCAAGCTGGCGGCGCGGCTGGCCCGGCGTCACGGCGCCGAACGGGTTGCCCTGGTCAGCGCCGACAGCTACCGCATCGGTGCCCGTGATCAACTGCGTATCTACGCGGATCTGCTCGGCGTCGCTCTGTTTAACCTGGAAGAGGGCGAACCGCTGGACCGGCTGACCGGCTCGCTGGCGGGCCGCCCCTGGGTGGTGGTGGATACCATCGGCATGAGCCAGCGGGACGCCCGCTTAGGCGAGCAGTTGCGCCAGCTCAGCGGCGCCTTGCGGGTGCGGCCGGTGTTGCTGCTCAACGCCGCCAGCCAGGGCGAGACCCTGGAGGAAGTGGTGGCCGTGTACCGGGGCACCGCCCGGACCGCCGGGCTGGCCCTGGACGATGCCATCATCAGCAAGCAGGACGAGGCCAGCCGGCTGGGTCCGGTACTCGACGCCGCCCTCCGCCATGACCTGCGGTTGCATTACGTGTGCCGGGGCCAGCGGGTGCCCGAGGACATGGTAGCCGCCGACGCCGCCGGCCTGGTGGACGACGCCCTGGCGCTCACCGGGGACAGCGACGATAACGGCCGACCCGGCGCTCCGGGCTGGGCGCGCCAGGTGCTGGCCCAGGGGCGTGCCCTGGACGCCGCCGTATCCCTGTTGCGCGAGGGCGCCCCGGATTTCAACGCCACGGAGGCGCTGTGGCGGGGCCGGCCGCCGGCGGACCGCCCCGCCGCCGATCAGGCACCGGTGCATTTACGACATGGCGGCGCGCGTCCGGTGCCGGTACTCGGGCTGGACCCCCACGGGCTGCCCGTGGGCGTGCCGACCGCGCCCGATACACGTTTTTCCCTTGCAGCCCAGCTGTTGCCGGCCCCCCCGGACACCGCGCTCTGGCGCGCCTTGCAGCAAAGCGGCCAGCCGTGGTTGTCGGCGGCCCGGGGCAACAGCCGGGTCTGGCGTCTCGGCCAGCGCCTGCCGTTGAACGAGTGCTATCCGCTGGCGGCGCCCTGGGACAGCTTGATGGTGCGTCACCGCGGCCGCGCCGCCCAGCTGCGCCTGCGGCGCCTGGATGTGGCCGCGTCGCCCACCGGTCGCGGCGATGGCGCGCCGTTCACCGCCTTGTTGTGCGCCTGGTTCGGTGAAATACGCGACCTGGACAGCGGCCGTCTGCTCGGACGCCGCTATTGGGTCGCCCCGGCCGGCCAGAGCCGCCAGCAGGACAGCGCCTTGCTGGTGCACATGCTGCGTTGCGAAGAGTGGCCGGCGCTGCGCGAGCGCGCCGCCACCGACCTGAATGCCGCCGGCGGCGGCGAAGCTTCCTGGGAGCTGGCCGGCGCCCTGGCGGCGCTGGCGGTCCGTCTGGATCAGGACAACAGTGACTGGGCCCTGGATCTGCGCGCCCAGCTGCTGAGTCTGACCGGCAGCCGGCGGCGTAGCGCCGCCACCTTGCTGACCGCCTTGATCGAGCTGTTCAGCGCCCGCCGCGAATTGCAGCGCATCGGCGCGGTGGCCGGAGACACCGGCCATGCCTGATCAGGCTGCCGGACTGCGGGCGCGGGCACGCCCCGAACATCCCGGGCCGGCGCCCACCCTGATGGTGGTCGGCCTGCCGCCCAATGCCGCCACCGAAACGGTGACCGAGCGGCTCGCCGGCTGGGCCCGGCGCGGCCGGCGCTGGGTCGGTGATCCGGCCGCCTGGCGCATCGTGGTGTTGGACCCGGCCAGCCCGTACCTGCCGCTGCTGGCCAGCCAGCAACGGCGCTGGGCGCTGTGGGTGGACAACGACGCGGACGCCTTCCGCCGTGCCTATCGCACGCTCAAGATACTGCGCGGTCACCCCGGCCCCAGCCGCCTGCTGGCGCTGCACGCCCCCGGAGTGCCCAGGGCCGGTCTGCTCAGCAACCTGCAACACGGCGCCCGGCGGTTTCTGGATATTGAACTGGTGGTGCTGTCGTCATGATAAGGATCGCCGGGTTGCTGCTGCTCTTGTTGGGGGCACCGCTCCCGGCGGCGCCGGGCAGCTGGCAATCGCCGCTGGACGAGCTGCGCCTGGCGGTGGCCGGTCGTTTCTATCACAGCGAATCGGCAACGCCGCCGCCGATGGCGGCGGGGGCGCACATCGTGCGGATCGGCTGGCGCTACCGGCTGCCCGCCGGGCGCCGCGTTCAGGCTTGGTTGTGCCAGGGCGAGCAGTGCCTGCCCCTGGGCAGCGCCCGACGCGGGCATTTTCTGGCGCCGCCGGCCTGGCGCGTGGCGCGGCCGCTGCGGCTGCGCTTTCGCCTGCCCGCCGGCGAGCGCCGCGCGGTCACCGTGGGGGCGCCCCGGCTGACGGTGGAATACCGCTAGAAAAGAACCCAATAAAGGCCGTTATTTGCCGCTTCCAAATGGCGCCGAGCGCTAATAATGGAAGCCTCAGAATGGCATCCGGGCCCGGTTCGGGGAAAACCATGTATACGGCACAGGGTAAAATCAATCACGACGCACTGCTGGAAGAGCATCTTCCGGCCGTCCGCCGACAGGCGCTGGCGCTACAGGTGAAGCTGCCTTCGGGTATCGACCTGGATGACTTGATCCAGGCCGGCACCGTGGGGCTGCTCGACGCCTTGCAGCGCTTTGACGCCAACGCCGGCGCCAGCTTCTCCACCTTCGCCAGCCAGCGCATTCGCGGCGCCATGATTGATGAACTGCGCACCCGCGACTGGTTGCCGCGCAGCGTGCGCCGCAACGCCCGCGCCGTGGATCAATGCGTGCACCGGCTGGAGCAAAAGCTGGGGCGGCCCGCCGAAGAGCGCGAAATCGCCAACGAAATGGGCATGGATCTGGAGCAGTACCGGCAGCTGCTCACTGACACCAATAACGGTCTGCTGTTGCCCTATGAAGAGATGGTGGAGGAGCGTGGCGAACCGGAAGCCGGCAGTGGGTCGCCGCCGTCGCCGTTCGCCGCCCTGGTGGCCGGTGAGCAGCGCGAGCAGCTCACCGCCGCCATCGAGACGCTGCCCGAGCGCGAGAAGCTGCTGCTCGCGCTGTACTACCAGGAAGAGCTCAACCTTAAGGAAATCGGCGCCGTGCTCGGGGTTACCGAGTCCCGCGTCTGCCAGCTGCACAGCCAGGCGGTGAGCCGGCTGCGGGCGCGCCTGGCGCCTGACGCCTAAGGCTGCCGGTAGCGACTTGTGCGAGCGGGCCCCGCCCGCGAAAGGGCGCAAAGCGCCCGGCAAAGGGTGCCCCGCAGGATCCCAGAGGCCCCATTGGAGCCCCGCTTTCTTGGCTCTCTGGTATCCTGCCGGCAAGCTGTGCTTGCCTTTCGCGGGCTTGGCCCGCTCCTACACGAATCCTTCGGTCGGGAGTACAATGCGCGCCGACGCAGACCGAGGATTCTATGAGCCCCACCGACGAGATCAACAAACGGCGTACCTTCGCCATCATCTCCCACCCGGACGCCGGTAAAACCACCATCACCGAGAAGGTGCTGTTGTACGGGCATTTGATCCGTACCGCGGGTACCGTGAAGGGCAAGAAGTCCGGCGTGCATGCCACCTCCGACTGGATGGAGATGGAAAAGGAACGGGGCATCTCGGTGACCACCTCGGTGATGCAGTTTCCCTACCGGGAGGCCATGGTCAACCTGCTGGACACCCCCGGCCACGCCGACTTCTCCGAGGACACCTACCGTACCCTGACGGCGGTGGATTCCGCCCTGATGGTGATCGACGCGGCCAAGGGCGTGGAAGAGCGCACCGTGAAACTGATGGAGGTGTGCCGGCTGCGCGACACGCCGATCCTGACGTTCATCAACAAGTTGGACCGGGAAGTACGCGACCCCATCGAAGTGCTCGACGAGATCGAGGACGTGCTCAAGATCGAGTGCGCCCCGGTGACCTGGCCAATCGGCATGGGCAAGAACTTCAAGGGCGTCTACAACCTGCTCACCGACACCGCCGTCCTTTATAAGAGCGGTCAGGGCCACACCATCCAGGAACGCCGCGAGGTGAAAGGCCTGGACAACCCGGACCTGGACCAGGCGGTGGGCGCGGACTACGCCCAGGAGCTGCGCGACACCCTGGAGCTGGTGCAGGGCGCCAGCCATGAGTTCGATCTGCAGCGCTTCCAGGAGGGCAAGCTGTCGCCGGTGTTCTTTGGCACCGCCCTGGGCAACTTCGGCGTCGACCATATGCTCGACGGCCTGGTGGAGTGGGCGCCGCCGCCGCTGCCCCGTGATGGCGGCGAGCGGCAGGTGGCCGCCACCGAAGACAAGATGACCGGTTTCGTATTCAAGATTCAGGCGAATATGGACCCGCGTCACCGGGACCGCATCGCCTTCCTGCGCATCTGCTCGGGCAAGTACAAAAAAGGCATCAAGCTCAAGCAATGCCGCACCGGCAAGGACCTGCGCGTCGCCGACGCGCTGACCTTTCTGGCCGGCGAGCGCGACAATGTGGAAGAGGCCTACGCCGGGGACATCATCGGCCTGCACAACCACGGCACCATCCAGATCGGTGACACCTTCACGGAGGGCGAGGACCTGCGCTTCACCGGCATTCCGCACTTCGCGCCGGAACTGTTCCAGCGCGTGGTGCTCAACGACCCGCTCAAGAGCAAGCAGCTGCACAAAGGGCTCAAGCAACTGGCGGAGGAGGGCGCCACCCAGGTGTTCTTCCCGCTGCGCAACAACGACGTGATCCTGGGCGCGGTGGGCACGCTGCAGTTCGACGTGGTGGCCGCCCGGCTCAAGGGCGAGTACGGCGTCGACTGCCGCTACGAGCCGATCAGCGTGAGCACCGCCCGTTGGGTGGAGGCGAACAGCGAGCGCGAGCTGGAAGCGTTCGAGCGCAAGGCCTATGACAATCTGGCCCGCGACGGCGCCGATCATCTGACCTATCTGGCCCCGACCCGGGTCAATCTGCAGCTCGCCCAGGAGCGCCATCCGGACATCCGCTTCCGCGAGACCCGCGAAATTTAGCTGGGTCCTTCGACGGTTGGGTGCTTCGTATCGGAGACGCGGTGCAATGGTGGTGCCGCGTCCCTCCAGCGGGGGTCGCGGGTCTGTGTTAGGCCCTTCCGGGAACGTCGTGAATACGTCCCTGTAGACTCCCTGTCGAACGTCCTGTTCTCCAGGGTCCCGGAAGGGCCTAACACAGACCCGCTCCGGGGATAGCGTCACCGCCACGGGTCATAGCTGGCGCCGAACCTTTCTATGAAGCCGCGTAGGTCGGGTTAGCGAAGCGTAACCCGACACTAACGGTGGGCACCGCATTCAACGATTGTCGGGTTACGGCTTTCAGCCTAACCCGACCTACGGCTCCTATGAGCCGCGCCCTGGATGGAGAAACGACCTTCCGCTCCCAAAAGCCGTGCTACTTGTGCTAGACTCCGCGCCCTCCGATTCGACCGGCCCCGATTCATGCGTTTGATCTGCAGTCCGCCCTAGCGCTCCACTTCTTGTGGGAGCGGGCCCCGCCCGCGAAAGGCAAGCGATGCTTGCCGGCAAAGGTTGCCCCGCAGGATCCCAGAAACCTTCTGGCGGTCCATCCCCGTCTTGATTCTCAAGCTGATTCTTTTGTTTGCCGCCGTGGCATGGCCGCGGTTGTCCGTCCGTTGTTCAGTTAAGGGATGCTATGTTGCCCGATATCAAGCAAAACTGGTTTTCCAATGTGCGCGGTGATGTGCTCGCCGGGATCGTGGTCGCGCTGGCCCTGATTCCGGAAGCGATCGCGTTCTCGATCATCGCCGAGGTGGACCCCAAGGTGGGGCTTTACGCTTCGTTCTGTATCGCCGTGGTGACCGCGTTCACCGGCGGCCGCCCGGGGATGATCTCCGCCGCCACCGGCGCCATGGCGCTGCTGATGGTGACCCTGGTGCGCGAGCACGGCCTGCAGTATCTGCTGGCGGCCACGGTGCTTACCGGGGTCCTGCAGATCGTGTTCGGGGTGTTCAAGCTGGCCACGGTGATGCGGTTCGTGTCCCGGTCGGTGGTCACCGGCTTCGTCAATGCGCTGGCGATTCTGATCTTCATGGCGCAGATTCCGGAGCTGTTGGGGGTGACCTGGCACGTCTACGCGATGGTGGCGGCCGGGTTGGCGATCATTTATCTGTTGCCGCTGCTGACCACGGCGGTGCCTTCGCCGCTGGTGTGTATCGTGGTGCTCACCGGGGTGGCGCTCTACTTCGGCGTGGAAATGCCCACCGTGGGGGACAAGGGGGATCTGCCGGACAGCCTGCCGGTGTTCCTGCTGCCGGATATTCCGCTTTCACTGGAAACGCTCCAGATTATCTTTCCGGTGTCGCTGACCATGGCGGTGGTGGGCCTGCTGGAGTCCATGATGACCGCCACCATCGTCGACGACCTCACCGACACCGAAAGTGACAAGCACCGCGAATGCCGGGGCCAGGGCGTGGCCAACATCGCCTCCGGGTTCCTCGGTGGCATGGCCGGCTGCGCGATGATCGGCCAGTCGGTGATCAACATTAAGTCCGGTGGGCGCACCCGGTTGTCCACCCTGGTGGCCGGTGCCTTTTTGCTGGTGCTGGTGGTGTTCCTGGGGGACTGGGTGTCGCGGATTCCCATGGCCGCGCTGGTGGCGGTGATGATCATGGTCTCCATCGGTACCTTCAGCTGGGAATCGATCCGCAATCTGGGCACCCACCCGGCCAGCAGCAGCGTGGTGATGCTGGCCACCGTGGTGGTGACCGTGTTCACCCACAACCTGGCGATCGGCGTGGGCATCGGCGTGTTGCTTAGCGCCCTGTTCTACGCTAACAAGGTGGGCCGGGTGTTCTACGTCACCAGTGAGTCCGAAGAGGGCAGTTACCGCCGCGATTATAAGGTGGTGGGCCAGGTGTTCTTTACCTCCGCCGACCAGTTCCTGGCGTCGTTCGACTATAAGGAAGGCGTGGACAAGGTGACCATCGACGTGCACCGGGCCCGTTTCTGGGACATTACCGCCATCGGCGCGCTCGACAAGGCGGTGATCAAATTCCGCCGTGAAGGCACCGAGGTGGAGGTGATCGGCCTGGACGAGGCCAGCGCCACCCTGGTGGACAAATACGCCGTGCACGACAAGCCCGACGCCGTGGAAAAACTGATGGGCGGTCACTAAGGCGCCTTTCGAAGGCTGCCACACCGAATAAAAGGAACGAGACTATGAGCCATGTGATTGCCTGCATCGACGGTTCCGCCGCCGCGGACTCGATTTGCGACCACGCCGCCTGGGCCGCCGGCCGCCTGAACGCGCCGCTGATGCTGCTGCACGTTCTCGATGAGGCGCGATACCCTGGAACAAAGAGCCCGAGCGAGACCAACCTAAGCGGTAACCTGGGCCTGGGCGCCCGGGAGACGCTGCTGACCGAACTGGCGGAGCTGGACGCCAAGCGCAACCGGCTGGCCCTGGAACAGGGCAAGGCCACCCTGGAAGCGGCGCGTACCCGGGTGGCCGCCGACGGCGTGCCGGACCCGGTGCTGCGCCAGCGCCACGGCAACCTGGTGGAGGCGCTGAAGAGCCTGGACGACGACACCCGCCTGCTGGTGATCGGCAAGCAGGGCGTCAAGCACGGTGGCGCCGGGCAAGCCGGCGGCGAGGTCGGCGACAACGTGGAGCGGCTGGTGCGCACCATCCACAAGCCGGTGCTGATCACCGTGGGCGAGTTCCGCGAACCGAAAAGCGTGATGCTGGCGTTCGACAACAGCGACACCACCCGGGCCGCGGTGCGGTTGCTCGCCGACAGCCCGCTGTTCAAGGGCACGCCCTGCCATCTGGTCAAGGTCAACGGTGGCGACGAAGGCCTCGATTGGGCCACCCGGTGCCTGGAGAACAGCGGCCATACCGTGGTCACCGCGCATCTGGAAGGGGAGGTGGAGTCCGCCCTGCACCAGTACCAGGAAGAGCAGGGTATCGACCTGATCGTGATGGGGGCTTACGGTCACTCCAGGATCCGCGAGTGGCTGATCGGCAGCACCACCGACCGCATGCTCCGCAACGCCCGGGTGCCCCATTTGATTCTGAGGTGATGCGCCATTCATGAAAAAAATACCGGGTATCATCAAGATTGATTTCTTTTATGAGGCCGCCACTCCTAGAATGCGCGCCATCGGTAGCTGGTGAGCCGGCTTCGGTATCCATTTCCATATCGAAAGGATTGACCATGTCATACTCCAAAGACATCGAAGCATTGAATTCCGTGGTTGGTGCCAACAAAACCTGGCACGACATCGACCCGGAAGCTGCTGTTCGCATGCGTCTGCAGAACCGTTTCAAAACGCATCTGGACATCGCCAAGTACAACGCGAAGATCATGCGCGAGGACATGGCGGCCTACGACGCCGATAACAGCAAGTACACCCAGTCACTGGGTTGCTGGCACGGCTTCATTGGTCAGCAGAAGATGATTTCCATCAAGAAGCACTTCGGGGATACCAAAGGCCGCTACCTGTACCTGTCCGGCTGGATGGTCGCCGCGCTGCGCTCCGAGTTCGGTCCGCTGCCCGACCAGTCCATGCACGAGAAAACCGCGGTCGCCGACCTGATCCGCGAACTCTACACCTTCCTGAAGCAGGCGGACGCCTGGGAACTGAACCACCTGTTCCGTGACCTGGACGAAGCCAAGGCCGCCGGTGACCAGGCCAAGCAGGCCGAGATCGTCGACAAGATCGACAACTTCCAGACCCACGTTGTGCCGATCATCGCCGACATCGACGCCGGTTTCGGTAACCCGGAAGCCACCTACCTGCTGGCCAAGAAGCTGATCGAAGCGGGCGCGTGCTGCATCCAGATCGAGAACCAGGTGTCCGACGAGAAGCAGTGTGGCCACCAGGACGGCAAAGTGACCGTTCCCCACGCCGACTTCATCGCCAAGATCAACGCGGTTCGCTACGCGTTCCTGGAGCTGGGCGTGGACGACGGCGTGATCGTTGCCCGTACCGACTCCGAAGGCGCCGGCCTGACCCAGAAGATCGCCGTGACCAACGAGCCGGGCGACCTGGGCGACCAGTACAACAGCTTCCTGGAAGGCGAATACATCGATTCCGCCGACCAGATCAACAACGGCGACATCGTGATCAAGTCCGACGGCAAGCTGCTCAAGCCCACCCGTCTGGCCTCCGGTCTGTTCCAGTTCCGCCGCGACACCAACATCGACCGCGTGGTACTGGACTGTGTGACCAGCCTGCGCAACGGCGCCGACCTGCTGTGGATCGAGACCCCGACCCCGAACGTGGCTCACATCAAGCACATGGTCGACCGTATCCGCGAGCAGGAGCCGAACGCCAAGCTGGTTTACAACAACAGCCCGTCGTTCAACTGGACCCTGAACTTCCGTCAGCAGGTGTTCGATGCCTGGAAAGAAGAAGGCAAGGATCTGGGCGAGTACGATCGTGCCGACCTGATGAACGAGAAGTACGACACCACCGAGCTGGCCGATGTGGCCGATGAGTGGGCCAAGGAGTTCCAGGCCAAGGCGGCCCGTGAAGCCGGTGTGTTCCATCACCTGATCACGCTGCCGACCTACCACACCGCGGCGCTGTCCACCGACCAGCTGGTGGAAGGCTACTTCGGCGAGGAAGGCATGCTGGCCTACGCCAAAGGCGTTCAGCGTGAGGAAATCCGCCGTGGCATCGCCACCGTGAAGCACCAGGACATGGCCGGTTCCAACATCGGTGATGACCACAAAGAGTACTTCTCCGGTGAAGCCGCTCTGAAAGCCGGTGGTAAAGACAACACCATGAACCAGTTCTGATAACTGGTTCTCCAGTGTCATAAAAACGGCGCCTTCGGGCGCCGTTTTTTTTGCCATGTGCGCCAGGCATGACGCGAAGCGCCATAAACCGGCGCTGTTCCGGCCCGGCGAATAGAATTCGCACACGAGGCGTCGCCTGCGCGGGAGGGCGTACAACGGCTCCGGTCGACACTACGTGGTTTGCTCTGGCGGGCCGAGACCGCTCCTTTGTCTCACATCTATTCGATTCTGACCCTCACCGCTTTTTCTGGCATTATTATACTGGCCAGTACTGTTTAGAGGTGGTGATGATGTATTTCAAGGGCATGCCCGTACGGGCATTGTTAGTTGTCGGCGTGGCGGTTGTGGGCCTGGCCGGATGCGGTGAGCCGAAGACTCCTGCGCAACCACAGCCGGTTCCCGTGAAATTGACGACGGTGGGGGACACCGGTGAGCGTGTTCGACGGTACCCGGGGCGCGTTGTGGCAACGGAGCAAGCTGAAATGGCCTTCCGTGTGTCGGGGCAATTAGTGTCACTGCCGGTCCGGGACGGGCAAAAAGTGCAGCAGGGTGAGCTGCTTGCCGAATTGGATGCCCGGGATTTCCGTAACGAATTGGATCAGCGCAGGGCCGACGCAAAGCTTGCCGAAAACCAGTATCGGCGTGGTCAAACGCTTTCCGAACGGGGCATGATCGCTGATTCCGAGCTGGACGAACTCACCGCGCGTCACCAGCAGGCCCAGGCGGCGTTACGTCAGGCGAGGGATACTCTTTCCTACACCCGTCTTACCGCGCCCTATGACGGCGTGGTGGCCGGCACGGAGCAGGAGAATCACCAGTTCGTTCAAGCCCGGGAAGCCGTGCTCTATCTACAGAGCACGGACACCTTGGACGTGCATTTCTCCGTATCCGAGAACTTTATTCGTCGTGTTTTGCCTCTGGACCGATCATTTCGTCCGGACGTGGTGTTTTCCGGGCTTTCCAAGCAGCGATTTTCCGCCGTTTATCGCGAGCACGAGGCCCGCCCCGGTGCCACTCAGGCCTACACCATCGTGTTGACATTGCCGATGCCCGATAAGGTGAAGCTGTTGCCAGGAATGAGTGCGACGGTGTATGTCGACGAGGCCGCGTTGCGGCATGCCGATAAGGTCCCCCTCACCGTACCGATGGCGGCGGTGTTCAATAGTGATGAAGAAAGCGGCGCCCGGGTTTGGCGCTTTGATCCGCGCAGCAATAAGGTCCAGGCTCAAGCAGTGAAGCTGGGCGAGGTCTCCGGCGACCGCGTGGCTATTCTGGACGGTCTGTCGCCGGGCGATCGTATCGTGGTGGCCGGTGTGCACCGTCTGAAAAACGGCCAGGCGGTGCGCGAACTGACCGGCGAACGGGGGTTGTAATGAGTATTGCCGAGTATGCTGTTCGGCATCGGGTGATCAGTTGGTTATTCACTTTGGTGCTGCTGATTGGCGGGCTGGTTGGGTTTCTGCGGTTGGGTCAATTGGAAGATCCCGAGTTCACGCTGAAGACCGCCATGGTGATCACCGAGTATCCCGGTGCTTCCGCCCTTGAAGTGGAAGAAGAAGTGACCCTGCCGGTGGAGAAAGCGATTCAAAGTCTTTCCTACGTGGACTACGTAACGTCCATATCCAGCGCCGGTTTGTCTCAGATCACCGTCGAGATGAAACCCATCTACCGTGAAGATGATCTGAAACAAATCTGGGACGAGTTGCGCCGCAAAACCCGCGATCTGCAACCCCGGTTACCTCCGGGCGCCAACGATATTGAGGTAATAGACGACTTTGGCGACGTTTATGGGATCCTGTTGGCCCTGACAGGGGAGGGCTACGGCTATCAGGACCTGGAGGATTATGCCGATGTACTGGTTCGTGAGCTGGTGCTGGTCGAGGGTGTGGGCAAGGTTCAGGTTGGTGGCCAGCGCCAGGAACAGGTTTTCGTGGAGCTGTCCCGGGAACGTCTCGCCAATCTCGGCATTAGCCAGGACCGGATTTTTTCTTTGCTTGGTACCCAGAACGCCGTGAACCCGGCCGGGCGGGTGCGGGTGGGAGATGAATACTTGCGTATCGCGCCCACCGGTGAATTCAATTCCGTGGACGCGATGCGAGATTTGTTGATCTCGGACCCGGGCGCCGGAGAGCTGGTGTACCTCGGGGATGTGGCTAGCATTAAGCGGGATCATCGTGAGGTGCCGCGGCATCTGTATCGCCATCAGGGGGCACCGGCGCTGACCTTGGGTATTTCCTTCTCCCCGGGGGTCAATGTGGTGGACGTAGGCGAGCGTGTGCGCCAGCGGCTACAAGAGATGGACTACCGCCAGCCCGCCGGCATGGAGCTGACGACGGTCTACGACCAGCCCGGAGAAGTGGAGCGTTCGGTGAACGCCTTCCTCTGGAACCTGGCCCAGGCCGTGATGATCGTGATCGGCGTGTTGTTGCTATTCATGGGGTTCCGCTCCGGTGTGTTGATGGGCGGCATTCTGCTGCTTACTATTCTCGGAACCTTTATTGTCATGGCGGTGCTGGGCATTGAACTGCAGCGTATTTCCCTGGGCGCCCTGATCATCGCTCTGGGTATGCTGGTGGACAACGCCATCGTGATCACCGAAGGCATACTGGTAGGCATAAAACGCGGGTTGTCCAAGGTGGCCGCCGCCTCGGAGATCGTGCGGCAGACCGCTTGGCCGTTACTCGGTGCCACGGTGATAGCGATCACCGCGTTCGCGCCGATCGGCTTGTCCAGCGACGCCTCGGGCGAGTTCACCAACAGTCTCTTCTGGGTACTCCTGATTTCCTTGATGCTGAGCTGGGTGGTGGCCATCACGCTGACCCCCTTTTTCGCCCATCTGATATTTTCCCGCGACCGGCAGACGCTTGATGAAGGCGACAACGATCACGGCGAAGATCCCTACAAAGGCCGTGTCTTTCGGATTTACCGGCGGCTGCTGGGCATGGCTATTCGGCACCGGGTGGTGACACTGGTGGCCATGGTGCTGTTGTTGGTGTCGGCTGTGGGTGGTTTCGGTCTGGTTAAGCAATCGTTTTTCCCACCGTCCAATACGCCAATCTTTCTGGTTGACTACTGGTTGCCCCAGGGTAGTGATATCCGCGCCACTATCGAACGCGTAGAGGAGCTGGATCGTGCCTTGCGGGACATCGAGCACGTCACCCAGGTAACCAGCACCATCGGCCGGGGCGCGCAACGATTCATGCTGCCGTACGTCCCGGAGAAGACCTATCCGTCCTATTCTCAACTGATCGTTAGAGTGGATCAGCGGGAGAATATCGACGGAGTGATCGCGCAAACCCGGAATTGGATTGACCGCCACCAACCCTCCGCCTTTGCCAAGCTCAAGCGCTTGATGATCGGCCCCTCCGCCAACGCCACCATCGAGGCACGGCTCTCCGGACCCGACCCGGCGGTATTGCGTTCCCTAGCCGTGCAGGTGAAAGAGATCATGGCGACCGACCCGGGTCTGGAAAACATTCGCCACGACTGGCGTCAACAAGAAAAAGTGATCCGTCCACAATTCGAGCAGGCCCAGGCCCGGCGCGCGGGGGTTACCCGGGAAGACCTTGAAGACGCCCTGAAGATGAACTTCTCCGGCCTGGAAGTGGGTCTGTTCCGTGACGGCGCCGACCTGCTGCCGATTGTTGCGCGCCCCCCGGATCAGGAGCGCCTGGGCGCGGATAATCTGGACCAGGTGCGTATCTGGTCACCGGTACATGAGGATTACCTCGCTATTCGGCAGATTGTCTCCGGCTTTGCAACTGAGCTGGAGAATGGTTTGATCCTGCGTCGTGACCGTAAACGTACCCTCACCGTGCAGGCTGAACCGGACGTACTCGGTGATGAAACCGGGGATCAGGTATTGCGACGCGTGCGTCCCGAAATAGAAGCGCTGCCCTTGCCGCCTGGCTACGAACTCACCTGGGGTGGAGAGTATGAACTCACCCGGGACGCTCAAAAGGCGGTCTTTGCCAGCGTTCCCCTGGGCTATCTGTTCATGTTCATCATCACCATTTTGCTGTTCGACAGTCTGCGTCAACCGTTGGTTATCTGGGCCACGGTGCCGCTGGCGATCATTGGCGTGACCATTGGGTTACTGGTATTCAACGCGCCTTTCAGTTTCATGGCGCTGCTGGGTTTCCTAAGCCTTTCCGGTATGTTGGTGAAAAACGGAATCGTGCTGGTGGAGCAGATCAAACTTGAGCTCCAAACCGGCGTGGATGCCCTGGACGCTGTGATCCATGCCTCCGTAACCAGGGTGCGTCCAGTCTGCATGACCGCTGTGACCACGGTTTTGGGTATGGTGCCTTTGTTATTTGACGCCTTTTTTAAATCCATGGCGGCGGTAATCATGTTCGGTCTGGGGTTTGCCACGGTACTGACCCTCATCGTGGTGCCGGTTTTGTATACCCTGGCTTATCGCATAAGCCCGCGGCGCGACTGAGCCGCGTCCGCCGTGAACGAAAGGCGGCCCAAAAGGCCGCCTTTCGTTGTCGGTGACTCAAGAAAATCTTCCGGTTGTCGATAGATAGGCGTGAGGCGGCTCATCCCGCGAGCTGGTGAATGTTTAACGCCGGAGCGGCCCGGTTTCTTATATCTGTCCCCTTGCCCCACCTGTCTCATTCTGATGGTATACAACTCAGTGCGCACAACGGGGAATGCAGGGACAGCATGGGGGAAGGGCGTCAAGGGAAATGCCCGCCGGAATACGAGACTAAAGGCTGTCTGGGGATCGCATGAAGGATTCGCGCGGGAACGCCGCGACCGCGAACAAGAACATTGTGACGCAGACCAACGGCCCTGCGTCGGTGGTGGAGGAACGGCTGCAGGCGGCGCTGGATTCCGACGACCTGGGTATCTGGGACCACGACCTGCGCGAGAACACCTTCTGGGCGTCACCAAACATCAGCCGCATGGTGGGCATCCCCGAGGGCGGCGCCGCCAGCACCCGTCAGTTCTGGGAGTTCGTCCATCCGGACGACCGTGACGGCGTGCGCCAGGTTCTGCGCGGCGCCCTGGCGGCGGCGGTCAGCGGCCATTTCGAAGTGACCTTCCGGGCCCACCGCCGGGACCTGGGGCGGCTCGCCCTGGTGCGCTGTTCGGCGCAGCTGGTGTTCGACCAGGACAACCGGCCGGCCCGCATGCTGGGTGTGTTCCGCGACGTGTCCGACCAGCAGGAGGAACAGGTCAAGCTGTTCTACGAGGCGCACTACGACGAACTCACCGGCCTCGCCAACCAGAAACTGCTCACCGAACAGACCCAGACCGTGCTCGATCAGGGGCGGCCCGCCGGCTGCCTGCTGCTGGAGCTGAACGGCTTCCAGGAAGTCAGCGATACCCTGGGCCAGGAGGCCGGCGACCGGCTGCTGCAGCTGACCGCCGCGCGTCTCACCCGGCTGTTGCCGGAGGGGGCCCCGCTGTCACGCACCACCGGCGAGGAATTCGCCGTGATGCTGCCCGACCAGGACCAGGCCCGGGCGCTGATTCAGCTGGCGGAAGCGGTCCACGGCGCCTTGCTGGAAACCTTCATGATCAAGGACCGCCCGGTGGCGATCAGCGGGCATGTGGGCATTGCCTTGGCGGCGCCTCGGGGGTGTGCCAAGACCTTGCTCAGCGACGCCCATCTGGCGCTGGCCGACGCCAAGCGTGCCGGCTACGGCGCCAGCCGCGTCTACCAGCCGGCGCTGCGCAAGGCGCTGCGGGCCCGCCAGGACATGAGCGCGGACCTGCGCACCGCCGTGCTCGGTGAGCAGTTCGAGCTGTATTACCAGCCCCAGGTACGGCTCAAGGATGGCAAGATCGTCGGCGCCGAGGCGCTGCTGCGCTGGCACCATCCGCGCCGCGGCCTGCTGGCGCCCGGGGAATTCCTGCCGTTACTCAAGGGCAGCCCGATGGCGCGAATTCTCGGCGACTGGGTGATCCGCCAGGCCTGCGCCAAGGGCGCGCTGCTGTACCGTCAGGGCCGCCCGCTGTGCATGGCGGTGAACCTGTTCTCCGCCCAGTTCAAATTGGGCGGGCTGGCGCGCATGGTGGCCGACACCCTGCGGGAGACCGGTCTGCCCGGCGAATGGCTGGAGATCGAAATCACCGAACGGGTCATCATTAACAGCGACAACCGCCTCAAGAAGACGCTCAACGACCTGCGGGCGTTGGGCTGCCAGCTAGCCTTCGACGATTTCGGCACCGGCTATGCCTCCCTCAGCATGCTCAAGGAATTCCCCATCACCCGGCTCAAGGTGGACAAAAGCTTCGTCGATGCCATTCATGAATCCGGTGAGGACCACGCCGTGGTGCAGGCGATGATTCAACTGGCGGAAACGTTCGGTTTCGCGATCACCGCGGAAGGCATCGAGACCGGTCGGCAGGCGGAGGTGCTGGGGCAACTGGGGTGCCGGGAAGGGCAGGGCTATTTGTTCGGCAAACCCATCCCATGGCGGGAGTTGTACGCGCTTTTGTAGCCACTGACGAAAACGGGCCGGCTGTTAACGCCGGCCCGCTCGGTAATCAGGCTCGTCGGGCCGGACTATCAGCCTTGCTTGTCGAGCCAGTCATCGGCTTGCTTCTCCGCTTCCTCGCGGGTGGAGCCGTAGCGCTCCTGAATCTTGCCGACCAGCTTATCCTTGTGGCCTTCGACCTGTTTCAGGTCATCGTCGGTGAGCTTGCCCCATTGTTTCTTGGCATCGCCCATGAGTTGTTTCCAATTGCCTTTCAACTGATCGCTGTTCATTACTACCTCCATACGGTAACGATCCATGAGCCTGGAGTATGCCTCAGGAAACCGGGGCAGCGGCGAATCTTTAGCATTCTTTTAAGAAGCGGCCGGCGCCGCGTGCCGGGTGCCCATGGCTTGCAGCCCGGCGCCGGTCGCCCCATCATTCGGGTTCTACCCATTCAACCTTCAAGGAGTCTCCGTGGCGGCAGTTCTGGCGGGCGGTATTATCGTTATCTGGCTGGCGTTGAGCGGCGGTCGCGCGCTGCTCAACGCCGGCGGCATCCAGCTGCACTGGCCCGCTGATCTGTTGGCGCCACTGTTGCTGGCGGCTGTGGAAACCCTGTTGTTCCTGCTCACCGTGCCGGACGCGCCGGTGCTCGAGGAGGCCCGCCGCTGGCCCATCGCCGGCACCCTGGTGGCGCTGGCCTGGCTGATCAACGGCGCCGTGGCCGGGCGTCTTTGGTTGCGGCACCGCCGCGCCGCCTGAGCCACGCTTCTTTTTGGTGCGGCCTCCCCGAAATGGGGCGGGCCGTCGGCGCGATTCCGGGCGTTTCCGTCTTTAAATATGCAGAATTGCATGTATTTATAGGGGTTTAGAGGATTGGCATAGCTGTTGCTCCTGAGAGGTTAAGCACGGTTTTTAACCACTCATCGGAACCACGAGGAGCACCATGCAGTTATTGCGATTCAAAACCCTGTGGGGCCACCCGGGCACCCCGGAGCAGGCCGCCGCCCTGGCCGTGGCCGCCGGCTTCGACGGCCTGGAAGCGCCGCTGCCGCCAGCCGGCGCGGCCCGCGACGACCTGGCCGGGGCCCTGCACGGGCATGGCCTGCGCTGGATTCAGGAAATCTGCACCGCCGGCAGCTATGTGCCGCGCCGCGACGCCAGCGTCGCCGAGCACCTGGAAGACTTCGAAACCCAACTGCGTGACGGTCGCGCCCTGGGCGCCGAGTTCGCCAATGTGATGGGCGGCTGCGACGCCTGGCCGCTGGAAGACAGCGTGCGCTTCTTCGCCGAGGCCCACGAGATCGCCGAGCGGGTGGGTGTCACCGCCAGCTTCGAAACCCATCGCGGGCGCAGCTTCTTCAACCCCTGGACCACGGTGGCGGTGCTCGACCGGGTGCCGGCCCTGCCCGTGACCTGCGACTTCAGCCACTGGGCGGTGGTCTGTGAACGGCTGCCCGACAGCGAATGGGACTGCATCGAACGGGTCGCCGAACAGACCCTGCACGTCCACGCCCGGGTCGGCTACGACCAGGGCCCCCAGGTGCCGCACCCCGGCGCGCCGGAATACGCCACCGCGCTGGCGTCCCACCAGCGCTGCTGGGAAGCGGTCTGGCAGGCGCAGCGCCGCCGCGGCCTGGCGCAAACCACCCTGACACCGGAATTCGGGCCCGACGGCTATCTGCACACCTTGCCGTTCACCAACGCCCCGGTGGCCGATCTGTGGGATCTCAACCGCTGGATCGGCGATTGCCAACAACGCCATTTCCACCGCTGGCGGGCCGCCGCCGCCGGCCGTGATCAGGTGGCCTGAACAAAGGAGGGAACGGTGATGAAATCGATACAGCAAACCCTGCGTCATCCCGACGCGCTGGTCCCCAATCTGCTGGTCCTGGCCTACATCCTGCTTGGCTATGTGGGCGGCTGGCTGCTGATGGCCCAGCCGGGCTGGCTGCTCCCCGCCCTGGGCGTGTTGGCCTGTGGCCACGCCATGGTGATCGCCGCCTACCTGGTACACGACTGCGCCCACAACGCGCTGTTCAAGAAGGTGGAACACAACACCCGTCTGGGGCGGGTGCTCAACTGGCTGACCGGTGGCTGCTATGGCACCTACGAGGATCTGCGTTACAAACACATGCGCCATCATGTGGATAACGCCGACACCATCGCGTTCGACTACCGGGCCTGGCTCAAGGCGCACCCGCGCACCGAGAAGCTGGTGTTCGCGCTGGAATGGGCCTATGTGCCGGCGGTGGACTACATGATGCACGCGGTTTTGATGGTGGCGCCGTTCATCGGTTACGCGGACAAATCCCAGCGGCCCCGGGCGGCGTTGGTGCTGGCGGTGCGTTTCGGCGCGCTGGCGTTGCTGGCCCTGTGGAGCCTGAAGGCGGTGCTGCTGTATGCGCTGGCCTATACGCTGATGCTCACCGTGCTGCGCTTCTTCGATGCCTTTCAGCACAACTACGAGATCATCGCCATACTCAATAATCCGGACGCGCCGCTGCCCCACAAAGGCGACCGCGATTACGAGAACGACAACACCTACAGCAACCCGGTGTCGCGCCGCTGGCCGGTGCTCAACCTGCTGGTGCTGAACTTCTGCTACCACAACGCGCACCACGTGAAGCCCACCTTGCCCTGGTACAAGCTGCCGGCCCTGCACCGGGAACTGTACGGCGACGAGTACCAGCGCACCCTGGCGTTCAGCGACCAGCTGCGCAGCTATCACCGCCACCGCCTGGCCGGCATTCACGCCGAAACCTACGGCCAGGTGCCGGCGCACCAGGCGATGCGCGAAGGCCGGGCGGTGCCGGTCTACGGGCTCAGCTTCCTGACCGCGTTTTGAACCGTTCGCCGAGTACCGAAGAGGAGTTGTCCATGACCGTTTCCCTGCAGGACCGCCTCGTCACCGGCGCCCGCGCTGAGCAGGCCGGAAGTGCCGCCCCCGCCGCCGCCCGGCCGCGCCGCCGCTGGCTGGATTTCGGGCAGACCCTGAACTGGCGTCAACGGCTGCTGCTGGGCAGCGCCGGCTGGCTGGTGTTTTTCGCCGGCTGGTACCTGGCCGCCAACGCCGGCCTGGCGCCGGACCGCCTGTTTCCCGGGCCGCTGCGGGTGCTGGCCTCCCTGCACGAGCTGTTCGTCGAGAAAGCCTTCCTCGGCGACGTGCTGGCCAGTGTGCGCCGGATTCTGGTGAGTTTCGGGCTGGCGGTCTCGGTGGCGCTGCCGCTGGGGCTGCTGATGGGCGCCTTCGCCCGCGTCGACGGCGTGCTTAACCCGTTCCTGGGCGCCTGCCGCTATTTGCCGGCGCCGGCGTTCATTCCGCTGCTGCTGATGTGGCTGGGTACCGGCGACAGCCAGAAGATCGCGCTGCTGCTGATCGGCGTGGTGTTCTTTCTTTCCATCATGCTCGCCGACGTCACCCGGCAGGTGCCGGCGGCGTTCGTGGAGACCGCCAAAACCCTGGGCGGCGGCCGCCGCGCGGTGCTGTGGACGGTGGTGTTCCGCCATTCGCTGCCGGGCTATCTGGACACCTGCCGGCAGATGCTGGCGGTGAGCTGGACCTACCTGGTGATCGCCGAGATCGTCGCCGCCACCGACGGCATCGGCGCCATGATGATGCGCGCCAAGCGCTTCGTGCACGTCGACGACATCATGGCCGGCATCGTCACCATCGGGCTGCTGGGCCTGGCCCTGGACGCCCTGTTCCGAGTTCTGCACCGCTGGTGGTTTCCGTATCTGCGCGGCGGCCACCAGTGAATTACGTTCCCCGAGGAGTCATGACCATGCGTATGTTTAAAACCCTGATGCTGGCGGCGGGCCTGAGCCTGGCCTCGGCCGCCAACGCCGCCGACACCGTGCGGGTGTCGCTGTTCTCCTGGCCCGGCTACGGGTTCTGGTTCATCGCCCAGGAGAAAAACCTGGTGCCGGACCTGGATCTGGAGATCACCATTATCGAGGACCCCTACGAGAGCTTCTCGCTGATGTCCGCCGGCGCCCTGGACGTGACCTCCAGCACCGCCGAGTACGGCCCGATCGCCGCCGACAAGGAGGTGCCGGTGAAGCTGGTTACCTACACCAACCCTTCCTACGGCACCGACAAGATCGTGCTGGCGCCGGGGGTGGACAGCGCCGAGGATCTGAAAGGCGAATCCGTGGCGGTGCTGGAGGGCGGTCTTACCCAGATTTTCATGGGCATCTGGCTGGAACAGAACGGCGTCAGCATCAAGGACGTACAGTTCACCAACCTGATCATGGACGACGCCGTGGGCGCGCTGGTGGGCGGCAACGTGAAAGCCGCCGAATTCTGGGAACCGTTCGGTTCGCAAGCGCTGGATGCCCTGCCGGGCGCCACCGTGGCCGCGTCCTCCGCCGAGGGCGACTGGATTGAAACCGCGCTGCTCGGCGACGGCATGTACATGAGCGACGCCTTCCTGAACGACAAGCCCGAGCTGGCCGCCAAAACCCTGGAGGCTTACTTCAAGGCGGTGGCGTTCTGGAAAGAAAACCCGGAAGAGGGCAACAAGATCATCGCCAAGGGTTTGAATTTCCCGGTCGCCGACGTGGAAAAAGTGATCGGCAAGGACGGTGAGATTCTCAAGGGCGGTATCTGGGTGTTCGACGCCGAGCAGGCCGGCAAATTCATGGGCGTGATCCCCGGCGAGCTGCCCCTGGGCCCGCAGAACGGCCAGATGGCGCAGCACTGGGAAACCACCACCGACTGGTGGCTCAAGTTCGGCCTGGTCGACGAGCGTCATCCCATCGACGCCGGTGTGAACACCGCGCCGCTGGAAGCCGTGCTGGCCGAATAAACGGGAGGAGCCGACATGTCGCCGAATCAACATGGGCTGACACTGAGCCGAGTGGGCAAGACCTTCCGGGCTGGGACGCGCCACGCGCGCACCGCCCTGGAGGATGTCTCCCTGCAACTCGCACCGGGCCAGGTGGGGGTGCTGTTGGGCCCCTCCGGTTGCGGTAAATCCACGCTGCTGCGCATGGTGGCGGGCCTGGAAGAGCCCACCACCGGCGCGCTGGCCCTCAACGGCCAGGCAATCACCGGACCCGGCCGCGACCGGGGCATGGTGTTCCAGAGCTACACGTCCTTCCCCTGGCTGACGGTGCGCCAGAACGTGGCCTACGGGCTGCGCATCACCGGCGACAGCAGCAGCTTGCGGGAAGGGGCGGTGGACTACTTCATCGACGCGGTACGCCTGGGCGACGTGGCCGATGCCTACCCGCATGAGTTGTCCGGCGGCATGCGCCAGCGGGTGGCCATCGCCCGCACCCTGGCCAACCACCCGGCCTTGCTGCTGATGGATGAGCCGTTCGGGGCCCTTGACCCGGAGACCCGCTGGCAGATGCAGTCGTTACTGCTGGAGATCGTGCGTAAAGAGCGCACAACGGTGTTGCTGGTGTCCCACGATATTGAGGAGGCGCTCTACCTGGGCGACGTGGTGTTCTTCCTGTCCAGTCACCCGGGGCGGTTGCGGGAAACCATCCGCCCGGGCTTCAAGGCGTCGCTGGGCGGCGACCGCGAAGCCATGCTCGAGCACCCCGAGTACCGGCAACTGGACCTGCACATCCGACGCATGATGAGCGACGAAGGCCGCTGTGCGAGCGGGCCAGGCCCGCTCCCACAAAGGCCCGCGCCCACAAGGTGGCTTCGTTAGAAGGTCGACCAGCCGGTGAACTCCATGAACCGGTAGAGCGCGTAGCGCAGTTTGGAGTCGTCCGCGTACGCTTCGTAGGGCTCGCTGAACAGCTTGCCGTCCGGGTTGCTCCAGCGGCGCTGGAAGGCGTCGCGGGCGGTGGCCAGGGCCGGGTGATCGGCGGCGGCGGTGAGCCGGACGCTGGTTTCCAGGTTGAGGTTGTCCAGGTTGCGGCGGGTGAAGTTGGCGGAGCCGGCGATCAGCACCGCCGGCCGCGCCGCGTCGTCGTCGCCGTAGCGCAGCAGCATCTTGGTGTGGCACTGCTCGCCGTGGGTGGCGCACCAGCGTATGTCGACCCCGGCGTCGTGCAGTTCCCAGGCCACCTGCCGGTTGGGCATGCCATTCTTTTTACGGCCGAAGGCGTCTTTGTTGGGATCCAGCAGCAGGCGCACCCGCACGCCGCGCTCGCGGGCGGCGGCCAGCGCCTCGATCAGCGGCCGGTGAGACAGATAGAACACGCCCACGTCCAGACGCTCGCCAGCGTCCGCTTCGTTGACCGCTTTCAATAGGGCGTCGCGGATGGCCGCTTCGCTGAGCACCGCCACCGTGGCGCCGTCGCCGTCCGGCTTCGCCGCGCCGGCGCGGGCCAGGGGCCAGTCGTCCAGTCCGTCCGCCCCCGAGAACGCCGCCGCCGCCCGTTCCGATTGCAGCAGATCCAGCGCCGCCGGGCCGCTGAAACGCACCGCGATGTTGGAATGGGCGCTGCTGGCGTCATGGGCGTTGGCGGAGGTCACCAGGCCGGTCCAGGTGTCGCCTTCGTCCACCACCAGGGTTTTCCGGTGGTTGGCTTTGAAATTGATCAACGTCAGGTAGGTGCGCAGCGTGACCTTGCCGTCGCCAGTGGGGTTGGGCAGCCAGCCGCCCTCGGTGCTGTTGCCGGCCCATTGGCAGCACAGCCGCCACAGCGCCGACCAGCTCGGGTTGGAATCGCGCAGGCGCGGTAAATCAGTGAACACCACCCGCACCCCGGCCGCTTCCAGCCGCGCCAGATGGGGCGCGTGGACGCCACCGTAGAGTGTATTGAAGCGGTCGGTGATCAGTATGGCGCGCAACTCCGGGCGCGCTTTCTTGCGCTCGATCAGCGCCTGGGTGAGTTGCTCGCTGAGCGGGCGCAGGGTGTCGGTGGTGGCGCCGGCCATGTCGTTGTAGAGGAACATGTCCACCACCACCCGTTTCTCGGCCTGGCCAATCAGCCGGAAGAACTCATCGAAGATCGCCTGATCGAAGTGGCGCCGGGGTTGGCCCCGGTTCTCCGCCGCCGTCTGGTCGACCCAGGTGTCGTCGATCAACACCGCCACGTCCTCCGCCGGCCGGGTCGGCCAGGCCTCGCCGACGCCCTCGGGCAGCGGCTTGAACACATGGTAGAGACCGGTGAGCAGCCAGGCGGAAGCCAGCACCAGAATCAGAAGACGAAAAGGGCGTTTGCGGGAAGACAATGGTCGGCACCTAATGCGAGATTACTCCGCAGCATAACAGAGCGTAGGTCGTATTAGGCCGCAGGCCGTAATCCGACAAACTGCTTACGCCGTCGCACAGACCCTGTCGAACCGACCGTGTCGGGTTACGGCCTGCGGCCTAACCCGACCTACCGATACTCGTCAAAGCCGCTGTCGTGCTTGAAGGTCAGAGGCTGCGCCCAACCGGGCAGACGAATTTCCCGATCGCTGATCGCCACATCGTCGCCATGCAGCACGCCGTCGTTGAAGTGGTATTCCGGCAGCGCCTGGCCGGCCAGGGCGCGGCGGTCGTACTCGCCGGCGGCTTCACGGGTGGCGCCGAGCTTGTCGCGCCAGCCGTCCAGCGCGGCGGTGCCGTGGCGGCGTGCCAGCAGGTCGTTGGTGGCGTTGGGGGAGAGCACCACGGCGGTGGCGTTGTTACCGCCGAAGCCCTTGGAGTTGAGCAGGGCGGCGTCCGGGCGCAGCTCGCGGTGGGCCTGTTGCAGGGACAGCCGGTCCGCGTGCAGGTCGTCGGCGAAGCGCTCCACCGTGGCGATGCCGGGCAGCACGCCGTCGGCGAAGGTGCCCAGGGCCGCCGCCAACTGGTCGCCGCCGGCGCTGCCCAGGGAGTGCCCCACATAGGCCTTGATCGCCGCCACCGGCCAGTCGCGGATGCCGAAGGCCTCGGCCACCTGGTTGAGCACATGGGATTCGGTGACCCGGTTCTGCGGCGTGCCGGTGCCGTGGGCGTGCACATAGCTGCGCCGGCGCAAGGCGTCCTCGCCGAGCAGCTGGCGGACCAGATTGGCGCTGCGCGCCAGGGTCAGATAGTTGCCGATGCCGGGGGACGAGATTGACTTCTTGGCGCCGTCGGCGTGCACGAAGACATCCGGTACCGCGCCGAGAATGTCCGCGCCCAGTTCCAGAGCCAGGGTGTCGTCCATCAGCACCGCGAACTGGGCGGATTCCGCCATGGTGAAGCCGCAGTTATCGCCGAACGGCCGGCAGGCGCGACGCAGGTCGGCGCCTGGGGCGCCGTCCAGGGCGGCCAGGGCCTCGTCCTCGGCGAGCGCGCCCATGGCGCGGTAGCCCTCCATCACTTCCGGCACCAGTGGCGCTTCGCTGGTGCCCACCACCACCAGTCGCGCACGGCCCTGGCGAATGGCATGCACGCCGCGCTCCAGGTTGTACAGGAAGGTGGCGCAAGCACCCAGCATGCCGCCGGTGGAGCCGGCGCTGCGCAGCACGTAGGCGTTGATAAAGTCGGCGGTCATCTCGCCCAGGCCCAGCGGGCACTGCTTGGAGGTGGTGCGGTGGCCCAGGGCCGGGGCGCGCATCATGCCGCCCAGGCCGTTGTCGTCGAGCTGGGCCATGGCGTTGGAGGCATACACCGCCACCTCGTCCGGGGCCAGCCGGCCGCGCAGGCTGTCCCAGGGAATGCCCAGCATGCCGAAGGCGTCGCTGACGCCATAGACCGCCATCTGCAGGGCGCGCGGGTGGTTGCGCGAGGCGTACAGGGCGCCCGGATCGAAGCCGTCCGGCAGCTGGCCGGCGGCGCTTACCCGGCGGGTGACGTCGGTGGGTACGCGCAGGTCGGCGCCGGCGGGCAGGGTGACGCGGCTGCGCTGGCGGTTGATCGGCTCCACCCGCCAGCCGGTGGGCAGCGGGTCGGGCAGGTCCATATTGCGCATTTCCAGCGTCAGCGGGCTGTCGCTGTGACCGTTCACCGCCATGTTCAGGCGCTGGCTCTCCGGCAGGCCGCGGATCAGCGTGCCGTTGAGCAGGGCGGTTTCGCTGTGCACACCGTTAAGGGCGCCCAGGGCATCCAGGGTTCGCCGTCGGCCGGCGTCATCCAGAGCATCGAACACCAGGCGGTGGAAGCCGTGGTGCATGGAGGTGCGGCCGGCGGCATTAATGCCGCCGACGGCGGTGATGACGGGCAGGGCGGGCATAGGACTCCCCAGAACGTGACTGAGCGGTCAATTCTAGGCGCCTAAAGGCTATTTGCGTATTGGTCAGCCGCCTTGATGTGCAACCGGATATTACCGGCGGTCAGATCAGCTCCACCGCCACGGCGGTGGCTTCGCCGCCGCCGATGCACAGGCTGGCCACGCCGCGCTTGCCGCCGGTGCGCTTGAGCGCGTGGATCAGCGTCAGGATGATGCGCGAGCCGGTGGAACCGATCGGGTGCCCCAGGGCGCAGGCGCCGCCGTGGATGTTGAGCTTCTCGTGGGGGATGCCCAGGTCCAGCATCGGCATCATCGCCACCATGGCGAAGGCTTCGTTGATCTCGAACAGATCCACGTCGTCCACGCTCCAGCCCACTTTGTTCAGCAGCTTCTCGGTGGCGCCGATGGGCGCCACGGTGAACTCGCTGGGGTGGCGGCTGTTGGTGGCGTGGCCGAGCATCCGCGCCAGCGGCCGCAGGCCGCGCTGCTGCGCCACGCTTTCGCGGGTCAGCACCAGCGCGGAGGCGCCGTCGGAGATCGAGCTGGCGTTGGCGGCGGTGACCGTGCCGTCCTTCTTGAACGCCGGCTTGAGGCCGGGAATCTTGTCGATGTTGGCGTTGCCGGGCTGTTCGTCGGTGTCCACCACGGTCTCGCCTTTACGGGTTTTCACCGTCACCGGCACGATCTCGTCGGCGAACCAACCGTTGTCGATGGCGGCCTGGGCGCGCTTGAGGGACTCGATGGCGAAATTGTCCATCTGCTCGCGGCTGATGCCGCGCTGGTCCGCCACGTCCTGGGCGAAGGCGCCCATCAGGCGGCCGGTTTCCGCGTCTTCCAGGCCGTCCAGGAACATGTGGTCGGCCACCTGGCCGTGGCCCATGCGGTAGCCGCCGCGCGCCTTGTCGAGAATGTAGGGCGCGTTGCTCATCGACTCCATGCCGCCGCTGACCACGATGTCGTGGCTGCCGGCCTTGATCATATCGTGGCAGAACATGGTGGCGCGCATACCCGAGCCGCACAGCTTGTTGATGGTGGTGGCGCCGGTGCCGTCCGGCAGGCCGGCCAAACGCATGGCCTGGCGGGCCGGGCCCTGCTTGAGGCCGGCGGGCAGCACGCAGCCCATCACCACGTCCTCGACGTCCTCCGCCTTCAGGCCGGCGCGGGCCACCGCTTCGCGAATGCTGGCCGCGCCCAGCTCCGGCGCGCTCAGCGGCGCCAGGGCCCCCTGGAAACCGCCCATGGCGGTACGCGCGCCGTTAAGGATGACGACCTGATCTTCGGACATGCTCAATGCTCCTGATTAATAACGTAGGTCGGGTTAGCGAAGCGTAACCCGACATCAAGCGGCGGGGAGCCGAAACGCCTTCGTCGGCTTTCGCGTTGCTCAAGCCGACCTACGCGGGCTCCGCTCCCACAGTTGTAAAAAAACGGCGCTATTGTACTTGAGATAACCGCACTCGTCCCCAAGTGGGAAAGTGCAACGGACTCGGACTTTTCCGAAAAAGTAATCATTCTCAACAAGCGGTCGGAAACGGCAAAAACCGTTTGCTCGGTGGTTCACCGAAAGGCTGCTTGTTATGATGCTTCGGTAATTTTTTCGTCCGAATAGCAATTCGACAACAGTCAGGGGAATTGACTATGGCTTTTGAACTTCCGCCGCTTCCTTACGAGAAAGACGCTCTTGAACCGCACATTTCCAAAGAGACGCTTGAGTATCATCACGGTAAGCACCACAACGCATACGTCACCAAGCTCAACGATCTGATCAAAGGCACCGACGACGAAGGCAAATCCCTGGAAGAGATCATTCAGGGCGCCAAGGGTGGCTTGTTCAACCAGGCCGCGCAGGTCTGGAACCACACCTTCTACTGGAACAGCCTGAGCCCCAACGGCGGCGGCGAGCCGTCCGGTGCACTGGGTGAAGCGATCACCAAGAAGTTCGGCTCTTTCGATAAGTTCAAGGAAGAGTTCAACGCCAAGGCGGCCGGCAACTTCGGCTCCGGCTGGACCTGGCTGGTGAAAACCTCCGACGGCGGCGTGGACATCGTCAACACCGACGACGCGGACACCCCGATTGCCCACGGCAACGGCCAGACCCCGCTGTTCACCGTGGACGTGTGGGAACACGCTTACTACATCGACTACCGCAATGCCCGTCCCAAGTATCTGGAATCCATCTGGAACCTGATCAACTGGGACTTCGCGGCCAAGAACTTCGCGTAACGGCAACCGGCGAACGCTCCCCATCGCCCTTTCCGCGGCCGCCTCTGGCGGCCGCCCTTCGGGGCGCCGAGCGCGGCCCGCACTCCGCGTTGCGGTCTCTTGGCGTAGCGCTGCTACGCCAGCGAGCCCGCGCCTTGAGTGCGAACCGCGCTCGACACCGGAAAGGGCGCTGGGAAGCGCCCGACGGTTCCGGATGAAAACCTTCAATAGCCCGCCCGTATTGTACCCTCTACCGGAACTTCCCTTCTGCCCCGCACACCAAGGCACATCCCTGTGCGCCGATGACGGCGGGCGGGTAAGATAGGTGTTTTCCCACATCGGACAGGACAGGATTTCCCCATGACTCGAGAGCGAGACGTCAAACTGGGTGATATCGACGACGTACCCGTGGACGAGCCGCGCCGGCGGAAAGCCAGCGCCCCGCCGCCCCAGGGCGGGAATGGCGGTGACCGGGGCAAGGGCGGTGGTCGCACCCCGCCGTCGCGCCAGGCGCCCCCGCGCAGCGGCGGCGGCAACGGCGGCTGGATCTTTCTGACCTTGCTGTTAGCGGCGGCGCTGGCGGTAGCGTGTGCTTACTTCTACCGGGAAATCACCCAGCTGCAGGGCCAGATGGAGACCCGCATGGGCATGTCCTCCGAGCAGCTGGAAAACCTGCAGGCGCGCCTGGCCGCCACCGACGAGTCCCTGGACCAGACCGGCGGCAAACTGCGCGAAACCCTGGACAACCAGAACAAAGCCATCGATAAAAACGAGGATGAGATCCGCAAACTCTGGGACGTCAGCAACAAGCGCAACAAAGAGTGGATCCAGGAAAATCAGAAAACGGTGCAAAGCCTGCGTGACGCTCTCAAGAGCAACGACAGCGCCCTGGCCAGCCTGAAGAAAACCGTGGGCGGTTACGATCAGAGCATCAAGAATACCCAGAGCCAGATCGCCGACCTGAAAACGCAGATCGACAGCGCCGTCAAAGCGGTTAACGAAAGCAGCTCGCAGTGGCGCACCCAGATCAACCAGCTGGAAACCCAGGTGGATGTGGTGGTGGATACCGTCAAGCAGCTCGAGCAGCAAAATCAGGCCCAGAAGGCCGCCATCGCGCAACTGAAAAGCAGTGCGGGCAGCTCCGAGCAACTCAACCAGCGTCTCAACGACATCGACGCCGCCATCAAGGCGTTCGATCAGTACCGCATCCAGGTCAACAACCGGCTGGACCGGCTGGAACAGTAGGTCGGGTTAGGCCAGCGGCCGTAACCCGACGGAAGCGGTGATCATCCGCGCGTCCGCTGGAAATCGGACAGACCCTGTCGGGTTACGCTTCGCTAACCCGGCCTACCGCTGCTATAATGCCGCCGCTTGCGCCAGTGGTGGAATTGGTAGACACGTCAGGTTTAGGTCCTGATGCCGCAAGGTGTGGGGGTTCAAGTCCCTCCTGGCGCACCATCCGACAATATGAAGGGCGGCTCACGCCCGGTTTCCAAGGAGGGAGACATGCAAGCACCAGCAAGGAAGGTGTTCATCCTCACGGCTCTGGCCGTTTTTTCCTGCGCCACGGTGTCCGCTGTGGCATCCGCCGACAGCGCGCTGGACGCGCGCATCGCCAAGTATGCCTCAATCTGTGACGACTACGAGCGTGCCAAGACGCAGCTCGAGTGCCATCGTCCGCCCGGCAGTTATAAGCACGCCTATGAGATGACCGGCCAGGCTCGCGAGCGGGCGCTGGCGCAGGGGCGTAAGTTGCTGCGGATGCGGAAGGAAACCGATGAGGCGATGGATCGCGTTGGGCGTGATCGGCGGCTTTATCGGTAATTAATGGGTCTCTGGGATCCTGCCGGGTGGCTGAGCCACCCTTTCGCGGGCTGGGCCCGCTCCCACAAGAGCCGGCTCTCACAGGCTTCCGTTATTTCTTCTTGAGTTTGGCCTTCAGGTTCTTGTCCATGCGACGGAAGAACGGCTGGGTGAGTCTCACCGCCGGGCCGGGCGCGGCGGCGAGCACCAGGCTGCCGAGGGTGCCCAGGGGTTTGCCGACGCGGGCGGGGCGGTCGCGCAGGGCCTTGATGATCCAGCCGGCGGCGTCTTCCACGCTCATCATGCGCATGTGCTTGTAGATTTCCGTGCGGTTGGACATCGGCGTGCGCACCATGGGGAAGTAGACCATGGTGGCCTGGATGCCCTTGTGGCCGAGCTCCGCGTTGAGCGAGCGGGAGTAGGAGTCCAGTGCCGCCTTGCTGGCCAGGTAGGCGGAGAACAGCGGGATCGGCACCTGGGCGGACAGGGTGGAGGCGTTCACCACCTGGCCGCGGCCTTGCTCCAGGAAGCGCGGTATCAGCCCCATGGTCATGCGCACCGCGCCGATGTAGTTGAGCTGCATGGTGCGCTCGTAATCGTGGATGCGGTCCAGCGCCTCGAGGATGGGGCGGCGGATGGAGTGGGCGGCGTTGTTGACCAGGGCGTCCACCCGCGGGTGTTCATGCAGGATGGCGTCCAGGCTGGTGGTGATGCTGTCCGCGTTGGTCAGGTCGGTGGGGTAGATCCAGGCCCGGCCGCCTTTGCGGTGGATGTCGTCCTGGACCCGTTCCAGTTCCTGTTCCCGGCGCGCCACCAGGCACAGCCGGGCGCCGCGCGCGGCCAGCTGTTTGGCCGCTTCCTCGCCGATGCCGCTGGAGGCACCGGTGAGCACGATGGTCATACCTTGAAAGCTCATCGAACGTCGTCTCGCTGATCGCAAACAAACACCCATAGTGCCTTGCCGGCGCGGACGGTGCATCCCGCTAATGCGGCTTGCCATATCCGTTATGTTATAATATAACATTACGAATTCACGCATGAGCCATTCACGAGTTGCCATCAGGGAGAACCATCATGCAGGACACCGCAGTGGACAAGCGTCTGCCGGTCACGGTGCTGTCCGGGTTTCTGGGCGCCGGCAAGACCACGGTGCTCAACCACATACTCAATAATCGCGACGGCCGCCGGGTGGCGGTGATCGTCAACGACATGAGCGAGATCAACATCGACGCCAGCCTGGTCAACCAGCAGGTGAGCCTGAACCGCGCCGAGGAAAAGCTGGTGGAGATGAGCAACGGCTGCATTTGCTGCACGCTGCGCGAGGATCTGCTGGAAGAGGTGAAGCGGCTCGCCGGAGAAGGGCGTTTCGATTATCTGGTGATCGAGTCCACCGGCATTTCCGAGCCGTTGCCGGTGGCGGAGACCTTCACCTTCGAGGACGAAAGCGGCGAGAGCCTGTCGTCGGTGGCGCGCCTCGATACCCTGGTGACCGTGGTGGACGGGGTCAACTTTCCCCGCGATCTGCGCGAAGCGGCGGACCTGCGCGAGAAGGGCGAGCACCTCGGCGAGGATGACGAGCGCAACGTGGCGGACCTGCTGGTGGACCAGGTTGAGTTCTGCGACGTGCTGCTGGTCAGCAAGATGGATCTGCTCGACGACATCCAGCGCCAGGATGTGATCGGCATGCTGCACGCGCTGAATCCGGACGCGGTGATCGTGCCCATTAGCCAGGGCCGGGTGCCGCTGGACCAGGTGCTCAATACCCGGCGCTTTGATTTCGAGCGCGCCAGCCTGGCGCCGGGCTGGCTCAAGGAAATGCGCGGTGAGCATGTGCCGGAAACCGAGGAGTACGGCATCAGCAGCTTCACTTACAGCGCACGCCGGCCGTTTCACCCGGCCCGCTTCCACGCCTTTCTGAACCGCGACTGGGACAACGGCAAGCTGCTGCGCTCCAAGGGCTATTTCTGGCTGGCCACCCGGCCCCGTCTGGCGGGCACCTGGAGCCAGGCGGGCGGCATCGCCCACCATGGCGTGGCCGGCTTTTTCTGGAAGGCGGTGCCCGAGCACAACTGGCCGGACGACGCCGAGACCCGCGCCTTCATTCGCGAAAAATGGCACGAGCCGTTCGGCGACATGCGCCAGGAGCTGGTGTTCATCGGCCAGGGCATGGACCCGGCGCACACCCGGCGGGCGCTGGACGCCTGCCTGCTCAGCGAGGACGAGACCCGCGCCGGGCTGGAATACTGGCGCACCCTGCCGGACCCGTTCCCGGACTGGGGCCTGGAGGAAGCGTCCTGATACCGGGATAATGGAGCCGCGGCCAGAGTCGGCCGCGGCAGCAGGGAGACCCCATGGCGCCAGGTTCGCAAGCCAAACTGGAAATCGCTGAACGCCGTTGTCTGGAACAGGGCCTGAAACTGACCCCCCAGCGCCGTCAGGTGATGGCGCTGTTGCTGGAGCAGGACGACCCGGCCAGTGCCTACGATTTGCTGGACGCGTTGCAGCGCCGTCATCAGCCCGGCGCCAAGCCGCCCACCATTTACCGGGCGCTGGATTTCCTGGTGGCGGCGGGGCTGGCCCACCGGCTGGCGTCCACCAACCGTTACATGGCCTGCGGCCACCTCGCCTGCGACCACGGCCATGAGGCCGGCACCCTGTTTCTGGTGTGCGACCGGTGCGGCGCGGTGCGGGAAGCGCCCATGGACAGCCCGCTGCGGCGGCAGTTGCAGCGCAGCCTGAAAAACGAAGGCTTCCGTGTCGGTGCCCAGCCGCTGGAAATGCACGGTCGCTGCGAACGCTGCGCGTCCTAGAACAGACCTTTTTCGCGGGCGGCCTGCATCACCAGCTCGCCGGTGCTGCCCACCGGGCGCGCGAAGGAACGGTCGTAATGGGCCTGATTGAGAGCGTGGCACTCCTTGCTGATCAGGTCGTAGAGATCGCGCGGCGCCAGACCCTCGGCGGCGGGCAGCGGCTCCAGGCCGAATACCCGGTAGTCGATGCGCTGGCGGCCGGCGGCCTTGAGCAGCTCCGGCACCCAGCCGGTGGGGGAGAGCTGGGTCTGGTAGCGCAGGTTCTGATAGTCGAGCTGGCCGGCGAGCGCGTCGGCGTCGACCACTTCGAAGTAGTTGCTCACCACTAGGCCGAGAAGCTCGTCGAGACGCTCCCAGACGATACGTTTCTGCTCGTCGGAGTAGGCGTTCCAGTCCACCACTTCGTGGCTGAAGCGGCGGCAGCCGCGACAAACGGTGTCGCCGAAGACGGTGGAACAAACGCCGATGCAGGGGGTGCCGATGCGGGGTTTGGACATGCCGGGATTGTAACGTAAGCGCCGCGGCTCAGGGAATATCGCGGACCGGCTCCGGGTCGGTTTCGGTGAGCCGCTTTTTGCTTTGCAGCAGGGTTTTCCAGTCCTGGACATAGGCGGGCAGCGGCGGCGATACCTTGTTCAGGCCGGTCATCTCCTGAAACGCCTGGGGGCTGATGGTTTTGCCGCCGTACATGTGCGCCAGGCGCAGCAGCGCGTGGGTGTGCAGCTTGCGTTGGGAGTCGAAGCGCTGATCGTAATAGGTGTACTTGTCGTCCCAGCCGAGGATGCGGGTGTGCACCATGAAGCGCTGGTAGGGGCGCAGCTCGCGGACATAGGCGATTTCGCTGTTGGCCACCACGGCACTGGCGCGGGCTTCGATCATGCGGTTGAGCAGGCCGGTAACCACCGCGTGCTCCAGCCGGCAGCGGTCCATGATCTTGGTGTACTTACCGTTGTTCAGGTGCATGTTGAGATCGATGTCCAGCAAACCCACCCGGAATTCCATGGACACCACATCGAACAACGAATAGGTGGGTGTGCGCTTGCGGCGCCGGGCGGCGCTGATCAATTCCAGCATTGGTGTTTTTCCTTCCCCAGAGCGCTGGCCAGCGGCCAACGCGGTACAGGATGCAGGATACAGGATACAGGCGCATCCTGAAGCCTGTATCGGTGGCCGTCAGGCCGCCTTGGCCAAGTGAATGCTAAACAGGCCTTCGTCGTCCACCCAGCTGGACAGCGGCGCGAAGCCGGCGTCGCTCAGTTCCCGGGTGAAGGTCTCCACCGTGAATTTATAGGAGTTTTCGGTGTGAATGCGACTGCCGGGCGCCAATTCTATGGTGTGGCCGTTAATCCGTATCGATTGCGCTTTTTTGCATTCCAGATGCATTTCCACGCGCCCCAGCGTTTCATTGTAGAACGCCCGGTGCTCGAAGGCGGAGACGTCGAAGCCGCATTCAAGCCGGGCGTTGAGATGTTCCAGGGCGTTGAGGTTGAAGGCGGCGGTGTGGCCGGCGCTGTCGTTGTAGGCGGCGTTGAGCCGGGCCGGGTCTTTTTGCAGGTCGGCGCCGATCAGCAGGTAGCCGTCGTCGCCGGCCAGGCGGCGCAGGCCGGCCAGGAAGTCGGCGCGGGCGCCGGGCTCGAAGTTGCCGATGGTGGAGCCGGGGAAAAACACCAACCGGGGCACGTCCGTGGGGTAGCCGGGCAGGTCGGCCGGGAAATCCAGCGCCTGGGAGTAGTCCGCGCACACCGCGTCGAAGCGTACCGAGGGGTATTCACCGGCCAGCGCGCGGCTGGCGTCGAGCAGGCACTCCCGGGAAATCTCCAGGGGCATGTAGCCGTAGGGGCGCCACTGGTCGAGCAGAATGCGCACCTTCTCGCAGCCACCGGCGCCGGGCTCGGCGATCACGAGATCGTCGCCCAGTTGCGCGGCCATGCCGGCGGCGTGCTCGCGCAGCAGCGCCGCCTCGGTGCGGGTGGGGTAATACTCCGGCGTGCGGGTGATGGCGTCGAACAGCGATGAGCCGCGTTCGTCGTAAAAGTACTTCGGGTCCAGGGTGGGGCGCGCCGCCGACAGCGACGCGGCCACTTCCCGGGCCGTGTCCGTCACCGGCGGGCGCAGGTCCAGGAAGGTCAGGTTAGGCGATAACTGTTGGGGACGGGGCACGGCTTGCCTCCATGCTGTGTGCCAGACGTACGCCGCTGAACTGCCAGCGCAGATGAGGGTAGAAAAAGTTGCGGTAGGTGGCGCGCAGATGCCCCGGGGCGCTGGCGCAGGAGCCGCCACGCAGCACCATCTGGTTGCACATGAACTTGCCGTTGTACTCGCCCACGGCACCGGCGGCGGCCGTGAAGCCGGGGTAGGGCAGGTAGGCGCTGGCGGTCCATTCCCAGACATCGCCGAACATCTGCGCCGGGCCCTGGCTGTCGGCGCCGGCCACCCCGGGGTGGAAGCGCCGGCTGTCGACGAAACCGGCGTGCGTTGCGGTGGCCGCCGACAGCCGGGCGGCGGCGTGTTCCCATTCCGCTTCCGTGGGCAGGCGTTGGCCGCTCCAGCGGGCGAAGGCGTCGGCTTCGTAGTAATTCAGATGGGCCACGGGTTCCTGCGGATTGATCGGACGCCGGCCGGCCAGGGTGTAATGGGCCGGCGTGTCGCCGTCCAGGTCCCAGTAGAGCGGGGCTTGCGCGCCCTGTTCCTTGAGCCAGGCCCAGCCGTCGGACAGCCACAGCTCCGGGCGTTGGTAGCCGCCGTCCTCGATAAACGCCAGGTATTCGCCGCAGGTGGCCGGCCGGCTGGCCAGAGCGAACGGCTCCAGCCACTGGCGGTGGCGCGGTGTTTCATTGTCGAAGCAGAAGCCCTCGGCGGGGTCGGCGCCGACCTCGGTGAGGCCGCCCGGGTACTCGTGCCAGCGCAGCGGCGGTGCCTGGGCGTCGCTGTCCTGGCGGGGCCGGTACACCGGCGCCAGCGGATTGTGCGAGAAGCTGAATTTAAGGTCGGTGACCAGCAGCTCCTGGTGCTGTTGCTCGTGTTCGATGCCCAGCGCCACCAGGTCCGCCACCTCGCCGGCCACGTCCGGGCCGGTGAGCAGCGCTTGCATGGCCTCGTCCACGCTGGCCCGCCAGGCGCGCACCGCCTCATTGCCCGGCCGCGACAACAGATGCCGCTGGGGGCGCGGGTACTGCTCGCCGACGCCGTTATAGTAACTGTTGAATAAATACTCAAAGCGGTCATCGGAGGGTTTGTAGCCGGGCGCGAAAGGTTTGAGGATAAAGGTTTCGAAGAACCAGGTGGTATGCGCCAAATGCCAGCGCGGCGGGCTCACTTCCGGGCAGGCCTGCAGGCCCATATCCTCGGCGGTGAGCGGCTCGCACAGGGCCTCGCTGAATGCGCGGGTGTCGGCCAGGCGCCGGGCCAGGCCGGCATGCCGTGATTGCTTCTCTGGCTGGCTCATAGGGGCTTCCCTCTCGCTCTTCATTAACAAGAATGCGTCTCTCCCTGAGCGGAAGCAACAATGAAGCCGCGGGGTTGGCGTGGTTATACTTAAGTTTTACACAAGGAGACAGTATGAACATCCAAGGTAAAGTCGCCGTGATTACCGGTGGGGCCTCGGGCCTCGGCCAGGCCACCGCCGAAGCGATCATCGCCAAGGGCGGCAAGGTGATGATCCTCGACCGTGATGAGAAGAAGGGCCCGGAAGTGGCCGCCGAACTGGGCGAGAACGCCGCCTTCGTGCAGACCGACGTCACCGATGAAGCGTCCGTGCAGGCCGCCATCGACACCACCAAGGAGAAGTTCGGCGCCATCCACGTGTGCGTGAACTGCGCCGGCGTGGGCTCGGCGATGAAGACCGTGGGCCGCGAGAACAAGCCCCACGACCTGGGGGTGTTCAACATGGTGGTGCAAATCAATCTGATCGGCACCTTCAATGTGGCGCGTCTGGCGGCGGCGGTGATGGCCGAGAACGAGCCCGGCGAGGACAACGAGCGCGGCCTGATCGTCAACACCGCGTCGGTGGCCGCGTTCGATGGCCAGGTGGGCCAGGTGGCCTACGCCGCCACCAAGGGCGGCGTGGTCGGTATGACCCTGCCCATCGCCCGCGATCTGGCGCCGCTGGGCATCCGCTGCAATACCATCGCTCCGGGCATCTTCAATACGCCGCTGATGAACGCCGCCCCGGACAAGGTGAAGATGCCGCTGATCGAAATGACCCAGTTCCCCAAGCGTCTGGGTAACCCGCCGGAATACGCCGCCATGGTCTGTCACATGGTGGAGAACACTTTCTTGAATGGCGAAACCATCCGCCTGGACGGCGGTATCCGCATGCAGCCGCGGTAGGTCGGGTTAGCGCAGCGTAACCCGACAAAGGCATCTGTCGAGACATTCATCGCCGAATGTCGGGTTACGGCCTTTGGCCTAACCCGACCTACGAGAGTTTGTAGCAGGGCTCGTAGTGGCTACCGGGCAGCTTCATGCGGCTCTGCGCCACGAACGACTGCAGCAGCACATCCATCTGCGCCATCAGGCCCTTCTCGGCGGTAAGCCGGTAGGGGCCGTGTTCCTCGATGGCGCGGATGCCCGCCTCCTTCACGTTGCCGGCGACGATGCCGGAAAACGCCCGCCGTAGATTGGCGGCCAGGTCGTAGACCGGCAGATCGGTGCGCAGCGCCAGCGCGGCCATGGCCTCGTGGGTGGGCTCGAACGGCCGCTGGAAGTCCTCGGGGACGGTGAGACGCCAGTTGTAGTAGAAGGCGTCGTCGTGTTTGCGGCGGAACTCGGTCAGATCGCGCACGCCGTCGCGCATGGCCAGGGCCACCGCTTCCGGGTCGTCAACGATGATCCGGTACCGTTTGGCGGCGTCCTCGCCCAGCGCGTAGCGGATGAAGGTATCCACCTGGCGGAAGTAGTCGGCGCTGTCCGCCGGCCCGGTGAACACCACCGGCAGCGGAATGTCCTGGTTGGCTGGATGCAGCAGCACGCCCAGCAGATAGAGGATTTCCTCGGTGGTGCCGACGCCGCCGGGGAACACGATGATGCCGTGGGCCACGCGCAGGAACGCCTCCAGGCGCTTCTCGATGTCCGGCATGATCACCAGTTCGTTGACGATCGGGTTGGGCGCTTCGGCGGCGATGATGCCCGGCTCGGAGATGCCCAGGTAGCGGCCCTGGCGGCGGCGCTGCTTGGCGTGGGCCACATGGGCGCCCTTCATTGGCCCCTTCATGGCGCCGGGCCCGCAGCCGGTGCAAATGTCCAGCTCGCGCAGACCGAGCTGGTAGCCGACGCTCTTGGCGTAGTCGTACTCTTCCCGGGAAATGGAATGCCCGCCCCAGCACACCACCAGATTGGGCGGCTCGCCGGCGCGCAGCACCCCGGCGTTGCGCAGAATATGGAACACCGCGTTGGAAATGCCGGTGCTGTCGTCCAGGTCGAAGCGGCCGCCGTGCTGGATCTCGTTGGCCACGTAGACGATGTCGCGCAGCACCGCCGACAGATGCTCGCGGATACCGCGAATCATGCGCCCGTCCACGAACGCCCCGGCCGGAGCGTTATCCAGCTTGAGCATCATGCCCCGGTCTTCCTGGATTACCTGGATGTCGAAATCCTTGTAGGTCTCCAGCACCTGGCGGCTGTCGTCCGTGGGGGTGCCGGCGTTCAGCACCGCCAGGGCGCAGCGGCGCAACAACTCGTGCAGCCCCTTGGAGGAGGTGTCGCGCAGACGCTCCACTTCCTGTTGGCTGAGAACTTCCAGGCTGCCCTCGGGGGCGACGATGGTGGATACCGTAGCGGTCATTAAAACATCCAATTGTAAGCGACACGTTGAAAGTTGAAGGGGCAGTATAAGCCCTGGCCCGTCGCCAAGCGTAAAGGGCCGGGTACAAGCTGCAAGCCACAAGCGACCAGCGGTCAGGGGCGTACGGCCTGCGTGCAGCCTGTAGCTCGCGGTTTGCCGCTGCCCCCGGCGTTGTAATTTTTTACATCATTTCATCGCCGTGGAGGCCGCGTGACGGTGCGCGCCGGCCAGGAGTAGGCCAGTATAGAGCTTTCAGGAAAGGTCCGGGTCGGCGTCCGGTGAGCCTTGTCACCGAATCGTCACGACCGGCGCCTAGCCTACCCGCGAGTGTGAGCCAATCCTGGAGTGCGGCATGCTGCTCAAATACTTGAATGAATTGGACCAGGCGGTGCGTGAACTGGACCAGCACCCGGCCCCCGAGTCCCTGGCGCGCTGCGCCGACCGTGTACGGGTACTGGAAGAGTACCTGGACTCCCAGATCGAACCGGTGGCCCGTCGTGGCCGCGAGATCATGGCCGAGATGGTGCCGGCCTCGCTCTACGCCCGGCTGCAGATTCCGGCCGCCCCGGCCCTGGCTGCGGTCTAACCTGTAGGGGGGGGGCGGGGTAGGTCGGGTTAGCAAAGCGTAACCCGACATCAACGTCCGGAGGCTCTTCCTCCCCACGTCGGGTTACGGCCTTTGGCCTAACCCGACCTACGGTACTGCGGGGCAACCTTTGCCGGGAGCTTTGCTCCCTTTCGCGAGCAGGCTTGCTCCCACAAATCATTGCCGTCTTGAGCGCAGAGCGCGCTCGCGCTCTTCGGGGAACAGGTCCGGCTGACGCGGTGATTTGAGGTCGCGCAGCCGCAGGCCGATGCCCAGCAGTCTGGCCGGCGCCGGGTGGCGCTCCCAAAGCTGGGTCAGTAACCGCTCGAACACCTCCCGGTCCAGACGCTCGCCGCTTTGGTCGGCGCTGACGATGCGGAAGTCGTTATAGCGCACCTTCACGGTCAGGCCCTGGACGATGTAGTTGGCGTCCAGCCGGTCCACGCGCCGTTCCAGCCGCTCCAGAAGGTCGTCCAGTTCCTGCAGCCAGTGGCTCAGGGTCTGTTTGTCCTCGTGGTAGGTTTTCTCCACGCTCACCGATTTGCGGCGGCGGCTGGTCTGCACCGGCCGGTCGTCCTCGCCCCGGGCCAGATGGTAGAGCCGCTCCCCGAAGCTGCCGAAATGGTTGGCCAGCTCCAGACGGGGCAGCTTTTGCAAATCGCCACAGGTCTTAATGCCCAGCGCCGTCAGCTTATCCTCGGTGACCCGGCCGACGCCGGAAATCCGCTTCACCGGCAGCGCGGCGACGAAGCCGGCGACCTGGTCCGGGGTGATCACGAACAGCCCGTCGGGTTTGCGCCAGTCACTGGCCACCTTGGCCAGGAATTTGTTCGGCGCCACCCCGGCGGATACGGTGATGTTGACGGTCTCACGCACCTTGCGGCGGATCGCCTCGGCGATGCGGGTGGCGCTGTTGGCATGCAGCGGGCTTTCGGTGACGTCCAGAAAGGCCTCGTCCAGGGACAGCGGCTCGATGATATTGGTAAAGGTGCGAAAAATGTCCTGAATTTGTCCGGACACGCGCCGGTATTTATCGAAGTCAGGCGGTAGAATCACCAGTTCGGGACACAGCCGCAGAGCCTGGGACGAGGCCATGGCGCTGCGCACGCCGAACTCGCGGGCCGGATAATTGCAAGTGGCGATCACGCCGCGCCGCTGCGGGTCGCCGCCCACCGCCACCGGCCGGCCACGCAGACGCGGGTCGTCGCGCACTTCCACGGCGGCGTAGAAACAGTCGCAGTCCACATGGATAATTTTGCGGCTCACGGCGGTTCGCGGCTCCACTGGCAGGGCACAGGAGATGAAACACCTATGGTAGCACCACGACCATGATCACGGGATCCAACGCCCCCAAAGTATTGATTGTCGGCGCCGGCCCCACCGGTCTGACCCTGGGTATCAACCTGCTGCGCGGTGGCGTCCCGTGCCGGGTGATCGACAAACTGCCCGGCCGGCTGCCCTGGTCGCGGGCGCTCGGCCTGCACGCCCGCAGTCAGGAGATCTTCGACGCCATGGGCGTGCTGGACGCGGTGCGCGACCAGGCGCGCGCGTTCGAGGCGATTCACGTCTACGGCGACAAGGGCCGCGACAAAGGGGCGCTGCTGAGCCTGCCCATGGGCGAGCTGCCGTCGCCGTTCCCGCGGCTGCTGTGCTGCCCCCAGCCGCGCATCGAGGCGGTGCTGGAAGAGCGTTTCCGCAGCCTTGGCGGCGAACTCTGGTGGGACACCGAGCTGCTCGATTTTCAGCAGGACGGTTCCGGCGTTCAGGCCAGGGTGCTGCAGCGCAATGAAGAGCGTCAGCTTCAGGCGGACCTGATGGTGGGCACCGACGGCGCCCACTCGCGGGTGCGCCAGCTATTGGGGTTGCCGTTCGTCGGCAACGACTACCACGAGCGCTTTCTGCTCGCCGATGTGGACTGGTCCCCGGACCTGGAGAACGACGCCTTCCACGGCTTCCTGCTCGCCGACGGCAACCTGATCGCCATCCCCATGCCCGACGATGGCTGGCGACTGGTGGTCACCGAGGAGCCCGGCGAAGAGAGCAGCGAGGGCGAGGACGGTGAGCAGGACGACGCTGCCGAGCCGGACATGGCGCTGTTCCACGCGCGTATCCGCGAGGCCCTGGGCGACCAGGCGCCGCTGCCCGGCGAGCCCCGCTGGTTGAGCCGCTTCACCATTCAGCGCCGCCTGGTCAGCCACTACCGGCGCAACCGCATTCTGCTCGCCGGCGACGCCTGCCACGTGCAGAGCCCGCTGGGTGCCCAGGGCATGAACACCGGCATCGCCGACGCCTTCAACCTGGCCTGGAAACTGGTGCTGTTCTGCCGCGGGCACGGCGGCGGCGCGCTGCTGGACAGCTATCAGCGCGAGCGGCGGCCGGTGGCGGAGGACATGCTGCGCGGCGTGGACGCCCTGTCGCGGGCCTCGTTCGTGCGCGCCAAGGTGCTGCGCGGCGCCCGCGATTCGCTGCTGCGCCTGGCCGGTAACCGCCCGCAACTGGGCCGGCGTCTGGTGCGCCGCGCCAGCCAACTGGACGTGCATTACCGGCATTCACCGCTGGTCGACGCCGGGCCCGACGCCGATCTCGGCTGGCGCCACCAGGGGCCGCTGCCCGGCGACCGGGTGCCGGACGCCCGCCTGCGGTCGCAACGCGACGGCTCGCCGCGCCGGGTGCAGGCGCTGCTGCGTCAGCCGGTGCACCATCTGTTGCTGCAACTGGGCGGCGAGCCGGACCACCGCGCCCGCGTGATTCTGCACGCGCTGCTGTCGCGGCTGCCCGATGAATACCTCAATGAATTGCGCGTCACCGTGATCAGCCGCGACGGCTTCGAACTGGACCGCTCCGACACCGGCGCCGGCCGCGCCCACCTGTGGCGCGACCACGACGGGGAATTCGAGCAGGCCTTCGGCACCGGCAGCCGGCTATGGCTGATGCGCCCCGACGGCCACCTGGCCTACCGCGCCCCGCTCACCGACGCCGACTACCTGTTCGCCTACCTGGAGCGCCTGTTCCACCACTAAAGCGGCGGCTCTTGGGAGCAGCGAACCAATGTGGGCAGCGGGACCTTGTGGGAGCGGGCCCCGCCCGCGAAAGGGTGGCTTATAGCCACCCGGCAGGATCCCAGAGACCCTGTTTGTGCTGCCGTTAGAGAAGCCTCTGGAATCCCGCCGGCAAGCAAAGCTTGCCTTTCGCGGGCGGGGCCCGCTCCTACAAGTGTCGGCGCAGGCCGGCGAGCGCGATCAGCGCCAGCAGAGCGCCCAGGGCGCCGCCACCACCGCCGCCGCCACCGCCATCACTGCTGGAAGTGGCTTGTTGCCCGGCGTAATTGAAGGTGACACTGGCGCTGTTGTTGTCGGTGGGAAAATCCCCGTTTTCCGCACTGACCGTCGCGCTGAACGTGCTCTCGCGGGGTGTGGACGTACTGAGCGTAAACCGGGCGGTAACCTCCTGCTCGGGGCCGAGTGATGAGACCAGAATGCAGGGGTCGGACTGGCAGTTGGCGCTGCTGCCGACGATCGATGCGTCGCTGGGTGGCGCCACGTTCAGCTCAACCTGATTGGCGATCGCGCCAGTCAAATAGGACAGGTTGGTGACCGTGATTTCGATTGTCGCCTGGCCGTTATTGGCGCTGTCTGCTTCCGCCACCACTCGCCGTGCGGTAACGCTCAGGTCCGCCTGGTCGGAAAAGATCACGGGGATTTCCCGATCATTGTTCTTTATGCGGTAGTCGTCTTCACCGGAGGAAGAACTGATAGATAAAACGCCTCGGTGTGGCGAGGCGCTTAGAACGCTTTGTCCCACCTCAAAGTTGCCGCTTCTGCTGGCCTCGGGCGATAGTTCAGCCGCCACCTCGCAGGGATTGGACCCTGAACAACCGCTCCAGTTGGCCGTCACGTCCAGGCCGCTGTCCGTGTAAGAAAAGGACGGGTTGCTGACCGTTCGAATCAGGCTGTCGTTAACCAGGCTGGCGGTGATCGTCACCGAGGAGTCCGGCGCCGTGTAGTAGCGGTCACGGCCAGTGGTGAAATTCAAATCCACCAGCGGCTCGCCCAAAGTAACGCCAGCGTTCTCAATGAAGTCGATTTGTCCGGACACATCGGTATAAACGGTCGGTCGTTGGCTGGCGCAATCGGGAGTGCCGAAGCTGGTCAGGCCTATCACATAAGGAGCCGGGTCCTCACCCAGGAAGAGCGGGCCGCCACTGTCGCCCTGGCAGGTGTCCTGGCGCTGCTGGTTGACCGGATTCAATTCAGCGGCGCACAGCATCTGGCCGCTTTCGAGTTGAAAGCTCCAGGCTTGGTCACAAACAGAGAACGGCACGTAGTCGAGCTGTACCTCTTGCAAGGTATCCGCGAGGTCATTGCTGTTCGGGCTGGTGATGCCCCAGCCGATGGCCGTTAAGGCTTCATCAGCGCGCGATTGATCCAGCGCTTCAAGACTCTGACGGCGCGATTCGTCCACCAGACTAGGGAAGGTGTTAAGGCTGACGGGGCTGCTTAAGCGCAACAGGGCAATATCCTGGCCAACGTCAAACAGTGCGTCCGCATAGGTCTGAACGGCGGGCAGTTCGAATGCACTTACGGAACGGCTTTGCAACGGTCCCGGACCGCTACCGATCCAGACAGTCAGCACGTCGGGATCAGTTACCCGGCGCTCCTGGTCGTCAAAGAAGCAGTGTGCCGCCGTGACCACCAATTGGTCGGTCAGCGCCATACCGCTGCAGTAGCCGGCCCCCCGGGTGCTGGGGTCGGTATCGATCTCGATGAGTGCAGCCCACGGCCAATCCCCGGTGGCGTCGTCACCACCAATAATACGCGGCGTGGCTTCCTGGGCGCCGGCGGCGGCGCCCAGCAATAGAAGCGCGGGCAACGCCGCGCGGGTGATCAACCTGCGAACCATGGCTATTCCTCGGATCCGACCCTTTTACCCGAGCATACCGCCTCCGCGCGGGCGATGCGTGATCAAACCGTTACCGTTTCGTTAATACAACAAACGGCCGTGCTTTCTTACCGATCAGGTGGGGCCACTCAGGGTGGAGGGGATGTAGCCCTCGTCGGCAAGAGCCTGAATGACGCCACGGATCAGGTAGTTGTTGGTGAAGCCGACAGTGTACTGCCGGGCGTTTTCAGCGATAGGACGCAACATGCCGCTGTTGACCAGTCGACGAATCTGATAGGTCCTTTGGCCGGCTTTCAACTTTGGCATGGCGGGTACCAAATCGGAGGATTTAACGACGCCGTTCTGTACCGCGAGCGACAAGATGTTTCTTTCAAGGGCGGTTATTAGTTGCCGATCTTTGGCGTGGTTCAAGGCAGGGTAAAGGATCCGTTCCTTGAGGAAGCCGTAATCGGTTAACTGGTCTACCTTGCGGAGTTCGTCCAGCACACCGGTCAGCACATAGGTACACCACCGTTCCAGGCCCTCTTGCGTGCCGGTATCCGCAACTCCCAGCATGCGGTAGTAGAGGTCACGGTCGTTACAGAATACGGCTGTTGGATTGAGAATCCGGCCTGCCATGGAGACCTCGAACCCATATTTTATCAGTAGCGCATAGGTGAGAAGGCGCACTACTCGACCGTTGCCGTTTCTGAATGGGTGGATCCAGCCAAACCGGTGGTGGGCCAAAGCGACTTTCATCAGGTCGTATTTCGGTGGGTCATCTTTGTTGATAAAACCAACCAACTCTTCCATGTAAGCGGATACCTGCACGGCATCAGGTGGCAGATGTTCTGAGGCGGCGATGACTACGCTTCCCTCACGGTAAGCGCCGGGTGTTCTATCACCTTCTTCCGTGAGCTGCTCTACGGTTATGGCGTGGAGTTCGCGAATCAGTATTTCTGAAATGGGGGTCTTCTCAGCGACCGCCTTATCGATATACGTCATGGCCTCTTCGATATTGGTGACTTCCCGAAGCTGCTCACCGGGCTGGGCCGCCCCTTGCACCTTGCTGTCCACGTAATCCGCGAGCGTGGTGTGATTCCCTTCAATGCGGGCGGAACCGAGGCTTTCGAGCATGTGAAACAGTGTCTTCAGTTCGAAGAAGACCGGATAGGGTGTGGTGCCTTCCAGGCGTAGACGCCGCAGATGTTCCAATTCGTTAAGAACATCCACCAGCGGCGAATCAAACGAGGGATTCAACAGAGACAGATCGAAGTGCTTGAAAGAGGGCATCCTGACCTCGTTAAGTTCAATCCCGGATTGAGTTAAGTTCAAAAATGAAATATAAAACCTTTTAAATCAAAAGGTTATGAGGTCTATCGGGATTCAATATATCGAATATCCGTCAAGAATATCTTAACTGGAGGTGGCACGATAGCCACCTGAAGAAAGAAGGTACGGCCGTGCCGCTCAGGCGAGCGGCGAGGCGTGGGCGAGCCAGTGGTCCTGGTCGTCGCGGGTGCGGGGCATGGCGGTTTGCAGGTGGTAGAGCACCTGTTCCAGGGCGGCGTTGGCGCTGTTCAGGGTCATCACGGCGGCGCGCAGGCCGGGCTGGCGTTCGCGCAGGTCGGCGAGCACCCGTTCGGCGGCGCCGGTGGCGGTGCTGGGCAGCAGCAGCGCCAGGTGATCCTCGTCGTAGCGGGCGATGACGTCGCTGCGGCGCAGCCGCTGGCTGACGGTCTCGGCCAGGGCGTTGATGTCCGGATGGTGAACCAGCACCAGGGTCAGCGGCGAGGACAGCCGGTCGTGCAGCGGGATCAGCCAGCCGGCGGTGCTGGTCAGCGCGGTGCGGCTGATAAAACCGGTCTGCGGATCGCGCCAGGCGGTTTCCACCGCTTGCCGGGAGAGCACCTGGTTGCGCCAGATCATCAGCCCGAAATAAAGCATGCACACGGTCAGGGCGGCGAGCAGAAACAGGCTGGCGGAGGCGGCGGTCTCGGCGCCGCCGGGGCTGTAACTGATGCGGATCGGCATAACGATGGCCAGCACCACTTCGGCGGCGGCCAGCATCACCAGAAACCGTTTCAGCCCGTGCAGCAGGCCGTTACTAAGCACCGCCAGGAACAGCAGCGCCATGGTCGGCGGCGGCTCGCCCCCGTCGAGCAGAATCACGATGCCCAGGATCACCAGGTCCAGGCCCGACGCCAGAATCGTGGCGTGCGGCACCCGCGCTACCAGAAACAGCAGTTGCAGAGCCAGGTAACTGCCGGCCAGAATCCAGGGCGTGGCCGCCGGCACCGTGAAGAAGAAACCTTCCGAATGGTTGAAGTAGAGCACCGCCAGGATGGCGAACAAGGCTCGGGCCAGGTACTGAAGTACGATAACGCCCTGTTCCGTGGACACGCGCGACGAAGTTTCCATGAGTGGCGATGTTCCTCAAAGCAATGCGGGTTATGTTGCGTCACCTCCCCGACGGAATAAAGATACCGTCGGGTGTAAAGTTGTAAAAACGATACCGGGAGTGAAGATGTCGGTGGAACAGGATCAACACGCGCCTCTGCGCGACAACGTACGTCTGCTGGGCGAAGAGCTGGGGGTGGTACTCCGCGAGCAATCCGGCGAGCGATTGTACGACACCGTGGAAACGATCCGCCAGGCGGCGGTGGAAAGCCGCTCGGAAGGGGAAATGGAGCTGACCCGCCTGCGCGGTCTGCTCGACCCGCTGGACGACGACACCCTGTTGGAAGTGGCCCGCGCGTTCAGCCAGTTTCTCAACCTGGCCAACATCGCCGAGCAGCATCATCGCGAGCGCCTGCACCGCCGCCACGAGCGTTACCCCGGCGACCCGGACACCGATCAGGGCTTGCGCCAGGTGCTGGCGGAGCTGAAGCAGAAGGGCATCGAGCCGCGGCGCATCCGCGAGACATTGACGCCGCTGTCCGTGGAACTGGTGCTCACCGCCCACCCCACCGAGGTGACCCGCCGCACCCTGATCCGCAAGTACGACCAGATGGCGGATTTGCTCGCCGAGCTGGACCGCCCGGACCTCAACGCCGAGGAGCACCACGGCCTGCGCCAGCGCCTGCGTGAGTTGATCCTGTCCGCCTGGGCCACCGACGAAATCCGACGCGAGAGGCCCACCCCGGTGGATGAAGCCAAGTGGGGCTTCGCGGTGATCGAACAATCCCTGTGGAAAGCGGTCCCCCGGGTGGTGCGCGACATTGAAGCGGAATTGGGACAGGCCGGCATCGACGCCTTGCCCGCCGACTGGGTGCCGATCCGCTTCGCGTCCTGGATGGGCGGCGACCGCGACGGCAACCCCAATGTCACCGCCACCGTCACCCGTGAAGTCTTGCTGCTGGCCCGCTGGATGGCCGCCGACCTCTACCTGCGCGACGTGGAAAACCTGCTGGCGGACCTGTCCATGCACAATGCCAGCGACGAACTGCTGGCGCGCACCGGCCCCAGCCACGAACCCTACCGGGTGGTGCTGCGCGGCGTGCGCGACCGCCTGAAAATCACCCGCCGCCGCATGGAGGCGCTGGTGGAAGGGCGCCCGGTGCCCGAAGGAGAAGGCTTCACCGAAGGCCGCCAACTGCTCGACGAGCTGCTGCTGTTGGACCGCTCCCTGCGCGCGGTGGGCCTGGGCGCGATCGCCGACGGTGAGCTCAAGGACACCCTGCGGCGCCTGAACTGTTTCGGCATCACCCTGCTGTGCCTGGACATCCGCCAGGAATCCACCCGCCACACCGCCGCCCTGGACGCCATCACCCGCTACCTGGGGTTGGGTGGCTACGGCGAATGGGACGAGCAACAAAAGCAGAACTTCCTGCTCGCCGAGCTGGAAAGCCGCCGCCCGCTGGTCGACGAAGCCTTCTACCGCAGCGACCTGTGCGACGGCGACGTCCGCGAAGTGCTGGAAACCTGCCAGGTGATCGCCGAGCAGGGTCCGGAAGGCCTGGGCGCTTACGTGATCTCCATGGCCAAGACCTCCTCCGACGTGCTGGCGGTGATGCTGCTGCAGAAGATCGCCGGCGTGCGCCGGCCGATGCGTGTGGTGCCGCTGTTTGAAACCCTGGACGATCTGAATAACGCCGGCGACACCATGTCCGCGCTGCTCGACATTCCGCTCTACAAGCAAAGAGTGATCGACGGTCAGGAAGTGATGATCGGCTATTCGGATTCCGCCAAGGACGCGGGCTTTTTGGGCGCCGCCTGGGCCCAGTTCAGTGCCCAGGAAGCGCTCACTAAAACCTTCCAGAAACACGGCGTGCCGCTGACCCTGTTCCACGGCCGCGGCGGCTCCATCTCCCGCGGCGGCTCACCCACCCGCATGGCGCTGCTGTCGCAACCACCGGGCTCGGTGGCCGGACGCATCCGCGTCACCGAACAGGGCGAAGTGATCCGCTTCAAATACGGCCGCCCCTCGGTGGCGGTCTACAACCTGGAGCAGTACGTGGCCGCCACGCTGGAAGCCACCCTGGTGCCGCCCCGCGAACCGGACGCCGAATGGCGCGCGCAAATGCAGAAGCTCACCGACGTCTCCGTGGCCGGCTACCGCCAGGTGGTCCGTGAAGACCCGGCGCTGGTCAGCTACCTGCGCACCGTCACCCCGGAAACCGAGCTCAGCCGCCTGGCCCTGGGCAGCCGCCCGGCGCGCCGCAAAACCGGCGGCGGTATCGAGTCGCTGCGCGCTATTCCCTGGGTGTTCGCCTGGACGCAAATCCGCCTGATGCTGCCCGCCTGGCTGGGCACCGGCGCGGCCCTCGAAGCCGCCCTCGACGACCCCGAGGATCTCGCCACCGTGCGCGACATGGCCGAGCGCTGGCCGTTCTTCCAAGGGGTGGTGGACATGCTGGAGATGGTGCTCGCCAAGGCCGACCCGCGCGTCGCCGCCTGGTACGAAGAGCGCCTCACCGACGACCCGGAGCAAACCCGCCTGGGCGACGTGCTGCGCCAGCGGCTCGCCGCCACCGTGGACGCCCTGCACCGGCTCACCGGCCGCGAGGACCTGCTCGACAACAACCCGGTGATGCGCTGGTCGATCCGCGTGCGCGACCCCTACACCGACCCGCTGCATCTGCTGCAGGCCGAACTGATGGCGCGCCTGCGCGACCGCGACAGCGACCCGGTGCTGGAAAGCGCGCTCATGGTCACCATCGCCGGCATCGCCGCCGGCCTGCGTAACACCGGCTAACCCGAGATCAGGTCCTGCCTTTTGTCCCGATGAGGCAAAAGGCAGGACCTGACCCCTTTGGCTTGTAGTTCAAAGTCGATGTCTGACCTTTTGATAAGCCTCACTCCGCTCTCTTTTCCCGATCGCTACCACCCAAACGATGACTTCATGATCAATCACTTGGTAAATCAACCGGTATCCGGAAGCCCTGAGCTTGATTTTGTAGCAGTTGCTTAGCCCCTGGAGCCGATTGGCCTCGACGTGAGGTTCCTCGAGTATGAGAGCCAGCTTCTTTTTGAATTGCTGCCGAACCGTATCTCCCAGTTTGCGCCATTCCTTTAGCGCCCGTCGGTCAAACTCCAGGTCATAAGTCATCCAACGACACCTTCACCCGTTGTGGCTCCCTCAGCCGCTCGCGGGCAATGGCCAGCAGTTCCGCGTCTTCCTCCGTAAGGAGTACATTCTTAAACGGCAGCTCGCCGCTGTCGGCGACGTACTGCAGAGTCTGGCGCAGTAATTCGGAAGGCGTGACGCCGAGTTTCTTCAGCTCCTCGAAGGCGCGGGCTTTGAGCTCATCGTCAATTCGAAGATTGATGGTTGCCATGTCGTGTATACTCATATGTAATCTCAGATGTAATTACATTAGTCCTTATTCGGCTACCTTTCAAGAATGGCATCTTTTTGATCCGTCTAATCTAGCTCGTCACGCCGAACCAGTGCTGTAAGCCATGGCTGAAACGAGGGTAGGAGAAATCGGGAAAGTACCCAGGGAGCAGGATAGGCCAATAGCCAGGGTGCGGGCTGGCGCGGTGGCGGGAGTGGGGTAGGCTAGAGCGAAAACAACGGCGTTACGCCAAGGAGTGACCATGAGCGCCCAGAACACCCACGTTACCCTGCCCAACGGCCACCGCATGCGTGCCCGCTGGTTCTTGCCCGAGCGGCCCAACGGCCTGAACGCGGCGGTGATCGTCATCCACGACATCTTCGGCTTCAGCGACGACCAGACGCGCATCGCGCAGCGCCTCGCCGACAACGGCTACCCGGTGCTGGCGCCGGACCTCTACGACCGCCCCGGTGCCAAAAGCCTGTGCGTGGTGCGCACCCTGCGCGACCACGAAGCCGGCCACGGCGACGCCTTCGATCAGCTCGACGCCTGCCGGCAATGGGTGCTGGAACAAACCGATCAACCGGTCAGCAAAGTAGCCATGATGGGCTTCTGCATGGGCGGGCGCTTCGCGCTGCTGTATGCCACCCGCGGCACCCTGCAGGTGGTGGCGCCGTTCTACGGTGGCGTGCCCCGCAAGGCCCGCGCGCTCACAGGCATCTGTCCGGTGGTCGGCGGCTGGGGCAAGAAGGACCTGATTTACGGCCACCACGGCGAACGGCTGGCCGGCCATCTCACTGATCTCGGCGTCGACCATGACATCAAAACCTACCCCGACGCCGGCCACTCCTACATGAACGACCACCAGACGTTCCTGTTTAAACGCATGGCCGACTACAGCCCGCTACGCGCCAAACACGACCCCGGGACCGCCGAAGACAGTTGGCGTCGGGTACTGGCGTTTTTCGAGAAAACGCTGAGCGCATGAAGCGGGCACCAGCTCACATCCTGACAGGCGTCAGGTTAAAATCGAACTTTTTCCCAAAAAGTATCAGGAGATAAAAAGAAAATTCGAATGACGTATTTGAAATAAGCGTAATGGCCAACTGCCATGAAACCCTTTAAATAAAGAGCGTATACGTTCTTTCCTAAATGTCTGTCCCCTTTTATAAGTGCAGGAAAACCTTGATAAAAAAGGGGACAGAGTAATTTATTTATACCTCTGAATAATTTATTTCTTCACGTTGTTTCGATAGACTCCCGTACAAATAAAAGCGATATACAAAGAGGGGTAAAAATGCCAAGGATGAGGCGCACGGTGGTGCCTGACTATCCTCATCATATCCTTCAACGGGGGCATAACGGGCAGCAGGTATTCAAGGACGAAGAAGACTACCTTAAATACCTGACGGATCTGAGAGAGTTAAAAGAGAAGTGGCACGTTAAGGTATACGGGTGGTGCCTGTTGCCGGAGCAAGTCCACATGCTGGTTGACCCGGGTCCCAATCCCGACATGTTGAGCGAATTGATGAAGGCGCTGGCGGCACGCACCACGCGCCACCGCAACCGCAAGGAGAAGCGCAGCGGTACCCTTTGGGAGAGCCGCTATCGCTCCAGTGTGGTACAGCGCGGCTCGTGGACGCTAGCCTGCCTGCGCTATCTGGAAAAGCGGCCCGTCCTGCTGGACATGGCCACGGCACCGTCACGGTTTCCCTGGACCAGCTTCGGCATGCGCATGGGCCGGGAAGCGTCTGCCTGGCTCGATCACCCCAAAGAATTCCTCGAACTGGCGGACACCGACCAGGAGCGCCGGCAGCTTTACCGCCTGTTCATGGAGCAGCAAATTCAGGAGCAGGAAGCCGGGCTTATTCTGGGCGCCGCCATGCGTAACCAGCTCACCGGCGACAAGCAGTTCACCGATGAGGTGGAGAAGATCACCGGCGTTCGCGTCAGCATGCGGGGCAGGGGCCGTCCACCTGGCCGGTCGCGCGAGTCCGAATGACAGTACACAAATATTATTAGAGTGTTTCTTAAAGCGCTATACCTTTAAGGAAAGCGTGAGTAAAACGTCAAAAAAACGCCTAAAAGGGGACGCACAATTCAAAAGAGGGTGCGTCCCCTTTTTTGTACGTGATTGTTTTAAAAGAAGTTTGTTAACTTTTGAGATGGTTTCATTATTTGAAACCGGGTCTTTCACGGAATTTTCTCCAGACGCCAGTGCAAAAAGGGGTAGCGTTAGGAAAACAACCTGAAAAATGACAACAAAGGGGGATTTATGCCTGGCAAGGATCGCCTTCTGCTCGTCAGCCATCCGCATCATCTGGTGCGCAAGAGCCACGGGAATGAACCCATATTCATGGACGATGCGGACTACAGCCACTGCCTGGGGCTGATCCGCGAACTGAGCGAAAAATACAGCCTCAGCGTGCACGCTTACTGTCTGCTACCGGACCGCATCCACATCATCGCCACCCCGCACGGTCACCCCACCGATCTCTCCACGTTCATGAAGGCGCTGTCGTGCCGCACCTCGCTGCGTCGCAAAAACCTGCACGGCCGTAGCTCGGCCTGGGAAGTGCGCTACCGCTCCAGCCCGGTGGAGCCCGGCCAGTGGCTGCTGGCCAGTATCCGTTACGTGGAACGGCTTCCGGTAATTCATGGGCTCGTGTCCTCGGCCTACCACTATCACCTCAGCAGCTATCGCATGCGGTTGGGCAAAACCGACCATTACTGGCTGGACGATCCGGAGGAGTACGCCCGCTTGGGCAATACCATCGAGGAGCGGGCGGAAGCCTACCGCACCTATATGAGTATCGGCCTGGACCGGAGCGAAGAGACAATGATTGATACCGCGGTACGGCGTTGCCGGCTCACCGGCTCGGTCCGGTTCGTGAGAGAGGTGTACCGCGAGTACGGCGTGCTGGGTATCAACCGTGGCCCGGGCCGGCCGCGCAAGCGCCGCAAAATGCCGGACAGCTGAAAGGCAGGCACGACGGTTTAAGCGGCCTGTTGCTTCCACCGTACATCGAGACGCGGATAAAGGGGACGCACAACACCGAAATCAGGACATTAGTTTTCTCTAACTGACTGATAACGTTGCAACTATTAAGGGCACCCCGGGAACGCATTTTTTTAGTGTCAAATCATGGCGAAATTCTCTTCATAAGCCACACACGCTCAGGGTAGCCTCAAAGAAAAACAAACCCAACTGCACAAGCAAAAGGGGGAGTTATGCCCGGCAAGGATCGCCTCCTGCTCGCGGGTCATCCGCACCACTTGGTGCGCAAGAGCCGCGACCAGCAACCTGTTTTTTTCGATGAAGCTGACTACACTTACTGCATAGGGCAGATTCGGGAGCTCAGCAAAGAGTACAAGCTGGCCATCCACGCCTTTTGTCTCTTGCCAAACGGTCTGCACATCGTCGCCACGCCGTTGGAAGACCCGGCCAACCTGTCCACTTTCATGAAGGCACTCTCGTGCCGTACCTCGCTGAGGCGAAAGCACCTTCATGGCCGGAACTCGGTTTGGGAGGTGCGTTACCGCTCCAGCCCGGTGGAGCCGGGGCAATGGGTGCTCGCCTGTATGTGCTACGTCGAGCGGCTGCCGGTGATTCACAAGCTCGCTTCGTCAGCCTATCACTACCACCGAAGCAGCTACCGTATGCGGCTTGGCAAGACAAGGCATTACTGGCTGGACGACCCAGAGGAGTACGCTCGTCTAGGCGGCACCATCCATGAGCGGGCGGAAGCGTATCGCGTGTATATGAGCAACGGCCTGGACTGGAACGAAGAGAAGATGATCGGCTCCGCCGTAAAGCGCTGCAAGCTCACCGGCTCGATCCGGTTCGTGAAAGAGGTGTACCGGGAATACGGCGTGCTTGGCATCAATCGGGGGCCAGGGCGGCCGCGCAAGTACCGCAAGAAGCCCGATGGCTGACTAGTCGGTGTTTGCGTATCTGGTAATGAAATATGCGAATGGGGAGAATCGGTCTGTGCCTAATCCTCCCAGCCATTTGACTAAAAATTCAAAGACATTAGTCATTTCGTTGAAAGACCGGTGTTGCCGCAGGCGAAACAAGGCAGCGAAAAAATTGTTGAACAGCTGCGTTTGGCCCTAAGCATAGGCCCCTTTGCCGATCAGAAGAAAAGCGCGGTTGGGAAGAATGCGTTCCAACCCCTCGGGCAATGCTTGAATTAAAGTGGCGCCTAGGTTGGCGCGTCGCCGGCGACGCACTGTAATAGAGGATGGCTCGCAGCCCTGGCGGTGACCGTCGGACGGCGCCAAGCCCACAAAGGCAAGATCCGTCCCCCAAAGGCTCGATTGCCAGATCGTTACCGCAAGCCTTAGTCGCAATAAACGCCAATGCAATTCGACTTGGACTTCGGCGAGGAGTCGAAACTGTTACTGATACCGTCGTTGTCGTTATCGCGGTACCCCCAGGAAGGGTTACTGCGATTCGTCGCACCCATTCCAGAGCTATATTCATCTCGCTGCGAACCGCCGTTACTCTGAGAGTTTCGGTTGTTGTATCGGTAACTGTCAGGGCTGCTCCGATAATGCCCCTGTACATAGGTGCCGTCGCTCTTGCTGTATCCGTTCACCCATTGATCGGCCGATGAATTAGCGGCAAGCGTAAAGATAATAAGAAAAAGCGGAATCGACGCTAGGGCTTTCATGTCTGTCCCCTTTTAAAATGAAATCGAATAAAATTGGTTATCAGGGGTCAGTTGAAAGCATGAAGTGGCTATATGTCAAACTACCATTTTGATGGGTGAAGACCACAATAAAAGGGACAGATAATTAACGGACATGGGAAATTGTCCACAAAAGAATGAGCACACTAGATGAGCGCTAAGAATCTGATGCGGTACTGCTTTGGCCGGCCTGTAATAAACGTTTTCTGGAGAACGGATGCTTTCGTGCTAACCATTGCCTTATCTTGATAGCTGGCGTGTGTCGCGGCCGACGTATGATGCCTGGAACCCGCCTGGCCCCACACCAGGTTCTAGGGAGCGCTCTATATAAAAGGAGTATCATCATTGGTACCGGACGCCCGCCGCCATTAGTAAGGATTATGAGGGGTTGAAAAATGATATGGCTGCGCAGAGCGATGTTATCAGCGCTGGTCATCGGCCTTGCCGGTATCCTGGTACAGACGACCCTGTTTATGATCCAAGGCCCGGCTGTCGCGTCGTCACCAACGCCACAAAAAATGAGCGCGCTAGCCGCCTCTAAAGCGGATGATCCGCGCGGCCAGGCCGGCGCACAGCAGTGGCATCTGTTTGGCCGCTACGAAGGGGCGACCGATCAGGGGGGGAACGCGAACATCTCTTCTGCCCGTGAAACCGATCTGGAGCTCGCGTTGTTGGGTATTTTTTACCAGGCGCGGAACAAGGCTCAGCGCTGGGTTATCATTGCCCAGCCCGACGAACCCAATCTTCTCTATGGCCCCGGCGACACGCTGCCGGGTGGCGCCATCCTCGAAGCGATCCATCCGGACCACGCGATGCTGCGCCACGACGGTGTGTCAGAGCGTTTGTCCCTGGTGGATATGGAAGCCATGGGAGGCATTGAGGACGTGGCGGGTGAGGACGGTGATACCGGGCAGGGCGAGGACGAGCTCCTAACGCAGCGGGCAAAAATACTGAAAGAGCTGAATCTGGAACCGGTCAATGAGCACGCCGCGGAAGGTTACAAGGTGCTGGAAACGCCGCCGGAAGATAAAAACCCGTACGGGTTGCAGAAAGGCGACATCATTCTTTCCGCGAACGGCTACCCGCTTGGCGCTAAGGCGGAAGATATCCTGGCAAAACAAGTAGCCGAGACTCTGGGGCGGGCTCAGGTAATCGTTTTGCGTGGGGCCACAAGAATGGAGATTGACCTCAATCGATAAACGTTCTGTAGCAGAGCTTTGCCTAAAATCAAGGTGGAAGATTGATGTATTCGACCACGCCTTGTGAGGAGAGCCTCGAGAGCACGCACCTCAAAAAAGGATTCTGGAAGTTATGGTGACCGCAGATCTTCGCTTGAGTCAAATCACCCATTACTCGAACCCGTCTTCGGTGTCTCGCCTTGAAATACCGAGTATAGCGCAGGGCGAAGCGACGGAGCATAATTTGTTATGTTTACTGATCATTTTTAACGAAATAGTTGTTTGCTTTCAATGTGACATTAAAACTTGACTGTTGCCAAAAAGATATTAAAAAGGAATTATTTTCTTATTAGATTGCAGAGACCGATAATTAGAGTAAAATTTTTTGCATATTAAAGCAGCATCATAAAAGCTTTTCAAGCAATGATGGTGAAAAGGTATTAACATGAGGAGAGAAATATTGATTAATTCATAAGGTCGCCTCTAAAAAGCCATGACCCGAAAGTCGAGCCATGGCATATGGCGAGATAAAAATTAATAAGCTATTGAATGTAGTCCACCACACCACGCGAAATTGAACTGTTCGGGCCTGGTGCGCTGGGCGTCCAGTCAGGCTCATTGATAGCTGTTTCCCATACTGAATGCAACATGCCAGCCGTTGCGCAACTAAAGATGCCATTGGGTGCTATGACCGCGTTAAACTCGAAGGAGGCAGGAGCACCTGCTCCATTGTCAGCATAAGAGGTAGGTATACTCCCACTGTTACCTGCGGCATTAGAACAGCTCATTCCAAAGATGGAGGCTTGAGTATTTGAAAATGATGCCGTGAACACTGCGTTAGGTCCGATAACGTTTCCAATCGGCTGACTAACCTTCCAGGTACCCGAATGCGGTGTGCCACCCGGAAGCCCATTGTTGAAGAACAGATCGATATCTGGAAAACCTCCCCCTGAAGTGCAAATATCGTCGTTGGGAGGGAACCCGCTGGGTACTGGCTTACCCAATCTGGCATGTGTTATGGCCATATGCGCACTATTATTTTCTTCCCAGATGTAGCCTCCGAGCTGTAGCCGGCAATCAGATTCTAGGACTGGCTTATCGAACAAACGCCCGTCGATGGTCACGAGGCCACCACCCCAGCCGCTGCCGCCTTTCAACGGATAATGGCTATCGAAAATATAGAAGAACCCGCCCTCGACGGCATCACCATACGAAGTCGGCATGGGCTCTGATTGAGCAGGGCCTTGCCAGCCGCCTGAAGAATCTGGTTTATAGAAAATTCTGCTCGCCATCGACGTTGCGGGAGCCGCTACAACCAGGGCTATGGCAGCGCTCAGGAATATTTGGTTTGTAACTCTGGTTTTCATACTCAATCCTTGATTATTATTAATCATTATTCTGCAGTATTGCTGCACCTAAGACCATTTAAAAATGGTTCTTTATTTAAAACATTGAAACATCTTCAAGGCAATATTTACATAACCCAGGAAAATTTATAGAGGTAAATATGAAAGTGGCTAGTCAGTAAGGCGTCTAGCCGTTGTCTTGCGCGCTATTTTTTCGTCTTCTATGTGTGTTTTCAGCTGTCAGGCAGCGATCGCAGAGGACTGGGCGAATATCTCTTTTGTGTAGGTGTCTGGTGATCCCAGCTTTTGATTTGCCTCGCGTTTCGCGGAGGTGGGCTGGTTCAAGTGAGGCTGCCATCGTAAGCTTCCCCGTCAAGTAGACACCGCAAAAGTAGAATTTTGGGCTTGATGTAAGGCCTCGGCAGGCGTGAGCCCGCCCAGGCTGTCGTGATCGCGTTCTTCGCTGTATTCCAGCATCCAAGCCCAGCTGATTTCCCGGACCCCATCCAAATCCTGGAACAACCAGGTATCCAGCACCTCTTGTCGGTAATTGCGGTTGAACCGCTCGATGTACGCATTCTGGTTCGGCTTGCTCGGCTCGATGTAATCCAGCAGGGCACCGTTGTATCGACCCCAGTCCGTAAACGCCTCTCCCTGGAACTCAGGACCCTTATCGGTTCTCAGGATGTCCGGCAGCCCCCGCTCCACTTTAAGCTGCTCGAACACGCGCACCAGCCGCCGGCTGGGCAGAGACATGTCGATTTCAATGGCGAGGGCTTCTCGGTTAACGTCGTCCAGCACGTTGGACGTGCGAAACCGTAACCCGTGGTACAATCCGTCGCTCATGAAATCCGCCGACCAGACCTGATTCGGTTGGGTGGGGGCGAACAGCGGAAGCGGATTGCGCGGTGGAAGCCGCTTCTTTGTTCGTCGCCGCCGGTTCAGGCCCAGCCGGCAATACACCCGGTAAACCCGTTTGTGGTTCCACCGGTGGCCTTGGCGCCGCAGCCGCCGGAACAGCTTCCAGCACCCCAGACCCGGCTTCGATTCCGCGAGGTACGAGAGCGCCTTAATCACCGTCCATCGCGCTCCCGCCAATCCGTCACCGGCTTGTATCAGGCCGCCCTAGACAGGCTCACACACCGACAGGCGGCGCGCACCGACAGCCTGTTCCTCGGCCAGATAACGAACCGCTTCGCGCCTCTCCGGAGGCCTTAGAGCTTTTTTCGGTCAGATCCAGGCGGTGTTTTCCAACGCCATGTCGGCATACATCCGTTTGAGCTTGGCGTTCTCCGCCTCTAGCTCCTTGAGCCGCTTCAACTCCGAAGCGCCCAAACCTCCGTACTTGGATTTCCACTGGTAGTAGCACGCTGAGCTGATGCCGTACTTCCGGCATACCTCTTTCACTGGCAAGCCCGCTTCAGCTTCGTTCAGAGCCGAGATGATCTGAGTTTCCGTGAAGCGGGATTTCTTCTGGGACCTCTCCTCATTGGCTGATTGTGCCAAATTTCTACCTTGGAGTGGTCTAGCTAGTGGGGCAGGTTACGCTATGACCAATGATTCTTTGTTAGAGTTGAGGTCTGTGCTGCCTCTTATTCGATAGAAAACGCCATGGTCCATTATATGAACCATGGCGTACAGGTGGGTTAAAATTACTCGTTCTTATTGAATGTAGTCTACTACACCACGAGAAAGCGGGCTGACCGGACCCGGTGCGCTGGGCGTCCAATCAGGCTCGTTAAGTACCGCCTTCTCCCATACGGAGTGTAAAGTGCCATCTACAGCACAGCTGAAGATGCCGTTGGGTGAAATCGTGGCGCTGAAGTCAAAAGAAGCGCGAGTGCCAGCCCCATTGTCTGCATAGGTGGTAGGCACGTTCCCGCTATTCCCTGTGGCATTTGAGCAATTCATGCCAAGAGCAGTAACTTGAACATTCGTGAACGGCGCCATGAAGGTAGCGTTGGGACCGCTAACATTCGTGGTTGCGGTGTTAACATGCCAAGCGCCTGCGTACGGAGCACCACCGGGAAGACCGTTATTGAAGAACAAGTCAATGCTTCCGTCAGTGCACAGTTCATCGTTAGGCGGGAACCCTTCGGGTACCTCCTTGCCCACTCTGGCATGTGTTACGGCTACATGAGTGTCGCTGCCATCTTCCCAGATGTAACCGCCGAGTTGTAGGCGACAATCTGCTTCGGCCACGACACCACCGAACAGTCGACCATCAAGCGTGACGAGTTCGCCGGCCCAGCCACCGCCGTCTTTTACAGGGTAGTGGCTGTCAAATATATAGAAGAAGCCATTTTCTACTGCATCGGCATAAGACGTGGGGACTGGCTCGGATTGGGCAGGGCCTTGCCATCCGCCGGAGCCGTCCGGCTTGTAGTAAATCTGAGCCATTGATGTTGCAGGAAAGGCTAACGCTGCAGCGATTGTGCTACCAATGATTCCGTTTCTTATTAATTTGATATCCATTTTAGTCTCCTTGATTTTGTAAAAGCTATGTCCTTTTGAAGGACGTTTTTAAAGCTAGATGGATATCCTTCCGGAGGCAATCGTATAAGACCTCAGTTGTGAGGGGTTCAGACAGATTACTTTATTTCTTTTTTCGTTCTCTTTATTATCAATGAGTTTGTGTTTGAGTTCTGTGCCTTTTTTTCCTGTCTTGTGACAGGTTAAATGTGTGACGTCGAGTCGCGCTGGCTTCTTCCCATTCTATAGCAATAACTATTTTGGCTGCGCGCGGTTCGTGATACCGGCGCGGAATAAAAAAGCATTGTGGAAAGAAGGCCCCCGACTCCGTCGGGGGCTGGGGAAGGGTGACCTATTTTATACTATCGGAAATATACTGAAGGCGACTACCCTGTCTGGTAATAATGCCTTGTTGAGCGGCCAGTTCTAGGTTGCCAACGCGAAGCAGGCGCATAGGAAAGGTTATTTGTTCCGTATTGTACTGCTCTACTACCATCCTGCCGTCATTAAGAAATCTGACCGGCCCGGTAAGACTCATAGTTATAGGTAGGCTGTTCAAGTTGCTGGAGCCGTCATTAGCGCCAAAGCCTCCTAGGTCTACGACTGACGGCGCATCCAAATATAAATCCACCGTTGCAGTGAGCATGGTTCTGCCTTCTTCTTCAGAATAGGATATCCAACCTTCTACTAGCTCGTCTCGGCTCCCGTCACCGTCATTGTCAGCATACCTCATTCTTAGCATTTGTGGTCCTGTTATACCTGCTCGGTTCTGTGCTAGCTGATCAATGATTTCAGGTGGGACGCCCGCCTGAGCTCCCCCAAAGCTAAACATTGAATTGATGTTTATTGAAGTGGTCATAATGAGAGAAGGCCAAATAAGAACTTTTAAACCTTTTTCTTCATCAATGTCGTCTGTGACTTCAGCAAAAAGAGCGCTGTGGAGGTACGTGAACTTATGGTCTGGGCAGGGTGCGCCTGCTGTGGGGTTTGAAAAGTCAAACATCCCTGTGTCCGGGTTGCGCTCAAAGATGCAGCCACCGGAATTGATTGCCGAGACAAGTTTGCCAGGGTGGGACTCTTCTGTTCTCTTTATTAGTATTTTTGCGCTATTTTCTGAAGGCCTCACTCCGTTTGGGTCCAGTGTAGAATCAGTATATGGATCCGGCTGCTCCGTCGGCCCGAACTCCTGGCTATCGTATGTGTATTTTCTTACTGGATGCGGAAAATCCTCAAAGCTGTTTTTTTCGTGATACATATTTCCGTTCGTGTCGGCTATTGGTGCTGCTCTAAGTGATTGAAGGACATTATTGGTAGTTGCGCCACCTCTAAAGTATTGAACCATGTGAGGCCCACCCGCATCCGGGTCGGGGTCATGCTTTCCTAATACGAAGTCGCTGTAGGTGCCGCTGGGATAGTTAACGATATAACCTTGACCTAGCGGTTGAGTTTTGAGCGGCAGGCCGTCTACTCCGCATATCGCATCGGTTCCATCACATACATAGTCATCCGTGGCCTGATATTCAAGTTCATCCCCGAACTGAGCGATCCTATAGCCACCGCTTTGCAGGATGTAGTTGTAAAGACTTTCGGATTCCCATGGCTCGTCGGGAAAAAACGTTAACTTCCGTGGCTCCTTTATAAGATGCCCTGAGACTGCATGTAGTGGCGTGCCATTTTGATCGAGCTTCTGAACTTTGAAACTGCCACCCAACTGAATGCTATCGGGGTTCATGTCCTTATGAAAGTGAACGGTGATCGGTCGGAAGCCGTCGATTGATCTAATGGGTATCAGGTCGTCCGTTGGCATTCTCGAGTTGTCGTTTCCCTCAAATATCCCGGGGTGGCCGCCGGCGCAACGGCCTGCCTTATCGTTGGGGATATCTAGGGTTTCTGGCACTAATGCGCATGGATATCCAGGATATGTCGCTAATACGACGGGAGCATAATCCACAATTTCGACCGGGGAGCCTGATGGACTCGCGTACTGGTTCTGAACTTCGATAGGTAGTTCGAATTCTTCGTTGAATGCTTCATTTAACTCGTTTCCTGATATGTCTGAAATGCCCTCCGCTAGTTCCAGTCGATACTGTACTCGATTGTTCTCGGGACTGTACTGTACTGATTCTTCCGGCTTTACGATGAGCGCTGCCCCGTCAACTTCTACAGTCGCTCCGATTTCAATATCATTTCTATAAAGTGTAACAGCATCCTCAACGCTCTCTGGGTTAAGAGGTTCATCGAAGTTCAACGTAATGGGATTGCCTATAGCACTTAAGGCGGACTTGTCCTCATCTCCGTTACCTAGTGTCCAGCTTTGCAACCTAAGCGGAGTGGTGTCCTTCAAGGTAGCTCTTGCATCGGCCAGCAGCGCGTCGGTTTGGTCTTTATAGGATTGAACCTGGAAGCTCAGCAGGCCGTAGCCGTATTCCTGACCGAGGATGTCCGGCTCCACCATACCGGTGGCGTCGATGTTCAGCACACCGCCGTTGGGGTCCACTTCGGCCACGCCCACCAGATGGATGTGCAGCAGGTTCTGGGTAAAGCCGCCGTTGGCTTGCGGGTTCTCGGTGGCGATGCCCACGTCCATGAACAGGTGCACAATGCGCAGCTGGTCCGGGTTCTCTTCCGTGTAGGGGTTGGGCACCAGGTAGCCGGTGGCGTCCGACAGTACGCGCATGGTGACGTCGCCGGAGCCGAAGCCGGCGTCCACTTCACCGCCGATCTTGACCATCTCGATGGGCGTGCCTTCCAGCAGGGTGCCTTTGGGCAGGCGGATCGGGGTGACGTCGGTGTATTGGGTGACGTCCGCCAGTTCGGCGATGACCAGTTCGGATTGCGCCTGGGTGACGTTAACGTCTTCACCCAGCAGGGTGCCGTTCACCGGTACCTGGTTGATGCCCTTGCCGGTGAGGCGGGAGGTGCCGTCCTGGGTGATGCGCTGCACCAGGAAGCCCGGCTCGCCGCGCGGTGAGGAGTCTTTCGGGGTGAACTCAATGGTCTCGCCGGCGAAGGGTTCGCCGTAGGTGCTTTCCAGGCCGCCGAGGGTGAGAGTGTAGGTTTCGCCCGGGTTCAGGTAGTCGTCCGTGGGGTCGACGGTCATGTAGGCGCCGTCCACCAGCAGGCCGGCTTCCACCACCGCGCCTTCGCTGTCACGCAGCACCACGCTGTTGCCGTCGCCGTAGCTGGCGGTGGCACGGTCGATGGGCTGGGTGAACTGGAAGCGGAAGGCGGAGAAGTCCATCACCGGTTCCAGCTCCGAGCCGTTCGGCATGGTCCGGCTGAGCTGGAATTCATCCTCGCCGGCGGGGACTTCCTGGACCACTTCGCTCTTGGGGCCTTCCTGCAGGGTGCGGGTGGTGAAGGTGAGGGTCTGGTCCTTGGCGGTACCCTTGCTAAGACGCAGATCGTTGATCTCGACGGTGTACTGGGTGCCGGGGGCCAGGCCGTCCGTGGGCGTCAGCAGCACGCCGCGGGGCTCGCCGTCGACTCTTTCCACCTCGAAGTCCAGGTTTTCGCCCTGGTCGTCGCAGCACAGCGTGACGCTCTGGTTGACGTTGCCCGGCGAGACCGCGCTGGTGAAGCGCAGGGCGATGGGTGCCTTGGTGGGCACTTCGCCCTGGCCGTTATCCGGGTAGGCGTAGAGCAGTGCCTGCGCGCTGGATTCGCCCGGGTTGGCGCCGCCGTCGTCCACCGGGGAATCGCCGCCGTCGCCGCCACAGGCGGCCAGCAGCGTGGCGGAGGAAAGCAGTATTAAGGACTGCTTCAGGATTGTTGTCTTCATTATTCTCCCTCCTTCTTAAAACTGCATGCTGATGGAGCCGGCGAAGACATTGACGTCGCCCGCGGTTTCCACCACGTCGTCGTTCAGTGCGGTCGGCTGGCTGGACTGAATCTGGAACTCACGCTGATCCATCAGGTGATGTTGATAGCCGAAGTCCACGCGCAGGGGGTGTACCAGGCCGTAGACGTGGTCAAAGGTCGCGCTGACGCCCAGGCCGATCACGGTGCGGTCGGCGTCCAGGTAGTTCACTTCCGGGTTCACGTCGTTGGCTAGCGGCGACTCCTCGAACGCCACGCCACCGGTGAGGGTGAAGGTGTCGTTCAGGTAGTACTCGGCGCCGATGCGCGGGATGACGATGTCGTCGAACTCAAGACCCAGGTTGTTCTTGACGGTGTCGTTGTTGAGCTCGTCTTCCAGCGCGGACCACTCCTGCATTTCCACCGCCAGGCCCAGACGCCATTTATCGCGCTTGAGCTGCATGCCGACGGTGTAGATGTTGGGCTGGTAGGAATCCACCGTGGCGATGTCGATGAACAGGCCGGGATCCGGGATGGTGCCGGGTATCACCGTGTTGGCGTTCACTTCCACCGCGGAGTCGGAGTAACCCTTGAACGCGAACGCGGTTTCCAGGCCGTCGTACCAGCAGTTGGCGTCCGGGCAGAAGGTTTCTTCCCAGTCGAAGTTCATGCTGATGATCGGGCGGATCACCGGCTTGGCGGAGACGTTGAGCTCTTCATACTCGGTCTCGCCGGCCAGGTTGGTCTGTGCCACCAGAGAGGCCTCGGATTTGAGGGTCACCTTGGTGCCGACGCCGATGTCCAGGCCGCGCCAGATGTGGGTGCCCACGCCGATGCTCAGGAACAGCGGCTGACGGCCGTAGTTGAAGTACTGGCCATCCGGGTCGGTGCGTGAACCGAAGGCGAGCAGCTCGTCGCCGAATTTTTCGGAGCCGATCATCACGCCCAGGTACATGGGCTGGCCCAGCTCGGTAAGGTCGCTGAGGTCCGCTTTCAGGCCCAGCAGCACCTGTTGGGTGGGGTCGTCCTGCACGGTGTAGGTGCCGAACTGCTCACTGTCCGCCTTGAGGTTGTGCTCGGCGTGCATCAGACCGGCGGTCAGCTCGCTCTTGGTGCTGTGCGCCAGATACGCCGGGTTGTAGTAGGTGGTCGACACCTGGGTGTTGAACATGGACAGGGCCTGGGCGGAGGCGATGTCCGTGGGCAACAGGCCATAAGTGGTGGCGGTGTTGCCCATGTTCGCCAGGGCGATGCTCGGGCTCAGAAAAAGAGCGCCGGCACACAGGCCGGCACAAGAAAGGAAATTTGCGCGCATGGGTGTGAACCCTCCTTTTATTGTTTTCTTCCAAATTGTTGTTTTAGTGATTTGCATCCCGTTATTGGTGCCACGACTGAACGCGGCGTCTCCCGTGGGAGGGAATTGCCGTTGGACGGACGGCACTCAGAGCTTGTGACCAGCTTTGTTGTGTCGTTAATCGAAAAATATGAAAAGGGTAGGCGAAAAAAATGAAAACATGGCGTAAATGATTGATTTAAAAAAGTGACTGTGCAGTCAAAAAATAGATAAACAGCCCCGAAATTGCCGTCTGTGAACGTGTGTATGTCTAAGGTATGGCGGATTTATATACACACCTTATTGGTTGTTCTACCTATTTTAAAAAGGGGACAGAAAAGAGAGGGAAAGATATTAAAAGGGGACGGATAACATTTTAAAAGTGAGCGCAAGATCCTGTGTTTTTCTGGCCGGATTAGGCTGGCCTACATGTGTTTCCGTTTTTTCGCACAACAGCCTTCCGCAACGTAGGACAGATTCGTATGATGCGAGGCGGGTTTATATTCGCGACGGCGAATGGAAGGAGTGACCATGAACGCTATTCTTGATCAAGCGGCTCTGCACTGGGCGTATATCGCTCCCTTGCTTTCCGAGCCGACCAATGACGACGAATACGACGCCAAGGTCGAGGCCCTGGATGAGCTTCTGGACACTGTTGGCGATGATGAAAATCATCCTTTGGCCGGCCTGGTGGCTCGCTTGGGTGATGTCATCGAAGCCTACGACGAACAGCACCGGCCGATGCCCCCGGTATCCGGTGCCGCTGTTCTGCGCTATCTCATGGATGAGCATGGTGTCACCCAAAGCGAGCTACCTGAAGTGGGTGCTCAATCCGTGGTTTCCGCCATCCTGTCTGGAAAGCGCAAGCTTAACTGGCGTCAGATCCGCGGTCTGTCCGAGCGGTTCGGGGTGCCTACGGATGTCTTTAAATAGTGGCCCAGGGGAATTCACGGGGCTTGCTTTCGCACTAGTCGGATCAAACCGGCCTGCGCAGGTCCTATCTGGTATGGTTGCGCCGCCGTCTACCCCGATGGTGCCCCGGCGAAACCTTTCCCGAGATGCATGACCTGCAGGAGGCGTACGAGATGATCACCAATCGCTTTTTGGAAACCTGGGCGGATCGTGTGCTGGATGCCGACAGCCTCGACGAGATTTTTTGCTGAGCCCGCATGGAATCGAGGTCACGCAGAGGGGGAGGCAGACCTTGCCTTTTGCTTGGCTTGTCTGTTTGGCGGGGTGGTGCAGCGTCATCCAAAAGGCAAAAGAGACGCCTCTCTCCCTGATTCTTCCTTGACCTTGGAACCGTGGCGCCGGGGTGGCGTGGGGTAGGGGTAGTCCAGGTAATTGTCCACCGCGTCCTGAAAGGCCCGTATCAGGCCGATGGCCGTGTCGGCCTGGTAGTGCACCGGCACCTCGATGTTGAGCAGGGCGCCGTGCAGGCAGTTGTTCTTCTGGCTCACCTCGACGTAGCCGTAGTATCCACGGTGTTGGAGCAGTATCGTCATTTTCGTCTCGCCTCCGTGCGAACGGGTATGGGTCCACGGTAACGCAGATCAAAGGCGGCGAGGGTAGGCTGGAAATGACGGAACGTGTAAGAAATTTGCTACGCGTGTCGGTGGTGAAAGATTACAAGGCGTTCCCGGGTCAGGCGCCCCGGAACCAGCTCTTGAGCCTCTGCCACCAGGGTTCGCGGTCGCGCAGACCGATGTGGGCGCCGTCGCAGTGCGGCGGGGTGCGCGTGGCGCCGCAACCACAGAACAGCACGATCTCTTCCTTTCTCGCCGTATAACTCAGCCGCTCGCCGGCACTGCAACGCTCATCGCTGCAAAACGGCGCCGTGTCACTGTGGCCACAGGCGCACCAGTGCCGGACTTCACCGGGCGCCAGTTTGACCGGCTGCGGATAGCGCGGTGTCGCGCGGCGCTCGGTACGCATCAGGCGCGCCGACGAGGCGTCGTCGGCCCGCTATCATCGTCTTCGCCCCACGCTTCTCCGTTGGCCTTTTCTTTGGCGATGCGCTTCATTTCAGCGTCGGCAAACCGTCTGAGTGCTTGCTTCATCAGCGGCTGGTAACCCATGCCGTGATAGCGCGCGAGGAATTTCAGGTCTTCGAGGAGCTCTTTTTGCAGCCTGATCGAGATCATCTGTAACGAGAGCGCGTCAGCCAGGTCGCTGGGCTTCACGTCCGAGACCCGGACGTAGCGTTCGTCACGGCCCAGTTCTCCGGACTCCCAGGCTTCACTCGTACCTTTAATTTTTCCCTTCGACATTTCAGGACTCCTGCTTCAAAGGTTGCCGTCCGCCATCCCATATTTTCTATAGATGCGTATCTCGTGGTCATTGGCGTCATACGCGGTCTTGATAACCACGGCGTGGGTGCCACCGTCCTCCGAACGAAGGATAAAACACACTTTCAGACGGCGGCCGAGATCTGTCTCGGCAACGAACCACAAAGTCGGTGGGTCGCTTCTGTGTGCTTCCCGCGAGTCTTCCAGGAAGCGGCCATCAAGATTGCTAAAGCATTCCCGTACTTCGGTAAGGGTGACGGCATGCTTGAACAGCAACTTGGCGCTGACGCTCCGTGATACCCGTAGTTTGGCCGGCATATACAAAACACAGGTTTATTTGTATATACAAGGTGAACTTTAATCGTTCGCGCTTGTATATACAAGATGGATTGGGTGCAGAGGAATCAGCATAAGAAGGCGGTGGGTCGCGCGGTATCAGCCGGAGGGGACAAGAGATGTGAGAGATACGCTTTACTGAGTGTGGGCTGCAAGCTGTCTCCTAACGGTCACAACCCTGTCACGGGACGGCAATGGGGGGCTTCCAGACTGGCGTAAATCCAATCTGGAGCTCGTTATGCTTGCGCAAGCCGCCGGAAAGATCAAAGCCCTGCGACCGCCATTCAAAGACGTGTTCAAGCCCCGTGATGCGCTCAAAGGGCAGGAAACCGGCGCCCGGTTCAGCGCCTATTTCACCCGTTCCCGCCGGGAGATTCTGAAGATTCAGCGTCTGCGCTACCGGATCTTCTCGCAGGAATACGGCGCCAGCTTCCACGCGCCCTTCGGCCTGGACCGGGACCGCTTCGACCGCCATTGCCTGCACCTGGTGGTGCGCGATAACCAGAGCGGTGAGCTGGTCGGCTACACCCGCGTGCTGGGCGGTGAGCGCACGCACAAAACCGGTGGCTTCTACTCCGCCAATGAGTTTGATCTGGGGCCGTTGGCCGGGTTGCAGGGCCGTGTGGCGGAAATCGGCCGTACCTGCATTCATCCGGATTACCGGGGCGGGGCGGTGATCACCGTGCTGTGGGCGCGCCTGGCCCAGTACATGCTGGAGAACGACATCGGCTCGCTGATCGGTTGCGCCAGCATCGCGTTGAGCGAGGGCTTCAATGTGGCGGCGATCGATCAGCGCATCCGCGAATCCCATCTGACGCCGCCGCATCTGCGGGTGACGCCGCGTTTCCGGCTCGACCGCATGCCCGGCGACGCCCTGGACGGCGCCGGCGAGCGCGGCGGGGTGAAGATGCCGCCGCTGCTTAAGGCGTACCTGCGCATGGGCGCGCGGGTATGCGGCGAGCCGTGCTGGGACCCGGACTTCAACTGTCTGGATTACTTCATCCTGATGGAGGTGTCGCGGCTGCCGGCGCGCTATGTGCAGCACTTCCTGCAGCCCGGCGAAGCGCGGCCGGCGACCGCGGTGGCGGTGTGACGGTGCGGGATCTGTCGTTGAACTCGCCGGTGGGGGAGAGTTCGGTACGTGTGACCGCGCGGCGCTACTGGCGCGCCTTGCGGGTGCTTATGCACCTGCTGGGCGGGGTGCTGGAGGCGGTCTGGCTGAGGGCGGGACGGGACCCTCACCGGGTGGTGATTCTGAACGCCAAGCGGCGCTGGTGCCTGCGGTTTCTCACCATTCTGGGGGTGGAGCTGCGCGTTCAGGGGCCGTTGCGGGCGGGGCCGGTGCTGCTGGTCAGCAACCATGTGTCCTGGCTGGATATCCCGGTGATCGCCGCCGCCCGGCCCTGTTATTTCCTGTCCAAGGCGGAGGTGGCGGAGTGGCCGGTGATCGGCTGGCTGGCGCGTGCCGTGGGCACCCTGTTTATCCGTCGCGGTGGCGGGGAGTCCAAGGCCAAGACCGAGGAGATCCGTGGCCGTCTGGACCGCGGCCACGGCATCCTGGTGTTCCCGGAAGGGACCACCACCGACGGCACCGGCGTGCGCCGGTTCTTCCCGCAGTTGTTCGCCGCCGCCGGTGACGACGCGCCGGTGCAGACCGTCGCCGTGCGTTACCGCGATGAGCAGGGCCGGCCGGACACCGGCGTCGCCTTTATCGATGACGATGAATTCCACCACCACCTGTGGCGGCTGTTGGGCCGTCGCCGCATCGTGGTCGAGCTGACCTTCGGCGCGCCCTTGCCGCCGGACGAGCCCCGCGCCCTGGCCCGCGAAGCCCGCGAGCGCATCGTCGCCGACCTGGGCGCCACCGCCGCTAACGCCGGATAACGTCCCTCCATCTGCCCCGTCACACCGTACGCCCGGACTCACGGAAAGTTCCGCTCTGACCGACATGCCGAGTCGTTTCCTGCTTACCTCTGATCTTGCCTGCGTCCGCTAAGGTGCTCCAAATCAATGCAGCTTTGACAGGCAACTATATTTAGTTGCAAAATGGACGCGCTCTATGACGAGTACCCGACGCCTGGTCACCAAATTGAAGGCGCTCGAGAAAGGGTTTACCTGGCAAGAGCTTGAAACGTTGCTTCGTCGATTGGGGTACGAGCGCAGGGAAGGGAGTGGGTCCCGAGTCAAATTCTCGAACGGCGACCCGCTACAGCTCATTTGCCTGCATCGTCCTCACCCGGGTAATGAACTGAAACGTTACGCGCGACGCCAGGTGATCAAGAAGTTAGAGGACGGAGGCCTCATATAAATGGCGAATCTGCTGCATTATCGCGGTTATTACGGGTCCATTGAGGCAAGCCCGGAAGACAACTGCCTGTACGGCAAACTGCTGTACATCCAAGCTTTGGTTAACTACGAGGCCGAGACCGTGGCGGGGCTTGAGCAAGCGTTTCAACACGCCGTGGACGAATACCTGACCGACTGTGCCGAGTCGGGTCAGCCGCCGGAAAAGCCTTGTAAAGGCTCCTTCAACGTCCGGGTCGGCCACGAGGTTCACTTGGCGGCCGCACGTGCGGCAACGCAAGAAGACTCTTCGCTGAACGAACTTGTGCGAAAAGCCCTGGAACGCTATCTGGCCGAGCCCCGACAGCACGACGCGATAGCCGAACCCGCCAAAACATTCGATAAGCGCCGCCGGCCCTAACCCGGCCTCCCGTTGCTGCGCTTTGGCTGACATAAAGCTCCGTCTTTACTGACACACATTCCTGCTTCCTGCCTACCTCCGATCTTGTCCTGATCCACTACGCTGACTCCATAACGGGGAGACCAGGCCCTACCTGTGGTGAGGCTATGTCATCAGGTAGTTCACTGTGTTTCTGTATTGAGGTGCGATACGTTACGGGTTACACTCGGCGATGATACGAAGTTTTAAACACAAGGGTTTGGCCCGTTTCTTTTCGTCCGGTAGCACGGCGGGTATTCAGGCTGCCCATGCCAAGAGACTTCGTCTTATCCTCGGCAGATTGCATGCCGCGTCAGAGCCTAAAGATATGAGTTTGCCCGGGCTCCGGTTACATAAGTTGACGGGCAGCCGTGCCGGCATCTGGTCCGTTACGGTGAGTGGTAACTGGCGTGTGACGTTCCGCTTCAAGGATGGGGACGCCGAGGTTGTGAACTACGAGGATTACCATTGAGGTGTCATTATGCTGATGCACAACCCTCCCCATCCCGGTGAAGTCATAAAGGAACTCTGTCTCGACCCTCTTGGTTTGACGGTGACCGCCGCCGCCAAGGCGTTGGGGGTCAGCCGCAAGACATTGAGCGCCATCCTGAATGGAAAGGCGGGTATCAGTCCGGAAATGGCGATCAGGCTTTCCATCGCGTTTGATACATCCGCCGAGAGTTGGCTGACTCAGCAGGCGCAGTACGAACTCTGGCACGCCGAAAAGCATCGAAAGGATCTGAACGTCAAGAAACTCGTCGCCGCGTAGGTATACGGGCCGGTGGATGTCGGGGTGCCTGTTTGGCCCGACCCGGCTACCGGCGACGGTGCCGGGCCTGCTACTATTGGCGCCGTTTTGAGTTGCCATGAGGAAGGCCCGTGACCCGCGCCAGCGACCTGAAAAAATCCGACGTTATTGAACACAACGGCTCCCTGTTCGTGATCCGCCAGATCGAGGTGAATTCCCCCTCGGCGCGGGGCGCGGCCACGCTGTACCGGGTGCGCGCCGCCGCGGTCGGCGGCGGGCCCAAGTTCGAGGAGCGCTACAAGGGCGACGAGGACGTGCCCACGGTGGAGTTGCTGCGCCGTCCGGTGCATTTCTCCTACGTGGACGGCGACGACCATGTGTTCATGGACGACGAGGATTTCTCCCAATACCCCCTGAAGGCGGAGGATATCCGCGACGAGCTGCCGTTCATCACCGAGGGCTGCGACGGCCTGCTGGCCCTGAAGGTGGGCGATTCGGTGATCGGCCTGGAGCTGCCGTTGTCGGTGGTGCTCACCATCACCGAGACCACGCCGGCTATGAAGGCGGCCTCCGCCAGTGCCCGCACCAAGCCCGCCACTCTGGAAACCGGCCTGGTGGTCCAGGTGCCGGAGTACATCCAGGAGGGCGAGAAGGTGAAGGTGAACACCTCCGAGCGGAAGTTCATGTCCCGTGCCTGAAAGCCGGATGCAGGATGAAGGATGCAGGATGCAACGCGAAGCCGGTGTTCCGGCGACCGCGCACTTGGGGCTCCGCGCCGCCAACCTGAAGCGCGGGCACGGCATGGCGGCAGGTAGGCTTTCGGGCGCGTTGTATCCTGTAACCTGTATTCTGTGTCTGCTCTTGCTGTCGGGCTGTCAGCTGGGCTACTACGGCCAGGCCGTGAAGGGCCACATGGACCTGATGGGCGCGCGCCAGCCGGTGGCCGATGTGATCGCGGACCCGGAAACGCCCGTGGCGGTGCGTCGGCAGCTGGCCCTCGCCGGCGACGTGCTCACGTTCGCCGAGGCGTCCCTGGCGCTGCCGGCGCGCGACGTCTACCAGGATTACGTGCATCTGCGCGACGACGCGGTGGTCTGGAACGTGGTCGCCGCGCCACCGTATTCCCTGGTGCCGCGCACCTGGTGCTATCCGCTGCTGGGCTGCCTGAGCTACCGCGGTTACTTCGACCGTGCCGACGCCGAGGCGCTGGCCGCGAAGCTCGATGCCGAGGGGCAGGACACCTACGTGGGCGGCGCCATCGCCTATTCCACCCTGGGGTGGTTCGCGGACCCGCTGACCACGCCGATGATCGATCGGTCCGGCCCGGCCCTGGTGGAACTGCTGATTCACGAGCTGGTGCACCGGCGGCTGTATATCCGCGATGACACCCGTTTCAATGAGTCCCTGGCGACCATGGTGGCCCGCGAGGGCACGTTGCGCTACCTGGCCCGCCATGATCTGGAGGTGGACCTGGACCGCTGGCAACAGCGGGAGCGCGCCCGTGACGCCTTTCTGGCTCTGGTCGGCGAGACCCGGGAGCAACTGGGCGCGCTGTACGCCAGCGGCGCCGATGAAGGCACCATGGCCGAGCGCAAGGCGGCGCTGATCGAGGGCCTGCGCGAGAACTACCGGGCCCGCGCCGAGCAGGTGCCCGGCCTGGCGGCCTACGCCGGCTTTTTCGAGGGCCCGTTGAATAATGCCCGCTTGAACGGTGTCCATGATTACTACGGCCTGGTGGGGACCTTTCAGCAATTGCTGCTAAGCTGCGGCGGGCACTGGGATTGTTTCTGGCAGGCGGTGGAAGTGCTGGCCGAGAGGGATGGATGAGGCTCTGGTATCCTGCCGGCCGGCGTTGCCGGCCTTTCGCGGGCTGGGCCCGCTCCCACAGTGAGGACAGTAATGCTTGAACTGGTGCGCGTGAACAACGAGAAGCTGGCCCGGCAGCTGGCCCATGTGCTGGGCCGCGAGGGCATCCGCACCCGTGAGGAAGCCCGCGACGGCGAGTTCGTGCTGTTGCTGGAAGACGCGGCGCGCCATGACGACGCGCGCAAGATCGCCGAGGCATTTCTGCGTGATCCCGGGGCGCGCCGCTGGCAGGACAACGCCTGGCAGGCCAGCGAGCCGGTCACCGGTCTGCCGCGCCAGCAGGTGTTCTCCGGCGGCTGGTTCAAAAGCATGGGGCCGGTCACGCGCACGGTGTTGGTGGTCAGCGCGTTGATTTACACCTCGCCCTACGTGATCGGCCCGCAGATCTACTACGCGCTGATGTTTCCGCAGAGCCTGGACGGTCTGGCGGCGCAGCCGTGGCGCTTGTTCAGCCCCATGCTGCTGCATTTTTCGGTGCTTCACATCATCTTCAACCTGCTGTGGTGGAGTGACCTTGGCCGTTTGATCGAGCGCTTCCAGTCCAGCTTCCAATTGGTGTGGATTACCCTGCTGGTGGCGGCGGTCTCCAACCTGGCGCAGTTCATGGACACCGGGCCGCGCTTCGGCGGGCTTTCCGGGGTGGTCTACGGCTTACTGGGCTACCTGTGGCTGTACGGCAAGACCAACCCGGCGGCCGGGTATCAGCTGCGCCGGGAGATTGTGATACTGATGCTGGTTTGGCTGGTGATCTGTTATGTAGGGCTGGCGGACATCGTCGCCAACGCCGCGCATTTGTCCGGCCTGATCACCGGCGCGGCGTTGGGCGCGGGCATCGGTCTTTACCGCCGCGCCCGCTATTACGGCGGCCCGTAAGAGCCGCGCTTGTAGGAGCGGGCCCTGCCCGCGAAAGGCGCAAAGCCCCGGCAGAATGCCAGAGATCGGTCTACCGGCGGCACAAACAGCGCCTCTGGTATCCTGCCGGCCGGCAAGCCGGCCTTTCGCGGGCAGGGCCCGCTCCTACAAGGCTGGTGGGTTTATATGGAGCAGAGAATGCAGAGAATATTGGGCGTTGCGTTGATTCTGGTGCTTTTGAGCGGCTGCGGCGTGGCACGCCTGGACGACAGCCTGGGCCGCGCGGTGATGCAGAACAACGACCTGGCCACCGTCGAGGCCGGCCTGCCCTCCTATTTGCTGATGGTGGACGGCCTGATCGTCAACTGGCCGGAGCGCAGCGGCCTGCTGATGACCGGCGCCGATCTGTACGGCGCCTACGCCGGCGTGTTCGTGGACGACGAAGCGCGCGCCGCGCGCCTGAATGAAAAGGCGCTGGAATACGCCCTGCGCGGCGCCTGCGCCCACGACGGCGACTACTGCGATCTGCGCGATATCCAGGTGCCGGCGTTCGAGGCGCTGCTCGACGAGGCCGGCCGGGACGACGTGCCGGTGCTGTTTTCCCTGGGCGGCGCCTGGGCCGGCTACATCCAGACCCACACCGACGACTGGAACGCGGTGGCCGAGCTGTCCCGTGTCCGGTTGCTGATGGAGCGGGTGGTGGCGCTGGATGAAGGCTACCGCTACGGTCAGGCGCATATGTACCTGGGCGTGCTCAACAGCATTCTGCCGGCCAGCCTGGGCGGACGCCCGGAGCAGGCCCGCGACCATTTCGAGCGGGCGGTGGCGCTGTCCGACGGTCGCAACCTGCTGGCGCGGGTGCTGTTCGCGGAGCACTACGCGCGCCTGGTGTTCGACCGTGAACTGCACGACGAGCAGCTGCGCCAGGTGCTCGACGCCGAGCCGGACGTGCCCGACCTGACGCTGCAGAACACCTACGCCAAGCAGCAGGCGCGGCAGCTTCTGGATGGCGCCGACGATTATTTCTAGGCCCGCGGGAGCAGGCCCGCTCCCACAAGGTGCCCGCTCCCACAAAGAAGCCGTTTTTTGATGATGGAGAGAAGGATGTTGCGAATTTCCGTGGCCGTGCTGGCCCTGTTCCCGGTGCTGGCGCTCGCCACCACCCTGAAGATCTCCACCCTGTACCCGGATGGCACGGCGGTGGTGAAGGCGCTGAAGAAGGCGGGCGACACCATCGAGCAGGAAACCGACGGCCGGGTCAGTCTGAAGATCTATCCCGGCGGGGTGATGGGCGACGACCGGGCGGTGCAGCGCAAGATCCGGGTCGGCCAGCTGCACGGTCAGATGGCCCAGGGCGGGGCCTTCGCCGGCGCTTACTCGGACAGCCAGATTCTCAATGTGCCGCTCACCTTCAATAACTACGCCGAGGTGGACGCCGCCCGCGCCGAGCTGGACCCGCTGATCCAGCAGGGCCTGGAAGACAACGGCTGGGTCAGCTTCGGGCTGGTGGACGGTGGCTTCGCCTACATCATGTCCGCCAACCCGGTGCGCAGCCTCGACGACCTGCGCGATCAGAAGCTGTGGCTGCCCTCCGGCGACAGCGCCTCGGCCAACGCCGCCGACACCCTGGGGCTGTCGCCGATCGTGCTGAACATCGGCTCGGTGCTGACCTCGCTGCAGACCGGCGCGGTCAACGCCTTCGCGGCGCCGCCGGTGGCCGCGCTCACCCTGCAGTGGTATTCGCGGGTGGATTACGTTACCGACCTGCCGCTGCTCTATACCTACGGCCTGCTGGCGATCCACAAGCGCCATTTTGATCGCCTCGCCGACGACGACCAGGCGGTGGTGCGCCGGGTACTGGAAAGCGCTTTCGATAAGATCGACCGCGACAGCCGCGAGCAGAACAAGGACGCCTTCCAGGCGGTACGCAACCAGGGCCTGGAGCTGGTAACGCCCAGCGACGCGCAGCGCGCGGAATGGAAGCGCTACGCCGACAAAGCCACCAACGAGCTGGTGGAAGAGGGCGAGCTGAGCCGCGACATGCTCGACCGGCTGCACCGCGTGCTCAAGGCCCACCGCGAAACGAGCGAATAAATGCGCCGCCTGCTGTTCTGGCTGCACCGCTTCGAGGACGGGCTGATCGTCACCGTGCTGTTGGGCATGGTGCTGCTGGCGGTGGCGCAGATCGGTCTGCGCAACTTCGCCGGTGAAAGCCTGATCTGGGCGGAGCCGCTGCTGCGCAACGCGGTACTGTGGATCGGCCTGCTGGGTGCCATGATCGCGTCGCGCAAGGACGAGCACATCCGCATTGATCTGGCCGCCAACTTTCTGCCGGAACGGCTGCTGCCCTGGGCCACCGGGCTGGTGGACCTGTTCACCGCGGGTATTTGTCTGCTCACCGGCTGGTACAGTGTTCAGTTCGTGATCGAGGAATACCAGTTCGGCGCCACCGCCTTCGCCGGGGTGCCGAGCTGGCTGTTGCAAGCGGTGATCCCGCTCGGCTTCGCGGTGATGGCGCTGCGTTATCTGGTGCTGTTCGGCCTGGGGCTGCGCGGCCGGCGGCCCAGCATGCGGGAGCCGGTGGCATGATCTGGATCGCCGTGCTGGTCTTGCTGTTGCTGGCGCTGCTCGGTGCGCCCTTGTTCGCGGTGCTGCTGGGCGCCGCCGCGCTGGGCTTTTACACCCAGGGCTCGCCGCTGGCGGTGCTGCACATCGACATTTACCAATTGTCCGATTCAGTGGTGCTGATGGCGCTGCCGCTGTTCACCTTCGCCGGTTTCCTGCTCAGTGAGTCGCGCACCGCCGACCGCCTGGTGCGCTTGAGCCAGGCGGCGTTCGGCTGGATGCCCGGCGGCATGGCGTTCGTGGCGCTGATTGCCTGTGCGTTCTTCACCGCGCTCACCGGCGGCTCCGGGGTCACCATCGTGGCGCTGGGCGCCTTGCTGCTGCCGGCGCTGGTCAAGGCCGGCTACCCGCGCCGCTTCAGCCTCGGTCTGGTGACGTCCTCGGGCAGCCTGGGCCTTTTGCTGGTGCCCTCGGTGCCGCTGTTGATCTACGGGATCATCGCCCAGCAGCTGTCGCAGCAACTGGCGATGCCGGCGGTGGAAATCGTCGATCTGTATCTGGCCGGTATCGGGCCGGCGCTGCTGATGGTGGTGCTGCTGTATTTCTACTGCCTGTGGGCCAACCGGGAAGCGCCGGTGCCGCGCCAGGCGTTCCGCACCCGCGAGCTGATCGACGCGCTCTGGGAAGCACGCTGGGAGCTGCCGCTGCCGTTCGTGGTGCTGGGCGGTATCTTCTCCGGCTTCCTGGTGGTCAGCGAAGCGGCGGCGGTGACCGCGCTCTACGTGCTGTTCGCCGAGGTGTTCCTGTACCGCGAGATTCCGCTGCGGCGATTGCCGGGCATCACCCGCGAGGCGATGGTGATGGTGGGCGGTATTCTACTGATTCTGGCGGTGGCCCAGGCGTTCGCCGATTATCTGGTGTACGCCGGTATTCCCGAGCAGCTGTTCGAGTTCATCCAGACCCATGTGCAAAGTAAGATCGCCTTCCTGGTGCTGCTGAACATTCTGCTGCTGGTATTGGGCGCCTTCCTGGATATCTTCGCCGCGCTGGTGATCATGGTGCCGATGATTCTGCCGGTGGCGTTGCGCTACGGCATTGATCCGGTGCACCTGGGGATTATCTTCGTGGCCAATATGCAGATCGGCTACATCACGCCGCCGGTGGGCATGAACCTGTTCATCGCCAGCTACCGGTTCCGCAAATCGATCACCGAGCTGTTCGCCGCCACACTGCCGTTCATGCTGGTGCTGGTGATCGCGTTGCTGGCGATCACCTACATCCCGCAGCTGAGCCTTTGGCTGGTGCGCTGAAGCGGTGTGTCGGGTTACGCTGCGCTAACCCGACCTACGCGGGCCGATACCGTAGGTCGGGTTAGGCCCAAGGCCGTAACCCGACACCCCGACTAGCGTTTGCGCTTGTTGCGCACCCGCAGGGCCTTGCTACCCCCGCCACCGGCTTCCTGCACTTCGAACCGATTGGGGTGGGCTTTGAGCAGCTCACTGAGTTTCTTGAAACCGTAGAGGCGGGTGTCGAACGCCGGGCTGCGTTTGTTGAGGTTTTGCCCCAGCGCGCCCAGGTGCACCCAGTCCTCGTCGTCGGAGATATCCTCGATCACCCGGGCGATAAAGTTGAGCGGCGGCTTTTCCTTGTCGCTCTGGGCCTTGGCGGCCGGTGCCTGGGCGGGTTTGTCGGCCGCCTTGCCGCCGTCGGCGGCGGCGCCCTTGGCCGGTGCCGGCTCATCCGCGTCGGCGCGCAGAATTTCGGTGTAGATGAACTTGTCGCAGGCGGCCACGAACGGGTTCGGGGTTTTCTTTTCGCCGAAGCCGTAGACGGTGACGCCGGCCTCGCGCAGCCGGGCCGCCAGGCGGGTGAAGTCGCTGTCGCTGGACACCAGGCAAAAGCCGCCCAGTTCCCGGGTGTAGAGCAGGTCCATGGCGTCGATGATCAGCGAGCTGTCCGTGGCGTTCTTGCCCTGGGTGTAGGCGAACTGCTGCACCGGCTGGATCGAATAATCCAGCAGCACCTTCTTCCAGCCGCCCAGATTGGGCTTGGTCCAGTCGCCGTAAATGCGTTTGACGCTGGCGACGCCGTATTTGGCGATCTCCTCGAACAGGCCTTCGACAATGGCCGGCGGCGCGTTGTCCGCATCGATCAGCACCGCCAGGTGGCGTTGTCCTTCAGCGGGGTTCTTGTCGTCCATGGGGGTCACCTCAAGGGGTCATGTAGCCCACTACCATATCAGTAAGACCGGCGGCGATGTCGTCCTCGCGCAGCAGGGCGTCGTTCTGGCTGGCGTGGCGGACCATGGTGAACAGCACGCTGTTGGCAACGATGAAGACGCGCACCTGCAAGTCCTCGATCGGGTAGTCGCGATAGTGCTTGATGAAATACAGCCGTGACAGCTCCATGAAGTGCTGCTGCAGCGCGTCGGCGACCCGGTTGGTGGGCAGCCGGTGCCAGTTGCGCACCAGCTCCAGGTAGAGGCCGTCGCGGGAGTGCAGCACCGCGAAGCCGAAGCGGATGGCGCCCTCCACGGTCTCGCGCAGGCCGGCGCTGTCCGCCAGGGGCAGGCGGCGCAGCCCCTGGGCGATGTCGCCGGCGAGCTTGTCCATCAGCGCCTCCACCAGGGCGTCCTTGCCTTCGAAATACTGGTACAGCGAGCCCACGCTGACCCCGGCGATCTCGGCGATGCGCACCGTGGTGGTGTGGTCCAGCCCGTGTTCCACCAGCGCCCGGCCGGTGGCTTCGATCAGGCTGTCCACCAGTTGCCGGGAGCGGCGCTGGCGGGGTTGTTTACGCATGGCGGTTCCTGGGGCAGGGACGTAGGAATGCGAATTGAATGCGAATACATATTCGCATTAGAGTTCAGCCATCGCAATAAGCCCAATCACCGCAAGCGCCACCGGAGATCGCCATGAACGCGTCCGCCCAGCCGTCCGCCGTGCCTGAACGCGCCCGGCCCTTCGCCAAGACCCAGGCGCCCACGTCCTACCTGCTGCGCCGCTTTCTGGGTCGCCCCCTGGCGCCCAGCGAGGCCGAGTACCGGGTGGTGACCGAAGGCCTGTGGCACGGCGACCCGGCCATGGACGCCTTGGTGGACTGGATGTACGACCACGGCACCCGCGAGGGGCGGGCTTTGTTCGAGCAGGCCCTGGAGCAGGGCATCGACGCGGTCCCGGCGGCCCCGGAACCGCTGCGGGCTTTCTTCGAACGTATCGACCGCCGCCCGGACTGGGTGGATCCGGCGTTGATCGACGAGGGCGCCCGCTTTATCCACCGCACCGGGCTCACCGCCACCTATGTGCTGCGTGATCTGGCGCTGATGGGCGGCTACCTGTTGTCCGGCTTTAACCAGTCGCTGGTGCTCACCGGCGCGCTCAGCCAGGGCACCGCCCGGCGCGTGGCGGAAACCGGCAAATGGTGGATCGACTGCACCGAGCCCGGCGGGCTGAGCCGTTTCGGCGAGGGCTTCAAGACCACCCTGCGGGTGCGGCTGGTGCACAGCCTGGTGCGCCGCAATCTCAGCGGTCGCCAGGAGTGGGACGCGGCCCGCTGGGGGCTGCCGCTGTGCCAGACCGACATGGCCGCCACCTACCTGGGTTTCAGCGTGGTGATGCTGGGCGGGCTGCGCAAGCTGGGCGTGCCGGTCACTGGCCGTGAAGCGCGCGCGGTGATGCACCTGTGGAGCTACGCCTGCTGGGTGATGGGCGTGGATGAGCACTGGCTGGCGTTCAACGAACAGGACGGCGCGGTGCGGCTGCACCACTGCCTGATGACCCAGAGCCGGCCGGACTGGACCAGCCGCGAGCTGGGGGCGGCCCTGGCCCGGGAACCGCTGGAGCGGCATTTCAAGCGCTTCCAGGGGCCGCGCCGGTGGCTGCTGTACCGGCAGCACCTGAGCGTGAGCCGCTATTTTCTGGACCGGGAGAAGATGGGCCAGCTGGGCCTGCCCGCCGGGGTGACGCCCTGGTACCCGTTGCTCACCCTGGTGCCGCGCCTGCTCGGCTACAGCGCCCAGCGCTGGCTTCCCGGCCTGGAAGCACGGCAGCGCCGGCGCGGGCGCGACGCCCAGCACCGCGCTCTGGCGTCCATGTTCGGCGACGGCGAGCGGGCCGTCACCGAGCCGCCGTTGTGACCGGGCGGCGGTAATAGATAGAAAAATCTGATCAATCCGTTCTTCCCAGCCCTGTGCTTTCACCGGGCCTTCAGGCGTATCGTTTCATCATCCGTTGCAGATAACGGCGAACAAGCTGGAGGTTCCGATGAAACGCATACTCGTTCTTTACTATTCCATGTACGGCCACATCGAAGCCATGGCGGACGCCGTGGCCGAAGGGGCCCGCCGCGTCGAAGGCGTGCAGGTCGACATCAAGCGCGTCGCCGAGACCATGCCCGAGGACGCCTTCAAGGCGGCCGGCGGCAAGACCGACCAGGCGGCGCCGGTGGCCGAACCCGGAGAGTTGAAGGACTACGACGCGGTGATCGTCGGTACCCCCACCCGCTTCGGCAACATGAGCGGCCAGATGCGCACCTTCTGGGACCAGACCGGCGGTCTGTGGGCCAAGGGCGCGCTGGCCGGCAAAGTGGCCAGTGTGTTCACCTCCACCGGCACCGGCGGCGGCAAGGAAACCACCATCACCTCCACCTGGACCACGCTGGCGCACCACGGCTTCATTATCGTGCCGCTGGGCTACGCCGACCCGGAGCAGGCGCAGATGGATATCTCTGAATTCCACGGCAGCACCCCCTACGGGGCAGGCACCATCGCCGGGCCCGACGGCAGCCGTCAGCCCAGCGACAAAGAGCTGGGCCTGGCCCGCTACCAGGGCGAGCAGGTCGCCAAGTTGACCGTGAAGCTGTAATCCCCGAACCCAAGACGCTGATTCTTACCCCCCTTGCCGCTTCTCCCCCCAGAAGCGGCTTTTTTTTGCTCTTGTAGGAGCGGTCTCAGATCAGGGACTTGTGCATGCGCCAGCGGGTGAGGGTGACGCCGTCGCGCTCCACGGCTTCTTCGGCGTCGGGTTGGAAGCCGAGGAACAGGAAGAAGTCGTGGGCCACCTGGCTGGCTTCGGTGACCAGGCGCTCGCGGCCCTGAATGCGTGCTTCGTCCTCGAGATGCTGGTAGAGCAGGGTGGCGATGCCCAAGCGGGCGGTGTCCGGGTGGACGTAGATGAGGGTGATGCGGTCGTCCACCAGCTGCGCGAAGCCGGCGGTTTCCTGCTGCCATTCGGCGACCATGGTCAGGCCCTTGGCGAGATCGGCCGGGAAGGCCGGGTCGTCGGCGGCGCTGCTCCAGGCCCGGCGCTGGTCGGCGTCGTAATGATCGGCGGCGGTGACCAGAATGGCTTCGCGGAAGACCCGGGCCAGCGCCGCCGTGTCGCCGTCCCGGTAGGGGCGGATTTCGAACGGCAGGCCGGAGGGTACGGGTTCCGCCGGCGGGTCGGCGGTCGCGGCGGGTGCCGGTGCGCGCTCCCGGGGGGGCGGCCCGGCGGGGCGTTCCGGCGCGAACGAGGCGCCCGGAGCCGGCGGCCCGCCGAATAGCCAGTGGCGCAGTCGTTTAAGCATGGCCGGGGCCGTTGAGGGTGCTATGAGGCAGGCGCTTCATCGGAGGCCTCCTTCAGTTGTTGTAATTGTTGTTCCAGTGCCTGCAAGTAACGTTCCTGTTTGCGCAGCAGGGCTTCGGTGGTTGCCTGCTGGCGGCGCAGATCCTCGGCGCGCTCCAGCAGTTCCTGCTGCTCGCGGGCGGCGGCGCTTTTCTCTTCCTCGGCGGCGGTGCTGTTGGCGTTATCGGCCAAGGCCGGAAAAGGTGCCAGCAATGCCAGCATGACGATGCAACGGATTGGGCGCATAAACAATACGATCTAAGTCGGACCGGAAACTCCCGAGTCTACCAGAGAGCGGCAAAAAAAACGGAGCCCGGAGGCTCCGCATGATGGAGAAGTGTTTAGTCCGAAGCGGACTCAGTCGTTGAGGATCTTGTCCTTGAGTTCCTGATCGATCCAGATGCGGGCGTAGATGGCGTTGGGCTTGACCGCGCCGATGCGGGTTTCGCCATGGTAGTTTTTCACCCAGGGCCACCAGGCGGAGTACACCATTTCAGTGGGCAGCCAGACGTGCGGTACCGCTTCCTCGATGATGAAGTCGTTCAGCTCGCGGATGCTCGCATTACGCTTTTCGGTGTCCGGCTCGTGAATGGCGGCGGTAATTTTCTTGTCGAAATCCTCATTGGAGTAGCGTGAGGCGTTCCAGGTCTGGCCGGTCATGAAGCTCTTGCGCAGTACCTGGATGGGGTTGCCGGAGCCGTTGTTCATCAGGTAGCCGCCGGCCTGGTTCTCGCCGCGCATGTTGGAACGGAAGGCGCCGTATTCCAGCGTTTTCACCTTCATATTGACGCCCACCTGCTGGTAGTACGCTTGCAGCATGGCGACCACGTCCATGTGGTAGGGGCTGCAGGAGCAGACCTGGACGTCGAAGCTGAAGCCTTTCGGGTAACCGGCGTCAGCGAGCAGTTTCTTGGCTTTTTCCGGGTTATGGCTGAACAGTTCCTTGGCGGCGGGGGAGAGATCCTCCAGCGGGGTGTAGAACTCGGTCCAGCGCTGCGCGAACGGGTAGTTGAGCAGTTCGCCTTCGCCGTTGAGCAACGAGGAGAGGATGGCGCGCTGATCGATGGCCAGGTTCATGGCGCGGCGCACGCGCACATCGTCGAAGGGTTTTTCATCGGTCTTCAGGGCGATATAGGTGCCCTGCGTGCCCACGTGCTTGTTGAATTTCAGTTCCGGCGCGGTTTTCTTGAGCTGGTCGACCAGTTGCCAGCGTATTGCTTCCATGATGTCCACGCGGCCGGAGCTGAGCGCCGCCACTGAACTCGATTCGTCCTTGATGATGTGATAGACCACTTTTTCATTGAGCGGCAATTGGTATTCCTCGCCGTCGATGGTGGTGGAATCCCAGTAGTTGTTGTTCTTCTCATAAACCTGCTGACGGCCGGTCTGGATGTCGGCGATGCGGTAGGGGCCGGTGCCGGCGGCGTTTTTCCAGTCGGCGCGCTCGTCGTCGCTCAGGTTTTGCCATTCCGGCGGCAGGATGCCGTCGTAGTAGCCCCAGGCCAGACGGTACGGCCAGTTACCGTGGAATTCGCTGAAGTGCGCTACCACGGTGTGCTCGTCCGGGGCTTCCCAGCGTTCCACGAAGTCCCAGAAGGTGGGGATAGCGCGCGGGTTGTCCCAACGGCTTTGGAACGAGGTGATCACGTCGTTGGCCACCAGCTCGCGGCTTTCCATGACGCCGGGTACTTCCTGCCAGTAGACGCCCTTGCGTAGATTGAACACCACGCGCATGGGGTCTTCTTTCACTTCCCAGCTTTCCGCCAGGCTGCCTTCCAGCTGGCCGTAGGGGATGTAAGCCTGCTCGACGAAGCTGTTTTCGTCGCTGCCGCGTGGGCCGTATTGAAGATCGCCGCGCAGCAGCGATTCCATTTGCAGGTTGTCGTGGTTGCCTTTCCAGGTCCAGCGCTGCAGGTCCCAGGTGGTGGCGTCCAGGGTGCGGTAGACCGTGGACACATTGACGGTGCCGCCGGTTTGCGGGGCTTCCGCCGCGGCCGGCCCGGCCCAGGCCAGGGCGGCGGTGGCCGCCAGGGACAGGGTGATTCTCGGTGTACGCAGATTCATGGTGCTCTCCTCGTTTTGTTCTTGTGTTAAAGGTTGCCGGCCATGGCCTGGGCCCGGTCCGGGTCGTGCAGGTGGCAGGCCACCGTATGGCGGTCTTCGATTTCCAGAACCCGCGGCGCTTCCCGGCGGCACAGCTCGGTGGCGTGGGGGCAGCGCGGGTGGAACGGGCAACCCGGCGGTGGATCGATGGGGCTGGGCACCTCGCCGCTCAGCGACGGGTTGAAGTGCTGCTGCACTTCCGGGTCCGGGTTGGCGATCGGGATCGCGCCCAGCAACGCCTGGGTGTAGGGATGCTGGGGGTTGTCGTAGAGGGTTTCCCGGTCGGCCACTTCCACCACCCGTCCCAGGTACATCACCACGATGCGGTGACACAGGTGGCGCACCACGGCCAGGTCGTGGGCGATGAACAAATACGTCAGCCCCAGCTCTTTTTGCAGGTCTTCCAGCAGATTGATCACCTGGGCCTGGATGGAGACATCCAGGGCGGACACCGGCTCGTCGCAGATGATCAGCTCCGGATCGGCGGCCAGGGCCCGGGCGATGCCGATGCGCTGGCGCTGGCCGCCGGAAAATTCGTGCGGGTAGCGGTCGGCCATTTCCGCTTTCAGCCCCACTTTTTCCAGCAGCCCCATCACTTTTTCCCGGTAGGCGGCGCGGCCCTGGGTGAGGCGGTGCACGCGCAGCGGCTCGCCGACGATGTCCAGCACCTTCATGCGCGGATTGAGCGCGCCGAACGGGTCCTGGTAGACCATCTGCATGCGCCGGCGCAGCCGCTTCAGCGCCGGCTTGTCCGGGTGGGTGATGTCCTCGCCATCGAACAGGATACGGCCGTCAGTGAGCGGGCTCATGCGTAGCATGGCCAGGCCGGTGGTGGACTTGCCGCAGCCGGATTCGCCCACCAGGCCCAGGGTTTCGCCGCGGTCGATATGGAAGGCGACCCCGTCCACCGCTTTCACGGCGCCGGCGTTGCGGCCCAGCAGGCCGGCCTGCAGCGGGAAGTGCACGCGCAGGTCGGAGACTTGCAGAAGCGGTTCAGCGTTTGGCATCGGTATCCACCCAGCAGGCTTTCCAGTGGTTTTCGGTGATTTGTTCCAGCGGCGGCCGTTCGCTGCGACAGCGCGCTTCGGCGAAGCGGCAGCGTGGATGGAACGGGCAGCCCGGCGGCGGATCGGAGAGGTCCGGCGGTTGACCGGGGACCGGTGTCAGCCGGCTGCCGGGCGCCTGATCCAGGCGCGGCATCGATTCCATCAGACCCAGGGTGTAGGGGTGCTTGGGACGATGGAAGATCTCTTCCGCGGTGCCTCTTTCCACGATGCGGCCGGCATACATCACGTTGATGCGGTCGGCGTAACGGGCCACCACGCCCAGGTCGTGGGTGATCAGCATCATCGACGAATTGTTTTGACGCACCAGATCGCGCAGCAGCTCCAGAATCTGCGCCTGTACGGTCACATCCAGGGCAGTAGTGGGCTCGTCGGCGATCAGCAGCTTGGGCAGGCAGGCCAGGCCCATGGCGATCATCACGCGCTGGCGCATACCGCCGGAGAGCTCGTGGGGATAGGCGTCCAGGCGCTTTTCCGGGTCGCCCAGACGCACCTGGCGCAGCAGCTCCAGGCAGCGCTCGCGAACCTTTTCCTTGGGCACCGAGCCGTGCACGCGCAGCGGTTCCGCCAGTTGCCGGCCGATGCGCAGGCTCGGGTTCAGGGAGGTCATCGGCTCCTGGAAGATCATGGCGATGTCGCGGCCGCGCAAACGGCGGATCTGCTCGTCGCCCAGGTCCAGCAGGTCCTGATCGTTGAACAGCACCCGGCCGCCGACGATGCGCCCGGGCGGGCTGGGAATCAGCCGCAGCAGCGACATGGCGGTGATGCTCTTGCCGGAGCCGCTTTCGCCGACGATGGCCAGGATCTCGCCTTCCTTCACGTCGAAGCTGACTTGGTTGACCGCATGAACCTCATTGCCGTCTTTCTCGAAGACGGTGTGCAGGTCCTGCACGTCGAGCAGGGTGCGGCGGGTAACGTCCGCTTTCATATTCATACGCCGATCGCTCTTTTTACGCGCGCCATATAGCGACCGCCGCCGCCGCGCATGCGCGGGTCGAGCATGTCACGCAGGGCGTCGCCGAACATGTTGATGCCGAACACCACCACGGTCAGGGCGATGCCGGGAATAATCGCCAGCCAGGGGGCCTGGAACATATAGCTGCGCCCGTCCAGGCTGAGCATGCCGCCCCAGCTGGGTGACGGTGGCGGAATCCCCAGGCCCAGGAAGCTGAGGCCGGATTCCGCCAGGATCACCGCCGCCAGGCGGGTGGTGTAGAGCACGATCAGCGGCGCCATCACATTGGGCAGAATGTGGTGCCAGAGAATGCGCGTGCTGGACGCACCCATGGACTGGGCGGCGTGCACATAGACGTTCTGCCGGGCGCTGAGCACCGCGCCGCGCACGATCCGCGAGCCGGAGATGCCGAACAGCAGCCCCAGAATCACGATGATCTGCCAGGTGCCGGGGCCGAGCACGGCCACCGCCACGATCAGCAGAATCAGGTCGGGGAAGCACATCCAGCCGTCCACCAGACGCTGAATGAACATGTCCAGGCGGCCGCCGAAGTAGCCGCTGAGAATGCCCAGCAACGCGGAGATCACGATCGACAGGGTGGTGGCGGCGAACGCCACGATCACCGACAGGCGCGCGCCGTGCACCACGCGAGCGAAGATGTCCCGGCCCAGCTGGTCGGTGCCGAACCAGTATTCCGCCGACGGCGCTTTCAGCCGGTCGATGGGGTTGATGGCGTTATAGCCCTGCGGCGCGATCAGGTCGGCGAAAATGCCGGTGAACAGCAGCAACAGGCAGATCAGCGCGCCCACCGCGCCCAGCGGCCGTTCCCGGCACAGGCGGGCGCAGAACGCCAGGGGTTTGGGCAGGGGCTTGCGGCGTTTGGCGGGCCGCGTCGGGGTGGCCGTGACAGCGGCCGGTTCAACGGATGCATTCATACTTCGAGGTTCCTGTTTCACCGGTCGAACCGTACTTTCGGGTCGAGGTACCCGTAGCACAGATCCACAATCAGATTGACGAGCATTACCACCACGCCGGTGACCAGGAAGACGCCGGTGATGATCGGGTAGTCGCGGGTGCTCACGGCTTCCAGTAGCAGTTGCCCGAGGCCGGGCAGACGGAAGATTTGTTCGATGATCACGGTGCCGCCGAACAGGATCGGCACCAGGATGCCGACCAGGGTGATCACCGGAATCATGGCGTTCTTGACCGCGTGCACCAGCACCACGCTGCGCTCGCGCAGGCCCTTGGCCCAGGCGGTGCGGATGTAATCCTGGCGCAGCACTTCCAGCATCATGGTGCGGGTCATGCGCATGATCACCGCCGACAGCGAGGTGCCGAGAATCAGGCTGGGCACCAGGAAGGTTTTCAGGTTTTCGATCGGGTCTTCGAAGAACGGCGTCATCTCGGTGGGCGGCGACCAGCCCCACCACAACGCCGGCAGGATCACCACCAGGGTGCCCAGCCAGAAATTGGGAATCGCCAGGGCCAGGATCGAGAAGCTGCGCCCCACGTTGTCGGCCAGGGTCTCCTGACGTATCGCCGAGACGATGCCCACCGGCAAGGCAATGATCAGGGCGATCAGCAGCGCCAGAATGCCCAGCTCCAGGGTCACGCCCAGCCGGGCGCCGATCTCCTCGGTGACCGGGGTGTTGCGCCACAGGGATTCCCCCAGGTCGCCGCGTAGGGCATTGCCGGCCCAGCTCAGGTATTGCATGTAGAGCGGCTTATCCATGCCCAGGGCTTTTTCCAGTTGGGCACGGTCTTCGGGGGCGTTGGAGGAGTAGGCGTTCTCGCTGAGCATCAGGTCGAGCACGTCGCCGGGTACCAGCCGCACCACTCCGAACACGATGACGCTGGCGATCAGGAGAGTGGGGATTAACGCCAGCAGGCGGCGCAGGACATAAGCACCCATAGGTACATCCGTTATTGTTGTTGGTATTGGGCGATCTATCGAAGAACGCCATTAAAAAATTATCAGAGGCTCAAATAATGAACTTCAATTTCACTTTATTACGCGGTTTTTGTGACTGTCAAGTCATTAGGGGAAAGCGCTTTTAGGGCTACCATCTTGATGTAAACAACCGTATTGGCGCTGTTTTCGGCTAAAAATCAACCAGAATGACGGGATCGGTGAGGGCGCGGCGAAAAACGACAGGCGCTGGAGGGCATTTTGAAAGTTGTGGAACGGGTTTTCATTCCTGACAAAATAAGCGGTTTATTTAATTGGATTGCATTACAGGCAAGTGCCGGGAGGGCGTCGAGCCCGCCCGGCCCAAGGGCTTACGGCTCCAGGCCATGGCGGCGCAGGCGGGTTTCGTTGTCCCGTGCCCACTGCTGGTAGCGACGGCGCAGTTCGTCGTCGTCCGGCATCGGCGCGCCGACCCACTTGCAGCGCTGCAGCACGGCGCGCCTGAATGCACCGTAGCCGCCATAGCGGCGCATCGAAAACCATTTCTTGCGCCCCCGGTTGGCGGTGACGGAGAAATTGCCGCCCAGGGGTTTTTCACGAAAGGTGGCGGTAACCCCCACCAGGCCGAACGGGTTGCCGCCGTCACCGATGTGGCCGCTGTCGTCGCCGGCGTAGAGCACCAGCGGGCGGCGATCGCCCATGGCGACCCACACGCGGGGATCGGTGATCGCCTGGTCACGCCAGGCGCGGGCCGCCGTCAGCGCTTCGCTCTTGCCGCCCAGACGGCTGTCCCGGAACGACCGTCGCCGCTGTCGGCGGCGCCCCTGGCTGTCCACATAGGGCACCGCGCACCACCAGAACTTTCCAGCGTGATTGCGATATATATAGAGAAATGCATGCACATTGGGTTTGCGTTTTATGGCTTGCTCCATAACCTGGGCTTCCTTCCTGTTTGTTTGTTTTTATTGCGTTCCTGCAATGTGGAAACCGCTCTATTATTACAATACAAGAGGAAGTCTGGGAAATGGGTGGCGTTTAAAATGCGGAAGGCGCATTATTTTTTGCGCCTTTACAATAAGAAAGACAGAAAAAAGGGGCGCCGGGCGCCCCTTATCGAGAAGGTTATTTTTAAAAGAACGGCTCAGTCGGTCATCATCTGACGCAGCACATAGTGGAGAATGCCGCCGTTCTTGAAGTAGGTGACTTCGGCGCCGGTATCCAGACGGCTGATCGCTTTCACCGTTTGTTCCTTGCCGTTTTCCTTACGGAACACCACTTCGATTTCCTGGCTGGGTTTGAGGTCATTGCCCAGGTTGGGAATGTCCACTTCCTCGGTGCCGTCGAGGTTAAGCGTTTTGCGCGTGGTGCCCTCCGGGAACTGCAGGGGCAGCACGCCCATGCCGATCAGGTTGGAACGGTGGATGCGCTCGTAGCTTTCCGCGATCACCGCGCGCACGCCGAGAAGACGCGTGCCCTTGGCCGCCCAGTCGCGGCTGGAGCCGGTGCCGTACTCCTTGCCGGCCACCACCACGGTGGGCACGTTGTCCTTCTGGTAGCGCATGGCGGCGCCGTAGATCGGCATCTCCTCGCCACCGGGGAAATGCTTGGTGAAGCCGCCCTCGATATCCGGCGTCATCTCGTTGCGGATGCGGATATTGGCGAAGGTGCCGCGCATCATCACCTCATGGTTGCCGCGCCGGGAACCGTAGGAGTTGAAATCGATCGGCTCCACATCGTGGCCTTGCAGGTAATGGCCCGCCGGGCTGTCGGCCTTGATGGCGCCGGCCGGGGAGATGTGGTCGGTGGTCACCGAGTCGCCGAGCATCGCCAGGATGCGGGCGTTCTTGACCGGCTCCACGTCGTCGAGCTCGGCGGTCAGGCCGTCGAAGAACGGCGGGTTCTGGATGTAGGTGGATTGGCTGTTCCACTCGTAGGTCTTGGAATCCGGAATCGGCAGGCTCTTCCAGGTTTCGTCGCCCTCGAACACGCTCGCGTACTGCTTCTCGAACATGTCGTGGTCGACCGTCACCACGGCGTCCTGGATTTCCTGGCTGCTCGGCCAGATGTCCTTCATGAACACATCGTTGCCGTCCTTATCCTTGCCGAGCGGGTCTTTTTCCAGGTTGATCTTGACCGTGCCGGCGAGCGCGTAGGCGACCACCAGCGGCGGTGACGCCAACCAGTTGGTGCGCACGCTCTGGTGAATCCGGCCTTCGAAGTTCCGGTTGCCGGACAGCACCGAAGCGACCACCAGATCGCCCTCGGCGATGGCCTTGTCGATCTCGTCGGGCAGCGGCCCGGAGTTGCCGATACAGGTGGTGCAGCCGTAACCCACCAGGTCGAAGCCGATCTGGTTCAGCGGGTCCTGCAGGCCGGCCTTGTGCAGGTAGTCGGTGACCACCTTGGAACCCGGCGCCAGGGAGGTTTTCACCCAGGGCTTGCGAGTCAGCCCTTTTTCCACCGCTTTCCGCGCCATCAGGCCGGCGGCCATCATCACGCTGGGGTTGGAGGTGTTGGTGCAGGAGGTAATGGCCGCGATCACCACGTCGCCGTGATCCAGATGGAAGGTCTCGCCGTCCATGGTCACTTCCACGCCGCTGCCCGGCTCGTGGTTGCCTATGGCGGTCTGGCCGCCTTCGCCCTCGAGCTTGCTGATTTCCTGATCGTTGAGTTTCAGCTCCTGGCTGATCACGTCGATGATGGTGCGTTTCACCTCGGTCATCGGCACGCGGTCCTGGGGCCGTTTCGGGCCGGCCAGGCTGGGCACCACATCGTTCAGGTCCAGCTCCAGCACGTCGCTGAATTCCGGATCCGGATCGTCGCTGGAACGCCACAGACCCTGCGCCTTGCAGTAGGCTTCCACCAGCGCGATGTCGTCCTTGGGCCGGTTGGTCAGCTCCAGGTATTCGATGGTGCGCTCGTCGATCGGGAAGAAGCCGCAGGTGGCGCCGTATTCCGGTGCCATGTTGCCGATGGTGGCGCGGTCCGCCAGGCTCAGATCGGCCAGGCCGTCGCCGAAGAACTCCACGAACTTGCCGACCACCCCGCGCGCGCGCAGCATCTCGGTGACCGTCAGCACCAGATCGGTGGCGGTCACGCCTTCGCGCATCTTGCCGGTGATCTTGAAGCCCACCACTTCGGGAATCAGCATCGCCACCGGCTGGCCGAGCATGGCCGCTTCCGCTTCGATGCCGCCCACGCCCCAGCCGAGCACGCCCAGGCCGTTGATCATGGTGGTGTGGGAGTCGGTGCCCACCAGGGTGTCCGGGTAGGCGAAGGTCTTGCCGTCCTCGGTGTCGCTGAACCACACGCCGCGGCCCAGATATTCCAGGTTGACCTGGTGACAGATGCCGGTGCCCGGCGGCACCACGCGGAAATTATTGAAGGCGTTCTGGCCCCAGCGCAGGAACTGATAGCGCTCCTTGTTGCGCTCGTATTCCCGTTCCACGTTTTGTGAGAACGATTGCGGGGTACCGTATTCATCCACCATCACCGAGTGGTCGATGACCAGATCCACCGGTGCCAGCGGGTTGATTCGCTGCGGGTCGCCGCCGGCCTTGGCGATCGCATCGCGCATGGCGGCCAGATCGACCACACCGGGTACGCCGGTGAAGTCCTGCATCAGGACCCGTGCCGGGCGGTAATTGATTTCGCGATCGGAAGCGCGCTTCTCGGTCCAACGCACCAGGCCTTCGATGTCCTCCACGGTGACGGATTCGCCGTCTTCGTGGCGGAGCAGGTTTTCCAGAAGGACCTTGAGGGAAAAGGGAAGCTTGCTGAGATCACCCCAGCCCTTATCGGCGACGGCATTGATATCGTAATAATGATAGGTCTTGCCGCCGACATCGAGGGTCTTGGCGCTCTTCAGGGTGTCCTGGCCAATCCGTGTCACTGCGCACCTCCTTAGTTGGCGATGTATCTGTACTTGGGTGATTTGATACTACGCCCTTATTGCGGGCACATGAACCGGGCCTTAAGGCTAACGCCGGCTATCAGCCCCATGGGCCGCGGCGATACCGGGTTTGCGCACCCAGGTTTTACAGCTTTTCGCAAAGTGTGGCGTCCAGGCGATGTAGAGTTCACGCATGTTTGACTGGATATCACAAAATAAGGACGTACTTAACGTATTGATCGGCTTCGCCACGTTGATGGTGTGGGTGGTCTATGCGCAGTTGCTTTACAACGGCTACAAACGCCAGCGGCGGCCGCGAATCGTGATTAACCGGGGCCGGCATAAAGGCGTCGATGCGCTCTGTTTGATCAGCAACATGAGCGCCGAGTCGATCTTCATTCAGCACATCGTTGCACGGCTGGAGACCGATAAAGGCACCTATGTGCAAGACGTCACCGAGCTGGAGCAGAATTACCAGGAAGGCGACGAGGAGCGCGAGCAGCAGAGCACCGGAGACACGCCGTCGCTCAGCGACAGCACCCGTCAGGGCCCGCTGGGGTCCGGCGAATTCGTCCATATCGGTGCCTTCAACAGCGTTATTGAGCGCATCGCCTACTGTGAGAACCTGCGCCTGGATCAGCACCGCGACGACCGCGCGGAAAGCGAAAAAGGCATTGTGCGTTTGCGCTCACTGACCATTCAGTTGGTGGCTATTTACGGTTCCGACGATTATCCAATTGGCGTGGAACGGCGCTTCTTGATCCGCGATCTGGACGAAGGCCGCTTGCTGGTGCCGGCCACCTGGGACAGCAAACGCCTCACCAGCCGCCGGCACCGCAAGCAGGTGCGGCAGCTGATTCAGGACCTGGCCCGCGAGGAAGCGCGCGGCTGACGCCGGCGGTTCTTCGCCGCCCCTTTGATACGGTATCCTCCTGGCTGATCCATCGTTGATGGCCATCGTCATTGGGGGGAACCGCATGTCGCTTGAATCCGTGAGTCCGGCCACCGTGCCGGTTTGGCGCCTGCGTGCCTTGGGCACCGCCGTGGTGCTGGCGGGCGCGCCGGTGGGCGCCGCCCTGACGCTGTTACCGGCGAGCCCGGGTCCGCTGCTGGCGCTGGCGTGCCTGGGCTGGACGCTGCTGGTATTCGGCCTGGCCTGGTGGCTGCCCGGCGCCTGGTTCCGGCACCTGGGCTACCGGCTTGATCCGCACGGCCTGGTGATCCGCCAGGGCATCTTCTGGCGCCACCGTATCGCCATCCCGCGGGTGCGCATCCAGCACTCCGACGTCAGCCAGGGCCCGCTGCAGCGCCGCTATGGCGTCGGCACCCTGAAGCTGTACACCGCCGGCAGCCGCTTCACCTGCAATGAACTGCCCGGCCTCGACCACGACACCGCGCTGGCCCTGCGCGACGCCCTGCTGCGCCAGGACGACGGAGGCGACGGCGATGCGGTATGAGGGTGGCCGGCCGGTTCCGGAAAAACGCCTGCACCCGTTCAGCTGGGTGTTCCAGCTGGTGGGCAGCCTGGGCGCGGTGATCCCGATCGGCGTGGCGGTGGCGCTGGGCGCGGAGCGCAGCGGGTTGTTCTGGGTGGTGGTGCCACTGCTGTTGCTGGGGCCGCTGGGCGCGCTCTGGCACCAGTGGGTGTACCGCTATGATTTCGCCGACGACGGTCTGGTGATCCGCGACGGCCTGATTTTCCGCAATCTGCGCCAGATTGACTATCGGCGCATCGAGAACATCGACACCCAGCGCAACCTGCTGCACCGCCTGCTGGGTGTCGCCGACGTCAAGGTGGAGACCTCCAGCGGCGGCGGCGCGGAAGCGACTATCCGGGTGTTGTCCCTGGATGACGCCCGTACTCTCAGCGATACCGTGTTCGCGCGCCGCGACGCTCTGAAAGGGAAGACACCGACCGACGGTCACGACGCCGGCGAGCCGGCCGAAGGCACGACCTTGCTGACCCTGCCGCCGGGCGAACTGGTGATGCTGGGGCTGATCGACAACCGCAATCTGCTTTGGGTCGGCGCGGTTCTGGGCGCCTTCATGCAGGTGGTGAATGTGGAGACGCTACAGCGCTTGCTGGGCCCGGTGCTGCGCGACGCCGGCGTGGCCTGGCTGGATCAGCTGGGGCTGGCGGTGGCGGTGCTGCTCGCTCTGGCCACGTTGGTGGCGGTGCTGGCGGTGGGCAAGATTCTGTCCGTGGTGGCCGCGCTGGTGAAGTATTACGGCTACCGACTGGACGAGCGGGGCAGCGATCTGCGTGTGCGCCACGGCCTGTTCACGCGGGTCTCGGTGACGCTGCGGGTGCCGCGCATCCAGGTGGTGCATCAGCTGGCCACGCCGTTGCACCGGCTGTTCCGGCGCGTGGCGCTGCAGGTCGACCAGGCCGGGGGCGGCGGCGACCCGGAGGCCGGGCAAAGCGGCGGCGCCCGGCCGCTGGCGCCGATCTGCACGTCGACCCAGGCGGAGGCGCTGATCGCCCGCGCCCTGCCCGGCATGACCGGGCACGAGCCCGAGTGGCAATCGCTCTCCAGCCGCACCCGCCACCGCCTGGCGCGGCTGTGGCTGTGGTGCTGGACGGCGCTGACGCTGCCCCCGGGGCTCTGGTGGCTGGGTGCGCATGGCCTGTGGCTGCCGCTGGCCGGCGTGCCCCTGGCGCTGATCCACGGTCACCTGTACGCCAAGTACACGCGCTGGGCGCTGACGCCGGACCTGCTGCTGTTTCACCGCGGCTGGCTGTGGCGCCGGCTGGCGGTGGTGCCGCGCAACCGCATTCAGGCGATCCGCTTCACCCGCAGCCCGTTCGACCGGCGCTACCGCATGAGCGAACTGGAAGTGGACACCGCCGGCGGCGGCCTCGGCAAACGGCGGGTGCGGCTGCCGTATCTGGACCGCCGCGTGGCGGCCCGCCTGGGTTCGGCGCTGTACCACTGAATTCGCTTGCAAGATGCCCGCCGCCGGTTTCGAATGGCGGTTTTACTTAACCGGGATTCACCATGCTCGAATGGATCACCATGCCGGAGGCCTGGATTGCCCTGGCCACCCTGACCGCCCTGGAAATCGTGCTGGGCATCGACAACATTATCTTTCTGTCCATCCTGGTGGACCGGCTGCCGGAGAAGCAGCGCCCCAAGGCGCGCCTGATCGGTTTGTCCCTGGCCATGGTGATGCGCCTGGGCCTGCTGGCGTCACTGGCCTGGCTGACCAAGCTCACCGCCGATCTGTTCCTGGTGCTGGGGCAGGGCATTTCCGGGCGCGATCTGGTGCTGATACTGGGCGGCCTGTTCCTGCTGGTGAAATCGGTGCTGGAGATTCACCACTCCATCGAGGACGCCGGCGAGACCCACGAACTGGCCAAGCCCAAGGTGGGTGGCTCCTTCATGGGCATCCTGATTCAGATCGCTATTCTCGACATGGTGTTCTCGCTGGACTCGGTGATCACCGCGGTGGGCATGGCCGACCACATTGAAGTGATGGTGATCGCGGTGGTGATCGCGGTGGGCTTCATGATGGTGTTCGCCAACGCCATCGGCCGCTTTATCACCGAGCACCCGACGCTGAAGATGCTGGCGCTGTCGTTCCTGGTGCTGGTGGGCACGGCCTTGATCGCCGACGGCCTGGAATTCCACATTCCCAAGGGCTACATCTACTTCGCCATGGCGTTCAGCTTCGGCGTGGAGATGCTCAACCTGCGCATCCGCGCCAACCGCAAGAAGGCCGCCGGTTAATCGTCCTCGCGCCGCCATTCCGGCGGCGCCCAAAAGTGCTTCAGGCGCTGCTTGAGCGGCCCCGGCCGGGCCGCATCCCGAAACATGTCAATGGCCTCGTGCAGGGTCAGGGTGATCGGGTTGTGGCTGTTCACCGGCCGGGTGATGCCGTACTCCACCGGCACGTCCTCTTTTTCTTCCACGAAGGTGCCGAACAGGCGGTCGTAGAGAATCAGAATGCCGCCGTAGTTGCGGTCGATGTACTCCGCGTTGCGGCCGTGGTGGGCGCGGTGGTGGCTGGGCGTGTTGAACACGAATTCTATGGCCGGGTGCAGCTTGCCGACCCACTGGGTGTGGATGAAGTACTGGTACGCCAGGTTCACCGTGAGCATGAAGAACACCCAAATCGGCTCGAAGCCGAGGAACGCCAGCGGCACATAGAACAGCCAGTTGCCGACGATGCTGTAGATGGCGCTTTGCCGCATGGCGGTGGAGAAGTTCATCAGAGTGCTGGAGTGGTGCGCCACATGGGCGCTCCAGAACCAGCGGATGCGGTGGCTGGCGCGGTGGAACCAGTAGTAGCAGAACTCCAGGGACACGAACAGCAGCAGCCCGGTGAGCGGGGTCATGGTGATGTCGAACAGGCGGTGCTGGTAGGCCCAGGAGAAAATCAGCGCCACCAGGGTCACCGTCACCAGGGTGTCGAACACCATGTACAGCGAGCCCAGCCCCATGCTGGCCATGGAGTCCTTGAGCGTGAGGCGGCCCTGGCCGCGGAACCGCCAGGCCTCGGCGATCAGCACGGCGACGAACACCGGCACCATGGCCGGCAGCACCAGGGTGCGCCAATCCAACTGCTGAAGAAGATCGTTCATGTCCCAACACTCCGCTTATCATGCAGATCAATAACATCAAGATAGCCGGGTGGGGGCACGCCGGGCTTGACAGAGCCCTCCTATTTTTTGACAAATGGCGCCATGACTTCCGTTTCCCGCGCCGCCCATAACACCCCGCCCACCAGCAATTACGTGGCGGCCACCTATGTGCAGCTGCTTTACGACTACCTGGAGGCGCGCGGCCAGGACGCCCGGGCGCTGCTCGGGCCGATGCCGGTGGAGCGCTCGCCGGTGGGCCTGGAGCGGGTCGCCCTGGGGTTCTGGGAACAGAGCCTGGCCACCGCCAGCGCCTTGCTCGGCGATCCGGCCCTGGGGGTGGCGGTGGGCCGCACCATCACGCCGCGGCATTTCGGCTTGCTCGGCTACGCGGTGCTCAACTGCGCCGACCTGGGCCAGGCCCTGGCGCGCATGGAGCGCTATCACCGGCTGATTTACGATGTGAACCCGGCGCGCATCGAGGTGGACGGCGACCGGGTGGAGGTGCGCTGGGGCGTGGAGCGGGGGCTGTCCGGGCAGCTGGTGGACGAGACCGGCATCGCCGCGGTGGTGCAGATGACCCGCGATCTCACCGGCGAGCCGCAGCTGGTGGAGCGGGTCTGTTTCGTCAATCCGCCGCCGGCGGACACCGGCCCCTACGAACACTTCTTCGGCGGTGAGGTGCGTTTCAACCAGCCGGAGACGGTGATCCGGGTGCCGCTGGAGTACCTGGCGCTGCCGCTGCGCGAGCCGGACGCCAACCTGCTGGCCATTCTCGACCGCCAGGCGGAGGCGCTGCTGGCCCGCCAGGGCGAGGCCGCCGACCCGCTGGAAGGGCAGCTGGCGCGGCTGATGCGTGAACGGCGCCCGACCCTGGAGGCGCTGGCGGCGGCCAACCACCTCAGCGTGCGCACCCTGCAGCGGCGCCTCAGCGAGCGCGACGACAGTTTCCAGGCGCTGCTGGCCCGCACTCGCTACCGGCTGGCCAAGGAATACCTGCGCGACCCGCGCCTGGAGCTCACCGACGTGGCGGCGCTGCTCGGCTACTCCGAGCACAGCGCCTTCACTCGCGCCTTCCGCCACTGGAGCGGCGAAAGCCCCGCCCGCTGGCGCCGCCGCTTGTAGGAGCGGATTTTGTGGGAGCGGGCCTTGCCCGCGAAAGGGGGCGGAGCCCCCGGCAGGATTCCAGAGACCTGTTTCCAGGGCGCCGCTTGAGAGGCCTCTGGGATCCTGCCGGCAAGCAAAGCTTGCCTTTCGCGGGCAGGGCCCGCTCCCACAGTGATTTCTTTAGCCGCCCAGCAGCTTCTCCTCGCTGGCTTCCACCGCCTCCAGCGGACCGTAAAGAATCAGGATGTCGCCGTCCTGCAGCACTTCGTCGTCCGCCGGGCGGTCGATGGTGCGGTCGCCGCGCCGCAGGGTCTGCACTTCCACCTTGCTCTCGTTGAGCTTCAGTTCGTCGAGGCGCTTGCCGAGGCAGGCGGCGCGGCCGTGCAGGGTGACCGCGTGCAGCAGCCGGTAGGGGTTGCCGGCGCTGTCGGACGTGGGCAGCGATTCGCCGTGGTAGTAACCGCGCAGCAGCTTGTAGCGCTCGCGGCGGCTCTGGCGCAGCATCGCCAGCACCTTGCCGAAGGGCGTATCGAGCATCATCAGGGCGTGGGCCACCAGCATCAGCGACGCTTCCAGCACCTCCGGAACCACCTCGGCGGCGCCGGCCTGGATCAGCTCGTCCAGATGGGTGTCGTCGCGGGTGCGCACCAGCACGCGCAGGTCCGGGCACAGCTGGTGGACGGTGTGCAGGATGCGCTCCGCCTGGCGGGCGTCGTCGAAGGTGATCACCAGCAGGCTGGCGCGGTGGATGCCGGCCCGCTCCAGGATTTCCTTGCGGGTGGCGTCGCCGAAGATAATCCGCTCACCGGCCTGGCTGGCTTCCTGGATGCGCACCAGATCGGTGTCGATGGCCACCGCCTGGTGGTGGAAGCGGGTCAGGTAGCGCATCAGGTTCTGCCCCACGCGGCCGTAACCGCACAGCAGCACATGGCCGGTGGTGGCCTCGTCCACCGCCGGGGTGTCCGGCTCCTGTTCCCACTGGCGCAGTAACCGGCGGGTGAGCGCGCCGCTGTTGTCCAGCAGCGCCGGGGTCACGGCCATGGTGAGCACGGTGATCGACACCAGCACGCCGGCCTGTTCGTTGTCCATCAGCCCGTGGCTCACCGCCAGGGCCACCAGCACGAAGCCGAACTCGCCGCCCTGGGCCAGCAGGATGCCGCTGCGCAGGGCGGTTTCGGTGCGCTCGCCCAGCCAGCGCAACAGCAGGCTGATCAGTGCCAGCTTGAACAGCATCAGCACCGCCGCGCCGAGCAGGATCCAGTGCCAGTGGGTGGCGAACAGCGCCGGCGACACCAGCATGCCCACGCCCATGAAAAACAAACCCAGCAGCAGATCCCGGAACGGCCGGATGTCCGCCTCGATCTGGTGGCGGAAGTGGCTTTCGCCCAGCATCATGCCGGCCAGAAACGCGCCCAGCGCCATGGACAGGCCCAGCGCATGGGTCACCCAGGCGGCCAGCAGGGCGAGCAGCAGGGCGGTCATCACGAACACTTCGTCGGAGCGCGCCCGGCCGGTCTCCTCCAGGGCGCGCGGCAGCACCCACTTGCCGATCACATAGATGCCGATGAACAGCGCCAGTGCCTTGCCCAGGGTGACCGCTGCGGCGATGCCGGGATGCCCGCTGTCCGGGTTGGCGAGCACCGGCAGCAGCACCAGCATGATCACCGCCGCCAGATCCTGGAACAGCAGCACCCCGGTGGTGGCGCGTCCGTAGCCGGTGTTCACCGCGCCGCGCGTGATCAGATCGCGGATCACGATGGCGGTGGAGGAGAGCGCGAAGGCGCCGCCGGCGATCAGCGCCACCGCCGGCGTGAAACCCAGCAGCCACATCAACGCCGACACCGGCAGCCCGGTGAGCAGCACCTGCAGCGGGCCGGCGCCGAACACCACCCGGCGCAGCGCCAGCACTTTGGGAATCGAGAATTCCAGGCCCAGGGAAAACAGCAAAAAGACGATGCCGAACTCCGCCAGGTGCAGCATGCCCTCGGTGTCGCCGACCCAGCCCAGGCCGCCGGGGCCGGCGAGAATGCCGGCGCTCAGGTAGGCGAGAATCGGTGGCAAGTGCAGGCGCCGGAACACCACCACGGCCAGCACCGCCATGGCGAGCAGGACCACTACCTGGGTTAATGCTCCGGTCATGCTGTGGTTCCCCCCTGCCTGTTGTTCACGGGGGTACTGTAATACATGCACGGAGCGGAAAGGAGACGGGGCGCCGTTAAAGGCGCCCCGGGGTGGGATGGGGTCAGGGCAGGACGGTGTCGGTGCGGCGGCTCAGGTTCTGAATGCGCAGGTCCTGGTCGGCGTCGGTTTCCGCCTGGTTGAAGGGCGTGCTCTCGCCGAACCGGTCGAGCAGGTACTCCGCCAGGGCGTCCTGTTCGCTGCCCGGGTCGGCGAAGGTGGCCAGGTTGCTGCCGCCGCCGGGGATCGCCTCGGCGTCCAGGTCGATGCGGTTCTCCAGCGGGAAGTCGAACGGGTAGCCGTCGCCACCCAGGCCGCTGCCGCCTTCGGTGGCCAGGAAGCCCAGGGTCACCAGGCGGATCACCCGGTTGGCGTCGCCGACCACGGCGCCGTTTTGCACCAGAGTGTCGAGCACCGCGCCGTTGTCGTCCACCAGCGCCAGGCTGCGCACCCGCTCGCCGGCCTGGTCGACGTCGTCGCCGTTGGCGGTGCTGCGCAGACCCTGGCGGGTGGGGTCGAAGCTGAAGCGCAGGCCCGCCACCTGCGGGAACTGGCCGGCCACACCCTCGACCTTGGCGACCGCGTGCTCGAGCAGCTGGTGGAGTTCGGCGGCGGTGACGTCGCCCACGGTGAGGGTGTTGTTGAAGCGCAGCGAGCCTTCCAGGTCGAACTGGGAGATGTCGCCTTCCGCTTTGCCGGCGCTTTCGTTGGCCGCCGGCGGGAAGAATTCCAGGTCGTCCTCGGAGGTGGAGCCCGGCGGGATCACGAAGTAGCCGATGTCATCGCGGATGCCGCCGCCGTTCTTGATCGACACCTGCACGCTGGGGTCGTACTGGCGGGCCAGCCACAGGTTGGCGTCGGCGGTCAGGTTGCCCAGGTTGGTCTCCTGGGTGCGCACCTGGTTGCGGCGGCCGTCCAGGTAAACGGCGGTGCGGCCGAGGATGTTGCCGTCGCGGGCGGCGAGCACGTCTTCCAGGGCGGTGACGATGGTGGTGACGTCGCTGTTAGGGGTGCCTTCCAGGTTCTCGGCCATGGTCTCGTCGGTGACGTAGGCACCGTTGACGGTGTCGTCCAGGCTGTCGGTGAGCAGGACGCCGTCGTCGTCGAAGCGCACCACCAGGCGGCCCAGGTATTTGTAGTCGCCGTCGGTGTTGACCACCAGCACCGGTTCGTCGGCGGCGGAGGTGAAGGTGAGCGGGTAGTCGTCGGCGGCGCTGTCGCCGTCGCGCAGGCGGTCGTTGTCGTCGGCGAGCAGGGTGTTGGAGCCGCCGGCGACGATGATGTCGACGCCTTCCAGCAGGCTGGCCAGCTCTTTCTCCACGCTGAGGGTCTGCATGTGGGCGAGCATGATGATCTTGTCGACGCCCTGGTCGCGCAACTCATCGATTTTCGGCTGCAGCACGTCGGCCAGCGCCTGGTTGCCGCCGCTGGACGGGTTGATGGTGATGTCGCCGGTGCTGGTGATGTTGCCCAGCGACGGCGTGGAGGCGCCGATCACGCCCAGGGTTTCGCCGCCCACTTCCACGGTGCCGTAACCGGCCAGGCCGTTGGGCATGGCCGCCAGGCTCTGGCCGTCGCTTTCCACCAGGCCGGCCAGGCTGGCGTCGGTGGTGAAGTCCAGGTTGGCGCTCAGGTAGGGGAAGCGGGCACCGGGGTAGTTGCCCTCGGCGGCCAGGATGCCGGCGAACTCGGCGGTGCCGCCGTCCAGGTCGTGGTTGCCGACGGCGGCGCCCTGCAGGCCCATGGCGTTGAGCATGGCGATGTCGGCCCGGCCGTTACCGGCCACGGCGACGCCGGGCACGGCGTCCATGGCCGGGTCGGCGGCGGCGAAGTAGCGCGGGCCGGGAATAAAGTTGTCGCCGGAGCTGAGCACCAGGGTGTTGTCCGGGTATTCGGCGCGCAGGGCGTCCAGCACCGCGGAGAACGGCTCCACGTTCTGCAGCGCGCCGGTGGCGCCGTCCATGTCGGCGAAGTGCAGCAGTTGCAGCTGGAAACCGGCTTCCGCCGGTGGCGCCGGCGCCGGGTCGTTGTCGCTGTCGCCGCCACAGGCGGAAAGGGCAAGGGCCGCCAGACAGGCGGTGGTAAGTTTTCGCAGGGCGCTGGTGTCCATCGTCCGACCTTTTGTTAGCAGTGATTGGGAAGGCGGCCTTGGCCGACACTCCCCAGCTAAGCAAGGGGCGATGAAAGCGATGTTACCGGGGCGGGTCGGTTTTGTGTCTACGGGTTACAGCTGTAGCGGAAGCTGCCGTCGAGCAGTTGCGGCAGGGTCAGGGTGTTGAAGCCCAGGCCGCGGGTGTACAGGCACAGCTCGGCGCGGCCGATCGGATCGTCGGCGTACAGGTAATTGATGTGCACCACCGGCTTGCCGGCCTCGATAAAGGGCATCAGCAGTTCGCACTCGTCCCACTCATGGCAGGATTCGTTAATGGCGAAATCGAAGTGCGCCACCAGGTCGTCGATCTGGCCGAGATCGTTCTTCAGCGAGATCGCCAGGCCGCGCTGGTGGGCCTGCGCCGCCAGCCAGGTATTGTAGTCGATCTGATCCTGGTAGGTGAGCGGCAGGCCGGTGCGGTTGGAGTAGCCGTCCACGTTATCCGGGTCGACGCCGTCGCACCCCCGCTGCACGGCCAGGTCCAGGCGATCGGCCATGATCGCGCGGACATTTTGCGAGCGGATGTCCAGCCAGCGCTCACCGGGCCAGTTGCCCAGGCGGCGGCCCTTGTCGGCGGCGGTGAAGCGGCCGGCGTCGTCGCGCCAGTTCTCGAAGGTGCCCGCCGAGAAGTAGCAGATCATTTTGCGTCCGTCGGCGTGCAAGGCGTCGATCACGGCGCTGTCGGTGTCGAACAGATCAAGGACGTAGAGTTCCACGTCGTAGCTGATGTTGGGGGTGCCTTGAAGCTGGACCTGGGCGTTCACGTCCACCGCCGGGCGATACCAGTCGCCGCTGGTGACGGCGGGATCGGTGGCCGGCGTGGCCGCCGTGCCGGTGGAGAGGACGGCGCTCAGCACCGAGGGTAGAAGGTTGGATAAAGAGATGGTTGCCATGCGGGCGCTCCCTGCGCGGATTGGGTGGGGAGCGGCAGATTAGCACCGCCGCCGGGCGCACCGGGAGTGCTTTCCGACGAGCGGCGTACCGCTCGTCGGGAAGACGTTCGGCGGTGTCAGACCTTGCGGCTGAGCTCGCGAATTTCCTGGTTCAGAACACGATCGTTGTCGCTGTAGTCCACCGGCAGATCGATCACGTGCACGCCGCCGGCGGCGAAGCACTCCTCCACCAGCGGGCCGAGGCCCTCGGTGGATTCCACGCGGTGGCCCTGGGCGCCGTAGGCTTTGGCGTAGGCGACGAAATCCGGGTTCTGGAAGTCCAGGCCGAAGTCGTGGAAGTCCATCTGCTTCTGCTTCCACTTGATCATGCCGTAGCCGTCATCCCGCAGGATCAGCACCACCAGGTCCAGGCGCAGGCGCACGGCGGTTTCCAGCTCCTGGGAGTTCATCATAAAGCCGCCGTCGCCGCACACCGCCATCACGCGGCGGTCCGGGTGCACCATCTTGGCGGCCATGGCCGACGGCAGGCCGGCGCCCATGCTCGCCAGGGCGTTGTCCAGCAGCACCGTGTTGGGGTGCGTGGCCGGGTAATTGCGCGCGAACCAGATCTTGTACATGCCGTTATCCAGCGCGATGGTGCCGTCGTCGGGCATCACCTTGCGGATCTCGCGCACCAGGCGCGGCGGCAGAATCGGGAAGCGGTCGTCGCGCTCGCCCTCGGCGATGTGCGCCTGCAGCGCGTCGCGGACCCGGTGGAAGTCGGCGAAGCTCCAGTGTTCCTGGGGTTCCAGGCGCTCCTTGAGCTGCCACAGGCTGTTGGCGATGTCGCCCACCAGCTCGATCTGCGGGAAGTAGACCGGGTCCACCTGGGCGGAGTTGAAGTTCACGTGCACCACGGTGGCGCCGCCGGGCTGCATGAAGAAGGGCGGCTTTTCCACCACATCGTGGCCGACGTTGATGATCAGGTCGGCGGCGCCGATGGCGCGGTGCACGAAATCGCCGTCGGAGAGCGCCGTGTTGCCCAGGAAGTGGGGGCCGGTTTCGTCCACCACGCCCTTGCCCATCTGCGTGGTGATCGCCGGAATGCCGAGCTTCTCGATGAACTGGCGCAGCATCTTGCTGGTCAGTTTGCGGTTGGCGCCGGCGCCCACCACGATCAGCGGCTTGCGGGCGTTCCGGATCGCTTCCACGCCGCGGCAGATGGCCTTGTCCTCGGCGATCGGCCGGCGCGTCAGGCTGGGCTCGAGCACCGGCATGGAGGAGTGCTCGCGGGCGATGTCCTCGGGCAGCTCCAGGTGGGTGGCGCCGGGGCGCTCCTCCTGGGCCAGGCGGAACGCCTCGCGGATGCGCGCCGGGATGGTGTCGCCGCTGACCACTGTCTTGGTGAACTTGGTGAGCGGGCGCATCATATCGACCACGTCGATGATCTGAAACTGGCCCTGCTTGCTGGATTTGATCGGCTTCTGGCCGGTGATCATGACGATCGGCATGGCGCCCAGCTGGGCGTAGGCGGCGGCGGTCACCAGGTTGGTGGCGCCAGGACCCAGGGTCGACAGGCAGACGCCGGCCTTGCCGGTGAGGCGGCCGTAGGTGGCGGCCATGAAGCCGGCACCCTGCTCGTGGCGGGTCACCACCAGCTTGATCGAGCGGGAGCCGCGCAGGGCTTCCAGCAGATCCAGGTTTTCCTCGCCGGGGATGGCGAAGACGTATTCCACGCCCTCGGCTTCCAGGGCGCGAACGAACAAATCCGAAGCTTTCATTCAACCTTCTCCTTCCGGCGCCGGGAACGCGCCATCATCGTGCCCGACACTATAACGCGCAGGCGGGGCAGGGGGGTATGGTCAATGCTGATGCTTGGGATTGGGAGAGTCGATGCGGCGTCAGTGCCAGGTGCCTTCCGCGTTCTCGCACTGCTCGAGGAATTCCTCGGCGCTCATTTCCACGGTGTCGTTGCCGTCGTCGATATGGGTGGCGACCTGCTCCTTGAGCTGGCTGACCACCGTGGTCATCACCGAGAGGGTTTCCTCCACCTGCTCAATGGTGCTGAGGAGCTCCTGGGCTTCCTGCTTGTGGTCGTCGAAATCGTCGTAGTCTTGGTGGTCGCTCATGGACGCCTCCGGCTCGGGTGCCCTCATGGTGCCAAACGGTGGCAAAGGAGACAATCGGAACCCGCTGTGGGAGCGGGCCAGGCTCGCTCCCACAGGTGTTGGATCAGTCCCAGCTCAGCGCACCGCCGACCTGATACTCGGTGACCCGGGTTTCGAAGAAGTTCTTCTCCTTGCGCAGGTCCATGATCTCGCTCATCCAGGGGAACGGGTTGGTGACGCCCTTGAACTGCTCGGGCAGGCCCAGCTGGGTGAGGCGGCGGTTGGCGATGAACTGCAGGTACTCTTCCATCATCGCCGCGTTCATGCCGAGCACGCCGCGCGGCATGGTGTCGCGGGCGTACTGGATTTCCAGCTCGGTGCCTTCCAGGATCATCAGCGTGGCCTGATCGCGCATCTCCTGGTCCCACAGGTGCGGGTTTTCCAGTTTGATCTGGTTGATCACGTCGACGCCGAAGTTCACGTGCATGGATTCGTCGCGCAGGATGTACTGGAACTGCTCGGCGACGCCGGTCATCTTGTTGCGGCGGCCCATGGACAGGATCTGGGTGAAGCCGCAGTAGAAGAAGATGCCTTCCAGCACGCAGTAGAACGCGATCAGGTTCTTGAGCAGCGCCTTGTCGGTCTCCGGGGTGCCGGTGGTGAACTGCGGGTCGGAGATCTCACGGGTGTAGTCGACGCCCCACTGCGCCTTCTTGGCCACCGAGGGGATTTCCCGGTACATGTTGAAGATCTCGCCTTCGTCCATGCCCAGTGACTCGATGCAGTACTGGTAGGCGTGGGTGTGGATCGCTTCCTCGAAGGACTGGCGCAGGATGTACTGGCGGCACTCCGGGTTGGTGATCAGCCGGTAGATGGCCAGCACCAGGTTGTTCGCCACCAGGGAATCCGCGGTGGAGAAGAAGCCCAGGTTGCGCTTGACGATGCGGCGCTCGTCCTCGGTGAGGCCGCCTTCCTTCTTCCACAGCGCCAGGTCGGCGTTCATGTTGATTTCCTGGGGCATCCAGTGGTTGGCGCAGCCGTCCAGGTATTTTTGCCAGGCCCAGTCGTACTTGAAGGGCACCAGCTGGTTGAGGTCGGCGCGGCAGTTGATCATGCGCTTGTCGTCCACCTCGACCCGGCCGGCGGCGCCTTCCAGCTCGGCGATGCCTTCGGCGGTGTCCATTTCGGCCACCGCCTGCTGGGCGCGCAGTACCGCGTCGCTCAGCGCTCGCTCCCGTGAGGATTCGCCTCGCAGTTCTTCGTGTCCGGGGTGTCCGGTTTCATTTCCCGCATCCGTTCCACTTCCCGCTGCCGGTGCTTGAGGTGCAGGTGCCGCTTCCTCAGATACCGGTTGAGATTGCGGCGGCGCTGTCCGCCCGCCGGGCTGCTTGTGGTTGGGCGTTTCTGGCGCATGAAATTCGTCCCAGCTCAGCATGATCTTTCTCCAATTCTGTCGGGGTGGCGCCGGGGCGCCACCGATGTTGCATTCCGTTCCGCGTGCTTACTGGCACGCCTCGCAATCCGGGTCGTCCAGGGAGCAGGCCTGCGGGACGTCCGCGGGCTGGCTGAAATCGGCCTCGGACGGGGCCGCGGCGGAGGCGGGTGCCGCGTCACCGCCACCGGAAGAGACCCGGTTGAGCTTGTTGTCGTTGACCGTGGACTTCTCGGTCTGGGTAGCGCCGATGGCACGCAGGTAGTAGGTGGTCTTGAGACCCAGCAGCCAGGCCATCTTGTAGGTCACGTCCAGCTTCTTGCCGTTGGCCTCGGCGATGTAGAGGTTCAGCGACTGGGCCTGGTCGATCCACTTCTGACGGCGGCTGGCCGCTTCCACCAGCCAGCGCGGCTCGATCTCGAAGGCGGTGCGGAACTCTTCCTTGAGATCGTCCGGCACCCGCTCGATGGGCAGCACGGAGCCGTCGTAGTACTTGAGATCGTTGACCATGACGTTGTCCCACAGGCCGCGCTCCTTGAGGGCGTTGACCAGGAACGGGTTGACCACGGTGAACTCGCCGGACAGGTTCGATTTCACGTACAGGTTCTGATACGTGGGCTCGATGGACTGCGACACGCCGGTGATGTTGGCGATGGTGGCCGTCGGCGCGATCGCCATCACGTTGGAGTTACGCATGCCCTTGCGGGCCCGTTCGCGCACGCTGTCCCAGTCCAGGGTCTGGCTGCGGTCCACCTTGCAGTAGTCCTCGCCGCGCTGCTTGACCAGGATGTCGATGGAATCGATCGGCAGCACGCCCTGGCTCCACAGGGAGCCGTCGAAGCTCTGGTAAGCGCCGCGCTCCTCGGCCAGGTCCGCGGAGGCCTGGATGGCGTAGTAGCTGACCGCTTCCATGGACTGGTCGGCGAAGGCCACCGCTTCCTGGGAAGCGTAGCTGAAGCCCTGCTTATAGAGCGCGTCCTGGAAGCCCATGATGCCCAGGCCCACCGGGCGGTGCTTCATGTTGGAGCGCTCCGCCTGGGGCACGCTGTAGTAGTTGATGTCGATTACGTTATCGAGCATGCGCACGGCGGTTTTCACGGTGCTCGCCAGCTTGTCGCGGTCAAGAGCGCCGTCGACGATGTGCTGGGCCAGGTTCACGGAGCCCAGGTTGCACACCGCGATCTCTTCCTGGTTGGTGTTCAGGGTGATCTCGGTGCACAGGTTGGACGAGTGCACCACGCCCACGTGCTGCTGCGGGCTGCGCAGGTTGCAGGGATCCTTGAAGGTGAACCAGGGGTGGCCTGTTTCGAACAGCATGGAGAGCATTTTTCTCCACAGATTCACCGCCGGCAGGCGCTTGTACAGCTTCATGCGGCCGTCGCGGGTCATCGCTTCGTATTCTTCGTAGCGCTTCTCGAAGGCTTCGCCGTACAGGTCGTGCAGGTCGGGCACGTCGTTGGGGCTGAACAGGGTCCAGTCCTGCTCGTTGATCACCCGCTTCATGAACAGGTCGGGGATCCAGTTGGCGGAGTTCATGTCGTGGGTGCGGCGGCGGTCGTCGCCGGTGTTCTTGCGCAGCTCGATGAACTCTTCGATGTCCATGTGCCAGGTTTCCAGGTAGGCACAGACCGCGCCCTTGCGCTTGCCGCCCTGGTTCACCGCCACGGCGGTGTCGTTGACCACTTTCAGGAACGGCACCACGCCCTGGGATTTGCCGTTGGTGCCCTTGATGTAGGCGCCCAGCGCGCGCACCGGGGTCCAGTCGTTGCCCAGGCCGCCGGCGAATTTGCTCAGCATGGCGTTGTCGTGGATGGCGCTGTAAATGCCGGACAGGTCATCGGGCACCGTGGTCAGGTAGCAGCTGGACAGCTGCGGACGCAGGGTGCCGGCGTTGAACAGGGTCGGCGTGGAGCTCATGTAGTCGAAGCTGGAGAGCAGGTTGTAGAACTCGATGGCGCGCTCTTCGCGGTTGTCCTCGCGCACCGCCAGGCCCATCGCCACGCGCATGAAGAAGCACTGCGGCAGCTCGATGCGGGTCTCGTTGTGGTGGATGAAGTAGCGGTCGTAGAGGGTCTGCAGGCCCAGGTAGGAGAACTGCAGGTCGCGCTTGCCGTCGATGGCCGCGCCCAGCTTGTTCAGGTCGAACTCGGCCAGCTCCGGGCTCAGCAGCTCGTACTCGATGCCTTTCTCGATGTAGGCGCTCAGCGCCTTGGCGTAGAGGTCTTCCATTTCCTGCTGGCTGGCGCGCTCGCCCACGCCCAGGTACTGCAGGGCCTCGGCGCGGATCTTGTCCATCAGCAGCCGGGCGGTGACCTGGGAGTAGTTGGGCTCCATCTCGATCATGGTGCGCGCGGTCATCACCATGGAGGTGTTGACGTCCTTGATGGACACGCCGTCGTACAGGTTCTTGACGGTTTCGGCGATGATCTTGTCCGGGTAGACCTCTTCGAGACCGCTGCAGGCCTCGTGGATCAGGTATTCCAGGCGGGCCATGTCGAGCGGCGCGCGGCTGCCGTCTTCCATGGTCACGGTCATGTCGACCTTGTGCTTGGGCTCGGGCAGGTCGCGGGCGCGTTCGGCGCGTTTGCGCGCCTGCTGGTCGCGGTACAGCACGTAATCGCGGGCCACCTTGTGCTCGCCGTTACGCATCAGGGCCAGTTCCACCTGGTCCTGGATTTCCTCGATATGGATGGTGCCGCCGGAGGGCATGCGGCGCTTGAAGGTGGCGCTGACCTGCTCGGTGAGGCGGTCCACGGTGTCGTGGATGCGCGAGCTGGCCGCCGCGGTGCCGCCTTCCACGGCCAGGAACGCCTTGGTGATGGCCACGGTGATCTTGTCGTCATCGTAGGAAACCACCTTGCCGTTGCGCTTGATGACGCGCAGCTGGCCGGGGGCGGTGGCGGTGACGTCCTGTTCGGCGCTGACTTCGCCGCCGGGCGCGCCCGCGTGGGACTGATCGCGATTCATATCCGTGTGCATGATGCCCTCTCCGTTGTCTCTGTGCTGGCTATTCTGATTGTAAAAACCGTTGTGACCCTGGGTCGGAAACCGCCGGTCCGGCGCCAATGGTGGGCTGGCGCGTCGAAAACACCATATGTTGTGTTCGCGGCGCGCGCCGGGGGCCGGACTGTCGGCGACTTCAGGACTGCATAATTCGGGCCGGGACTCGTAAGCGGCTGATCCGGCGGCATTTTCCGGGGGGCGGAAAGACGTTGGCCTGCTGAACCGGAAAACTTTTACAAAACCCAATATGTTGGGGTCGGTGACCGATAACAGTACAAGTTATAGATGGGTTCCGGCTTTTGCAAGCATTCCGGTTGGGGAAATCCTGTGGATAAACTGTGCGTGGGCTGTGCAGCGGTGTGGGCGAAAAACGGGGGCGCTTGAGAGTGGGGGAGCGACCACTATATATTGTGTCGCCCCCGCCGGCTCATTCCGGTTGCTCAACCGCACGGGTATGCGTATAAACAGAGTTGGCGGCTGCGCCGTGACAATAACGAAACGATAAGGATAACGACGGGAATGACAAGCGTGCAGGATAACCCGCCGACCATTATGATCGTGGAAGACGATGAGCGTCTCGCCGATCTCACTTGTGAATACCTTCAATCCAACGGTCTCGACGTCAGCGTGGTGAGCGACGGCGAGGAAGCCATCCGCCGCATCCGCTCCGAACAGCCGGACCTGGTGGTTCTTGATCTGATGCTTCCGGGCGCCGACGGTCTGACCGTCTGCCGGGAGGTGCGCGCCACCTTCAAGAACCCGATCCTTATGTTGACCGCACGCACCGACGACATGGATCAGGTACTGGGCCTGGAAATGGGCGCCGACGACTATGTCGCCAAGCCGGTCAAACCGCGCGTTCTGCTGGCCCGCATCCGCGCCCTGCTGCGGCGGGTGGAAACCGACAGCGAGCGCGACAGCTCGCCGTCGCGGCTGGAATTCGGCGCCCTGGTGATCGACAACTCCGCCCGGGAAGTGAGCCTGCGCGGAAAGTCGGTGGACCTGACCAGCGCCGAATACGACCTGCTCTGGCTGCTGGCCTCCAACGCCGGCACGGTGCTGTCCCGCGAGACCATCTTCGAGAAACTGCGCGGTATCCAGTACGACGGCCAGGACCGCTCCATCGACGTGCGCATTTCCCGCATCCGGCCCAAGGTCGGTGACGATCCGGAAAACCCGAAGCGAATCAAGACGGTACGCTCCAAGGGCTATCTGTTCGTTAAGGAAATGAGCAGCGGATGACGGGGGCGGGCGCCTTCGCCCGCCCGCGCCAGCAGGTGTGATTTGAACAGTATCTTCGTCCGAATCTACGGCGGCATCCTGGTGGCCCTGCTGATCATCGGCGCGCTCACCTATGCCGGCGTGGAGCTGGTCAACGACTATCGTTCCCAGCTGTACCGCGAGCGCATGGCCCGCGGCACCTTCTATTTAATGGCGGAAGGCTACCGGGAACGCGCCGGCGACGACGAACGCCAGGCCTGGTCGCGTTCGCTGAGCCGCATGTTCGGCGCGCCGGTAACCCTGCGCGACGCCGGCGAGCTGGGGCTGTCCTACCGCGACGGCCTGCATCTTCAGGAAGGCCGGGTGGTGTTGCGCGGCAACCCGGACAGCGAGCGGGTGGAGGTGCTGTTCGCGGTCCCCGATGACCCGCTCTATATACGCGCCGTGATGAGCCGTCTCTCCGAACAGCAGGCCCGCGCCACCGCCATGCTGGTGCTCGACTATCTGCGCGCCCGTCCGGCCAACCGGCAGGACCAGGCCCTGGCCGATCTCAACCAGCACTTCGGTTACCCCCTGACGCTGCTGCCGCGCACCGAGCTGGACCTGGACGTGGAGCAGCAGCGGCGCCTGGAGCGCGACGAGGTGGTGTTCACCCTCACCGACAGCACCCGGCGCGACGCCGGCGTGCGGGTGCTGGTGCCGGTGCCCGGCGGCGAACGCATTCTGGTGATGGGGCCGCTGCATCTGTTCGATCAGTTCCCCTGGGAGTTGCTGGTGATCGCCGGCGTGGTGGCGTTGCTGCTGGTGGCGCTGTCCACCTACCTGCAGGTGCGCCCGCTGCAGACCCGCCTGCGGCGCCTGGACCGGGCGGTGAAGCGGCTGGGCAGCGGCGACCTGGGCGCCTACGCGGATATCCCCGGCAACGACCCGATCGGCCAGGTGGCGGCCACCTTCAACGGCATGACCGCGCACATCCGCCGTCTTATCGAGGCGCAGCGGGAAATGACCCGGGCGGTGTCCCACGAACTGCGCACCCCGGTGGCGCGGCTGCGCTTCGGCCTGGAGATGCTGGCCGACTGCGAATCCGCCGACGAGCGCCGCGAAAAGCTCAACGCCCTGGACCGGGACATCGAGCAGCTGGATGAGCTGATCGATGAGATCCTCACCTATGCGCGGTTGGAGGAGGGCACCCCCAACATCGAGTTCCAGCCGGTGTTCCTGCTGGAAGTGTGCGACCAGCTGATCGGTGAGCTGGAGGACATCCGCGGCGACATCCTGATCGACGCGCGCGGCTCCCGGGACCTGACCGTGGAGGGGGACCCGCGCTACCTGCACCGGATTCTTCAGAACCTGGTCACCAACGCCCTGCGGTACGCGAAAACCCGGGTGCGAATGACGGTGACCGAACAGGACGGCAACCTGATTCTGGACGTGGACGACGACGGCGCCGGCATCGCCGAGCACCAGCGCGAACGGGTCTTCAAGCCGTTCGCCCGGCTCGACAAAAGCCGCCACCGCGCCAGCGGCGGCTACGGCCTGGGGCTGTCCATCGTCAAACGCATCGTCGACTGGCACGGCGGCGACGTGGCCGTGTCGGAGAGCGACTGGGGCGGCGCCCGCTTCCGGGTTATCCTGCCCCGAGAACAACGCCGCCAGCACGTCCTTGGACGACAAAAGACAGTGAAGAGTTAATAGTGAATAGTTAATAGCGAACACACCTCTCAGATAGGCCCAGGCGTCCGCCGGGTTTCGCTGTTCACTATTAACTGTTCACTGTTAACTCTTATTTTCGGGGTGTGTATGTCCGCTTTCATTCTTGCTATCGACCAGGGCACGACCAGCTCCCGGGCCATCGTCTTTGACCGGGACGGGGTCGCGGTGGGGCAGGCGCAGAAGGAGTTCCGCCAGCATTTCCCCCGCGACGGCTGGGTCGAGCACGATGCGCAGGAGATCTGGAACGACTGCCTGGCGCTGTGCCGGCAGGCGCTGCGCAACGCCCAGGTGGAAGCGGATCAGCTCGCCGCCATCGGCATCACCAACCAGCGCGAGACCACCGTGCTCTGGGACCGCGCCACCGGCGAACCGGTGGCGCGGGCCATCGTCTGGCAGGACCGGCGCACCGCGGATTACTGCCAGCGGCTCAAGCAGGAGGGCCACGAGGACCTGGTGCGCGAGCGCAGCGGCCTGTTGCTGGACCCGTACTTCTCGGCCACCAAGCTGGCCTGGCTGCTGGAGCACGTGGACGGCGCCCGCCGCCGGGCCGAGGCCGGCGAGCTGGCCTTCGGCACCATCGACTGCTGGCTGCTGTGGAAGCTCACCGACGGCCGGGTGCACGCCACCGACGCCACCAACGCGTCGCGCACCCTGCTGTTCAATATCCACGGCCAGCACTGGGACGAGGACCTGCTGCGGCTGTTCGACATTCCCGCGTCGCTGCTGCCGGAGGTCCGCGACAGCGCCGGCGAGTTCGGCCGCACCGACCCCCGGGTGCTGGGCGCGGCGGTGCCGGTGACCGGCATCGCCGGCGATCAGCAGGCGGCGCTGGTGGGCCAGGCCTGCTTCCAGCCGGGCATGGTGAAAAGCACCTACGGCACCGGCTGTTTCATGGTGATGAACACCGGCGCGGCGGTGCACTCCGACAACCGTTTGCTGACCACCGTGGCCTACCGGCTGAACGGCGAGACCACCTACGCGCTGGAGGGCTCGATCTTCGTCGCCGGCGCGGCGATCCAGTGGCTGCGCGACGGCCTCAACCTGATTACCCACGCCAGCGAAACCGAGGCCCTGGCCCGCCGTGTCGGCTCCGCCGGCGGCGTCTATCTGGTGCCGGCGTTCACCGGCCTGGGCGCGCCCTGGTGGGACCCGCACGCGCGCGGCGCGCTGCTCGGGCTGACCCGCGACACCGGCATCGCCGAGGTGGTCACCGCCGGTCTGGAGGCGGTCTGCTACCAGTCCCGCGACTTGCTCGAGGCGATGGCCGCCGATTGCGCCCAGCGGCCCACCACGCTGCGGGTGGATGGCGGCATGGTGGTCAACAACTGGCTGGGCCAGACCCTGGCCGATGTGCTGGGGGTGCGGGTGGACCGGCCCCGGGTCACCGAGACCACCGCCCTGGGTGCGGCCTACCTGGCCGGGCTGGGCTGCGGTCTGTTCCGCGATCTGGATGAAATCGCCGAGCACTGGCAGCCGGACCGGGCCTTCGAACCGTCGCTGGAAGAGGGCGAGCGGGAGCGCCGCTACCGGGGCTGGCGTGAAGCCGTGCAGCGGGTGTGTTCGGACAACCGGCAGTGAAAGCCCGACCGAAAGTGTGATTCAGTGCACAGTTTTGATTATCATCCCCGTGCCATAAGAAGACGACCTTGGGGAAGGATCGCATGCACGGACGGCTTGCCACAGTCACCGATCGACGCCAGGCGTTGCGTTTGCGCCGCCTGGCGTTTTCGTTGCTGATGGGCGGCGCCGCGCACACCCTGGTGTGCTGGCTGATCCTGCAATGGGGGTTCTTCCGCGGCGGCGCCACGGTCTTTTACGCCCTGTTCGGCACCATCTGGGCCGGCCACCTGGGCCTGCTGCTGTTCGCCCGCACCGGCCTGAACCGGCGGCTGAACAACCCGGCGATGACCGAGCCGGTGATGATCTGGTGCATCCTCACTCTACTGGCGTCCGCGCTCTACCTGGATCAGGGCCGCCTGGCGGTGATGGCGTTCTTCTTCGCCATCCTGCACCAGGGCGTGTTCCGCGTGCGCCGCCGGCAGGTGGCGCGGGCCGCCGCCCTGGCGGTGGCCGGCTACGCCCTGGTGTTGCTCTACCTGAACGCCCGTGGCGACCTGGCGCAGCCGTTGCTGGAGGCGGGCCAGTGGCTGTTGTTTTCCCTGGTCACCCTGGCCATGGTGCTGCTGGCCAGCGAGATCACCACCATTCGTTTGCGGCTGCGCGAGCGTAACGGCCAGCTCGCCGAGCTGCTCGAGCGGATCCAGGACCTGGCGGTGAAGGACGAGCTCACCGGCTTGTACAGCCGCCGCCACGCCATGGAGCTGCTCGCCAAGGCCTGCGGCCAGGCCCGCCGCGGGGCGTTTCTGCTGGCGGTGGGGTTCGTCGACCTGGACCACTTCAAGCGCATCAACGACCGCCACGGGCATCTGTTCGGTGACCAGGTGCTGGTGCGGTTCGCCGAGCTCACCCGCCGCTACCTGGGCGACAAGGACATGGCCGCGCGGCTGGGCGGCGAGGAGTTTCTGATCATGCTGCCGGTGATGGACATGGAGCAGGCGCTCACCAGCGTGGAGCGCCTGATGAGCGCGTTGCGCGCCCAGCGTTTCATGGCCGCGCCGGCGCTGGAAGTGACCGCCTCGGTGGGGCTCACCGTGGTCGGGCATGGCGAAAGCCCGGACGAGGTGCTGGTGCGCGCCGACCGTCTTCTTTATCAGGCCAAGGCCGCCGGCCGCGATCGGATCATCACGGCGGGTCCACCGTGAACAGCCGTTATTGGCGCCGGGCGCGCCGGCTGACGGTCAGTGAGCGGCGTCTGCTGCTTCGCCACGGTCGGTCCCTGGCGGCGGTGGCGCTGTTTCACGCGCTGCTGGTGGTGGCGCTGTGGCTGTGGGGCACGCTGGACGCCGGCGGGCTCTACGTGAGCCTGCTGCTCGGCGCGCTGGCGGTGATCACGGTGGTGTATCTGCTGCTGATCGAAACCGGCGCCACCCTGGAATGGCGGGAATCCAGCCTCTCCGTGCCGATGGCCCTGGGCCTGGTGATCGCCTTTCTGATCGCCGCGTTTCCCATGAACGAGGCGCGCATCAGCGCCATGATTCTGTTCTTCCCGCTGTTGCTACTGGTGTCGTTCCGGCTCGGCGCCCGCTCGCTGCTGTCGCTGGCGCTGCTCGCCAGCGTCGGCTACGCGCTGATGCTGGCCCTGGCGCTGGCGACGCGTGGCCTGCGGCTGAGCCTGAGCCTGGAGCTGCTGCAGTGGCTGATCTTTACCCTGGTGGCGCTGAGCTTCGCGGTGACCGGCAGCGGCGTGAACGGCCTGCGGCGCAGCCTGGCGGTAAAGAACCAGGCGCTGGCGGACGCCCTGGAACAGGTCCGTGACCTGGCGATCCGCGATGATCTCACCGGCCTGTTCAACCGGCGCCATATTCTGGAAGTGCTGGAGCACCAGAAAGCGTTGGCGGACAACCAGATTTACCCGTTCTCGGTGTGCTACGTGGACCTGGACCATTTCAAGCGCATCAACGACGAGTACGGCCACGACATGGGCGACCGGGTGCTGCGCCAGTTCGCCGAGCACACCCTGGATAATCTGCGCGAGGGGGACTACCTGGCCCGGCTGGGCGGTGAGGAATTCATTCTGGTGCTGCCGCAGAGCGACCTGGCCGGCGCCGAACTGGTGGCCGAGCGGCTGCGCGAAAGCTGGGCGGCGCGCAGCTTCGAGGACCGCCGCGGGCCGCCGGCGGTGAGCCTGTCGGCGGGGGTGGCCAGCTACCGGGGCCAGGAAACCGTGGACCAGCTGCTGGGCCGCGCCGACCGTGCCCTCTACCGCGCCAAAACCGGCGGCCGCAACCGGGTCTGCCGCGAGGACCAATAACCCTTAATGCGTCCCGGTGAGCAGGAACTCCAGCAGCGCCTTCTGCGCGTGCAGCCGGTTTTCCGCCTCATCCCAGACCACCGCGCGCGGGTCGTCGAGCATGTCGTGGCTGACTTCCTCGCCCCGGTGGGCGGGCAGGCAGTGCATGAACAGCGCCTCCGGGTCGGCCCGGTCCATCAGCGCCGGGTTCACCTGGTACTCGGAGAAGCGCTTGATGCGGTCGGCCTGCTCGTCTTCCTGGCCCATGGAGGCCCACACGTCGGTGACCACCAGATGGGCGCCTTTGACCGCCTCGGCGGGGTCGCGCTGCAGGGTGACCCGGTGTGAGAACGCGTCCACCAGGTCCGCCGGCGGCTCGAAGCCCTCCGGGCAGCACACCACCAGCTGGAAATCGAACTGCTCGGCGGCGTTGATGTAGCTGGCGCACATGTTGTTGCCGTCGCCCACCCAGGTCACCGTTTTACCGGCGATGCTGCCGCGGTGCTCGACGTAGGTCTGCATGTCGGCGAGCAGCTGGCAGGGGTGGAACTGGTCGGTGAGCGCGTTGATCACCGGCACCCGCGAGTGGGCGGCGAAGGCCTCCACGGTGTCGTGGTCGAAGGTGCGGATCATCACCGCGTCCACCATCCGCGACAGCACCCGGGCGGAATCCTCCACCGGTTCACCGCGCCCCAGCTGGGTGTCGCGCGGTGACAGGAACACGCTGGCGCCGCCGAACTGGGTCATCGCCACCTCGAACGACACCCGGGTACGGGTGGAGGATTTCTCGAAAATCATGCCCAGGGTCTTGCCGCGCAGGGGCTCGTGGAACTGCCCGGTGTGCAGCATGGTTTTCAGCTCCACGGCGCGCTGTATCAGATACCCCAGCTCCTTGGGCGTAAGGTCCATCAGAGTGAGAAAGTGACGCGGGCTGCTCATGGGTTCTCCTGATCACGGGCAAAGTCGCGGATCACCTGGGCCAGGGTGTCCACCAAGAAACGGAGTTCGTCGTCGTTGATCACCAGGGGCGGCAACAGCCGCACCACCGAGCCGGCGGTGACGTTGATCAGCAGGCCCGCCTCGCGGGCCCGGCCCACCAGTTCGCCGCAGTCGCGGTCGAGCTGCACGCCGATCATCAGCCCGCGGCCGCGCACGCCGGTGACCAGCGGCACGTCGGCCAGCCGGTCGCGCAGCGCCGCGCGCAGGGTCTCGCCCTTGGCGCCGACCGCCGGGATCACCTGGTCGCTGAGCGTCTCCACCACGGTCAGCGCGGTGGCGCAGCCCAGCGGGTTGCCGCCGAAGGTGCTGCCGTGGCTGCCCGGCCCGAACAGCGCCGAGGCGGCGCCGCTCACCAGACAGGCGCCGATCGGGAAGCCGTTGCCCAGGCCCTTGGCGGTGGTCAGCACGTCGGGCCGCACGCCGTCGCCCTGGCACGCGAAATAGCTGCCGGTGCGGCCGTTGCCGGTCTGGATTTCATCCAGCATCAACAACCAGCCGTGGCGGTCGCACAACTCACGCAGGCCGCGCAGGTAGCCGTCGTCGGGCACGTTGACCCCGCCTTCGCCCTGCACCGGCTCCACCAGCACGGCGGCGATGTGGCCGGCCTGGTCGTCGGCCGCGGCGGCTTCCACCGCCGCCAGGTCGTTGTAGGGCAGGTGCTGGAAGCCTTCCACCAGCGGCTCGAAGCCTTTCTGCACCTTGCGGTTGCCGGTGGCGGACAAGGTCGCCAGGGTACGGCCGTGGAAGCTGTTCTCCATCACCAGGATGCGCGGCGTATCGCTGCCCCGGTGGTGGCCGTGCAGACGCGCCAGCTTGATCGCCGCCTCGTTGGCTTCGGCGCCGGAATTGGAGAAGAACACCTTCTCCATACCGCTCAGCGCGCACAGGCGCGCGGCCAGTTTTTCCTGGGCCGGTATCCGGTACAGGTTGGAAGTGTGCACCAGTCGCGCGGCCTGATCCGCCAGGGTGCGGGTCACCGCCGGGTGGGCGTGGCCCAGGTTGCACACGGCGACGCCGGACACGGCATCCATAAAACGGTTGCCGTCGGCATCGTATAGCCATACCCCTTCGCCGCGCTCGAAGCTCACCGGCTGACGGGCGTAGGTGGGGATCAGAAACTGCTCGCTCATGGTCTTTGGCGCTGTAGGTCGATGAAGAACGCTTACAAACAAAAAACGGCAGCCGAGGCTGCCGCGTGGACCCTGAATAATACTGAGGCCGGCGCGGGGACGCAATTCCCGCGCCGGTATCCTGTATCCTGATCGGTGAACCGCATTTTCAGGGGGAGTCATGGACCCGGTACAGCTGAGTATTTTCGCCAACCGCCTGGCGGGTATTTGTGACGAGATGGGCGCCTTGCTGCGCGCCAGCGCGCTGTCGCCCAACATCAAGGACCGGCTGGATTTTTCCTGCGCCATCTTCGACGCCGCCGGCGGCCTCTGCGCCCAGGCCGCGCACATTCCCGTGCACCTGGGCTCCATGGCCTACGCCATGGCGGACCTGGTGGAAGGCCGCGACTGGCGCCCCGGCGACCTGCTGGTGGTCAACGACCCCTACCTGGGCGGCACCCATTTGCCCGACGTGACGGTGGTGGCGCCGGTGTTCGCCGGCGAGCGGCTGGCCGCCTTCACCGTGACCCGGGCCCACCACGCCAATATCGGCGCGCACAGCCCCGGCTCCATGCCGGTGTCGAAAACCCTGGACGAGGAAGGGCTGGTGATCGCCCCGCAATGGCTCAAGCGCGAAGGCGATTGGCAGCTGCCGCTGAGCCGCCGGCTGGCGGGGCTCGGCGAGGGCGACGCGCTGCCCCTGGACGTACCCCGGTTCGCCGATTTCGCCGCCCAGGCCAGCGCCTGCGAGGCGGGCGCCCGGCGGCTGGCGGCGCTGATCGGCGAGCGCGGCCTGGAGGCGCTGCGCGCGTCCCTGGACGCCCTCAACACCTACGGCGAGCGGCGCATGCGCCAGCGCCTGGCGGACCTGGCCGACGGCGAGTACCGCTTCAGCGACGTGATGGACGACGACGGCCAGGGGCGGTTCGACATCCCGCTGGTGGTCACCCTGCGGGTACAGGGGGACGGCGCCGAGCTGGACTTCACCGGCACCGCCGACCAGGTCAGCGGCAACATCAACTGCCCGCTGTCGGTGGCGGCGGCCGCCGCCTACTACTGTTTCCGCTGCCTGCTGCCGGACGACGCACCGTCCTGCGCCGGCCTGTTCCGGCCGATCGCGCTGTCGGCGCCGGCGGGCAGCCTGGTCAACGCGCGCCGCCCGGGCGCGGTGGCCGCCGGTAACGTGGAAACCAGCTCGCGGATCGTTGACGTGGTCCTGGGGGCCCTGGCCCAGGCCTTGCCGGGGGAAATTCCCGCCGCCAGCCAGGGCACCATGAACAACCTGGCCATGGGCGAGAGCGGCGAGGGCGGGGCGCGGCCCTGGGATTACTACGAAACCATGGCCGGCGGCATGGGCGGCCACCGCCACGGCGACGGCCTGGCGGCGGTGCACAGCCACATGACCAACACCCTGAACACGCCCATCGAAAGCCTGGAAGAGTACTACCCGCTGCGGGTGCGCCGCTACGCGCTGCGCCGGGGCAGCGGCGGCGAGGACGCCCACCAAGACGGCGACGGCATCGAGCGGGAGCTGGAATTTCTCGCCCCCGCCAGCTTCACTCTGCTCACCGAACGGCGCCGCCACCGGCCCTGGGGGCTGGAAGGGGGCGGCCCCGGCGCCGCCGGCGAGAACCGCCTGAACGGCGAGGCGCTGCCGCCCAAGTTCACCGGCCACGCCCGCCCCGGTGACCGCCTGCTGCTGGCGTCGCCGGGCGGCGGCGGTTACGGCCTTACCGAAAACGAACAAAAAAACAGGGAGATAGGTAAACTCAGTTAGCTGTTAATGAGAATTGTTTTCATTATTGTTCCCCGCGACTTACAAAACATACACGTCGCAGGAACCATAACGATGAAACGACGCAATGCCCCCCTGGCGCTCTGCGCCCTTGGCGGTGCCTCCGCCCTGTTGCTCGCCGAAACCCTGGCCGCCGACACCAACCGGTTGCCCTCCGTGGACATCATCGGCTCCAACGAGGACACCTTCAGCCTGTCCGGCTCGGCCCATGTGCTGTCCAACGAGGATCTGGAGAAAAAGGAATACACCGACGTGCACCGCATGCTGCGCGATGTGCCCGGCGTCTATGTGCAGGAGGAAGAGGGCTACGGCCTGCGGCCCAATATCGGTATTCGCGGCACCGGCACCAACCGCAGTGACCGCATCACCGTGATGGAAGACGGCATTCCCATCGCCCCCGCGCCCTACGCGGCGCCGGCGGCCTATTATTTCCCCAGCGCCGGCCGCTTCCACGGCGTGGAGGTGCTGAAAGGCCCGGACACCCTGCGTTACGGGCCCTTCACCGTGGGCGGCGCGCTGAACGTGCTGTCCACGCCGATTCCCACCGATGAGGCCGGCATGGTGCAGCTGGAGGCCGGCGAGGACCGCCATCAGCGCGGCCACGTTTGGTACGGCGCCAGCGAAGGCCAGTGGGGCTTCCTGCTGGAGACCCACCAGCAGCGCAGCGACGGCTTCAAGGACGTGGACCGTTCCAACCGGGACACCGGCTTCGACAAGCAGGACTACGTGGCCAAGCTGCGCTGGACCAGCCCCGACACCGCCGATGTGAAGCAGGCCGTGGAGCTCAAGCTGTCGCACTCCAGCGAGGTCTCCAACCACAGCTACCTGGGCCTCACCGACCGCGATTTCAGTGATGACGCCAACCGCCGCTACGGGCTCAGCGCCTTTGACCAGATGGACAACGACCATGACGGCGTGGCCCTGCGGCATCACCTGGTGCTGGGCAGCGACACCAGCCTGGAAACCGCCCTCTACCGCAACAAGTTCCAGCGCAACTGGTTCAAGGTGGCCAGCGCCGGCGGCCAGAGCATCGGTGACCTGATCGAGGACGCCAACAACGGCGACGCCAACGCCCAGGCGATTCTCGACGGCGACCAGGACGTGGCCGACGTGCGTCTCAAGAACAACAACCGCGAGTACACCTCCGAAGGCATACAGACCGAGCTGTCCCACGGCTTTGAATGGGGCTCGGTGCGCCACGATCTGGTCGCCGGCGTGCGCTTCCATCAGGACGAGGTGGACCGCTACCAGCCCATCGAGGTGTTCGAGCAGCAGAACGGCAACCTGGTGCGCAGCGGCTACATCGAGCCCACCGGCGGCGACAACCGCGTCGAGGAAGCGGACGCCTTCTCCGCCTGGATGGTGGATCACATCCGCCTCGATCAGCTGTTGCTGACCGCCTCGCTGCGCTACGAGGACGTGGACAGCGAAGCCAAGCGCTATGCCGACCCGGGCCGCAGCGTGGTCAGCCAGCGGGTCGACAATCAGGTCGACGAGCTGATGGCCGGCCTGGGCGCCACCTGGCTGCTGGACGACCACTGGGCGCTGCTGGCCGGCGTGCACCAGGGTTTCGCGCCCCCCGGCGCGTCTTCCGCCGAGGGCACCGATCCGGAGAAAAGCGTCAACTACGAGGCCGGCGTGCGCTACTGGAGCGGCCCGTTCAGCGCCGACGCCATCGCCTTCTTCAGTGACTACGAGAACACCGTCAACAACTGCTCGGTGGCGGCGCCGTGCCCCAACGGCGACACCATCGGCTCGCAGAGCTTCGGTGAATCCCAGGTGCAGGGGCTGGAGCTGGGCCTCAACAGCCGTCTGTGGCAGGGCAACGGCCTCACCGCGCCGGTGCGCCTGGCCTACACCTACACCGACGGTGAAATCACCGAGACCGCCGACGACCTGAGCGTGCAGGACGGCGACGTGCTGCCGTACCTGCCGGAAAACCAGCTCAGCCTGACCCTGGGCCTGGAGCGTCCCGCCCAGTGGGGCGCCTACCTGACCACCACCTATGTGGACGAGGTGTGCGTGGACAACACCTGCGACCGTTCCAACGGGCCTGCCTTCCGCAGCACCGACGACTATCTGGTGGTGGATCTGGCGGCGTCCTACTATCTGCGCAGCAACGTGGAGGTCTACGCCAAGGTGGACAACCTGTTCGACGACCAGGAAATCGTCGCCCGTTCACCGGACGGCGCCCGTCCCAACAGCCCGCGTACCGCCTACATGGGCGTGCGGGTGGGTTTCTGATGCGGCTGGCGCGCCGCACCGGTTGAAACCGGCCGGCGTTGCCCCCACTGTCTGCGGATACAGCAGAAAACCGGGCGTCGGTGTTATACTGGCGCCTTTCACTATCAGCAGGCAGGTGGTTTCTATGGATGATGTGATTCAGGTCATCAAGGACCAGATCGCGAAAAATCCGGTGCTCGTCTACATCAAGGGCACACCTCAGTTTCCCCAATGTGGCTTCTCCGCCCAGGTGGTGGAAGCCATGACCAGCGTCGGCAAACCCTTTGCCTACGTGAACATTCTGGAAGCGCCGGAAATCCGGCAGAGCCTGAAGGAATATGCCAACTGGCCCACTTACCCGCAGCTGTGGGTGAGCGGTGAGCTGGTCGGCGGGTGCGACATCATCATGGAAATGTACCGCTCCGGTCAGCTCAAGGAGCTGGTGGAAAGCGCCGCCGTGGAAGGCGACGCCTGAACCGACGCCGACGGCCCATTGGTTTTGCCAATCATTGCCAATGGGCCGGCCTGTTGAATCCTGGCACGGGATTCCCATGATAGGCGTGCAAAGGTGGCGTCAAGACGCCGCCGCCGGATGTGCGAAGATGTCTTCAACATTGATTCAACGCAGAGAGGAAAAACATGGGCGTACTGGTAGGTAAACCCGCACCTGATTTTACGGTTCCCGCCGTCCTGGGTGACGGCAGCATTGTGGATGAATTCACCCTTTCCGAGGCCATCAAGGGCAAATACGGCCTGGTGTTCTTCTATCCGCTGGACTTCACCTTTGTGTGCCCGTCCGAACTGATCGCCCTGGATCACCGCATGGACGCATTCAAAGAGCGCGGCGTGGAAGTGATCAGCGTGTCCATCGACAGCCACTTCACCCACAACGCCTGGCGCAACACCGCCATCAACGACGGCGGTATCGGTCCGGTGAAATACACCATGGCTGCGGACATGAACCACCAGATCTCCCAGGCCTACGATGTCGAATCCGAAGGCGGCATGGCGTTCCGCGGTGCCTTCCTGATCGACAACAAAGGCGTGGTACGCAGCCAGCTGATCAACGACCTGCCCCTGGGTCGTAACATCGACGAGCTGGTACGTCTGGTTGACGCCCTGCAGTTCCACGAGGAGCATGGTGAAGTGTGCCCCGCGGGCTGGCAGAAAGGCGACCAGGGCATGCAGGACAACCCGGCCGGCGTTGCTTCCTACCTGTCCAAAAACGCAGAGAAGCTGTAACTTTCAGCTCTCAGCAACAAAAAAAGGGCGCCTTCTCGGCGCCCTTTTTTTGTGAGGTCTTGTAGGAGCTTGCCTTGCAAGCGAAAGGCCGGCTTCAGCCGGCCGGCGGGATTTCAGAGAGGCTGTTTGTGCTGCTGTTAGAAAGGTCTCTGGGATCCTGCCGGGAGCTTCCGCTCCCTTTCGCGGGCTGGGCCCGCTCCCACAAGGCCCGATCCCACAAGCGTTCAGTCGAGTTCGCGGGCCAGGGTAGGGGGCATCTCGCCGGCCGGCGGCGGCGGCCAGCCGCCCAGGTCGCGGAAGCGGTTGACCATGGAGCAGAACAGCTCGGCGGTGCGGGTGGCGTCGTACAGCGCGGAGTGGGCGTCGCGCTGATTGAACGGGATGCCCGCCGCTTCGCAGGCTTTGGCCAGCACCGTCTGCCCGTACACCAGGCCGGCCAGGGTGGCGGTATCGAAGCTGGAAAACGGGTGGAACGGATTGCGTTTGATGTCGGCGCGTTCGCTGGCGGCGTTGAGAAAGCCCTGGTCGAAGAAGCTGTTGTGCCCGACCAGCACCGCCCGGTTGCAGCCATGGGCCTTGACCGCCTTGCGCACCGGCTCGAACACGCCCTTGAGAGCGGTCAGTTCGCCCACCGCGCCGCGCAGCGGGTTGTTCGGGTCGATGCCGGTGAAGTCCAGTGCCGCCTGCTCGATATTGGCGCCGGGAAAGGGGTCGACGTGGAAGTGCACGCGGGTGGACGGGCGCAGGTGGCCCCGGGCGTCCATATCCAGCAGGACCGCGGCGATTTCCAGCAGGGCGTCGTTGCGGGCGTCGAAGCCCCCGGTTTCAACGTCCACCACCACCGGCAGGAAGCCGCGGAAGCGCAGGGCCAGGGACGGGTGTTGATTAGTCATGCTCTCTCCAGTCAGCGGTCGACATGCTACCCGATAACCGCACCTTGGGACAGGTGACGGCGGCGGACGGGCGCGGGTACAATACGCGCCTTTCTAATCGCGAGTTCTTGGAGTGACGCATGTCTGATATCAACAAGGTGGTGCTGGCCTATTCCGGTGGCCTGGATACCTCCGTGATCGTCAAGTGGTTGCAGGAAACCTACAACTGCGAAGTGGTCACCTTCACCGCTGATATCGGTCAGGGCGAGGAAGTGGAACCGGCCCGTGCCAAGGCCAAGGCGATGGGCGTGAAGGAAATCTACATCGAGGATCTGCGCGAAGAGTTCGTGCGCGACTATGTGTTCCCGATGTTCCGCGCCAACGCCATCTACGAAGGCGAGTACCTGCTCGGCACCTCCATCGCCCGGCCGCTGATCGCCAAGCGTCTGGTGGAGATCGCCGCCGAAACGGGCGCCGACGCCATCTCTCACGGCGCCACCGGCAAGGGCAACGACCAGGTACGCTTCGAACTGGGCGCCTACGCGCTGGCCCCCGGCATCCAGGTGATCGCGCCGTGGCGCGAATGGGACCTGAATTCCCGCGAGAAGCTGATGCAGTTCTGCGAGGACCACGAGATCCCGGTGGACTTCACCAACAAAAAGAAGAAATCCCCGTACTCCATGGACGCCAACCTGCTGCACATTTCCTATGAGGGCGGCAACCTGGAAGACCCCTGGTGGGAGGCGGAAGAAGACATGTGGCGTTGGAGCGTCAGCCCGGAAGCGGCGCCGGACCAGCCCACCTACGTGACCCTGACCTATGAGAAGGGTGACATCGTGGCGATCGACGGCGAACGCCTGAGCGCCGCCGAGATCCTCAGCAAGCTCAACAAGCTGGGCGGCGACAACGGCATCGGCCGTCTCGACATCGTCGAGAACCGTTATGTGGGCATGAAGTCCCGGGGCTGCTACGAAACCCCCGGCGGCACCATCATGCTGCCCGCCCACCGCGCCATTGAGTCGCTGACCCTGGACCGCGAGTCCGCCCACCTGAAGGATTCGGTGATGCCCAAGTACGCCGAGCTGCTGTACAACGGCTACTGGTGGTCCCCGGAGCGCCTGGCGCTGCAGAAACTGATCGACGCCACCCAGGAAAACGTCAACGGCGAAGTGCGCATGAAGTTGTATAAAGGCGCCGCCACCGTGGTCGGCCGCCGCTCCGAGAACGACAGCCTGTTCGACGCCTCCATCGCCACCTTCGAGGACGATGCCGGCGCCTACGACCAGAAGGACGCGGAAGGCTTCATCAAGCTCAACGCCCTGCGTCTGCGCATCGCCGCCAAGAACGGCCGCAAGCTGTCCTGATCACCGCCGGGTAGCGGGCCCCGGCCGGGGCCCGCTGTTACACATCGTCAATGGAAACCGTCCCTTTCTTGTACGAAGGTACCGATTAAGACATTCCTTCGAATCACAACAACAGAAAGGTGGACCATGGCGACGCTCCCTGTTCCTTCGTTTTCAGCCGCACGGGCCGGGCTTTGCCTGGCGTTGATGCTGGTGGCCGCGCCGGTGGCGGCCGGCTGGCCGTTCAATCTGTTCTCGCCGCCCGAGTTCTCCGACCAGACCCGCGACGTGATCTTCGTCGGCAATAACTGGGAAGGCACCATCAACGTGATCGACGCGGAGACCTATGAGCCGCTCGGCACCATCAACGGGATCCCCGATAAAGAGCAGCGCATCACCGAGATCTATCTGAATCCGGTGCGCCTGTTGTTCTTCCAGGGCGTGCGCTTGCTGATCGGTGAAGGCAACCACCAGTACGTGGACGACATGTACAGTTCCAACGACGGCCGCTTGCTGATCGTATCGCGACCCAGCTTCGCCGACGTGGTGGCGCTGGACGTGATCACCGGCGAGGTGGTGTGGCGCTTCCAGGTGGACGGCTACCGCTCCGACCATATGGCGATCTCCCCGGACGGTAAGCATGTGGCGGTGTCCGCCTCCACCGGCGGCGTGGTGCACGTGCTGGACGTGGCCACGGGCGAAGAGGTGGGCCGTTTCCCGTCCGGGGATTCGCCGCATGAAAACATCTACTCCGAGGACGGCGAGCGCATCTTCCACGCCGCCATCGGGCAGGTGTTCACGCCGCTGGACCGGGGCCGGGTGGTCAAGCGCCTCACCAAGGGCGAGCGTCTGTTCCAGATCGTCGACGCGGAGACCTTCGAGATCATCAAGCGCTTCGACCTGCGTGAAAAGCTGGACGAGGCGGGTTACACCGACCTGAGCCCGGCGATCCGGCCGATGGCGCACACCGACGACGAGCGCTATTTCTACTTCCAGGTGTCGTTCTTCCACGGCTTCCTGGAGTACGACATGCAGGAAGACCGCATTACCCGTCTGGCGCACCTGCCCAACCTGGTGCCCAACCTGCCCCGCGAGAAATACGTGAACGATTCCGCCCACCACGGCATCGCGCTGAGCGGCGACCAGAGCACCCTGTGCGTGGCCGGCACCATGAGCGACTATGTGGCGATCGTCTCCCGGGAGACCTTCGAATACACCATCTTCACCGGCATCGGCGAGAAGCCCTACTGGGTGACCACCAGTGGCGACGGCGAACACTGCTATATCTCCTGGAGCGGCACCGACCAGATGTCCGTGTTCTCCTACGAGAGCGGCCAGGAAGTGGCCCGGCTGGACGTGGGCGATCATCCGCAACGGGTCCGCGAGGGCCGCATACTGGAGAACTGGCTGACGCCCTGAAGCACCCGGCGGGCGCGGCCCGCCGGTAAAATTTACGCTATTGTCTGGCCCCGCCGGGCGTCCCTGTGTACTCTGCCGAAAAGTCGGCGTGCCGGGGGCGCGGCGGGGCTTTTTATTATCCAAAGGCTTCCTGGCTATAGAGCAAGCGCATGAATAAGACCACCGTGGGCTGGCGGGAATGGGCCAGCCTGCCCGATCTGGGAATCAAGGCGATCAAGATGAAGGTGGATACCGGCGCGCGCACCTCCGCGCTGCACGCCTTCAAAGTGACCAGTTTCCAGCGTGACGGGCGCGAGTGGATCCGGTTCTGCATTCATCCGTTTCAGGATTCCGACCAGTCCCGGGAATGCGAAGCGCCCCTGCTGGACCGTCGTGTGGTGACGGATTCCGGCGGTCACCGGGAAGAACGTCCGGTGATCAAGACACTGCTCGCCGTGGGCGGGCGCCGCTGGCCGGTGGAGATGACCCTCACCGACCGTGACACCATGAAATTTCGCATGTTGCTCGGGCGTACCGCCATGGATCAGTTGGTGGTGCATCCCCAGGCTTCATTTTTACTCGGTGGCAACGAGCATCAACCATGAAGATAGCGATTCTGTCCCGGAACAAGCACCTCTATTCCACGCGCCGTCTGGTTCAGGCGGGCGAGGACGCCGGTCACGAGATGCACGTGATCGACACCCTGCGCTGCTATATGAGCATGGTCTCCCATAAGCCGGAGATTCACTTCAAGGGTCAGGTGCTGGAAGGCTTCGATGCGGTGATCCCGCGAATCGGTGCGTCCGTGACCCAGTACGGCACCGCGGTGCTGCGCCAGTTTGAAATGATGGGCGTGTTTCCGGTCAATGAATCGGTGGCGATTTCCCGTTCCCGGGACAAGCTGCGCTCCCTGCAGTTATTGTCTCGCAAGGGCGTGGGCCTGCCGGTGACCGGCTTCGCCCACTCCCCGGACGATATTCCCGACCTGATCAACATGGTCGGTGGCGCGCCGCTGGTGATCAAAATGCTGGAGGGCACCCAGGGCATCGGCGTGGTGCTGGCGGAAACCCGCAAAGCGGCGGAATCGGTGATCGAGGCCTTCATGGGCCTGAACGTCTCGGTGATGGTGCAGGAATACATCAAGGAAGCCGGCGGCGCCGACATCCGCTGTTTCGTGGTGGGCGGCAAGGTGATCGCCGCCATGAAGCGTCAGGCGCTGCCCGGCGAGTTCCGCTCCAACCTGCACCGCGGCGGCACCGCCAGCCTGATCCGCATCACCCCGGAAGAACGCGCCACCGCGGTGCGCGCGGCGCGCATCATGGGCCTGAACGTGGCCGGCGTGGATATTCTGCGCTCCCACCACGGCGCGCTGGTGATGGAAGTGAATTCCTCACCGGGTCTGGAAGGCATTGAAGCGGCCACCAATAAAGACGTGGCCGGCATGGTGGTGAAGTTCATTGAGAGCAATGCGCGGCCGCATCGTACCCAGACCAAAGGCGCTAAAGGGTAGTTAAGAGTTAAGAGTTAACAGCGAAAGATAAAACCGGTTGTCGTATCGGCTTTGGGTGAGTGATGACGAGCAGCAAAGGTAAGAGCGGGCAGGAAGAGAAGGCGGCGCCGTTTGAGTTGAACGGGACGCGGGTGATGCCGGGGACCCGGGCCAAGGTGGAACTGCCGCTGGCGCAGTTGTACACGCAGACGCCGTTGAACGTGCCGATTCATGTTATCCATGGGCGGCGGCCGGGGCCGGTGTTGCTGGTGAGCGCGGCGATACACGGTGATGAGTTGAACGGTGTGGAAATTATTCGCCGGTTGCTGCGCCATTCGTCGCTCAACCGTCTTAACGGCACGCTGCTGGCGGTGCCGGTGGTCAATGTGTTCGGCTTTATTCACAAGACCCGGTATCTGCCCGACCGTCGTGACCTCAACCGCTCGTTTCCCGGCTCGGAAACCGGCAGCCTGGGCGCGCGCATGGCCTGGCAGTTCAAGACCCAGGTACTGGACCGCGCCACCCACGCGGTGGACCTGCACACCGGCGCCATCCATCGCGCCAACCTGCCGCAGATCCGCGCCGACCTGTCCAACGACGACACCGCCGCCATGGCCGCCGCGTTCGGCGTGCCGGTGGTGATCAACTCGGTGCTCGGCGAGGGCACCCTGCGGGAAGTGGCCGAGGCCCAGGGCATTCCGGTGATCACCTACGAAGCCGGCGAAGCGCTGCGCTTCGACGAAAGCTCGATTCGCGCCGGCGTTAAAGGGGTACTCAACATCATGCACCACCTGCGCATGACCGGCCCGCGCCGCACCCGCGCGCCCATGGAACCGCACATCGCCCGCTCCTCAAGCTGGGTACGGGCCGAGCGCGACGGCGTCTTCCTGCCGCTGGTGGCGCTCGGCGCCTGGTTGCGCAAAGGCCAGTTGATCGGCCGTATCTCCAGCCCGTTCGGCGGCGACGACGTGACCATCGAATCGCCCTGCGCGGGCATTCTGGTGGGCCGCAACAACCTGCCGCTGGTCAACGAGGGTGAGGCCCTGTACCACATTGCCCGCTTCGAGGAAGTGCGCGAAGTGGCGCAGAATCTGGAAGTCTTCACCTCGGATATCGAACGCGGGCCGGGGCTCGCCGGTGAGCCGCCGATCGCGTAGAGCGCGAGGCCGGGTCAGCGAAGCCTGACCCGACGGCAGGCTTGCTGCGTTCTTGACGGGTCTCTTGTCGGGTTACGCGTTGCTAACCCGACCTACGGTGTTTTTGGGAGTATCGATGAATCTGCCGACGCCGCGAAGCGTGTATCGTGGTTTGCGCAAAATGTTGCGTTTTCTGGCGCGCCCGGCTCGGCGTGCCGGCAGCCGTGGCGGCCCGGTGATCCAGACCTATCGGGGTTACGGTTCCCGGGACGAAGTGTTCCTGATGGGGCGGGTGTTCCGGCAGCCGGGCCTGGGGCTCAAGCTGGGCGAGGGGCCGCTCGACGATCTGGTCAACATCGCCCGCCGCACCGCCCGCTGGGGCATCCGCGACGCCCGGGTGGCGGTCACCGTGGGCGACGCGCGCGCCAGCGTCACCACCGACCGGGACGGTTATTTCAGCGTGCAACTGCCGATCGAGGAGCCGCTGCCCGACGGCGCTTTCTGGCAGCAGGCGCGGCTGGAGCTGCTGCCCGCGTCGGAGAAGAGCGACGCGCCTTCCGGCGAACGCAGCGTGGCCGCCACCGCCGAGATCTATATTCCACCCCGTGAGGTGGACCTGGCGGTGGTCAGCGACATCGACGACACGGTGATCTACACCGGCGTCGCCAGCAAGCTGACCATGATGTACCAGCTGTTTATCGCCAAGGCCCGCCACCGCACCGCCTTTCCGGGCGTGTCCGCGTTCTACCGGGCGCTGTTCCACGGCGAAAGCGGCGAGCGCCGCCGCCCCATGCTGTACGTGTCCCGGGGCCCCTGGAGCATCTACGACGTGCTGGTGGAGTTCTTCCGTCTCAACCACATTCCCCACGGGCCGGTGCTGTTCCTGCGCGAATGGGGCGTGACCTTGCAGCGGCCGCTGCCGATCCGCGCCAAGGACCACAAGGCGATGCTGATCGAGCGCATGCTGTCGCTCTACCAGCAGCTGCCGTTCGTCCTGATCGGCGACAGCGGCCAGCACGACCCGGAAGTGTACGCCGACCTGGTGGCCCGCTACCCGGGCCGCATCCACACCATCTATATCCGCCACGTGCATCAAGGCGAGGACCGCGATCAGGCGATCCAGGCGCTCGCCGATCGCGTGGCGCAAAGCGGCTGCCAGATGATCCTCGCCAAGGACAGCCTGGAGATGGCCCAGCACGCCTTCCAAAACGGCCTGATCGCCGAACGCGGACTTCAAGAAGTCCGCGCCGACTGCCGTCGGCGCAGTGAACAGTGAATAGTTAACAGTTAACAGCGAAAACAAAGCGTAGCCGAGAGGTGGATGCCGGATCTCGCGCCAAGCCTCTCTGAAACGGTGTTTTCGCTATTAACTATTCACTGTTAACTATTAACTCTTCTCCTCGATCTTCCCGCCCGCGCCACGCCACGCTTCAAAGCCTCCTTCAATATCACACACCGGCCCAAACCCCATATCCATGAGCTGGGCGGTGGCGAGGGCGGAGCGGTGGCCGAGGGCGCAGAACAGCACGAAGCGCTGGCCGCTGGCGAAGTCGGCTTTATGGTAGGGCGAATCCGGGTCGACCCAGAATTCCAGCATGCCGCGGGGCGCGTGCAGGGCGCCGGGCACGGTGCCTTCCCGTTTCAGTTCGCGCACGTCGCGGATGTCCACGAAGCGCACGTCCGGGTCTTCCAGTAGTTGCCGCGCTTGCTCCGGCGTAAGGCGCTCAATGCGCGCTTCGGCGGCGGCCACCAGTTCCGAGACACTTTTCTTCAGGGCCATGACGGCGTCCTCCGTTATTGCGGTTTGCCCGGCGCGGGCACCAGGCCGTCGCGGCTGAGTACCACGGCGATCTCATCGAGAATCGCCGGGTCGTCGATGGTGGAGGGCAGCGGGAAGTCGCGGCCGTTGGCCATCTTGCGCAGGGCGGCGCGCAGGGTCTTGCCGGAGCGTGTCTTGGGCAGGCGCGGCACCACCAGGGCGCGGCGGAAGCGGGCCACGGCGCCCACCTGGTCGCGGATCAGCGCCACCAGTTCCTGTTCCAGGCGCGGCTCGTCGATGTCGGCGCCGTCCTTGAGCACCACCAGGCCCACCGGCACTTCGCCGCAAAGCTCGTCGTGCATGCCCACCACGGCGGATTCCGCCACCGCCGGGTGGGTGGCGATGTGCTCCTCCATCACGCCGGTGGAGAGCCGGTGGCCGGAGACGTTAATCACGTCGTCGGTGCGGCCCATGATGTAGACGAAGCCGTCGGCGTCCAGATAGCCGCCGTCGCCGGTGTGGTAGTAGCCGGGATGGGTGTTCAGGTAGGCGTCCAGGTAGCGCGGGTGGTCGTTCCACAGGGTCTGGGCGCAGCCCGGCGGCAGCGGCAGGCGCAGCACGATGGCGCCTTCCTCGTCGGGCCCCAGCGGCCGGCTGTTGGCGTCCAGCACCTCCACCTGGTAGCCGGGCACCGGCCGGTTGGTGGAGCCGCCGCGCACCTCGGTCTGGCCCAGGCCGGTGCAGGGCGCGGTCACCGGCCAGCCGGTCTCGGTCTGCCACCAGTGGTCGTAGACCGGCCGGCCGGTTAGCTCGCTGAGCCACTGATAGGTGGGCGTGTCGAGCTTTTCGCCGGCCACGAACAGATGCCGCAGGCTGCTCACGTCGTAGCGTTTGAACGCCTCGCCGTCCGGGTCTTCCTTGCGGATCGCCCGGAACGCGGTGGGCGCCGCGAACAGGCCCTGCACGCCGTGTTCCTGCACCACCCGCCAGTAGGCGCCGGCGTCCGGTGTCTTCACCGGCTTGCCCTCGAACATCACCGTGGTGCAGCCGCCCAGCAGCGGCGCGTAGACGATGAACGAGTGGCCCACCACCCAGCCCACGTCCGAGCAGCCCCACCAGACTTCCCCGGCGCGCATGCCGTACACCTGGCGCAGCGCGTACAGCAGCGCCACCGCGTGGCCGCCGTTGTCGCGCACGATACCCTTGGGTTTCCCGGTGGTGCCGGAGGTGTACATGATGTACAGCGGGTCGGCGGCGTTCACCGGCACCGGTGTCGCCGGCTCGCTGCCGGTGACTTCCGCCCGCCAGTCCTTGAAGCCGGTGCCGGTCAGGTCCGCCGGGCCGGCGTCCCGCTGCAGTACCAGCACCGCCTCGACCCGGTGCGCCGCCTGCTCGAGGGCGCCGCTGACCAGCGGCATATAGGGAATCACCCGGTCGATTTCGATGCCGCAGGAGGCGGTCAGCACCACCTTGGGCTTGGCATCGTCCACGCGGATCGCCAGCTCGTGGGCGGCGAAACCGCCGAACACCACCGAATGCACCGCGCCCAGCCGCGCGCAGGCGAGCATGGCGATGGCCGCTTCCGGCACCATGGGCAGATAGATCACCACGCCGTCGCCCTTGCCCACGCCCAGCCGCGCCAGGGCGCCGGCCAGTTCCGCCACCCGGTCCCTCAGCTGGTTGAAGGTGAAGCGCTGCTGGCTGGCGGTGACCGGGGAATCGTGGATCAGCGCCAGCTGCTCGCCGCGGCCCTGTTCGATTTGATGGTCCAGCGCCAGGTAGCTGGTGTTGAGCACGCCGTCGCCGAACCAGCGGTGGGTGCCGTCCTGCAGGGTGTCCAGAATGCGGGTGGGGGCCTGGTACCAGGCCACGGCCCGGGCCTGCTCGGCCCAGAAGCCGTCGGCGTCCTGCCGCGCCCGCTGGTAGGCTTCCGCGTAACTCATGCTCCGCTCCTCGCCGTCGTCGCTGCTTGTTGTTATTCGCCGCGCCCAAAGGGACGCTCAGGCTCATACAACCACGAAGCGGGCGGGGAGGCTATTCGACGAAGGAGGTAGGGGCGGGCCTTGAGACGGAGTTCTCTCCAGCCGGGGGATCGGGTCTGTGTCAGGCCCTTCCGGGAACGCCGTGAACCCGTCCCTGGGGGCTCCCTTTCGGACGTCCTGTCCTCCAGGGTCCCGGAAGGGCCTGACACAGACCCGCTCCTCAGGTGGCGGCACCGCCGCGGGACATGGCTGGCGCCGAACCTTTCAGCAAAGCCCAGAGTGTGGGAGCGACAGTTGTGGGAGCGGGCCCAGCCCGCGAAAGGGAGCGAAGCTCCCGGCAGGATCCCAGAGCGCTTTCTGACGGTGGCACCAACAGCGTCTCTGGCATCCTGCCGGCCTTTCGCGGGCTGGGCCCGCTCCCACAAATCTAGCTTCGTAGTGCTGCTGGGCGGCTCGCTCCATTCGGGAGGTTCGGTCTCGGTGGCCGGGTCCAGGACTGTGTGAGGCAGGGAGCCGAACACAAGCCTACAGGGACGTATTCACGGCGGGTCCTGGACCCGGCCACCGAGACCGAACCGGGCTACGGAGCCGCCAACCCTCCTCGCGCGAGGATCAGGCGCCGCGGTTGCCGCCGCCGGAGCGGCGGGCGCGGCCGCCCTGGTTGGGGCGGCCGGAGCCGTTGCCGGCCGGGCGGCCGCCACCGCCGGAGCGCTGGCCACCACCGGAGCGGCGACCGCCGCCGGGCTTGTTGCCGCCGGGGCGGCCGCCGCCACCGCCACGGGGGCGCTGGGGCGGCCGGGGCGGGCGGTCGTCGGCCGGTTCGGGGGCCGCTTTGCTGGCGTCGAAGCCGGTCACTTCCTTGCGTTCCAGGGGCTTTTTGATCAGCCGCTCGATGTCCTTGAGCAGTTTGCGGTCTTCGCCGCTGACCAGGGAGACCGCCTGGCCGCTGGCGCCGGCGCGGCCGGTGCGGCCGATGCGGTGCACGTAGTCTTCGGCCACGTTGGGCAGGTCGAAGTTGACCACCTGGGGCAGCTGGTCGATGTCCAGGCCGCGGGCGGCGATGTCGGTGGCCACCAGGGCGCGCACGTCGCCGTTCTTGAAGCCGGCCAGGGCCCGGGTGCGGGCGCCCTGGCTCTTGTTGCCGTGGATGGCGGCGGCCTGGATGCCGGCGCTTTCCAGCTGTTTGGCGAGGCGGTTGGCGCCGTGCTTGGTGCGCGTGAACACCAGCACCTGGAACCACTGCTCGTCGTCGATCAGGTGGGTGAGCAGGGCGGCCTTGTGGCTCTTGTCCACCGATACCGCCCACTGGCGCACGCGCTCGGCGGTGCTGTTGCGCGGGCTGACGTCGATCTGCACCGGGTCGTTGACCAGGGTCTTGGCGAGGCCGCGAATCTCGTTGGAGAAGGTGGCCGAGAACATCAGGGTCTGACGCTTCTGCGGCAGCACCTTGAGGATACGGCGGATGTCATGGATGAAGCCCATGTCCAGCATCCGGTCCGCTTCGTCGAGCACCAAAATTTCCAGGTTGTCGAAGCGCACCGCTTTCTGCTGATAGAGATCCAGCAGCCGGCCGGGGGTCGCCACCAGGACGTCCACGCCACGGCTGAGCTTGTCGATCTGCGGGTTGATCTTGACCCCGCCGAACACCACCGCCGAGCGCATCGCCGGCAGATATTTGCCGTACAGGGCGACGCTTTCCGCCACCTGGGCGGCCAGCTCGCGGGTGGGGGTGAGCACCAGGGCGCGCACCTGGCGGGCCGGCGCGGGGGTGCCTTCACTGAGGCGCTGCAGCAGCGGCAGGGTAAAGCCGGCGGTCTTGCCGGTGCCGGTCTGGGCGGCGGCCATGGCGTCGCGGCCTTCCAGGACGGCGGGTATCGCCTGAGCCTGAATCGGCGACGGGGTGGTGTAACCCTGCTCGGCAACAGCACGCAGCAGAGGATCGATCAATCCGAGGGAAGCAAAATCCATATGAAGAGTCTTTCAGAAAACAAGGAGGGCGTAGCCCGAAGGGCGGGCAAGCCTAACGGATTGTGGGGCTGGGTACGAGTGTTATTTGTGGGCGGCCGGGGAAGCCCGCCCCTGAAACGGGGCGGGCGGGGGGTGGTTAGCGGCGCAGCAGGGCGAGTTCGGCGTCCTGTTGCAGGACGGCCCAGAAGCGGCGGCCGTGGTCCGGGTCGACGCCGACCAGGGGCTGGTCCGCGCAGGCGTCGGGACGCGTCGGCGGGGTGCTCAGGTAGCCGCCGTCGAACGGGCCTTCCACCAGACAGTCGGCGCTGGCCAGGGGCTGCCAGCCCTCGGCGGTGCGCACGCCCAGGTTCAGGCTGTCCACGTCGCTGCCTTCCGGGGCGTCAAAGGTGAGCGCGTAGGCGTCGGCGACGGCGGTGGCCAGGTCCCAGTCCTTGCTGGCGCCGGCGGGCAGGGTGTGCGGCTGCTTGGCGGTGCCGTCGGGCTGGCTGCCGGGCAGGCCGACCATGGTTTCGATGTCCTTCACCGCGCCGTAGGCGCTGGAGTAGGTGCCGGTCTGGTTCTGGGTGCCGCTGATGATGAGGATGTCGGAAGCGGTTTCCCCGTCGCTCTGCTGCCAGCTCATGGTGACCAGCTCTTTCAGGTCGATGGTGGTTTCCGGGATTTCCACTTCCGTTTCGTTCAACGGTACCAGACGGTTTTCGCCGTTCAGGTTGGGGGTCCAGGGCTGGTGGTACTGGAACAGGAACTGGTAGCCCAGGCGCATCAGGTCGGTAACCGTCTCGGCGCGGCTGAAGCCGGGGGTCACGCCCATGTCGCGGGTGCGGCTTTCCACCCGGTTGAAGGTGTCGTTGGTGCCGGCCACCATGCGCGCCACGCTGCCGTCGTCGCCGGTGCAGTCGTTGCTGACGTAGCTGGCGTCCAGGTACATCACCGGGCGGGTGCCCTCGGGGATGGAGTTGGGGTAGACCAGCCGCTCGCAGCGGTTCTTGGTGCGGGTGAAGCGGTCCAGCAGCTTCCATTGCGGGTCGGCCAGTTCCTTGACGCCGTCCTCGTTGCTGCCGATGGTGTGCTCCACGAACCAGGACTCGTAATCCACCCGGTCGCCGTGGAAGGTGAGCACCGAGGCATTGGCGTCATAGGCCGGTGAGCCGTTGCTGCGGGTGTTCATCTTCTGCTGCACGATGCGCTGCACCAGTTCCCGTTCGCCGTAGCGGAATTCGTAGCCTTTATAGGAGGCGTTACCGGACATGATCTGGGTGTACTGCGGCAGGCGGTAGTTGCCGTCGGCGGTGGTCCAGGACGACGGATCGACCCAGATCGGCGCGGTCACCACGGAGCGCTGGTACATGTGCTCGTGGCCCTGCACCCAGAGCACGTCATAACGGGCGAAGAAGGCGCGGATGTCGTCCCACATGTCCATCAGGGCGTTGTCGCCCTTGGTGCCCTCGACGATCATTTCCCGGGTTTCGCCGTACTTGGCGCCGATCAGGCCGTCGTGGCTGGCGATCACCAGGTGGTCGAATTTGTCTTCATTGGCGGCCACTTCCTGCTTGATCCACTCGAAGGCGATCGGCAGGTTGTAGTACTTGAGCAGGATGATCATCACGTTGTCGCGGATCACGTAGTAGTTCAGGTACTGGGCGCCGGCCATGTGCACCGCATCCTCGGGGATGTAGTGCTTCATGTTCTCGATCCACTCCACCGAGTAGGCGTAGCTGTCTTCGTGGTTACCCATCAGCGGCAGGAACTCGATGCCAGCGTCGCGGTAGTTCTCCGCCACGGAGGTCCACTGCTCGAATTCCCGGGTGGTGCCGTGGTCGGTGAGGTCGCCCACCGGGATCACGATGTCCACGCCCAGCTCCTGCTCTTTGTCGAGCACCGCTTTCATCGGGTGCATGGAAACGTTGTCGCCGCCGCCCTGGGTGTCCGGCAGCAGGCCGATTTTCAGGGTCGAGGCGGTGGCGGGCGGCGTGGTGTTGCCGTTACCGCCGCCGGAGGTGCCGTCGGAACTGGACGAATCGCCGCCACAGCCGGCCAGCGTCGCCGCCAGCAGGCCGGTGGCCAGCGAGAAAGGCATTTTTTTCATGTTTTTCCCCATAAATAATAAATAAAACCCGGGGAAACCATGCGTGATGAAAGCGTCAAGCTTATAACGGTATAGTGAATTTTATTTGAAGGCGCCGGTAAGCACCCGGGCCAGGGCTTCGCCCTGGTCTTCCTGCAGGAAGTGGCCGCCGTTCTCGATGGTGGTGTGCGGCTGGCCCTGGCAACCGGGAATCAGCTTGCGCAGCACCGCGTCGGCGCCGGCGGTGATCGGGTCCTTGTCGCTGAAGGCGGTGATGAACGGCTTGTCGAACGCCATCAGCGATTGCCAGGCTTCACGGTTCTCGGCGGCGCCCGGCGCGTCCGGGCGGTCCGGCACCAGCGCCGGGAACTGGCGGGCACCGGCCTTGTAGCGCTCCTCCGGGAAGGGGGCGTCGTAGGCGGCCAGCACCGCCGCCGGCAGCTCCGTGGTGGTGGCGCCCTGGATGATCATGCTGACCGGAAACTCCGGCACCGTCTGCGAGAAGTCCCGCCACTTGCGGAACGCCTCGCCGGGATCGTGCTCGCCGTCCGGCAGGAAGGTATTGGCGGCGATCACCCGGGCAAAGCGCTCGGGGTGATTGCCCACCAGGCGCAGCCCGATCAGCCCGCCCCAGTCCTGGCAGATAAGGGTGATGTCGCGCAGGTCCAGGTGATCCAGCAGCAGGCTGCGCACCCAGCCCACGTGCCGGTTGTAGGTGTAGTCCTCGCGGTTCACCGGCTTGTCCGAGCGGCCGAAGCCGATCAGGTCCGGCGCGATCACCCGGTAGCCGGCGGCCACCACCGGCTCGATCATGTGCCGGTAAAGGTAACTCCAGGACGGCTCGCCGTGCAGCATCAACACCACCGGAGCGTCGCGCTCGCCTTCGTCCAGGTAATGCATGCGCATCTCGTGGCCTTCGCCGTCGTCGACCTGGGCGTAGTGGGGCGCCCAGGGATAGCCGGGCAGGTTCTCGAAACAGGTGTCCGGGGTGCGCAGATAGTCCATGGTGCCGCTCGCGTCGAAAAAGGAGGCATTTACCGTAAGTCCGGACTTACGGTGGCGCAATGACCCTTTCTTCCAGCGGGTCAGGAGGCGGCGTCGGTGTGCTCTTCGAGGACGGTGAGGAAGGCGTCGCCGTAGGCTTCCAGCTTGCGGTCGCCGACGCCGCTGACGGCGGCCATCTCATAGCGGTCGCGGGGACGCAGGGCGAGCATGTCCATCAGGGTGGCGTCGTGGAAGATCACATAGGGCGGCACGCCTTCCTCCTCCGCCAACTGCTTGCGGCGGGCCCGCAGCGCCTCCCAGAGCTGGCGGTCCGCTTCCGCCACCTGCGGCTTGCTGCGGCGGGTGCGCTCGGCGGATTTGGCCGCGTCCTTGCGCAGATGCAGCGGCACTTCACCGCGCAGGTAGGGGCGGCAGGTTTCGGTGAGCTTGAGGGCGCCGTAGCCGTCCGCGTCCACGGCGAGCAGGCCGCGCGCCACCAGTTGCCGGTAGATGGCGCGCCACTGGCTGGCGGAGAACTCGCCGCCGATGTTCCAGGTGGAGACGTGGTCGTGGCCGGCGGCGGCGACTTTGTCGCTGCGGTTGCCGGTGAGCACGTCCACCAGATGGTTGACGCCGAAACGCTGGCCGGTGCGGAACACACAGCTGAGCGCCTTTTGCGACGCTTCGGTGGCGTCGAAGGTCTGAGGCGGGTTCAGGCAGGTGTCGCAGTTGCCGCACGGCTGCTCCAGGTTTTCGCCGAAGTAGTGCAGTAGCGCCTGACGGCGGCAGTGGGTCACTTCGCAGAGCCCCAGCATCGCTTCCAGGCGCTGATGCTCGTGGCGTTTGAACTGCTCGTTGCCTTCCGACTGCGCCAGCATCTGCTTGTGGCGGATGGCGTCTTCCAGGCCGTAGGCCATCCAGGCGGTGGCGGGCTCGCCGTCACGGCCGGCGCGGCCGGTCTCCTGGTAGTAGGCTTCGATGCTTTTCGGCAGGTCCAGGTGGGCGACGAAGCGCACGTCCGGTTTGTCGATGCCCATGCCGAACGCCACCGTGGCCACCATCACCAGGCCGTCCTCGCGCAAAAAGCGCTGCTGGTGGTCGGCGCGCATCGCGCCGCTCAGGCCGGCGTGGTAGGGCAGGGCGGGGATGCCCTGGTCGGTCAGCCACTGGGCGGTCTGGTCCACCTTGTTGCGCGACAGGCAGTAGACGATGCCCGCTTCGCCGGCGTGTTCGGCGCGCAGCAGGCGCAGCAGCTGTTTGCGGGCGCCGTCCTTGCGTTCGATGCGGTACTGGATATTGGGCCGGTCGAAGCTGGACACATAGTGGCGCGCGCCGGTGAGGTCCAGGCGCTCGGCGATTTCCGTGCGGGTGCGCGGGTCCGCGGTGGCGGTGAGCGCGATGCGCGGCACCTTGGGGAATTCACGGTGCAACAGGGAGAGCTGCAGATAGTCGCTGCGGAAGTCGTGGCCCCATTGCGACACGCAATGGGCCTCGTCGATGGCGAACAGCGCCAGCGGCGACTGATGCAGCAGCTCCAGGGTGCGCGGCTGGATCAGCCGTTCCGGCGCCACATAGAGCAGGTCCAGCTCGCCGTTGCGTACCTGCTGCTGCAGGGACTGGCTCTGCTCGGCGCTGAGCGTGGAATTCAGGAAGGCGGCGCGCACCCCCAGCGCATTGAGCGCGCTGACCTGATCCTGCATCAGCGCGATCAGCGGGCTCACCACCACGCCCACGCCGTCGCGCACCAGCGACGGAATCTGGTAGCACAGGGATTTACCGCCGCCGGTGGGCATCAGCACCAGGGCGTCGTCGCCGTCGATCAGGTTGTCGATGATGGCGCGTTGTTCGCCACGGAAGTCGTGATAACCGAAGACGTGCTGTAAAACGGAGAGGGCGTCGCGTTGCATGGCGGCGAGTATACCCGCCCGCCGCCACACTGACATCCGGCTGACACCCTTTTCCGTTATTGTCGCCCCCTGTTTTAAGATCGGGCTTTCGTCGGTTTAAGAGAATGGCTATGAGATTCGGGAAGGTATTCTGGGAATTCCTGTGGCTGGGCTGTATCAGCTTCGGTGGTCCCGCCGCCCATGTGGGCTATTTCCACCGCCGCTTCGTGGTGCGGCTGGGCTGGCTGGACGAGGCCACCTACGCCCGTCTGCTGGCCCTGACACAGTTTCTGCCCGGGCCGGCGTCCAGCCAGCTCGGTTTCGCCATCGGCCGTCACCGGGGCGGGCTGGCCGGCGGCGTTGCGGCTTTCCTGGGATTCACCCTGCCGTCTTTCCTGATCATGGTGATGGTGGCCCTGTACGCCACCCGGCTGCCGGATACCTGGCTGAACGGCCTGGTCACCGGGCTGAAGTGGCTGGCGGTGGTGGTGGTGGCCGATGCGGTACTCACTCTGGGCGGCAAGTTCTGCCGTGACCGCTTTACCCGCGGGCTGGCGCTGGCGACGGCGGTGGCTCTGTGGCTGTTCCCTGGCGTTGGCGTGCAATTGCTGGCGCTGGTGGCGGCGGCGCTGATCGGTCTGCGCCGGCTCAAGCCGTCATCCACGCCGGTGCAGGCGGACGCCAGCGGCGGCCGGGTCGCCTGGCTGCCTTTCGGCCTGTTCGTCGCCGTCTGGATTCTGTTGTGGCTGATCGACGGCGGCACCCTGGGCGGCCTGGCCCGGGACTTCTACAGCGCCGGGGCGCTGGTGTTCGGCGGCGGCCATGTGGTGTTGCCGCTGCTGGAAGGCTTTGTCGGCGGTGCCATCAGCCAGGACCAGTTCCTCACCGGCTACGCCACCGCCCAGGCGGTGCCCGGGCCGATGTTTTCGCTGGCCGCCTACCTGGGCGCCCAGTTGGCCCCGGCCACGCCCTGGCTGGGCGCCGGCGTGGCCACCCTGGCGATTTTCCTGCCCGGTTTCCTGCTGGTGCTGGCACTCAGCGACGCCTGGCGCGCCCTGGCGGCGCGGCCCGCCATGGCCGGGGCGGTGGCCGGCATCAACGCGGCGGTGGTGGGTCTGCTGCTGGCGGCGCTCTACCAGCCGGTGTTCCTGTCGGCGGTGGCCGGGCCCCGCGACCTGGCGCTGGTGGTGCTCGGGTTCCTGGCCTTGCGGTCGGGGCGGGTGCCGTTGCTGGCCCTGGTGGTGGCGATGGCCGCCCTCGGCCTGGTGATTGATTAGAGTAGAGCAAACCGCAAGACCTGACCCCGCGGTGCGGTTAATTAGAGAATGGCCTGCAGGCCCTTGTCGGCGAGAAGGTTGAGCAACTTGAGGGCGGGGCCAGCCGGGTGGGTTTCACCTTGTTCCCATTTTCGTATGGTCGAGACACTGGTATGCAGATATCGCGCGAAGACCTGCTGGCTGAATCTGAGTTGCTCGCGGAGAAGCTTGATGTCCGCTGGCTTCAGTTCGCGTACGGGGGGCGGGCAGAGAGCGTCGAACTCGCGCATGGTGATCTTGTCAATGGCGCCGGCTTCGTACAAAGCGGCGAGATCAGAGCGAAGGGACTCAGTGAGCTTCGTCATTACAGTGGACCTCCAATAGCACACCGGAATATCGTGCTTTCAAAAGATCTTCCCGGGACAAATCGAGAAAGACCTTGCCCACATATCTAAGTGCGCGGGCTTCTTCGCGTGTAATGTTGGTTTTATCGCTCTTCGAAAACGCATGGAGAAAGACATAACGTTGCCCGGCGCGCGCTGAGAGTAAGGTTCGATAACCACCACGCTTGCCTGCTCCGGGACGGGCAATACGTTTCTTGTAAAGCCCTCCGCCCAGTTTCGCATCCACCAGGCCGCATTCCATCTCCTTGACGGCTTCGCATAAGGCGCTATCAGGCAGCTTCTCGCTCGTCTGCCAACGATGGAAGTCCTTGCGTTTGAAAACCTTCATTCCACTACAGCCTAAGTGTACCCGATACGGGTATGGTTAGCCAGAATACTCCACGACACGACCTGGATCGAAGGTTCAAGTCGAAGCTCTATACCAGCGCCGCCAAAACAAGACTGACTTGGTCGCGGGGGGAGTGGCTGTAAGCCCAGGCTGAAAAACGGGTAGGCGATAGCGGAATTTAGGTGCAAACCGTGATTGCGGAAGAGGGTACTTAGCGTGCGTGACCGTTCAGGCCGTATTTTCGCGCGAGGGCACGGGGCAAAACGCAAGACCTGACCCCTGACTACTGACTAGGTCCCGGTCTACTGATCAAAGTGCAGGTTCATGCCCAGGGCCCGGGTAATCCGGAGCATGGTGTCAAAACCGGGCTTTCCCTCCGGCGATAATGCCTTATACAGCCCGGCCCGAGTGAGCCCGGCCTCAGTGGCCAGCTGGCTCATGTTCCGGGCCCGTGCGATATCGTTCAACGCGGCCCGGATCAGAGAGCCGTCGCCGGGATCGTCATCAATACAGGCGTTCAGGTACAACACCATATCCTCGCTGTTCTCGAGGTGATCTGCGGCATCCCAGCGTTTCAGCGGGTTGGGGGCAGTCATGATTCCTCCTGATATTGTTTGGCCAGCGCCCTGGCCGCTTCGATATCTCTGCTTTGGCTGCCTTTGTCGCCACCCGTGAGCAGGATGACCACCTCCTGGCCGCGCATGGTCAGGTACACGCGATAACCCGGCCCGGTGTGTATGCGGAGTTCGTAAACCCCCTTACCCACGGATTTCATATCGCCCGTGTTGCCCAGAGACAGCCGGCGGATGCGGGCGAGGACGCGGGCCTTCCCTTGACCGTCCTTAAGTCCACGAAGCCAGTCCTCGAATCGGGAAGTGGTGAGGATCGACTCAATGCCGCCAATGTAAACCATGGTATACACATCCGTCAATGGCCTGGTTTACCCGCGCAAGCTTTAGTCACTGGCGAGTGCATTCACGGTAAACAGGGGGCAAGCCGGGTTCCGTAAGCCCAGGCTGAAAAACGGGTAGGCGATAGCGGAAATGGGGTGCAAACCGTGATTTCGGAAGGTATTTAGCGTGGGTGACCGTTCGGTCTCTTTAATCGCGCCACAACTGTGGAAGTTGATATCAAGGAGATGTTACTTTTTACTGCATTGAATAATAAAAAGAGATAATAAAAATGACTGCCTCAATTAGCGACCATGCCGGGAAAAAACACCGTTATATATATCGCAATGAAACTGGAGAGTTCTGGTGGTGTGCCTTACCTTACGTGGATGAAGGGGGCAGAAAACGGCAGCTTCGGAAATGTTTCCGGGACCGGCGTTATCACGATCAAAATATCGCATTCAGGGCAGCCTTAGCCTGGCGGAACGAAAAAATGGAGGCGATGCGTCTTCAGGGAACCATGATGCCATCCCCTCGGTTGCGGCGCGTTTCCGTTGACCGACTCGGTAACCCGGCCACCAAGGAACACGGGTTTGGCATTATCGGCATCACCGTAAATCGGCGTAGTAAGCCATGGGGCATCAACATATCGGTGACGGCACAGCGCGGCCGCAAAAAATGGTTTTCAATGCGCCGGTACGGTGCTTTCGAGGCATTTCGAATGGGGGTCCGGCAACGCTGTGAATGGATACGGGTGCCCGTCCCTCGAGAGGATGAGCTGCGCCGGCGCTTTGACCACTGGCTACAAGAAAATGCCGGGCTTCTTGATGAATACGACATCCGCACTTAGTAGAGCAAGCGCAAAACCTGACCCCATCAGCCCCATAAGTCAGTCGCCGAACACCTGCTCCAGCGAATCGGCATCAAGAATGCGGCCGGCCCAGGTGTCGATCTCCTCGGCGGTAGCCTGCTCCAGACGCTGGTGTACTTCGTCCGGCAAGGGGCCGAAGCGGTGGGTGAGTAAATCGATCAGCACCTTGACCTGGCCCTGCTGCATCCCTTGCTGCACGCCCTCTTCCTTGGCGAGGCGCTCGAAGCTGGTGACGTATTGCATGTGTTTCTCTCCTTCGATGGCGGTGAGGCGCTGCCCCAGGCGTTGTTCCAGGTGCGGGGGCAGCGCCATCAGCCAGTCGATGACGCGTAATAGTTGAATAATACGGTGTTTTTCTCGGCGTTGGCCATAGAGCAGCCGGATCAGGCGGTAGTCGAGCAGTTTCACGCTGGGGAACTCCAGCGTCCAGTGGCAGCCAAGCACCGATTGTCGATAATCCCGGGGCCGCCAGCCGGGCTGGTGGTCGGCCAACACCGCCAGGCTAGCCACCGGCCGGCGGAAGCGGTCGAAGATGCGGTAGTGGTAGATCATCATGCGCTCGGCGAAGTCGGATTCGCGGCTGCTTTGGATCTCGATGTGCAGATGAATCCACTGCTCGCCCCCACCGATCAGCGCCACCTCCACCAGCTTGTCCACCACACGCCGTCCGGTGTCGGACTCCGGTACAATCTTTTGCAGCTCCTGATCCAGAAAGCGATGGGGTCTTTCCCAGTCGATGGCCTGCCAAGCGTCAGAGAAATAGAACGCCATAAAATCCGACAACATCATTTCAATGGCTTCTTTCCAGGGCGAATCGTAGTCGTCCTGCCGGGGCTTCGCCCCTTTCGCGGGCTAGGCCCGCCCCCACAGAAGACTCGCCTTTCGCGCAAAAAAGGACAACGCACAGTCCGCATAATGTGTGCGTGTCTTCGATAGGCTACGCGCTGGCCACGCCGGTGAAATCACCGTCGGATTATCGTTCAGCAGTGACACGGTGCTGATCCAGGTTTCCAAGGGCCGATTGGTCGCTGGGGAAATTCAGCGCCACGCTGTCCGGGTAACTGCCCACGCCGTCGATGGGGTCCGCCACCGGCACGGGCTGGGCTTAATATCGCGCACCAGCATAATGAGCTGCAAACCGTGATTGCGAAAGAGGGGCGCCGCTGTTGCATACCTGCACTCCGGCGATAAACCGGCTTGCCTCCATACGCATTTTTTTGTGCAAGGAAACGCGGTAGGCTCTGGGAATAATAATGCCAACATAAGCCATCGGAGGGCCTATGTCCGGGAAGGGACGCTTGGCGATAACGGGCTACTCACACTACATACTGCAACTGGGCCACAACGACGAGCCGATATTTCGGGATAATCGGGACTACCAGCATTACCTGGCCGCGCTGCATGCGCTGAAACGACGCTACCGAATCCAGGTGCAAGCATGGTGCTTGCTGGAAAACGAAGTGCATTTACTGCTTTGTCCCGAAGAAGTCCCGGACCGGCTTGGTGGCTTCATAAAGAACGTGGCCGGACGCCACACCAGGGCCTTCAACACCCGCCACGAACATCGCGGCACCCTATGGCAGGGCCGTTACTGCTGCAGTGTGGTGGAACCGGGCCAGGCACGGCTGGATTGCCTGCGTTATATTGAACTGCTCGCGGTGTTGCACGGCCACGTCACCTCCGCCCGGCTTTATCCGTGGAGCAGCTACAAAGTCCGCATGGGCAAAACCGGCGGCGACCAGCTCGACTCGGACCCGGACTATCTCGCCCTGGCAGACACCGAAGCGCAACGCCGAGCCGATTACCGTGAATTGATGGCACTGGGCTGCGACGACCGGCAGCGTGCGTTCATCGACACTACGGTGCGCCGATCCCAGCTTATCGGCGGACCAGGCTTCGCCTTCGAAGTGCAGCGACTCACTGGCAAGCTGATAATAAACCGCGGCCCCGGCCGCCCCCGCAAAACCCCAAAAAAATAATACCCCACCGCATAAACGCCGGCCGCCGATCCTTGACCTTTGCCGGCGGAGGGTCGCTTGCCAAGCCGTCTGCGTGATCCGCCATATTTGTAGGAAAACGGATGGCGTATTTGTGCGCGATATCTTCGGGTTGTAAGTGAATTCCTACAAAAAACAATAACGAGATATTTAATAACGCTAATTAACCGCGGGGCGGCGACCGAAAATTATCGCGGACATATTTCTTTTAAGCCGCGCTATGAACGGGTTTCTTTCCTGTAACAAAGTTAAAGCCTTGAAAGAGCCGGTTTGGTTGTTGTCAATGTCTCGTGAATATTTGTAGCTTGGACTTGTCGGCGGGGCATTCCGCTCCGCCGATGGGAACGGGCCAGGGAACGCAGTAGACCCGTTCTCAAACGACGAATCTGTAAATAGCGACAATATGGAGAAAAGCTATGAACGTTTCAATGAAGAAAGGTCTGCTGGCCATGGTCGGCGCTGTCGCTCTGGCGGGCGCCGGAACGGCTCAAGCTGCAGATCAGTATGCTATCTACAAGGGTACCACCACATTAACAACTTCCACCGGCGCTACCGCTGTCTGTTGGCTTACAATCGCCGGCACTATTGACGAAAATGGTCTCGTAACCATCAAAGCAGCGGGCGCAAGGCCTGGCGACTACCCGACGTGCTCTGCCATTTACCTTGGCAATATTCCTTGGACTGGGACGCTGAGCAACCTGTCTGGGCCGGGTACTGTGCCACTGGATACGAGTGCATCTCTCCCAGGGAATCCTAGTACGGTTTTACCGGCTACTGGCGATCAATGCGGAGGGGTTGTAACTGGCATTAGTTATCCGGGTGTTACTCCCGGCACACAAACAGGCAACTCTATTCCAACCCAGATCGATATAGTAAATCCGGCTACCTGGAACTACGGGTCGAATTGTGCGATTGAAGGGACTCTTAATTTGATTCCCGCACATGGCTAACCAATTCTTGGATGTGTGATAGCTATATCGCTTTAGGGCGTCCGGTGCATCGCATCGGGCGTCTTTTTGATTAAATACGCAGATGTTGATGATTTTTAAAAAACAGTGCCGAGTCAAGGCCTTCTCAATATTCATCGCGCGGATTACGCAGGTGGCTTTAATGCCAGCAGTATTCCCCGCCCAGAGGTCAAGGCAGAGAAGGCCGTATGCGGCCAAAGACTTCTCTTTACTAAACATCGTGAAACGCGCGGAATGGTTCCAAACGAAGACGTAGTCTTCCGGCAGCTGAAGTATTCCGAACTGCCGATCGGCTTGGTCCATTCGGTAGTAAGTGCGGGTTATGGGCGTGGTCCACTCGTCGTCGAGCTTTCAGTGGTGATCACGCTCCGATCATCCGTCATGGTGACACAACAATCCAACCTTTATCAAGCATCGCGGGATAATTTGCTATATTTATCTTTTTAACGACTGCGCGCTCCGATTGAATTGGCTATAACTGGCTATTTAGACGGTGAGGTTTAATTTCTCGGTCTCCGTTTCACTCTCTATCTGCCTCGATGCCGAGGATCCGGCCGTTGTGAAATTTATTCAGGAATGTCCGGACTTGAAGATAAGGCCCCGAATACGGGGCCTTATTACTACTTTACAGGTTGTGATATGTATTTTAAGTAGCTTCCTTTTTTAGGTATAAAAAGGTCTACATAGCTTTCTGGGGCGTTTGACCTCAAGTTAAAGTCAACACGGTTGATATTGTATTGCTCTATTACCATTCGTCCATCGTCGAGGAATTTGACAGGGCCTGAGAGAGTCAAGCTCACCGGGTAACTATAAAAGTTATGAAATACACGCTGTACGAGCCCTCGGCTGGTTAACTCTTCCGCTAGCCTTGGAGCGTCTAGATACAGATCGACTTTTGCGTTGAATACTGGTCCGTTCTCACCTTGAAAGATATATCCTCTAATCGGTTCATCCCGCTCCGCTCCATTGAACCTCATTCGCATTACTTGATACCCGCTTTCTGTAATCTCGGAGTTGGTCCTCTGTGCTAGGCGCTTTAACACCGTCTTGAACGAAGTTGTTAGGACGTGACCGGGAAAAATATGGACCAGAAGGCCTTTTCCGTCGACATACCGATCGGTAACTTCTGCAAAAAGCGTGCTATTTAAATATGTGAATTTATCTTGTGGGCACCTAGTTGGCTTGGCCATGTAGCAAGTTTTGTCAAAATCGAAGAAGCCTGAATTTTCCGTGCACAAACTTTGGTCAGGAAAAGGCACCGCTTCCTCAAAGCCGCAGCCGGTATTGCCACCGACCATAAGTGTTCGTGTTGCGCCACTATTAAGTAACCTTGGTGCTTCTGTGAGTGACGTAACACCAAAAGAGGAGGAAAGGATTTTGGCACTATTAGCTGCCGGCTTTACTCCTCCTTCGTCGACCAGAAAGCCCGTGTTATCAGTAAGAGACTCTGTGTTCATATCTGGCGCTGATGAGGGGCCGGTTTCTTCGATGTCATATTCATTATCGATCGCCAATTCGTCAGACCAGCTTACGCCGGTGCGGAACTCGTTGGTCTCCAAACGACGACTTCGTTCTGTGAAGAGGTTTGCATTCCTATCAGAGGTTGGTGCGGTTTTTAGTACTTGTAGCACATTGCTGCTTCTTTCTGCCCCTTTGAAATACTGCACAAGGTTTGGTCCGCCTCCCGTTAAGGATGCAATTGACTGTGGTATTGCATGATATGGGAGAGCATTCAACCCGACACTAGGAAACTCAGGGTCTTGGGTTGCTAATTCTATGTTGCTCAGAAGCTGTGTTTGCAGTGGGTAACCATCTGTGTCGCAAATGGAAGCGTTGACCATTGTCTCAGGACTACAGGAAGCCTCTGCTGAAGTTATGTCTCCATTCGACATCAATGTATATCTGTATAGAGTTCCATCTTCCCATGCTACGTCTGGCACGAATTTCAGAATCCGCTTTTTCAATGTGACGTTGCCATCTACATTCGCGATGGTATTTCCATCTGTATCTATCTTTTCCACCGTAAAAGTCGTTCCATATTGAACGCTTTCTGGCGATATGTCTTTTGAGAAAGACACCACTATGGGCCGGTTGCTGGGTAGTTTGGGAAGCGGTATTGAGTCGTCTACTGGTAGCTGGTCAGCGAGCGGAAGATCTTGTTCTGCAGGAATGCTGCCAAGGCATCGGCCAACGATCTCATTTTGGAGGTCGAGTGTATTTGGGTTGAGAGCACAAGGATACCCGGGGTAAAGCCCAAGAACTTGTGCGGATCGAACAGGCACAGCCTCTGGGGTGTCGGCGGCTTCGCCGGTTATCCGATCAACCGGGTATCTTTGTTCTACCACGTCGGCTAAGGAAAAATTGTGCGAGACGGGCTGTGTGAAAAGATTCCCCGATAAATCCATCACACCTGCATCAACCGTTAATTGGTATGTGACTGGGGATAGTTCTTTACTATATGTTAATGATTCGCTCGGCTTTATGACCAAAGCGGAACCGTCCATGTAGACTCCGGAACTTAGTTCCGTCTGAACGCCACCTTCGGTTTTGTATAGATGTACTTTCCCTACAACTGATTGACGGTCAAGTGGTTCGCTAAAGTTAAGGATAATGGGGTCGCCGGGTTTGGCCAGCTTGGTTTTATCCGGTCCGCCTTCGGCGGTGTTGTCCGCCAGAGTCCAGCTTTGCAGGGTCGGCGGGGTGGTGTCGGCGAACTCCGCCGGCGGGTTGGTCTGATCTTTATAGCTTTGCAGCTGAAAGCTGAGCAGGCCGTAGGCGAATTCCTGCCCCAGCACGTCCGGCTCAACCATGCTCACGGCGTCCAGGTTCAGCACGCCGGCTTCGGGGTCCACTTCGGCGGTGCCGATCAGCTCGATGTGCAGAATGTCCTGGGTGAAGCCGCCGTTGGCTTGCGCGTTTTCGGTGCTGATGGCCACGTCCATAAACAGCCGCACGATGCGCAGGGCGTCGTCCCGGTTGTCCGCGTAGGGGTTGGGCACCAGGTAGCCGGTGGCGTCGGACAGGAAGTGCATTTTCACCGCACCGGAGCTGATGCCCGCCGGTACTTCACCGCCGATCATCACGTCGATGTTGGTGCCGGTAAGAATGGTGCTGCGCGGAATGCGCACCGGCGTCACCTCGGTGTATTGGGTCACGTCGGCCAGTTCCGCGCGCACGTCGCCGCTGGAGCGGGTGGCGCTGTCCTCACCCAGCAGGGTGGAGTTCACCGGCACTTCGTTTACCGGTGCGCCGGTCAGTTCGGAGCGGTTTGGCTCGCCGCTCGGCTTCACCGCCTCGGTGATGCGCTGCACCATGATGGTGGGCTCGCCGCGCGGCGAGGAGTCCTTGGGCGTGAAGGTGATAACGCCGTTGTCGCCGGTGAAGTCCTGCTCAAAGGTACTGCTCAGGCCTGAGCCCAGCGTCAGGGTGTACTCGGTTTTGGTATCCAGATGCTCGGGCTCCGGGTCCACCGTCATATAGGGGCCGTCCACCAGCAGCGCGGCGTCGATCAGGTTGCCTTCGCTGTCGGTGAGCGTGACGGTGGCGTCGCCGCCCTGTCCGTAGCGGGCGGTGGCCGGGTCGATGGGCTGGGTGAACTGGAAACGGAAGGTGGAAAAATCCATCACCGGTTCCTGTTCGCCACCGCTCGGGAAGGTGCGGCTGAGCTCGAAGTCACTGTCCGTGGTCACCAGGTTCTTGGGGCCGCGCTGCAGCGCACGGGTGCTGAACTCAATCTCCCGGTCGGCCGAGGGGCCGCGCGCCAGGTCCAGGCCCTGAACGTCGATTACATAGCGTGTGTGCGGGTCCAGCTCCTCGTCGGGCTGCAGCACCACGCCGCGCCGTTCGCCCGGCACTTCTTCGGCGCTGAAACCCAGCTCGGTGCCGTCGGCTTCGCGGCGCAGAATGATGTTCTGTTCGGCCTGACCGGTTGAGACGCGGCTGGAAAAGCGCAGCACGATGGGGGCACGCGTGGCGATTTCGCTCTGGCCGTCGTCCGGGTAGCTGTAGAGCAGCGATTGGTTGCCGCCCTCGCCCGGGTTGCTGCCAAAGTCGTCAACCGGGGAATCGCCGCCGTCGCCGCCACAGGCGGCCAGCAGCGTGGCGGAGGAAAGCAGTAGCAATGACTGCTTCAGGATTGTTGTCTTCATTATTGTCCCTCCCTCTTAAAACTGCATGCTGATGGAGCCGGCGAATACGTTGACGTCGCCTTTGGTTTCCACCACGTCGTTGTTCAGTGCGGTCGGCTGGCTGGATACGATCTGGAACTCACGCTCTTCCATCAGGTGGTACTGATAGCCGAAGTCGAGACGCAGCGGATGCTTGAGGCCGTAAACGTGGTCGAAGGTGGCGCTCATGCCCAGGCCGATCACGGTGCGGTCGGCGTCCAGGTAGTTCACTTCCGGGTTCACGTCGTTGGCCAGCGGCGATTCCTCGAACGCCACGCCACCGGTGAGGGTGAAGGTGTCGTTCAGGTAGTACTCGGCGCCGATGCGCGGGATGACGATGTCGTCGAACTCCAGACCCAGGTTGTTCTTGACGGTGTCGTTCTTGAGCTCGTCTTCCAGGGCGGACCACTCCTGCATTTCCACTGCCAGGCCGACGCGCCAGGTGTCGCGCTTGAGCTGCATGCCCAGGGTGTAGATGTTGGGCTGGTAGGAATCGATGGTGGCGATGTCGATGAACAGGCCGGGATCCGGGATGGTGCCGGGGATCACGGTGTTGGCCTGAACGGAGACCGAGGAATCGGAGTAACCCTTGAAGGCGAACGCGGTTTCCAGGCCGTCGTACCAGCATTTCGCGTCCGGGCAGAAGGTTTCTTCCCAGTCGAAGTTCATGCTGATGATCGGGCGGATCACCGGCTTGGCGGAGACGTTGAGCTCTTCGTACTCGGTCTCGCCGGCCAGGTTGGTCTGCGCCACCAGGGAGGCCTCGGACTTGAGAGTGACCTTGGTGCCGATGCCGACGTCCAGGCCGCGCCAGATGTGGGTGCCCACGCCGATGCTCAGGAACAGCGGCTGGCGGCCGTAGTTGAAGTACTGGCCGTCCGGATCGGTGCGGGAGCCGAAGGCGAGCAGCTCGTCACCGAATTTTTCGGAGCCGATCATCACGCCCAGGTACATGGGCTGGCCCAGCTCGGTGAGGTCGCTGAGATCGGCCTTGAGGCCCAGCAGCACCTGTTGAGTGGGGTCGTCCTGCACCGTGTAGGTGCCGAACTGCTCACTGTCGGCCTTGAGGTTGTGCTCGGCGTGCATCAGGCCGGCGGTCAGCTCGCTCTTGGTGCTGTGCGCCAGATAGGCCGGGTTGTAGTAGGTGGTCGACACCTGGGTGTTGAACATGGACAGGGCCTGGGCGGACGCAATATCCGTGGGCAACAGGCCGTAAGTGGTGGCGGTGTTGCCCATGTTCGCCAGGGCAACGCTCGGGGCAAGAAAAAGAGCACCGGCTGTCAGGCCGGTGCAAACACGCAAATAGGTTCTCATCAGGAGCCTCCATTATTGTTATAAATGCGCTATGTGTTTTTGAATCAGGCCGTTATGAAAAATGGCAACGCAGAGCCTGCGTCCGCTCTACGGTCCGTCTAAACTGGAAAAACATGAAAGGGGGGGGTCAAAAAAATGAAAACATGACGTAAGGTGCTGATTTAAAAGGGTGACCTTATGGTCAAAAAATAGATAAATGACGCCAAAGTTATTATTAATAAGCCGTCATGAACGCATGTTATGCTATTTTTAGAAACAAAAAGTACATAAAAATCTACCCTCTTTCTGTCATTTGCGGACATTTTAAAAAAGGGGACGGATGAATATGACAGGTTTAGAAAGTTTGGTATCTGATTATAAAAGAAAGTCCCGTATCTGCATTCTTGCCTCAACAATGGAACCGTGATTCAATCGTTGAAAGACTGGAATCAGGATTCCGATCATGGCGAACGCTAATGGCGTATAGAGAGACGGCGCAGGTAAAGGCGCGCAAGGCGGCGCAGCGCGAGGCGTTGCTGCGCACCGCCGAGACCCTGGTGCGCGAGGGCGGCTTCGCCGCCATGACCATGCAGACGGTGGCGGACCGCGCCGGCGTGGGCGTCGGCACGCTTTACCGCTATTTCGACAACAAGGCGACCCTGGCGGCGGCGGTGTTCGCGGTGGCCACCCAGCGGGAAGTGGACGCGGTGGACCGGGCGCTGGCCGGCGGCGGCGATGCCTCGGCGCGGCTGGAGCGGGCCCTGCGGCTGTTTGCTCGCCGGGCGCTGGCGGCGCCGCGGCTGGCGTGGGCGCTGATCGCCGAGCCGGTGGAGCCGGAGGTGGACGCGGAGCGGCTGCGCTACCGCGCCGCCTACGCGGCCCTGTACCAGCGGGTGCTGGACCAGGGCGTGGCGGCCGGTGAATTGCCCCCTCAATCCACGGCGCTGGCCGCCGCCGCCCTGGTGGGCGCGATCGCGGAGGCCCTGGTCGGCCCCTTGGCGGCGCCGCTCAACGACGCGAGGCTGGCCGATCATCTGGCCGCGTTCTGCCTGCGCGCGGTGGGCGCCCCCGGAAAGACACAGCATGACGAACTCATTGAAGCGGGAGAAAACCATGAACGCTCAGAACGATTCACTGGATAAGGCGGTCCCGCAAGCGGACGCCCTGGCCAACACCCATGAGGTGTTCAACCAGGCCACGCCGCTGCAGGATTACAACGCCTTCCGGGGCGACACCGCCCTCTACGACGCGGTGCTGCGCGAAGGCGGCGAGCGCGGCGTCGAGGAGCTGGACCGCTACGGTTTCGAGACCACCCGCCCGGAGGTGATCGAGTGGGGCTACCAGGCCAACGCCAACAAGCCGGAGTTCGAGACCCACGACCGCTACGGCCACCGGGTGGACCAGGTCAATTACCATCCGGCCTATCACAAGCTGATGGACATGGCGACGCGGGAAGGCCTGCATTCCTCGCCCTGGACCGATCCGGGGCCGGGTGCCCAGGTGCTGCGCGCCGCCAAGTACTATATGCACGCCCAGGTGGAAGGCGGCCACGGCTGTCCGATCACCATGACCTTCGCGTCGGTGCCGAGCCTGCGGCTGACGCCGTCCCTTGCCGAGCGCTGGCTGCCCAAGGTCACCGCCCGGGGCTACGACGGCCGTAATGTCAGCCATCACGACAAACAGGCGCTGACCATAGGCATGGGCATGACCGAGAAGCAGGGCGGCTCGGACGTGCGCGCCAACACCACCCGCGCCCATCCTGTCGGTGCCGGCGGTTCCGGTGAGCTCTACGAACTGGTGGGCCACAAGTGGTTTATGTCCGCGCCGATGTGCGACGCCTTCCTGATGCTGGCCCAGTCGCCGGGCGGCCTGAGCTGTTTCCTGGTGCCGCGCTGGCGCGAGGACGGCAGCAAGAACCCGCTGCAGGTGCAGCGCCTCAAGAACAAGATGGGCAATGTGTCCAACGCCTCCTCCGAGGTGGAGTTGCGCGGCGCCCACGGCTGGATGGTCGGCGAAGAGGGCCGCGGCGTGCCGGCGATCATCGAGATGGTGGCGATGACCCGCTTCGATTGCATGATCGGCTCGTCCGGCGGCCAGCGCCAGGTGGTGGCCCAGGCGGTGCACCACGCCGCCAACCGCGCCGCCTTCGGCGAGACGCTGCTCGACCAGCCGCTGATGCGCAATGTGATCGCCGACCTGCAGCTGGAGGTGGAAGGCTCGGTGGCGATGACCCTGCGCATGGCGCGGGCCCTGGATAACCTGGACGACGAGCACGAGAAACTGTTTACCCGGCTGGGCGCCGCCGTGGGCAAATACTGGATCTGCAAGCGCACCCCGCACCACGCCTACGAGGCGATGGAGTGCCTGGGCGGCAACGGCGTCACCGAGAATTTCATTCTCGCCCGGCTGTACCGGGACGCGCCGATCAACGCGATCTGGGAAGGCTCCGGCAATGTGCAGGCGCTGGATGTGCTGCGCGCCATGAACAAGAGCCCGGCGGTGGTGGACACCTGGTTCGAGGAGCTGGCCGGCGCCCAGGGCAAGAACGCCACCCTGGACAACGCCATCAACGATCTCAAAAAACAGCTGGCCGACCCGGAGCAGATTGAGTTCCGCGCCCGCGATCTGGTGGACCGCATGGCGTTGACCATGCAGAGCGCGTTGCTGGTGAAAGCGGGTAACGACTCGGTGAGCGAGGCGTTTATCGCCGCGCGGCTGGGCGGCGGGCACACCCGCAACTACGGCAGCCTGCCGCGCGGCCTGGACATCGACACGCTGATCCGGCGCGCCAATCCGCTGGAGAGCTGACGCTTACAGCTTGAGGCGGCCGAGCACCTCGAACCAGAGCGCGCGGAACGCCTGGGCGGCCGGCGTGTAGGGGGCGAACTCGCCCACCGGCGCGCGGTGGTCGCCCATCTGCTCCACATGGGTGGAGTAGGGAATCCAGGTCTTGAGGCCGTTTTTCATCAGTGCCGGGCGCTTGACCAGCATCTGCACGTGCAGGTCCCGGCGGCGGTCCACCATGTTGAAAAACGGCACCACCTGCAGGTTCTTGATCTTCTTGCCGTCGATCCAGTCGAGCACCTGCTCGAAGGCGCGCAGGGACAGGTGGGTGGGGATCACCGGCACGAACAGGTAGTCGGCGGCGGCGAACACGCTTTCCGCCAGCGGGCTGAGTGTCGGCGGGCAGTCCAGCAGCGTCAGTTCGTAGGATTCGCCGAACGGCGCGATCAGTTCCTTGAGGCGGTTCTTGCCGCCGCCGCTTTCCGCCAGTTTGACGTCCGCGTTGCGCATGCTGATGTCGGCGGGCACCACGTCCAGGTGCGGCCAGCGGGTCTCGCGCTTGAGGCGGCCCACCGGTTGTTTGCCCTTCAACAGGCTGCCGGCTTTATAGCCCGGGTTGTCCTGGTCCACGCCCAGGTAAAAGCTGGCGGCGCCTTGCGGGTCGAGATCCCAGAGCAGGGTGCGGTGTTTCCAGCGGGCCGCGTGCCAGGCCATGTTCACGGCCGTGGCTGTTTTACCCACCCCTCCTTTCAGGTTGTAAAAGGCGATGGTCTTCATGGCATCCAGGTTCCGGTTTCAGCGATCGGACTTGGAGGCTAGCATGAAACGCGCGGATCCTCACCGGGGGCCGGCGCCGGCTTGTGATCGGCGCGCCCAGCGGCTTTAATAGCCGGGCCTTCAACCTTCTTAACGCGGAGATCGACCAGGGTGACAGTCGAGAAACGCTATCAGGTGTTCATCAGCACCACCTACCCGGACATGCAGTCCGCGCGCCAGGCCTTGATGCTGCCGTTGCTGGATCTCGGCATGGCACCCATGAGCATGGATTTGCACAGCGCCGAAACCAACAATCTGATGCCGGTGGTGCAGCGCATGATCGACGACTGCGATTATTTCGTGATCCTGCTCGGCGGCCGCTACGGCACCCTGTCACCGCTGGGGCTCAGCTATACCCACCGTGAATACATTTTTGCCGCCACCAAGCGCAAACCGATCGTCACCTTTATTCACGACCAGCCGTTCAGCCTGCCCGCCGAGGCCCGCGAGGACAGCCGTGAAGGGCAGGTGCGGCGCGATGATTTCGCCCGGCTGCTGGAGAACAAAACCCTGGCGTTCCGCTGGCGCGACGAGCGCGAGCTAAGCGAGCAGGTGGCCAAGGTGATGCCCGATGTGATGCGCCAGCATCCCGCCGCCGGCTGGGTGAAGTCGGGCAGCGTTGAGAAAAGCGCCGGCGGTGAAACCGAACGCCTGCGCCGCCGGGTCGCCGAGCTGGAGAAGGAGCGCGAGGAGTGGCTGAGCGGCCAGCGCACGCCGGCGCGGCATCTGGCGCGGGGCTCGGACCGGGTGACGCTGGACTACTCATGCAACGTGTACGAAGGCGGCGACTGCAAGGTGGCGATGGCGTCCTGTGAGCTGGACTGGAACCGGGTGTTCGCCTGCGTCGCGCCGCTGATGCTGAACCCGGTCTCGGAACCGGTGATGCAGAAAGCGCTGGAAGACTATATCGCCCGCAAGGCCCTGGACGACGTGCTGGCGGATTTCCCCAAGGCCCATGCGGTGCGCAACGTGGTGCTGGCCGGCCACGCCTTCAACCAGATCAAGGTGCACCTGCGCGCGCTGGGGCTGATCAACAAGACCTCCGACAACGACAGCCGCGGCATGCCGCTGTGGCGGTTGACCGCCCAGGGTGATACCGCCATGAGCCAGGTGATGGCCCGCCGGCGGTAGTTAAAGACGTCTCTGGAATCCTGCCGGGCGCTGCGCGCCCTTTCGCGGGCGGGGCCCGCTCCCACAGGGCTAAAGTCCCAGCTTCTTCTTGAGGAAGTCGACGATGGTGTCCGCGGGAACCTCTTCGGCTTCACCGCTGCGCCGGCTCTTGTATTCCAGCACGCCGTTGTCCAGGCCGCGCTCGGCCACCAGCACACGGTGCGGGATGCCGATCAGTTCCGCGTCGCTGAACTTCACGCCCACGCGCTCTTTTTCGCGGTCGTCGAACAGCACCTCGATGCCGGCGGCGGTAAGGTCCGCGTAGAGTTTTTCCGCCACTTCTTTTTCGCGCGGGCTCTTCTTGATGTTGAGCGGAATCAGCGACACCTGGAAGGGGGCGATGGCCTCCGGCCAGACGATGCCGTTGTCGTCGTGGTTCTGTTCGATGGCGGCGGCCACCACCCGGCTGACGCCGATGCCGTAGCAGCCCATGGGCATCACCACGGAGCGGCCGTTGTCGTCCAGCACGGTGGCGTTGAGCGCCTCGGAGTACTTGGTGCCGAGCTGGAAGATGTGGCCCACTTCGATGCCGCGCTTGATGGTCAGGGTGCCGTTGCCGTCCGGGCTCGGGTCGCCCTCCACCACGTTGCGCAGGTCGGCCACTTCCGGCAGCGCCACGTCGCGCTCCCAGTTGATGTTGAAGTAGTGCTTGCCGTCCTGGTTGGCGCCGGCGGCGAAGTCGCTCATCAGCGCCACGCTGCGGTCCACCACGCAGGGGATCGGCAGGTTCACCGGGCCCAGGGAGCCGGGGCCGGCGCCGATGGCGGCGCGGATTTCCTCTTCCTCGGCGAACGCCATCGGCGTGGCCACGGCGTCCAGCTTCTCCGCCTTGATGTCGTTGAGCTCGTGATCGCCGCGCACCAGCAGCGCCACCAAGCCGCCTTCGCTGCCTTTCACCACCAGGGTTTTCACGGTCTTCTCGATGGGCAGATCGAACTGCTGCACCAGCTGCTCAATGGTCCTGGCGTCCGGCGTGTCGGTGAGCGCCATGTCCGCGCCGGGGGCGGCGCGCTCGCCCGCGGGGGCCACGGCCTCCGCCAGCTCCACGTTGGCGGCGTAGCCGGACTGGTCGGAGAAGGCGATGTCGTCCTCGCCGGACTCGGCCAGCACATGGAATTCATGGCTGGCGGCGCCGCCGATGGCGCCGGTGTCCGCTTCCACCGGGCGGTAATCCAGGCCCAGCCGGTCGAAGATCGCGCAGTAGGCGTTGTGCATCACCTGGTAGGTTTGCGCCAGCGAGTCCATGTCGGTGTGGAAGGAGTAGGCGTCCTTCATGGTGAATTCGCGGGCGCGCATGATGCCGAAGCGCGGCCGGATCTCATCACGGAACTTGGTCTGGATCTGATAGAAATTGGCCGGCAGCTGCTTGTAGCTGTGGATCTCGTTGCGCACCAGATCGGTGATCACTTCCTCGTGGGTGGGGCCCAGGCAGAAGGGGTTGTCGTGGCGGTCGGTGAAGCGCAGCAGCTCGGGGCCGTAGGCGGGCGCCCGGCCGGACTCTTCCCACAGCTCCATGGGCTGCACCACCGGCATCAGCACTTCCTGGGCGCCGGCGCGGTCCATTTCCTCGCGGATAATACGCTCCACCTTGCGCAGCACGCGCAGACCGGATGGCAGCCAGGTGTACAGGCCGGAGGCCAGCTTGCGGACCATGCCGGCGCGCAGCATGAGCTGATGGCTGACCACCACCGCGTCCGCGGGGGTTTGTTTAACGGTGCCGAGCAGGTACTGGGAGGTGCGCATGAGGCGTTTCTTATTCCGTGTCAGTGGAGGGAAGCCGAATCGGGCATTCTAGTCAAACTGGGGCGGACGGGCTACCGGGCGCGGCGGTGTCGTGATCCGGTGGCTTGCAGTGGCTTGCAGCCCGCGCCGTGCCGCTTTATGTTCCGCTTTCGTTTGGGGAGAGATGCATGCTGACAGCAAAACAAGTGGAAGCGCTGATCCGCGGCGGCCTGCCGGCGGCGGCGGAGCAGGGCGTGGTGGTGGAGTCCGTGGGCGAGAACCGGGCGCGGGTGCGCTACCGGTTCACGGAGTCGATGATCCGCCCCGGCGGCACCGTGTCCGGCCCCACCCTGATGAGCCTGGCGGACGCCGCCATGTACGCCGCCATCCTCGCCAACCTGGACGGCCAGGAAATGGCCGTGACCCAGAACCTCAACATCAACTTCCTCAGCAAGCCCGGCCAGGCCGACCTGATCGGCGACGCCGAAATCCTCCGCCTGGGCCGCCGCTCCGCCATGCTCGAAGTGCGCCTCTACAGCGACGGCAACGACGTGATGGTCGCGCACGTCACCGGCACGTACGCGATCCCGCGCAGTTAACAGTTAAGAGTTAACAGTGAACAGTGAACAGTGAACAGTGAACAGTTAACAGTTAACAGTTAACAGTTGCGCGAGCGGAGGCTCGCGTAGCTTCAAGCCAAGAGGCCGCGACTAGGCTTTGGACGCGGCTTCGACGCCAGACGACCCTGCCGGGCCAGCCCGCGAACTATTAACTGTTAACTATTCACTATTAACTGCTTCATTCGAGTTCTTTTTCCCAGATCAGGTCGATGGCTTGGGATTTGCTGCTGGATTGCGCTTCCAGGTGCAGCTGGCGGGTCAGGGTGTAGCGCAGCATGACGGTGGAGATGGCGTCGAACAGGCCCACCGCGTAGGTCAGGTAGAGGCGGTCGGAGATCTGTTTGCCGAGCATCAGGGCGGCGTCGGAGGTTTCCCAGTCGCTGCCGATGGAGATTTCGTCCAGCCCCAGGGTGTCGCCGATCTTGTCGGTGACGCCGCTGCCTTTTTGCAGACCGTAGAGCGCCAGCGCCTGGGCCACCTGGGCGGAATCGCTTTGCGAGCCCCGGCTCAAGGAGCGGCCGGTGACCAGATAGGACATGGCCTCGCTTTCTTCCAGGCTGGGGTCGGAGAAGACGCGCGCGTCCGGTTCCTGCAGGGTGCCGGACAGCTGCACCCCCACCACCAGGTTTTCGCTGGGTATCTTGCGCACCGCGCGGATATCCAGCCCCGGGTTGTCGGGCTGGCCCTGGAACAGCAAGCGGCCGTTTTCGATCAGCAGGTTCTGGCCGTAGGCGCGGTAGCGGCCCTCGGTGATGATCAGCTCGCCGTTGAGCTGGGCCGGCTGGCCGGGCTGCTGGCTGACACGCAGCTCGCCGGTGAGGGTGGCGCGCAGCCCGAACCCTTCGAAGCGCACCTGGTCGCCCAGGGTGACGGTGACGCCCATGGCGAACGGCAGCGGCGTGGTCTCCTCGGCGCGGGCGTCCACCAGCACCTGGTCCTCGCTGACGGTGACCGCGCTCTCGGGCAGTTCGCGGGGTTTCAGGTCGGCCTCCGGCACGTTCAGGGTGCCGCTCAGATTCAGGCCGTCACCGTCGCCTTTGAGGGCGAGATCCGGCGAAACGTAGACCTTGGCGTCGGCGCGGTCGGCGACCCGCAGGCGCTCGCCGCGCGCCCACAGGTCCATCGCCAGCGGTGAGCGGGTGGGGGTCCAGGTGCCGCCCAGTTCCAGGGTGCCGTCGCCCAGCCGGGCGCTGCCGTCCAGATTGAGGGTGCCGGAGGCGTCGCCGGTCACCGCCAGGCGAACGCTTTCCGCGCTGATGCCCAGGTCGGGCACCGTGGCGCGGCCGTCGAGCAGTGCGATCTCCCCGTCCAGCCTGGGGCCGGCGGGGGTACCGCCCAGGTTCAGATCGCCTTGCACCCGGCCCTGCAGCTCACCGACCCGGGGCAGCAACGGCGCCAGGTCGTCCAGGCGGGGGATGTCCAGGCGCAGCCGGCCGCTCATCGGCGCGTCCAGGCTCAGGCCGCTTTCCACCCGGGCGTGCACTTCGCCCTGGTCGGCCACCACCAGATCCAGCTGCTGATCGAGACGGTCGTTGTCCAGGTTGCCGGTGAGCGCCGCTTGCTGGAACACCAGGGTCAGCGGCGGCTCGGCGCCGACGAAGCGGGTGGAGGCGTCTTCCAGGCTCAGCGACCACTGGCCCCGGGGCCGGTCGACGCGGCCGCCGAAGGTGGCGTCGGCGCGCAGGCGGCCGTCCAGTTTGACGCCGTCACCGAGCCAGGGGTTGGCCAGCGCCAGGGGCAGGTCGCGGACTTCCAGATTAGCGTCGATGCTGCCATTGGCGGCGTGGTCGCCCGCCAGGCATAAGCGGCCCGGGTCGTCGCGGCTCTGCAGGCAGAGGTTGTCCAGGGATTGGCGGTCGGCGCCCAGGGTAAAGGGCACCGGCTCCGCCAGGGTCCAGACGCCCAGTTGTCGCTCCTGCAGTCGCCAGTCGAGCAGGCGCCCGGACCAGACCAGGTCACCGTTGAGGCCGGCCTGGGCGGTGAGCGCGGTGGCCGCGCCGTCGTTCTCCACCGCCACCTGCAGGCGGTGGTCGCCGCGCCGGCCTTCCACATCGGCGTCCAGGCGCGCCACCCGGGTCTCGCCGTTCTGGCTCAGCGCCCGCCCCTCCAGCGCCAGGCTCATGGGCGTGTCGCCGGCGTTGAGGTCCTGGAAGCGGGCGCTCAGGGTGTCCAGCCGCCAGTCCTGGTAGCCCAGGGCGTCACCGTTGGCGGTGCCGCTCAGCCGGGGCGCGTCGAGCGGGCCGCGCAGGCGCCAGTCCGCCCGCAGGCGGCCCCGCGCCGCGCCGTACCAGCGTGTCAGCCGTTCGATGTTGAGGGTGCCGTCCAGGTTCAGGCTGTCGCCCACTTGCCCGCGGGCGCTGAGGCGGTCCGCGCCCCAGCGGCCGTCCAGGGTGACCGTCAGATCGCCGCCGGTGTCCTGGCGGGCCTGGCCGTTCAGGGCCACCGGGTCGCCCTGCAGGGTGCCGGTGAGCGACAGCGGGTCGGCGTTCAGGGCCCAGTCGTCGGCGCCACGCCAATGGCCCCGGGTGCGCGCCTTCAGGGTCAGATCGCCGGGCCAGGCCGGCGCCAGGGTCGCCGGGTTCAGGTGTTGCCCTTGGGCGTCCAGGTCCCAGGCCAGGCCGTCCTGGTAATCCAGGCGGCCGCTCAGTGTCAGGCTCTGGCCGTCGTTCTTCAGGCTCAGGGTGTCCAGGGTCAGGCCGTCGAGGCCGGCGTCGCCGAGCAGGGTCACGGCCAGCGGCCGGCCGTCGGCGGTGAGGGTGGTTTGCCCCTGCAGACGGACGTTGTCCAGGGTGCCCTTGGTGCTGAGCTCGCCTTCGCCCAGGCGCGCCGGCACCGGGGTCTCCACCGGCAGGGGTTGCGCCGGCCAATGATGGCGCAGGTCCAGGTGCACCTGACCGTCCCGGTAGCCCAGCTCGCCCTCGGTGATCAGTTGCGCCGGCGCCGAGAGTGTGTGTTCCACCCTGAGGTTTTCCGGTGTGCCCTCGATCCGCAGCCGACCGGCGGTTTGCGGCACCGCGTCCGGCGCCGCCGGGCGCCGCCAGTCCAGCTCGCCGCGCAGATCATAGGGGGCGCTTAACGGGCCGCTGAGATTGGCGTGCAGGCGGGTGTCGGCCACGCTCAGGGCGACGCGGGGCAGGTTGAGCTTGCGCCAGGCGGCCAGCTCGCGGGCCTCGATGCGGTCGATGTGCAGCGGTGCTTCGCCGGCCAGGGTGAAGCGGCCCACCGACAGGGTCTCCACGCGCACGCCCAGGGGCAGTGTCAGGTTGTCCGGCAGCTCGAAGGGCGGCGCGTCCGGTTCCTCCGGCGCCCCCGCCGGCAGCGTCAGGGTCACCTGTTCGGCGCGCACAGCCTGGATCACCAGCCAGCCGCCGAGCAGCTCGCCGGGGGCCAGTTCCAGGTGCAGGTCGTTCAACGCCACGGCCAGGGTTTGCTCGGCGTCGCCCTGACGGTAGTTGAGCGCGCCCACGTCGACACCGGAGAGCAGGTTGCCGCGCCAGTCCTCCACGCTCAGTTCGCCGGGCAGATAGGGTCCGGCCCGGTCCAGCAGCCAGAGATTGCCGGCCCGGGTGCCGAGCAGCGCCAACAGGGCGCCGATCAGCAGCAACGGGATCAGCAGCAGGCCGATCAGCAGGGCGCGCTTCACAGGTCCGGCCCCATGCTCAGGTGCAGCCGCCATTGCCGGCCTTCTTCGATGCCGCGCGCGAAGTCCACGCGGATCGGGCCCAGCGGCGAGCGCCAGCGCACCCCGAAGCCGGCGCTGCGGCGAATTTCGTAGTCGTCGAAATTGTTGAAGGCGTTACCGGCGTCGGTGAACACCGCCAGGCTCCACTGCTCGCTGATCGGGTGGTCGTACTCCAGGCTGCCGACCAGCAGGTGGCGGCCGCCGATCACTTCGCCGTCGTTGTCCACCGGGCCCAGGGATTCGTAGGCGAAGCCGCGCACGCTGGCGTCGCCGCCGGCGAAGAAGCGGATCGAGGCGGGCAGTTCGGTGACGTCGGAAACCTCGGTGTAGCCCACTTCGCCGCGGGTGATGACCCGGCCGCCGAACAGCGGAAAGATCAGCTTGCTCCAGCCGTCGAACTGGGTGAACGACGCCGACGAGGCCAGCGCCTTGTGGGCGCCGCTGACCTTGCCGCCCAGCCGCCAGCCGAAGCGCGGATAGATCGGGTCGTCGTATTCCACCCGGCTGAGCTGGAAGCCGGGGATCACCAGCTCCACCTGGTCGAGCTGGTCGGCCACGGTGTAGGTCTCGCGCAGGTATTCCAGCGAGGTGGTGGCCACCCAGTCGGAGTCGAGTTTGATGATGTAGTCGGCGCTGGTACTGAAAATCTCGCTGTCGCTGGTGTCGGTCTCTTCGTTCACATAGCGGGTGCGCAGCTCGATTTTTTCGTTGATCGGGTCGCGCAGCGGGATGGTGTAGCCGGCGCCCACGCCCTGACGCACGCTGGAGAGCTCGGTTTCCACCCGCGCGGTGTGGCCGGCGGCGTTGACGCGGCGGTTCTCCACGCCCAGCCGCAGGCGCGGGCCGGTGTCGGTGCTGACGCCGACGCCGGCCAGCAGCGCCCATTCGTTACGCGGGTTGAAGTGGATGCTCACATCGATGGTCCGGCTGTCCGCGTCCGGTTCGCCGCGGTCCAGGCGCACGGCGCTGAAATAGCCGGCGCCCAAGTAGGCCTGCTGGGTGGCGAGCAGTTTGTCGTTGCTGAACGGCTCGCCGCTGTCGAATTGCAGATAGGCGCGGCGCAGCCGTTCGTTGATCTGGTCGTCACCGGTCAGGGTGATCTCGCCGAAGCGGTAGCGCGGGCCGCTGTCCACGTGCAGCACCACCCGCGCTTCACGGCGGTCCCGGTCCACCTCCAGACGGTGGCGGGTGACGCTGCCCTCGGCGTAACCCCGGTTGATCAATAACTGTTGGAGCGACTGCTTGAGGCGGCTGTAGCGGTCGTGGCGCAGCCGCTGCCCCTGTTCCAGGCCGGCGTTGTCGATGGTGCGCTGGAACGCCGGGTCGTCGGCGGCGTCGCCGTTGAGGGTGATGTCCAGGGCGCTGATGCGGGTGGGCTCGCCGGGGTCGACCGTGAGGGTGAGGGCGAAGCAGCGCTCATCATCGGCGTCGCGCCATTGCGGCGTTAACACCGGCTGGTAAAAGCCCAATGCCTGCAGGGCGGCGCGGCTGTTGTCGCGTACCTGGCGCTGGATCAGGGCTTTCTGGCCGGGGCCGGGGCGGCAGGGGTAACGGCTCAGGTCGATCAGGGTGCGAAGGTTGGCCTCGACGCCTTCCGGCCATTCCCGGTCGCCGGCGGTCTTCAGGGTCAGTTCCGGGGCCGGGTCGGCGCTGACCCGGCCAGGCATCGCCGAGGCCGTGAGGATGGCCAGGACCGCCAGGGTTGCGAGGCTGTAACGGCTGCTCATCGGCGCCCTTGTGATTCCTGGAATAAGACACCGCATTGTGGTCAACCTGGTGCACCGGGGGAAGTGTTTCGCGTAATAACGGTGTTAACGATCGCGCTGGAAGTGGCTCGGGCTGGGGCGCTTTTTCAACCGGCGCTGCAGGGTGCGGCGGTGGATGCCGAGGGCCTCCGCCGCTCTGGATATATTGCCGTCGTGGGCGTCAAGAACCCGTTGGATGTGCTCCCACTCCAGACGCTGCAGGGACGGCGGCGCTTCGGGGAGATCGCCGGTGTCGGCGGGGTCGCGGCCCAGGGCGTCGAGGATTTCCCCGGCGCTGGCCGGTTTGGTGAGGTAATTGTGGGCGCCGCGCCGGGTGGCGGCCACCGCCGCCGGGATGCTGCCGTAGCCGGTCAGCACCAGCACCCGGCAGTGCGGGAAGCGCGCCAGCAGCGGCTGGATCAGATCCAGGCCGTTGTCGTTGCCGAGATTCTGGTCGAGCACCGCCGCGTCCAGGGTGGCGAGCCTGGCCAGCAGCGCGTGCGCCTGTTGCAGATCGGCGGCATGGTGCACCTCGATGCCGTGGCGGGCGAATGCGCGCCGGGTCTGCTCGGCGAGCAGGGCGTCGTCTTCAAGCAGCAGCAGGGATTCAGGCGTCATGCTCGCTCCATTCGATGCGCGCCTGGCTCCACTGGCGCTCGAAACGCAGGGTCAGAGTCGCGCCCAGTGCCGCCAGGGTGCTTTCCACCAGCGCCAGGCCCACGCCCAGGCCCTCTTCCGCGCGGCGTTCCGGGTGGTCGGGGCCGTCGTCGCTCACCTGCAGCAGCCAGCCGCCGCCGGGCAGCGCCGCCAGGCGCACGTCGAGGCGTTCCGCGCCGGCGTCGATGGCGTTGTAACCGAGATTGGCCAGCACCCGGAACCAGGCCGCGCCGTCATTGAAACACTGCCCTTCGGGGCCGCTCACCGACAGGGCCAGCGTCGGGTGCAGGTGGCGCAGATGGTCCCGCACCCGTTCCATCAGCGTCCGGTAGGCGGGCCGCTCCGGCAGGCTGTCCGCGTCCGCGTTGCGTAGCCGGGCGGCGACGCGCCGGGCCAGGGCCTCGATCTGCGCCAGATCGTCGCGGGTGCTTTGCGGCAGCCCCGGTTCCCGGGCGGCGTTGTCGGCCAGCATCACCAGGCTGCTGAGCGGCGTGTTCAGTTCGTGGGCCTGATGGGCCAGGGTCGCCGCCACCTGGTAGAGCCGTTCACGGCGGCCGGCCAGTTCCAGCAGCCGGTCGTGCTGACGCTGTTGCTGGCGGGCCAGGCTCTGGATCACCTGGCCCAGGGCGGTCAGCAACAGCGCCAGGGCGACGAAGACCACGCCCATGCCGAGACCGTGGGTGTGGCTCAGCTCCCGGGTCAGGGCGTGCAGGGTGGAATGCGCCGGCGGGGCGCTGTGCCACAGGGTGGCCAGCAGGTATCCACCCAGCGTCACCACCAGCAGCCAGAGCGCGGCGCCGCGCCCCAGGGTCAGCGCGCCGAGCAGCAGCGGCACCAGCAGATAGAACGACAACGGGTTACCGGCGCCGCCCAGTTGCTGCAGCAGGCCGACGAAGATCACCACGTCCAGGGTCAGTTCCAGGGCCAGCAGGCGCTGCTGCCGGCGGGTATTGAGGCTGGCCAGGGCGATCAGGTTGGGCAGCAGCAGCGCCGCCAGCCACAGCAGCGGCTCCAGGCTGGCGGGGGCGCGCGCGATTTGCTGCAGCACCAGCAGGGCCAGCGCCAGGCACAGTACCAGCAGGCTGCGCAGGCCGATCAGCCGGCGGCGCCAGACGCGTTGCAGGGTTGAGTTCATGGGCGCGGATTGTACCCCCGGTGGGCGGGGAACGGCAGGTGGCGTTTTGCCGCGCCGGTCAGTCGGCGCGCCGGGCGCTGCCTTGCAGCAGCTCGGCCATCACCCCGGGCAGTTTGCGGTGCCGGAAAACCCGCGTGTCGCTGAGGTCGAAGCCGGCGTCGCGCAGGGTATCCGGGGTGGGGCGGGTGAGATGACAGCCGCAGGCCAGATGATGCCAGAGCGGGTCCACCCGCCGTTGCCAGCGGAAGGTGCGTGGGCGACCGCTGGCGATGTGTTCCAGCAACAGAAGACGCCCGCCCGGGGCCAGCACCCGGTGCATTTCGCGGGCGGCCAGATTGGGCTCTGGAATGGTGCAGAACACCAGGCAGGCGACCACGGTGTCGAAGTGGCCGTCCGGGTAGGGCAGCCGGCGGGCGTCGCCCTGCAGCAGGTGCAGCGGTTGGCGGACGCCGGCTTCCCACGCGTGGCGGCGGGCCAGCGCCAGCATCGCCGCCTCCGGCTCCAGGCCGTGGATCTCGCTGACGGCGTCGCCGTAGAGGGCGAGATTGGCGCCGGTGCCGATGCCCAGCTCCAGCACGCGGCCGCGGGCGCCCTGCAGAAGGCGCTGGCGGTCGCGATAAAGCGGACGGGTGGCCCAGTCCAGCAGTTTCGGGAACAGACGGTCCTGGTACCAGCGCATGGGGTTCCTTGTTGTGGCGGCTATTGCCGCTCGGGCAGTACGTAGTCGTCCGGGTTTTCCAGCATGTCGGTGGTCAGGGGCCCGGAGATCACGCTGGTCAGGTTGCGGTCGGTGTGCTTGCTGAAGGTGCGCCGGGCCTTCTCGAACAGCCGGAAGCTGCGGAAGTTGAGCGCGTACAGACGCACTTCGCGCAGCCGCTGGTAAGAGTACATCACATCCAGCGCGTCCATGGAGAATTGCGGCTTGAGCTGCATGGCGGTCTCCAGGTGGCTGATCGCCTCGTTGAGGTCCCGCTTGCGGTTCATGTAGATCAGCGCGTTGGCGTACTCGTAGTGGACGATGGGAATGTCCGGGGCCAGCGTCAGCGCCTCGTCGAAGGAGTCCTGGACCGTGGTGGTGCGCGCGCCGTAGGTCATGCGGCCGGTGAACTTGCCCACCCGGCGCATGATGCCGGCGTCCACGCCGGCCAGGAAGGCGTGGCCGAGCGGGTGGTCGGGCATGATCTCCAGGACCCGTTCCGCGTTGTTCTTGATCTTGCTGATATAGCGGCGGGCGACAATGATCGGCACCGGCGATTCCTCGGCGATGCGGGCGATGGCGTAGGCGTAACCGAGGCGCACCACGGCCACCACCGGCTCCATTTCCGGGTCGTCCTCGGCGGGCTCCATCAGGTCGAAGTAGCGCTCGGTGCGGTTGGCCATGTCCTGCAGCATCATGTATTTGACGCTTTGCCGGTCGGCCAGATAGATGGCGTAAAGCAGCTGCGAGAACAGCGCCGGGATCTCGCCGATGGGGCCCAGTTCCAGGCCCAGGCGGCGGGCGGTCTGGAAGTTGCCGGCGAAGAAGTGGCGCCAGACGTTGACGTAGCGGCCCTCCAGGCTCTGGAAGTCGCCGTCGAAATCCTCCAGGCCGTCGCGCAGGAAGGGGTACTTTTCAAATTGCCGGCGCAGGTAGTCCGCGGACGGGTAGGGCATGCGCAGGCCGCGCATCAGGTAGTCCCATTTTTCGCGGATTTCGGCGTCGGTGTAGGTGAAGTAGGCGCGGTTGTAGGGGACCTCGTTCCAGGGCTCGATGAAGATGCGCTCATCGACCGGGATGTTCTCCATCTCCAGCTCTTCCTGGGTGACCTGCTCTTCCTCGTCGATCAGCAGGGCCGGGTCGATATCCGGGGTTTTCTGTGCCTGCAGTCCCAGGCTGGTCAGGCACAATACGATCAGCAGGGGCCAGCGCCATCCCGCGCGGCCTCGGTGAAACTCCACTTTCATGACGATGCTCTTCTTTTTTTATCTGGACGTCGCCGGCAGGGCCGGCATGGCTCGGGCAAACCAAAAAGGAAGCCGAACCTTGCCATGGGAAGAGCGGGTCGAACAAGAATTCACCAGCCGGGGGTGGGCGGCTCTACGGTCAGTCAGCCGCCGGCTTTTTCCAGGATGGCGACGAAGGGTTCGCTTTTACCGTGGCCGCGGACGATATCCAGCAGCGTGCGCCCCCGGTCGTCGGTGGCGCGGATATCGCGGTTCTGCGCCTGGAAGAACGCCACGAAGCGTTCGAAATCCTCCGCGCGCAGGGCGCGGTAGGCCTTGAGCAGGACGTGGAAGTCCGGGTTCTCGCCTTCCTCCGGCGGGAAGTCCAGGAACACCTTGATCTGTTCGTCGGTCATCGGCTCGCCGACCACCTTCTTTTTGTCTTTGCGCTCTGCCATTCACCACCTCTGACGTTGTCTGCTTGCGCGGCGCGCGCGGCTCGGCGTCACCGGCCGGGTTTCCAGGGGCGGGGATTATAGGGTCTAAAGCCCCGGGGGGCGAGGAGGGGCGTGAACAGGGGGGCGGGGACGCTCCGGACCGGCGACCGCGCCGGCCCGGAGGGCGGGACGCGGACTTACTGAGCCATGTCCTTGAGCTTTTTCAGTGGCCGCACTTTGACCACGGTGCGAGCGGGTTTGGCGGCGAAGGTGGTTTCCTGGCCGGTGAACGGGTTGATGCCCTTGCGAGCCTTGGTGGCCGGCTTCTTCTGGGTCACTGCCTTGAACAGACCGGGAAGGGTGAACTGGCCGGCGCCGCGCTTCTTCAGATGACCTTCCATGATATCGGTCAGCTCATCGAAAACGCTGTTCACGTCTTTCTTGGTGAGGCCGGTGGAATCGCTGATCTGAGCGATGATTTGGGATTTGGTCATCGGATCGGCGATGGCCTTCACCCGACGCGTGGTGGTTGCCGTGGCGGCCTTCTTTGCCGCTTTTTTCTTTGCAGCCATAGGATTGCTTACCCCTTTTGTTGGTGACTTCCTGGAATAAAGAAACTGCGTGTCCCTGTCAGGGCACCCCTGTACTGCGGCCTCAGAGGCACGACTGATACAGTGCGCATCCAGTTATATGCCATGGATATGCGCGGTACAAGGCGTGCAGCCCCTATTTTTTGTGTGTTTCGGCATCGAATCGACGTTCTCGGCGGTCAGGCCGGCAAGGGTTAGCAGGCCCAACCCCGAATCGCTATACTAGGCCGCCTTTTCAGCCACCCAGGCCGTCCCGACGGCGGCTTCATCGGATTCAGGAACGGACAGAACACATGCGAAGCCATTATTGCGGTGATTTGCGAGCCTCCCACGACGGGGAAACAGTGCGGTTGTGCGGTTGGGTTCACCGCCGCCGCGACCACGGCGGGGTGATCTTCCTCGACCTGCGCGACCGCACCGGCCTGGTGCAGGTGGTGTTCGACCCGGACACCGAGGAGGCCTTTGCCCTGGCCGACAAGGTACGCGGCGAATACGTGCTGCAGCTTGAGGGCCGGGTGCGCCTGCGCGACGAGTCGGTGCGCAACCCGCGCATGGACACCGGCGACATCGAGGTGTTGGGCCTGTCGCTGACCATCCTCAACGAAGCCCAGACGCCGCCGTTCGAGCTGGACGAGTACTCCGCCGCCGGCGAGGAAGTGCGGCTCAAGTACCGCTACCTGGACCTGCGCCGCCCGGAAGCCCTGAAGCGCTTCCAGTTCCGCTCGCGGCTCACCCACGCGGTGCGCGCCCACCTGGAAGGCCAGGGGTTCATGGACGTGGAAACGCCGATCCTGACCCGCGCCACCCCGGAGGGCGCCCGTGACTATCTGGTGCCCAGCCGCACCCACCCGGGCAGCTTCTTCGCGCTGCCGCAGTCGCCGCAGCTGTTCAAGCAGCTGCTGATGGTGGCCGGCTTCGACCGCTACTATCAGATTGCCAAGTGTTTCCGCGACGAGGACCTGCGCGCCGACCGGCAGCCGGAATTCACCCAGATCGACCTGGAGGCGTCCTTCGTGGAGGAGGACGACATCATGGCGATCACCGAGTCGATGGTAAAAAGCGTGTTCAAGGACATGCTCGACGTGGACCTGCCCGCCTTCCCGCGCATGACCTATGAAGAGGCCATGCGCCGCTACGGCTCCGACAAGCCGGACCTGCGCGTGCCGCTGGAGCTGATCGACATCGCCGATCTGATGGACGGGGTGGAGTTCAAGGTGTTCGCCGGCCCGGCCAAGGACCCGAAAGGCCGCGTGGTGGCTATGAAGGTGCCCGGCGGCGGCGACCTGTCGCGCAAGGAGATCGACGAGTACACCAAGTTCGTGGGCATCTACGGCGCCAAGGGCCTGGCCTATATCAAGGTCAATGACCTGGACGCCGGCGCCGAGGGGCTGCAGTCGCCGATCCTCAAGTTCCTCACCGAGGACGCCATCCAGGGCATCCTCAAGCGCACCGAGGCGGCCACCGGCGACCTGATCTTCTTCGGCGCCGACAAGGCCAAGGTAGTCAACGAGGCGATCGGCGCGCTGCGCGTCAAGGTGGGCCACGAGCGCGGCCTGGCGCAGGGCGACTGGGCACCGCTGTGGGTGGTGGACTTCCCCATGTTCGAGGAAGAGGACGGCCGTTACTACGCGCTGCACCATCCGTTCACCATGCCCAAGTGCAATCCCGAGGAGCTCAAGAGCAACCCGGAAGGCGCCCTGTCCCGGGCCTACGACATGGTGCTCAACGGCACCGAACTGGGCGGCGGCTCGATCCGTATTCACCGCCCGGACATGCAGCGCAGCGTGTTCGAGGCGCTGGGCATCAGCGACCAGGAAGCGGACGAGAAATTCGGCTTCCTGCTGGACGGCCTCAAGTACGGCGCGCCGCCGCACGGCGGCCTGGCGTTCGGTCTCGACCGGATGGTGATGCTGATGACCGGCGGCGATTCCATCCGCGATGTGATCGCCTTCCCGAAAACCCAGACCGCCGCCTGCCTGATGACCAACGCGCCGTCGCCGGTGGATAATCAGCAGCTGCGCGAAGTGGGCGTGGCGGTACGCAAAGAAGAGCAATGAGATAACGCGGACAGGTTAGGAGACACCATGGCGGGTCACAGTAAATGGGCCAATATTAAGCACCGCAAGGCGGCCCAGGATGCCAAGCGGGGCAAGATCTTCACCAAGCTGATTCGTGAAATCACCGTGGCGGCCCGCATGGGCGGCCCGGAGATCGCCGACAACCCGCGCCTGCGCGCCGCCGTCGACAAGGCGCTCAGCAACAACATGACCAAGGACACCATCGACCGGGCGATCAAGCGCGGCGCCGGCGATGACGACGGCGCCAACATGGAGGAGATCACCTACGAGGGCTACGGCAAGAACGGCGTGGCGGTGCTGGTGGAAACCATGACCGACAACGTCAACCGCACCGTGTCCGAGGTGCGCCATGCCTTCTCCAAATTTGGCGGCAACCTGGGCACCAGCGGCTCGGTGGCGTTTCTGTTCACCAAGCGCGGCGAGATCTTCTTCGAGCCGGGCGTGGAAGAAGAGAAGCTGATGGAAGCGGCCCTGGAGGCCGGCGCCGAGGACGTGGAAGAGAACGAGGACGGCAGCTTCCTGGTGATCACCCGCCCGGACAAGAGCTTCGGCGAAGTGGTCGACGGGCTCAAGGAAGCCGGGCTGGAACCGGCCGACGCGGAAGTGACCATGAGCCCCTCCACGGAGGCGGAGATCGACGCCGAGACCGCCGAGACGGTGGGCAAGATGATCGACCTGCTGGAAGATCTCGACGACGTGCAGAACGTCTACACCAACGCCCGGTGGCCGGAAGAATAAGAACGGTCTCTCTTATACTGGACATATGAACAGCAGGCAGGTTAGATATAACCTGCCTTTTTTATATGGGCGCGACTCTGGCCCTGGAAGCACACTATGACCATTCTTTTGGGGATCGATCCGGGCTCCCGCCACACCGGTTATGGGGTGATCGAGCAGGTCGGTAACCGCAGCCGGGCCCTGGCGTTCGGCACCATCAGCACCAGCGGCGCCGAGATGGCGCCCCGGCTGGGCACCATTTTCGCCGGTCTGTGCGAAGTAATGAGCGCCCACAGGCCGGAGGAAGTGAGCATCGAGAAGGTGTTCATGGCCCGCAACCCGGATTCCGCCCTCAAACTCGGCCAGGCGCGCGGCGCCGCGCTCACCGCCGTGGTGCAGAGCGGCGTGCCGGTGTTCGAGTATTCCGCCCGTCAGGTCAAGCAGGCGGTGGTGGGGCGCGGCGGCGCCGAAAAAGTGCAGGTGGCGGAGATGGTCAAACACCTGCTGGGGCTGGAAAAGCGGCCCCAGGAAGACGCCGCCGATGCGCTGGCGATCGCCCTCTGTCATGCTCACACCCGTGTTTCCCTGGCGCGCATGGGCGGCGCCACCTCGGTACGAAGAAGACGGATACGATGATCGGACAATTACGAGGCACCCTGTTGGAAAAGCAGCCGCCGCGGCTGCTGGTGGACGTGGCCGGCGTCGGCTATGAAGTGGAAGCGCCGATGACGGTGTTCTACGACCTGCCGGAAAGCGGCGCCGAGCTGACGCTCTATACCCATTTCGTGGTCCGCGAGGACGCCCAGCTGCTGTACGGCTTCACCGGCCGCTACGAGCGCGAGCTGTTCCGCAGCCTGATCAAGGTGAACGGCGTGGGGCCGAAAATGGCGCTGGCGATCCTCTCCGGCATCGAGGCCGACCGGCTGGCCGCCTGCATCCGCGACCAGGACACCACTTCGCTGGTGAAGGTGCCGGGCATCGGCAAGAAAACCGCCGAGCGGCTGGTGATCGAGATGTCCGACCGGCTCGACAAGCTGGAAGGCGCCCCGGCCGCGCGGCCCGGGCCGCGGCCCCTGGACGGCCCGCCGGACGGCCGCGCCGACGCCATCGCCGCGCTGGAATCGCTCGGCTACCGTTATAAGGAAGCCGCCGCCGCCGTGGGCCGCGCCGCCGAAGAGGCCGGCGCCGACCCCAGCAGTGAAGAGCTGATTCGCCGTGCCCTGCGAACTCTGGCAAGGTAAAACGCCATGGACAATGATCGTTTGATCACCCCGCTTCCTTCCGACGCCGGCGAAGCGCAGCAGGACCGGGCCATCCGCCCGGCCAGCCTGGCCGACTACAACGGCCAGCCGAAAGTGCGCGAACGGCTGGAAATCTTCATCGACGCCGCCCGTGGCCGCGACGAGGCGCTCGATCACACCCTGATTTTCGGCCCGCCGGGGCTCGGCAAGACCACTCTGGCGCACATCATCGCCCGGGAAATGGGCTCACAGCTGAAATCCACCTCCGGGCCGGTGCTGGAAAAGGCCGGCGATCTGGCCGCCATCCTCACCAACCTGGAGGAGGGCGACGTGCTGTTCGTGGACGAGATCCACCGCCTTTCCCCGGTGGTCGAGGAGATCCTCTATCCGGCGATGGAGGACTACCAGCTCGACATCATGATCGGCGAGGGGCCGGCGGCGCGCTCCATCAAGCTGGACCTGCCGCCCTTCACCCTGGTCGGCGCCACCACCCGCGCCGGCCTGCTCACCGCGCCCCTGCGTGACCGCTTCGGTATCGTGCAGCGGCTGGAGTTTTATAACGTCGACGATTTGGCGCGTATCGTAGCGCGATCCTGCGAGATCCTCGCGATCCCGGGCGATGAAGAGGGCGCCCGGGAAGTGGCCCGCCGCGCCCGCGGCACGCCGCGCATCGCCAACCGCCTGCTGCGCCGCGTGCGCGATTACGCCCAGGTGAAAGGCGACGGCCGGCTCACCGGCGCGGTGGCGCAGAGCGCCCTGGACATGCTGGAGGTGGACAGCCTGGGCCTGGACGGCACCGACCGCCGTCTGCTCAACATGATGATGCACAAATTCGACGGCGGGCCGGTGGGGCTGGATTCCCTGGCGGCCGCCCTCAACGAGGACGCCGGCACCCTGGAAGAGGTGGTCGAGCCCTACCTGATTCAGCAGGGCTTCATTCAGCGCACCCCCCGGGGACGCCAGGTGACCAACCACGCCTGGCGCCATTTCGGCCTGGTCAAGCCCGCGCGGGACGGGGATTTGTTTAATGAGTGAAAAATTTTCTCAAGGTTCGGAATTTGTCCTACCGGTTCGCGTCTACATCGAAGACACTGACGCCGGTGGCATCGTCTACTACGTGAACTACCTGAAGTTCATGGAGCGGGCGCGCACTGAGTACATGCGGTCGCTGGGCTACCAGCACTATGCGTTGGCCGAGGAAAACTTCCAGTTCGTGGTGCATTCCGCCCAGATCAACTACCGCAAACCCGGCCGGATCGACGACGATTTGCGGGTCAGTGCCCGACTGGTGGCGCTTAAACGTGCCACCCTGGTGTTCGCGCAGCGTGTCACCCGTGACCAGGAAGTGTTGTGCGAAGCTACTATCAAGGTGGCCTGTGTCAGCGCCGACGGCATCAAGCCGGTGGCTTTGCCCGGGCCGCTCCACGACAAGTTCAAGGCTGAATTCGAGGAGTTGGGGTAAATGGAAGACGCTTCGTCCAGCATGTCGATCCTCTCGCTGGTCACCAACGCCGGGCCGGTGGTCCAGCTGGTGATGCTGGTTCTGCTGCTGGCATCGATGATTTCCTGGTACATGATCGTGTCCCGCTTTCGGGTACTGGGCCGTGCGCGGCGCGCCGATCATGCCTTCGAGGAGAAATTCTGGTCCGGCGAGGACCTCTCCAGTCTCTATAACCAGGTGCGCAAGAAGCCCAACCCGGATTCCGCCAGCGAGGCGATTTTCCGCGCCGGTTTCCAGGAGTTCGTGCGGCTGTCCAAGAGCACGCGCGGCTCCGAAGCGATCATGGAAGGCGCCCAGCGCGCCATGCGCGTGGCCCTGCAGCGCGAGGAATCCCGCCTCACCAAGCATCTGCCGTTCCTGGCCACGGTGGGTTCCACCAGCCCCTATATCGGCCTGTTCGGTACCGTCTGGGGCATCATGAATTCGTTCCGCGCCCTGGCCAACGTGACCCAGGCGACGCTGAGCGTGGTGGCGCCGGGTATCGCCGAAGCGCTGGTGGCCACCGCCATGGGCCTGTTCGCGGCGATCCCCGCGGTGATGGCCTACAACCGCTACGCGTCCTTGTCCGAATCCCTGGTGGGCGATTGTGAACTGTTCGCCGAGGAGTTCTCCTCGGTGCTGCACCGCCAGGCCCACGGACGCGACGCATGAGCCGAGGGAGTGCGTCCATGAGTGCGATCCGCGGCCGCCGTTTGCGCAAGAAGCCGATGGCCGACATCAACGTGGTGCCCTACATCGACGTCATGCTGGTGCTGCTGGTGATCTTCATGGCCACCGCGCCGATGATGACCCAGGGCGTGTCCGTGGACCTGCCGCAGACCGACAGCGCGGCGATCACCAACAACGACGAGCCGGTGATGATCACGGTGCGCCCGGACGGCAGCTACTACATTAACGTGGGCGGCGACGGCCAGTCGTCGGCGAGCCTGGAAACGGTGAAAGGCCATGTGCTCACGATCCGGAAACAAAAACCGGAGACCCTGTTCCTGGTGGAAGGTGACCAGAACGTGCCCTACGGCAAAGTGGTGGTCCTGATGTCCGAACTGCAGCAGGCCGGCGTCACCAACCTGGGGCTGGTCACGGAGCCGCCGGGGCGTTCATGAGCGATCGTGGCGTTGCGGTCGGGTTTTCCGCGTTTCTGCATCTGCTGGTGCTGGGATTGATGGTGTTCACCTGGTCCTCGGAGCCCGAGCTGCGGCGGCCGCCGGAAATTCCGCCCCACGTTATGGCCACGGTGATGGAAGAGACTCGCCGCGCGCCGGAGGCCAATACCGCGCCGGCCCGCGAGGAGAAGGATCAGAAGCAGGCCCAGGAGAAGGCGCCGAAGCCGGAGCCCAAGCCGGAGCCGAAGCCCGAACCGAAACCTGAGCCTAAACCGAAGCCCAAGCCTGAGCCCAAGCCCGAACCAAAACCCGAGCCCAAGCCCAAGCCTGAGCCAAAACCCGAACCCAAGCCGAAGCCCGAGCCGAAACCGGAGCCCAAACCCGAACCGAAGCCCGCGCCCAAGCCGGAACCGAAAAAAGAGCCGGCGCCGGAATTCGAGCAGCAGAGCCTGGAAGAGTTGATGGCCGAGGAAGAGCTGGAGATGGCGCGCAAGGAGCGTGAAAAAGTCGCCGAGACACCCGGCAGCGGCCCCGCCGACAGCGACGTTCAGGAAGAGACGGCGAGTTACGCTGATGCCGTTAAAAGCGCTATTCAACAGAGATGGCGGATACCTGGTAATTATCGGAATCGGGATGATGTCAGCGTGCGTTTGCGTGTTCGAGTAATTCCGGGTGGTGAAGTGGTCGGTATCGAGGTGGACAAGTCGAGCGGCTATCCGGATTTTGACGAGTCGGTGGTCAAAGCGGTCGAGTTGGCCAGCCCGTTGCCGGTGCCAGAGGGCAAGTTATTCGAGACTTTCCGGAGTTTTCCAATCGTATTCAGCCCCACGGATGTAAAATGATGCGAGTTTTAGCCTTTCCCCTCATCGTTGCGATGCTCTCGCTGCTGGCGGTCAACGCCCGCGCCGAGCTGCTGATTCAGATCACCGAAGGCCGCACGGACGCGGTGCCGATCTCGGTGGTGCCGTTCGCCGGCGCCGGCGACGTGCCGGAGAACGTCTCCGATATCGTGCGCGCCGACCTGCACCGCAGCGGCCAGTTCAAAACCCTGTCGCCCAAGGACATGCTGAGCCGGCCGACCAGCAAGGAAGGCCTGTCCTACCGGGATTTCCGGGTGCTCAATCAGGAGTACGTGGTGATCGGCACCATCAAGCCCACCGGCACCGGCGCCTACGAAGTGGGGTATTCCCTGCACGACGTGGCCCGTGGCAAGGAGTTGTTGTCCGAGACCTATCGTCCGCCGGAATCACAGCTGCGTGATGTGGCGCACGCCATTTCCGACCGCATCTACGAGCAGCTCACCGGCATTCCCGGCGCGTTCTCCACCAAGATTCTCTACGTGACCCACAACCGTGGCGCCGAACGGCCCTACCAGCTGCAGTACGCGGACGCCGACGGCGCCCGGGTGAAGACCATTCTGCGCAGCCGCGAGCCGATCATGAGCCCGTCCTGGTCGCCGGATGGCACCAAGATTGCTTATGTTTCCTTCGAGCAGAACGGGCTGCCCAAGATCTATGTGCACGACCTGGGCAGCGCCGAGCGGCGGGTGGTGGCCCAGTTCAAGGGCATCAACGGCGCGCCGGCCTGGTCGCCGGACGGCCAGAAGCTGGCGCTGACGCTGTCCAAGGGCGGCAATCCGGATATTTACAGCCTCAACCTGAATAACGGCGATCTGGAGCAGCTGACCGATCATTACGGCATCGACACCGAGCCGCGCTGGATGCCCGACGGTGACCATGTGGTGTTCACTTCCAGCCGCTCCGGCGGGCCGCAGATCTACCAGCTTAACGTGGACGACAAATCGGTGCGCCGGGTGTCGTTCGAAGGCGCCTACAACGCCCGCCCGGAGGTCACTCCGGACGGTCGCTATCTCGTTTATGTACACCGGCGTAACGGCAGCTTCAACGTCGGTGTGCAGGACCTCCAACGCGGGACGTTCGATATTGTGACACAGACCAATATGGACGAATCGCCCAGTGTTGCACCCAATGGAAGTATGATAATTTACGGGACGCAACACAGGGGTACAGGGGTCCTGCAAGCCGTCTCCATCGATGGGAGAGTGAAAGTAGAGCTTCCATCGAAGGAAGGGGAAGTCAGGGAACCGGCCTGGTCGCCGTTCCTCTGAACGGATCTCAGAGTTCCAATACAGGACATCAATAGGAGTTTTAGTATGCGTTCATTCATCAACCCGCTTTTCGCCGTGCTTCTGGCTGGCTTGCTGGCCGCGTGTTCCAGTACTCCCACCGAGGAGGACACCTCCGCGACCGATACTCAACCGACCGACAGCCAGAGCAGCCCGGCTGAGCCCGTCGAGCGTCCCGCGCCGTCCAAGCCGGACACCAGCAACATTCCGGTGACCGCGGACAACTTCCACAACCACCCGTCCAACTACGACGGCACCACCGACACCAAAGTGATTTACTTCGCTTTTGACAGCAACACCGTGCCGGCGGCCGCCTTCGAAACCCTGCGCGCCCACGCCAGCTACCTGAAAGACAACCCGAATGCCAAGGTGCGTCTGGAAGGTCACGCCGACGAGCGTGGCACCCGTGAGTACAACGTGGCTCTGTCCGAGCGTCGTTCCGAAGCGGTCCAGAAGTTCCTGCGCGTGCAGGGCGTGAGCTCTTCCCAGGTGGAAGTGGTTGCCTACGGTGAAGAGAAGCCGGCGGCATTCGGCCACAGCGAAATGGACTGGGCGAAAAACCGTCGCGTAGTGCTTAACTACACCGCCGGCCGTCCGTAAGCCATGCGGTCCAAGCAGGTAATCAAGCGCTTATTACTGGCTATCCTGCTTGGCGGGCCGGTGCTCGGTGCCCAGGCACAGAGCACCGGCCCCCTGGCCGTCGAGGAGCGAGGCTCCGGCGGCGGCCGGGCCCCGTCGTCCGCCACCGGCAACGGTGGCGGCGAGGAGGGCCTCTACCTGCTGATGCAGGAAATGGAGCAGTATCAGAAGCAAGTTCAGAATTTACAGGGTCAGGTGGAAGAGCTTCGCCATGAGCTGAATCAGCTCAAAGGCGCGGAGCGCGAACGCTACCTGGACCTGGACACCCGGATTAACGCGCTGGTCGAACAGGTGAACAGCGCCCCCAAGACCGACGCCGAGGCCGGCGACGACGGCGGCAAGAGCGATACGCCCGCCGACCCCGAAGCGGACCGCGAGGCCTATTCCGCCGCCCGCGGCAAGCTGCTTGAGCGCGATTTCGACGCCGCGGCCACCGCCTTCGAGGACTACCTTAAGGACTTCCCACAGGGGCAGTTCCGGGCCCACGCCCACTTCTGGCTGGGCGAGGTCTACACCAATCAGAAAACCCCGCAGCGGGACAAAGCCCGCAAGCAATTCCAGACCGTGGTGGACGACTACCCGAATCACAGCCGCGCCCCCACCAGTCTTTACAAGCTCGCCAGCCTGCAGGCCCAGGCCGGCAACACCAGCGAAGCGGAAGTTTCCCTGCACAAGCTGATCAAGCAGTTCCCCGACGCCTCCGAGGCGGAAATGGCCAAGAACATGCTCAAGCAACTCAACGGCGACTGATTCTAGGAGCCTGCTTGTGGGAGCGGGCCCCGCCCGCGAAAGGCCGACTTGTCGGCCGGCAGGATCCCAGAAACTTCTCTAATAAAGTGGCACAAACAGCGCCTCTGGCATCCCGCCGGGCGGCTCAGGCCGCCCTTTCGCGGGCAGGGCCCGCTCCCACAAGGCGCCGGCGAGGTGTTAGAATCCGCGCCATCTTGAGCCGCCCAGCGTTTAGAGCGTCCACCGTGGAACTGCGCATCACCGAAATCTTCCATTCCCTACAGGGGGAGTCCCGCAGCGTGGGCCTGCCCACCGTATTCGTACGCCTCACCGGCTGCCCGCAGCGCTGTGTCTGGTGTGACACCGAGTACGCCTTCCAGGGCGGCGAAAAGTGGTCCCTGGACGCGATCCTCGAGCAGGTGGACGCCTTCTCCGCGCGCTATGTCACCGTCACCGGCGGTGAACCGCTGGCCCAGCCCAACTGCCTGCCGCTGCTCACCGAACTGTGTGATCGCGGCTACCAGGTCAGCCTGGAAACCGGCGGCGCCATGGACATCGCCGGCGTCGACGAGCGCGTCTCGGTGGTCATGGACCTCAAGGCGCCGGGCTCCGGCGAACAGCACAACAACCGGCTGGAGAACATCCCCCATCTGCGCCCGCACCACCAGGTGAAGTTCGTGCTCGCCGACCGCCGCGACTACGACTGGGCCCGCTTTATGCTGGACCAGCACAACCTGACGGCGCGGGTCTCCGAGGTGCTGTTCTCACCGGTGCACGGGCAGCTGCCCCCCGGCGAACTGGCCGACTGGATTCTCGCCGACCGTCTGCCGGTGCGCTTCCAGCTGCAACTGCACAAACTGCTCTGGAACGACGCCCGTGGGCGTTGAACCGCCCTCCGATCAACCCGAGGTAACAGGAGACACGATGGAAACCGCGGTGGTACTGCTCTCCGGCGGACTCGATTCCGCCACCTGCCTGGCGATGGCCCGCGCCGAAGGGTTCCGGTGCCACACCATCGCCTTCGACTACGGCCAGCGCACCCGCTCCGAGCTGCAGGCGGCGGAGCGCGTCTCCGCCGCCCTGGGCGCCGAATCACACCGGGTGATCGAGCTGGGCATGGGCGGCATCGGCGGCTCCGCGCTCACCGACCACGCCATCGACGTGCCCGAAAACGGCGGCGAGGGCATCCCGGTTACCTATGTGCCGGCCCGCAACACGGTCTTCCTGTCCCTGGCCCTGGGCCTGGCGGAAGTGGTCGGCGCCGACGCCATCTTTATCGGCGTCAACGCCGTGGACTACTCCGGCTACCCGGACTGCCGCCCGGAATTCATCGACGCCTTCCAGCACCTCGCCGGGCTCGCCACCAAGGCCGGCGTGGAAGGGCACCCGGTGCGCATCAGCACGCCGCTGATGGCGCTCTCCAAGGCGGAGATTATCCGCCGGGGCACCGAACTGGGGCTGGACTACAGCCTCACCGTGTCCTGCTACCAGGCCGACGCCGAAGGCCGCGCCTGCGGCCGCTGCGACAGCTGCCGGCTGCGCCGCGAGGGCTTTGAACAGGCTTTGATCAAAGATCCCACGATCTACCAGCCTTAACGAAAAAAATGGCCCTCAGGCCTTGTCATGGCGAAATAAATCCGTATTATTTGCGCCTCATTCGGCGGGTCGTTAGCTCAGTTGGTAGAGCAGTTGGCTTTTAACCAATTGGTCGCTGGTTCGAATCCAGCACGACCCACCACTATTCCGAAAAGGGGCTGCCAAAAGGCAGCCCCTTTTTTGGTTCATCATACTTTAGCGGGAAGTGGCGCCCCCTCCAGCGGGGACGCGGGTCTGTGTTCTGCCCTCCCGGGAACGCTGTGAATACGTCCCTGTACGCTCCCTGTCGAACGTCCTGTTCTCCAGGGTCCCGGGAGGGCAGAACACAGACCCGCTCAGTGGGTAACGTCTACCGCCACGGGTCATCGTTATCGCTTAACCTTTCTCAAAGGTCCTGACGGTGTTTCTGACCCGTGGCGGTTCCCGCTGCACCGCGTCTCCGATACGGAGCGCCGGACACCTGAAGAACCCAGGTCTCTGGGATCCTGCCGGGAGCTTCGCTCCCTTTCGCGGGCATGGCCCGCTCCCACAAGGGCGCTCCCACAGGTCTCGCTCCCACAAGCCCGCCATCACCTGCCCGCTGCCCCGCCATGGTGCCGCCGCTTCGCGCGCACCAATCGGTGGCATGCTTGATGCATAAGTCCGGTTATCTCCCTGAACAACCGGCGACCCTATGCTCAGTCTTGAAGAGGCCCGCGACCGTCTGCTTGCCGCCGTTCGCTCCGTGACGGAGACCGAGACGGTGCCGCTGCGGGACGGGCTGGACCGGATTCTCGCCGAAGACCTGTTTGCCGCCCGCGCGGTGCCGCCGGCCGACAATAGCGCCATGGACGGCTACGCGCTGCGCGCCGCCGACTGGCCGGTGGAAGGCGGACTGGCGCTGGCGGGTACCGCCACGGCGGGGGCGCCCTTCAAGGCGGCGCTGCCGGCGGGGCAGTGCGTACGCATTATGACCGGTGCTCTGGTGCCGGCCGGGTGCGACGCGGTGATCATGCAGGAGGAGTGCGAAGTAACAGGGCAGGGCCGCACCACCAGGGTGCGCTTGGCGCGTGCGCCGCGCCCCGGCGAGAACATCCGCCGCGCCGGTGAGGACATCGCCGTGGGCGCTAGGCTGCTGGACGCCGGGCGCCGGCTGCGGCCGGCGGACCTGGGGTTGCTGGCGTCGCTGGGACTGAGCGCCGTCCAGGTGCTGCGCCGGCCGCGGGTGGCGTTGCTGTCCACCGGTTCGGAATTGCGCGAGCCCGGCGAGCCGCTCGCCGAAGGGCAGATTTACGACAGCAACCGTTATCTGCTCACCGCCATGCTGCGCCGGCTGGACGTGGCGATCACCGATCTGGGGATTTGCGCGGATACGCCGGAGCGCTTGCGGGCCGTACTGGAGAGCGCGGCGCGGGACCATGATGTGATCATCGCCAGCGGCGGCGTGTCGGTGGGCGAGGCGGACCACACCCGCCGGGTGCTGGACCGCATCGGCCGGGTGGACGCCTATAAGGTGGCGATGAAGCCGGGCAAGCCGTTCACTTTCGGGACCCTGGGCGACGCGCTGTTCCTGGGCCTGCCGGGCAACCCGGTGTCCGCCACCGTGACCTTTCATCAGCTGGCGCTGCCGGCCCTCCGCCATCTGGCCGGTGAGCGCTCCGAGGAGTCACCGTTGCTGGTGCCAGCGCGGGCCGCCGCGCCGTTGCGCAAGAAGCCCGGGCGCGCCGATTTTCAACGCGCCGTGCTGTATTGCGACGGCGACGGCGGCCACCGGGTGGCGACCACCGGCTCGCAGGGCTCCGGGGTGTTGTCGTCGGTGACCCGGGCCAACGCCTTTATCCGCCTGGAGGCGGAGCGCGGTGATGTGGCCGCCGGCGATACCGTGTCCGTTCTGCCTTTCGACCGCTGGTTGATGTAGCCGTGAGTGAGCCTGGCCGTGAGTGAGCAGCCGCAACACACCCGCGTGATGCTGGTCGACGATACCCCGGCCCGGGCGGCCATGCTCGAGCAGGCGCTCACCGACTGCGGTTTCCAGGTGATCTGCCGCATGGCCAGTGCCCAGGGCCTGATGAAACAGGTGGCCGAGCATCAGCCGGATGTGGTGATCGTGGATATCGAGTCGCCGGACCGGGACATGCTCGAGCACATGACGGTGCTCAACCAGCATCTTCCCAAGCCGGTGATCATGTTCGCCGAGCAGGGCGACAGCAATACCATCGACCGCGCCATCCGCGCCGGGGTCAGCGCTTACGTGGTGGACGGCCTTAATCCGGAGCGGGTGCGTTCCATCGTCGACGTGGCGGTGGCCCGCTTCCGTGAATTCCAGGCGCTGCGCAATGAGCTGCAACAAACCCGCACCCGGCTCGCCGACCGGCAGGTGATCGACAAAGCCAAGGCGCTGCTGATCCAGCACCGCCAGATGGACGAGGACGAGGCCTACCACGCCATGCGCAAGCTGGCCATGGACCGCAGCCAGAAGCTGGTGGACGTGGCCAACGACATTGTGTCTGTGCTGGGGCTGCTGGCGCCGAAATCGCAGAGGACCCGTGATCAATGAAGACCGATCTCACCCTGGGCTATATGCCGCTCACCGACAGCCTGCCGCTGCTGGCCGCCGCTCAGCTGGGCTTTTTCCGGGACCAGGGCCTGGACGTGACCCTGCAGGAAGAGGTGTCCTGGGCCAATATCCGCGACAAGGTGATCGTCGGTCAGTTCGACGGCGCGCACATGCTGGCGCCCATGGTGATGGCCTCGACGCTGGGGCTGGGCGGCCTGAATAAACCCTTGATCGCGCCGTATTCGCTGAACCTGGGCGGCAACGGCATGACCTTGTCCGCGTCCCTGTACCGGGAGCTTGAGAGCACCACGCGCGGCCGCCCGGGCCCCGCCAGTCTTAAACAACTGATCGAGCAGCGGAAACTGGAAAAGCAGCCGCCGCTGGTTCTGGCGGTGGTGTTTCCGTATTCCAGCCACAATCTGTTGCTGCGCTACTGGCTGGCCAGCGCCGGCATCGACCCGGACCGTGACGTCACCACCGTGGTGCTGCCGCCGTCCCAGATGGTCGACCACCTGCGGCTCGGACATATCCACGGTTTCTTCGCCGGTGAACCCTGGAACGCGGTGGCCACGGCGGACGGTATCGGCTGCTGCGTGGCCACCGGCCGGGACATCTGGCAGAACGCACCCAACAAGGTGCTGGGGGTGACCGCGGACTGGGCGCGGACCAACCCGGATACCCTGGATGCGCTGCTGCGCGCGCTCTACCAGGCCGGCGTGTGGCTGGACGGTAACCGCGAGCAGGCGGTGTCGTTGCTGGCGGACTTTTTGCCGGTGGACCGCCGCGCGCTGGCACCGGCGTTGCTGGGCCACACCGGTTACCGGCCGGACTCCGGCGACGCCCCGGAGCCGGACCTGCTGGTGTTTCATCGCTACCTGGCCAATTTCCCCTGGGTCTCCCACGGCTACTGGTTTCTCAACCAGATGGCCCGCTGGGGCTGGCTGCCCGGCGACCAGGATCTGTCCGCCGTGGCGGCGGCGTGCTACCGCCCGGATCTGTACCGCCGGGCGCTGGCCGACACCCCGTTGCCGGGCCAGGACTGGAAAGGCGAGGGCATCCACGCCGGCCCCTGGCGCCTGGAGACCAGCCAGGGGGAAATCGGCATGGGCGCGGACACCTTTATCGACGGTGAGGAGTGGCAGCTGCGTTCCATGAATTTTCTGCACCAATCCGCGCCATGATCCGTGCCTGATCACCGGATTGGCGCACGGCGTGGCGTCGCCGCCGCCGCCCGGGGCCCGCGATGGCGGCCTTTGAGCGCCGATGCCGATGTGGCATGGAAGTTGAATGTATAAACGCTAACAGGTCGGAAACCAATGGCGGTGCCGACCCTCCGGACAATATGCGACTGATCTGAGCGAAGGCGCTCACCACGGAAAGTGGTGGGCGCTTTTTTTTTGCGTCGCCGACCCCGAACGCCGTCGTTGATAGTAAAGGAGCAGCACCATGAACAACGCCGATTCGATCTCTCCCCGCCCGGGCCCCGGCGCTGCACGGCGGCTGGCCGTGCTGGCGGCCTTCGTGCTGACCGTGTTCGCGGGTGTCGCGAAGGCGGCGGACAAGCCGCTGGTGGGCTGGCCGGAAAAGCCGGAGCTGACGTTCGGCTTTATCAAGCTCACCGATATGGCGCCGTTGGCGATCGCCTACGAAAAAGGCTACTTCGAGGACGAAGGGCTGTATGTGTCGCTGGAGGCCCAGGCCAACTGGAAGGTGCTGCTCGACGGCGTGGTCGACGGCCAGCTCGACGGCGCCCACATGCTGGCCGGTCAGCCGCTGGCCGCCACCATCGGCTTCGGCACCAAGGCGCACATCATCACCGCCTTCAGCATGGACCTGAACGGCAACGGCATCACCGTCGCCAATTCGGTTTGGGAGGAGATGAAGAAAAACGTCGAGCACCGCGACGGCAAGCCGGTGCATCCGATCAGCGCCAGTGCCCTGAAGCCGGTGGTGAAGGCGTACCGGGATCGCGGTGAGCGTTTCAAGATGGGCATGGTGTTCCCGGTCTCCACGCACAACTACGAGCTGCGCTACTGGCTCGCCGCCGGCGGCATCCATCCCGGTTATTACGCGCCCCATAAAGGCGATACCTCCGGCCAGCTCCAGGCCGAAGCGCTGCTGTCGGTGACGCCGCCGCCACAGATGCCCGCCACCCTGGAGGCCGGCACTATCCACGGCTACTGCGTCGGCGAACCCTGGAACCAGCAGGCGGTGTTCAAAGGCGTGGGCGTACCGGTGATCACCGATTACGAAATCTGGAAAAACAATCCGGAAAAAGTGTTCGGCGTCAGCGAAGCCTGGGCGGAGAAATACCCCAACACCCACGCCCGTGTGGTCAAGGCGTTGATCCGCGCGGCCAAGTGGCTGGACGAGAACGACAACGCCAACCGCCCCGAGGCGGTGAAGATTCTCGCCAAAAGCGAATACGTGGGCGCCGACGAAGCGGTCATCGCCAACTCCATGACCGGCACCTTCGAATACGAGAAGGGCGACGAAAGGCCGATCCCGGATTTCAACGTTTTCTTCCGCCACAACGCCACCTATCCCTACTACTCCGACGCCATCTGGTACCTCACCCAGATGCGCCGCTGGGGCCAGATCGCCGAGCAGAAGAGCGACGACTGGTACATGGAGACCGCCCGCGACGTGTACCGCCCGGACGTCTACGCACTGGCGGCCAGGGCGCTGATCCAGGAAGGAAAGATGAAAGCCTCGGACTTCCCGGACTTCGACAGCGAGGACGGCTTCAAGCCGCCGCAGTCCGAGTTCATCGACGGCGTGACCTACGACGGCCGCGAGCCCAACGCCTACCTGAAGCAGTTCGACATCGGCCTGAAAGGCGACCAGCGCCTTTAACGCACCGGTAAAAGAGGGTGATTAAATGATTTCGATCAGCCAGCAAACCTGGTTACAACCGTGGATCAAGCTAGCGCGCGGCGAACGGCCGTCGGAGCAGTTGCGCGCCCTGGCTAAAACCCTGCTGGTGCCGCTGGCCGGCATCGCCGCCTTCCTGCTGTTGTGGGCCGTGGCGGCAGGGCAGATCAATACCTCATTGGGTGCCTTCCCCGGGCCCCTGGACGTGTGGCAGCAGGGTGGGGCGCTGCTCGAGGAGCACGCCGCGGAGCGCCGCGAAGAGGAGGCCTTCTATGAGCGTCAGCGTGAGCGCAACGCCCAGCGGCAGGCGGTGGATCCGTCCTATCAGCCGCGGATCTTTCCCTACACCGGCAGCGCCACCTTTATCGACCAGATCCTCACCAGCCTGATGACGGTGACGGCGGGCTTCGTGCTGGCGTCGCTGCTGGCGATTCCGCTGGGCATTCTGATCGGCCTCAGCCACACCTTGTACCGCGCCTTCAATCCGGTGATTCAACTGCTCAAGCCGGTGTCGCCGCTGGCCTGGTTGCCGTTGGTCACCATGGTGGTGAGCGCCGTCTATGTCAGCCAGGACCCGCTGGTCCCCAAGTCGTTCATTACCTCCATGGTCACCGTGATGCTGTGCTGCCTGTGGCCGACGGTGATCAACACCGCCGTGGGCGTGGCCGGCGTCGACAACGACCTCAACAACGTCAGCCGGGTGCTGCGGCTGGGCTGGCTCACCCATGTGCGCACCATCGTGTTGCCGTCGGCGATGCCGATGATGTTCGCCGGCCTGCGCACCTCCCTGGGGATCGCCTGGATGGTGCTGATCGCGGCGGAAATGCTGGCGCAGAGCCCGGGCCTGGGCAAGTTCGTCTGGGACCAGTTTCAGAACGGCAGCTCCGATTCGCTGAGCCGCATCATGGTGGCGGTGATCACCATCGGCGCCATCGGCTTTCTGCTCGACCGTCTGATGCTGGCCGTGCAGAGCCTGGTGTCCTGGGACAAATCCGCGGACCTGCGCTGAACGCGTTGCGGGCAGGTTTTAAGAGAGGAATTCTGTGATGAGCCATTATCTCGACATCTCCAAGATCAGCATCGATTTCCCGACCCCGGAAGGCCCGTTCCGGGCCCTGGATGAGCTGTCGCTGCGCATCAAAAAAGGCGAGTTCGTGTCGCTGATCGGCCACTCCGGCTGCGGCAAATCCACGGTGCTGAACATTCTCGCCGGTTTGCTTCAGGCCACCGAAGGCGGTGTCGCCCTCGACGGCAAGGAGGTCAACGAACCGGGCCCGGACCGGGCGGTGGTGTTCCAGAACCATTCGCTGCTGCCCTGGCTGACCGCCTTCGAGAACGTGCAGCTGGCGGTGCGTCAGGTGTTCCGCGACAGCATGAGCAAAGCGGAAATGCGCGACTGGATTCAGCAGAACCTGAAGCTGGTGCACATGGAGCACGCCATGCACAAACGCCCGGACGAACTGTCCGGTGGCATGAAGCAGCGTGTCGGTATCGCCCGCGCCCTGGCCATGCGCCCCAAGGTGCTGCTGATGGACGAGCCGTTCGGCGCCCTGGACGCACTCACCCGGGCGCACATGCAGGACTCGCTGATGGAGATTCAGCGTGATCTGAACAACACCGTGGTGATGATCACCCACGATGTGGACGAGGCGGTATTGCTGTCCGACCGCATCGTGATGATGACCAACGGCCCCGCCGCCACCATCGGCGAGGTGCTCAATATCGATCTGCCGCGCCCCCGCAACCGCGTCACGCTGGCCGAGAACAGCGACTACAACCACTTCCGTCAGCAGGTGCTCAGCTTCCTCTACGAGAAGCAGCGCAAGGTGGTGGAGATCCCCCGCGAACCGGCCGTCGACGAAGACGAGGCGGCGCCGGCACGGGGCAAGGTGGCCGGCCTGGTGGACCGGCTCGGCCGTCGGGCCTGAGGGGAGCCAGCGATGATTCGGGCCACCCGCATGAAACGCACCGAGGCACGGCGCCGGCTGGTGATCGTCGGCAACGGCATGGCCACGGAAAGCCTGATCAGCCGGTTGGGCACCGACCATGGCTGGTCGGTGCGTGTGCTTGGCGAGGAACCGGTGCGTCACTACAACCGCATCATGCTGTCGCCCTTGCTCGGCGAGGAGACCGACCTGGATGCCATCACGCCGCGTGATGACGCCTGGTACCGGGCGCGCCGGGTGACGGTGAGCCTGGGCAAACGGGTGGCGCGCCTCGACCGGCAGCGCCGCTGCCTGTACTGCGACGACGGTGAACGGGTCGACTACGACACCCTGGTGATCGCCACCGGCGCCCGTTCTTCCATGCCGCCGCTGCCCGGTGTCGCGGAGCTGGACGGTGTCAGCGGCTTCCGTTCCCTGCACGACGTGGAGCGTCTGCGCGGCTGGAGCCGGGCGCGCCCCGGCGTCCGCGCGGTGGTGGTCGGCGCCGGCCTGCTGGGCGTGGAAGCCGCCGTCGGCCTGCGCCGTCTGGGCGCCGACGTGACCCTGGTGCACCGCCGCCCGGTACTGATGAACCGGCAGCTCGACGCTAGCGCGTCGTCCCTGTTGGAAGCGGCTCTGGCCGCCCGTGGTATCCGGGTGCGCACCGGCTGCGACCCCAAGCGTCTTCTCGGCGACACCTCGGTGAGCGCTGTGGCAGTGGAAGAGGGCGGGGCGCCGCGAACGCTGCCCGCCGATCTGGTGGTGTTCGCCACCGGCATCACCCCCAACCGGGAACTGGCGCAAACCGCCGGCCTGGAGTGTGGCGCCGGCGTGCGCGTCGACAGCGCCCTGCGTACGTCCGACCCGCACGTGCACGCGCTGGGCGAATGCTGCGAATACCAGGGCAACACCTACGGCCTGGTGGCGCCGGTGCAGGAACAGGCCGACGTGCTGGCCCGGATGCTCAAGGGCCAACGCGCCCGCTATCGCGATCCTTCCCTGGTCACCCGCCTCAAGGTCAGCGGCCTCGACATCCACAGCATGGGGCAGGTGGAGTCGGTGGCCGGCCAGCAGACCCTGTGGCTCAGCGACCCGCAAGCCGGGGTCTATAAAAAACTGATTATTGAAGACGGCCGCCTGCGCGGCGTGCTGCTGGTCGGCGATGTGCGCCACAGCCAGTGGTATTTCCAAACCCATCAAAGCGACCGCGACGTTAGTGCGTTGCGCGACGTGCTGCTCACGGACCCGAGCCGTGACGACGACGAATCAACCCCGGCCGATATTTCGGTCGATGTCGCTTAACAGGAGGCAAGGCTATGACGGACGACAACACCGTACTTCCCACCTCGGGCAACCTGGTGATCATCGGCAACGGCATGGTCGGTCACCACCTGGTGAAGACCCTGGTCGAGCAGGGCGACGCCAGCCCCTGGACCATCCATGTGTTCGCCGGCGAGAACCGGCCCGCCTACGACCGGGTGCATCTGTCCGCGCTGTTCGACGACCAGACCCCGGAGGATCTCTGTCTGTCCCCGGCGCAGTGGTACCGGGACAACCGGGTGACGCTGCACCTGAACGACGAGGTGGTGGAGATCGACCGGGACCATAAAACCGTGATCACCGCCGGCGGTGTCCGGCAAGACTACGACGCCCTGGTGCTGGCCACCGGTTCCTATCCGTTCGTGCCGCCGATCCCCGGCCACGACCACGAGAACTGCCTGGTGTACCGCACAGTGGACGACCTGGACGCGATCAAACGCTGCGCCGGCAACGCCAAACGCGGCGTGGTGGTGGGCGGCGGCCTGCTCGGGCTGGAAGCCGCCAACGCGCTGCGGCTGCTGGGGCTGGAAACCCATGTGGTGGAATTCGCGCCGCAACTGATGCCGGTGCAACTGGACGAAACCGGCGGCGCCCTGCTGCGCAAGGAAGTGGAAGCGCTCGGCGTGCACATCCACACCGGCATGAAAACCGAGCTGATCGACGCCGGCGAACAGCACACCCTGCGCATGAACTTCGAAGGCCAGGCGCCGCTGGAAACCGACATGATCGTGTTCTCCGCCGGCATCCGCCCGCAGGACAGCCTGGGCCGCCAGAGCAGTCTGGAGCTGGGCGAGCGCGGCGGCATCGTGGTGGACAACCAGTGCCGCACCTCGGACCCGGCGATCTTCGCGATCGGTGAATGCGCGCTCTGGAACAACCAGATCTTCGGGCTGGTGGCGCCGGGCTACACCATGGCGCGCACCGTGGCCGCGGTGCTCAACAACCAAGCCGGCGATTTCACCGGCGCCGACATGAGCACCAAGCTGAAACTGATGGGCGTGGACGTGGGCTCGGTGGGCGATGCCCAGGCGCGCACCGCCGGCGCCCGCTGTTACCGTTTCCAGGACGAAGTGGCCGGCGTCTACCGCAAGCTGGTGGTCAGCGAAGACCAGAAGTACGTGCTCGGCGCCATGCTGGTGGGCGACTGCGACGCCTACGACACCCTGCTGCAGTACATGCTTAACGGCATTCCGCTGCCGGACAACCCGGCGTCGTTGATTCTGCCCGCCGGTGACGCGGCGCCGGCGCTGGGCGCCGACGCGCTGCCGGACGGCGCCACCATCTGCTCCTGCCACAACGTTTCCAAGGGCGCCATCAACGACGCGCTGGACGGCGGCTGCTGCTCGCTGGGCGATATCAAGGACGCCACCAAGGCGTCCACCGGCTGCGGCGGTTGTGCCGCGCTGTTGAAAAGCGTGGTCGACGCCGGGCTGGAAGCGCGCGGCGTGGAAGTGAACAACCACCTCTGCGAGCACTTTGAATATTCTCGCCAGGAGCTCTACCACCTGATCCTGGTGGGCGGTCTGAAGAGTTTCCGCGAAGTGCGCGACACCCACGGCAAAGGGCTCGGCTGCGACATCTGCAAGCCGGCGGTGGCCTCGATTCTCGCCAGCATCCATAACGACTACATCCTCGAACCCGAGCACGTGGGCCTGCAGGACACCAACGACGTGTTCCTCGCCAACATGCAGAAGGACGGCACCTACTCCGTGGTACCGCGTGTGCCCGCCGGTGAAATCACCCCGGAAAAGCTGATGACCCTGGGCCGGGTGGCGAGCAAATACGATCTCTACACCAAGATCACCGGCGGCCAGCGCATCGATCTGTTCGGCGCCCGTCTGGAACAGCTGCCGCTGATCTGGGAAGAACTGATCGACGCCGGCTTCGAGACCGGCCACGCCTACGGCAAGTCGGTGCGCACGGTGAAATCCTGCGTCGGCTCCACCTGGTGCCGGTACGGCGTGCAGGACAGCGTCGGCATGGCGATCTTCCTGGAGCATCGCTACAAGGGCCTGCGCTCGCCGCACAAGCTCAAGTTCGCGGTGTCCGGCTGCACCCGCGAATGCGCCGAAGCGCAAAGCAAGGACATCGGCGTGATCGCCACCGAGAACGGCTGGAACCTGTATGTGTGCGGCAACGGCGGCATGCGGCCGCGCCACGCGGATCTGTTCGCCACCGATCTCTCGGATCAGCAACTGGTGCAGCTGGTGGACCGGGTGCTGATGTTCTACGTGCGCACCGCCGACCGCCTGCAGCGCACTTCGGTGTGGCTGGAAAACCTGGAAGGCGGTCTGGACTACCTGCGCCAGGTGGTGATCGACGACACCCTGGGCATCGCCGCCGAACTCGAAGCGCAGATGGAAGTGGTCCGCGAGCGCTATCAGTGCGAGTGGCGCACCACCATCGACGACCCGCAAAAGCTCAAACGCTTTCGCAGCTTCGTCAATGCGGAGACGCCCGACCAGGACATCCGCTTCGTGCGCGAGCGGGGCCAGCCCCGGCCCGCCACCGAGGAAGAGCGCAGCGATCTGATTGAAACCGTCAGCGTCTGAAACAACCGGCGAAGGGAAGGAGAGCAACCATGCAATGGCAACATATTTGTACCCGGGAGGATCTGGTGGCCGGCAGCGGCGTGGCCGCGCTGATCAACGGCGAGCAGGTGGCGTTGTTCTACCTGCCGGATCAGTCGCCGCCGCTTTACGCGATCGGCAACCACGACCCGATCGGCGGCGCCAACGTGCTGTCGCGGGGCATCGTCGGCGACGTCAACGGCGAGCTGGTGGTGGCCTCGCCGCTGTATAAGCAGCACTTCAGCCTGCTCACCGGTGCCTGCCTGGAGCAGGACCACGTTTCGGTGCCGGTCTGGGAGGTGAAGCTGGACGGTGACAAGGTGCTGCTGCGGCCGCTGCCGGCGGCGCTAAACCGGACCGGTACCTGAGCCATGGCCGAGCGCATTCACACCACCGACACCACCTGCCCGTACTGCGGCGTGGGTTGCGGTGTGTCCGTGAACGGCGCCGGCGACAGCGTGACCGGAATGGCGAACCACCCGGCCAACCAGGGGCGTCTTTGTGTAAAGGGCGCTTCGCTCCATGAAACCCTCGACCATCACAACCGGCTGCTGTACCCGGAAGTGAACGGCGCGGTGGTGGATTGGGACAGCGCGCTGGATGAAGTGACGCGGCGGCTGCGCGACACCGTGGTGGAATACGGCCCCGACAGCGTGGCCTGCTATGGCTCCGGGCAACTGCTCACCGAGGACTATTACGTCGCCAATAAGCTGATGAAAGGCTTTGTCGGCAGCGCCCACATGGACACCAACAGCCGGCTCTGCATGGCGTCGGCGGTGGCCGGCTACAAGCGCGCCTTCGGCGGCGACAGCGTGCCCGGCTGCTATGAGGATCTGGACAGCGCCGAGCTGCTGGTGCTGGTGGGCTCCAACGCCGCCTGGACCCATCCGGTGCTGTACCAGCGCATGGTCGCCGCGAAAAAAGCGCGCCCGGACACCAGAGTGGTGGTGATCGATCCCCGCCGCACCGCCACCTGTGATCTGGCCGATCTGCATCTGCCGTTACGGCCCGGCGCCGATGGCCTGCTGTTCAACGGCCTGCTGGCCTGGCTGGGCCGGCACGGCCATCTGGACCGGGCTTATATTCGTGATCATACCCGCGGCTTCGAGGACGCCCTGGCCCGGGCCGAGGCGGACAGCGGTTCGCTGTCGGACCTGGCGCAACGCTGTGATCTGGCCGAAGCGGATATCGAGACCTTCTTTCGCTGGTTCGCCGGGCGCCCGCGCACCGTGACGTTCTACTCCCAGGGCATTAACCAAAGCGCCACCGGCACCGACAAGTGCAACACCATCATCAACTGCCACCTGGCCACCGGCCGGGTGGGTAAACCCGGGGCGTCGCCGTTTTCCATCACCGGCCAGCCCAACGCCATGGGCGGCCGCGAAGTGGGCGGGCTGGCCAATCAGCTCGCCGCGCACATGGATTTCGCGCCGGATGACGTGGACCGGGTAAAGCGCTTCTGGAACGCCGCCAACATGGTCAGAGAGCCCGGCCTCAAGGCGGTGGAGCTGTTCCAGGCGGTGGCCTCCGGGCGGATCAAATTTATCTGGATTCTTTCCACCAATCCGGTGGTCAGCCTGCCCGAGGCGGATCGGGTGCGCGACGCCCTGCGCCGCTGCCCCACCGTGGTGGTGTCGGAGTGCATGGCCGACACCGACACGGTGCGGCTCGCCGACATCAAACTGCCGGCGCGCACCTGGGGCGAGAAGAACGGCACGGTGACCAACTCCGAACGCTGCATTTCCCGCCAGCGGCCCTTCCTGGAAGCGCCCGGCGAGGCGCGCTCGGACTGGTGGGCGCTGGCCCAGGTGGGCCGGCGGCTCGGTTACGCCGAGGCGTTCGGCTGGCGGCATCCGGCCCAGGTGTTCGCCGAACACGCGGCCCTGTCCGGGTTCGAAAACGACGGTCGCCGGGCGTTCGATATCAGCGGGCTGGCGACGCTGGATCAGGCCGGCTACGACGCCATGGCGCCGGTGCGCTGGCCGGTGAACCGGCAATGGCCGCAAGGGCGCCGGCGGCTGTTCGGCGACGGCCGTTTCACCACCGACGACGGCCGCGCCCGCTTCGTGGCGGTCACCGCCAGGCTACCGGAAGGCCGGCCCGGTCCCGGTGAGATGATCATGAACACCGGCCGTATCCGCGACCAGTGGCACACCATGACGCGCACCGGTAAGGCGCGGCGCCTGCTTCAGCATATCGGCGAACCCTTTGTCGCCCTGCACCCCGAGGACGCGCGCCGCCATCGTATCGGCGACGGCCAACTGGCCAACGTGGAAAACCGCCACGGCGCCATCGTGATGCGCGCGCGTGTCACTACCGACCAGCGTCCCGGCGAGCTGTTCGTGCCGATGCACTGGAGCAGCCCGTTCAGCGCCCGCGCGCGCATGGGCGCCCTGGTGCAGGCCACCACCGATCCGCTGTCCGGCCAGCCGGAATCAAAAGTGTCCCGCGTCCGCGTGGCGCCCTGCGCGGTGCGCTGGCAGGGCTTTTTGATCACCCGCGAGCGGCGCGGCGATCCGCGCTGTTTTTACTGGAGCTACAGCCCCTTGCCCCGGGGGCACCTGTTCGAACTGGCCGGCCGCGACGATCCGGACCGCGCCCGCCGGCGTCTGGCCGCCCTGATCAGCGGCCCCGGCGACGCCGACGACCTGCACTGGCTGGACATGCAGGACCCGTACATCGGCCATTTCCGCCAGGCGGCGGTACGCAATGGCCGGCTGATGGGCGCGTTGTTTATCCACCCGAAAGGCGATTTGCCCGGCCGCGACTGGCTGATCGAGATGCTGCAACGGGACGCGCTGGAAAACACGGAGCGGCGGGCGCTGCTCAGCGGCGAAGCGCCGGACGGCGCCGCCGAAAGCGGGCCGGTGGTGTGCGCCTGCTTCCAGGTCGGCGAGCCGGCCATTCGCGCGCGCATCGAAGCCGGCGACCGCAGCGTCGAGGCGTTGGGTAAGTCGCTCCGTTGCGGGACCAACTGCGGTTCCTGCATCCCCGAGTTGAAACACATTCTGGCCGGTTGACCGGGCCCCAAGGCAGGAGAGAAACCATGCTCACCGATCAGTTCAACCGACGCTTCACCTATTTGCGCCTCTCCATCACCGAGGTCTGCAACTACCGCTGCGAGTATTGCCTGCCGCGTGGCTATCAACGCGGCGACAACGTGCCGACGCCCCTCAGCCTGGAGGAGATCGGCACCCTGGTGCGCGCCTTCGCGCTCAGCGGCACCCGCAAGATTCGCATCACCGGCGGCGAGCCGACCCTGCGCAAGGACCTGCCGGAGATCATCGCACTGTGCAAACAGACGCCGGGGATCCGCGAGGTGGTGATGACCAGCAACGGCTACCGGCTGGCGCCAAAGCTGGCGACGCTGAAAAAAGCCGGCCTGGACCGCATCAACCTCAGCGTCGACAGCCTGACGCCGGCGGTGTTCGAAATGATCACCGGCCATGACCGGCTGCGCGATGTGCTCGACGCGGTGGATGAAGCCCTGGCACTGGGTATGCCGGTGAAACTCAACGCGGTGTTGATGCGCCACTACAACGGCGACGAACTGGCGCGGTTCACCGACTACCTGCGCCGCCGTCCGGTGACCGCCCGCTTTATCGAACTGATGGAAACCGGCGACAACCGCGAGTTTTTCCGCCAGCAGCACCGCCCCGCCCACCTTCTCGAAAACTGGCTGGCCACGAACGGCTGGCGCCCCCGGGCCCGTGGCGAGGACGACGGCCCGGCGCGGGAATTCGACCACCCCGGCCATGCCGGCCGGGTGGGGCTGATCCGCCCCTATAAACAAGGCTTCTGCGACGACTGCAACCGGCTGCGCGTGTCGTCCCTGGGCGACCTGCAGCTGTGTCTGTTCTCCCAGGGCGGTATTTCGCTCCGCGACGCTCTGCGACACGACACCCCGGAACAGTTATCGCGGCGTTTGCACCGCCTGGTGCTGGGCAAGAAAGCCAGCCACGGGCTGCATCGGCATGACCCGGGCGCCACCCGCCACCTGGCCATGATCGGAGGCTGACATGCAGGACACTCCCGGTGTGATCGGCGTGGTACTGGCCGGCGGCGGCTCGCGGCGCATGGGCCGTGACAAGGCGTTGCTGGAATGGCGCGGGCAGCCGCTGCTCGACCACCTGCGGGCGCGGCTCTGGGCGGCCGGTTGCCAGGCGGTGGTGACCAGCCGTGCCGCCCCCGGCTGCATCGCCGACCTTTATCCGGACCGTGGGCCGCTGGGCGGCATTCATGCGGTGCTGCGAAGCCGTCCGGCGGCCGGTTACCTGGTGGTGCCGGTGGACATGCCGCTGCTGTCGGTGGCGTTGCTGCGCCGGCTGATCGACGCCGGCCGCGATCATGGCCACTGCTATTACCGGCACTCGTTCTTGCCCTGCTATCTGAGCGGCGATCCGGCCCTGCCGGACCGGCTGGCGCAACGGCTGCGGCGCGGTGATCTGGCGCTGGGTGGGTTTCTGCGCGCGCTTCGTGCCCGGGCGCTGGACGGCGGTGACGATGCCGCCTTTCTCAATACCAATACGCCGGAGGCCTGGCGCCGGGCGACCGCCCTGGACGCCTCTCCGGACATCCCCTGCAAGGAGATCGGATTATGACCCTTTCCCCCGTCACCCGGGCCACGTCGCGTTGCGCCCGGCCCCTCGACATCGCTGTGTTGACGGTATCCGACAGCCGTTCCCTGGCCGAGGACAGCTCCGGGGATCTGTTGTGTTCCCGGCTGCTTGACCACGGACATCGCCGCGCCGACCGGCGTCTGGTGGCGGATGACATCTATCTGATCCGCGCCGAGGTATCCCGCTGGATTGCCGACCCGGCCGTGCAGGTGGTGCTGGTCACCGGTGGCACCGGCTTCAGCGGTCGCGACAGCACCCCGGAGGCGGTGGGGGTGCTGTTCGACAAAACGGTGGAGGGGTTCGGCGAACTGTTCCGGGCGCTCTCGCTGGAGGAGATCGGCACCTCCACCCTGCAGTCCCGCTGCGTGGCCGGCCTGGCCAACGGCACCCTGGTGGTGTGCCTGCCGGGCAGCACCAACGCCTGTCGGCTGGCCTGGGACCGCATCCTGGTGGAGCAGCTGGACGCCGCCCACCGGCCGTGCAATTTCGTGTCGCATCTGAAGGGCGCGGACCGCGCCTGCGACAGCCGCGAAACCGACAACGGAGGGCCGGCCCATGTCGCTGACGCACACTGACCAGAACGGCCACGCGCACATGGTGGATGTGTCCGCCAAGACCGACAGCGCCCGGGTGGCCCGAGCCAGCGGCCGGGTGCGGGCGGCGCCGGCCACCCTGGCGCTGATCTGCGACAACGGTCTGAAAAAAGGCGATGTGCTGGCGGTGGCGCGTATCGCCGCGATCCAGGCGGCGAAGAAGTGCTGGGAGCTGATCCCGCTCTGCCACCAGATTCCGCTCAGCGGTGTCACGGTTGAGTTCGAGCTGGACCACGACAACGGCACCATCCATATCCAGGCCCAGTGCAAAACCACCGCGCCCACCGGGGTGGAGATGGAAGCGCTCACCGCCGTGTCGGTGGCGGGCCTGACGCTCTACGACATGTGCAAGGCGGTGGACCGGGGCATGTCGATCGACACGGTCTGCCTGGAGACCAAGAGCGGCGGCGCCGGCGGCGACTGGCACCGGGGGGCGCAGGCATGATCCGGATACGCTTTTTCGCCCGCCTGCGGGAAGCGCTGGACTGCGACTTCCTCGACCTGCGCCCGCCGTCGCCGCTGTCGGTGGCGGCGCTGCGCCGGCATCTGATTCACCAATACCCGCACTGGGCGGTGCACCTGGACGGCCGCTTGCTGAGCGCGGTGAATCAGGAAATGGCGAACGGCCAGACGCCAGTGCGCGACGGCGACGAAGTGGCGTTCTTTCCCCCGGTGACCGGAGGCTAGATGATCTCGGTGCAGCAACACGACTTCGATGTGGGCGACCAGTACCGGCGGCTTTGCGAGCAGGCCGGAGAGGCCGGCGCGGTGGTGTTCTTCGTCGGCCGGGTGCGCGGCGGCGACGGCGCCGTGCAGGCGCTGGAGCTGGAGCATTACCCCGGCATGTGCGAGCGCCAGTTGCAGGGCTTCGTGGACGAGGCGCGGCGCCGCTGGGATTGCCGCGCGGTGCGTCTGCTGCACCGGGTCGGCCGGCTCGCCGCCGGCGAGCAGATCGTGTTCGTGGCGGTGGCCACCCGCCACCGCGCCGAAGCGTTTCAGGCGGCCCATTTCCTGATCGACCAGCTCAAAACCCGGGCGCCGTTCTGGAAAAAAGAGCATTGCCCCGACGGCGCCCGCTGGCTTGATGCCGCTGCCGACGACGTCCGCGCCGCCGGGCGCTGGTACGCTGACGCCGTGGCGCTGTGAGATGAGCCGCGCCGGGAAGCGAATCGGCCGGCAAGCAGTCGGGCTGCTAATGTTGGTGGCGTTCTGTCTCGCGCCCCCGGTTGAGGCGCGGGAAGAGGGCGAATTACGCATTGCCTGCGCCAGCAATTTCTATCCCACCCTGAAAAAGCTGGCCGTTCTGTTCAACGAAGATCATCCCCAGGTGGCGCTGGATTTGATCAGCGGCGCGTCCGGCCACCTTTACCAGCAGATTCGCCACGGCGCCCCATACCAGCTGTTCCTGTCCGCCGACAGCGCCTACCCGGCGGCGCTGCACCGGAACAACGGCAGTAGCGTGCCGCGCACCTACGCGCTGGGGCGGCTGGCGATCTGGGACCCACGTGGTCTGGGTTTGAACGGCGAGCGCCAATACACCCTGGCCATCGCCAACCCGGCCACCGCGCCCTACGGCCGCGCCGCCGAAGCGGCCATCGCCCGCTACCGCGACGCGCGGCCGGCGCCGCGCTGGCGAATCGTGGTCGCCGCCAATGTCAGCCAAGCCACCCAGTTGGTGGACGGCGGCAACGCCGACCTGGGGCTGGTGGCGCTGAGCCTGATTCAAGCGCGGCGGGGTGAATACCGTGTGCTGCCCGCCGACTGGCACCGGCCGCTGGTGCAGCAGGGCGTGGTGGTGAACCCCGGCGATCCGCTGGCCGAAGCCTTTATGGCGTTTCTGTTCTCCGAGCGGGCGGGCCGGCTGATTCGCGCCGCCGGCTACGCCTTACCAGGAGGCACCGATGCCCTGGCTCGCTAGCGGTGACGCCCAGGCCCTGTTGCTGACGGTCAAACTGGCCGCCACCACTACCGTTATTCTGGTGGCTGTGTGCCTGCCGCTGGCCTGGTTGCTGGTGCGCCGCGACTCGCGCGGGCGGAGCCTGATCCAATCCCTGGTGATGCTGCCGCTGGTGTTGCCGCCTACCGTGCTCGGCTACTACCTGCTGGTGGCGTTTTCCCCGGCGCATCCGCCCGGCTCCTTGCTGGCGCGCCTGTTCGACCAGCAACTGGCGTTCAGCTTTACCGGCATTCTGATCGGCTCTCTGATCTACAGCCTGCCGTTCGCGTTTCGTCCCCTGGAAGCGGCCTTGCAGCAAAGCGGCCCGGCCCTGGATGAAGCGGGCAGGGTGCTCGGCTTCCCGGGCTGGTACCGGTTTCTGTTTATCGTTATCCCCGGTATCCGGCCGGCGCTGGTGAGCGCCGCCTTGCTCTGCTTCGCCCACACCCTGGGTGAGTTCGGCGTGGTGCTGATGATCGGCGGCAATATTCCCGGCGAAACCCGGGTGCTGTCGGTGGCCTTGTTTGAGCATGTCGAGCAAATGAACTACCAGGCCGCCAACCGGCTGGCGCTGACCATGATGGCGATCGCCGTGGCCACGGTGTTGCTGTCGCAATGGAGCGGCCGCCGCCATGATCGATTTTGATGTCGCCCTCGCGGCGCCGGTGGCCCTGCGCGCCCGGGTGCGGGCGCAAAGCGGATGGCTCGGCCTGCTGGGGCACTCCGGGGTGGGCAAGAGCACGCTGCTGCGGGCGCTGGCCGGCCTCAACCCGGCGGCTCACCGTTTGCGTGTCGAAGACCGGGCGGTGACGCCGGCGGCGCTGGCCCGCCGGGTGTCGCTGGTGTCGCAAACCCCGGCGCTGATTGATCACTGGACCGTGGCCCGGCACCTGCGGCGGGTGGCGCGCCACCATCAAACCGGTGACCTGACCGGCGAGCTGATCCGGGATCTCGACATCGACGGTTTGCGCCCTCTCTGTCCCCCGCAGTTAAGCGGCGGCCAGCGCCGCCGGGTGTCGCTGGCGCTGGCGTTACTGCGCCGGCCACGCCTGCTGCTGCTGGATGAGCCGTTTTCCGCGCTCGACGACGACAGCCGGCACCGCCTCTATCCCAAGCTGCAGGCGCTCACCCGGCGCCTGGGCTGCGACGTGGTGCTGGTAGCCCACCAGATCGAGGACATCGTCCGGCTCTGCGATCAGGTGGCGATTCTCGAGCCCGGCGGCGTCACCTACTGCGGCGCGCTGCAGCCGGGCCTGCGCCGCTACCAGGGGCAGGCGTCGCCGTGCTCGGTGTTGCTGGGCGAGGCGCTGCCCGCCGAGGCGGAAGCCGGCCTGCTGCCGGTGGCCCTCGGCGAGCGCACCCTCTGGGTGCGCACCCCGCGTTTGCCGCCGGCGGGCACGCCGGTACGTCTGCTGGTGCACGCCGACGACGTGGCCCTGGGCGCCGCCGAACTCGACGGCGTCAGCCTTATGAATCAACTTCCCGCGCGCATCACCGCTCTCACGGCGCAGGACTCCGGGGTGCTGGTGGAGTGCCTCTGCGAGCGGCAGTCGATCCAGGCGCGCATTACCGCGCGCAGCCAGGCCCGCCTCGGATTGCGGGCAGGCAGCCGGGTGGTGCTGCTCTTCAAAGCGTCGGCGGTGTCCTTGTTGGCGGAGTTTTAGTAACGCTGGTGTTCTATGGTGTGGGACTTCGAATCGGGGGCGCTCCTTGGAAAATTCAAAGGTCCGGGCGCCTTTCTCTGAAAGGGTGGAGCTGACCCGTGGCGGTTCCGCTGCAGAGTGAGCGGGGCAATGGTGGTGCCTGGAGGGACCTATTTGGCCATGGATGGCCAAATGAGAGCGGCCATGGACGGCTTGAGCGATCCCGGAAGGCACCACCATTGCACCGCGTCTCCGATACGGAGCACCGAACACCTAAAGAGCCAACCTTTCTGAATGCCGCGGGCATAAAAAAGGCCGCCTGGGGGGAGGCGGCCTGGGGTTCCTTCAAATGCCTGAAGGAAGGGGGGATGCGCGTTGCGTGACGTCCTGGGGGAGACGTTGACCGTCCGTGGCCAGCAACGCGAATTCACTGTGCCACGATCCCGCGCCGCCGTGTGTAAAACAGCTTTAAATGTCCCTGCTTTCCCGCCTTCATCGTTTCACCTTGAGACCTGCTTCACAAAGCCTTCATGGGTGACGCCCGAGACTTGTACAACTATAACGGTTTGTACAGCTTCAAGCGCACCGGACGGAGGCAACCATGGGGCGGCATTCAGACAGCGACGATCAGCGGATTCCGGTGGGCATCAGTGCCTGCCTGATGGGCCGCGAGGTGCGCCACGACGGCGGCCATAAGCATTCCCGCTATTGCACCGGGGTGCTGGCGCGCTATTTCCGGTTCCGCTCCCTGTGCCCGGAAATGGGCGCCGGCCTGTCCACGCCGCGGCCGGCCATGCACTTGGTGGATACCGACGACGGCGTGCGTCTCAAGGCGACCCGTGGCGACCGGGATTTTACCGCCCTGATGGATGGCTTCGTCACCGACACCGTGGAGCGGCTGGGGGATCTGCGCGGCTTCGTGCTGATGGCCAAGTCGCCGAGCTGCGGCATGGAGCGCATCCGCGTTTACCGCGAGGACGGCGAGGTGGCCCGGCGTGATGCCAGCGGCCTGTTCGCGGCGGCATTGATGGACCGTTTCCCGTTGATGCCAGTGGAAGAGGAGGGCCGTCTCAACGACGACCGCCTGCGCGAAAACTTCGTCGAGCGGGTGTTCGTCTACGACGACTGGCGCCGGTTGAACGAGCGCGAGGGCGGCCTGACCGCCAAGGGATTGATCGACTTCCACAGCCGCCATAAATTCCAGCTTCTGGCCCATTGCCAGGCCACCTATCGGCGCCTGGGGCCGCTGCTCGCCGACCTTAAGAAGCGACCGTTGGCGGACATCGCCGACGACTATATCCACGCCTTTATGCCGGCCATGGCCAAGCGCATCTCGCCGGGCGCCCACGTCAACACCATGCTGCATTTGATGGGCTTTCTGCGCGACGAGCTGGGCGAGCAGGACCGCGCCGCGATCCACGAACAGATCGACGCCTACTTGCGCGGCGAGGTGCCGCTGGTGGTGCCGATGACCATGCTGCGCGCCGCCCAGAGCAAGGTGGAGCAGCCCTACCTGGCCACCCAGCAGTACCTGCGTCCCTACCCGGACGCGCTGGGGCTGCGCAACCGGGTATGAGACAGCCATGAAAGCTTTCGACGACGGTTACAGCATCCAGGCGGTGAGCCGGCAAAGCGGCGTGCACCCGGTGACGCTGCGCGCCTGGGAACGCCGTTACGGGCTGATCCGCCCGGCGCGCACCGAGCGCGGCCACCGCCGCTACAGCGACCAGGATCTGGCGGTGATCGAGCAGATTCTTTCCTGGCTGGACCGGGGTCTGCCGATCAGCCAGGTGCGCCCGGTGCTGGAGCAGGGCGGCAGCCCGGTGACCGCGGTGGCCGGCCCCTGGCGGGACGCCATGGAAGACGCCCTGCAGGCGCTGGAAGGGCACAACCTGCGCCGGCTGGAGCAGTTGTTCCAGCGGCTCACCGCGGACTATCCGCTGGGCCGGGTGGTCACGGGATTTTGCGACCCGTTGCGCGATCATCTGCGCGCGCTGCCGGGCCACGGCGCGTCGCAGGCGCTGCTGGACAGTTTTCTGCGGCAAAAGCTGGCCGGGCGGTTGCTGGCCCGGGCGCCGGGCCGACGCGAGCGGGCCTGGCTGGTGATGGCGGTGGGCGACCCGCTGCCGGCGCTGATCCAGGCGGCGGTGGCGGACCGGCCGGTGTGGTGTCTGGAAACGCCGGTGGCCTGGCCGGCGCTGACCCCCTGGCTGGCGGAGCCGCGTCTGACCGGCGTGGTGTGGATGCTCGGCGAGCGCCCGGCCCGCCGGCAGATCGGTCAGCTGTGGCCGGAGCAACAGCCCGAAGGCGCCTTTCTTTGCGCGGGCCCGGCCCTGGCCGGGGACCCGCCGACGCCGGCCTGGCTGCCGTGTGAGCCGGGCGACTATCAGGCGGTGGCGAAGCGAATGGACGACGCCGAATCAATCACTCAACAGCAAGGAGAACAGGGTGCGACTGGTCTGGTTTCGAAATGATCTGCGCTGTCACGGGCACACCCCGCTGACGCAAGCGCTGGCCGGCGGCGACGCGGTCACGGCGCTGCACATTCTGTGCCCGGACCAGTGGGACGCCCACGGCGTGGCGCCGGCGCGCCGCTGGTTCATGCTGCACAGCCTGCTGGAGCTGGGCGAGTCCCTGGCGGCGCGGGGCGTGGATCTGCATGTGCTCGACGGCGGCGATTTCGACGGCAGCGTCACCGCCCTGGAAAACTTCGTGGCCGAGCAGGGCGTCACCGAGGTGTTCTGCAACCGGGAGTACCCGCTCAACGAACTGAACCGGGACCGGGCGGTGGCGCGCCACCTGGAAGCGCAGGGCGTGCGCATCCACGGTTTCGACGACGGCGTGCTGGTGCCGCCGAGGGCGCTGCACACCGGCAAGGGCACGCCCTATACCGTCTTTACCGCCTATAAGAAGCGCTGGGACGTTTGGATGGACGACCTTCAGCCCGAGGCGGTGCCGGCGCCGGACTGGCCCGGCGGGCAGGGCCGCTTTGTCGGTCGCGAGCGGGTGGAGCGGGCGCTGGAGGCGCTGTCCGTGCCGGACTCGGTGACCGCCTTGTGGCACCCCGGCGAGGACGCCGCGCGCGGCCAGCTGAAGGATTTCGTCGAGCAGCATCTGGGCGACTACAAAGCGCGGCGGGACTTTCCCGCCGAGCCGGGCACCAGCGGCCTGTCCGCGGCGCTGTCGGCGGGCACGCTGGCGCCGCTGGACGCCTACCTGGCGGCGCGGCCGGCGCTGCAGGACGCCAAGGCCCGGGAGGGCGCGGCCACCTGGATCGGTGAGCTGGCCTGGCGGGATTTCTACCGGCAGATCATGCACCGCTTTCCGTCGCTGGCCACCGGCGCGCCGTTCCGGCCGGAGACCGCGCTGCTGCAATGGAGCGATAACGAAGAGCACTTCCAGGCCTGGTGCGAAGGCCGCACCGGCTACCCGCTGGTGGACGCCGCCATGCGCCAGCTGGTGCAGACCGGCTGGATGCACAACCGCCTGCGCATGCTCACCGCCATGTTCCTGACCAAGCATCTGTTTATCGACTGGCGCAAAGGGGAGCGCTTTTTCATGGCGCACTTGGTGGACGGTGATTTCGCCGCCAACAACGGCGGCTGGCAGTGGAGCGCCTCCACCGGCACCGACGCCGCGCCGTATTTCCGTGTATTCAGTCCGGTGCGCCAGAGCCACCGCTTCGATCCGCAGGGCCGCTTTATCGCCCGCTATGTGCCGGAGCTGGCCACCGCCGACGACAAGACCATCCATGAACCCTGGAAGCAGCCTTTGATGACCCCGGATTACCCCACCACGATCGTCGCCCACCAGGGCGTCAAGCAGCGGGTGGAGAGCGCCTTCCGCGCCGCCCGCGACGCCTGGAACCAGCAGAACGGAGACGCCTCTTGAGCCAGCGCATCGCCATTGTCGGCGGCGGCATCGCCGGCCTGACCGCCGCCTGGTATCTGAGCCGCGACCACCAGGTGACGCTGTTCGAAGCCGAGCCCCGCCTGGGCGGCCACACCTTCACCGTGGACGTGCAGCGCGAGCACGGCGACTACGCCGTGGACATGGGCTTTATCGTGTTCAACGACCGCACCTATCCGCGCTTCGAGGCGCTGCTGGCGGAGCTCGGCATCGGCCGCCAGCCCACCGCCATGGGCTTCGCGGTCACCGACGCGGAAACCGGCGTGGAATACTGCGGTGACGGCCTGGGCGGCTTTTTCGGGCGGCGCCGTAATCTGCTGGACCCCGGTCACTGGGCGTTGCTGCGCGATATTCTGCGCTTCAACCGGGAGGCGCCGGCGCTGCTGGACAGCGACGCCGGCGAGCAGCCCCTGGGCGCTTATCTGAACGAACAGGGCTATGGCGAGCGCTTCCGGCGGCATTATATTCTGCCCATGGGCGGCGCCATCTGGTCCTGCTCCCTGGCGCAGATGGAAGCGTTTCCGGCCAAGTTCTTCGTGCGGTTTTTTATCAACCACGGGTTGCTGGCGTTGCGGAACCGGCCCCAGTGGTACGTGGTGCCCGGCGGTTCCAGCCGCTATGTGGAAGCCCTGCGCGCCGCCTGCGGCGCCCGCTTCCACACCGCCACGCCGGTCACCGGTGTGCGCCGGGACGGCGAGGGCGTCACGGTGCAAGCCGGCGGCGACAGCCACCGTTTCGATCAGGTGGTGATGGCCTGCCACAGCGACCAGACCCTGGCGCTTTTGGACGACGCGGGCCCGCGTGAGCGGGACTGCCTGGCGGACCTGCGCTACCAGCCCAACGACGTGGTGCTGCACACCGACACCGCCATGCTGCCCAAGCGCCGCCGGGTGTGGTCGAGCTGGAACGCCCTGCTGGGGCGCACCGATGACGCGGAGCCGGTACAGGTGACCTACAACATGAACATTCTGCAGGGCTTTCAAGCGCCGGAGACCTTCTGCGTGACCCTCAATGCCGGTGACCGGATCCGCCCGGAAACGGTGATCCGCCGGGAGGTGTTCCACCACCCGCTGTTCACCACCGAGGGGCTGCTTGCCCGCGAACGCCTGCTGGCCGCCAACGGCGATAACCGCACCTGGTTCTGCGGCGCCTGGTGCCGCAACGGCTTCCATGAAGACGGCGTGGTGTCGGCGCTGGATGTGGTGGAAGGCATCGCCGCCCGCGGCCAGGGCGGCGGCCGGGGAGCGGCGCTGTGATTCCCCGCTTCGCGCTCGCCACCGGCCAGGTGTGGCATCAGCGCCATACCCCCATGCGGCACGCCTTCCGCTATCCGCTGTGGCTGGTGTGGTGCGATGTGGACGCGCCGGACCGGATGCTGGCCCGCCAGCGTTTGTGGGGCCGCCGCTGGCGTCCGGTGACGTTCCGCGACCGGGACTTCATCGACGCCGACCGCCGGCCGCTGGGCGACAAGGTGCGCGACCGGGCCGCCGAGGCCGGTCTGGACTGGCGCGCCGGCCGGGTGTTCATGCTCGGCCAGTGGCGCACCTTCGGCATGCTGTTCAACCCCCTGGTGCTGTACTTCCACTTTCCGGACGGCGCCGAACGGCCGGCGTCGATGCTGGCCGAGGTGCGCAACACCCCCTGGCATGAACGCCATATCTACGCCCTGACCCTGAGCCAGGGGCCGGGGCCGCAAACGGTGGCGCATGAAAAGACCTTCCATGTGTCGCCCTTCCTGCCGCTGGGGCTGCGCTATCACTGGCATCTTCACGCCTTATTTCCCGATCTGCGCCTAACGTTGGAGGACCGGGACGGCGACCAGCTGGTTTTCGCCGCCGGCCTGAAAATGCACATGGCGGAGGCCGACGCACCCGCCATGGCGCGGGTGATACGCCGCTTCGGCGCGCAGAGCGTGAAAACAGTGGCGGGCATCTATTGGCAGGCCTGGAAGCTTTGGCGCAAGGGCGCCCGGTTCCACGCCCACCCGGGTAAAGATAAGCAAGGTAATGGGGAGAACACTCATGATGGACGGTGATAAGGCGCTGGTGGGTCAGCGCCCGTCCTGGGCGCAAAGTCTGGCCCGACGGCTGGTGCAGGGACACATGGCGAAGATGCCCAAGGGCGGCGTGGTGTTGCATGAGCCCGACGGCGAGACCGTGTCCATTGGCGACACGGCGGCCGAAGGCGCCGCCGAGATCCGTATCCATGATTGGGACAGCTACCGGCAGATGATGACCGGGGGCGCCCTGGGCGCCGCCGAAGCCTACATGGACGGTGCCTGGGACAGCCCGGATCTGGTCGCGGTGGTGCGCTTCTTCGCCGCCAACGTGGACGCCATGCGGGCGCTGGAAGGCGCCGCCGCCTGGCTGGCCAAGCCGGCGCTCAAGGCCCTGCACGCCATGAACCGCAACTCCCTGAACGGATCGCGCCGCAACATCGCCGCCCACTACGACCTGGGTAATGATTTCTTTGCCCTGTTCCTGGACCGGCACATGATGTATTCCAGCGCCATCTATCCGAGCCCGGAAGCGGACCTGGAAACCGCCGCCACCCACAAGCTGGATCTGATCTGCCAGCGCCTGCGCCTGGCCCCGGGCATGGAAGTGCTGGAAATCGGCACCGGCTGGGGCGGTCTGGCGCTGCACGCCGCCCGCCACTACGGGGTGCGCGTGACCACCACCACCATCTCCCGGGAGCAGGCCAGGTTCGCCCGCGAACAGGTCCGCGAAGCCGGCCTGTCCGACCGTATCCAGGTGCTCGAGCAGGATTACCGGGAGCTGCAGGGCCGCTACGACCGCATCGTTTCCGTGGAAATGATCGAGGCGGTGGGCCACCAGTTCCTGGACGAATACTTCCGCGTGCTCAACCAGCGCCTCAAGCCGGAAGGGCTGCTGCTGCTGCAGGCGATCACGGTGCCGGACCAGCGCTACGAATACGCCCGCGACAACGTGGACTTCATCAAGCGCTACATCTTCCCCGGCGGCTTTTTGCCGTCAGTGACGGTGATGTGCCAGGCGCTGCGCAAGAACACCAGGCTGATGCCGGTGGGGCTGGAAGACATCGGCGCCCATTACGGCAAAACCATCGAGGACTGGCGGGCCCGATTTATCAGCGCGCTGCCGCGCATCCGTGAACTGGGCTTCGACGAACGCTTCTGCAGAATGTGGGATTACTACCTGTGTTACTGCCAGGGCGCCTTCATGGAGCGGGCCATCAGCACCGTGCATCTGCTCGCCGCCGGCCCGGATTACCGGGGCGGCGAGGGCTTGAATCCGGGCGGCGCGGCGTCCATATAAGACGATGAGGCTGTCGCTTTTGGTCATGGTCAGCGTCCTGCTAAGACCAATATGGTATGATCCCGACACCGAGACCAAAGTGGTATCCTGGACAGCAGGTGCCTCAAGCGATTGATAGTCCCCTTACCCTGGGGTGGTGATGCCGTATGACAGCACAGGCCCAAGAGATCGTGCGCGCCCATTTGGCGGGCGTTAACGAGCAGACCGAACTCACCGACGATCAGCGTTCACTGTACCGTCAGCGCATTAAAGAACGGTTACAGGCCCGTGACGCCGTGATGGTGGCCCACTATTACACCGACCCCGAGATCCAGGCCCTGGCCGAGGAGACCGGCGGCTGCGTGGCCGATTCCCTGGAAATGGCGCGCTTCGGCCGCGACCACCCGGCCAGCACCCTGATCGTGGCCGGCGTGCGCTTCATGGGCGAGACCGCCAAGATTCTGAGCCCGGAAAAGCGGGTCTTCATGCCGACCCTGGAAGCCACCTGTTCCCTGGACATCGGCTGCCCGGAAGACGAGTTCGCGGCGTTCTGCGACCAGCATCCGGACCGCACCGTGGTGGTGTACGCCAACACCTCGGCGGCGGTGAAGGCGCGCGCCGACTGGGTGGTGACGTCCTCCATCGCGGTGGAACTGATCGAATACCTGGATCAGCGCAACGAGAAAATTCTGTGGGCGCCGGACAAGCACCTGGGCAATTATGTGCGCAGTAAAACCGGTGCCGACGTGCTGTGCTGGGACGGTGCCTGCATCGTCCACGAAGAGTTCAAGGCCCAGGGGCTGGAGGATCTGAAGGCGGCCTATCCGGGCTCGGCGGTGCTGGTGCACCCGGAGTCCCCGTCGTCGGTGGTGGAAATGGCGGATGTGGTCGGCTCCACGTCGCAGTTGATCAAGGCCGCCCAGGAGATGGACAACCAGACCTTTATCGTCGCCACCGACAAGGGCATCTTCTACAAGATGCAGCAGCTGGCGCCGCACAAGACCTTCGTGGAAGCGCCCACCGCCGGCAGCGGCGCGGCGTGCCGCAGCTGCGCCCACTGCCCGTGGATGGCCATGAACGGCCTGGAAAACACCCTGGCGGTGCTGGAAGACGACAACGGCTGCGGCCAGGAAATCTTCGTCGACCCGACCCTGGCGGCCAAGGCCATGAAGCCGCTGGACCGCATGCTCGAGTTCGGCGCCCGCCTTAAACCCTGATCCATCGGGGCGCCGTTCCGGGCGCCCCTAGAATTCCTCCGAGGACAGCCGCTCCATTTCGCTCATGCGTGCGCTCAGTTTGCTGCGCAGGGCGAACTGGCCGTCGGCCTCGTCCAGGGCGAAACGCATCTGCCGCAGGGCGGCCTGATCCTGACCGCGAAGAAACAGCACTTCCGCCCGGGCCCGGTGGGCGCGGGCGTTCTGGTCGCTGTTGCCCCAGGCGTCGGCGGCCAGCGACCACAGCATCGGGTCGTTGGGCCGCTGCAGCAGCAGCGGCTCCAGCAGCGGCGCCGCCTGTTCCGGCTTTTTGCTCAGCAGGTAGGCGCGGGCGGTCATCACCGAGGCGGCGTAGTCCTTGGGATTGATGGTGAGCACCTCCTTGCCGCGCTCGATCACGTCGGCGTAGCGGCCCTGATCCATATCCACTTCCATCAGACCCAGCTGGAACCAGATCTGGTCCGGGTGCGCCTCCACCAGCCCGGTGAGCGCGCGGCGCGCCGCGTCGTAGCGGTCCTCTTTCAGGTCGGTGAGGGCGAGCCCGTAGCGCGCCGCCTGCTTCTGAACGCGGTCGTTGCTCTCCAGGCGCCGCCCGAAGTAATCCCGGGCGCGTTCCTGGCCGTCGAAGTAACGGGCCTGGATGCGCGCGCGCACCAGCTCGAAGGACGCTGACGGATTGGCCGGCGGCGCGCTCAGCGAGCGCGCCCGGGCGCGGGAGTCGGCGACCCGCTCGGCGGTGAGCGGGTGGGTGAGCAGGAACTCCGGCGGGTCGCCGGAATAGCGCTGCTGCTCCAGCATGCGCTCAAAGAAGCGCGGCATGGCGCTGGGGTCCATGCCGGCGGCGGCGAGAATCTGCATGCCCACCCGGTCCGCCTCGTATTCGTTGTGGCGGGAGTAGGCCAGTTGCGCCTGGATCGACGCCGCTTGGGTGGCGGCGATGCCCGCCATGCCGGCGTCGCCGCTGCCGGCGATGGCCAGGGCGATGCTCGCCAGCATGGCGGCCAGCACCGCCGGGCCGCGCCGTTTCGAGTCCATGTAGCGGCGTGTGAAGTGCCGCTGGCTGACGTGGGCGATTTCGTGGGCGACCACGCTGGCCACCTCGTCCTCGCTGGCGGCGTTCAGAAACAGGCCGGCGTTGAGGCCGATCACCCCGCCGGGCACGGCGAAGGCGTTGATGGCGGCGCTGTTGATCACCACGATCGCCAGGTCCGGTTCGTTCAGCTCGCTGAAGGACGCCAGCCGGTAGACCAGATGTTCCGCGTATTCCTGGACCAGCGGGTCTTCCATGATCGACGTCTGGCCCCGCAGGTCGCGCAGCCAGCCGCGCCCGAGCCGGTACTCCTGCTCGGCGGAAATGATCGCCACGGTGGGGTCGCCCAGTTCCGGCAGATCCTGTTGTTGGGCCTGGCCCAGGCCCGCGCCCAGGCACAGCAAGGCCACAAGAGCGAAGCGCGCGGCAGCGATCAAAATGGACTCTCCTTAGCGATCCGCATTTTTCGTGTCACCATGATTCTGTCGCGACGAGGTGTCTCTGATAATGCCGTCATGTGCCCTATAATGACCGCCCCTGCGAACGGATCACACCATGGATATCAAATATCTGGATGCCCGCGGTCTGAATTGCCCGCTGCCGCTGCTCAAGACCCGGCAGGCGTTGCGCGCCCTGCAGGCCGGTGCCTTGCTGGAAGTGACGGCCACCGACGCCGGGTCGGCCCGGGACATCCCTGAATATCTTCGACAGTCTTCCCATGAGCTGGTTCGCCACGAGCAGGACGAGCGGGAATTCCGCTTTCTCATTCGTTGTGGCGACTAGGCCCGAGGTTCTCCGATGCTGAATGTGCTTAAAGGCTGGTTCAATGCCTGGTTCTCCGACGAGGAGGCGGTGTACCTGCTGTTTCTGTTGCTGGCGGGCTTCGCCGTGGTGCTGTTGTTCGGCGGCATTCTGGCGCCGGTGCTGGCGGCGCTGGTGGTGGCCTACCTGATGCAGGGGCTGGTCACCGCCCTGAACCGTTACCGGGTGCCGCCGGTGCTTTCCGTGAATCTGGTGTTCCTGGTGTTCCTGACCGCCCTGGTGGCGGTGCTGGTGGTGCTGATGCCGCTGCTGTGGCGCCAGACCGTGCTGCTGGTGCGCGACCAGCTGCCGGATATTCTGCGCACCACCGAGACCTGGCTGCGCAGCCTGCCGGAGCGCTATCCGGAAATGATCTCCATGGAGCAGGTGAACACCCTGGTCACCATCGCCCAGCGGGAGCTGGCCCAGCTGGGGCAGTCGGTGCTCACCCTGTCGCTGTCCTCGATTCCCAACATGCTGGAAATCCTGGTGTTCCTGGTGCTGCTGCCGCTGCTGGTGTTCTTCTTCCTCAAGGACCGCGAGAAGCTGGTGGGCTGGGTGCTGGGCTTTCTGCCGGAGCGGCGGCGTATTCTCTCCCACGTGTGGCAGGAAATGGACCAGCAGATCGCCAACTATGTGCGCGGCAAGGCGGTGGAAATTCTGCTGGTGGGGTCGGTGACCTTCCTGGCGTTCCTGCTGCTGGGCCTGAACTACGCGGTGCTGCTGGCGGTGCTGGTGGGGCTGTCGGTGCTGATTCCCTATATCGGCGCCACCATCGTCACCGTGCCGGTGGCCGCGGTGGCCTACCTGCAGTTCGGCTGGGGCGGCGACTTCGCGCTGGTGATGGTGATCTACGGGGTGATTCAGTTCATCGACGGCAACATCCTGGTGCCGCTGCTGTTCTCCGAGGCGGTCAATCTGCACCCGGTGGCGATCATCACCGCGATCCTGTTCTTCGGCGGCGTGTGGGGCTTCTGGGGGATTTTCTTCGCGATTCCGCTGGCGACCTTGCTGAAGGCGGTGATCAATGCGTGGCCCAAGCGCAGTGATGCGTGGCGGTTGCCGGCGGGGGAAGTGGAAGGGAGTAAGGAGTAATAGAGAGGGCTCCGGGATCCTGCGGGGCAACCTTTGCCGGCAAGCAACGCTTGCCTTTCGCGGGCTGGGCCCGCTCCCACAAGGCCCGCTCCGGCGGGCCCGGTGGCGCGGAAGTCAGAGGCCGTGGACGGCGTCGAGGACGTCCTCGGCGTGGCCTTTGACCTTGACCTTGCGCCAGATGTCACGCACCACGCCTTCTTCGTCGATCAGGAAGGTGCTGCGCTCGATGCCCTCGAATTCCTTTCCGTACATCTTCTTCAGCTTGATCACGTCGAACAGGCGGCAGACGGTTTCGTCCTCGTCGCTGATCAGCTCGAACGGGAACTCTTGCTTCGCCTTGAAGTTCTCGTGGCGGCGCAGGGAGTCCTTGGACACACCGAGGATTTCGCAGTTGGCTTCCTGGAAGTTGGGGTACAGGTCGCGGAAGTTCTGGCCTTCCGTGGTGCAGCCCGGGGTGCTGTCCTTGGGGTAGAAATAGAGCACCACTTTCTTGCCCTTCAGGGCCGACAGGGTGATGGTGGTGTCGCTGGTGGCCGGGGCGGTGAAGTCCGGCGCCGGCTGTCCTTCTTTGATCGTCATGGTTGTCTCCTGCTACTGCCTGATCGCGGCCTCGGGGCCGCCAGCGGCACAGCTTACCGGGCCGGGCAACGCTTGTCCGCCCTTCGGGCGGGGTTTACCATAGCGCTCCATTAATCAAGGCGTCGAAAGCGTTTAAGAGGAAGCGGCATGATTCGCGGCAGCATCGTGGCAATGGTAACCCCCATGCGCGAAGACGGATCGGTGGACTGGGAACGTCTGCGCGGTCTGGTCAACTGGCATGTGGAGCAGGGCACCCATGGAATCGTGGCGGTGGGCACCACCGGTGAGTCCGCCACCCTGGGCTTCGAGGAACACGACAGTGTGGTCCGCGAGATCGTGGCGGTGGCCGACAAACGGATTCCGGTGATCGCCGGTACCGGCGCCAACAGCACCGAGGAAGCCATCCGCCTTACCCGTGACGCCAAGCGTGACGGCGCCGACGCCTGCCTGCTGGTGACGCCGTACTACAACAAGCCGCCCCAGGAAGGCCTCTATCAGCATTTCCTGGCCGTGGCCCGGGCGGTGGACATCCCGCAGATTCTCTACAACGTGCCCGGCCGCACCGCCTGCGACCTGCTGCCGGAAACCGTGGAGCGTCTCGCCAAGGTGCCGAACATCGTCGGCATCAAGGAAGCCACCGGCAACCTGGAGCGCGCGCGGGAAATCCGTGAGCGTTGCGGCGACGATTTTCTGATCTATTCCGGCGACGACGCCACCGCCCTGGAGCTGATTCTGGCCGGCGGCGACGGCGACATCTCGGTGACCGCCAATGTGGCGCCGGCGAAGATGGCCGCCATGTGTCAGGCGGCGGTGGACGGCGACGTGGACCGTGCCCGCGCCCTGAACGCGGAACTGGAACCCCTCCACCGTGATCTATTCCTGGAAGCCAACCCGATTCCGGTGAAATGGGCCCTGTACGAAATGGGTCTGATCGACAGCGGCATTCGCTTGCCGCTGGTTCATTTGTCGGAGGCCGCCCAGCCACGCTTGCGCGAAACGCTGCGTAGCTGCGGTCTCCTGGAGGGATAATGCATCGTAGTTTGATTGTTGCCGGCGCCGTGGCGCTGAGCGTGGCCGGTTGCGGCCTGATTCCGGATAACAGCCTGCGCTACCGCGAAGCGCAAGTGCTGGAGCCGATCACGGTACCCGGGGATATGGTGTTCATCGGCGCGGACCCGCTCTACGCGGTACCGCAGATGGAGCGCCGCCTGCAGGGCAAGGGCGAGGGCGAGGACAAATTCGAAGCGCCCCGTCCGCCGCAACTGGTGGCGGCGCCCGGCGAAGCCGATGACGAGGAAGAGGAGACCCCGGCGGCGCCGGCCGACAACACCGGCCAGGCGGTGCTGGCGAAAGACGGCAGCGGCTACCCGATCATCATGATGCCCACCAGCTTCGCCTGGGCCTGGGAAAAGGTCAGCGAGGCGCTGACCCAGACCGATCTGCGCGTCACCGACCGCAACCGGGACCAGGGGGTGTTCTTCCTGACCGTGCCCGAGCGTTACCAGCTGCAGCCGCCCCAGGCGCGCCTCAAATTGAGCCACACCACCAATGGTATCCAGGTGGCGGTGCTCAACGAGGAAGGCACGGCGCTGGCCGGAAAGACCTCCGGCCTGGCTATCCTGGAAAGCATCCACGGCGAATTGTGAACCGGGCTCCGGCCGCCGGCCGGGCCGTTTAGGGGGAGAGCGTTCTTGCGGCTGGCGTCCCTGGGCAGTGGCAGTAAAGGCAATGGCACCCTGGTGTGCGCCGGCGATCTGCTGGTGCTGGTGGATTGCGGTTTTTCCCTGCGTGAAACGGAACGCCGGCTGGCGGCGCTGGGGCTGAGCGCCACGGATCTGGCCGCGTTGCTGGTGACCCACGAGCACGGCGATCACGTGCGCGGCGCCGGCGCCCTGGCGCGCAAGTACAAGACCCCGCTTTACAGCACCTTCGGCACCGCCCGCGCGGTAACCGGCAAGGCCGCCGGTTTCCACGGCGCCGACTGGCGCGAAGTGCGCCCTGGCCGGACCTTCGAGCTGGCGGACATGACGGTGACGCCGGTGACCGTGCCCCACGACGCCCTGGAGCCCTGCCAGTACCGCTTCAGCTGGCGGCAACGGGAGCTGGGTGTGCTCACCGACCTGGGCTCGCTGACCCCCCATGTGGTGGACGCCTATCGCGAATGCGACGCCCTGGTGTTGGAGTGCAACCACGAGCCGGAGCTGCTCGCCGCGGGCCCCTATCCGGCGTCCCTGAAACGGCGGGTGGGTGGTAATCTGGGCCACCTGAGCAATCAGCAGGCGGCCACGCTGCTGGGCCACTGCAACGTGGACCGGCTGCAGCACCTGGTGCTGTCGCACCTGAGTGAGCAGAACAATACGCCGGACCACGCCCTGGGCTGGATCCACCAGGCGGTGGAGGCGGGCCGGGAGCGTATCCGCGTGGCCAGCCAGGAGCAGGGCTTCGGCTGGCTCGACATTCACTAAGACGCCCCGGCGGCGAGCGCGCGGGGTTCTCAAACTTAACGCAGGTAGGTCATGGAAAAGCGCGACGAACTCTACGCGGGTAAAGCCAAGTCCGTATTCACCACCGACGATCCGGAGCGGCTGGTGATCGTGTTCCGCAACGACACTTCCGCCTTCGACGGCAAGAAGAAAGAAGCGCTGGATCGCAAGGGCGCGGTGAACAACCAGTTCAACGCGGCGATCATGGAGATGCTCCACGAGGCGGGCATTCCCACCCACTTCGAAAAACTGCTCAGCGCCAACGAGTCGCTGGTCAAGAAGCTGGACATGATTCCGGTGGAGTGCGTGGTGCGCAACATCGCCGCCGGCTCCATCGTGCGCCGCCTGGGCGTCGAGGAGGGCAAGGAGCTGAATCCGCCCACCTTCGAGCTGTTCCTCAAGGACGACGCCCTGGGCGATCCGATGATCAACGAATACCATGTGCGCAGCTTCGGCTGGGCCGAGCCCGAGCACATCGAAAAAATGAAAGAGCTGACCTTCAAGGTCAACGACGTGCTCAAGAAACGCTTCCTGGACGCCAACATGCTGCTGGTGGACTACAAGTTGGAATTCGGCCTGTTCCACGGCGAGGTGGTGCTCGGTGACGAGTTCTCCCCGGACGGTTGCCGGCTGTGGGACAAGGACACCCGCGAGAAGATGGACAAGGACCGCTTCCGCCAGGACCTGGGCAACGTGATCGAAGCCTACGAGGAAGTAGGGCGCCGCCTGGGCATGACCTTCCAGCAATAACTCTGGAAATCAGGGCGGTTTACGGAGAGGCTGTGGTGATCCAGCAGCCCTTCGGAGGACCGCCATGTTCCGCATTCGCACCTACAACCAGATCGCCCTGCGCGGCCTGGAGCGTTTCCCCCGCGACCGTTTCGAGGTCGCCAGCGAATTGTCCGAACCGGACGCCCTGTTACTGCGCAGCCACCCCCTCGGCGGCGCCGACATCCCTCCGACGGTGAAAGCCGTGGCCCGCGCCGGCGCCGGCGTCAATAACATCGACGTGGCCCACTGCAGTGCGCGGGGCATTCCGGTGTTCAACACTCCCGGCGCCAACGCCAACGCGGTCAAGGAGCTGGTGGTGGCCGGCCTGCTGCTGGCCTCGCGCCACCTGCGCGAGGGGCTGGACTGGGTGGCCGGGCTGCGCGCGGACAGCGAAGCGGACCTGCACCGCCAGGTGGAAGAGGGCAAGAAGCACTTCCAGGGCCGCGAGCTGCGCGGCCGCACCCTGGGCGTGGTGGGGCTGGGCGCGATCGGTTCGCGGGTGGCGCACACCGCCCTGTCCCTGGACATGAACGTGATCGGCTATGACCCGGCGCTGAGCGTGGACGCCGCCTGGCGGCTGCCCAGCCAGGTCGCCCCCATGGCCAGCCTGGAAGCGCTGCTCGCGCGGGCGGATTACGTCACCCTGCATCTGCCGCTGCTGGACGCCACCCGGAATCTGATCGGCGCCGCCCAGCTGGCGCCCATGAAGGAAGACGCGGTGCTGCTCAACTTCGCCCGCCAGGGCATCGTCGACGACGCGGCGGTGGCCGAGGCGCTGCGCGCCGGCAAGCTGCGCGGCTTCGTCACCGATTTCCCCAGCCTGGCGCTGACCGGCGTTCCCGGCGTGCTGGCGCTGCCCCATTTGGGCGCCAGCACCGGCGAATCCGAGGAGAACTGCGCGGTGATGGCCGCCGAGGCACTCACCGACTTCCTGGAAAACGGCAACATCCGCCACTCGGTGAACTTCCCCGACCTGATTCTGGAGCCGGGCCCGGGCGTACGTCTGGCGGTGACCAACCGCAACATCCCCAAGATGCTCGGCCAGGTGCTGTCGGTGCTGGCGGACGCCGACATCAACGTGATCGACATGCTCAATAAAAGCCGCGACGAGCTGGCCTATAACCTGCTGGACCTGGAGGAAGAACCCACCGAGGCGGCGATGGCCAGAATCCGTGCCCTGGAAGGGGTGGTTAACGCCCGTCTGGTGCGTCCGTGAGCGACGCACGGCCCGTCAGCGATTTCGCACCAAAACGGCGCCAGCAGCCTGTGACAGCGCCGTGAAAGGGCATTCCGTGGCTGGGAGTTTTGCACAGCGGACGGCGATTGCTCATTTCACTTTTAGCAAGCACCCGTAACCGCTTGATTTGTGAAGGAAAGGTTTGTAACTGATTGATTTTATTGAAATTAATAATATGGATATTTTTTCGTCATTTAGGGGTCATCGGCGTGATCATGGGCCCTGGGGACAGTTCCTGACAGACTATGCACAGAGTTATCCACAGAATCTGTGAGTAACTTTTTCGTGAGGATTTTCTTACACGCCGGTTCAGTTGGTCTGCAGGCCGATGGCGTTCATGAACAAGCGCATCAACCAGGCCACCCCACCCAGCGTCAGAACACTGGCCACCCAGATCAGCACCAACCAGCCCAGCCGCTTGCGCAACGGGGCGGTGGCGCCGTCGCGGTCCCGGGTTTCACGACCTTGCATGCGGACTCCTCAACGCGTCAGTGGTAGCCGTCGCCGGGGCGCACCTTGCCCCGGAACACGTAATAGGCGAAGGCGGTGTACATCAGAATGAAGGGGATGATCAGCAACGCGCCCACCAGGGCGAAGCCCAGGCTCTGGGGCGGGGCGGCCGCTTCCCAGATGGAAATGTCCGGCGGCAGGATGTTCGGCCAGCCGCTGATCGCCAGCCCGGCGTAGCCCAGGAACATCAGCAGCAGCGCCAGCAGGAACGGCGCCACCGGCCGGCCCCGGGCCAGGGCCCGCTGCATCAGCAGGGCGGCGCCCACCACCAGCAGCGGCACCGGCGAGAACCAGACGATATTCGGAAAGCTGAACCAGCGCTCGGCGATCACCGGATCGCGCAGCGGCGTCCACAGGCTGATCACGGCGATGGCGGCGAGCAGAATCCACATCAGCGGCCGGGTCAGGTGGAACATGCGGAACTGCAGCTCGCCCTCGGTTTTCATGATCAGCCAGGTGCTGCCGAGCAGGGCGTAGGCGAACACCAGGGCGACGCCGGTGAACAGCGGGAAGGGCGCGATCCAGTCCAGCGGGCCGCCGGGGTAGGCGCCGTTCTCCACCGGCAGGCCGCTGACGTAGGCGCCCAGAACCACGCCCTGGAAAAAGGTGGCGGTGAAGGAGCCGCCGATAAAGGCCTTGTCCCAGATGTGGCGCTCGTGGTCGCGGGCCTTGAAGCGGAACTCGAACGCGATGCCGCGGAAGATCAGCCCCAGCAGCATGAAAATCAGCGGCAGATAGAGCGCCGTGAGCACCACCGAGTAGACCAGCGGGAAGGCGGCCAGCAGGCCCGCGCCGCCCAGCACCAGCCAGGTTTCGTTGCCGTCCCAGACCGGCGCCACGGTGTTCATCGCCACGTCGCGGTGGTGGCGGTCGGGAATAAAGGGATAAAGGATGCCGATGCCCAGGTCGAAGCCGTCCATCAGCACGTACATCATGACGCCGAAACCGATAATCAGCGCCCAGATAAGAGGCAGATCAATACCCATGGCTCAGCGCCCTCCGTCCGTGTCTTGATCGTCGTCCAGGTCTTCCTCCACCGCGGACAGGGGGCGCATGGCATGCCGTGGCCGCCCCGGCCCGCCGCTGGTTTCCCGGGCGCCTTCTTCCAGTTGCGGGCCCTTGCGCACCAGCCGCAGGGTGTACGCCACGCCGGCGCCGAACACGAACAGGTAGACCACCACGAACAGCGCCAGGGACACGCCCAGGGTGGTGGCGGAATGGGTGGAAACCGCGTCTTCGGTGCGCATCAGCCCGTATACCACCCAGGGCTGGCGGCCCACTTCGGTGGTGTACCAGCCGGCCAGGATGGCGATCAGCCCGGCGGGGCCCATCAGCAGCGCGAAGCGCAGGAACCAGCGGCTGTCGTAGAGCCGCCCCCGCCAGCGCTGCATCAGGCTCAGGCCGCCGAGCAGAATCATCAGCATCCCCAGGCCCACCATGATCCGGAACGACCAGAACACGATCGGCACATTGGGACGGTCCTCCGGGGCGAATTCCTTCAGCCCCGGAATGGTGCCGTCCCAGCTGTGGGTGAGGATCAGGCTGCCCAGGTGGGGCACCGACACCGCGAAACGGGTGCGCTCTTCCTCCATGTCCGGCCAGCCGAACAGGATCAGCGGCAGGCCCTCGCCGTCGGCGGCCTCCTCGCCGCCCCAGTGGCCCTCCATGGCCGCCACCTTGGCGGGCTGGTGCTCCAGGGTATTGAGCCCGTGGAAGTCGCCGATCACCGCCTGCACCGGCGCCACCAGCACCATCATCCACATCGCCATGGAGAACATCTTGCGCACCGCCGGGTTGTCGCGGCCGCGCAGCAGATGCCAGGCGGCGGAGGCGCCCACGAACAACGCCGTGGCCAGGAACGCGGCCACCGACATATGGATCAGCCGGTAGGGGAAGGAGGGGTTGAAGATCACCGCCAGCCAGTCCACCGGCACCACCTGGCCGTTGATGATCTCGTGGCCCTGGGGCGTCTGCATCCAGCTGTTGGAGGCGAGGATCCAGAAGGTGGAGATCAGCGTGCCGATGGCCACCACCACGGTGGAAAAGAAATGCAGCCCCGGGCCCACCCGGTTCCAGCCGAACAGCATCACGCCCAGGAAGCCGGCCTCCAGGAAGAAGGCGGTGAGCACTTCATAGGCCAGCAGCGGGCCGGTGATGCTGCCGGCGAATTCGGAGAAGAAGCTCCAGTTGGTGCCGAACTGGTACGCCATCACCAGGCCGGAGACCACCCCCATGCCGAAGTTAACGGCGAAGATCTTCACCCAGAAATGGTACAGGTCCCGGTACAGCGTGTTCTTGGTGTACAGCCAGAGCCCTTCCAGCACCGCCAGATAGCTCGCCAGGCCAATGGTGATGGCGGGGAAGATGATATGAAACGAAATCGTGAACGCGAACTGGGCACGCGCCAGGTCCAGGGCCAGGGTTTCGGTCATGGGCGAAGCTCCTGAGTGATCCGGCGGCTCCGGGCGGGGCCGCTGTCATACCCGGTATGTTGCCCCATCAGGGGCATCCGCACCAAGTGACAAAAGGTCCTACCCCGGCGAGCTACAGCCGCAGCATCGGGAACGGCCGCCACGGCTGGGTGATCAGCTGCCGGGCGCTGAGGCCCAGCAGCAGGGCGTGGAAGCCGGCGTTGGGGAAACGCCGGTTGATCTCGCGCAGGCGCTCCCGGTCGACGCCGAAACGCAGCAGGCCCAGGGAAAGGTCGATCCAGTCCGCGCGCCGGAAGGCCTCCACCAGGGTTTCGGCGGGTGCGTCGCTGCGGGTGAGTTTGTGGTGCTGGACGATCATGGCGTGGATTTCGTCGCTCCAGCTCTGCAGCCCGTGCTCGTCCAGATAGTGGCAGGCGAGCCGCGCCGAGGGCGGCAGGTAGTCGAAGGTGCCCGCCAGCCAGATGCCGGCGTCGTGGAAGAAGCCGGCCAGCTCCAGCTTGCGCAGATCGTCACCGGTGAGCGTGCGCTGCGCCGCCACCAGGTTGATCACCCGGTAAACGTGGTTCCGATAGGGCGTCTGATCCCGCCCGAAGCGCTCCGCGTACTGGTCGAACAGGCCGTCCAGTTCCGCCAGTTCGGTGATTAGCCTTTTCATTACTGCCCTTGGCGTGGTGGCCGTCCGCAATCCCTCTGTACCCTCAATTAACCAGACCGGGACAGGCTTGTCATGCCCGGGGTGGATTTTTTGCATTCGGCGCCGGCTTGGTGGTCCTGCCGGATTGTTTTATAGTCGGACAAAGTGATTTCCATCCTCTTCCATTCGTCAGCGGACGCAGGCCAACGTGACCTTTAAAGCCCGGGAAAGCCTTTCCGAACAAATCGCCGGCCATCTGGCCGCGCAGATCATTCGTGGTGACATGCTGGCCGGCGACCGCATCCAGGAACTGCGCGTGGCCGGCGAGCTGGAAGTGAGCCGGGGGTCGGTGCGCGAGGCGCTGCTGATCCTGGAGCGGCGCCACCTGATCGACATCCTGCCGCGCCGCGGCGCGGTGGTGAAGGAAATGTCGGAAAGCCAGGTGCGCGGCCTCTATGAGCTGGTCCAGGTGCTGCTGGGTCTGGTGATCCGCAAGGCGATCAAGAATGTGCGCGAGGACGACCTGGACCCGATCATCGCCCTGATCCACGAGTTGCAGGTGGCCGCCTCCGACCGGGATCTGGAGCGCTTCTTCGACCTCAGCTTCCAGTTCCTGGAGCACGCCTATCCGTTCGCCCGCAACGGCTTCGTCGAGGACGTGCTCACCGACCTGCACCCGGCCCTGCAGCGCACCTATTTCATGGCGCTGCACCTGGATAACGACGAGATGAAAGAGTGCCTGTCTTTCTTCAAGGCGCTGGTGGAGACCATCTTCCGCCGCGACGTGCGCTCGGCCCTGGAGATCATCCGCGAATTCGCCGAGCATCAGTCCGAGCTGGTACAGGAATCCATTACCCGGGCCCGCCAGATCGAAGCGGCCTGGGGTGGCCGCCGTAAATAGCCCCCACAGGCCGATAAGGGCTTGCCAGCGGCGTCCTGGCTGCCTAGAATTGCGCCCCTCTGCAGAACCGTAGCTCAGTTGGTTAGAGCGCTGCCTTGACATGGCAGAGGTCGGCGGTTCGAATCCGCCCGGTTCTACCAGTTTCGAGCCGCTCTTGAATTCAGCGCTTGGCCACCCCAGGTTTACGCAGACCCGGGGGTCGCCTAGAATGACCCGCTATATTCAAGAGCCGCTGAGGTGATGGCGGCCTCGTTCGATTAACCAGTTGGAGGTTCACGACATTAAGCGTGGAGGCAAAGGCCGCGAGCAGCGAGCCAGAATTAATCAGCAAATCCAGGCGACTCAGGTTCGACTGATCGACGTCGATGGCGAGCAGGTAGGCATCGTTCCCTTAGAGGAGGCCATCGAGCAGGCCAGCGGCAAGCAACTGGATCTGGTGGAAATCTCCCCTGATGCGGAACCGCCTGTTTGCCGAATCATGGATTACGGCAAGCATCTGTTCGAACAAAAGCAGAAAGCCAAGGAGTCGCGCAAGAAGACGCGTCAGACTCAGCTTAAGGAAATCAAATTCCGTCCCGGCACCGACTCCGGCGACTATGAGGTGAAATTGCGTAACCTCAAGCGCTTCCTCGAGGCCGGCGACAAGACCAAGGTCACCGTGCGTTTCCGCGGTCGCGAAATGGCTCACCAGGAGCTGGGTCGCGAACTGCTGGAGCGGGTGGAGGCCGATCTCGCGGAACACGGTTCCGTCGAGCAACGCCCGAACATGGAAGGGCGCCAGATGATCATGGTGCTCAGCCCGGGCAGCAAGAAGAAAAAGTAACCGGAACCCCGGTTGCTTTTGTTTTATTCACACAACTTGAGACAGGTACCATGCCAAAGATCAAGACAAACCGCGGGGCCGCAAAGCGTTTTAAAAAAACCGCCTCCGGTTTCAAGCGTAAGCAGGCATTCAAAAACCACATCCTGACGAAGAAGTCCGCCAAGACGATTCGTCATCTGCGCCCCAAGACCCAGGTACACGAGTCCGATGTGCCCCTGGTCAAGCGCATGATGCCCTACAGCTAAATCACTGGTTTTTGGAGGTCTGAACAATGGCTCGAGTTAAGCGTGGTGTGCAGGCGCGTCGCCGGCACAAGAAGATTCTCAAGCAAGCAAAAGGTTATTACGGGGCGCGCAGCCGCGTCTTCCGCGTGGCGGTACAGGCGGTCACCAAGGCCGGCCAGTACGCTTACCGTGACCGCAAGGTCCGCAAGCGTCAGTTCCGTCGTCTGTGGATCGTGCGGATCAACGCCGCCGCCCGCGTCAACGGCATGTCCTACAGCCGTATGATCGACGGCCTCAAGAAGGCGTCCATCGAGATCGACCGTAAAGTGCTGGCGGACCTGGCGGTTCGCGATCAGGCAGCGTTTGGTGCTTTGGCCGAGAAAGCCAAAGCGAGTCTCGCCGCCTGAGCTGACTGTCGGTTAGCCTACACGACAGCACTCCGAAACGGGGGAAGAGCTCGCGCTCTTCCCCTTTTTCGTTTTGGGAGCCCCGACTGGCGCTCCCGAAGCAAGGCATAGATAACACGGGAACGGGTAAATCGTATGATGGAGAACCTGGAAAGCCTGGTGGAGGCGGCGCTGGCGGAAGTGGCCGGGGCCGGTGACGCGCGCGCGCTGGACGACGTGCGGGTGCGTTACCTGGGTAAGAAGGGGGAGATCAGCGCGCTGCTCAAGAGCCTGGGCGGGCTGAGCGCGGAAGAGCGGCCCAAGGCCGGCGCGCTGATCAACGAAGCCAAGCAGCGCGTTCAGGCGGCCATCGACGAGCGCCGCCAAACGCTCGAGGAAGCGGCCCTGAACGAGCAGCTGAGCGCCGAGACCCTGGACGTGACCCTGCCCGGCCGCGGCGAACAGCCCGGGGCCCTGCATCCGGTCACGCGCATGCGCCGGCGCATGGAAGACTTCTTCCTGCGCCTGGGCTTCGACATCGCCGAAGGCCCGGAGGTGGAAGACGACTTCCACAACTTCGAGGCGCTCAACATTCCCGCCCACCACCCGGCCCGGGCCATGCACGACACCTTCTATTTCGGTGACGGCCGTCTGCTGCGCACCCACACCTCGCCGGTGCAGGTGCGGGTGATGCAGAAGGGCGAGCCGCCGTTCCGCATTATCGCCCCCGGCCGCGTTTACCGCTGCGATTCGGATCTCACCCACACGCCCATGTTCCACCAGGTGGAAGGGCTGCTGGTGGACGAGAACATCACCTTCGCGGACCTGAAAGGCACCGTGGCGGCGTTCCTGAAGTTCGTGTTCGAGGTGGACGACCTGCCGGTGCGCTTCCGGCCCAGCTACTTCCCGTTCACCGAGCCCAGCGCCGAGGTGGACGTGGGCTGCATGACCTGCGGCGGTGAGGGCTGCCGGGTGTGCTCGCACAGCGGCTGGCTGGAAATCATGGGCTGCGGCATGGTCCATCCCAAGGTGCTGGAGCACGGCGGCGTGGACGCCACCCGCTACAGCGGCTTCGCCTTCGGCATGGGCGTGGAGCGCCTCGCCATGCTGCGCTACGGCGTCAACGATCTGCGTCTGTTCTTCGAAAACGACGCGCGCTTTTTGTCGCAATTCGCCTAGGGGATTATAAAGAATGCGTTTCAATGAAGCCTGGTTGCGGGAATGGGTCAACCCGGACATCGATAGCGACACCCTGGCCCACCAACTGACCATGGCCGGCCTGGAAGTGGACGCCGTGGAGCCGGCGGCGCCGCCGTTCACCGGCGTGGTGGTGGGGCAGATCGTAAGCTGCCAGCCGCACCCGGACGCCGACAAGCTGCGCGTCTGTGAAGTCAGCGACGGCGAGAGCACCTTCCCGGTGGTGTGCGGCGCCCCCAACGCCCGCGAAGGCCTGAAAGCGCCGTTCGCCCGGGTCGGCGCCTTGCTGCCCGGCGACCTCAAGATCAAGAAAGCCAAGCTGCGCGGCGAGCCCTCCGAGGGCATGCTGTGCGGCGGCTCCGAGCTGGGTCTCGAAGACCGCATCGACGGCCTGCTGGAACTGCCGGAAGACGCCCCCGTGGGCACCGATATCCGCGACTACCTGTCGCTGAACGACACCGTCATCGAAGTGGACCTGACCCCCAACCGGGCCGACTGCCTGAGCCTGCGCGGCATCGCCCGGGAAGTGGGCGTGCTCAACCGCACCCCGCTCAACGAGCCCGCCATCGAGCCGGTGCCCGCCACCCTGGACGACCGCTTCCCGGTGACCCTGGACGACAGCGACGGCTGCCCCCGCTACCTGGGCCGGGTGATCCGTGGCATCAACGCCGCCGCCGAGACGCCGCTGTGGATGGTGGAGCGCCTGCGCCGCGCCGGCGTGCGCGCCATCGACCCGATCGTCGACGTGACTAACTATGTGCTGCTCGAACTGGGCCAGCCGCTGCACGCCTTCGACCTGGCCAAGCTGGCCGGCGGCATCCGCGTGCGCCGCGCCCAGGCCGGCGAGACCCTGCAAAGCCTGGACGACCAGACCCTGGAGCTGAACGACGACACCCTGCTGATCGCCGACGACAACGGCCCCCTGGCCCTGGCCGGCATCATGGGCGGCCGCCCCAGCGCGGTGTCCGAAGACACCCGCGATCTGTTCCTGGAGTGCGCCTTCTTCAGCCCGCTGGCCATCGTCGGCCGGGCGCGCCGCTACGGCCTGCACACCGACGCCTCGCACCGCTATGAGCGCGGCGTCGACCCGGCCCTGCAACAACGCGCCCTGGAGCGCGCCACCGCGCTGATCCTGGAGATCGCCGGCGGCGAAGCCGGCCCGCTGGACGAAACCCTGGCCGAGGACAAGCTGCCCGAGCCCGCCACCATCGAGCTGAGCGCCGAGCGCGTCGCCCGCCTGCTGGGCGCGCCCCTGGACGACGCCAACATCGTCGACATTCTCGAGCGCCTGGGCATGACGGTCACCGAAACCGGCGCCGGCCAGTGGTCGGTGCGCGCCCCCAGCTGGCGCTTCGACATGGCGATCCAGGAAGACCTGATCGAGGAACTGGCCCGCGTGCACGGCTACGAGAATCTGCCCAGCCGCGTGCCCGCCGGCACCCCCGCCGGCGACCCCGCCCCGGAGAAAGAGCTGCCGCTGCGCCGCCTGGGCGACACCCTGCGCGACCGGGGCTACATGGAAGCCATCACCTACAGCTTTGTGGCCCCGGAGCTGCAGGCCAAGGTGGACCCGGACCACGCGCCGCTGGCGCTGCTCAACCCGATCTCCGCCGACCTGGGCGTGATGCGCACCGGCCTGATGGCCGGCCTGCTGAGCGCCGCCGAGCGCAACGTCAACCGCCAGTGCAGCCGCCTGCGCCTGTTCGAGACCGGCCTGCGCTTCGTGCCCGGCCCGGACGGCCTGGCCCAGGAACCCATGGTCGCCGGCCTGCTCTACGGCAGCGCCCAGCCCGCCCACTGGGAGGGCAAGCCGCGCCCGGTGGACTTCTACGACCTGAAAGGGGACGTGGAAGCGCTGCTGGCCCTGTCACAACCGGACGCCTTCGCGTTCCGGCCGGGCAGCCACCCGGCGCTGCACCCCGGGCAGTGCGCCGAAGTCACCCGTGACGGCCGCACCGTGGGCCACCTGGGCCGCCTGCACCCGCGCCTGGCCGCGCAGCTGGACCTGCCGAAGGGCCTGTACCTGTTCGAACTGGCCCTGGAGCCCCTGCGTCTGGGGCGCCTGCCGCACTTCGAGCCGGTCTCCGACCAGCCCCGCGTGCAGCGCGACCTGGCCTTCGTGGTCGACGCCGACGTGCCGGCCGGCGAGATGGTCGCCGCCGCGCACCAGGCCTGCGACGACCGCCTGCGTCAGGTGCATATTTTCGACCTCTACCAAGGCGACAACATCGAGGCCGGACGCAAAAGCCTGGCGCTGACCTTGACCTTCCAGGATCCTTCGCGCACTCTTAAGGACGCCCAGGTCAACGACCTGGTGGAAGCGGTAGTATCTCAGTTAAAACAACAGTTTAAGGCGACCCTCAGGGACTGAAGAAGGGCCTGGATTGAGGCATTTCCAATGGCGTTGACCAAAGCAGATATGGCCGACCGGCTGTTCGAGGAGCTCGGTCTCAACAAGCGCGAAGCCAAGGAACTGGTGGAGATGTTCTTCGAGCAGATTCGAGACTCACTGGCCGACAACCGGCCGGTGAAGCTCTCCGGATTCGGCAACTTCGACCTGCGTGACAAAAGCGAGCGCCCCGGCCGGAACCCGAAAACCGGGGAAGAGATCCCGATCTCCGCGCGCCGCGTGGTCACCTTCCGTCCCGGGCAAAAACTGAAACAGCGGGTGGAAGACTATGCTCGAACCCAGTCATAACGACGAACTGCCGGCGATCCCCGGCAAGCGCTACTTCACCATCGGTGAGGTCAGCGAGCTGTGCGACGTCAAACCGCACGTGCTGCGCTACTGGGAGCAAGAATTCCCCCAGCTGAAACCGGTGAAGCGGCGCGGCAACCGCCGTTACTACCAGCGCCAGGACGTGCTCACCATCCGCCAGATCCGCAGCCTGCTCTACGAGCAGGGCTTCACCATCGGCGGCGCCCGTCAGCAGCTCTCCGGCGACGCCAACGCCGAACAGTCCACCCGCTACCACCAGATGATCAAGCAGATGATCGTCGAGCTGGAGGATGTGCTGGACGTGCTCAACGCGGACCGCATCAACAGCGTGCGCCATCCCTGAACGCCGTCTGCTCAAAGCCTGAGCATCCGCGCCGACCGGCGCGGATTCCGGGTTCCATCCGACCGGGGAATCCGTTATGATTCCCGCCGCTTCGCCGCACTGAACCTTCCCCTGGCGGAGCAGCACAATTTCGGGGCGTAGCGCAGCCTGGTAGCGCACTTGCATGGGGTGCAAGGGGTCGAAGGTTCGAATCCTTCCGTCCCGACCAAATAAAACGAAGAGGGTCAGTGACTTACGAGCACTGGCCCTTTTTCGTTTCTGACGCTGTTGCAAAACATTTTCAATACTGTTGCAAAACTCAGCCCGTGATATTGCTCAAATCCAGGTCGGCCACGGCCTCGGTACACACCACCTCTTCGTGATCCGCCTCGTAGTTTTTCGTCATCTTCCGCGTGCTGTGCCCGGCCAGCTTTTGCCCATCCTTGCCCGCTTTCTTGTACAGGTGCAGGCTCAGGGCGCGCAGCTCATGGAAGCCCAGCTGTTACTCCAGTGATCAGTCGGGGTAGGGGTTGGCGGCGTCCCTGGCCGCCCTGAACGCCAGGGTCAGGTACCGGTTATCGACCTGGGCGCAGCTCCGGACTGGTTTACGCGCCAATCGGGCTTCTGGTGAATTAGGATCTGGGAGTGCACATGATGTCGGCGGAGGGCTACCATCTCTTTCAGTTGGGACGTTATGGGAAGACGAACCCAGGAGATGTTACAAATACTGTATGTAAACCACGCGCCACTTGCCGTATCTGTGGTGGATGCCAATCACAATTTTATCGGGCATTGTGTTAAGACAGCCGTCGTGGCGCTAGTCCTGTGGTTCAACAGGTGCGTCACTCGTACCCTCCCCCCTTTTTTTGTCATGGTTTGCTATGCGGCTTGGCACTTTCCGCCTGGCGAGCAGCGTTATATCGTAAGGAAGTGTAATCACGAACAGGGGACTTTTGTGCAAAAGTATGATTCGGATACAACGGTGAGAGAAATCAATGAGGCCGTTGATGCCACCATTCACTCTACCCAGTTCACTGCTGAGGGCCGGTGGGTGGTGGAGGTTGAGTTGCACGACAAAAATGGAAGGAAAATTGGAGGCACGCTTGAGCTGATGGATACATCTTTCGAGACCCTTGATGCGGCTAGGAACGCCGGAGAAGCTCAAGCTAAAGCCGTGGTTCAACGTTAGCTATTTTGGAATTCGCATGTGATGCGGCCCCCTCCAACCCTGATTTGGTGTGGAGCGGTCGGATAAAGCGTGCTTACCCTAAAAATACTCAGGGGCGTGATGTCTTACTGCTTTTGCGGATCTAATATCGACTGCTGGGTGGCCTGGCTTACAAACCCTGCAACTGTTGGTTGGGTGCAAGGGATTGGTGCGTTGGCGGCTGCTGTAGTGGCGGTGGTTGTGGCTAGCCATGCGGCACAGCGTGAATCGAAGGCTAAGCGCGATGCCATCCAGAGGAACACTGAGTCGATCATACAAGTGCAGAGGTACTGTACATCGGTTATTGAGGAAGTAATCAAAGAGGCTAAAAAGGGAGGTCCAATCGGGCTTGGAAAACTTATTGCCACCCTTCGCCAGATTCAGTTCACCCATCGTCAGGTTGAGTTCCTGATGACTCAACCGACTGCCCATAAAGAAGTCGTTTTGGCTCTTTCGGGATATATGCTCCCTAGTGAGCAAGTGTGCATCGTCATTGAGGACATTCTGGAGCAGGCCAAAGCGTCGCGCGGCACATTGAGTCCCCTGGGTCTACGACCGGCCATTCCTGACCAAACGTTAGCGGTTCTGGAAGATCAGGTTGCGGTTATGAGTGCTATTATCGAGGCGATGACGATATTCTCCGTGGAGCTACGCACCAGCCAGAAAGCAAAGTTTCCGGGCATTCAGATCTCGTCGAAGGATGAGGGGCCTGAAGAAAAGAAGCTTGGCGAGGATTGAAGCTGCCTAGGAGTGATTGCGATATTTCGTGGCTTACTTCGCTTTTCAAATCCTTGAAACCTGGTGACGGAATTCGGCATGCCTCCCTGACGCTGTAGAAGAGAATGGAGTAATGGAACTGTATTGGTGTGAAGGTGACTGGAATTGCTGGGCCACGTGGTTCTGGAGTCCGGCAACCGCAGCCTGGGTTCAAGCCATCGTCGCTGGTTTGGCCATTTGGTATGCAGGTAGCAGGAGCCGGAAGACCATGCAGGATGCCGTTGATCTGTATCGGCAGAAAATTCACATGGATCATTTGGAGTCTATTGCCAGGTTTAAATCCGCACTGAGTATGGCCCGGACCGATGTGGAGACTCTTGTGGGCATCGTGCAGGAGAAGGGCGAGGTTCACCCTATCTACCTTAAGGCTGTTCGGCAGGGTTTGATTCAGACACAGAGAGTTCTCGACACTTTAGTTTTCAAGGATCTGCCCAGTACGCAGCTCGTTAGAGATGTGCTTGCTGTATCTAGGGCGGTCCAGGCCACGTCGGAGATGCTTAAGGCAATTCTCGAAAACCCGGAAATTGCCAAGCTCGATGGCTTTATCGAGGTATACAACGATATCGAAGACTATGCGCCGAAACTTCAGAAGTTCCACGTCCTTTTTGGTAACGACAGAGAGCTTTCTTGGTCGGACGTCTTTCCCGACCACACAGGGTTTGGGCATGGTCGTCCAACCACATACCGACAGCATGTTCGGAAGACCAGCGCTCAGTGAAGTATCGGGGAGCTGATTATTCGTTAACAGATTCATATAGTTTTCCAAAGCTGCTGCAAGGTGTGCCGCAAGGGCAAGGCCTGCGGTAATTCCTGCATCAGCCGTAGCTACACCTGCACGAAGCCGCCGGGGTGTGCCTGCGACGGCTGATTGCCGGCAAACCTCGTCCGTTTCGCCGAGTCGCGGCGGCGCCGGCCCCGGGTAGAGTGGGGCTGGGATGTCGTGCCTGACCGTTTCCGTCAGGGCGCCGGTGTTTAAGGCCAGTGCCTCTCAAATCCGCTGGTTCTATGCTGGCCGGCCAACGTGCTACCGGGGTGAACCATGGACCTGAAAGTACCCGAGCAGGAGCGGCATTTCCGCGAGGAGGTGCGTGCGTTCCTGGATGAATCGCTGACCCCTGAGATTCTGGAGGCGGGGCGCAAGACCACCTCGGTGTTCGCGCCGGTGAAGGAGGCGATGGCCTGGCAGCGCCTTCTGCATGCAAAGGGCTGGGCGGCACCGCACTGGCCGAAAGAGTATGGCGGCACAGGCTGGAGTGTCGGCCAGCGCGCGGTGTTCGCCGAGGAGCTGGTGCGCGCCGAGGCGCCGCCGCTGATTCCCATGGGCTTGCAGATGTGCGGGCCCTGTCTGATCGGCTTCGGCACCGAGGAGCAGAAGGCGCATTATTTGCCGCGCATTCTTTCCGGCGAGGATATCTGGTGCCAGGGCTATTCCGAGCCCGGCGCCGGTTCCGATCTGGCGTCGCTGAAGACCTTCGCGGAGAGCGACGGCGACGACTATGTGATCAACGGCACCAAGATCTGGACCACCTACGCCCACCACGCCAACCGCATGTTCCTGTTGGTGCGCACCCGCCGCGACGGCAAGCCCCAGGCGGGCATCACCTTCCTGCTGCTGGATATGAACACCCCTGGGATCACCGTTGAGCCCATCGTCGGTCTCGATGAGGTTCCGGAGCAGTGCCAAGTGTTTTTCGACAATGTGCGTGTGCCCAAGCGCAACCGTGTCGGTGAGGAGAACGATGGCTGGACGGTGGCCAAGTACCTACTCACTTTTGAACGGGGCGGGCAGGACTACGCGCCCGCGCTGGGCGTGCAGTTGCAGCGGCTGAAGCAGATCGCCGCGCGGCAGACCACCGCCGGCGGCGGCAGCCTGCGCGACGACCCGGTGTGGGCGCACAAGGTGGCCGCCTGCGAAAGCGAGGTGCTGGCGCTGTCGTTTACGGAAAAGCGCATCAAGTCGGCACTGTCCGCGGGCAAGGATCCGGGCGCGCTGTCGTCGATGACCAAGATCCTCGGCACCGAGCTGCAGCAGCGGGTCACCGAGCTGGGTATCGAGACGCTGGGCAGCCAGGCGCTGGTCTGGCAGCCGCAAGCCCTGGTGCCCGGCGGTGACGAGGCGCCGCTGGGCCCGGAGTACGCGCTCACCGCCATGGCGTCCTATCTGAACGCGCGGGCCTGTTCCATTTACGGCGGGTCCAACGAGGTGCAGCGGGGCATTATCGCCAAGGCGGTACTGGGCCTGTGAGGGCGACGAAAGGAGAACGAGGATGAATTTTTCGCTGAGCGATGAGCAGCAAATGCTGGCCGACAGCGCGCGCCGTTTTGTGCAGGGCGGGTATCAGGCGGAAACCCTCTGGCATCAGTTCGCCGAACTGGGATGGCTGGCGCTGCCGTTCGACGAGGACGACGGCGGCCTGGGCGCCGGCCTGGTGGAAACCATGGTCCTGTTGGAAGAACTGGGTCGCGGCGGAGTGACCACGCCTTACCTGGCCACGGTGGTGTTGGGCGGCGGCATCCTGCGCCGCGCCGACGCGGCCTGCCGTGCCCGCTATCTGCCGGACCTGATGGCGGGCGACCTGCAGTTGGCGTTGGCGGTGGACGAACAGGAGCGTGTGTTCGCGCCGGAGAACACCGCGCTGCAAGCCCGCGAGGAGGGCGGCGGCTTCGTTTTGAACGGTCGCAAGACCGTGGTGCTTAACGGCGATCAGGCGGACCGTATTCTGGTGCTGGCACGCACCGGCGGCGAGCCCGGCGATCAGCGCGGCCTGTCGCTGTTCCTGCTCGACCCGCACAGCCCGGGCGTGACGCTGACACCGCACCGTCTGGTGGACGGCCACCGGGCGGCCCGGCTGCAGCTCGATGGGGTCCGGTTGTCCGCCGACGCATTGATCTTCGAGAAAGACGCCGCCTTCGAACCGGTCCGCCAGGTATTGGACGAAGCCATTCTCGCCCTGGGGGCGGAAGCCGTGGGCGCGCTCTCCGTGCTGCTGGACGACACCGTGGAATACAGCAAGACCCGCAAGCAGTTCGGCGTGCCGATCGGCAGCTTCCAGGTGCTGCAGCACCGCATGGCAGACATGTTCATGGCCCTGGAGCAGACCCGCTCGCTGCTGTTGGCCGCCACCCTGAAGACGCTGGAGGGCCACGACGACGCCCGCCAGGCGGTGCACGCGCTGAAGGCCCGCATCGGTGGCGCCGGCCGGCATATCGCCCAGGAAGCGGTGCAGCTGCACGGCGGCATGGGCATGACCGACGAGCTGGCGGTGGGGCGTTACTTTAAGCGCATCACCGCCATGGACGGCCTGTTCGGTGGCGCCGACCAGCATCTGGCCGCGTTCGCCCGCGGTTGAGTCGCAAAGGCCTGTATTTCCGAGCGTGAAACCGCCATCCTTTCCCTTTACTGCTGACCAGGGAAAAAGGTCGAATTGTTGATGGCGAAACGGTTTCCCGGCAAGCGGCTGATCTGGCTGCTGCCGCTTGTGATCGCGGCGGGCCTGTTGCTGGCCGTGCTGGTCGCCGCCCTGGCGATACGGCTGGCCGGCTGGCACTGGCAGGGCCCGGGCTGGCGCGACGGCCTGACCCTGGACGCGGTCTGGCAAGAAACAGACGGTTGCCGGCCCTTGGAAGCCCGCGGCGTGCGCCTGTCGGCGCTGCGCCCGCTCACCCTGGGCATCGACACCCTGGGCATTCACGCCTGCCCCGACGACGCCGATACGGCGTCGGACGGCCTCACCGACATCCCTTCCTTACCGGCCCTGGAGGTCACCGTGTGGGCGGTGCAGTACCGCGATCTGCCACCGGTGATGGTCAATCTCTCTCAGCGTGACGGCGCCTGGCGGGCGCGGGCCGAGTTCCGCGACAGCCGGCTCAGTGCCGAGTACCGCCGCGGCAGCGGCCGCTGGCGGCTGGACGGCACCCTGCAAGGCGGCCATCTGGACCAGCGCCTGGCCGGCGAGGTGCGGGTGCAGGGCGACGGCCTGTGGTGGCCCGGGGACTGGACCGACCCGGAACACTTCACTGGCGAGCTGGTGCTGCTGGGCCGGGACCTGGGTCTGGAAACCCCCGGGCCGCGCGGCAACGTCACCGTGCGCGGCCAATGGCGGGGCGACGCCTGGCGGCTGCGCGCCGGCCTGGACGAGCCGCTGGCGGTGGGCGCCGGCTGGGTGGTGAGCCCCGGCGAGGATCTGCAGGCCCGTGGCGAAGGCGCGGCGCTGGTGCGGGCGGACGGCCGCCTGGTGGCCAACGGCCCCCAGGGGCGGGCGGCTCTGTCGTTGAGCAGCGACGCGGCGCGGCTGGGTGAAGGGCAGGGCAGCCTGTCGCTCAGCGATGGCCTTGGCGGCGAGGTGGCGTTCCGTTGGCGCGACGGTGAGGTCACGGTGTCACCGTTCCAGGTCAGCGGGCTGGCCGAGGACCTGACGATGCGCCTGCGCGAGCCGGTCACCGCGCCGCTGGCGATGCAGGGCCAGGCCAGCCTGCCGCTGTCGCTGGTCTGGCGGGAGCTCACTCTGGAAACCACGGAAAGCGGCCTCGCCTGGCGGCCCAATGATCTGCAGTGGCGCGGCGCCGTCACCGTGGACGGGCGCTGGCAGGGCTACCGGGTGAGCGGCGGCTGGACCGGCGACGCCGGCCCCACCGGGGTGCGTGGCGAGCCGGCCCGGCTGCGCCTCCAATCCACCGATCTGGACGTGACGGCGCGCTTGCCCGTGGACGGCCTGCGCCCGCCACAGTGGCCGTTCCAGGCCAGCGTGGAGGGCCGCTACCAGAGCGTGCCGTTCCGGGGCCAGCTGAGCGGCGCGCTCGACGACGGCGTCTGGTCGGGCCGGATCCAGGCCAGCGGCGAACACTTCTACAGCCTGGTGCCGACGCTCGGTCAGGGCGGGCCGGTCACCGCCGAGGGCCGCTGGCGCTGGGGTGACAGCCTGAGCCTGCTGGCCGGTAGTCGGCTGTCCGTGGGCGGTACGGTGAGCGGTACGCGCCTGGTCAAACCGCTTACCCTGCGCGTCAGCGAGCCGCTGGTGATCGGCGAGGGCGGGCCCACCGGCGCCCTGGAAGTGCGCGCCGAAGGCCTGGTGGCGGAGCGCTGGACCCTGCCGCCGGTGACCGGCAGTGCCCGACTTAACGGCGCCGCCTTCCAGGCGGACCTCTCGGTGGACCAGTGGGGCACCCGGCTGTCCATGCGCGGCCGCCAGGGCGGCACCGGGCTGAGCGGCACGCTGCAGGGCCGCTCGCCGCTGGTGCCGGCGATGAGCCGCGGGCTGCCACTGACCACCCGCGCCGGCGACCTGGTGATGGACGGCCGCTGGCAGTGGCGCGACGCCTTCCAGGTCGACGGCACCCTGCGCGGCGAAGGGCTGTCACTGGATTGGGGCAGCATCCAGGCGCGCGGCCTGGATGGGGACCTGGCGCTGGACTGGCGCCAGGGGCAGGCCCCGCGCATCCGCAGCCGTGAGCCGCTGACCCTGGCCAACCTGGATGTGGGCGTGCCGGTTACCGAGGTGCGCATGGGCGTGGACACCGATCTGGATCAGTGGCGTTTTGAAAAGATCAGCGCGCAACTGCTGGGCGGTGAAGTGCGCGCGCCCCGTTTGCGGTGGCCGTCGTCGGAGTGGCAGCCGGTGGTACTGACCGGCATCGAGCTGAATCAGTTGGCGGCGTTGCAGAACGAGGCGGTGGTCAGTCTTACCGGCGAGGTGGGTGGCTATATTCCGCTGCGCCTGGCCGCCGACAGCGTGGCGGTGCGCGACGGCCGGCTGGCCAACGAGACACCGCTGTCGCTGGCGTTGTTGCCGGCGGCGGGCACCCAGGCGATGGCGGAATCCAACCGGGCGGTATCGATCGCTCTGGAGGCGCTCAACCCGCTGCGCGTGGAGCGTTTCAGCGCGGAAGTGGATATGGCCGACGACGGCTGGCTGGACGCCGCCGTGCACATTCGCGGCACCAATCCGCAACGAAACGGGCTGCCGGTGGTCTTTAATTACACCCACAAGGAAAATGTGCTAGAGCTATTACGCAGTTTACGCATCGGTGAACGAATCACCGACAGAGTGATGACGGAGACCAGACCATGACAGACCGGATCAACGGACACCGGAGCGCGGGCCTGCTGGCCCTGGCGCTGATGGTGCCTCTGGCCGTTGCCTGCACGCCGCGGGTGGCGCTGGAAGCCCCCAAGGAGCCGATCACGATCAACCTCAACGTTAAGATCGATCATGAAATCCGTCTTAAGGTCGAGAAGGATATTGACGACCTGTTCAGTGAAGACAGCGAGTTGTTCTAGGGTAGGGATCAGGAGATAAACATGACATTCATTCGACACCTGCTGTTCGCGGTCACCCTGGTTTTCGCCGGCGCGGCGTTTGCCCTGGACCTGGACAGCGCGAAAAGCCAGGGCCTGGTGGGCGAGCAGCCGAACGGCTACCTGGGCGTGGTCAAGGCCACTTCGGAAGCGGTGGAGCTGGTCTCCGACGTGAACGAAAAACGCCGTGAGGCGTATCAGCGCATCGCCCGGGAAAACGGTATCAGCCTGGAGCAGGTCGCCAATCTGGCCGGCCAGAAAGCGATCGAGAAAACCCCATCCGGCGAATATGTGAAGACCCCCACCGGGCAGTGGGTGACCAAATAAAAGGTTTCCCAAAGCAGGCGCCCGGTTAAGGGGTTTGAACGTCCGGTAACACCGGGAAACAGGATTGTAATAACGGCGTAAAATCCGCTTGGATTTTCGAAACTGTTTACGTTTTCCCATCCCCAAGCTGCCCTTTGCGGCTCAGAATTGCTGTTGTTCAGCACTGATTCGCAAAGGAGCTTGCCATGAAGAAGTCAATGATGACCGCGGTGCTTGCGTCACCGCTTCTGTTTTCCCCCGCGTTCGCCGATGAAAACGTGCCGGATACCTACGGGTACATCGGCGGGCACGTCAGCCAGTATTTTTTCTACGATAACGAAGTGACCGGGGACGTGGACGGTTTCGACGACTCCGAGTTCTTCGGCGGCCAGATCGGCTGGCGCTTCAGCCCGCGCTGGTCGGTGCAGGCCTGGTACGAAGAAAACGACGAGGTCGAGCATAAATACACCGACCGCGAATCCGATGTGGTCAACTACTACGCCAGCCTGCGTCACCATTTCGATGAAACCAGCCTGCTCGGTTTCGAGCCCTACATGGGTTTGAACGTGGGCACTCAGGAAATCAACGACAACGAAGAAACCATGAGCGGCGTGGAGATGGGCATCCAGCGCGCCTTCTTCAAAAACGTGCTGCTTGATCTGGGCACGCGGCATGCCTACAGCAGCGACCGGGAATTCTGGGAAGGCCAGGTCTACGCCGGCGTGAACCTGATGTTCGCGGTCAGTGGCCGCGAGTCCGACAGCGAGCCGCGCACCGCCGTGGACGAACCCGCCGAGGTGGTCAGCAAGGACAGCGACGGCGACGGCGTGATCGACGCCCGCGACGATTGCCCCGGCACCGCGCCGAACGCGATGGTCGACGACCGTGGTTGTCAGGTCTACGACGTCCGTCGGGAAGAGACCATCAAAACCATCTACTTCGAGTTCGACCAGTCCGATATCCGTGACCAGTTCAACAACGAAGTGCGCAGCGCCGCCGAGAAAGTACGCGACGGCGACGGCAACCGGATCCGCGTGGAAGGCCACACCGACAGCATCGGCACCGAGGAGTACAACCAGGGCCTGTCCGAGCGGCGCGCCAACTCGGTCCGTGACGAGCTGATCCAGGAGTACCAGGTGGAGAGCGGCGTGATCGACACCCAGGGCTACGGCGAACGCCGTCCGGTGGCGCCCAACGATACCGCCGAAGGCCGCGAGCAGAACCGCCGCGCGGACATCGTGGTGGAAAGCGAAGAGAAGGAAGCGCAATTCAAGGAGTGATTACGCTGCCTTGCTCAGCGAACCCGTGGGGCGGCTCTTGCCGCCCCTTTTTTTGTGGGTTAACGGTTCAGTTTTTGCCATAGGCCCGAGGCGCGCCAAGTGCGCCGTCTAACCGCGTCGGCAAGCACGGTGGGGGGGCCGTATTCGATCAGCGTGAAAGCCTGCTTGGCGCGGGTCACGGCGGTGTAGATCAGCTCCCGGGTCAGCAACGGATGGGGATGGTCCGGCAACACCAGCAGGGTGTGGCCGAACTCGGAGCCCTGGGCCTTGTGCACGGTCATCGCATAGACGGTGTCGGCGCTGTCCAGGCGGCTCGGCAATACCCATTTGATGCGCCCATCCGGTAACTGGAACGCCACCCGCAGGCCGTCCGGGTGGGGCAATGTCAGGCCCACGTCGCCGTTCATCAGACCCAACTGGTAGTCGTTGCGGGTCATCATCACCGGCCGGCCGGGGTACCAATCGTGGTCTCCGGCCATGCCTTCGCGGCGCAGGCGCTCGGTGATCGACCGGTTCAGGGCGTCCACGCCGAAGGGGCCGCTGCGCAGGCCGCTGAGCAGTTGCTGGCCGGTGAGCTGGCGCAGCCGTTGCGCGGCCCAGCTGTCGGGCTGGCCGTCAGCCGGCGGCGTGGCGACGTCGGCGAACAGGGCGCGCAGGCCGGGGTGCTGGCCGTCGCCGTCCAGCAGCAGGTCGGTGAGCGCGTCAGTTTCTTCACCGAGGGACAGGCCGCGCAGGCCGGGCCGCTGCTGCTGGAACACCCGCGCCACCGCCGCCGGGTCGCCGCCGTTCACCGCCAACGCCAGCTCTCCAATGCCCGGCGTGTCCTTGAACCGCCAGTTGGTGCGCAGCATGGCGGTCTGCTGGGCGAGGGCGGCGCCGTCGCCGGCCCAGGGGCTGACGTCGGCGCCGCAGGCCTGGCGCAGGTAGGCCACCGTGTCCGGGGTGTACAGGCCCTGGTCGGCGTCGCGGCACAGGTCGCCCATCACCGCGCCGGCTTCCACGCTGGCCAGCTGGTCCTTGTCGCCGAGCAGAATCAGCCGGGTATGTTGATCCAGCGCGTCCAGCAGGCTGGCCATCATGTCCATGTCGATCATGCTGGCTTCGTCCACCACCACCAGGTCCGCGTGCAGCGGGTTGTCGCGGTGGTGCCGGAAGTGGCGGCTGTCCGGGCGGGTGCCGAGCAGCCGGTGCAGAGTGGTCACCTCGGTGGGGATGGCGTCGCGCACCGCCGCGTCCACCGGCAGCTTTTGCAGCTGCTCGCCGATCGATTCGGTGAGCCGCGCCGCTGCTTTGCCGGTGGGCGCCGCCAGCCGCATGCGCAGGCGCCGGCCGTCCGCCATGGCCAGGCTCTGCAGCACGCCCAGCAGGCGCACCACGGTGGTGGTCTTGCCGGTGCCCGGGCCGCCGGTGATGATGCCGATGCCGCCACGCACCGCCAGCGCGCAGGCCACCTGCTGCCAGTCGGTGTGTGCCCCGTCGCCGCCCGGAAACAGCCTGGCCAGGGCCTCGCGCAGCGCGTCCACCGGCACCGGTTCGCCGCTCGTCAGGCGCGCCTCGATGGCCTCGGCCACCGCCTGCTCCCGGGACCAGTTGCGGCGCAAATAAAGCCGGCCGCCGTCCAGCACCAGGGGGTTGCCGCCGTTCTCGCTGACCAGCGCACTCTGTTGTAAGTGCCGAAGCCAGTCGTCCACGCCGCCGGGCAACAGGGCGGTGAGCGCCGGCGGCGGATTGCTGCCCCACAGCTGGGTGGGCAGGTCGCGGTTGTTCAGGTCCAGGCACAGGTGGCCGCTGGCCTGCTGGTTGCTGGTGAAGGCGGCGAGCAGCAGGACTTCGTTGCCGGCCTGCGGGCATTGCTGCTGCAGGAAGCGGGCCACCGCCACGTCCAGATCGCGGAGCAGGCCCTGGTCGCGCAGCTGCGCCAGTGCGTCCTGCCAGTCGAGCGTGGCGAACAGATCAGTTTGCATGGGCGCCTCCGAACTGCGCATCCAGCGCTGCAATCAGGGCCGTATCCGGCCGGTCGAACACGGTGCCCGCCGCCGGGCCCCTCAGGCCGCGCAGGAACACATAGACGGCGCCGCCCAGGTGCTGCTCCGGGTCATAGCCGTCGCCGAGGCGGCTGCGCAGCAGCCGGTGCAAAGCGAGCAGATAGAGCACGTACTGCACCTCGTAGCGCTTCTCCAGCACCGCGTCGGTCATCGCGTCCCGGGTGTAGGCCTGGTCGTCGGTGCCCAGCCAGTTGGATTTGTAGTCCAGCACGTAGTATTTGCCGTCGTGCTCGAACACCAGATCGATAAAGCCTTTCAGCATGCCGTTGAGGGTGTCCGCTTCCAGCCGTGGGCGTGGATGCTGCGGATGAATATGCCGGCGGATCAGGGCGTCCATCTCCGCCACCTTGACCCGGTGGGCGGGGAACACGAATTCCAGTTCCGGCACATAGGTGTTCAGCGTCGCCAGGCTGATGCGCCCCTCGGCCAGCGGCAGCTCGGCCCTGAGGGTCTGTTTCCACCAGTCACGGATCACGTCGCTGTGGTCCTGCCAGCCCCGGGCGCGCAGCTTTTCTTCCAGGTTGAGATCGAAGTCGGCGGGCTCGGCAAGGGTCTGAGCAAAGCGCTGGTCGGCGGCCTGCTCGAGCAGGTCGTGCAGCAGGGTGCCGGGCGCGGCGCCGCGCGGGAAGGCGTGGATGCTGTCCGGCCGTGGCGGCTGGTCCACGTCCGCCGGGTCGCTGTCCTCGTTGTGCTGTTCCGCCAGTTGATCGCCGCGCGGATCCGCCGGGGCCAGGGTTTCCTGAACCTGTTTCAGCGCGCTGTAGCTGGCGATCCACCAGGGCTCCCGCTGCCGGGCCGGAAGCCGCAGCTCGTCGCTGAGCGTCATGGCCTGTTCCGTGGGCCGGTAGACCTCCAGGTCGCTGTCCGGCGGGGCCATCACGGTGATGGCGTCGCAGGCCAGCGGTGCCAGCGCCGCCATCAGGCCGTCGTTGGCGACGCCGCCGCCGAACAGCAGACGCCCCACGGCGCTGCGTTCCAGCTGGTTCTGTTTGCCGCGCCCCTTGATGTAGGGCGCCAGGCCCAGGGTGCAGACGTGGCGGGCGCGGGTCAGCGCCACATAGAGCAGGCGCATATCTTCGGCCAGCCGCTCGTGGTCGGCCTTGTGCTCGACGCTGTCGTCCGGCTCCAGGGACACATTGAGGTGGTCGTTCTCGTGGTAGCGCAGCGGCGGCTTGTTTTTGTCCGCCGGGCGGAAGCCGCAGATAAAGGGCAGGTACACCAGCGGGTATTCCAGGCCCTTGGACTTGTGGATGGTGATCACTTTGACCCGGTCGTCGTCGCTTTCCAGGCGCAGGATGCTCTCCTTGCTGCCGGAGCGCTGCTCTTCCACGGCGCTTTCCACCGCGTCTTCCAGATAGCGGATCAGTGACTGCTCGCCGTCCAGGCGGGTGGCGGCCTGCTGCAGCAGCTCGGCCAGGTGCAGCAGGTTGGTCAGGGCGCGCTCGCCGTCCAGGCTCTGGCTGAGCCGGGCGGGCACCTGGAACTCCATCAGCAGGCCGCGCAGCATCGGCAGCACGCCCTGGGTGCGCCACTGGTGGCGGTAGCCGTGGAACTGCTCCACGGTCTTTTCCCAGCGCACCTCGTCCTGGTTGAGCGCGTCCAGCTCCGCGTAGGCCAGGTCGAGCACCGAGCAGGCCAGGGCGCTGCGCACCCGGCTGTCGGATTCCGGCGCCGCGCAGGCGTGCAGAATCAGCAGCAGGTCGAAGGCTTCCGGCTGGGCGAACACGGAGTCCTGATCGGACAAATAAACGCTGCGCACCTGACGTGCCATCAGCGCGTCGCGCACCGCCTTGGCCTCAATGCGGTCGCGCACCAGGATGGCGATGTCGTTGGGGTGCAGCGGGGTGAAGCCGTCGTCGTCGCGGAAGCCGGTGACGCCCTGTTCCGCGCCGTTGAGCAGGTGGGCGATGTGGTTGGCGCAGCGGGCCGCCTGCTCTTCGCGGTATGGGCCGGCGCTGACTGGCTTTTCCCGGTCGTCCACCCACAGGGTGACGCCGGCCTTGGGTTCGCCGTCCACCAGCAGCTCTTCCTTGCGCCCCTGGGCTTTCACCGTCTCGAAGGGGATGGCGTTGTCCATCATGAAGACGTCGCCGAACGCCTCCTGACTGTAGGTGAACACATGGTTCACCGCCGCCACCATGGCCTCGGCGGAGCGGAAGTTCTTGTCCAGGGTGTAATGGTTGCCTTCGGTGGCGCGGCGCGCTTTCAGATAGGTGAAGACGTCGGCGCCCCGGAAGGCGTAGATCGCCTGCTTGGGGTCGCCGATCATAAACCAGCCGGTGCGCTTGTCAGCCAAGTCCGCCTCGCGGCCCCCGTACAGCGCGGAGAAAATCCCGTACTGGGTGGGGTCGGTGTCCTGGAATTCGTCGATCAGCGCCACCGGGAACTGGGTGCGGATCACCTCGGCGAGCCGCTCGCCGTTGTCGCCGTGCAGGGCATCGTGCAGGCGGCTGAGCATGTCGTCGAAGCCGATGGTGGCGGTCTGGCGGCGCACCTTGTCCACCCGCTGGTGAATCCAGGCGGCGGCGTGGGCGAGCAGGTCCGTGCGCGGCAGCCGGGTGTTGGCGCGCCCTTCCATGACCGCGTCCAGGGCCTGGCAGAAGGCGAAGTCCGGACGGTGAGCCTGACCCGCCTTGGTCAGCTTCATGCCGTCGTGGGAAAACTTCGCCAGCGTCTCGTAGCCCTTGTCGTTCAGTCGCTCGCCGTTGGCGTAACGCTGCAGGGTCTGCAGCATGCCCGGCAGGCTGTTAGTGCGGTAGCTGTTGCCGTTGAGCCATTTGTTGTCGCGCGCGGCGCGCACCCATTCCAGGAAGTCTGGTAGTTCGGCGGCCAGCTGTTGCCGCGCCCGCTGCTCCGTGTCCGCCTGCGGGCCGGTGAGCGTGAGCCAGTGGCGCACGCTTTGCGGCAGCACGTCCGGGTCCGCTTCGCGCAGGCCCAGCAGCGGGCGGCAGGCGGCCAGCAGGGCGTCCGGGTTGCCCAGGTTGTCGCTTTGCAGGGCATTGGCGGCGCTGACCGGGAAATCGGCGATCACGGTGCGCCAGTAATCGCGGGCGGCCTGCTGCTGCTCGTCGCTGGCGTCCTCCTGCAGTTCCAGGCTGAACAGGCTGCCGGAATCGAAGGCGTGCTGCTTGAGCATGCGGTTGCAGAAGCCGTGGATGGTGTAGACGGCGGCTTCGTCCATCCATTGCGCGGCGGCCTCCAGACGCTGGGCGCAGCGGGCGCGTTGCTCGGGTTCGCGGTAATCGTTGAGCAGCTCGGCGAGCACCGGGTCGCTGGCTTCGGCGTCAGGGTCGGCGAACAGGCGGGCGGCTTCGGCGAGGCGGTGGCGGATACGCTCGCGCAGTTCCTCGGTGGCCGCTTCGGTGAAGGTCACCACCAGGATTTCCGGCGGCAGCAGCGGCCGGTGGAAGGCGTTGTTGTGGTCCCCGTCGTCGCCGTGGCCCAGCACCAGGCGCAGGTAGAGGGCGGCCAGGGTAAAGGTCTTGCCGGTGCCGGCGCTGGCCTCGATCAGCCGGGTGCCGTGCAGCGGGAAGGTGATCGGCAGCGGTCGTTCAGCGTTCATGCCGGCTCCCCCGGTTCGTGCCATTGGGCGTGCGCGTACAGCGGCGCGTAGAGCTGCCCGGTCCAGTATTCGAAGGCGCTGAGGTCGCCGTGGCGGGGCGCGAGCAGGGCGTCGAAGTCCGTCCAGGCCCGCGCCAGGGCCGGCTCTTTTTCCTGTTCGCCGGTGTGCATGAAGCCGGATTCGAACTGCTTGCGGGCCTCGTATTCGCCGTTGTCCTTCTCCTCCCCCTTGAGCCAGGCGAACGCGGTGGCGCAGGCGATGGGCAGCGGCTCACACAGGGCCTGGCGCCAGGCCTGGCCGATGCGGTCCAGGTGCTGCTGGGCGGCGTCGCGGGCCAGCGGCGGCAGGGTCAGGCGGCCGTCCTGGCCCTGAAGGTGCGTGGTCAGCGGGTGGCCGGCGGCGCAGGCGGCCAGGTGCAGGGTCCACTCCGGGGTGACCTTGTCGAAGCGGTCCTTAAGGCGGCCGGTGTGCAGCACCAGCCGCCGCGGGTCGGCGTTGCTGCCGCGCAGGTCGGTGAGCCAGTCCTCGATCAGCAGCGGCCCCGCCTGCAGGCGGATTTCCTGCTGCGCCCGCCGTTCCCCGCATTCGGCCAGCAGGGCGAAGTACTGCTCCAGCGGCTGGGACAGCGGCATCAACAGGCTGTCGCGGCTGCCTTCGGTGAACGGCGCCAGGGGCAGGTCGCCGCTGCCGGCGAGCCGGTCCAGGCCGGCGGCCATGGCGGCGCCGGCCTGGTCGGGGCCGGCGCGCAGGGCCTCGCTGAGCAGTTGATCCTGCAGCTGGAAGCGTTGCAGGCCGTCGAAGGCGAATGGCTCGGTGTCGTCCAGCACGCGGCGCTCCTGTCGGAGCCGGGCTTTCAGACGGTGCTCGAAAAAGTGCGCCACAGGCTGCTTGAGAAAGCGGCCCAGGGCGGCGCAGGTGACCGGCTCGCCGGTTTCCAGCGGCGCCAGCGGCTGTTCATTGCGCGCCTGGGGCGCGTTGCCCTGGTGCAGGGCGCGCCATTCGTTGGCGTAGGTGTGCAGCCGGTCATCGTCGGCGTCGAAATAGTCCGGGCTGAACGGCTGCAGCGGGTGCGCCACGGTCAGGGCGTCCACCGGTTCGCCCCGGTCCACGCGCCAGCGCTGGTTGATGTGGTCGCGCAGTTGCGCCACCAGCACCGAGGGCGGGCGTTCGCTGTTGTCGCGCACGTTGCGGCCGGTCCAGCTGATGTAGAGGCTGTCGCGGGCGCTGAGCAGCGCTTCCAGGAACAGGTAGCGGTCGTCGTCGCGGCGCGAGCGGTCGCCGGGCCGGTAGTTGCCCCACTGGCGCATCAGGTCGAAATCCATGGGCTGCTGCTGGCGCGGGTAGTCGCCGTCCTTCATGCCCAGCAGGCACACATGGCGGAATGGGATGGCGCGCATCGGCATCAGCGTGCAGAAGTTGATTCGCCCGGCCATGAAGCGCTGCGACAGGCTTTCCGCGTTGAGGGCGTCGAGCAGCGGCCGGCGCGCCACGGTGAGCGGCAGCGGGCTGTCGAAATCCGCTTCGTCGCAGGCGGCGATCCAGTCGTTGAGGGCGTCGCGCAGGCCCGCGTCCAGGTTCTGGTCCGCTTCGTCCACGGGCAGGAACAGATCGTCGAGCAGGGCGGTGAAGCGCTCTCGCCAGTCGCGGGCGCCGCCGTCACGGCGGCATTGGCGCCAGTGGTGTTCCAGGGTGTCGAGCAGGCGCGCCAGGCGCCCGGCCAGCTCGGCGCCCAGGCCGGCCACTTCGTCCAGCGGCTCGATGCCCATCCAGGCCGGGCCGTCGCCGAGCAGGTAGCCGGCCAGCATGCGTTTCAGGCCGAACGCCCAGCTGTTCTGTTCGAAGCCGGGCACGTCCAGGGTCTGCCGCTGCTCGCTGTTCAACCCCCAGCGGATGCGCGCCTGGTCGATCCAGCGGGCAAGCTGCGGCAGGTCGCTCTCGTCGATGCCGAAGCGCTCACGCACCGCCGGCACGTCCAGCAGGTCGAGGATGTCGGTGGCGGTGAAGCGCCACTGCGGCAGATGCAGCAGCGACTCGATCGCCTGGGCCAGCGGCGAGGCGGCGCCGGCACTGCGGTCGCTGAGCGTGTAGGGCAGGTAGCGCGCGTCGCCCGGATCCAGGCGGCCGAACACGGCGTCGATGTGCGGGGCATAGGCTTCGATGTCCGGCACCATGACGATCACGTCGCGGGGCTGCAGGTCCGGGTCGGCGCTGAAGCGGTCGAGCAGCTCGTCCTGCAGTATCTCCACCTCCCGCTGGGCGCTGTGGCCGATGCGGAAGCGTAGAGAGCCGTCAGCGTGAGAAGAGCCGTCGGCTTGCAGCGGCGGCCGCTGATCCGGCGACGGCAGCGGCTCCAGGTCGAGAATGTCCTGCTGCAGCCGTTGCAGCAGGGTGCGCGGTTCCAGGTTCTCAAACAGATCGATCTGATTCTGAAAGGCGCTGCGGTAGCTGTCCGGGTCGTCGTGGTCGTAGAGCAGGCCGATAAAATCGCGGCCCTGCTTGCCCCAGGCGGCCAGCAGCGGATTGACCGGGTTGTCCGGCAACGCGGTCAGGTGACGTTTGCGGTTGTCGAGCTGACGGCGCAGCAGCTGTTTGTCCTCGACGATGTCGGCCCAGTAATGCTGGCAGGGGTTCTGCACCAGCATCAGGATCTGGCAGTGGCGGCTGAGCGCCGCCAGGGCTTCCAGTGCCTGCTGGGGCAGGGCGCTGATGCCGAAAATGATCAGCCGGCGCGGCAGCCCCGCCGGCGGCGTATCCTGTTGCAGAGTGTCCTGTTGCAGGGTGTCGACGAAGGCCCGGTGAATGGCGCTGCGGCTGAGCCCCTGTTTGTCCGCCTCCATGTCCGCGAGCAGGGCGCGCCACAAATGCGCCTGCCACAGCTGGCTGGCGGGGAAGTCGTCGAAGCGGTCGCGGTCCTCGGCGCGGCGCAGCCGGTCGTCGCCCCGTTCCCAGTCCGCCAGCCAGTCGGCCCGGTAGACCTGGTAGGCGTCGAACAGATCCGCCAGCCGTTCCGCCAACTGGTGGCGTTTGCGGCCGTCCACGTCGTCGGCCAGGAAGTGGCGCAGCGGACCGAAATGGGGGGCGTCGAGCAGGGTGGGCAGCAGCCGGTACAGGCGCCACAGCAGCCGCGACTTGTCGAACGGCGAGGTGCGTGGCACCCGGTCTTCACCGAGCGCGGTGCGGTAGGCGCTCCACAGAAAGCGGGCAGGCATCTGGAACTGGAAACCGGCGCTGATGCCCAGCGCCCCGGCCAGCTGCAGTTTCAGCCACTGGGCCATGCCGTTGGACTGGACCAGGAAGATCTCCTCGTCCAGCGGCGCCAGCGGGTGTTGCCGCAGCCAGTCCGCCACCAGCTCGGTGAGCGTCTCCAGCCGGTTGCCGTGCAACACCATGAAACCGTTGTCCATCGCCGCCTTCCCCTGAGCATCCCGTATCGACGGCCCGGGCGGGCCGCCCGCCAAGCCTAAGCGACTCACCCGCAAAGAAAAAGCGCCGGCGGCCCGACCGGTTACATAACGCTCAGCCACCACTGCGGCGGCGTCGCCGCGGGCGCCGGCAGCGGCGGTGCGTCGGCGCTGAAAAAGACCGGATACAGCAGCGCCAGCAGCAGCACCGCCATCGCCCGGTTGAAATGGCGGAGCCGGCGCCCCTGGTGCAGCCGTGCCTTGAGTACCACCCCGCCCAGGTTCCAGGCGCTGATCAGCGGCAATCCGACCAGCAGATAACACAGGGCTACTAACGCCACGTCGGCGACGAACCGGGACGGCTCGGTGAAGGTGGCCAGGGCGGTGAGCATCATCATCCAGGCTTTGGGATTGACCGCCTGGAACAGGGCCGCCTGGCTAAACGTCAGCGGCCGGGCGGCGCGCTGATCCCCGGGCCGGGTCCGGGCACTGGCGAGCCGCCAGGCCAGCGTCAGCAGAAACCCGGCGCCGATCAGCCGCAGCCCCCAGTTCAGGGCCGGGTAGTGGGCCAGCAGCCCGCCCAGCCCCAGGGCCAGGCTCCACAGCAGGGCCTGACAGCCGAACGCGATGCCCAGCAGGTGGGGCAGGCAGGGCCGCCAGCCGACGTTGGCGCCGGCGGCCATCAACATCAGGTTATTGGGGCCGGGGGTGCCGCTCATCACGGCGACGAAACCGATCAGTGGGAGAAGGTGTTCCAGGGTCATGCGTGGGCTCCTGATCCAGAGGGATCAGGTTAGGTGGACACCCTGAGTCAATACAGATATAAAAAGTAGAAATTGAACCGGTACAGATTGTTGTGAGGGAGAACTGTGCCGTTCGATTTCACGGCAACTGTGCTGGCAATGAAGTGATGAGGGACGGCGGTCATGGGATACCCGAACAAGCGCTACGAGCAACTGGCGGACCAGCTGCAGACGCTGATCCGCGATCAGGTCTATCCGGTGGGCAGCCGCTTGCCAGGGGTGCGCAAGCTCGGCGAGCAGCATGGCGTGAGCGTGGCCACGGTGGTGAGCGCCTGCCGGGAGCTGGAGCAGCGCGGTGTGTTGGAGGCGCGGCCGCGATCAGGGTTTTTCGTGTGTCCGCCGCTGGCCCGGCGGGACGCGCCCAGCCTGCCCCGCGCCGGCCGCCGCCCGCGCCCGGTGACCGGCCAGGAGCGGGTGCTGCGCATGGTGCAGGCGGTTAACGATCCGGCGGTGGTGAACCTGGGGGCGGCGGTGGCGGACCCGGATTTCCAGCCGGTGGCGCATATGGAGCGGGCCTTCCGCACCGTGCTGCGCGAACAGCGTCGCCGCTGCGTGGGCTATGAGTTTCCGCCCGGGGCGCCGGAGTTGCGCGCCGGCCTGGCCCGCCGGCTGGCGGCGTTGCGCTGCCCGGTGTCCCCGGATCAGGTGCTGATCACCAACAGCTGCCAGGAGTCCGTCGCCATCGCCCTGCGCATGCTGACCCGGCCGGGGGACACCGTGGCCATTGAGTCGCCCACCTACTACGGCCTGCTGCAGGTGATCGAATCCCTCGGCCTCAAGGCCCTGGAGATCCCCACCGACCCGATCCAGGGCCTGTCCCTGGAGGCGCTCACGCTGGCGTTGGAGCGCTGGCCGGTGGCCGCCTGCGTGATGGTGCCGAACTTCTCGAATCCGCTGGGCACGCGCATGCCGGACAGCCGCAAACAGGCGCTGCTGCGTCTGCTGACGGACCACGACGTGCCGCTGGTGGAGGATGACATCTACGGTGACCTGCCGCTCAGCGGCACGCGTCCGCTGCCGATCAAGGCCTGGGACCGGGACGGCCTGGTGTACTACTGCTCGTCGTGCTCGAAGACCTTGTCGGCGGGGATGCGCGTGGGCTGGCTGGTGCCCGGGCGGGATTTTCAACGGGCGCAGTATCTGCAGTTCATCAATACGGTGTCGGTGGCCACGCCGTCACAACTGGCGCTGGCGCATTTCCTGGAAAAGGGTCACTACGACCGTTATCTGCGGCGGGTGAGAAGCCTGCACGCCAAGGCGGTGGCGCGCATGACCGACCGGGTCACCGAACTGTTTCCCACGGAGACCCGGGTCAGCCGGCCCGAGGGCGGTTTCGTACTGTGGCTGGAACTGCCCGGCCGGGTGAATACCACCGAGCTGGCGGAGCGGGCCCTGGACGCGGGTGTGAACTTCGCGCCGGGGGCGCTGTTTTCCGCCTCCGGCAAGTTCGATCACTGTTTGCGTTTGAATTGCGCGGTGCGCTGGGACAACCGGGTGGAGCGGGCGCTGGCGCGGCTGGCCGCGCTGCTTTGAACGCCGACCGGCCGCCGCCGCGCCTGACGGGCCGCGTTCCTAGTCTTCCATGGCCGCCAGCTCGTCATCGAAGAAGAACTTGTCTTCGCCGAACGCCGGCTCCAGGTGGTTGAGCCAGGTGGCGTCCTCGTTGTACTTGGCGAAGAACGGGCGCTGTACCCAGTCCGGGTTGCGGCCCTGGATCAGGCGCAGCACGAACACCTTCTCGCCGGCGACTTCGGTGACGCCCTGGATTTCCACCTTGCCCGGGTGGCTGGACATGCTCGGGCCACGGGCGGTGCGCGCCAGGCCGGAGACCTGCTTCATGGCGTCGCGGTAGATATTCCAGGCGCGGGCCAGCGGCACTTCGAAGTAGCGGCGCGCGCCGGTGTCCCGTTCCACGAACATGTAGTAGGGGACGATGCCCAGCTCCACCTGGGTCTGCCACAGGCGCGCCCAGTCGTCGGCGTTGTCGTTGATGTGGGCGAGCAGCGGGCCCTGGGCGCGGATCTGGGCGCCGGTTTCGCGTACCCGGGCGATCGCTTCCCGGGCGATGGCCGGCTCCAGCTCGCGCCAGTGGTTGTAGTGGGCCATCAGCGCCAGGTGCTTGCCGGCGGCCTGCACTTCACGGAACAGGTCGAGCAGGTCGTCGGCGTCCTTGTCGGAGATCACCCGCTGGGGCCAGAAGGTGAGCGCCTTGGAGCCGATGCGGATGGTGCGGATCTGCTCCAGCTCCAGCAGCGGTTCGATGTGGGCGCGCAGGTTCTTGGTCTTCATTACCAGCGGATCGCCGCCGGTGATCAGGATGTCGGTGATCTCCGGGTGCGCCTGCACATAGCGCTTGAGCTGGCCGGCTTCCTTGGTGGCGATCTTGAGATCGTTATCGCCGATGAACTGCGCCCAGCGGAAACAGAAGGTGCAGTAGCTGTGGCACACCTGGCCCTGGCTGGGGAAAAACAGCACCGTCTCGTTGTACTTGTGCTGAATGCCGTCGATCTTTTCGCCGTCCACTTCCGGAATGTTGTGTTCCATCTGCCCGGCGGGGTGCGGGTTGAGGGCCTCGCGGACCTCGGCCACGGCGGCGTCGATCTCCGCCTTGTCGCCGCCGCGCATGGCGTCGGCCACCTTGTCGAAGTGTTCCGGTGCGAGCATGCCTTTCTGCGGAAAGGTGAGCTGGTAGATCGGGTCGTCGGGCACCTTGTCCCAGTCGATCAGTTCCTCGATCACGTATTCGTTGACGCGGAACGGCAGCACGTTGGCCACCACGCGCATGGCGAAACGGGCGTCATCGTCGAGGCGCTGCAATTGTTCGATTTTGTCCAACTGGCGTGCGGTGAACACCTTGAAGCGGCGCGGCTCCTGGGTGGCCGGCTCCTGATGTTCACGCAGCGGAATAACCGTATTGGCTTCTGACATGGTTTTCGCTCCTGATCATGCGCCGACGGCGACAAGGGGCGCGCCGGTACACTGGCCGCTTCAACCAGCGTGGTTCATGTTATATCTGTCTGCGTCGGGGGCTGACCCCATGGCCTTTTGGGCCGGATAAGTACCCCTGCGGGCCGAAAGGGCCAGGGGCGGCGCGTCGTTAACGCGGCGGGTGTAAAGCGGCGCTATGGTATGCGTTTGCGCGGCCGAGCGCAAAACGGCGCCGCCGGGGACGGATGCGCGGCGGCCCTGGTGTATGCTGGGCCGCGTGCGGACGGGGAATCAATCGCAAGGGAGAGAGCATGCAGGAATGGGTCGCCGGCGCGGCGTCGCTCGTGGAGTGGCTGATCGCCTGGCTACAGGTGTTCTGGCCCGCCATCGTCGCCACCGCCGGCGTGGTCGCGGCGGTCTGGGTGACGCTGCATGTGGCGCAGCACAAACGGGATGCCCGCGCCGCCGCGGCCTGGACCGGCCTGGTATGGCTGGTGCCGCTGGTCGGCGCCCTGCTGTATCTGCTGTTGGGGGTGAACCGCATACAGCGGCGCGCCCGCCAGCTCACCGGCGGCGGCGCCATTGATGCCGCCCTGAGCGCCGGCCGGGATCAGGGTACGCCGCTGCAATCCGACCGCCTGCGGGTGCTGGCGCGGCTGGTGGGGCGTCTCACCGGCCTGCCGCTTACCGGCGGTAACCGGGTCACGCTGCTGGAGGCCGGGCCGGCCCTGGCGGCGATGATCCAGGCGGTGGACCAGGCCCGTGACAGTGTGTTGCTGGCCACCTATATCTTCGGCAACGACGCCGCTGGCAAGCCGCTGGCGGAGGCCCTGGAGCGGGCGGTGGCGCGCGGCGTGACCGTGCGGGTGCTGGTGGACGGCGTCGGCGCGCTCTATTCGCTGCCGCCGATCACCCTGCGCCTGCGCCGCCGGGGCGTGCGCGTGGAGCGCTTTCTGCACTCCATCGCCCCCTGGCGAATGCCTTACCTGAACCTGCGCAACCACCGCAAACTGATGGTGGTGGACCGCTGCATCGGCTTCACCGGGGGCATGAACATCCGCGCCGGCTACCTGCGCGAGCCGGCGCACATGCAGGACCTGCACGCCCGGGTGGAGGGGCCCGCAGTGGTGCATCTGCTGCGCAGCTTCGTCGCCGACTGGGCGTTCACCTGCGGCGAGACCCTGGATGACAACTACCTGGGCGCCCTGGAAGCGGGCGACACCCTGGCGCGCGGCATCAATGCCGGCCCGGACGCGGATTTCGACAAACGCCGGCTGACATTGCTGGCGGCGATCGGCGCCGCCGAGCACGAAGTGCGCATCGTCACGCCGTATTTCGTGCCCGACCAGACCCTGCTGGCGAGCCTGCAGCTGGCGTTGCTGAAAGGGGTGCGGGTGAACATCGTGGTGCCGCAAAAGAACAACCTGCGGCTGGTGCAGTGGGCCAGCCTGCACGCGCTTCGCTGGCTGGTGCGCGAAGGCGCGGAGCTGCATTTCTCGGCGCCGCCGTTCGATCACACCAAGCTGATGACGGTGGACGGCCACTGGGTGCTGCTGGGCTCGGGCAACTGGGACGCGCGCAGCCTTCGCCTTAACTTCGAATTCGATATGGAATGTTATGATGACCCCCTGGCGGAGCAGGCCAACGATTTGATCGACCGCCGCCTGCGCGGCGCGCGCCGGGTCGGCGAAGCGGAGTTCCGTGCCATGGGCCGCTGGCGCCACGTGCGCAATGCGCTGGCGCACCTGTTCGAGCCCTATCTATAACCCTTTTCTGGCAGTGAGGATGTTGCATGCGTTTGCCCCGCGACCCGGAGCTTCCGGCCGGTTTGAAAACCCTGTCCCGATTGCAGTTCATCCACGGCTTCGTGGTGGTGGCGGTGGCCACGGCGATCTGGCTGCCGTCGCCGACGGTGGCGCAATCCTGGGTAACGCTGGTGGCGTTGCTGGCGGCACTGCACGTGCTGCTGCAGGTGGGGCTCTATACGGGGTCGGCGCTGGCGCGGGAGGATGCCGGCCTGGTACCGATGGCGGCGTTGCTGCTGGTGGCCGCTTGTGCCACGCCGTTTCTGCCGGCCTGGGCGTCCACGCCGCTGATGGCGGTGGCGGTGATGCTGCTGTTTCTGATGGAGAAGGTGGGCGCGGTCCGCGAACACTGGCCCCAGGCCTGGCTACGCGGGCGCAAACAGCATATGCAGTTTCTGATGGTGTCGCTGGGCAGTGTGGGTTTCTGGCTGATCAGCCAGGACAATCAGGCGCTGATAAAGGCGGCGACCGGCGGATAGCGCCGGCCGCCGTGGCGCTACTTCTTGACCGGTGAGCCCGGGCCCAACAGCGCCCATATCACCAGGCCGATCACCGGCAATACCAATACCAGGATCACCCACAGAATCTTCTCGCCGGTGGAGGCGCCGGACTGAACGATCTTGATGATCGCCAGAATATCCAGCACCAGAATGATTAAGCCGAGTATCTTGCTCATGTGCCCGCTCCCTAGGTTCATCGAATGGATACCCCGACGCTAACCACACTCGCCGCCCCGGTAAACCAAACGAAGGTAAAAGCCCGTAAACCCACGAACTGGCATCAAGCGCTAAGATCACTACAATACGGCCATCCCGCTCCGGTAGCTCAGTTGGATAGAGCAAGCGCCTCCTAAGCGCTAGGTCGCAGGTTCGACTCCTGCTCGGGGCGCCATCTTTCCTGGTTATTCAGATAAACCCTCGCCGGATTCCCCTGTTTGACGTAACGTTTCCCTTTAACGTGCATCCATGGGCGTATTGGAAGTAGAGGAGCGCACCATGAAGGACACCCGAGGGCTTTTGCTCCGCAGTGGTACCGACTTCCCGGCGCTGCGCCGGCGCCACACCAGCATTCTGCAGGTCAATCTCGGCTATCTGTGCAATATGAGCTGCGTGCACTGCCACGTGAACGCGGGGCCCACGCGCACCGAAATGATGGAGCGCGAGACCATTGAGCAGATCATCCAGGTGCTGGACCGGGGCCGCGTGGAGGTGCTGGACCTGACCGGCGGCGCCCCGGAAATGAACCCGCATTTCCGCGATCTGGTGCGCGCCGCCCGGGCCCGCGGCGTCACCGTGATCGACCGTTGCAACCTGACCATCCTGCTGGAGGACGGCTATCAGGATCTGCCGGAATTCCTGGCGGAGCAGGGCGTGCAGATCGTGGCGTCGCTGCCCTGTTACCTGGAAGAGAACGTCAACGAGCAGCGCGGCAAGGGCGTCTACAGCAGCAGCATCGAGGCGATCCGGCGCCTGAACGCGGTCGGCTATGGCGACCCGGCACTGCCCCTGGACCTGGTCTACAACCCGGTGGGCGCCCATCTGCCGCCGCCGCAGGCGGCCCTGGAGGCGGACTACCACCGCGAGCTGGACCAGCGCTTCGGCGTGCGCTTCAACCGCCTGCTGACCATCACCAATATGCCCATCAGCCGTTTCGGGGCGGTGCTGCTGGCGCATAACCAGTTCAACGATTACATGCAGTTGTTGCGCGACAACTACAATCGCGACAATCTTGAAGCCGTGATGTGCCGGAATACCCTGAGCGTGGATTATCAGGGTTACCTGTACGATTGTGACTTCAACCAGATGCTGGATATGCCCCAGGGGCACCATGATCGGCGCCCCCACGTCAGCGAGCTGCTCGACGCCGACAAGGAAGGCGAGCCGGTGTACGTGGCCGATCATTGCTTCGGGTGCACCGCGGGGTCCGGCAGTAGCTGTGGAGGCGCTTTGGGATGAACCTGAGTGTGGTAATTCCGGTGCTCGACGAGGCGAAATGTCTGGGGCCGTTCCTGGAGATGCTTCGTGAACGCCTGGGCGAGGGCGATCAGATCATCGTGGTGGACGGCGGCAGCAGCGACAACAGCGCGCTGATCGCCCGTGAGCACGCCGACCTGGTGCTGCACTGCGACCGTGGCCGGGCCCGGCAGATGAACCTGGGCGCCGAGCGCGCCGAAGGCGACTGGCTGTGGTTCCTGCACGCCGACTGCGGCCGGGTGGTGCGCGGTCACATCCGCGCCCTGAGAGCGCTGCCCGAGGACGCCGTCTGGGGCCGCTTCGACGTGCGCCTGTCCGGCAATCACCGCCTGTTCCCGCTGATCGGCCATGCCATGAATATCCGCTCGCGCTGGACCGGCATCGCCACCGGCGACCAGGGCATCTTCGTGCGGCGCGACCAATTCCTGGAAATGGGCGGCTTCCCGATGCAGCCGCTGATGGAAGACGTGGCCCTGAGCCAGCGTCTGCGCCGCCTGGCGGCGCCCGCCTGCCTGCGTCCGCGGCTGGTGGCCGACAGCCGGCGCTGGGAGGAACACGGTGTGTGGCGCACCATGATGCTGATGTGGCAGCTGCGCTGGCGCTACTGGCGCGGCGAGGACCCGGCCCGGCTGCACCGCGACTACTACCGCCAACATTACCGTCAGCAGCACCATGGCGGCTGAGCGCGCGCCCGCCATGGATACCCTGCTGCTGGTCTTCGCCCGGGCCCCGCGCCGGGGCAGGGTGAAGACCCGCCTGGTGCCCGAACTGGGCGAGGACACCGCCCTGGATGTACACCAGCGCCTGCTCGACCGCACCCTGCGGGAGGCCGCCGCCTTTCCCGGCCGCGCCAGGCTGATGCTCGACGATCATGACGACCGGCTCGCCGCCCACGCCCGGGAAATCGGCCTGGAGGTGGGGCTGCAGCACGGCGGCGGACTCGGCGAGCGCATGAACGCGGCACTGCGGGACGGCCTGCAAGAAGCGGCCCGGGTGCTACTGGTGGGCAGCGACTGCCCGGTGCTGGACCAGACCTACCTGGCACTGGCCGTGGACGGGCTCGACAACGCCCGGGTGGTGCTGGGCGCCAGCGAGGACGGCGGCTACGTGTTGATCGGCGGCAGCGACGCCTCAGTCTGGCATGACGGACGCTTCGAAGGGGTGCGCCTGGGCACCGATTACGCCATGGCCGATACGCTGGTGGCGCTCAACGACGTGGCCCCGGTGACCGTATTGCCGCCCCTTTGGGACGTGGATATCCCCGAGGACGTGACCCGCGCCCGCAACCTGGGTGTGTTGCCCTGAGTCCCATTCCCGGTACTTCCGGCTTCCTGAACCCCGCGCTTCCGGCTTAGTATATTGGCCTTCCAGGTGGTCCTTTAGGCTTATCATCGGAATCCGGGCCGCCTTCAATCAAGGGAGTGAGACATGGAACAGCCACCGGTGCTCGACAGCGCCGTTATCAATGAACTTCGAGAAATCATGGGGGGCGACTTCGACACCCTGGTCGCCTCCTACATCCGCGATGGCGGTCAGCGCCTGCAAGCCCTCCACGACGCCCTCGCCGCCGGCGACGCCGAAGCCGTCCGGCAGCAGGCGCACAGCTTCAAAGGCAGCAGCGGCAATCTCGGTGCGTTGCGGGTAACGGGCATCTGCCTGGAAATCGAGCAATACGCCCGCGAGCGGGACCTGGCCGCCGCCGGCACCCTGATGGAGGCCCTGGAAAATCAGTTCCAGAAGTCCTGCGACGCCCTCGGCGCCTGTTGAGCGGGCAAAAAAAACCCCTCATCCAAAGGGGGTGGATGAGGGGGGGTTGTGAGCGCTATTGCTAGCGCCTTGGGGGGATACCATTTATCTAATCAAAAGGTTACATGTCCTACTTTGCCCATGCTGTAAAAAGCCGTGAGCGATTGTAAAACTTGGCGGCTTTGTGGCACCGCTGTGTGTCCCGGAGGCCTTAAGGCACCGGAACAGCCTGCTGAAATGCTCTGAGTTTGTAAGCAATATCTTACAAGACTGTAAGCATTTCTACCAATCTTCTGTCCTCGGATGCCGTCAATTTTTATCGGCGAATTCGCTAAGCTATTGATATACCTGGGGAAGAGCCGAAAGAGCTCATTTCTTGTCCGCAGTTTTTATATATCTTTAACCCTTGCCGGCCTCCGCGATTGCTATAGTGCCTCCCGTGCTCATGGAGAAGAGCACACGGAAAGCTAGGGACGGTGGACACGGAAGTTCTAGGTGAGCGCAATCGGGTAAGGATCACTCGACGCAAAAAGGGCGGCAGGATGCCGCCCTTTCTTATTTCAGGCTACCCGCCGGTTACCACTCGCGGGCGAGCTTTTCCTTCTTGTTGGGGACACCGTCCCACTCATCCGCGTCGTCCGGGGAGTCCTTCATCTCGGTGATGTTGGGCCACTTCTCCGCCAGCTCCGCGTTGATTTCCAGGAAATCCTGCTGGTCGTCGGGCAACTCGTCTTCCGAGAAGATGGCGTTCACCGGGCATTCGGGCTCGCACAGGGCGCAGTCGATGCATTCGTCCGGGTGAATCACCAGGAAGTTGGGGCCTTCATAGAAACAGTCCACCGGACATACTTCCACGCAGTCCGTGTGTTTGCAGTTGATGCAGTTTTCACCTACTACGAACGTCATAGCCTGTCCTCGCCAGGTGTATTCTCTTTCCAGGGCCAGCACTGAATTCTATCAGATCACCGGCCCGCTTGGGGTATATCGCCAGGGGCGCCAGCCGCTCGGCGAGTGACCCTCCCTCGGGGCCGCGCTAGTCTACCCGACTGTGCCGGGCTGGCAAGCGCCGCGGGCACCGCGATTGACCGAAGTGGTCAATGCCGGGGTTTATCAGTGGTCGCTTAACTGTTTCAGGCGGTAGAGCGCCTCCAGGGCCTGGCGCGGCGTCAGATCATCCGGGTCCAGATCCCGCAGCGCTTTATCCACCTCGCTGATGGCACCGAACATGTCCGCCTGGGCGGGTGCTTCGGAGTGGGCCGCCGGCACCGGCCGCTCACCGCTTTCCAGTTCCGCCAGCTTGTCCGCCGCCTGGCGGATCACGCCGGCGGGCACCCCGGCAAGCTGCGCCACCTGCAGGCCGTAGCTGCGGCTCGCCGGCCCCTCCTGCACGCGGTGCAGGAAAACGATGCGGTTGTTGTGCTCGCTGGCGGTGAGATGGGCGTTGTAGACGCCGGGCAGATGCTCCGGCAGTTGCGTCAGCTCGAAGTAATGGGTGGCGAACAACGTGTAGGCGCGCAGATTGCGGGCCAGATGCTCCGCCGCCGCCCACGCCAGGCTGAGGCCGTCGAAGGTGCTAGTGCCGCGGCCGATCTCATCCATCAACACCAGGCTTTCCGGCGTGGCGTTATTGAGGATGTTGGCCGTTTCCGACATCTCCACCATAAAGGTGGAACGGCCGCCGGCCAAATCGTCGGACGAGCCGATGCGGGTAAAGATGCGGTCGATCTTGCCGATGCGGGCGCTGGCGGCGGGCACCGCGCTGCCGATGTGGGCGAGCAGGGCGATCAGCGCCGTCTGGCGCATGTAGGTGGACTTACCGCCCATGTTCGGGCCGGTGATGATCACCATGCGGCGCTGATCGTCCAGCTGCAGGCTGTTGGGCACGAAGGCGTCGTCCATCACCTGTTCCACCACCGGGTGGCGGCCGTCGACGATCTCGATGCCCGGCTCGTCCACCAGATTGGGGCGCACCCAGTTCAGGGTTTCCGCCCGCTCCGCCAGACACGCCAGCACGTCCAGCTCGGCCACCGCCGCGGCGCTGGCCTGCAGCGGGCCGAGATCGGCGGCCAGTTCCTCGATCAGCGCTTCGTAAAGCCGTTTCTCCAGGTTCAGCGCCTTGCTGGACGCGGACAGCGCCTTGTCCTCGAACTCCTTCAGCTCCGGTGTGATAAAGCGCTCGGCGTTCTTCAGCGTCTGGCGGCGCTGGTAATCCACCGGCGCCTGGTCCGCCTCGCGGCGGGACAGCTCAATATAGTAGCCGTGCACCCGGTTGTACTTGACCCGCAGCGTGGAAAAGCCGGTGCGCTCACGCTCACGGGTTTCAATGTCCACCAGCACCGCGCCGGCGTTCTCGCTGATCGAACGCAGCTCGTCCAGCTCTTCGCTGTAGCCCGGCGCGATCACACCGCCGTCGCGGATCAGCATGGGCGGGTTCTCGATCACCGCCCGTTCCAGCAGCGCCACTTTGTCCGGGAAGTCACTGAGCCGGTCGTGCAGCCCCTGGAACACCGCGTCGTCGGGCAGGGCGGCGTGCAGCTCCGGCAGCGCCGACAGGCTGATGTGCAGCCGCGTCAGGTCGCGGGGCCGGGCGGAGCGCAGCGCCACCCGGCCGAGAATCCGTTCCATATCACCGATCCGGTCCAGCACCTGGCGGGCGGACTCGAAGCGCCAGCCGTCGCGTAGGGCGGCGATGCGGTCCTGGCGCTCACCGAGCACCGAGCGGTCGCGCAGCGGCCGGTGCACCCAGCGCTTGAGCAACCGCGACCCCATCGCCGTCTCGGTGCTGTCCAGCACCCAGGCCAGGGACGGCTCCTCCTGGCCGGTGAGCGTTTCGGTGAGCTCCAGATTGCGGCGCGTGGCGGCGTCCATGGCGACGCCGTCGTCGAACGCTTCCAGGGTCAGCCCGGTGACATGGGGCAGGTCGCTGCGCTGGGTCTCCCGGGCGTACTGCAACAGCGCCCCGGCCGCCGCCACCGACGCCGGCGCCGGCTGCCCGAAGCCGGACAGATCCTGCACCTGGAACTGCTGGCAAAGCTGCCGGCGCGCGCCCTCCGCGTCGAAATCCCAGGGCGGCCGCTGCCGGCACCCGGGCCGCTGGCTGAGCGGCCCCGGCAGGCCGTGGTCCTCGCTGATCAGCAGCTCCGCGGGCTGCCAGCGCTCCAGCAGCGCCTGCAGTTGCTCGTGGCCGTCCACCTGCGTCACCACGAAGCGCCCGGCGGCCACGTCCAGGCTGGCCGCACCGATGCGCGGCCCGTCCTCGTAGAGCGCGCACAGCAGCGTGTCGCGGCGCTCCTCCAGCAACGCCTCGTCGCTCACCGTCCCCGGCGTCACGATGCGCACCACCTTGCGCTCCACCGGCCCCTTTGCCAGCGCCGGATCGCCGATCTGCTCGCAGATCACCACCGACTCGCCCAGCTTCACCAGCCGTGCCAGATACCCCTCGGCGGCGTGATAGGGAATCCCCGCCATGGGAATCGGCTTGCCGTTGCTCTGACCGCGCTGCGTCAGGGTGATATCCAGCAGCCGCGCCGCCTTCTGCGCGTCGCCGAAAAACAGCTCGTAGAAATCCCCCATCCGGTAGAACACCAGCTGATCCGGGTGCTCGGCCTTAATGCCTAAATACTGCTGCATCATCGGGGTGTGGCCGGACAAGTCTTGCTTTGCCATATGCGCGGTGTCGCCTGTTTCCGGGAAAGTGACGGCGCCCCGGCGGGTAACGGGACGTAAGCGGGGCAGAATAGCAAACCCTTGGGTCAGGCTCTATTGGTGGGGCGCTGCGTTGCCGGCATTGGACGTATTGAACATTGAAAGGGCAGGAAGGTCACTGGTGTTTCGTTTATTGCGATTTTCGTTAATTTCGATTAGTTTGTGGATATCGCCAGGATATCCGTCATTGAGAGGTACTTATGAACACCGCGTCGGACCAGAGCAAGCTTCCCGACCCTCAGGCTACGGATCTGGCTCGTGAGAGCTCCGCCGCTCTGGCAAAGCTGCTGAAAGATCATCCGGAGCAGGATCGCGCCAGGGTTCGTATGGATGACACGGATTTGGTGCTGCCTCGGCATGCCCTGGAGCTGTTGCGCAATATTCTCACCGAAATGGCCCAGGGCAACTCGGTAACCATCATGCCCGTCCACGCGGAGGTAACCACCCAGGAAGCCGCCAACCTGCTGAATGTATCCCGGCCTCACCTGGTCAAACTGCTGGAGGAGGGTGCCATCCCCTTCAGCCGGGTCGGAACACATCGTCGCATCCGCTTTCAGGACGTGATGGAGTACCGGGCAGCCCGAACCGCCGAAAGCGAAGCCGCCCTGCAGGCGCTGGCGGATCAGGCCCAAGAGCACGATATGGGGTACTGATGCGCTAGAGGCGATTGATTTATGATATAATGACGGGGCGACAGACGGGTGAGTTATGGCTGATAAGACATTGACGCTAAAAGCCAAAAAGAGCTACCACGCAAGGGTCCGAAGCTCCAACTACCGGGCGAGTATGCGTCTGGAGGGCTTTCAGGTTAGTAAGGCCGCCCCCGTGGCGCCATCAACTTCTCGACAGGCCGTAATCAATAAATATCGTGCGAAGGTGAAGGCCTGAGTACTGATAAGTACGGGGTTGCCCAGGATCCACACTGTTATCCGGGAACCTCGACGCTGATCAACCGCCTTGGACTAATGGCGGACGATGAGCTAGCGGAGGCTGAACGCGAACTGACCGCGATAGCCGCCGACGAAATCGATTTTAATCCGCCTCCATATTCTCTTGATTATCTCCAAAGCCTGCACCGCTACCTGTTCCAGGACATCTATGACTGGGCTGGCGGAATCCGCACCGTGGACATCTCCAAAGACGACACCCGCTTTTGTACTGTTACCCGTATTGAAGCGGAAGCCGAGAAAATTTTTGCGAGGCTCGCCCAGGATCGTTGGCTTGAGCACTACGAACGGGCTGACCTGATCGCCGCCGTGGCTGAGTATTACGGTGACATCAATATGTTGCACCCTTTCCGGGAAGGAAACGGTCGCGCCCAGCGGTTGATGTTTGAACATTTGATCATCAATGCCGGCTACGAGATCAGTTGGTGGGAGGTCGAACCAGAGGATTGGCGGCTGGGGAATATTGATGCCGTGGCCTGTGATTACGGGCGCCTGGAAGCCATTTTCGATCGGTGTATTGGTCGGCGTATTCAATGACGCTGCGCGTCCGGCGGCGATGAGCCGCCGGGCGCAGATCTGACGCCAGCGGCGGCAGCACCCACTGATGCCTCAAAAACGCGTCTCAAAGCTCAGCTTGAACTGCCGCGCATCACCGAAGTAGTTCTGGCGGCCGCCGCCTTGCACGCGGCTGTAGTAGCGCTTGTCGGTGAGGTTGCTGCCGGTGAGCACGAAGCGGGTGTCGGCGTTGAGGTTGTAAGCGGCCATGGCCGAGAAGGTGGTGTAGCCGTTCTGCTCCCAGCGCACGCCGCCGGATTCGGCGAAGGTGCCGCTGCTGTATTGGGCGCCCAGGCCCGCTTCCCAGCTGGGGTTGAAGGTGTATTTGCCCCACAGTTTGAGGCTGTGTTCCGGGGAGTCCGGGGCGAAGGGTTTGCCTTCCGCGTCCGGGTCGTCGGATTCGAGCTGTTCGGTGTCGGTGTAGGCGTAGCCGGTGAGCACCTGGATGCGCTCGGAGACCTGGCCGGCGATCTCCGCTTCGACGCCCTGGGCACGCACCTTGCCGCCGGCCACGGAGAAGGCCGGGTTGCCCGGGTCCTGGATGGCGCGGTTGTCGTCGGTGATGCGGAACAGGGCCAGGTTGTAGTTGGTCAGGCCGCGGTTGAAGACGCCTTTGGCGCCGATTTCGAACTGGGTGCCTTCGCGGGGGGCGAGGATGTCGCCGTTGGCCTTTTCCGCGGTTTGCGGGACGAAGGACTGCGCCGCGCTGGCGTAGAGGCTGAGGTCGTTGTTCAGCTCGTGGACGACGCCTGCGTAGGGGGTGAACTCATCGTTGACCCGTTCGGTGTCCTGGCCGTTGTCGGTTTCCCAGTTGGTCAGGCGCCCGCCGAGGATCAGTTTGGTGGCGTAGGTGAGCGACGAGGTGGTCTTGAAGTAAACGCCGGTTTCTTCCTGCTCGGTGGTGCTCGGGTCGCTGAAGGGCGCCAGGTTGGGCCAGGGGTTGCTGGCGGTTTCCGGGGCGAACACGTTGATCGGCGGGTAATTCAGGTCGATCTGGTAGCCGCTGCTCACGTCTTCGGAGGTCCGGCGGTGGACGCCCAGCAGCACGTCGTGGTTAAGGCCCAGCAGCGACACGGGCATATCCAGGCGCACATCGTAGGCCTGCTCCTCGAGTTCCTGGTCGGTGGCCAGCGCCCAGCGGGTACTTTCGCCGGTGACCGGGTCGATCGGCGATACGGTGTAATTCAACAGGTAGTCAAAGTCGCGCTCGGTGCGGTTCGCCGAGGCCAGCAGCATGACGCCGTTGTCGAACAGGTGCTCCACTTCCACGAAGGCGCGGCTGAGCCGGCTGCTTTTGTTGTTGAAGGGGGCGCCGGTGTACAGGTCCCGGTCGATGTCGGCGAAGGTGCCGTCCGCGTAGGTGGGCACACCCACGTCGGGGACCGACTCCACGTCCTCGGTGGAAAAGCCGATGGAGGTGGTGGTGGCGTCGGTGATGTCGTATTCCAGAGTGGTGTAGAGCACCTTTTTTTCCAGAGTGACTTCTTCGATGTACTCATCGGAATCTTCATAGGCCACCACCGTGCGCGCGCGCAGCCGGTCGTCGTCGGTGAGGGCGCCGGTGGCGTCCACCTGCACCCGGTAGCCCGGCCAGGAATGGGCAAAGCCGGTGAGGCTCACCGCCCGCTCCGCCAGGGCCCGTTTGCGCACCAGGTTGATGTAGCCGCCCGGTTCCGCCGAGCCCTGCAGCAGCCCGGCCGGGCCCTTGAGCACTTCCACGCGCTCGAAGCCGGCCAGGTCCGGCGCGCCGTGGCCGTGGGTGCCGCTGGAGGTACCCCCGGTCTGGTTACCGTCGATGCTGATGGCGTCGGTTTCGAACCCGCGGATCAGGTAGTTGGCGGTGCCAGTGCCGTAGCTCTTCACCGAGACCCCGGTGGTGTTTCCCAGGGCGTCTTGCAGCGTGGTCATGTTGCGGTCTTTCATTTGCTGGCTGGTGACCACGTTGACGGTCTGCGGAATGTCGCGCACCGATTCCACGGTTCTGCCGATGCCCACCTGGGCGGTGGTGTAGGAGCCGGTGTTTTCCGTGCTCAGACCGAGCCGCCCGGTTGTCACCTGGACCGGGTCGAGCCGGTTGTCATTGGTGGCTTCGATTACGTAGTTGCCCGGACTCTTCTCGCGGGCGATCTGGCCGGAGCCGTCGAGCAGACGGCTGAACCCCTGTTCCACGGTAAAGCGTCCCTTGAGGCCCCCGGAGCGCCGCTGGCCCAGCCGGGCGGCATCGAAAGAGAGCGCCACCCCGGCCTGGTCGGCGAACCGGTTGAGCACCTGGCTCAGCGGTCCGGCTGAAATGTCGTAGTGTTGCTCGGCCTGGACGGTGTCGCCGGTGTTCTGTTGCGCGTGGGCGGCGCCGGGCAGGGCGGTGGCGCCCATGGCCAGGGCCACGGCAAGCCCCAGGGCCGTGCGCGCGCTGGTGATAGTGTGCGGTTTGGACATTGTCGTTCCTCGAAAATGAGCGTCTGTTACCCGAGGGCCGAATCAGGGAGCAAAAAGGGGCAAAGGGAGGGCGAAAAATTACGTTTTATACAGGCAGCAGGGTGACCCAGTAATCGGTCAGGCGGCGTTGGCGTAACGGAAACGCTTCGGTAATGACGCTCAGCGCCCGGTCGGTGTCCGCCAGCGGGAAAGTGCCGGACACCCGCAATCCGGCGACCGCGTTGCTGCAGGCGAGGAGGCCCCGGCGGTAGCGGCCAAGCTCGGCGAGCAGTTCCCGCAACGGCATATCCACCACCATCAGCTTGCCGCCGGCCCAACTGGCGGCGCCGGCGGGCGCCGGGCGCGTGGGGGGCAGGTCGCCCGCGGTGAAACGGATTTCCTCGCCCTGCTGGACGAGCCGTCCGTCCGGATGATTGGCACTGGTGACGCGCACGGTGTCGGCGAGAACGGTGACGCGGGTCTGGCCGGCTTCACGGCGCACCGTGAACCGGGTGCCCAGGGCCTGGATACGGCCCTCGGACGTGTCCACCAGAAGCGGGCGCGACGGCCGGCGCGGGTCCGGCGCGGATTGCACCAGAATTTCGCCGTCGTGGAGGCGGATCAACCGGTGGCGCGGGTTGTAGTCGGTGTCCACGCGGGTGTCGGTGTTGAGCATAAGCTGGCTGCCGTCGGCCAGTACCAGCTTGCGCTGTTCGCCGATGCCGGTGACGTATTGGGCGCGCCACCGCTCCCAGGGCGCCAGCTGCCAGGTCAGCGCGCCCACCGGCGCGGCCACGGCGACCATGCCGAGCCGCGTCAGCACCTGACGCCGGGTCAGCGTGGCGCGCTGCAGCGCCGGCGCCGCCAGCCGGCCCGGCACCCGCTGCAGGCTGTCCTGCACGCGCTCCACTTCGCGCCAGGCCAGCCGGTGCTCCGGTGCGTCGGCAAGCCATTGCTGCCAGCCACGCTGATCGGCCGGGGTCACGTCGGGAGCGTTCAGCACCGCGTACCAGCGGGCCGCGTCGCGAATGGCGTCCTTGAGCGTTTCCCCGATGCCTTGCCGTGTGGTCATTGCAGGCCGTGCTCCAGCCGGTACAGGCAGCAATGCTCCATGGCCTTGGCCATATCACCTTTGATGGTGCGCAGGGAAACGCCCAGTTGATCGGCGATCTGCTGGTAGGTCAGCCCCTCAAGTTGGGAAAGAATGAAGGCCTTGCGCACCCGCGCGCCCAGGTTGGCGAGCATGGCGTCCACTTCCATCAAGGTTTCCACCACCAAAGCCCGCTCCTCTTCCGAAGGCGCGGCGGTCTCCGGCAGGCTGGCCAGAGCTTCCAGGTATTGCCGTTCCAGCGTCCGGCGCCGGAAAAGGTCGACGGTGAGACCCCGTGCCACGGTCACCAGAAACCGGCGCGGCTCACGGAGCAGCCCCGGGTCCTGGGAAGAGCGGATGACGCGGATAAAGGTGTCCTGGGTGAGATCCTCGGCGTCCATGGCATCGCCCAGCCGCCGCCCCAGCCAGTTTTTCAGCCACCCATGATGGTCGCTGTACAGCGTTGCCACCGACAGCGACTGCTGTGGAACCCCGGACATAACCCGACCCCGATACGGACAAAGATAATGAGGACGAATCTTAAATGGGAATGGGTATCATTTCAATGCGATGGAGTGCGATAGAGGGGAGCGCTCAGAGCACCTGGCCCGCCAGCCACTGCATCCCCAGCGCCAGGCCGAAGACGATCAACCCGGCCACCAGGCTGGTCACCAGCGCGTGGCGCCGCCACATCCGCTCCACCCGGGGGCCGAACCGCAGCACCAGCCAGGCCAGGCCGTAGTAGCGAATGCCGCGCGCGATCAGCGCGGCCAGCACGAACAGGGCGATGGGGTAGCCGGACAGGCCGGCGGTGATCATCGCCACCTGGAACGGGATCGGCAGAATGCCCAGGGTCAGGATGGCGATGAACCCGTACTGGTCGAAGAAGCCCTGGTAGGCCTGGTAGGCGTTCTGCATGCCCATGGTGTCGATGAACCAGGTGCCGACGGACTGGTAGAGCACCATGCCGACACCGTAGCCCAGCAGCGAGGCGACCAGGCAGCCGGCGGTGGTGACCGTGGCGATGCGCCAGACGCGCTGGCGGTTCAGGGCCATCAGCGGGATCAGCACCAGCTCGATGGGCACCGGCACGATGAGGGTCTCCAGAAAAGAGAACAGCGCGAGCAGCCAGAGCATGTGCTTGGAGCCGTTGAGGCGTTCCAGCCATCGCCGGGCGCGGGTAGGTGCTGAGGTCATGGTGTCCGGGTGTGTTAGGGAATGAAAAACCGGCCTAGATTAGCACGCTATGGCCGCTGACCACGGGTTATCCCGTATTTCCAGGGGTCGGACTGGCATCCTAGCGTGGCGGTTCCCTCATCAAGGAAGGAGAGAACCATGAAGGTAGCAACGATCACAGCGACTTCCCTGGCGTTGGCCACGCTGACCGCAGGGGTCGCCGCCAATCAGACCGGTCGCGACGTGGACGACGCGGAGACCATGCAGAACACGCAGAGCATGGATCATATGGAGGACCAGGCGTCCAATGTGCAGACCGGCGAAGAGCGCCAGAATGCCCGGGACGTGCTCAACGAGTCCGAGAAGGTGCTGCAGAACATGAAGCGCGAGGACGGTATGGATGCCGCCCTGGAGCAGGCCAAGGGCGTGTTCCTGGTGCCCGATTTCGGGCGTGGTGCCTTTGTGTTCGGTGGCCGCGGCGGCCAGGGCGTGGTGCTGGCCAAGGACGGCGGTGACTGGAACGGTCCGGCGTTCTTTAACTTCGGCGCGGTCAGTGCCGGTGCCCAGGGCGGTGTCGCCGCCGGCGAGGTGGCGATGCTGCTGATGACCGATAAGGCGGTGGCGTCCTTCAAGCAGGACCACAACTTCGCGCTCAACGCGGACGCCGGCCTGACGCTTGTCGACTGGTCCAAGGTGGCCCAGGGCAGCTACGGCAAGGGCGACGTGCTGTTGTGGAGCAGCACCGAAGGCCTGTTCGCCGGCGGTGCCATCAGTGTCAGCGATGTCTTCAGTGACGATGAAGCCAACCAGGAATACTACACCCGCGCCACCAGCGCGGAGGCGATCCTGGAAGGTGAAGTGGAAGACGATAGCGAAGACGCCGACGCGTTGAAGACCCGGTTGCCCTGAACGACAGCGGCGACACTCAAGGGCGCATAATCAGAGGCGCATAAAAAGCCCCGCCGGATGGCGGGGCTTTTTTGTGGACGCCGGCCGCCGGGCTCAGGGCGTCATCACCACCTTGATGCAGCCGTCCTGCTTGGCGTTGAAATCCGCGTAGGCATTGGCGGCGTCGTTGAGTCCGTAGCGGTGGGTGATGATGAAGGACGGGTCGATGTTGCCCAGCTCGATGGTCTGTAACAGAGCGGGCATATAGGCCTGCATATGGGTCTGGCCGCTTTTCAGTGACAGCCCCTTGTTCATCAGGCCGTTGAAGGCGACGCCGTCCATGCTGTCGGTGTAGACGCCGGGAATCGACAATTGCCCGCCCTTGCGGCAGCTCTGAATCATCTGATTGAGGGCGGTGGGGCGGTTGGGTTCGCCGGAGTCGCTGTCCCGGCGCTGGTATTCCGGGTCGCCGGCGCCGTGCGCCTCGGCGCCCACCGCGTCGATGCAGCTGTCCGGCCCGTAGCCCCGGGTCATCTCCATCAGGCGCTGGTAGGGGTCGTCTTTCTCGAAGTTGATCACTTCCGCCTGGGATTGCGTTTCCGCCAGGGCGAGCCGCTCGGGAACGCGGTCGATGGCGATCACCCGGCCGGCGCCCAGCATCCAGGCGCTGCGAATGGCGAACTGACCCACCGGGCCGCAGCCCCACACCGCCACCGTGTCACCGGCGCTGATGTCGCAATTGGCGGCGGCCATGTAGCCGGTGGGGTAGATGTCCGACAGGAACAGCAGTTGCTCGTCCTTCATGTCGGATGCCACTTTCAGCGGTCCCACATCGGCGTGGGGCACGCGCACGTATTCCGCCTGACCGCCGGGGATGCCGCCCAGAAGATGAGAGTAGCCGAACAGGGCGGCCGGGGAGTGCCCCATGGCCTGGGCGGCGTCGTCGGCGTTGGGGTTGCTGGTCTCGCACAGCGAATACAGGCGTTTGTCGCAGAAGAAACAGTGGCCGCAGGCGATCGTGAACGGCACCACCACGCGGTCGCCTTTCTTCAGGTTGCGTACCTCCTTGCCGACCTCGACCACTTCACCCATGAATTCGTGGCCCAGCACATCGCCGGGTTCCATGGCGGGCATCAGGCCGTTATAGAGATGCAGGTCGGACCCGCAGATGGCGGTGGCGGTGACCTTGAGAATGGCGTCGCCGGGGTCCTGGATCCGTGGGTCGGGGACGGTATCCACGCGCACGTCGTGGGTACCGTGCCAGGTAAGAGCTTTCATAGCGCCTCCTTTGCCGGCCGCCGGCACGGCGCCGGCGGTTCCATAGGTGAAAGGCCAAGCTAGTCCGTGCGCTGGCGGTTGCCTATAGGGCGTTCCCCGTGGCCGGGCAGGGGAAAACCCGTAACCGGCGGCGTGGCCGCTTCCGTGGCGAACAGGTACAGCTTCACCACTTCCGCCACCGAGCCGGCGCCCATCTTGTGCATCATATGGGCGCGGTGCAGCTCCACGGTTTTCGGCGAAATCGACAGGGCCTCGGCGATGCCCTTGTTGGACAGGCCCGAGACCACCGCCTCGAGGGTTTCCCGCTCACGCGGGGTGAGCCGGGCCAGGCGTTGGCGCAGCGCCAGGCGGGCGCTCTGGCGGGCCTTGCGGCGCCGGTCCCGGGCCACCGCCTGTTGCACGGTGTCGATCAGGGTGTCGTCGTCGGTGGGGCTGTCGAGGAAGTCCTCGGCGCCGGCGCGCATCGCCCCGACCGCCGCGCTGACCCGGGGGCTGTCGCCCAGGAACACCACCGACAGCGTCGAGCCGGTGTCGCTCAGACGCTGCTGGGTGCGCACCCCGGCCATCCCCGGGGTGCGCAGGGTCACCAGTACGCAGCCGGGCCGGTCATCGTTAAGGCGCAGCAGCAAATCGTCGCTGTCCCGGTAGCCCCGGCAGGGCAGGTAGGCGCGGCGCATCAGCCGGTCCAGGCGGTCGCGGGCACCGGGGTCTTCGTCCACCAGATGTACGACGCTGTCCATGGCGGCGCCCGGCGTGGTGCCTTTCGGTGCGGCGTCCGCCGCGGTTGAATCTTCCTTCGCGGTGGTCACGGTAGTGCTCCTTCACTAGCGTCGGTGCCTCCGGGGATAGCACAGCCGCCGCCGGCTTGGAAGGTGGTCGCGTAGCGGGCGCTGGGAAGCCCGCGCCAAGTCGTCCATCATGGAGGCGCTAATAACAGGCTTTGGCGAGGTAAGGCGCATGCAAGGACTGGCGGATCGAGCCCGGGAGTTAGGCAAGATTTTACAACAGCGGCGGTTTTCCGTGGTCACGGCGGAGTCCTGCACCGGCGGCGGCATCGCCCGCCTGCTCACCGACGAGCCGGGGGCCTCGAGCTGGTTCGAGCGCGGCTTCGTGACCTATTCCAACCTGTCCAAGGAAGAAATGCTGGGCGTGCCGCGTTCCCTTCTGGAGACCCACGGCGCGGTCAGCGAAGAGGTGGTGCTGGCCATGGCCCGGGGCGCGCTGGCGCACTCCAACGGCGACGTCAGCATCTCGGTGAGCGGCGTGGCCGGCCCGGACGGCGGCACCGCCGAGAAGCCGGTGGGCACGGTGTGGATCGGTTGGGGCCTCGGCGAGGATGTCGCCGAGGCGCAACACTTTCTGTTCCCCGGCGACCGCGACGAGGTGCGTAACCGCAGCATGCTGGCGGCCATGGAGGGGCTGATCCAGCGCCTGTGAGGCGCGCGGATTTGTTCCTCCGCCGGGACGTGTATCATGGCCTCCATCTCACGCCCGCGGCGGGGGGTTGCACCCCGCACAAACACCACCCATAATGCTGTCCAGAAAGACAGTGCTGGCCATCGGGTCAGTTTCTGTGCCAATGGATGGAATCGGAGAGGGGTTCACAAATGAGCGACAAGAGTAAGGCACTGTCGGCGGCGCTGTCTCAGATCGAGCGCCAGTTCGGTAAAGGTTCGGTGATGCGCATGGGCGACCAGAAGCGCGAGCGCATTCCCGCCATTTCCACCGGCTCCCTGGGGCTGGATATCGCCCTGGGCATCGGTGGCCTGCCGAAAGGCCGGATCGTCGAAATTTACGGCCCGGAGTCCTCCGGTAAGACCACGCTGACCCTGAGCGTGATCGCCCAGGCGCAGAAGCAGGGCGCCACCTGCGCGTTCGTGGACGCGGAGCACGCCCTGGACCCGGATTACGCGGAAAAACTGGGCGTTAACGTGGACGACCTGCTGGTGTCCCAGCCGGACACCGGCGAGCAGGCGCTGGAAATCACCGACATGCTTGTACGTTCCGGCGCCGTCAACGTGGTGATCGTGGACTCCGTGGCGGCCCTGGTGCCGAAGGCGGAAATCGAAGGCGAGATGGGCGACGCCCACGTCGGCCTGCAGGCCCGCCTGATGAGCCAGGCACTGCGCAAGATCACCGGTAACGTGAAAAACGCCAACTGCCTGGTGATGTTCGTCAACCAGATCCGCATGAAGATCGGTGTGATGTTCGGCAACCCGGAAACCACCACCGGCGGCAACGCCCTCAAGTTCTACTCCTCCGTGCGCCTGGACATCCGTCGTATCGGCGCGGTGAAGCAGGGCGACGAAGTCACCGGTAACGAAACCCGGGTGAAGGTGGTCAAGAACAAGGTGGCGCCGCCGTTCAAGCAGGCGGAATTCCAGATTCTCTACGGCCAGGGCATCAATCAGCTGGGCGAAGTGCTGGACCTGGGCGTTCAGCAGGGTCTGGTGGACAAGTCCGGCGCCTGGTACGCCTACCAGGGCGACAAGATCGGCCAGGGCAAGCAGAACGCCTGCGACTATCTGGCCGAGCACCCGGACGTGGCCCAGGCCATCGAGAAGGAAATCCGTGCCCGCTTGCTGAATGTGGTCACCCCCGCCAGCGAGGAAGCGGCGGTGGCCGAGGGCGACGAGGCGCAAGACGGCAAGGATGACTGAACGGCGCCGGCGACAGCGGGGCCCCGAAGACGGCCCCGCCGACCCTGCAGAGTTACGCCAGTATGCGGTGAAGATGCTGGCGCGCCGGGACCACGGCCGTGCCGAGTTGCGCGTCAAGATGGCGCGCAAGTTCGGCGACAGCGAGGCGCTGGACGCGGCGCTGGACTGGTGCCAGGAACACGACTTTCTGAATGACCGGCGCTTCGCCGGTTTTTTTGTGCGTTCGCGGATCGAGCGCGGCCAGGGCCCGTTGCGCATCCGCTCCGAGCTTCAGCAGCGCGGCCTTCCGGAGGCCCTGGTCAAGGAGGCCCTGGAACAGGCCGAGTGTGACTGGTTTGCCCTGGCCCGCGAGACCCACGCCCGGCGCTTCCGCCGGCCGCCGGCGGACCGCAAGGAAAAAGCCCGCCAGTTGCGCTTTCTGCAGTCCCGGGGCTTCGACGCGGAGCAGAGCTTCAACGCGCTGGATCTGGCCGGGGAAGAAGACCTCGACTGATCCGGTGCGCATCGCCGCTTTATTCCCCCGTCGGACAGGTCATAATGCTTTCCCTTTCTGACAGGTAACGGGGAATCGACGTGGAATACCTGAGCGACCCCTGGCTGGTGGCGGCCTTGCTGGGTTCCGGCGTGATCGCCGGCTTTATCAATACCCTGGCCGGCGGCGGCGGGCTGCTGATTCTGCCGCTGCTGATGCTGACCGGCATGGGGCCGGCCCTGGCCAACGGCACCATGCGTGTGGGCGTCTTGATCCAGTGTCTTGAGGGCGCCCGCCAATTCCATCGCCACGGCTCCATGCCGGTGGCGGCGTTACCGGGCATCATGGTGCCGACCCTGGCCGGCGCCTTGCTCGGCACTCTGGCCGCGTCCTTCCTGCCGACCACCATTCTGGAACCGGTATTGCTGACCACCCTGGTGGTGATGGCGGTGGTGATGGTGCTCAAGCCGTCCACGCTGGTGGCCGGGCCCGACGAGGCGCCCCGCGCTCTGGCCAGCACCCCGGCGGCCTGGGCCGGGCTGTTCGTGACCGGGGCCTACGGCGGCTTCGCCCAGGCCGGGGTGGGCTTCCTGCTGATCGCGGTGCTGGCGGGCCAGCTGCGTTACGACCTGGTGCGCACCAACGGCCTGAAGCTGGCGATCACCGCCGGCTTCACCATTCTCGCCCTGGGTATTTTCGTGTGGCGGGATCAGGTCGCCTGGCTGCCGGGCCTGCTGGTCGCCGCCGGCACCCTGCTGGGCGTGCGGCTGGGCGTGGGCTTCGCCCACAAGGTGTCCCAGCGTGTGCTGAAGTGGATTCTGCTGGTGATGGTGGTGACGGTCTGCGCGGCGGCGGCGTTCAAGTAAGTGGCGCGCCGGGCCGGCGCGCCTTCCCCATCGCAACCGCCCTTTGACAACGCTATACTTTGCTCCCCATTTCCCTGTCTAAAGTAGTTGCTTGCGTATGAAGAGCGCTGAGATTCGCCAGGCCTTTCTCGATTACTTCGCCCGCCAGGGCCACGCCGTGGTGGCGTCGTCCTCGCTGGTGCCGGAGAACGATCCCACCCTGCTGTTCACCAATGCGGGGATGAACCAGTTCAAGGATGTGTTCCTCGGCCGCGACAAGCGCGATTACACCCGCGCCACCAGCTCGCAGCGCTGCGTGCGCGCCGGCGGCAAGCACAATGACCTGGAGAACGTGGGCTACACCGCCCGCCACCACACCTTCTTCGAGATGTTGGGCAACTTCAGCTTCGGCGATTACTTCAAGCGCGACGCCATCCGCTTCGCCTGGGAGTTCCTCACCGGTGAGCTGGGGCTGCCGCCGGAGAAGCTGTGGGTGACGGTGCATGTGTCCGACGACGAAGCGGCGGACATCTGGCTCAAGGAAATGGGCGTCAGCGCCGAGCGCTTCTCGCGTCTGGATGAAGACAACTTCTGGCAGATGGGCGACACCGGCCCCTGCGGTCCCAGCTCCGAGATCTTCTACGACCACGGCGCCGACGTGCCCGGCGGCCCGCCGGGCTCCGAGGACGGCGACCTGGACCGCTACATTGAGATCTGGAACCTGGTGTTCATGCAGTACGACCGCCAGGACGACGGCGAGTTGAAGCCGCTGCCCAAGCCCAGCGTGGACACCGGCATGGGCCTGGAACGTATCGCCGCGGTGCAGCAGGGCGTGCATTCCAACTATGAGATCGACCTGTTCCAGGCGCTGCTCAAGGCCGCCGCCCGGGCCACCGGCTGCGACGACCTGGAAAATAAATCCCTGCGGGTGATCGCCGACCATATCCGCTCGGCCAGTTTCCTGATCACCGACGGCGTGGTGCCGTCCAACGAGGGGCGCGGCTATGTGCTGCGCCGCATCATCCGCCGCGCCCTGCGTCACGGTCACCAGCTGGGCCAGGACAAGCCGTTCTTCCACACCCTGGTGGCGGAGCTGGTGGCGCAGATGGGCGACGCCTACCCCGAGCTGCGCCGTGAGCAGGCGCGGGTGGAGAAGGCCCTGCTGGCCGAGGAAGAGCAGTTCGGCCGCACCCTGGCCGCCGGCATGAAAGTGCTGGAAGGCGCCATGGCCGACCTGCAGGGCGACGAGCTGCCCGGCCGGGTGGTGTTCGCTCTGTACGACACTCATGGCTTCCCGCCGGACCTGACCGCCGATGTGGCCCGTGAGCGCGGCCTGTCCGTGGACATGGACGGCTTCGACCAGGAAATGCAGGCGCAGCGTGAGCGCGCCCGCGGCGCCGGCGCCTTCGCCAACGATTACAGCGACCGGCTCAACATCGAGGCGGTCACCGACTTCTCCGGTTACGAGAAACATCAGGATCAGGCCGAGGTGGAAGGCCTCTACCGCGACGGCGCCGCCGTGGACAGCCTGGAAGCCGGGGACACCGGCATGGTGCTGCTCAAGCGCACGCCGTTCTACGCCGAGTCCGGCGGCCAGGTGGGCGACCGGGGCGTGCTCGTCGCCGGCGACGCCCGCTTCAACGTGGAAGACACCCGCAAGCGCGGCCAGGCGCACATCCACGTGGGCACCGTGAGCAGTGGTACCCTGAAAGTGGGCGACAAGGTGGACGCCTACGTGGATGTGGAGCGCCGCCGGGCCATCATGCGCCACCACTCCGCCACCCATTTGCTGCACGCCGCCCTGCGCCGCGTGCTGGGCGACCATGTGCAGCAAAAAGGCTCGCTGGTGGCGCCGGACTACCTGCGCTTTGACTTCGCCCACGGCGAAGCCCTGAGTGCCGAGCAGCGCGAAGAGATCGAGACCCTGGTCAACCGTCAGATTCTCGAGAACGCGGCGGTGACCACCGAGTTGATGGATATGGAAGCGGCCAAGGACGCCGGCGCCATGGCCCTGTTCGGAGAGAAATACGACAGCGAAGTGCGGGTGCTGACCATGGGCAGCGACGGCTTCTCCAAGGAGCTGTGCGGCGGTACCCATGTGCAGCGGACCGGCGACATCGGCCTGTTCAAGATCACCCTGGAAACCTCCGCCGCCGCCGGCGTGCGCCGCATCGAAGCGGTCACCGGCGAGTACGCCCTGGCGCGGGTGCGCCAGCAAGAGCAGGCGCTGGGCGAAATCGCCGCGACCCTGAGAAGCGGGCCGGAGCAGGCCGCCGAACGGGTCGGCGCCCAGACCCGCCGGGTGCGGGAACTGGAAAAAGAGATCGAACGACTCAAGCAGAAACTCGCGTCCGGCGCCGGTGGCGACCTGACGGCCGAGGCCCGTGATGTCCAGGGCGTGAAGGTGCTGGCCACCAGCGTCGATGGCGCCGACGCCAAAACGCTGCGCGTCACCATGGACAAGGTGAAGGACAAACTGGGCTCCGGCGTGATCCTCCTGGCCGCCGCCGAAGGCGACAAGGTGTCGCTGGTGGCCGGTGTCACCAAGGACCTCACCGACCGGGTCAAGGCCGGTGATTTGATGAAACACGTTGCCGGGCAGGTCGGTGGCAAAGGCGGCGGCCGGCCGGATATGGCGCAGGGCGGCGGCAGCGACGCGGCGGCTCTGCCGGCGGCGTTGGAGAGTGCGTATCGGTGGGTGGCGGAGCAGCTCTGACCACCCTCACATGAAAATCAGGGGCGCAAATGCTATGCTTGCGCGCCTCTTTTGGCAGAAACCAAGTCACTATGGCTCTAATTGTCCAGAAATACGGCGGCACCTCGGTAGGCACCGTCGAACGCATTCAGGCCGTCGCCGAACGGGTGGCGCGCTTCCGGGAACGTGGTGATCAGGTGGTCGTGGTGGTCTCCGCCATGAGCGGTGAAACCAACCGCCTGATCGAATTGGCCAACGGCGTGCACGACAACCCGCCGGCGCGGGAGATGGACGTGCTGGTCTCCACCGGCGAGCAGGTCACCATCGCGCTGCTGTCCATGGCGCTGCAGAAGCTCAACGTGGGCGCCCGTTCCTACACCGGCGGCCAGGTCGCCATCCGCACCGACAACACCCACTCCAAGGCCCGCATCGAAGAGATCGACGACCGCAAGATGCGCGCCGATCTCGACGCCGGCCGGGTGTGCGTGGTGGCCGGCTTCCAGGGCATCGACCAGGACGGCAACATCACCACCCTGGGCCGGGGCGGCTCGGACACCACCGCGGTGGCCCTGGCGGCGGCGCTGAAGGCCGACGAGTGCCAGATCTACACCGATGTGGACGGGGTCTACACCACCGATCCGCGCGTGGTGGACACCGCCCGCCGTCTGGACAGCATCACCTTCGAGGAAATGCTGGAAATGGCCAGCCTGGGTTCCAAGGTGTTGCAGATTCGCTCGGTGGAATTCGCCGGCAAATACAACGTGCCGCTGCGCGTACTGTCCAGTTTTCAAGAGGGCCCGGGCACCCTCATTACCGTCGACGACGAGGTGGATATGGAAAAGCCGGTTATCTCTGGCATCGCTTTTACCCGTGACGAAGCAAAGATCACCGTACGCGGCGCGCCGGATACCCCGGGCATTGCCTTCAAGATTCTCGGACCGGTCAGCGACGCCAACATCGAGGTGGACATGATCGTGCAGAACGTGGGCGCCGACGGCGCCACCGACTTCACGTTCACGGTGCACCGCAACGATTTCGCCAAAGCCAAGGAGGCCCTCAAGCAGGCCGCCGAGGAACTGGGCAATCCGGAAATCATCGGTGACGACAAGATCGCGAAAATCTCCCTGGTGGGCGTGGGCATGCGCTCCCACGCCGGTGTGGCGAGCAAGATGTTCCAGACGCTGGCCGCCGAAGGTGTGAACATCACCATGATCTCCACCTCCGAGATTAAAGTCTCCGTGGTGGTGGCCGAGAAATACCTCGAATTGGCGGTGCGCGCGCTGCATCAGGCGTTCGAATTGGACCAGCCGGCGGCATGATGTCGGCACCCGCCCTGTGATTGCGTTCACAGGGCGGGCGTGGCTAGTCTCTAGGGAGACTTTCCTAATCTGATGCGGCATAATGCCGGCCTCGCTCACCGTAGAGCCGGGTCGTCCGCATCATGGAATACAAGGATGACGGGTCCGCTCACGCTCGGTGTGCGGGAACGCGCTCACTGAACAATCTGATGGACCCAGGAGGGATTTTCCATGCTGATACTTACGCGTCGCGTCGGCGAGACGTTGATGGTCGGCGACGATGTCACCGTCACCGTGCTTGGCGTCAAAGGCAACCAGGTCCGTATTGGCGTTAACGCCCCTAAGGAAGTCGCGGTGCACCGTGAAGAGATCTACCAGCGGATCCAACACGAAAAAAGCAGCGACAGCGGCGAGAATGCCTGATTTTTGGGCTGTATTTTTCGCGCAAGCTGGTATCATGCGCCGCTAAATCGTTATCCAACGATCGAAAAAACCGAGTTCCGGAGAGGTGGGTGAGTGGCTGAAACCAGTTCCCTGCTAAGGAACCATACGCATTGCGCGTATCGAGGGTTCGAATCCCTCCCTCTCCGCCATACACAAAAAAGCCCGGCCAACGCCGGGCTTTTTTGTGTATGGCGGAGAGGGAGTTGATGATTCGAACCCTCCGTTCGACCGAACGGCGCAAAGCGCCGTGAGGGGCGTTGCCGCCCAGCGGCAACGGGGCGCAGCCCCGAGCGCAGCGAGCCCATCCCTCCCTCTCGGCGCGCCCCAGCGCGCCCAGGCCTCTCCGCCAGCACCGCCGCAGCCAGTAGGCTCCGCCTGCGAATCAATCCCTCCCTCAGGCGCGCCCAAACCTCTCAGCAAGCGCCCCTGCAAAGATCGACCATCGCAGCCCTCTGATCACCCAAGGTCGCGACCATCCAACCACCCCCCGATCGCCTCCTTCCCCATGGGCCGCGCGATATAATACCCCTGCACGAAGTCACACCCGACCTCGCTGAGGAACGCCAGGGACTCCCCGTTTTCCACCCCTTCGCCGATCACCTTCAGATCCAACTGATGGCCCAGGTCCACCGCGGATCTGATGATGGTACGCGCCTCACGGGATTCGCTGGCGGCGGCCACGAACGCCTTGTCCAGCTTGAGCTCGGAGAACGGCAGCCTGGCCAGCTGCACCATGGATGAATAGCCCACGCCGAAATCATCGATCGCCAGCTGAAACCCTTTCATCCGCAGCCGGGTGAGCAGGTCCAGCGCCAGCACGCCGTCTTCCATGGCCGCGGTCTCGGTCAGTTCCAGCGTCAGATGGCGCGGCTCCAGGCCGTGCAGTTGGCACAGCGTGACCAGCTTGTCGGCCATATCGAAATGGGTGAGGCAGCGCGCGGAGAGGTTCACCGCCATGCTCCAGTGATCGGCGACGGGGCCGCGGGCCCGCCGGATCCCGGCCATGGTGGCGCAGGCCTGAACCAGAACCTTTCGGGTCAAGGGTTCGATCAGGCCTTCGCGTTCGGCGAGCACGATAAAGCGGTCCGGCGGAATCGGGCCCCACTGCGGATGGTTCCAGCGGGCCAGGGCCTCGAAGCCCACCGTCACGGTATCGTCGGCGCAGCGCACCTTGGGTTGATACATCAGAGTGATCTGGTTGTTCTGGATGGCGTCGGCGAGCATGGCCGGGGTGATTTCCGGCGCGGCCCCGGCGGCCGGGCGTGGTGACGGGCTGGCCGGTGGCTGCCGCCCCAGCAGCGTGCGTAAATCACGGATTGAAAACGGTTTGGCGAGTACGCCGGCCATGCTCAGCTGGTGCTGACTGGCGGCGCGGCTGGCCGCGTCGATCACCCGGTTGCCCAGGCCGCTGGAAATAATCAGGGTGGCGCCGCAGCGGCGGTCGGCCAGGTGGCGAATCACCTCCATGCCGTCCATTTCGGGCATCACCAGATCCAGCAGTATGTGGCTCGGCCGCCAACCGTCGAGGGTCTCGAAGAAGTCCTCGGGTCGGGTCGTGACCCGGCACTGATAGCCCAGGTTTTCGGCCATGTTGCGCACGGTCTGGCCGATATCCGGGTCGTCATCCAGGACCAGTAACCGGGACGCGATGTCTGATTGTTCCGATGCTGTCATCTCGGCACCTCATTGAGGGCGTCACGAACTTTACGCGCCAGCTCGTCCCTGTGATATGGCTTCTCCAACAAGTGAACGCCGGGGTCCAGGCGCCCCTGATGGACGATGGCGTTCTCGGTATAGCCGGAGGTGTACAGTACCGGCAGACCGGGAAATCGTTGCCGCGCCAGACGGGCCAGTTCCGGCCCGTTGGGGCCGCCGGGCATGATCACGTCGGTGAACAGCAGGTCCACCTCCTGTTCCCCGAGTATCGTCAGCGCCGCCTCGCCGTTCACGGCGCTGATCACCCGGTAACCCAGGTCCCGCAGCTGACTTGTCGCCTGATCGCGCACGGCGCCGTCGTCCTCCACCAGCAGAATGGTTTCCGCGCGGTTGGAGAACCGCACCGGCGAGACCGGCGGGACCTCGGCCTTTTGGTCAGTGCGGTCCGCCCTGGGCAGGTAGAGTTTTACCGTGGTGCCCTCGCCGGGCTCGGAGTAGATCTTGATATGCCCACGCGATTGCTTGACGAAGCCGTACACCATGCTCAGCCCCAGGCCGGTGCCCTTGCCCTTGGGTTTGGTGGTGAAGAACGGCTCGAACACTTTCTTGAGCGCCGCCGCCGGGATGCCTTCGCCGGTATCGGAAACCACCACCTGGACGTAATCGCCGGGCACCACTTCCGAGTCGCGCCGGGCGTAGTTTTTGTCCAGGGTGACGTTGGCGGTTTCAAGCACGATGCTGCCGTTGCCGGATACGGCGTCACGGGCGTTGATGCACAGATTAAGAATCGCCGATTCCAGCTGCGCCGGATCGATGAACGCCGGCCAGGGTGAAGCGCAGGGCACGATGTTGAAATCCACGTGTTCGTGCAGGGTAGGGCGCAGCAACGGCGTGAGGCCGTTGATCAGCTCGTTGACGTCGACGATCTCCGGCGCCAGGGGCTGGCGCCGGGCGAACGCCAGCAGGCGCCGGGTGAGTTCCGCCGCGCGCTCGGCGGCGCCGCGAATCAGACGCGCCGAATCGCGCAGTAACGGCGTTTCCTCCAGTTGCTCTTCCAGCAGTTCCGAATTGCCGAGAATCACGGTGAGCAGGTTATTGAAGTCATGGGCGACGCCGCCGGTGAGCTGGCCGACCGCTTCCAGACGCTGCGACTGCTGCAGTTGTTCTTCCAGTGCCAGACGTTCAGTGATATCGGTGTTGATGGCGAGGACCGCCTCCGGTTTACCGTGGTCGTCGACGACCAGGCTCCAGCGCGCCTCGGAAATCACGCTGTCACCGTTGGCGTTCCGGCCGCTCAGACGGCCGGCCCACTGGCCGTTGTCCAACAGTGCCCGGGTGGCGGCCTCGAGAAGGGCCTGGTCTTCACCCAGCACCTCGTCGATACGGCGCCCCAGCGCCTGATCCTGACGCCAGCCGTAGATCGCTTCCGCGGCCTGGTTCCAGTAGGTGATGCGGCGCGCCAGGTCGAGCACCATGATGGCGTCGCTGGACTTGTCCAGCAGCGTCGCCTGGCGGGCCAGATTGGCGAGAAACCGGCGCCGCTCGGTGACGTCGCTCATGCCGCCCACCATGCGCAGGGCGTCGCCGTTTTCGTCACGGATCACATAGCCCCGGTCCGACACATAGGCGACGCTGCCGTCCTTGCATATAAAGCGGTATTCAGCTTCCCACTTCTGCTGCTGGCTGTAGATCACCCGTTCGATGTCGGTGAGCACGCGTTTCTTGTCGTCGGGGTGGATGCGCGTGGTCCAGGAACGGCTGTCGTGTTCCAGGTCGTCGGCGCTGTAGCCGAACAGGGTTTGCATGCCCTCGCTCCACCACAGACGGTCGGTGGAGGTGTTCCAGTCCCAGATGGCGTCGGCGGTGGCGCGGGCCGCCGCTTCGAAGCGGATTTTCTCCTCGCGCAGGGCGCCGGCCGCGCGGCGCTGCTCGCTGACGTCCTGAAAGGCGCCGTCCACGCGGATCACCCTGCCGGCGTCGTCGAATACCGGTTCACCCAGGGCGCGCACCCAGAACGGCTGGCCGCTGGTGTTGAGAACCTGGAGTTCTTCGTCGTAGGGGATGCCTTCGTTCACGCAGGCCGCGAACAACGCCTGAATTTTCGGCTTGTCTTCTTGGCCGTAAAAGTTCAGGCATTCGTCCAGCGTCAAGCGGGTGTCGCTGCCCAGGTCATGCAGCGCCAGTATCTCCGGTGACATGGTTACCCGCCCGGTGGCCACATCCACGCTCCAGGCGCCCACCCGGGCCAGCCGCCCGGCGATGCCGGTGAGACGCTGGGTGCGCTCCTGTTCGTCGATGGTGTTCTGGAGCCTCAGGTTCTGACGGCGCAGTTCCAGGTGCATCATCACCTGGTCGGCCAGCAGGGCCAGGTAGTTGGCTTGCGCATCGCTCAGGTCCCGGGGGCGGTGATCCATCACGCAGAGGGTGCCGAGCACCTGATTTTCCGATGACAGCAATGGGATGCCGGCGTAGAAGCGGATGCCGTTGGGGTCGGTGACCACCGGGTTATCGGCGAAGCGGTGGTCGAGCCGGGTATCCGGGATGATCAGAGGGCCGGTGCCGCGAATGGTGTGGTCGCAGAGCGCGATGTCGCGTTCGGTTTCCTGGATATCAAGCCCCACGGAGGCTTTGAACCACTGGCGGTGCCGGTCCACCAGGGTGACGGTGGAGATCGGACAATCACAGAGCGCCGCCGCGCGCCGCACGATGTCGTCGTATTCGTGTTCCGGGGCGCTGTCCAGAATATTGTAGCTGGCCAGGCTTTCCAGCCGGACCCGCTCCGTCTCTGACATCCCCTTGTCCTGCATCAGGGTCCCCCTCCCCGCATGGCGTGGCGCGGTAATACGGCGCGCCGTATACATACTATCTATCGCCTTTTTTTCGAATATGCCATAGCCACCAACACGGCGCCATCCAACGCATTTCTCGGCGGAAGGGCGGAAAACTTGAGTGCCGCGGGCCCGTTCACCAATCGTTCACAATAACGCCACAACGTTTCACGGTAATAAGTTGTACAAACGTACCAATAAAACAAGAACAGGAAGGTGCTATGACCGTGAAAGGCGCGCGTCGGATGTCGACGTACTGGTTGCTGCTGCTTCTGGCTCTCGGCCTTACCGCTTGTGGGGGCGGATCGTCCTCGTCCGATGACCGGCAGGCGAATAACCCGCCGGCGCCCTCCGAGCCGGAACCGGAGCCGCCCACCGAGCCCGAACCTGAACCGGAACCCGAGCCGCGGGCCCTGAACCGCTTTCAGTTCGCCAACGGCTGCTACCACCTGTACGCCGACGGTCGCTACCTCAGTGGTCTGGACGGGCGCTACGGTGTGACCCTGGACCCGGGCCGGGCGGCGTCGTTCTATATGAAGCCCACGGCATTGGGTTCCTATCTGCTGCTGTCCGATTACCGCCGCGATCCGGGCCAGGCCGGTGACAAGGAACTGCTGGGGATCTCCGACCCGGCCGGCGAGCTCCTCGACGACGGCGGTCGCTTGATCGCGGAAGTCAGCTACCTGGTCGCCGGTCTCGGCGACACCCTCAATCTGATACTGGATCCGGTGGCGCCCTTGGGGGGTGTGCTGCGGGAGCTGGGCGAGAGCCTGGAGGTGGCGGGGACCCGGCTCGGCGACCATACCCTTCGGCCGACGTTGGGTAAGGTGGACCGGGCCAGTGACCTGGCGGTGTGGAATCTCAACCGCAGTGAAGGCGAGACCTTCACGGTGGCCTCGGACGCCACCGGGCTGTTGCTCACCGTCGGCGAGGACGCGCTGACCCTGGCGTCGCCGTCGCTGGAGAGCCCGGCGAACCGCTTCCATCTACTACCGGCGGAAGGCTGTGATGCCTACCCGGAAGCGGAACTCAACGCCACCGTGGCCGAGGAAGGCCCGGCCAACTACCTGCTCGAGGTGCCCCGGTTCCAGAACGTTGACGGGCTGGACGACGATGACGTGTTCGGCTTCGTCGACACCCACAGCCATATTTCCGCCTACGAGTTCATCGGTGGCCGCGTGAATTACGGCGACCCTTTTCACCCCTTCGGTGTCGATCATGCCCTGGACGACTGCGCCGTTAATCATGGCCCCCAGGGGCTCACCGGCCTGGTGGAGCAGGTCACCAGCAGCCCGGGGCCCCATGCCACGGAAGGCTGGCCGGGCTACGAGTTCTGGCCGCGCCACGATTCGCTGCAGCACCACCAGAGTTACTATCGCTGGATCGAGCGGGCCCACCTCGCCGGCCTGAAGATTCTGGTCAACCATCTGGTGCACAACCAGGTGCTGTGTCAGCTCAATCCGCAGAAACAGAACGATTGCGACACCATGGCGGCGATCGAAATGCAGGCGGAGCAGATGCACGCCATGCAGGACTATATCGACGCCCAGCACGGCGGCCCCGGCGAGGGCTGGTTCCGCATCGTCACCGATCCGGCCCAGGCACGGGAAGTGATCGGCGAGGGCAAGATGGCGGTGATCCTCGGCGTGGAGGCCTCCAAGGTGCTCAACTGCGGCGAGTTCCTGGGCGCCCCGGAATGCACCCGCGAGCAGATCGTCGAGCGGCTCGACCGCCTCTATGCCATGGACGTGCGCAGCCTGTTCCCGGTGCATAAATTCGACAACGCCTTCGGTGGCCATCTGCCGGACCTGTCCTCGGGCATCGGCATCGGCCCGGTGCTCTATGCGGGCAACATTCTGGAAACCGGCCACACCATCGAGTTCGAAACCTGCGCCCACGACCACGGCGACGACGCGCCGCCGGTGTCGTCCCTGCCGGACCCGCTGGCGCCGCTGGGCCTCATCGATCAGTTGCTGTTCCAGCTCGACTACGTCGGCGACCGTTTTCCGGCCACGCCGGAGCAGCTGGCGGAATACGACCCGCGCCGGGGCACCGACCATCTTTGCAACAGCCGCGGCCTGTCCGACCTGGGCTTCTTCCTGATCGAGGAACTGATGAAGCGCCGCATGATGATCGAAACCGATCACATCAGCCGCAAGGCGGCGGAACAGATTCTGGAACTGACCGGCCGGCGCGGCTACCCGGTGATCAACAGCCACGGCGCCTGGGGCGGCACCGAAGCGCTGCGCGACCGGGTCGCCTCCCAGGGCGGCGTGGCGGCCTCGTTCGGCAGCGTGCGCGGCGCCTGGGTGGACGAACTCACCCGCGACGGCCAGCGCCCCCGCGACGAGGCGCTCAAGGTGGGGCCGTTCGGCGGCGCCGGCTTCGCCTCGGACGTGAACGGCATCGCGCAACTGGCGAGCAACCCGGGCACCGAGGACCAGCGCGACCAGCTCTATCCGTTCGAGTCGGTGGACGGTCGCGTGCGCTTCGACATGCAGCGCACCGGCGACCACGAATTCAGCCTCTACGAGGGCAGGGGCGTGGCGCACTACGGCCTCTACGCGGATCAGATCGCCGACATGATGGCGAACAGCGACCGCCCCCGGGCGCGGATCGAAGAGGCGGTGAACCAGCTGTTCACCTCCGCGGAAGCCTATTTGCGCATGTGGGAAAGACTGGAGCAGGCCCCGCGATGAACGGGGCGGCCAACACCAACAGGGGAACGACCATGAACGGCAACACATCCTGGCTAGCGCTACTGACATTGATGCTGGGGCTGACCCTGGCCGGCTGCGGCGGTGACTCCGGCGGCGACGACGGCGTCACGCCGGCACCCACGCCCAACCAGCCCGAGGAAGAAGAACCGGACCGCTTCACCGAGGGCCGCACGTTTCTGATCGAGCCCGGCGAAGGGGCCACCGAGGACATGGTCAACGCCATGATCCAGCTGCGCCCCCGGGACACCCTGGAATTCGCCTGCGGCTATTTCAATCTGGACCAGGGCCTGCTGATCCAGGCCACCGAGGACGTGCTGATCAAGGGCTGCGGCAAGGACAAGACCGTGCTGTCGTTCCGGGACAGCGCCAACGTCACCGGCCTGGAAGCGCTCAACGTGCGGGGCATCACCGTGCGTGACCTGACCATCCTCGACTCCCCCGGCGACGCCTTCAAACTCAAGGGCGTCAAATGGGGCACGCTGAGCAACGTGCGCGCGATCTGGTCCGGTGGCGGCGGGCCGATCACCGAGGACAATTATCCGCAGCGCCTTAACGTGGCCTGCACCGCGCCGCCGTTCAACGAGGGCGACCCGGCCCCGGACTATGTGCCCAGCTCCGACAGCGGCCGCTACGGCATCTACCCGGTGGAGTCGGAGAACATTCTGGTGGAGGAATCGGAGTCCGTGGGCGCCTCCGACGCCGGCATCTACGTGGGCCAGACCAACACCGCCATCATCCGCGACAGCCGCGCGGTGTATAACGTCATGGGCTTCGAGATCGAAAACGTCCAGGGCGGTGAATACGATTCCAACCTGGCGGAGTGCAACACCGGCGGCTTCCTGATCTACGATCTGGAAAACATCACCCAGTACGGCGACACCTCGGTGATGCTCAACAACACCGCCCGCAACAACAACACCTATAACTTCGCCCACAGCGGTCTGGTGTCGGTGGTGCCGCGCGGCGTCGGCTTTATCACCCTCGGCTACGACAACATCGAGGTGGTGGATAATGTTTTCGAGGACCACAGCACCGCCGCGGTGCTCTATATCAGCTATGAGCTGATAGACGGCCCGGGCGGCACCGCCGACAAGAAACTCGATCCCTACACTGAAGGGCTGCACATCCACGACAACGTGATGCGCAATTCCGGCTACGACCTGCCGCCGCCGGATCTGGAGAAAACCCTCAACGGGGAAATCGAAAGCGTGCTGCCCACCTTGATCGGTCTTAAAAACCTGCCCACCATCAACGACCCGACGCAGTTGCTCTCCAGCCTGCGGAACCTGGCCAACCTGGGTAAGGGCGCGCACATTATCTGGGACGGTCTGCGTGACGAGCTGGACGAGGATTGCCCCTATCCGGTGGACGCCCAGGGCAACCCGGTGCCCCAGGACGAGCACGGCAAGCCGCTGCACACCAACCAGCATCCCAACCCGTCCTGCCACTACAACGCCTATAAGTTCGACGACCAGGGCAACCGCAAGCTGCCGCGCTGGGGTTCCTGCATCCACGACAACGAGCTGTCCGACGACAGCGCGCCGTACCTGAATTTCCACGGCACCGACGGCCTGGAACTGGTGATCGGCCTGGTCGATCAGGACCTCTCCCTTCTCACCCCCGGTGGTCTGCTGGATATCGTCGGTGGCCTGCTTAACTTCCCGTCGGACACCAACCTCTCCGACCACGACTGCCAGGCCCGTTTCGGCAGTGTACTGCCGTCCCTGCCGAGGGTGGAGATTCCGCCGTTCGAGCCCAGCGGTGACTTCGACCCGGCCGCCTCCGAAGAGTACATAAAGCATCTTTGCGAGGCGGACGTGGAAGAGGGCGAGATCAACCGCGCGGCCTTCGAGGTGGACTGCCCGCTGCTGTCCCAGTACAACTTGTTCGCCGAGCCGGACGACCCGCGCAGCCTGCCCCACGAAGGCGGCGTGCCCTATGTGCTCAACAGCAAACTGTTCTCCGACCACGCCACCAAGTACCGGGTGCTGTTCGTGCCGCCCGGCGAGCAGGCCGTTTACCGCGACGGGCAGGGCGGCAACAACGTGAACGGCACCATCGATTTCCCGGTGGGCACGGTGATCGCCAAGACCTTCGCCTTCACCGATGAAGCCAACAACAGCGAAGCGCTGGTGGAAACCCGGCTGCTGATCAAGAGAGTGAGCCAGAGCGGCAAACCCTTCTGGGCCGGGCTGCCCTACATCTGGGAACGGAACGACGACGGCGAAGCGGTGGCGGTGCTCACTCCCGGCGGCGGCAGCCGGGCGGCGAGCTGGCACTTCCGCGACGCCGACACCGGCACGCTGATCACCGGCTCCACCGACAGCTATTCCGTGCCCAACGCCAACCAGTGCATCACCTGCCACGGCAACGACGACCGGCCCGCCGGCAGCGCGCCGATCGGCCCCAAGCCGCGCAACCTGAATCGCGCCTACCAGCCGGAAAGCAGCTTCATGGGCACCGCCGGTCAGGCCGGCTTCCCGCGCGTCAACCAGCTGCAGTACTGGGTCGACCAGGGCCTGCTGGCCGGCGCCCCGGAGCTGGAACTGGACGGGCAGGGCGTGGCCACCAACGTGGAGCGTTTGCCGCGCTGGAACGTGCCCGGCGACGGCGGCGACACGGCCAACTCACCGGCGGATATCGAGCACCGCCTGCGCGCCTATCTGGAAGTGAACTGCCAGCACTGCCATAACGACAAAGGCGCGGCGTCCAATACCGGCTACTACCTGGATGTGTTCCGCGCCGTGGACGCGGGTTACGGGATCTGCAAAAAGCCCACCGCCACCGGCGGCGGCTCCTGCGGCCGTCAGCACGTGGTGGTGCCGGGCAACAGCGACGATTCCATCGTCTCCTGCCGCATGGAAGCGGAGAACGACCCGCAACGGATGATGCCGCCCATCGCGCGCAGCGTTGCCCACGACGGCGCCACCGCCCTGATGCGGCAGTGGATCAACACCGTGGTGGACGGTGATTACGACAACGCCGGCGGCTGCAACTGAGCCTGTCGGTATACGGTTCTCCTCCCTAGGGCGGCTTCGGCCGCCTTTTTTTATATTTTTTTCTAAAGAATTTAGAGGCCCGGCCGATGCTTTTTTCGGTTTTTTATTCTTTTTCAGCGTTCGCCTTTCCTCTATAAAACATTGATTTAAAACAATAAAAAGGCATTTTGTCGTCTTTCCTTCATGGTTTTCGAATAGCCTTTCCAGCCATTGTTCACGAGCTGGGGGGAAGCCAATGATTCGGCTTAACAACATGACGGTGAAGACGAGCTGGAGCCTGGTGCTGCTGGGATTCAGCCTGATTATTGTGATGATCGGCGGGCTGAGCATCTACACCAGCCACCAGAGCCGGCAATCGTTCGCGACGTTGAACCGGGTCCATGTGGAGCAGGCCGGCGCCCTGCAGCGCACCTATATCAATCTGTTGCAGGCGCAGGTGGCCATGGACCGTGCCGCCGAGCTGATTCGGGTGCCGTCCTTCGATGAACCCGGGCCGGTGCTCGATCAGGCGGCGGGGTTCATCGAACAGGCCCAGCGGCATTTTGATCACTTTCTCACGATGGCCGGCGAAGGCGCGGCGACGCAGCAGGCCCTGACACCGCTGTCCGATGCCATGGACCGGCTCACGGACGTGGGCCTGCGGCTGCAGCTGGTGCTGCTCCGCGAGGGAGACTTCGCCGGCTACCGCTCCGGGCGGTCGCGGCTCAACGGCATGAGCCAGGACTTTATCAACGCCGCCGACGACTTTCTGGCCGAGTCACGGACCGCCGCGAACGCGCTGGCGTCGCGCTTTGACCGGTGGGTGGAGCGTCTGGACGCCGCCATGGCGGTGGCGGTGATCGCCGCGCTACTGATGGTCGGCGCGGTGTTGTGGGGTGTCACGGTGAACGTGATCCGTCCCCTGCGCGATGTGATCGGGCACCTGGACCGCATCGCCGACGGCGACCTCTCCGCCGCCATTCCGGCGCGCGGCGACAACGACATCGGCCGCCTCTACGCCGGCATGGCCCGCATGCAGGCCAGCCTGGCCTCCATTGTCGGCCAGGTGCGCATCAGCAGCGAGCGGATTCAGGAGGCCGCGGTGCAGACCACCCAGGGCAATACGGATCTTTCCAGCCGCTTTGAACAGCTGTCCGCGTCGTTGGTGGAAACGTCCGCCAGCATGGAGCAGCTGACCGCCACCGTGAAGGACAATGACGAGCACGCCGACCAGGCCCACCGGTTGGCCGGCGATGCCGGTGGCGTGGCGGCCCGGGGCGGCGACGCGGTGGCACGGGTGGTGGATACCATGGGGCTGATCGAAACACGCTCCCAGCGCATCGAACAGATTGTCGGCTCGATCGAGGGGATCGCCTTCCAGACCAATATCCTGGCGCTCAACGCGTCCGTGGAGGCGGCGCGGGCCGGCGAGCACGGCAGTGGTTTCGCGGTGGTGGCCGAGGAGGTGCGGCTGTTGGCGCAGAACAGCGACCGGCTGGCCAAGGAGATCCGCACGCTGATCCTCGACTCCAGCGCCGAGGTGGCGCGCGGCTCGGAGCAGGCCGCCCAGGCCGGCGACACCATGGCCGAGATCGTCGCCGCCGTGGAACGGGTATCGGCGATCATGGCGCGCATCAGCGGCGCGTCCGCCGAGCAGACCCGGGGCATCGAACAGATCGGCCTGGCGGTGTCGCAGATGGATCGGGTGACGCAGCAGAACGTCACCCTGGTGGCCGCCGCCGCCGAGCGCGCGGAGACGCTGGAGAATCAGGCCGGTCTGCTGATGAGTGAAGTCAGCGAGTTTCGGTTGGCGATCAGTTAGATAGTCTCTGGGATCCTGCCGGGCGCTGTGCTCCTTTTCGCGGGCCTGCGCCCCTGCTCAGCTTTGGATCAGTTCCCCAATCAGGTCTTCGGTCTGGTTCCAGCCCAGGCAGGCGTCGGTGATCGACACGCCGTAGCGTAACGGGTGGGCTAGCGGCTGGCTGCCGTCGTTCAGGTGGCTTTCCAGCATCACGCCGGCGATGGCCCGTTCCCCGTCGCGGCGCTGCTGGATCAGATCGCGGGCCACCAACGGCTGGCGGCGCGGGTCCTTGCCGCTGTTGGCGTGGCTGCAGTCCACCATCAGACGCGGGTTGAGCCCGGCCTGGGCCAGTTGCTCGCGCGCCGCCTGGATCTGTTCGGCGTGGTAATTAGGACCGCCCCGTCCGCCGCGCAGCACCAGATGGGTGTCCGGATTGCCGGCGGTTTCCAGAAGGGCGGGATGGCCCTCGTCGTCGACACCCAGATGGGCGTGCGGGTGGGCGGCCGCCTGCATGGCGTCCCGGGCCACCGCGATGCCGCCGTCCGTGCCGTTCTTGAAGCCCACCGGCAAGGACAGCCCGCTGACCAGCTCCCGGTGAATCTGGGATTCGGTGGTGCGGGCGCCGATCGCCGCCCAACTGAGCAGGTCCTCCAGGTAGCTCGCCGCCAGCGGGCTGAGCAACTCGCTGGCCAGCGGCAGGCCCAGGCCGGCCAGATCACGCAGCAATGCCCGGCACAGGCGCAGGCCTTCCGCCAAATCCTGGCGACCGTCCAGGTGCGGGTCGTAGAGCAGCCCTTTCCAGCCCACCGTGGTGCGCGGCTTTTCCACGTAGGCGCGCATCACCAGCAGTGCCCGGTCGCTGACCCGGTCAGCAAGAGCGGCGAGCCGCTGGCCGTATTCCAGCGCCGCGTCCGGGTCGTGCAGCGAGCACGGGCCGGTGACGATCAGCAGGCGGTCGTCCTCGCCGTTGAGGATGTCACGCACCGCCTGGCGCTGGGCGGCGATGCGGGCGGCCAGGGCGGCGTCCACGGGCAGCGTCTGGCGTAACTGCCGGGCGCTGGGCAGGCGGTGGCTCATGGCCCCCGACGCGGGTGTCGAAGAGTCGTCGGCGGTGACGGCGGCAAGACTGGCGTTCATAGCAACTTCCTTAATTTTGACCATCCTGAAACGAAAAAACCCCGGCGGGACGACCAGCCGGGGTTTCAGGATTCTACGGCAGGCGTCCCGAAGCGGGCGCCTGACCGGATAGAGGTCAGACGCGCGCGCGGCTAAACCAATATCCGTAGAAATAGCAGGCAGCAGCCAGTGCCACCGCGGAAGCGGTGTTCACGAGCATCAGGCTGTCGAGCAGTGCTGCGGCCATGGAATCTCCAAAGTTGATGATTGAAGCCTAACGGCCTTTCGCCCTCAGCGCAATGGGGGCGTCCGCGCGCCCGTGTTACCATGCGCGGTTAACAGGGCTCTTGAATCTTAGCTTGGGAGAACAACATGCAAGACGTGGTCATTGTCGCCGCCACCCGTACCGCCATCGGCCGCTTTCAGGGCGGGCTCGCGGACATCCCCGCCACCAAACTGGGCGAGGCGGTGGTCCGCCGCCTGCTGGCGGACACCGGCGTGGAGCCGGGGGCGATCAGCGAAGTGATCCTCGGCCAGGTGCTCACCGCCGGCGCCGGCCAGAACACCGCCCGGCAGACCTCGATCTTCGCTGGCCTGCCCGACGAAGTGCCGGCCATGACCATCAACAAGGTGTGCGGCTCCGGCCTGAAAGCGGTGCATCTGGGCAGCCAGGCGATTCGCTGCGGCGAGGCCGAGGTAGTGATCGCCGGCGGCCAGGAAAGCATGAGCCTGGCCCCCTATGTGCTGCCCAAGGCGCGCACCGGCCTGCGCATGGGCCACGCCACGATGATCGACTCGATGATTCAGGACGGTCTGTGGGACGCCTTCAACGACTTCCATATGGGCATCACCGCCGAGAACCTGGCGGAAAAATACAGCCTCAGCCGGGAAGCCCAGGACAACTTCGCGGCGGCCTCCCACCGGAAAGCGGCGGCGGCCATCAACGAGGGCCGCTTCAAGAATGAGATCACCCCGGTGGAAGTGCCGCAGCGCAAGGGCGACCCGAAGATCGTCGACACCGACGAGCAGCCACGCGGCGACACCACCGCCGAATCTCTCTCCGGCCTGCGCGCCGCCTTCAAGAAGGACGGCACCGTCACCGCCGGCAACGCCTCGGCGCTGAACGACGGCGCCGCCGCGGTGATGCTGATGAGCGAAGCGCGCGCCAACCAGCTGGGCCTGCCGATCCTCGCCCGCCTGGCCGGCCAGGCCAGCGCCGGCGTGGACCCGGCGATCATGGGCATCGGCCCGGTGTCCGCCACCCGCCGTTGCCTGGAGCGCGCCGGCTGGTCGCTGGATCAGGTGGACCTGATCGAAGCCAACGAAGCCTTCGCCGCCCAATCCCTGGCGGTGGGCAAGGACCTGGAATGGGACCAGGACAAGGTCAACGTCAACGGCGGCGCCATCGCCCTGGGCCATCCGATCGGCGCGTCCGGCTGCCGGGTGCTGGTGACGCTGCTCCACGAAATGCAGCGCCGGGACGTTAAGAAGGGCCTGGCCACACTGTGCATCGGTGGCGGCCAGGGCGTGGCCCTGGCGGTGGAACGCTGAGGACGCCTCAGTACAGGTAGACGGCGCCGCTGTTCGAAGCGCCGGCGTTGTTCTGATCGCCGTCGATACCGGTGGCGTTGCTGTCTTCCCGGTCGGCGCCGACGGCCAGCGTTTCTCCGTCGGCGGCCAGGGCAACACGGTAACCGAAATTGTCGTCGGCACTGGTGTTCGGGGCTTTCAGGTAGCGGCTCTGATGCCAGACGCCGGCGTCGTTGTGGAATAAATAGGCGGCGCCGCTGCCGCCCGCTGTGTCATCGGTCTGGTCGCCGTCCATCCCCCGGGCGGCGCTGGCTTCGCCGTTGGCGGCCACGGCCAGGGTGGCGCCGTCCGCGGACAGGGCCAAGCTGAAACCGAAGGCGTCACTGGCGCCGGGGAGAGAGGCTTTTAAATAAGCCTGCTGCGCCCAGGTTTCCCCATCCCGCTTAAAGACATAGACGGCGCCGCTGGTCAGCGCGCTGTTGTCGTTCTGGTCGGCGCCCACGCCGGCGGCGGCGCTGTCTTCCTGATTGGCGCCCACGGCGAGAGTTTCACCCGTCCCGTCCAACGCCAGGCTGCGTCCAAAGTTGTCCCCGGATTCACTGTTGGAGGCTTTGATGTACGCCTGCTGCGTCCAGACTCCGCCGCTGTCCCGTTGGAACGCGTAGACCGCGCCGCTGGTCGCGGCGGTGTTGTCACCCTGGTCGCCGCCGATGCCGGTGGCGGCACTGGCTTCGCGCAGGGCGCCGGCGACCAGGGTGTTGCCGTCGCCCGACAGGGCCAGGCTCAGCCCGAACAGATCCACGGCGTCGGTGTTGGACGCTTTGACGTAAGCGCTTTGCGCCCAGTTGCTGCCGTCGTAGTCGAACACGTACGCGGCGCCGGCGTTGACGGCGGAGTCGTCACTCTGGTCGCCGTCGATGCCGGTGGCGGCACTGGCTTCGCCGAAGGCGCCCACGGCAAGACGGCTGCCGTTCGAGGACAGCGCGACACTGGCGCCGAAAGCGTCGCCGGCGCCGCTGTTGGAGGCTTTCAAGTAAGCGGTCTGGCGCCAGGCACCGGTGTCGTCGCGCTGGAAAATATAGGTCGCGCCGCTGTCCGTGGCACTGTTGTCCGCTTGCGGGCCGTTAATGCCCGTGCTGGCGCTGTCTTCGTCGGCGGCGCCCACCGCCAGGGTGCCGCCGTCGCCGGCCAGGGCGACGGCTTCACCGAACTGATCCAGATCGTCGGGGTTGGAGGCCCTGAGCCGCGTCTGATGGCGCCAGACGCCGGTGTCGTCCTGTTGCAGCACATGGACGGCGCCGCTTGCCGAAGCACCGTCGTTCTCGCCGTCGTCCCCCGGCGCGCCGATGGCCAGGGTGCGGCCACCGTCGGCGAGGGCCAGGGCGCGCCCGAACCCGTCATTCACGTCGGTGTCGGACGCTTTCAGGTAGCCGATGGCATTGGTGAGGGCGCTGTTCACGAACACCGCATCGGACTCCGTGCAACCGATCCGGTTGCAGGCCTCGAGAATGTAGCTGGCGTTAAGCGTGGCGGGCAGGAAGACCGGCAGGTCGTATTCCGTCGGCTTGCCGCCGAAGGTTACGACCTCGCTGTACCCGGAAGCACCGTCCGGGTTCACCAGCAGCCGATACTCGCTGACCGCCCCCGGCTTATCCCAGGAAAACCGGAACGTCTTGACGCTTTGCGGCGTCAGTGTGAGCTCCGGGGCCTTCGGCGGATCGGTGACACGATCGGCGAGGGGGTTATCGTCGTCATCATCGGCGCAACCGCTCACTAGAAGCGCCGTCGCCAGCAGAGCAATGAGGGCCGGGAAGGTGGTGCGCCGGTTTACGGCCATCCACCCGCGCACGGGTGCGAAAGAACGATCAGTCTTTTTCATTTTTTGAATCCCCAAGGACGTCTATGCAATTTTATTTTTGCACAACCGTACAGAATGGCACTGGTCGATGACAACCGGGAGCCAGCGGCGGCATGGACGGCCGCTGCCGGTCGCTTCGTTTTTGCGTATCATGAGCGTTTATTCGCGCCGACCAGGTGGATTCCATGACCGATACTCTGACCTTGACCCGACCGGACGACTGGCACTTGCATTTCCGCGACGGCGCCATGCTTGAGGAAACCGTGCCTGCCACCGCGCGGGTGTTCCGCCGCGCCATCGTGATGCCCAACCTGACGCCGCCAGTGACCACCGTGGCGCTGGCCGAGGCCTACCGGGAGCGCATTCTGGCGGCGATTCCGGCGGGCGTGGATTTCGAGCCGTTGATGGTGCTCTATCTGACCGACCAGACCCCGGTGGAGGAAATCGAGCGCGCGGCGCAAAGCCCGTTCGTACACGCCTTCAAGCTGTACCCGGCGGGAGCCACCACCAATTCCGACAGCGGCGTCACCAACCCGGCGCGCATCAACCACCTTTATGAGGCACTGGAAAAGCACGATGTGCCGTTCCTGGTGCACGGCGAGGTGACCGAGCCGGAAATCGACATCTTCGACCGCGAGCGGGTGTTCATCGACCGCTACCTGAACGACATTCGCGAGCGCTTTCCGGCGCTGCGTATCGTGTTCGAGCACGTCACCACCTCCGAAGGCGTGGACTTCGTGCGCGAAGGCGGCGACCTGACCGCCGCCACCGTGACGCCCCAGCACCTGCTGATGAACCGCAACGACCTGCTGGTCGGCGGTGTGCGCCCGCACAACTACTGCCTGCCGGTCCTCAAGCGGCGCACCCACCAGCAGGCGATTCAGCAGGCGGTACTCGAAGGGCATCCGCGCTTTTTCCTGGGCACCGACTCCGCCCCCCACGCCCGCGACAAGAAGGAAGCGGCGTGCGGTTGCGCGGGCTGTTATTCGGCCCGGGCGGCGCTGCCCCTGTACGCGTCCTTTCTCGACCGCCACGGTGCGCTGGACAAGCTGGAAGGCTTCGCCAGCCACTTTGGCGCCGACTTCTACCGGCTGCCGCGCAATACCGACACCGTGACCCTCGAGCGTCGCGATTGGGCGGTGCCGGAAACGGTCACCGCCGCCGGCGAGGACATGGTGCCGTTCATGGCCGGCCAGGCGTTGCCCTGGGCGATCCGCGAGGGCCAATGACGGCGCCGATCCCACTGGTGGTGCTGACCGGCTTTCTCGGCAGCGGCAAAACCACTTTGCTCAATCGCTGGCTGGACCAGCGCGGTGACCTGGCGGTGATCATCAACGAGTTGGGCGAGATCGGCATCGACAAGGATCTCGCCCGGCAGGTGGGCGCGCCGGTCAGTCTGCTGGCCGGCGGCTGTGTCTGCTGCGCTGTCCAGGGCACCCTGCGCACGACCCTGCGCAATCTCTACATGGCCCGGGCCGGCGGCGATCTGCCGCCGTTCTCGACGGTGTTGCTGGAGACCACCGGCGCTGCCGATCCGTTCGGCGTGACCGCGGTGTTGGAGCAGGACGCCTGGCTGCGCAAGCGTTTCACTTTACGCTCGATGCTGACCACGGTGGATACCGTGGCCGGCGAGGCGGCACTGCGCCGGCATCCGGAGGCGCTGGAGCAGGTCACCGCCGCCGACCAACTGCTGCTGACCAAGACCGACCGGGCGACGGCGGCGCAACGGGTTGCTTTGGCCGAGGCTCTCGCCCGCCTCAATCCCCGCGCCGGGGTGCTCGACGCCGAGCGCGCCGACGCCGGCCTGCTGGACCGGGACTTCCCTCGCCAGTGCCGGATCACCGGCACCCTGGCGCCGGCCGGCGCGGTGGCCACCCTGGCACCACGGCCGGTACCGCGCGGCCACCACTTGCATCCGGCGGGTCTACGCTGGCGCGGGCGTATCGCCTATGATCGCCTGCAAGAGGCGCTGACGGCACTGCGCGCCGAGGCCGGCGAGGAACTGGTGCGCCTGAAGGGGCTGGTGGCCATTGATAAGCTGGATGGCCCCTTGCTGATCCAGGCGGTGGCCGGCCAGCCCGTGGAAGTGGCACCGTTGCCGGCCTGGCCCGGCGGTGACGACGACAGCCGCCTGGTGGTGATCGCCGCCGGCGAAGACACCGGTGCCCCGGCGCGCTGGCTGGAGAATTGGCGCCTCTATCTCGGGCTCGCGGACGTGGCAAGCGCCTGAGCCCGGTGACCATGGAGTGGAAACGAGGAAGGATCATGCGTCTGTTTATCGCTGTCATGCTGTTGAGCCTCGCCGCTACCGGTGCCGCCGCCGAGACGGGCCGCGCCGGTGACCTGGACATCGCCCGTAAGGGCCAGGCGCTGGTCGCGCGCCTGACATTGCCCGCCGACCTGGTGGTGGGCTTCAGCCACCGGCCGGAAAGCGACGAGGAAAAGATCGCGGTCACCGAGGCGCTGGCGCGGCTCGGCAAGGCCGACAATGTGCTGGTGCCGGCGGCGGAAGCCGGCTGCACGGTGACCCGGGAGGAAGCGACCACCACCCTGATGCCGCCGGCCACCCCGGACCCGGCCCAATTCCAGGCGCGCTACGCCTGGCGCTGCGAAAACCCGGACGGGCTGGTGGCGGCGGACGTGCCGCTGCTGGAATTTCTCAACGGCGTCGCCTTGGACGCGCTGGTGGTCAATGGCGAGCACCGTTTCGAGCGTCGCATCGCGCCCCCTGAAACGCGCCTGCCGCTGTTGGCGGACTGAGTCGACGCCCGCAAGGAGCCGATATGGGCTACTGGTATTTAGTGGTGGCGATCCTCAGCGAGGTGGTCGCCACCTCCGCCTTGAACGCCTCCCAGGGGTTCACACGTCTTTGGCCGTCCCTGGTTACCGTGTTCGGGTACTGTTTGGCGTTTTATTTTCTGTCGTTGACGTTACGCACCGTGCCCATGGGCATTGCCTACGCGGTGTGGGCCGGCGCCGGTATCGTGTTGATCGCGCTTTCCGGCGCTATCTTTTTCAAACAGTTACCCGACCTGCCGGCGGTGTTGGGTATGCTGTTTATCATTGTCGGCGTGGTGCTGGTCAGCGCCGTGTCGCGCACCGCCGGCCACTGAAAACGTATCTATAAGGAGAACGCCGTGCCCGAGCCAATGGACGATGCCCTGAAAGCGGCCGACAAGATCATCGAACTCACCGGCGGCGATATCCGGCTGGGCCTGCCGCTGGGGCTGGGCAAGCCAAACCGTCTGGTCAACGCGCTGTATCAGAGGGCCACGGAAAACCCGGATGTGCGGCTGGATATCTATACCGCCCTGTCCCTGGGCCGCCCGGGCGCCGGCAGTGATCTGGAAAAGCGTTTTCTGGAACCGTTCGCGGAGCGGGTGTTCGGCGACTATGAAGAGCTGGACTATCTCAAGGCGGCCAAGAAAGACCAGTTACCCGACAATATCCGGGTGTTCGAGTTCTTTTTTCAGCCGGGCAGCATGCTGGGCAGCAGCAGCGCGCAACGCCACTACATCAGTGTTAACTATACCCACGCCGCCCGGGACCTGAACGCCCGCGGCGTGAATGTGGTGGCGCAATTGCTGGCGCGCCGTCCCGGTGCCAATGGCGAGAAGGGCAACGATTACAGTTTCTCCTGTAATCCGGAAGTGACGCTGGAACTGTTGCCCATGCTCAAGGCGCGCCGCGACGCCGGCGAAACCATCGTCACCGTGGGGCAGGTGCACCGGGATCTGCCGTTCATGGAAAACGACGCGCGGGTGGGGGAGTGGCTCACCGACATGGACATCCTGCTGGATGACCCTCAGGGCCACACCCGGTTGTTCAGCACCCCGAATATGCCGGTCAATCTGCAGGATCATTTCGTTGGCCTGCACGCCAGCTCGCTGGTGCGTGACGGCGGCACGCTGCAGATCGGCATCGGCGCTCTGGGCGACGCCCTGGTGCATCACACCCTGCGTCGCCAGCAGCACAACGATAACTACCGCGCCCTGTTGAACGCGCTCGACCTGCCCGATGAGCACCGGGCGCTGATCGAGCGCGAGGGCGGCACCGGCCGTTTCGACCAGGGCCTCTACGGTTGCAGCGAGATGATGACCCACGGCCTGCTGCGGTTGATCGACGAGGGCATCATCCGCCGTCCGGTGTACGATTGGTCGGCACTGCAGCGCTACGTTCTGGCGCACCCGCAGGCGCGGCCGGACTGGTCGCTGCTGGACGCGCTGCGTCAGGACGGTGGCGTATCGTCACCGATGACGCCGGAACAGCTCGACCGGCTGACGCGCTTCGGCGTGCTGCGCGCCGGGGTGGTGGTGGAAGCCAGCCATCTGCGGCTGCCCAACGACGACAGCGTGCCCAACGACCTGGACCACCCGGACACCCGGGAAGCGCTGGAAGGCTTGTTCGGTGACCGCCTGGAGGGCGGCATCATCATGCACGGCGGCTTTTTCCTCGGCCCGGAAGCTTTCTACCAGCGGCTGCGGGAACTGGACGACGACACCCGGGCGGCGATCAATATGACCCGGGTAAACATCATCAACGATCTTTACGGCGGCGAGGCGCTGCGTCTTCTGCAGCGCCGCGACGCGCGCTTCGTGAATACCGCCTTCACCGCCACGCTGCTGGGCGCGGCGGTCTCCGATCAGCTTGAGGACGGCCGGGTGCTCAGCGGTGTGGGCGGTCAGTACAACTTCGTCAGCCAGGCCCATGAACTGCCCGGCGCGCGCTCCATTCTGATGACCCGGGCGTGGCGCGAGCGCGGCGGCGAGGCGGCGTCCAATGTGCTGTTCTCCTACGCGCATAACACCATCCCCCGCCATCTGCGCGATATGGTGATTACCGAGTACGGGGTGGCCGATCTGCGCGGCAAGACCGATGAGGAAGTAGTGATGGCCATGCTCAACGTGGCCGACAGCCGCTTCCAGGTGGAGCTGATGGAGCAGGCCCAGGAAGCCGGCAAACTGCGCCGGGATTACCGCATTCCGGAGCGCTTCCGGCACAACAATCCGGAATTTCTACGCCGGGTGGCGGAGACCGGCGGCGAGGGCTCCTTCGCCACCTTCCCGTTGGGCACTGACTTCGACGAGCGCGAACAGCGCCTGATGAAGGCGCTCACCTGGCTCAAGGAAAAAGTCAGCCAGAAGGACTTCCTGTCCCTGGGCCGTCGCGCGCTGCTCGGCGACCACGACGCGGAACGCTACCAGGCGGAGCTGGCGCGCATGGGGCTGGCGGACGCCGACGGCCTGCGCGAGCGTTTGTACCAACGCTTGCTGCTCACCGCGCTGGACGCCACCGAAGCCTGACGCCGCCGGTTATTCCGGCAGCGGTATCCACTCGGTTTCCCCGGGCACCCCGGGGAACCGTTGGTGGCGCCAGTCGTCCCGGGCTTTCTCGATGCGTTCTTTATCGGACGACACGAAATTCCAATTGATATAACGCCGGCCGGGCAGGGCGGCGCCGCCGAACAGCATCAGCCGGGCCGGCTGCTCCAGCGCTTCCAGCAGCCAACTGCGCTGGCCATCCAGGGTCATCACATGATGAAGCGGCAACGCTTCGTCGCCGGCCGTGGGGTTCCCGGAAACCACGTACACGGCGCGCTCTTGGTCGCTGGGCGGTAGTGGCAGGGAACCGCCGGCATCCAGTTGAATATCCACGTACAGCGCCGGTGACGCGGTGGGCACCGGCGACCGCACGCCGAAGGCCGCGCCGATCAGCACCCGTGCGCGCACGCCCCGGCTTTCATAAAGCGGCAGACTGTCCTGGGGATGATGGCTGAAGGCGGGCTCGCCGTTCTCCTTGTCTTCCGGCAACGCCAGCCAGGTCTGGATCCCTTCCACGTCGGTGCCGTCCCGGCGTACGTCTTCCGGCACCCGTTCGGAATGCACGATGCCGTGGCCGGCGGTCATCAGGTTGATGGCGCCGGGCTCGATCCGCTGCACGGTGCCCAGGCTGTCGCGGTGGTCCATGGCGCCGCTGAACAAATAAGTCACGGTCGCCAGACCGATGTGCGGGTGCGGACGAACGTCGCCGTTGCGGCCACCGGGCTCGACCGCCGACGGCCCCATGTGATCGAAAAAGATAAAGGGACCGATGCGTTGCCGGCCGGCGGCCGGCAGCAGCCGGCGCACTGGAAAGCCGATGTCGCGGGCGTGGGGTTTAAGCAGTTCCATAGTGAGGGCCTCGTTCGGCGCTGAGGCTTTCAGTATACGCTGGACATCAGGCTCCCGCGCCGGTTGTCACTCGTCCCGTTCGTCACGCCGCGGTTTGTCGTTACGCCGCATGTCGCCGCGACGTGGCCCGGCCAGCACCCGCCAGAACGGAATCCGCCGGGTCACCGAGACCATCTCGTCCACCGAATCGCCGATGCCGGACAGCCGGTCCACGGTATCGCGCAGCCCCACCAACTGATCCACATGCTCGGAGATCTTGAACACCACCATGTAGAACTCCAGCAACGCGCGCAGCAGCGTGGCCAGGAACAGAAACAGCAGCGGCCCGCCCACGAACAGGAAAAACAGACCGCGCCAGGTGGAGGCCATGAACGCTTCCGCGCACAGATACACCAGGCCCAGGCCGATGGCGGTGAGCGCCACGCCGTAGACCCCCGGAATCACCTGAATGATCATGTATTTGTCGAAGCGAAAATTGAACAGCTCCCGCCAGTACTGCAGCGCCCAGAACAGGCCGCGCCGCAGGCGCTCATTGACCGCGTCGCCCTGGGGCGGCTCAGGCTGATGGGGTGCGCCGGCGTCGGCCGGCCCGGTGTCGTTGCTATCGCGATAATCGTCTACCATTTGGCGTACTGCTCCTCGACGAAGCCGTGCAGTCCGTGCACGGCCATAGGCGGCTCGCCGGCGACGCGTATCTCGCCGTCGAAGCGCCCGAAAATTTGTTGGAAATTACTGGCGAACAGACCCAGGTTCAGGCGCTCGCGGTGGCTGCCCAGCGGCGTGAACCGCAGCGCCACCTGACCGCACCGGCTGTCCACCCGCCAGGGCTGTGTCAGATCGTCGCGATCATACGCGAACGCGGTGCCGTCCACCTTGATCCGACGGCCGTCCACCCACACGCAGTTCTCATTGACACTGGTCTCGTTCACCCCGCAGGACAGGTTCAGCCCCAGCCGGTGCCCCTTCACCCGACCCGACAAACAGGCCCAGTTCCAGAACGTTTCCCGGCGCATATAACCGGCGGAAAAATCATGGTGCCCGCCGGCGCCGGTCAGCGTACCCAGATCCAGCGTGTCGCCGTCGCGACGCAATTCCCCGGACACATCCACGCCCGCCACCTTGTTGGCGTAGGTCCAGCCGTTGATGCCGGTGCGCGTGCACAGCGACATCGGTTGATAGCCCGCCGGCTCATGCAGAGCCGCCTGCAGATTCAAGCCCGGCATCGACACCGTCAGCGACTTGCGACGCGTGCCGTCCGGTGCCTGGTGGTAGCCCATGACAATGTCCACCTTGCCCTGCCGGAACCGGCTTTCGCCGTCCAACGGCGACTCGCTCAAGGTCAGCGCCCGCCCCAGCGGCGAGCGCCAGGTGTGCTCGCGCAGTTCACCGGTGCGGGTGTCGAACACATAGAAAAACGCCATGCCCAGATACGCCGTATCCGCGAACGCGCAGCCGATCAGCAGCTCGTCGCTGACCACGCCGAAATACTGGAACTGCTTGTAATGAAAGTGCCGCGCCCGCCGGGACGCCCGCTTGCCGAGCGGCGTGCGGTAGGCGTAGTCGCGACCGTTGATCTTAGCCACGGTATCGGGGAATAGACCAAGGTGGACCTGGCCATCCGCTGCGATCAATTGGGAAGGTTGGGGATCCTGGCTCATCGGGGCTCAAGTCAGTGGCAAGTAAAAGAGGAGAGCGCAAAGGGTGAAGCTAGTCGGGGCGACTTAACAGCGCAAGTAAAGAACGCGAACTGTCAGACAATAGCGGGGAAAACGGTCGGATCAATAGCTTAGCGAGAGTAGAGATGGCCAGCACACCGGTGGCGATTCAGTCGGTGGCGGAGCTGTTTCTTACTATAGCTTCCATGTTGCCCCACCTCCCGATAACTAGCCGGTCCGCAACTGGGAATCGCACAGGGGGAGGATAGTAATCCGCTAACCATCACAATGCCCGAAACGACGGGCAGCCAGGATGCGACTTTACAGGTCGAGGCCTATCTCCCCGATGAAGGCATGGCGGTTACCGCCCAGAAGACGTTCTCGATTGTGGATGATGAAAGCTCAGGCGGTCAGGCCCCCGAGATCACGTGGACCGTGGAGCCGTATTCAGCCTATGGCTACGATTTGAACCGGGTAACCCTCGATGCCGGCGATGCCACGGTACACATGAAGATCTACGGATCCTGGACCATGCTGAGCGACGGTAATCAGCCGACTCAGGTGCCGTCGGGGAGCGAGCCGGAGCCGAACTACCAATACGAGTACGTGGCGCCATTCAGCATCTTGCGCGAACCGAACAAAGAAATGGACATCACCATACGAGCGCAGTCGCCCACGTCCGGTCTGATCAGTTATGACCGGGTTATCGTGGACCAGGACGGTGGTACCGCGGCGCCGGTGAACTAACCAGGGAAGGGGGAACAATCATGTTGAAACGCACCATCTTACTCATCTTGCTGCTGACCCTGGCGGGCGTCGCCGGGGCCGTCAAGGAAGTGAAGACCATCATCCACACCGACCATCTGGGCAGCCCGATCATGGGCCGCTCGATGGATGGAGAGACCCTGTGGGAGCGCCACTACGAGCCCTACGGCTCACAGGAACAGGCCCCGGATGACCCCGCATCACCGGGCTACACCGGCCACCTGGAGGAGCGCGACAGCGGCCTGGTCTACGCCGGCGCCCGCTGGTACGACCCCAGAATAGGGCGGTTTATGAGCCCTGATCCGGTGGGCTTTTCCGGCAGCAACCCGGTGAGCTTTAACCGATATGCATACGCTAACAATAATCCATTTAGCTTTTTTGACCCAGATGGCCGAGAAAGTCGAGAGGCGCTTTATCGTCAGCTTGGAATGAAGGATCCTTCTAAGCCCATGGCGGATGGTGCGCAGTCTATCGCAGATGGCGCTTCACAGGTTGGCCATGCTGTAGAGCCTGGGTTGCTCGATATTATCCCCGCTGCGGCGTTATTGAAATTACGTAAGGTTCTTCCATTTTTAAGAGCTGGCAAGGCGTTGCCTCCGCCTGAAGGCTTAGCAAAGGCAATTAATCCTGGGCGCCAGGGAAAACATGTGGTTGGACACAACAACTTCGTTCCGGGGCGCTCGCCATTGGCCCAGGGGGTTAACGCCCAGGAGCTACTTGATGGGGTGGATGGAGGGACTTATCCAATCGTACGGATGACTCCGAGGGGGCAGCCAGTCGTGGATTTTGGTAAAACGATAGGTCAGTATCAAGGGGGGGCTACTAGGTACGGAATAGTGCACTCAAGCAAGAATGGAGCCCACATCGTTCCTGCAAATCCCAAGCAATATTGAGGTTATTAAGGTGATGCCGAACTGGTTGATATTGTGTGTGTGGCAGTCGTTGCTTGGTGAGATCGACCCTGGTATTAGAGCAATAGCTCTTCGTTATGACCATGGCGCGAATTTCGTCATAAGATATTATTTTGATCATGAGCCGACTGAGGATGATCTGGAGCGAATAGAGCAGGTTTTGTCCAATATAATGTCCCATACGTCATCAAATGAAAATTTTAGAAGTGTTAATAAAGAGGCTCTTTTTTCGCGAGAAAGACTCGCTGATTTGGATGTGCTTGATGGCCTGATTTATGCCAGAAGAGAATAAAAGTTTGGTCCAGAAACCACTAAGTCCAATTTCTCAATCCTTCATGAAAATAACCCGGTGTATGGATTGTCGGAAGATAGAAAAGAGTGGCGTGATAATTGCTCATCATAATAGAAGAACCTCCGGCTTCGCTTAAGCTGCGCGCATGTTAAGTATAGACGCGCCGGAGGCATTCCCGTTGTGGTAACCGCAGTTTTACTTAACTTTAGGGATGCGCTGCTTGGGCTTCTTCCAACGGTGGAGAGGGCGGGTATCCCTTGGATGCGCGCGGATGCCTATGATGAGTGGGATGCGATAACGAGCGTACTCTTCAAGAACTTGGTCGAGGAAGTACTGCGTTGGCACCTGCCTGAAGACAATCAGGCTGATTTCGATCTCCCTGAATATGACCTTCTTCTGTCCACCTATGCGGGGCTGGCCACGCTGGAAGTGGTTCATCCTTCTCTTCAACGGGGTAGGTGGGTGTTTCATGCTTTCGGTACCGACAACGAGCCCTTCGACCTGGTAGAGGTGCGTTCTCTTTCGGCGGATGGTTGGCCAACTTCTGATGAGTTGAAAACATGCCCTATCGACGGGGCGATATTCCTTCTCAGAATGCAGTCAGGGCAAGTGTTCTCAGAGGAGCTCAATTATAGTTATTAATGTCGCTCCAATACCTATGTTGTTTCCGTTGTCTCACTGAGAACAAATACCGGCTTGCCGGTCGCGTCCAGAACCATTGACGCTTTTCTATTAGCGGGACGGTCCGTTGGCGCGGCCCCAGCGCGGTAGCCGGTGGGGTAATGCCAAAGTCCGTGCGGTATCACTGCCGCCTGATCGGGCGCCGGGCCGTATCGCCACGTTCCCCGTTCATGTTCCTCCGTGACTTCCGCGGGCGGTGTGGCGGATTCGTCGGCGGGGTAGAAAAGCCGTCCGCGCATCAGTAACAGCCGCCGATCCACGTGCAGGCCTTGTTCGGCCAGCAGGGCCGCCACCGCCGGCTCGGTGCTGCGCGGCAGTTGTCGATGGTACAGGTGATCGATTTTCCGGGTGAGCTGGTCTTTGGGGTTGTTCGGCCCCGGCCAGGCGCATTCTTCCGGTTCGCCGGGCAGGCCCAGGTAGAATTTCAGCGCCAGCTCCCAGTGCATCAGCTCGTGGGTGTCCCGGTCCTCGATGAGCATGTCCAGTTCGCCGAGGGTGTTGCCGTTGAGGCGCAGGGGGACGTTGCGGGCCAGCAGGCGATAGCGTTGGCTGTGTTGGAGGACGGCGGCGACCAGGTTCTCGAAGTGCTGGCCGAGCCGGCGCGGGCGGGGTTGTTCGGCGAGGGTGCCGGCGGCCCGGCGCAGTACGCCGGGTTCGCCGGCGCACTGCCGGAGGATGGCGTCGGCGCTGTCACAGCCGGGTGGCGGTGTGATGAGCGGCGGCGCCTGAGTCAGCCATTCGAGCTCCCCGGCGAGGGTCGCCGGGTCGGTCACGAGGTGGGCAGGCCCACCGAGGCGTGTTCCAGGGCCTGACGGACTTCTTCGGCCCATTGCAGCCAGGCGCGCTGGTCGAGAATGCCGCGGCGTACCGTCAGGTAGCTGTAAAGGTTCTCTTCGCGGCCTTGTTCGTCCAGGCGCTGGGCCAGGGCTTCAAAGGTGGCGAGTCGTTCCCGTCGTTGTTTGGACAGTTGTTCCAGTTCCCCCAGTAGGGCGCCCGAGTCCGCCAGTTGTCCCCCCGCGACCTTGACCATGAAGGCGTCGCGGATACGGGCGGGCCCGGCGGGCTTCTTTAGCCAGCGGATCAACTCCTGCCGGCCGTCTTCGGTGATGCTGTAGAGTTTTTTGTCCGGCTTCCCCTCCTGCGGCACATGTCGAAAACTGACCATGTGTTGCTCGTTAAGCTTCCCCAGTTCCAGGTAAATCTGCTGGTGGGTGGCATTCCACACCAGGCCAATGCTATTGGCGAATTCCCTGGCGAGGTCATAGCCGCTGGCTTCTTGGTCTTGCAGTAGGACAAGAATAGCGTGGCGCAGTGACACGGCTGACTCCTCGGTTCGTTATTCGTGGTACTAGAGGGATAGTAGAGAGCCGCTTGCGCGCTGCGCAATCCGTTGTATAAGCACTTTTGTAAAAACTTAGTGACGTTCCTTCCGCTCCCGGTACGAGCGTAAGTGTTTGTTATCAAATCGTTTTATTTCCGAAGCGGAATGAAACCCGGGCGCCGCCGGGCGGCGCCGGGAAGGCCCTCGGCCTAGCGGGTCATTTGCATGGAACGGTAGTACACGGCGGACTGCAGAAACTGTTCGTCGTCCAGGTTGGGGATCACTTTATTGATCACGCCGTAGCTGGCCCGGCGGGTGGTATCGACGCCCACGTCGGCGACCTTGCGCAGGATCGGGCCGAAGCCGAGCAGGGCGATGGGCTTGTTGAAATACCATTTAAGCGCTTCGTCGGTGACGCCGCGCAGGTAGGCGACCATCTCGTCGCGGGCGGCGGCGTTGGTGGTGCCGTCTTCCGCCATGTCGGCGAGACCGCGCCCCTGGGCGGCGAGCGGGTCGCTGATCGGGAAGGCCACATACCAGTAGGCCTGGTCCGGGCCGGGAAAGCGGATTTCATCCATGTATTCGGCGGCGGCCTTGTTCTGCTCCAGGTCCATTTTGCGGGCGCTGCGGCCGATCACCAGGCGGGTGGCCTTGGAAATGGTGTCCGAGGCCACCTGCACCAGGCGTTTTTGGGTACCGCTGAGGCCGGACATGGCCGCCGGTTGCAGGAAGAAGGCGTCCAGGGCCTCGTCGATGAAGGTGGTCATGATCTTTTCCACCACCTTGGGTTCGGGTTTGCTGGCGCCGTCGCGCATGCGCCGGATGAAGCCGTCGGTGGTCTGGTGCAGGTCGTCGCTGGAGCGGAAGGCCACGTAAGTTGTTGTCATTGTCTCTCTCTGTGCGGGGAGTTTGCGGAATCATAACCACCGTTGTACCCGGCGGCGCAAGTGGGCCGATTTTCCGAGGCGGGCTCTTTCCTTTAGGTTGCGAATGCCGGATGATGCGCCCCCTGAACAGAGGAGTAAGCCGATGCTGACGGTGGTCACGCCGGATGCGGAGCAAGTCACGCGCTGGCTGGAACAGGCCAATATCCAACATTACATCTGCGACCAGTGCCATGGGCTGCATCTTTCCGAGCTGCAGGGCCGGGAAGGGGTGGTGGACGCGCGTCTGTTCGTGGAAGAAGACGGGGTGTTGTTCTCCACCGAGTTGGAAGTCAGGCCGGCGGCGTTGTTCACGGTGCAGGCGGACCTTACCCGCCTGAATATGGAATACCCCTCCTTGAAGCTGTTCCTGGATGTCAACGACGACTCCATGCCGCGGCTGGTCGCCTGCGACCTGCTGCTGGGCCGCCGGGGGGTCACCTTCGAGCAATTTCTCTATTTCGTGCAGGCGACGCTGGACGCCACCGTGCAACTGCTGGAAGATTCCCAGCAGGCCGACTGGTTGTTCTGGCCCGACGACGATGTCCCGCCCGCCGAACCGGGCTCGTTGCACTAACACGGCACCCGCCTTCCGAGGACCCCGCCCTGGAAAATCACGCTGATCTGTTCGACGGCGGCAGCCCGCGCTGCCAGCGGCTGATCGATGATCTGGTGGCCCGGCAGTACGCCGTGGCGCCCAATTACTTTCCCGCCCATCTGGTTCGTGCCCTGCGCCGCGAGGCGTTGCTGCGTGACCGGCGCGGGGAATTCCAGAGCGCGGGCATCGGCCGGCGCGGCGAACACCAGCACAACGCCCGCGTGCGCCGCGACCGCACCCTCTGGCTGGACGGGTCCACGCTGGCCCAGTGCCGTCTGCTGGGCGAGTTCGAGCAACTGCGGCTGGCGGTGAACCGGCAGCTGTTCATGGGCCTGTTCGACCTGGAATCCCATTTCGCGGTGTACGATCCCGGCGCGTTTTACCGGCGCCACCTGGACGCGTTCAACGGTCGCAACGGGCGGGTATTGTCGGTGGTGGTCTACCTCAACGATCAATGGCGCAGTGAAGAAGGCGGCCGCCTTCGTATCTGGGCCGATCCGGACGCCGTCCACCCGGCCACCGAGGTGGAGCCCCGCGCCGGTACCCTGGTGTGCTTTCTCAGCGACCGGATCCCGCACGAGGTGCTGGAAGCCCGCCGTCAACGGGTTTCCGTGGCCGGCTGGTTCCGTTGTAATAACAGCACCGCGGACCGTCCCGATCCGCCCCGTTAATCCCTTCTTGAAAGCCTTGAAATCCGTTTCGGTGACCCTATTTCATTCACCGTGACGCACAGCCGGCTGAAGTTGTCACGCCTACTTGAAGATTGTTTGCGCGGTCGCCTGCGGGGACCGCTTACGATGCTATGGAGGTAACGTGATGAATACTTTGGCACCCCTTTTCCGGCACAGCGTGGGGTTCGACCGGTTCGATGACTGGCTGGAAACGGCCCTGCGTTCGGACCAGTCCAACGGCTACCCGCCCTATGACATTATCCGGGAAAGCGACGGCACCTACCGGGTGGTGATGGCGGTGGCCGGCTTCAGCCGCGCCGATCTGGACATTACCGTGCAGGAAAATCTGCTGCGCATCAGCGGTAAACCGGCCGAGGAAGACAGCGAGCAGCGCACCTGGCTGCATCGGGGCATCGCCCGCCGCGGTTTTGAACGCAGCTTCCGGCTCGCCGACCACGTTCAGGTGGAAGGCGCGACCATGGAAGACGGCCTGCTGATCGTGCACCTGACCCGGGTGGTTCCGGAGGCGCACAAACCGCGCCAGATCCCGATCGGGGAACCGCACTAAACCGCCTGAAGGGCCGGCCCGCGCCGGCCCTTTTTCGTTTATCCCGTTTCGATATGAGCGTCTCGCCTATATAGCAAAGCAATCTAGCTTCTTCACTGCGTATCCCGGCGTCTCGGTAGCACAATTGAAGGAAGCAGGTGACAGGGAGAAGCCTCATGAAACGGTTCTATTATCTGACCGCGTCGATCGACAGCGTGCAGCATATTTCCCGGGATCTGGACCGCGCCGGCATCGACGCCGGACGGTTGCACGTGCTGGGGCGCGACCCGGGGCCGCTGGAAGCGGCCAAGGTGCACGGCACTACCGTCTGGGAAGACACCGAGATCATGCACACCGGTTTTCTGGGCGCGTTGATCGGCGCCATCGCCGGCATCGTGCTGGGCTTCATGCTGGCCGGCATGGACCCCTGGGGCTGGCAGCTCTCGGTGAGCGTGGTGCCGATCACCACCTTGTTCGGGCTGTGCTTCGGCGCCTGGATGGGGGGCATCTTCGGTATCTCTTTGCGCAACCACCACCTGCGGCCCTATTGGCGCGAGGTGGAGAAGGGCCAGTACCTGGTGATGGTGGACGCCGATGACGACGCCCAGGCCGGGCGCATCGTGCGCGTCATGAACGACAGCCACGGCGAGGCCCGGGAAGTGGGGCGCGAGGATTCTTTCAGCCCGTTCGACTGAGCCGTGCTTGCAAAGAATCCGGCCTTTGGCCACAATGCGCGCTCGCTGAAAAGCGCGTTATGGCCGACCCGCTGGTCCCCCCGCAACGACAAACTGTAAACCCCGCCAGGCCCGGAAGGGAGCAACGGTAGCAGTGGACTCGTGTGCCGGGGTGCGGCTGGCGGGAAGGCCTCCAATTTCTTCCCTTGTCAGGCCCCTCCCGCTGTCTTAAACCGGTCAGATTCGCTAGCATACGGCTTTCCCCCGAAGCCCCGGATAGCCCTTTGGCTGGAGAGCGATGAGTTACCAGGTTCTCGCCCGCAAATATCGACCGCGCACCTTCGACGAGCTGGTGGGCCAGGAGCATGTGTCCCGGGCGCTCACTCACGCGCTGGATCAGGACCGCCTGCATCACGCCTATTTGTTCACCGGCACCCGCGGGGTCGGCAAGACCACCATCGCGCGTATTCTGTCCCGCTGTCTGAACTGCGAAGAGGGGGTCAGCAGCCGGCCCTGCGGGGTCTGTCCCACCTGCGAGGAGATCGGCGAAGGCCGCTTCGTGGATCTGATCGAGGTGGACGCCGCCAGCCGTACCAAGGTGGAGGACACCCGCGAGCTGCTTGAGAACGTGCAGTACGCGCCCACCCGGGGCCGCTATAAGGTGTACCTGATCGATGAGGTGCACATGCTTTCGGCGCACTCTTTCAATGCGTTGCTGAAGACGCTGGAAGAGCCGCCGCCGCACGTTAAATTCCTGCTTGCCACCACCGACCCCCAGCGCCTGCCGGTGACGGTGCTGTCCCGCTGTCTGCAGTTCAGCCTCAAGGCGCTGCCCGCCGAGCAGATCGCCGGCCACCTGAAAGCGCTGCTCGAGCGCGAGATGATCCGCTTCGAGGAGCCGGCGCTGCTGGCCCTGGGCCGGGCGGCGCAGGGCTCCATGCGCGACGCCCTGAGTCTCACCGACCAGGCGATTTCGTTTGGCGGCGAGCAGCTCACCGCCCAGTCGGTGAGTGCCATGCTGGGCACCGTGGACCGGGGCCATGTGCATACCCTGCTGGAAGCGCTGGCCGGTGGCGAAGCCGCCGCCGTGCTGCAGGGGTTGGCGGCGATCGCCGAGCACGCGCCGGACGAGTTGGCGCTGCTGGATGAGCTGGTCTCCGCCCTGCACGAACTGGCGGTAATCCAGGCGCTGGGCGGGGAGGGCGCCGACGAGGCCATGGTGGCCTTGGCTGGACGCTTCCAGGCGGAGCAGATTCAGCTGTATTACGACGTGGCGTTGCGCGGACGGCGGGATATCCAGGACGCTCCGGACGCCCGGGCGGCGCTGGAAATGATCCTGCTGCGCATGGTGCTGTTTTCCCCGCGTGGCGTGCTGCCGGGCGGGGAGGCCCGCGCCCCGGCAAAAAAGCCTGACACCCCGGCGCCGTCGCCTCAGGGCGGCGGCGGGCCGGGGGATTTACGCGCCTTGCTCGGCGGTGACACGCCCCGGCGCACCGCGCCCAAGGAGCCGGTGGCGCCGGAGCCGCGCACCGAAGCGCCGCCGCCCGCCGAGCCGCCGCAAGCTGAGCGCCCGCCCGCCGAAGCCCCGGCTGCGCGCGGTGAGCCGTCTTCGGCCACGTCATCCGCGCCCGCCCCGGCGCCGGCCTCCGAAGTGGCGCCCGTGTCGGAGCCGGAGCCGGAAGCCGAGCCCACGCCAATGCCGTTGGCGGAACCGGAATCCGATCAGGATGTGGGCTCCTGGTGGGCCGCCCTGGTGGAGCGCCTGCCGCTGGACGGCGCGGCGCGCAACCTGGCCCGCAACACGGTGTTGGCGGCCCGCGAGGAAAATCAGTGGACCCTGCGCCTGAGCACCGGCCACCAGGTGCTGGTGAACCCGGAACGCACCCAGGAGCTGGCCGGCGCCCTCAGCGACTATTTTCAGCGCCGTATCCGGCTGAATCTGGAATACGATGCCGACGCCGGCGACACCCCGGAGGCCATCGACCAGGAGCGCCGCCGGGTGCGGCTGGAGCAAGCGCGCGGCGCCTTGCTGGAAGACCGCACCGTGCGGACCCTGATTGAGCAGTTCAACGCCCGGCTGGATGAAAGCAGCATCCAGCCCCGGGACCACGACCAATCCACCGATTGAAAAGGTGCGTCATGGATTTCGATATGAACAACCTTCTCCAGCAGGCACAGCAGATGCAGGAGAAGATGAAGAAAGCCCAGGAAGAGGCCGCCAACGCGGAAGTCACCGGTGAAGCCGGCGCCGGCCTGGTGAAGGTGGTTATGAACGGCCGCCACGACGTGAAGAATGTTTCCCTGGATCCAAGCCTGATGAGCGAAGACAAGGAAATGCTGGAAGACCTGTTGGCGGCGGCGGTCAACGACGCGGTGCGCCGCGTGGAAAGCAGCCAGAAAGACATGATGAAGGGCATGACCGACGGCTTCCCCTTCCCGCCGGGGTTCAAGCCGTGAAGCACACTCCCCTGGTGGAGAAGCTGATCCAGTCGTTCACCTGCCTGCCCGGGGTGGGGCCGCGCTCCGCCCAGCGCATGGCCTACGCGCTGTTGGAACGGGGCCGCGACGATGGTCGCGGTCTGGCGGCGGCGCTGAGCGCGGCCATGGACGGCGTTAAGCAGTGCCGCCGCTGCCGCAACTACGCCGAGCAGGAGCTGTGCCCGATTTGCCAGGACCCGCGCCGGGACCCGGGCCTGGTGTGTATCGTCGCCTCGCCGGCGGACGTGCTGGCGGTGGAGCAATCGGCGGAGTACCGGGGCCACTACTTCGTGCTGATGGGCGAGCTGTCGCCGCTGGACGGTGTCGGCCCCCGCGAGCTGGGCCTGGACGTGCTGGAAGCCCGGCTCAACGAGGGCCAGATCCAGGAGTTGATCCTGGCCACCGGCACCACCGTGGAAGGCGAGGCCACCGCGCACTACGTGCTGGACCTGGCCCGGGAAGCCGGCGTCAGCGTCACCCGCATCGCCCAGGGCGTGCCCATGGGCGGCGACCTGGAATTCGTCGACGGCGCCACTCTGGCCCAGGCCCTGCGCGGCCGCCGGCCGTTTTCTTGCTGACCCCTTCCTGAACCGCGCGGGCGGCGCCCGCGTGCCCCTTGCGGTTACCTTGCTGCTTTGCTCCCACGGGGCTACCATGCAAACCAAGCAAGCGCTTGGTTTATGACGCTCGATACACTAAGGAGATCCCGTGCCTGAACTGTCCTACTTCGACGACACCCACCGCATGGTCCGCGACACCGTGCGCAGCTTCGTTCAGCGTGAAATTCTGCCCTACGTCAACGACTGGGAAGAAGCCGGGGAATTTCCCCGCGAGCTTTATAAGAAGGCGGCGGACGCCGGCATTCTCGGTATCGGCGCACCGGAGAAATGGGGCGGCAGTGGCGAAGACGTATTCATGAAAGTGGCCGCCTGCGAGGAGATGGTGCGCTGCACCTCCGGCGGCGTGGGCGCCAGCCTGGGATCGCTGGATATCGGCCTGCCACCGGTCTGGAAATGGGGCTCCGAGGCGCTTCAAGAGAAGGTGGTGCCGCCGGTGCTGGCGGGCGAAAAGATCGCCGCGCTGGCGGTCACCGAGCCGGGCGGCGGTTCCGACGTGGCCAACCTGCGCACCCGCGCGGTGCGAGACGGCGACCACTATGTGGTCAACGGCAGCAAGACCTTTATCACCAGCGGCGTGCGTGCTGACTATTACACCGTGGCGGTGCGCACCGGCGACCCGGGTTTCGGCGGCATCTCACTGCTGCTGGTGGAGAAAGACACCCCTGGCTTCACTGTTGGGCGCAAGCTCAAGAAGATGGGTTGGTGGGCGTCCGACACCGCCGAGCTGTTCTTCGAGGACTGCCGGGTGCCGGCGGAAAATCTGATCGGCGCGGAGAACGGCGGCTTCTTCTGCATCATGAGTAACTTCCAGATGGAGCGCCTGATTCTCGCGGTCACCGCCAACATGACCGCCCAGGTGGCGCTGGACGAAGCCATGGCCTATGCCCGCGAACGCGAGGCGTTCGGCCGCCCGATCGCCGGCTTCCAGGTGACCCGCCACAAGCTGGCGGAAATGGCCACCCAGGTGGCGGTGAGCCGGGAGTTCACCTACCGGGTGGCGGCGCGGCTGGCCAACGGCGAGGACTGCGTGCTGGACGTGTCCATGGCCAAGAATCAGGCCACCCAGTGCGCCGACCGGGTGACCTGGGACGCGGTGCAGATCTTCGGTGGCGCCGGCTATATGCGCGGCACCGTGGTGGAGCGGCTGTTCCGCGACAACCGCATTCTCTCCATCGGCGGCGGTACCTACGAGATCATGAACGAGGTGATTGCCAAGCGTCTGGGGCTGTAGGAGCGGTCGTTCGACCGCTCGATACAGGTCGCAGGATACAGGATTCAGGAGAGCGCATGGCCCCTGCGCTGCATCCTGTATCCTGACTCCTGCATCGGGTTTTCACCCGCCGGTACACTCGGCCCGCGAGCTGTTCAGCTTGCAACGCACCTTGCGCAGCAGGTCGAGCATGTCCGGGTCGTAGTGCCCCTCGTTACGCATTTGATCGCGGGCGTCCTGCATCATGACTTCGTATTCCTGCTTGTCCTTGGCGGGGATATCCACCCACCACTTGTCGTCCACCACCGACGCTTCCCGCTCCACCTGCTCCAGTACCTGGTCCAGATTGTTGTAGAAGTATTCCCGGGAGGTCTGGGCCATTTCCTCGGGGAAGCGGTCGGCCTTGGCGATCAGCTGAATCGACAGCTGCACCAGCGGGTAGTCGATGATACCGCCATCCGGTTCCAGGCCTTTGTAGAGTTCCAGTACGTTGTAAGCCACCAGTGGGGCGGCGATCACGTCGACCACGCCGTTGTTGAACTTGCCGGCGAAGTTGGTGATGTCCGAGGGCACCGGCGTGGCACCGGCGGCGGCCACCAGTTTGGCCTGGGTGGGGTCGTAGTCGAGTACCGCCACCTTTTTGCCGGCCGCTTTGGCGAGGGTGTTCACGCGGCGGTCGTTGACGAAAATGTAGGCGGCACCGATCGGCGCTATGCCCATCACCTCGTAGGAGTTGGCGGTCAGCTTATCGGCGCTGTTGGGGTGCGCCAGCACCTGCAGTGCGATCTTCATATGTTCCATGGTGGGGATGGCACCGATGGAATCCAGAGTGCCCGCGTAGGTGTTGAACTGGCGCGCGCGGATACCGGTCATCAGGGCGGCGTCGCAGACCCCGGCTTTGAGATCTTCCGCCACCACCGATTCATTGGTGTACACCTTAAGGTTGGCGCTCAGGCCCCAGTTCAGGGCTACGGTGCGCCAGTCCTGCATGGCGGCCATGGTGGGGCCGACCTTGCCGGCGATGTCGAAGACGCAGATGTCGCGCTCGATGGTTTCCGCCGTGACCATGGAGGAGGCCAGCAACAGGCCGCCGGTGAGAAGCGCTTTAAGGGTTGTTGTCATGGTTATGGTCCTTCATAGAAAAAGCTGCCGGATACCCGATGTTAGAGGGGCGGGGCAAGGACACAAAACCATGGCGCCGGGCGAGCTGAGCGTTTCGGTCACCCGGTCGGGGAACTTTCGCCCGCCGGGTCTGGCGGGCGATGGTGCCGGGTCGGAGCGGTCGGCGGTTAGAAGCTGTAGTTCTTCAGCCGGTTGGCCTGCTGGCGATAAAGGGTCACCGGGTCGGTGCTCCAGATATCGTGCAGGCCCAGCACCTGATTGACCTCGTCCAGATGGTTCATGCGGTAATCGTCGCGGATCACCATGCCCAGGTGGCTGGAACAGCTGCTGACCAGGCCATCGTTTTTCTCGCCGAGGAAAACGATGGAGGTGGCGCCGAGCAGTGCGTCGGAAGGATCGAAACCGTTGGTCAGGGGCTTGGCGCCACTCCAGGAGAAGTAGGACACGCCGTTACTGCCCTGACGCTGCCCCTCACCGCAGTATTCGCCGGGCATGCCTTCCGGGTAGAGCTGGTTGAAGGCGAGGGTCTCTTCGGTGGTCAGCGCCTTGAGCGCGGCCATGATGTCCTGCTGGTTGCCGCCGCCGGAAAACAAATCAATGAGCCCGGCCAGGGCGTTGCCCAGATAGCCGATCAGGTCGCCGGAAAAGGGCACGTTGTCGGACACGCCCTGCAGTACGTCGGCCATGCGGGCGCCCCAGTTGACGCCGCCCACGCTGCTCACCGAGGCCACCATTTGCGGGTAGACCGAGGCCACGTAGCGGGCGGTGGGGCCGCCGTGGCTGTGGCCGATCAGATTGACCTTGCCGGCGCCGGTGGTGGCGAGAATGTCCTCCACCTGGCGGGCCAGTTGCTCGCCGCGCACCTCGGTGTCCTCGGCGGCGCTGACCTGGGTCACGTAGACTTCGGCGCCGCCCTGGCGGAGTTCCTCGGGGATGCGGTACCAATAGTCCACGCCGGCGGCGCTGTCGAAGCCGAACAGGCCGTGCACGAGCACGATGGGGTAACGGGTTTCGGTGTAGTCCGCGGTGGTCAGGCCGGGCAGGGACAGAACCGCCAGGGCCATGACCCCTATGAGAGTCCGGATTAAGGTTTTCATACGCTTCCCTGATTTTTTTGTTGTCGAATGTCGTGGTTCACCGGTCGGTCCTTGTTTTTTATCGACCGGTGGATTGATGCTAGCCTTACTGCTGGCGGTGGTTCACTAATAAAAAAGTACCAATCCGACCAGCGGTGGGCAGGGAATAACTGAACGGAGAATAACAATGAAAGGACCTCTGGCCCTGGCGGCGACCATGTCGTTGCTGGTGGTGACGCTGGCGCTGATGGGCGTGTGGTGGCGTGAGACACCGTCGCGACCGGCGCCCGCCCGGCCCGATCAGCCGGCGGCGGACCCTGGCGCCGGGGAATCCGAATTCCAGGACTACGTGGCGCGCGGACGCAAGCTCGGCGAGGAGCCGGCGTCCTGGCGCGGCACCGTGCCCGACGGCGCCCTGCGCGAGGACGAGCGCGGCAATCTGATGGTCTCGGAGGACGTGCGGCGACGTTTCGATTATTTCCTCTCCGCTCTAGGCGAAGAGGAGCTGAACGTGCTGCGCGGCCGGGTGGCGGCCCACCTGCGGGGCGCGCTTTCGGAGCGGGCGGCCCGCCAGGCGTGGGATCTGTTCGAGCGCTATATCGGTTATCGGTCCGCCCTGCGCGAGCTGGACAAGCACGATGGCAGCGTCGCCGGCATGCGGCAAAGCCTGGAAGAGCGCCGGGCGCTGCGCGACCAGTGGTTCAGCGCCGCCACCCGCGAGGCGTTTTTCGGCTTCCGCGACCGCTACGCGGACTTTGCCTTGCAGCGGCGTGCACTGTTGGAAAACGAGCAACTCGAGCCGGCCGAGAAACAGGCCCGCCTGGACGCGCTGGAGGCGGGCCTGCCGGAGGACCTGCGCGAGATGGTGCGCGCCTCGCGGCGACCCTCGGAGGTGGCCGAGGCGGTGCGGCAATTGCGCGAGCAGGGCGCCGCTGAGGCGCGTGTCTATCAATATCGGGAGCAGCGGCTCGGTGCGGAGGCCGCCGAGCGTCTGGGGGAACTGGACCGGCGCCGGGAAGAATGGCGTGAGCGCTACCAGGCGTACCAGGAGCAGCGCCGCGCCATCGAGGACAGCGGCCTGGCGGAGGAAGATCGGGACGACGCGATCCAGCGCCTGCGTGCGTCGCTGTTCGATGAAGCGGAACAGCGGCGGGTGCGGGCGCTGGATCGGATCGGTGGTTAGTGGACCACTAGCCCTTGGTCTGGTTGGCCACCGCCTCGGCGGCCTTGGCGGCCGCTTCCTGGTCGCCCAGGTAGTAGTTCTTGATCGGCTTCAGATCGTCGTCCAGCTCATAGACCATGGGAATGCCGGTGGGGATATTGAGCTTGACGATGTCCTCGTCGGAGATGCCGCTCAAATGCTTGACCAGCGCGCGCAGGCTGTTGCCGTGGGCGCAGATCAGCACCTGCTTGCCGGCGCGGACCTGGGGCTCGATCTCCTGCTGGTAGTAGGGCAGGAAACGGTCCACGGTGTCCTTGAGGCTTTCCGACAACGGAATACGGTCCTCGTCCAGGTCCTTGTAGACGCGCAGACGGCCGGCGTAGCGCTCGTCGTCGCGGTCCATTTTGGGCGGCGGGGTGTCGTAGCTGCGGCGCCAGATCAGAACCTGCTCGTCGCCGTATTTCTCGGCGGTTTCCGCCTTGTTGAGGCCCTGGAGGGCGCCGTAATGACGCTCGTTGAGACGGTAATCGCGGATCACCGGGATCCACATCTGGTCCATGCCGTCGAGGATGGTCCAGAGGGTGCGGATGGCGCGCTTGAGCACCGAGGTGTAGGCCATATCGAATTCGAAGCCGGCTTCCTTCAGCAGTTCGCCGGCCTGACGGGCTTCCTCGCGGCCTTGATCGGTGAGGTCCACGTCCTTCCAGCCGGTGAAGCGGTTTTCCTTGTTCCAGACGCTCTGGCCGTGGCGGACCAGTACCAATTTGGTGCTCATGGCGGTTTCCTGTGCAACTGACGATTCAGAGGGCGCAAAGGGTAGCAGAAACCGGCGCTGAAATTGAGTGCCGCCGGGCCGTCTCACCGGCACGCGTTTCAGCCGCCGCCCGTGACCCGTATAATGCCGGCACATTCAGCGACGCAACGGACTCCCATGGCGTACCTCTGGTGCGACAGCACCGACTCCCTGCGGGACTGGGCCGAAGGCCTGGCTCCGGATCAGCCGCTTTACCTGGACACCGAGTTCATGCGCGAACGGACTTACTATCCGCGCCTGGCTCTGGTGCAAGTGCACGACGGCGAGCGTATTCGCCTGATCGACACCACCCGGGTGGATCCGCCGGCGCTGGTGCCGTTGTTCGCCGAACGCCCGTTGATCATGCACGCTTGTTCGGAAGATCTGGAGGCGCTGGCGTCGTTCGCCGGTGCCTACCCGGAGCGGGTCCGCGACACCCAGATCGCCGCGGCGCTCACCGGCGAGGACATGCAGGTGGGCTATCAGCGCCTGGTGGAAAACCGCATGGGGGTGAGCCTGGCCAAGGGCGCCACCCGCACCGACTGGCTGAAACGGCCGCTCAGCGAGGAACAGTTGCTGTACGCCGAGGACGACGTCAAGTATCTGCCGGAGCTCGCCGAGCAGCTTCAGGCCGAGTTGGAACGGTTGGGGCGGCTGGACTGGTGGTACGAGGAATGCGCGCGGCTGCGCGACGAGGCCCGCCGCCGCGCCGAGCCGCGGGCGGTGTGGCGGCAGGTAAAGGGCGCCGGCCATCTGCAGGGCCGCGAACTGGCGGTGTTGGACGCGCTTGCCGAATGGCGCGAAGCGACCGCCCGCGAGCGGGATCTGCCCAAGGGCTTCGTGTTGCGCGACAATACCCTGCTGGATCTGAGCCGTGGGGGCCTGCGCGGCCGCGTGGACTTGCAGAAGCTGGGCGTGCACCCGCGCGCCATCCGTCGTGACGGCGACGCGCTGCTGGCGTTGATCGAGCAGGCCGCCAAGGCCGAACCGCCGGCGCCGTTGCCCGGCCCCCTGGACCCGCAACAGCGCGCCAAGGTGAAAGCGCTGCGCGAGCGGGTAGGGCGGATCGCCGAAACGTTATCACTGAAACCCGATGTGCTGGTGCGCCGCCGCTGGTTGGAAGCGCTGGTGCGCGACCCCGACGCGCTGCCGGAGCCGCTCACCGGTTGGCGTGAAGAGCTGGTCGCGCGGCCATTGAGAGAAATGCTATGAGTGCTTCAAGTCTGCTTAAGGGCAAGCTGTTCTGCTCGATCTACAAGAGCCGCAAGCGCGCGGACATGTATGTGTACGTGCCCCGGGGCAAGGGGCTCCAGGATCTGCCGGAGGTGCTCGCCGAGCAGTTCGGCCCGGGCGTGCACGTCACCGATCTGATTCTCTCGCCGGAGCGTCCGCTGTCCCGCGCCGACGTCAACAAGGTCATGGCCGCCGTGCAGCAACAGGGTTTTTACCTGCAGATGCCACCGCCGCCGGACCCGGATCTGTATCTGGCCGACGGCCACCCGGACCGTCCGCGCCGTGCGTGAGCGCTTTTGGGAGCTGCCCCTGGAGCAGCTCGATGCCCGTGAGTGGGAGGCCCTGTGCGATGGCTGCGGCCGCTGCTGTCTGGTTAAACTGGAGGACGAGGACAGCGGCGAGGTGGCCTTCACCGATGTGGCTTGTGGTTACCTGGACACCGAACAGTGCCGGTGCCGGGTGTACCCGGAACGCCATCACTATGTGCCGGATTGTGTTGAGGTCACCGCCGAGGTGGCGCAGCATTTCGACTGGCTGCCGGACACCTGCGCCTACCGCCTGCGCGCCCGTGGCCGGCCATTGAAAGCCTGGCACCCGTTGCGGTCCGGACGCCCGGAGTCGGTCCGCGAGGCCGGGGTCAGCGTGGCCGGGCGGGTGGTCAGCGAAACCACGGTGGATGAAGCCGACCTGGAAGAGCGTATTATTCACTGGGTGAACTGAGGAGAGATCGTGACGACGAAAGCCTATTTGTGGGGATGGTTCGCCTATTTGCTCGGCTCGGTGGGGGTGCTGTTCGTCCTCTGGTACATCACCCGGCCGCTGCGCGGCTGGCTGCGGCTGCCGCTGCGCGCCCTGGCGGCGGCGCTGCTGTTGATGCCCTGGCCGGTATCGCCGAACCACCAGGAATGGGGGCCGGCCTGGGTGGTCAGTCTGTTTGACGGTCTGGCCCGTGAAGACGTGAGTCTGTGGCGGGCCGGTGGACCTCTGCTGGCCGTGTTGCTGTTGGCGTTGTTGTTGGCCGGGGCGGAAATCTGGCGCCAGCGGCGCAAGCAAGATTACCTGCAATCGGAGAACTGAGTGGCTGACTGCGTGTTTTGCCAGATACTGGAGGGGCGCGCCGAAGGCAGCGTGGTCTACCGGGACGAGCGGGCGATCGTGTTGCTGGACCTGTTCCCGGTGCGCGAGGCCCACTGCCTGGTGATTCCGGTGCAGCACCAGCCCCTGCTCCAGGACCTGGAGCCGGACCTCTGCGCCCATCTGTTCGAGCTGGCCCGGCGTACTATTCGTGCGCACAAGCGGGCCGGGCTGGACGTGCTGGCCCACAACGTGATCGTCAACGACGGCCGCGAGGCCAATCAGCACGTGCCCCATGTGCACGTGCACGTGATTCCCCGCCGTGGCGGCGACACCCTGGCCACCGCGCTGACCTGGGGCACGCGGATGATGAATATTTTCGGGCTGGCCAAGCGCCGCCGCCGGTTGGACCGGTTGGCCGGCCTGCTCGCCGAGCATTTTCCCGAGTCCTGACAGCGCCCGTCCGCTGCGCTTATTCGTTCGGGCGGGACGGCCGGGCGCAAACCCGCAGTTGCAGCGGCCAGCGTACGGTTCTTTCCACTTCCCCCCATTGTTCCCGCAACACCGGCAGAAACGCCGCCAGCGGGTCGTCGCCGTGGGCGCGGGCTTTGACCAGTGCCGACCAGGTATCCAGGTAGCCGGCCATATCCCGCCAGCGCCATTGCCGCTCCAGCGGCATGGGCGGCGGGCCTTCGAGCTCCGGCCAGGGCAGGGTGACGCTTCGGTAGCCCTCGATCACCAGCCAGCGTGCCGCGGGCCACCAGGGTTTCAGGGTGCGGTCGTGGAAGTCCTCGATCAGGCCTTCCAGGCCGGCCACGCTGCACAGGCCATAGCTGATGATCGCCAGCAGCCCCTCGTCGCGCAGCACGCGCGCGCTCTCATGGAAAAACGCGGGCAGGGGAAACCAGTGCAGAGCCTGCGCCACGGTGATCAGATCGACGCTGTTGTCGGCGACCGGCAAGGCGTCCGCGTGCGCCGCCAGATAGTGGCTGGCGCTGGACGGGGCCGCTTTGAGCTGATCGACACTGACGTCGCCGCCGAGCACGTTGTCGAACCAGGGTTCCAACGCGCGGCAGGCCTGCCCGCTGCCGCAACCGAGATCCAGGGCGAGACGGTGGCCGGGGCTGTGTTGCGCCAGCCACTGGAACAGGGCGGCGGGATAGTCGGGACGGTGGCTCTGGTAGTCGCCGCCGCGGCGAAACAGGGAGCGCTCAGTGTCCGTCGAGGTCATGGTCTTGGTCGAAGCGTGCCGACCAGAACCGGCCGTCACTGCGTTCCAGGTTGAGCGCGATGCCCGCGCGCCATTGGCCCAGCGGCGCGGCGCACCAGGCGATGGTGCCGTACAGATGAAGGCGGCGGGTGTCGCCGGGCAGCGTCACCCACAGTTCCACATCGGTATCCGGCGTGATCGAATGGGGAAATGCCACCCCCAGGCCGGTCCGGGACACATCCCGGCATAACAGGTGCAGCGACTCTTCGTCCGCCGCAGGGGGGTCGCGGCGCAGCGTCAGGGAGACCCCGCGGGGCGGCTCTCGGCGTGGATGATGACGGTGCTCTTCCTGGGACGACATGGATCACCCGTTCAAATGATTCACCCGTAAATTTGCCGGTCCACCACATAGGCGGCCCCGGCGATCACCACCGTCACCATAAACAAAAAGCCGAGAAACAGCAGGGCCGGCTTAACGGATTTGGGAAGCGGCTCGGTGGGCCGCTCGCGGTGTCTGGATTGCTGGTCGTTCATTGATACTGCACCTGCCTGAAGGGAAACGTTTCGATCTCAACAGCGTGATACAGAGTATCCGATATACCGGCGGCCTAGGAAACCCGCTTTGCAGGGCAGGGTCCGGGGAGGTGTGGCGCCTCCCCGTGCGATGACGGGCCTTCTCTAGGCCGCGGTCTGGATTTTCTGGAACAGCCAGTCGTGCAGTCCGTCGGACAGCAGCGGCAGGAAGGCGACGATCAGCAGGGCGGTGAGCATCACCGCGATCGGCAGCAGGAATTTCTCGTAGCGCCGGAAGAAGGTGACAGTGGAGAGGCGGGCGCTTTCCACTTCGTCGTCGCCCACCACCTGCCGGGTCAACAGGTGGTTCAACGCTACCGGAGGCGTCAGATAGCCGAGCTCGAAGGCGACCAGCGCGATCATCCAGAAGTGCAACGGCGCGATGCCGTTGGCGGCGGCCAGCGGCGCGAAGGTAGCGTTAACCAGAATCACCGCGCCCAGCGGGTCGATGAACATGCCCACCAGCACCAGGGCAATCACCAGGAACAGGCCGGCGATCCAGATCGAGGCGAAGGCGTCCGGCAGCAGTTCCAGCATCCCGGAGCGTTCGATGATGCCGGCGGTGCCCACGGACAGAGCGATCAACATCAGCATGGCGCCGATATGGCCGGCGGTTTCGCCGGTGGCGAAGCGCAGGCTGCCTTCCAACTTCTCGGAGACGCCTTCCTCGGGCGGGTAATCGGACACCGGGTCGCGGTTGTCCCGGGACGACAGCGCGGAGCCATAGTGCACGCCCAGGAACAGAATCATCAGAAGGTTACGCCAGGTCTCGCTCCACAGCGCCGCTTCCAGCTCGTCGGCGGAGGTGCCGCCGGGGATCTCGCCGCTGACGAGCACCTGGTAGCCCTCGGCGATATTCATGAAGGAGAGCACCAGCATCGGTACCAGGAAGACGCTGAACAGATGCAGAGTATGGCGGCTGAACTTTTCGTAGATGAGAATCGCCAGCAGCATCACCGGCAGAATGATCGGCGCGGAGAACTCGTCCAGTTGGCGCCCCAGCACGTCGCTGAAGAATACCGCCACGGCGCCGACCACGACGCCGTAGGGCGTCAGCGGAATCATTTTTTTGAGGCTGGCCGGCAGCGCTTGCGAGAACGGCGCGATGCGTGCCGGGGTGGTGCGCGCGAACTGGCTGTAGATAAAGAAAATAAACAGGCTGAGCGCGAACACCTTGGCGCCGGAGGCGAACAGCTCGCTGGTGGTGACGCTTTTGTTGAGCGCGGCGATCATGACCACCAGCAGGCAGGGCCGCAGCACCACGCCCATGGAGCCGGACATGGCGGTGGCCGCGAGTGCCAGTTGCTTGCGCGCGCCGACCCGTCGTAGCTCGGTATAGATGGTGGCGCCGGCGGCGATCACGAAGATGCCGGACGCGCCGGTGTAGGCGGTCAAAACGGCGGCGATCGCCAGCACCACCACGCACATCAGTTCCGGCGACATCCGCCATGGACGCAGGGCGTCGAAGAAAATATGCGTCAGGCGGGTCTGTTTCAGCATCATGCCGATCCAGATGTACAGCGCCAGGTTCAGGAACACGCTGGACAGCTCCATCATCATGTTCAGATAGACGCTGGTGCCGTGAAAGTAACCCTGGGAAAAGAACTGCGCCGAGGCGGACAGACACATATAGCTGTAAAGCGGGATGGTCAGGAAAGCCTTGGCCCAGGAACCGCCCGGCTCCAGGTCGCGCGGGCGGCGCAGCAGCCGGTACAGGGACGCCAGAGTGAGGGTACCGAAGCCGGCGATCCAGATATTGTGCAGGTAAAAATTATCCACGGTGACGCCGGCGGCCATCGATTCCGAATCCTGGATTCGATACGCGATCGCCGACACCAGCAGCAACGCGTTGGCCGCCAGCTGGCCGCTCAGTGACACCAGGTGATCTCTGTCAGTGCGCGCCGGCCGCAGCGCGATATGGTGGCGCTGAAAAGTAGTGGTGGTGGCGCAGATCAGCAGCAGCAGGCAAAGCAACAGGCGCTTGTACTCGCCGAGCGTGGACACCACCAGAGCGACACCGCCTTCCACGTTGCGGAAAGCGATCACCGCCGGTGTCACTTTCTCTTGTACGGTCTGATAGCGTTCCCGTTTAGCGCGGCAGTTGGCACGGGTGGCTTCCAGTGAGTTACGGATCGCGGTTTCGTCCACCGAGGCGCCGCCGAGGATGCCGGCCAACGGATCGCCGGCGGACTCCGCCTTGCGCTGCTTCACGATCTCACGAATGCGTTGATCAATGTCCGGGTCCGGGTTGCAGGTCGGCTCCGGCATGACGCCGGCGCTACGCAGCATGAAATATTCCTGCCAGGTGGCTTCACCGATCTTGAGCAATTGCGAGTGGATGATCTGTCCGGAGGACAGGAACACGACGACCAGAAGAAGCAGCAGCGTCGGCAGGGTGGAAAACCATTCAGTGGGCGTGCGTCGGGGCATGCCCAGGGTCCGTTCCGTCATGGGAGCATTCCTTTTTTATTTTTTTGGTCATGATTGTTGTTATTTTGACCAGTCTAGCTCTTTTTTGTTTTCTATCCAAATCGCCCGGAGTTTTCCACGTTGCCATAAAAAAGGGCCGCGAAAGCGGCCCTTGTGGGTATTGCCGAGCGGTGGCCGTGATCAGCCGCCGGACTGGATTTTCTGGAACAGCCACTCGTGCAGGCCGTCGGAAACCAGCGGCAGGAACGACACGATCAGCAGCGCGGTCAGCATGGTCGCGATGGGAAGCAGGAACTTCTCATAGCGCCGGAAGAAGCTGCCGGTGCTGAGCTTGGCACTTTCCACCTCGTCGTCACCGACCACTTGTCGCGTCAACAGGTGGTTGAGGGCCACCGGTGGTGTCAGGTACCCCAGCTCAAAGGCCACCAGTGTGATCATCCAGAAGTGCAGTGGATCAATGCCGTTATTGAAGGCCACCTGGGCAATGGTGGCGTTGACAAGGATCACCGCGCCGTAGGGGTCCATGATCATGCCGATGATCACCATGGTCACCACCAGGATGCCCATCGCCACCCAGATCGACGGGAACACCTCGGGCAGCATTTCCAGCAGACCGGAGCGTTCAATAATGCCGCCGGTGCTCACCGACAGGGCCATCAGCATCAACAGGGCGCCGATGTGACCGGTGGTTTCATTGGTGGCCATGCGCAGGGAGCCTTCCAGCTTCTCCGATACGCCGGCTTCCGGCTGATAGTGCGGGTCCTGATCACCGGTTTTCACCAGGTAGTGGATCACCATGAAGGCGGTCAGGAAGGTGTTGCGCCAGAATTCGGCCCACAGGATGTCTTCCAGCTCCGCGGCGGACACGCCCACCGGGACCTGCCCGCTGGTCAGCGCCTGATAGCCTTCCCAGATGCCCATGTAGGACATCACCACCATGGGGACCAGGAAGAGGGTGAACAGGTGCAGCAGATGGCGGCTGAACTTCTCGTAGAAGAGAATACCGATCATCATCACGGGCAGAATGATGGGTGCGGAGAACTCGTCGAGTTGACGGCCGAGCACGTCACTGAACAGCACCAGAACGGCACCCACGATGATCGCGTAGGGCATCAGCGGTACCATGCGCTTGAGGCTCTTGGGCAGCGCCTCGGAGAACGGCGCGATGCGAGCCGGCGAGGTACGCGCGAACTGGCTGTAGATAAAGAACAGGAACAGGCTCAGGAAGAAGATTTTATAGCCGGACGAGAACAGCTCGGCGGTGGTCACGCTCTTGTTGAGCGCGGCGATAATCACCACCAGCAAGCAGGGACGCAACACCACACCCATGGAGCCGGACATGGCGGTGGCGGCCAGAGCGAGCTGCTTGCGCGCGCCCACCCGGATCAGTTCCTGATAAATCGTGGCACCCGCCGCGATAACGAAGATACCGGAAGCGCCGGTATAAGCGGTGGGGATGGCGGCGACCGCCAGGACCACGAAACACATCAGTTCCGGCGACATCTTCCAGGGTCGCAGAATATCGAACACCAGATGCGCCAGCTTGGTCTGCTTGAGCAGCATGCCGATCCAGATGTACAGCGCCAGATTCAGGAACAGGGTGGACAGCTCCATCATCATGTTCAGATAGACGCTGATACCGTGGTAGTAGCCCTGGCTGGCGAATTGCGCGGCCGCGGTCAGCGACATAAAGCTGTACAGCGGGATGGTCAGGAACGCCTTGGGCCAGGAGCCCCCGGTCTCCAGATTCCTGGGCGGCCGGATCAACTGATAAATCGAGGCGGCGGTCAGTAACGCGAACCCGGCGATCCAGAACTGATGCAGGTAGAAATTGCTCACCGTCACGCCGGAAGCCATGGCATCCACTTCTTCCGCGCGATACACCGTCGCCGACATCAATAGTGACGCGTTGGCGATCAATTGCGCGGTGGTGGTGACGATGTGATCCTTCTTGGTGCGCGAGGGGCGCAAGGAAATATGGTGTCGGGCGAGCGTGGCGGTGATCGCGCAGATCATCACCAGAAGACAGAGCAGAAGACGTTTATAGTCGCCGAGCGTGGACACCACCTTGGCGACACCACCCTCGATATTGCGGAACGCGATCACCGCGGGAGTGACTTTCTCCTCGACGATCTTGAAGCGGTCCCACTTGTTGCGGCAGTTTTCCCTGGAGGACTCCAGCGAGCTGCGGATGGCGTCCTCGTCCACGGACGAGCTACCCAGGATGTCGCCCAACGGGTCGTCGGCCGCCTCGGCCTTGCGTTGTTCCACGACTTCCCTGACCCGCTGATTGATATCGGGATCGGGGTTACAGGTGGGCTCGGACACCATGCCGGCGCCCCGCAACAGGAAGTATTCGTCCCAGGTGTTTTCACCGATTTTGAGAAGCTGGGAGTGGATAATCTGACCCGAAGATAAAAAAATCACGGTCAGAAGAATGAACAGGGTGGGCAGCGATGATAACCACTCCCCCACCGAACGCCTGGCCACGGTCAACTGAGGTTTTTCCATTATTCACCCGGTTATTGTTATGCCGTTTTCAAACGGCACTATCACCTTGCCGGCACCGAGGCTCGCCCGCGGCGCCAGCGTGCGTACTACATACAAAGAGAAAACGGGGCCCGGTGAGGCCCCGTTGGTTCGCGTCCGGCGAGGTGATTACTCCATCGCCAAGGTGCACTCCGCCCGGCTCGGGTCGGTTTTGCAGCGCACCTTGCGGAGGAGGTCCATCAGGTCCTTGTTATACATACCGCTTTCGGTCATGTTCACGCGGGCTTCGCGCAGCATTTCGTTATAGCGGCGTTTGTCTTCTTCAGGGATGTCGATCCACCATTTGTCATCCACTTCGTTCTCGGCGTTGCGGATAACCTGCATGGCGCGATCAAACTGGCCCAGCATCCAGGTGCGTGAATTGGCGGCGAACTCGTCGGAGAACTTGTCGCTGCGCAATACGATCTGGTTGGTCAGCTGACCCAGGGTGTAGCGAACGATACCACCGTCCGGCTGCATGCCCTTGTACAGCTCCAGGGCGGAGTAGGCGACCACCGGGGCGAAGCAGATATCCACCGAGTCGTTGTTGAAACGGCCGGCGAAGTTGGTGATATCCGACGGCACCGGGGACATGCCCACCTGGGAAGCCATGTTGGCCTGGTCCGGGGCGTATTCCATCACCGAGATGGATTTACCGGACAGCTCACCGACGGTGTCGATGCTCTGGTCCTTAACGAACAGATAGGCCGCGCCCATGGGGGCGAAACCGGCGATGGTGTAACCGTTCTGCTTGAGCTGCTTGTTGATGGACGCGTTGCCGCTGGCCATCACCCGGAAAACGGTTTGCAGTTCCTCATAGGTGGGGATGGCCCCCACGGCTTCCATGCTGCCGGCGTAGCTGTTGAACTGACGTACCCGCAGACCGGTGAGCACGGCGCCGTCACACTGGCCCGCCTTCAGGTCCTCGGCGGCGATCTTCTCGTCGGTATAGGGCTTGAGCTTGAGGTCCACGCCCCAACCGGCCGCCTGGGTCTTGTAGTCCTTCATGATGTTATACACATCACCGCTGGCACCGATGATATCGAATACGCAGAGGCTGCGCTCGGTGTTGGCGGCCTGGGCGGACATGGAGGCCAGGCCCACCGTCGTCACCGCCGCCATCGCTAAGGCTTTGAAAACGCGCATCGGTTTCTCTCCTTGCTTACTTCTTGTCTGTTGGAAGGCGGGGCCGGCAAGGCCCCGCGCTTGTCACCGCTTGCTTTAATAAGGACTACAGCAGATCGTCAATGTTCATCTTCGGCTCGCTGGACGCGTCGTCCCAGAAAGTGCCGAGACCGTTGAGCGGGGTACGCTTGCCGGTGTTCTCGGTCCAGAGACGATCAGAGAGGCCGGTGACCAGGATTTCGGCGATGGCGTCGATCATGGCGTAATCTTCATTGATGTTTTCACCGTTGGCGGCGAAATCGCGGATCGCGGTGCGCAGGCGATCATTGTCGCCTTTGCCGTAGGCGCTGATGGCGTAGAAGGCGCTGCCCAGACGGACGCCGCTTTCGAAGCCTTTTTCAGCGGACTGTTCGAGGGTTTGCCAGGGCTGGGCGCCTTCCGGTGCCAGCTGCGGCAGGATGGTCCAGACCGCCGCACGCAGACCCTGGGGCGCGCCCCACCAGTCGTCGTTGTTCAGGCACTTGGCGTTACGCTCGACCTTGGCCACGATGTTACGCGGCACACCCACGGAACCGTCGGCGGCGCCGTCGGCGACCAGAGCCTGAACGCCGGCGATGTTACCCACCAGCCAGACGATCTGATCGAACTCGTGGTTCAGTTTCGGGCATTCGCCTTCGTCCAGCGGACCATAGACTTCGTCCATCAGTTCGTAGGACTTGAGCAGGCGCTTGGCGGCGATCTTGGACCAGCGCTTCTGCTGAATGCGCGCGTCCTGGGCTTCGCTCACCCGGCCATCGTTGACCGCGCGCAGATAGCTGAGCTCAGATTCCAGCGCCATCTGCTCCGCGCACACCGCGGCGGTGGTGTAGGTCATCACGCCGAGTTTTTCCGGGTGGGAACCCACTTCGCTGAAGGACATCAGCAGCGGGGTTTGCGCCTCGCCGGTGATGCAACCCATGCGCACGTCGTCATAGGCGAGCAGATGGGGGGCGAGTTCCGCCTGGCCGAAGCTGACCAGAACGTCACCAGTGGTTTTGTAGATGATGCCACAACCGGAAAGTGCAGTGATCACGCCACCGGCGATGAGAGCACGCGCGGGGCGCGCGATTTTACTGAGTAGAGAACGCATTCCTTGAGCTCCTTTTTATTGTTCTCACGGCGTCGATGATAGTACCCAACCTTGTTGAGTTGGCACAAGCGCCGATTACAAAAATGCATGTAAGCCATTACAAACCTAATGCTAGGCTTGCGATCATGAGTTCGTGGCACCTCGCTGATAATGACCCTGGGTCTCGGCTCTTGTGTCGGAACAGCCAATGCCTTCGGGGAACTTCAGGAGCCCCCCCTCTTTATGCTTTATTTTTCAATCTGTTAGCGTCACGATCCCGGCCCGTTTCTGGGCGGCGGGGCGGAAACGGACCTGTTTTTTTAAAATCGCTGTCCAAAATAGCGCGAACAATAAACGGGGCGGTGTTGACTCTTTCAACGGAACTCTAGGTAGATGTGATGAGCAAAGACACCATCGTTAATGAAATGCGCGCAAACCTTGCCCGTGAGCGGGAGGGCCTGGCCCTGGTGCGCAACACCGCCCGCGGCGCTTTCCGTGTGTTCGAAACGGTGGGCGTGGTCGGCCGCCAGGGTCTGGGCTGGTTGCTGGGCGACCGGGAAGCGCTGCCCCGGCACCTGCGCCGTACCTTTGAATCCCTGGGCGCCACCTACATCAAGCTGGGCCAGTTCATTGCCAGTTCGCCGTCGCTGTTTCCGGAGGAATACGTCAGCGAATTCCAGAAGTGCCTGGATCGCACGCCGCCGCTGCCGTTCCATTACGTCCGCGAGACGGTGGAAGCGGAGCTCGGCGCTCCCCTGGACAGCCTCTACGACTGGGTTGATCCCAAGCCGCTGGCCAGCGCCTCCATCGCCCAGGTGCACGCGGCCCGCCTGAAGAACGGCGCCGACGTGGTGATCAAGGTCCAGCGGCCGGGCGTGCGCCAGGTGCTGCTCACTGATTTCAACTTTCTCTATGCGTCGGCGCGTCTGGTCGAGTCGCTGGCGCCGGGGCTGTCCCGCTCGGCGCTCTCCGGCGTGATCGAGGAATTGCAGGCGGGCATGCTCGAAGAGTGCGATTTCCTGCAGGAGGCCCGCAATCTGGACGCGTTCAACCGCTTCCTGGCCGAAACCGGCAATGTGGCCGCGGTGGCGCCGCGCCCGGTGGCCTCGCACACCACCAAGCGGGTGCTCACCATGGAGCGATTCCACGGCGTGCCGCTCACCGATCTGCAGGTGCTGCGGCGCTACACCGACGATCCCGCGGGCACCCTGATCACCGCGCTGAACACCTGGTTCTCCAGCCTTATGGTGTGCGATTTCTTCCACGCCGACGTGCATGCCGGCAATCTGATGCTGCTGGAAGACGGCCGGGTGGGCTTCATCGACTTCGGCATGGTGGGGCGTATCCGCCCGGAAGCCTGGCAGGGCATGATGGCGTTCTTCGAGGCGATCGGCAGCGGCGACGTGCCCGCCATGGCGCGGGCCATGGCCATGGTCGGCATGACCAGCGAGGAGGTGGACGTGGACGCCCTGGCGCGGGACATTTCCGCTCTGCAGGACCGGCTCACGGATGTGGACGCCAGCGCCCTGGTGCAGGCCGACCGCAACGACCGCGAGGTCAATCAGCTGCTCACCGATCTGGTGCGCATCGGCGAGGGGCACGGTATCCGCTTCCCCCGGGAGTTCGCGCTGCTGCTCAAACAGTTCCTCTATTTCGATCGCTACGTGCAGGCGCTGGCGCCGGAGCTGGATATGTTCAGCGACCAGCGCGTGGACCTGTTCGGCACCCTGGACCAACTGCCCGGGGATGAGCCGCTCCACTGAGCGGCCCGGGCCTTATTCCTGCGGGTCGGCGCACTCGGCCCGCGAGGAATCCAGCTTGCAACGGATGCGGCGCTGCAGGGTCAGCATGTCGGCGCTGTAGTAACCGCGTTCGCGCAGCTGCAGACGCACTTCGCGCATCATTACCTCGTACTCGCGCTTGTCGTCATCCGGGATCTCGATCCACCAGCGGTCGGGGATGTTCTTGGTCTCTTCGTGCACCCGGTCAATGATTCGCTGATAGCTCTCGAAGAACACCTCGCGCACTAACTGGGCCGCTTCGTTGGGAATGCGGTCGCGGCGGGCCACCAGCTGCATGCTGATCTGGGCGATCGGATAGTCGACGATGCCACCATCCGGCGTCATGCCCTTGTACAGCTCAACGATCTCATAGGCCGCCAGCGGCGCGGCGAGCACGTCCACCACGCCGTTGTTGAACATGTTGGGGGCGTTGACGATGTCCGTGGGCACCGGCGAGGCGCCCACCTGGCCGACCATCTCCGCCTGCACCGGGTCGTAGTCCAGCACCGCCACGTTTTTACCCGCCGCCGCCGCCAGGCTGTTGATTTTCTTGTCGTTGACGAACAGGTAGGCGCCGCCGCCGGGGGCGATGCCGGCCACCACGTAATCCCCCTGCACCATGTGCTCCGCCGAGGCGGGGTCGGCGAGCACCTGCAACAGAATACGCATGTGCTGCTGGGTGGGCAGTCCGCCGATGGAGTCGATGGTGCCGGTGTAGGTATTGAACAGCCGCGCGCGCAGGCCGCTCATTAGCGCCGCGTCACAGAGGCCGGCCTTGAATTCGTCCACCATCACCCGCTCGTCGGTATAGGGCACCAGATCCAGTTGGATGCCGTATTCCAGCAGCCTGGCGCGTTGATCCTGCGCCGCCGAGAAGATCGGCCCGTTCCGGCCGACGATGTCCCAGATGCAGATTTTGCGGGTGTCGTTGCCGGCTTTGCCCAGGCCGGTCAGTTCACGCATGGCGTCGACCCGCTGTGTCATGGGCAGGGCGTCGTTGTAGACGGTGGCCCGCAGGTCGGCGTCGGACGCGGCCGCCGGCGCGGCGACGGCGGCCACCGACGCGCTCACGGCGAGCAGGGTGTTACGCAATGGACGGAGTATCGGCACACGGCCTCCTGATGCGGTCTAGTTTTTATTGGAGCATTCGCCACGGGACGGATCGAATTTGCAGCGAATCCGGCTTTGCAGATCCAGCATGCGACCGTCGTAATAGTCCTGCTGGCGCAGAGTGTCGCGAGCTTCCTGCATCATCGCTTCGTATTCGCGTTTTTCGTCGGCGGGAATATCGATCCACCAGCGGTCCGGCACCCGCTCTTCCTCGATCTTCACCCGTGCCCGCACCTGGTCGTAGGCCTCGAAGGAGGCTTCACGGATCAGTTGCGCCACTTCGTTGGGGAATTTGTCCAGCCGGCCCACCAGCTGCATGCTGATCTGGGCGATCGGGTAGTCGACGATGCCGCCGTCGGGCTCCATGCCTTTATAGAGTTCCAGAAGCTCATAGGCGATCAGCGGCGCGGCGAGAATATCGACCACGCCGTTATTGAATTTGTTGGGGGCGCTGACGATGTCCGAGGGCACCGGCGTGGCGCCGATGCCGGCCACCATTTCCGACTGGGTCTTGTCGTAATCCAGCACCGCCACTTTTTTGCCGGCGGCCTTGGCCAGGGAGCTGATGCGCTTGTCGTTGACGAACACATGGGCGGCGCCGCCGGAGAAGATACCCATGATCACGTACTCGCCCTGGACCATGTGGCCTGCCTGGCTGGGGTGCGCCAACACCTGCAGCAGGGTGCGCATGTGCTGGTTGTCGGGGATCGCGCCGATGGCGTCGATGGTGCCGGTGTAGCTGTTGAACAGGCGTGCGCGCATGCCGCTCATCAACGCCGCGTCACAGTGTCCGGCCTTGAGCTCCTCGACCATAACGGTCTCGTTGGTGAACGGAATCATTTCCAGGTCGATGCCGTATTCCAATGCCATGGCGCGCTGCTCCATGGCTGCCTGGAATACCGGCCCGTTGCGTCCGGCGATATCCCAAATGCAGATCTTTCGGTTCAGGGCGGTGCTCGGCGGCATCTGGTCGATGCCCACCAGCTTGGCGATGGCGCCCAGCCGCACGCGCACCGGCATGTCGCGGGAATAAAAAATATCCGCCAGGGCGCGGACCAGCTCCTGGTCGACGTCCACCCCGGGGAGCAGTTGTTCCATCTTTTGCTGCTGTTCCTGCGACAGGCGCAGTTCTTGCGCGCCGATGGACAGCGATGACAGCGTTAGAATCAATGAAGCGAGAACGAAACGAAACATGGCTATCCCTGATTATTATTCGAGAGGGTCGCCGGCAGTAATAGCATGGGGATGAGCATGACCGGATGCTGGCCAGACATACCGGAATGTCGCTGAGGTCAAGATCGAGTGAAACGGAGAGCGGCCTCGGCCGCTCCCGGTATCAGCGGGGCTGGGCGTCCAGGGACTGCCCGTTGATCGCGGCCCCTTCAGGGCCCAGCAAATACAAATAACTGGCCACAATCTGTTCCGGTGTTTTCAGTTTTTCCGGGTCTTCACCGGGATAAGCAAGAGCGCGCATATCCGTGCGGGTGGCGCCCGGGTTGATGGTGTTGACGCGGATTTTGGAGGTGTTCTCCAATTCTTCCGCCAGGGTCTGCGACAAATTCTCGGTGGCCGCCTTGGACGCCGCGTAGGCGCCCCAGAATGCCCGGCCTTTTCGGCCCACGCTGGAGGAGGTGAACAGGATGCGGCCGTCGTCGCTGTCGCGCAGCAGCGGCAGCAGTGCCTGGGTCAGATAAAAGGCGCTGTTGACGTTGACGCGCATGACCGAATCCCAGGTGTCCGCGCCGTAACGCTCCAGCGGCGTGATGTCCCCCAGCACCGAGGCGTTGTGCAGCACCCCGTCCAGACGGCCGAATTCGCGGCCGAACAGCGTCGCCAGTTCCTGGTAATCCTCGGGCCGCGCCACCTCCATGTTGACCGGCGCCAGCGCCGGCTCCGGCCCGCCGGCGGCCTTGATCTTGTCGTAGACGGCTTCCAGCTTGCTCTGGGTGCGGCCCAGCAGAATTACCGTGGCGCCGTGGGCGGCCAGGGCCAGGGCCACCGCCCGGCCGATACCGGCGCCGGCGCCGGTGACCAGAATAATACGATCCTTAAAGGCGTCCGGCGGGCACTGGTAATTGGCCGCCAGGCCGTTGAGTTCCTTGATGTCCATTTCGACTGTACCTACTTCTTCACAGTGTTTTCAGCAGCGGCAGCAGTTGCTCGCCGCGTTCCACGAAATAGTCGGCCGGCCAGGCGCGCGGATTGTCGTCCGCGTCGATGTAGCCGAATCCGGCGGTGACGGTGATCATTTTCGCATTGAGTCCGGCCTGGATGTCACGCAAATGATCGCCCACATAGACGCAGTGGGTGGGGTTGGCCCCCACGGCGCCGGCCGCCATCAACAGGCCTTCCGGGTCCGGCTTGCGCTCGCGCACCTGGTCCGGGCAGATCACCGAGGCGCAGCGGTCCAGCAGGCCCAGGCCGGCCAGTACCGGGCGGGTGAAGCGCTCCGGCTTATTGGTGATCACGCCCCAGGGCAGGCCCTGGTCTTCCAGCCAGCCCAGGGTTTCGGCCATGCCGTCGAACAGACGGGTGTCCACCGCCAGGCGGCCGCCGTAGGCGTCGAGCAGCTCATTGAGCCGCTCATCGAAGCCGGTGTCCCCGGGCGCCAGGCCGAAGCCCAACTCGGTGAGCGCCCGGCCGCCGTTGGACACGGTGGCGCGCACCGCCTGGTAGCTGACTTCCGGCCGGCCGTGGTCGCGCAGCAGCCGGTTGAGCACCACGTAAAAGTCCGGCGCCGTGTCCACCAGAGTACCGTCCAGATCAAAGAATACCGCCTCAAGCATGGCGCACCGCGTGCATCAGATAGTTCACCGACACATCGCGGTTGAGCTTGTACACCTGGGTCACCGGGTTGTAGGTCATGCCGGTGGTGTCGCGGACATCCAGCCCGGCGTCGCGGCTCCAGCCGGCCAGCTCCGAGGGGCGGATCAGTTTGGCGTACTCATGGGTGCCACGGGGCAGCAGTCTCAGCACGTACTCGGCGCCCACGATGGCGAACAGGAACGCCTTGGGATTGCGGTTGATGGTGCTGAAGAACACCTGGCCGCCGGGCTTCACCAGTTTGGCGCAGGCGCGGATCACCGACGACGGGTCGGGCACGTGCTCGAGCATTTCCAGACAGGTCACGGCGTCGTACTCGCCGGCGCGTTGCTCGGCGATCTCCTCGGCCAGCACCTGCAGATATTCCACCTCCACGTCGCTCTGCTCGGCATGCAGGCGGGCCACCGCCAGCGGCGCCTCGCCGAGATCGATGCCGGTGACCGTGGCGCCGCGCCGGGCCATGCCCTCGGAAAGCAGGCCGCCGCCGCAACCGATGTCGATCACCTTCTTGCCGGGCAGGCCGAGGCGCTCGTCGATGTAATTGAGCCGCAGCGGATTGATGTCATGCAGTGGGCGGAATTCCGAGTTCGGGTCCCACCAGCGTTCCGCCAGGGCGTTGAATTTGGCGATTTCGCCGCTGTCCACGTTGGGTTGGTTCATCGGGTGTCCCTCATCGACTTTCGTTGTTGGCGCGGTCATTGTTGGGCGCGATCTTGCGCTGCCATTCGGCCGCGTTCTTGGCGATCAGCGCCGCGTTCAGCGTGGTCAGCCGGCGCTCCGCCATCAAGCAGCGCCCGGCCACCCAGCTGTGGGTGACCTGGTCCCGGGTGGCCGCGTAGACCAGCTGTGCCACCGGGTCATAGACCGGTTGGGTTTCCAGGGCGCCCAGGTCGACGGCGATCATATCCGCCTGCTTGCCGATTTCCAGTGAACCCGTGCGGCTCTCGAGGCCCAGCGCCCGGGCGCCGTTGAGGGTGGCCATGCGCAGGGCGGTGGCCGCCGGCACCGCGTCGGCGCGCAGGCTCACGCCCTTGGCGAGCAGGGCGGCGGTACGGGTCTCGCCAAGCATGTCCAGGTCGTTGTTGCTGGCCGAGCCGTCGGTGCCCAGGGCCACGTTGATGCCGGCGTCGAGCAGTTTCTGCACCGGGCAGAAGCCGCTCGCCAGCTTCAGGTTCGACTCGGGGCAGTGCACCACCTGGCTGCCGGTGTCCGCCAGCCACTGGATTTCCTCGTCGAGCAGCTGGGTCATGTGCACCGCCAGCAGGCGCGGGTTGAGCAGGCCCAGTTGCTTGAGCCGGGTCAGTGGCCGCTCGCCGCTGGCTTCCACCGCCTGGTGGATTTCGCCGGCGGTTTCGTGCACGTGCATCATCACCGGCGCGTCCAGTTCCTCGGCCAGGGTGAGCACTTTCTCCAGGGGCCCGTCGGAAACGGTATAAGGCGCGTGGGGGCCGAAGCCGATGGTCACCCGGGGTTCATGGCGCCAGTTATCGGCGGCCTCCGTGGCCAGGCGGAGATAGTCGTCGGGCCCGGCGCCCATGGGGGTGGGAAAGTCCAGGATCGGCGAGAACAGCACCGCCCGCAGGCCCGCCTCCATGGCCACCCGGGCGGTGGTCTCCGGGAAGAAGTACATGTCGGCGAAACAGGTGGTGCCGGAGCGGATCATCTCGGCGGCCGCCAGACGGGTGCCGTCGCGTACGAAGGCTTCGCTCATCCATTGTCCCTCGGCGGGCCAGATGTGCTGCTCCAGCCAGGTCATCAGTGGCAGGTCGTCGGCCAGGCCGCGGAACAGATTCATGGCGGCATGGGTGTGGGCGTTCACCAGGCCGGGTATCAGCAGGTGGTTGCCCAGCTCCACCACCTCGTCGGCGCGCCATTTCTGGTCCGCCAGGGGCGTTGGCAGCAGATCGACGATGGTGTCGCCGCGGACCACCAGGGCGTGGTCGGCGAGGGCGCCGGTTTCCGGGGCCACCGGCGCGATCCAGCCGGCTTTGATGATGAGGTCGGCGTGTTGGTGATCCGAAGACGGCTGATTCTGCATCGCTGACGGCTTGTCCTGCATCGCTGACGGCTCCTGATTAGCTTCCGCTGACGGCGCCTTCTCCGCGCGGAATGGGCGTGAGACCGGGCCCGGCCCGGTCGGTCCGGCGGCGAGTATAACCTGTCTGGCCAGCCTCGTCCGATGCCGGTGCCGGGCTTGTGGTGACGGGGTTGATGGGAATTATTTAGAGGCGGCAAAGCTGTGCTATCATCGGTGGCTTTTAGGAGCTCCGCGACCGGGGCTCCCGCGGGTCGCTATCCACGCCACCGAGGGATATAAGGAACGCCATGACGGACCTCGCCAAAGAAGTTACTCCCGTCAACATCGAGGACGAACTCAGACAGTCGTACCTGGATTACGCCATGAGCGTGATCGTGGGCCGGGCCCTGCCGGACGTGCGCGACGGCCTCAAGCCGGTGCACCGCCGCGTGCTGTTCGCCATGCACGAGCTCAGCAACGACTGGAATAAACCCTATAAAAAGTCCGCCCGTGTGGTGGGTGATGTGATTGGTAAATATCACCCCCACGGCGATTCCGCCGTGTACGACACCATTGTCCGCATGGCCCAGCCGTTCTCCCTGCGCTACATGCTGGTGGACGGGCAGGGCAACTTCGGTTCCATCGACGGCGATTCCGCCGCCGCCATGCGTTACACCGAAGTGCGCATGGCCAAGATCGCCCACGAACTGCTGGCCGATCTGGACAAGGAAACCGTCGACTATGTGGACAACTACGACGGCACCGAGCGCATTCCCGATGTCATGCCGACGCGGGTGCCCAATCTGCTGGTGAATGGCTCCTCCGGTATCGCCGTGGGCATGGCCACCAATATCCCGCCCCACAACATGGGCGAGGTGATTGACGGCTGCCTGGCGCTGATCGACGACGACAGCCTGACGCCGGACGACCTGATGGAATACATCAAGGGGCCGGATTTCCCCACCGCCGGGATCATCAATGGCCGCGCCGGCATCGTTCAGGCCTACCGCACCGGCCGGGGCCGCATTTATGTCCGTGCCCGCGCCGACATCGAACAGACCGACAAGAGTGGCAAGGAAGCCATCATCATTCACGAGCTGCCCTATCAGGTGAATAAGGCCCGGCTGATCGAGAAAATCGCCGAGCTGGTCAAGGAAAAGAAGATTGAAGGTATCACCGAGCTGCGCGACGAATCCGACAAGCAGGGCATGCGGGTTTATATCGAGCTGCGCCGGGGCGAGAATGCGGAAGTGGTGCTCAACAATCTCTATCAGCAAACGCAGATGGAGACCGTGTTCGGCATCAACACCGTGGCCCTGGTGGATGGGCAGCCGCGCACCCTGAACCTGCGCGAGTTGTTGGACGCCTTCCTGCGCCACCGCCGCGAGGTGGTGACCCGCCGCACCGTGTACGAACTGCGCAAGGCCCGCGAGAAGGCCCACCTGCTGGAAGGTCTGGCGGTGGCGCTGGCCAACATCGACCCGGTGATCGAACTGATCAAGGCCTCGCCGAGCGCCGCCGAGGCGAAGGAAAAACTGCTCGCCAAGGGCTGGGCGCCGGGCGACGTGCTGGCCATGCTGGAGCGCGCCGGCGGCGAAGACGCCGCCCGTCCGGACGGTCTTGATGAACACTACGGGCTGCGCGACGACGTCTATCACCTGAGCCCGGAGCAGGCCCAGGCGATTCTTGATTTGCGCCTGCAGAAACTGACCGGCCTGGAACGGGAAAAACTGATCACCGATTACCAGGTGCTGCTGGATCAGATCCGCGAAATGATGCTGATCCTGGCCGACCCGGACCGGCTGATGCAGGTGATTCGCGACGAGCTGCACGCGATTCGCTCGGAGTACAGCGACGAGCGCCGCACCGAGATCCAGACCTCGCGGCTGGATCTGAGCATGGAAGACCTGATCGCCGAGGAAACCGTGGTGGTCACGCTCAGCCATTCCGGCTACGCCAAGACCCAGCCGATCGACACCTACCGGGCGCAGAAGCGCGGCGGGCGCGGCAAGTCCGCCGGCCAGCTCAAGGACGAGGATTATGTCGAGCAACTGCTGGTGGCCGGCACCCACGACACCCTGTTGTGCTTCACCAATGAAGGCAAGGTCTACTGGCTGCGGGTGTTCGAGCTGCCCCAGGGCGGCCGCGCCTCCCGTGGCAAGCCGATCGTCAACCTGATTCCGGCGCTCAAGCCGGAAGAGCGCATCACCGCCATTCTGCGTCTGGACGCGGAAATGGTCCGGCAGCGCGCCGGCGGCGATGACGAGGACGACACGGACGCCGATATGGCGGCCGGCGAACCGGCGGCCGGCGGACCGGCGGCCATCGACGGCGAAGCCGCCGAGGTGGTGGAAGACATGGAAGCCGATGGCGCCGACGGCGAGCCGCAGGCCGCCGAAGGGCCGTTCATCTTCATGGCGATCTCCAACGGCGTGGTCAAACGCACCGAGCTGGCCAAGTTCGCCAAGCCGCGCAGCAACGGCCTGATCGCCGTGCGTCTGCAGGAAGGCGAGCACCTGGTCAACGTGGCCATTACCCAGGGCGATGAAGACGTGGTGCTGGTGGCCGGCAACGGCAAAGTGGTCCGCTTCCAGGAATCCAAGGTCCGGGTGATGGGCCGTACCGCCCGCGGCGTGCGTGGCATGAAAGTGGCCGAGGGCGAGGAAGTGATCGCCCTGATGGTGCCGCAGGAAGGCGGGCAGATGCTGGCCGCGTCCGAGAACGGCTACGGCAAGCGCACCGACCTGAGCGAGTTCCCCACCAAGGGCCGGGGCACCCAGGGCGTGATCGGCATGGTGGTCAACGAGCGTAACGGCCCGCTGGTGGGCGCCGCCCAGGTGTTCGGTAATGAGGACATCATGCTGATCTCCAACCAGGGCACCCTGGTGCGCACCCGCGTCGACGAAGTCAGCCACCTGGGCCGCAACACCCAGGGGGTTCGCCTGATTCGCCTGGGCAACGGTGAAGCCTTGTCCGGTCTGGCGCCGATTCCGGAGCTGGACGTGGACGACGACGAGCTGGAAGAGGGCGCCGGCGAAGAAAACGGCGCTGACGGGGCCGACAACGCTCCGGCGGATGGCGGCGAAGAGTAAATAGAAGAGAGGGCGGCATCGCCGCCCGATACAGGATGCAGGATACAGGTTGAAGGGCGGGCACGTTGCCATCCCCTGTATCCTTCATCCTGAATCCTGTATCGCGGCGTCAGCCGCTAACATCCGGAGAATCGAATGTCCCGCGCTTATAACTTTTGCGCCGGCCCGGCGGCCTTGCCGGAAGCGGTCCTTCAGCGGGCCCGCGAGGAAATGCTGGATTACCGCGGCACCGGCATGTCGGTGATGGAAATGAGCCATCGCGATGACGTGATCGTGGCCATGGCGGAGCAGGCCGAACAGGATCTGCGCGATCTGATGGGGATTTCCGACGACTACGCGGTGCTGTTCCTGCAGGGCGGCGCCAGTGCCCAGTTCGCCATGGTGCCCATGAACCTGCTCGGCGAGGCGGGCCGCGCCGACTACGTCAACACCGGCCAGTGGTCCACCAAGGCGATCAAGGAAGCACGCCGCTTCGGTGAGATCAACGTGGCGGCCTCCAGCGAGGACCGCAACTTCACCTATGCGCCGGCGCGGAGCGACTGGCGCCTCTCGGATGACGCCGCCTACGTGCATTACTGCCCCAACGAGACCATTGGCGGGCTGGAATTCGACTTCGTGCCCGAGGTGGACAAGCCGTTGGTGGCGGATATGAGCTCCACCATTCTGTCGCGTCCGCTGGACGTCAGCCGCTTCGGCCTGATTTATGCCGGCGCCCAGAAGAACATCGGCCCGGCGGGGATCACCGTGGTGATCGTTCGCAAGGACCTGCTCGGCCGGGCCGGCGCCTCGGTGCCGGCGATGATGAACTACCAGACCCACGCCGAGAACGGCTCCATGTACAACACGCCGCCCACCTTCGCCTGGTATCTGGCGGGCCTGGTGTTCCAGTGGCTCAAGGAGCAGGGCGGCGTGGAAGCCATCGGCGAGATCAACCGGCGCAAGGCGGACAAACTGTACGGTTTCATCGACGGGTCCGGCTTTTACAGCAACCCGGTGGCGCCGACCCAGCGCAGCTGGATGAATGTGCCCTTCATCCTCGCCGACAGTGGCCTGGACAAGGCTTTCCTGGCCGAAGCGGACGCCGCCGGGCTGCGCAACCTCAAGGGCCACCGCAGTGTCGGCGGCATGCGCGCCAGCATTTATAATGCGGTACCGGAAACGGCCGTGGATGCCCTGATAGACTTCATGGCGGACTTCGAAAAACGCAACGGATAAGGCTGGTACGCGCACACTCGCCAGCCGTGGCGCGCCCAGGCGGAACCTGACATGACCGAATCATTGGACAAGCTGAGAGACCGGATCGACGCCCTGGACCAACAGCTCCAGGATCTGCTCAATCACCGCGCCGAGCTCGCCCACCAGGTGGCCGAGGTGAAACGTCGCGAGGACGCCGAGCCGGTGTTTTACCGCCCGGAGCGGGAAGCCCAGGTGCTGAGCCGCATCAAGGAACGCAATAAGGGCCCCATCGACGGGGAATCCATGGCGCGCCTGTTCCGCGAGGTGATGAGCGTCTGCCTGGCCCTGGAACAGCCCATGCGGGTGGCGTTTCTGGGCCCGGAAGGCACCTTTACCCAGCAGGCGGCGATCAAGCATTTCGGTCACGCGGTGGACAGCGTGCCGCTGGGCGCCATCGACGAGGTGTTCCGCGAAGTGGAGGCGGGCGCGGTGCACTTCGGCGTGGTGCCGGTGGAGAATTCCACCGAGGGCATGGTGAACCACACCCTGGATTCGTTCATGAATTCCGACCTCAAGATCTGCGGCGAGGTGGAACTGCGTATCCACCACCACCTGCTCGCCGGCCCGCACACCCGCCGCGACAAGGTGACGCGCATCTACTCGCACCAACAGACCCTGGCCCAGTGCCGCCAGTGGCTGGACGCGCACATGCCGGCGGTGGAACGGGTGGCGGTGAGTTCCAACGCGGAGGCCGCCCGGCGGCTCAAGGACGAATGGAACGCCATGGCCATCGCCGGCGACATGGCCCGCGAGCTCTATAATCTGGAGCCGGTGCAGCGCAACATCGAGGATCGCCCGGACAACACCACCCGCTTCCTGATCATCGGCCGCCAGGACACGCCACCCTCCGGCCGTGACAAGACCAGCCTGCTGATATCCGGCAAGAACCGTCCGGGGCTGCTGTCCGATCTGTTGCGGCCGTTCCGGGACAAGGGCATCAATCTGACCCGCCTGGAGAGCCGCCCCTCGCGCATCGCCAATTGGAGCTATGTGTTCTTCGTCGACTGTGAAGGCCACAAAGCGGACGCCACGCTCACCGAGGTGCTGGAGACCTTGGAAGCCGATGGCAACACCATCAAGGTGCTGGGCTCTTATCCGAAGGCGGTCCTTTAGGAAAGCGTTATGGACTACATCGAACTGGCGAACAGCGGCGTACAGCAATTGCGCCCCTATCAACCGGGTAAGCCCGTCGAAGAACTGCAGCGTGAGCTGGGCCTGCGCGACGTGGTCAAGCTGGCCAGCAACGAGAACCCGCTGGGCCCCAGCCATCGGGCACTGGAAGCGGCGCGCCGCTCCCTGGATCAGATTCACCTCTACCCGGACGGCGCCGGCTTCGAGCTGAAGCACGCCCTGGCGGAGAATCTGGGCGTGGACAGTGACCGCATCACCCTCGGCAACGGCTCCAACGATGTGCTGGAGCTGGTGGCGCGCGCCTACCTGCAGCCCGGCGACGAGGCGGTGTTTTCCGAGTACGCCTTCGCCGTCTACCCGCTGGTGACGCTGGCCTGTTCGGCCAAGCCGGTATCGGTGGATTCGCACCTCTATGGGCACGACCTGGCCGCCATGGCGGACGCCATCACCGAGCGCACCCGGGTGGTGTTCCTGGCCAACCCCAACAACCCCACCGGTACCTGGTTCAACGACCAGGCGCTGGACAACTTCCTGGCCCGGGTGCCGGAGCGGGTGATCGTGGTACTGGACGAGGCGTACTTCGAGTACGTGGAAGAAAGCCACTATCCAGACGGTCTGAAGCGGCTCGACCGCTATCCGAGCCTGGTGGTCACCCGCACCTTTTCCAAGATCCACGGGCTGGCCGGCCTGCGTGTGGGCTACGCCGTGTCCGACCCTCGGATCGCCGATGTGCTCAACCGCGTGCGTCAGCCCTTCAACGTCAGTATTCCGGCGCTGGCCGCGGCCCAGGCGGCGCTTGGCGACAGCGACCATATCGAGAACTCCAAAGGCGAGAACACCGCCGGCCTGGTGCAACTGGCGGAAGGGCTCGACGCCCTGGGTTTCGTTCAGATTCCTTCGGTGGCCAATTTCATCGCCTTCGATTGCGGCGGCGACGCCGAGACCGTCTACCAGGGGCTGCTGCGCGAAGGGGTGATCGTGCGCCCTCTGGGCGGCTACGGCCTGCCCAACCACCTGCGGGTCACCGCCGGCACCGCCCGCGATAACGAACGTTTCCTGCAGGCCCTGAAAAAAGTGACAGGGCGCTGATGACCGTGTCCCGGCCCCCTCTGTTTCAACGCGTCGCGATCATCGGGCTGGGCCTGATCGGCGGCTCGCTGGCCGCCGCGGTCCGCGAGCAGGGGCTGGCGCGCTCCGTGGTGGCCGGCTCCCGTTCCGCGCGCACCCTGGAGCAGGGCCTGGCCCTGGGGCTGATCGACGAGGGCAGCCAGGACCTAGCGGTGGCGGTGCGCGGCGCCGATCTGGTGTTCGTGGCGACGCCGGTGTCGTCCATGGGAACGGTACTCAAAGCCCTGCGCCCGGGGCTCGCCGAGCGCGCCATCGTCACCGACGGCGGCAGCGTCAAAGGCGCGGTGATCCACCAGGCCCGCCAGGCTTTGGGCGATCATTTTTCGCGCTTCGTGCCGGGCCACCCGATCGCCGGCAAGGAAAAAAGCGGCGTGGAAGCCGCCGACGCCGGGTTGTATCGCCAGCACCGGGTGATCCTGACGCCCACCCCGGATACCGACCCCTCCGCCACGGCGCGGGTGCGGGCCCTGTGGACGGCGGTGGGGGCGGAGGTGCTGGAGATGACGCCGGACCACCATGACCGGGTGCTGGCGGAAACCAGCCACCTGCCGCATTTGTTGGCGTTCTCGCTGGTCGACACCCTGGCCCGGCAGGGCGATTCCACCGAGATTTTCCGCTACGCCGCCGGCGGCTTCCGCGACTTCACCCGTATCGCCAGTTCCGACCCGGTGATGTGGCACGACATCTTCCGCGAGAACCGGGACGCGGTGTTGGAAGCGCTGGCCCTGTTCCGGGACGGCATCGACCGCTTCCAGAACGCCATCGAGCACAACAACGACGAGGCCCTGATGGGCGTCATGACCCGGGCCAACGCCGCCCGGGCCCACTTTCTGGCCATGAACGAGCGCACCTCCTACACCCGCGCCCGGCATTCCGACGACGAGACAGGCATGACACAGCAATCCAACCCTACCTTCCTGGCACGCCCCGGCGGCCGGCTCAATGGCCGGCTGCGGGTGCCGGGCGATAAATCCATGTCCCACCGGGCCATCATGTTGGCGTCCCTGGCCGAGGGCACCACCACCGTGGAGGGGTTTCTGGAAGGGGAGGACGCCCTGGCCACCCTGCAGGCGTTCCGCGACATGGGCGTGCTGATCGAAGGCCCCCACCACGGTCAGGTGATCGTGCACGGGGTCGGCCTGCACGGCCTTAAGGCGCCGGGAAAACCGCTCTACATGGGCAACTCCGGCACCTCCATGCGGCTGCTCACCGGCCTGCTCGCCGGTCAGGCGTTCGACACCGAATTGACCGGCGATGAATCCTTGTCCAAGCGGCCCATGGAGCGGGTCGCCGGCCCGCTGCGGGAAATGGGCGCGCGCATCGACACCGGTGAAGGCGGCCGCCCGCCGGTGCGCATTCACGGTGGCCAGGCCCTGAAAGGTATCCATTACCCGCTGCCGATGGCGTCCGCCCAGGTGAAGTCGGCGGTGTTGCTGGCGGGCCTCTACGCTGAAGGCGAGACCTCGGTGACCGAGCCGGCGCCCACCCGCGACCATACCGAGCGGATGTTGGGCGGTTTCGGCGTGCCGGTGCGCCGCGACGGCGCCACCAGTGCGGTGACCGGCGGCACACCGCTGGCGGCGGGGCCGCTGGACGTGCCGGCGGACATCTCCTCGGCGGCGTTTTTCCTGGTCGGCGCCTCCATCGCCGAAGGCAGCGAGCTGACGCTGCCCCATGTGGGGGTGAACCCGACCCGCACCGGGGTGATCGACATTCTTAAGCTGATGGGCGCGGACATCCGCCTGGAGAACCGGCGCGATTCCGGCGGCGAGCCGGTGGCGGACCTGGTGGTCAGGAGCGCGCCGCTGAAGGGCATCGAGATCCCCGGGGAGCTGGTGCCCCTGGCCATCGACGAATTTCCGGCGATCTTCATCGCCGCCGCCTGCGCCCAGGGCGAAACCGTGCTGCGCGGCGCCGAGGAACTGCGCGTCAAGGAGTCCGACCGCATCCAGGTGATGGCCGACGGCCTGGCGGCGCTGGGCGTGGAGCATGAAGTATACGAGGACGGCATCCGCATCGTCGGCGGCCCGTTCGGCGGCGGCGAGGTGGATTCCCACGGCGACCACCGCATCGCCATGAGTTTCGCCATGGCGGCGCTGCGTGCCTCGGCGCCCATCACTATCCGCCGCTGTGCCAATGTGGCCACCAGCTTCCCGGGTTTCGCGGAGCTGGCCCGCGGCGCCGGTCTTGATCTGGAGGTGCAGGTATGATCCCGATCATCACCATTGACGGCCCGGTGTCCTCCGGCAAGGGCACCGTGGCGCGTCTGGTGGCCGCCCGGTTGGCCTGGCACCTGCTCGACTCCGGCGCCCTGTACCGGGTGCTGGGGCTGTACGCCACCCGTCAGGGTGTGGCCCTGGATGACCAGCCGGCGCTGATCCGGCTCGCGGAGAACCTGCCGGTGGTGTTCCGCGAGCGGAATGGCGACACCGCCGTGGTGCTCGACGGCGAGGACGTGAGCGCCGACATCCGCCGCGAGGAAGTGGGCGAAATGGCCAGCCAGGTGGCCGTGCTGCAGCCGGTGCGCGACGCGCTGTTCGCCCGCCAGCGGGCCTTCGCCTTGAGCCCGGGCCTGGTGGCCGACGGCCGTGACATGGGCACGGTGGTGTTCCGGGACGCGCCGCTCAAGATCTACCTCAACGCCAGCGCCGAGGAGCGCGCCCGCCGGCGCTACGCCCAGTTGAAGGAAAAGGGCTTTGATGCTACCCTCGCGACCCTTATCGAGGACATCCAGACCCGGGATGACCGGGACATGAACCGCGATGTGGCACCGCTGAAGCCCGCTGAAGACGCGGTGGAGATCGATTCCACCTCGCTCTCCGTGGACCAGGTGGTGGACGCGATTCTCGATGAGGCCGCCCGCCGATCTCTGGTCTGAAGGCGGTAAAACCGTATTCATCCGTAGGAGCGGCCCTGCCCGCGGCAACCCCGATTACACGGGGCCCGCGGGCAGGGCCGCTCCCGCAATGAGTGTTAAGTGACAGGTCGCCCGGCCCCTGACAGTAAACCAGCTTGGGGCGGTGGCCTTTTAGTAATAACCCATGCCTGCTGGTTGGTATGTGTATCCGTGAGACTTCTCCATGACTGAATCTTTTGCCGAACTTTTTGAAGAAAGCCTTAAGGACCTCGACGTTGCCCGTGGTTCCATCATCAAAGGCACCGTGGTCGCCATCGACAGCGACTGGGTGACCGTTAACGCCGGCCTCAAGTCCGAGGGCATCATCGCCCGCGGCGAGTTCATCAGCGAAACCGGTGAACTGGAAATCGCCGAAGGCGATGAAGTGGAAGTGGCGGTTGACGCTATCGATGACGGCATGGGCTTCACCCGTCTGTCCCGCGAAAAGGCCAAGCGCGCCGAAGTGTGGGGCGAACTGGAAGTGGCTTTCGACAAAGACGAAATCGTCAAAGGTCAGATTTCCGGCAAGGTGAAGGGTGGCTTCACCGTCGATATCGGCCCGATCCGCGCGTTCCTGCCCGGCTCCCTGGTGGACATCCGTCCGGTACGTGATGTGACCCACCTGGAAGGCAAGGACCTGGATTTCAAGGTCATCAAGCTCGACCCCAAGCGTAACAACGTGGTGGTGTCCCGCCGCGCGGTCATGGAAGCCGAGCACTCCGCCGAGCGCGAAGCGCTGCTCGAGTCTCTGCAGGAAGGCATGGTCGTCAAGGGTATCGTCAAGAACCTGACCGACTACGGCGCGTTCGTCGACCTGGGCGGCATCGACGGCCTGCTGCACATCACCGACATGGCCTGGAAGCGCATCAAGCATCCCAGCGAAATCGTCGAAGTGGGCCAGGAAATCGAGATCAAGGTCCTCAAGTTCGACCGCGAGAAGATGCGTGTTTCCCTGGGTCTCAAGCAGCTGGGCGAAGATCCCTGGCACGATATCGTGCAGAAGTACCCGGAAGGTGCCCGCGTCAAGGCCCGTGTCACCAACCTCACCGACTATGGCTGCTTCGCCGAAATCGAAGAGGGCGTGGAAGGCCTGGTGCACGTGTCCGAGATGGACTGGACCAACAAGAACATCCACCCGTCCAAGGTTGTCGAGATCGGCGACGAAGTGGAAGTGATGATCCTGGACATCGACGAAGACCGCCGTCGTATCTCCCTGGGTATCAAGCAGTGCCAGTCCAACCCGTGGGAATCCTTCTCCGAGAACTACCAGAAAGGCGACCGCATCAGCGGCAAGATCAAGTCGATCACCGATTTTGGTATCTTCATCGGCCTGGAAGGCGGCATCGACGGCCTGGTGCACCTGTCCGACATCTCCTGGGAAGAGCAGGGCGAAGAGGCGGTGCGCAACTTCAACAAGGGCGACGAGCTGGAAACCGTGGTACTGTCCATTGATGCCGAGCGGGAAAGAATTTCCCTTGGAATCAAGCAGTTGACAGATGATCCGTTTGCTCAGTATGTTGCTGCCAATGAGAAAGGCGCCATCGTTAAAGGCAAGGTAACGGAAGTGGACGCCAAGGGCGCCACCGTCGAGTTGGCTGAAAACGTGGAAGCATCCCTGCGTGCCAGCGAACTCAGCCGCGACAAGGTCAACGATGCGACCGAAGTGCTCAGCGTCGGTGACGAGGTGGAAGCCCGCATCACCAACGTGGATCGCAAGAACCGTGTGATCACCCTGTCCGTGCGCGCTAAGGATCAGGCGCAGGATAAGGAAGCGCTGGAGAGCCAGGGTCCGGACGCTAACGCGCCGAAGACCATTGGTGATCTGATCAAGAAGCAGATGGAAAACAGCAACGAGTCATAACGGCTCCTCCCCGGGGGCCGGCCATCAGGCCGGCCCCGCTTGGGCAGGGAGCCCAGGGGAGTAGGTTGCAATGGCGTCAGCGTTAACCAAATCGAAACTGATTGCCCGTATTTCCAAGGAAAACCAGCAATTGTCTCCCAGGGATGTGGAGCTCGCCGTAAAAACCCTGATTGACTACATGGCCGACACCCTCGCTGAAGGGGGCCGCATCGAAGTACGCGGTTTCGGCAGTTTTTCCCTTCATTTCCGTGCACCCCGCGTGGGCCGCAATCCCAAGACCGGCGCCAGCGTGAAGCTGCATGGCAAGTACGTGCCCCATTTCAAATCCGGTAAAGAGCTGCGCGAACGGGTCAACGACTCCATGTTCGACGCGTCGTCCGGACCCCATGGCGACGATAAACGCAACGCCGATGACGCCCCCGGCGAAGCCGTCAACGGCTGATCGCCCCAGCAGGACGATGTGATGCGAAATCTTTACCGTATTTTTCTGATTCTGGTTTTGCTGCTGATCTTCATGGCGGCTTTCCTGTTCGTTACCGCCAATACCCAGCCCGTGACCCTGGCGGTGCCGGTCGCCGACTGGCAATACCAGGTGACGCTAGGCGCGCTGGTGGTGGTGTTACTGGCCCTCGGCCTGCTGGCGGGGTTGATTACCGGCCTCGGCCTGAAAGGATTGCGTGGCCTGTTCGGACCCCGTTCATGAGCGAACCGCTTTGGCTTATTCCGCTGTTCTTTTTCGCCATCGCCACGGGCTTTTTCCTCGGCCGGCGTGAAGGTAAACGCCGCCAGCGCCGGCGCATGGATTCGCTGTCCCAGGAGTACGTGGCCGGCCTCAATTTTCTTCTCAACGAAGAGCCGGACAAGGCGGTGCAGGCCCTGCTCAACAGCCTGGAGGTCAACGACCAGACCCTGGAAACGCACCTCAGCATGGCGCGCCTGTTCCGCAAGCGCGGCGAATTCGACCGCGCTACCCTGATTCACTCCCACCTTCTCGAGCAGGGCGAGCTGCCCCGCGCCACCCAGGAGCAGATCCAGCTGGAGCTGGCCGAGGACTATCTTGCCGGCGGCCTGTTCGACCGGGCCGAGGAAGTGCTGCTGGAAATGCTCGACCAGGAGTGCGAGAAGCGCGAGCAGGTGATTCGCCAGCTCACCTATCTGTACGAGCAGGAGCGTGACTGGACCAACGCCATCTCCATGGGTGAGCACCTGGTTAAATCGCAGCCCAAGATCGCCCCGGTGCTGGCCCACTACTGCTGTGAGGAAGCGGAGGCGCAGATCGCCCGCGGCGAGCTCAACCCGGCACGCCGCATGCTGCGCCGCGCCCTCGGCTTCGACAAGAACTGCGTCCGCGCCAGCGTCCTGCAGGGGCGCCTGGAAATGCGCGAGGAAGATTGGAACGCGGCGATCGACGCCTTCCGCCGCATTTGGAAACAGGACCCGGACTTTTTCGATGAGGTGCTCAGCGAGTTGCGCCAGTGCTTCCAGGCACTGGAGAAAGAAGAGGACTTTATCCGCATGCTCGCCGACTACAGTGCCGAGACACCCAGCACCGCCCGGGTGCTGCTGCTGTCCGAGCAGCTGCGCGAGCGCTACGGCGACCGCGAGGCCGGGCAGTTCATCGCCGACTACATGCAGGCCAACCCCACCGTGCTCGGCCTGCACCGCCTGATCGACATGAATCTGCAGGGGTCGGCGGAAGGCGAGGCCCGCGAGCACCTGGGCCTGCTTAAGGCGCTCACCGAGCGGCTGACCAGCGGTAAAACCGTCTATCAGTGTCGCCGTTGCGGCTTCCAGACCCCGCTGCTGCAGTGGCGCTGCCCCAGCTGCCGCCGCTGGGGCACCATCAAACCCCGCTCCGAAGGAGAGATTAAGCCGTGACCGTTGCCAGCCCGATTATTGTCGCCCTGGATTACGCGCAACCGGACCAGGCGCTGGCAATGGCGGATCGTCTCGACCCGGCGAAGGTACGGGTGAAGGTAGGCAAGGAGCTGTTCACCCGGGGCGGGCCGGAGGTGGTGCGGGCCCTGCACGACAAAGGCTTCCAGGTGTTCCTGGACCTCAAATTCCACGATATCCCCAACACCGTGGCGGGCGCCGTGAAGGCGGCCGCTGATTTGGGGGTCTGGATGGTGAACGTGCACGCCAGTGGCGGAAGCCGGATGATGCTGGCCGCCCGCGAGGTCCTGAGTGGCCACCCCAACCCGCCGCTGCTGATCGCCGTCACCGTGCTCACCAGCCAGGAACGGGCCGACCTCCAGGAAATCGGCATCGACCACGAACCCGAGGACCAGGTCCGTCGCCTGGCGGCTCTGACCCGCGACAGCGGTCTCGACGGCGTGGTCTGCTCGGCCCGTGAGGCCGCCATGCTGCGCGCCGCCTGCGGCGATGATTTCGCCCTGGTCACCCCCGGCATTCGTCCGGCCGGCAGCGCCGGTGACGACCAGCGCCGGGTGGTGACGCCGTCCCAGGCCCGCGAATGGGGTGTGGACTTCATGGTCATCGGCCGACCCATCACCCGTGCGGATAATCCCACGGCGGCGGTCGACGATATCCTACAAAGCCTTTCCTGATCAGAGCGCGTAAAGTCACCGCGCGGGCTTACAGCGCCGCCACGCCGTCCCACCTAGAGTAGAACGTTCTGACCCAAAGCGATAAGGAGAAAGGACGATGACACTCTATGGAAAGAAACCGTATGGCAGCAAACTCTATCCCGCTCTGTTGCTCAGCCTGATGTTGTTCGGCGGCATGCCCGCCGCCCAGGCCGCCACCGGCGCGGAAGGCGCCAGCGCCGCTGCCGTGGACACCACGGTGAGCCTGAACAGCGCCGGGGTTGAGGAATTGCAGACCCTGAAAGGCATTGGCCCCAAAACCGCCGCGTCCATCGTGGCATGGCGGGACCGGGAGGGGCCCTTCGAATCCGTCGATCAGCTTTTGGCGGTAAAGGGCATTGGTGAAATGACGTTGTCGCGGATCCGCGACCGGCTGAGTCTCTGAGTGCCGGAGACTGTTAACGCGGAATGCCGCCCGCTCTTCCGTCATTCCGCTTACCGGCCGTCCTTTCCCCGGGACGGCCGGCTTTTTATGTTCTGCCTTCGAGATGGTGCTTTGTATCTGAGATGCAGTGCAATAGTGGTGCCTTCCGGGAAAGCCCGTGCTGCGACTTCGTAGCCCGGTTCGGTCTCGGTGCCAGTCTCCAGGACCCGCCGTGAATACGTCCCTGTAGGCTTGCCGCAGCGGCGGACCGGTTCGGCTCCCTGCCTCACACAGTCCTGGAGACTGGCACCGAGACCGAACCTCCCTTGGGAGCAAGCCGCCGAGCCTTCTGGAAAGGTTCGGTGCAGCGATAACCCGGGACACCGGAATCTCGCGAGTGAGCGTGCCTGTGTTCTGCCCTTCCGGGACCCTGGAGAACAGGACGTTCGACAGGGAGTCTACAGGGATGTATTCACGACGTTCCCGGAAGGGTAGAACACAGGCACGCTCCCCCGCTGGAGAGAGCCTGCCCGCTAAACCGCCATGGTTTTTTCAGCTCGGACGCTTGGTGATCGGAAACTCGCAGAGGTCGGCGATGATGCACTCGCCGCATTTGGGCTTGCGCGCCACGCAGGTGTAGCGGCCGTGCAGAATCAGCCAGTGATGGCAGTCCCGCTTGAACTCTTCCGGCACGGTCCGCATCAGCCGTTGCTCCACCTCCACCACGTTCTTGCCCGGCGCGATGCGCGTTCTATTCGAGACCCGGAAGATGTGTGTGTCCACGGCGATGGTGGGCTCGCCAAAAGCGGTATTCAGCACCACGTTGGCGGTCTTGCGGCCAACGCCGGGCAGCGCCTCCAGGGCCGCTCTGGAGCGGGGCACCTCGCCGTCGTGCTGTTCGATCAGCTGGTCGCAGAGTTTGATGATATTGGCGGCCTTGGAATTAAACAGGCCGATGGTTTTGATGTAGGTTTTCAGGCCCTCCACGCCGAGGGCGCGGATGGCGTGGGGCGTGTTGGCCACCGGGAAGAGTTTCGCGGTGGCTTTGTTGACGCCCACGTCGGTGGCCTGGGCGGACAGCACCACGGCCACCAGCAGTTCGAACGGCGTGGTGAAATAGAGTTCGGTGGTGGGGCGCGGTCGCTGCTCGCGCAACCGCCGAAAGATTTCGGTGCGTTTTTCGCGGTTCATGGCGTCGGGTTCGCTGGCGAAAAACGGGCAGTATAACGGAGGGATGACCGGGCGGCGACGCCGCCCGGTAGGGGCGTTCCTGTCTTGGTGCGTTAGTCGGTGACGACCTGGCCGTTTTCCACCGGCAGGCGATCGCCGGGTTCGTTGTCCATGCGCACGGTTTGGGTCTGACCATCGAAGCGGTAGGTGACGTTGTAGCCCACCTGTTCGCTGCGGGTTTCCATAATGGTCTGGCAACGTTCCTCGGTAGTGGTATAGGTGTTGCCTTCCTGGATACGTTCCTGCGCCTTGTTGCCCGCGTAACCGCCGGCCACGGCGCCCGCCGCGGTGGCCACGTCCTTGCCGCTGCCGCCACCGAACTGGTGGCCGATCACACCGCCGACCACCGCGCCAATCGCACTGCCTGCGATCTGGTGTTTATCCTTGACCGGTTTCTGTCGTTGCACGGTGACTTGTTCGCAACGCTGGTTGGGCTCCTGCCAGGTTTTCGTGGCGGGTTCCACTTTGACCACTTCGGCGTAACGGCCTTCGTCGTTGATCGCCTGGTAGCCGCCGTAACCGACACCGGCGACGGCCACGGTGCCTACCACGGCGAGTGCCACGGTTGCTGCTGTTTTCATGGGGGCCTCCTTTCTGATTCTTGGCGTGCGCCGGTCACTGGCGCGCGCCCTCATGGAATGGCCCTATTCTCGCCTGGGAGAGGCTGTGAAAGTTGTATAACGCTGTTAAAAGCGCCGTGCCTTTGAACCAGGTCACTGGGGCTACGACATTAGAACGGCAACTGTGTTGGCCTGATCACCCGCTTTTCAGCTCACCTTGCCGGTGGTGCGCACCCGCCGGCTGGTGGTGGGCTGCTCGGCCTGTTTCGCTTTGCGCGCCTCTTTGAGACGCCGGTCGATAACGTTTTTGCCGGCGATGATCAGCCCCAGGCCGATAAACGCACCCGGCGGCAGCACCGCGAATAAAAATCCGGGGTAGTCGGAAAATATTTCCAGGCGCCAGTTGGACGCCACCGGGCCGAGCAACAGCTGCATGTTATCGAACAGCGTGCCCTGGCCGATCAACTCGCGCATACCGCCGAGAATTACGAGGATGACCAGGAAGCCGGCGCCCATCATGAAGCCGTCCAGCAACGAGGGCAGCACCGGGTTTTTACTGGCGAAGGCGTCGGCGCGGCCCAGCACGGTGCAGTTGGTCACGATCAGGGGAATGAAAATCCCCAGGATCTCGTACAACTCGAAGGTGAAGGCGCGCATCAGCATTTCGATCACCGTCACCAGGGCGGCGATGATCATCACGAAGGCGGGCAGCCGCACCGCGTCGGTGACATAGGCGCGGATCAGCGACACGGCGCCGTTGGAGCCCATCAGTACCACCAGCGTGGCCAGCCCCAGGCCCAGCGCGTTCACCACCGTGCCGGTCACCGCCAGCAGAGGGCACAGGCCGAGTATCTGCACGGTGGCCGGGTTGTTGTTCCAGAGCCCGTCCAGGGTGATTTTCCGGTAGTCGGTGTCAGCCACGGCAGGCCTCCCTCGTGCTGTCTGGGGCGTCGTCGGTGGCCGGTGCCTGGAACAGCTGCTCTTTGTGATCGCGGAAATAAAGCAGAGCGCGGTGCACGGCGCCGACCACGGCGCGCGGAGTGATGGTGGCGCCGGTGAAGCTGTCGAAGCTTCCGCCGTCTTTCTTCACTGCCCAGCCCGTGTCATCCGGGTTCGACAGGGAGCGGCCATTGAAGTGGGTGATCCAGTCGGATTTGCGCCGCTCTATTTTGTCGCCCAGGCCCGGAGTTTCGTTGTGCGGCGGCACCGCCCGCACGCCCAGCACGCGGCCGTCGGTGTCCACGCCCACGATCAAGTCAATGGCGCCGCCATAGCCGTCGGGGGCGGTGGCTTCGAGTACCGCGCCGGCGGGCTCGCCGTCGCGGCGGGCCCGGTAGATATGCTGCACGCCGTTGCCGAGCAGCGGTTCACGCACTTCAATGCGGTCCGTGATCAGCACGTTGTCGTGGTGGTCAGCGGGCATGACCTGGGCCAGGGAGTCGATCAGCGCGTTCTGGCGGTTGCATTCCACCCGGGGCAGGGTGGCCTGGTTGGTGAGCGCCAGGGCGGCGGCGGTGCCGATGGCGAACAGCCCCAGAATCACGGCGTTGCGGGTGATCGCCTGGCGGATCATGGGTTGGCCCCCTTGTTTGCCTTGCGGTGCCCGTAGGCACGCGGCTGGGTGTAGTAATCAATAAACGGGGCCGACAGATTGAGCAAAAGCACGGCGAACGCCACCGCGTCCGGGTAGCCGCCGAAAGTGCGGATCACCCAGATCAGCAGGCCGATCAGCAGGGCGTAGATAAACCGGCCCAGGCGGCTGGTGGCGGCGCTTACCGGGTCGGTGGCGATGAAGAACGCGCCCAGCATGGCGCCGCCGGAAAACAGGTGGAACAGCGGGCCGGCAAAGCGCGCCGCGTCCACTTGGTGCGCGATCAGCGCCGGCAGAGCCAGGCCGGCCAGGAACGCCACCGGAATCTGCCAGGTGATGATGCGGCGCGCCAGCAGGTAGAGGCCGCCGAGCAGGAACGCCAGATTGACGGCTTCCCAGCCCGGGCCCGCCAATTCCCCGGCAAGGATATCGCGGCCGGCCAGCGCCTCAGCGTCGCCGGCCCAGGTGCGGAAGGTGTCCAGGGGCGTGGCGCCGGTGAAGGCGTCCGCCGGCGCCTGGCCCAGGAACAGGGCGAGGCTGTCCGCCGGCGCGGGCGCGTCGCCGGGCGCGATCCACTGGGTCATCGCCACCGGGAAGGAAATCAGTAACAGCACATAGCCGATCATGGCCGGGTTGAAGGGGTTCATGCCCAGGCCACCATAGAGCTGCTTGGCCACCACGATGGCGAAGCCGACGCCGATCAGCGTCAGCCACCAGGGCGCGGTGGGCGGCAGGGCCAGGCCCAGCAGCACGGCGGTGACCACGGCGCTCCAGTCCTTCAGATAAAACGCCACCGGCTTGCCCCGGGCGCGCAGGAACAGCGCTTCGCAGACCAGCGCCACCAGCACCGCCCAAAGCACGTTGAGCAGGCTGCCCAGGCCGAACTGCCAGACCAGCGCCGCCAGGCCGGGCAGGGTGGCGTAGACCACCTGGCGCATCACCGCGCCGGTGTCGGTGTGGCGGCTGGTGTGCGGGGACGGGGCGTTGATCAGGCTCATTCTTCCACCAGCCCCTGTTCTTCCACGGCGGTTTTCAACGCCAGGCGGGTCAGTTGCGCGTGTTCTTGCAAAGCGTCCAGTTCCGAATTCAGGGTTTCCAGGGTGTCCGCGTCCGAGGTGTCGCGGCGCCGCTCCAGCTCATCGGCCTTGTCGCGCAGGGCGCTTTCCGCCCGGGCCGCGTCCAGCTTCAGGGTTTTCAGGTCCTTGCCGGTGTGGGCGAGGATATCCGCCTTGGCCTGTTCCACCAGGGCGTCCAGGGCGTCACGGCAGTGGTCCGCCTTGGCTTTCAGTTTCTCCACCTTGGCGTGCATGGCGGCGAGGGCCTCGTCGCTGTCCTGGCCGGCGCGCTCGGCCCGTTCCACCGCGGCGTGGGCCTCCTTGTACTGTTTGTGCGCCATGTTGTAGGCCGTTTTCAGGCCCTTGAGGCGTTTCTGGCGTTTACCGGCGGCCTGCTCATCCACGGCCGTGTTGGCGACGGACGGGGTATCGGCCGGCTTCTCCGGTGATGTGCCGCTGTCCTGGGTTGACGGTGCCGGCGCGGCGGGGGGCGCCGCCGGCCCCTGGGCCGCCTTGGCGTCGCGCAACTCGGCTTTCAGGCGGTCCGCCTCCGCTTTCAGCTGGTCCGCCCGGGCGCGCAATTCGGCGGCGTCGTCGGTTTCCTCGGCCTCGGCGTGCTTGGCGGCTTTCACCGCCGCCTTGTAGGCGCTGGAGGCTTCGCCCACCGCCTTCTTAAGGTCCGCCAGGGCGGAGGATTCGGCGGGCGCCGCCGCTGGCGCGGGGGCCGTGGCCTTGGCGTCGCGCAGGGCCGCCTTGGCCCGGTCCGCTTCGGCTTTGAGGCTGTCGGCCCGGGCGCGTAGCTCGGCGGCGTTGTCCGCTTCCTGGGCTTCGGCGGTCTTGGCGGCTTTCACCGCCGCTTTGTAGGCGCTGGAGGCCTGGCCCACTTCTTTCTTGAGCGCCGCCAGCTTTTCGTCGCCGGCGCCGCTTTCCGTGGCCGCTTCCTGTTTCTTGCGGTTCGCTTCCAGGCGGGCGCGGCGGCGGGCTTCTTTCTCCGCCTGCTCCCGTTCCAGCCGGGCCTGGCGGGCTTCGAAACGCTCCCGGGCGCGGTCCGCCTTGATCTGCTCGGCGGTCTGGGTGCGGATTTCCCCCTTGGCATAGCGGTAGTACTGCACCAGGGGAATATGGCTGGGGCACACATAGGCGCAGGCGCCGCACTCGATGCAGTCCATCAGATTGTGGTGCTGGGCGCGCTCGAAGTCGTCGGTTTTCGCGTACCAGTAGAGCTGTTGCGGTAGCAGGTTGGCCGGGCACACCTCGGCACAGGCGCCGCAGCGGATGCACGCCTGCTCCGGCGGCGGTTCAGGCAGCTCTTCGGCGCTGGCGGCAATGATGCAGTTGCTGGTTTTGACCACCGGCACCGACGGATCGTGCAGGGTAAAGCCCATCATGGGCCCGCCCATGACCAGGCGGCCTAGCCGGTCCTTGTCCACGCCCGCGTGGCGAAGAAGGTCGGCCACCGGCGTGCCCAGCCACACTTCGTAGTTGCCGGGGCGTGCCACGGCGTCGCCGGTGACGGTGGTGACCCGTGACAGCAGCGGCTCGCCGTCGTGCACCGCGCGTTTCACCGCCCAGGCGGTGCCCACGTTCTGGCAGACCACGCCGCACTGGGCGGGGATGCTGCCGCTGGGCACCTCCTTGCCGGTGAGCAGCTGGATCAACTGTTTCTCGCCGCCGGAAGGGTACTTGGTGGGCACCACGCGGATCTCCACATCGCTGTCGGCGCAGGCGGCGCGGAGGGCGGCGATGGCGTCGGGTTTGTTGTCCTCGATGCCGATCAGGGTGTCGTGGGGGTTGAGCAGGTACTGCAGAATCTGAATGCCGAGCACGATTTCATCGGCCCGTTCACGCATCAGGCGATCGTCGGCGGTGATGTAGGGCTCGCATTCCACCGCGTTGATGATCAACTGCTCCACGCGCTGATGGTCGCCCAGGTTTACCTTGACGCTGGTGGGGAAGCCGGCGCCGCCCAGGCCCGCCACCCCGGCGTCGCGCAGCAGGGCGATCAGTTTGCCCGGGCCCAGGCGGGTGTGGTCGGCCACTGGCCGGCGCTCCGCCCAGCGGTCCTCGCCGTCCGGCTCCAGCACGATGCACAGGGCGTCCATGCCGGAGGGGTGCTGAATCGGGCGCGGCCCCAGGGCCACCACGGTGCCGGAGGTGGGCGCGTGCAGGGCGGCGCTGACGGCGCCGGCGGGCTCGGCCAGCATCTGTCCTTTCAGGACCCGGTCGCCCACCGTCACGATGGGCCGCGCCGGGGCGCCCAGGTGCATATTCAGCGGCAGCACCAGCTGCGCGGGCCGGGGTCCCGGCGCGATCGGCGTCTGGTTGGACACGCTTTTGTGTTCGGCCGGGTGCACGCCGCCGGGGAAATCATAGGTGGGCGCGCGCCGCGCCCCGGGCACCAGACGCTGGAACAGGGTCAGGTTCGCTCTCACAGGTTCACCACTTCAATGCGCTGTTCCGGGCGGCGGCCGATGCCGGCGGGCCGGTCCCAGGTCCAGGTGGCCAGGGTCACCGGGCGCTCGATCATGTCGATGCAGTCCACCGGACAGGGGTCCACGCACAGGTCGCAACCGGTGCACTCATCGGCGATCACCGTGTGCATCTGTTTGGCGGCGCCGACGATGGCGTCCACCGGACAGGCCTGAATGCACTTGGTGCAGCCGATACACTCGTCCTCGCGGATGTACGCCACGCGCTCCACGCTGGCGTCCTCGGCGCCCTCGTTATCCAGCGGCAGCACTTCGCGGCCAAGCAGGTCGGCCAGCGCTTCCACGGTGGTCTCGCCGCCCGGCGGGCAGCGGTTGTGTTCCTCGCCTTCGGCGATGGCTTCGGCGTAGGGGCGGCAGCCGGGGTGGCCGCACTGGCCGCACTGGGTTTGCGGCAGCAGGGCGTCGATCTGCTCGACGATGGGGTCGCCTTCCACCTTGAATTTCTCGGAGGCGTAGCCGAGCACGGCGCCGAACAGCGCCGCCAGCCCGAGCAGGGCGGCGATGGCGATCAGTACGGTGGTCATAACTTAATCAGCCCGGAAAAGCCCATGAACGCCAGGGACATCAGCCCGGCGGTGATCAGCCCGATGCTGGGGCCGCGGAACGCCTCCGGCACATCCGCCACGGCAATACGCTCACGCATGGCGGCGAACAGAATCAGTACCAGTGAAAAGCCCAGGGCGGCGCCCAGGCCGTAGGTCAAAGAGCTCATGAAGGTGGCGTCGCTCTGACGCACGTTGAGCAGCGCCACGCCAAGCACCGCGCAGTTGGAGGTGATCAGCGGCAGGAACACGCCCAGCACCCGGTACAGCAGCGGGCTGGCTTTCTTGACGAACATCTCGGTGAACTGCACCGCCACGGCGATCACCAGGATAAAACTGATGGTGCGCAGATACTCAAGTTCGAACGGCACCAGGATATAGGCCCAGGTGAGGTAGGCGAGCACCGATGACAGCGTCAGCACGAAGGTGGTGGCCAGCGACATGCCCATGGCGGTCTCCACCTTATTGGAGACGCCCATGAACGGGCACAGGCCGAGGAACTGCACCAGGACAAAGTTGTTCACCAGCACCGCGCTGATCAGGATGAGAAGGTATTCGGTCATCAATTAGGGTCGGTTCGCGCTTGGGAACGGCGAGTTTAGCAAAATTTTCCGTTTCCGAGGTGTCCCGCTGGACCCCGCGTCATGACTCGGCTGCACAGGGGTGACCTGGAAGTCAGGACAAGCGGTTCCCTGTTGCGCGGGGAACCGGGGGTGACGTTTGGTTGCCTGATCCGGTAGCGTGACGCGTTCACGACTTTAAACAGTCCACAAAACGTCTGGGAGATCTCTATGACGACCTTGAAGCAAGTGAGCCTGGCGGCCCTGTTGGCCCTCGGTCTCGGTGCCACCGCAACCGCTCAGCAAGCGGCCCCCGGCCAGCAGCGCGGCGATCAGGTGGACCAGCTGGATCGCATGGTCGATCTGAGCGACGACCAAAAGCAGGAACTGCGTGAACTGATCAAGGATTCCGAAGGCAAGATCACGGAAATGCGCACCGAAGCGCAGCAGTTGCAGCAGGCCCTGAGCGACCAGATCGGTCCGGATTACGACGAAGGCGAAATCCGCGACAACGCCGAAGAACTGGGCGAGCTGACCGGCGATGTGACCGCTGAAAGCGTGCTCCTTCAGGCCCGCATCCAGGACACGCTCACCGAAGAGCAGCGTGCCACCCTGGAAAAGCGTGCTCAGCAGCAGCGTGAGCAGATGCGCCAGATGCAGGAACAGATGCGTCAGCAGCAGCAGGGCGGTCAGTAAACCTACCGTCCGTTCCGCGCCCCGAGCGGGCGCCACGGAACCATGAAAAGCCGCGGCCATCCGGTCGCGGTTTTTTTATGGCGCAGAGCGCTTCAGCGGGACGGCTCTCTCCAGTGGGGATGCGTGTCTGTGTGCTGCCCTTCCGGGAACGTCGTGAATACGTCCCTGTAGACTCCCTGTCGAACGTCCTGTTCTCCAGGGTCCCGGAAGGGCAGAACACAGACACGCTTATTGCGGAGATTCCGGTGTCCCGGGTTATCGCTGGCGCTGTACCTTTCTTCAGAGCCATGCTCGGCAGCTGGCACCCTTGGGGAGGTTCGGTCTCGGTGCCCGTGTCCAGGACTGTGTGAGGCAGGGAGCCGATCCGGTCCGCCGCTGCGGCAAGCCTACAGGGACGTATTCACGGCGGGTCCTGGACACGGGCACCGAGACCGAACCGCGCTACGGAGTCACGGCACAGGCTTGCCCGCTGAAGCGCGATGAACCCTTTTCAGGTCTCGGCGTCGTCGCGGAGCAGGAACTCGATATCGGTGCCGGTGCTGTCCAGGTGCTGGATGCGGCCCGGACTGCCGTCGTCGTCGAGGGTGACCAGCCCGATGCCGGCGCCGTTCCAGAGACGTTCGCCGGCGTCGCTGTGATCGGGGACATAGGGCGTCACACTCAGGCGGCGCCGTTTGGTGAACCAGTTGAGCGGCGAACGCGGCGAATACAGCCAGCGGTTGAGCCGGTCGAAGAGGTTCAGCAGGGCGGGCGGGAAGCTGTTTTTCAGGCCGCTGTCGGTGAGCTGCCAGACGTTGGGCCCGTGCTCGCGTTGGCGGATTCGCACTTTATAGGCGAAGGAGTAGTGCACGTCCCCGGACAGGATCACGTAGTTCGCCGGTGTTTTGGAGTGTCGGAAAATATTCAGGATGACCCGCGCCGCGCCGCGATGGGCCATCCAGTTTTCGGCGTCCACGGTGAGCGGCTTGCCCACCAGGGTGAACAGCTTCTGCACCGCTTCGATGAGCTTGACGCCGAAGATCGGCGCCGGTGACACCACCACCACGGACGGCTCGCCCAGTAACGCCTGTTGCAGCTCGGTGAGGGCCTCCCAATCCATCAACCCGGAGGGCCGTGCGGCGCGCCGCTCGCTGCGCCAGCGCCGGGTGCGGGTGTCCAGCACCACCACCTTGGGGCTGCCGGGCAGCGTGTAGTACCAGTGCTCGAACGCCAGCAGGGTGTCGATCACCTCGCTCTGAAGCGGCTGCGACAAGGCCCGGCCCGGTGTCGTTCGACGCAGCATCCTATCCACGTCGGGCAGTATCCCGTCGAAGGCATCCGGGTCGTTGCCCCAGCCCTGGAACAGCAAGTAACCGATCAGGGCGTTGCCGATGATCTGACGCGAAAAGGGATGGCCGTAGGCGGAGGCCTCCCAGGCGGCGGTCAGGTTCCAGTCGTCGGTGATGTCGTGATCGTCGAAGATCATCAGCGTCGGCAGCTGTGCCATCACCCGGGCCACCGCCGGCAGGTCCTTGACGAAAGCGTCCACGGCGTCCTTGTGGCGTGGATAGTATTCGCGATCGCGGTCTTCCAGCGCTGGTTCCGCGGGGTCGATCAGTCGCCAGGGCAGGGGTGACCAGACCAGCAGGTACATGGCGCTGACTTCGGCCAGGGTGATCAGGTGACGGTGGGCGTTGTCGCTGGTGAACACCGGTTTTCTGACGCCGCCGAAGAAGCGTTCGCGGAGATCCCTGTTGGCTTTCAGCTCCGGCAGCAGACGTTCGCGGCGGTGGTTGTCCGGGTGGCCGTAGAGTTCGGTGCCGGTGGCGACGCTGGCGCCGCGAAGCTGTTCGTCGTGCAGACCCAGCGTGGGAATCAGAGCCTGAATGGCGGCCAGCATCGGCGCGCTGACGTCATCCACGTACACCTGGTCGCCGGTCAACAGCAGCAGGGCGGGCCGTGTCGCCGGGTCCTCCGGGGCGGTGGCGATCAGCTGGTCGGCCCGGACCAGGCCGTCACGGTCCTTATGATGCGGTTTGCGGCAGGAGCCGTGCAGCAGTTGCCGACGGCGGCTGTGCAGCACGAAGGCGGGCCGCCGCTGGCCAGGATAGAGCAGGTGCGCGGCCCAGTCGGCGATGCCGCCTTCGCCATCGATGATCAGGTCATAGCCAATCAGTGCGTCTTCCGGCAGCGGCGTGTCGAACGCCACGTCGATCAGGTGCACCTGGGCCTGGTCGCCGAGCGGTAGCACGCGGCATTGGGTGTCATTCAGCCTGAGGCGCCGGGGGCCGTGCCCGCCGGTCTCGTGCAGAACCAGTTCCAGCGACAGGGGGCGGCGGGCGACCAGCCACAGCACCAGTCGCTGGGGGGCGGCCCGGCGCAGCACGGGGCCGGCGAGCACCGTCACCCGGTCAGCCTCGGAGCCGCTCATGGCCGGCGCGCTTAGCGCACCTCCATGCCGGGCTGGGCGCCGTCGTCCGGGCTGAGCAGGAAGATGTCGTCGCCACCGGGGCCGGCGGCGAGCACCATGCCTTCGGAGACGCCGAACTTCATCTTGCGCGGCGCCAGGTTGGCCACCAGCACCACCATGCGGCCTTCCAGGTCCTCCGGGCGGTACTTGCTTTTGATGCCGGCGAACACGTTGCGCTGGCCGAGCTCGCCCACGTCCAGGGTCAGTTGCAGCAGTTTGTCGGCGCCTTCCACCGGCGCCGCCTTGGCGATGCGGGCGGCGCGCAGCTTGACCTTGAGGAAGTCGTCGATGGTTATGGTGTCGTCTTCCTCCGCCGGGGCGTCCTTGGCCGGTGTTGCCTTAGCGGGGGCCGCCGGGTTGGTGTCGCGGGAGTCGGCCAGCATTGCTTCGATGTGGGCCATGTCCACCCGTGACAGCAGCGGCTTGAATTTGTTGATCGGATGGTTGATCAGCAGGGTGTCCGCGTCCGCCCAGGTGAGCGGCGGGATATCCAGAAACGCCTCGGCGCGCTCCGCCAGGCCCGGCAGGACCGGCTTCAGGTACAGCACCAGCAGGCGGAAGACGTTCAGCGCGGTGGTGCAGATCGCCAGCACCTCGTCTTCCTTGCCGTCTTCCTTGGCCAGGCTCCAGGGCGCCTTGTCGGCGATGTAGCCGTTGGCGTGGTCGGCCAGACTCATGATTTCGCGCATCGCCTTGCTGAATTCACGCTGTTCGTAGAAGGCGGCGATGCGGGCCGCCGCTTCCTGGGCCTCGCGGGCCAGCAGCGGGTTATCCAGGTCGTCGCCGAGACGGCCGCCGAATTTCTTCACGAAGTTGCCGGTGCGGCTGGCGATGTTGACCACCTTGCCGACCAGGTCGGTGTTCACGCGCTGGGCGAAGTCTTCCAGATTGAGGTCGAAATCATCCACCCGGCTGTTCAGCTTGGCGGCGAAGTAATAGCGCAGGTATTCCGGATCCAGGTGGTCCAGATAGGTGCGCGCCATGATGAAGGTGCCGCGGGATTTGGACATCTTGGCGCCGTTCACGGTGACGAAGCCGTGGCTGAAGATGGCGGTGGGCTTGCGCAGGCCGGCGCCGTCCAGCATGGCGGGCCAGAACAGGCCGTGGAAGTTGATGATGTCCTTGCCGATAAAGTGATACAGCTCGGCGTCGGAATCCGCTTTCCAGTAGTCGTCGAAGTTGATGCCTTCGCGCTCGCACAGGTTCTGGAAGCTGGCCATGTAGCCCACCGGCGCGTCCATCCACACATAGAAATACTTGCCCGGATAGCCGGGGATCTCGAAACCGAAGTAAGGCGCTTCCCGGGAAATATCCCAGGGTTGCAGGTCTTCCATCCACTCCTGCAACTTGTTGGCCACGCCTTCCTGCAGCGAGCCGGAGCGGGTCCACTGGCGCAGCAGCGGCTCGAATTTGGGCAGGTCGAAGAACAGCTGGGTGGTTTCTTTCTCCACCGGGGTGGCCCCGCTTACCGCGGAATAGGGGTCGATCAGCTCCGACGGCGAATAGGTGGCGCCGCAGGCTTCGCAGTTGTCGCCGTATTGATCGGCGGCGTGGCACTTGGGGCAGGTGCCACGCACGAACCGGTCGGCCAGGAACATGCCTTTTTCCGGGTCATAGAGCTGGGTGATGGTCTTTTCAAGGATGTAGCCGGCGTCCTTGTTGCGCTGGAAAATCATTTCCGAGAGCGCTTTGTTCTCCGGGCTGTGGGTGCTGTAGTAATTATCGAAGCGGATCTGGAAGGCGGCGAAGTCGCGCTCGTGCTCGGCTTTCACCTGCTCGATCTGCTGCTCCGGCGTGATGCCTTTCTCTTCCGCCTTGAGCATGATGGCGGTGCCGTGGGCGTCATCGGCGCATACGTACAGGCACTGCTCGCCGCGCAGCTTCTGAAAGCGCACCCAGATGTCGGTCTGGATGTACTCCAGAAGGTGGCCCAGATGGATCGGGCCATTGGCGTAGGGCAGGGCGCTGGTGACCAGTATCTTGCGGGGTGCTTCGCTCATGGAGAACTTCAACGTCGGCAGAAAAACGAACCGACATGATACTGGCCCGCGCCGGCCATTTCATCCGTCGCGATCAGTCGCCGCCGGCGGACAGCGCCCGGTTGCGCTGCAGCGCTTCCAGCACCTGGGAGCGGGACACCGGTTTGCTGAGATAATCGTCGACCCCGGCGTCGCGGGCCTTTTGCACGTAATCGCCGGCGGCGTGGGCGGACAGGGCGATAATCCAGCAGGGGTCCACATCCCGGCTTTGCTCGAACAGGCGGATCTCGCGGGTGGACTGGTAACCGTCCATCACCGGCATCTCACAGTCCATGAAAATCACGTCCCAGTTACCGGGGCGCTCGCTCACCCGGCGCAGGGCCTGGGCACCGTCGTTGAGGAGGGTGGCGTGAATGCCGATGGAACGCAGGATGCTGTCGATCACCAACTGATTGACGGCGTTGTCCTCCACCACCATCACGTTCAGGCGGCGCAGGCCGGGATGCTCCGAGGCACCTCCGGGGGCACTGTCGGCGGGCTGGGTCTGGTCCTGGCGCTCCTGCAGCTGGGTGGAAAGCGTGTGTTTGAGCGCCCGCGAGGACACCGGTGTCTCCACCAGCAGCATATCGCCGGGCAATTCGCCGGTGATTTCCGCGCCGGTGGCCTGGAGGATCAGCAGCGGCGGATCGCCAAGCCGGTCGCGGATATGGATCAGCTCTCCGCGCCGGGCCAGGTTGGCCTCCGACGCCAGCAGAATGTCCGCCCGGAGGGTATCGGCGCTGAGGCCCGCCAGGGCCTGCTCGCAGTCCGCGAACTCGATCACGCTGAGCCCCCAGCGGGCCATCAGCTGAGACAGGCTCAACGACAGCGAGGCGTTTTCGTTGATCATCATGACCTGGTGCCCGGCGAGCGGGTTTTTCTCGCGGCTCGGGGCGCCGACCCGGGTCGGCAGGGTGATCCAGAAGGTGGCGCCGCGCCCCAGCGAGCTGGACACGCCGATTTCCCCACCCAGCAACTCGGTGAGCCGTTTGCAGATGGTCAGGCCGAGCCCGGCGCCCTGGGACTTGTGGCGGTTGCCCCGGGCCCCCTGGCTGAACACCTGGAACAGGTTCTGCTGTTGGGCCTCATCCAGGCCGATGCCGGTGTCGACCACTTCCAGCATCATCACGCATTGACCCTGGTCGTCGGGGGGCTGGCGCACGCTCAGGTGCAAGGCCACCTGGCCCTGGTCGGTGAACTTGTAGGCGTTGCTGAGCAGGTTGGTCAGCACTTGTTTCACGCGGATCGGATCGGTGTGGATGCGCTGGGGCACGCGCGAATCTATAAAGGTGTAAAGCGGCACCCGGGTTTCCGACGCCCGCAGCGAGAACAGCCGCACGCAGTCGTCCACCAGATGTTCCACGTCCACTTCCTGATATTCCAGCTCCAGCTTGCCGGATTCGATCCGGGAGTAATCCAGGATGTCGTTGATCACCGTCACCAGTGACTGGGTGGACTGGTAGATGGTGTCCACATACTGCGCTTGCTGGCCGCTGAGCGTGGTGCGTCGTAGCAGGTCGGTCATGCCGATGATGCCGTTCATGGGCGTGCGGATCTCGTGGCTCATGGTGGCCAGGAACTCGCTTTTCGCCTGGTTGCGCGCGCCGGCCTTGAAGGCGTCCATCTCCGCCACCGCCTTGTCGCGCACGGACAGCGCATGGGCTTCCTTGAGGCGGTTAATGCGCCGGGCCAGGGCCAGCGACAGCAGCACCACTTCCAGGAACACGCCCACCTGCAGCAGGTTCTCGGTGAAGCCGTTGCGCGGCACGATGCCGTACTTGTTCAGCGACATGGCGGCGGCGCCGACCAAAAAGCACAGCCAGGCCAGGGTGAATACCCGCGCGTCGGGGTCGCCGGCCTTGGTGCGCAGCAGTCCGATCAGCAGAATGCTGAAATCCATCGCCAGGATCGCCAGCACCGCCACCGGTATCAGCAGCTCCCGGCTTACGAACGGCGCCGCCAGCAGCAGGGCCACGCCGACGCCCACCAGGCCTCTCAATAGCCGCGCCAGGGGCGGGGACCGCTCCGGCAGGCCCAGGAAGTGCAGGGTGAACAGGGAGGGCAGAAGCACCAGCAGCGGCAGCAGGTAATGCAGAATGTACTGGCTGATCAGCGCCGAGCCGGGCCACAGATACTTTTGCGCGTAGCCGTGCAGCACCGCCATGAACAGGGTGATCGCCAGCGACCAGAATACGTACAGCAGATAGGCTTTTTCCCGGATCGAGAAAAACAGCGACAGGTTGTAGAGAATCATCACCAGCATGCCGCCGAAGAACAAACCCTGAACCAGCGTGTGGGCCAGCGTGGCGGATTGGAACGCGGGGTTGCTCATCAACTCCAGAGGCAGTTGAATGCTGTGTGGGGAAACCACCTTCAGATACAGGTCCCGTTGTTCGCCGGGGGGCAGGTCGAGGGGGAAGGAAGGCGTGGCTTCGGCGCTGGCCCGCTCGTTGAAGGCGCTGTCCATGCCGGCGCTGAAGTGGGCGACACGATCGCCGTCGGCGGCCAGCACATAGGTGTCCAATTGCCCCAGCAGGGCGTAGTTCACCACCAGGCGCCATTCGTTTTCGGGGTTGTCCTGGTTACGCACGGTCAAGTGGAACCAGCAGTGATCGGCGGTGAACCCCAGATTGGCCATCTCGTTGCCGGGGGCCCGCCAAGGCCAGGCCTCCGGGTTTCCGAACAACTGTTCCGGCGCCGGTGACTCGGCCGCCGGGCTACAAAAATAACGAACCGCCGGATACGGTTTCAGGGTTTCGGTTTGAGAGGTCAACACCGCGACATCGTCGCCGCGGGCCGGGCCGGCGGCGGCGACGCCGAGCAGCAGGACCAGAGCGGCGAACCGCAAGGTGTGAGATACCGCATCTTGCAACAAAATAACCGCTACCCCGCTAAGTAATCTTTCTGGATGCTAGCAGTGCTTAAGAGGTGGCTCAATCAGTGACGTATCCGCGCTCTTTGGGGGAGAACAATAAATGCAGAGCAGGGTAGAGCCGTTTGCCGTCGGCCCGATCGTGGGCACCGCCGGCCAAACCAGCATCCGTATTCTTGGTGTGATGCCCGCCGGAACCTTGAAGGCTGGCCAAAAGGCGCCGCATGGCCGCATACGCTGGCGGCTGGAAGGCGAAACGCGCTGGCGCGGGCCGATGCATTTCCGCATCAACGGCAACTTCGACAGCAGTGGCGTGGTGGTGCTGCGGGAACTGCAGCCGGGACGGCGCTATCAGTTCCAGGCCGGCGCCGTGGCACGGGCGGACAGCGAAGACAAAGCACTGGACTGGGGCCACGTCCACACCGGCCACTTCCGCACCGCGCCGGCCTCGCCCCGGGCGCCGGTAAGCTTCCTGTTCGGTTCCTGTTGCTACCGCTTCGTGGGGCTCGACCACGAGGTGGAGGACGGCCGGGCCGACCGTATCTTCTCCCGCATGGCGGACAACGCCGCCGCCAGCCCCACGGATTTCGTCCTCTACGGCGGCGACCAGGTGTACGCGGATTCCACCTGGAAAGTGGCGGCGGCTTCCTCCCAGCGGGAGTATTTCGACCTCTACCGCCAGAGTTTCGGCCAGCCCAACATCCGCCGGCTGATGGCCAACTACAACCACCACATGATCCTCGACGACCATGAGATCGAGAACAACTGGCCGGCGCGCGCCAATCCGGACCTGTGGACCAGTAAATATCCGGCCGCCATGAAGGCCTACCAGATCTACCAGGCCTCGCACTCCCCGGCGGTGCCGCTGAACGCGGAAGGCACCCGGCTGGAGCGCGACCCGGACGCGCTCTGGTACCGCTTTCGCTGGGGCTGCGCGGACTTCTTCCTGATGGATCTGCGCACCGAGCGCGTGCTCAGCCGCTGGCCCTGGCAGCGCAAGATCATGTCCAGGGCCCAGGAAGACGCGGTGGTGGCCTGGCTCGAGGACGAGCCGGACCGGGTCAAATGCCTGGTGTCGTCGGTGCCGCTGTTTCCCGAGCAGCGCTGGCCGTTCCGCGGGCAGGACAGTTGGGAAGGCTTCGCCGCCCAGCGCCAGAGGCTGGTGGACGCCATCCACGGCAGCGGCTGTCGGCGGTTGCTGATGCTCAGTGGCGACGTTCACGCTTCGCTGTACGCCCGCCTGGACCGGCGCGGGCGGGCGCCGGTTCACGGCTGGATCTGCTCCGGCCTGTTCTGGCCCACCGCGTTGATGGCGTTCCGCTGGTACCGGCCGATGATTCGAGACCGCCACAGCCTGCGCGGCCTTTGGAAGCCCTCCCTGGGCCGGGTCACGGTGCCCGGGGAAGTCTACAGCCGGGACGCTTTCTCCCGGGTCAGCGTCGACGAAAACGGTGCCACCCTGGCGTTGTTCGACCGCGACGGCAACCCGGTTCCCGACATCGGTACCGAGATCAGGTGGTAATAACGTCGCCCACAATGAGCAAATCTCTTACACGAATTGACGGCAATGGCTTATAGGTAAGAGCGTGCATAGCTCTTATATTGGATCGGGCAAGGACGCGAAAGAACACGGATGTTCCTTTCGGTACAGACGCCCGTCCTCCCCAGGCGGGCGCTCTTTTTCCCCTCACCCCTCGCTGTCGCTGATTTTTTTCCAAAAGGCCCACACCCGATCCCGGTGCTCCTGGGATAATTCACCGCCAAGGGCGGCTACGAAGCGGGATTTGTGGGAGCTTTGCTCCCTTTCGCGGGCGGGGCCCGCTCCCACAAGCGCTCCCTTGCGTTACGAACGTCGTGGGCGATAATGGCGCCGCCCGGTCACCCGCCGCGCGCGGCGCCACCAACAGGAGACGTCATGGCCGACCCCACCGACAGCGACATTCTCAGAGCCAAACTGAACCAGGAAACCGCCAAGGCGGACTGGAAAGAGCTGCAGCCGTTCTTCGCCCGCGGCCAGACCGTGGCCGTGGCCGGCGACCTGGACCTGATCGAAGTGGCCGTGGCGTTCGCCGAAGACCGGGCCGAGCAACTCAAGCCGTGGCGTGATCAGGGCCGCGTGGGCGGCGTCACCGACGACCAGGCACGGGCCTGGTTCGAGGCCGATCAGGCCCTGTGGACCGTGGTCGTCATGCCCTGGGTGTTGGTACAGCCGGTACGACCGCACTGATCCCTCCGCTTGGCTAATCCGCTGTTGCGGTTCCCCGGCCGGCTGCCATAATGCTGTCCATATGGTCAGTATATGGAGGCAACATGGCCACCAGCGCATCCAACCGCGGCACCCTCAGCCGGCTCCCCGGCCGTTTTCAGACCACCACCGTGGTCAGCGACGAGGCGGACACCGCCCGGCCCACCCGCTACCACCGGGAGCAGGCCAGGTCGATTATTACCCACAACCAGAGCCCGGATCTGCACTTCGACAGCAGCATCAACCCTTACCGGGGCTGTGAGCACGGCTGCGTCTACTGCTTCGCCCGCCCCAACCACGCCTATGTGGACCTCTCTCCGGGGCAGGACTTCGAGGCCGAGATTTTCTGTAAGGACAACGCCGCCGAGGTGCTGCGCGATACCCTGCGCAAACCGGGCTATCGCTGCCGGCCGCTGGTGATCGGCACCGCCACCGACCCCTACCAGCCGGTGGAGCGCGAGCGGCTTATAACCCGCGAGATACTGCAGGTGCTGGCGGAATGCCGGCATCCCTTCAGCCTGATCACCAAAAGCGCGCTGGTGCTGCGCGACCTGGATCTGATCGCGCCGATGGCGGTCGAGGGCCGGGCCTCGGTGGCGGTCTCGGTGACCACTCTGGACAACCGCCTCAAGAACCAGCTGGAGCCGCGCGCCAGCGGCGGGCGTGAGCGGTTGAAAACGGTGCGCGAGCTGGCCCGCGCCGGGGTGCCGGTGACGGTGCTGGTGGCACCGTTAATTCCGTTCATCAACGACCAGGAACTGGAGGATATCGTCGAGCAGGTGGCGGCGGCCGGCGCACGGAGTGCCGGCTATGTGACCCTGCGCCTGCCCCATGAATTGGGGCCGCTGTGGGAGGAATGGCTGCAGCGGCATTATCCGGAACGGGCCGAACGGGTGATGTCGGCCCTGAAGGAAATGCACGGCGGCGCCAGTTACGACAGCCGCTGGCACCACCGGCAGCGCGGCCAGGGGCCGATGGCGGAACTGCTGGCGCGGCGTTTCCAGGTGGCCTGCCAGCGCCACGGCCTCGCTCCCAGGGAGAGTTTCACCCTGGACAGCAGCGCGTTCAGGCCGCCCGGTCTCGCCGGCCAGATGCACCTCTGGGAGGCCTGACCGTGCCCGCGTTTACAGGGCGGACGGGATCGGCCACATTGTGGCTCCGGATTAACCGCACAAAGGAGTGCACACCATGGATGCGATTCTGATCACCGGCGCCAGCGCCGGTATCGGCGAGGCTTTCGCGCGGCAATTGGCGGCCGAGGGCCACAATCTGGTGCTGGCCGCGCGGCGCGTGGAGCGCCTTCGCGAATTGGCGGAGACCCTGGAAGCCTCGTTCAGAATTCAGGTGGTCAGCCTGCGGTGCGATCTTACCGAGGAGAAAGCGGCCGCAACGCTGGCCGCGGAACTCGACCAGCAGGGCATCCGCGTCAGCGGGTTGATCAACAATGCCGGTTTCGGTGATCGGGGGCGCTTCCAGGACCTGTCCCTGGAACGCCAGCTCAACATGATCCAGCTGAATGTGACCGCCCTGGTCGACCTCACCTGGCGGCTGGTGCCACAGCTCACGCGGGCACGGCGGGCCTTTATCATCAATGTGGCGTCCACCGCCGCTTTCCAGGCGGGGCCCAATATGGCGATTTACTACGCCACCAAGGCGTTCGTATTGTCGTTCAGCGAGGCCCTGCACGAAGAGTTGCGCGGGCAGGGCGTCTCGGTGAGCGCGTTGTGCCCGGGCGCCACGGCGTCGGAGTTCGCCCGCGAGGCGAATATGACCGACACGCTGCTGTTCAAGGCCGGCACCATGGACGCCGCCACGGTGGTGCGCAAAGCGCTCGCCGGACGCCACCGCGCCATCGTCATCCCCGGCTTCCGCAATGCGCTTATGGTCTGGCTCGGCAAGCTTTCCCCACGCTTGGTGACGCGGCGTATCGCCGCGCGGCTGCAGGCCTGAGCGGCGATGGCGGAACGACTCTGGAACCGCGCCCCCGCCACGCCCATCGCCACCCTGGTGCTGGCCCACGGTGCCGGCGCGCCCATGGACAGCCCGTTCATGGCGACAATGGCGTCCCTGTTGGCGGAGCGCGGCATCGAGGTGGTGCGCTTTGAATTCGCGTACATGGCCCGGCGCCGCGAGGAAGGCATCAAGGCGCCCCCGGATCGCGCCCCCCGGCTGATGGCGTGTTTCCAGGCGGTCCTGGACGAGGTGCGCCGGAGCGCGCCGGGCCCGGTCTGGGTGGGCGGCAAATCCATGGGCGGGCGCATGGCGACCATGCTGGCGGCGGATCCGGAAACCGCCCCGAACGGTTGCGTGGTGTTTGGCTACCCCTTCCATCTCCCCGGCAAACCGGAAAAGACCCGGCTGGATCATTTCCCGGCGCTGACGGCGCCGGTGCTGATTTGCCAGGGGGAGCGGGACCCGTTCGGCAAGCCCCCGGAAGTGGCCGGTTACAACCTGCCGCCCCGGGTAACCTTGCATTGGGTGCCCGACGGCGATCACGATCTCACGCCGCGCAAACGCAGCGGCATTGAGCCGCGGGCGAATCTGGTCGCCACCGCGGACCGGGCCGCCGACTTTATTCGCGGGCGGGTTTCTCGGTGACCCACAGGTGGATGGTGCCTTCCACCACCACGGTGCCATCGTCGCGGTACGCGGTCACCGTCACCGGTAACTCGGGGCCGTTTTCCCAGGCACCGGGGGCGACCTCGGCAACCGCGGTGATGTCCGAGGTGGCCTTGGCGGTATAGCGCACATCCATGCCCTTGGGAATCCAGCGCAGGTGCTTGGGAATCGACGCTTCCGCCAGCGCGCCCATGGCGGCTTCCAGGGCGTTGCAGATCGCAATCACATGCACCGTGCCGATATGGTTCTCCACTGCTCTGCGCTTTTTGAACGTGACTTTGCAGTAATCCGGGCGTAGCTCCGCGATCAGCGGTTTCACGGTGCCGAAATAGGGCGCCTTGCGGCTGAACATGAGGGAAAAAAGCTGACGGCCGCGGGGCAGTTTCGCCGCTTTCTGGTAAATCTTGAGTAAGTAGTTGTCGCTCATGGCGGCCTCCTTGGAAAAGGCTGAGTGTGAACCTTGCCGCCGGCGGCGCAATGGCCGCCGGGGCGACCTGTTCACGGCGTTAATGCTAGACTTTGCGCTTGCGCAACCGGGTGGAGGGAACGACGACATGGACACACCGATACAATGGTGGCGCTCGCGGGGTTGGGGCGCCCGGATTCTGGCGATTCTGGCCCTGTTGTATGTGTTATACGCGCTGACGGTGTTTTTGATTCTGCCCGGCTGGGCGCGGGGCGAGATCGAGCAGCGATTGTCCGGTTTGCTGGGGCGGGACGTCACCGTGGAAGAACTGCGGTTCAACCCCCTGACGCTGTCGGCCACCGCGGAACAGTTCCGGATCGCGGATCCGGACACCGACTTCCTGGCCCGCTTTGACCGCCTGTACGTGAACACCTCCTTCTGGGCCTCGCTGTTCCACTGGCGCCCCTGGGTCAGCGATGTGGACCTGGCCGGCCTGGAGGTCCGCCTGCGCCGGGGCGAGAACGGCGCCCTCAACCTGGACGACATCGTCACCCGCCTGCGCGAAAGCGACGGGGAAGACGGCGCCGAGCCCGCTCCGGATGACGAAAGCTCCGGCCCGCCGGCGTTCACCATCAGCCATCTGCGTCTGTCCGAGGGCCGTGTCACGCTGAACGACGCCTCCGGCAGCGAGCCCAGCTCGCTGAGCCTGCCGGTGGCGTTCAGCATTGATGACCTCACCACCCGGGGCGTGGGTGAAGAAGACAACCTTTATGAGATGCACGTGGAAGGCCCCGACGGCGGCACCCTGGATTGGCGGGGCCGCTTTGTGTTCGAGCCGCTGATCGTGGAGGGCCGCTTGCAAATGGACAAGGTGGACGTGGCCGCCTTCACCCGTTTGCTGGAGCCGCATTTCCCGTTCCAGGTGCCGTCCGGCATGCTCGGGCTGGCGGCGGATTACCGCTACGGCACCGGTGATGGCGAAGGCCTGACCGTGGACAACGGCCGTTTCCAACTCGACCAGCTGCGCATCGTTCGCGATGGGAACGAGGCGCCCAGCTTTGTGGTGCCCACCCTCAAGGTGGACGGCGTCAGCCTGGATCTGACCCAGCGCCGTGTCAGCGTGCCGGAAGTGACACTGACCGAGCCGGCGATGCGGGCGGTGCTGACCCGCGATGGGTTGGACCTGGCCACGTTGTTTTTACCGTCCGATCCGGACCAGGCCCGGGAAACCCGGGAGAAGGTGCGCGAGGAGGCGGAACAATCCGCCGAGCGCATCCGCGAAGGCGAGGCCTGGGCCGTCACCCTGGATCAGTTCACAGTCGAAAACGGCGGCGTGGTGTTCCGCGATGAGACGTTGGCCGACCCGGTTGAGGTGACGCTCAGTGAAGGCGCGCTCACGCTGACCGATTTCCGGGTCGAGGACAGCGTCAACTGGCAGTGGGAGGGCAGTGCGGTGCTGGCGGAAAGCGGCCGCCTGTCGCACTCCGGCACCGGGCAGCTGGCCCCGCTGAAGGTGTCCGCCGACCTGTCGCTGGAGGGCCTGCCGCTGACCACGCTGTCCCCCTGGCTCGCCAACGCGGTGCCGTTGACCATTGAGCGGGGCAGCGCCAGCGGCGATCTGGCGCTCTCCGTCACCGGCGACACGCCGGACGTGACGATCACCGGCCGCGCCAGCCTGGCCGACACCGATATCCGTGAAAACGGGCGTGAGACACTCAAAGTGAGCCGTTTGTCGGCTGACGGTCTGAGTGTCGAAACCGCCGACCGCCGGGTAACCGTGGACGGGCTGGCCGGCCGTGGTATTGATTTTCGCCATCTTCTGGACGAGCAGGGCCGAGGCTTGATCACCCGTCTTGCCGGCGACGACGACAGTGAGAGCAGCGGTCCGGGCTGGCGGGTGATACTCGGGCGGGTGTCGGTGGAAGCATCCCGGCTGGCGCACCGGGACAACACCCTGACCCCGGATTTCGACGTTTCCCTGGAGCAATGGAGTGGTGTCATGGAGAACTTCGACACCGGCTCCGGACGCGCCCGTCTGGAGACGTCGGGGCGGGTCAACGGTCAGGCCCGTCTGCGCGCCCAGGGCGATCTGGCGGTGGACCCGTTGTACCTGGACCTCACCGGCCAGCTGGACGGCTACGGCATGGAAACACTGACCCCGTTTACGACCCGTTATCTGGGCTTCGGGGTGGAGCGCGGTCGTCTGGATGTGGACACCGAAGTGTCGATCGAGGACGGCCGGCTCGACAGCACCACCAAGATCGCCGCCGACAAGTTCTACCTGGGTGAGCGGGTGGACAGCGAGCAGGCCCTGGACGCGCCGGTGAAGCTGGGCCTGTCGGTGCTGCGTGACAGTTCCGGCATGATCCGCCTGCCGATCACCATCTCCGGTGATCTCAACGACCCGGGCTTCAGCGCCGGCGGCGTGGTGCTGCGGGTGATCCGCAATGTGCTGGTGAAAGCGGCCACCGCGCCGTTCTCCATGCTCGCCAGCCTGGCCGGCGGCGGCGACGGCGATCTGCAATATCTGCCCTTCCGGGCCGGCGACGACCGGCCCACCGGCGAGACGCGCGATAAAGTGGCCCGCCTGGCGGATATTCTCAAGGAGCGGGACAACCTGACCGTGGTGCTCACCGGGCAGGCCAGCGAGCGCGACCGGCGCGCGCTCGGCGAAGCGGACGTGGTCGACGACCTGGGCGGCGACTGGCCGGGCCTGGATACCGCGCTCACCGGCGAAGACTGGCGCGAGCGTATCCTCGACACCTATGAGGACCGTTTGGACCGCGACCGGGACACCCTGGAAGGCGGCAGCGACGCGGATCGCGCGCGGGAAGCCTGGCGACGGACGCTGGAACAGGCGGCCGCCGATGTGGACGACGGGACCCTTCTGGCGCTGGCCCGGGGGCGGGCCCGGCAGGCCCGTGACCAGCTGATTGAAGAGCACGGCCTGCCCGAGGAGCGGGTGCGGCTGGGCGACCCCGGTACCGACAGCGACGTGACCGGGGTGAGCCTGGGTGTCGACGCCTGATGGCGGTGGTCTGGCAACGTCAGGAAGACGGTGTGCTGTACCAGGTGCACCGGCGGGGCGACCGGATGCGGCTGTTCGCCAACGGCGTGCAGCACTCCGAGTTCCACCCCAAGCGGCTGGTCACCGGCAGCGTCTGGGACCTGCTCTGGTTGCCGGCGCTGCTCAGTGAGCCGGACCGCTTTCGGCGGGTTCTGATTCTGGGGTTGGGCGGTGGTACCCTGCTGCCGGCGATCCGCGAGTTGCTGGCCCCGGACAAGCTGATCGCGGTGGAGCTGGACCCGCACCACCTGGCGGTGGCCCGCGAGGTATTTTCGGTGGTCGGCGAGGGTGAGCAGACCGTGCTCGGCGACGCGGTGGCCTGGCTGAATGCGTACGATGGCGAGCCGTTCGATCTCATCATCGAAGACCTGTTCGCCCCCGACAACGAGCAGGTCAGCCGGGCGGTGCCCGCCGACCGGGCCTGGGTGCGGACGCTGGCCCGTCACGTCAGCGAGCGCGGCACCCTGGTGATGAATTTCGGTGATTTCACCGAATACCGGCTAAGCCACGCCGCCGATCAGCACACCATGAAAGGCTGGAGCAGCCGCTTCCGGTTATCCTGCGGCGACTGCCACAACGCGGTGGTGGCCTTCACCCGCGACCCGGCGCGCAGCGTGCATTTGCGCCGCCGCCTGCAGCAGGACGCCCGGCTGGCGCCCCTGTTGCGCCGGGGGCGCCTGGATTATCACATTCGTCAGCTCGACTGAGCCGGCGCTAATCCATCATTGCCACGGAGTAGGTCGTGCCGCGCTCGTCGGGCCGCAGCAGCACCAGTTCTTGCCGGTTGCCGTGCAAGCCCTGGAACAGCACCCGGTAGGTGAGCACCGCCTGGACGTATTCCCGGGTTTCATAGAAGGGAATCGACTCGATCCACACGTCCGCCGGCACCGCTTCCTCTTCCTCGGCGAGCCAGTCGTCCACCCGATGCGGGCCGGCGTTGTAGGCCGCCAGCGCCAGGATCCGGTTACCGTTGAAGCGCTCCAGCAACTCCGCCAGATAACGCGTGCCCAGGGCCACGTTGATCTCCGGGTCCATCACCTGGCGGGTACCGGGCGGGGTCTGGCCGGCATCGAGCGCGACTTTGCGGGCGGTGCCCGGCATGAGTTGCATCAACCCCTGAGCGCCCACCGGGGAACGGGCGTGGGGGTAGAAGGCGCTTTCGCGGCGAGCCACCGCCATGGTGAGCCAGGGGTCCAGATCGTGGCGCCGGGCGGCCTCCACGAACAGGTCCCGGTGCGCGGCCGGGAAGCGCCAGGCCAGCACGTTCCAGGCGCGGGCCTGGATCGACGCCTGTACCACCAGGTCATACCAGCCTTGCTGCAAGGCGTGCTGTGCCAGTTTGCGGCGCTGCCCCTCGCTGCTGTGCCAAAGCATCCAGTTCCACTCGTCCCAGGCCAGTTGCGGCTCGTCGATATCCCGCAGCAGCGCCACCCGCGCCAGGCCCGGTTGGGTCAGGGCACTGTCGTCGCTGGCCGGCGACGCGTTGCTGAAACGCGGCGCCTGACCCAACCGTTCGGCGGCCAGGAAGCCATAGAAATTACGTTGTTCGGCGGCCCGGCCCCAGTGCGCTTGCGCGTTTTCATCATCGCCGTTCTCCTCGGCGGCGCGGCCCAGCCAGTACTGCCAGCGGCTGTCGTCGCGCATCGCCGCCGGCAGGCGGGCCACCCAGTCCGGCAGCTCGTCCCAGCGCTGTTCGATCACACTGCGCCGGGCGCGCTGGTCCAGGGTGTCGGCGCTGCCGTTGTTCGCCAGCCAGCCGTCCAGCCACTGACGGTTCTCTTCGACGCCGCGAATGGTGGAGTACCAGGCGATGCGTTCCGCGGCGCGCTCGCGCAGGGCCGGGTCCTTGAGGCCCAGGTTGGCGCTTTCCTGTTCAAACAGTTCCCGAGCGCGCACCGTGTCGGTGTAAGCGAGACGGCGCAGGGCGGCGCTGAGCAGCTGTTCACGGCGGTCACCACGGATGCCTTCGGGCAGCTCGCGCAGCCGTTCCGGATCCCGATGCAGACGGCCCAGCCACTCGCCGGCGGTGGCATCGGCACCGCTCTGCATGTCGGTCAGATAGCTCATCAGGCCGGTGGCGCCCTGATCGAAGGCGAGCAGCAGACGCTCCCAGATTTCCTGTTCGCCGATCACGCCCTGGTCCCGGGCGGCTTCGAACAGCGGGTCGCAACTGGACGGTCTTGAGCTGCCGGACAGCCAGAGCTCGCGAACCTGGGGCAGCACGCCTTTGTCACCGGTTTCCCACTGGGCGCGCAGGTAATGGCAGCGCAGCTCGGTGCTCCGTGGCGCCCGGTCGTAGACCTTCAGCACATCGCGCCAGCGTGATTCCCGGGCATAGGCCACCAGGGCGTGCTGGCGAATATCGTCGGGCAGAGGGGAATCCGGGTAGCGCTCGCCGTATTCCACTACCCGCTGCGGAGACAGCTCGGGCAGGGCGGCGCGCAGCCGGTGGAAATCCAGGTAAGCCTGCAGCGGGTGATCGTCGGACAAGCGCTTCTGTGCCTCGGCCAGACCTGTCCAATCGTCATTGCGGGCGGCGTGCAGCGCTTCTTCAAACGCACTGTCGCTGTTGTCGGCGCAGGCCAGGGACGCCACTAAAATACCCATAGCCAGAACTGCGGAACGGACCATCCTTTGCCTCCACAACATCATCTGATTCGCGCATTCTAGCGGTAGGGAAGCACCCGGCGCGTGGTGTTTATGTAAAACTTCAAACGCGCCGTGAAGGCCGGATTTATCCCCCGCGCCCCGGTTTGTTTATACTGCCCGCTTTGCCGAGGCGCCAAGCGATGGAAAACAGCACACGGTTATTGTGGCGACAGGAAGAGAGCCTGGCCGGACGGCGGGTTCTGGTGGTCGACGCCAACGACCCGGAGCTGGCCGATTTGCCCGCCGAACAGGTCTATCTGCACGCCGACGACTACACCGTCGGAGCCCATCAGTGGGCGCCTTTGCCCACCCTCCCGGAGGACACCGATCTGGTGATCCTGCCGCTACCGAAATCATCGGAACGTTTGGAACTGCTACTGCGCGGACTTGCCGGCAGCGTGGAAAAGCCGCTGGAGGTGTGGCTGGTGGGGCCGGCCAAGGGCGGTATCCGAGGCGGTGTGACGCGGTTGTCCCGGCACGCCGACGCGGTGACCCTGGTGGACAGCGCGCGCCACTGCAAAGTCTATCGCGGCGCCTTGCGGCCGGGGCCGGCGCTGTCCCTGGAGCAGGTGGAAAGCGTGGTGCGCGTCGACGATCTCGACGTGATCAGCTACCCGGGGGTGTTCAGCCACGGCCGCCTGGACGAGGGCACCGCCCTGTTGCTGCAGGCGCTCGCCGACGCGGCGCCGCGCGGCAAGGCGTTGGACATGGGCTGCGGGTGCGGGGTGATCAGCGCCGCGCTCGCCCACGCCGGCTGTAACGTCACCGGCACCGATGTGAGCGCCACCGCGGTGGCGGCCGCTTGCAGCACCCTCAATCGGAACCATCTGCAAGGCAAAGTGGTGGGAGGGGATCTCTACGGCAGCGTGGAGGGGCGTTACCAGAACCTGGTGACCAACCCGCCGTTTCACGACGGCCGCGACCGCACCATGTCGATCACCCGCCGCCTGATCGAACAGGCGCCGCGTTATCTCGAGGAAGACGGTGAATTCTGGATGGTGGCGAACCGCGAGCTGCCCTATGTGCAGTGGCTCGACGCCGCCTTCCGGCACGTGCAAGTGGTGAGCGAGACCAATCGCTTTCGCGTCTACCGGGCGCTGCGCTGACGGCGCCGGGTCGACCTAAAGGCGCCCGGTCTCGCGCATCCAGTCGATGCAACGTCGCAGCATGGTTTCCAGCGGCACCGTGGCGTCGAACCCCAACTCCTGCACCGCTTTGCTGCCATCCGCATGAACCCGGCTGGTGACCAGCGCCACCTTCTCCGGAGTCAGGCGCGGTTCCTGCCGGGTGAATAACCCGCCGACGGCGTAGACCTGCCCGGCCAGCCGCAGCAGCCAGACCGGCATCGGCTTGCGGGGCGTGGGCCGGTCGAGCAGCCGGCCGATGGTGTTGGCCAGTTCCAGGAAGCTGGCCTCAACGCCGGCAAGAATATAGTTCTCGCCGCGTACCCCTTTTTCCACCGCCGTCAGGTGGGCCCGCGCCACTTCCTCCACCGCGCAAAAGTTACCGCCGCCGGGCGGCACGCCGGGCAGTTTGCGCTGCTCGATCAACGTGATCATCTGCGACCAGTTGTGGGTGTCACCGGCGCCGATAATCCCGCAGGGGTTCAGAATCACCGCGTCGAGACCGTGCTGCATACCGTGCCGGATCTCTTCCTCGGCCAGGTACTTGGTGCGGTTATAGCCGATCCAGTCATCGGCGGCGTTGGACGGTGACGCCTCGTCGATGGCCTCGTCCTGGATGCCCCAGGCGGAAATCGACGAGGTATGAATAAAGCGCCCGGCCTGGTTGCGCAGCGCGGCGGTGATCAACGCCCGGGTCCCCATCACGTTGTCCTGGTACTGGCGCTGGTTCAGGTGGCGCCAAAGGCTGGTATTGCCCGCCACATGGAACACCGCGTCCACCGCCGGCGGCATCACCAGGGTGACTTCCGTGGCGTTGTCCATCGGTGCCTCCACCACTTTGGCCCCGAGGGCGGACAGCGCCGTGCCGTCGCTGCCGGGGCGCAGCAGCGCGGTCACCTCCCAGCCAGCGTCGAGCAACTGTCGGGTGATGTGGCCGCCCAGAAAACCCCGGGCACCGGTGATAAAAGCGCTGGGCATAGCGCGCACTCCTTGTTTCGGTGTGCTACTTATCGCCCAGCCGGCGCCGTCCTGCAACCCTCAGCGAATAAAGCCCGGCCCCTCCCGCCGCACCCGTAGAAAGCTGGGGAAGCGCGGAAGACCATGGCGGGTGCGCCCGTAGAACTTGTAGGTCACCAGGCTGCCTATGGGCGGCGGGTCCGCCCGCTGGGCGTCACTGAACCCGGTGCCCAGACGAAAATGCTGGCCGCCGTCGGTTTCCAGCAGCAGTGCGCCCATTTTTCCCTCCAGTCGCCCCTCGCCGGGCAAATGCGCCACCACTCGTGCCTCGGCATCCTGGTAGGGCTTTACCTTGAGCAGATCCGTTGACCGGTAACTCCGGTAGGACGCGTCGCCCCGGTGCAGCATTAACCCTTCGCCGCCGGCTTCGATCACTTTTTCCAGACGGCGGTTCAGTGCCGCCCGGTCCGGGACCTTGAGCTGGCGCACCAGACGCAAGTGCGGATTGTCATGGTTCTTGAGTAACCGGCGCAGGGTTCGAAGGCGGTCATCGAAGGGGCCCGCCGCCCGGGGCAGGTCGAACACCATGTAATAGACATCCCGCCAGTGCTCCGGCCCGGTGTCGTGGCGATTGATCAAGCCCACCATCCGGCTGAAGGTGCCACGCCCCATCCACAGTTCGCCGTCCAGGGGCTGCTCCGGGAAACCCCGGGTGAACGTCGCCGGCACATCGAAGCGGTTGCCGTGGCGGGAAATCAGATCGTCGCCGTCCCAGTAGGCGCGCACGCCGTCGAACTTCTCGCTGACCCAGTAGCGGGAAAGGTCCGCCTCGCCCTGATAGACCCGGGCCTGGGTCAGCGCCGGCACGGTGCGCCCGTGTCCGACGCTGGCCACCACCACGCCGAAGGCCAGCACCGTGGCGAGTACGAACAGAAAAATTGCACGAGACATCCTTGTCCCCTCCCATCAATAAACGGAAGTGGCCAGTCTCCAACAATCGGGGGAGGGGGCTCTGTCGGCCAGGGATTAAATCCATGTAAGCCGGAACAGCAATGCTTGAACGCTATTGATTCAGCGCTCAGGAACACCCTACGAAACCGGAGTTTCTGTGGGAGCTTGCCTTGCAAGCGAAAGGCCGGCTGTAGCCGGCCGGCAGGGTGCTGGAGACGCTGTTTAAGCTGCCGTTAGAGAGGTCTCTGGGATCCTGCCGGGAGCTTTGCTCCCTTTCGCGGGCAGGGCCCGCTCGCACAACTCCGCTTCCTTTCGCGGGCAAGCGGCTCCAGGCATAAAAAAGGCCGCGCTAGGCGGCCCTTTCTGTGTCTGGAGCGGGTGAAGGGAATCGAACCCTCGTATGCAGCTTGGGAAGCTGCCGTTCTACCATTGAACTACACCCGCGAACGGCGGCTATTACACCGGGATTCCCGCGCCCTGTCCAGCCGCTTCCGCACAATGTGGGAGCGGGCCCTGCCCGCGAAAGGGCGGCGAGGCCGCCCGGCGGGATCCCAGAGACCTTGGCTGCGAGGGTTGAGAGCGTCAGCTTTTCTTGGGCTGCTTCACCATCCGCAGGTACGGCTTCTTCTCGTCCCAGCCTTCCGGGAACAGCTTGGCGGCGGCCTCATTGTCCAGCGAGGGCACGATGATCACGTCCTGGCCGTCTTTCCAGTTCACCGGGGTGGCCACTTTGTAGCCGTCGGTGAGCTGCAGGCTGTCGATCACCCGCAGGATCTCATCGAAGTTACGGCCGGTGCTGGCCGGGTAGGTGATGGTCAGGCGGATTTTCTTGTTGGGGTCGATCACGAACACGCTGCGCACCGTGAGGGTGTTGTCGGCGTTGGGATGAATCATGCCGTAGGCCTGGCTCACGGAGCGGTCCGCGTCGGCCAGCAGCGGGAAGTTCAGCGCCGAGCCCTGGGTTTCCTCGATGTCGCCGCACCAGGCATTGTGGTCCTCCAGGGGATCCACGGACAGGCCGATGACCTTGGCGTTGCGCTTGTCGAATTCAGGCTTGAGGCGGGCCACTTCGCCCAGCTCGGTGGTGCACACCGGGGTGAAATCCTTCGGGTGGGAGAACAGCACCACCCAGCTGTCGCCGGCCCAGTCGTGGAATGAGATCGGGCCGTCGGTGGAATCCTGTTTGAAATCCGGGGCGGTATCGCCGAGTTGCAGTGCCATGGGTATGTCTCCTGGTCTCAGTACGAATGCGATGTTGTTAAGAACATAGAGGCTTCCGGCCGCCCTTTAAAGGGGGCCGGTCAGAATCAATCGCGCTAAGCAAATAGCACCCCGCGGCGCGGGGTGCCGGTCAGCCGTTGGCGGCCACGCTGAGTCGGTTGAGGGTGCGTTCTTCCAGGCGGTCGAGACGCTCGCGGCAGGCGCGGAAGGTGCGGCTGATGCGGGTGGTGTTGTCGATCATCGCCAGCTTGGGCCAGGTGGTTTGTTCCCCGGCGCGGATGAAGGCGCGCACGTCTTCCAGCGACGGATTGCTGAGCACGCGCAGGGCGTTGCGCGGCTGACGAGGCGGAATCAGGTTGATGTCGCCGATGTAGCGCTGCTTGACCACGGTTTGCGCTTTGTCCACCACCAGGCCGAGGTCGTTGGACTGTACCCGGCGGCGCACCAGCTCCAGGGCGTAGTGCAGATTCATGGACACATTGCGGATCGCCCAGTCGCTGAGCGTGCTGAGGCTGGAGCTGGTGCTTTCGCTGCGCGGCAGGAAGGGCACCACGTGGGGGTTGGTCTGGCTGACGATGGAATGGTTGACGCCGAACAGCCGCGACAGGCGCCGGATTGGCAGATCATCCTGAATCGAACCGTCAACGAACTTGCGGCCGGGGATGTAGGGCACCCGTTCACCGTCGAGATTCTTGGCCCACAGGCTGACCGGCGGATAGATACCGGGGATCGCGCAACTGGCCAGCGCCGCTTTGCGGATCAGCACGTTCGGTGAGGTGCGCCAGTTGAGCAGACGGCTGTGTTGGTTACGGTCATAGGGGCTGACGGTGATATTGATCTCGCGGCCGGTTTTCCGGTACGCCTCTTCGAACGTCAGGTCCTTGATGTTCTCTTCCAGGCAGGCTTCCAGGTGGTCGCCGTCGAGCACCGGGGTGCCGCGCAGCAAGCCTTTCCAGCCAATCGCCTTGAAGGCCTCCAGGTAGATGTTCTCCGGTTCCAGCTTGGCGGCCAACTCGTCGTCGTCGTGGGTGCCGACCACGGCGGCGACGATGCTGCCGGCACTGGAGCCGGAAATCACCGAGGGCAGCAAACCCTGTTCCCAAAGCGTTTTCGCCACGCCGATATGGAACAGACCGAGTGCCGCGCCGCCGGAAAACATCAGACAACTCTGGCCGAAGGCCTGCCCGGTGGTTTCAAAGAAATCCAGCTTCTGTTTGAGACTGAATTCGGCGAAGTCTCCGTCGCAAAGGTAATCGAGGGCGGTGCAGACTTCTTCCAGGTAGCGCTCGATCAGCCGTTTGGTGCCGATACGGCTGTGGCCGTACAGGGCCGGGTTGGAGATATTACCCAGGTTGCCGTGCAGACCTTCATGGAGGTGAAAGACCAGTTTGTTGACGTCGTTGCGCTCGCGGGCCTGGCGGATCTGCCACAGGCGGTTACGGATCAGTTCGTAATCGTAGTGGGGCGAGCGGTCGATGTCCTTCCACTCGTCGGCGCCGCCGAGCCGGTCGTATTCACGGCTGGCACGGCACCATTCGTCGTAGCTGCTGGCTTGCGCGATAGCGCGCTCAAGCTGCTTGAGCGTGCGTTTCATGCGGTTCTCCCTGGCGAATACTGTTTTTATCGTTGTCCCCGAGTCTAGCCTCGCCGGCCCGGCCCCTGATGCCTGGATTGTCCGACAAAGGCGTAATATTGCCATCAGGTAATGTAAATATTGTGGTTATTCGCCGTGGCTGTCCACACCGCGACGGTACTGCCCGGGTGTGACGCCGGTATGGCGCTTGAAGCTGCGCTGGAAGCAGCGGATATCGGCGTAGCCCAGGTCCGCGGCGATTTCCGCCTGCGGGCAGCGACTTTCCAGCAGACGGGTCTTGGCGCGCTCCAGGCGCACGCTGTCGAGGATTTGCCGCCAGCCGGTGCCTTCCGCGACCAGATGCCGATGCAGGGTGCGGGTGTTCAAACGCATGGCGTGTGCCACCTGGTCCCGGTCGGGGAGCGGGCCGCCCAGCGCCGCCTGCAGGTAATGACGGACGCGCAACGACAGGCTGGTGGCGATGCCCAGGGTTTCCAGGTGCCGGGCGGCGTGCTCTTCCAGGGGCCCCAGTTGGTGGGCTTCGGGCCGGCGCGGCGGGCGCGCGAGCATATCGCGGTCGCCGATCAGCGCGGAGTAGGGCTGGTTGAAGGCCACCGGGCAGCCGAAAAGGCGCTGGTATTCCCGGGCCTGCCGGGGATCGTCGGGGCCGGCGTGCTCGAACCAGACCCGTTCCGGGGTGAGCGCCGGGTCCTCGGCGAGCCAGCGGGTGTAGCCGAGCCAGCCGGCGAAGACCGCCTCCATCAGATGGCGGCGCACCGGCTGGCGTGGGAAGCGGCAGTGCCAGAGTATGCGCGACTCATTGCCGCGCAATTGCGTCTCCACGCTGCCCAGGTCGCCGACCCGTTTCTCGTAGCGTGCCACCTTGGCCAGGGCCTCCAGCAGTGTGCTGGCGCTCAGAGCGATATAGCCGAGCACGTTGAACACGCCCGGGGGAAGACATTCACTGGCGTGCAGGCCGAACAGCGGGTCACCGCTGCGCTCGGCCAGTTCTCTGATCAGGGCTTCGAAGCGATCGCCCGGCACATGAAGGTCCGGCAGATCCAGCACCCGAGGGTCGATGCCCGCCGCCGTCAGCGCGCCGGCGATGTTCACGCCGGCGGCCCGGCCCGCGGCGAGGTAGGCGCGCAGTCCGGCGGCGGAAACAAAGCCTAGCGGGCCCATCGGTGATCAGTTCAGTTGGAAGGTGATCTGAACGCTGGCGGTCACGTCCTGCTCGCCGGGGCGGTAGCTCTGCGAGGCGTCTTCCTTGGCCATGGCGGCGCGCATCGGCACCGGCCCGGGGACGTTATAGCCCTGGGCGTTGATCTGCATCGCCTCGCCCAGCTCGCGGCCGGCGGCCCGGGCCAGGATCCCGGCTTTTTCACGGGCGGCGCGCACCGCCTTTTCCAGGGCCTGGTTGGCCAGCTCGTCGGCGTTGCTGATTTCACTGCCGCCCGGACGCACTTCCTTGAGCCCCAGGCCAGCGAGGCCATCCGCCAGCTCCGCGTAGCGCTCCACGCCGGAGGTGCGGAAGCTCACTTCACGGCTCACCTGATGGCCGATCAGCTTGCGTTCCGGCTGATATTCCCATTCCGGAGCGATCTGAATGTCGCTGGCGGTGATGTGCTTGTCGTCGATTTGCAGTTGCTCGGCCAGATCCAGCATCGCCTGCACCTGCCGGTCCACCTCGTCCTTCATGGCGGCGACATCGTCGCCGCGCGCGCGGGCCACGGCCACCAGGTTAAAGATGTCCGGGCGCGCCTTGACGGTGCCCTCGCCGGAGACGCTGACGGTATCGCGCTCCGCGATCGGCTGGCCGTTGTTGCCGCCGCAGGCGGTGAGGACCAGCGCGGCCAGCAGGCCGGTCAAAAGGTGGGCGGTCTTCCTCATGGGGGGTACTCCTTGTGATTAAGTGCGTACGGGCCTTGGTTGTGGACTGCGCTAACTCTATCATCCCCTCCTGAGTTGCAGGAGGTACCATGACGCGTATTGAGCAGGCGGTTAGACAGTCCCTGGGTGAAATCGTCCCCGAGGAACTCGGCGTCGACCTGATTTCCGCCGGCATCGTGACGGAAATCGAGGAACAGGAAGGGCGCTTGCGTCTGGCGGTGCATCCCGGATACCCCTGCGCCTCGCGATTGCCGGCGCTGCGCCGGGAGATCGAGGAACGGGTCAACCCGCTGCTGGAAGGCCATGAGCTGGCGCTGGACTTGTCGGTGCGTATTAAACCGCACCGGGCCCAGCACGATATGCCGGCCATGCAGCAGGCGGCCAATGTGATCGCGGTGGCCTCCGGCAAGGGTGGGGTGGGCAAATCCACCACCGCCGTGAACCTGGCGCTGGCGTTGCACGCGGAGGGCGCCAAGGTGGGGCTGCTGGACGCGGATATCTTCGGGCCCAGCCAGCCGATCATGCTCGGCCTGCCCAAGGGCACCCGCCCGGAAACCCGCGATGGCAACGCCTTCGTGCCGGTGGTGGCGCACGGCATTCAGACCATGTCCATGGGCTACCTGGTCACCGAGCAGACCCCGGTGGTGTGGCGCGGGCCGAAGGCCAGCGGCGCGCTCACCCAGATGATGCAGCAGACGCTGTGGCACGATCTGGATTATCTGATCGTCGACCTGCCGCCGGGCACCGGCGATATTCAGCTGACCCTGGCTCAGAAGATCCCGGTGGCCGGGGCGGTGGTGGTGACCACGCCCCAGGACATCGCGCTGCTGGACGCGATAAAAGGCGTGGAGATGTTCCGCAAGGTGGACATCGGCGTGCTGGGCATTGTCGAGAACATGGCGGTGCACATCTGCTCCAACTGCGGTCACGAAGAGCATGTGTTCGGCCAGGGTGGCGCCGACCGCATGGGCCGTGACTACGATACCCCGGTGCTGGGCTCGCTGCCGCTGTCGCTGCGCATCCGCGAGCAGGCCGACGGCGGCACGCCCACCGTGGCGGCGGACCCGGACAGCGCCGAGGCCCGCCTGTACCTGGATACCGCGCGGCGCATGGCGGCGCGTCTGTCCCTGACCCGCGAGGGCCGGCGTGCGTTTCCCAAGGTGGTGATGCAGCACTGAATTCCGGGTACCATTCACGGTTTAGGGTTGCCCAACCGATAAAGGATTCCAATGAGCATCAAGTCCGACCGCTGGATCACCCGCATGGCCACCGAACACGGCATGATCGAGCCGTTCCAGGCCGGCCAGGTGCGCGCCGATGCCAATGGCGAAAAACTGATTTCCTACGGGGTCTCCAGCTACGGCTATGACGTGCGCTGCGCCGACGAATTCAAGGTGTTCACCAATATTCACTCGGCCACCGTGGACCCCAAGCATTTCGACGAGAAGAGCTTCGTCGACATCAAGGGCGACTACTGCACCATTCCGCCTAATTCCTTTGCCCTGGCGCGCACCGTGGAGTACTTCCGGATTCCGCGCAGTGTGCTGACCATCTGCCTGGGCAAATCCACCTACGCCCGTTGCGGCATCATCGTCAACGTGACGCCGCTGGAGCCGGAGTGGGAAGGCCATGTGACCCTGGAGTTTTCCAACACCACCAATCTGCCCGCGCGCATCTACGCCCACGAGGGCGTGGCGCAGATGCTGTTCCTGGAATCCGATGAAGAGTGCGAAACCTCTTACAAGGACCGCGGCGGGAAGTATCAGGGCCAGCGCGGCGTCACGCTGCCGCGCACCTGATCCGGATTATTCCGGCAGGGGGCCGTTGTATTCGGTCATGATCAGCTCACCGTGCAACAGCGCGCTTTCAATGTGGCGCGCCTTGACCACCATATAGCCCACATCCGGGGCCACCCAGAACAGGGTGCGGCGGCTTTCTTCCTTGTCTTCTTCGCGTTTCTTTTCCACCACCAGGGTGTTCAGTTCGCCCATCGGTGTGTCGATGGTTTCCCGGGCGATAACGATAAAGTGATGCTCGCGAATATCGTCACCGTACACACTGGTGGCGCTGTATTCCTTGTCACCGGTGGCGAACACGCAGCGCGCGCGCAGTAGCATGCTCAGTTCATCCAGCGCCTGGTCGGGAATCGGGAAGGACTCCTCGCCGGAATCCGATTCGCTCACCGCCCGGCCCTGTTCCCAGTTAAAGTCGGTGTCGTGGTAACGGTGCTTGCCGAAGCCCTTGAACTCGTGGGTGTAGCGTTCGGTGCGGGGGGCGCAGTCGTTCCAGTGGAACCAGCTTTCCTCAAGGTTGTTGAGCAACCATGAATGCGCTTCGAAGCGCATGTGGTAGCGATCCTCGCCGTTGGCCGGCTCCAGCACCAGATCGGCCTTGATCGGGGTAGGGATTTTATTGACGTAGATGCGGTATTCGGCGGAGAAGGGCGGCAACGAAGCGGCCGCCGACAGAACGGGTAACAGGCTTGTCGTCACCAACAGAGCCAGGGCGCTCAGCGGTCTCATGGCAGGCTCTCCAGGTTCATCACATGGCGGCCGTCGTCGTTTTCCTGCACCAGTTGCACCAGGGTGTAATCGTTGCCGGGAGCGAACCACAGCCAGGTTTGCCGCTCACTGTCCGCCGCGCGCAGCCGTCGCACCTTCACGGTGGCCACGTCCTCGCCATCAATTTCCAGCGTTTCCCGGCCTTCCACCTGAAAGCGCTGCTTCTCCACGCCGCGCTCGTCGGCGACATTGAGGGTGATGTCCCGGTCGCCCCGGGCCAGGCGGCATTGCAGCGCCAGGGTCAAGGCAATCTTGTCGGTGGCCGGCTCGTCCACCGCGTAGCGATAGGGCTCGTGCTCGGTGCGTTCACTGGTGGCCTGGTTGTCCGCGATGCGTAACTCCGCCGCCTTGACCCGGCCCAGGCCTTCCCGATGGTAGCCGTAGTAGTGGGTCACGGGCAGGCAGCCCTGCCAGGAGAACACCGAGGTTTCGCGGATTTCACCGAGAAAATTGCGGGCCGACACTTGCATCTTCCAGCGCTCGCCGCCGGCCTTGGAAAGCGTGCGTTGCGCGCCCACCGTGAACGGGAAACCGGCGGCTTTCAGCCGGTATTGGGTGTCGAAGCTTTCCACCGGGGATGCCGCCAAAGCCGGGGTCGCGGCCAGCAGGCCGGCAAGCAGCAGGCTAGCCGTGCGTGTCCATCTGAAAGCCCTGCGGGGGCAGGCGTTCGCCATCCAGTTCCACTCCCTGGTCGGTCATCTTTAGGCGCTGCTGAGCACGCCAGCGCAACACCTGAGGGTACAAGCGATGTTCTTGCGCTTGAACCTTTTCTGACAGGGTTTCGGCGGTATCGTTCGCCGCCACCGGGAAACGGGCCTGGGCGATCAGCGGGCCGCCGTCCAGCTCGTCGGTGACGAAATGCAGCGAGCAGCCGTGCTCGTGGTCGCCGGCCTCCAGCGCCCGGGCGTGGGTGTTGAGCCCCGGATACTTGGGCAGCAGGGAAGGGTGGATGTTGATCAGCCGGCCCTGGTAGTGGCGCACGAAGCCGGGGCTGAGGATGCGCATGAACCCGGCCAGCACCACGGTATCGGCACCGTGGGCGTCGATGCGCTCGATCATCGCCTGGTCGAAACTGGAGCGGTCCGGGAAGCCCCGATGATCAATCGCCTGCGCCGGCACCCCGGCCCGCTCGGCGCGGGCCAGGCCGGCGGCGCCGGCTTTATTGCTCAGCACCAGGTTGACCCGGGCGGGCAGGTCACCGGCGTCGATGGCGTCGAGAATGGCTTGCAGGTTGGAGCCGGTGCCGCTGATCAGCACCGCAAGCCGGTGGGTCATGACGCCAGGCCTTCCAGGGACACTTCGGGTTCGTCATTGTCGCTGGCGTGGATAGCGCCGATCACGAAGGGGGTTTCGCCGCCCGCTTCCAGCAGTGCCAGGGTCTGGTCCACCTGTGCTTGCGGCACCACCACCACCATGCCGACGCCGCAGTTGAAGGTGCGGTACATCTCGTTGGTCGGCACCTGACCCTGTTCCTGCAGCCAGCGGAACACCGGCGGCCACTGCCAGGACTGGGTATCGATCACCGCCCGGGTGCCCTTGGGCAGCACCCGTGGCAGGTTTTCCGGCAGGCCGCCGCCGGTGATGTGCGCCAGGGCGTGCACCGGCACCTGCTTGATCAGTTCAAGCAGACTTTTCACGTAGATGCGGGTGGGCGCCAGCAGGTGCTCCATCAGCGGCTTGCCGTCCAGGTCGTCGGTGTTATCGGCCTGTTCGAGAATGCGCCGTACCAGGGAGTAGCCGTTGGAATGCGGGCCGGATGCCGCCAGGCCGATGAGGGTGTCGCCGGGTGCCACCCGGCTGCCGTCGATGATGCCGTCGCGCTCCACCACGCCGACGCAGAAACCGGCCAGGTCGTAATCCTCGCCTTCGTACATGCCGGGCATTTCCGCGGTTTCGCCGCCGATCAGGGCGCAACCGGCCTGCTCACAACCTTCACCGATGCCGGAGACCACCCGCGCGGCGGTGTCCACATCCAGCTTGCCGGTGGCGTAGTAATCGAGGAAAAACAGCGGTTCCGCGCCGCCCACCACCAGGTCGTTGACGCACATCGCCACCAGGTCGATGCCCACGGTGTCGTGGCGGTCGTGTTCCATGGCCAGGCGCAGCTTGGTGCCGACGCCGTCGGTACCGGCCACCAGGACCGGGTTCTTGTACCCCTCGGGCAGGGCGCAGAGCGCGCCGAAGCCGCCCAGGCCGCCCATCACTTCCGGGCGAAGGGTACGCTTGGCTATCGGGCCGATGCGCTTGACCAGGTCATTACCGGCATCGATGTCCACGCCGGCGTCGCGGTACGTCAGCGGCCGTTTTTGTTCGCTCATGGCAGGCTCCAGGAAGGTGAGGGCGCGCTATTCTAGCAACCGCCATCCCCGCGGGGGAACCGGCGAGTGGATATTCGCCAGCGCCGGCCATATCAGTGATAATGTCGCGCCCTGAAGTTCTCTGATTCGGAATGGTTCGATGTATCGCTTGCTGTTAGGCCTGATTGTCGGGTTTCTGTGCGTTTCCCCCGCGTTCGCCGCCGATGCCGGCAAGGTGTCGGTACCCCTGGAGGGCGAGCAACCACGGGGCGCGGAGGCCCGTGAGCAGGCGCTGCGGCAAGGCCTGGAGACGGTGATCCGGCGGCTCACCGGCCGTGACCAGGTGGCGGACCTGCCCGGCGTCGACGGCGCTCTCGAGAACCCGTCGCGCTGGTTGATGCGCTACGCCTACGACGGCGGGACGCCGTCGCGTCTGGAAGCGGTGTTCGACGACCGCGCGCTGGTGCGTCATTTGTCCGACCAGGGCGCGCCGGTGTGGAGCGGTGCGCGGCCACCGGTGCTGGTATGGCTGGTGTCGGAGGGGGCCGGCCGGGGCCGCATGGTGGCAGCCGGTGATCCCCTGGCGGAAAAGCTCACGTCGGCGGCGGCGCGCCGCGGCGTTTCCCTGACGCTACCCGAGTGGGACCAGCGCGACCGGGACACGGTCGCCGTCGCCGATGTTCGCGGCCGCTTCGACGGCCCGCTGCTGCAGGCGTCCCGCCGTTACGATACCGATTGGGTGGCCACGGCGGTGCTGTACGACAGCGGCCAGGGCGGCGCCACCACCCTGAACTGGCGTCTGCTGCAAGACGGCGATGCCGTGGCCAGCAGCCGCGACCGCGCCGACGACAGCGGTGCCGCCCTGGACCGGCTGGTGGATGTGATCGCCGACCGTATCGCCGAGCGTTACTCGGTCGGCTCCGGGGCCGGCGAGGGTGGCGGTGACGTTGACGAGGGCGAGCCCTCCGAACCGGCCGGTGACGCGCTGGTGGATCGCTCCGGCTGGATCACCGTGCGCGGCGTTCGCAGCCTCAGCGACTGGCAGCGGCTGCGGCGGGCGCTCTCCGCTCTGGGGCCGATGCGGTCGGTGGCGTTGCGGGTGGCCAGTGATGACCGTGTTCAGTTCGAGGTGGACTTCGCCGGCGGCCGCTCGCAATTGATACGCAGCGTGACCGGCGTGGAGGGGCTCCGTGACTGCGAGGAGCCGGCCGCCGACTCCCCCACGTTCTGTTTCCGCTAGCCGCCCGTGACCGGTCAACTGCCCCTCGCCCTCGAACTGCGTGAAGGCCACGCCCTGGAGAACTTCCACGCCGGGCCGAACCGCGCTGCCTGGGCCACGGTATCCGCCGCCGGCGACGGTGACGAGCGTCAGGTGTTTGTGTGGAGCGCCGCCGGCCAGGGCCGCAGCCATCTGCTCGAAGGGGCGGTGCGCCGGGCTCAGGAGCAGGGGCGCGACGCCTGCCTGCTGCCCGCCGCGGAGCTGCTGCCGCTGGTACCGGACGTGCTGGAATCCATGGAGCAGTTTCAACTGCTGGCGGTGGACGACGTGGATCTGTTCGCCGGCCAGGGGGAGTGGGAGGAAGCGCTGTTCCACCTCTATAACCGGGTGATGGCCCTGGGCGGGACGCTGTTGTTCAGCGCCGGTGCTTCCCCGGGTGGCGTGTCCTGGGGGCTGCCGGACCTGGCCACGCGGCTGGCCGCCGGCCCGGTGTTCCGGCTGCAGCCGCTGGAAGAGGACGACCTGGTGACCCTGCTGATCGAGCGTGCCAACGAGCGTGGCCTCAAGTTGGGCGGCGACGTGGCCCGCTTCATGGTGCTGCGCAGCGAGCGCTCGCCGGCGGCCCTGATTCAGCGGCTGGCCACCCTGGACCGGGTGGCCCTGGCACGCCAGCGGGCGCTGACCATTCCTTTCGTCAAGGATGTGTTCGGCTGGTGACCGTGGCGCCGCGCGCCCGGTCCGGCTTCAGCAGCTTGCGGCGCAGTCCCTCCCAGACCAGAGCGCCGATCACCATGCTGATCAGAATGAGCACCAGTTTCGGCAGGCTCGCCAGGGTCCAGAACAGCACGTCGATGGACGTGGTTTCCAGATTCTGGGCGATCACGATCAACACCAGGATGAGCAGCAGAATTTGCAGCGCGCCCAGCGGATGGCGGCGCAGCCAGCCGCCGGCGCCACGCGCGGTGCGGCTCAGTGCGGACGACGAGCGCCGGGTATCATAGGGGTCCGTTTCCATAGATCGGCTCCTTCGGTTCGCCGCGGGCGGTTCGCGTGCGGCGTACTGTAAAGACGTTCCAGACTATCACGGTCTCGGTCAAGTATTTATCAAGGCGCCTCCCGGGGAGGCGCGGGCGACGCGGGAGGTAACAGCCAGTTATGGATATCAGCTCCGGATGGGATTTAGTGGTGCTGGGCAGCGGCCCGGCCGGGGAAGCCGCCGCCATGCAGGCGGCCAAAGGCGGGCTGCGGGTCGCCATGGTCGACCGTGACGATCAAATGGGCGGCAATTGCACCCACTGGGGCACCATTCCCTCCAAGGCGTTGCGCCACCAGGTGCGTCAGGTGGTGCGCTCGCAGCGCAATCCCTTGCTGCGGGGGCTGATCAGTCCGCGCCAGGTGCGCTGGCAGGATCTGATTCAGCGTTCCCGGGAAGTGGTGGACAGCCAGGTGCAGGTGCGCACCGACTTTTACGTGCGCAACCGGGTGCGCCTGTTTAACGGCCAGGGCCGTATCGAAAGCGCCGGGGAAGTGCGCGTCGACGACCAGGCCGGCCGCCAGTGGTCCCTGCGCACCCGCAACATTCTGATCGCCACCGGCTCGCGGCCGTACCGCCCGGCGGACGTGGCCTTTGATCACCCGCGTATCTACGACTCCGACACGATCCTGGAAATGAAGCACACGCCGCGCCATATGATCGTCTACGGCGCCGGCGTGATCGGCTGCGAATACAGCTGCCTGTTCACCGGCCTGGGCATTCGCGTGGACCTGGTCAATAACCGTCAGCATCTGCTCGATTTCCTCGACGCGGAAATCTCCGACGCGCTCAGCTACCACCTGCGCGACCAGGGCGCCACCATCCGCCACAGCGAGGAATACACCCATATCGAGGCGGACGACGAGGGGGTGACGCTGGTGCTGCGCTCCGGCAAACGGCTGCGCGCCGATGCCCTGATGTGGAGCAACGGCCGCTCGGGCAACACCCAGAATATCGGTCTGGAAAATCTGGGCCTCAAGCCCAACAGCCGTGGCCAACTGGCGGTGAACGAGCGCTATCAGACCGAAGTGGCCGGCGTTTACGCGGTGGGCGACGTGATCGGCTGGCCGTCACTGGCCAGTGCCTCCTACGACCAGGGCCGGTTCTGCGCCCAGGGCATCGTTGAAGGCGGCCCGGTGAAACAGGTCACCGACGTGCCCACCGGTATCTATACCATTCCCGGCATCAGCTCCGTGGGCCGCACCGAACAGGAGCTCACCGAAGCCCGCGTGCCCTACGAAGTGGGCCAGGCGTTTTTCAAGAATCTGGCGCGGGCGCAGATCACCGGCGAGCGGGTGGGCATGCTGAAAATACTGTTCCACCGCGAAACGCTGGAAGTGCTGGGGATTCACTGCTTCGGTTACCAGGCCATGGAAATCGTCCATGTGGGGCAGGCGGTGATGCGCCAGCCCGCGCCCCATAACACGCTGCGTTATTTCGTCGACACCACCTTCAACTACCCGACCATGGCGGAGGGCTACCGGGTGGCGGCGATCAACGGCATGAACCGGGTTAACCGCTAGACTGGTGCTAGCGTTGGGCGCGGCTGCGCTCGTGGAAGAATTCCCGGGTTTTCTGGCTGGCGCTGGTGGATTTGCGCAGCAGCGCCAGGGTGACGCCGGCGCCGCCCCGGTTGGCCGGCGCGCTGTGAAACGCCAGTACCTGCTCGAACTGTTCCAGCCAGAACAGCACATAGCTTTTCAGTAGCGCCGGGCGCTCGCTGTGCTCGCCCTTACCGTGGCTGATCAGCACCGTGCGCAGACCGTTTTGCTGGGATTCCTGGATAAACAGATAGACCCGGTCGCGGGCCTCCACCAGGCGTACCCGGTGCAGATCCAGGCTCGCCTGGGGCTCGTACTTCCCCAGGCGCAGTTTGCGGTAGACGCCTTCCTGCACGCCGTTCTTTTTCAGACCCACGATGTCGTAGGGGCCGGCCTGGGGCACCTGGTCGGGCAGGGTCAGCGGGTTGGGATCGCGGTCCGGGCGGGCCACCGCGGAGGCGCGGCGCAGGCGTTGGGTCAAGGTGGGTTCGCCGCGACGGAAGTCGCGCACCCGGTCGTCTTCCTTGAGAGGCGCTACACCGGTCATTTCCTGACGGAATAAATCATCGTCGAAGTCGGCCATGGCCCCTCTCCTGGAAAGACGTCTCGATTGGAAACCTTACCAAAACGACGGGAAGGTGACATCAATGGGATGCCGTCCGGCCCTCTGGCCGCAAAAACAGCTGGGAAGCGGGGAGCGGGCTCGGCGGGAGCGGGCAGGGCCCGCTCCCACAAAGACCCGTCAGTGCGTGTGGCGCTGGGGTCGGGACCGTCCCGCGGGAGCCGTGTCGTCATCATCCAGGTGATGGCGCTGTTTCTTGGCTTCCCGTTTCCGACGTTCCTTGTCGGCCCGCTCGTGTTCTTCCCGCCATTCCTGGGCGTCGTAGTCATCAAATTGGCGACGACTCATGTTCGGTACTCTCTATATCTCAGTGGCTATATATCACAGTGGCTAGGTTGCAATATCGATATCGCAATGCACTGAGTCTTATATAGCACCGAAAGCGGCCCCGGAGAAGGCCGCTTTGTGATTTAACGGGCGTAGGTTTCCTGCAGGTAGTCCAGAATGCGTCCGGACTCGAAGTGTTCCTCGCCGGTATTGGGATCAATCAGGTAAGGAATCGCCACGCGGCCGGTGCGGGCCACCAGTTCCTGGCGGTGGCGCTGGCTCGGCTGGTAGTCCATGTCCAGCGCCGCGCGCACCTGCGGCAGCAGCCAGTCCTGCCACTGATCGCGTCCGCACTGGCGCACCAGGAACGGCAGCTGCAGTTCGCACAGCCGCTCGCGCACCAGCCGCGCGAACGGGCTGGCCTCGAAGGAATAAAGAATCAACGGCTCTTTGGCCGGCTCGCTGTTCTGGCTGCGCAAACCGCGTCCGCCACGGGGGACTGACGCGGCGAACGAACTGGCCGTGCGCAGGGTGCGCAGACGCCAGGCGGCGGGCGCCGGACGGCCGCCGTACTCGCGGTACAGGTAATCGATGATGTCGGCGGATTCGTACAGGTCCACGCCGGTATTCGGGTCCATCAAATACGGGAACAGCTGCTTGCCGCCGAGCCTTTCCACCAGCGGCCGGTAGCGGTCGCCCCCCTTGGGGCAGGGGTAGATCAGCACGTCCAGGTCCAGGTCGGTGAGCGCTTCGCGCACCAGGCGGCAGAACGGGCAGCCCTCCATGTCGTACAGTTCCAGCGGCTCGGCGGGTTGCCGGCCGGCGGGGCGGGTGGCGATGCCACGGCCTTGCTGGGCCAGTGTGGAGGCCAGGGAACGGGCGACATCCAGAGTGCGGGGCAGGGGTGAGGCCATGGGTAACTCCTTGATCGGTTGACGCTACGCTAGGGCCTGTCACCCGCGCCCGCAATGGCCGTGCCGCCGCGATCGCGGGCGTTATCGGAAACAGCGTGTCCTTTCCGCTCAGGGCCGTTGAGCACTCCTGTCATTGTTGAGGCGCCGCCGGTGGGGCACTCTGAGCGCCTGATTTTCACAGGAGCCGGCGCGCCCGATCCCCGGGCGCCGCCGGCATTGGCCCAAGGCGAGAGGAAGGTTACATGACCGAAGCCTATATTTATGACGCTATCCGTACCCCGCGTGGCCGGGGTAAGCGGGACGGCTCCCTGCACACCGTTAAACCGCTGGACCTGGTGGTCGGCCTGATCGACGAAGTTCGCGGCCGTTTTCCCGAGATGGATGTGAACCGCATTGACGACGTGCTGCTCGGCGTGGTCACGCCGGTGGGCGACCAGGGCGCCTGTATCGCCAAGACCGCCGCGCTGGCCGCGGGTCTGCCCGATACCGTGGCCGGTTACCAGCTCAACCGTTTCTGCGCCTCCGGCCTGGAAGCGGTGAACACCGGTGCCCAGAAAGTCGCCTCCGGGTGGGACGATCTGATTCTCGCCGGTGGCGTGGAAGCCATGAGCCGTATTCCCATGGGCTCCGACGGCGGTGCCTGGGCCATGGACCCGATCACCAACTACGAAACCGGCTTCGTGCCGCAGGGCATCGGCGCCGATCTGATCGCCACCATCGAGGGCTTTTCCCGCCGCGACGTGGATGAGTTCGCCGCCGAATCCCAGGCCCGTGCCGCCAACGCCTGGGAAAAAGGCTACTTCCAGCGCTCCGTGGTACCGGTCAAGGACCGTAACGGCATGACCGTGCTGGATCGCGACGAGCACGTGCGCGCCGGCACCACCGCCGACGTACTGGGCAACCTGAACCCGTCCTTCGAAGTGATGGGCGAGATGGGCGGCTTCGACGCCGTGGCCCTGCAGAAATACCACCACGTGGAGAAGATCAACCACGTGCACACCGGCGGAAACTCCTCCGGCATCGTCGACGGCGCCGCCCTGGTGGTGCTGGGCAACGAGCAGGTGGGCAAGGACTATGGCATGAAGCCGCGCGGGCGCATCGTCGCCACCGCGATCAGCGGCGCCGACGCCACCATCATGCTCACCGGTCCCGCGCCGGCCTGCCGCAAGGTTCTGAAGAAAGCCGGCATGACCGTGGATCAAATGGATCTGGTGGAAATCAACGAAGCCTTCGCCTCCGTGGCGATGCGTTTCATGCGTGACATGGGCCTCGACCACGACAAGGTCAACGTCAACGGCGGCGCCATCGCCATGGGCCACCCGCTGGGCGCCACCGGCGCCATGATCCTGGGCACCGCGCTCGACGAACTGGAACGCCGCGATAAGAAATTCGCCCTGTGCACCCTGTGCGTGGGTGGCGGCATGGGCATCGCCACTATCATCGAGCGTCTGTAACCCACCGGATTTGGAGAACAAGCATGAGTGAATCAACTATCCGCTGGGAACAGGACGCGGACAACATCGTTACCCTGATCCTGGACGATCCCCAGCAGTCCGCCAACACCATGAACGAGCGCTACATGCGTTCCATGGAAGAGATGGTCGCCCGTCTCGAGAAAGAAAAAGACCAGATCGCCGGCGTCATCGTCACTTCCGCGAAAAGCACCTTCTTCGCCGGCGGCGACCTCAACGACCTGATCAAAGTGACCCCGGAACACGCCGCCGAATTCGCCAAGGGCGTGGAAGCCGGCAAGGCGCAACTGCGCCGCCTGGAAACCCTCGGCAAGCCGGTGGTCGCGGCGCTCAACGGCACCGCCCTGGGCGGCGGTCTGGAAATCGCGCTGGCCTGCCACCGTCGTATCGCGCTGAACAATCCGAAAGCGCAATTCGGCTTCCCGGAAGTCAGCCTGGGCCTGCTGCCCGGCGCCGGCGGCGTGGTGCGCAGCGTGCGCATGCTGGGCATCCAGAACGCCCTGATGCAGGTGCTGATGCAAGGCCAGCGGCTGAAAGTGGAAAAAGCCAAATCCGTGGGCCTCATCGACGAGGTGGTGGACAGCCAGGAAGACATGCTGGCCAAGGCCCGCGAGTGGATCAAAGCCAACCCCAAGTCCAAGCAACCCTGGGACGAAAAAGGCTACAAGATCCCCGGCGGTACCCCCAGTACCCCGGCCATGGCGCAAAACCTGCCGGCGTTCCCGGCCAACCTGCGCAAGCAGCTGAAAGGCGCCAACTATCCGGCACCGCGCAACATCATGGCGGCCGCCGTGGAAGGCGCCCAGGTGAGCTTCGACGACGCCCTCACCATCGAAGGCCGCTATTTCGTGGAACTGGCCTGCGGCCAGGTTTCCAAGAACATGATCACCGCCTTCTTCTTTAACCTGCAGGCGATCAACGCCGGCGCCAGCCGTCCCAACGACGTGCCCAAGTTCAAGGCCGAGAAAGTGGCGGTACTGGGCGCGGGCATGATGGGCGCGGGCATCGCCTACGTCACCGCGCGCTCCGGCGCCCAGGTGGTGCTCAAGGATATTTCCGTCGAGAACGCGGAGAAGGGCAAGGCGTACTCCGAGAAGCTGCTCGATAAAGAAGTGTCCAAGGGCAAGATGAGCAAAGAGAAAAAAGAAGACATTCTCTCGCGCATCACCCCCACCGCCGATCCGGCGGACCTGGAAGGCGTGGACTTCATCGTCGAAGCCGTGTTCGAGAACACCGAGCTCAAGCACAAGGTGTTCCAGGAAGTGGAAGACGTGGTCAAACCCGATGCGGTACTGGGTTCCAATACCTCCACCCTGCCGATCACCGGCCTCGCCAAAGGCGTGAAGAAGCAGGAAAATTTTATCGGCATCCACTTCTTCAGCCCGGTGGAGAAAATGCCGTTGGTGGAAATCATCCGCGGTGAGAACACCAGTGATGAAGTGCTCGCCAAGGTGTTCGACTACACCCTGCAAATCAAGAAAACGCCGATCGTGGTCAACGATTCCCGTGGTTTCTTCACCAGCCGCGTGATCGGTACCTTCATCAACGAAGCCATTGCCATGGTCGGCGAAGGCCAGAACGCCAACTCCATCGAGCAGGCCGCCACCCAGGCGGGCTATCCGGTGGGCGCGCTCAAGCTGATCGACGAAATCAACATGAAGCTGTCGCTGAAGATCGCCGATGAGTACAAGGAAGCGGCCAGCAAAGGCGAAGGCGCCAACCAGGCCCATCCCGCCCTGGCGGTGATGGAGAAGATGGTTCGCGAACTGGACCGTCCCGGCAAACTGGACGGCAAGGGCTTCTATGAGTATCCGGAAAACGGCAAGGCGCACATCTGGCCGGGCCTGAAAGAACAGTTCGGAGAAAAAGAAGCGATTCCGTTCCAGGACATGCAGGAGCGCATGCTGTTCGCCGAAGCCATCGAAACCGTGAAGTGCTTCGACGAAGGCGTGATCGAATCGGTGGGCGACACCAACATCGGTTCCATCTTCGGCATCGGCTTCCCGGCCTGGACCGGCGGCGTGGTTCAGTACATGAACCAGTACGACGGCGGCCTGCGCGGCTTCGTGGCCCGTGCCCAGCAGCTGGCCGACACCTACGGCGAGCGGTTCACGCCGCCCAAGTCGCTGGTGGAGAAAGCCGAGAAGGGCGAAGTCTTCAAGTAAGCCCACCCCGGCGGCGCCGTTCCCGCGGCGCCGCTGCTTTGTCCTGTTTGCATTCTTCGGCCCCGCCTTTGGTGGGGCTTTTTTATGGTTCATCGCGCTTTAGCGGGACCGAACCTCCCGAAGGGTGCCAGCTGCCCAGCAAAGCTCTGAAGAAAGGTTGGGCGCCAGCGATAACCCGGAGCGGTGACGCTACCGGCTGAGCGTGTCTGTGTTCTGCCCTTCCGGGACCCTGGAGAACAGGACGTTCGACAGGGAGCGTACAGGGACGGGTTCACGGCGTTCCCGGAAGGGCGGAACACAGACACGCGTCCCGGCTGGAGAGCACCTTTCCCGCTAATGCGCGATGAACCTTTTTATGGCCGCCGTCCCTGGCGGCCACCCTGCGGGCCGTCGCTGGCGCGACGTTAAGAATGGCTCCCGGCAATTCTTTATGGCCGCCGTCCCTGGCGGCCACCCTGCGGGCCGTCGCTGGCGCGACGTTAAGAATGGCTCCCGGCAATTCTTTATGGCCGCCGTCCCTGGCGGCCACCCTGCGGGTCGTCGCTGGCGCGACGTCCAAAATTGCGCCCGGCAATTTTGTGTGGCCGCCCGTCAGCGACTTGCAATAGAACGTGAAGATTATAATAATGAGAACTATTCTCAGTTAAGTGCGGGGTCGAGGCATTGCCATGGGGGCTGGCCGCTATTATCAGAACGAGGCGCTGGGCGCACTGTACAGCAACCATCACGGTTGGCTGCAGGGCTGGCTGCGCAACAAACTGGGCTGCTCCCAGCGCGCGGCGGACATGGCCCAGGACACCTTCCTGCGGGTGCTCACCTCCAGAATCGATTTGTACACCCTGAGAGAGCCGCGCGCCTATCTGACCACGGTGGCGGGCCGGCTGATCATCGATGATGCCCGCCGTCGCAAGGTGGAGCGGATCTATCTGGAAACCTGGGGCGCTCTGCATGGCGAGACCGCCGTGGCGCCTTCCTCGGAAACCCTGGTGGAGGTGGTGGAACTGCTCGCCGAGGTGGCGCGACTGCTCGAAGACCTGCCGGATAAGCCGCGTCGCGCCTTCCTGATGAGCCGTCTGGACGGTCGCTCCTACGCGGAGATTGCCGCCGAACTGGGGGTCTCGGTGAGCATGGTGAAGAAATACGTGGCGCGGGCCTTGCTCCACTGTCTGGATGTGCTTGAGGACGGGGAGGGGCCGGAGTGAACCCGCAGCGCCAGGTATTACGCGAAGCGGCCGAGTGGCTGGCGACGCTGCAGTCGGGGCACGCCAGCGACGAGGATCAGGTGCGCTGCCAGGACTGGCGTCGCGCGGACCCCCGCCATGACCGTGCCTACCGCAAGGTGGAAGCCCTTTGGCAGCGCTTCGACGTCCTGGACGGGGAGGCCACCGCCTCGGCGACGCTGAGCACGGTGCTGGGCCGTCGCCGTCGTGCTGATCTGGCCCGCCGTGGTGGCGCTTTGGCACTGATGGTCACGGTGCTTTTCGGCGGCGCCATGCTGGCCATGCGCCCGTTCACGCCGCTGGACCTGATGGCGGATTACCGCAGCCCGGTGGGCCAGCAGCGCCGGGTGATGCTGCCCGACGGCAGCGAATTGCTGCTCAACACCGCCGCCGTGGTGGATCTGGCCTACAGCGACGGCGAGCGCCGCGTACGGCTGCGGCGCGGTGAATTGCTCGCCGAAGTCGCCAAGGACCCGGCCCGGCCGTTCGTGGTGGAAACCGATGCCGGCACGGCCCGCGCCCTGGGAACCCGCTACACGGTTCGTGAGCGCGACGACCGGCTGGACGTGGTGGTCACCGAATCGGCGGTGGAAGTGTGCGCGGCCAGCCCGGCCGCCGGTCGGGCCCGGTGCGTGTCCACGCCGGCGGGTCATCATGCCGGGGTGATCAATGGGGAAGTGCTGGCGCCCCGACCGGTGGATACAACCGCGGCGACCGCCTGGGTACGGGGTCGGCTGGTGGCCGACGATCGTCCGCTCACCGAGGTGCTTTCCGAACTGGCCCGCTACCGGCAGGGTTTTCTCCACTATGACGCTGAAGCACTGGCCGGCGTGCGTGTGTCCGGCGTTTTCCCGTTGGATGAACCCGATCAGGCGCTGGACATGCTGGCCGCCTACCTGCCCGTGAAGCTTGTCCGTTACACCCCGCTGGTCACCCTGGTACGGCCGGTCGACGACGCCCGGCGTTAGAAAAAAGTCTTTCCCGCTGTCCCTTTTCTCATGTCGCGCGTCATCAAGGATGAAAACAGTTAATGAGAATGGGAATCAATATTTATGATGCACCCGGAACGATGCGGGCCAACGGGGTTCCCGGCGGTGGTGGGGCGCCTGGCCCTGGGGTTGATCGTCGCGGTCCTGCTGATCGCCACGGCAGGCGCGGATTCCGCTGAACCGCAGGTCCGGCATTACCGTATCCCCGCCGGACCACTGGCACCGGCATTGAACCGTTTCGCGTTGGAAGCCGGCGTGGTGATGTACTTCGACCCCGCACTGGCGAGCGGTAAAACCACCGACGGGCTGGACGGCGCGTACACCGTGCGCGAAGGCTTCGTGGCGTTACTGCGCGGCACCGGCCTTGAAGTCCGCGCCGAGGAACCGGAGGGCTACACCGTGCGCGCCAGTGGTGAGGACGGCGGCGGGCGGCGTCTTTCCGAAGTCCGCGTCCAGGGCAAGGTGGACCCCCGCGCGGGCATCTATGGCCAGCCCGGGGCGGTCAGCATGGTCACCCGGGAGGACATCGACCGGCTGCCGCCGCGCAGCACCTCCGATGTGCTCGCCGCCGTGCCCGGCGTGCACACCTCCCAGAGCCGCCAGGATCCCGGGGTATCGGTGAACATTCGCGGTCTGCAGGACTTCGGGCGCGTCAACGTGATGATCGACGGCACCCGTCAGAACTTTCAAAAAAGCGGCCACGGCAGTAATGGCCAGGCCTATCTGGACCCGGCGTTGTTGGCTGGGGTGGATGTGGCCAAGGGACCGCGTTCCACCGCCGGCGGCGCGGCGGTGATCGGCGGTGTGGTCAATTTCCGCACCCTGGAAGCGCGCGATCTGATTGAGGAGGACCGCCGCACCGGAGCCCGTGTCACCGCCACCGGCGGTGACAACGGCTATCATTTCACCGGCAGCGCGGCCGGGGCGGTACGCGCCACCGACAACCTGGATCTGGTGGCGGCGGTGAGCCGCAGGAATCTGGGTGCCTTCGAAAAAGGGGAACGCGGCGGTAACGACGGCGGCTATTGGCATGGCGCCAGTCAGTTCACCGGCCAGGAGCAGTGGTCCGGCCTGTTTAAAGGCACGCTGCGTTTCGCCGAGGACCAGTCTCTGAAGTTCAGCTACATCGGCCTGGACGCGGACTTCGACCAGGGCAGCACCACCAACCCGGACCGCGCCGCCAGCGACAACAACCAGGTGCGCAGCGATACCTTCCTGGTCAACCACGCCTATTACCCGGGCAGTGACTGGCTGGACCTGGAGAGCAGCCTTTATTTCACCCGCACCCGCAACGATCAGCACCGCCCGGATAACCCCGACGACGACTATGGCGCCTTCGACGTGCGCTACGAAACCAATACCGTGGGCGGCACGGTCAGTAACCGCGGCCGGCTGCCGCTGGACGATATTGGCGCTTCGCTGCTGTTCAACTACGGCAGCGAGTTCTATCACGATTGGACCCGGCCCCAGGCGTCCCAGGCCGGCGAAGGGGAGGGCCAGCCCTCCTGGTTCTCCGGCCCCACGCCGGAGGGTGAGCGCAGCGTCGCCAGCCTGTTCAGCGAGGCGCGTTTCGCCCATCGCAGCGGTCTGGATCTGATCGCCGGCCTGCGTTACGACTATTTCAGGCTGGAAGGCGGCGGCGAAATGTACGTCGGCTCGATCGACAACCCGCCCGGCACCCGGCCGCCGCGCACCTCGCTGTACAGAGACTTTGAGGTGGCCCGCCACGACGGCTTCTTTTCCCCCACCTTCACCGCCGCCTACCAGCTCACCAACCCGCTGCAACTGTTCGCCAGCTACGGCGAGGGCGTGCGTCCGCCGGCGATCACCGAGTCGCTGATGTGGGGCTCCCACGTGGGCAACAGTTTTCCGTTCTTTCCCAATCCGGGGCTGGAGCCGGAACGCTCGCGCACCTGGGAAGCCGGCGCCAACCTGGATCTGCCCGCGCTGCTGGGGGAGCGCGACCGGCTGCGTCTGAAAGCCACCTGGTTCGACACCCGGGTGGAGAACTACATCACCCAGGCCAGCGTGGTGGGGCCGGCCAGCAACAACGGCGAGAGCCTGGCGACCGCCTTCGTCAATCTCGACGACGAGGTGCGCTTTCGTGGCCTGGAACTGGAGGCCGACTATCAATTGGGCCCGGCCTTCTTCCGTGCCAGCTGGACGCGCAGCCTCGACGATCTGGGCGAGGGCGGTTACGACCCCTATCCGCTCGGCAGCTTCACCGGCTATCCCCCCACGTCCCGAGGCGAAGCCGGCGGCAGCCCCTTCTATCTGTTGCCACCGCGCAAGAAAGGCACCTTCAGCGCCGGCCTGCGCCTGTTCGACCGCCGCCTGGAACTCGGCGGACGGGCGCGCTACGAGGACAACGGTGACCGTGGCGGCAGCGCCTATAAAGACGTGCTGAACTGGACCGTCTACGACCTCTGGGCCCGCTACGACCCCACCGACACCCTCACCCTGCGGCTGGCGGTGGATAACCTCCGCGACCGCAACTACGCCGAACTGAACGGCCTCTCTTACTGGATCGCACCGGGCCGCACGGTCACCGGCTCGGTCTCTCTGAACTTTTAGCGTCACCATGCCAAGGAGTGTTTTTGCCATGTACCGAACCCTGATTACCCCCCGCCGGCTGCTGGGCGCGGCCCTGCTGCTGACGGCGACCTCCACCCTGGCGGCGCCACGGGTGTTGCATACCTTTGGCGCCGCCGGCTCCCAGCGGCCGCACCTGCCACCGTCGTATCTGACCGCTGACGACGATGCCGGACTGTATGGCGTCACCGTGGCCAGCGACGGCCCTAACGGCACCTACTACTCCCTGGCACTGCCTGATGAAGGCGGTGGCCTGCAAAGCAGCGCCTTCGAGGCGGCGGGCGTTGGTGGGCTATACACCGGCCTGGTGGCCTCCGGCGACGGCGATCTGGTGCTGGGCAGCAATCCGTTTTTTGGCACCGGTCCCACCGTGTTCCGCTGGACCCCGGGCAGCGCGCCGGTCAATGCCGTGTCCGACCCCGCCGATCCGACAGCTGACCCCGAGGAGGGTTACGGCGGTGATTTCCAGCCCCGAGGCCTGTTCGCCGCCGACGGCGACGGCAACGTCTATCTCGGCGGCGGCAGTGCACGCACTGGCAACGGCCTGTTCCGTCTGACCCCGGAAGGGCGGCTGGACCAACTGGTGGATTTCGAAAATTACTACGAGGAAATCGACAACACGCACTATTACCACAAGGGCCAGTACCCGGCCGCCCTGGTGGTGGACCGCGACGCAGGCGTGCTCTATGGCATCAATGTGCGCCACCAGAGCGATGTCAGCGGTGACCCGGGGGCGGTGCCCGACGGCGATGAAACCGCCGGCACCCTGTTCCGCGTTGATCTGAGCGAGGCACAGGCCGGCGGTAATACCCCTGTAACCGTGCTGCACACCTTCGCGCTCAACGCGGAAGGCGGGATCCTGAGCAGCGACTCCGGCCAGCAGGCCCTGGTACAGGCGGGGGACCGGCTGTACGGCACCACCACCGAGGCGCTGTGGCGCTACCGGCCCGGCGACCCGGACAGCTTCGCCCTGGTGCACACCTTCGGCGAGAACGCCGACGACGGCGACACCCCCTGGGGGCCGCTGGTGGTGGCCGAGGACGGCGCCGTGTACGGCACCACCCGGCGCACCACCGACGGCGGCGCCGGCACCCTGTTCCGGGTCACCCCCGCCGGGGAGGGCGACGACAACTATGAAGTCCTGCACGTTTTCGACGTGGAAACCGACGGCGCCTTGCCGGTGGGCCTGGTGCCCGGCCCGGTGGCCGATGGCACCCAGACCCTGTACGGCGCCACCGCCCGCGGTGGCAATGCCGGCGACACCCTGGGCACCAGCGCCGGCGACCTGAACGACGCCGCCGCCGGCTACGGCACCCTCTACGCCTGGGACCTGGCCCTGCCCGCCGACATCCGGATCAGTGCCGATCCGCAAAACCTGACCCTGGGCGACAGCACCACCCTCAGCTGGACCGTCATCGGCGGCGTCAATTGCGTGGGCGAGGGCGACTGGGCCGGCAATAAGGCCCTGGAAGGCAGCGAAACCCTCACCCCGGACCTGGACGGCGACTACACCTACACCCTGACCTGTGAGAGCGACGGCGGCACCGCCTCCAACAGCGTCACGGTCACCGTGGCGCCGCAAGACAGCGGCTCCGGAGGCGGTGACACCGGCGGCGGCTCCTCCGGTGGCGGCGGCAGCCTGCCGCTCGCGGCGCTGGGCCTGTTCGGCCTGCTGCTGGCCCGCCGCCGGCGGTAACCGGGTTCCACCGGCGGCCGCCGACAGCGACCGCCGGGCAACCCGCCGAAGCCAGCCCTCCGCCAGCCTCGGTGGTGGCCGGTGCTCCGGCACCGGCCGGGCGCGACCGTTTGATCGCGGCGCGTCTCCCTAAACCACGTAACGAGAAAGGAGTTCAACCATGAGTGTAACCGTAACCTATTCAGCAACGTTCGGTGATTACAACGACAACTGGCATCGTGATGATGGCCTTTACACCGACAATGAGGGGACGACCGGCTTCGAAAATGAAGACGGGTTCTTGCCGTTCTATAACCAGCACTTCGATGTGGCCGATCACAGCGAGAATCCGGGTGAGTTCGCCGGGCCCGAGGACCCGAACCCGGAGGTGGACCTGGGCTTCTGGGGTTCCTTCGGTACCTTCTCCGGCACCCAGTACGCCCTGGAAGGCGAGGACAGCAGCATGGACCTGGGCTTCATTGTCGAAGCCGCCGACGGGTCCTACCTGAACTACACCTTCTTCGCCAGCCCCAGCCACACCCTCTACGGCGAGCTTGGCTCCATCACCTTCGGCAGCGGCCTCACCCAGGACGCCAACGGCGAGTACTCCTTCACCGAGGACCTGGTGACCATCGACGGCCTGGACAGCATCGGCCTTAACGGCGGCCTGGACGCCAACGGCGATGTGATTGATCGCACCACCGGCAACAACGACACCCACAATATCGTCAACGGCCTGATGAACGGGGACGCCTCCGAGCTGTGGGCGGCCCTGGATGCCGCGGGGTACAGCGAGGTGTACGAAAGCTCCGCCATGGCCGAGGTACTGGGCGTGGCCGAAACCACCGACACCGAACTGGAACTGGCGGCCTGACTCCGCGGGTATCCGTTCGACCTGCCCGCCGCGAAGCGGCGGGCTCCTTTTTTTTTGATTACTGAAGACGGTGATTTTTATGGCTGGGCGATGCTCGAAACTACGACCCTTGTTATTGGCGGGCCTGGCCATGGCAACAACGGCCATGGCGGCGCCGGTAACGGTTCAGAACCTGACCACGTTTCAAGGTGACGGTGACAAGGCCGTTTGGCCGGGTGCCGGCTGGCCCTTTTCTCCGCCGATCCAGGTGGAAGAACGTTTGTACGGAACCACGGTAACGGGCGTGTACAGCATGCCGTTGTATCCAGGCCAGTATGAGGTGCCTGATGATTTTCGTGATGCGCTCGATGTGGGCTCTTATTCCAGTGGGCCGCTGGTTTGGGATCAGGAAGAAAAGACCTTTTATGGTGTTAATCGAGTGGATGTCTACGCCGATGCCAACGGTTTTCTTTTCAAGGCCGAGTTCGACGGCGCCAACCCATCCAGGGTCCTGGACCTGATCAGACCGACCGGCGTGCTGGTCCTCGAGGGGCGCACCCTCTACGGCCTGGATCGGGGGCCGGACGACCATGGCCGCCTGTTCGCGGTGGATTTGGATCAGCAAACCCCCTCGCCGCGAACCGTTTATACCTTCTCGGAGCCTCCGGCGGGCATCAGCCAGACGCCCAACGGCATGATTCTGGGCAGCGACGGCCGGCTGTATGGTCTGCTGGCCTATGCCCGGGGCGCTCCTTACATGGCCGGCACACCCACCGCCCTGGATACCCCCACCGGGGCCGTGTACCGGCTGGACCCGGCCAGCCCGGAAAGCAGCTTCGAGATTCTGCACACCTTCACGCTGGAAGAAGGAGAGATCCCCTGGCACGACTGTATTGGGGAGACCTGTTCGGAATTGGGCGATAACGGTGCGCCCGTCGCTCAAACCTGCATAGACAATCTGTGTTTTTCGAGCGAGGAGAACAATGTGCTTGCCTGGTTGGTGGAAGGGCCGGATGGGTTTCTTTATGGCGGGACAACCCTCGGAAACTGTAAAGCGCGAACAACCGAGCCTCGCACCAATAGTTGGGATTCGGTGGTTTATCATCCTTTGTGCCACGGTAGAGAGGGTGTCTACGTTCCCGACTATGGCGACCCGCCTCGGGGGACCGCCCCATATTACGACGGCCCCAATTGGCACGGTTCCCTCTACCGGCTGAAAAAGAACGGCGCTGACTTTGCCCTGCTTCATACCTTCTCCGGCACGGACGGCAGCCAACCCCGTGGTCCAATGGCCGTGGGGAGCGACGGCAGTATTTACGGTACCACCCTTGGGGGCGGGCAAAGCAGCAGTGGCGAAAACAGCTATAACGGCACGCTTTACCGGCTGGTTCCGGATCAAATAAGAATCAGTGAAAGTGGAGAGGTGCAGGAGAGCGGTTTTGAAAGCCTGCACAGCTTCAGTCGCGATGTGGATGGCAGCGTACCGGTTGGGGTTACCTCATCGGACGGGGTGAATCTATACGGCGCGACGTATCGAAATGGTGAACCCTATTTAAACAGCGTCGGTAATGAAGTGCAGGGGCAAGGCACCACCTTCAAGGTTCTCCTTGATCCGGACGCCCCCCAGGCCAGTGTGACCGTCACCCTTTCCCGTGGCGATATCGACAGCGGCGAAAGCGCCCGGGTGATCTGGACCAGCCAGTACGCCAACCGCTGCACCGCCAGCGGCGGCGCGGAAGGGGATAATTGGAGCGGCCCCCGCGAGCCCGAAGGTTACCAGGACATCACCCCGCCTCCGGGCACCCATTACTACACCCTCACCTGCGAAAGCACCCTCACCGGCGGCCAGATCGGCGACGTGGCGTCCCTGGGCGTCGGCGCCCCGGATCGCGCCAAGGACGGCGACACCCGGGAATACGGCAACGGCAGCGGCGGCAGCGCCGGTCTGTTCGGGCTGGCACTGCTCGGTCTGCTGGCGGCGCGGCGGCGCGGAAGACGGTGGGGAGCGCGGCGATGAGAGCGCCGGCGGCACGCGGCGAGACCCGCGACGAGCTGCGCGCCGCGCTGGCCGCGCAGCGTTCGGTGTTGTGGTCCGTGGGCGCCTTCAGCGCCGTGATCAATCTCCTGATGCTGGCGCCGGCGGTGTACATGCTGCAGGTCTACGACCGGGTGCTGTCCTCGGGCAACGGCCTGACCCTGCTGATGCTGACGCTGCTGGTGGTGGGCCTGTACACCCTGATGGCGGCGCTGGAGTGGCTGCGCGGGCTGCTGGTGATCCGCCTCGGCGACGGCCTCGACCAGACCCTGGGCGAGCGCGTCTACGAGGCCGGCTTCGAGCACCGCCTGGCCGGCGGTCCGCTGCCGCCGGGGCAGGCCCTCGGTGATCTCAACCAGGTGCGCCAGTTCCTCACCGGCAGCGCCATCTTCGCGTTCTTCGATGCGCCCTGGGCGCCGCTGTTTCTGCTGGTGCTGTTCCTGTTCCACCCCTGGCTGGGCGGGCTGGCCCTGGTGGGCGGCGGGCTGCTGCTGGCGCTGGCGTTCGTCAACGAGCGCTGGTCCCGGGCGCCGCTCAAGCAGGCCGGGGAGCACGCCATCCGGGCCGGCAAGGTAGCCCAGGACCAGGCGCGCAACGCCGAGGTGGTGCGCGCGCTGGGCATGCTGCCGGCGGTGCGTCGCCGCTGGCGGCTGGCCCAGAACGCCGCCGTGGACGGCCAGCACCTGGCCAGCGAGCGCAGCGCCCTGATCACCGCCGCCACCCGCGGGCTGCGCATTGCCCTGCAGTCGCTGATGCTGGGCACCGGCGCCTGGCTGGCCCTGGACGGGCGGATTACGCCGGGCATGATGGTGGCCGGCTCGATTCTGGTGGGTCGCATGCTGGCGCCGGTGGAGCAGCTGGTGGGCGCCTGGCGGCAGTGGGCGAATACCCGTCAGGCGCACCGGCGTTTACAGGCGTTGCTCGCCGCGCACCCGACGCGTCAACCGGGGGTGGCGCTGCCGGCGCCCACCGGGCGGTTGCGGGTGGAGGGCCTGGCGGTGGTGCCACCGGGGGCCGCCCGGCCGACCCTGGTGAACCTGGATTTCGAGTTGGAGGCCGGGCGGATTCTCGGTGTGGTGGGCGCGTCCGGTTCTGGTAAGTCGTCGCTGGCCCGCGCGCTGGTGGGGGTCTGGACGCCGCGCGCCGGCAAGGTGCGCCTGGACGGCGCCGACCTGGCGCAGTGGGACCGCGCGGTGTTGGGTCCTTACCTGGGTTACCTGCCGCAGGATGTGGAACTGTTCGCCGGCACCGTGGCGGAGAATATCGCCCGTTTCGGGCCGGTGGACTCGGAGAAGGTGGTGGCCGCCGCCCGTCAGGCGGACGTCCACGAGCTGATACTGCGTCTGCCCGACGGTTACGACACCAAGCTCGGCGAGGGCGGTGATGGTCTGTCCGGGGGGCAGAAGCAGCGGGTGGCGCTGGCCCGGGCCCTCTACGGCGACCCGGTGCTGCTGGTGCTGGACGAGCCCAACGCCAACCTGGACGAGAACGGTGAAGCGGCCCTGGCCGCCACCCTGCGCCGGCTGCGCGAGGCGGGCCGGACCGTGGTGCTGATCACCCACCGGGCCGGCGTACTGGCGGTCACCGACCGGATTCTGGCACTCAAGGACGGCGCCATGCTGCGTTTCGACGCCAGCGACAAGGTGCTGGGCAACCTGGGCGGCCGCCGGCCGGAGCCCGCAGGGCCGTCGCCGGCGGCCAACGGCGGGATGGCCTACCGCACCGGCTTTGCCGGGGGAGGGCGGCCATGAACGCCAAACTTCCGCACTTTGATGAGCAGCAAGTCACGCCGCTGCGCCGCCGTCGGCATTCACGAGTGATGCGCCACGGCTGGCTGCTGGTGCTGCTCGGTTTCGGCGGCTTTCTGCTCTGGGCGGCATGGGCGCCGCTGGACGGGGGCGTGGCCCTGGAGGGCACGGTGACCTCGGCGGGTTACCGGAAACTGGTACAGCCGGCGGTGGCCGGCGTGGTCACGCGGCTTGCCGTGCACGACGGCGACGACGTCGACGCCGGCCAGGTGCTGGTGGAACTGGACGCACGCACCGCCCGGGCCGAGGCCCTGGCGGCGCGATTGCATCACACCATGGCCCGGGCGGCGGTGGCGCGCCTGCGGGCCGAGCAGCGCGGTGACGATGCCCTGGTGTTCCCCGCCACGCTGAGCCGCGCCGCCAACGACGAGCCGGCCCTGGCCGCGGTACTGGCGTTGCAGCGCGAGCTGTTCGACAACCGCCGTGCCGCCCTGGCGGCCCGCCGGCAACGTCTGGAGGAAAGCCTGACCGGCGCCCGGGCCCGCCTGGAAGGCCAGCAGCGCCTCGCCGAGACCCAGCGCCAGCGGCTGGCGCTGATGGACCAGCGGCTGACAGCACTGCGCCCCCTGGCGGAAGGGGACTATGTACCGCGCAACCGTCTGCTGGAATTGCGCGAAAGCCGCGCCGGCCTGGAGGGGGAGCTGGCCGCCACCGAGGCGGCGGTGCGCGGTGCCCGCGCCACCCTGGGCGAAACCCGCGCCGAGTTGACCAGCCTGGAGCAGGAGCATCACCGCCAGGTGCGCGAGGAGCTGGCCGAGCAGGAGCTGGAACTGGCGCGCCGCGAGGAGCAGCGGGCGGTCAGCGCGGTGCGTGAGGAGCAGACCCGCCTGCGCGCCCCGGTGGCCGGGCGCATCGTGGGCCAGACGCTGCACACCGTCGGCGCCTCGGTGCGGCCGGGGGATGTGTTGATGGAGATTCTGCCCGCCGGCGAGCCGCTCTGGGTGGATGTGCGGGTACCGGTGGACCGGGTCGATTCGGTGCGTGCCGGCCAGCCCGTGGAGCTGATGTTCACCGCCTTCAACAGCAGCCGAACGCCCCGCCTGGACGGCGAGATGGCGCGGGTGTCCGCCGACCGGCTGAGCGACGCGGACAGCGGCGAACCCTATTACAGCGCCCGGGTGCGGGTACCGCCGGAGGCGGTCGCCGCGCTGCACGGCGCGGAGATCCGCCCGGGCATGCCGGTGCAGGTGTTCGCGCGCACCGGCGAACGCTCGTTGCTGAACTATCTGTTCAAACCGCTCGCCGATCGCCTGCCGCTGGCGCTGGAGGGGACATGACGGCCGGTTCGCGCTGGGGGCTGCTGTTGCTGGCGGTGCTGGCCGCGCCGGCCGGCGCCCTGACCCTGGAGCAGGCCTACGACGCGGCGCTCGGCCACGCGCCCGGGTTCCAGGCGGCGATCCAGGAGCGGGTCGCCGGCCGTGAATTCAAAGCGCTGGGCCGGGCCAACCTGCTGCCCACGCTGAGCTACAACTACTCCCGCGCCAAACACTGGTCCGAGGTGGAGCAGGACGCCGCCATTGGCACGGTGTCCGAGGAGCGGGACTACCGCAGCTACGCCTCCACCCTGCGTCTCGAGCAGCCGCTGTTCGACATGCGTGCCTGGGCGACGCATCAGATGGACGACGCCCGCGCCGCCCGTGCCGAACTGGAGTTCGAGGCGCGGTTGCAGGATTTCGTCGTGACGCTGGCGCAGGCCTACACGGATGTCTTGTTGGGCGAGCAGCGGCAACGGCTGGCGGCCCATCGGGTGGCGACGCTGACGGCGCTGCTGGCCCACAACCAGGCGCTGGTGGACGGCGGCGAGGGCACCCGCACCGACGTGCTGGAAACGCGCTCGCAACTGGCGCGGGCGGAGGCGGAACGGATCCAGACCGCCGACGAGCTGGCCGTGGCCCGGCGACGCCTGAGCGCGCTCACCGGCTTGCCGGCGCGGGGCCTGACCGCGGCCGCCGAACCGGCGCTGCCGCCGTTGCAAGGCGCCGGCCTGGAGAGCTGGCGGGAGCAGGCCCGGCGCCACAGCCCGGTGCTCGGCGCCGAGCGTCAGGCGGTGCGCGTCGCCGAGCGCGAGGTAGCCCGGCAGCGGGCCGGGCACCTGCCCCGGGTGAGCGTGTACGCCAGCACCCGCAAAACCGATTCCGACAGCGAAAACACCTTCGGACAGACCTATGACACCGACAGCGTCGGCCTGCAGGTACGCCTGCCGCTCTATGACGGCGGCGCGGTCAGCGCCGCTCGGCGTCAGGCGGCGGCCCGTTACGGCGCCAGCGAGTACCAACTGGCCGAACGCCGCGACCAGGTGCTGACGGCGGTGGAGACGCAGTGGCGCGCCTGCACCGGCGGGCTCGCGCGCATCGACGCCCTGCGCCGGGCGGTGGCCGACAGCGACGCCCTGGTGGCCGCCACCCGCCGAAGTCTGCGCGGCGGCGAGCGCAACAACCAGGACCTGCTGGAAGCCCGCCGCGAGGCGCACCTGGCGCGCCGCGATCTGGCCGAAGCCCGCTATCGCTACATCAACGCCTGGCTAGCGCTGCACCGCGAGGCCGGCACGCTGACCTCGGCACGCCTGCGACAGGTGAGTCGGGCGCTGTCCCTTTCCGACGCTGATCCGTCATATCCAGTGAACCGTCCCGATATGGATCGGGAAGTCGATAACCAAGAAGGAAACGCGCTATGACCGTCGCTACCGATTCAAAAACGGCCAGCCCGCCTTTATCGCGCCGTCTTAAGGATGAGACGCACGAGATACACGATAGCCTGGACAGTCGCATCAGTGGTCTGTCCCCTTTTCTGAGCCGCGCCCACTATGCCTGCTTTCTGCGCGTGCAGTTGCGCTTTCAGCACGCTACCGCGCGGCTCTACGAAGACGCTCAGCTGCACGGCTGGTTCGAAGGCCTGCCCCGGCGCAGCCGACTGAATCTGATCGAAGCGGATTGTCACGATCTGGGGCTGGCGGAGACCTTTCTGGTGGTGGACCGGTCCATCGGTCGCTCGGTGCGCTACGACGATCCCTATGAAGCGGTGGGCTGGCTGTACACCAACGAAGGCTCCAATCTGGGGGCGGCTTTCCTGTTCAAACGGGCGGAGCAGGCACTGGGCCTGGGTGCCGATTTCGGCGCCCGCCACCTGGCCGGCCATCCCGAGGGGCGCGGCCTGCACTGGAAGCGATTCAAGGCCCAGTTGGATGCACTGCCGTTTAACGATGATCAACAGGGCAAAGCCGTGGCCGGTGCCCGGGATGCCTTCGCCTTTGTGCGTGAGGCCGTGGAACAGGTTCTGGCCCGTTCCTGATGGTGCACACGCTGCTCTGGCGGGCCCTGGCATTGTTCGCCCTGGGCACCGCCTTGATTGGAGTGGTCTTGCCAGGCTTGCCGACGGTGGAGTTTTTGCTTTTGTCCGCCTGGGCCGGGGGCAAAGGCTGGCCCGCGCTGGAGCGCTGGTTGCTGGACCATCCCCGGCTGGGGCCACCGATTCACCAATGGCGCGAGCAGCGCGCCATGTCGCGGCGCGCCAAGTGGATGGCCACCGCGAGCATGGGCGTGGCGGTGTTGTTGATCGGCCTGTCCACTTTGCCGGTGTGGGCGAAACTGCTGCTGCCGGCCACCATGGCCGCCACCCTGGCGTGGCTCTGGCGTCGTCCGGAACCGGTGGCCCGGACCCCGTCCGAGTAGCGCCAACAAAATAACGGCGCGAGTTACACCGCCCGTTCGCGGGCGAGTCCGCGACTACCCCGCCGGTCAGCCAGGTGGGTGACCACGTGTTCGGCGTCCTCGGCGATGGCGTAGATGCGTCCGGAGCCCCAGGTGTGCAGCCAGGGCAGGCCCAGGAAGTAGAGGCCGGGGCTGGCGGTGACGCCGCGCTCGTGTTTCGGGTAGCCGCTGTCGTCGAAGGCGGACGGCACCTTGATCCAGCTGAAATCCGGCGCGTAGCCGATGCACCAGATCACCGTGGCGATGCCGGCGGCGTTCAGGTCCAGGCGGGTGGGATGGTCCGGCGCCGGCTCCCACACCGGGCGGTAGGGCGCTTCCGGCGGCGCGTCGATGTTGTGCCGCGCGATATGCTCGTCGATGCTGGCCTTGATGCGGGCGTTGGTGGCGTCGGCGTTGTCGAGATTGTTGGGCAAATCGTCGCCGAACCGCACGGTGCCGCCGCTGATATCTTCCAAGCGCCCGTACAGACGCATGCCTTCCAGGGCAAAGCGGCGCAGGTCGATGTCGCGGCCACCGTCGCGGCCGGTGACGTAGTGGTTGGCCTTGGCTTTGACCTGATCCTCGCTCAGGTGCTCGCGCACCGGAATGCGATAGTGGCCCATGTCGTCCAGCCAGGCGACCACGTCGCGGCCCCGGTAGAAGCGCGATACCCGCGGCGCGGGCCCCACCGCCAGGTGCACCTCGCGGCCGGCCAGATGCAGGTCCTCGGCGATCTGGCAGCCGGACTGGCCGGTGCCCACCACCAGCACCGGGCCATCGGGCAGGGCGTCCGGATTCTGATAGGCGGAGGCGTCCAGCTGGGTCAGGTGGTCGGGCAGGGCGTCGGCGCAGGGCGGCACCTTGGGTTGGTGGTAGACGCTCACCGCCATGATCACCCGGTCGGCGCTCAGCGCGCCCCGGTCGGTGCGCACCCGGTAGCCGCCGCCGGATCGCGGCGTGACCTCCTGCACGGTGACGCCTTCCCGCAGCGGCGGCGAAAAGGCGGCCCGGAAGCGCTCCATCCAGGCGACGATCTGGTCCTTGACCATGAAGCCGTCCGGGTCGTCGCCGTCATAGGGGTGGCCGGGCAGCCGGCACTGCCAGTTCGGCGTGACCAGGGAGAAGCTGTCCCAGCGTTCGTTTTTCCAGGCGTGGAAGGCCTGGTGCTTTTCCAGCACCAGATGGTCGATGTCATGGCGGCACAGCCAGTAGCTGGCGGACAGGCCGGCCTGGCCGCCGCCCACCACGATCACCGGGTAGTGCTGTCCTGCAAAAAAGGGCGTGGTCATGGTGGCTCCTTTCATTGAATACGTATCAGCCAATGCGGGTGACGGTGACGCGGGCGTCCTCGACACCGGCGAACTGCCGGCCCCGGGTTTCGATCGCCAGCAACTGGGTTTCCGCGCTGCTGCAGCGGAAACCGAACTTTTGTTCCACCCGGTCCGCGGCCAGGGTCAGCGCCTCGCGGCTGAGGCGCAGGAACTCCGGCAGCGGGTAGGCCTCGCCGCTGCGCAGATAGTCGTGGATCACGGTGGAGGGCGAATAGCAGTGGCTCTCGCTCTGGTCCGGCCAGCGGACGTCAAAATGCACTTCGGGCATGGTGGGCTCCAGGCTCGGGTTGAATAGCGGATTGAAAGGCGGGCGCGCCGATGAAAGGGGTGCGGCCCAGATCCCAGAACAGGCCGGCTTCTTCCTCGAGGGAGAGGGTGAGACGGTGGCCGGGGTGCACCCGGCCCACGTCCGCGATCGCCAGATCGCGCTGGCGGAACAGGCCGGTCACCGTGTCGCGGTGGGCCTCGGGCACCGCCAGCACGAAGCCGTAGCTGGGGAAGGTGCTCAGCCAGCGCTCCAGGGGCACATCGGCGGGCCGGGGCAGGGCGTTCAGTGCCAGGTGGCCGCCCACGCCGGAGCACTCCAGCAACATCAGGGTGGTGCCCACGAAGCTGGCCATGCTGATGTCCTTGGCGGCGCGGCAGAGACCGCGCTCGGCGATCAGCGGCAGCAGCTCCAGGTCGCCGCGCAGCCGCTCGCCGGGGGCGTCGCTGCTGGCGTCCCAGTTGTGGCTGTCCGGCTCGCCCGGGGCGGCCGGCCGATAGGCGCCGCGCAGGTCGCAGGCCACCATCAAATGGTCGCCGGGCCGGGCGTCGAAACTGGTGAGCAGGCGTTTGGCGCGGCCGATGATCGCCACCGACAACTGCGCCCGGTCGTTGTGGGCGTTGCTGTGGCCACCCACCAGCGGCACCTGGTATTTGCCGGAGGCCCGGCGCAGCCCCGCCATGATCGCGTCCGCCTGATCGGCGCCGGCGCTCCACAGCGCGTCCACCACCGCCGTGGGCCGGCCGCCCATGGCGTAGATGTCGCTGACGTTGACCATCACCCCGCAATAGCCGGCGAAATCCGGGTCCCGCGCCACGAAGCCGTTGAGGAAGCCTTCAATGGCGAACAGCAGGTAGCCGTCGCCGTCGGTCAGGACGGCGCAGTCGTCGCCGACCGGCACGGCGCCGTGGGCGGTCTCCAGATCGCGCAGCATCGGCGCGATGTCCTGCTTGTGCTGGAACGCCGGGCTGTCACGCAGGGCGTCCATCAGGGCGGTGAGGGTCATGAGGCCCTCCTGCCCACCGCCACCAGCGGCAGGGTGCCGCCGTGCACCGGCGGATAGTGGGCCAGATCGGCGCGCATCAGCACGTGGGCGCGGCCGTGCAGGTCGAGAGGCCGCAGGGTGCGCCAGTGCAGGCTCTCGAACAGCGCCTGGTTGGCGGCCTGCACGGTGGCGAAGAAGGCGTGGCAGCCGCGCGCATGGGCGCTGCCCACCGCCAGCCGGATCAGTGCGCTGCCGAGATGGGCGTCGCGTCGGTAGCCGGGCGCCACCGCCAGCCGGGAGCCGTACCAGATGCCGGGCCGGTCGCTGTGGATGCGCACCGTGCCGACCACCTCGTCCGGCCCGCCCGCCAGGTAGGACAGCGCCACCAGGGTGGTGGCGTGTTGGTCCAGGGCGTCCCGGTCGTGTTCCTGGAACAGGCCCTGCTCCTGGCAGAACACGCGGTGGCGCAGCGCGGCGGCGGCGCGCTGCTCCCAGGCCTGGTCCGCCACTTTGACGGCGTACTCCCGGGGGCGGAACGGGGTGACCGGTTCGAGGATCATGACAGGCTCTCCAGATCCGCGGGCATCTGGTCGGAGGCGTCCTCGAAGGTCGACAGCGACGAGCAGGCGCCGCAGCGTCCGCAGCCGGCCTTGATGTCACGGGAACGCAGGTCGCCGTCGCGCAGCATGCCCGCCAGCGGTTCCAGAATGCTGGCCATGTGGTCGGACGACGGCGACGGGTGGTTCGCCAGCGGCGTGCCGGAGATCGGCACGAACGGCACCACGAACGGGTACACCCCCAGGTCGATCAACCGCCGACAAAGGGCCAGGGTGGTTTCCGGGGTGTCGCCCAGCCCGGCCAGTAGATAGGTGCTGACCTGACCGCGGCCGAACACCGCCACCGCTTCGGCGAAGGATTCCATGTACTGTTCCAGGCTCACCGAGGCCTTGCTGGGCATGATTTTCTCACGCAGCGCCGGGGTGGCGATTTCCAGGTGCATGCCCAGGCTGGCCACGCCGCTGTCGCGCAGGCGCGGGAACCAGGCCCGGTCGTCCGGCGGTTCGCACTGCGCCTGGATCGGCAGGTCCACGGCGGCGGTGACGGCGGCGGCGCTGTCGCACAGTACCTTCGCGCCTCGGTCCCGCAGGTTGGGGGTGCCGGTGGTCATCACCATGTGTTTGACGCCGTCCAGCGCCACCGCCGCCCGCGCCACCTCGGCCAGTTGCGCCGGGGTTTTATGGGCGACGGTGCGGCCCTCCTTGAGCGACTGCTCAATGGCGCAGAACTGGCAGGAGACCTTGCGGTTGTTATAGCGGATGCAGGTTTGCAGCACGGTGGTGGCGAGCACGTCCTTACCGTGCAGGGTGGCGATGTGGGAATAGGGCACGCCGTCGCCGGTGCGCAGGTCGTAGAAGCGCGGTGTCGGGGTGAACGCCAGCCGGGCGATTTCCCGGCCCTCCCGGGACAGGGCGGCGCCGCTGTCGCCCCGGGCGGCGCCCAGGCTGTACGGCGATCGCTCGGCGCCGGCGGTGTGTACCGGGATCATTACCACCCGGCCGTCGATGGCCACCGCCTTGTGGTCCGAGGGGCCGGCGCCGCCGCGCCGGCTGGGGGCGCCATGGCCGGGATTCTCCAGGCGCACGCCACGGGTCTGCAGCTCATTGATGAGCTGTTCGGTGGACAACGCTTTGCTCGCGGTCATCGCTATCGCTCCTCTCGGGCGGAGATTGAAAAGGGGCCAGGGTCGACGCCGGGTCGTCCGGCTTGGGGATGTCGTGCCTGGTGGCGGCCGGCCGTCGGTCGATCATCAGGCTGAGCAGTTCCGGGCGGGCGTAGTGACCCACCGAATCCATCATCCGTTTGCGTTTCAGGATCAGAGCCATGTCCAGGTCGGCCACGCAGAGGCCTTCGCCTTCGGTGATCGGTTCGCCCAGCACCTTGCCCTCCGGGGATACGATCATCGTCATGCAGCCGCCGCGCAGGGCCTTTTGCTGGGCCGGGTCGTCCGTGATGGATTCAATCTGGTGGTCCTCCAGCCAGCCGGTGGCATTGACCACGAAACAGCCGGATTCCGCGGCGTGGTGGCGCATCGCCGCGTCGATCTGGTCGGCGAACACCTGGCCGACCATGGAACCGGGAAACTGGGCGCAGTGAATCTCTTCGTGCTGGGTCATCAGCGCGTAGCGGGCCAGTGGGTTGTAGTGCTCCCAGCAGGCCAGGGCGCCGATGCGCCCGACGCCGCTGTCCACCACGGTCAGGCCGCTGGCGTCGCCCTGACCCCAGATCATCCGTTCGTGGTAGGTGGGGGTGATCTTGCGACGCTTGAGCAGCAGGCGGCCGTCGCGGTCGAGTACCACCTGGGTGTTGTAGAGCGTGCCCCGGTCCCGTTCGTTGACGCCCAGCACCACCACCATCGCGTGGCGGGCGGCGAGGGCGGCGACCCGGTCCAGCTCCGGGCCGGGCACCGTCACCGCCTGTCGGTAGAGGGCAAGGTGATCCGCGCCGGAGAACGCCGGGGCGCGCACGAACGAAAAATACGGGTAGTAGGGCACCAGGGTTTCCGGAAAGACGATCAGGGCCACACCCCGCCCGGCGGCCTCCTCAATGGTGGCGCACACCTTGTCCAATGTGCCGCCGGGGGTGCGCAGATCCGGCGCGATCTGCGCCGCCGCCGCCCGTACCATGCCGGTATCGTTCATGGCGCCGCTCCCTCAGGTGGTCCAGGTGTCGAGGATGAAGGCGCCGTCGCGGCGGTGCAGCAGGACAATGTCGAGCACATCCAGTGGATTGATTGGTCGTATGCCCTCAATCAATGAAGGTTCGCCGTGACCGTACAGCGCCTGAAGCGCGAACCGGCAGGCGTAGACCTTGCCACCTTCCCCCATGAACTTGGTGATCTGGTTGTTCACCGCCATATGGCCGGGGAACGCCTCGTCGCCGAGGGTCGGGAAGCCGCGTTGCACGCCCAGGGTGACCCCGGGACCGTACAGCAGCACCGAGGTCTCGAACCCCTTACGCTGCAAGCGCGTGGCCTGCAACATATTGACCAGCCCGATGGACCCTTCAAACGCCACGGTATGGAAGGTCACCAGGGCTTTCTCGCCGGGTTCCGCCTTGACGTCCTCGAACACCTTTTCTTCGTAGTCGACGAAAAAATCGCCTTTCTGATGCGCTGCTTTCTCTACGGTGGGCATAACCGTCTCCCATGCTTTGAGGATGCTGTTGAGGTTGATCGAAGGCGGCGCCCAGGGCCGCGCTCCGTCACCGCTCAATTGCAATCAATATGCCAACCAATGAGCGAAATGATTGATTGGTCTGGACGCCTGTGGCCCAATAGGCGGCGAATCCCGTGGCGCCGCGAGCCGCCGGCCGGCGGGCAACCAATCAAAGCGCCGGGGCGGCGCCGGCCCTGGTGGGCGACACTGGTGCACGGGGTGGCTCCGATCAGTGCGAAAAGGCGCCGCTGCACGGCATGGAGTGTGCTCATGACCTCTTCCCAGGAGGCCTGGCGACCGGTTCTCAAGAACAGCGGGCAGCCGGTCTATATTCGTATCGCCGACGCCATCGGCGATGACATCCTGGCCGGCCGGCTGGGGGTCGGCGAGCGCCTGCCACCGTTGCGGGATCTGGCCGAAACCCTGCAACTCAATTACGCCACCGTGTCGCGGGGCTACGGCGAGGCGCAGCGACGCGGCCTGATTTACTCGCGCGTGGGCCAGGGCTCTTTCGTGTGCCGGCCGGGCCGTGCCAGCCGCCGCAGCGCCAGCGCCGACCGGGCGGTGGATATGACCATGAACCTGCCGCCGGAACCGCGCGACCCGCTGCTGCGCGAGCGCATGGAAGCCGGGCTGAGGGCCCTGGGGCCGGACCTCCAGCCGTTGATGCGCTATCAGGAATTCGGTGGCTCCACGGAGGACCGCGAAGCGGCGGTGGCCTGGCTGGAGCGGCGCCCACTGACTGTGAGCGAGGACCGGGTGCTGGTCTGCCCGGGCGTGCAAAGCGCCTTGCTGGCGGTGCTCGGTAACCTGGCCCGGCCCGGTGACGTGGTGCTGTGCGAGGCGCTGACTTACCCGGGGCTGCGAGCCATCGCCGGGCAGCTGGGCCTGCGCCTGGTGGGGGTGCCGCTGGACGACGACGGCATTGATCCGGACGCGCTGGCAAAGCTCTGCGCGGAACACCATCCCAAGGCGCTGTACTGCAATCCGGTGCTCCTTAATCCGGCGGCGGTGACCCTCAGTGAAGAGCGCCGGCACCGGGTGGTGCAGATCGCCCGCCGTCACAACCTGCCGATCATCGAGGACGATGCCTACGGGCTGCTGCCCACACACCGGCCACCGGCGTTGGCGGCGCTGGCGCCGGAGCTGACCTATTACCTGTGCGGTTTCAGCAAGTCACTGGGGGCCGGGCTGCGCATCGCCTACCTGGCGTTGCCCTCGGCCCGCTTGCGTTCAAGGCTGGCGGTCACCTTGCGCGCCACCACGGTGATGGCGTCGCCGATTACCGCCGCGCTGGCGTCCTGTTGGGTACAGGACGGCACCGCCGACCTGGCCCTGACGCTGACCCGCCGCGAGTCCCAGGCGCGCCAGGAACTGGTCGCGGAGATCCTGGCCGGTGCCGACTACCGGTCGCACCCGGAGGCCTTCCACGTCTGGCTGCGGATGCCGCCCGCCTGGAGCCGGGTGGCGTTCGCCGCGCGGCTGCGCGCCCAGGGCATCAATGTGGTGGTCAGCGACGCCTTCGCGGTCAACGGCAAGCCGCCGGAAGCGGTGCGGCTTTGCCTGGGCGGCCCCGCCAGCCGCCAGGATCTGGGGCATGCCCTGCATGTGATCGCCGACGCCCTGCAACAGCCGGGCGCCGCCAGTGCCGGCTTTTTCTGAGCGGTCCGTACTTTCGGAGGGCTGGCCAACGCCGGCCCGATGCGGAATGCTTGGTCTGGTGTACGAGTGGGGAAGAGTCAAAGTGGGGGAGCGCTGATATGGCGGATCTGGAATTCTGGTTCGATTTCGCCAGCCCCTACGCCTATCTGGCGGCGGAGACCATCGAGCCGGCCGCCGCCGAGGCGGGCGTGCGGGTGATCTGGAAGCCGTTCCTGCTGGGCCCGATTTTCAGCGAGCAGGGCTGGACCGATTCGCCCTTCAACCTTTACCCGGCCCGGGGCCGCTACCTGTGGCTGGATCTACAGCGGGAAACCCGGCGCCTGGGCATTGCCTGGCGCCGGCCGGCGCGCTTCCCGTTCAACAGCACCCTGGCCACCAAAACCGCCACCTGGATCGACACCGGGTTCCGGCTGCCGGCGTATTGCCGGGCGGTGTTCCGGGCCGGCTTCGCCGAGCGCCGTGATCCGGCCACGCCCACGGTGATCGAGGAGTGCCTGCGCCAGGCCGGGCTGGACCGCGCGCCCCTGGAGCGGGCGCTGGCGGAAGGCGGCGGGGAGCGCACCCGCGCCGATGTGACCGCGGCCCGGCAGCGGGATATTTTCGGGGCGCCGTCGTTCGTGGTGAACGGGGAGCTGTTCTGGGGGAACGAGCGCCTCGGAGCGGCCCTGGAGCGCGCCTGGGTGGACTAGCGCTCAGGCCCGCGGGACCAGCCCCCAGCGCTGCCACCAGGGGAGCGGTTCCGAGGTCGTCGCCGTTTCCGTTTGCGGGCCAAGCGTTTCTGGCGTGGTGAGATAACGCAGCACCAGACGGCCGATGTCCAGGCGCGGCTGATAATGCAGAAACAGGCCGCCCAGGGTGCCGAACACCCGCGCCAGCATCACGAACTCCGCCGGTATCTTTTCCACCGGGTCATCCTCCATGCGAATCAACAGCGCGCGCACCTGTTCCATCAGCGCTTCCGGGCTGGGCCATTGCGGGTTGGCGCCGCTGTTTTCCATCATCGCCACGCGAATCTGATCGAGCAGGGCGTCGGTGAACGCCAAAAGGGTGTCCGGGCGGCCGCTGCGGGTGGCGAAACCAAGCTCCGCCAGGGTTTCCGCGATCACCGTCCGTTCGCCGACAATGGCGGCCTGCAGCACCCGGAAGTAGCCGCGCCGGTAGGTTTCCGGCAGCGTCATGGCGCAGCCGAAGTCGAGCACCACCACGCGGCCTTCGTCGTCGACCAGCAGGTTGCCCGGGTGCGGGTCGGCCTGGAACAGGCCACCCACCAGCACCTGCCGGAACCAGGCGTCGAGCAGGGCGTACAGAATGCCGCTGATGGCGTCGTGATCGCCGCGGTCACGGTGTTCGTCGAGCACCGTGGTGAGCTTGCGCCCGTGGATGAACTCGCTGGTCAGCACGCGCCGGCCGCACAGGTTGTCCACGGTGGCGGGGACGGTGACCGCCGGTTGCGGCGCCAGCTGGGCGCGCACACGTCGCATCGCTTGCGCTTCGCCGAGGTAGTCCAACTCGTCGCGCACGGTACGCTGGATTTCCCCGATGATGGTGTCGAAATCCATCGGCGGCAGGGCGCCACGCACGCTGTCGATGAACACCTTCAGCAGCGTCATATCCAGTTCGATGACCTCATCCAGGCCCGGCCGCTGAATCTTCACCGCCACCTCGCGACCATCCGCCAGCCGGGCCTTGTGCACCTGGCCGATGCTGGCGGCGGCCAGCGGTTGCGGGTCAACGTACTCGAACAGTTGCTCCAAGGGAGCACCGAACTCCTGCTCGATCACGCCACGCACCGCCTCGAAGGTTTCCGGACGGGCCTGGTCCTGCAACTGGGCGAGCTCCTCCACCCACGCGGCGGGCAGCAGATCCGGGCGGCTGGACAGGATCTGCCCGATCTTCAGAAAGGCGCCGCCCTGTTCCAGGGACGTTTTGCGGAAACGGCGCGCGTTCTTGCGGTGCAGGGCGGTCAAAGCCGCCTCTTGCATGCTGGAGGGCAGGAACGCCGAACGCGTGCCCCAAAGCCGGTAGCTGGCCACCACCCGCGTGAGCATCCAGCCGGTCACCGACAGCCGTTTCAGCCGCGCGGGCCAGCGTTTCGCCTCGCGGGCCAGCTCCTGGCATTCGCCGGCCACATCGCCGGCGCCGCTTTCGATGGCGCGCCAGGCGGACAATGCCTGCTGCGCCAGCTCACGGCCCTGCCAGGCGGTGCGTTCGATGGCTTTCAGCGTGCCTTCCATGACCGCCAGCCAGGCGCGCAGGCCGCTGTCCTGCTGGTGGCCGCTGAAGGCTTTCAGCGCCGGCCAGTGGTGGTCGTGGTGCTCGACATCGGTACTGTCGATCCCCTGGTTTTCGCTGCCGTGGGTGATGGTGGCTTGCCGGGATACGGTCATAGGGACGCCCCTTGTCATTTAATGTATTACAAAATAGGGCAGCCGGGGCGCTCTGGCAATGGTGATGTGAACACTTGTTACAAAATTATCCGGCGGCCTCTTTGTCGAGGCAATCCCGGCACAGCCACACCACCGGGGCGGCGGGTTCGGTGGTCAACCCGCGCAGCGCTTTTTGGCCGCGGGAGAGGGTGACACCGCACTGGGTGCAGTGGGTGGGCTTGTTGACGATCACTTCCTGCCAGGCGTCCACCGCGTCGAGCAGGGCGCGGGCCACGGTGCCGCCCTGGTCGGCGGGCACGAAGGTGGCGGGATCGCGGGGCTGGCCCTTGGCGGCGGAGGCCAGGCGCCGCGCGTCGCGGGCCACGTTATCCACCAGTTGCGAGGAATCGGCGACGATGCCGTCCACCAGCCGGAAGCTGTCTTCCAGCACGTTGCGGATCAGGTGGGACACGGTGACACGCTCGCGCTCGGCGGCGTGGCGCAGGCTGTCCTCCAGGTCCTGGGGCACGCGGGTCTGGATCACCCGGTCCTTGCGTTCGCTTTCCGGCGCCGGCCGTCTTCCCCGGCGGCTTTTACGCGGCTTGTCGGTCATGGTGGTCGATCACGGCGTGTTGGTTCAGGTCACCACAATGTACTACAAAAAATCTCAACACGCTCCTGGGCTGGTTCTCTCCATCCGGGACGCGGTGCAATGGTGGTGCCTTCCGGGATCGCTCAAGCCCTCCATGGCGCTCTCATTTGGCCATCTCTGGCCAAATAGGTCCCTGCAGGCACCACCATTGCCCCGCTCACTTTGCAGCGGAACCGCCACGGGGCATAACACCGCCTGGACCTTTCTACGAAGTGGGTTTGTGGCGGCGACTTTCCCAAGGAGCGCCGGGATCGGGTGGGCCCGTCCGGGACCGTCTTTGGCCAGGGAAGGCCAAAGTCGAGCTTACAGGGATGTACTTGCAGCGTGTCCTGGACGGGCCCACCCGATCCCGGTGCGGGCTTTCTGGAGAGAGGTCTCTGGGATCCCGCCGGGATCTCCGCTCCCTTTCGCGGGCGGGGCCCGCTCCCACAAGGCTGCTTAAAGGTGTTCGGGGTCGTCGAGCAGGTGTTTGGCGCGGGCCAGGATGGCGTCGCGTTTGGGTTCGGCCATGCGCTCCCAGGCCTTGTAGATCATGCTCATGCGCGCGTGCTTCTCGAAGCGCCGCCGGTGGCGCTGGATGAAATGCCAGTAAAGGCTGTTGAAGGGGCAGCTGTTGTCCTCCTCGGCGCTGCTCACCTTGTAGGGGCAATCGCCGCAGTAGTCGGACATGCGCTGGATGTACTTGCCGCTGGCGGCGTAGGGCTTGGAGCCCAGATAGCCGCCGTCGGCATGCATCACCATGCCCAGGGTGTTGGGCAGCTCCACCCATTCGTAGGCGTCCGCGTAGACCGCCAGATACCATTCGTGGATCTGCTTCACTTCCACGCCCAGCAGTAGGGCCAGGTTGCCGGTGACCATCAGCCTTTGAATGTGGTGGGCGTAGGCGTGCTCGCGGGTGGCGCGTACTGCTTCGGACACGCAGCGCATGCGGGTCTCGCCGCTCCAATAGAACCAGGGCAGGTCGCGGTGGCTGGCCAGGCGGTTCTCCTCGAGGTAGTCGGGCATCAGTAGCCAGTACAGGCCGCGCACGTATTCGCGCCAGCCCAGTATCTGGCGGATGAAGCCTTCCACCGCGTTGAGCGGCGCTTTGTCTTGCAGGTAGCGCTGCTCGGCGGCCTCGCACACCGCCAGGGGATCGAGCAGGCCGGCGTTGATGTACTGGCTGAGCACGCTGTGGAAGAGAAAGTCGTCGCCGCTGTCCATGGCGTCCTGGTAGTCGCCGAAGTGGGGCAGGGCGTGGTCTAGAAAGTGGCTCAGGGAAGCCTGGGCCTGCTCTTCGGTGACCGCGAACCAGAAGGGTTGCAGGTCGCCGAAGCGGTCGGGGAAGCGGGCTTCCACCAGTTCAAGCACTTCCCGGGTGGTGGCGTCCGGGGTGAAGCGCTTGGGACCGGGCGGCGGCGCCTCGCCGTCGAAGCGTTTGCGGTTTTCCTTGTCGAAGTTCCAGCGCCCACCCAGCGGCTGGCCGTCGGCGTCCATCAGCAGGCCGGTGGCGCGGCGCATGGTGCGGTAGAAGTATTCCATGCGCGGCTGCTTGCGGCCCTCGGCCCAGTCCCGGAAGGCCTCGGTGGTGCACAGGAAGCGCCGGTCATCCAGGATGCGCACGGTGCATCCGAGTTTCCGCGGCCACTGGCGCTTCATGGCCTCGAGCAGCCGCCATTCGCCGGGGGCGGTGACCAGCAGTTGGCGGGCGCCGCTGTCGCGGCGGCTGGCCAGCAGGGCATCGGTGAGATCCTGATGGTCCTGGTCCAGGGTATAGTAGTCCACCCGCCAGCCGGCCTGGCGCAGGCGCTCGGCGAAATGGCGCATGGCGGCGAACAGGAACGCGATCTTCTTGCGGTGGTGGGGCACGTAGTCGCACTCGCCGGTCACCTCCGCCATTACCACCCGGTCGCGGGTCGGGTCGCCTTCGGCCAGGCTGCTGAGATGGGGGCTGAGCTGGTCGCCGAGAATCAGTATCAGGCGGGGTGCGGCCATGGTGGCGGTCCTTGCGCGATGGGTTGATCTACACAGGGTAGCGCTGGGCGATGAAGCCCGGGTCAAAAGTATTTATCATGGGGCGCTTGTCCGATGGGGGCAGGGCACGTGACGTTTCAGGATGGCCAATGATTCAGCGAAGAACAATCAACGTACAGCGGGTGGTGAAGGTGCTGCAGGGCGCCGCTCGCGGTGGCGTGAGCATTCCGGCGCTGCTTGACCAGTGCGGTATCGAGCGGCGTGTGCTGGAAGATCCGGACGCGCGTATTGAGCGCGATACTTTTATCCGTTTGATGTTGCTGGTCATGGAGCAGACCCAGGATGAGTTCCTGGGCTTCGGGCAGGGCCGTAAGTCCAAGCCCGGCACGTTTTCGATGATGGCCCACGCGGTGGTCAACTGCCCCAATCTGGAAGCGGCGGTGGACCGGGGGATTCGTTTCTACAGCTTGTTTGACCTGAGCGTGGACAGCCGGTTGCTGCGTGACGGCGACCAGGCCGCTCTGATGGTGCGGGTGGATCGCCGGCTGGATTTCCGCGATGTGATCATCGAGGCGATGCTGTTCCTGTCGCTGCGTTTCATGAGCTGGCTGGTGGGCAAGGCGGTGGAACCGCAAGCGGTGTATCTGGATTACGAGCCGGTGCGCGAGGACGACGAATACCGGTTTATGTTCGATTGCCCGACGCACTACAACAGCGAGGTGAACCAGGTGGTGTTCCCGGCGCATTTTCTGGACCTGCCGCTGGTGCAGAACGAGCTGTCGCTGTCCAAGTTCCTGCGCGACTCGCTCGCTCAGTTGTTCGACGGCAATGTGCACAACGTGGGGCTGCCGGCGCAGATTCGCGCGATCATTTCCAACGAGTACGGCAACCACTTTCCCGACTTTGGCGAGATTTGCGAGAAGCTCGGCATGACGCCGCAGACGCTGCGTCGCCGTCTCAAGGAAGGCAACACCAGCTATCAGGAAATCAAGGATTCGATCCGCAAGGACGCCTCGGTGTATTACCTTTCCAAACCGGAATTGAGCATCGACGAGATCGCCCTGCTGATGGGTTTCAGCGAGGCCAGCTCTTTCCATCGGGCGTTCAAGAAGTGGACCGGTCAGACCCCGTCCGCCTACCGGCGCGACCATTTCGGCAATCCGCACGGAGACATTCATGAACCCCGCTGACAAACCCGAGGACGCGGCCACCGCCCGCCTGCTGGTGACCTGTCCGGATCAGCCCGGCATCATCAGCGCGGTGTCCACCTTCCTGTACAACCACGGTGCCAATATCACCGACCTGGATCAGCACTCCAGCGATCACCAGGACGGCACCTTCTTTCTGCGTCTGGAATTCCAGACTCCGGGCCTGGATTGCAGCCATGAAGCCCTGGAGAACAACTTCCGCAACCGCGTCGCCAACCGCTACGGGATGCAGTGGCACATCAGCTACGCCGCCGATAAGAAGCGCATGGCGGTGCTGGTGTCCCGCCATGACCACGTGATCATGGATCTGTTGTGGCGGGTGTCGCGGGGCGACCTGCCGGCGGTGATTCCGATGGTGATCAGCAACCACGACGACCTGCGCGGCGAAGTGGAGCGTTTCGGCATTCCCTATCACCACATTCCGGTCACCCGGGACAATAAGGAAGAGGCGGAAGCGCAGGCTTTGGAGCTGTTGGAAGGGCAAGTGGATGTGATTGTGCTGGCCCGCTACATGCAGATTCTCAGCCCCACCTTCGTGGCCCGGCACCCGCACCGCATCATCAATATTCATCACTCTTTTTTGCCCGCCTTCGTCGGCGCCAACCCCTATCAGCAGGCCCACGACCGGGGCGTGAAACTGATCGGCGCCACCAGCCACTACGTCACCGAGGATCTCGATCAGGGGCCGATCATCGAACAGAACGTGCAGCGCGTGTCGCACCGCCATTCGGCGGCGGAACTGCGCGGCCTGGGCCAGGACGTGGAGCGCCAGGTGATGCTGCGCGCGGTGCGCTGGCACCTGGAAGACCGGGTGATCGTGGACGGAAACAAGACGGTGGTGTTCGTTAAGTAACGAACACCACCGTCAGTGAATAGTTAACAGTGAATAGTTAATAGCGAAAAACCAGCTTCGGAGCCGCCAGCTGTTAACTGTTCGCTGTTAACTATTAACTGCTCACCAATAGTTGTCGTTGTTATGGAAACTTTTCTGGCCCTGTGCCGGCCGGGCTTCGAATCCGATCTGGCCGCCGAGTTCACCGAGCGCGCCGCCGATCTGGGCGTGGCCGGTTATCCACGCGCGGACAAGAACAAAGGCTATGTGCTCTGGTACAGCCAGCAGGGCAGTGTGATGCCGCTGCTGGATACCGGGCTGGTGTTCGCGCGCAGCCTGTATCCGTGCCCGGATCGCTTTGAGGACCTGCCGGACACCGACCGCATCGGCGCCCTGTGGCCGTCGCTGCGGGCTCTTGGCCCGTTCAGTGAGCTCTATCTGGAGCACGCGGACAACAACGACGGCCGCGAACTGGCCCGCTTTCTGCGCGGCTTCCGCAAAGCCCTGGAGCCCCGGCTGCGCAAGGACGGCCTGCTGCGCAACAACGCGCGGCAGCGCCTGCATCTGTTTTTCGACGACTCCCGCAACGGCCTGATCGGTGTCAGCCCGGCGGCGCTGCCGTTGCCGGAGAGCGGCCTGATGCGCCTGCGCCTGTCGCCGGAAGCGCCCAGCCGTTCGGCGCTCAAGCTGGAAGAGGCGCTGCTGCGTTTTTGCGGGCGGGGCCGGCCGCCGGGTCTGCACACCGCCGTGGATCTGGGCGCGGCCCCGGGCGGCTGGAGCTGGCATCTGGCGCGGCTGGGCATCAAGGTCACCGGCGTCGACCATGGCCGGCTGGACGCGCGCCTGATGGACGAGTACCCGGTGCGCCATGTGGCCGGCGACGCCTTCACCTGGCGCCCGGAGCGGCCGGTGGATCTGGTGGTCTGCGATGTGGTGGACAAGCCGGCGCGCACCCTGGCGCTGATGCAGAAATGGCTGCAGCAGGGTTGGGCCCGCGCCGCCTTGTTCAATCTCAAGCTGCCGATGGCGCGCCGCTACCGGGAGACCGCCACCTTGCTGGAGCGTCTCCAGGAGGGGCTGGCGCGGCAGTATCCGCACGCCCGCATTCAGGCCGCCCACCTCTATCACGACCGCGAGGAAATCACCGTCTGGGTGGACTGCCGCGATGCCTGAAGCGCGGCGGCCGGCGCTGCCGGTGCTGCTGGGCACTCTGGCGGTGCTGTATTTTCTGCAGGGCCTGCCCGCCGGCCTGCTGGCCAAGGCGGTGCCGTCCCTGGCCCGCGAAAGCGGCCTGTCCCGGGAGTGGATCGGTCTGTTGGGGCTGGCCGCCGCGCCCTGGGCGCTGAAGTTCCTGTGGGCGCCCTGGGTGGACCGGCTCGGACGGGGCCGTCCCGGTCATCGCAAGCGCTGGGTGATCGGTTGCCAGGCGCTGGTCGTGCTGATCCTGATGCTGCTGTCCTTCACCGAGCGCGCGGTCTGGTTCGCCGACGCCTTTCCGCTGCTGTTACTGCTGTTGCTGTTGCTGAACACCGCCAGCGCCACCCAGGATATCGCCGCCGACGGCCTCGCCGTGCGGTTGCTGCGTCCTGAATGGCGCGGGCCCGGTAACAGCGTCCAGGTGCTGGGCTACAAGGTCGGGCTGATTCTCAGCGGCGCCCTGTTGCTGATGGCCAACGACTGGATCGGCTGGCGCGCCAGCCTGTGGTTGCTGGCGGGCACGGTGGCGTTGTTACTGATACCGGTGGCGTTGTTCCGCGAACCCCTGGAGACGTCGCCCTCGACCCCAGCGGCGGAACGGGCGTCGCGGCACTGGTGGTGGCGCCAGTGGCAGGGCTTCTGGCGCCGCCCCGGCTTGCTGCTGTGGGTAGTGATTTTGCTTGGCTACAAGATCGGTGACGGCTTCGGCACGCGGATGATCAAGCCGTTTCTGGTGGATGAGGGCTGGAACCAGGCGGCCATCGGCCGGTTGGATCTGGTGGCCTCGCTGACCGGGTTACTGGCGGCGGCGCTGGCCGGCCTGCTGATGCTGTGGCTGAGCCGCAAGGCGGCGCTGATCGGTTTCGGATTGCTGCAGGCGCTGGCCTTCGTCGGCTGGTGGGCGGTGGCCGCCGGCGCGGCCGGCTGGATCTGGCCGGTGGCGCTGTTCGAGCAGTTCGCGGACGGCCTCTCCACGGTGGCCCTGTTCGTGGTGATGATGGACTACTGCCGCCGTGACCGGGAGGGTGGCGATTACACCCTGCAGGCGTCGGTGTACCTGATGGCGGTGGGGCTGTTTACGCTGGGCAGCGGCTTCAGCGCTTCGGCGCTGGGCTACGCCGGCCATTTCCTGCTTGCGGCGGGCCTTGGCGGCTTGGTTATAATAGCGGCCCTTTTCTGGCGCCCGCCGCCGCAACGACTGGGCTGACCGCACTGCTATGACCGACACCCCGCACGCCGAACATCACCTCGACGCCACCGGCCTGGTTTGCCCGGAACCGGTGATGCTGCTGCACGGCAAGGTGCGCGACATGGGCGCCGGCGAGGTGCTGGAAGTGCGCGCCACCGACCCTTCCACCGAGCGGGACATTCCCAAGTTCTGCCAGTTTCTCGGCCACACCCTTCTCGAACAGCGCCAGCAGGGCGACCTCTTCCTGTATTGGATCGAAAAGAAGCGCGCCTGAAGCACCGCTGCACTCGATAACGTCATGTTCATTTCCAGTGTGTCATGTTGCGCTGACAGGGCGCTATTGCCCCCGTTTCTGTCACTGGAATAAGGAAAACAATAATGACCGGTTTTACCGCCTTGCTGATTTTCGTGGTGTTGAGCTTGCTGCTGGCGATGACCTACGCCGGCTATCGGGTGCCGCAGATTTTTCTGGGTAACAAGAAAGCCAGTCACTGGGAGCGCAATCAACCGGTGGACGATCCCGCCTTCCTGGTACGAGCCAAGGGCGCCCATCTGAACTGTCTGGAGAACCTGCCGCTGTTCGCCGCCCTGGTGCTGACCGCCGCGGCCACCGGGCAAAGCGCCGTGGTCGACGGGCTGGCCGGCGTATTCATCTTTTGCCGTCTGGGGCAGAGCGCCGCGCATTTGATCGGCACCAGCCTGCCGCTGGTGCTGGTCCGCGCCACCCTGTTCGTGGCGCAGGTGCTGATCATGCTGTATCTGGCCTGGGCGCTGCTTTCCTAGTCAATCCCGGTAGCGTTTGGTGAGGTCCTGGTAGGCGTCCACCCTGCGGTCGCGCAGATAGGGCCAGATGCGGCGCACTTCTTCCGAGCGCGCCATGTCCAGGTCGACCACCAGGGTTTGTTCCTGGTCCCGGTCGGCGCGGGCCAGGTATTCGCCCTGGGGCCCACACACGAAGCTGTTGCCCCAGAAGTCGATGCCGCCGTTGCCGTCCGGGCCGGGCTCGAAGCCGGTGCGGTTGGCGACCAGCGCTGGCAGGCCGTTGGCCACCGCGTGGGCGCGCTGCACGGTGATCCAGGCGTCCAGCTGGCGGCTCTGTTCTTCCGGGTCGTCGGTGCGGTCCCAGCCGATGGCGGTGGGGTAGAGCAGCAGGTCGGCGCCGGCCAGCGCCATCAGGCGGGCCGCTTCCGGGTACCACTGATCCCAGCACACCAGCACCCCCAGCTTGCCGACACTGGTGCGGATCGGCGTGAATCCGGAGTGGCCGGCGTTAAAGGTGGCGTCGCCGGGGGTGAAATAGAACTTCTCGTAGAAGCCCGGGTCGTCGGGGATGTGCATCTTGCGGTACAGGCCGGCGAGATGGCCGTCGCTCTCCAGCACCACGGCGGTGTTGTGGTAGAGGCCGGTGGCGCGCTTTTCGAACAGGCTGGCGACAATCACCACCTGCAGTTCCCGGGCCAGGGCGCCCAGCGCGTCGGTGCTGGGGCCGGGTACCGTTTCCGCCAAGTCGAACATGGCGGTATCTTCGCTCTGGCAGAAATACAGGCTGCGGTGCAGCTCCTGGAGCATCACCAATTGGGCGCCCTGGGCCGCGGCTTCGCGGATTTTGTCCATGGAACGGGCCAGGTTGGCGTCCAGGTCGGCGGTGTTCTGTTGCTGTATCACGGCAACGCGCATGTGGGTGTCTCTTCCGGTGCGGTGTTGGAAAGTGGGCGTGGCGAAGAGGATAACAGCTTCCGGCTCAGGCCAGCACGCCCTCGGGCAGCTGTATGGTGATGCAATGCAGGCTGCCGCCTTGTTCGATCAGCGGCCGGCAGGGGATGCCCTGCACCTGGCGCTCGCCGGCCACGGCGGCGAAGGCCTTCAGCGCGGCGTCATCGGTGTCGCAATCGTACAGCGGCACCAGGATCTTGCGGTTGGTGATCAGGAAGTTGGCGTAGGTGGCCGGCAGCCGCTCGCCGTCGTCGTTGTATTGAGCGCGGGCCATGGGCAGCGGCACCAGGTCGAGCCCTTCGCGGTCGGCCAGCTCGTGCAGCTGCGCGGCCATCGCCGACAGGGCCGGGTAATGGCTGTCCTCGGGATCGTCACAGTGCACATAGGCGAGGGTGGTGGCGTTCACGAAGCGCGCCAGGGTGTCCACGTGGGCGTCGGTGTCGTCGCCTTCCAGGTGACCGTGGTCTAGCCACCAGATATTGTCCACACCCAGCGATTCTCTTAGCCGCTTTTCCAGCGTCGCCTCGTCCAGCGCCGGGTTGCGGTTGGGGTTGCGCAGACAGGCGCGGGTGGTGAGCAGATGGCCGTGGCCGTCGGTATCAATGGCGCCGCCTTCCAGGACCAGGTCCTGCGTATGCAGGGTCACGCGCCAGGGCAGGGCGCGATTGAGCCGGTCGTCGAGCTCGGCGTCGAATTTGCCGCCCCAGCCGGTGAAGCGGAAATCCAGCAACACCGGCGCGCCGTTTTCCAGCGCGGCGATGGGGCCGAAATCCCGTGCCCAGGTGTCGTTGTAGTCGGCGATGCGGATGCGCAGCCGGCGGCTGTCGGCGCCGCTGTCGTCGATCAGGGTGCGGGCGGTCTCCGCCGCTTCGTTGTCCCGACAAACCAGCAACACCGATTCATGATCGAGAAGGGCTTTGATCAGGGCAAGATAGGTGTCGCGCGCCGGGCCCAGCCGGCCGGCCCAGTCGGTGTGTTCGTCGGGCCAGGCCAGCAGGATGCCCCACTGGGGATGCCATTCGGGTAACAGGCGGCGCCCGGCGTGCCGATGATCAGTCACTGTCCTGGTCTTCCTCGGGGTCGTCCACGACAATACGGCCGGTGGCCGGATCAAAGCGGAACCGCCCCTCGACTGCTTCATCGCTTTCGGCAGTGTCGTCCGAGGAGGCCCCGCCGTCACGTTCCCGGGGAGCATTCTTGGCGTCTTTTTCGGCCGGCTCTCCAGCATCCTCTGCTTTGGCGCGCACCGCCGTGGTGCCCGGCGAGGAATCGGATTCGGTGCTGGCTTCGTCGTCCTCTTCCTCTTGGTTCCTCGGCGGGTCGAAGGTCTTCATTTCGATATTGTTCTCTTGCTCTTCCGCGGTCGCCGGTGGTTCCTCGCCGTTCGCCGGAGAAATTCCCACTTCCGCTTCCAGCGTGGAATGCGCGCCCGGTTGTTCGCCCCGCGTCTCGCCGGCTGAGGACGGCCCCGCCGACGGTGCGCGCTCTTTTTCGCGCACGCTGTGCAGGGTGGTGTCGTTTTCGAAATAGACACTGAAGCCGTCGTAATCCCAGCGAGTGATCGGCGGGTTACCCACCGCGGCCCGGGTTTGCCGGGGCTCGCCGAACTGCGCGCGCACCTCGGCCTTGCTCATGCCGCGGCCGGGCACGTCCTGGTCCGACGCGGCCAGCGTCGTGGCCGGCCAGTACACCGTGGCCGCCAATGCCAACGCCGTGAAAATCTTTCCCATTACCTTTCCCCCTTGGATAAGCCGGTACTGATAGTACGGACAGCATGAACCTCTGTTCAAGTAAAACGGTGTTAGCCTTGCCCGCGCCACCGCCCGTTTCGACGATTTTTAATGGTGCCGGGATTGAATCAAATCGCGCTTCCGTGGTCGCGGATAATGGTCACAAAGCGACTGGCACAGGCCGCCGTTTTAGTGCTTAAATGCGCGCCATGTTTCGACCCTTTGCCCTGTTCGTGGGTCTGCGCTATACCGGCGCCCGGGCCCGCAATAGTTTTATCTCCGTGATCACCCTGATCTCCGCGCTCGGGCTGATGCTCGGTGTCGCCGTTCTGATCACCGTCCTGTCGGTGATGAACGGCTTCGACCGGGAACTTCAGACCCGCATTCTGGGGATGGTCACCCATTTGTCCGTGCACGGCCGCGAGCCGGTCACCGACTGGCAGGCGCTGGCCGACCAGGTGCGTGACTATCCGGGCGTGGAAGCGGCGGCGCCGTTCATCAAGCTCGAGGGCATGCTCACCTACGAGGGCAACGTGGCCGGGGTGCTGGTCAACGGCATCGAGCCGGAGGCCGAGAAGGACGTGTCCATTGTCGATGAGATGATGTGGGACGGCGATCTGCAGGCCCTGCGGCCCGGTGAATTCGGCATCGTGCTGGGTTACGCGCTGGCCCGTAAGCTGGGCGCCGAAACCGGCGACAAGGTCACCCTGGTGTTGCCGGAGGCCAGCGTGTCCCCGGCCGGCGTGATGCCGCGCTTCAAGCGTTTCACCGTGGTGGGCCGTTTCCGGGCGCGGGCCGAGGTGGACAGTCTGTACGCCTATGTGGCCAACGAGGACGCCGCCCGGCTGGCTCGTCAGCCCGGCACCGTCGAAGGCATTCACCTACGCCTCACCGATCTGTTCGCCGCGCCGGAGATCGGCTGGCAACTTCAGCAGGCGCTGGGGCCGGACTACTACACCAGCGACTGGACCCGCAGCCACGGCAACCTGTTCCAGGCCATCAAGATGGAAAAGAGCATGATGACGCTGCTGCTCAGCTTCATCGTCGCGGTGGCGGCGTTCAATATCATTTCCAGTCAGGTGATGCTGGTCACCGAGAAGCGCGGCAACATCGCCGTGCTGCGCACCCTGGGCGCCTCGCCGGGCACCATCATGCGGATTTTCATGGTTCAGGGCACGGTGATCGGCCTGGCCGGCACCTTCCTGGGCACCGTGCTCGGGGTACTGCTGGCCACCAATGTGAGCGAGGTGGCGGCCTGGGTGGAAGCCACCTTCAACACCCGTCTGTTCGATGCCTATTTCGTCAACTATCTGCCGTCGCAACTGAAATGGAGCGACGTCACCGTGATTGTCGGCATCGCCATGCTGATCAGCTTCTCGGCCACGCTGTATCCGTCCTGGCGTGCCAGCCGGGTGCGACCCGCGGAGGCCCTGCGCTATGAGTAACGGTGAACATCAGGAGTCGGTGCTGGAGGCCCGTGGGCTGGTCAAGCGCTACCCGGAAGGCCGTGGCGAGCTGCAGGTGCTCAACGGCGTGGAGCTGACCGTTCGCCGGGGCGACATTGCCGCCATTATCGGCACCTCCGGGTCGGGCAAATCCACGTTGCTCAACCTGCTCGGCGGGCTGGACGTGCCCAGCGAGGGCTCCGTGCGGATCGGCGGCCAGCCGCTGGCCGGTCTCAATGACCGGGCGCTGGGCCGGCTGCGCAATCATTATCTGGGTTTCGTGTACCAGTTCCACCATCTGCTGCCGGAGTTCACCGCCCGGGAGAACGTGGCCATGCCCTTGCTGATCCGCGGTCTCAAGCCGGCGGAAGCCGGGCAACGGGCCGAGCGTTTGCTGGAGCAGGTGGGCCTGGCGCCGCGCGCCGAGCACAAACCCGCCCAGTTGAGCGGCGGCGAGCGGCAGCGGGTGGCGATCGCGCGTGCCCTGGTGACCGACCCGGCATTGGTGATGGCCGACGAACCCACCGGCAACCTGGACGAGCGCACCGCCGACCAGGTGCAGGACCTGATGCTGGAACTCAATCAGCGGCTGGGCACCGCCTTCCTGGTGGTCACCCACGACCATCACTTCGCGGGCCGCTGCCAGAGCCGCCACGAACTGCACGACGGCCTGCTGCATCCGGTGGCCTGAGCCGCCGGCGTACAACACCTTCCGTTTTTTCCTTCCCGGATTATCGCCGCTGGCTGACAGGCCGGCGGCGGCGTCGCCGTTAGGCTGTGTGGATCAGCGGGCTATTGCTGTCGCTGCCGGCGGCGGGCACGAAGATTCCAACTGCGCACCACCGCCAGCCGCCAGAACAGTTTGACGGTGAAATAGGAAGCCAGACCGGCGATCAGCGCGCAGGTCAGGGAACCGATCCACAGCGGCACCAGCTGCTCCACGAACCAGGCCACGTTGATGGCGTGGTCGGAGCTGGGTGTCAGGCCGGTCATCCAGGCACCCACCCGGTAGGTGAAATAAAAGATCGGCACATAGGTGACCGGGTTGGAAATCCACACCAGCATTACCGAAAGCGGCAGGTTGCAATGAAAGCGCACCGCCAGCAGGGCGGCCAGACCCATTTGCAGAGGAATCGGCAGCAGCCCGGTGAACACCCCGATAAAGGCGGCGCCGGCCAGGGAATGCCGGTTTATGTGCCAGAGGTTGGGGTCCGCCAATACCTCGCCCAGGAAGCTCAGGGATTTGTGTCCTTTGAGGCGATCCGGCGAGGGCAGGTATTTGCGGAACAAATGTTTGGGCATGTGAAACTGCAAGGTCCCTGGAAGACGGGCGCTATTATGCCGACCCGGGCGGCCCGCGCCTACATCGACCTGTAATCGGTGGCGCCGCGCCGTGACATGGAAGCGTGATCATAACAACCCGGTGAGCAAGGATGCGATACTGGTTTTCCCCTGCGGCGATCATCGCGGCGGTCTGGAGTGGCCTTTGGTGGCCCCTGGCGGTGTTCGCGGGGCTGGCGCTCGCGGTGCCGCGCGGGCGTTGGTTTTGCCTGCTGCTGGCGTTGGCCTGGGCACACGGGCTGGTGGCGCTGGAGCACGGGCTCCACCAGCGGCTGCCGGAACACCTGAACGGCACCACCCTGACCGTGGAGGCGCGTGTGGTGGGGCTGCCGGTTACCGATACGCGGCCCCGTTTCGGGCAGAAGGCCCGTCGCCAACGGATGATTCTGGACCTGCGCCTGGCCATCGACGAGCGCCCCTGGCCGGGCCGCCACCGGGTCCGGGTCACGGCCTGGGCACCATTGCCCGCGTTGCGCGCCGGCGACCGGCTGCGCGGCAAGGTGCGCCTTTTCTTCCCCCACGGCTGGTACAACCAGACCGGCCCCGACCGGGCCCGCTTCGATCTCGCCAACCGCATCGACGCCCGTGGCGTGCTTACGGCGGTGATCCGCCAGCGGGCGCGGCCGGACAGCCTGGACGCCCGTCGCGCCGGTCTGTCCCGGCACGTCGGGGAGCAGCTTTCCATTAGTCCCGCCGGTGCCGCGGTGATTCCGGCCCTGGTCACCGGCGACCGGCGGGGTCTGGATCCGCCGTTATGGCGGTTGTTCAGGGACCTCGGCACCGCTCACCTACTGGCTATTTCAGGGTTGCATTTGACCTTGGTCACCGGTCTGCTCTGGGGGCTGGGCCGCTGGCTGCTGGCGCCGCTGCTGTGGCTCGCGTGCCCGCCGGCGCGGCGCGTCAGCCTGCAGCAGTGGGCCTGGGCGCCGGCCCTGGCCGGGGCACTCGGCTACGCGGCGCTGGCGGGCTTCGCACTGCCCACCCAGCGCGCGCTGATCATGGTGTCGGTGCTGGCCGTCTGTCGGCTACGGCGGGCGCGGCCGGCGGCGGACACCGTGCTCGGGCTGGCGTTGCTGGCGGTGCTGCTTTGGCAGCCGCTGGCGGCGCTGTCCGCGGGGCTTTGGTTGTCGTTCACGGCGGTGGCGGTGATCTTGCTGTTGATCGACGGCAGCCGCTGGCCGGTAATGGTCAGCCTGCCCCTGGTGATGGCGGTGCTGGGCGCCTGGTTGTTCGATACCTGGGCCTGGTTGAGCCCGTTGGCGAATCTGTTGCTGGTGCCGCTGTTCAGCCTGCTGGTGGTGCCGGCGGCGCTGCTGGGCGCGGCGTTGGATGTGCCCGCCATTCTGTTGGCCGCCGCCACAGGCGTGGAGGCGTCGGTGTTGATGATGGAGGCGCTGCACGGGCTGCCATCGCCGCCGCTGGCGCCGGCGCCCGGTTGGGCCGGGCTGGCGTTACTGGCCTCGGCGTTGCTGTGGCTTTTGCCGGCGTGGCCCTGGCCGCGCCGGCTATTGCTGCTGGGATTGCTGCCCTGGTGGTTGCCCGGCGCCGAGCCGCCGGCCCGGGGCCAGCTGGATCTGATTGTTTTCGAGGTGGGGCAGGGGCAGGCGCTGGCGCTGCGTACCCAGCGCCACCTGGTGCTTTACGACCTGGGGCCGGGCTGGCCCGGCGGGTCGGCGGCGAAAAGCGTGCTGGTGCCCTGGCTGCGCCGCCACGGTCTGAGCCCGGACATCACTATCGTCAGCCATGGCGACGGCGACCACGCCGGCGGCCTGGTGGACCTGGACCGGACCGGACGCCTGCTCAGCGGCGAGCCGGACCGGGTGGACGGCGCGCGACCCTGCCGGGCCGGGCAGCAATGGCGGTTCGACGACGTGCGCTTCAAGGTGCTGTGGCCACCCGACGGGTCGTACCAGGGCAACGCCGCCAGCTGCGTGCTGCGGGTGGACGCCCTGGGCGCCAGTGCCCTGCTCACCGGCGATATCACCAAACAGGTGGAATACCGGTTGCTGGGGCGCGTGGCTCCGGTGACGGTGCTGCAGCTTGCCCATCACGGTAGCGGCTCTTCCTCGTCAAACGCCTGGTTACGGGCCGTGTCGCCGCGCTGGGCGGTGGCCTCGATGGGCTACGCCAACCGTTTCGATCACCCCGACCCGGACGTGGTCGACCGGCTGGAAGCGGCCGGCATCACGCTTCTGCGCACCGACCGGACCGGCATGATTGTGTTTCGCCTGGGCGGCCCTGATAATGCCGCGCTTATAACAAAGTGGCGCCGGGCCCATGGTCGGCCCTGGCACCGCGAGCCGGAACTGTGAAAAGGGGATCGCAACGTGCAGGATCTTGTGCAGTCCGGGGGCTGGATGATGCTCCCGATCCTGATCAGCTCGGTGGTGGCGCTGGCCATCGTCGGAGAGCGTTTCTGGACTCTGCGTCCGAGCAAGCTGGCACCGCCAGGCACCTTGCCGCAGGTGCGTGGCTGGCTGAAAAAGGGCCAGTTGAACGGGCAACGGCTCAAGGCGCTGCGCGAGGAGTCGCCGCTGGGGCGGATTCTCGCCACCGGGCTGGCCAATGCCCGCCATGGCCGCGACATCATGAAGGAAAGCATCCAGGAGGAGGCCACCGGCGTGGTCCACGACCTGGAGAAGTACCTCTCCACGCTGGGTTCGATCGCGGCCATCGCGCCGTTGCTCGGGCTGCTGGGCACGGTGATCGGCATGATCGACGTGTTCGCCGCGATCATGATGCACGGCACCGGCGACGCGGCGCAGTTGGCCGGGGGGATCTCCCAGGCGCTGCTCACCACCGCCGCCGGCCTGGTGGTGGCGATCCCGGCGATCTTTTTCCATCGCTTTTTCGTGCGCCGGGTGGAGGAAATCACCGTGGGCATGGAGCAGAGCGCCGTGCACCTGGTCGACCTGGTCCACGGTGAGCGCGAGGCGACGCCGGGACAGACTCCTGGAGAGAAGACGTGAAGTTCCCGCGCCCGCGCCAGGAAGAGATCAGCGTCAATCTGACGCCGCTGATCGACGTGGTGTTCCTGCTGCTGATCTTTTTCATGGTCTCCACTACCTTTACCCGTGAGACTCAGCTCTCGCTGACTCTGCCGGAAGCGCAGGGCATGCCGCCGGAGACCCCGGCGCAGGCGGTGGAGGTGCTGGTCTCGCCGCTTGGGGAATACCTGATCAACGGTGAAAAACTCACCGACAACACCGACGCGGGCCTGCGTTCGGCGCTGCTCCGACTGGGGCAGGACAAAGCCGCCTTGCCGATGATCATCACCGCCGACGCCAACGCCAGCTATCAGGCGGTGGTGCGGGTGATGGATGTGGCCGGGCAGTTGGGCTTTGATAAGCTGTCGCTGACCACCCGTGAAGCCGACGAAGAGGGCCAATGAGCCAGCTACCGGATGATGCCTGGCGGACGTACAAACGTCTGCTGTCGTACGTAAAGCCCCATGCCCTGATTTTGTTCGCCAGTTTCATCGGCTACGCGATCTACGCCGGCACCCAGGCCGGCGCGGCGCAGCTGGCGGGCTACCTGGGCGAGACCGTGGTCAACCCGGAACCGCACCGGGTGGTAATCGTGTCCATTGCCCCGTTCTTCATCGCCCTGGCGCAGGGCATCGGCCAGTTCATGGGCAGCTACTCGATGACCTGGGTGGCCCAGGAAATCGTCTACCGGCTGCGCAACGACGTGTTCGGCCATGTGCTGCGTTTGCCGCAGTCGGAATACAACAACAATGCGTCCGGGCGCATCATGTCGAAGATCATCTTCGACGCCCAGCAGATCACCAGCGCCGGCACCGACGCCTTGATCGTGATGCTGCGCGAGGGCCTCACCGTGATCGGTCTGCTCACCTTCCTGCTGTATCAGAACTGGAAGCTGACGCTGATTCTGCTGATCGCCGCGCCTCTGGTGGGCCTGGTGGTGAACCTCACCAGCAAGCGATTCCGGCATATCAGCCGCCGCATTCAGGGCTCCATGGGCAACATCACGCAATTTCTCGGTGAAGCCATCGAAGGCAATCAGGCGGTGAAGATTTTCGGCGGTCAGAAGCTGGAAGCGGATCGGTTCCATGCGGTTAGCCGCCGCTTCGCCCGCCAGAACACCAAGCTCAACGCCAGCAAAATCGGCTCCACCGTGATCGTGCAGTTGTTCGTTTCGGTGGCGATCGGCGCGGTGACCTATCTGTACATCACGATGATGGGCGAGGCCCTGACCGTGGGCGGCTTCCTGTCGTACATCGCCGCCGCCGGGATGATCCAGAAGCCGCTCAAGCAACTTACCGACGTGAATGTGAAAATCCAGCGCGGGGTCACCGGCGCCGCCTCGTTGTTCGAGCTGATGGATCGCCCGGAAGAGCGGGACGACGGCGGCCAGGACCTGCCACGCACCGACGGCAATATTGAATTCCGCGACGTCACCTTCGGCTATGAGCCGGCGCAGCCGGTGCTGCGCAACCTCAGCCTCAAGGTGAACAGCGGCGAGACCGTGGCGCTGATCGGTCGCTCGGGCGCGGGCAAGAGCACCATTTCAGCGATGCTGCCGCGGTTCTTCGACCCGGATCACGGCCAGGTGCTGCTTGATGGCGTGCCTTTGCCGGACTACAAGCTGGCCCATCTGCGCCGTCAGATCGCCATGGTCAGCCAGAAAGTCGTGCTGTTTAACGACACCGTGCGCCATAACATCGCCTACGGCGAGATGCGCGACGCCGACGACGCCATGGTGGAGCAGGCTGCCCGCAACGCCTACGCCTGGGACTTCATCCAGGGGCTGGAGCACGGACTGGACACCGAGGTGGGCCAGGACGGCGCCCAGCTTTCCGGCGGCCAGCGCCAGCGCATCGCCATCGCCCGTGCGCTGCTCAAGGACGCGCCGATTCTGATTCTCGACGAGGCCACCAGTGCCCTGGATACGGAGTCGGAGCACCACATCCAGCAGGCTCTGGAGCGTCTTATGGAAGGGCGCACCACCCTGGTGATCGCCCACCGGCTGTCCACCATCGAGAAAGCGGACCGCATTCTGGTTCTGGATCAGGGGCAACTGATCGAGCAGGGCACCCATAGCGAATTGTTGGAAAAGAATGGACTCTACACCCAGCTCTACAAAATGGATTTCGCCGACAACGGCCATGGTTGATTGGCGCCGCCGCGTGGAGCGCGGCTGGTACGAAGGCAGCGTCTGGTTGACGCCGCTGCGCCCGCTGGGTTGGCTGGTGGGGCGCGTGGCCGGTCGCCGGCTGCGGCGCTTCCGGCGGCGCGCCGAGCGGCCGCCGGTGCCGGTGCTGGTGGTGGGTAACGTGGCCGTGGGTGGCACCGGCAAGACGCCGCTGGTGATCGCGCTGGCCCGGCGTGCCCGAGAGCGCGGCTTGACCCCGGCGGTGATCTCCCGGGGCTATGGCGGCCAGGCGGACGCCTACCCGCGCGTGGTGGCACTGGACGACGACCCCGGTGAAGTGGGTGACGAGCCGCTGCTGATCGCCCGCCGCGCGGCGGTTCCGGTGGTGCTGGACCCCCAGCGCGACCGTGCTCTGCGGCGGGCGATCGCGGACTTCCAGCCGGATCTGGTAATCAGCGACGACGGCCTGCAGCACTATGCGTTGCCGCGCTCCAGTGAGGTGGTGGTGATCGACGCCCGCCGTGGCCTCGGTAATCAACGCTGCCTGCCGGCCGGCCCGCTGCGTGAGCCGGCGGCCCGCCTTTCCCAGGTGGATTTCCTGGTCGCCAACGGCGGCGCCTGGCCCGGCGCCGCCACCATGCATCTGGTGCCCGGCGATCTGGTGCGGCTGCGCGACGGCGAGACCCTGGATGCGGCCACGTTCCGCGAACGTTACGGGGCGGTGCACGGCGTCGCCGGCATCGGTAATCCGGAGCGCTTTTTCCGCACTCTCGCCTTGCTCGGCCTGGCGGTTACCCCGCACGCCTTCGCCGACCATCATGGCTTCACCGCCGAGGACCTGGACTTCGCTGACGGGCGGCCGGTGATCATGACCGAAAAAGATGCGGTAAAATGCCGCGATTTCGACGATCCGCGCCTGTGGATGCTGCCGGTGCACGCCAATTTGCCGCCGGCCACCCTGGACGCCATGATTGATCGTGCATTGCAATCGCAGCCTCTGTAAGGACAGCTATGAGTTTCTATGTGGTAGTGCCGGCGCGGTACGCGTCCTCGCGCCTGCCGGGAAAGCCGCTGGCGGATCTGGCCGGCCGGCCGATGGTGGCCCGGGTGGCGGAACGCTGCGCTAAAAGCGGCGCCGCGCGGGTGCTGGTGGCCACCGACGACGAGCGGGTGCGCGACGCGGTGGGCGATCAGTGCGAGGTGGTGATGACCCGCGCCGATCATCCCTCCGGCACGGACCGGCTGCAGGAAGTGGCGGAGCAGCTGGGCCTGGCCGACGACGACATCGTGGTGAATGTGCAGGGCGACGAGCCGCTGATCCCGCCCGCCGTGATCGACCAGGTGGCGGAGAACCTGGCCGGCCACCCGGAGTGCCGCATGGCCACGCTGTGCGAACCCATCGAGCGCGGCATTGATCTGTTCAACCCCAACGTTTGCAAGGTGGTGTTTGACGCCAATGGGCGCGCCCTGTACTTCTCGCGGGCGCCGATTCCCTGGCATCGCGATGCCTTCAGCCGGCAACCGAACCCGCACGATATCGATATGGATCCTGGCCACTGGTGGCGTCATATCGGTATTTACGCCTATCGGGTCGGCTTCCTGCACCAGTTCGTGAGCTGGGAGCCGGCCTCCATGGAAATGCACGAATCCCTGGAGCAGTTGCGGGCCCTGGCCAACGGCGTCGCCATCCACGTGGCACCGGCCCGGGAGCCGGTGCCCGGCGGGGTCGACACGGACATGGATCTGCAGCGCATGCGCCGCTACCTGCGCGAGGAGGAAAACCGCGGATGACGTCGCTGTCGATACTGTTTGTTTGCCTGGGCAACATCTGCCGCTCGCCCACCGCCGAAGCGGTGTTCCGGCAACGGGTGCGGGACGCCGGCCTGGGCGACCGCCTTCATATTGAAAGCGCCGGCACCGGCGACTGGCATATTGGCCGGCCGCCGGACCGGCGCGCCAGCGCCGCCGCGGCCGAGCGCGGCTATCCCATGGACGATCTGCGCGCGCGCCAGGTGAGCGCCGATGATTTCCGCCACTTCGATTACATCCTGGCCATGGATAACAGCAACCTGGCCGACCTGCGCGCGCTCGACCCGGGCCCCGGCATCGCCCGCGAGGGCCTGATACTGGCGCGCTTCCTGGATGTGCTCGGCGATGACGGCCCGGGCGAAGTGCCGGACCCATACTACGGCGACGAGGACGGCTTCGGCCACGTGCTCAACCTGGTGGAGCGCGCCAGTGATCTGTGGCTGGCGCGGTTGCGGGAGCGGCTGTGATCGAACACGACGCCGACCTGAGCGGCGCCAACACCCTGGCGCTGCCGGCCCGCGCGGAGCGGCTGGCGCGCCCGGTGGATGTGGCCGCGCTGGGCGAGCTGCTGGCCGGGCGCGACCCGGCCGAGCCGCTTTACGTGCTCGGCGAGGGCAGCAATGTGGTGTTGCGCGGCGACCTGCCCGGGCTCACGGTGATCCCGGCCTTCGATGGCATCGACTACCTGGATGAGACGGCGGAGCAGGTGCGGGTGCGCGTTGGCGCCGGCGTGGTCTGGGACCGGCTGGTGGCGGACACCGTGGCGCGCGGCTGGGGCGGCCTGGAAAACCTGTCCCTGATTCCCGGCACCGCCGGCGCCGCGCCGTTTCAGAACATCGGCGCCTACGGCGTGGAGCTGGCCGATTGCCTGGAAAGCGTGGACACCGTGGCCGTGGCCGACGGCCGGGCAGGGTGCTTCCGCGCCGATCAATGCGAATTCGACTACCGCGACAGCCTGTTCAAGAGCCGCCGACGGGGCGAGTTCATCATCACCGGCCTTACCCTGCGGCTACACCGCCATGGCGCCCGCCGGGTGGATTACGGTGGTCTGGCCGAGCGCTTCGCCGGCCAGGACCCGCGCACCCTGGAACCGGCCACGGTGCGGGCGGCGGTAATCGAACTGCGGCAAAGCAAGCTGCCCGACCCGGGTGTACTGCCCAACGCCGGCAGCTTTTTCAAGAATCCGGTGGTCAGCGCGGCGGAGCTGGAGCGCCTGAAAGCCCGTCACCCGAAGCTGGTGTCCTTCCCGCACCCGGACGGCGCCAAGCTGGCCGCCGGCTGGCTGATCGAGGACGCCGGCTGGAAGGGCCGCCGGCTGGGGCCGGTGGGCATGCACCGGGACCAGGCCCTGGTGCTGGTGAATCACGGCGGCGCGCGCGCCGACGACGTGCTGGCTCTGGCCGCGGCGGTACGCGAGGACGTTCTCGACCGCTTCGGCGTAACACTGGAACAGGAGCCGGTGGCGTTGCCCTGAATAGAGGTCGGCCTGTCTATCAGGCGCCGTCCACGGATTAATGACCGGACCAAAAAAAACCGCCCCGAAGGGCGGTTTTTTTATGGGTGTGACCGTCAAATGGACCGATCAGGCACCGGGATTGCCGTCGCCGGAATTTTCCCGGTCGGCCTGTTCCGCCTGTTGCTGACGGCGGCGCAGGCGCGGGTCATTGCTGGCGCGCCCGGCCGGGCGCTCCGGCGCCACCGGCTTGCTGAACGCCGGGGTGGCCGGCTGCTCGGCTCCGCCGGTCTCCGCCTCGGCCGGCGCTTGCTCGGCCGGTGCGGGCTTGGCGGCGGCTTTGCGTTCCGGCTGCGGTACCGGCTGGCCCGGTTTACGGTCACGCGGGTCGTTGCCGGCACGGCGGGTCGGATCCGACGTCGTTGAAGGGGCCTGCTCGGAAGAAGGCGCCTCCGCCTTGGGTGAAGGTTCTTCCGCTTTTGCCGCCGCTTCGGCCTTGGCAGAGGGCGCTTCCTCCTTCGCTGAGGGCGCTTCGTGCTTCGCTGAGGGCTCTTCCGTTCTCGCCGAGGGCGCTTCAGCCTTCGCTGACGGCTCTTCAGATTTCGCTGACGGCTCCTCAACTTTCGCTGACGGCGCCTCTTTCTCAGGGGCTTCTTCCGCCTTGGCTGACGGCGCCTCTACCTTGGCTGATGGCTCTTCCACCTTAGCTGACGGCTCTTCCACCTTAGCCGTGGGCTTCTCTGCTTTCGCGGACGGTTTTTCCGCCTTGGCCGAAGGCTGCTCTGCCTTCTCTGATGGCGCTTCAGCTTTGGCCGATTCCGGCGCCTTCGCCGAGGGCTGTTCAGTTTTAGCTGAGGGTTTTTCTACCTTCGCTGAGGGCTTTTCCTCCTTCGCTGAAGGCTCTTCCTCCCTCGCTGAGGGCTCTTCCCCCTTCGCTGAGGGCTCTTCCCCCTTAGCCGACGGCGCTTCCTGGCTGGCGGGCTCCTGCGCTTTGGCTGCAGGGGCCTCGGCGGCGGGCGCCGGGGTGGCCTTGGGCTGCTCTTCCTGACGGGCGGCGGCGGCCTGGGGCGCCTGAGCCTCGGTGGCCTGTTCCGCGCTCGGCTTGGCCACGGCGGTTTCCGGCTCGCCGTGCTCTTCGGCGGGTACCAGCTTGGCCTTGGGCGGACGGCTGTCACCACGCTCCTGATCACGGCCGGGGGTGTTGTCCTCGGACGTCATGCGCGGCGGCGGGCCCCCGGCGGTGGTCTGGTCGTTGCTCTGGGCGCCTTTATCCTGGGGCGCTTTGTCCTGGGCGCCGGGGCGCTGACGCTCGCGCAGGGGGCGGTCGTCCTTGCTGTCGGTGCGGCGCTGGGCCTTGGGGCCGTCGTCCTTGCGCGGGCCTTTGCCGGCGCCGCCTTTGGGTTCGCCCTTATTGTCCTGCTTGGCGTCCTGTTTGGACTCTGGCTTGCCGGCGTCGGCGCTTTTCTGGTTGTCGCCACGAATGTCGGCGCGACCTTCGCCATTGCGGTTGTCACCGCCGCGGTTGCCGCCACGGCCGCCACGACGGTTGCGTCCGCCACGGCGGTTGCCGCCGTCGCTCTTACCGTCCTGGTTGTCGTCCTTGCGGTTCTCTCCACGGCTCTCTCCGCGGTTCTCTCCACCGCGACCTTCGCCGCCCCGGTTGTCGCCGTCGGCGTTCCGGTTGCGGTTGCCGCCGTTACGGCGGCCGCCACGGCGATTATCACCGCCACGGTTGTTGGTGCCCCGGGCGTCGGCCTTGCCGTCCCGGTTCTGGCGGTTGCCGCGCTGGCCGTCGCGCTTGCCGTCAAGCTGTTGTTTCTCGTCCTCGGAGGCGCTGAACAGCGCCGCCAGCCAGGTGAAGAAACGGGCCAGCAGGCCCGGCTCCAGCGGCGGCTTGGGCGCGCTGGCGGGTTTCTTGGAGGGCGCCTTGGTGGCGGCTTCCGGTTTCGGTTCCGGCTGCGGCTTGGGCGGCGGCGGCGCGGTATCCGGCGCCACCAGCTTCACCGCCGGCTCCTGGGTTTTGATTTCCGTGTCCTGGGCGGACAGGGTGGCCGGGTCCTGCTGGCCTTCCAGCAGTTCCAGTTCGTGGCTCACCTGGGCCTTGGTCTGGTCGTCGCGGATGCGCTCGACCTGGAAGTGCGGGGTTTCCAGGTTGGGGTTGGGGATAATCAGCACGCGCACCTTGTGGATGCTCTCGATTTCCCGAAGCACCGGGCGCTTTTCGTTGAGCAGGTAGGTGGCCACGGCCACCGGCACCTGGGCCTGGATTTCCCCGGTGCGCTCCTTCATCACCTCTTCCTCGATTAGGCGGAGGATGCTCAAGGCCAGGGATTTCACGTCACGGATATGGCCCAGGCCGTCGCAGCGCGGGCACACGATGCTGGAGGTTTCACCCAGGCTGGGGCGCAACCGCTGGCGGGACAGCTCCAGCAGGCCGAAGCGGGAGATGCGGCCCAATTGAATACGGGCACGGTCCGCTTCCAGGGCGTCGCGCATGCGGTTTTCCACTTCGCGCTGATTGCGCGCCGGGCCCATGTCGATGAAATCGACCACGATCAGGCCGCCGATGTCCCGCAGGCGCAGCTGGCGGGCGATTTCTTCCGCCGCTTCCAGGTTGGTCTGCAGCGCGGTCTCCTCGATGTCGGCGCCCTTGGTGGCGCGCGAGGAGTTGATGTCGATGGACACCAGCGCTTCGGTGGGGTCGATGACGATGGAGCCGCCGGAGGGCAGTTTCACTTCGCGTTCGAAGGCGGTCTCGATCTGCGATTCGATCTGGTAACGGGAGAACAGCGGCGTGTCGTCGCTATACAGCTTCAGCTTGTGCTGAAAATCGGTCATCACCTGCTGCACGAACGCCTGGGCTTCGTTGTAGACCTTCTCGGAATCGATCAGAACTTCGCCGATGTCCTTGCGCAGGTAATCACGGATCGCGCGGATGATGACGTTGGATTCCTGGTACACCAGGAAGGGCGCTTTACGGGTTTCCGACGCCTCGGCGATGGAGCCCCACAGCTTGAGCAAATAGTTCAGGTCCCACTGCAGTTCCTCGGCGCTGCGGCCCAGGCCGGCGGTGCGCACGATCACGCCCATTTCGTCGGGGATATCCAGGCTGCCCAGCGCTTCCTTGAGTTGCTGGCGCTCCTCGCCCTCGATGCGGCGGGAAATGCCGCCGGCGCGGGGGTTGTTGGGCATCAGCACCAGGTAACGGCCGGCCAGGCTGATAAAGGTGGTGAGCGCGGCGCCTTTGTTGCCCCGTTCTTCCTTGTCCACCTGAATGATGATTTCCTGACCTTCCTTGATCACATCCTTGATATTGATGCGGCCCTGGATGTCCTTGGGGTCTTTCTGGAAGTACTGGCGGGAAATTTCCTTGAGGGGCAGGAAGCCGTGACGCTCGGCGCCGAAGTCCACGAAGGCGGCTTCCAGGGACGGTTCAATGCGGGTGATCTTGCCTTTGTAGATGTTGGCTTTTTTCTGTTCGCGGGTGCGATGCTCGATGTCCAGATCATAGAGTCTCTGGCCATCCACCAACGCCACCCGGACTTCTTCCGGATGGCTGGCGTTGATTAACATTCGTTTCATTGTTGTGCTACCACAAGGTTCGTGGCGGCATGCAGCGGGCCGGTATCAATACCGGTATCAGACCTCTTGCCCTGGTGGGGAGGTGGAAGAGTGGCGAGCAGGCAATGCTCACGCGTGGCGGCGCTGGGCGCTCGGACGACGTTGGTAATCTGCCTGTCTTCTACCTTTCCTGTTCCTCTCCGGGCTTGTGAAGTTGTGCCGTTGGCGTTGCTGGCGGGGCCTTGGCCCCTCTATCCGCGTTACGCTGTGCCCGGCGCGTCAAACGCGCCGGGCCGGGTAAACTTTACCGTCTGTGTACCGGTTGGGGTGTCGGCAAGGGGCGCTATTGGCGCTGCTCGCCGGCAACCCGGCTATGTCTTCGACCTGTGCCGCAGACCACCTGGTGTTGGTTGTCGGTAATCCGCCGGGGAGTTGTGTTGCCGCCGGGGGATTGGCTGCAGCGTCGGGGCCTTTCGGGCCCGTTCGATTCTTGTCGGGCGGGCTGGCGGGTGTTGGTGTACCGACGGCGAATGGTCGCTGCGCGTCGCCGTTGGCCAGCCCGGGCCGACGGCTGACTATACCAGTAAAATCACAGTCTGATCAATCAGATAGATGAGGGCCCCCGTGAACGCCGACACCGCTGGCGGAGCCGGGCCCGCTTGGCTAGAATCGCCGCATGTCAGATACCCCCGCCGCCGATCGCGTCACTTTCGTTACCATCGACGAAGGCCGCGACGGCCAACGCCTTGATAATTTCCTGATCACCCACCTCAAGGGTGTGCCCCGTTCGCGTATCTACCGGATTATCCGATCCGGCGAGGTGCGGGTGAACAAGAAGCGCGCCAAGCAGACCACGCGCCTGTCCGTGGACGACGTGGTGCGGATTCCGCCGGTGCGCACCAGTGAGTCCCAGGCGCCGCCGGTGGTCAGCGGCGGTCTGGCCGAACGGCTGGCGCGGGCGCTGCTCTACGAGGACGATCAGATGTTCGTCTTTAATAAGCCCGCCGGGCTGGCGGTGCACGGCGGCAGCGGGGTCAGTCTGGGGTTGATCGAGGCGCTGCGCGTGCTCTACCCGGAAGAGCGGAACCTGGAGTTGGTGCACCGGCTTGATCGGGACACCAGCGGTTGCATCATGGTCGCCCGCCACCGGGGCTTTTTGCGTCGCTTGCAAAAGCTGATGCAGCAGGGTGGGGTGGAGAAACGCTACTGGCTGCTGTGTCAGGGCTTCAAAGGTAGTGAGCGGCGCATGGAAGCGCCCCTGCTGAAGATCACCCAGGGCAATGAGCGGATGGTGCGCGTGTCCCGCGAGGGCAAGGCCTCGGTGACCGATTTCACGCTGGTGGAGCGGTTCGGCGACGCCGCCCTGGTGGAGGCGCGCCTGGGCACCGGACGCACCCATCAGATCCGGGTGCACAGCCAGTTCGGCGGCTTCCCGATTCTCGGCGACGATAAGTACGGCAGCCGCAAAGGGGATGCGCGGCTGGAAGCGCTGGGGCACCGCCGCCTGTGCCTGCACGCCCGGTCGCTGGTGTTCCGTCACCCCCAGAGCGGTGAAACCATCAAGGTCAACGCGCCCCTGGACGAGGATTTCGAAACCATCCTGGCGGCCCTGCGGTCGGATAAGCGCTGATGGCCTACCAATTGGTCATTTTCGACTGGGACGGCACGGTGATGGACTCCACCGGGCGTATCATTGCCTGCATGCATAAGGCGGGCGCCGATCTTTGCCTGCCCGTGTTGGAGGACGACGCGGTGCGCGAGATCATCGGGCTGGGGCTGCCGGAAGCGTTGCGCACCCTGTATCCCGGCATCGACGATGGTGCCCTGGCGCGCATGCGCGAGCGCTACGCGGTGCATTTCGTGGCCGCCGAGGCGACCCCCAGCCGGCTCTACCCGGGCGCCCGCGAGACGCTGGCGGCGCTGCGCGGGGCCGGGCTGCGGCTGGCGGTGGCCACCGGCAAGAGCCGCAAGGGGCTGGACCGGGTATGGGCGAGCAGCGGCCTGGGGGACAGTTTCGATGCCTCCCGTTGCGCCGACGAGACCCACTCCAAGCCGCATCCGGCCATGGTCACGGAATTGTTGAGCGAGCTGCGCGTGGCGCCGGAGCGGGCGCTGGTGGTCGGGGATACGTCCTTTGACCTGCAAATGGCGCGCGACGCCGGTGTCGACCGGGTGGCGGTGAGTTACGGCGCTCATCCGGTGGACCGTTTGATGAACTTTCACCCGCTGGCGGTGATCGATGCTTTACCGCAGCTGCTGCCGTTGCTCGGCGTGGACTGCGAAACACACTTCGAGGAGACAGTGTAGATGGAGTCCGACAACAACACCCCGGCGAACAGTGGCCCCACCACTAAAGAGTGGAAGCTGCTTGAGAAGCTGCTCGGCCAGGCCCAGGCGGAGCAGCGCAAAACCCGGCGCTGGGGGATTTTCTTCAAGAGCCTGACCTTTATCTATCTGTTCGCGTTGCTGTTCATGATGACCGGCAGCCGCTCCGGGGACGCTATGGCGGTGGCCGAGCCCCACGTGGCGGTGGTCGACCTGAACGGCGTGATCATGGCGGATTCCGAAGCCAGCGCCGATCTGATCAGCCGCGGGCTGCGCGACGCTTTCGAGGCGGAGAACGCCGAGGCGGTGCTGCTGCGCATCAACAGCCCGGGCGGCTCGCCGGTGCAGTCGAACTTCGTGTTCAACGAGATTCAACGGCTGCGTGCCGAATACCCGGATAAGAAACTGTACGCGGCGATCACCGACATGGGCGCCTCCGGGGCCTATTACATCGCCGCCGCCGCGGACGAGATCTACGCCGACCCGGCCAGCATCGTCGGCTCCATCGGCGTGATCATGGCCAGCTTCGGCTTGCAGGAAGCCGCCGACAAGCTGGGCGTGGAGCGCCGCGTCTACACCGCCGGGGAAAATAAGGCGCTGCTTGACCCGTTCTCCCCGGTGCGTGAATCGGACCGCGAGCATGTCCAGACCATGCTGGACGAGATTCACCAGCAATTTATCGGCGCGGTGAAGGAGGGGCGTGGTGACCGCCTGAAAGTGGATCAGCACCCGGAGTTGTTTTCCGGGCTGTTCTGGACCGGTGAGCGGGCGCTGGAGCTGGGCCTGGTGGACGGTCTGAAGAGCCCCGGCCAGGTGGCCCGCGAAGTGGCCGGCCGGGAAGAGATGGTGGACTACACCGTCACCCGTTCACCGGTGGACCGCTTCCTGAAGCGCTTCGGCACCGCCATCGGCAACGGCATCGGCCAGACCCTGGGCCTGGAAAGCGGCGCGCCCACCCTGCGCTAACCGCCAATTGTAGGAGGGAGCCTTGTGGGAGCGGGCTGGGCCCGCTCGCACAATAGCGCTAGCCGGGTAGGGCGACGCCCTCGGCGGCCAGGAAATCGGTGAGCATGATCAGCGGCAGGCCGACCAGGGCGTTAGGGTCGCGGCCTTCCAGCGCCTTGAACAGCACAATGCCCAGTCCTTCGGACTTAAAGCTGCCGGCGCAGTTGAGGGGTTGTTCGACCTCGATGTAACGCTCGATCTGCGAGTCGCGCAGCCGCCGGAAGTGCACGGTGAAGCGCTCGCAGCCGCTCTGGTGGCGGCCGGTGCGGCTGTTCAACAGGCACAACCCGGTGAGGAATTGCACGGTGCGGCCGCTGGCGCGGCGCAACTGGGTCACGGCGGTGTCGTGATCGCCGGGTTTGCCGAGCACCTCGCCGTCGATCACCGCCACCTGGTCGGAGCCGATGATCAGGGCGTCCGGGTGCGCCCCGGCGAGGGCGGCGGCTTTGTTCCGCGCCAGGCGCAGCACCAGTTCCGTGGGCGTCTCGCCGGGCCGCGCGCGCTCGTCGATGTCCGGACTGTGATGCTGGAACGACAGGCGCAGCTTGCCCAGCAGCTCGCGGCGGAACGGTGACGAGGAGGCCAGAATCAAAGGCTGTGGCTGGTCGGTCATGGCGGTCTCCTGGTCGGTGGCGGGTGGTCGCGGGTCGGGAGTGTACCCACGGCCCCGATCCGGTGCACGAAAAAACCAGCTTTCTCAGGCAGTTAAGCCGGGCTTCGCGGGTGTATTTTCGCTTTGACAGGACGCGGGCCCGCGCCTAGAATTGCGCGCCTATGTTTTCAGGGCAACTGCCGCCGTATCTGGAACCGAGGAAGTTCGCGGACCAGGAACGCGTCGTCGAAGGCGAAGCCCGGGTCGGGGATCTCCCCAGACTGCGGGAATATCGCGAGAGTCTGGACCAGCCGGTCCGGGTGAGCCTGGCCTTTGGCCGGGACGAAGACGGCCGCCGGCGTGTTCAGGGCCGGGTGGAGACTTCTCTGGTTCTGGTTTGCCAGCGTTGTCTGGAGCCGGTGCAACAGGAAGTCGCCGCCGACGTCGATCTGATGTTGGTGTGGAGCGAAGAGCAGGCCAAGGCATTGCCCGCCGACCTGGATCCATTGCTGGTTACCGAGGAGCGCATGACGCTGGCGGAACTGGTGGAAGAAGAGCTGCTGCTGGCGATGCCGCTGGTGGCGCTTCATGATCAGTGCCCCGATCCGCCGCCCCAGAGCGCTGGGGATCCGGGCGACCAGGATGACAATCAGTCCGATCCGGATAATCCGTTTGCCGTGCTGGCCCGTCTCAAGGGCCGCCGCAAGTAATACGCCGAGGAGCAACAAATGGCTGTTCAGAAGAGTCGCAAAACCCGTTCCAAGCGTGGCATGCGTCGTTCCCACGACGCGCTGACCGCGCCCGCTATCACCGAAGACGCGAGCACCGGTGAAGTGCACCGCCGTCACCATATCTCTCCGGACGGCATGTACCGTGGCCGCCAGGTGCTGCGCACCGCGGAACTGGACGACGAAGAAGAGTAAGTCCGGTCGCCCCCGGGCGGCGCGCCGCCTTCGGTGACAACAGGACGACTGTGTAACGGGAGCCTTCAGGGCTCCCGTTTCTCTATCCACGGCCGGATCGAACTCGTATCATGGCCGCCAAACTTGCTATGAACAGGCCCTTGCCATGTCAGCGGTTGTGACCCTGGCCGTGGACGCCATGGGCGGCGATCACGGCCTGCCCGTGACCGTGCCGGCCGTGGCCCGGATACTGGCCCGCCACCCCGATCTGCATGTGATCATGGTGGGTGAGCCGTCCGCCCTCGCCACGGCCCTGAAAAAAGAAAAACTCGATGACCACCCGCGCCTGGCCCTGACCCCGGCGTCGGAGGTGGTGGCCATGGACGACCCGGTCGCCGTGGCACTGCGCCAAAAGAAAGACTCGTCCATGCGCGTGGCCATCAATCAGGTCAAGGAAGGGCGCGCGCTGGCGGCGGTCAGCGCCGGCAATACCGGGGCCCTGATGGCGGTCAGCCGCTTTGTCCTCAAAACCCTGCCGGGTGTTGACCGGCCGGCTATCTGCACCGCCATTCCCACCGCCAAAGGGCATTGCCACATGCTCGATCTGGGCGCCAATGTGGACTCCGAGCCCAAGCATCTGCTGCAGTTCGCCCTGATGGGCCAGGCGGTGGTGCGCGCCGTCGACGGTTTGAGCGCGCCACGGGTGGCGCTGCTGAACATCGGCGAGGAAGACATCAAAGGCAACGAGCAGATCAAGGAAGCCGCCAGCCTGATGCAGCAGGCCCCGGATCTGAACTACGCCGGTTTCGTCGAGGGCAATGGCATCTTCGTCGGTGATGTGGATGTGGTGGTCTGCGACGGCTTCGTCGGCAATGTGTCGCTGAAAACCATGGAAGGCGCCGCCTCCATGATCGGCGGCATGATCCGCGAAGAGGCGGGCCGCTCCCTGTTGCGCAAGCTCAGCGGCCTGTTCGCGCTGCCGCTGCTGCGCGGGCTCAAGCACCGCCTGGACCCGGAGCGCTACAACGGCGCCAGCCTGGTGGGGCTCAACGGCATCGTGGTGAAAAGCCATGGCGGCACCGGCGTGGAAGGCTTTGTCAGCGCCCTGGAAGTGGCGGTTCTGGAGGCCAAGCGCAATGTGCCGGCGCTGATCCGCGACGCTCTGGCCCCGGCGGAAGCCTCCTAGGCTTTCCCCGGGCGCGGCTGCTGGGTATTCACAATTTGTTTCAGGGTTGGGCGGACAGCCGCGTCCGCAGGCGGCATACTCCCGGCTCGAGCGACATCAAAGAGGCAAACGCATGTCGAAAACCGCTTTCGTCTTTCCCGGTCAGGGTTCCCAGAGCCTGGGTATGCTGGCCGATTTCGCCGAGCGCGTTCCGGTGCGCCAGGCGTTCCAGGAGGCCTCCGGCGCCCTGGATATGGATCTCTGGCAGCTGGCCCAGGAAGGCCCGGAAGAGGCCCTCAACAGTACCGAGAACACCCAGCCGCTGCTGCTCACCGCCGGTGTGGCGCTGTGGAAGCTCTGGGAGCAGGCCGGTGGCGCCCGTCCCGACCGCCTGGCCGGCCACAGCCTGGGCGAATACACCGCGCTCACCTGCGCCGGGGTGATCTCCCTGGGCGACGCCGTGCGTCTGGTGCGCCGGCGCGGCGAGTTGATGCAGGCCGCCGTGGCCGACGGCGAGGGGCGCATGGCCGCGATTCTGGGCCTTGATGACGACCAGGTCCGCCAGGCCTGCGCCGACGCCGCCCAGGGCGAAGTGGTGGAAGCCGTTAACTTCAACGCCCCGGGCCAGGTGGTGATCGCCGGCCAGGTGAGCGCCGTGGAGCGCGCCATCGAGGCCTGCAAGGCCGCTGGCGCCAAGCGCGCCATGGCGCTGCCGGTGAGCGTACCGTCCCACTGCGCGCTGATGCGCCCGGCGGCGGACAAGCTGGCCGAACAGCTGCAGAGCACCAAATTCTTCGCGCCGGAGCTGCCGGTGATCAATAACGTGGACGTGAGCGCGGAATCCGACCCGGACCGCATTCGCGGCGCCCTGGTGCGTCAGCTGCACTCGCCGGTGCGCTGGTCGGAAACGGTGCGCGCGCTGGCCGCCGAGGGCGTCTCCACGCTCTACGAGTGCGGGCCAGGCAAAGTGCTGTGCGGCCTGACCAAGCGCATCGACCGGGGGCTGGACGCCAAGCCCCTGGAAAACGATGCCGCCTTTCAGAACGCGCTCACCGGCGCCTGAGGAGAAACTTATGAGCGAGGATAGAAAAGTAGCGCTGGTCACCGGTGCCACCCGTGGCATCGGCCGCGCGATCGCCGCCGAGCTGGCCGGCGCCGGCTGGTTCGTGGTCGGCACCGCCACCAGCGAGAAAGGCGCCGCCGCCATCTCCGAGGCGCTGGGCGAGCAGGGCGCCGGCGTGGTACTCAACGTCGCCGATGACGACTCCGTGGCCGAGGGCCTCAAGGCGCTGACCGCCGAGTACGGCGCGCCGCTGGTGCTGGTCAACAACGCCGGGATCACTCGCGACAACCTCATGCTGCGCATGAAGGCGGATGAGTGGCAGGATGTGATCAACACCAACCTGAATTCGCTGTACCGGGTCACCAAGGCGTGCCTCAAGGGCATGACCAAGGCCCGCTGGGGCCGGGTGATCAATATCAGTTCCGTGGTCGGTACCATGGGTAACGCCGGCCAGGCCAACTACGCCGCCGCCAAAGGCGGCGTGGAAGGCTTTACGCGGGCCCTGGCGCGGGAGCTGGGGTCGCGTAACATCACCGTTAATTCGGTGGCGCCGGGCTTTATTCAGACCGATATGACCGACGGCCTGCCCGAGGCGCAGCGTGACGCGCTGCTCTCCGAGATCCCGCTGGGGCGCCTGGGATCGCCGGCCGAGGTGGCCAGCGCCGTGGGCTGGCTGGCCAGCGAGGGCGGCGGTTATGTGACCGGCACCACGGTGCATGTGAACGGCGGGATGTTCACGGGTTGAGACATCGCCGGGGAAAACCGCTAAGCTGCGCTTAGCCACGGCGTAGGGGCGCTTCTCGGAGGCGCCCAAACATTTGGAAACTAATCCGCGAAAACCAGTGCCGAGAGCGGCTTGCAAGCGCGAACAGCGTTCACCTAGAATAGCCGCTCATAGGTGCTTGCACACCATCAACAGGAGAGTAATAACATCATGAGCAGCATCGAAGAACGGGTCCAGAAGATCATCGTTGAGCAACTGGGCGTTAAACCGGAAGACGTTAAGCCCGCCGCCTCCTTCGTCGAAGACCTGGGTGCCGATTCACTGGACACCGTCGAGCTGGTAATGGCTCTCGAGGAAGAATTCGAAACCGAAATTCCGGACGAAGAGGCTGAAAAGATCAGCACCGTTCAAGCTGCCGTGGATTACATCAAGTCGCACAGCTGATTCGGTCACAGCCAACGCAACGTCAGTAAAAAAACCGCAGGCTCTCCGGGCTTGCGGTTTTTTTTGGGAGGAGAACGGGTGACACGACGTCGAGTAGTGATAACCGGTCTGGGAATGTTGAGCCCTCTGGGCACCGACGTGGCCAGTACCTGGGAGGGCATTCTGGCCGGTCGTAGCGGTATCCGCCAGATCGACCATTTCGACACGGAGAACTTCTCCACCAAGTTCGCCGGGCTGGTGCCGGACTTTGCCATGGACGAGTATTTGTCCGGCAAGGAAGCGCGCAAGATGGATGTCTTCGTGCAGTACGGCATGGTCGCGGCGATTCAGGCCCTGCGTGACGCCGGCCTGGAAACGGATAAGGAAAACGGCGAGCGCATCGGCGTCGCCATCGGCTCTGGCATCGGCGGGTTGACCAACATCGAGGAAAATCATCAGAAGCTGATGGATTCCGGCCCGCGCAAGCTGTCGCCGTTTTTCGTGCCCAGCACCATCATCAACATGATCGCCGGTAATCTGGCCATCATGTACGGCTTCAAGGGCCCCAACTTCGCCACCGTGACGGCCTGCACCACCGGCACCCACAACATTGGCTTCGCGGCCCAGCAGATCCAGTTGGGCACCGCCGATGTGATGATCGCCGGCGGCGCGGAGAAGGGCTCCACGCCGCTGGGCATGGGCGGGTTCGCCGCCGCCCGGGCGCTGTCCACCCGTAATGACGATCCCACGGCCGCCAGCCGGCCCTGGGACCGGGACCGCGACGGCTTCGTGCTCGCCGACGGCGCCGGCGCCGTGGTGCTCGAGGAGTACGAGCGCGCCAAGGCCCGCGGCGCCACCATCTACGGTGAGCTGATCGGCTACGGCATGAGCGACGACGCCTACCACATGACCGCGCCGTCCGAAGATGGGGCGGGGGCCGCTCTCGCCATGGGCAACGCGATCCGCGACGCCGGCATCGATCCGTCGGAAGTGGGTTACGTGAACGCCCACGCCACCTCCACCAAGGTGGGCGATTTGATCGAGATCCACGCGGTCAAGAAGGTGTTCGGCGACCACGCGCCGAAGCTGGCGATGAGTTCCACCAAATCGATGGTCGGTCATCTGTTGGGCGCGGCCGGGGCGGTGGAGGCGATCTTCACGCTGCTGGCCATGCGCGATTCGGTGGCGCCGCCGACCATCAACCTGGACAACCCGGACGAGGGCTGTGATCTGGACCTGGTGGCCAACCAGGCCCAGCAGCGCACCATCGACGTGGCCTTGTCCAATTCGTTCGGGTTCGGCGGCACCAACGGGTCGCTGCTGTTCCGCAAGGTGTGAGCGGCGCGCCCGCCGTCAACGACCGGGGCCTCGCCTATGGCGACGGCCTGTTCGAAACCGTGCGGGCCACGGCGGACGGCCGGGCACCGCTGTGGCCGCGCCACCGGGCGCGGCTGCTCGACGGCGCCGCCCGGTTACGGATTCCGGTGGCGCCGGACGCCCTGGACCGCTGCCTGGCCGACACCCTGACCGCCGCGCCGCCCGGCACCGGTCTGATCAAGCTGATTCTCACCCGGGGCCCGGGCGGTCGCGGGTACCTGCCGCCGTCGCACCCGACGCCTTCCCTGTTCGCTCAACACGGCACTCTGCCGCACTGGCCGCCGCTGCTGCGTCGCGACGGCATTGAAACCGGCCTGTGCAGCGAGCCCCTGGAGCGCGACCCGCTGGCGGGTCTCAAGCACCTTAACCGGCTGCCCCAGGTGCTGGCCCGCATGGAAGTGGCCCGCCGGGGCTGGCACGAGGGCCTGCTGCTGGATCGGCGCGGCTGCCCGCTGGAAGCCACCGCCATGAATCTGTTCGCGCTGTTTGGCGACACCCTGTGGACGCCCGCCCTGGACGCCGCCGGGGTGGCCGGCGTGGGGCGCGCCTGGTTGCTGGCGCGGGCCCGCGAGCAGGGCCGCCCGGTGCAGGTGCGACCGCGCCCGTTGTCACATCTGCGCACCGCCGACAGCGTTTTTCTGATCAACAGTGTTGTCGGGGTGCTGCCGGTGCGTAAACTGGCGCAATGGGTCTGGCCGGTCACCGCGCCGGTGCGACAATTCCAAGAAGACTTCGAGGTTCTTTTTTCATAGATGCGCCGAAAAATACGAATGTTCGGGTTGCTGCTGTTGTTGCTCCTGGTCGGCATCCCTCTGGCCGGCTTCTGGGTGAGCGGCTATTTGCACCGGCCGTTGCCCCTGGAGGAGCCGGTGCTGGTGGAAGTGGCGCCCGGCTCCTCGTTCAACGGCCTGCTGGCGGGGATGCGCGCCGACGGCCTGCTCGGTGAGCCGCCGGACGCCCGGCTGAGGCGCTGGGCGGCGCGGCTCTACAGCGCTTTCACCGGCATTGATGCCCGCCTGCACGTGGGGGAATATCAACTCAGCCCGGGCGACTCCCTGCTCACGCTGCTGGAAAAAATCGACCGGGGCGATGTGCTGCAGCGCAGCGTGACCCTGGTGGAAGGCTGGAACTTCCGCGAATGGCGCGCGCGCCTGGCCGGCCTGGAGGGCATAGAACACACCCTGGTGGACCTGGACGGCGATGCGGTGATGGCCCGCCTGGGCCGGCCCGGCGAGCATCCCGAGGGCTGGTTCGCCCCGGAAACCTACTTCTACACCCGCGGTACCCGTGATGTGGATCTGCTGCGCCGTGCCATGGAGCGCCAGCAGCGGATTCTCGACGACGCCTGGGCGGCCCGTGACCAGGATTTGCCCTATGACACGCCCTATGAGGCGCTGATCATGGCCTCGATCGTGGAGAAGGAGACCGCGGTCCCGGCGGAGCGCGGCCGCATCGCCGGCGTCTTCATCAACCGCCTGCGCAAGGGCATGCGGCTGCAGACCGACCCCACCGTGATTTACGGTATGGGCACCGAGTATGACGGCAATATCCGCCGTTCCGACCTGCGCCGGAAAACCCCCTACAACACCTATGCGATCAGCGGCCTGCCGCCCACGCCGATCGCCATGCCCAGCCGCGAGTCGATCCTCGCGGCGATCAGCCCGGAGGCCACCGAGGACCTCTTCTTCGTGGCCCGGGGCGACGGCAGCCATAAATTTTCCCGCACCCTGGCGGAGCACCAGCGGGCGGTGCGCGAATACCAGCTCAAACGGCGCGAGAACTACCGCTCCAGCCCGGAGCCGCAACCGTGAGCGGGCGTTTTATCACGCTGGAGGGCGGCGAGGGCGCCGGCAAGAGTTCCAATCTGGCGTGGCTGGCCGAGCGCTTGCGCGAAGCGGGCGTCCCCGTCACCGTGACCCGCGAACCCGGCGGCACCGATCTGGCCGAGCGGATCCGGCAGGTGCTGCTGGATCCGGGGCCGGAAGCCATGGACGACACCACCGAGCTGCTGCTGGTGTTCGCCGCCCGGGCGCAGCATCTGGCGGCGCTGATCCGGCCGGCGCTGGCGCGCGGCGAGTGGGTGCTCTGTGACCGCTTCATGGACGCCACCTGGGCCTACCAGGGCGCCGGCCGTGGCCTCGACCGCGAACGTATCGCGGCCCTGGAGCGCCTGGTGCTTCAGGGGCTGACCCCGCACCGTACGCTGCTGTTCGATGTGCCCGTGGCGGAGGGGCTGGCGCGTGCTGGTAAGCGTTCCCGCCCGGACCGCATAGAACGGGAGCAGGTGGCCTTTTTTGAACGGGTGCGCCAGTGCTACCTTGAGCGCGCCGCCGGCGAGCCGGACCGGTTCCGGGTGGTGGACGCCGACGTCGGCCTGGATCAGGTGCGCGCGCAACTCGAGAACCACCTTCAGGAGATGCTGCAGTGGCGCTGAACGCCCCCATCCAGGTGCCCTGTCCCTGGCACCGGGAAGAGATGCAGCGGCTGCTGGAGCAGCATGCCCAGGGCCGTCTGCCCCATGCGTTGCTGCTTGCCGGCGCCGCCGGCAGCGGCAAGTTCCGTCTTGCCCAATCCCTGGCCCAGGCGCTGCTGTGCGAACAACCCAGCGCCGGGCTGGCCTGTGGCCAGTGCCACGGTTGCCATCTGAGCGCCGCCGGCACCCACCCGGACGCTCACACCCTGGTGCCGGAAGGCACCAGCCTGGGCATCAAGATCGACCAGGTACGTCGTCTGGTGGAGTTCGGTACCCGCACCGCCCAGTACAACGGCGCCCGGGTGGCGTTGATCGCCCCCGCCGAGGGGCTTAACCGCAGCGCCCAGAACGCCCTGCTTAAGACCCTGGAGGAGCCCGGCCGGGGTCTGGTGCTGATCCTGGTCAGCCACCAGCCCAGCCTGCTGTTGCCGACCCTGCGCAGCCGCTGCCAGCAGCGGCATCTGCCGCTGCCGGAGCCGGCGGCGGCGCTGGAGTGGCTGATCCCCCAGGCCGGCGAAAAAGAGGCGCCGGCCTTGCTGGCCGCCGCCCAGGGCGCGCCGTTGCGGGCCCTGGAGCTACAGCAGGCGGACTGGTTCGCCGCCCGCGAACAACTCGCCGGCCAGCTTCTGTCGGTGGCCCAGGGGCGCCTGTCACCGGCCCAGGGCGGTCAGGCGCTGGCCGCCCACGACCCGCGCGTGATGGCCGGGGTGCTGTACGGCTGGCTGGCCCGGGCCTCGGTGCTGGCCGCCCTCGGGGATCACGTGGCGCAGGCCGACCCGGCCGGGGTTCAGGACCCCAAGGTGGAGCCGATACTCAGACAACTGGCGGCGCAGCTGCCGCCGGCGCGGCTGCTGCGCGCCGCCCAGCGGGTTCTGGAAGGGCGCCGGCAGTTGATGGGCGGCGCTAACCCGAACAAAGAGCTGCTCATGGAGCAATGGTTGCTGGTCCTGGTGGGCGTTGACGCTGCCGCCGGCGGCTTCTAATCTTCTGAAATCATTATTCTAAAAGGTTTGTCAGGGGGAGCGATCGCATGAAAATGCCCGGAGGCCGCAGCGGCATTCTGTCATTGAGTATCAAGGACAAGGCGGCCCTGTATTCGGCTTACATGCCCTTCGTTACCAACGGCGGTCTGTTCGTCGCCACCGACAAGAACTACAAGCTGGGCGAGGAAATCTTCCTGCTGCTCAATATCATGGACGAGCCGGAAAAAATTCCGGTGGCCGGCAAGGTGGTGTGGATCACCCCCCAGGGCGCCCAGGGCAACCGCAGCGCCGGGATCGGGGTGCAGTTTTCCGACCAGGACGACACCGCCCGCCGCACCATCGAGAACCACCTGGCCGGCTCTCTGCAATCGGACCGCCCCACCCACACCATGTAGCGTTCGCGGTCGCTCCCCGCTACCCTTGCGGTTTTCCCGCTATCTGCGACAGGAGCCGAACCGTTGATGTCCGACACCGCTGTTGATCGTCCCGATCTGGTGGATTCCCACTGCCACCTGGACCGTCTTAATCTGGATGCCTACGACGGTGATTTCGACGCCATGATGGCCGCCACCCGCGCCGATGGCATCCGCCATATGCTGTGCATCGGTGTCGATCTGGAAACCTTTCCGCGGGTCCGCGAGCTGGCCGAGCGCCATGCCGATGTGCACGCCACCGTGGGCGTTCATCCGCTCTACAAGGAGTCCCGCGAGCCGGACGCCGATGAGCTGGTGCGCCTGGCCGACCACCCGCGGGTGGTGGCGATCGGCGAGACCGGCCTGGACTATTTCTACGCCAAGGAGCAGCGGGACTGGCAGCGTGACCGCTTTATCGAGCATATCCGCGCCGCCCGCCGTACCGGTCTGCCGCTGATCATCCACACCCGCGGCGCCAAGGAGGACACCCTGGCGCTGTTGCGCGAGCACGGCGAAGGCGAGGTGCGCGGGGTGCTGCATTGCTTCACCGAAGACCTGGATATGGCCGAGCAGGCCATGGCGCTGGGCTTTTATATTTCCATTTCCGGCATCGTCACCTTCCGCAACGCGGAAGCGTTGCGTGACACCGTGCGTCAGGTGCCGCTGGAGCGCCTGTTGATCGAAACCGACGCCCCCTGGCTGGCGCCGGTGCCGTACCGCGGCAAGCCCAACGAACCCCGTTACGTGGCCCAGGTGGCCGAATGCGTGGCGGAACTCAAAGGGATCCCGGTGGCCGAGCTGGCGGCGCGGACCCGGGACAATTTCTACTCCCTGTTCAGCAAGGCGGCGCGATGAACGATTTGACCGTATGGATTCTCACCGGCGCGTTGTCGGCGGCGGTGACCGCCCTGATCGCGCTGCTGATCACGCGCGGTGCCTTGAACCGTCTGCGCGGCGAACGGGATCAGGCCCGTGACCGTCTCGAGGCCCTGGCCGAGGAACGCGACCGGCAGCAACAGCAGCAGGAGGAACGCCAGCGGCGTCTGGAGCAGCGGCTCCAGGAGAGCGAACAGAGCCTGGCCCAGGCGCGGGCCGATAAAGCCCGTCTGGATGAGCGGCTGGCCGGACAGCAGGACAAGCTCACCTTTCTGGAAAACAGCCGCGAACAGCTGCGTCAGGAATTCGAAAACCTGTCCGCCAAAATCTTCGAGCAACGCAGCAAACAGTTCGAGGAGAAAAACCGGGAAGGGCTGGACGGTTTGCTACGGCCGTTCCGCGAGCAGCTTTCCGAGTTCCGCCGCCGGGTCGATCAGATCCACGGCGACGACGCGCGCGCCCAGGCGGCGCTCACCGAACAGCTGCAAAACCTGAAAAGTCTCAATCAGCAGATGCACCAGGACGCCCGCAACCTCACCGATGCCCTCAAGGGCCAGGTGAAAACCCAGGGCAACTGGGGCGAGATGATCCTGGAGCGGGTGCTGGAAAGCTCCGGGCTCACCAAGGGCCGCGAATACGACACCCAGGTGGCGCTGAAAGGGGAGAGTGGCGAGCGGCGCCTGCCGGACGCCATCGTCCATCTGCCCGAGGACAAGGACGTGGTGATCGACGCCAAGGTGTCGCTGGTGGCCTACGAACGCTATGTGTCCGCCGAGGACGACGAGCAGCGCGGCCTGGCCCGCGAGCAGCACCTCAGCTCCCTGCGCGCCCATATCAAGGGGCTGGACGCCAAGAATTACGCCGGCCTGGAAGGAGTGCGCAGCCTCGATTTCGTGCTGCTGTTCATCCCCGTGGAAGGGGCCTTCATGACCGCCATGGAATCGGACCCGGGACTCTACACCGAGGCCTACGAGCGCAATATCGTGCTGGTCAGTCCGACCACGCTGCTGGTTACCCTGCGCACGATTCAGAACATCTGGCGTTACGAGTACCAGAACCGCAACGCGCTGGACATCGCCAGCCGCGCCGGCCGCATCTGCGACCAGGTGTCACTGGTGGCGGAGTCGCTGTCCGACGTGGGCGACAAGATCGACAAGGCGCAGCAGTCCTGGGAAACCTCCTACAAACGGCTCACCGAGGGCCGTGGCAACCTTCTGGGCCAGGCCCACAAGCTGCGCGATCTGGGCGCCAAGGCACGCCGCGCTCTGCCCGCCGCCTCGGACGACGATGCGGACGAGGGCGCGGACCAGAACGGCACGCCGGAGAGCGACGACACGCCCTGAGCGGGGTCAGTGGTCGCGCTGGTGCGCGGCCCGTTGCGCCTTTTTGATGTTCTCCTGGCGGGCCTGCTGTTGCGCCTTGGTGGGTTTGTCCTTCTCCGGCACCTTGGGGCGCGGTTTGGCCTCGAACATGTCAGCGCTGCTGTGCACCGGCGCGCTGCCCAATTGCTCCAGCACCTCGCGGACGTCGTCACTGTCGGCGATCAGTTTGCCGCCTTTCATGTGCGCCCATTCCTTGGGGATCAGCCATTTCACCGTGCCCCAGGTGCCGCTTTTGCGTTGTCCGGCCACCCGCTGGATGCCGCCCGGGTCGCCCACGTCGTGGGTGCGGAACGTCTTGAACTGGGACTTGTTGCGCACCGCCACATGATAGTAGTCGCCGTCACTGCCACGGCCCGGCGCCTTGCGCTGGGCGCCTTCCGGCTGAGAGCGGGCGCGTTCGGATTTGCTCATATTGCGCCAGGTTTTCTGCGCCTTCTTGATGTTTTCCCGGGCGGCCTGAATCTGCTTCTGCGTTGCCATGATGAACCTCCCTCTGGCTTGCATTGTCCTTAACGGTTTGGATTCATCCTGCGACTTTCGGTGCCTGGAAACAGGGGCGCGCGGCGGAATTTGTCATGCTTTTACGTTTTTTCGCCGTTCCGTGGCGGCCACATCAGGTAGCGTTGAGGTTCATCGTAAAAAGGAGAGTACGATGGCCGACGGCACCACCGGACCGGGCCGGTTTATTGGTCCCGTGATCGCCGCTGTCATGTGCCTTGGCGGCGGTGTTGCGTTGTTTTTCGATCCCGCCTCGCCGTGGCTGTGGTTATTGACACTGACGGGCCTGGCGTTGCTGGGGCAGGGGCTGCGCGATCTGCTGCAGCGTCGCCACACGCTGCTGCGCAACTATCCGCTGCTGGCCCATTTTCGCTGGTTTTTTGAATTTCTGAGACCGTTTCTACGCCAGTACATTGTCGAGAACGACCGCGAGGGCCGGCCCTATAACCGGGACATGCGCTCGTTGATTTACGAGCGCGCCAAGGATCAGGTGGACGCCAAGCCGTTCGGCAGCGATCTGGACGCCTACGACAACGAATTCCAGGTGGTGACCCATTCCATGGCGCCGCGTCCCAAACCGGACACCGAATTCCGGGTACGGGTGGGCGCCGGTACCTGCGCGCGCCCCTTCGACGTGTCACTGCTCAACGTTTCCGCAATGAGTTTCGGCTCGCTGAGCGGCCCGGCGGTGGAGGCCCTGAATCTGGGTGCCCGGCGCGGCGGCTTCTACCAGGACACCGGAGAAGGCGGTATCAGCCCCTACCATGTGCGTCACGGGGGAGACCTGGTCTGGGAAATCGGCAGCGGCTACTTCGGCTGCCGGGACCGGGATGGCTATTTTGATCGCGCGCTGTTTCGCGAGCAGGCTAACCGGGATTCGGTGCGCATGGTCGAAATCAAACTCAGCCAAGGCGCGAAACCGGGCCACGGCGGTTTGCTTCCGGCGGCCAAGATCACCGAGGAAATCGCCCGCACCCGCAAGATTCCGGTGGCTCAGGACTGCCTTTCCCCGGCCTATCACACGGCGTTTTCCACGCCCCGGGAGCTGCTCGAGTTCGCGGCCTCCCTGCGCGCGGATTCCGGCGGCAAACCGGTGGGCATTAAATTGTGCGTGGGCCACCCATGGGAAGTCTTCGCCCTGTGCAAAGCCATGCTGGATTCCGGCATCCGTCTTGATTTCATTGTCGTGGACGGCGCCGAGGGGGGCACTGGCGCGGCGCCCGAGGAATTCTCCGACCATGTCGGCATGCCGTTGCGCGAAGGGCTATTGTTGGTGCGCAACGCTTTGGTGGGTACCGGCCTGCGTTCGGACATTCGGCTGGCGGCCAGCGGCAAGGTGTACAGCGCCTACACCATGGCCGCCAACCTGGCGCTGGGTGCGGACTGGTGCAACGCCGCCCGGGCGTTCATGTTGTCGCTGGGCTGTGTGCAGACTAAAAGTTGCCATAACGATCTGTGCCCCACCGGGGTGGCGACGCAGAACCCCAACCGGCAGCGCGGTCTGGTGATCGCCGACAAGGCGCCCCGGGTGACCAATTTTCAGCGCCACACTCTGGACCACCTGGCGGACCTGGTGGCCGCCGCCGGACTCGACCATCCCGGTGAGCTGCTGCCGCACCATCTGTTGCATCGGCGCAGCGCCACGGAACTGATCGGCCTGGATAAGATGTATCCGTTTCTGCGTTCCGGTGAGCTGCTCGAGAATCCGGCCGCCACGCCTTACCAGGAATGGTGGGACGCCGCCGACCCGGACAGCTTCAAGCCGCGCCATCTGGTCGGGCCGGACCACCACCGCGGCGCCCGGGTAACACCGGGCTGATCGCCGGGCCGCGCTAGCGGGTGAGGAAATCGGCGAAGGTGAGCACGAACAGGAACATGATCCAGAGAAGGCTCATCACCGCCACAACCTGTACCAGTGCGCTGCTTTGCCTGAGCCGCATGAAGGAAGTGGCGATCACCACCACCATCACGGCGGCCACCGAAAGCCGAATCGGTATCGCCAGCCCGCCAGCGTCGATCAGCGTGCCTGCCATGTTCGCACCCAGTAAACCGAGCAGCAGAACATAGAGGCCGACAAAGCGGTGGCGAACCCGGGTTTTGTTATCGTCGGTCATGGCGCCCCCTAACGGCCAAGCAAATAAAGACTGCAGTACACCAGCACCCAGACGATATCCACGAACGCCCAGTAGAGGCCCGCGATGCGAACCTGGCGAGCGACTCGCGCACTTTCGCGCCAGCGATAGGTCAGCACCAGCATGACCAGGAGCACCATCAGACCGATGATCATATGCAGCGCATGCAGGCCGGTGATCGCGAAATAGAAGTTATAGAACAACATGGCGTTGTGCGGGTCAGGCCCGGAGAAGGCGAACGGCTGATCCAGGAAGGGGATCAGGCCGGCCCGATATTCCATGTAGTACTCGTAGCTTTTCAGGCACAGAAAAGCCACGCCCAGGGCGATGGTGGCGCTCAGCCAACACAGGGTGAGCCGTCGCCGGTGTTCTTCCGCGGCTTGCTCGGCGAGCGCCACCGCCAGACCGCTGGTCAGCAGAATCACGCTGTTGATGCCGGCCAGCAGCCAGTGCAGCTCCCGGGCCGCCGCCGAGAAGGTGTCGTAATACTGATGGTAGTACACCGCCAGTGCCAGGAAGGCACCGGAGAACAGCAGCGCCTCGGTGACCAGGAACAGCCACATGCCCAGCAGGTCGGCGTCGAATTGCTGCTCCAGCGTCTCGAACTGATGGGCAACGATCACCGTGGTTTGGTTATTGGGGCGTGTCATAGGCGTACGCCTCGCTGTCGACCCGGGGAACGGTGGCGAAATTCTCTTTCGGCGGCGGTGAAGCCACCGTCCATTCCAGACCCCGGGCGTCCCAGGGGTTGCCGCTGGCGCGGGCGCCGTAGCGCAACGACCAGATCAGATACAGCAGCGGCAACAGATAGCCCACCGCCAGCATGCCGGCACCAGCGGAGGAAAACACATTCAATAACTGAAATTCCTCCGCGTAGGCGTGGTAGCGGCGCGGCATGCCGGCCCAGCCGAGGATAAACTGCGGGAAAAACGTCAGGTTGAAGCCGGCGAACACGATAATCGCCGACACCCGAGCCCATATCTCCGGGTACAGGCGCCCGGTGATTTTCGGCCACCAGAAATGCAGCCCCGCCATGTAGGCCGAAACCATGCCGCCGACCATGATGTAGTGGAAATGCGCCACCACGAAGTAGGTGTCGTGCATCTGGATGTCCAGGGCCAGCGTGGCCACGAACACCCCGGTGAGTCCACCGATTAGAAACAAACCGATAAAGCTGAGCGCGAACAGCATCGGCGCGTCGAAACGAATGTGGCCCTTATAGAGCGTGGCCAGCCAATTGAAGATCTTCAGCGCCGAGGGCACCGACACCAGGAAGCTGAGCAGGGAAAACGCCACCCCGGCGTAAATCGACTGGCCGGAAACGAACATATGGTGCCCCCATACCAGAAAGCCGAACAACGCGATGGCGAGGATGGAAAACGCCATCACCTTGTAACCGAAAATCCGTTTATGGGCGAAGCAGGCGATGACCTCGCTGACCACGCCCATCGCCGGTAACAGCATGATGTAGACCGCCGGATGGGAGTAGAACCAGAATAAATGCTCGAACAGTATCGGGTCACCCCCAAGCGCTGGATCAAAGATGCCGATGCCAAAGGCCCGCTCCACGCCCAGCAATACCAGGGTGATCGACAGCACCGGCGTGGCCAGCACCATGATCAGACTGGTGGCGTACTGCGCCCAGACGAACAACGGCAGGCGGAACCAGGTGAGGCCCGGCGCCCGCATCTTATGGGTGGTAACGATGAAGTTGATGCCGGTAAGGATCGACGAGAAGCCGACGATGAATACACCGGTGGCGGCGGCCAGCACCGCGCCGTTGGAAAACATGGTGCTGTAGGGGGTGTAGAAGGTCCAGCCGGTGTCGATACCGCCGGCGATCACCGCGGTGAGCGTGAACAGGCCGCCGAGAATAAACACATACCAGCTCATCAGGTTGAGACGCGGGAACGCCATGTCTCGGGCGCCGAGCATCAACGGCAGCAGGAAGTTGCCCATGGTGGCGGGGATCGAGGGAATCAGGAAGAACCACACCATGACGATGCCGTGCAGGGAAAACATCTGGTTGTAGGCGTCGCTGGAGAGCAGGTCCCCGGCCGGGGTGATCAGCTCCAGACGCACCAGGGTGGCGGCGGCCCCGCCGAGAAAGAAAAACCCGGTGATACTGATGAAATAGAGCCAGGCGACGCGCTTGTGATCCAGCGTTAGCAGCCAGCTTTTTAGTCCGTAACCGGCGTTCAGATAATTCATGGCGCGTCGGGCTCCTCGGGCGTCAGGGATTGGATATAAGCGGTCAGTTTGAGCAGATCTTCCTCGCTGATCTGATCCTTGAAGGACGGCATGATCGGCCGGTAACCGGCGACCACATGCTTGCTGGGAAAGATGATCGAATCGCGCAGGTACTGGGCATCGGCGGTGACCGTACCGCCGCTTTTCAGCGGCACCGGCTTGCCGTACAGGCCGGCCAGATCCGGCGCCCGCACCGAGGAGGCCTCGCCGTGACAGCCACTGCAGCCGTACTGGCGGAACAGCCGCTCGCCGTCCTGCTGCGGCGTGCCCGGCCGGTCGCGCCGCGCCAGCCAGTCCTGGAATTCCGAGGGCGGCATCACCACCACTTCGCCGACCATGCCGGAATGGGACAGGCCGCAATACTCCGCGCAGTAGAGGTCGAAGCGACCGACCTTGGTGGGGGTGAACTGTAGACGCGTATAGGTTTGCGGCAGAACGTCCTGCTTGATGCGGAAGGCCGGTACGAAAAAGCTGTGGATCACGTCCTGGGAGGTCATGCGCAGTCGCACGGTCTGACCCACGGCCACGTGCAGAGTGTTGATCTCGCGGATGCCCTCCGGGTGCTGGAACTTCCACATCCACTGTTTGCCGATCACGTTGACCCGCCGCGCGTCGCCGTCCTCCGGCGTGGGGGGATCGAGAATCTCCACGTAGAGCAGCGCGCCCCAGGCAAAGAAGAACAGAAACGCGGCGAGTACCGGGATCGACCAGCCGATTTCCAGCCAACGGTTGTGATACAGCAGCGGCGACCCGCGGCGGCTGGCCGGCGAGCCCCGCCGATAACGAATGCCGAACACCAGCAGCACCGTAAACACCAGTGCCACCACCAGCCCGCAGGCCACCACCATGGCCCAGAACAGGGTGTCCACCTGGCCGGACACGCTGGACGCGGATTCCGGGAACAGCAACAGCTGCCATTTATCGTCGGCGTCGGCCATGAATCAATGCCTCCCTTGCCGATCGCTCCCACGGCGGCGCCAGAGCAGCCGGCCCACCACCAGCGCCAGCGCCAGGGCGGTGATCAGGCAGGCCAGATTCAGCAGCCATAGGATATCCAGGGTGTAGGTGCCTTTCTCCGGGTCGAAGTGAAAGCAGCGCAGCGCTATCTGGTCGGTGATCGAGCCCAGCCGGCCTTCGCCGGCCCGGGTCAGGGCCAGCTCCAGGTCCCGCCCGGAAAACGTCAGGCCCAACAAATACGAAGAGATGCGCCCGTCGCCGTCGAGCACCGCCAGGGCGGCCGGGTGGGCGAACTGTTCGCTGTCCGCGTCGTACTGGTAGCGGTAGCCGATTCGCCGCGCCAGGGTATCGATGGCCGGGGCGTCGCCGGTCAGCACCCGCCAGTCGCCGGCGTCGCTGTCGCCCTGATAGCTGTCGCGCAGGGTGGCCAGCGCGCGGTCGGCGGCGTCGGCGCCTTCCCGCGGGTCGATGCTGACGGTGATCACCCGGAACGCCTCGCCGGGCTGGAACTTCACCTCCGAGAGCCGGCTGCCCAGGCGCCGCAGCGACAGATCGCAGAGGTTCGGGCAGTCGTACCAGGCCAGCTGCAGCAGGGCGGGCTTGCCGTCGATCAGGTTGCCCAGGGTTACGGTGTCGCCGTGGCGATCCTCCAAGCGCAGATCCAGGGGCACCGGGTCGCCGATGCGCTGGTCCACGCCGACCCGGTCCAGGGTTTGCGACGGCGTGTGCGGCTGGGCGGCGACCAGCAGCGGCAGGCCGAGCACGCCGGCGATCAGTATCAGACGGCTCATGGGCGCGCCTCCCCGCCGCCGTGGCGGCGCGCGTAGAGAGTCATGGCCCGCTCGATGGGGATGTGCACCACCCCGGCGTCCTGGTCCACCCAGCCGTATTGATGCAGCCCCTGTTCGCTGATTTCCCGCATGCGTTGCAGGTCGGGGCCGGGCTCGGCTTGCAGCTGTGGGGTGCCCGGTTGGTCCAGGGGCAGTTCGAAGAAGCCGGTGGCGCGCGGCCCGGTGTCGCCGCGCAGCGCGAACGCCCAGCCGATCAGGCCCAGCACCGCCGCCAGCAGGCACAGCACCACAACCGCCGCGCTCAGCGGCAGGCGCGGGGAGACGTCGCGTTGTTCGTAACCGGGGTCGCGCCGTGGTGCGGTCATGGGGTGGCCTCCGCGCGTCGCCAACGGTGACGTTGGATTAGCAGAAGGCTCAGGGCGGCCAGGGTGACCAACGCCACCGGTGAGCGCCAGCCGAGTGGCCAGTGGTGCGGGTAGTAGGCAGGCAACACCAGCCAGGCGAATTCCAGGGCGTGCCCCAGCAGCACCAGCGCCGCCAGGACCGCCAGAGGCCGGGCACGCCGCTTCCAGCCGGGGAGCAGCAGGGCGACGAACGGCAGCGCCCCGCACAGGGTTATCATCGCCAGCGCCAGCCATTGCCAGCCACCCTGGCCACGGTGGGCGTACCAGCGGATTTCATGGGGCAGATCGCCGCTCCAGATGATCAGGTACTGGCTGAAGGCCACGAACACCCAGAACAGGATCGCCGCCAGCCACAGATGCGCCAGATCCCGCCGCGCGCCTTCCAGCGCCGGCCGCCGGTCCGCGTCCGGGTAGACGCCGGGCAGCAGGAACGGCAGCGCCAACGCCATGGACAGCGCCGAGCCCATGAAAATCAGGCCCAGGATGTCCGAGTACCAGGCCGGCTCCAGGCCCATGATCCAGTCGAACGCAAAAAAGGTGGTGGTGAGCGCCCACAGCACCAGTCCGCCGGCGCTGGCCGGGGTGGAACGGCGGTCGCCGCGCCACACCGAGAGCCGGGCGGCCAGCGCCAGCCAGATCACCGCGTACAGGGCGAAGCGGGCATGGAAAAACGGCAGGTTCAGATAGAACGTCTTGTGCCGCACCACCTCGGGCAGGCCGCTCAGATCGCCGGTCCAGGGGAGCAGTACCCGCACGCCCAGCAGCAGGGGCACGAACGCCACCAGCATCAGCGGCAGGGTCGCCATCATCGCCTTCAGCGGCGCGCGCACCGGCTCGCCCCATTGCCCGCCGGTAAGGTTGTGCGTCATTAATACCGCCATGGCGCCCAGCGGCAGGGTGATGCCGGTGACAGCGGCGACCAGCCAGGCGCGCAGGAAGGCAGCGCTGTCCAGCAGCGCCCCCAAGCCGGTGAGCAACAGGCCGGCGACGGCCACGAGCAGGAGCGCCCGGGTCATGGCGGGTCCTCCTCGGTGTCGGGCAGCGGCCGGTGGTCCCGGGGCACGTCCTCCAGGCGCGCGTTGCGGCTCAACTGCAGGCTGCGAATGTAGGCGATGATCGCCCAGCGCTCTTCCTCGGGCACCCGGCTGGCGTAGGCGTACATGGCGCCGTGGCCGTCGCGGATCACCTGGTAGAAATGCCGGTCCTCGGCCTGGCGCAGGCGTGGCAGGTGCAGGCTGGGCGGTGCCGGGAAGCCGCGTTGCACGATCACCCCCTGGCCGCGCCCGTTACGGCCGTGACAGGGCGCGCAGAACACATCGAACTGTTCTCGCCCGTGGTCCAGTGTTTCAGCGTTGATCGGCAGCGGGTTCTCCGTGGCCGCCGGCCGCTGGTCCCGCCCCACCGTGCCTTCGGGCACCGGCCGGGCGGCCAGGCCGTCGTTGAAGGCGGCGCCGGTTTCATAGGTTTCCAGGCGCGGCTGGTCGGCCATGTCGGGCTGCTCGCAGCCGCACAGCAGCGTCGCTATCAGCAACCACCAGGCCCGGTTTTTCATGCCGGCACCTCCCGGATCCACAACGCACCGTTTTGTAGCAGGTGCTCGCGCAGCCGCTCCGCGTCGAACAGCGGGTCCGACGCTTCCAGGCACAGGAAGTAGCCGTCCCGGGACGCCGCGTCGAACTCCGCCACGTTGAACAGCGGGTGATAGGGGCGGGGAAAGCCGTTCAGCCACAGCATCGACAGCATGGCGCCGAGGGTGGCGCCGACCATGGTCATGGCGAAGGTGACGATGGTGTAGGCGGGCCAGCTGAGCACCGGCTTGCCGCCCACGTTGAATGGATAGTCCAGCGAAGCGTACACCTGCAGCGCCAGGGCGCCGGCGCCGGCCACCACCGCGCACACCAGGGCGGTGACCGGCACGCGCCGCTCGCGCAGGCCCAGCGCCTGATCGAGCCCGTCCACCGGGTGCGGGCTGTAGGCGTCCAGCCGGGTCAGACCGCGCCGGCGGAAATCGCGGCTGGCAGTGAGCAAGCGGTCGGCGTCGGGGAAGCGGGCCAGCAGCCCGTGCAGGCGCTCATCCATGGTCGGCCTCCCGCTGTTTCCGGCGGTGCAGCATCTCGCGCATGTCGTGCATGGAGATTGCCGGCATCAGCTTGATGAACAGCAGCAGCAACACCACGAACACGCCGATCGAGCCGGCGTAGGTGAGCCAGTCCCAGGCGCTGGGTGTCACCGTGTCCCAGGCGCTGGGCATGTAGTCCTTGTGCGTGCTGGTGATGACGATCTGAAAGCGTTCCAGCCACATACCGATGTCGGCGATCACCGCCAGGCACAGCAGCCCCGGCACGCTTTCGCGCAGGCGTCGGAACCACAGGCCCTGGGCCAGCACCACGTTGCACAGGATCATGCCCCAGTAGAAGGGCGCGTAGGGCCCGGTCCAGCGGTCGTAATAGACACTGCGATAGAAGTCTTCGCCAGTGTAGAAGGCGGTGAACACTTCCTGCAGGTAGGCGTAGTCCACCACCAGCACGAAGCACAGCATCATGATGCCGAGCCGGTTCAGATGCGCCCGGGTGATCAGGTCGCGGAAGCCGAACAGGGCGCGCAGCATGATGGCGATGATCGCCACCGTGGCGAAGCCGGAATAGAGCGCGCCGGCGACGAAGTAGGGCGGAAAGATAGTGAAATGAAACCCGGGTACGATGCTCACCGCCAGGTCCAGTGAAATGGTGCCGGTGACCGACACCACGATGGGCACGGCGATCACCGCCAGCACCCGGTGGGCCTGCTGGTAACGGTGCCAGTGCCGCGCGGAGTTGCGCCAGCCCAGCGCCAGCACGCCGTAGAACAGCTGCACGGCGCGGTGGCGGGCGCGGTCGCGCAGGCTGGCCAGGTCCGGCAGCAGGCTCAGGAACAGAAAGCTGGCGGTGAACAGCAGATAGCTGGCGATGGCGAAGAAGTCCCACACCAGCGGGCTGCGCCACTGCGGCCAGAGATCCATCAGGTTGGGGTAGGGCAGCAGAAAATAGGCGAACTGGGGCCGCCCCAGGTGCAGCAACGGGTAACTGCCGGCCAGCACGATGGCGAACATCGCCATGGCTTCCGCCGAGCGGCTGATGGAGGCGCGCCAGTCCTGGCGGGTCAGCCACAGCACCGCCGAGATCAGCGTGCCGGCGTGGGCGATGCCGATCCACCAGATGGTATTGATGATCGGAAAACCCCAGGCCACCGGAATGTTCAGGCCGAAGGCGCCGACCCCCACGCTGAGCACGTAGACCACGCCGATCAGGAACAGCAGGGACAACAGCGTCGCCAGTCCCAGCGCCACAAACCAAGCCCTGGGCGGCCGGGTGCCGAGCACCGTGGCGCTCACCCGGTCGGTGAGCGCGCCGGCGCCGAGGCCGGGCGGGGCGAGCCGGTCACGACGCGGGTTCATGCCGGCGCCTCCCGCTCTTCGAGCGCCTGGATGGCCGGGTTGGGGTTGCGCACGCCGGCCAGGTAGGTGGTGCGCGGCCGGGTGTTCAGCTCTTCCAGCATGGCGTAGTTAAGCGGGCTTGCCTTGGCCCGGCTGACGGCGCTGTGGCGGTCGTTGAGATCGCCGAATTCAATCGCCTCGGACGGACACACCTGCTGACAGGCGGTGCGCAACTCGCCGTCTTCAAGGGGGCGGTCTTCGTTGCGGGCGTCGGTTTCGGCCTGATTGATGCGCTGCACGCAGTAGGTGCATTTTTCCATCACGCCGCGGCTGCGCACGGTGACATCCGGGTTATGGGCGGCGGCCGGCGTGGCCAGTTCCGCGGTGGCTTCGGTGTAGTGGTACCAGTTGAAGCGGCGCACCTTGTACGGGCAGTTCTGCGAACAATAGCGGGTGCCCACGCAGCGGTTGTAGATCATTTCGTTGAGGCCCTCGCTGCTGTGCTGGGTGGCCTCCACCGGGCAGACGTATTCGCAGGGGGCTTTTTCACAGTGCATGCAGGGTACAGGCTGAAAGTGCATGCTCGGATCGTCCAGCGGCCCGGCGTAATAGCGGTCCACGCGGATCCAGTGCATCTCATGGCCGCGCCGCACCTCTTCCGGCCCGACAATGGGAATGTTGTTCTCCGCCTGGCAGGCGGTGATGCAGGCGTTGCAGCCGATGCAACTGTTCAGGTCGATGCTCATGCCCCAGGCGTGGCCTGGATAATCCCAGTCCGGGTACAGAGAGATCGGTTCTTCAACGTGTTCGGGTTGCGCGAAGTCCGGTTCTTCCTGGAAATGCGCCAGGTCGCTTTCACGTAACAGGTCACGCCCGGCCATGTTGTGGTGTTGCTGGGTGCTGGCCAGGGGGGTGCTGTCTTCGAGCACTTCCAGGGTGAGGCCACCGGCGGCAAAGGCGCCGTCGTCGGGCAGCAGCCGGAAGGCATTCACCCCCACACCGTTGCCGACGCGGCCGGCGTCCTCGCGGCCCTGGCCCACGAACAGAGTGACCGCCCGGGCCGGTTGGCCGGGCTGGATCCAAACCGGTATCTCCAGGCTGCGGCCGGCCAGGGTTAGGCGCACGCGTTGGCCTTCGCGCAAGCCTTCGCGTTCCGCCAGCGCCGGTGAGATCAGCGCGGCGCCGTCCCAGGTGAGCTGGGTCAGCGGGCGCGGCAACTCCTGCAGCCAGCCGTTGTTGGCGTAGTGGCCGTCGTGCAGCGCCGGGTCGGCGCGCCATTGCAGCAGCAGGCCGTCCCGGTCAGGGACCGGCGGGGGCGGCGGCGCATTACGTACCATCGGTGTGGTGGCCGGCAGGGCGGTGCCGTCGATCCAGCCTTGCTGGAGGGCGCTGTGCCAGTGGCGTTCGAAGTCCGCCCCCGGCAGCGCCTGTCGCCAGTGCTCACGCACCAGCTCGCGCGGGTCGGCGCGGTAGCGGCCGGCGAAGGCGGCCAGCACTTGCTGGGCGGTGTAGCCCCCGAACAGCGGCACGATGGTGGGCTGCATCAGGCTGACGGTGCCGTCGAAGGCGCGCGCGTCGTCCCAGCTTTCCAGCGGGTGGGCGGCGGGCAGATGCCAGAGCGCGGCGCGCCCGGTTTCGTCGCGGTACTGGCCGCAGTGGACGCTGAACGGCACCCGCGCCAGGCGCTCTTCGAACGCCAGCCCGGCGGGGGCGTTGTAGACCGGATTGACGTTCAACATCAGCAGCGCGTCGACCCGGCCCTCGCCCATGGCGCGGGTCAGGTCGGCCAGGTCGCCGTCGGCGGCGGGCGCCACCGGGGCGCTGTATTCCACGCTGGTGCCGGCGGCGCCGAGATGGTGGTTGATGGCGTGCGCCAGCGCGTGCAACGCCGCCGGCTGGGTATCGCCGGGGATCACCACCGCTTCCGCGCCGGCGCGGCGCAGATCGTCGGCCAGGGCGTCCAGCCAGGCCGGGTCGACCGCGCTGTTTTCAGCCTGATCCGCCATGCCGGGCACCCCCAGGCGCGCCGCCAAGGCGGCGGCCAGCGCGGGCACTTCGGCGGCGGCCAGCGGCAGCCGGTGGTCGCTGCTGGCGCCGGTGATCGAGGGCGTGCTTTCCACGCTATAGAGACGGTTCAGCAGCGCGTCTTCGCGGTCCGGCCGGCGCCGGCCCATGGCGTGGCGTGCGTGCACCAGCTTGGCGGGGCCGCTGCCGAGAATATCCGCGTCCAGGTCCAGGATCACCCGGGCCCGGTCAAGCCGGTAGCGGGCCTCCCGGGGCTCGCCGAACAGCTGCCGGGTGCCCTGTCGGGCGGCGCCGTTGGCGAGCGGCTCGTGGCGGTACCAGCGCGCGGACGGATAGAGGCGTTTCAGCCGTTCTATCAGCGCGTGCTGGCTGGGTGACGTGAGCGGGCCGGTGAGCAGGCACAGCCGGCTTTCGCCGGCGGCCCAGTGCCGGCGTTGCGCCCGCAGCTGCTCGAGGAAGGCGGCGTCGCTGCCGGCGGTGCCTTGGTAGCGTATCGTCTGCGAGCGGTCCGGGTCGTAGAGGCCGAGAATTTCCGCCTGGGCGATGCTGTCGGTGGCGCCCAGGCTGGCGGGGTGCTCCGGGTTGCCTTCCACCTTCACCGGCCGGCCCTGGAACGTCTTCACCAGCACGCCCCGGGCATAGCCGTCCAGGGGCAGGGTGGAGGCGTACCAGCGGGCACGCCCGGGCAGCAGGTCCTCCGGGCGCCGAGTGTAGGGCGCGATTTGCTCCTCCGGCTGGGGCTTGCAGCCGGTCAGGCCGCCCAGGGCCAGGGACGCGGCCATCAGGCCCAGCAGCCCGCGCCGCGACACCCGGCCTTCCCAGAGCGGCGCCAGCCTTGGGAATTCCTCCTCCAGCAGCCGCTGGAAGTCATCGCTGTCGGCCAGCTCTTCGAGGCTGCGCCAGTAGTGGCGGCCGGAGCGGCCGGCTAGTTTCCGGCGCAGGGTGGCCATGTCGGTGCCGTGTTCGCGGGCAATTATTGATGACATAGGCTGCAGTCCGTCAAACGCTCGGTGGAGGGCGTGTGGTAACGCGCCATCAGACGCTCACCCAGTTGCTTGCGGTCGACGCCTCGCAGGGCTTCCCAGCCCATGTCAAAGACCGCGTTGGGCGGCCGCAAACGGGGCGCGGGGTTGCGGTGGCAGTCGAGGCAGAACTGCATGAACAGGGTTTTCTTCTGCGTGGTGAGCGGCATCTGGTCAACGCGCCCATGGCAGGCCTCGCAAGGCACCCCGTTGTTGACGTGGGCACTGTGGTCGAAGCGCACGTAGTCGGGCAGGTCGTGGACCCGCTGCCAGCGCAGGGGCTTGCCGTTACGCAGGCTGTCGCGAACCGGCGCGAGCATGTCCGCGTTGGTCCAGAGCTGCGAGTGGCAGGTCATACAGATTTCGCTCTCCGGCACCCCCGCGAACGAGGATTGCTCCACGGAGGTATGGCAGTAACGGCAATCCAGACCCAACTCGCCAACATGATGCTTGTGGCTGAACGGCACCGGCTGAGCCGGCGTTCGGTCAACGCCGCTGTAGTAGGGCGACTGGAAGTAATAGGCGCCCAGCGCCACCATCACCACCACCAATCCGAACGCCAGAATCAGCGCCATCCAGGCCAGGGCATTGGCCCTGGGCCTGAAGATGCGCGGCATGGGTCAGGCCCGGGTCCAGCAACGCAGGTTCCGGCACAGTGTCAGGAAGCGGCCGGCGTCGGTGGCCTTGTCCAGCGGCACCAGGCCTTCCGCGCCGGCACCGTCCGGGCCGGAGAGGCCGAGCAGGTCCACCGCTTCCTCGGTGAAGCCGATGAACTTGTTGTGCGCCAGGGCATCGCTGACGAAGTCGCGGGCCGGGGGCATCGCCGCCAGTTCGCGGGCGCCTTTTTCCGAGAGCACCAGCGCCACCGCGTCGAACACCACCGAGGGCCCGCCGTCGATTTTTTCGTCGGCTTCCAGCCAGCTGCCGTCACTGGTTTTTACGCCGCCCACGGAGGCCGCCACATAGGCCACCTTGGCGCCTTCTTTCTTGGCCGCTTTCTCCAGCGCGGTGAGCAGGGCGGCATCGGCGCCGTCGCTGACCAGTACGCCGATCTTGCGGCCGGAGAAGGTTTCCGGCTGGTTAAGCAGAATGCTCAGCGCCGGCGACGCCTTGAGATCGTCGCGGGTGGGCCGCGCGGCATCGACCGGACGCGGCAGCGGGCTCAGCCGCAGGCCCTTGGCCACGCCCTTGGCCAGGTCTTCGTCGATATTGCGCAGGTGGGCCACCATGCGCGCGCGAATAGCCACGGTCTCCACCTTGCTCAACTCGAACACCAGGGCGTCGCGGATATGAGCCTGTTCCACCTCGGTCTGGCTGATATAGAACTGGCGCGCCTGACTGTAGTGGTCGGAAAAGCTTTCCGGGCGCAGGCGCTGCTTGGTGCCGGCTTCCTCGGCCGGGTAGCTTTGGAAACCCCGCTGTGGATTTTCACGGGGGCCGCCCTCGGCGCCACCCCAGGAGTTAGGTTCGTAGTTGGCGCGGCCTTTGGGGTTTTCCATCGCCATGTGCCCGTCCTGTTGCAGGGTGTGGTAGGGGCACTTGGGTGCGTTGATCGGAATATGGGTGAAATTGGGGCCGCCGAGACGTTTGAGCTGGGTATCCAGGTAGGAAAAGTTGCGGCCTTGCAGCAGCGGATCATTGGTGAAATCAATGCCGGGCACGATGTTTTCGGCGAATTTTTCGTCGAAGATCTGCAGACCCAGCTCCCATTCCGGGTAGTCGCCGGATTCGATCGCGCCCCACATATCCCGGCGATGGAAATCCGGATCGGCGCCGTTGATTTTCAGCGCTTCGTTCCAGACCACGGACTGCATGCCCTGCTTGGGCTTCCAGTGAAATTTCACGAAGGTGGACTCGCCCTTGGCGTTGACCATGCGGAAGCTGTGCACGCCGAAGCCTTCCATGAAGCGCAGCGAACGCGGGATGGTGCGGTCGGACATGATCCACATCACCATGTGCATGCTTTCCGGGGTCAGGGAGATGAAGTCCCAGAAATTGTCATGGGCGGTCTGCGCCTGGGGAAACCCCCGGTCCGGTTCCTGCTTGGCGGCGTGGATCAGGTCCGGGAACTTCATCGCGTCCTGGATAAAGAACACCGGAATGTTGTTGCCGACGATGTCCCAGTTGCCTTCCTCGGTGTACAGCTTCACGGCGAAACCGCGCACGTCGCGTGCCAGATCTCCGGAACCCTTGTTGCCGGCCACCGTGGAAAAACGCACGAACGCCGGCGTGCGCTGGCCTTTTTTCTGGAACAACCCGGCGCGGGTCAGTTTGTCCAGCGGTGCATAGTTCTCGAAGTAGCCGTGCGCCGCGAACCCGCGCGCGTGGACGACCCGCTCGGGAATGCGCTCATGATCGAAGTGGAACAGTTTCTCGCGAAAGTGGAAGTCTTCCAGGGCGGCGGGGCCGCGCTCGCCGACGGTGAGGGTGTTCTGGTCGTCGGCCACCGGCACGCCCTGCTTGGTGGTCAGGGTGGGCACGTCGCCCCCGGCGGTCTGGTGGGTTTCTCCGCCATTTCCTTTAACGGTTTTCCGGTCGTTTTTGGTTGCCTTCTTGGCCATGTTGCCTCCTGGGTGGTGTTCGATCCTTGGCTGGCTTCAGCCTAGGCCCGGGAGTGAAAATTTCACAAGGCGCTCACGACGGCGCCAGGTGGTAACGCCGTCGCGCTCGCCGGCCTCGTCATTCCAGGAATGATTTTGAAAGAGAAGCTTCGATACTTTTATGAAATAAGAGAGGCGCTTATGAGGGAAAAACTAAGAAATTCGTGGCGCTAATGAGGTCTTGGCCCTGGCACTTAAAGATGACCCGGACCAGGAACGTAAAAAACAGGGAAAAAGCGTAAAACCTGTGTTCTTTCAGCGCCACGGTGACGGTTTCGCTTTAAATGCGTGTCCACGGATGAGGGCCTGTTCACACTACTTGCATCGCCACAGGCGTGATGCAAGTAGTGTGAACAGGCCCTAGGATGTGACAGTGTGTTCAACCATCGACGACACAAGGAAGGCATGACTATGCGCAATCGACATCTGTTACTCGCCCTGTTCGCCGGCGCCGTTGCCGGCACCACCCAGGCGGCCACCACCATCACCCTGCACGAAGCCACTGACGAAGGGCCCGGTGACAGTGTGGGCACGGTCACCGTCACCGAAAGCGAATACGGCCTGGTGTTCACCCCCGACCTGAAAGATCTGGATGAAGGCATCCATGGGTTCCATGTTCACCAGAATCCCACCTGCCAGCCGGGTGAGAAAAACGGTGAGACCGTACCGGCCCTGGCCGCGGGCGGCCACTACGACCCGGACAATGCCGGCAAGCACGGCACCCCCTGGGGCGATGGCCACCTCGGTGACCTGCCGGCCCTGTATGTGGACGATGACGGCAACGCCACGCTGCCGGTTCTGGCGCCCCGGCTAGAGATGGACGACCTGAAAGGCCGCGCGCTGATGGTTCACGCCGGTGGCGACAACTACAGCGATCAGCCCAAACCCCTGGGCGGTGGCGGACCGCGTATGGCCTGCGGCGTGGTCGCCGGCTAGTACGCTCTTCACCCTTTTTTCCTACCAGAACCGAAAACACCGGGCTCAGCCCGGTGTTTTTTTGTGCGCCAGGGCACGAATTACCTATGCAGTGAGTCACAAATAAGAATGATATCGTACTGATATAATACGAATAGCCTAGTAATCACATTTAAGTGTGACCTAGTATCCGCCGAGTAAGTACTTAATATTAGGCGGGTCGGGCTATGCGTAACCTTATAATCTCATTCATTGTGGCTTCAGGACTTCTCTCCGGCGTGGCGTTCGGCGCGGACGACACCATGACGCCGCGTATCATTGGCGGGGACCCGGTCCCCAAGGCGCGCAGTTGGATGGCGGAAATCGAGATTGGCGGGGCCAGCTACGGGTATACCCGCTGCGGTGGTGCCCTGGTGGCCCCGCGCTGGGTTCTCACCGCGGCCCACTGCGTGGATGATTACGCGGCCAGTGATCTGTACGTCTCGCTGGGGCACCTGAACCGTCACGAGCCGGCCCCGGAACGGTTGGCGGTGCGTTCGGTGCGCGTGCACGAGCACTACCGCACCGGCGTTTACCACAACGACCTGGCCCTGCTTGAGCTGTCCTCGGCCTCCCGGCTGGCGCCCCTGGACCTGGCCAAGGCGGACGAGATGAAAGCGTTGCGCGCCGGTTCCTCGGACGAGGCCCTGGTGGCGCTGGGTTGGGGGCAGACCGAAACCAGCAGCATGTCCGACACCCTGCAGCAGGCCGGTCTGGATTACGTGTCGCCGCAGCAGTGCGGCACTTACTGGAACAGTCTGATCAGCGGGCAGATCTGCGCCGCTGAGAAGAACCCGGTGAACGGTACCCCTCAGGACACCTGCCGGGGCGACAGCGGCGGCCCGCTGGTCTTCCAGCAGGACGGCCGCACCTGGCTGGTGGGTGTCACCAGCTACGGCACCGAGCGTTGCGCGTCCGGCGTGCCGGCGGTTTATACCCGGGTGAGCGCCTATCTGGGCTGGATCGAGAGCACCTCCTCCGGCGCCATGGTGGATTTGCACAGCGAATCCGAGGGCGAAAGCCTCTACACCGGTCCCGGGCAGGCGCTGTCCATGGACACCCGGGTCAGCAACCTGAGCCAGGTCAACGACGCCCGCCAGGTGGGCATCCGGGTCCACCACAAGGCCGGTTTGCGGGTGAGCGCCGATGACCTTCAGTGCACGGCCCGTGGCGGCTACACCGATTGCCTGGGCGCGGCGGAACTGTCCACCGGGGCGGTCAGCAATAGCCACCGTCTGTGGCTGATCCCCACCCATGGCGGCACCTTCACCGACCGGGTCACCGTGACTCCGATCAGTGACAGCCACGACTATTACAGCGCGGACACCGAGCAGTTTTCACCGGTGTTCAGCGATGTGCCGGATATCACCCTGGACGCCACCGCCACCCGTAGCGGCGGCACCGTCACGGTACGCGCGGAAATCACCAACCAGGCGCAGCACCGGGATGCTTATAACGCCTGGGCGAGCTTCCAGGTGCCCGCCGGCTGGGACTACGACAGCCTGCCCGCGGGCTGCACCGATACTCAGCCGGTGCGTTGCGATCTGGGCGACCTGGGGCGCGGTGAAACCCGCATCCTGAGCCTGGCGCTGACCGGTGAGGGCAGTGGCCGGGTGTTCCTGGATGCCGGCGCCGCGAACGGTGACTTCCCGTCCGGTGATACCCGTGCCTTCATCACTCCGTCCTCCGCCGGGCAGGAAAGCAGCCGTGGTGGCGACACCGGCGGGTCCGGTGGCGGTGGTAGCGGCGGCGGTGCCGGCGGCTGGGGCTGGCTGGCTCTGCTGGTGCTGGCGGGTCTGGCGCGCGGCGGGCGTCGGCTGGACAGGGGGCTAGCTGTCCACCACGGATAAGTGACGTTGGCGCTGCTCCGGCGCCAGGGCGCCGGCGTTGCCTTTCCAGGGCAGGGCGCCGAAGCCGGACGGCACCTTGTCGAGCAGGTAGGGCGCCTTGATGACATCGAAGTACGGGGAATGATCGAAATCGGCGGCGTGGAACACCCGGGGCTGCAGGCGCAGCAGCCGTGTGCCCGGGCCGCCGGGTTCTTTTACCAGTGGGTGTACCGGGAATTGAATAAACGCAAAGGCTTCGCCCACGGCGGTACCGGCGATGGCCCGCAACAGATCGTTGGCCCAGCGGTTGAGCAGCCGCCGGCGGGCGTGCCGCGCCAGGGTGCGCCAGGGTAATAACCACAGCAGCGCCAGGGTGCTCCAAGTGTGCTGGGTGCCGGTGCCCACGCGGCTGATGGCGAAGCGCAACGCGTCCTGGCATTCGGCCTCGGACAGATTCTGTGCCCGGCAAACCCGCAGGTGCAAATCGTGGAGGTTGCTCAGGTCGCGAATGCAGAGCCCGCGTTCCAGGCTGGCGTCCAGCACCAGTTGAGTGTCCGGCCGGCAGGGCAGGTAGTCCGCCAGCAGCGAGCGCAGGGCCGGGTCCGCCACGTCATGGGGGCGGCCGATGTACAGCAGCACCCGGGAAAATCGGCTGCCGGTGAGTACCTTCAGGCGGCGGTCCAGGGCGCTGTCGCCGTCCACCAGCAAAACGTCGCAGGGGCGCAGTTGGGCGCGCTGGCTTTCCAGGTCGCCAAGCGGCCAGTCGGAGTGATCCGGTTGCCGCTGGAGACGTTCACAGAGCCATTGGTAGAGTCGCTGGGAATTCATGGCGTGATCCTACAGTAGCGCCACCGCGCGATCCATGACCGAATAGTCAGTATAGAAGTGCGGCGAGAAACGCACGCCGCCGCCCCGTTCCGCGCACACCACGCCGCCAGCCTGGAGCCGCGCTCTGGTATCCGCGGGGGCTTCGTCCATCAGCCGGAAGGTGACGATGCCGGCGCGCCGCTCCGCCTGCGCCGGGCTGAGCACCTCGGCGCCGCGGTCGCGCAAGGCGCTGTCCAGATAGCTGATTCGCTCCGCCAGGGCCCCGGCCACGGTATCCATGCCCAGTTCCTGGAACAACGACAGAGAGGCGTCCAGGGCGTGGGCGCCGAGCATGTTCGGGCTGCCGCACTCGAAACGGCGCGCGTCCTCGGCCACCCGCCAGCCCGTCTGGCTGTAGTCGCCGGCATTGGCGATCATATGCCAGCCGAATTGCCGCAACCGCAGGCGCTCGCGCACCGCCGGGCGGCAATAGAACAGCGCCAGCCCCTCCGGGCCGAGCATCCATTTGTGACCGTCGGCGACCACGAAATCCGCGTACACGGCGCCGCTGTCGAAGCGCACCGCGCCCAGGCTCTGGATCGCATCCACGCAAAACAGCACGCCGCTGTCCCGGCAGGCCCGGCCAATCGGCGCCAGGTTCAGGCGGATGCCACTGCCGTACTGAACCGAGGATAGCGATACCAACCGGGTGCGTTCGCCGATCGCGTCGATCACGCGCTGTTCGGCGTCGGGGCTGCTCACGTCCACTTCCACCACGTCCACGCCCTGATCGGCCAGGGCCTGCCAGGGAATCCGGTTGGACGGGAACTCCTGATCGCTGATCACCACTTGATCACCGGCCCGCCAGTCCAGACCCTGGGCGATCACCGACAGCCCTTCGGAGGTGTTCTTGAGCAGTGCCACGTCCGCCGGGGCCACGTTGATCAGCCAGCCCAGACGGTCACGCAGACGCTGTTCCACGCGCGCCCATTGCGGGTAGTCGCGGGCGCCCACCTGGATATTCTGATCGGCGAAGGCGATCACCGCGTCGCGGGTCCGTCGCGGCCAGGGGGCCACGGCGGCGTGGTTGAGATACAGCACGTCGTGGTGCAACGGGAATTCCGCTTTGAGGTCGACCATTGCCAGCGCTCCTCCATAAATCTCACTTGATTGTAACCGCCCCGGAGGTAACGTGCAGAGGACGTGGTTATGTTAATCTAGCCCGGCTGGATTGGGGAAATCCGCCGTGGTCCGCGGCAGACGAGGAGATGTAGATGGGTGACTTGGAAAAGGCCACGCGTAAGGCACAGGAATTCCGGCAGCGCGAGCAGGAAATTCTGGACGCCGCACTGATTCTGTTCCTGGAGCAGGGCGAAGACCGCGTCACGGTGGAGAACATCGCCGACCGGGTGGGCATTGGCAAGGGCACCATCTACAAGCATTTCGAGACCAAGAACCAGATCTACCTGCTGTTGATGCTTCGCTACGAGGAAGATCTGGCGTCGCTGTTCCAGGACATTTCCGAATCCGATGACAAGGAAACCCTGGCACGCGAATACTTCCGCTTCCGGATCAGCGACCCGGCCCGCTATCAGTTGTTCGACCGGCTGGAAAACAAGGTGATCAAGGATCACGCGGTGCCGGAGCTGGTGGACAAACTGCATCGTATCCGCGAAGCCAATTTCGAAAAGCTCAACCACATCGTCGAGGCCCGCATCCAGGAAGGTTCCCTGGAGCCGGTGCCCGCCATCTACCATATCTGCTCCGCCTGGGCTCTGGCGCACGGCGCCGTTGCGTTGATGCAGTCGCCGTTTTATCAGCGCCTGATCGAGGACAAGGACGACTTTCTCGATTTCCTGATCGAGATCGGCATCCGCATGGGCAACAAAGGCCAGCGCGGCAAATAAGGAATTTCGATGACCAAAGCCGACGAATTACTGGCGCTGCTGGTAAAAGCCGACCAGGACGAACAGGGGCTGCCCCCGGTACACAAATGGCAGCCCGAACGCCAGGACGATATCGACATGCGCATCGCCCGCGACGGCACCTGGTATTACCAGGAATCGCCGATTCAGCGCGAGCGCATGGTCAAGCTGTTCTCCACTATCCTGTTGCGTGAAGGCGACGATTATTTTCTGGTCACGCCGGTGGAAAAGCTGCGCATCAAGGTGGATGACGCTCCCTTCGTCGCCACCGACGTGGAGCGTGTCACCGACGGCGGCCGGGAGAAGCTGGTGTTCACCACCAATGTGGGGACCCATGTGGTGGCGGGCGCGCGTCATCCGTTACGGGTGGAGACCGACGCCGACAGCGGCGAGCCGGCGCCCTATGTTCATTTGCGCGACAACCTGGAAGCGCTGATCTCACGGAATATTTTCTATCAGCTGGTGGACTGGGCGCGCCGCGAAGAGCAGGGCGGCGGCGCCCGTCTGGTGGTGGATTCCGACGGCGAAACCTTCGAGCTCGGCGCGCTTTAGTGGTCCATGCGGCTGAGAGTGACAGAAGCAGCCGCATGGACCACTAGGCGGTTTCTGTCTGGCCCGGTTTGGGCAGGCCGGTGCCGCATTGTTTGCAGAAACGGGCATCCGGATCGTGGTCGTGGCGGTGGCAGTTGGGGCATTCGCGCTCGTAACGCCGCGCCATCTGCGCCTTGGACATTTCCGCGGTGACGATGCCGGTGGGCACGGCGATGATGGCGTAACCGGTGATCATTGCCATCGACGCCACCGCCTGGCCCAGCGAGGTTTGCGGCGAAATGTCGCCGTAGCCGACCGTGGTGACGGTGACGATGGCCCAGTAGATGCTGCGTGGAATGCTGGTGAAACCGTTGGCCGGCCCTTCCACCAGGTACATCAGGCTGCCGAAAATGATGATCACGATCACCACCGAGAACATGAAGATGCCGATCTTGCGGCGGGTGCGCACCAGGGTGGCGCCGAGCTCGTTGGCCTCGGTCATCAGGTGGGCGAGCTTGAGCACCCGGAACACCCGCAACACGCGCAGGGCGCGGATGGTGAGCAGGTAGTTGGCGCCGGGCAGAAACAGGCTTAGATAGGTGGGAATGATCGACAGCAGGTCCACCACCCCGAAAAAGCTGCGCGCGTAACGCAGCGGCCGATCACTGACCCACAGGCGGATCATGTACTCGACGGTGAACAGCAGGGTAAAAAACCATTCCGCGCCATACAGCAAGGCGCCGTATTGCTGATGGATGGACTGCACGCTGTCCAGCATCACCGCCGCGACGCTGGCGAGAATGGCGACAATCAGCAGCTGATCAAAATATTGCCCTGCGGGGGTATCGGTGCCGAAAATAATGTGGCGCCAGCGATCGCGCAGGGAAACGTAATCCGAACTCATGGAACCTCGGGCCGGGACATTGCGAGAACGCTATTCTGTCTTGTCCATCGTCCGTTGACCACTTAGTCTCTGTTTCTATACGAATAAAAAAGCCGTTTGCTGTACCGCACCGCTTGAGGGGGGATCATGGCGCGCGCCAAAGCGTTGTTCATTTCGTTGTACCCGTTCGCCTCGTTGTTCATCTGTGCCCACGCCCTGTGGCTGGGATCGCAGGACCGGCATTGGCTGTGGGCCGGCCCGCTGCTGGTCAATGTGCCGATTCTGGTGTTGCTGGGCTGGCTGGTCAGCCTGGGCCCGGCGCGCACCAGCCCGCACCTGCCGCTGGCGACCCTGTGCGCCTGGCTGGGCGCGGCGGTGACCCTCCTGGGTACTTTGTCCCTCGGTGACCCCCGCTGGCTGGCCTGGTTGTACACCGGCCTGGGCCTGCTCGGTCTTTGTGCTTACCTGTTCTGGTACAGCCCGTTGCAGCGTGATGCCGCCGACGGCCCGCGCCCCGGCCAATTGCTGCCGCCGCTGGCATTCCGTGATCTGCAGGGGCGGCCCGTGTCCACCACCTCGCTGCACGGGGCGCCGGCGGTGCTGCTGTTTTTCCGTGGCAACTGGTGCCCGGTATGCATGGCCCAGGTGCGCGAACTGGCCCGGCGCCGCCCGCAACTGGAACGACGTGGCGCCCGTATTATTCTGGTCAGCGCCCAGCCAGGCGCCCGGACCGGGCGCCTGGCCGCCCGCCTGGGCGTGCCGATGGAGTGGTGGGTGGATCCGCGGCTGGACGCCGCCCGGCAACTGCGCATCCTCGATCCGGGTGGCACGCCCCTGGGGCTGGAGCTGTTCGGCTACCCCTCGGACACGGTGCTGCCCACGGTTTTGATTACCGACGCCCGGGGCGAGATCTGCTACGTGGACCTGGCCGACAATTACCGGGTGCGCCCGGAACCCGCCACCTTTCTTCGTGTGCTGGATACCATGGTGCCGGCCCCGCGCTAGAAGATTGGTACTATCGTTCCTGTAACTCCTTGTCCCGTAAAGAAAAGTTTCCCGGGCGCCGCAAAGATTACCGTATGATTACCACGGCTACGCTTTATTACATAGCCGCAACGGCGTGCATCTACATCGCTTTGCACACCCCTTCCATAGTCGAAAAGTCAGCCTCCATTTCGGGGGGCTAGCGACTAAGAAGTAAAAAGGGAGGGGTAAACCTTGGATACCAACATCAAACATTTTATCGGTGGTGGCGTACTCGCGCTGCTGCTAACCGCCTGCGGCGGCGGAAGCGGCGGGGGCGGTGACGTCTCCGGCAACTCGCCGACGCCCTCGACCCGTGACCTGCCGGAAGAAATGGCGGCCGTCGTGGACGAGTCCAACGCGTTCACTGAAGAATTCTGTCCCGAGACCTCGGAAGGGGCCGCCGGCACGCCGCTTGATCCGGCTCTCTGCGTCGAGGAAAGCGAAGAGTCTGAAGGCGGCGCGCCGGATCCCACCGATGTGGTGGCGCAGTTCTGTCCCACCGCGGCGTCCTCGTTCGATCTGGAAGGCGCGTTCGACCCGGCGGCGTTCACCGAAGGCTTCGACGATCCGGCCGGTTTCCTGACCGACGGTCCGTTGTCGTTCCCGATCGCCTGTCTGCAGGAATCCGCCACCAACCTGGAAGGCCTGCAGGACCTGATCGGTGGCAGCAACCCGATCACCGAGCAGCTGTGTCCGGTGGCGGCCGCCGAGCCGTCCTTTGACCCGGCCACCTGCTTCGCGGAAGTGACCGGCGGTGCCAACGGCGGCTTGCCTGGCCTGCCCGGCGGCGGTGAAGGCGGCGGCGCGCCTGGTGCCGACCAGTTCCTTAACCAGTTCTGCCCGGAAAGCGCCGGTGCCGGCGTCGGGCCCGAGACCCCGCTGAACTGTCTTAACGAAGCCAGCCGTGTCTACATCACCATCGTCGACATGATCACCAACCCGAATCCGCTCACCGAAGCGATCTGTCCGGTGGAAACCATGACCGGCCGCGTCGATCCGGTGGTGTGTTTCGAGGAAGCCGTGGGCGGCGGTGGCGGTATGCCCGGCCTGCCCGGTCTGGGTGATCTGCCCGGCCTGCCTGGTCTGCCCGGCGGTGGTGACGGTGGCGACGGCGGCACGCCCGATGTGCCCGGCCTGGACCAGCTGACCGATGCGCTGTCCGGCATCTGCCCGGAGACCCTGGAAGCCGAAGTCGGCCCGACCACTCCGATTGACTGTCTGGCGGAAGCCGGCGGCAGCTTCGGTGGTTTCGAAGACCTGATCGGCGGCCTGGGCGGCAGCAACCCGCTCACCGAAGCCCTGTGCCCCACCGCCGCCATGGCGGAAAGCTTCGACCCGGCGGCCTGCTTCACTGAAGCGGCTGGCCAGCTGCCCTCCGCACCCGGCGGTGGCACTCCGCAGATTCCCGGCGTCGGCATGGCTCTGGAACAAATCTGTCCGGTGGCCGCGGGTGAGGAAATCGGCCTCACCACGCCGTTCGACTGCCTGCTGGAACTGGGCGGTGGCTTCGGCGACCTGGAAGGTCTGCTTGGCGGCCTCACCGACGGCGGACTTGAAGGCGGCAACCCGCTGACCGATGCCCTGTGTCCGGTGACGTCCGAGGAAGGCCTGGATCCGGCGGCCTGCTTCATGGAAGCCCTGGAAGGTCTGCCCGGCGGCCTGCCGCTGCCCGGTGGCGACGGCGGTACCCCGGAACTGCCCGGTGGCGAACAACTGCTGGGTCAGCTGTGCCCGGTGGCCGGTGCCGGTGAAATCGGGCCGACCACGCCGATCGAGTGTCTGACCGAAGCCGGTCAGAACCTGGGCAACATCCAGGACATGCTCGGCGGCCTGGGTGGCAGCAACCCGCTCACCGAAGCCGTGTGCCCGACCGCCTCCGCGGCCGAGCAGCTGGACCCGGCGGCGTGTCTGAGCGAAGCCCTGGGCGGCGGCCTGCCCGGTCTGCCCGGTGGTGGCGACGGCGGCGACGGCGGCGTGCCGGAAATTCCCGGTCTGAGCGACGGCCTGGCGCAGCTGTGCCCTGAAGCCGGTGCCGGCGAAATCGGCCCGACCACCCCGCTGGAGTGCCTCACCGAGGCCGGCCAGAACCTGGGCGGTCTCACCGACCTGCTCGGTGGCCTGGGCGGCAGCAACCCGCTCACCGACGCGCTGTGCCCGACGGCCTCCGCCGCCGAGCAGCTTGATCCGGCCGCCTGTTTCACCGAAGCGCTGGGTAACCTGCCGGGCGCGCCCGGTGGTGACGGCGGCACCGGCGGCGTTCCGGAAATCCCGGGTCTGAGCGACGGTCTGGCGCAAATCTGCCCGCTGGCCCTGGAAGGCGAAGTGGGTCCGACCACGCCGCTGGACTGCCTGATGGAAGCCGGCGGCAGCCTGAGCCAGCTGCAGGATCTGCTGGGCGGCCTCGGCGGCGGCCTGGGTGGCGGTGAAGAGGGTGAAGGCAGCGCCGACCCGATCACCGGTCAGCTTTGCCCGGAAGCCGGCGCCGGCGGTCTGAGCCCGACGCTGCCGTTCGAGTGTCTGCTGGAAGCGGGCCAGAACCTGCCCGGGCTGCTCACCGGCCTGCCCGACCTGCTTGGTGGTCTGGCGCCGTAACCGCGTGACGGTTTGATCGGTGTCCCGCCGTTCGCGGTGGGGGCCGGTCCCCGAACACAAAAAAGCCCCGGCCAAACGGTCGGGGCTTTTTTGTGTCTCCGCGGTTTAGCGGGCAGGCTGGTCCCTCCAGCCGGGGGGCGCGTGTCTGTGTTCTGTCCTTCCGGGAACGCTGTGGATACATCCCTGTACGCTCCCTGTCGAACGTCCTGTTCTCCAGGGTCCCGGAAGGACAGAACACAGACACGCTCAGTGGCGAGATTCCGGTGTCCCGGGTTATCGCTGCGTCGAACCTTTCTGCGAGCCTCGGCGGCTTGCTCCCAAGGGAGGTTCGGTCTCGGTGCCAGTGTCCAGGACTGTGTGAGGCAGGGAGCCGAACCGGTCCGCCGCTGCGGCAAGCCTCCAGGGACGGATTCACGGCGGGTCCTGGACACTGGCACCGAGACCGAACCGGGCTACGAAGTCACAGCACTGAAGTTCCTGCTAAAGGGCGATGAGCCTTTTTTAAGGCTCATCGCGGTTTAGTAGTAAGGGCGGGTTATTGATTCCGGCGGGGCAGGGTGTCGCGCACCTTGTCGGCAAGGTCGCGGATGCTCTGCTCGGTGGTGTCCCAGGCAATGCAGCCGTCGGTCACCGACACGCCGTATTCCAGGTCGTCCAGATTCTCGGGGATCTTCTGGTTGCCGGCCTTGAGGTGGGATTCCACCATCAGGCCGACAATGGACTTGTTGCCTTCCAGAATCTGGTTGCCGATGTTTTCCATCACCAGCGGTTGCAGGTTCGGGTCCTTGTTGGAGTTGGCGTGGGAGCAATCCACCATGATGTTGGTGGACACCCCGGCTTTTTCCAGCGCGCTTTCCGCCAGGGCCACGGACACCGAATCGTAGTTGGGTTTGCCGCCGCCGCCGCGCAGCACCACGTGGGCGTAGGGGTTGCCTTTGGTGGTGGTCAGCGCCACCCGGCCGTCCGGGTCGATGCCCAGGAAACGGTGCGGATGCTTGACGCTGAGCATGGCGTTGACCGCCACGTCCAGGCTGCCGTCGGTGCCGTTCTTGAAGCCCACCGGGCCGGACAGGCCGGAAGACATTTCCCGGTGGGTCTGGGATTCGGTGGTGCGCGCGCCGATCGCCGACCAGGAGATCAGATCCTGCATGTATTGCGGGGTGGTCGGGTCGAGCGCCTCGGTGGCCGCGGGCAGGCCCAGATCGGCCACGTCGAGCAGCAGCTTGCGGGCAATGTGCAGGCCGTCCTGTACCTTGAAGGAGTCGTTCATGTAGGGGTCGTTGATCAGACCCTTCCAGCCCACCGTGGTGCGCGGCTTTTCGAAATACACGCGCAGCACCAGAAACAGGGCGTCGTCCACCTCGGCGGCCAGCTTCTTGAGCCGTTCGGCGTATTCCATGGCCGCTTTCGGATCATGGATGGAGCAGGGGCCGATCACCACGAACAGGCGCGGATCCTTGCGGTCGAGGATATCGCGAATCTGCTGGCGACCCTGGAATACGGTTTCCGCCGCCGTTTCGCTGAGCGGCAGCTTTTCCTTCAGTGCCCGGGGGGTGATCAGCACCTCCTGGGATTCGATGTTGAGATCGTCTAATTGCTTCTGGCTCATGAGTCTGGCTATGCCTGTTATTTCGGTGTCGACGGATTTTGGCAGTCTAGCCGAATCCGTTGCAGGAATCAGCCTATTGCCGGGATAGAGTGGCGCTCGTTTCGGTAAGCAGCTCGCGGACGTAGGCGGGTACCAGCTCGGTGGCGCGCCCATGACGGTGTTCGTGAAACGCGGTGAGCTGTTCCGAGGGTTCCAGGTTGAGTTCCGTGGTGTGAGCGCCACTGGCGCGCGCTTCCGCCACGAAGCCGGCGGCGGGGTAGACGTTGCCGCTGGTGCCGATGCTGATAAAGCGCTCGCAGCCAGCCAGGGTGGTGTAGATGCGCTCCATTTCCAGGGGCATTTCACCGAACCACACCACGTGGGGGCGCAGGCAGCCGGCGGCGCCGCACACGGTGCAGGTCAAGGCCGGGTCCAGATCGTGGTCGGCGGGCACCAGAGTGTCGGTGGTCTGGCAGCGTGCCTTGAGCAGTTCGCCGTGCATGTGGATGACGTTCCGGCTGCCGGCGCGCTCGTGCAGATCGTCCACGTTCTGGGTCACCACCAGCACCTGGCCGGGCAGCGACTGCTCCAGCTCGGCCAGGGCCCGATGGGCGGCGTTGGGCTGGATCGCCGGGTCGCGCAACTGTTCACGGCGCCGGTTGTAGAAGCGTTGCACACCATGCGGGTCGCGCTGGAAGGCTCCCGGGGTGGCCACGTCCTCGATGCGGTGGTTTTCCCACAGGCCGCCGGCGTCGCGAAACGTATTGATACCGGATTCCGCCGAGATTCCGGCGCCGGTAAGTATTACAATCCTTTCCTGCATGGCTGCTGCCTCCGCCTGTCTTCTTCGTTACCGTGGAGTGTTATGGATACCATCATCTCAAGGCAGGAAACACTGTCGTTGCCGGCCCGGGGACCTGTCAATTTGCTGCATTTCCACCAGGGCATGGTACTGCTGGTGGGCGCCGACGCGGTGGGGCTGTACCGTGACCGGCGCGCCGTGGAAGACCCGCTCGCCAACGGTCTGGTGGGCTACGAGCCGATTCCCGAGGCGCTGCGCTGCGAGTTCCAGGAGCCGGACGGCTATGTGGTCGAGCAGGTGTCCGGTTTTATCGGTCTGCGTTCCGGCGCCGCCATGTTCATTCGTCCGGACGGCGTGGCCCTGTACGCTAGCAGCCTGGACGCGCTGCATAACCGTGATTGCCACTGGGTGATCCCGTTTCCACCCCTTAATTCCTAGGAACCGCCGGTTCCTTGACTGGAGAGATCCATGGCTGAAGAAAGCACTCGCCTTCGTCTGCGGCAACTGACCCTGGAGGACTACCCGGCGCTGGCCCGGTTGATGGATCAGGTGTATCACGACATCGGCGGTGCCTGGCCCGAGGAAACCATCGCCACCCTGATCCGGTTGTTCCCGGAAGGGCAGTTGGTGATCGAGGACAACGGCACGCTTATCGCCACGGCGCTGACGGTGAAGGTGAGCTATGACCGGTTCTCCAACCCGCACCGCTACGAAGACCTGATCACCGACGACAAGGTGCGCTCGCACAGCCGCAAGGGCGATGCGCTGTACGGCCTGGATGTGTTCGTCGATCCCGAGTACCGGGGTTACCGCCTGGGCCGGCGGCTCTACGAAGCTCGCAAGGAGCTGTGCCGGGATGAAAACCTGCGCGCCATTCTGGCCGGCGGCCGTCTGCCCGGCTATACCCACTACGCGGACAAAATGACGGTGACCGAGTACATCGCCGAAGTGGAAGCCCGCACCATTTACGATCCGATTCTGACCTTCCAGCTTTCCAACGGCTTCGATGTCAAGCGCCTGCTGGTGAAGTACCTGCCGGAGGATGAAAGCTCGCGGGGTTACGCCACCCTGCTGGAATGGGACAACATCCTCTATCAGCCGGAGGACGACGGCGACTGGCCGCGCCGCTCGGTGGTGCGTCTGGGCGTGGTACAGCGTCGCATGCGCAGCGCGCGCTCGGTGGAAGACCTGCTCAGCCAGGTGGAGTTTTTCATCGATTCGCTGTCCGATTACCGGGCCGATTTCGCCGTGCTGCCGGAATTCTTCAGCGCGCCGCTGATGGGCCTCAAGACCGACCTGAATTCCGTGGAAGCGGTGCGTTACCTGGCCAGCTTCACCGAGGAAATCCGCGACGCCATGGCGGACATGGCGGTGAGCTACAACATCAACATCATCGGCGGCTCCATGCCGCTGGAGGAAGACGGGCGCATTTATAACGTCGCCTACCTGATGCGCCGCGACGGCTCCGTGGAGCAGCAGAAGAAGATTCACATCACGCCTCACGAGCGCAAGGACTGGGCGATCCAGGGCGGCGACGGTCTACGGATTTTCGACACCGACGCCGGCCGCATCGGCATTCTGATCTGCTACGACGTGGAATTCCCGGAGCTGGGCCGGCTGCTCGCCGAGCAGGGCATGGAGATTCTGTTCGTGCCGTTCTGGACCGACACCAAGAACGGCTACCTGCGGGTGCGTCATTGCGCCCAGGCGCGGGCGATCGAAAACGAATGCTATGTGGCGATTTCCGGCAGCGTGGGCAATCTGCCCCGGGTGGATAACGTGGACATTCAATACGCCCAGTCCGCGGTGTTCTCGCCCAGTGATTTTTACTTCCCCCACGACGGCACCATCAGCGAGTCGGTGCCCAACACCGAGATGCTGCTGTTCGCCGACATCGACCTGGAAAAGCTCAAGCTGCTGCACAGCGAAGGCTCGGTCACCAATATCCGCGACCGCCGCAAGGACCTGTACAGCCTGGTGTGGAAGGGCAAGGAAGAGCTCGACCCCTGAGGCGGCACCCCCCGGCGTCGGTCAACGCCGCTCGCGGAAGGTTTCCACCACCTGTTCCGCCAGGGCTTCGGCGGCGGGGCCGGAGCCGTCACGGCGCACCAGCGCGATCTGGTAGTCGCCCAGCGCGGGCAGGCCGCTTTCCGGACCCAGCACCCGCAGCGGTGGCTGCACCAGGCTGGCGGGGAAGGGCGCTACCGCCAGGTCGGCCAGCATGGCCGCTTCCTGGCCGGCGCAGTGCTCGCTGTTATACGCCACCCGGTAGCTGATTTCCGCCTTATCCAGCGCGCCCAGCGCCATCTCCCGCCAGGCACAGCCGTGGTTGGCCAGTGACAGCGGCAGCGGCGAGCGCTGCACCGCCACGCCGCCGTCGCGGCCGGCCCAGACCAGCGGCTCGGTGTGCACCACCTCGCCGCGCTTGGCGCTCAGGTCGCTGTGACCGAGGGTCACCAGCGCCAGGTCCAGCTCGCCGTCGTCGAGCCGTTTCAGCAGGTCCACGCTGCGCCCGGCATTCACGTTCACCTGCACCGCCGGGTGCGAGCGGGCGAAGCGGGTCAGCACTTGGGGCAGCACCCGGGTGCCCACATCGTCCGGCGTGCCCAAGCGCACGCTGCCCTCCAGGGACGGCGCCAGAAACCGGCCCACCGCCTCTTCGTTGAGCTTGAGCAACCGGCGACCGTAACCGAGCAGTACTTCCCCCTCCGGCGTCAGGGACACCCGGCGCGCCTCGCGTATGAACAGGCTCTGGCCCAGGGTTTCCTCCAGGCGTTTGATCTGCATGCTCAGCGCGGAAGGGGTGCGGAACACCTGGTGAGCGGCGCGAGTGAAGCTGCCGTTCTCGGCGATGGCCACGAAGGTACGCAGGGTGTCCGTATCCAGAAGGGGCAGCGAGCTGTTCTCGGGTCGGGCCTTGGTGGCGGTCATGGCGGGCTCTCCAACCGTTCAATATTTCTGAATGGGCAATGTAGTTCTTTTCGCTGGATTCAACAATGTGAAGTGCGCATGATTCTCCCATAGGCCGGGGCGGTGCCGTGCCCGGTCGGCGACCGATCAAGGAGACCGTCATGAAGGAGAGAGCCATGAAACAAAAGCCACGCATCCAACGTCATTATTCGGACCCGGACCTGTACATGCCGGCGATGCCGCCGCTGGGGCTGATCAACGCCCTGGAGCGCAAGGTCCAGAAGTGGTGGCGCCAGCGCGCTGAGCGCCGCCAGGCCGCCGCGCTGCGCCGCTCACGCGCCAGCGGGTAGGTCGGATTAGCCGAAGGCGTAATCCGACACGGTTTTTCCGACACGGTCTGGTGTTTTATGTCGGGTTACGGCCTTTGGCCTAACCCGACCTACGATTTTTCCTTGCTGACACAAAAAAGGCGCCGTTGAGGCGCCTTTTTCGTTGCGGCTAAGAACCGGCCGGATTACATGTTCGGGTAATTCGGGCCGCCGGTGCCTTCCGGCGCCACCCAGTGGATGTTCTGGGTGGGGTCCTTGATGTCGCAGGTCTTGCAGTGCACGCAGTTCTGAGCGTTGATCTGGAAGCGCTTTTCACCGGTGCTTTCGTCCTCGACCACTTCGTACACGCCCGCCGGGCAGTAACGCTGCGCCGGTTCGTTGTATTTGGGCAGGTTGTACTCAATGGGGATGCTCGGATCCTTCAGCGTCAGATGGCAGGGCTGATCTTCTTCGTGATTGGTGTTGGACAGGAACACCGAATCCAGCTTGTTGAAGGTCAGTTTGCCGTCCGGCTTCGGATAGCTGATTTTCTTGCACTGGTCCGCCGGCTTCAGGGTGTCGTGGTCCGGGGTGGTGTCCCGCATCGTGAACGGCATTTTGCCGTTGAGGATGTTGAGATCCACGAAGGCGAAGGCGGAACCCAGCAGGTTGCCGAACTTGTGCTGGGCCGGGCCGAAGTTGCGCTGCGTGTGCAGCTCCTCGAACACCCAGCTGCTCTCGAACTGGCTCTTGTATTCGGTCAGTTCGTCGCTGCCACGGCCGTCCTTGATGGCCTGCGAAATCACTTCCGCGGCGATCATGCCGGACTTCATGGCGGTGTGGTTACCCTTGATCTTGGCGAAGTTCAGGGTACCGGCGTCGCAGCCCACCAGCAGACCGCCGGGGAAGGTCATTCTCGGCAGGGATTGCAGGCCGCCCTTGGCGATGGCCCGGGCGCCGTAGCTGACGCGCTTGCCGCCTTCCAGGAATTTTTTGATTTCCGGGTGGGTTTTCCAGCGCTGCATTTCATCGAACGGTGAAACGTGCGGGTTGGAATAGCCCAGGTCGGTAATCAGACCCAGGGTCACCTGGTTGTCTTCCATGTGGTACAGGAAGCCGCCGCCGTGGGAGCCGGATTCGCTCAGCGGCCAGCCGGCGGTGTGCACCACCAGGCCCTGCTGATGCTTGGCCGGGTCGATTTCCCACAGTTCCTTGATGCCCAGGCCATAGTGCTGGGGATCGACGCCTTCGCGCAGGTTGAACTTTTCCATCAACCCTTTGCCGAGGTGGCCGCGGCAGCCTTCGGAGAACACGGTGTACTTGGCGTGCAACTCCATGCCCGGGGTGTAGCTGGGCTTTTTCTCGCCGTTGTGGTCGATGCCGGAATCGCCGGTGGCGATGCCCTTCACCGAACCGTCCTCGTTATAAAGGACTTCGGTGGCGGCGAAGCCGGGGAACACCTCGATGCCGAGACCTTCCGCCTGCTCGGCGAGCCAGCGGCACAGGTTGCCCAGGGAAATCACGTAGTTGCCCTCGTTGTGCATGGTCTTGGGCACGAACGGGTTGGGCACCTTGGAGCCTTTCTCGGCGCCGGTGAAGTAGAAGATTTCGTCGCCGCCGACTTCGGTGTTCAGCGGCGCGCCGAGTTCTTTCCAGTTGGGGAACAGCTCGTTGAGCGCGCGCGGCTCGAAGACCGCGCCGGAGAGGATATGGGCGCCTACTTCAGAGCCTTTCTCCACCACCACGACGCTGAGTTCCTGACCGCTTTCCTGGGCGATTTGACCCAGGCGGCATGCGGTTGCCAGACCGGACGGACCGGCGCCGACGATGACAACGTCGACTTCCATAGATTCGCGTTCCACAGCCTGTCTCCTAGCTTTCGGTTCTCTTGGGGTGGCGCGGAGTATAAAGGCATCCTCCATATCGCACCACTTTTCGGAATCGACTTTCACACCGATTCAAACACTTGTTTGGATTATCCCTTGCCAGGTGGTTGATTTACAAGGATATCGGCGACCGGCGGGTCATGAACGCAAGACACAATTGGCAGCAAAATCATCCGCTTACCCAATTTCGGCCTATTGACCTGCCGGGGGGCAGCGTTCAAGATACCGGCTCTCGCGCGGGGCCCCGGCGTTCGGCGTCGTCTCGCCTCTTTCATCGTTTCCGTCCTTATTAAGTACTGGTGAAAGCGAGTATTCGGGCGGGTTGCCACAAGGCACGGTGGGCTTCCAAACCCTGCTTTGTGGCAGCCCCCGGACGGAAGCGACTTCAGTCACCAAGTGGAAGATTCCGAGGATCCTATGAAGGTTCTTGTACCCATCAAGCGAGTCATTGACTACAACGTTAAGGTTCGCGTGAAGGCGGACAACTCTGGCGTTGATCTCGCCAATGTGAAAATGGCCATGAACCCCTTCTGCGAAATCGCCGTGGAAGAAGCGGTACGCCTGAAAGAAAAAGGCGTCGTGACCGAAATCGTCGCTGTCAGCATCGGCCCGAAAGCCGCTCAGGAGCAGCTGCGCACCGCCATGGCGCTGGGCGCCGACCGGTCCATCCTGGTGGAAACCGATGAAGAGATTCAGCCGCTGGGCATCGCCAAGGCGCTGAAAGCCATCGTTGAAGAGGAAAAGCCGGAAATGGTGATCCTCGGCAAACAGGCCATCGACGATGACAACAACCAGACCGGCCAGATGCTGGCTGCTCTGACCGGCATGCCCCAGGGCACGTTCGCTTCCGAAGTGAACGTGGAGGAAGGCAAGGTCAAGGTGACCCGTGAAATCGACGGCGGCCTGCAGACCGTGGAATTGAAACTGCCGGCGGTGGTGACCACCGACCTGCGTCTCAACGAGCCGCGCTACGCGTCCCTGCCTAACATCATGAAAGCCAAGAAGAAGCCGCTGGACGTTAAAACCCCGGCGGATCTGGGCGTTGATATGACCCCCCGCGTGACCATCGAGAAGGTGGAAACACCGGCCGAGCGCAAGGCGGGCGTTATGGTGGGCTCCGTGGACGAGCTGGTCGAGAAACTGAAGAACGAAGCGAAGGTGATCTGATGAGTGTTTTAGTTTACGCCGAACACGACAACGCCACGCTCAACAAGGTTACTTTGAGCGTTCTCGCCGCCGCCAAGGAAATCGGCGGTGACATCACCGTGCTGGTCGCCGGCAAAGGCTGCGGCGCCGTGGCCGAGGAAGCCGCCAAGGCGGAAGGCGTGAGCAAGGTACTGTGCGCCGACAACGACGCCTACGAGCATCAGCTGGCCGAGAACATCGCCGAGCTGGTCGCCGAAGTGGGCGCCGATTACAAGCACATCCTGGCCGCCGCCACCACCACCGGCAAGAACTTCGCGCCGCGCGTGGCCGCGCTGCTGGACGTCGCCCAGATCTCCGAGATCTCCGACGTGGTCGACGGCGATACGTTCCGCCGTCCGATCTACGCGGGCAACGCCATCGCCACCGTTAAGTGCGCCGATGAGAAGAAAGTGATCACCGTGCGTGGCACTTCCTTCGACGGCGTGGCGGCGGAAGGCGGCTCCGCGTCCGTGGAAAACCTGGACGTGGTGAAAGACAGCGGCCTGTCCAGCTTCGTCAACGAAGAGCTGGCCAAGTCCGACCGTCCCGAGCTGACCAGCGCCGAGATCGTGATCTCCGGTGGCCGCGGCATGGGCAACGGCGACAACTTCGAGATCCTGTACAAGGTGGCCGATAAGCTGGGCGCCGCCGTCGGTGCCTCCCGCGCCGCCGTGGACGCCGGCTTCGTACCGAACGACATGCAGGTAGGCCAGACCGGTAAGATCGTTGCCCCGAACCTGTACATGGCGGTGGGCATCTCCGGTGCGATTCAGCACCTGGCCGGCATGAAGGACTCCAAAGTGATCGTTGCCATCAACAAGGACGAGGAAGCCCCGATTTTCCAGGTGGCGGACTACGGCCTGGTGGCGGATCTCTTCGAGGCCGTTCCGGAGCTCGACAGCAAGCTCTGATCCCGATGTAACATCGGTATCAACGAAAAAAGCCCGGCCGTCGCGCCGGGCTTTTTTATGCCTGAAATTTGTGGAGGTTGGGGGCGAGCCGTGGGAGCGGGCCCCGCCCGCGAAAGGCAAGCAAAGCTTGCCGGCAACGGTTGCCCCGCAGGATCCCAGAGACCTGTTCCACTTCCAAAGTTAGGCGTGTTCTTTGAGTCGCTCCGCCAGCGCCAGGGCGGCGGTAAGCCCCGGCGATTCAATGCCGAGCAGGTTTACCAGGCCTTCAATACCGTGCTCCCTCTGGCCCTGGATCAGAAAGTCCCGGTAGGGCTTGCCGTCCAGCCATAGCTTGGGGCGCACGCCGGCGTAGTCCGGCTGCAGCGCGCCCGCCGGCAGGCCCGGCCAGTAGCGCCGCACCGCCTGCTCGAAGCTTTCCCGGCGGCTTTCATCCACCCGGTAGTCCGGCCGTTCCACCCACTCCACGTCGGGCCCGAAACGGGCGCCGCCGGCCAGATCTAGAGTCAGGTGAACACCCAGGCCGTCGGCGTCGGGCAGGGGATAGATCAGCCGCTCGGCAGGCGGTTTGCCGCGCAGCTTGAAGTAGTGCCCCTTGGCGAAGCGCTGTTCCGGCCGGTGCTTTTCCGGCAACCCGTCCATCAGGCCGGTGAGAGGCACCGCGCCGAGGCCGGCGGCGTTGATCAGGCGCTCCGCGCGCAGCTGGAAAGGCTGGTCCGGGCCTTCCACGGTGAGGGTGAAACGCCCCGGCCGGCAGTCGATATGCGTCACCCGGTGACGCAGGGCGATCACCGCGCCGTGGTTTTCCGCTTCCGCGGCCAGGCTGGCCATCAGGCCGTGGCTGTCGACGATGCCGCTGGTGGCGCTCTCCAGCGCCTGCTCCGCGCGCAGCCAGGGCGCCTCCCGGCGCAGCCGCTCGCGGCTCACCAGGCTGAGCCCCTCGGCGCCGGCGGCGCGGGCGTTGGCGTACAGGTCCTCCAGAGCCCCTGTCTGGCCGGGGCCGGCCACCACCCATTTACCGCGGCACCGGTGGGCGATGCCCCGGGCGGCGCAGTACTCGTAGAGCAGCGCGTTGCCGCGCAGGCAGGTTTCCGCCTTGAGCGAGCCGGGCGGGTAGTAGAGCCCGCCGTGGATCACTTCGCTATTGCGCGAGGAAAGATGCTCGCCGATGTGGGCTTCCGCCTCCAGAACGACCACCGTCTGGCCGGCCCGGGCCAGGCGCCGGGCCACCGCCAGACCGATGACGCCGGCGCCGATCACCACGCAGCCGGTTTCTTCCAGCGGCAAGGGCATGGCCTGGCCTTACCGTGCCCCTTCCGGTTCAACGTCTCCGGAGGCCGCTTTCTCGCCTTTGCCGTCGTTCACCGCGTTGTCGTAGAACAGATAGCGGGAGGTCTCGTACGTGCCCCGGGCCAGATCGAACAGCTTCTGGAAGGTTTCCGGGTCGCCGCCGGCCCGGTCCTGCTCAGGCTCGTCGCTGTACAGCTCGTGCAGGGTGGCCGCTTCGCCGTCGTGGTTCAGGCGCGCCAGGTGCTCGCGAGTGACCATGCCGATTTGCGGCGCCGGGCCCTCACGCAATACCACGAAGGCGCTGCGTTCGCCTTCCGGGGCCGGCATCTGGATGTCCCGGCCCAGGGTGGTGTTGCGGTATTCGATACCCAGCAGGCCGGCCAGGGTGGGCATCACGTCCACCAGGCTCACCACGTCCTTCACATGGCGCGGCTCCAGCAGGCCGGGGGCGTACAGCATGTGCGGCACATGGTGGCTTTCCAGGCCCAGCTGCTCCTGGAAGGGTGGCATGTGCGACAGGGTGGTGATGCGATTGTTGTGGTCGCCGAAGAACACGAAAATGGTGTTGTCGAAGTAGTCGCTTTCGCGGGCCAGGTCCATGTACCGGCCCACGTTGTAGTCGAGCAGCCGCACCGCGTTGTACTGGGCGGTATTGCGGAAGCCGTTGGAGTTGAGTTCCTGTTCCGGCGGCGAACGGGTCTCGAAGTCGTCGTTATTCTCCGGAATGGTGAACGGCCGGTGGTTGCCGGCGGTCTGGATGAAGGCGAAGAACGGCTGGTCCGACGGCAGGGCGTCCAGAATCCGGTGGGACTCCTTGAACAGGTTCAGGTCCGAGATGCCCCAAACGTCCACATTGGGGGATTGCCAGTCGCCTTCCTCATAGAGTTCCAGGCCGTCGATGCTGCGCGTGAGCACCGCTTCCAGATTCGCCCAGCCGGCGTTGCCGCCCACCATGTACAGCTTCCGGTAGCCTTCCAGCTGGTTGACGATATTGCGCTGATGGCCGATCAGCGGGTTACGGCTGGCGGTTTCCTCCGGCGCCACGTCGGGAATGCCGGTGAGAAACGCCCAAATGCTCTTCGCGGTGCCGGTCACCGGCACGTAGAAGTGCTCGAAGAACCAGCCTTCCCGCGCGATGCGGTCCAGGTTGGGGGTGGGGTCGAACGGGGTGCCATAGGCGCCGACGCGGCTGGCGCCCAGGGATTCCAGCATCACCACCACGATGTTCGGCGGCCGATCCACGTCCAGCCGGTGCGGCTGGACCGACACGGTCCGCTCGAAATTCAGCGGTTCCCGGGCGTCTTCCGGCAGCGCCAGGAAGTCCGCCATCAGCGGGTAGTATTTTTCCACCGCTTCCCGGTCAAACGGCTCGCTGCTGAGCAGGGTGGTGTCGTAGAGGAACAGCACCGGGTTCAGACCCAGGGCGGCCACCGCGTTGTTGCCGGAGGCAAAGGCGTCGCTCCAGCGCAGCGGTACCGGGTTTTCCAGGTTGATATCCGAGACCCGGCCCAGCAGGCCGAACACCAGCACCAGGAACACCACCACGCCGCCGATCACCTTGCTGGTGGTGCCCATCGGCATCGGCGCGCGCAGCAGGAAACGGCGGGCCAGCGCCCGGAAAATCAGCGCCATGACGGCGGTAACCGCCAGCCAGCCGAGGGTGATCCACACCACCGGGTAGCTTTCCCAGACCATGCGGGTGGAGATCGCGGTGTCTTCCAGGAAGCGGAAGGCGGTCACGTTCAGCCGGTCGCCCAGATACACGTAGTGGCCGAAGTCGAGGATATAGGTGAGCACCACGGCCAGCACCGCCAGGGTGATATACACCAGCCCCAGCGCCCGCACCGGGGCCGAGCGCACCAGGTTAAAGCGCGGCAGCCAGGCCAGCACCGCCAGGGGCAGCACCATCAGCAACGCCAGCCGCAGATCGAAGCGCAGCCCCACGCCCAGGGCATGGAAAAGGTCGCCGGACTCCGCCTGCACGGTGTCGCCCACCTCGGAGAAAAAGGCGAAGAACACCGCTCTCATAATCACGAACAGCGCGAACAGCGCCACCACGCTGGATGCCAGAAAACGAAGCCGGCGTGACTTCCACCACCCCATGTTGTGCCTCCGGGTCAGGTTGCTAGGAAATTCAGGCGGCCTATGCTACCGGTACAGGCACCGCTGTGCATGCGGTATTGGAGACCCCTCTTATGGTGGCAACTGAATCCCGGAACGGCGTCACGGTGGTGACGCTGAAACCTCACCTCTCCGCCGACTGGCCCCAGGTGAAACGGTTTATCGCGCTGATCGCGGTAGTGGTGTTCACGGTGGCGGCGGCCTGGACCCTGGCCGGCATCTGGCTGGCGCTGCCGTTCGCTTTTATTGAAGTGGGGCTGATCGGTTATCTGCTCTACAGGGTCTGCTTCCGCCTGTCCTATCTGCACCAGCGCATCGCCGTGGAGCGGGGCAGGGTGGTGCTGCGCGAGGGCGTGCGCGGCCCCGACCGGGAATGGATTCTGGCGCGCCCGGCGGCGCATCTGCATGTGGTGCTGCCGGTCAAGGAGGTGGACATGATCGGCCTGCACCTGTGCGATGACGAGACCCGCCTGGAGCTGGGGGCCTTTCTGAACGGCGACGGCCGCGAACAGGCCCGCCAGGCGTTGCGCGACGCCGGCCTGGTGGAAACCTCGGACCGCTGGTGGCAGCAGAGCTGAACAGCCCGCGATCCCAAACAGGAGACTGCAATGAAGTACATCTTCGAAGTACGCATGAAGGACGGCTACACCGTGGAGGAATACGCCCAGGGCTGGATCGAGGCCAGCGAGATCATCCAGCAGACCCCGGGCGCGCGCGGCACCTACCTGCACCGCAAGATCGGCGAGCCGGACACCCTGCTGGCCATCGCCCACTGGGATTCCAAGGCGCACCGGGACGCCAAGGACGACAGCCGCAGCGCCAAGGTTAAGGCGATTCTGGAGAAACACGCCCGCACCTGCGAGATCACGCCGTTGGGCGAATTCGAGGAACCGGAATGGGAAGTGCACCCCCAAGGAGGCAGTGGTGATGAAGGCTAGGAAGCCGACGTGGCCCAGGGTGGCGCTGCTGGCCGCGCTGGTCGGTCTGGCCGGTTGTGATTATTCCGACGCGCCCCAGGCGGCGCCGCTGCGGATGCTCGCGCAACAGCCCGCCGACTATAACGGCGAATTGGTGACCACCGCCGGCACCGTGCGCCATTTCCAGGACCCGCTGCACTACTGGATCGAGGACGACGACCTGAACCGGGTGGCGCTTAAGCCGGTGGAGAAGGTGGAAGCCCATCTGGGCAAGCGGGTACGCGTTACCGGCGTTTTCCACTACCAGGAAAACGCCGGCCGCGAAATTCAGTTGGAGTCCATCGCGGAGGAGCCGTAGGTCGGGTTAGGCCGAAGGCCGTAACCCGACTTACCCCTCGATCTGGAACTTCAGGCCGGCGTTGTCCACCAGCCGCTTGATCAGCTTGTCACCGAACGCCGGCGCCGTGGTCCAGATGCCGCCGGCGGTATCGTCGGCGTCTTGCACCAGGCACAGGGCGCTCTCGGCGATCATCCGCGAGGTGGAGCCGTAGCCCGGGTCACGGTTGCCGGACACGCTGGCCTTCAACTGCCGGCCGTCGGCGGTCTCGCCGATGAACAGCACGTCGTAGAAGCCGTTCTCGCGCTCTTCCTTGCTCGGCCCTTCGCCGGGCTTGGGCGCGTCCTTGCCGGACAGGGAGCGGTCATTGGTCACCGCTTCGGCGGTGGCCTTGCCCTTCTCGCCGGGGCCGGTGAGGATCATCTCGTCGTACACGAACTGATCGCCGTAGGCGTGGCCCAGCAACTGGTTGGAGCGGTGTACGTTACGGGTGTTGATGGTCGCCATCACGAACGGCGCCAGCCAGGTGTGCAGCTCGTCGTCGTAGACCGGCTCCCTCGGCTCCGGCTGCTGTGGACCCTTGAAGCCCGGCGTCAGGGAAAACGGGTCGGTGAGCAGCTGGTAGATCTTCGGGTCCTTCTTGGCGGCCACCAGGGTCGCCTGCAGGCTGGCGGCGGTGCCGCCGGAAAAGGTGCCCTTCATCTTGCGCACCCGGCCCTTCACGCGGGGCAAATAGGCGCCCAGGTTCTCCTTCGCGTACTGCTGCAGGAAATACACACCCATATCGAACGGAATCGAATCAAACCCGCAGGAAAACACGATGCGCGCGCCGCTCGCCTTGGCGGCCTCGCCGTGGGCGTCGATCATCTGGCGCATCCACGCCGGCTCGCCGCACAGATCCACATAGTCCGTGCCGGTCTTGGCGCAGGCCGCCACCAGCGGCTCACCGTACAACTGGTACGGCCCCACCGTGGTCAGCACCACGCGGGTGCGCTTGGCCAGCGCCTCCAGGGTCTCTGGCTGGTCCGCGTCGGCGGTGATCAGCGGCACCGAATCCGGCACGCCGATCTCCTCGCGCACCGCCTTCAGCTTCTCCTCGCTGCGGCCGGCCATGGCCCACTTCACGTCGCCATCGGCGCCGTACTGCTGATGCAGATACTCCGCCACCAGCCGGCCGGTGAAGCCGCTGGCGCCGTACACCACGATGTCGAACTCTCTCCCGTTGCTCATATCAATAATCCGTTCTGCTGCGAATGATGCGCCCACTATAGACCTCGTGCCGCGCCCCTGGGCAGGGTGGGGAACGGCCTTTTTATGGGCAAGAGAGTCATGTGGCGGGGGGTGACCTGTTATCCCCAGGTTGGGTGATGTGGCGGGGACTGCCGGCGTTTAGGATAATGCCAGGCCAGTAATAAGGGGAGTGAAGGTGCCTGGGGAACCGGACCTGACAACGGTGCTCGACAGCATATATTTCGCACCGCATAAAAAAAGCGGATGGCACGATTGCCTGAACCTGATTTGTGCGCTTGTGTGCGGTGATGCTGCCCGGCTTCTGAGAATAGATAAGCAAACCGAACATGTGATTGCCGAGCTTCCGAGCCAGAACCTGGTCGGAGCAGATGATTCGGATTTTCAAAATGCGAATAATGGCGCACTCCATGGTCGTTTCGTCGCGGATGGCCTGGTAGTCGAGCTGAAGGTTCGACGTGCCAGCGAAGGCGACCGCTTCACGCCACGGGACCGGAGCGTTCTTGATGAACTGATGCCACATATCGCCCGTGCTCTGCGGCAGGGCAGCGAATACGGAGTGCTTAAGGACCGGCAAGCCGCCGTGAGCAGGCCGAACCAGGGCGCACTTTTGCTGCTCAACGCCCAACAGGACGTGGTGTTTGTCTCTGCCCGGGCCAAGGAGTGGCTCTCGCAAACGAGCCGCATGGCATTAAGAGACAACCATTTGTATCTATCCAGTTATAAGAAGCAGACGGAATTCTCGGATCTGGTTCGTTACTGTATGGATGAAAGAGGCTCCGGCATGATGGCACTGCCGGAAAAGACCGGTGCCGTGCGGTTGTTAATCAGTTTTGAGGAAGCCGGGATTGATGGGATCTTCGAGTCGAATGGTCTGATTGCTGTTTTTATCTTGACTATCGAGCGTGAAGACATAGACGACGAGGGCGCCATTGCTCATTGGTTGGGACTAACGGAACAAGAAGCACGCATTGCGACACGGATTGCTCAAGGGGACCGTCCGGCGGACATTGCCGGCGCGCTGAGTGTATCTTTGCATACCGTTCGTCATCATCTTAAAAGCATTTACCGCAAGACCGGTACTCACTCTCAATCGCAACTTACCGCCATGGTGCTGAATCTGCCGCTTTGAAGGTGACAACGTAACCGGCTTCTGGTTATTTGTTCTCTGGGGAGACGATAACCAATGAGAGTTGTGGGAGGGGAAATGAACAAGACGCGGGGGCTGTTGGCGTCGGATCGCTTGCTGGATCAACTTTACTTCGCGCCTTACGAGGCGTCCGGCTGGCACGGGTTTCTTGAAGAAATGGTTCGACTGTCCGGTAGCCGGTCGGCCCGGCTTCTGGTAATGAATCAAGAAGCGGATCAGGTGCATTCGGGTGTTCAGGTCAACACTGACAACAAGGCCCATAAAGCTTTTGTGGATCACTTCGTGAATTTGTGTCCCTGGCGCCCTGGGCTGGCACGCCTTCCGCCGGGTAAGTTCTATTCTTCTTACCTGGACGGCATCTGCGACCAGAAAACCTTCTACCGTTCCGAATTCTTTAATGACTGGGCCAAAGAGCTTGATATTCATCATGGCGCCAGCGGCACGGTCTGGCAGTTCGAGGGCCAGACTATTCAGATGTTTTTTCAGCGGACAGGCGGTCAGGGCCATTTCAGACGTTATGAAACCGATGCCTTCAATGCTTTGGCGCCGCATATTCGCCGCGCTCTTCGGCTGGAAGCCATAATGCACCAGCAAAGGCAGAAACAGGGGTACTTGGAGCAAACCGGCCGCTTCAGCGCTTTCATACTGCTTGATGCCAATCAGCGTGTGGTACACGTTTCCGAGGCCGCGTGGCGTCATATTCAAGATAATCCACACGCTCTTCGTCTTGGCAAAAGGGTGTTATTGCAGAACGTCGAGGCACAGCAGAGGCTGGATTTCCTTTTGAAGGCCTCTTTCGCCGCTGGTATGGAGGGCGCGCCGGTGACGGGCGGCGTCATTGCCTTGCCCCGCCCGGAGCGGGCGCCATTGTTGCTGCAGGTTGTCCCTTTGCATCCCGATGCCGACAGACCGCTGATGACGGTTCCGGCCCATGCCGCCGTCTATCTGGTGGATGGTGACGCGGAACCTGAATTCGACACTGAAAAACTGGCGGGCCTGCTCGCCCTGACGCAGGCGGAGGCGGAGGTCGCCGCCTTGGTGGCCGGTGGGCAGAACGCCGCGAAGATCGCGGCTTTCCGCCGAGTGTCGCTGCATACGGTGCGCAGCCAAATCAAGAGCATCTTCTTTAAAACGGAGGTGTCCAGCCAGGCGCAACTCACCCGGTTGGTGAGAGCGTTACCGGCCACCCTCGACCGGCAGGGGCGCTCGAGAACGCCGTTTCTGTCTTGATCGGTGGCAACTGGGTGTATCCCCCATTTTGGGGATGTGCGCTTCAGTGGCAGGTGATTAGCTAGTGCTCTCAAACTCGTTTGATAGTACTGGAGGAATCATGGACACCTTGAAGCTCGCAGCGTTGGCTTGTGCCGTGGCGTTGACCGGTTGTGGGGGCGGATCTTCGTCGGACGGTGGCTCCGACGCGCCCGCCGAAAATGCAAAAACGGGCGTATTCACCGATAGCGCGGTGGCGGGAATCAATTACCGGACCTCGCCGGGCAACAGGAGCGGTACCACCAACGCTCTAGGCGAATACAGTTATGTCGACGGCGACACCGTCACCTTTATGATTGGCGGCATTCCCTTGCCTTCGGTACCGGCGACCGGGCGGGTCACCCCCGCCGACATGGCCAGCGATGAGCAGCCAGACCAGGTCACCAACATTCTGCGCCTTTTGCAGTCTCTGGATGAGGATGGTGATCCCGATAACGGAATTACTATCGCGGACCAGACTCATACGGACCTGGCCAACGCCCAATTGGCGCTGGGACAGTCAGCGGCGTCGTTCGAGACGGCTTACGATTCCGAGGTAAGGTCGCAGACCAATTCCGATCTGGTCAGTGCCGAGGATGCCGAGAGCCATTTTAATGAGTCTCAAAAGGCTGATCTGCGCGGCAGCTGGGTATTTGTTGAACCCGCCGGAGAAAGCAGCAACGGAAAAGGGCCCGACGGTGAAGAGATCAATGTTCTGACTTTCATGCACGGCGATCGTTACATTGTCGCGCACAAGTACGGCAATGACGATCAGGGCGCGGCGACCGCCGAATGGGGCTTTTACGACTGGAATCCGCAAAGCGGGGAGGTCTCTTTCGAGGTGGTCGGTGACTCCGATACGTCGGGCGGTATTTGCGGCGACGATACCTTCTGTTCGGATACCCTCAATCTGGTGGGTGATGAGCTGATGCTCGGTAGCGAAGAGGGGGCCGCCACCGCTTTCCAGGCGGTTAAGAATCAGGGTAACGCCTATGTGGGCGCTTGGTATCTGCCGGAAGACGTGGGGTTCAATGTTCTAACGATCCTGGATGGCAGCCATTACGTGGTCGCGCATTCCGACAACCAGGAGGTGTATACCGGTGACGATCTGACCGCGACGTCGTCCGAGTGGGGCACGTATTCCATCACCAATGATCAGTTCCAGGTAACTGGCGTGGAAACCGAGACCGATGGCCCGGGCGGCTTGTACGACGCCAGCAATTCCGGTGGCGCCGGCGCCAGCGCCACGGTGGAAGCGACCGCCTATGGCGATCTGGTCATGGCGTTCGACGCGGAGGACATCATTACCTTCGGGCGCATAGGCCGTTTCAGCGTGGCACTGCGGGATCTCGCCGGCAATCGTAGCGTCGCCGTGGTGGAGCGTTCCGAGCAGGCGTTTGAAGAGGGAATAAGCGCCGATTTCACCATTGAACTGGTCGGTGAGGAAGACAGCGCCGATGTGTCCCTGAACGGTGATGGCAGTGGCACGATGACGTTCTCCCCCGGCACCCAGGATCAAGAGACCAGCACCATCGACGCGCCCTGGACCACCACGGACAGCGGGACCTTGAGTTTCACCGAAAGTCTGGATGATGAATCCACGGGTTCATGGACGATGGTGAAGATCAATAACGGCAACGATGTACTCGTCGATTTCCGTCATATCGATGGGACCACGGAGAGCCTGCTGGGCTTTTTCATCAGCGATTTTATCCTTCCCACCGAACCGGTCAGGTCCGCCCAATAAGAAAAGCAGGGGAGCGGAAACGCTCCCCTTTTTTGAAATCCCACGACCAACTCGTTAAGAGCCCCTCCGCGGTCAGCACCACCCGCCACCAGCTGACCCGTTAAGCCGCTGTCGCCGTATAACGCGATGTCGAACTCTCCCCCGTTACTCATAATCGGCGATCCGTTCTGTTGCCGACGTCGCCCCTATGGGGCTTCGGGGTGCGTTGTAAGTGGTTAATATTTCTGGTTAATTGCCCGGATTGACAATAAAAGAGCGTTGCCATGCCGAAAGTAATCTTAACTGGCTGGATTATTGTCCCCGACGGGTGTCTTGATGGCGTTGTTGATGCCCTCTCTACCCATATTGATCTCTCACGCCAAGAAAAAAGGCTGCTTGAAGTTTGAAGTCACTCAAAGCGCTAAGCACAACAACATCTTTACTGTGTACGAGGAACTTGTCGATAAGGCCGCGTTTCAGCGCCACCAGGAACGTGTCCGTGATTCAGCCTGGCGGCGGGTATCAGCGAACGCAGAGCGGCATTACGAGATGGGAGAAAAATCATGAAAGTTCATTATCTGGAGATCGTCACCGAGGATGTGGATGCGGTGTGCAAAGCGTATGAGGCTGCTCACGGCGTCAGGTTTGGCGATCCGGACGAATTACTCGGTGGCGCCAGAACCTGCGCCTTGGCCGATGGATCGATTGTCGGCGTGAGAGGGCCGCTGCGAAGCACGGAAGCGCCGGTGGTCCGGCCCTATTGGCTGGTGGAGGATATCGATCAGGCCGTGGCCGACGTTGAGGCCGCGGGGGCCAAGATTGCGATGGCGCCGATGGAGATCCCCGGCAAGGGCAAGTTCGCGATTTATATTCTCGGTGGTAACGACCACGGGCTTTGGCAGCTTTAGAGGCTCTGGTATCCCGCCGGGTGGCTGGCGCCACCCTTTCGCGAGCGAGGCTCGCTCCCACAAGTCTCCCCATAGTTCATCTCGTTATTTGAAGTCTCTGGAGCGGACGATGAGTTCGTTGAGGGCATCGCTGCTGTCGTCGAGGCGGCCGGCCATCAGGTGAACGATGCCTTCGGGGCTGATTTCCACGGTGCCGGTGACGGTGACCATCGGGCTTTTCAGCAGCACGGTGCGGAAGCGTTCCTGGATGGCGCTCCAGACCACCACGTTGGTGTTGCCGGTTTCGTCTTCCAGGGTCATGAACAGGGTGCCTTTGGCAGAGCCGGGGCGTTGCCGGTTGGTGACCAGGCCGGCGACGCGCACCACCTGGCCGGGCCGGGCGCGTTTCAGGTCCTTGGCGCGGTAGCCGCGTTTGAAGCGGGGCAGGTGGCGGACCAGGGCCATGGGGTGCTTGCCCAGGCTGACGCCCAGGTGGCGGTAGTCTTCGATCAGGGTGGTGTATTCCGAGGGGGCGTCCAGGTAGACGCCGTCGTGGTCGCCCTGGGGGCCGTCTTCGAGTAGCGGGCGCTGGCCTTCCAGGCCCTGGACGTCCCAGTGGGCCTGGTGGCGGTGGCCGCTGAGGCCGCGCAGGGCGTTGCCGGCCACCAGGGCTTCGCGTTCGCGCTGGCCGAGCCGGGCGCGGCGGCAGAGGTCGCCGACGCCGGTGAAGGGCGCTTCGGCGCGGGCCTGGACCAGGCGCTGCGCGGCCTCCGGGTTGAAACCTTTGATCTGGCACAAGCCCAGGCGCAGGGCCGGTTGCACGCCGAGCTTTTCGCGCTGCAGTTCTTCCAGGCTGTGATCCCAGTGGCTGTGGCGGGCGTCCACCGGGCGTATTTCGATGCCATGGCGGCGCGCGTCCTGGAGGATCTGCGAGGGTGAGTAGAAGCCCATGGGCAGGCTGTTGAGCAGCCCGCAGTAGAAGGCGCTGGTGTGGTGGCGCTTGAGCCAGGCGGACACGTACACCAGCAGCGCGAAACTGGCGGAGTGGGATTCCGGAAAGCCGTAGCCGCCGAAGCCTTTCATCTGCTCGAACAGGCGGCGCGCGTAATCGCCGCTGTAGCCGTTGGCGCGCATGCCGTCGATCACCCGGGCTTCGAACTCCATCAGCTCGCCGCTTTTGCCCCAGCGCGCCATGGCGCGGCGCAGGCGGTCCGCCTCGCCGCCGGAAAAGCCCGCCGCCACCATCACCAGCTTGATCACCTGTTCCTGGAAAATGGGCACGCCCAGGGTGCGCTCCAGCACCGCTCTGACCTTGGCGTCCGGGTAGTCGGTTTCTTCCAGGCCGTCCCGGCGGCGCAGGTAGGGGTGCACCATGTCGCCCTGGATCGGGCCGGGACGCACGATCGCCACTTCCACCACTAGGTCGTAGAACTTGCGCGGGCGCAGGCGCGGCAGCATGTTCATCTGGGCGCGGGATTCCACCTGGAACACGCCCAGGCTGTCGCCCTGGCAGAGCATGTCGTAGGTGGCCTCGTCGCCGGCGGGGATGTCCTGCATGGCCAGCGGGCGGCCCCGGTAGCCCCGCACCAGGTCCAGGGTTTTACGGATCGCGGTGAGCATGCCCAGGGCCAGCACGTCCACCTTCATCAGGCCCAGGGATTCCAGATCGTCCTTGTCCCACTGGATCAGGGTGCGGTCGGCCATGGCGGCGTTTTCCACCGGCACCAGGGTGTGCACCGGGTCGCGGGTGATCACGAAGCCGCCCACGTGTTGCGACAAATGGCGCGGGAAACCGACCAGCTCCTGCACCAGTTCCCGGTAGTGGCGGCCCAGGGTGGAGCCGCCCAGGCCCACTTCCCGGAACCGTTCCACCAGGGCGTCGGGCTTGTCCCACCAGGCCAGGTTGCTGCTCAGCCGTTCGATGATGTCCATGTCCACGCCCAGCGCGCGGCCCACGTCGCGCACCGCCGAGCGGGTGCGGTAGTGAATCACGGTGGCGGCCAGGGCGGCGCGGTCGCGGCCGTATTTGCGGTAGAGGTACTGCATCACCTCTTCGCGCCGTTCGTGCTCGAAGTCCACGTCGATGTCCGGCGGTTCGTCCCGTTCCTGGGAGATAAAGCGCTCGAACAGAAGCTGGCCGCGGCCCGGGTCCACCTCGGTGACACCCAGGCAGTAGCACACCGCGGAGTTGGCCGCCGAGCCGCGTCCCTGGCAGAGGATGCCCTGGCCACGGGCGAAGGCGACGATGTCGTGCACGGTGAGGAAGTAGTGCGCGTAGCCGAGCTGGCGGATCAGCCCCAGCTCCTTGTCCACCAGGGCGCGCACCTTGTCCGGCACGCCGTTCGGGTAGCGGGCTTCGGCGCCCTGGTGGGCGAGGGCGGCGAGGTAGTCGTCGGCGTTCTGGCCCGGCGGCACCACTTCCTCCGGATACTGGTAGCGGATTTCGTCCATTTCGAAGTGGCACTGGTCGGCGATCCAGCCGGCTTCTTCCAGCAGCGCCGGCGGGTAGATTTCCGCCAGCCGGTCCAGGTCGCGCAGGTGGCGCTGGTCGTTCTGGAACCGGCGCCGGCCCAGGTCACGCACCGTGGTGTTCAGGCGCAGGGCGGTGAGCAGCTCCTGCAGGCGCTGGCGTTCCGGCCGGTGGTAGTGGACGTCGTTGGCGGCGGTCATGGCCAGCCCGAAGCGATCCGCCAGCTGATAGCAGTAGCGGTAGTGCAGGGCGTCGTTGCGGTCCTGGAGCAGCTCGCAGGCCAGCCACAGGCGCTCGCCGAAGTGCGCCTTGAGCAGGGCGGCGTGGTGTTCGTCGCGGTCGTCGCCGGCGGGCAGCCACAGGCACAGGGCGTTGCGGTCGATGCGCGTCAGGTCCCGCCAGTGCAGCCGGTAGTGGCCCTTCTCCGCGCGTCGCCGGCCGCGAGTGATCAGCGTGGAAATTTCCCCGTAGGCTTGCCGGTCCCGGGCCAGCAGCACCAGGCGCAGTTCGCCCCGGTCCTGGTGCAGGCGGAAGTGGCTGCCCACGATCAGCCGGAAATCCAGCGCACGGCCTTCGTCCTCCAGGGCTTTTTTGAGGTTCTCGCGGGCCTGGTAGGCGCGCACCACGCCGGCCAGGGAGCCGTCGTCGGTGATCGCCAGGGCGCGGTAGCCCTGGCGCCAGGCCTGCCACACCAGCTCCTCCGGCTGGCTGGCGCCGGTGAGAAAGGTGAAGGCGGACGTGCAATGCAGTTCCGCGAAGTCCATCTCAGAAAAAGCCCTGCAGCCACCAGCGCGCCTGGTCGTCCTCGAACACCCAGCAGCAGAGCCCGTCGGGATGATGAGCGACCCGATAGCGGCGCGCGGCCAGGTCGTGCCAGGGCTGGCTGAAGCGCTCCTCCTGGGGAAACAGCGTCAGTGGCCGGCCGCGCCAGTGGGGCACCCGGTCGCGCAGGGTCAGCGGCCGGGGCGGGTCGAGCAGCCACAGGGGGCGGTCCTGGTCGCGGTCCCGGCCGTCGTCGGCGGCCGGCTTGGGCGCCGACGCCAGCGGCGCCCGACCGCGTTCGGTTTCTTCCGGCAGATGGCCGTCGCCCCGGTCCGGGCGGTACACGCCCAGCGCCGGTTCGCCGGCCAGTTTTTCCAGCAGGTCGGCCAGCGGCGGCCGGGCGCCCGGGTCCGGGAACAGCTCCGCGAGGCCGGGGTTGCGCGGCCGGGGGCGGCCACCGTCCAGGCCCAGGCCCAGCAGCGGGGCGCTCAGTTCGTGGTGACTCAGGCGCCGCTGGCTGAGGTCCAGCCAGGTGGCGGCGTCATGGCCCTGACGGGCACGCCGTACGATCAAGGTGTCCCGTTGGCCGTTGTTCAAATACAGGTGCCAGCGCAGGCTCACCAGGCTTTCCTGGTGGCGGTTCAGGGTCTCTTCCAGCGTCGCCAGCAGGGTGCTCATGGGGCCGCTGAGCCGGTCCAGATCGTCCAGCGGGTCGTCGAAGTCGAGCCGCTCGCGGAACGGGCGCGGCGGGGAAATCGGTTTGCGCGGGTCCGCCTGCTCGCCGAGCAGACGCTGTAGCCAGTCGAGAAAGTCGACCCCGAAACGCTTGCCCAGCGCCGCCCGGGGCAGCGGGAACAGCTCGCCCAGGGTGCGGAAACCGGGCGCCTGCAGGCGCCGGCGCAGGCGCTCGTCCAGGTCCAGGTCGGCGAGCGGCAGGTCCGCCAGCCAGGCCTGGAAACGCGCCGCTTCCGGGGGCGCGTCCAGGGGTGGCGGGTCGGTGAGGTGCCAGGCGGCCAAGGGCGTGGGGCCGATGCCCAGGCGGCTGGTCAGCGGGCAGTGCAGCCGGTAGCGGTCGACCCGGGCGAGCAGCGGTTTAAAGCCGCCGAACAGTTTCAGGCAGCCGCCCACTTCCAGCAGCACGGTGGCCGGCGGCGCCGGGCACACCTGGGGCGTGAGGGCCAGCAACTGGCGAGCTTCACGCAGTAATGCCTGGTGCTGGTGGTCGGCCCGTGCTTCGTGCACCTCCAGGGCTTCGCACAGGGCCCGGGCGGTGCCCAGGCGCAGGCCCGCTTCCACGCCGGCGGCGCGGGCCGCCGGATTGGCCAGCAGCACTCGGTTGCCACGCACCAGCACGCGGGGCTCCGGGCGCGGGCCGTGTTCCGCCTCCAGCGCCAGCAGCGGAAAATGCAGGGCCAGCCACAGCGCGCTCATGGCCGCACCTCCGGAGCGACGGGAGCGGGCAGCCGCAACAAGGGCGTGCGTAGCGCGGGCTCCGCCGCCGGCCGCCGGGTCAGGGCCGGCAGCTCATGGCAGGCCGGTGGTCGCCGGCGCAGGTGTTCGGGCAGCAGCGACAACCGGCACTGTTGTCCGGCCCGGCCACCGGGCTGCTTGTGCACGGTGACGGTCAGTTCGCCGGGGGCCGGGCAGCTCAGGTCCAGACGCAGCGGGGCCGGGCTGGGTTGCCGGCCGGCCTGGCGCGGGCGCACCAGTACCAGCAGGCAGCGCCCCTGTTGCGCGCCGAGATGCAGGCGCCGCAAGGTACCCGCCGGCAACGGGCCGCCCGGTGCCCACAGCAACGCCAGCCGCACGGTGTCGCCGGCAATCGCTTCGAAACTGGCACGCAGCAGGGTGGCGCGGTCGTCGCTGCGCAGAATCAGCAGGTCGTCCAGGGGCACCCCGGCCCGGGCCAGCATGGTGGCGGAAGGCCGCAGTGGCGGGTTGGCGATCAGGCGGGCGCCGGGGCCGTCGCTGGCCAGCACCGGCAGCAGCAGATGCAATACCGCCGGGCAGGGCAAAGGACAGAGCAGCTCCACCAGGCCCTGCTCCGGCCAGCCGCCGCCGGCCAGGATGCGGTCCAGGTCGCTGAAGCCGGTGCGTTGTCCCTGGCCGATACCGGTGCTTTCGCGGCCCCACCAGGTGTCCCCGCGGGCCAGCAGTTGTTGCAAGAAATCAGGCGGCATGGGCGGCATGAAAGGCAATCCGGGATGTTGGGGGTACTGTACATAAGAACAGTATCCTCAACCCGGCGAAGGGTCAATGGGCAAGGCTGTGCTGAGCGGTCAAGCGCTGCTGTCAGGGTAAACATATTGTATTGCCCGGGCCTCTTGAGTAGCTTCAAGGCATCCCCGAGCTCGACGAGATTCCCCGATGTCATCACAACAACAAACAGCGCGCCGGTTGTCCTCGGCGTTCCAGCAGGGCGTGACCCGGCGGCGGTTCCTGAAGTGGGGCCTGATCGGTAGTGCCGGCGTGGCCGCCGCCGCCGCGGGCGGCTTCGCGCTGCTGCGCCTGTCGCCTCTGGACGACCGACCGAAACCGGATTGGGCGGATGGCCTGAGCCGCCAGGAATACCATCTGTTCGACCGGGCCCGCGTGGCGCTGCTGCCCACCGTGGGCACGGACCTCACGCCCAGTGATCAGGTGCCGGTGGTGCGCAACGTGCAGGACATTCTGAATTTCATGGACCCGGCCACCCGCAAGGAAGTGGCCACCGGGCTAAGCCTGTTCGATAACGCCGCCGTGGTGTTCCACGGCAAGCGTTTCGTGGATCTGGACGAGGCCACCGCCCGTGATTATTTCGATGCCTGGAGCCGGGGCAACGTGATACAGCGCACCCTGGGCACGGTGATCAAGCAGCTCACCTACACCTCCTACTGGCGCGACGAAAGCACCTGGGGCCCGGTGGAATTCGACGGCCCGGTGTCCGACCGCTGGGGCATCGCTTATTTGGGCAACGCGCCCCTGCCGGATCAGCAATCGGAGCAAGCCACTGAGGAGGGCAACGCATGAGCGAAGTGCAATGGCGGTCTTCCGGCTTGCCGGTGACCCAGGCTAAGGACATTAAAGAGCGCTCGCTGACCCTGGACGCGGACGTGGTGATCGTCGGCTCCGGCGCCGGCGGCGCGGTGGCCGGCTATGAGCTGGCCCGGCGCGGCAAGAAGGTGGTGATTCTGGAAGCGGGGCCCTATGTCCCCTCGAAAGACTTCACCGAGCGCTTCCCGGAAAGCCTGGAAACCCTGTACCAGGACCACGGCGGCCAGACCAACAAAAGCGGCGACCTGCTGGTGTTGCAGGGCGCCTGCGTGGGCGGCTCCACGGTAGTGAACGGCTGCGTGTGCTTCCGCACCCCGGACTTTATTCTGCAGGACTGGCAGCGGGATTTCGGGCTCAGCGATCTGACCGCCGAAGAGCTGGCGCCGTATTTTGACCGGGTGGAAAAGAACCTCTCCATCGAGGAAAACAAGGAACACGAGATCGCCCGCCACGGCCAGCTGATCCGTGCCGGCGCCAACAAGCTGGGCTGGTCGGTGAAACCGTTCAAACGCAATATTCGTGAATGCGCGCTGACCGGGCACTGCCTGTCCGGCTGCAAGACCGAACGCAAGCAGTCCATGCTGGTCAGCTATCTGCCCTGGGCCACCGCCCACGGCGCCCGCATTTACGCCGACACCCGGGTCACCGAAGTGCTGGCCGACGGCGGCCGCGCGCGCGGCGTACGCGCCGAGGTCACCGGCCATGATGGCGCCAAGGTGGCGGACATGACGGTCAACGCGGAGCGGGTGATCCTCGCCGCCGGTGCCGTGCAGACGCCCTTGCTGCTGTTGAAGGGTGGCCTGGCCAACCGGTCCGGGCAGGTGGGCAAGAACTTCGCCTGTCACCCGTCGCTGTATGTGTCGGCGCGCTATCCGAAGCCGGTGCACGCCTGGCGCGGCGCCATGCTGGGGGTGTACGTGGACGAGTTTCTGCACCCGGACAAGGGCGGCTTCGTGCTGGAGGACGGCGGCGCCGGCCTGGCGGAACTGAGCATGACCGCGGAGCCGGGCACCGGCGAGCCGTTCATGCAGTTCATGAAGGACGCCAAGTACCTGGCCGGTCTGGTGACGCTGATCCACGACCACAACGTGGGCACCATCCGCTGGGAGGACGGCCGCAAGGTGATCGACTACCAGCTCGCCAACTCGGATTTCCCGTCCATGAAGCGGGCCCTGAAAGCGGCCGCCAGACTGCACCTGGCCTCCGGCGCCGAGGAAGTCTATGTACCGTCCAGCGACAAGCGGGTGATTCGTTCCGAGGCGGATATCGACGCCGCCGTGGAAGGGCTCGAGAACCAGCCCCAGCATCTGCGCATGGTGAGCTACCACCCGCAGGGCAGTTGCCGCATGGGCGCCGACCCGGACACCAGCGTGGTGAATTCAGACGGTGAAACCCATGACGTGAAAGGGCTCTATGTGGCGGACGCGAGCCTGTTGCCGACCTCGATCATCGTCAATCCCCAGGTGACGGTGTATGCGCTGGCCACCCGCATCGCCGAGCGTATGGTGTGAGACCAGCTGCAAGCCTCAAGCTGCAAGCAGGTGGGAGCGAGCCTGCTCGCGAAAGGCCGGCAGCGCCGGCCGGCTATCGCCCCTGCATCACGACGACCCGATGCACGCCACCGGGTATTTTATAGCGGCGAATGTCGCTTTCGCGGGCCATGCAGGCGCCGTGCTCCGGGTTGAGGCGGCACCAGCGCACTTGGCGGCCCAGCGCCAGCGGTACACTGAAGCGGGTGTTGTAGTTGCCGCCGGCCTGCAGCGCGATCCACAGTTGGTTGGGCAGCCACTTGCAGCCGTCCTGGTTGCGGAACATGTCCAACGGCACCTGAAAACCCAAGCCCTGGCCCTGGCGTTCAGGGCGGAACTGGGTCCCCGCCTGGGTCACCGGGCAGGTGTCGCCCTCGGACCGGTATACCACCTCGATACGCACCTGATCCGCCGGTAACGGCGGGTCGATGCTCAACTGATAGTGGCGGATATCCCGCGGAATCGGGTTGGGCGCCGGCTGGTAATCCCGCTGGGCCACGGACACGCAGCCGCTGAGCAGGAGCAGGGCGCCGAGTACCGCGAACAGTGCTGGCAGGGACCGCGACAGGCCTGGGGCCATGGTGTTCTCCTTATCGGGCGCTGGGGAGTCATTCATTGCGCCCTAGGTTATCATTGCCGGCCTTGTCCGTATTGATCGAAGGAGCAGCCATGAGTGACGCGAACAGCCAATCCGCGCAGGCGAAACAACGGCCCGGGCGCGAGGCGTTCGGCTATCTGTGCCCGGTGGACAGCCGCTGGGCGGACAATGACGTTTACGGCCATATCAATAACGTCATGTACTACAGCTACTTCGATTCCACCATCAACCGCTATCTGATCGACAAAGGCGGACTGGATATCCATAACGGCGACGTGATCGCCTATGTGGTGAGCTCCGGCTGCGATTACTTCGAGGCCGCCGCCTACCCGGACGCGCTCACCATCGGCATGCGCGTGGACAAGCTGGGCAACAGCTCGGTGCGTTACGGCTTGGCGCTGTTCGGAGAAACCGGAGCGGCCAAAGCGCTGGGTTTCGTGGTGCATGTCTTTGTCGATCGGGAAAGCGGCCGCCCGGTGTCGATACCGGCGCCGTTGCGCGAGGCGCTGGCGACGATTCAGTCTTCGGGGAAATAGTTCTTTTCGGAAAAATGCAGCTCCGCCAGGAAGTAAAAGTTCTCGCCGAACGGAATCCGGTCCATCTCAAAGCCCACGTTGGGCTGCTGGCCGGGAAACCGTTCCGGCGTTTCCTCCAAAGCCGGGTCGTCCTGATAGATCAGGCGGGCGCCGGTGTCGAAGCCTTCCGCGAAATGCAGCCGGGCGAGCAGTGCGAAGCCCCGCCCGGTATCGAAACGCAGCCAGTTTTCCGCCGGCACCGGGCGCCGCAGCATGGCCCGCTCGGTGTCCGAAAGCCGGCCGTCCACCACCGCTTCCCGCTCGCCGGTCCAGCTGGTGCGCAGCCGGGCGCCCTGGAGAGCGTGGCCGTCCACGCTGACCCGGGCGCGCGGGTCGCGCAGCACGGTGGCGGCGATGCCGGGCAACGCGAAGCGGCTGTGGATGGCGAGCCGGTTTTCCATCAGCACGAAATGATTGTGCACGGTGAGCACGCGCAGGCCGGCCACGCGCACCCGGGTGGTGGCGTACACCAGCGTCGCCAGCGGGCCCTCGATAACCTGCTGGATTTGCGGGTCCAGGTTTTCGTTGGTGAGGGTAAGGCGGGCGCCCTCGCTGAACACCCCGGCGCTGAGCCGCAGTTTTAAACTGTCCAGCAGGGTGTGCTGCGGTTGGCCGTCCGGGGCGCGGTAATGCCGGTAGCTGAAATCGCCCCACTGGAACAGGTTGCCGTCCAGAAATTCCAGCCGGTAGTCCGCGGTACGCAGGCTGAGCGGATCGCCATCGTCGTCGCGCTCCAGCGTTACCGGTGGGGTGAAGCCCTGGAACGGCGGCCGCGCCAGCACGTAGAAGTAGGCCGGCTGCCCGCCGTCGCTGTCGAGCGCCAGTTCGCCGATCACTTCCTGGCCCGGGGCGGGCAGGCGCTCGCCGCCGTCGGCGCCGTCCACCAACAGCCGGTCACGGGGGCCCACCCGGCCGGTCTCTCCGGCCCGGCGGCTGCCGTTGTCCTCGCTGAAGTAGGGCCAGCCGCGCTGCGACCAGGCCAGCCACTGATGGCGGACGCTGCGCAGCTCGCCGTCCCGGTAGGCGGCCACTTCCAGGCGGTCGGTACGCAGCCCGGTAAGGTCCTCCAGGGCCTCGCCCTGGAAGGTCACCACCGCGCTTTGCGCGGTTCCGACCAGCAGCCAGAACAGCGCGAGCAGCAGCGCTCGGCCCGTCATGATCAGGTCAGCTCGGGCCGGTCGGCAAAGTGGGCGAGCGCGTCCGGGTTGGCCAGGGCGTTGCGGTTGCGCACCTCGCGGCCGTGCACCACGTCGCGCACCGCCAGCTCGACGATCTTGCCGCTCACCGTGCGCGGGATCTCCGGCACCGTGAGGATCACCGCCGGCACATGACGCGGGCTGGCGCCGGCACGGATGGTGGCGCGGATTTTCTTTTGCAGTTCGTCGGTGAGCGTCACGCCCTCCGCGGGCACCACGAACAGCACCACGCGCACGTCGCCGTCGTACTGCTGGCCGACCACGATGGCCTCGCGGATCTCCTCCAGGGTTTCCACCTGACGGTAGATTTCGGCGGTGCCGATGCGCACGCCGCCCGGGTTGAGCACGGCGTCGGAGCGGCCGTGGATCACCAGGCCGTCGTGGCCGTCGTGGGGGACGATCTCGGCGTAGTCGCCATGCGCCCAGACATTCTGGAAGCGATCAAAGTAGGCGCCGTGGAAACGTTCTTCGTCCGGGTCGTTCCAGAACGCCACCGGGCAGGCGGGGAAGGGCGCGCGGCACACCAGCTCGCCTTTTTCGCCGACCACCGGCTCGCCGTCGTCGTTAAACACCACCACGTCCAGGCCCAGGCCCAGGCATTGCAATTCACCCCGGTACACCGGCACCAGCGGGCTGCCCAGGGCGAAGCAGGAAATAATATCGGTGCCGCCGGAAATCGAGCTCACCAGCAGGTCCGGTTTGACCTTTTGGTAAAGGAAGTCGTAGCTCTCGTGCAGCAGCGGTGAGCCGGTGGAGTAGAGCGTGCGGAGCGTGGACAGGTCGTGGCTGTCGCGGGGCACGGCGCCGGCTTTTTCCACCGCCTGAACGAATTTGGCGCTGGTGCCGAAGTGGGTGATTTTTTCCGCGTCGATCACATCGAACAGACGGGTGGCGTCCGGGTAGGCCGGGTTGCCGTCGTAGAGCACCAGGGTAGCGCCGGTCTGCAAACCGCTGACCAGCCAGTTCCACATCATCCAGCCGCAGGTGGTGAAGTAGAACAGCACGTCGTCGGCGCCCAGGTCGCCGTGCAGGCGGTGTTCCTTGGCGTGCTGGATCAGGGCGCCGCCGGTGCCGTGCACGATGCACTTGGGCGCGCCGGTGGTGCCGGAGGAGTAGAGAATATAGAGCGGATGGTCGAACGGCAGCTCGGCGAAGGCCGGCGGGGCCCCGGCGGCGGCCAGCCAGTCGCCCCAGTTGAGCCCCTGGCGCGCCGCGCTGGTGTCGCCCCGTCCGGGAATCACGATCAGCAATTCCGGCTGCAGTTTTTCATGCAGCGCCTGGATGCGTTCATCCAGCTCGACCCACTTGCCGTTGTACGCGTAGCCGTCGCAGGCGAACAGCACCTTGGGTTCGATCTGGCCGAAGCGGTCGAGCACACCCTCGACGCCGAAGTCCGGCGAGCAGGACGACCAGATGGCGCCGATCCAGGCGCAGCCCAGGGCGGCGATCACGGTTTCGATGCGGTTGGGCATGTAGCCGGCGACCCGGTCGCCGGGCTCAACGCCGGCGGCCCGCAGCTGGGCGGCCACCTGGCCGGCGGCCACATGCAGGTCGTTGTAGCTGATCTGGTCGCGGCGGCCGCTTTCGTCGATGCTCACCAGGGCGGTGTGAGTGTCGTGCCGGGCCAGCAGGTTTTCGGCCATGTTGATGCGCGCGTCCGGGAACCAGCGGTTGTGACGGAACACCGGCGACGGTTCCAGCACCCGTTCGCCTTTATGGCCGCGCAGTTCGCAAAAATCCCAGACCAGATTCCAGAACGCTTCCGGCTGCGTCACCGACCAGCGGTGCAGGTCCCGGTAGTCGTTGAGCGGCGTGCCGGCCAGCTGTTCGGCGCGGGCGCGGAACGCGGCGGGCTGGCCTTCGTTGAGGCGCTTTTCATCGGGCTGCCAGAGCGGGGTCGGGGTTGTTGTCATTGTGCCTCCGTTTTGGAATCCAGCGAATTGAAATCAACCAGCAGCGTGCCTTCGGCGACGCTGTCGCCAGCGGCCACGTGGAAGCGTTCCACGGTGCCGGCGGCGCTGGCGCGCAGGGTGTGCTCCATCTTCATGGCTTCGAGGGTTATCACCGCGTCGCCGGCGTCCACCGTGGCGCCGGCGTCCACATGGCAGGCGACGATGGTGCCGCTCATGGGCGCGATAAACCCGTCCTGGCCGCCGGCGCGGTCGCTTTCCCGGGCCGGGTGTATCTCCACCGGGTAATCCTGACCGTGCACGAAGAGCGTCGTATCTCCGGCGTCACCATCGCGGGGTTCGATCAGGTGGCCGGCCAGGCGGCGTTCGCCCCAGTGCAGTTCAAAGGCGGTGCCCCGGCGGCGCAGGTGAAAGAGCGCCGGCTCGCCGCCGTCTACCCGGGCCTGGTCGTTGTCCAGCACCACGGTGTGGGACTGTTCGCCCACCCGCAATGGGATCAGGGTGCGCTTTTGTCCCAGCGGGCGCCAACCCGGCAGCGCGCCCCAGGGGTCGTTGCCGGTGGCGGGCCGTTGGGCCACGGCGCCGGCGGCGGCCACGGCGACCAGGTCGCTGTCCGCCGGCGCCGGCGCCATCAGTTCCGGGTGTTTCTCAAGCAGGCGGGTATCCAGCTCGGCGTTAGCGAACGCCGGGCTGCTCAGCACCTGGTGCAAGAAGGCGGCGTTGTGATGCACGCCGCTGATGGCGAGATCGTCCAGGGCCGCCACCAGCCGGCGGCGGGCCTGGTCTCGGTCGTCGCCGTGGCTGATCAGTTTGGCGATCATCGGGTCGTAATGGTCGCTGACCCGGTCGCCGGCCTCGAAGCCGCTGTCCACGCGCACCTGTTCCGGCCAGCGCAGTTGGTCCAGGCGGCCGGCGGAGGGCAGGAATTGCTGGTACGGGTTCTCCGCGTACAGGCGCACCTCCATGGCGGCGCCGTGGCGCTGGATCTGGTCCTGGCTTTTCGGCAGCGGCCGGCCTTCGGCCACGGCCAGTTGCCAGGCGACCAGGTCCTCGCCGGTGATCAGCTCGGTGACCGGGTGTTCCACCTGCAGGCGAGTGTTCATCTCCATGAAGAAGAATTCGCCTTCGGGGGAGAACAGAAACTCCACTGTCCCGGCGCCGCGATAGTCGATGGCGCGAGCGGCGCGCACCGCCGCGTCGCCGAGATCGCGGCGCTGGTCCTCGGTGAGGCCTGGGGCCGGGGCTTCCTCGATGATTTTCTGGTGGCGGCGCTGCACCGAGCAGTCGCGCTCGAACAGGTGCGCCGCGTTGCCGTGGTTGTCGGCGAACACCTGCACCTCCACGTGGCGGGCGGTGGGCAGGTAGCGCTCCAGCAGTACCCGGTCGTCACCGAAGGCGTTGCGCGCCTCGCGGCGGGCGGCGGCCAGGGCTTCCTCGAAGCCGGCGGCGTTGTCCACGGCGCGCATGCCTTTGCCGCCGCCGCCGGCCACCGCCTTGATCAGCAGCGGGAAGCCCACCTTGTCCGCTTCGGCGATCAGGGTGGCGTCGTCGGCGCCTTCCCGGTCGAAGCCGGGCAGCACCGGCACGCCGCTTTCCGCCATGTGCTGGCGGGCGGCGGCCTTGTCGCCCATCAGGCGAATGGCGTCGGCGCCGGGGCCGACGAAGATCAGCCCGGCGTCCGCGCAGGCGTCGGCGAAGGCGGTGTTTTCCGACAGAAAGCCGTAGCCGGGGTGGATGGCGTCGGCGCCGCTGTCGCGGGCCGCGCGGATCACCTTGTCGATGTCCAGGTAGCTGTCGCGGGCCGGCGCCGGGCCCAGCCGCACGGCGCGGTGGGCGTCGCGCACATGGGGCGCGTCGGCGTCGATGTCGGAGTACACCGCCACCGTGGTCAGACCCAGCTCGCGGGCGGTGCGGATAATGCGCCGGGCGATTTCGCCCCGGTTGGCGATCAATAGCGTGTTGATGGCGGCCATGGTCAGTTCCGGTTCGGTTTCCAGTTCGGCGGGCGTTTTTCCAGGAAGGCGCCCAGGCCCTCCTGGCCTTCCGCGCCGGTGCGCAGCTCGGCGATCAGGTTGGCGGTGTACTCGATCAGCCCGTGGCTGACGTCGCTGTCGTCGGCGCGGTGCACCAACTCCCGGGCGCGCCGTTGCGCTTCGGGGGCGCCGTCGAGCAGGGCGGACACCAGCTTTTCCACGGTGGCGTCCAGCTCCGCCGCCGGTACCACTTCGTGGACCAGCCCGAGCCGGCCGGCGCGGGCGGCGTCGATCACTTCGGCGGTCATGACGTAGCGGCGCGCCTGGCGGGCGCCCAGGGCACGTACCACATAGGGCGCGATCACCGCGGGCAGAATCCCCAGCTTCACTTCGCTGAGGCAGAAGCGGGCGTCGTCGGCGGCCACCGCGATGTCCGCCGCGCAGATCAGTCCCAGGGCTCCGCCGTAGGCGGCGCCCTGGACTCGCGCGATGACCGGTTTGCCGGCCCGGTCGATGGTGTCCATCAGGGTGGCGAGGCGCAGCGCGTCGGCGCGGTTTTCCTGTTCGTCGAGCGCGCCCATGGCGCGCATCCAGTTGAGGTCGGCGCCGGCGGAGAAGTGCTTGCCGGCGGCGTCCAGCACGATGACGCGGCCGTCGTCGCTACCGGCCTGCTGGAAGGCGTCGATCAGCGCTTCGATGATGGTGTTGTCGAAGGCGTTGCGTTTGTCCGGGTTGTTCAGGGTGATGTGGGTGACCGGGCCCCGGCGGGTGGTTTGCACACTCATGGTTGTCTCCCTCACATCCGGAACACGCCGTAGCGCGTCTCTTCGATGGGTGCATTGAGGCTGGCGGAAATCGCCAGGCCGAGAACGTCGCGGGTGTCCGCCGGGTCGATGACGCCGTCGTCCCAGAGGCGGGCGCTGGCGTACCAGGGCTGCGCCATGGTTTCGTACTGGGCGGTCATGTCGTCCTGAAACCGCTGGGCGTCTTCATCGCTCCACTGTTCCCCTTTTTTCTTCAGCGAGGCGGCTTTGACCTGGGTGAGCACGCTGGCGGCCTGTTCGCCGCCCATCACCGAGATGCGCGCGTTGGGCCACATGAACATGAAACGCGGGTCGTAGGCGCGCCCGCACATGCCGTAGTTGCCGGCGCCGAAGCTGCCGCCGGTGATCACGGTGAATTTGGGCACGCTGGCACAGGCCACCGCGTTGACCATCTTGGCGCCATGCTTGGCGATGCCTTCCGCTTCGTATTTCTTGCCCACCATGAAGCCGGTGATGTTCTGCAGGAACAGCAGCGGAATCTTGCGCTGGTTGCACAGCTCCACGAAGTGCGCGCCCTTGAGCGCGGATTCGGAATAGAGCACGCCGTCGTTGGCGAGAATGCCCACCGGAAAGCCGTGGATGCGCGCGAAGCCGGTGACCAGGGTGGTGCCGTAATTGGCCTTGAATTCGTCCAGGTCGGAATCGTCGACGAGGCGTGCGATCAGCTCCCGGGCCGGCATCGGCGAGCGGGTGGTGGGCGGAATCAGACCGTACAATTCGTCCGGTTCATAGGCCGGCGGCCGGGCCGGGCGCACGTCCAGCTGCTGCGGCTTGTGCCAGTTGAGACGGCCGATGCAGCGGCGCGCCAGATCCAGCGCCTGGGGCTCGTCGTCGGCCAGATGGTCGGCGACGCCGGATTGTTCGCCGTGCAGGGCGGCGCCGCCCAGCTCCTCGGCGCTGACCACTTCGCCGGTGGCGGCTTTCACCAGCGGCGGACCGGCCAGGAACACGGTGGAGTGGTTGCGCACCATGATCACTTCGTCGGCCATGGCCGGCACATAGGCGCCGCCGGCGGTGCAGGAGCCCAGTACCACGCTGATCTGCGGAATACCACGCGCCGACATATTGGCCATGTTGAAGAAGATGCGGCCGAAGTGATCCCGGTCCGGGAACACCTCGTCCTGGCGGGGCAGGTTGGCGCCGCCGGAATCCACCAGATAAACGCACGGCAGCCGGTTCTCGGCGGCGATGGCCTGGCAGCGCAGGTGCTTTTTCACCGTCAGTGGGTAGTAGCTGCCGCCCTTCACGGTGGGATCGTTGGCGACGATCATGCACTCCACGCCGGCCACCCGGCCGATGCCGCCGACACAGCCGGCGGCGGGGACGTCTTCACCGGGGTAGACACCGTCGGCGGCCAGCGCCGACAACTCCAGGAACGGCGAACCCGGGTCCAGAAGGTGCTGGATACGCTCGCGCACCGGCAACTTGCCCTTGTCACGCAGACGCGCTTCCGCGGCTTCGCCGCCGCCGTGGGCGATGCGGTCGAGCTTTTCCTTCAAGGTGTCGCGCAGGGCCAGATTGTGTTCCCGGTACTGGCCGTATTCCGGCGCGCTTTTATTCAGTTGGCTGATGATTTTGGGCATGGCTCAGGCGGTCTCGTTGAACAATTCGCGGCCGATCAGCATGCGGCGGATCTCACTGGTGCCGGCACCAATTTGGCTCCGGCCGCCGCACAGCGGCTTAACCTCGGCGTTGCCGAGGTTAGCCTTCACCGAATAGGCGCTTTGGTGTGGGTTAGGCCGTTTCATTGAATAACTCTCTGCCAATCAACATACGGCGGATCTCACTGGTGCCGGCGCCTATTTCATAAAGTTTGGCGTCGCGCAGCAGGCGGCCGGTGGGGTATTCGTTGATGTAGCCGTTGCCGCCCAGGCACTGGATCGCGTCCAAAGCCATCTGGGTGGCGTTCTCGGCGCAGTAGAGAATGGCGCCGGCGGCGTCCTTGCGGCTGCTGCTGCCGGCGTCGCAGTTGCGCGCCACCTGGTAGAGATAAGCGCGGCTGGCGCTGAGGGTGACGTACATGTCGGCGAGCTTGCCCTGCATCAGCTGGAATTCGCCGATCGCCTGGCCGAACTGCTTGCGCTCATGGACATAGGGCAGCACCACGTCCAGGCAGGCCTGCATGATGCCGGTGGCACCGCCGGACAGCACGGTGCGCTCATAGTCCAGGCCGCTCATCAAAACGCGCACGCCCTGGTTGAGTTCGCCGAGAATGTTTTCTTCCGGCACTTCGCAGTTTTCGAACACCAGCTCGCAGGTGTTGGAGCCGCGCATGCCCAGCTTGTCCAGCTTCTGGGCGCGAGAGAAGCCGGGGAAGTCGCGCTCGACGATAAAGGCAGTGATGCCGCGCGGGCCGGCGTCCGGGTCGGTCTTGGCGTAGATCACATAGGTGTGGGCGTCGGGGCCGTTGGTGATCCACATCTTGTTGCCGTTGAGCACATAACGGTCGCCTTTCTTTTCCGCGCGCAGGCCCATGCTGACCACGTCGGAACCGGCGCCGGGCTCGCTCATGGCGAGCGCACCGATGTGCTCGCCGCTGACCAGTTTGGGCAGGTACTTCTGGCGCTGGGCGTCGTTGCCGTTCAGATAGATCTGGTTCACGCACAGGTTGGAATGGGCGCCGTAGGACAGGCCGATGGACGCGGAGGCCCGGGAAATTTCTTCCATCACCAGGGTATGGGCCAGATAGCCCAGGCCGGCGCCACCGTATTCCTCGCCCACTGTGATGCCCAGTACGCCCAGATCACCGAGCTTCTTCCACAGCTCGTTGGGGAACAGATTGTCCTGGTCCACGCGCGCGGCGATCGGCGCGATCTCCTTGCGGGCGAAGGCGCGGGCGCTGTCCTGCAGCGCGGTGAGGGTGTCGTCGAACTGAAAATCCAGGCCGCCGTTAAACATCGCTTTCCTCCAATTCCTTCAGCGCCTGTCTGGCGCGTTCCTCGGCCGCGTCCAGATCCTGTTGCATGATCTGGATGTCGACCAGTTGTTGTTGCAGCTGGGTGCGCTTCTCGTCGATTTTTTCAAGCAGGGCACCGAGTTGCTGGCGGTTGTCGCCGGTGGGCTGGTAAAGGCGGATCAGATCACCGGATTCCGCCAGCGAGAAGCCCAGCCGCTTGCCGCGCAGGATCAGCTTCAAGGCGACCCGGTCCGCCGGCGAGTAGATGCGCGTCTGTCCGCGCCGGCGGGGCGTGAGCAGGCCCTGATCTTCGTAAAATCGGATGGTGCGCGTGGTCACGTCGAATTCCCGCGCCAGCTCACCGATGCCGTAGCTTTGCTTGAGTGTCATGGCGGAAAAGAGTAGGGGAAGTTTACGTTAACGTAAAGTGGCCTGTCCGGTTGGACGGTGTTACCTTTAGCGCCTTCTTCGTCCGAGGAAGGTGGACGGGTGATTTACCGAAAAGATCGCAAGGTTCTGAAACGAGTCGACTACGGGGCCGCCAAAAACTCTCTGATGGGGGTGTTGGCGGCCCTTGTGGTTTATGCGTTGGTGACCGCCTGGGGCGGTGTTTACCGGGCTTACGAGCTGGAGACGCTGATCGCCGGCGGCGCCGTGGTGGTGGTGACCGCCTACCGGCTGTGGCTGGTGGCGCGTTTCGATGCCCTCTACGGCGCCGGGCCGGCGCGCTGGCGCCGCCTGTTCGCGCTCGGGCTGATTCTGCATGCTCTGGTCTGGGGGGTATTACCCGCCTGGCTGGTGTGGCGGGTCGGCACCGGCTTCAATGTCTTCGTGGTGATTCTCTACAACGTTGGCGTCACCACCGCGTTGGGCAGCTCCTGGATGGCCGGTTTGCGGGTGCGCCAGGTGTATATCCTGCTGATGTTCCTGCCGCTGATCGCCTCGCTGTTCCTCGCCGCCGGGCTGCAGGAATGGCTGCTGGGGCTGCTGGTCACGTCCTACACGTTCTATCTGTTCCGTTTGTATCGCGGTCAGTACGAATTGTTCTGGCACGCGGTCACCCGCGAGCGGCGGGGCGCGGTGGAACGGCGCCGGGAACTGCCCGCCAACACCGACATCCAGCTCAGCCTGGTGTACCGGCTCGCCCATGAATTGCGCACGCCGATGAATTCGGTGATGGGCATGATGTCGCTGCTGGAGGACACCCGGCTCAGCGACGAGCAGCAGGAATATCTTCAGGTGGCGGGACAGAGCGGCAAGCTGATGATCAGCCTGATCGACGACGTGCTGGACTACTCCCGGATTCTCACCGGCCGCATTACCCTGAGCCCGGATTATTTCGATCTGCGCGGCGCCCTGGAACAGACCCTGGAGGCCTTCGGGCCCATGGCCCAGTCCAAGAATCTGGAGCTGTCGGCGGTGGTGGATCGCATGCTGCCCAAACGGGTGCGTGGCGACCGGGACCGCCTGCTGCAGGTGCTCACCAACTTGCTCAGCAACGCGATCAAATTCAGCGAGCGTGGCGAAATACGCCTGGACGTTGATTTCACCGCCGAAGGTGAAAGCGACGGCGTGCTGCGGGTGCGGGTCAGCGACCAGGGCCAGGGCATGGACACCGAGACCCTCAAGCATCTGTTCGAGGATCAGTTCCTGGCCGGTGCTCAGGATGCCTTCAGCACTCGTCACGCCGGTTTCGGGCTGCTGGTCTGCAAAGGGTTGATCGAGGCCATGGGCGGCATGATCGGCGCCGAAAGCAATCCCGGTGAGGGCTCCACGTTCTGGTTCACGGTGCGTCTGGGCATGCAGGCGAACATGAGCGAGAGCACCAAGCTGGCCGGCGCGGTCGGCCAGGTGCAGGGCCTGGCGGTGGGCACCAGCAGCGGCTCCCTGGCCTGTCTGCAGGAAGAATTCGAGGCGCTGGGCAGTTACTGCCAGGGCGCCCGGGATTACGATCAGGCGCTGCAGGCGGTGCGTACCGGTCACAGGGAGCACAGCGAGTTCGAGTTGCTGTTGGTGGACACCCACGGACGCCGTGAGTCAGCGCTGAATCTGTGCCGCACCGTGCTCGAGGACCCCGGGTTGCGGCCCGTGAAGCTGATGCTGATCTGCGCCATCGAGGAGCGCGGCGAGCCGGCGGTGCAGCGCCTGGTGGACAAGCACGGGCTGGTGGTACTGGTGCGACCGGTTCACCGCACCGGGCTGCGCGTGGCGCTGGGCAAGTTGCTGGGCGTGCCGCGCCAGATGCCGGTGCCGGATCTGCCCACCGAAACGCCGGAAGAACGAGAACGCCGCAGGCTCTACCGGCTGTTGTTGGTGGAGGACAACGAGGTCAACCAACTGGTGACCCGGGGCATGCTTGGCAAGCTCGGTTACCAGGTTAAGACGGTCAATAATGCGGAGACCGCGCTCGCGCTGCTGGAGCAGGAAAGCTTCGATCTGATCCTCATGGACTGCATGATGCCGGAGCTGGACGGCTTCACCGCCACCCGTACCCTGCGCGAAAGAGAGCAGGCCGCGGAGCGTGCCCGCACCCCGGTGATCGCGATCACCGCGAACACCGCCGAGGGCGTTCAGGCCAAGTGTCTGGCCGCCGGCATGGATGACTTTCTCGCCAAACCCGTGCATCTTCAAGAGCTGGAAACCGTGCTGCGGCGCTGGCTGCTCCACGACGTGGATACCGATGGGGAAGGTAACGACGACGAATGACAACAACGAGGGAACTGCCATGAGCCGACGGGCCCTGCTGTTGGGCGCCACCGGTCTGGTTGGCGGGCATTGTTTGCGCCTGCTGCTGGATTGTGACGCCTATCAGGAAGTACGGGTGCTGACGCGCCGGCCGCTGGGGATCGACCATCCAAAACTGATCGAGAAGGTGGTGGCGCCGACGCAATTCAATAAGGAAACCGAATTCTTTCAGGTTGATGACGTGTTCTGCGCCCTGGGCACCACCCTCAAACAGGCGGGTTCCAAGGAAGCGTTCCGCGAGGTGGACCTGGATCTGATCACCGCGGTAGGCCGCGCGGCGCGTGACGCCGGCGTGCAGCGCTTTATGATGGTGTCGGCGGTCAACGCCAATGCCCACTCACCGTTTTTCTATGCGCGCACCAAGGGTCAGGCGGAACGCGAATTGAAAGCATTGAAGCTGCCGTTGCTGGCGTTGTTTCAGCCGTCCTTGCTGCTCGGCGAGCGGGAGCGGCCGCGTCCGGTGGAAGCGTTCGGAATTCGTTTCTCGAAGATCATCGACCCGATCACCCGCTGGACCGATGCCCATTGGCTGCCGGTGAGCGGCGAGCGGGTCGCCGAGGCGCTGGTGGGCATGGCGCTGGAAGGCCCGGCCACCGGGGTCTATCGGGTGCGCTTCCGCGATTTCGTGGTGTACGCCGGCAAGTTTCGTGAAAAATACCCACGGGCCCTGTCTTAACGTAGAAGGAGTAAAGATGAGTTTCGTCACCTGTGATTTATGCGACGACAACGCGGACCTGGTGTCCGTGGTCACCGGGCTCAACTGGTTCAGCTACGGCGGCCGTAGCGCCTTCGGCGGTGAAATCGTTACGGTGAAATGCTTCGAGGACAATTCCCGCGTCAAGGAACACCTGGGCACCGACGGTAAAGGCAAGGTGCTGGTGGTGGACGGTGGCGGCAGCCTGCGCAATGCCCTGATCGGCGACATGATCGCTGAAAACGCGGCGAAAAACGGCTGGGAAGGTGTGATCATCCACGGCGCCTGCCGTGATGTGGATGAGCTGGCGAAGCTGGATATCGGCGTGCTGTCTCTCGGCTGCGTGCCGATCAAATCGGTGCGCCGGGACGAGGGCCAGCTGAACATCGATATCACCTTCGGTGGCGTGACGTTCCGTCCGGGTGAGTTCGTCTACGCCGACAACAACGGCGTGATCACCGCCCCCAAAGCGCTGCTTTAAGGCCCCGCGGGCGGGTTTTTCGAAAATTTATACTTTATTGACGTTTACCCCCGTCCGTCCGGTTGTCACCCGGTTAACATCTGTCTGATGATAGCGGCGTCGAGCCGGTTCAGGTTCGTCGACATCAGGCAGCGGGGTTTGTACATGGAGCGTTTTCGTTGGTGGCCGATGCTGATGCTGTGGCTGCCCTTGGCGGTGTTGCCGCTTCCGGCATCGGCTTTCTCATTTGACGATGTGATTGATAAGGCCAGGGCGCTGGCCGACGAATCCTACCAGGCACCGACGCCGATTCCCGCCTTTCTTCGTGAGCTTACTTACGAGCAGTATCAGGGCATCCGCTTCAAGCCGGAAAACAGCCTCTGGATCAAGAGTAACGCCCGCTTCCAGGTGATGCTGATGTCGCCGGGTCTGTACTTCAAGCACCCGGTGGTGATCCACGAGGTCGACGCCGAGGGCGTCCGTCCGATCACCTACAACAAAGCCGACTACAACTACACCAACGAAGAGCTGGCCAAGCGCATTCCCGCGGATCTGGGCCACGGTGGCTTCAAGCTGACCTACCCGCTGCAGGGGCCGGACAGTCGCAACCAGTTCCTGGTGTTCGCCGGCGCCAGTTATTTCCGCGCCGTGGGCCGGGATAACAGCTTCGGGTTGTCGGCCCGGGGCGTGGCAGTGAATACCGGGCTGCCCTCCGGCGAGCAGTTTCCTTCGTTCACGGAATTCTGGCTGGTGCGACCGGACGCCAAAGCGGACAGCATGACGGTTTACGCCCTGCTGGACGGTCGCAGCCTCACCGGCGCCTACCGTTTCGACGTGCGCACCGGCGATAACACCGTGATGGATGTGCAGGCCCGCCTGTTCATCCGCGGCGACATCGAAAAGCTGGGCATCGCGCCGCTCACCAGCATGTTTTTCTACGGTGGCAATACCGCCCGTCCGCGCGGTGAGTGGCGGCCCCGGGTGCACGATTCCGGTGGGTTGCTGCTGCATAACGGGGTCAGCGGCGAGTGGCTCTGGCGCCCGCTGCTGAACCCGAAAAGCCTGAAGCTGGATTATTTCCAGACCGAATCGGTGCAGGGTTTCGGCCTGATGCAGCGGCAGACGAATTTTGAGGATTTTCAGGATTACGGCGCCAACTATCATCGCCGCCCGAGTGCCTGGGTGCAGCCCGAGGGCGAATGGGGCAAGGGCAGGGTGGTGCTGGTGCAATTGCCCACCAACAATGAAACCAACGACAATATCGTGGCGTTCTGGACCCCGGATGAGCCGGTTCGCGAAGGCCAGTCACTGTCGTTCGACTATTCGCTTAAGGTGGGCGGACCGTCGGTGAGCGGCGGCGACCGGGCGCGCGCCGAGCGCACCTTCGTCGGCGACGGCAACCGGGTAGGCGGCGGCACGGTGGAAGGCGCCTACCGGGTGATCGTGGATTTCGCCGGCGGCCCGCTGCGCGACTTGCCCGCGGACGCACCGGTGACCAGCACCGTGACCGCCGGCGGCGACGCCGAGGTGATTGAGCATTTCGTCGAATTCCTCAGCCCGGTTAACCGCTGGCGGCTCTCGATCCTGGCGAAGCCGGCGGAGGGCCAGCCGCTGGCGTTGCGGGCCTTCCTGAAAAAAGAAGAGGAGGCGGTGTCCGAAACCTGGTCCTATGACATCCCCGCCGACAACGACATCCTGGGCGAGGTCCGCTGATGCCGTATCAGGAGGTGGAAGAAACCCTGGCCCGCGCGCTGACCTATTTGCGACTGTCCGGGATCACGGTGACACCGGAAGTGGCCCGGCGTGCGCTGCGTCTGGTCGACAGTGCCCTGGAAGAGGGTGAGCAGCGCCTGCTGGCCCGGGTCATGGAGCGGCTGCCGGACACCTTCCCGTTGCCGGAAGAGGCGCTGCCTCCGCAAACGCCACCGCTGCACCACGCCAGCGTCCACTACGCGGATTCGCTGTGAGCGGGGCCGGCGAGGCGCAATCGGTACCGGACCTCACCGGCCGCTGGAAGGCGGTGGCGGTGATGCGCCGCACGGTGCTCACGCTACTGGTGGTCGGCCAGACCCTGGCCGGTGTTTACGGCATGCTGTCGGTATTGCCGTACCACGGCGGCGATTTGCTGGAACAAAGCATCGTGCTGCTGTTCGCGCTGCTGTTCGCCTGGATATCAGTGGGTTTCTGGACCGCCATGCTCGGCTTCTACATGCGCCGCCGGGGCGGTGATCCGCAATCCCTGGCACGGCGGCACGACGCCGCCACGCTGGCGGCCACGCCGCTGGCCCGCACCGCGCTGGTGCTGCCGATCTATAACGAACCGGTGGACCGCACCCTGGCCGGTCTGCGCGCCACGGTGGAATCGCTGCGCGCCAGTGGTCAGCTGGACCATTTTGATTTTTATATTCTTTCCGACAGCCGTGACGCCGACGTATGGCTCGCGGAGAGGGCCGGCTGGTACGCGCTGTGCCGGGAGCTGGGTCTGCAGGGCCGGCTGTTCTACCGGCACCGGCCGGTCAACCTGAACTTCAAAAGCGGCAACGTGGCGGATTTTCTGCGCCGCTGGGGCGCCGACTACCGCTACATGGTGGTACTGGACGCGGACAGCGTGATGGGGGGCGACACCCTGGTGCGCATGGTGCGGCACATGGAGCTGGCGCCGCGCATCGGTATTCTGCAAAGCAGCCCCTCACTGATCAACGCGCGCTCGGCGTTCGCCCGTTTTCAGCAATTCGCCAACCGTATCTACGGCCCCTTGTTCAGCACCGGCCTGGCCGCGCTGCAACTGGGTGAAGCGGCCTACTGGGGCCACAACGCGATTATCCGCACCGAGCCGTTCATGGCGCACTGTGGCCTGCGCCGCCTGTCCGGGTTCGGTCTGTTCAAAGGCTCGATCATGAGCCATGACTTCGTCGAGGCCGCCTATATGGGGCGCGCCGGCTACCAGGTGTGGATGGAACCGGAACTCCACGAGAGCTATGAAGAATCGCCACCCACCCTGGTGGATGAGCTCACCCGGGACCGGCGCTGGACCAAGGGCAACATGCAGCACATCTGGTTGTTGTTTTTCGGCCGCCGCATCCGTTTCGCGCATCGCATGGCGTTTATCAACGGCATTCTGTCCTATCTGGCGTCGCCGGTGTGGTTCGTGTTCCTGGTGCTCACCAGCATCGAGGCCACGCGACTGACGCTGTGGCCGATCGATTACTTCCCGGACCCACAGAACAGTATGTTTCCAGTGTGGCCAGAGTGGCACCCGCACTGGGCGGTGGCGATGATTTTGAGCACCTTTTTCCTGCTGTTCTTTCCAAAATTCCTGGCGGTGGCGGATGTGCTGCTCAGCGGTGGCCGACGGCGCTTCGGTGGCTTTTGGAAGCTGCTTTCGTCGGTTTTTCTGGAATTGATGGTATCCATGCTGCTGGCGCCGATTCGCATGCTCGCGCACAGCCGCTATGTGCTGGAGGCACTGTTCAACGTCTCGTTGCACTGGGGCGGACAGAATCGCACTGACGAAACCGGCTGGGGCCAGGCTCTGATCAGCCAGGCACCGGGCACGCTGTTGGCCGGCGGTTGGGCGGCGCTGGCCCTGTGGCTGAATCCGATGTTTTTCTACTGGTCGCTGCCGGTGGCGTTGCCGTTGATTCTGGCGGCGCCCACGTCGGTATTGCTGAGCCGCGTGGCGATTGGCCAGTGGCTGCGCGAGCGCGGCCTGCTGCTGACGCCGGAAGAGCAGCGCCTGGTCCCGCTGGTGCGTACGGTGGCTGAGCCGGCGCCGCTCAACCCCACGCCGCTGAGCGCTTTTGAGTTGGCGGTGATCGACCCGCGCCTCAACCGTCTGCACCGCGTCCAGGCGCGCCACCGTCGGACCGTGGCGCCCGATACCCTGCACGAGTGGGCGCAACGCTGCCTGGAGCAGGGGCCGGACGCGCTTAATCGCTTCCAGCTCAACGCCCTCGCCCGTGACGCGGACAGCCTTGCCTGGCTGCACCGCCAGGCCTGGCGTGCCACACCCGACGCCTATTGGGGGCACCGCATCGGCCAACTCGGGGTGGCCGTGCGCGGGGCCTGACGGTAGGCTTTATTGAAACGCTTCCAGGGAACGAAGCCATGCTGAACACCTTACAGGTAAGGGACTACATGATCCTTGACCCTTTCTTGCTCTCGCCCTCCATGTCGGTGACCGACGCGATTGCCGTGCTGCTCGCCCAGGGCCTTGCCGGCGCCCCGGTGGTGGAGCGCGGCCGTCTGGTGGGAATGTTTTCCGAGTCGGACGGTTTGAAGGGCGCCCTGGACGCGGGTTATCACCAGACCGGCATCGGGCGGGTGGCCGATTACATGAGCCGGGAGGTCAACCGTCTCGACTGCAACGCCACCGTCCAGGAGGCGGCGGAGATGTTTCTGCGCCACCACCGCCGTTGTCTGCCGGTGGTGGACGGCCATCGGCTTGTGGGGCAGCTGAGCCGTTGTGACATTCTGCGCGCGGTAAGCGCCAAGGCGGAAAGGGCGTCGCTGGATGACATCATTAACTAAAACAAAAGGGGGAATACCATGAACCAACCGTACACCGCGCCGTCGGCGGCTCTTGGCCAGGGCGACCACAGCCGCTATCAGCCCCGGCTATTCCAGATGAAGGGTCGCCTGGGCCGGGTCCGCTACTTCGTCTATGCCCTGACCATCAGCTTGATGGTCTACGCGGTCTTTGCCGCGGTGACCGCATTCGCCGCTATCGCCGGCCAGCCCGCCACGGAGCCGGGTGGTGTGATGTTCTCGGTGCTGATGGTGCTGCTCGCGGTGGGCGGCGTCTTCACCGCCGTGATGAGCGTCATCTATGGCGTGCGCCGGCTCAATGACATGAACGTGAGCGGCTGGCTGATTCTGTTGATGTTCGTGCCGCTGGCCAACTTCGTCATGGCGTTGGTGATGTTGTTCGTTCCAGGCAGTAAGGGGGAGAACAAGTATGGGGCGGCGCCCGCGCCGAACGGCGGTGGGTTGATCGCCGCTCTGGTTATCATGCTGCTGGTGATGGTGGGGTGGATCGGCATAATCAGCGCCGTGGCGCTGCCCGCGTATCAGGATTACGTGGAGCGCGCGCAGATGCACCAGATGCAGCGCTAAAACGTCAGAGAGTCCAATAAAAAAGGGCCTCCATCCGGAGGCCCTTTTTTTGATCGACGGTTCCGTCAGGAAACCGGGATCCTTACGGCAGCAGATGCTTCACCGCGTCGCGTTCTTCGGCCAGCTCGGTTTCGGTGGCGGTCATGCGCTCGCGGGAGAAGTCATTCACTTCCAGGCCCTGAACGATTTCCCAGTCGCCGTTTTTGCAAACGCACGGGTAGGAATAGATCAGACCTTCCTGGATGCCGTAGGAGCCGTCGCTGTAGATGCCCATGGACACCCAGTCGCCGTCGTCACTGCCCAGCGCCCAGCTGCGCATGTGATCGACCGCGGCGTTGGCGGCGGACGCGGCGGAGGACGCGCCCCGTGCCTTGATGATGGCGGCGCCGCGCTGCTGCACGGTGGGGATGTAGTCGTTTTCGTACCAGTCCTGCTCGACCTGATCGATGGCGGCTTTGCCGTCCACCTCGCAGTGGTGCAGATCCGGGTACTGGGTGGAGGAGTGGTTGCCCCAGATGGTCATCTTCTTAACGTCGTTGATGCTCTTGCCCAGCTTGTTGCCCAGCTGCGCCATGGCGCGGTTGTGGTCCAGGCGGGTCATGGCGGTGAACTGACGCGGGTCGATGTCCGGCGCGTTGCGCTGGGCGATCAGAGCGTTGGTGTTGGCCGGGTTGCCGACCACCAGCACCTTGATGTCGCGGCTGGCGACTTCGTTGATGGCCTGGCCCTGGGCGGAGAAGATCGCCGCGTTGGCTTCGAGCAAGTCCTTGCGCTCCATACCCGGACCGCGCGGACGCGCGCCAACCAGCAGCGCGTAATCGGCGTCCTTGAACGCCACCTTGGCGTCGTCGGTCTGGACGATGCCGTCAACCAGCGGGAAGGCACAGTCTTCCAGCTCCATGGCCACGCCTTTCAGCGCTTCCAGGGCGGGGGTGATTTCGAGAAGCTGGAGGATAACCGGCTGGTCTTTGCCGAGCATGTCGCCGGAGGCGATGCGGAACAGCAGGGAATAGCTGATCTGGCCAGCGGCGCCGGTGACAGCTACGCGTACGGGTGCTTTCATTAAAAATCTCCTTGGAATCGTCGGGAGAACTGAGGAGCCTCTGAATACGACCTTGGCTAGGAAGTGCGCATTCGGAGGTTCCCCGGGCCGCGCGCATTATAGAGTAGCTGATGGGCGAGCGCACGGATCGCTGAGGATCGGCGCCAAACCGGCGTCAGTGGCCGCCACTTTCCCGGTAGCTCACCGGGGTGACGCCGAACCAGCGCTTGAAGGCGCGGTTGAAGGCGCTCTGCTCGGAGTAGCCCAGATCCAGGGCGATCTGGTTCACCGAGCGGTTGCTGTGCAGCAGCCAGTCGCAGGCCAGCCGGCGCCGTTCTTCTTCCAGCAGGGTGGAGAAATCCGCCTGTTCCGCGCGCAGGCGGCGGCGCAGAGTCCAGGGTTTGACCCCCAGCCGTTCGGCGATCGGTTCCAATTGCGGGACGCCGTCCACCAGCCGCTGCTGGATTTCCAGACGCACCTGTTCAAGCAGGTTGTCGCGCGCCCGATACTGGGTCACCGCCCGCTGCATCCGCGAGCGGGCGATGCGGTTGACTTCCGGGTCGGCGTCGCGGAGAGGCAAATCCAGCATGGCCTCGTCGATGATCACGGCATTGCACGGCTGGGAGAACGACACCGGGCAGCCGAACAGGCGACGGTACTCGCCCTGATCGCCGTGCTCGGGGTGGCGGAAATGCACCGCCACGGGGTTGAGCTCGGCGCCCAGTATCCAGCGGCCGAACACAACGGCACCGGCGTAAAAGGCGTCCACCCGGTGGGGCGAGGTGGGCAGGTCCTCGAACGGGGTGTCCAGAATCAGCCACAGCTCAGAGCCGTGCCATTCGAACCGCAGGTCGGCGAATTCCGTGGTCACCCGCGTGAACGGAATCATCAGTTCGATGGCGTCGCGCAGGGTGGCGCTGGACATGCTGGCGTAGCCCAGCTCGCCCATGAAGCGCGGCCGGATGCATTCGCCCATGTGCAGTCCGAACAAGGGGTCGCCGCTGCCCTCCAGGGCCAGCTCGAAAAGCCTGTTTTCCACCTTCAAGGGCACCCGGGCACGGGGGGATTCCAGCTCCGCCTCACTGACACCCAGCCGCACCAGGGCATCGCTGAGGTCCACCCCGGCGTGCAGGGCGGCATCGAGCAAGTACTCGACCCAGAACGACGCCACGGTGAGCGAATGCAGGGAAGCAGGGTTGGAATCAGACATAGGCCGGCGTTGTCTTTGTCGTCAAGGTGGTTGTTATCGACACTGGGCGAACGGCACGGGTGCAAGCGCCGCCGCCTGAGAAGTCAACGTGATTGACGCCGGGCAGTCAATGACGGGAAACCGACCGGGCCGGGAGCCCGGTCAGGGGAATCAGCTTGCTTTCTGTTCGCGGGCCAGTTTGTTGACCTTGCGGTTGATGCGGTCGAGTTTCTTGTTGAGCGCGTCCATTTCGTCGCGGGTCGGCAGGCCAAGGGTATGGGCCAGGCGCGCGCGCCACTGTTCCGCATCGCTGCTCTTGCCGGCTTTGGCGCGCAGGGATTCGCCGCTTTTGATCAGCTCCTGAAAGAATTCGTTACCGGATTCGCTGAGCCGGGTCACCGCGCCCTGGGCCGCTTTGCTAAGCTTGTCCGCCGTGTTGCTGATTTCCGTGCTTAAATCGGACAGCTTCGCGTTCCGGGTAGTGGCCGGGGATTCGGGGTTTGCTTGTGTGTTGCTCATGAGTAAGGGTCTCCCTATCCAACATCAGTGGCAGTGATGGTAAGCAACCCGGCATTTCGGGTATCTTTTGTTGTCCGACAATTAAACAAAGTGTTCCGCCGAGCCGGGACACAGCGGGAGAGTGTGCATGAAGGTAGAGCTTCCCCAGGGTGGGTATCAGGGCCTCGCCGGTGACGGCGTGGTGGAATTCCGGGGCGTGCCGTTCGCGTTGCCGCCGGTGGGCGAGCTGCGCTTCAAGGCGCCACGCCCGTTGCCGGACAGCGACCGGAGCGTCAACGCGGACCGCTATCCGTTGCCCTCGCTGCAGGTCAAAAACCCGCTGATGGGCGTGGAAGACTCCGGGGAGGACTGCCTGTACCTGAATATCTGGGTGCCGGAGGGGGAGGGCCCCTTCCCGGTGATGCTCTGGTACCACGGTGGCGGCTATATCGCCGGTTCGGTGTCCCAGCCGCTGTATAACGGCGCCGCCCTGGCGGCCAGCCAGAAGGTGGTGGTGGTGCACGCCGCCTACCGGTTGGGCGCCCACGGGTTCGCCGACTTCGCCGCCATCGCCGCGGAGCTGGAGGCGGACAGCAACCTGGGCCTGCGCGACCAGGTGGCGGCGCTGGAATGGGTCAACCGGCACATCGAGGCGTTCGGCGGCCGGCCCGACCGGGTCACCCTGTTCGGCGAATCCGCCGGCGGCTTCAGTGTCGCCACCCTGATGGCCACGCCCCGCGCCCGGCCCCTGTTCCAGGGCGCCATCGTGCAATCCGGCGCCGGCGACTTCGCGCTCGCCCCGGAAGAGGTGGCCAAGGTCACCCGCGCCTTCGTCGAGGCTCTGCCGGGGGACGGCAGCGCCGCCGACAAACTGCGCCAGGCCGACCCGAAAGCCTGGATCGCCGCCCAGAACCAGGCCCTGCGCACCCTGGTCAACCGGGGCCTGCGCGATACCACGCCGCAATTCGCGATGAACTTCCAACCGATGGTGGACGGCGACCTGTTGCCGCGCCTGCCGGTGGACGCCATCGCCGACGGCGAGGCCCGCGATATCGCCCTGATGGCCAGCGTCTGCCGCGACGAATACCACTTCTTCCAGTACGCCGGTCCGATGGCCGGCTTCCCCTCGGTGGAGGAATTGCGCCGCTTCGACGAGGCGGAAATCCTGCGCCGCTTCCAGCGCGCGCTGCCGCGGCACGGCCAGCAGGCGCTCAGCTACTACCAGCGCACCGTCACCCCGGACCCGCAACGCAGCAACATGGACTGGTTCTCGGCCATGGAGACCGACCGCCTTTTCCGAGTGCCCACCCTGCGGCTGCTCGACGCCCAGGCCGCCCACCGGGACGACACCCGGGGCTTCCAGTTCACCTGGACCAGCCAGCAGTTCGGCGTGCCCATGGGCGCCTGCCATGTGATCGACGTGCCGTTCGTGTTCGGCGTCACCGACACCCCGGCGGGCATGTTCTTCACCGGCGGCGGCGAACCGGCCCGCGCTCTGGCCGCCGAGGTACAGAAAGTCTGGGGGGATTTCGCCCACGGGCGGGCGGTGCGGGGGCCGGCCTGGAAGGGCACCCGCCGGGTGCGCCAGTTCGGCCCCGGCGACGCCGACGCCGCCTTGCTGGACGCGGACGGCGAAGCCCTGTGGGCGGACATCATTCCCGTGCCGGGGACTGCAAAACCGGGCCAGGGCGCGTAAAATAGCGGCCCTGTCACCCCTCAGGAGTACCCCGATGTCCGTGGCCGAGGCCATTGAAAGCAAAGTGCGCGACGCCCTGCCGGTCGCGCACCTGGAACTGGAAAACGAAAGCCACCGGCACAATGTGCCGGCCAACTCGGAAACCCACTTCAAACTGGTGCTGGTGTCCGACGCCTTCCAGGGCCAGATGCCGGTGCGGCGCCACCAGACCGTCTACCAGGCGCTGGCCGAGGAGATGAAAGGGCCGGTGCACGCGCTCGCCCTGCATCTGTTCACGCCGGAGGAGTGGCGCGCCCAGGGCGGCGACGTGGCCGATTCCCCGGACTGCCGGGGCGGCGACGGCCAGGCCAAGGAGAAGGCGCGATGAGTCCGGCCCCGCACCACGGCGAGGGGCCCATCGTGGTGGCGGCCTTGTACCGCTTTACCCGCCTCGACGACTACCAGGCCCTGCGTGAGCCGCTGCTGGCGGCGATGCTCGAGCGTGACGTGCGCGGCACCCTGTTGCTGGCCCATGAAGGCATCAACGGCACCATCTCCGGCGCCCGCGACGATGTCGACGCGATCGTCGGCTGGCTGCGCGCGGACCCCCGGTTCCAGGACATGGAATACAAGGAGTCCTTCGCCGCCGAGCACCCTTTCCTGCGCACCAAGGTGAAGCTCAAGAAGGAGATCGTCACCATGGGCGTGGAAGATCTCGACCCCAACGCCAACCGGGGTACCTACCTGGAAGCCGAGGAGTGGAACCGGGTGATCGCCGATCCGGAAACCCTGGTGATCGATACCCGCAACGACTACGAGTACGAAGTGGGCACCTTCCAGGGCGCGGTCAATCCCAACACCAAGGCGTTCCGGGAATTCCCGGAGTATGTGAAGCAGCACCTGGACCCCGCCAAGCACAAGAAAGTGGCGATGTTCTGCACCGGCGGTATTCGCTGCGAGAAGTCCACCGCCTACCTGCGCGAGCAGGGCTTCGAGGAGGTCTACCACCTCAAGGGCGGGATTCTGAAGTACCTGGAGGAGACGCCGCCGGAGGCGTCGCTGTGGCGGGGCGAGTGCTTCGTGTTCGATGAGCGCGTCACCGTCGACCAGCAGCTCAAGCCGGGTGGCTATGACCAGTGCCACGCCTGCCGGCGGCCAATTAGCGAGGACGACAAGGCCTCGCCGTTGTACCAAAAGGGCGTGTCCTGCCCGCGCTGTTACCACGAATCGTCGGCGGAGCAGAAGGCGCGCTTCGCCGAGCGCCAGAAGCAGATCGAGCTGGCCCGGCAGCGGGGCACCCGTCATCTGGGTGTCGATCAGCACGCTGATAGCGATCCTTCCCTGGATTGAGTCGTTCTACCTGGGCTTTCCCTCCAGAAAGACCGCGCCGGGTTCGGGTATGTCCGTCCAGGACACGCCACGAGTACGTCCCTGTAGGCTCGCGTTTGGCCGTCCCTGGCCAAACACGGTCCTGGACGGACATACCCGAACCCGGCGCTCCTTTGAAGATTCGCCGCCACGGTCGGCTACGAAGCAAGGCCCGCTCCTACAACTCCAGCTCTGTAGAAAGGTTCGGCACCGGCGATGACCCGTGGCGCCGGAATCTACTCCGGAGCGGGTCTGTGTTCCGCCCTTCCGGGACCCTGGAGAACAGGACGTTCGACAGGGAGCCTACAGGGACATATTCACGGCGTTCCCGGAAGGGCGGAACACAGACCCGCGCCCCCCGCTGGAGAAGCCGCCCCGGGTCTTCTTAGACGCTCGATTCGGTGGCAGGGGTGGGGTCTTTGCGCGGTTCGGGGTGGCAGCCGGCCTGGCCGCGCCAGTCGGGGGCCAGGCCGAAGCGCAGTTCGCCGGTGGTGATGGTGCTGGTGCCGGAGAAGAAGAACATGCCCAGGGTGATCAGCTGCAGGCTGAGAATCACGCCCGGGCGCCACAGGGCCTCCAGGCCGGCTGCCAGGGAAGGGGTGGCCGCTGGCGTGGCCGGCAGCAGCAGGCTGATCAGCACGCCATAGCCGGCGGCCAGCAGCGCCATGCTCTGGTAGACCGAGAAGCGGCGGCTGCCGCCGCGATAGTCGGCGCGCAGGAATTCCGAGTAGACCCGCCACAGCTGGCTGCCCACCAGGGCCAGCGCGAACGCCGCCGCGAACAGGCCGTGGAAGAACAGGCTGGCGCAGAATAGCGCCAGGGCGGTGTGCAGTACGCAGGTGAGCGCCTGGATCGGCACCACGCGGACCGCCTCCATGTCGCCGGCGAAGGCGATCTTCTTGGTTTTGCCCAGAAACACATGGTGCAGGCGACCGAAGCAGCCCTTCGCCCAGCGCGGCGCCAGGTGCACCGGCTTGCCATAGCAACAGCCGAAGCTGATGCAGGCCAGGCGGCCGACGCCTTCGCCGAGCACATAGGCGATCGCCATGGCGGCGAGCAGTGGCATGATCGGCAGGGCGGTTTGCCAAGTGGCGCGGGCGATGGCGTCGGCGCCCCACAGCAGCAGCGGCGCCAGCAGGATACCGATGAAGCTGGCGCCGCCGACGGTGAAGCCATGGCGGTTCTTTTCCACCACGCTGGCGATGATCTTGGCCGCCGGCAGGCAGATGGCGAGTACCCCGGCGGTGAGCCCCAGGGCGATGGTCAGCGGCACCCCGGAGGCGCCGGTGAGCACGATGAAGGTGGCCACCCCCAGGCCGCCGGCGAGGCCGGTGAACAGCCCGTAGAAGGTGAGGTTGAGGCCGCGCCAGGAGCCGTCGCTATTCTTCGCCAGGGGCAGGGATGCGACGAACTGCCAGCGTTCGCGGGGCAGCTCCCGGAACAGCACCCGATAGACGGCGGCGAACACCACGGCCAGGGCCAGTATCAACAGATCCGCGTGCATGGCTTTCTCCCGTGAAGGTTGTCCCTTGATCGGTACGGGCAGCCTAGGTCGGCGTTGGGGACGCGCCGGTGACAGGGCGGTGACGGTTCGGTGACCACCGCCGCGTGGACAAGGCGCGGTGACCGAATTATGGTGCATAAAAAAGCACTGGTACCCGTACGGGTACACGGGGGATAAACCATGGAAAGGGTAAGCACGCTGATTATTGGCAGCGGCTTTGGCGGTGCCGTGATGGCCTGCCGGCTGGCGGAAAAAGGGGACAAGGTGGTGGTGCTGGAGCGGGGCCGGCGCTGGCTGCCGGAGGATTACCCCAGCGTCAGCCAGCGCGATTGGCTGTGGGACGAGGACGAGCCGGAGCAGCAGAACGGCTGGCTGGATTTCCGGTACTTCGGTGATATGAGCGTGGCGCTGGGCGCGGGGGTCGGCGGTGGCTCGCTGATCTACGCCAATGTCAGCGTGGCGCCGCCGCCGGAAGTGTTCGAGCGCGGCTGGCCGGAAGCGATCCGCTTCGACACCCTGCGTGAGCATTTCCGGGTCAGCGGTGAAATGCTCAATGTGCAGACCCTGCCGGACCACCAGTGGACCCCGCGTACCCGCCTGATGCACGAGGCCGCCGACAAGCTCGGCCAGCGGCATCGTTTCCGCGTGGTGCCCCAGGCGGTCAGCTTCGACCCGGACTGGCACGACGGTCTGGACAACGCCTACAGCTATGGGCGCAGCAAGACCTGGACCAACGCCCAGGGACGCACGCAGGGCACCTGCGTCCACTGCGGCAATTGCGACCTGGGCTGCCCGGTGCGGGCCAAGAACACCCTGGATCTCAACTATCTGGCCCGCGCCGAGGAGCAAGGGGCGGAAATTCGGCCGCTACACCACGTGCGCTGGATCCGACCTCTCCAGGGGGGCGGCTACGAGGTGGGCGCCAACGACCTGGACGCCCGCGCCTGGCGGCTGATTCGCGCCGACAAGGTGATCGTCGCCGCCGGCAGTGTCGGCTCGACCGAGTTGCTGTTGCGCTGCCGCGACCAGTACAAGACCCTGCCCAGGCTGAGCCGGGCGCTGGGCCGGGGCTGGACCAGCAACGGCGATTTTTTCACCCCGGCGTTTTATCCCGACCGGCAGCTGGCGCCGAGCCGGGGGCCGACCATCACGTCCGCCATTGATTACCTGGACGGTAGCGATGGCGGGGCCCGCTATTTCGTGGAGGATGGCGGTCTTCCCGATGTGCTCGGCAATCTGCTGCGCCACGCCGGCAAACACCCCAAGCTGGCCCGTACCCGGCTGGCCGCGGCGCTGCTGGAATACCGCCGCGACAACACCCCGTTCGAAAACATGATGCCCTGGTTCGGGCAGGCCCGTGACGAGCCGGGTGGCCGCTTCTATCTCGGGCGCCGCTGGTACGCGCCCTGGAAGCGTGACCGCCTGCGCTTGAGCTGGGACTACCGTAAGGCGGAGAAGGCGGTGCAGGGGCTGGCGGACCGCCATCTGGCGCTCACCGAAGTCACCGGCGGGCGCGCCAATACGCCGGCCACCTGGCGATGGTTCAAGAACCTGATCACGCCGCACCCGCTGGGCGGGTGCAATATGGCCGATACCGAGAAACAGGGTGTGGTCAATCACGCCGGTGAGGTGTTCAATTATCCTCAGTTGTTCGTGGTCGACGGCGCCACGGTGCCCGGCTCCCTGGGCCTGAACCCGTCGCGCACCATTGCCGCGCTGGCGGAGTACGCCGCCGCGCAATGGCGCTGAACCCTAGCCGGCAGGAAGCGAGACCTTATGAGTGACGATAACCGATACCATGTACGCCTGACCGGTGAGCTGATGGGCGGCGCCGACGCCGCCCGGGTGGCGGCGAACCTGGCGCGCCTGTTCAAAATGCCGGAAGAGAAGGCCGCCTTGCTGGTCAGTGGTAAACCGCGGGTGGTGAAAAAGGACGTGGACGAAACCACGGCGCGCAAATTCCAGGTCGCCCTGCGGCAGGCCGGTGCCCGCTGCGAGCTGCTGCCGGTGAACGGTGAAGCCACGCCCGCCGCGCCGGCGGCGGAGCCGGAGCGCGCCGAGCCGGCACGCCAGGAGGCGGTGGCATCAGCCGTCCCGGCGCCGGCGGCGACCGAGCATCGGGATGGAGAGATCGAGACGGTGGGTACCATCCGCACCGGCGGCACCGGTTTCAGCGGCGCCTTTGAGGTGGCGCCGGTGGGGGCCGACCTGGACACTTCAGAGCGTGGTCAGCCAGCGTTGGCGCCGGATATCAGTCATCTTTCAATGGCCGAGCCGGGCGCTGACTTGGATCCGCTCAAACAGGAGCGCGAAGCCGTGGTGCCGGATATCAGCCATTTATCGATCAAAACGGACTGATGATCGCGCGCCGAGGAAAACTCGACCTCAAGGGTTATCGCTGTCGCGGGGCAGTTCTACGAAGCCGGATTTGTGGGAGCTTGCTTGCAAGCGAAAGGGCGGCAAAGCCGGCCGGCGGGATACCAGAGAGGGTTCTTATGCGCGATTAACCAGGCCTTTGGGATCCTGCCGGGAGCTTCGCTCCCTTTCGCGGGCTGGGCCCGCTCCTACAGGCCGGCCTCAGCCTTGAGGGCCGTCCGGTCCCTGGAAGTGCAGCATCATTTCTTCCAGCACGTCGGGGATGCCGTTGGCCATTTGCCGCACCAGCTGGCTGTCGTTCCAGACTTCATCGAGGGCCGGGTCGTCGTCGACACCGGAGATCAACAGCATGGGCAGCAGCCAGGTGGCCATGGGGTCGTCGTCTTCGTCGCTGTGCCAGCGCTCTTCATGCAGCAGCATGCCGCTCAGGAAACCGGCGCACCAGGACGCCAGGTCGGCGCCGTCGTCCTCGCGGTAGGGGTCGAGCAGGCAGGGCAGGGTGATGCGCTCGCCGCCCAGGGTGTCCGTGAGCAGGCGGCCGCGCAGCTCGTCCAGCGCGCCGGCCACCGCTTCCGGCAAGGACATCTCAAGCGCCGCGCCGAAATCCGCCGGGCCGTCATAGGGACCCACGGTAAAGGCGCAAATCAGGCCGTGGGTTTCCACCCAGGAGGGCGCTTCTTCACCTTGGCCGGCGAAGTAGGTTTCCACGGTGTGTTTCAGGTGGGGGTTGGAAATTCCGCTCATACTGTCGCCGCTGCCGTTAATTGGGACGGCAAGGATACCCGCTTGCCGACGCCCCTGAAACCGGCGCCCGCGCGCAACTGCTGCGCAGGGTGTCACGGCCCGCGGCTTTGGCCTGATAGAGCGCCTGGTCGGCCCGTTCGATAAACGCCAGCGCCGACTCGCCCCAGTAATGGCCGGCCAGACCGCAGGACAGGGTGATCCGTAGCGACGGATCGAAATCATAGCGTTGCTCGGCGAACTTTTCCTTCAGGCGGGTCAGGGCCGCCTCGCAATCCGCGTGGTCGGATTGCGGGAACAGCACCACGAATTCTTCACCGCCGTAGCGGGCGACCAGGTCCGAACGCCGCAAACACTGGCTGGCAAGCGCGGCGAAACGCTTCAGGACTTCGTCACCGGCGGGGTGGCCGTAGGTGTCGTTGATGCGCTTGAAGTGATCCAGGTCCACCAACGCGATATGCAGAGGGATGTGCTCGCGGTCGGTGCGGGAAAGCTCCTCCTCCAGCCGTTCAAGGAAATGGCGGCGGTTGAACAGGTCGGTGAGTTCGTCGCGGATGGCGATGCTGGCCAGCCGGTCGTGGGCCTGGCGCAGGGATTCACGCTGGGCGCGGAAGCGCTGCTGGAGGTTGTGAATATAGCCGCCCATGTAAACGAACCAGGCGAGGATCAGCGCCAGCACGCCCCACTGGCTCAACGACAGGGCAAGAATCTGGGTCAGCGGCAACTGCACCCACTCATAGACCAGCAGCACCGTGAACGACAGTTGGGCGATCACCGCCATCACGATTTGCTGGCGGCGATCCAGGGAGAACACGCCGAACGTCATCATGATCAGGTAGAGACTGAGCAGGGCGCCGCGCAGCTCGCGGGCGTAGTAGAGCAGCAGAGTGATTACCAGGATTCCGGCGAACATCTGCACCATGGTCAGGCTGGGGTCCGTGAAACGCTCGGTGAAGCCGCTGCGCACCAACACGAACACCAACAGATTGGCGGTGAACAGGCTGCCGAAGATCAGCAGATGGGGCGTGCGCGGATCGAAGGCGGCGATTTCCACGCCTACCACGGTGCCGGCCCAAAGCAGCAGGTAGGAGTAGATGGCCATGAGTTGCCGGCGCAGCCGCAGGGCCCGCTCGGGACGGTGGGAAAGAACCCGCTTCATGTTGTTATTCAATGCAAAGGCCCGCCTGGTTTTTGCCGCCCTGGCTGCTTCTCAAGGTGTCCGGCCCCTGAGATGAACGCTGCATCTCATACTTTATCATTGTGTCACAGGTCACACTTTAGTCTCTGCTGGTACCAAAGCAAGGGTATGACTTGCCGGTCACACCGAAATAGTGCCAGACTCGTCGAGTTAAACAAACGTTTGATTGGTTTTATGAGGATGCCATGTCCACCGATTTGCCTATCGATCTGAGATTGTCCGAGGAGCAGCGCATCAGCCGCGAAGGTATGCGCCGCTTTGCCTCGCAAACACTGGCCCCCGGCGCCCGTGCCGCCGACGAGGCGGCGACCGCCGATCCCCAGGTGCTGGCGGGCATCGCCGGCTTCGGGCTGACCTTGATGAGCCTGCCCGAAGCCCTGGGCGGCGCCGGGCTGCCGCGCTCGCCGATGGGCAACGTGCTCGCCTGCGAGGACCTTGGGGAAGGCGACCTGAGCCAGAGCCTGGCGGCGCTGGCCCCCCTGGGCGTGGTCAACGCGCTGCTCGATTTTGGCGACGACGCCCAGCACGAAGCCTGGCTGCCGCGTTTTGCCAGCGAAGAGCCGGTGCCGGCGGCGGTGGCATTGGCGGAGCCGCGCGCCACCTTCGAGCCCGGCGACCCGCGCACCAGTGCCCGTCGGGACGGCGACGATTATATCCTGGACGGTGAAAAATGCCTGATTCCGCTGGTCGAGCAGTGCCAGCTGTTCCTGGTGGTGGCCGCCGCCGACGACGGCCCGGCGGCGTTCATTGTCGAGGCGGACAGCGACGGCCTGAGCCGGGCGCGGCAGGATTACATGGGCCTGCGCAGCGCCGAGCCGGGTACCCTGACCCTGGAAGGGGTGCGGGTGCCGGCCGCGCAGCGCCTCGCCAACTTCGATCTGGAGCGGCTGGTGAGTCTTTCCCGGATCGGGCTGGCGGCGCTGGCCACCGGGTGCTGCCAGGCGGTGCTGGAGCAGTGCGTGCCCTACGCCCTGGAGCGCAAGGCGTTCGGTGAAGCCATCGCCCGCCGTCAATCGGTGGCGTTCATGATCGCCGACATGGGCATCGAGATCGAAGGCATGCGTCTTCTCACCTGGCGGGCCGCCAGCCGTGCGGAGCAGGGCCTGCCGTTCCAGCGCGAGGCTTATCTGGCGTTTCTGCAGAGCATGGAAAAAGCCATGCGCATCGCCACCGACGGCGTGCAGGTGTTCGGCGGGGCCGGCTTCGTGCGCGATTACCCACTGGAAATGTACTACCGGAACCTGCGTGGCCTGTCGGCCCTGCACGGCGCGCTGATGGTGTAAGGAGAGATTCCATGATCAATTTTGAACTGCCCAAGTCCCTGAAAAATCTCCAGAACATGACCCATCAGCTCGCCGAGCAGGGGTTCCGGCCGATTTCCCGCAAGTACGACCGCATTGAGCACGGCGACACCCCGGCGGAGCTCAAACCGCTGGCGCAGATGATCGCCGCCGGCCGCCCCCGGGGCGGCGGCAAAGGCGACAAGGCGGAGGCCGATCCGGATGCGGTCAAGAACGGCAGCAACCTGATGGGCATCGTCAGCGTCGAGGAGATGTGCTGGGGCGATACCGGCCTGATGCTGTCCCTGCCGGCCTCCGGGCTCGGCAACGCGGCGATCCAGGCGGTCGGCACACCGGAGCAGAAAGAGCAGTACGGCAAGCTCTATTGCGCCATGGCGATCACCGAGCCGGGCGCCGGCTCCGACTCGGCGGCGATCAGCACCACCGCCCGCCGTGACGGCGACGAGTGGGTGCTCAACGGTGAGAAGATCTACTGCACCGGCGGCCAGCGCTGCGACGCCGTGGTGGTGTGGGCGACGCTGGACAAGTCGCTGGGCAAGGCGGCGATCAAGTCGTTCATCGTGCCCCGTGACAACCCGGGCATGCAGCTGGTGCGGGTGGAAGACAAGATGGGTCTGCGCATCTCCGACACCGCCGCCCTGGCGCTCAGCGATTGCCGCATCCCGGCGGACCATGTGCTCGGCTCGGCGGAGATCGCCGACACCGAAGCGGCGCGCAAGAAGGCCTTCGGCGGCGTCATGCAGACCTTCGACAACACCCGGCCGATGGTCGCCGCCATGGCCCTGGGCGTGGCCCGCGCGGCGCTGGAAATCACCACGGAAATTCTGGAAAAAGAAGGGGTTAAGGCGGATTTCTCGAAATCACCTTATAACTCCAGTGCTATCGAGCTGGCGCTTTACCGCCTGGAGGCGGACCTGGACGCGGCCCGTTTGATGACCTACAAGGCGGCCTGGATGGCGGACAACGGCCAGGCCAATTCCAAGGAGGCCTCCATGTGCAAGGCCAAGGCCGGGCGCATGGGCAACGAGGTGACGCTCCAGTGCGTGGCGCTGTGCGGCGAGCTGGGCTACTCCGAGCGCTACCTGCTGGAGAAGCTGGCCCGGGATTCCAAGATCATCGACATCTTCGAGGGTACCCAGCAAATCCAGCAACTGATCGTCGCCCGCCATTTGCTGGGGTTGTCCTCCCGGGAATTGAAATGAGTCGCGGCGGCCGGCCGATCTGCTAGCATGCGGAACATTGATACGCATTCAATGTTCCCTTACAGGAGTCCGGTATGTCGTCATCACTGGCCGATCAGGTGATCTGGATCACCGGTGCCTCGTCCGGCATCGGTGAAGCGGTGGCTTCCGAATACGCCCGTTACGGCGCCAAACTGGTGCTCTCGGCGCGCCGCCGCGACGAGCTGGAGCGGGTGCGGGCCGGGCTGGTCAACGCCGACGAGCATCTGGTGCTGCCGCTGGACCTGACCGACCAGGAAGCCATGGCGCCGGCCACGGAAACGGTGCTGCGGCATTTCGGCCGGCTCGACCAGGTGGTGCACAACGGCGGCATCTCCCAGCGCTCGCTGGTGCGCGACACCGACATGGCGGTGGACCGGCGCATCATGGAGGTGAACTACTTCGGCGCCGTGGCGCTCACCAAGGCAGTGCTGCCGGCCTTTGTCCGCCAGGGCGGCGGCCGCTTCGTGGTGGTGACCTCGCTGGTGGGTGAGCTGCCCACCCCCAAACGCTCCGCCTACAGCGCCAGCAAGCACGCCCTGCACGGCTTCTTCGAGGCCTTGCGCGCGGAGGAATTCGACAACGGCGTGCGCGTGACCCTGGTGCTGCCGGGCTTTATCCGCACCCAGGTGTCGGTCAACGCGCTCACCGCCGACGGCAGCGCCCAGGGCCGCATGGACGAGTTGCAGGCCAACGGCATGGACGCGGGCCTGTGCGCCCGGCGTCTGGTGGAGGCCGTGCAGCGCGGCCGCGATCAGGTTATCATCGCCGGCCGCGAGGGGGCCGGGCTCTATTTGAAACGCTGGTCACCGGCCCTGTATCGTCGCGTGATCCGCAAGGTCAAGGTGACCTGAGCCTTTTCCATCATTCCTTCTCCGTTATCCGACAGCCGACTATGAGCACCGCCGACACCTTCGCCGATACCCAAATGGACGCCAAGCACCGCACCCGTCTCAACAAGCTGCAGAAGAAGCTGCGCCGCGAGACCGGTCGGGCGATCGCCGATTTCAATATGATTCAGGACGGCGACAAGGTGATGGTATGCCTGTCCGGTGGCAAGGATTCCTACACCATGCTGGAGATTCTGCGCAATCTGCAGCATTCGGCGCCGGTGGATTTCGAGCTGGTGGCGGTGAACCTGGACCAGAAACAGCCCGGCTTCCCGGAGCACGTGCTGCCGGAGTATCTGGAAAAGGAAGGGGTGAACTACCACATCCTGGAGAAAGACACCTATTCCATCGTTAAGGAGAAGGTGCCGGAGGGTAAAACCACCTGTGGGCTGTGTTCACGGCTGCGGCGCGGCAGTCTCTACGGCTTCGCCGAGGAAATCGGCGCCAACAAGATCGCCCTGGGGCACCACCGGGACGACATCGTGGAAACGCTGTTCCTGAATATGTTCTTCGGCGGCAAGATGAAAGCCATGCCGCCAAAGTTGCGCAGTGACGACAACCGCAACGTGGTGATCCGTCCGCTGGCTTATTGCCGCGAGAAGGACATTATCGAGTTCGCCCGCTACAAGCAGTATCCGATCATTCCCTGCAACCTGTGTGGCTCCCAGGAGAACCTGCAACGCCAGGCGGTGAAAGACATGCTCAAGCGCTGGGACAAGGAACACCCGGGCCGGGTGGAGAGTATTTTCTCCTCGATCCAGAACATCGCCCCCTCGCAACTGGCCGATACCAGCCTGTTCGACTTCGAGCACCTGGAACAAGGTCAGAATCAGGGCGGCGCCGGCGCCCACCGCCTGGATGTGGTCAACCTGTTCGGCTAGGGGGCCATGCGGCTGAGAATCACGGAATTAGCCGCCCGGGCCACCAGGTGACCGGCCAGCCGCGCGCGCCACATGATTCGCGCCGTCGTTTCCGCTAAAATACGCCCCGCCCCGTGGCCGGCAGGGTGGCCGTCCGCCGCCCCGGCCCTCTCTCTTCGCACTCTCGACCTGAAAGGTAGGAGCACATGACCGATCGAATCAAAAAAGGTGGCCTTGAGATTGCCGCCGAACTCCACGACCTGGTAGCCAACGAGATCGCTCCCGGTACCGGTGTGGAGCCGGATCATTTCTGGACGCAGCTGGAAACCATCCTGGCCGATCTGGCGCCGCGCAATAAGGCCCTGCTGGCCAAGCGTGACGAGATCCAGAAAACGATCGACGCCTGGCACCTGGAGCGCAAGGGCGCGAAGATCGATCTGAATGAGTACAAGGATTTCCTCAAGGAAATCGACTACCTGCTGCCGGAAGGCGAAGACTTCAAAGTGGGGACCGCCAATGTGGACGAGGAAATCGCCCATATCGCCGGTCCCCAGCTGGTGGTGCCGGTGCGCAACGCGCGCTTCGCCCTGAACGCGGCCAACGCCCGCTGGGGCAGTCTCTATGACGCCCTCTACGGCACCGATATGATTTCCGATGAAGGTGGGGCCGAGAAGGGCGGCGCCTACAATCCCAAGCGCGGCGACAAAGTGATTGCCTGGGCCCGCGACTTCCTGGACCAGTATTTCCCGCTGGCCAACGGCTCGCACAAGGACAGCACCGGCTACGCCATTGTCGACGGCAAACTGGTGGTGCGTCTGAAGGACGGCGACAGCGGCCTGAAGGACGCAAGCCAGCTTCAGGGCTACCGTGGCGACGCGGGTAACCCGGACGGTGTGCTGCTCAAGCACAACAATCTGCACGCGGAAATCCAAATCGACGATCAGCACCCGATCGGCGCCGAGGACCCGGCCCACGTGAAGGACGTGCTGATGGAGTCCGCCATCACCACGATTCAGGACTGTGAGGATTCCGTGGCCGCGGTGGACGCCGAGGAGAAGGTCGAGGTGTACCGCAACTGGCTGGGCCTGATGAAAGGCGACCTGAGCGAGAGCTTCGAGAAGGGCGGCCAGCGTGTGACCCGTGATCTCCACCCGGACCGCGAGTACACCGCCCTGGACGGCTCCACCCTGACTCTGCAGGGCCGCTCCCTGCAGCTGGTGCGCAATGTGGGCCACCTGATGACCAACCCGGCGATCCTCTACAACGGCGAGGAAATCCCGGAGGGCATCATGGACGCCATGGTCACCGTGCTGGCGGCCATGCACGACCTGAAGAAGAGCGAGGGCCCGCGCAACAGCCGCACCGGCTCCGTGTATATCGTGAAGCCGAAAATGCACGGCCCCGAGGAAGTGGCCTTCGCGGTGACGCTGTTCGAGCGTGTCGAGGATGCCCTGGGCCTGCCCGAGAACACCCTGAAGATCGGCATCATGGACGAAGAGCGCCGCACCACGATCAACCTGAAGGCGTGCATTCGCGAAGCCAAGGATCGCGTGATCTTTATCAACACCGGCTTCCTGGACCGCACCGGTGACGAAATTCACACCTCCATGGAAGCCGGCCCGATGGCGCGCAAAGGCGACATGAAAGGTCTGCCGTGGATCAACGCCTACGAAAACTGGAACGTGGACATCGGCCTGGAATGCGGCCTCAAGGGCGTCGCCCAGATCGGCAAGGGCATGTGGCCCAAGCCGGACGAAATGGCGGAAATGATGGCCACCAAGGCCGGCCATCCGAAAGCCGGCGCCAACTGCGCCTGGGTGCCGTCGCCCACCGCCGCCACTCTGCACGCCACGCACTACCATGAAATCAACGTGCAGGACGTGCAGGACCAGATCGCCGGCCGTGGCCGCGCGTCCCTGGACGACATCCTCACCATCCCGCTGCTCGACCGCGAACTGAGCGATGCCGATATTCAGCAGGAACTGGACAACAACGCCCAGGGCATCCTCGGTTACGTGGTGCGCTGGATCGACCAGGGCGTGGGCTGCTCCAAGGTGCCCGACATCAATAACGTGGGCCTGATGGAAGACCGCGCCACCTGCCGCATTTCCAGCCAGCACATCGCCAACTGGTTGCACCACGGCGTGGTCGAAAAGAACCAGGTGATGGAGACCATGAAGCGCATGGCCAAGGTGGTGGACGAGCAGAACGCCGGCGACCCGACCTACACCAATATGTCGGACGACTTCGACGGTAGCCTGGCCTTCAAGGCCTCCTGCGATCTGGTGTTCGAGGGCACCGCGCAGCCCAGCGGCTACACCGAGCCGGTCCTGCACCGCCGCCGCCTGGAGCTGAAAGCCCAGCGCGGCTGATCCTTCCGCGACGCTTGCAGCACCACGAAAAAGCCCGGCCTTGCGCCGGGCTTTTTTGTTTGTGGGAGCGCACTTGTAGGAGCGGGCCTCGCCCGCTCCTACAATTCGCTTTATTCGCCGGCCACTTCCACCTTGACCTCCAGGGGCAGGGCGAAGCGGTCGCTGCGGGTGCTGGTGCCGCTCAGCCCGGCTGATGACTGACTTTCACTGACGCTGATCTGCCCGAGCGGCTGCCACTGCCCGGGAGTGACCACCAGGGTACTGCTGGCTTGCTGGGTGCGGGCGCTCCGGCGGCCGGCGGGTTCGTCAAAACGTTGTTCGATGGTCAGGCGTACCCGGCCGTCGCTGGTGATCACCGGGGTGATATCGATGCCCTGCTTGAGCGCCAGCAGGGCCGGAAACTGGGTGCCGGTGAGGGCCACCAGGCTGCCCTGGCTGATGCCCGCCGGGTGGCCGGACAGCGTGTTGATGCTGTAGCGGTCCTGGCGGCGGGTGGTGACGGTGTTGGCGCCGGCGCGCACGCTCTGGCCGTTGATGCGGATGTCGCCGCCGGCGCCGCTGCCGTCGCCCTGGCGGCGCAGCTGCACGGTGACGGTGCGCGGCACCTCGGGCATGTCGCCGAGGGCGCCGAGTATCTCGTCGAAGTTACGGTCGTCGGTGCGGATCACCAGCTTGCCCTGGTAGGCGTTGGCGTAGCCGCCTTCCGGCAGTAGCGGGCGGATCACCGGCAGCAGGGCCTCGGCGTCGGCGCGCTGGATCACGTGGATCGACATGTCGTCGGCGCGGGCGGTGCCGGAGAGCGACAGCACCACCAGCAGGGTGAGCGCCACCAGGACAGGGCGGGTCGCGCCCGCAAGCGGTGGGCGTTGATCACGGTAGGTGGGCGGAGGCGGTGACAATAACGGCATCACGACAGTCCCTATTTGGCTGGAACCCGCATCATAGCCGTAAGCCGCCGCTGCTGAATACCGCGCCGGGGACCGTGGGCCGCGCTAGGGCGCGACCCGGCGACCCTCCTCCCAGCGGGCGTGCAGCAACTGGCCGTCACGGTCTCGAATCCAGCCCTCGCCCTGGGCCTGGCCCTGCCGGTAGGGGGTGATGCGTTCTACCTGGCCCTGGCGGTTGTACTCCACGAAGCGGCCCTGACGCTTGCCGTCCTGGTAGTGGCCGCGCACAAGCGGGTAGCCCTCCGGCGTGGTCTCCCGGTAAGGGCCGTCGAGCCGGCCGGCCTGGAAATGCGCGTGAGTGTAATTGCCGTTGAGGCTGATCTCGAACACTTCACCCTGGCGTTTACCGTCCTTGAAGGTGGCGCGGTAGCTCAGCTCGCCGTCCTGGAAGCGCTTCCAGGTGCCGGTGGCGTCGCCATGGTCGTAGTGCCGCTCGGCGATCAGCGCCCCGGAGGCGGAACGCAGGCGCCACTCGCCGTGCAGCTCGCCGTCCACATAGGTGGCGGTTTCCCGCTCGCCGGAATCACGCAGGGTGTGCCATTCGCCGACCGGCACGCCATCGCGGTACCGGCCGGATTCCAGCACCTCGCCGTCGGCGTTTTCAGTGCGCCAGGGACCATGCTGTTTGTCTTGCCGGTAGTGCTTATAGGTCCAGCGTTGCTGTTCCGGGCCGCTGCGTTCGCGGACCTCGCCGTCCAATCGGCCCTGTTTGAAATGCGACACCGAGATCAGACGGTCCTGGTCGTCGTAGCCGCGCCAGGTGCCGGTGCGCAGGCCGTCGACCATGCGGCCTTCCTCGCGGCCGCCGCCGTATTGGCTGACGATTCGGTGCCCCTGGGGAATACCGTCCACATCATGCTCCAGGCGCACCAACCTGCCGTTCCTGAAACCGGTGGTCCATTCGCTGTTTTCCTGGGGATAGCTCAAAACCACCCGTTCGGGCGGCCCGCCGCCGTCGTGATCGGCGATCACCCGCAGCCAGACCGGCGCATCGTTGCGGTAGCGGCCCTGGGCGTCACGCTGGAAGCTGGCTTCGCGCCGCCGGTAACGCCCCTCGCTGTCTTTGCTCCAGGCCAGGAACACGCCGGGGGCGGTGTAGCCGGCGTGACCGATGCGATGGCCGTCGCGGTCATAGCGATTGTAGAAGTTGTCGTAATCGCCGTTTTTATAGCGCCGCTCCTCGTATATCTGGCCGCCCTTCGGGCCGCCGCCCTCGCCGTAATAATTGATCCGCATGCCGTGGCGGGCGCCGTCCCGGTAGGGCAGCTCAAGCAGCAGGTCGCCGTCTTCGTTGTAGCGCTTTTCGATGCCGTCCAGTTTGCCGGCGGTGTAGGGCTTGAGCTTTTCGGTCCGGCCGTTTTCGAAGTACGAGATAACGTCGCCGTCGAGGCGGCCCTGGTCGTCGCTGTGGCCGCGCTGTTTGATCTCGCCGTCCGGATACAGGTAGCGCCAGTCACCGAACCAGTCCGCGTCCTTGCCGGCACCGGCGCGGACGCCTTCCGCGTAGAGCGCGTCGTTTTCCCGGTAATAGGCGCGGTACAAGTAGCCGTGGCCGTCGGGGTTTTCCGGTAACGGCAGATCCACGTAGTAGAGCGCCTGTTCCGGCTCTTTCGCCGGTGAGTCGTACTGGGTGAAATAGCGGCGCTCGGCGTGGCCGGTGGTGGCCAGCATCAGCAGCAGGGGCACCAGCGCCAGCAAACAGCGGTGTTTCATTGTGGCAACTCCGGCAGTTCCGCGGTCAGAGTTTGGCTCTGCGGGTCCCGGCCACGCAGGAAGCGGACTTCCTTAACCGGGCCCCAGAAGCGGTGTACGCCGTTCTCGTCCTCGCCGAGCGGCTGCAGCGCCAGGCCGGTGTCGTCGACGGCGGCGAAGTCCAAATGCGCGATGCCGCCGCAGTGGTCGCCCAGCACCACACCGTTGTCCTCCTCGAAGCGGGCGCAGCCGGGGGCGTCCGGGGTCAAGGTGACGGTCTCCACCTGGGTGGGGCAGCGCGCCTCGAAAGTGATCTTACGGTCGTAGAAGTAGCGGATCTGGTCGTCCTCGGTGCGCAACTCGAAGCCGGGCCGGGTACCCCGGTCCCGGTCGCCGCCGGTCCAGGTGAAGCGCAGTGGCGTACCATGGTGGGCGGCGCCGTCTTGCGGGGTCAGCGTGCACAGGCGCAGCCCCGCCGGACCGGTGACGCGCAGCCGGTTCTGGTCCTGGCCGCTCAGTTCAATCCCTTCAAGCAGGTCGTCGAGCCGCTCCGGGACCGGCGGCAGCGGTGACGTCTCGTGCCGTACGCCGGCCGGGTCCTGGATCGGCTCGTCCGGCAGTGGCCGTACGGTGAAGGTCAGCGGCCGCTGTTCCCGGTGCAGCGGCGTCAGCCGCAGCGCCGCGATGGGCGCCTCGGTCAGCAGGCTGACCTCCGCCGGCGGCGCGCCCAGGGTCAGGCGTTCGACAAAGGTGTCGGCGGAGGTGTTGCCCTGCTTGGGCGCCCGGTACACCACCGCGAAGTCCAGCGGCTCGCCGTCGGCGCCCAACGGTCTGGCGCTCAGCCGTCCCTCGTTTTCCAGATGCAGGTCCACGCGCCGTTCGTCCCATTCCAGCACCCGGGTGCCTTCGGGCAGGTCATCGCCCTGGCTCACGGTGATGGCTTCCCCAGGCACCCAGATACTGGCCTGGCCGTTCACGGTGATCGGCTCGTCGCCGGGCATCCGGTGGTTCGGGGTGGGAATCAGCAGGTCGCGGCCCAGGTCCTGCGGGCCCGGTTCCGCCAGGCCATAGAAGCCGCCGGACTCCGCTAGGCGGTTCAAGACCAGGCCCGCCGGCGCGTCGTCCGACAGGCCGGTGAGGTGCAAGCTGGTCTGCTGTTGCAACGGCGCGGCCAGCGCCCAGTCCCCGGTGGTGACCAGGCGATGCGCGTCGGCGTGATAGAAGAGGCTGTCCTCCAGGCTGTCGAGCAAGGTATTCACGTGTCCGGCGTCCCGCAGGGGTTGCAGCGATCCGGCCTCCATGAAGAACGGATCGGCCAGCCGGCGCTCGGTGTAGTCCGCCTGCATTTCCGCCTGGATCGGATCCACATCCCAGTCCCGCACCGGGTAGGGGTAATGGCTTTGGCTGATCAGCACCAGGCGTTGCTCCACCCGTGCGTTCTGCTCCGGCAGGGTCACGGTGCTGTGCAGGCGCAGCGCTTCGGGCATGCCCGAGGGCCAGCGGGCGATCATGCGCGCCTGGCCGGTGACGCCATCGCCGTCCAGAGCGAGGGCGATCAATACCCGGTCGCCGTCGCGGCCCAGTACTTCATAGTCGGCGGTGACGCTGGGCAGGCCCCAGAGCGCGGCGTCGGCGTGCCAGGTGTCGCCGGGGCGCGGATCCGAGGGCAGTGGAACCGCCGTGGCGGTGGCCTGATCGAGCAGTTGCTGCACCTTGTCGCCGAAGCGTTCCACCAGCGTCTGGTAGAGCGCCTGATCGGCGATCCGCGTATCGGTGATTTCACCGTCCTCGACGCGGCTCAGGGTACCGGTGGACAGAAATTTCATCAGCGGTTCGGCACGCTCGCCGAGCCGGTCCAGGTCGCGGGTATCAAGCTCGCCACTGCCCAGGCGGAGCCAGGGCAGGGTGGTACGGATCCAGCGACCGTCGTCGGGCCCGTCCGCGATACGGTTGCGAACCAGGGCCTTGAGGTTCATGTCCTGGCTGTAGTCGCTGTCCAGAGGCGTCATGGTCTGATGGGCGACGAGCAGGAAATCGTCCTCGTAGTCGCTGTCGGGGGCCGGATTGTCCTGGCAGGCGGTGATCAGGAAAAGGCAGAAAAAAACCAACAAAAAACGCATAATGGCAAACTCCGTAATGCACGGAATTGTAGCCAGAATCGGCGCGGCGGGGTGGGCCGCGGGCCAGAAATGTGAATTAAGTTGTCCTAAATAATGCCCCTTCTCGAGACACAGCATGTTTGGTAACAGTCGGGCGGTAACCACTAATCAGGAAGGGGTCCACCCCGCACTGGAAGCCACGGTCCGTCGCCACCTGGCGCACGCCTGGCGCGCGCCGCTCGGCGATCATGACCGCGAGGCTTTCGCCCGGGCGCGGGCTTGGGTGGGAAGCTCAAACCGGCCTCTGATTCTGGATTCGGGGTGCGGCACCGGACGCTCGTCGGCATTGTTGGCGCGCCGTTACCCGGAGGCCCTGGTGCTGGGGCTCGACCAGTCCGCCCATCGTTTGGCCCGCGCGGAGCGCCGCGACGAGTCGCCCGCCAACCTGTTGCTGGTCCGCACGGATTGCGCCGGATTCTGGCGCCTGGCGGAAGCGGAAGGCTGGCGGCCCTGGCGGCACTATCTGCTGTACCCGAATCCCTGGCCCAAAAGCGCTCACCTGAAACGCCGCTGGCATGGTCATCCGGTGTTTCCGCATCTGTTGGCGTTGGGCGGCACCTTGGTGTTGCGCACCAATTGGGAGTTGTACGCCCGGGAGATGGGCGAAGCGCTGACGTTGGCGGGCCTGACGGCGTCGCTGAACGAATTATCGACCGATGGCGAGTCGCTCACTGACTTCGAACACAAGTACCGGCACAGCGGCCACCGGCTTTGGGAGCTGACCGCCGAACGCTGAATGATGCCTTAGAGGCGCAGTTCGCGCAGCTCCCGGTTGGCGCGGCCCCGTTTCCAGGTGCGGGCGAACTCATCGGCCCGGCGCGGGCCCAGGGGCAGGGCGTGGGCGCATAGAGTCAGCCGCTCCGGACGGGGCCAGCCGTGGGCCTCGAACAGGCCGGTGCGGTCGGCGATGGCGAAGCACAGGCGCGGGTCCGCATCGTCGGCCTGGGTCTGGCGCAGTTGAAGCCGTGACGGTAAGCGGCGGCTCAGGTGGATCAGGCCGTGGCCGTTTTTGACGGCCCGCCCGGCGTCGTCGAACAGCACGCGCAGATCGGCGCGCGGCGAGGATAGTGCGAGGCTTTTGAGCGCGTCCAGGACGTGGTCGTCATTGCTAAGCGCGTCCAGCTCGGGCACGCGCAACCACAGGCGACGCCTGCCGGCGCGGATCAGCGCCGCCAGGGCCGCCGTCGCGGAAGACGGATGGTGAAGGGTGCTGTCTTCGCCGATCCGGAGGTCCATGGCACCGCCGCTTCAGGTGAGCAGTTTGAACATCTGGCGGTGGGGGATGTGGGCGTCCATGAAAATCCCTCCGGACGCCGAGAATCCGGCCCCTTCGTAGAAGCTGGTGGCGTGGGTCTGAGCGTAGAGGAAGATTTCCCGCATACCCGAGGCGCGGGCGGCTTCCTCGGCGGCCACCAGCAGGGCGCGGCCGATGCCGCTGTTGCGGCGCGTTTCCAGCACGCAAAGCCGGCTGATCTGACCGCTGCCCAGCAAGCGGATGCAGCCGATGGGCTGCTGGTCGTCGTCGAGCGCCAGAAAATGACGAGAGGCCGGGTCGGCGCCGTCCCATTCCAGTTCTTCGGGGACGCCCTGTTCGCCGATGAAGACGCGCTCGCGCAGCGCGCTGAGTTCGGCGCGGTGTTCGTCCCAGGAGGTTTCGATAATGCTAAAGGCCATGGCGTTCTCGTTAAAGCTCGGCAAAGTAGCCCTGGTCTATCCAGTGGTTAAGCAGGTCGCGGCTGTCGGCGTTGAGCACCTCAGCCAGCTCGTCGTGTCGATAGCGGCGCTGGCGTGCAAGCAGCCGCGCCAGCGGTTTCTGGCCGTGATTGAGAGGCCAGGGTTCTCCATTGAGCCAGGCGGTGTCGCCGTGGCAGAGCAGCCGCGCGCCACCATGACGGATCAGGGCCGTGGCGGGGTCGGCGGCGCGAATGTGCGCCGGGTCGATCAGAAAATCAAGTCCTGTCTGCCGCGGCGTGCTCAGCCAGCGGGCCAGGGCGCGTCCGGCGGCGCCGCGATCCAGCAGTCCGAAAGCGTGCTCAAGCATGGCGTCGCGGTCGGCGTTGCTCAATTCGCCGGCATCCTCCACCGGCGCGCGACCCGGGTCGGCGTACAGCCGCTCGTCGGTGTCGGCGAGGGTTTCGGCAACCATTTCGGCAAGCAGGTCCCGGTAGTCGGGGGCCCGGAAGCCCACCGACCAAGTGATGCAGTCGCTGTCCAGTGCCACGCCGTGGTGGGCCATACCGGGGGGCAGGTAGAGCACATCGCCGGGGCCGGCGGTGTGTTCCTGCTCCACCGGCATGTGCGCCAGCATTTTCAGCGGCACGTCGCCGCGCAGACGACTGTGTTCGTCGCAGTGTGGGCCCAGCTGCCAGTGCCGCTGGCCGGCGGCCTGGATCAGGAACACGTCGTACTGGTCGAAATGGGGGCCGACACTGCCGCCTTCGGCGGCGTAGCTGATCATGATGTCGTCCAGGCGCCAGCCGGGCACGAAGCCGAAATCATCCAACAACAGCGAGACTTCGGTTAGGTAGTGGTCCACCGACTGCACCAGCAGCGTCCAGTCCCGATCACCCAGTTCGGCGAAGCGCTGCTCGGCCAGCGGGCCCTGCTCCAGATGCCAGGGGCCGTTGCCGGCGCCCCGGATCAGCCGCGATTCCACCTCTGGCTCCAGCGCCAGCCCGGCCAGGGTGTCGGCGTCCGGGTGCGCTAGGCCGCTGGCGGCACCGGGCATGAACAGGGGGGCCCGCTGCCAGTGGCGCGCCAGGAAATCCCGGGGTGCCATCGGCAGGTTAAAGCGGGGCAGAGCGTTGGCGGCGGGCATGGGATCCGGCGGCGGCGCCTGGCGCCTACTGGACGCCGCGCGCCTGCTGGCCGGCGTTGCCCACATAGGTGGCCGGGGTCAGCGCCTTGAGCCGTTCCTTGGCGTCCTCGGGGATCGCCAGGTCGTCGATGAAGGCGGCGAGCGCCTCCTGGGTGATCGCCTTGCCGCGGGTCAGCGCCTTGAGCTTTTCATAGGGCTTTTCGATGCCGTAGCGGCGCATCACGGTCTGGATCGGCTCGGCCAGCACTTCCCAGGCGGCGTCCAGGTCGTCGGTGAGCCGTTCGGCGTTGATTTCCAGCTTGCCGATGCCTTTCAGGGCGGCTTCGTAGGCGATCAGGCTGTGCGCCAGGCCCACGCCCATGTTGCGCAGCACGGTGGAATCGGTGAGGTCACGCTGCCAGCGGGAGATCGGCAGTTTGCCGGCCAGATGGTCCATGATCGCGTTGGCGATGCCCAGGTTGCCTTCGGAGTTCTCGAAGTCGATCGGGTTGACCTTGTGCGGCATGGTGGAAGAGCCCACTTCGCCTTCCACGGCGCGCTGCTTGAAGTAGCCCAGGGAGATGTAGCCCCAGAGGTCCCGGTCGAAATCCAGCAGGATGGTGTTGAAACGCATCAGGGCGTGGAAGTATTCGGCGATCCAGTCGTGCGGCTCGATCTGGGTGGTGAAGGGATTGAAGCTCAGCCCCAGGCCTTCCACGAAGCGGCGGGCGAAGGCCGGCCAATCCACTTCCGGGTAGGCGGCCAGATGGGCGTTGTAGTTGCCCACCGCGCCGTTGATCTTGCCAAGGATTTCCACCGCCGCGAACTGCTCGCGTTGGCGTTTCAGGCGCGCCACCACGTTGGCCATTTCCTTGCCCACGGTGGTGGGCGAAGCGGACTGGCCGTGGGTGCGCGACAGCATGGGGGTGTCGGCCAGGCCGTGGGCGAGTTTGCGGATGCCGCCGATCACCTGATCCAGTTTGGGCAGCAGCTGCTCGCGGGCTTCGCGCATCATCAGCGCGTAGGACAGGTTGTTGATGTCCTCGCTGGTGCAGGCGAAATGCACGAATTCGCTCATGGTTTGGAGCTCTTCGTGCTCGGCCATGCGCTCCTTGATGAAGTATTCCACCGCCTTGACGTCGTGGTTGGTGGTGGCTTCGATTTCCTTGATCCGTTCGGCGTCCTTCTCTTCGAAGTCGCGGGTCACGCCGCGCAGGTGCCAGGCGGCCTTGCCGCTCATCAGCGGCACTTCCGGAATCGCCTTGTCATGGGCCAGTTGTTCCAACCAGCTCACTTCCACATGGACCCGATAGCGAATCAGGCCGTATTCGCTGGTGATCGCGCGGAGGGATTCACACTTGCCGGCGTAGCGGCCGTCCACCGGGGAAATGGCGGTAAGGGAAGTAAAGCTGGACATGGGGCAACTCCTGAAGGGAATCCGATAGCGGCGCAATCATACAGCAAATTGGCGCCGGTCGCGTAGCGCCGGCGCGCGCCGGGAAGGCGCCCGGGAAAGGCGCGGATTTTAGTTAATGTGGATGATCAGGTTTTGGCTATAACTCACTGAATTTTATACTTTCCAGTATTTCCAGCTGTTGCTTGCGCTGGAACAGCAACCGCCAGCGGCGCCCGCCCAGCTGGTGCCACAGGAAGGCGGCCCGCACCCCGGCCAGAAACAGGGCGCGGATACGGGCGGCGTTGTCTTCGTCTTGCAGGCGCGCCGGCTCGCCCTGGACCCGTATGCGGAACCGGAAGGTGCCCAGGGTATCCAGATAGATGCCCGCCAGGCGATGACAAAAAGTGACATTGGTGGTGCCACCCTGGAAATGCTGTCGCTGGCCCTCCAGGGCGATCAGCCGGTGGCGCAGGATACTGATCACGTCGCTGTTCTTGCGCAGTTTGGAGGACAAATGCAGCAACGCCAGCGAGTAGCTGAGCGGCCGCGCCGCCTGACGCGTCTGCTCCCGGTTGAGGCTCTGACGCAGCAGGCGCAGGCCGTTGCGGAACAGGGCGGGGCGTGGGTAGATGGTGTCGAAGTCGGTGGCCTGCATGGTCATCACCCCGTCGAGCAGGGCCTCCATGGCGGCCTGATCGCAATCGCCGCTGGTGGCGATCTGGTCGGCCAGGGTGGCGGCCTCGAACACCGCCGCCAGAGCCAGGGCTTGTTGCTGCTGCGAATTCATCGCGTCTCCTCGATGACCGCGCCGCCCAGGCAGGCGTCGGCGTCGTAGAATACCACCGACTGGCCCGGCGTGACGGCCCGCTGGGGCTGGTCGAACACCACCCGCACGCGGCCGGCGCCGGCGTCTTCCACCCGGCAGGCCTGGTCCGGCTGCCGGTAGCGGGTCTTGGCGGTGAGCCGCGCGGGCAGCGCCGGCGGCGCGCCGGCGACCCAGTCCACCGGCCCACTGGTGAGCTCGTCACGGTAGAGCAGCGGGTGATCCTGGCCCTGGACGGCGATCAGCACGTTGCGGTCCAGGTCCTTGCCGGCCACGTACCAGGGCGCGTCGCCGGCGTCGGCCAGACCGCCGATGCCGAGCCCCTGGCGTTGGCCCAGGGTGTAGTACATCAGGCCGTCATGGCGGCCGATGCGGTGGCCGGCGTCGTCCTCGATGTCGCCGGGCTGGGCGGGCAGGTAGGTTTCCAGGAAATCCTTGAAGCGCCGCTCGCCGATAAAACAGATACCGGTGGAGTCCTTCTTTTTATGGTTGGCGAAGCCGCGCTCGCCGGCCAGACGGCGCACTTCCGGCTTCTCCAGGTCGCCGAGCGGGAACAGGGTGCGGGCGAACTTGTCCCCACCCACGGCGTGCAAGAAGTAAGTCTGGTCCTTGTTCTCGTCCACCGCGCGCAGTAGCCGGGCCTGCTCACCGGCTTGGTCGACACGCGCATAGTGCCCGGTGGCGATGTAGTCCGCGCCCAGGGTCAGGGCGTGATCGAGAAAGGCGCGGAACTTGATCTCTTTATTGCAGAGAATGTCCGGGTTGGGGGTGCGCCCGGCGCGGTATTCGGCCAGAAAGTGCTCGAACACCCGGTCCCAGTACTCGGCGGCGAAGTTGGCGGTGTGCAGCTCGATGCCCAGCACTCCGGCCACCTGCATGGCGTCCAGCAGGTCGTCCCGGGCGGTGCAGTACTCGGTGCCGTCGTCCTCGTCCCAGTTCTTCATGAACAGGCCTTCCACCTGATAGCCGGCGTCCAGCAGGCGGGCGGCGGCCACGGAGGAATCGACACCGCCGGACATGCCGACGATGACGCGGGTGTTTTCGGGCGCTTGTGCGTTCATGGGGCTCTCTATATGGGCGCTTTAACGCGAATCAACCGCGCTGCAGCGGCCAGGGATGCTGACAAATGGCGTCCAGCGGCAGGCGCCGGCCGCTTTGATAGTCTTCCACGCAGCGCGCCACCAGCGGGCTGCGGTGCTCGGCGCGGCGCCGCGCCAGCTCTTCGGGGGTCAGCCAGAGCGCCTCCAGAATGCCGGTGTCCAGCTTCTGGTGCGGGTCGTGCCCCTGGGGCTCGGCGATGAAACAGGTGCGGTAGTATACCCCGGCGCCTTTATAGGGTTGGAAAATATACCAGCCAAGCAGGCCGGTGATCTCCACTCGCCAGGCGGTTTCCTCCAGGGTTTCCCGGTAGGCCGCCTGCATCAGGTCTTCACCGAATTCGGCGTGGCCGGCGGGTTGATTGATCACCGCCTCGCCGTTCTGGGTTTCGCGCACGAACAACAGGCGGCCTTCATGTTCCACCACGGTGGCGACGGTAATATGCGCTTGGAAGCTGTTCATCCGGTTCCTGATTCGTCTGTGGATTGTCGCGGGCGCCGATGGTAGCGCACCCGGGCGCGCCGCGACAGCCGCCGGCATGGCTCAGCCACGCCGCCCGCGGCTGCGCCGTGCCGGGGCCTGGCGCCCGCCTTTGCGCCGGGCCGGGCGGGACGGTTTCTTGGGGGCGTGGATGTGCAGCTCACGCCACTCGCCCGGGGCCAGGCCGCTCAGGTCCCAGTCACCGATGCGCCAGCGTACCAGCCGCAGGGTGGGGTGGCCGATGGCGGCGGTCATGCGGCGGACCTGGCGGTTGCGACCTTCGTCTAGGGTGAGTTCCAGCCATTGGTCGGCTACCGTGAGCCGCGTGCGCACCGGCGGGTGCCGGGGCCACAGCGACGGCGGCGGCACCGCCCTGACCGGCGCCGGACGGCAGCGGCCGTCTTTTAGCGTGATGCCCTGACGCAGCTTTTCCAGGGCGTCTTCAGGTGGTTCGCCCTCCACCTGCACCAGATAGGTCTTGCTCTGGTGGAAGCGGGGGCTGGCGATGCGGGCCTGCAGGGCGCCGTCATCGGTCAGTAACAGCAGGCCCTCAGAGTCCCAGTCCAGCCGGCCGGCGGGGTAGACCCCGGGCACGGAAATGAAATCCTTCAGTGTGCGCCGTCCCCGTGGATCGGTGAACTGGGAGAGCACCTGAAAGGGTTTGTTAAACAAAATCAGTCTGGCCATGTCAAAAAACGCCTTAGTAGGCCCGTCAAGGCCAAGCAAGAATAACGGCTGAGTGCTATACTCGCCAGGCAACCGAATCCGACGGTTTTTTTCAGAGGGAGTAGTGTAGATGGGATACCAAAAGATCACGGTTCCGGCGGACGGTGACAAAATCACCGTTAATGCGGACCTATCCCTGAATGTCCCCAACCACCCGGTTATTCCGTACATTGAAGGGGACGGCATCGGCGTCGATATCACGCCGGTGATGATGAAAGTGGTTACCGCCGCAGTAGAAAAAGCCTACGGCACCAAACGTGGCATCACCTGGATGGAAGTCTACGCCGGTGAAAAAGCCACCAAGGTTTACGGCCCGGACACCTGGATGCCGGAAGAAACCCTGGAGGCCCTGCGGGAATACACCGTGGGCATCAAGGGCCCGCTGACCACTCCGGTGAGCGGCGGCATCCGGTCGTTGAACGTGGCCCTGCGCCAGGAACTGGACCTGTATACCTGCATGCGTCCGGTGCGCTGGTTCGAGGGCGTGCCCAGCCCGGTGCGTCACCCGGAACTCACCGACATGGTGATTTTCCGCGAGAACTCCGAAGATATTTATGCCGGCATTGAGTGGGCGGCCGACAGCCCCGAAGCCACCAAGCTGATCAAGTTCCTGCGCGAGGAGATGGGGGTCACCCAGATCCGCTTCCCCGAGGGCTGCGGCATCGGCATCAAGCCGGTTTCCCGCGAGGGTACCCAGCGCCTGGTGCGCAAGGCGATCCAGTTCGCCATCGACAATGACAAGGATTCCGTCACCCTGGTGCACAAAGGCAACATCATGAAGTACACCGAGGGTTCGTTTAAGAACTGGGGTTATGAGCTGGCGGTGGAGCGCTACGGCGCCGAGCCCCTGGACGGCGGCCCCTGGCACGTGATGAAGAACCCGCGTACCGGCAAGGATATCGTCATCAAGGACGTGATCGCCGACGCCTTCCTGCAGCAGATTCTGATGCGCCCCGCGGATTACAGCGTGATCGCCACTCTGAACCTGAACGGCGACTACATTTCCGACGCCCTGGCGGCGGAAGTGGGTGGTATCGGCATCGCGCCGGGCGCCAACATCGGCGGCTCGGTGGCCCTGTTCGAGGCCACCCACGGCACCGCGCCGAAGTACGCCGGTCAGGATAAGGTGAACCCGGGCTCGCTGATTCTCTCCGCGGAGATGATGCTGCGTCACATGGGTTGGAACGATGCCGCCGATCTGGTGATCACCGGCATGGAAGGCGCCATCGCCGCGAAGACCGTGACCTACGACTTCGAGCGTCTGATGCCCGACGCCACCCTGCTCAAGTGTTCTCAATTCGGCGACGCCGTGATCGAGCACATGGGGGTCTGATCGGCCCCGGCCTTCGCGCGGTCCCGGTGTCAGCCGGAGACGGCGCTGTTTTCCCGGTCCCGTCGCCGCGGTTTCTGGCGGCGGGAAGTCGGGGACTCTCCGTCCTTGCCGTCTTTCCCGTTTTTGACCTCGCCCGGTTTGAGATTGACCGCGTGGTAGCCCTTGCTGGCCTCGCGCAGCTCGTACTCCACGTTCTGGCCCGCGTACAGGGTTTTGTACCCCTCCTCCTGAATGTAGGAGTAATGCACGAAAAGGTCGTCACCGCCTTCATCGGGCCGGACGAAACCGTAGCCCTTGGCGTTGTTAAACCATTTCACTGTTCCCGTTGCCATGGTCCTTCCCTCTGGCCGCTGGCTGTGATTGTTCTTATTTATCGCGGCTGCGATAGAATAGGTTGGTTTTTGATCAACTGTTCCCTAAGGCCGCGAGGGTGTCAACCCCCGGCGGGGATTGAAAAATACCCGGACACCCCTCATTTGTTCATTGCCCGCTGACGCCGGTGGGTATACAACCGTTAGAGATGGTTATGAAGAGGCAGCAACACCCGATATTTGTTCTCATGAGCGACAGGCGCTCTACCGGCCACATCTGGGGCCCGGCGTCGGACCCTGGCAAGCCGGACGAGCCCGATCGTCATGGCGAGGCCACCGTTGAGGAAGCCAAGCCTCGACTCAAGCGCCCGCCGATGTACAAAGTATTGATGTTGAACGACGACTACACCCCCATGGATTTCGTCGTCGAGGTGCTGGAAACCTTCTTTCGCATGGACCGCGAGCAAGCCACCCGGGTTATGCTGACGGTGCATACCCGGGGGAAGGCGGTGTGCGGGGTGTTTCCCCAGGACATCGCCGAAACCAAGGCCGCGCAAGTGGTCGATTACGCCCGTGAAAATCAGCATCCGCTGATGTGTCAGGTCGAAAAGGCCTGATTGTCTCCGGCAACGGAGCGGGCAACAAGCAGTGAGGTAGCCTATGCTCAGCAAAGAACTGGAACTGACTCTCAACGAGGCTTTCCACCACGCACGCAGCCACCGGCATGAATTCATGACCGTGGAACACCTGTTGCTGGCGCTGCTCGATAACGAGGCGGCGGTGGAAGTGTTGCGCGCCTGCGGCGCCGATATGGAAGAGCTGCGCGAGGCCCTGACTCAGTTCATCGACGATTCCACCCCGTTGCTGCCGGAAGACGGTGAACGCGACACGCAGCCGACCCTGGGTTTCCAGCGGGTGCTGCAGCGTGCCGTATTCAGCGTGCAGTCCTCGGGCAATAAGGAAGTCACCGGCGCCAACGTGCTGGTGGCGATCTTCAACGAACAGGAGAGCCAGGCGGTTTACCTGCTCAACAGCCAGGACGTGCACCGTCTGGACGTGGTCAATTTCATCGCCCACGGTATTTCCCAGGTGGAGGACAACGACCCGGCGGCGGAACAGCGCGAGGAAATGGACGGCGGCGCAGAGGGCGCACCGGCCAGCGCGCTGGAATCCTACGCCAGCAATCTCAACGAGCTGGCCCGCGCGGACCGTATCGACCCTCTGGTGGGCCGCGCGTTCGAGATCGAGCGCGCCGCGCAGATCCTCTGCCGCCGCCGCAAGAACAACCCCTTGCTGGTGGGCGAGCCCGGGGTCGGTAAGACCGCCATCGCCGAGGGCCTGGCGCGCATGATCGTGGAAGAGAAGGTGCCCGAGCCGCTGCTCGACGCCACCGTCTACTCCCTGGACCTGGGCGCGCTGCTGGCCGGCACCAAGTACCGGGGCGACTTCGAGAAACGACTGAAGAACCTGCTCTCGGAACTGCGCAAGCAGGACAACGCCATTCTGTTCATCGATGAGATTCACACCATCATCGGTGCCGGGGCGGCGTCCGGCGGCGTTATGGACGCCTCCAACCTGCTCAAGCCGATGCTGGCCTCCGGCGAGCTCAAGTGCATGGGGTCCACCACTTTCACCGAGTACCGCACCATCTTCGAGAAGGATCGGGCGCTGTCCCGCCGTTTCCAGAAGATCGACGTGGTGGAACCCTCGGTGGAGGACACCGTGGGCATCCTCAAGGGGCTCAAGAGCCGTTTCGAGGCGCACCACAACGTGGTCTACACCGACGCGGCGCTGAAGACGGCGGCGGAGCTGAGCGCGCGCTACATCAACGATCGCTTCCTGCCGGACAAGGCCATCGACGTGATCGACGAAGTCGGTGCCTGGCAGCGGCTGCGCCCGGAAGGCGAGCGCAGGGAAACCATCGATCAGGCGGACGTGGAAGCCATCGTGGCGAAGATCGCCCGGATTCCGCCCAAGCAGGTGTCCTCTTCCGACAAGGAAGTGCTGCAGAACCTGGAGCGGGATCTGAAGATGACCGTGTTCGGCCAGGAAGACGCCATCGACACCATATCGGCGGCGATCAAACTGTCCCGCGCCGGTCTCAAGGCCGACCACAAACCGATCGGTTCCTTCATGTTCGCCGGCCCCACCGGGGTGGGCAAGACCGAGGTCAGCCGCCAGCTGGCCCGGGCCCTGGGCGTGGAGCTGGTGCGCTTCGACATGTCCGAGTACATGGAGCGGCACACCGTCAGCCGGCTGATCGGCGCGCCCCCGGGCTATGTGGGCTTCGACCAGGGTGGCCTGCTCACCGAGGCGGTCACCAAGACGCCGCATTGCGTGCTGTTGCTGGATGAAATCGAGAAGGCGCACCCGGAGGTGTTCAACATCCTGTTGCAGGTGATGGATAACGCCAGCCTCACCGACAATAACGGCCGCAAGGCGGACTTCCGCAATGTGATCGTGATCATGACCACCAACGCCGGCGCCGAGGTGCTCAACAAGCGCACCATCGGCTTCACCGAGCAGGATCAGTCCACGGACGGCCTGGAAATGCTCAAGAAGGTGTTCTCGCCGGAGTTCCGCAACCGTCTGGATGGCATTATCCAGTTCAGCGCGCTCAGCCCGGAAGTGATCCTGGGCGTGGTGGACAAGTTCCTGGTGGAACTGCAGGCGCAGCTGGACGAGAAGGCGGTGGTGCTCGACGTGGACGACGGCGCCCGCCGCTGGCTCGCGGACAAGGGCTACGACAAGGATATGGGGGCCCGGCCCATGGCCCGCTTGATCCAGGAGCAGATCAAGAAGCCCCTGGCGGAGAAGCTGCTGTTCGGCGAGCTGGCCGATCGTGGTGGCCAGGTACGCATTACCGCCGGCGACGATGGACTGGTGCTGACGGTGGATGCCTCCGAGGCGGAGGCGACCTGCTGAGGTCGCCGCCCGCTCCGCCCCGGAGCCTTTCCCTGAACGCAAAAAACCCGGCCTCGGCCGGGTTTTTTTTGCGCGGGCGTCGCTGGCGCCGGCGGCGGATTATTTCATCCGGAACGTAATGCGGCCCTTGCTCAGGTCGTAGGGCGACATCTCCACCTTGACCCGGTCGCCGGTCAGGATGCGGATATAGAACTTGCGCATCTTCCCGGAAATATGGGCGGTGATAATGTGGTCATTGTCCAGCTTCACGCGGAACATGGTATTGGGAAGGGTCTCCAGTACCACCCCTTCCAATTCAATCTGCTCTTCTTTCGCCATCCAGTAAAATTCCGATCTTCGGCTTCAGAGGGAGCGCAATTGTGCCGTAAATGGGCCTATCCTGCAAAGCCTATTGACAGTCGTCCGTGCCGTCCGAGGTGTGCAGACGCCAGCGCCCGTCGCGCAGCAACTCCAGCGGCTGGTACTGGCTCTTGTAGCTCATCTTCTGGCACTGGCGGATCCAGTAGCCGAGATAGAGATAGGGCAGCCCCAGCCGGTGGCTGGCCTGGATCTGCCAGAGCAGGGCGTTGACGCCCAGGCCGCGCGCTTCCTGGTCCGGGTCGAAGAAGGTGTAGACCGCCGACAGGCCGTCGTCCAGATGGTCGGTGACCGCCACCGCCAGCAGCGTGTCGTCGGCGTCACGGAAACAATGAAAGCGGGTGTCCGCCCAGTCACAGGTGAGAAAGCCGGTGAACTGTTCCTCGGAGGGCGGAAACATGTCGCCGTCGCCGTGGCGCTGATCGATGTAACGGGCGTAGAGGCGGTAAATCTCCCGCGTGTAGCGCGCCGGCTCTTCGCTGACCGAAAGGTCGCTGTTGCGTTTGATCAGCCGGCGGTGCCGCCGGCGGGGCCGGAAATCAGCGACGCGCACCCGGGCGGGTATGCAGGCCTGGCACCCTTCGCAGTGGGGACGGTAGAGGTAATCGCCGCTGCGGCGGAAGCCGAGCCGGGATAATTCGCTGTACAGCCGGGCGTCCAGCGGCGTCTGCGGATCGACGAAAAGCGTGGCCGCCTGCCGGCCTTCCAGGTAGCTGCAAGGGTGGGCGGGGGTGCGGAAAAAACGCAGTTCGGACAAATCGCTCATGGTGTCATTCTACCCCGGCGGCGGCCTCCGGGAATACCGCCCGGGCGCTTTCCTCGCGGCGACGCCTTGGCTAGTCTGTAGCCGGTTCGTATCGACATAATGACAATCAAAACAACGTCGGCGGCGGTTTGGGGGGCTGTGTTGGTCCCCGCCGATCACCGACACGGGAGAGCCCATGAACAGCAATACCCACCCACCGGCACCGCTCTGGACGCCGGACGCCGAGCGCGTGGCCAACAGCCGTCTGACTCACTACATGGCTTGGCTGAAGGCCGAAAAAGACCTGGCCTTCAGCGATTACCCGCAACTCTGGGAATGGTCGGTGGACCAGTTGGAAAGCTTCTACGCGTCGCTCTGGGAATACTTCGATATCCGCCATTCGCAGCCCTATACCCGGGTGCTGGACGGCCACGCCATGCCCGGCGCCAAATGGTTCCAAGGCGCCCGGCTGAATCTCGCCGAGCAGGTGTTTCGCTTTCATATCGGCGACCCGGCGCGTCCGGCCATCGAGTCCCGCTCCGAGCTGCGCGGCCGCCAGACCCTGACCTGGGGAGAGCTGCACCGGCAGATCGCCGCCACCGCCGCCAGCCTGCGCGGCCTGGGTGTGGGCGCCGGCGACCGGGTGGTGGCCTATCTGCCCAATATTCCGGAAACGGTGGTGGCGTTCCTGGCCTGCGCCAGCATTGGCGCGGTCTGGTCCAGTTGTTCCCCGGACATGGGCACGCGCAGCGTGCTCGACCGCTTCCAGCAGATCGACCCGAAGGTGATGATCGCGGTGGACGGTTACCGCTACGGCGGCAAGGATTTCGACCGTCTGGATGTGGTCGCCGGGTTGCGCGACGATCTGCCCACCCTGGAGCATCTGGTGCTGCTGCCGTATCTGGATGAAGGCGCGGAACTGCCCGACGCCCGTACCTGGGCCTCGATGATTCAGCGCGACGCCCCCATGGCGTTCGAGCAGTTGCCGTTCGACCACCCGATCTGGGTGGTCTATTCCTCCGGCACCACCGGCATGCCCAAACCCATTGTGCACGGCCACGGCGGCGCCCTGATCAACGGCCTGCTCAATCATGCCCTGCATCTGGATCTGGGCGCCGACGACCGCTTCATGTGGTTCACCACCACCGGCTGGATCATGTGGAACTCACAAATGTCCGGGTTGCTTACCGGCGCCACTATCTGCCTCTACGACGGCAACCCGGGCTATCCGGATCTGGGTACCCTGTGGCGTTTCGCCGAGGAAACCGGCATTACCGTGTTCGGCGCCGGCGCCGCCTATTTTCTCAACTGCAAGAAGGCCGGGATCGAGCCGTCGCAATGGGTGGATACCGGGCGTATCCGCACCGTGGGTTCCACCGGGTCCCCGCTGCCGGAGGAGGGCTACCGCTGGATCATGGATCAGCTCGGCGATGTGCTGATCGCCGCCATCAGCGGCGGCACGGACGTGGCCGCCTCTTACGTGGGCGCCTGCCCGATTCAGCCGGTGTACGCCGGTGAAATGCAGTGCCGCTATCTGGGCACGGCGGTCTACGCCATGGATGACGATGGGCGGATTCTTGACGACGACGTCGGGGAACTGGTGGTCACCAAACCAATGCCCTCCATGCCGCTGTACTTCTGGAACGACGAGGGGGGCCACCGTTATCACGACAGCTACTTCGACGTATTCCCCGGCATCTGGCGCCACGGCGACTGGATCCGCATCACGCCGCGCGGCGGGGCGGTCATCTACGGCCGTTCCGACACCACCATCAACCGTCACGGCATCCGCATGGGCACCAGTGAGATCTACCGTGTGGTGGAGGAATTGCCCGAGGTGCTCGACAGCCTGGTGGTGGACCTGGAATACCTGGGGCGGGAGTCGTTCATGCCGCTGTTCGTGGTGCTGCGCGACGGCGTGCCGCTGGACGACGACCTGAAAGAGCGGATCAAGGCCGGCATTCGCGAGAACCTCTCCGCCCGCCATGTGCCCAACGACATCGTCGCCGTGCCGGATGTGCCGCGCACCCTGACCGGCAAGAAAATGGAGCTGCCAATCAAGAAGCTGCTGCTCGGCCAGAGCCTGGACAAGGTCGCCAACCCGGACGCCATGGCGAATCCGGAGAGCATTCAAACCTACATGGATTACGCTGAACGTCGTGGTACCGCCGGGTAGGTCGGATTAGCGAAGCGTAATCCGACATCAGGCCTTGGGCGGCTCCGTAGCCCTTTTGTCGGGTTACGGCCCTCGGCCTGACCCGACCTACGGTTCGGGGTCGTTCCAGCGGATCGGCGCTTTCGGCCAGGGCAGGGGGGTGGTGTCGGTGATCAGGGCGTCCAGTTGCCGCTGGAAATCCACTCTCGGCATCAAGAACGCGCCCAGGCGCATCAGATGATCGCTCTCCACCTGGGCGTCCAGCAGGCGAATGCCGAGCCGTGGCGCCAGGCGCCAGAGCAGTGCCAGTACGCTCTTCGAGCCGTCGGTGCGGGTTGAGAACATGGACTCGCCGAACAGCACGCCACCCAGTTGCACGCCGTAGAGACCGCCGGCCAGCTCGCCGTCCTCGAACACGGTGACGCAGTGGGCATGGCCGAGTGCGTGCAGCCGCAGGTAGGCGGCGCGCATTTCCGGCGTGATCCAGGTGCCGCCGTCCTCATCGCGGGGCGCCGCGCAGACGTCGATCACCCGTTCGAAATCACGGTCCAGGTAGAAGGTCAGGTCGGCGTTGCGAAGGTGCCGGCCGAGCCGGCGGCTGACATGAAAATCCCCGGGGCGAAAAACGCACCGGGGATTGGGGGCCCACCACAGGACCGGCTGGCTGGGATCGTACCAGGGGAAGATCCCCCTGGTGTAGGCGCTGATCAGCGTATCCGGCGCCAGATCATTGCCGGCGGCGAGCAGGCCGTTGGGATCGTCCAGGGCCTCCTCGAGCGGCGGGAAGTCGCTTCCCGGCGGCAGCCAGGGAATCACTCTCCGGTCACTCTTCCAGGCTTTCCAGATACTTCTCCGCGTCCAGGGCCGACATGCAGCCGGCGCCCGCGGAGGTGACCGCCTGACGGTAGACGTGGTCGGCCACGTCGCCGGCGGCGAACACACCGGGCACGCTGGTGGCGGTGGCGTTGCCTTCCAGGCCGCTCTTGATCTTGATGTAGCCGTTGTTCATGTCCAGCTGGCCCTGAAAGATGTCCGTGTTGGGCTTATGGCCGATGGCGATGAATACGCCTTGCAGCTCCACGTTCTCGGTGCTGTCGTCCTTGGTGGACTTGACCCGCATGCCGGTGACACCGGAATCGTCGCCCAGCACTTCATCCAGGGTGTGGTCCCACATCACCTTGATGTTGTCCTTGGCGAGCAACTTGTCCTGCAGGATTTTCTCCGCGCGCAGCTTGTCGCGGCGATGCACCAGCACCACTTCCTCGGCGATATTGGACAGGTACAGGGCCTCTTCCACGGCGGTGTTGCCACCGCCGATCACCGCCACTTTCTGGCCGCGGTAGAAAAAGCCGTCGCAGGTGGCGCAGGCGGACACGCCTTTGCCCATGAACGCCTGCTCGGATTCCAGCCCCAGATACATGGCCGAGGCGCCGGTGGCGATGATAAGCGCGTCACAGGTGTAGGTACCGGAGTCGCCTTCCAGCACGAAGGGGCGGTCCTTGATGTTTACGGTGTGGATATGGTCGTAGACAATCTCGGTCTCGAACCGCTCGGCGTGCTGCTGCATGCGCACCATCAGGTCCGGGCCCTGCAGGCCCTCCACGTCACCGGGCCAGTTGTCCACCTCGGTGGTGGTGGTGAGCTGGCCGCCAGGCTCGATGCCTGTGATCACCACGGGTTTCAGGTTGGCGCGGGCGGCGTACACCGCCGCGGTGTAGCCGGCCGGGCCGGAACCCAGGATGATCAGTCGATGGTGCTGCGCGTCGCTCATTGATTCCTCCACCACGAATTCAGATTGGTTGCCGCGGGCCCCGTGACCCGTCCGGCTGATTGGGCAATAGTTGTGGCATGCACGCCACCTTTCAAGGCGCAAGCAAACTACAATAAATCCTATCGGCCGTGAAGGGCGTACACTCTATGACTTCGATAGGGAATGCCAAGGCCGGACTCCGGGCCGCGCCGGGCGTGGCGCCGCCGCTGGTTCATGGCGCCCGGATTGACTACAATCCTTGTAATTTCAGCTCTTTAGGAAGGATTCCTAAGAAATGGGTTTGACCAACGTAAGAGGCCTCGAGTGACCAAGGCAGCCGCCGGCGCGAAACCGTCCGGGTTTTCCCGCCATCTCAAGAAAGGCCTGATGGAAGGCATGGTGATCGCGCTGATCGCCCTGTCGCTGTATCTGCTGCTGGCCCTGATCACCTATGACAGTGGTGACCCGGGCTGGTCCTATGTGGGCGACGCCGGCCAGGTGAGCAACGCCGGCGGGCGCGCCGGCGCCTTCTGCGCCGATCTGTTGCTCGGGCTGTTCGGCTACATGGCGTATGTGTTCCCGGTGCTGGTGGCGTTCTGGGCCTTCAAGGTGCTGCGCGAGCGCCACGCCGGCCTGGCCGGCGGCTGGCCGCTGTTCAGCCTGCGGCTGGTGGGCTTCGTGCTGACCATGATGAGCGGCACCGCGCTGGCCTACATGCACTTTTCCGGCGTCGGCGTAGCGCTGCCCGAGGACGCCGGCGGCATTCTCGGCCAGGTGGTCGGCCAGGCGTCGCTGGCGGCGTTCAATGCCCTGGGTGGCACCCTGGTGATGGTGGCGCTGTTCCTGATCGGCGTCACCGTCTTCACCGACCTGTCCTGGATCGTCCTTGCCGAACGCCTGGGGGCGCTGGTGTTGGGCATCGGCCAGAAAGTGCCGGCCTGGTTCGCCCAGCGGCGCGAGCAGCGCGCCGAGCGCCAGGCCGCCCGGGAAGCCCGTCACAAGCGCGCCCAGGTGGTCACCGAGGCGAAGAAGAAGCAGCAGAACCGCACCCCGCCCAAGATCGCCCAGCCGGCCAAGCCGGTGGAGAAGAGCGAGCGGGTGCAGAAGGAGAAACAGCGCGCCCTGTTCACCGCTCAGGTGAGCGGCGACCTGCCGCCTCTCGAACTGCTCGACGCGGTGGACGATCACAGCAAGGGCGGTTATTCCGAGGAAGCGCTGGACGCCATGTCCCGCCTGCTCGAGATCAAGCTCAAGGACTTCAACGTCGACGCCGAAGTGGTGGCGGTGCAGCCCGGCCCGGTGATCACCCGCTTCGAAATCCAGCCCGCGGCGGGCATCAAGGTGTCCAAGATCAGCAATCTGGCCAAGGACCTGGCCCGTTCCCTGGCGGTGATCAGCGTGCGGGTGGTGGAGGTGATTCCCGGCAAGACCACGGTCGGCATTGAAATTCCCAACGAACAGCGGGAAATGATTCGTCTCACCGAGGTGGTCGGTTCGCGTATGTTCGACGACGCCGGCTCGCCGCTGACCCTGGCGCTGGGCAAGGACATTTCCGGCAACCCGGTGATGGCGGATCTCGGCAAGATGCCGCACCTGCTGGTGGCCGGCACCACCGGTTCCGGTAAATCCGTGGGCCTGAACGCCATGCTGTTGTCGCTCATGTTCAAGGCCAATCCGGAAGAGGTGCGGATGATCCTGATCGACCCCAAGATGCTGGAACTGGCGGTCTACGACGGCATCCCCCATCTGCTCACACCGGTGGTCACCGATATGAAGGAGGCGGCCAGTGCGCTGCGCTGGGGTGTCGGTGAAATGGAGCGCCGCTATCGCCTGATGGCCTCCATGGGCGTGCGCAACATCGCCGGTTACAACCGCAAACTGGCGGAGGCGGAGAAAAAGGGCGAGCCGCTGAAAGACCCTCTGTGGAAGCCGGACGACCCCATGAATCTGGACGAGGAGGCGCCGCTCGCGCAGAAGCTGCCCTATATCGTGATCGTGATCGACGAGTTCGCCGACATGATGATGATTGTCGGCAAGAAGGTGGAGGAGCTGATCGCCCGTATCGCCCAGAAAGCCCGGGCCGCCGGTATCCATCTGATTCTCGCCACCCAGCGCCCGTCGGTGGATGTGATCACCGGCCTGATCAAGGCCAATGTGCCGTCGCGGATCGGCTTCCAGGTGTCGTCCAAGATCGACTCGCGCACGGTGCTGGACCAGGGCGGCGCCGAGCAGCTGCTCGGCCACGGCGACATGCTTTATTTGCCCGCCGGCACCAGCATGCCGGAACGGGTGCACGGCGCCTTTGTCTCAGATGAGGAGGTGCACCGGGTTTGCGACGACTGGCGCAAGCGCGGCGAGCCGGATTATCTGGAAGAGATTCTCGAAGGGAGCTCGGATTTATCGGCGCCCCTGCCGGGCATGGAGAGCCCCGACGGCGGCGAGGAAGACGACCCGCTCTACGACGAGGCGGTGGCCTATGTCACCCAGTCCCGCCGGGCTTCCATCTCTTCGGTGCAACGTAAACTCAAGATCGGCTACAACCGGGCGGCGCGCCTGGTGGAAGCCATGGAAATGGCCGGTGTGGTGTCCGAAGCCGGGCACAATGGCCAGCGCGAAGTGATCGCGCCGCCGCCGGTCTGACAAGGAACCCCTATGTACAAGCTTTTGATGTTGGTAACACTGCTGCCGTCCCTGGCCCTCGCTGATGCCGCGAAGGATCTGGTCACCAAACTGCAGGGGCTCGAGAGCCTGCGTGGCGGGTTTGAGCAGACCGTGCTCGACCAGGACGGACGCCGGGCCCAGGAAGCCTCGGGCACCATGGAAGTGGCGCGCGGTAACCGTTTTTACTGGCACACCGAGCGCCCCTATGAGCAGCTGGCGGTGTCCGACGGCGACACCGTCTGGGTGTACGACGCCGATCTGGAGCAAGTGGTGGTGCGACCGCTCAACGAGAACCTCAGCGAGACCCCGGCGCTGCTGTTCGGCGGCGATCCGTCGGCGGTGGGCAAAGCGTTCCGCGTCGAGGAGAAAGACCGCAACGGCGACAACATCACCTACCGCTTGAAACCGCGCGGCAGCGACCCCCTGTTCGAGACTCTGGATGTGACCTTCGACGGCCAGCGCCCGGTGTCCATGCGCCTGGAAGATGCCCTCGGCCAGAAAACCGTGATCGACTTCCGCGGCCTCACCCTCAATAAGGCGCCGGCAGCGGGGCGTTTCGATTTCCAGCCGCCGGAAGGCACCGACGTTATCCGCCAGCAATGAACGACCTGTTCGAAACCGATAACCGCGCCGCCGCCCAGCCGCTGGCGGCGCGGCTGCGTCCCGCCGATCTGGACGAATACGTCGGCCAGAAACATCTGGTGGGCCCCGGCAAACCCCTGCGCCAGGCGAGCGAGCGGGGCCAGTTGCACTCAATGATCCTGTGGGGCCCGCCGGGCACCGGTAAAACCACCCTGGCGTTGATTCTCGCCCGTTCCGTGGATGCGGAATTCATCACGCTGTCGGCGGTGTTGTCCGGGGTCAAGGATATCCGCGCCGCCGTTGATCAGGCCAAGGCGCGGCTGGGGCAAGGCCGGCGCACGGTGCTGTTCGTGGACGAGGTGCACCGTTTCAACAAGGCTCAGCAGGATGCCTTCCTGCCGCATGTGGAGGAGGGTACGGTGATCTTCATCGGCGCCACCACGGAAAACCCTTCCTTCGAACTGAACAACGCTCTCCTGTCCCGGGCCCGGGTGTACCGGTTGCGCGGCCTGGAGCGGGCCGACCTGGACGGCTTGCTCAACCGTGCCCTGGCGGAACCGGAACTGACCGACACGGTGATCGAGGACGACGCCCGGGACCTGCTGCTCGGCTACGCCGACGGCGACGCGCGCCGGCTGCTGAACATGCTGGAAATCGCCCTGGACCTCACCGACGGTGAGCGGCCCCGCATCGACCGGCCGCTGATGGAAGAGGTGCTGCGCGACGCGGTGCGGCGCTTCGATAAGGGCGGCGACGTCTTCTACGACCAGATCAGCGCCCTGCACAAGGCGGTGCGCGGCTCCGACCCGGACGCCGCGCTCTACTGGTTCGCGCGCATGCTCGACGGGGGCTGCGACCCGCTGTACATCGCCCGGCGGGTGGTGCGCATGGCCAGCGAGGAGATTGGTAACGCTGACCCGCGCGCGCTTACCCTGTGCCTCAACGCCTGGGACGTGCAGGAGCGCCTCGGCAGCCCCGAAGGCGAGTTGGCGGTGGCGCAGGCGATCGCCTATGTGGCGGTGGCGCCGAAGAGCAACGCGGTCTACAACGCCTATAACGCGGCGCGCGCTCTGGTGGCCGGCAACCCCAGCAACGACGTGCCGCTGCATCTGCGTAACGCGCCCACCAAGCTGATGAAAAACGAAGGCTATGGCGCCGAGTACCATTACGCCCACGATTTCCCCGACGCCTTCGTCGACGGCGAGAACTATTTTCCGGTGGAGCTGCGTGACACCCGTCTCTACGAACCGGTGGAGCGCGGCCTGGAAATCCGCATTGCCGAGAAGCTGCGCACCCTGCGCCGCAAGAACGCGGAAAGTAGCTGGAAGCGCTACGACGACTAAACGTAGGTCGGGTTAGCGAAGCGTAACCCGACAGGCGGCTCGGCGGCCTGCGGAAAGGTTTCTGTCGGGTTACGCCTTCGGCTAACCCGACCTACGCGGCTTGCTCCCACAAGCTTGCGGCTTTGGATTTTGCTAAACTTCGCGGCCCTGGCCGCTGGCCACTGAGACGAACGACGATTTATTCCCAAGGGGATCGACCATGCTTGATATCCGTGTGCTGCGCCAGGACGGCGACGCCATTCGTGAAGCGCTGAAAAAACGGGGCTATGACCTGGATCTGGCCACGTTCCAGAGTCTCGACGCCAAGCGTAAAGACGCGGACGTGCGTTCCCAGGACCTGCAGGCGCGGCGCAAGAAAGCCTCCAAGGAAGTGGGGGAGCTGATCAAGTCGGGCATGGAGGTGGACGCCGCCAAGGCCAAGGTGGCGGAAACCCTGAAGACCCTGGACACGGAACTGGACCAGGAAGTGGCCCGCGCCAAGGCGGTTCAGGAGGAGATCCGCGAGTTCCTGATGGGCGTGCCCAACGTGCCGGTGGACGAAGTGCCCGCCGGCGACGACGAAGACGACAACGTGGAAGTCCGCCAATGGGGCACCCCCACCGAGCTGTCGTTTGCCGCCAAGGATCATGTGGATCTCGGCGAGGCGTTCAGCCAGGGTCATCTGGATTTCGAACGGGCCAGCAAACTGTCCGGCGCCCGTTTCGCGGTAATGAGCGGCCAGCTCGCGCGCCTGCACCGGGCGTTGATCGACTTCATGCTCGATACTCATGCCGTGGAGCACGGCTACCAGGAACTGTACGTGCCGTATCTGGTGGGCCCGGACGCGCTGCGCGGCACCGGCCAGTTGCCCAAATTCGAGGAAGACCTGTTCAAAATGGAGGGGGAGCGCGAGCTTTATCTGATCCCCACCGCCGAAGTGCCGGTCACCAACCTAGCGGCCGAGGAAATCCTCGAAGCGGACAGCATGCCGCGCCGTTATGTCTGCCACACCCCCTGTTTCCGGTCGGAAGCGGGCAGCCACGGCAAGGACACCCGCGGCATGATTCGCCAGCACCAGTTCGAGAAAGTGGAGCTGGTTCAGCTGGTGCCCGCCGATCAGTCCGACCAGGCGCTGGAAGACCTCACCGGCCACGCCGAGGCGATTCTCCAGAAACTGGGCCTGCCTTATCGGGTGGTGATCCTGTGCGGCGGCGACCTGGGCTTCTCCGCCGCCAAGACCTACGATATTGAAGTGTGGCTGCCCAGCCAGGGCCGCTACCGGGAAATCTCCTCCTGTTCCAGCTTCCGGGATTATCAGGCCCGCCGCATGCAGGCGCGCTGGCGCAACCCGGAGACCGGCAAGCCGGAATTGGTACATACCTTGAATGGTTCCGGTCTGGCCGTGGGTCGCACCCTGGTGGCGATCCTGGAGAACTACCAGAACGAGGACGGTTCCGTGACCGTGCCCGAGGCCCTGCGGCCCTATATGAGAGGCCTGGAACGGCTGAGCTGACGGCACGCCGGGAGGACACAACGCCATGGATTTTCTGCCCCTGGGGCTCAAACTCGCCGGCCACACCGTGGTTGTGGTGGGCGGCGGCGACACCGCGCTGCGCAAGGCGCGTTTGCTGGACCGCGCCGGTGCGCGCCTGCGTCTGGTGGCGCCGCAATGGCGCGCCGAACTGCAGGCCCTCGTGGAACGGCAAGGGGCCGGCGGCCAGTGTCACCGACGTGGGTTCCAGGACGACGATCTGGACGGCGCGCGGCTGGTGGTGCTGGCCACCGACGACGGGGCGCTCAACGAGCGCGTCGCGGCCCTCTGCGCCGCCCGGGGCGTGCCGGTCAACGTGGTCGACCGGCCGGACATCAGCAGTTTCGTGTTCCCCGCGCTGATCGACCGCGATCCCTTGTTCATCACCATCAGTTCCTCCGGCGTATCGCCGGTGTTGACCCGGCGGCTGCGGGCCCGTCTGGAAGCCTGGCTGCCCAGTCGCTGGGGGCGGCTCGCTGGTATTCTCGGCCGTTTCCGCGCGCCGCTGGCGCGGGCGTTGCCGGACCGCAAGGCCCGCGAAGCGTTCTGGGAGCGGCAGCTGGACGGTCCCCTGGTGGAGCAGGTGCTTTCCGGACATGAATCCGAAGCGGAAGCGGCGCTGCACGCCGCCGTGGCCCACGCCGACCAGGAGCATCCACCGCCGGTGGACGGCGAGGTCTATCTGGTGGGCGCGGGCCCCGGTGACCCGGACCTGCTCACCTTCCGCGGCCTGCACTTGCTGCGCAAGGCGGATACCGTGCTGTACGACCGGCTGGTGGCACCGGAGATTCTCGCGCTCGCCCGTGAGGATGCGGAACGAATCTATGTGGGCAAGGCCCGCGACCGGCACACCTTGCCCCAGGACAACATCAACGATCTGCTGGTGCATTACGCCCGGCAGGGCAGGAAAGTGTGCCGGCTGAAGGGCGGCGACCCCTTTATTTTCGGCCGTGGCGGCGAGGAACTGGAAGAGGTGGTGGCCGCCGGCATACCGTTCCAGGTGGTGCCCGGCATCACCGCCGCCAGCGGCTGCGCCGCCTACGCTGGTATCCCGTTGACCCACCGGGACCACGCCCAGTCGGTGCGCTTCGTCACCGGCCACCGCAAGGACGGCAGCGTGGATCTGAACTGGGCCGGCCTGGTGGCGGAGCAGGAAACCCTGGTGTTCTACATGGGGCTGGTGGGGCTGCGCGAAATCTGCGCCCGGCTGATCGAACACGGGCGCGGGGCGGACACACCGGTGGCGCTGGTCTCACGCGGCACCACCGACGCCCAGGAAGTGATCACCGGTACCCTGGCCGATCTGGCCGACCGCATCGAAGGCCGTGAAATTCACGCGCCCACCCTGATCATCGTTGGCAGCGTGGTCAGTCTGCACCCGCGCTACCGCTGGTTCGGCGCTGCTGATACCGGCGGCGCTTAGAGCCGGTCCCGGCGCCGCGCTTCCCAGAGCGCGGCGGCCGCCTTTTCGCCTTCCTCCAGGCTGGTGACTTTTTCCAGCCCCCACAATACCGCCGCCACGGTTTTGACCACCGCGGCCTGGCCATAGGCGTCGTCCGCCTGCCCGCGCCACAGCGCCTGCAGGGGCGCCACCGACACCTCGCCCGGCGGCGTCTGCCGGCCCATGGCGGCGTTCAGTACGCCGTCCGCCGGCTCGCCGTGGCGCAGCCCGGTGAGGGCGGTGCGCGCGTCCGGGCGGATCTCCAGCTCGCCGCCTTCGCCCTTGAACAGCAGCAGGTTACGGTCACCACAGGCGCTCGCAGCGCCCAAATGCAGCTCCAGATAGGCGGGGTGGAAGACGCTCTGCATGCTCAGCGGCGCCGCCGCCGGGTTGAGGCTGCGTGCCAGCGTATTGATCGGCGAACGCAGGCCCAGCTGAAAGCGCATCATCAGCAGCTCGGGCAGGGCCGGGCAGAAGTGCCCCAGATCCAGGTAGGTCAGGCCGTCGCTGTCCAGCTGCTCGCCGGCCTGAGCCACCGAGGCCGGCAACGCCAGGCCCAGCTCCGCCAGCATGTCGTCGCTGTAGCGGCGGTTAGGGGTGTGCGCCGGGCCGCCGTGCATCAGAATGCGCAGGCCGTTGTCGGCCAGCAGGCGGGCGGCCAGCAGGTACCAGGGGTGGTGTTTCTTCTTGCCCGCGTAGCTGGGCCAGTCCACATCGACGGCGGGCAGGGCGGCCAGATGCTCCTGGCACACCGGCCGGCAGGCGTCGAGGAAGCCGGCCAGTTCCTCGGCGGTTTCCTCCTTGACGCGCAGCAGCATCAGAAAGGCGCCCACCTGGGCCGGCTCCGCGTCGCCGCGCAGGATCATCGCCATGGCGTCGGCGGCTTCTTCCCGGGTAAGGCTGCGCCGCGCCCGTTTGCCACGGCCCAGGGTGCGCACATAGGGCGCGAAAGGATGTTCGCTCATGAGCTCTCGGTGTCGTACCAGCCGGTGACCGGACCCTGTTCGGCGATCAGAGCCACCAGCCGGTCGTAGTCAATGGTTTCCAGATCCGCCGGGCGTGTCGCCGGCGGGCCCTCGGCGAGCAGAAAGCCCGGCCCTTGCAGGGGAAAGTCGGCGGCCACCAGATGGCCCTGGTCAACGAACACGCACAGATCACCGCTTTCGTAGACCGCCAGGCAGTCGCGGCCGGTTTCGCTGTCCAGGTCGTCAAAGCCGATCAAGTGCAACATTACAGTATGACCAGTTGCGCGGCGCCGTGCCGCAGCCCGTGGAGTTCGGCGTCGTCCAGGCCCTCGATGCCGTCCAGCCCGGCGGGCAGATCGTCGCGCCGGGCCACGCAGCGCACGCCGAAGCCGGTGAGCTCGGCGAGCAGCTCCCCATGGTCGGCGCGCCGCGCCAGCACTTTCAAGGGCGCCGCCTGGAACCAGACCAGAGTGGTGACGCCGAAGGCGGCCCCGGTGAGCGCCATGTCCACGCTCTCCCGCCAGCCGCCGCCTCGACCGGGCGCATGGCGCACCAGATAAAGCACCGAATCAGCCAAAATGCACCACCCGGTCGCTCTGTGTCAGGGCGTCCACCCAGTCGCCCAGCCCCACCAGTGTGAAGCCGTCCGCCAGGGTGCCGCTGACGTTGTTCAGACCGGCGCGCCGGGCCTCCTCGTGGTCACTGATACCGCGCTTGAGCGCGGCGCCCACGCACACCGAGGCCGGCCAGCCGTGCTCCGCCACCAGGGTTTGCCAGCCGCGCTGTGCCTCGCAGGCGACGTCGCCACGGCGGGCCAGACGATTGGCCAGATGGACGCCGTCGCCGTAGAAAAAGATGCGATAAAGCCGATTGGAGGAACGGGCCACCGCCTGGGCGGTGTGAAGGGCGGTGAGGGCGCCGGGCCGTTGCGGCCCGGCGGTCACAAGCAAACTGACTTTAATCATTCCCGCTGAGGGCGGTGAGGATGTGCAGCAGGGACAGGAACAGGTTGTAGATGGACACGAACAGCGTGACCGTGGCCATGATGTAGTTGGTTTCGCCGCCATGAATGATGGCGCTGGTCTGCCACAGAATCAGCAGGGACGAAAGCAGCACGAAGGCGGCGGATACCGCCAGGGACAGGGCCGGGATGTTGAAGAACACCGCCGCCAGGCCGGCCAGGAAAGCCACCAGAATGCCAACCATGATGAAGTTGGTCATAAAGCTGAAGTCCTTGCGGGTCACCAGCGCGATGGCCGACATGGCGACGAAAATACTGGCGGTGCCGCCCAGCGCCAGGGAAACGATCTCCATGCCGCCGTTGATCTGAGCATACATATTGATGATCGGTCCGGTGGTGAAACCCAGCCAGCCGGTCAGGCCGAACACGGCAAGAATGCCCCAGGAGCTGTTGCGCAACTTATTGGTGGCGAACAGCAGGCCGAAGTAGACGCCCAGTGTCACGAACACATTGACGTAGCCGATGCCCATTGCCATGGCGAACACCGCGGCGCCGGTGGCGACCATCAGGGAAAGCCCCAGCAGCATGTAGGTGTTTTTCAGGACCTGAGCGGCGCGCTCGCCGGTGACCGCCGTGGCCGCGTGCTGACGGTGGGGGGCGGTGTACGGGTTCGGGTGGTTGCTCATACTCGGACTCATTGCTTGAGGGTGTTCCCTGGATAATAGGGACACTCGCGCCAAAATCAAGATTTCCCTCTTGAATCACACGGTTATGGCAGTGTTATTGACCCGGGGCCGTTGACTGCGAAAGCGTCTCAGGTATGATTGGCGCCCATCGGAGAGGTGGCAGAGTGGTCGAATGCAGCGGTCTTGAAAACCGCCGAGGATTTGCGTCCTCCGTGGGTTCGAATCCCACCCTCTCCGCCAAACAAAAGGGGCTGCCAAAAGGCAGCCCCTTTTTTTTGGCGGACAGGGCGGTCTAATTCGAACCCACCGGTTCGACCGAGCGGCGCAAAGCGCCGCGAAGGACCGCCGCCAAAGGCGGCGGCCCCGAAGGGGTGAGCCGGCGTAGCCGGCGAATAATCCCACCCTCTCGGCGCGCAAAGCGCGCCCAAACCTCTCAGCCACCACCAAATCCCTCGACGAACGCTTTCCAACCCCAAGTCCTTTCCACCCCAATCCACGACGCAAAACCCCATGGCCGTGCCAACACCCCTGTGCCAGCATGTTTTCTCAATTTTCGGAATCTCATTCCAAAAGAGTTATTCCACAAACAAAAAAGGAAAAACATGCTCGGTATCGTAGCTATCCTCACCGCCCAACCCGGCAAGGGCGACGCGCTCGTCGCGGAAATGAGCCGCATCGCCGTGGAAGTCCGCAAGGAAGAGGGCAATCACGGCTACACCGTCCATCAGTCCGTGGACGACGGCGACACCGTGATGATCTATGAGCAGTACAACGATCAGGCGGCGTTGGACGCCCACCGCGAGAACATGAAAGGCCTGGGCGGCGGTTTGAAAGACCTGCTGGCGGGTCGGCCGGATGTGAAGTTATTCAACGTGGCCGGCTGAAGCGCTCGGCGAACGCCTCCAGCGCGGCGCGCCCCTGAATATCGTCGGCCAGCAGCGGCAGGGTGAGTCGTGGCAGGTCGCCCAGGCGCCGGTCGAGGTCCGTCATCAGCCGTTGCTCCCGCTCCCGGCGGGCGCGGAAGAAGGCGCCCTCCACCTCGTCCGGCAGCACCCGGTTGATGATCATCCCGGCCACCGGAATTCGCGCCTCGCCGAGGCTGGCCACGGCCCGTTCGGTTTCCAGGATCGGCAGCCGCTCCGGGGTCAGTACGAACACAAAGCCGGTGTGGTCGGTGTCCTGCAGCCGCCGGCGCGCGCGGTGGAAACGTCGCTGCCGCTCAAGCAGTGGCGCCGCCAGCGCCCGGGCGCGCTGGTCCAGCCCTTCCAGTTCCCGGTCCTCCGGCTCACCCAGCGGGCTTTCCAGGTCCCGCCCCGGCGTTAGATGACCCAGCACCTTGCCCAGCTGTTCGGTGCGCCGGTTCTGCTTTAGCAGGCCTTCGCTCCAGGCGGCCATCAGTTCCGGCAGGCTGAGCAGCCGCAGGGTGTGGCCGGTGGGGGCGGTGTCGAAAATAATCAGGTCGAAGCGGTCCTGCTGATCAATAATCGTCGTGATGCGTTCCAGCAGGGCCGCCTCCTGGGCGCCCGGTGACTGCCGGCTGAGGCGCAGCTGGCGCTCCAGTTCCGGGCGCTGGTCGGCGCCGGCGAACCGCGCCATCTGTGCCCGCACCCGCTCCAGATGGGCGTCCACTTCGCTGTCCGGATCGATCTCCAGGCCGGTGAGGTTGGCGGCGAGGTCGGTTTCCCGGTCACCGATCTCCCGGTCGAAGGCGTCCGCCAGGCTGTGCGCCGGATCGGTGGACACCAGCAACACCCGGCGTCGCAGGGCGGCGGCGCGCAGTGCCAGGGCCGACGCCACCGTGGTTTTGCCGACGCCGCCCTTGCCGCCCACCATCAGCAGGCGGCGCTCACACAGCAGGGTGTCGATGTCCAGAGGCGTATCGATGTTCGGGTCCGGCATGAATCAGCAGCAGCGGAAGTGGTCGAGGGGCGAGTGGGGCATGCCCATGCGTTTGTGCCAGTCGTGGAAGCGGTCCAACAGCAGCGGCTGCAGTTCCAGCGTGTACCAGGTGGCCGGATTGGGAATGCCGAGCGTCTCGGAGAATACCATCAGCATGAACAGATCCTCCTCGTCGCGCCGGGCCCGGGCGATGGCGGCGCGGTAGGGGGCGCTGTAATACGCCGCCCCCAGATCGCCGGCGCGCCGGTACCAGCGGCGCAGCCGGCCGATCAGCCGTACCGCCGGTCGCTGGCCGCTCAAGAGGCGCTCTCGTCGTTGGCGGCGGCGCCCTTGGCGCGGCGCAGCGCCGCCACGCACTCCAGGGTCACCAGCACGGCCGCCACCAGCACCACCAGGTCCAGGCCCAGCAGGAACCAGTTCTCTTTCTCGAAGAAGTCGCGCAGTTGCATCAGCAGCGCGGCCAGGGTCATCACCAGCAGGAATACCAGAGGCCCGAGGGTGTAGAGGGTGGGGCGACCGCGGCGCACCAGCATCACGGTGATCACCAGCAGGGTCAGACCGGCCAGCAACTGGTTGGTGGTGCCGAACAGCGGCCAGATCAGCAGCCCGCCGGAGCCGTCCGCGCCGCCGGCGCCGAACGCCAGGATCAGGCAGCTGGCCACGGAAAGCAGGGTGGCGGGCAGCGCCTTGCGCATCCAGCCGATGTTATAGATCTCGCCCCATTCCTGGAAAATATAGCGCTGCAGGCGCAGGCCGGTGTCCATGGTGGTGCCGGCGAACAGCGCCGCCATCACCGTGAGCAGGGTGGCCGCCACGGTCACTTCCATGCCGGTTCCGGCGGCGAGAATGAAGGCGCCGCCGTCCACGAAGGCGGTCAGGCTGCCCTGGCCGAAAGAGGTGTACACCGCCTGCCAGTCGGCCAGCGAGGCGAAGCCGGCGGTGGCGGCGATGATCGCGGCCAGCGCCAGCGCGCCTTCGCCCACGGCGCCGAAGTAGCCGACGAAGCGGGCGTCGGTTTCCTTGTCCAACTGCTTGGAGGTGGTGCCCGAGGCCACCAGCCCGTGGAAGCCGGAAATCGCCCCGCAGGCGATGGTCACGAACAGCAACGGCAACATCGAGGGGGTGCCCTCGGGCACGCCGAAGTTGATCATCGGCGCCACCACGGTGGGGCTGGCGATGATCACCGCGCCGTACAGCAGGATCAGGCCGACGAACAATTGCAGGCCGTTGATGTAGTCCCGGGGCTGCAGCAGCACCCACACCGGCAGCAGCGAAGCAATCGCGGCGTAACCGAACAGGATCAGAATCCACAGGGCGTTGGCGGACAGGCCGGCGGTGCTTTCCGGCAGGGTCACCGGCACCGAGGGGCCGATGTAGATGAGTGCGTACAGCGCCGCCACGCCGACCACCGAGACCAGGCCGAGGCCGATCTTGCGGCGGTAGATCAACTGGCCGATCACCAGGGCCACCGCGATGGCGCCCCACACCGGCACCACGGCACCGGGATTGTTGATCAGCAGCTTGGCGATCACCACCCCGAACACCGCGTTGACCATCAGCAGCACCAGGAAAATGACGATCATGAACACGCTGCGCGCGCGCCCGCCGACCACCTCGCCGGTGAGCGAGCCCACCGACTTGGCCCGGTTGCGCACGCTCGCCCAGATCGCGCCGCTGTCATGGACGCCGGCGAAGAAGATGGTGCCCAGGACCACCCAGAGGAAGGCCGGCAGCCAGCCCCAGATCACCGCGATGGCGGGCCCGACGATGGGCGCCGCGCCGGCCACCGAGGTGAAGTGGTGGCCCCAGAGCACAAAGCGATTGGTGGGCACGAAGTCGACCCCGTCCTCGAACTCGTGGGCCGGGGTGCGGAAATCCGGATCCAGCTTGTAGATTTTTTCCGCGATAAAGCGGGAGTAGACAAAGTAGCCGGCGGCCATGCCGCCGAGGCCCAGAACCAAAAGCAGAATCGCGCTCATCGGTCTTGTCCTTGTTGTGAAATTGGCCGGATTTCAGAATTACCCCTCACACCCTGGCGCGTCAATGCGACCCTGGTCGAATCGTGACACTGGCCACTAGGGCCCGGGCGCGCTAGGCTTGGACGGTTCAAACACATCCACTATCAAGGACGCTAAGTGGGGAGGATAAAATGATAAAAGTACTGGTGGTCGACGACCACGATCTGGTGAGAACCGGCATCACCCGCATGCTCGGCGATCAGGAAGGGATTCGTGTGGTCGGCCAGGCCGACTGTGGGGAAGAAGCGGTACGTCTGGCCCGCGAGCTGAGCCCGGACGTGGTGCTGATGGACATCAAAATGCCGGGCATCGGCGGTCTTGAGGCGACCCGGCGGATGCTGCGCCAGGACGACGGCCTGCGCGTGATCGCCGTGACCGTCTGCGAGGACGAACCGTTCCCGTCGCGCCTGCTGCACGCCGGCGCCGCCGGCTACCTGAGCAAGGGCGCCGATCTGGAAGAGATGGTACGGGCGATCAAGGTGGTGAGTACCGGCCAGCGCTACATCAGCCCGGAGATCGCCCAGGCGATGGCGCTACGGCCCTTCGTGCCGACCCCCGACGCGCCGCTGGACATGCTCTCCGAGCGCGAGCTGCAGATCATGATTCTGATCGTCAACTGCCATAAGGTGCAGGACGTGGCCGATCAGTTGTGCCTGTCGCCGAAGACGGTGAATACCTACCGCTACCGCATTTTCGACAAGCTGGGCATCAGCAGCGATGTGGAAATGGCCCTGGTGGCGGTGCGCCACGGCATGGTGGACGCCGACGAAGCCAACCCGGCCTGAGGGTCCGGTCGGCGGGCGGAAAAGACCGGCGCGGGCTTGACAGTATCGCGCCAGTGCCGATCCTATGCAGCCTGTCGTTCGCCGACCCCGGAGTGGCCTTGCCGCAATTCGACGCCAAGCAGTTTCTCGCCCATTGCGCCCGCAAGCCCGGTGTTTACCGGATGCTGGACGACGATGGCGGAGTGCTCTATGTGGGGAAAGCCCGGGATCTGCGCGCCCGGCTGAATTCCTATTTCCAGAAAAACGTCACCGGCGCCAAAACCCGGGCGCTGGTCAGCCGTATCGCCGGCGTGGAGACCACCGTCACCGCCAGCGAGGCTGAGGCGCTGCTGCTTGAGCAGTCGCTGATCAAGTCCCTGCGCCCGCCGTACAATATTCTGCTGCGCGACGATAAGTCCTACCCCTATATCAAGATCACCACCTCGGACGAGTACCCGCGCATTACCTTTCATCGCGGCAAGCGCCGGCCCGGCGCCCGCTATTTCGGCCCCTATCCCAGCGCCGGCAGCGTTCGCGAAACCCTGGCGCTGGTGGAAAAGGTGTTCCGCGTGCGCAACTGCCGGGACAGCTTCTTCCGCAATCGCACACGGCCTTGCCTGCAGTATCAGATCGAGCGCTGCACCGCGCCCTGCGTGGATTTCGTCAGCCGCGAGGCGTACGCCGAGCAGGTGCGCATGGCGATGGACTTCCTTTCCGGGCGCAGCCGCCAGGTCAGCGACCACCTCACCGAGCAGATGGAGAAAGCCGCTGAGCAGCTGGATTTCGAGCGGGCCGCGGAACTGCGCGACCAGCTCGCCGCCATCCAGGCGGTCCAGCAAAAGCAGAACGTGGAAACCGACCGGGGCGGCGATGTGGACGCGGTGGCGATCGCGGTGCGCCACGGACTGGCGGTGGTGGAAGTGCTGATGGTGCGCCAGGGCAGGGTGCTCGGCCACCGCAGTTTCCGGCCGGATACCCGGGGCGAGGAAGACAGCGATGAAATCCTGGAAGCCTTTCTGGCCCAGTATTACCTGGGGGAGCGCGACGACCAGTCGATCCCCAGGGAGGTCGTGCTGCCCGGCGCGCTGCCCGGCCAGGCGGCGTTGCAGGAAGCCATGGAAACCCAGCTCGGCCGCCGCATCCGGCTGGCCGCCCGGGTGCGCGGCCAGCGTCAGGCCTGGCTGAACATGGCGCGGACCAACGCGGAGCAGTCCCTGCACGCGGATCTGGCCGCCCGGGAGCACCTTGAGCAGCGCTTCCATGCGCTGGAAACGCTGCTCGAGGCGGACACGCCGATCCGCCGCATTGAGTGTTTCGATATCAGCCACACCCAGGGCGAGCGGGCGGTGGCGTCCTGTGTGGTGTTCGACCAGCAGGGCGCGCGCAAGGCGGACTATCGCCGCTTCAACGTCAGCCCGGAGCACGGCGGCGACGACTACGAAGCCCTCGAAGAGGCGGTACGCCGCCGCTACCAGCGGGTGGTGAAGGAAGAAGCGAAGCTGCCGGATCTGCTCCTGATCGACGGCGGCAAGGGGCAGATGCAGCGCAGCTTTGAAGTGATTCAGAGCCTGCACCTGGACAATCAGGTGCTGGTGATGGGCATCGGCAAGGGGCCCAGCCGGCGCCCGGGCCTGGAGGTGCTGTACCTGCCCGACGGCCGCGAGCTGGTACCCGGCGGCGGCCACGCGGCGCTGCATCTCCTGCAGCAGGTCCGTGACGAGGCGCACCGCTTCGCGATCACCGGCCACCGCGCCCGGCGCGGCAAGGCCCGCCGTTCCGGGTTGGAAGACATTCCCGGTGTCGGTCCCAAGCGGCGCAAGGCGCTGCTCAACCATTTCGGCGGCTTGAAGCAGCTGCGCAATGCGTCGCGGGAAGAATTGGCGCGGGTGGAGGGCATCAACGCCCAGACCGCCGAGACGCTGTACAACTGGTTCCACGAGTAATAAACGCTGAGCCGGGAGACGCGACCGTTTCAACAATGAGGCCGGCGTCGCTTTCCGTTATACTCACTTTTTCCGCCGACGGCATAGAAGTTATCCATGTCCAAGCACGCTGCCATTCTCAATCTACCCAATATACTCACTCTGATCCGGGTGGCCGCCATCCCGGTACTGGTGGCGGTGTTCTACCTGCCTTTCTGGTGGAGCGATCTGCTGGCGGCGGCGCTGTTTCTGGCCGCCGGCCTGACCGACTGGCTGGACGGCTACCTGGCCCGCCGTCTCGGGCAGACCAGCCCGTTCGGCGCGTTTCTGGATCCGGTGGCGGACAAGCTGATCGTCGCCGTGGCCCTGGTAATGCTGGTGCAGACCCACGCCAGCGTGTGGTTCGCGGTGCCGGCGATGGTAATCGTGTCCCGGGAAATCACGGTGTCCGCGTTGCGCGAATGGATGGCGGAGTTGGGCGAGCGGGCCAAGGTGGCGGTCAGTTCGATCGGTAAAATCAAAACCGTCACTCAGATGGTGGCGATCACGTTGTTGCTGGCGCTCAAGCCGGAGCACAGCGCGGATAACCTCACCATTGTGATGACACCGGGGCTGTGGCTGGCTTACGGGTGTTTGTACCTGGCCACCGCGCTGACGCTGTGGTCCATGTTCTCCTATTTGCGCGCGGCGGTGCCCCAATTCACCAACCCGGGCGGCGACCGCGACGTGCCGTGAACGGGGCGGGCTGGACGCCCCGGCACGGCTGCGCAAAGTTTGTCCAAGATATTGAATCGGCAGCAAAAACAGTCTTGACAGAGACCCGCGCTCGGGTAGAATGCGGCTTCGCGTTCGGGGCAACCCGGCGCTGGAAAAAAGCGGGAATAGCTCAGCTGGTAGAGCACAACCTTGCCAAGGTTGGGGTCGCGAGTTCGAATCTCGTTTCCCGCTCCAATTAGTAACGGAACCGGTTGCGAGGGTCGCGAGCTGGAGTGCCAGCCCAGTCGAATCTCGTTTCCCGCTCCAAGTTTCAATGTGAATCTCGACGTTGGGGGTTGGGGTCGCGAGCTGGAACGCCAGCCCGATCGAATCTCGTTTCCCGCTCCAGATTCCCAACCTCGGCCCAAGCCGGGGTTTTTTGTTCGTACAGGTTTAACGGCGCGGTGGCAGAGTGGTTATGCAGCGGACTGCAACTCCGTATACGCCGGTTCGATTCCGACCCGCGCCTCCATTCCCAGGCCTGCATTCGTTGTGTAAAGTTTCGCATGACCCGCGGGTATGGTGAAATTGGTAGACACAAGAGACTTAAAATCTCTCGGCCTTATGGCTGTGCCGGTTCGAGTCCGGCTACCCGCACCAGCTTCTCCCTTCCGGTTCCTCCCTTCGCCTTTTATTGCCGCCTTGAATCGCTTTCTGGTACTTTAATGCTTTAGTCTTAATTCCTGCGGGAAAGCACGAATACCGAGGCCATAGCATAACGCCATAACAAACCTCGGGTTCAGGGGGAAACGGTTAATGACTGGGTTTCAGCATCTGTCCGTGCGGCTGAAGATTTTGTCCGTGGCGGGTTTGGGGATCTTCCTGTTCCTCGCTTATTTCTTGTACAGCTACTACATCGCGGAAACCAATATCGACCATCTGCGCCAGGTGGAAAGCCACGACTTTCCGGTGCTGGAGCTGGTCAACGCCAACAATGTGGAATTCCTGGCGATCAGCGATGCCTTCGACGACGCCATCACCCAGGCGGACGCCGGCTTGCTGGATGAGGCCCGCGAACGTTCCGATCGCTTCCTCGAACGCCTCGGCGATATCGAGCGCCTCGACCCCACGCTGAGCGCGCCGGTGGACGACCTGCGCTCCGTCTTTATCACCTATATCACCGTCGCCAACGACACCGCCGGCCGCCTGGTTGACGATCCCGGCGCGCGGGTCAGCAGCTATGAAGCGCTCACCGAGATGCAGCGGCTGGAACAGCGCTACACCGACGAGCACAGCGCCTTCGAGCAACAGCGTTATCAAAGCTTCCGCGATAACCTCAATGCCAGCCGCGAAGATAATAAGAGCACCCAGCTTATCGGTCTGGCGTTGGGCAGCGTCGCGTTCACTTTGCTTGGATTGATCGCCCTGCGGGTCACCCGGTCCATCACCCGCCCGCTGGAGGACGCCATGGGCGCTGCCGACAGCATCGCCAGCGGCAACTGGGACACCGAAATCCGCAGCGACAGCCGTGACGAAACCGGCCACCTGATTCGCGCCATCCGCAAAATGCGCGACACCCTCAAAGCGCGTACCGACGAGGACCGGCGTCAGGAGCAGCTGAAAAACCAGCTGTCGGAGCTCAACACCCTGATGCGGGGCGACCTGAGCATCGAGCAACTGGGCAATAATCTGCTTTCCTACGTCGTGCCCACGCTGGAAGCCCAGGTCGGCGCCTTCTATACCTTCGATACCGAGAACGACACCCTGCGCCTGTCCAGCGCCTACGCCATGCAGCGGCGCAAACAGCTCGCCAACGAATTCCGTCTGGGCGAATCCCTGGTCGGACAGAGCGCGCTGGAAAAGAAAACCATCATTCTCGAGCAGGTGCCCGAGGAGTACATGCTGGTGGGCTCCGGCACGGGCAATGCGGCGCCGCGCAACGTCATGGTGCTGCCGATCCTTCACGACGATGAACTGAAAGGCGTACTGGAAGTGGGTGCCTTTCAATCGTTTTCCGATTCCGACACCGCCTTTCTGGAGCAGGGCGCCGCGCTGATCGGCGTGGCCCTGCACAGCGCCCAGAACCGGCTGCGGCTGGCTGGCATGCTGGAGCAAACCCAGCAACAGGCGCGCGCACTGGAGGCCCAGAAAGAGGAAATGGCCCAGGTTAATCAGGACCTGGAAGAGCAGGCCATGGAACTGTCCGCCTCCGAATCGCGCCTTCAGCAACAACAGGAAGAACTGAAAGCGATCAACGAAGAGCTGGAATCGCAGACCCAGGCCCTGCGGGCCTCGGAGGAGTCCCTGCAGGCTCAGCAGGAAGAGCTGCGTGTCACCAACGAGGAGTTGGAAGCCCAGGCCAAGGTGCTCGGCGAGCAGAAAGCGGAAATGGGGCAAAAGAACAAGGAACTGGAGCTGCTGCACCAGGAGCTGGAGGACAAGATCAAGGAACTGGAGCTGTCCTCGAAGTATAAGTCCGAATTCCTCTCCACCATGTCCCACGAGTTGCGCACACCGCTGAACTCGATTCTGATTCTGTCCAACGCGCTGGGGCAGAATAAAAAAGGCAACCTGGACGACAAGCAGGTGGAACACGCCCAGGTGATCCATTCCGCCGGCGCCGACCTCCTGTCACTGATCAACGACATCCTGGATATTTCCAAGATCGAGGAAGGCAAGATGGACGTGATGGTGGACGCCATCGCGCCGTCGGAGCTGTGCGATCACTTCCAGCGCCACTTCAGTCACATCGCCGAAAACCGCAACGTGGCCTTCCACGTGGCCCAGGGTGAGGGGTTGCCGGACAGTTTCTTCACCGACCGTCAGCGGCTCGAGCAGATTTTGAAGAACCTGCTTTCCAACGCGCTCAAATTCACCGATGACGGCTCCGTGACCCTGAGCATTGAGCGCCCCGGCGAGGACGAGCGCATCCCCGGCCGTCTGGACCGCGCCAGCACCCTTAAATTCGCGGTCACCGACACCGGCGTGGGCATCCCCGAGGACAAGCAGAAACTGATCTTCGAGGCCTTCCAGCAGGCCGACGGCACCACCAGCCGCAAATACGGCGGCACCGGCCTGGGTCTGACCATCTCGCGGGAGCTGGCGCGCTTGCTGGGCGGCGAGATCAGCCTGCACAGCGACGGCCCCGGCACCGGCGCCACCTTCATGCTCTACCTGCCCGAGGGGCACGCCGGGCAAGGCGAGCAGACCGAGGACGGTGCCCGGCCGGCGCCGGCGGAACCGGTGGACATCGGCGCCAACGCCGAGGCGCACACCGCCGCCAATCTGCCGCTGGAAGAGCAGGGTGATGACGGCTACGTGGTCCGCGAAAAGACCGTTCTGGTGGTGGAAGACGACGGCGAGTTCGCCAATGTGCTGGTGGACCTGGCGGCGGACTATGGCCTGGAAAGCCACATCTGCCACGACGGTGAAACCGGTCTGGAGTACGCGCGTCGCTACCGGCCCAGCGCCATTATTCTCGATATCGGGCTGCCCGGTATCGACGGCTGGGAGGTGATGGAAAAGCTCAAGGCGGACGCCCGCACCCAGGATATTCCGGTGCACTTTCTGTCCGGCAAGGACGAGCGCAAGAAGGCGCTCGATCTGGGCGCCATCGACTTCCTCGCCAAGCCGGTCAGCCAGGAGCAGATGCTCAGCGCCTTCGCCAAGATCGAAACCGCCATCGAGACCAATGTGCGGCGCCTGCTGGTGGTGGAGGACAGCGCCATCCAGCATGAAAGCATCCGCGAGCTGTTCGACCAGAAGGGCGTTCAGATCACCGCCGTCACCAGCGGCGAGGCGGCACTCAAAGCCCTCGGTGACACCGTCTATGATTGCATGATCCTGGATCTGACACTGCCGGACATGAGCGGCTTCGAGCTGCTGGAGCGCTTGCACGGCAACGATGACTACGAGGCGGTGCCGGTGGTGATCTATACCGGCAAGGATCTGACCCGCGACGAGGAAGCGCGGCTGCGCAAGTACGCCGACCGTATTATTCTCAAGACCGAACGCTCCCACGAACGGCTGCTTAATGAGGCGTCCCTGTTCCTGCACTGGCTGGAATCCACCTTGCCCGCCCACCGGCGCGGCAACCCGGAGCTGATTGAGCACCGCGACGACATTTTCGAGGGTAAAAAGCTGCTGCTGGTGGACGACGACATGCGCAATATTTACGCGCTGTCCGCCCAACTGGAAGAGCTGGGCTTCGATATCCACCTTGCCAACAACGGCCGCGAAGCCCTGGAAGCGCTGGATCAAAGCCCGGACTTCGACATTGTCCTGATGGACATCATGATGCCGGAGATGGACGGCTACGAAGCGATGGCGCATATCCGCGGCCAGCCGCGCTTCGCGGCGCTGCCGGTGCTGGCGCTCACCGCCAAGGCGATGAAAGATGACCGTGCCAAGTGCCTGGACGCCGGCGCCAACGATTACTGCTCCAAACCCATCGACATGAGCAAGCTGACCTCGCTGATGCGGGTCTGGCTGCATAAATAGGAGTGCCCGCAGTGGAACCGCGGCCGGCAATCAGCGATGAACAGGTGCAAGTGGAGGATATCGAGATCCGGCTGCTGCTGGAGGCGATCTACCAGCTTTACGGCTACGATTTCCGCTCCTACAGCCCGGCCTCCATGCGCCGGCGCATCATGCACCGGCTGACCATGTCCGGCTTCGCAACGGTGCTGGAGATGACCGACCGGGTACTGCGCGACCGCCAGTTCTTCGTCACCCTGCTCAACGACCTCACCGTCAATGTCACCGAGATGTTCCGCGATCCCGAATTCTACAAGGCGTTTCGCGAGGAAGTGGTGCCGGTGCTGAAAACCTTCCCGTTCATCAAGATCTGGCACGCGGGTTGCTCCACCGGGGAGGAAATTTATTCCATGGCTATTCTTCTTGAGGAAGAAGGCCTTTATGAACGCGCCATGCTGTACGCCACGGACATCGACAAAAATGTGTTGGCGGCGGCCAAAAAGGGCATTTACCCGATCCACGCGTTCAAACAGTACACGGACAACTACCGCCGCGCCGGTGGCCGCCAGTCGCTCAGTGACTACGCCACCGCCCGCTATGACAGCGTCATCATGGAGCAACGCCTGAAACGCAATATCGTGTTCGCCGATCACGATCTGGCCACCGATCAGGTGTTCGGTGAAATGCATGTGATACTCTGCCGCAACGTTTTGATTTACTTTGATCGGCCCTTGCAACAGCGCGTGTTCAAGCTGTTCGGAGAGAGCCTGGATATGGGCGGCTTTCTGTGCCTGGGCACCAAGGAAAGTCTGCGTTTCAGCGGCAATGAAGAGTCGTTCGACGTGGTCAACCGATCACTGCGGATTTTCCGCAAAAGACAAATGCGTCCCAACGCATAACAGACACGCTTAATCGAGAATAATGATGATCGAGCAGAAACTGCTGTTGGTTGATGATCAACCCGCCAACCTGGTCTCCCTGGAAGCGATTCTGGAAGATGAGGGGCGCACGCTGTTGAAGGCCGAGTCCGGCCAGGAAGCACTCAAAATTCTGCTCAAGGAAGACGTTTCCCTGGTGCTTCTGGATGTGCAAATGCCCGGCATGGACGGCTTCGAGGTGGCGGAATTAATGCGTCAGCGCAAAGACACCCAGACCATACCGATTATCTTTGTCACGGCCATCAGCAAGGAGAAAAAATACGTGTTCAAGGGCTATCAGGCCGGCGCCGTGGACTACCTGTTCAAACCGCTGGACCCCCTGATTCTCAAGAGCAAGGTGAACTTTTTCCTGGAGCTGGACCGGCAGCGTCGCGAGCTGCAGGTGAAACTCAAGGAGGCCCAGGCGCACCGCGCCGCCTATGAGGCGGAGAAGCGCAATCGTGGCCAGGGGGAGTAAGTGCCCGGCGCGACGCCCGTTAAAGCGGTCGTTATGGGGGCATCCTGGGGTGGCTTGAACGCCTACTCCTCGGTGCTCGGCGCCTTGCCTGACGGCTTCCCCGCGGCCATCATGTTGGTCCAGCACCAGAACGCCAGCACCGAGAACCGGCTGGCCTGGCTGCTGGCCCGCTACAGCCGGCTTCCGGTGGTGGCGCCGGAAGACAAAGAGCGCATCCGCCCCGGGCACGTCTATGTGGCACCGCCTGGCTATCATATGCTGGTGGACGCGGACGAAACCATTGCGCTGTCCATGTACCGGGCAGTGCATTTCTCCCGGCCGTCGATTGACGAGTTGTTCTTTTCGGCGGGCCACGTGTATGGCAAGAAGGTGATCGGGGTGATCCTCACCGGCGCCAATGAAGACGGCTCCGAGGGTCTGGACTATATACGCCGCCGTGGCGGGCTGACGCTGGCTCAGTCGCCGCAGAGCAGCGAGGCGCCGGCCATGCCGGAAGCCGCGATAACAAAGGGATCGGTGCGGGAAGTGCTGGATCTGGAACGCATCGGCCCGTATCTGGCGGAATTCTTGATTGGGTTGCGAGATGAATAAACAGAACATCCTGGTCGTCGATGATCACCGGGAGAACCTGATCGCCATGGAGGCGTTGCTGGAGGCCGAAGACCGCAACCTGGTCATGGCCGGCTCTGGCAACGAAGCCCTGGCGCTGGCGCTCAAGCACGATTTCGCGCTGGTCCTGCTCGACGTCCAGATGCCCGAGATGGACGGCTTCGAGGTGGCGCAGCTGATGCGTCAGAACCGTAAGACCCGGCATATTCCCATTATCTTCGTCACCGCCATCTCCAAAGAGCAAAAGTACGTCTTCGAAGGCTACCGGCACGGCGCCGTGGACTATTTGTTCAAGCCCGTCGATGAACAGATTCTCGATGCCAAGGTCAATGTGTTCATGGAGCTGGACCGCCAGCGGCGTAAGCTGCAGCAGGCGGTGGTGCAGATGAAGCGCCTCAAGGACGAGAATGAGCGCCTCCTGCACGCCCTCGGTGAATCGGTGGTGGGCGCCGACGCCGACGGCCAGGTGACCTTTTGCAACGAATCCGCCTGCGCGCTGTTGAACGTGGAGCGGGACACCCTGCTGGGCACGCCGGTGACGACACTGTTGTTCGGACAGGGGGAATGGCGGGACTCCCGGGTTCTGGCCCGCTGCGCCGAGGGACGGCACTGGGAAGACGACCTGGATGTCTACCCGTCCGGCGACGACCAGCCGGTGCCGCTGCGGGTGCACGCTAATCCGGTGCTGCGCGAGGGCGGCGAGTTCACCGGGGTGGTGTTCCTGCTGCGGCCGCGGGACACGGAGGCCGGCGACGACCGCCGAGAACGCCGCCGGCACCCGCGCAAGCGTATGTTCCACGAACTGGTGGTGTTCGACCGCAGCACCGGTGGTAACGTGGGCCGGCTGACCAATCTAAGCGTCGGCGGGTTCAAGCTGTCGTTGCGGCGGGACGTGGCGCCCAGCGAGCAGCTTCAATTGGGGATGGTGCTTCCGGATCAGATCGGCGGCGTCAACACGATGAGCTTCAACGCCAGGGTGGTGTGGAGCGAGGCACTGGACGAGCCGGGGGAATACCACGCCGGTTTTCAGTTCCTGGATCTCTCCGACAGCAACGGCGAGATCGTGGAAATACTTATGGAAAGGTATTGATGTATGAGTGAAGCAGTCATGGAGCAGTCCGAGCTTCCGGAAGTGGGCGACGGCCCGCTGCTGTTGCCCTACGGTTACGCCCGCCGGTTCGGCGTGCTGCTGCGGGAAAAGGACGGCCGGCGGGAACTCTGCTGCCGCGACGATGTGTCGCTGCCCGCGGTGGCCGAGGTACAGCGCTGGCTGGGCGGGCTGCCCGCCATCGTGCGGCTGGATGACGGTGCCTTCAGCGCCGCCATGGCGCTCACCTATGAGCAGCAGCGCGGCGCCGCCGCGGAGGCCGCCGACAACCTGGAGGGCCTGGATCTGGCCAGCCTGGCGGACTCCCTGCCGGAGACCTCGGACCTGCTCGAACAGGAAGACGACGCCCCCATCATCCGGCTGATCAACGCGCTGTTCCAGGAGGCGATCCGCGAGGACGCCTCGGACATTCACATCGAAACCTTCGAGCGTCGCCTGGTGGTTCGCATGCGGGTGGACGGGGTCCTGCGCGAGGTGCTCACCCCCAAACGGGAACTGGCGCCGCTGCTGGTCTCGCGTATCAAGGTGATGGCGCGCCTGGACATCGCCGAGAAGCGGATTCCCCAGGATGGCCGTATCTCCCTGCGCCTGGGCGGCCGGGACGTGGACGTGCGGGTCTCCACCATGCCTTCCAGCAACGGCGAGCGGGTGGTGCTGCGTCTGCTCGACAAACAGGCGGGCCGCTTGCAGGTCTCCCATCTGGGCATGGGCGACCTCTGCGACCAGCACATGCGGGAACTGATCCACAAGCCGCACGGCATCATCCTGGTCACCGGCCCCACCGGTTCCGGTAAAACCACCACCCTGTATGCGTCGCTGACCGAGCTTAACGACAGCACCCGTAATATCCTCACCGTGGAAGACCCGATCGAATACCAGTTGGAAGGCATCGGCCAGACCCAGGTGAACACCAAGGTGGACATGACCTTCGCCCGCGGTCTGCGCGCCATTCTCCGCCAGGACCCGGACGTGGTGATGGTGGGGGAGATTCGTGACCTGGAGACCGCCGAGATCGCCGTGCAGGCGTCCCTCACCGGTCACCTGGTGCTGTCGACCCTGCACACCAACACCGCGGTGGGCGCGGTGACCCGGCTCCAGGACATGGGTATCGAGTCTTTCCTGCTCTCCAGCTCGCTGCTGGGGGCGTTGGCCCAGCGCCTGGTGCGGGTGCTGTGCCCGGACTGCAAACGGCCCTACCAGCCCAGCGAAAGCGAGCGCCGCATGCTCGGCCTGGCCCCGGATCAGGATGTGACCCTCTATCACCCGGAGGGGTGCGACCGCTGCAACAATCAGGGCTATCGGGGTCGTACCGGCATTTACGAGCTGGTCATCATCGACGATGCCATGCGCGAACTGATCCACGAACGCGCCGGCGAGCTGGAGATCACGCGGCACGCCCGCAAGCTGACTCCCAGCATCCGCGAGGACGGCTGGCGCAAGGTGCTGGCCGGTGACACCACCATCGAAGAAGTATTGCGCGTCACCAAGGAAGACTGATGCCCGCTTTTGAATTTCGCTCCCTGGACCACCGGGGCAAAGTAAAACGCGGTACTCTGGAGGCGGACAGCGCCCGCCATGTGCGCCAGCAGCTGCGTGGCAAGGGCTGGGTGCCGCTGGAGGTGTCCGAGGCCAAGGACCACCAGTCCGGCGGTGGCCTGTCGGCGCGCCTGTCCGGCACCGGCAAGCTCAAGGGCGGCGAACAGGCGCTGATCACCCGGCAGATGGCGACCCTGCTGAAATCCGGCCTGCCGGTGGAGCAGGCCCTGGGCGCGGTGGCCAAGCAGGCCGGCAACCCGCGCGTGGAGAAGATCGTCATGGCGGTGCGCGGCAAGGTGCTGGAAGGCTTCAGCCTGGCGCGGGCATTGGCCGAATACCCGCGCGCCTTCCCGGAAATGTACCGCGCCACCGTGGCGGCCGGGGAGCAGAGCGGTCACCTGGAACAGGTGCTGGAACAGCTCGCCGACTACCTGGAAACCCGTGACGACACCGGCCGCTCCGTCAGCCAGGCGATGATTTACCCGGCCTTCATCATGATCTTCTCGGCCCTGGTGATCGGCTTCCTGATGGCGTTCGTGGTGCCCAAGATGGTGGCCGTGTTCGACAACCGGGAGCAGGCCATGCCCTTTATTACCGTGGCGGTGATCGCGCTCAGTGACTTCGTGCGCGCCTGGGGCTGGTTGCTGGCGCTGGTGGTGGTGGGCGCCGTGGTGGCGTTTTCCCGCGCCATGCGCGAACCGGCGTTCAGAATGCGCGTTCACCGCCGGTTGGCGGCGCTGCCGCTGATCGGCACCATGATGCGCGCCTCCGACAGCGCCCGGCTGGCCAGCACCCTGGGGATTCTCGGGCGCTCCGGCGTGCCGCTGGTGGACGCCCTGTTCATCGCCGCCCAGGTGGTCGGCAATCTGGCGATCCGCGAGGCGGTGGTGACCGCCGCCGCCCGCGTGCGCGAGGGCGGCAGCCTGAGCCGGGCTCTGGAAACCAGCGGCTACTTCCCGCCCATGCTGGTGCAGATGATCGCCAGCGGCGAAACCAGCGGCGAACTCGACAACATGCTCACCCGGGCGGCGGATTACCAGGAACGAGAGCTCACCAGCACGGTCCAAACCATGGTGGGGTTGCTGGGCCCGCTGATGCTATTGACCATGGCCGGGTTCGTGATTCTGATTGTTCTGGCGGTGATGCTGCCGATCATGCAGATGAACAATTTCATGGCCGGCTGATCGCCGGCAAGAAGAAAAAGCGCAATCCCCAAAAACAAGGAAGTGACTTCCAGACAACACGAAAAGGTGTCTCATGAAAAAGATGCAACGCACCCAGAGCGGTTTCACGCTGCTGGAAATCATGGTGGTAGTGGCCATTATCGGTCTGCTCGCCGCGATGATCGTGCCCAATGTGATCGGGCAGGGGGAACAGGCCAAGGTGGACATCGCCAAGACCAATATGTCGCGGGTGGTCCAGCAGCTTGATATGTACAAGTTCAACAACGGCACTTATCCCTCCACCGAAGAGGGCATCAACGCCCTGGTGGAGCGCTCCGCGTCGGCGCGCAAGTGGCCCGAGGGCGGTTACCTGCCGAGCGTGCCGGAAGACCCCTGGGGCAATGAGTACGTGTACATCAGCCCCGGCGTGGACGGCCCGTTCGACCTGTATTCGCTGGGCGCCGATGGCGCGGAAGGCGGCGAGGGCACCGACGCGGACATCAGCTGGCGCGATAGCGACAACTGATGTGGCGGGGCGTGCCTGACGCCAGGCCGCGCGGCCGCCGCCAGAATGGCTTCACCCTGCTGGAAATCCTGGTGGTGGTGGGGCTGGTGGCGATGCTGTCCCTGGCGGTGCTGGTGGTGCCGGTGTGGGTCGACGACCAGCGCCAGCTGGACAGCGAAAGCGCCAGCCTCGCCGACACCCTCACCATGCTCAACGAACAGAGCCTGTTCTCCGGGCGTCTGATGGCGCTGAGGGTCACGGAACGGGGCTGGACGCCGTTGACCTACGACGTCGGCGAGCGGGCCTTCGTGCCCGCCCAGGGCAACGGCCTGCAGGCCAACCGCCTGCCCGAGAGCCTGGAACTCACCTGGCAGTACGACGACCTGCCCGACGACGAGAACGAAGAGCGGGTGTCCCTGCAGGACGCCGCCGAACAACTGGTCAGTGACGACCCGTTCGGCGGCGATGAACAGGGCCTGCTCGGCGACGACCGTGACCGGGACGAACGGGAAGACGGACGGGGCGACGAGGAAGAGGACGAAGAGCCGCTGCCCCAGGTGTTCTTTTTCCCCAGCGGCGAGACCACGCCGATCACCTTCACGGTGCGCTCCCGGCAGGACCTGGACCTGGAAGCCCGCCGCCGGATGACCGCCCTGGGCAAGGTACGCGACCCGGACCGGGACGAGGAAGAAGAGGCCCTGACCGCGCCGGATGAAAAGCCGGACGACAGCCTGATCGACGACGACTTTCTGGAGGATTGACCATGACCTCGCGCGGCCGGCAACACAGCCAGGCGGGCTTCACATTGGTGGAGGTGGTGCTCGCGGTAGCGGTGCTGGCGCTGGCCATGGTCACCCTGGGCCAGACGCTGGGCGCCAGCGCCGTGGCCTACCGCAATATCGACGACACCCGCCAGGCGTACCTGGTGGCCGCCGACAAGCTGGTGGAGATGCAGGTGTATCAGCAGTGGCCCAACACCGGCACCAACGACGACCGGGTGACCCGGGGTGACCGGGAGTGGTGGGTGCGCACCACCATCAGCGCCGGCCCCTATCCGGACACCCGCCGGGTCGACATCGAGGTCGGCGAAATGCGTGACGACGACCAGGGCGGTCTGGTCTACGAACTGGCGAGCCTGATCGGTAAGCCCGCCCAGGAAGGGCAGTCCTTCACCGGCGGCCAGCAAGGCGGTGGCGGTGACGCCGGCGGCGGTCAGGACCTGACGGGGGGCTGATGCGCGATTCCAGAACACGGCAGACGGGTTTCACCCTGCTGGAAATGCTGATCACCATCGCCATCTTCGCGCTGATGTACGTGGTGGCGGTGGAGTTCCTCAGCAGCGCCATGAACAATCGGGACACCCTCAGCGAGGGCGCCACCGAACTGGAAGATGCCCAGCGCGCGGTGACCTACCTGACCCTGGATTTCGAGCAGATGATCGCCCGGCCGGTGCGCGACCCTTACGGCGATCCGCAACCGGCGCTGATCGGCAACGACAACTACGTGGAATTCACCCGGCTGGGCTGGGCCAATCCCTTCGCACTGCGCCGCCGCAGCGAAATGCAGCGCGTGGTGTACGCGTTCGAGGACGAAAAGCTCTACCGCCGGTACTGGCCGGTACTGGATACCAACGTGGCCACCGAATTCCAGGAGGACGTGCTGCTCGACGGCATCACCGACTTCAAGGTGCGTTATCTCGACCAGGCGCAAACCGGCGAAGTGGGCTGGCTGGAATTCTGGCCCGAGCCGGCTCTGGCCAACACGCCGGTGTGGCAGCAGCGGTTGCCGAAAAGCGTGGAAATCGACATCGAAATGGAAAACGGGCAGCGCTTGCACCGGTATTTCCGCACCGTGGTGAACCCATGGGCGTCCTGATAGCGCACCCGCGCAGCGGCGGGCGGCGCCGCCAGCAGGGCATGGCGCTGATCATCGTGCTGATGCTGTTCGCGATCCTGGCGGCGGTGACCACCGAGGTGATGTTCCGCCAGGACCGTTTCAGGGTGCGCACCGAGAACCTGCTGGAGTGGGATAAGCGCTATCAGTACGCCATGGCCGCCGAAGTGGTGGCGGTGCAGGGCCTGATCGACGATCTGGACGAAGACCGGCGCACCAACCAGCAACTGGATGAATGCATCGAAGAGCAATGGGCCGTGCAGTTGACCCCCACGCCCTACGAGGACGCCATTCTCAGCGCCAGCGTTCAGGACCTGCAGGGGCGCTTCAACCTGAACTGGCTGGTGGAGGCCAACGGCGCCGGCTTTACCCGTGACGACCAGGCCCGTGACATGTTGCAGCGGCTGTTGCAACAGACCCTGCCGGACCCGGCCAAGGCCAGCATTCTTGCCAATGAAATGACCGACTGGATCGACAGCAACAACATCGTCGACGCCGTGGAAGGCGCGGAAGACGCGGAGTACCGACTCAGCCGCACGCCCAACATGCCGGTGGCCCACGAAAGCGAAATGCGGGCCCTGCGCAGCTTCACGGTGCAGGACCTGTTCCCGGACCCCGCTGCCTGGGGGCTGTTCACCGCCTTGCCCACCGACACGGCGTTGAACGTGAATACCGCGCCGTTGCCGGTGCTGGACGCGGTGCTCGGGCCGCTGGCCGGCTCCGGCGCCGCCGAGGCGGTGGTCTCGTTGCGCCAGGAGGAACCCATCGAGGACATCGGCACCCTCATGCAGCAGGAGCCGTTCAGCAGCCTGGACGCGGACGAGAAGCAGGCCCTGAGCGACCGCTTGGGCGTGGCCAGCGAGTACTTCCAGGTGATGGTCGATGTGGAAGTGGCCGGCAACCTCAGCCGCCTGGTCAGCCGGGTGCAACGCTCCGCCGGCGGTGGCGCGGACGGCACCCGGGTCTACAGCCGCCAGGTGAAGCCGCTGCTGTCGCCGCTCGAACCCGCCTGCAATCCCTTTTACAATGCGGGCGATGACAACAACAATGTGATAGACAGTATTCCAGGGACGTAAAGGATTCTTATTGTGGCCGATTCAGCATTGATCTATCTGGCCCCGGGGGCATTTCAGGAGGCACTGGCCGACGCCAGGGTATTGTTCCAGGAAAGCCGCGCGGACAGCCCGCGCCAGGGCAGCCTGAGCGAGGCGCTGGAAGCGCTCTCCGGACGGGCGGTGAACCTGGTGGTGACCAGCGCCGAGGCGCTGCTCACCGGCGTCACCCTGTCGCGCAAGCAGGCCCGCCATTTACAGCGGGTGCTGCCCTATCTGCTTGAAGAGCAGTTGCTGGAAGCGCCGGATCAGCTCTGGTTCGCGCCCGGCAAGGCCGAGCACGGCCGCTACCCGGTGGCGGTGATCAACCGGCCCAATCTGGAAGCGCTGCTCGAACTGTGCCGCGAACACCGGGTGCACCCGCGGAGCCTGAAAGCCGACGCCGACCTGCTGGCACCGCAAACCCCGGTGTTGATCACCGTGGAAGGGTGGGGCGCGCTGATTCTCGAGCGCGACCAGGCGCTGGTGGCCGACGAAGCCCAGCGCGAAGCGGTGCTGGCGCTGCACGGCGACGACGAACTGCATTTCACCCGCCTGGAAGATCCGGCCACTCTTTGCGACCAGCTGCAGGCCGCGCTGGCCGCCGATCGTGGCGTGGAGATGCTGCAGGGGGCCTTTTCACAACGGCAGAACCAGGCCAGCGGCCCGTCGCCCTGGCAGCCCTGGAAGCCGGTCATGGGGCTGGCCGCGGCGGTGTTCTTCATCGCCCTGGCGGCAGTCTGGGCTCAACAGTGGCGGTACCAGAAAGCGGCCGACGAGACCTTCGCCCAGGCCGCCGAACTGTACCAGTCCCTGTTCCCCGGTGACCGCGCCACCTCCGGCCTGCGGCGGCAGTTCCAGGCGCGGCTGGCCCGTTTGGGCGGCGACGGGGACGGCGGTGGCGGGACCCTGTTCCGCGTTTTGCCAGCGGTGGCGTCGACGCTGTCGCAAAGCGAAGTGGAGCCCAAGCGGCTGCAGTTCGACCAGCGCGACGGCAGCCTGCTGCTGGATCTGGGCGCCAAGGAATACAACCAGGTGGAAAAGCTGCAGAGCGCTTTGAATGAGAAAGGCGTACGCGCCACGATTGCCAACTACCGGAACGGCGCCACCGGCGTTACCGCCCGGGTGAAAGTGGAGCAGGCGGGATGAATAAGAATCTGCAACAGGCACGGGAAAAACTGGACGCCAAACTGGCGCCGGCCCGGGCCTGGTACGAGCAACGGGAACCCCGTGAACAGCGCATTCTGCAGGTGCTGGCCGTGCTGGTGGCGGCGGCGCTGGTCTATTGGCTGATCTGGCAGCCGGCCTGGGAGGCCCGTGACGCGGCCCGCCAGCGCTATCTGGCCAATCAGGAAACCCTGGCCTGGATTGAAAGCAACGCGGACGCGGTGCGCGCGGCACGCGGTGGCGGCGGCAACGCCGGTGCCGACCTGGGTCCCAACTGGACCAGTAACATCAGCCGCTCGGTACAGTCCTACGGACTGACCCTGCGCGGCTTCACGCCGGACGGCAACCGTTCGGTGCGCATCCAGATGGAGAACCAGCCGGCCAGCGAGATGCTGCTCTGGCTGCAGGCCATGGAGGAAAAAGGCCTGACCCTGGCGACCATGGAAATGAGCGCCGGCGACAAACCGGGCACCGCCTCCCTGCGTGCCACCCTGGCGCGCTGATCCGTGGCGAAAAAAGCCACCGGCGGAAAGAAAGCCCCGCCACGGCCCGCCGGCGGGGCCGCGCTCACCGCCTGGTTCTGTTACGCGTTGACCACGGTGGTGCTGGCCCTGGGCGTGACCTGGGCCCTCTATGCCCAGGCCGATTACGGCTATGCCTTCTGGTATAAAACGCTGGATATCGACCGGCATATCGAGCAGTACGGGCCCCTGAACCGTTTTCAGCGAATGGATTTCGAGGCGTTGGACGCCGACCAGCACATCGAGCTGTTTCACCGCATCCGAGTGGCGGTACATGACGGTGGCGAGGGGCTGGCGTCGATCCACTACCCGGACCGCCAGGGTGCTCCGGTGACGCTGCTGCGGCCCGCCGAAGTGCAGCATCTGCGCGACGTCGCCCACCTTATCGACGGAGGCCGCTGGGCCCTGGCGGTGGCCTTTCTGGTCTGGCTGCCGCTGGCCGCCGGTGTGGCCCGCCGGCCACCGCCGGATTGGCGGCGACGGGCGCTGGTCGCTGTGACCCCGTTGCTGGCTATGGTAGTTTGGCTGCTCGTTTCCGGGCCTGAAGCCGTGTTCTATCAGTTCCATATCTGGCTGTTTCCCGCCGACCATGAGTGGTTCTTCTACTGGCAGGATTCATTGATGAGCACGCTAATGAAGGCGCCGGTGCTGTTTGGCGGCATTGCCGTGGTGCTCGTGGGGGGCACCCTGGTGCTCACGCCGTTGTTCTACCGTGGCGGTCTCTGGCTGATCGGGCGCCTGCGTCGCGGCCCACTCTGATAATTAGATATTCATGAGCATAGATGTATTAGCCGCCGACGGGCGCGGCGACGAGAACGTGCAACGCTGGTTGGCTTCCGGCTTGCCGGTACCGCCGAGCTGGCGTATTTCCCGCCAAGCGGTACTGGAGCACGACACCGATGGCCTGGTGCGCCGGCTGCGCGCCTTGCCGCGCATGTTCAACGGCGAGCGTTACTGGGTGCTCCACCAGGGGGCCATGAATGCGGAGTCCCAGCGCGAGAGTCTGCTCAATCTGGATTCCGACGAAGCCCTGGCGGCGGCGTTGACCACCGTGTTCGGCCGCGACCCGGCCCCCGCCCAGGTGGTGGTCCAGGCGCTGCCCCGCCAGCGTGCCGCCGGGGTGCTGTTCACGCGCCATCCTCTGCGCCAGGATCTGCCGCACATGGTGGTGGAGGGCGTGGTCGAGGGCGGCGCCGAACGGCAGCGCCTGATTTTCGATGAGGACGGGCGTTTGGTGTATCACGCCGACAGCGACGCCGTGGCCCTGGATCAGGCGGTGCCGGCGTCCCAGTTACTGGCGCTCGGCGAACAACTCAAACGCGGCTTCGAACGGCCGCAGGCCGGCGAATGGATTCACGACGGCGAGCGGCTGTGGCTGCTGCAGACCCTGCCGGTGGGGTCGCTGCCGGTGCCCAGGGAAGTGTGGACCCGCCGGGCCACGCCGGCCCTGTTCAACCAGGCGCTGACGCCGCTCTGGTACACCCTGGCCGGGCGCTGGTTTAAAACCCATTTCTGGCATCGCCTGGTAGCACGGCATGGCTGGGAGGACCTGGCCCGGGTCGAGCCGTACCGCCGCCAGCAGAGCCACCTGTATACCAACAGCGAATTTTTCCGCCGTCTGCGCGAGCACCACCCCGGCGCGGCGGCCAAGGTGCCGCCCGCCTGGCAACCGCTGGAAAGCGTGGCCGGTTACCCCGGTGCCGACAAACCGGCCGGGCGGCTGTGGCATTGGCGGCAAAGTGGCCAACTGGCGGTGATCGGCCGGCGGCTCAAGGGCTGGCGGGCGCCGCACCGTGACCGCGAGCGCCTGTGGCGCAGCCTGATGGCCCTGGATCGTATCGGTGAGCGTTTGGCCGCCCAGGAGGGCGCGCTGGCCTATTTGTCTCTGCCCGACCACTTGCTTGGCCAGCGCGACCCGGTCCCCCTGGCGCTGCTGCTCAGCGACCTGGAGCTGGCCGCCCTGCGGGCGGTTCTGGCCGGTGACCAGGATGCCCTCGAGGAGAGCCGCCTGCGCACCGGGGCGGATCCGGTGCACGCACCGCTGTGCGACAAGCCGGCGCAGCTGCAGAGCCTGCGCACGCCGGCGCGGCCGCCGACGCTGCACGACGGGATCCCGCCGCACCTGGATCAACGCCTTTTGCGGCTGGCGCGGCGGGCCCGCGGGCTGCGCTTCGCGGTCGGCAACCGGCTGCGCGCCCTGTTGATGGACGTGGCCGCGTTGCTGGTGCGCGACAAACTGCTCGCCCATCCGGACGACGTCTTCTTTCTCTACTTCGACGAACTCTGGGAACTGTGGATGCAGGGCAGGGTACCGGCGTCCGCGTCCGGCGACGTGATCGGACAGCGCAAGGTGCGCTACCTGGAAGACGCCCACGCCGGCGCCCCGGACTGGAAGATGGACCGCATCGGTTTCGGCTTCGGCGGCGGTGGCCGGCTCAGTCCGGTCCTGCGTGGCGCCACCCTGGTACCCGGCACGGCCAGCGGCCCGGTGCGGCGCCTGTGCAGCGCCTGGGCCCTGAACCGCCTGCAACCCGGCGACATCGTGGTGGTGGATCAGGTCGACCCGAGCTGGGCGCCCTGGCTGGTCCAGGCCGCCGGCCTGGTCATCACCGGCCGCGACCCCGCCAACGTCGCCGCCAGCCTGGCGGTGGCCTGCGCCATCCCCGCGGTCTGGGGCGTCAGCGACGTGATGCACAGCGTCGTCGACGGAACGCGCGCCACGCTCGACGGCGAGTGCGCCGAGTTAACAGCGGAAACAGTTAATAGTGAACAGTGAACAGTTAATAGTGAACAGCGGCGCGGGTGGGGCCGGGGGAGCGGAAAGGCCGTGCCCGCGCTGCTTGTAAGCGGCAAGGCTTCCCGCCACCCCATAAGCGCGGGCACGGCCCAGGAATCAGCCCGCGGCCCCACCCGCGAACTATTAACTGTTAACTCTTAACTATTAATTTTCTTCAATGTATCCGAGGAGGTGCGGCACCATCTTCTCGATGTCCTTGCGCGTCATGCCTTTGCGCGCCGCGTAGTCGTCCATCTGGTCCTTGCCGAGCTTGCCGGTGCCGAAGTATTTGGATTCCGGGTGTGAGAAGTACCAGCCGGACACCGCCGCCGCGGGGAACATGGCGTAGTGCTCGGTGAGCGTCATGCCGGCGTTCTTCTCCGGTTCCAGCAGCTCCCACAGCAGACTTTTTTCGGTGTGGTCCGGGCAGGCGGGGTAGCCCGGCGCCGGGCGGATGCCACGGTACTTTTCGGAAATAATCTCCTGGTTACTGAGCGATTCGTCGCTGTCGTAGCCCCAGAATTCCTTGCGCACCCGTTCGTGCAGGCGTTCCGCGAACGCTTCCGCGAGACGGTCCGCCAGGGCCTTGATCATGATCGAGGAGTAGTCGTCGTGGTCGGCTTCGAAGCGTTGCACATGCTCGTCGATGCCGATGCCAGCGGTGACCGCGAAGCCGCCCAGCCAGTCCGTTTTGCCGCTCTCTTTCGGGGCGATGAAATCGCTCAGGCAGTAGTCCGGCTTCTGGTTCTTGCTGCGGTCCAGCTGCTGACGCAGATGATGCAGCGTCATGAACGGCTGATCGTCGCCGGGCCGGCGGTACAAATGAATGTCGTCCATGTCCGAGTGGGCGGGCCAGAAGCCGATCACGCCACGGGCGGTGAGCCACTTTTCATTGACGATTTTATCCAGCATCTCGCGGGCGTCGTTGTAAAGCTTGGTGGCTTCCACGCCGACCACTTCGTCTTCGAGGATACGCGGGAACTTGCCGGCCAGCTCCCAGGAGCGAAAGAACGGCGTCCAGTCGATGCGCTCCACCAGTTCATCCAGCGGGTAGTCGTCAAAGACCTTGAGGCCTTTCACCTTGGGTTCCGGCGGTGTGTAGCCCTCCCAGTCCGGCTGGAAGCGGTGCTCGCGGGCCTGGTCGATGCTGATCAGGGAGCGATCCACCTGCTGCTGCTTGCGGCGCTCGCGCAGGTCCTCGTAGGTCTGTTTGATCTCCGCCACGTAGTCCGCTTTCTGGGTTTTCGACAGCAGACGCGAGGCGACGCCCACGGCCCGGGAGGCGTCCGCCACGTGGATCACCGGGTGGTGGTAGTTGGGGTCGATCTTTACCGCCGTGTGGATGCGGCTGGTGGTGGCGCCGCCGATCATCAGCGGCTGCTCCATGCCCAGGCGCTCCATCTCGCTGGCCACGTGCACCATCTCGTCCAGGGACGGGGTGATCAGGCCGGACAGGCCGACGATGTCCACGTTTTCCTGGCGGGCGGTCTCGAGAATCTTGTCGCAGGGCACCATCACGCCCAGGTCGACCACGTCGTAGCCGTTGCATTGCAGCACCACGCCGACGATGTTCTTGCCGATGTCGTGCACATCGCCTTTCACCGTGGCCATCAGAATCTTGCCGTTGGCTTCGTCCTGGGTGCCGAGCTCTTCCTTCTCTTTTTCCATGTAGGGCAGCAGATAGGCCACCGCCTTTTTCATCACGCGGGCGGATTTCACCACCTGCGGCAGGAACATTTTGCCTTCGCCGAACAGGTCGCCGACCACGTTCATGCCGTCCATCAACGGCCCTTCGATCACGTGCAGCGGGCGCTCCGCGTTCTGGCGGGCCAGCTCGGTGTCCTCTTCCACGTAATCGGCGATGCCTTTCACCAGAGCGTGTTCCAGGCGCTGTTCCACCGGCCAGGAGCGCCATTCCTGGTCTTCCTTCTTGGCTTCCTTTTCGCCGGAGCCCTTGTACTTCTCGGCCAGCTCAAGCAGCCGCTCGGTGCCGTCGTCGCGGCGGTTGAGCACCACGTCTTCCACCGCGTCGCGCAGCTCGTCGGGAATGTCCGCATAGATCGCCAGCTGCGATGGATTGACGATACCCATGTCCATGCCGTTCTTGATGGCGTAGTACAGGAACACCGCATGGATGGCTTCGCGCACCGGGTTGTTGCCCCGGAACGAGAAACTGACGTTGGACACGCCGCCGGAGATCATCGCGTGGGGCAGGGTGCGTTTGATTTCCGCCACCGCCTCGATGAAGTCCACCGCGTAGTTGTTGTGTTCCTCAATGCCGGTGGCGATGGCGAAGATGTTGGGGTCGAAGATAATGTCTTCCGGGGGGAAGCCCACTTCCTCGGTCAGCAACTTATAGGCACGGGTACAGATGCGGACTTTTTCGTCGCGGCTTTCCGCCTGACCGTCCTCGTCGAACGCCATCACCACCGTGGCGGCGCCGTAGCGGCGGATCAGCCGGGCCTGATCCAGGAACGCTTTCTCGCCTTCCTTCAGGGAAATTGAGTTGACCACGCCCTTGCCCTGGATGCACTTGAGGCCCGCTTCGATCACTTCCCACTTGGAGGAGTCGATCATGATCGGCACCTTGGAGATCTCCGGCTCCGCGGCCACCAGATTCAGGAAGCGCACCATGCATTCCTTCGACTCCAACATGCCTTCGTCCATGTTGATGTCGATGATCTGGGCGCCGTTCTCCACCTGATCGCGGGCCACGTCCAAGGCGGTGTCGTAATCCTCTTCCTTGATCAGACGCAGGAACCGTTTGGAGCCGGTCACGTTGGTGCGCTCGCCCACATTCACGAACAGATCGTCCGGCGCGATGTTGCAGGGTTCCAGGCCGGACAGGCGGCAGTGCACCGGGATCTCGGGCAGGCGGCGGGGTGCCTTGCCGTGCACCGCCTCGGCGATCGCGGCGATGTGCTCCGGGGTGGTGCCGCAGCAGCCGCCGATGATGTTCAGAAAACCCGAGTCCGCCCACTCGCCGATCTCCCGGGCCATGGTGTCCGCGTCCAGATCGTACTCGCCCATTTCATTGGGCAGGCCGGCGTTGGGGTGGGCGGAGACATGGAATTCACTGATCCGCGACAGCTCTTCCACATAGGTGCGCAGCTCCATCGGCCCGAGGGCGCAGTTCAGCCCCATGGACAGCGGACGGGCGTGGCGCAGCGAGTTGTAGAACGCCTCGGTGGTCTGACCGGTCAGCGTCCGCCCGGAAGCGTCGGTGATGGTGCCGGAGATCATCACCGGCAGGTCCAGGCCTTTCTCGTAGCAATACTGATCCACGGCGAATACCGCCGCCTTGGCATTGAGGGTGTCGAAGATGGTTTCGATCAGGATCAGGTCGATGCCGCCTTCCACCAGGCCGTCGATGGCGTCCAGATAGGACGCCACCAGGCGGTCGAAATCGGTGTTGCGGTAGCCCGGGTCGTTGACGTCCGGGCTGATGCTGGCCGTGCGGTTGGTGGGGCCGAGCACGCCGGCCACGAAGCGTGGGCGCTCCGGGGTGGCGACGGCGTCCGCCGCGCGGCGCGCCACCCGGGCGGCGGCCACGTTGATCTCGCGTGCCAGATCTTGCATATCGTAGTCCGCCATGGCGATGGCGGTACTGTTGAAGGAGTTGGTCTCGATGATGTCGGCGCCGGCGTTCAGGTAATCGAGGTGCAATTGCTCGATCATTTCCGGCTGAGTGATGCTCAGCAGGTCGTTATTGCCTTTCAGGTCGGAAGGCCAGTCCGCGTACTGGCTGCCGCGATACTGCGCTTCGTTGAGCTCCAGGCGTTGAATCATCGTGCCCATGCCGCCGTCGAGAATGACGATTCGCTCCCGGAGGAGGGCGGTGAGTTGTTCGCGGCGATTCGAGGACATGCAAGGCTCCATCATTGTGTGGCCCGTGGAAAACCGGGGCGCGCATTATACCGGCTGTGGCCGGGTTACCCAACGTGGCAGGTGCGTTATACTCCCGCCCATCGAACAGCGCCGCTCTCCCGCGGCGGTTTAGGACAGTGTAAGGGGAGTTTGATGCGCCGTACCGTGATCGTAGTGCTGGCCTTGGCCGGCTTCGCTTTTCTGTGGCGCGTGATGCCGCACGATTTCAATATGACGCCGATGGGCGCTCTGGCTTTGTTCGCCGGCTCTTATTTGCGTCACCCTCTGGGACGGATACTGGTGCCGCTGGTCACCCTGGTGGCATCGGACCTGATTCTCGGCTTCCATGACACCGCCCTGTACGTCTATGGCGCCTTCGCAATGATCGCCCTGGGCGGGGCGCTGCTGCGCCGGCGGGGCCTGCTCGCCCACACCGGTGGCGCGGTGGCCGCGGCCCTGCTGTTCTACGCCGTGACCAACTTCGGCGTCTGGGGCGCCGGCGTGCTGTATCCGGCGGACGCTACCGGCCTGCTGGCCAGCTACGCGGCCGGCCTGCCGTTCCTGTGGAAGACCCTGGCCGGCAATGTGTTTTTCACCGTGCTCTTTTTCGCTGTTTTCCAGTTGGTGGAACGCTACCAGCCACACACACAGAGCACCGAATCCCGCTGATCCAGTGCCGCGGCAAGGCGTCTTTACGTTGACTTGCCGTGGCCACCCGTACCGTCATGCTGCGGTGTTTATTCTGTTTGATAAGCGACATTCCGGGTACCGGATCGACAATCACTTCGAGGAGGAATAATGCGTAAAAATTGGTTGGCCCTGGCGTGCGGCGTGGCGGTAATGCCGGCGATGGTTCACGCTCAGGAAGCGGAGCAGGAGAGTGCTCAGGAGCGCGCCTGGGACATCGAAACGGAGGCGTCCTACCTTCTCTCACGTGGCAACAGTGAATCCGAGTCGATTGTCGGTAAGATCAACGCCGCCCATGACGGCATCAACTGGCGCCAGACCGCCAAGGCGGAAGCCGTCAACACCATGAGTGAAAACGATGACGGCGAGGAAGAGCGCACCGCCGAACGCTACTACGCCTCCTATAAGCTCGATCGTAAACTGACCGACAATAACTATCTGTTCAACGTGCTGACCTACGATAAGGATAACTTTTCGGGGTTCCAGTACCAGGCCAGCTACGCGCTCGGTCTCGGTCGCCGTTTCCTGGAAACGCCTGCGCACACCCTGGACCTTGAAGCCGGTCCCGGTTATCGCGTCGAATGTCTGGAGCCGGAGGACTCCTACGGCGGCTGCGATAACAAGGATGAAAGCGTGATCGCCCGTTTCGCCGGTAACTACAAATGGACGATCAGCGAAAACGCCTCGTTCCGACAGGCCGTTTCCACGGAAGTGGGCGAGGACAATACCTCGGTGCGTTCCGAAACGTCCCTGACCTCGAAGATCAACGATCACTTCGCCATGCGCCTGAGCCACCTGGTGACCCGTGACTCCGAAGTGCCCGCCGGTACCCACAACACCGATCAGGAAACCACCGTCTCGCTGGTGTACACCTTTTGATCGCCGGTGGACGGGCAATAAAAAAGCCGACCCGAGGGTCGGCTTTTTTAATTTGGTCGGAGTAGCAGGATTCGAACCTGCGACCCCTACGTCCCGAACGTAGTGCTCTACCAGGCTGAGCTATACTCCGAATGTGCGGCGTATTCTAGCAGCGAAATTTCAGAATGCCACCGTTTTAACCCGGTGGATGTGCCGGTTGCGCATATTCTGGCCAAAGCCGCGGGCCGCGGGCACAATGCGCGCTTCCTGAGCTTGCTCCCACACTGATTATGGCCGAAGCCACCCTGGGCCCGCTGGCCCTGCAACGCTGGCCGCGCCGACGCGGCGACCCCCTGTTGCCGTTCGACGCCGCCGACCGCTACCTGCTCGAACAACTCGGCGAACACCGCCGCGGGCCGGCCACGCTGGTACTCAACGACCAGTGCGGCGCCCTCTGGCTCACCGCCGCCGCCTCCGGCCCGGCCTGGAGCGCCGGCGACGACTGGTTGTGCTGGCGCGCGGCCGTGGCCAACGCCGAGGATAACGACTGCCCGGCCCCCGGCGACGCCTGGTTGTGGCCCTGGCAAACGCCACCCCGGGCGCCGGATCAGGTGTTGTTGAGATTGCCCAAGGCGGTGTCTCTGTTGGAAGCGCAGCTTGCCTGGCTGGCGGACAGCCTGCCGGCGGGCACCCCGGTGTGGCTGGCCGGCATGGACAAGCATCTGCCGGCGCAGCTGGTGCCGCTGCTGGAACACTGGTTCGGCAACGGCCGCGCTGGGCTCGGCTGGAAAAAGGCGCGGCTGTTCACCGCCGAAGCCCCCGGCGCCGCCCTTCGCGACGCGCCGGAACCGGCCCGCGTGTCCGTGCCCGAACGCGGCTGGACCCTGCAGGCCGGCCCCGGCGTGTTCGGCCGCCGCCATCTGGATATCGGCGCCCGCTTTCTGCTCGACCATTTGCCCACCGACGTCAGCGGCGAGGTGGCCGACCTGGGCTGCGGCAACGGGGTGCTGGGGCTGAGCCTGGCGGCCGACAACCCTTCGGCGCGGGTCACCTTCTGTGACGTGTCCTTCCTGGCGGTGGAAAGCGCCCGGGCCAATGTGGCCGACCACGACCGGCAACCTGAGCGCCACCACTTCCATCTTGGGAACGGCCTGGAAGGCCTGGAAAAGACCTTCGACCTGATCCTGCTCAACCCGCCGTTCCACCGGGGCCACGCGGTGGACGACCGGGTGGCTCGCGGCCTGTTCCGCCAGGCCGCCCGCTGGCTTGCCCCCGGCGGCGAACTGCGCGTGGTCGCCAACCAGCACCTCGGCTACCAGCGTCCGCTGGGCAAGCTGTTCCCGCGCGTGGACACCGTGGCCCGCAACGCCAAATTCGTCATCTTCCGGTGCCTTAAAGGCAGCCCGTAGAGGGCGCCCACTCTCCATCAGCGGCGAGGTACCGGGCAGGGTTGTAGGAGCGGGCCCAGCCCGCGAAAGGGTGGCATTAGCCACCCGGCAAAGGTTGCCCCGCAGGATTCCAGAGACGCTGGCTCTTCCGGTGTCTGGTGCTCCGTATCCGGGACGCGGGGCAATAGTGGTGCCTTCCGGGATCGCTCAAGCCCTCCCTGGCCGCTCTCATTTGGCCATCCCTGGCCAAATAGGTCCCTACAGGCACCACCATTGCCCCGCTCACTGGGCAGCGGAACCGCCACGGGTCATAACACCGCCAGACCCTCAAGGAAGGGGAAACTTGAAATCTTCCAAGGAGCGCCGGGATCGGGTATGCCCGTCCAGGACCGTCTTTGGCCAGGGATGGCCAAAGCGGTCCGCCGCCCGGCCGAGCCTACAGGGATGTACTCGTGGCGTGTCCTGGACGGGCATACCCGATCCCGGTGCGGGCGCTCTGGAGAGAAAAGTCTCTGGAATCCTGCCGGCCAGTTACACCGGCCTTTCGCGGGCAGGGCCCGCTCCCACAGGCCCGCCCCACAGACAAGTTCGCACCAGTGTCGTAGAAAGGTTCAGCGCCAGCGATAACCCGGAACGCCGGAAGCTTCCCAGTGAGCGTGTCTGTGTCAGGCCCTTCCGGGACCCTGGAGGACAGGACGTCCGACAGGGAGCGTACAGGGACGTATTCACAGCGTTCCCGGAAGGGCCTGACACAGACCCGCGTCCCCTCTGGAGAGAACACCGGGTAACCCTTAGAAGGATGCTGGATCGATGGCGTCGAAGTCGGTAACCCTGGGGTGGGCACCGTCGGGCAGGGCGTTGTCCCGATCCAGCAGCACGGTGTGCAGACCGGCCTCGCGGGCGGCGTCCAGTTCGGCTTCCACGTCGGAAAGAAACAGAATCTCGTCGCCGGGCAGGCCGATGGCGTCGCTGATGCGCCGGTAGCTGGCGGCTTCTTTCTTGCCGCCGCTGGTGGTGTCGAAATAGCCCCGAAACAGCGGCGTCAGGTCGCCGGCCTCCGAGTAGCCGAAGAACAGCTTCTGGGCGGCCACCGAACCGGAGGAGTAGACGTACAGCGGAAAACCCTGATCGTACCAGTCGCGCAGCCGGCGGGCGGCGTCCGGGTAAAGGTGCGCCTGGTAATCGCCGTTGCGGTAGCCGCTTTCCCAGATCATGCCCTGCAGTGCTTTCAGCGGCGTGGCTTTCCGGTCTTCATCAATCCAGGCGCGCATCAGCGCGGCGGCCTGTTCCGGCGTGTCCAGGTTTTCACCGCTGTCGCGCCGCGCCGCCGCCACCTGTTCCGTCACCGCCGGCTCGTGCCAGTGGCGCGCCAGAAAGTCGCCCATCTGTTCGGCGGCGTAGGGGAACAGCACTTCCTTGACGAAGCGGATGCTGCTGGTGGTGCCTTCGATGTCGGTGAGAATGGCGCGGATCATCAATTCTCCAGACGGTTGAACCGCTGGGCGATGTCGCTGCCGGTGAAGTTGGCGACCCAGCCCTCCGGGTTATTGAACAGCCGGATGGCGGTGAAGTTGGGGTTGGGCCCCATGTCGAACCAGTGCGGGGTGTTGGCCGGCACCGAGATCAGGTCGCCCTTGGTGCACAGCACTTCGTAGATGCGCTCGCCGAGGTGCAGGCTGAACAGCCCCTGGCCGTCGACGAAGAACCGCACTTCGTCTTCGCTGTGGCTGTGCTCCTCAAGGAATTTTTCCCGCGCCGCCTGCTTTTGCGGATGCTCCGGGGTCATGCTGACCACGTCCACGCTCTGGTAGCCTTCCTCGTCGATCAGCCGGTCGATTTCCCGGCGATAGACGTCCAGCACTTCTTCCTGGCTGGGCTGTTCGGTGAGCGCGCCCACCGCCTGCCACTGTTCATAGCGAATGCCCACCTTGGCCAGTTCCTCGGCCATGGCCAGCTTGTCGTTGATGATCTGTTCGGGTTGCTCCGGATGCCCGTCGCGAAACACTTTCAAATTACTCATGGGGTTTTCCTCCTCAGGGGGCCGCCGCCGATCAGCCCAGGCGGCGCCGGTCCAGTTCCACGGCCAGCAGGGTTTCCAGCGCTTCCAACTGGCGATAGCAGGCGCCGATGTCCGCCGCCCAGGTGTACAGGCCGTGGCCACGGATCAAGTAGGCGTGGCCGGCGTCGCCGGCGTCCATGGCCCGGTCCACCTCGGCCGCCAGCGCGGCGATGTCCTGGCTGTTTTCAAACACCGGAATGGTAAGCCGCGTGTCATGGGTTTGCACGCCGTCCAGCGCCTTGAGCAGTTCGTAGCCTTCCAGGGTGATGTGGTCGGCGGGCCAGTGCATGGTCAGCACCGTGGAGGCGTGGCTGTGGGTGTGCAGCACCGCGCCGCAGTCCGGCAGGCGGCGGTACAGCTGGGTGTGCAGCAGGGTCTCGGCGGAGGGCTTGCCGTCGCCAACGGCGGCGCCTTCCATGTTCACCACCATGATGTCGGTTTCTTCCAGCAGGCCCTTGTCGCGGCCGGAGCGGGTAATCGCCGCGTGGTCTTCGTTGAGGCGCAGCGAATAATTGCTGCTGGTGGCCGGCGACCAGCCCTGGCCGTAGATGCGGCGGCCGGTGGCGGCGAGGGCGCGGGCCGCTTCCCGGTAGGCGCTGGTGGAGTAGGGGCGGTGACTCATCAGGACCTCCGGCTCAGTTGGGACAGATGCTCGGCGACGCTGGCCGCGTCCGGCGAGCGCACCACGCCGCTCTCGGTAACGATGGCGGTGATCAACGGGGCCGGCGTCACGTCGAACGCCGGGTTGTACACAGGGCACTGCTCCGGCGCCAGAGGCTGGCCGCCCACCCGGCGCACTTCGTCGGCGGCGCGCTCCTCGATGACGATGCCACCGCCGTCGGCCATGGCCGGATCCAGGGTGGAATCCGGCGCCGCGACGATGAACGGCAGACCGTGGTGACGGGCCAGCACGGCGAGCCCGTAGGTGCCGATCTTGTTGGCGGTGTCGCCGTTGGCGGCGATGCGGTCCGCGCCCACCACCACGGCGTCGATGCGGCCCGCCGCCATCAGCATGCCGGCGGCGCTGTCCGCCACCAGGGTGACGGGAATGTTTTCCTGCATCAGTTCCCAGGTGGTGAGCCGGGCGCCCTGCAACCAGGGGCGGGTCTCGCCGGCGATCACCTCGCGCAGATGGCCGCCGCGCCAGGCGGAGCGGATGATGCCCAGGGCGGTGCCGTGGCCGCCGGTGGCCAGCGCGCCGGTGTTGCAGTGGGTGTAGACGCGGGCGTCGTGGGGCAGCAGGGCGGCGCCCAGTTCGCCCAGGCGCAGATTGGCGGCCTGGTCTTCCTGGTGGATGCTCTCCGCTTCACGGGCCAGGCGGCGCCCCAGGGCCTCGCCTTCCAGGTCGGCGCCGAGGCGCTGCAGGCGATCCAGGGCCCAGAACAGATTGACCGCGGTGGGGCGGCTGGCCGCCAGTGCCTGCAACGCCGGACGCAGACTATCCGGGTTCGCGCGCGAACCCAGGCGCAGGGCTTCCAGCGCCAGGCCGTAGGCGGCGGTGATGCCGATCGCCGGCGCCCCGCGCACCGCCATGTCGCGGATCGCGGTGGCCGCGCCGGCGGCGTCGTGGATCGCCAGCCACTCGGTGCGTGACGGCAGATGGCGTTGATCCAGTAGCAGCAAATGATCGTCGAGCCAGCGGATGGCGGGACTATCAATGGGCATTCAGGGCCTCTCGGTGTCGCGGGGTGGGTTGAGTTCGGGTTGGCGGTAGCGGCGGCGAATCCAGTTGGCCGCGCGCAGCACCCTCGGGCGGCGCATGATAGCGCGTTCCATGCGGTATTTCCCTGGAAAAGTGCTGACCATGAGGGCAATCAGAATGGTCAGAATGCCCTGGCCGGGTAACACCAGCATCAGGACGCCGGCGGCCAGCAGGACCAGCGCCAGGGCGTTGCGCACCAGCCAGATAACCCACCCCAGGGGGCCTCGGTAATGGAGCGGCCGGCTGGGGGTGTTGAAGTAATCCTGGGGCATGCGCACCAGCAGCCAGGGAATCGCCAGCATCGACGCCACGGCCATCACCACCCCGGCGATGGTGAGAATCGGCAGCAGGGGCTGTAGCGGCTCAAGCAGGGGTTGCCAGTCGCGCTGGAGGTTCGGATCCAAAGGCGTTGTCTCTCCGTGGGGGCGTTGCGGTGCTGTTCATGGGTTGCTGATGCCACGTGCCGTACAATGGTGGCTTCAAGATCGCAATTCAATTGTTTTAAGGATGCACCGGCATGGCTTGGAAGTTAGTACTCGTGGCCCTGGTGGGGCTCGCCATCGGCACGCTGCTGGGAATGCTGATCCTGCGCGCTTCGCGCAGGCGTGAAGAGCGGCGCCGGCAGGCCGCGCGGCACCTGGACGTGCTGGAAAACCTGAGCATTCTTTGCCGTGCCTTGCTGCAGGAACAGGTGGACAGCGCCGAGGCCAGCATTCGCATCAGCGTGCTGTTGGATTGCCTGCCCCAGGGGATCGAGCCGAAAGTGGATCTGGCCGCGATCCACCGCCTGGCGGAAGAGTGCGGTCACTTCACCCGTGGCGAGCAGCGCCGCGAGTTGGCGCCGGCGGAGCGCAATCGCCAGGACGTGGCGCGGCTACGGCTGGAGGAAGAGCAGGGCGCCGCGGTGCGTGCCGCCGCCGAGCGCCTGGCCGGCGTACTGGACGCCTGGCGCGCGCGGGTCGCCGCCTGATCCCACCCGACTGGCCCCACAGACAGGGCCCGCAGTCGCGAAGGCGGACGTTTCCGGCGCGGGCTTCAATTATCATCCGCGGCTTCTGAATTGCAGTAAGCCGAGCCGATAATTATGAGCCAACCCACCCTTTACGTGGCCTTCCCGGCCTCCGACGAGTTGCGCGACCGGATCGACACCTTCCTGGAAGTGACCCGTGAAGAGCCGGACAGCAACCATGTGCAGGAACTGGAAGCGATCATGGATCCCTTCCTCGACGAGGTGCTGCACACCTACTTCACCGGGCCCATCGACGCGGTCAACGCCAAGGGCACCGCGGTGAACGTGATCCTTGGCGCCATGAAGGTGATCAGTAAAGCCGCCCACGGCCTGGCCGGGCGCCTGATGCGCAAGACCAGCGTCGAGGAGCAGCGCGCTCTGGCCGAGCACTTCCGCAACCTGCGGTTGGAGAAGGACGGTCAGGTCTACATTGGTTATCCGCTGTCGCCGGCGCTGGCCGAGCGTGCCTCGCTGGTGTTCCAGGAATTCGCCGATGGCAACGGTCAGATGCCGCGCCTGGTGGAAGTGATGGACGGCATCAGCAGCGGCGCCATCGAGAATTATCTCGACAAAACCGTGGGCAATCTGGAGCTGGGCCGTATCAATCGCGGGCTGGTGTCCGGTGCCCGGGCCACCATCAAGAAGGCGTCCGCGTCCTCGGTGGAAAAGGGCATTCCGGCGATGGAAAAGTCCCACCAGAAACCGGTGGTGGCGTACTTCGAGTCGCTGTTGTTGCAGCCGTAAAGCCGGTTCAACCGGCGTGAAGCGAAGCGGCCCGGGTGGTGATGCCCGGGCCGCTTTGCGTTCAGCTTGAGGGGGTGGCGCCGCCGGAGTCTCCGGAGCTCGCCGCCTTCTTGGCGGGCGCCTTGCGGGCCGCCTTCTTCTTGGCCGGGGCTTTCTTCACCGCGCTCTTCTTGGCGGCGCTCTTTTTCGCGGTGCTTTTCTTGGCCGCGGCTTTCTTGGCGGGGCTCTTCTTGGCCGCGCTTTTCTTGGCGGCGGCTTTCTTGGCCGGTGCCTTGCGGGGGGAAGGGCTGACCCGCTTCTCGATGTCCTTGGCGCGCTTCTCCAGATCCTTCTGGTACTGGTTGATCACCTTGGCCAGGCTGTTGGCCTGCTTGGCGGTGGCCTTGAGCACCTTCACTTCGGTTTCCAGGAAGCGCTTGCGGGCTTCGGAGTCGTCCACCCGTTTGCGGGCGTCGTCCACGGCCTTGCGGGCGCGGTCAAGCTGACGCTGCACCGTGGCACTGGCTTTGTCCCGGTATTCGTTCTGCAGCTTTTCCAGCCGGTTGAGGCTGTCGCGGCGGCGCTTCATTTCCTCGCTGACCCGCTGGCGTGCTTTCTCGAGCTGGGATTCCAGCTGGGCGATTTGCTTGTCGCGTTCATTGTCGAAGCGCTCGGCGAGCTTGCGAATCTGTGCCTGCAGTTCGTCGAGACGATCTCTTACCTTATTAACGGCCATGGATGACTCCCTTTCCCCGTGCTGATTTGGGTCCGCGGCGCGGACGTCGGGAGACTCTGCCCACTCCTTGCATGCTCGGGCTTATAGAACGCGAAGGAAGGTTCAGAGGCTCCCGAGAAACTGTATGTCACATTTTTAAGCTGGACAACCGCCAAGGGGGTTGGCTTCGCAGGCTTTCTGGTCAATTCCTGTAACACAGCGGTCGTGTTGTGGTTTTATCGGACAGCGGTGATACTGCGCTCCATTGAATGACGGTGGAAAGAAGGTGGGCTATGCCGGCGTCCTTTGACGGAAAATTGGTGGTGGCGATCAGCTCCCGGGCCCTGTTCGATCTCAGCGACAGCCACCGGGTGTTCGAGAAGGAAGGTCTGGACGCCTTCCAGGATTATCAGATCGCCCATGAGGACGATGTGCTGCCACCGGGCGATGCCTTTCCTCTGGTGACCAAGCTGTTGGCGATCAATGAGCTGGAGGAGGGCGCCGGCCGGGTGGAGGTGATCCTGTTGTCGCGCAACAGCTCCGACACCGGCCTGCGCGTATTCAATTCCATCGAGCATTACGGCCTGCCGATTACACGGGCGGCCTTCGCCGGCGGCGAAAGCCCGCACCGCTATGTGTCCGCGTTCGGTGCCCACCTGTTTTTGTCCACCGATCCCGAGGACGTCCGCCAGGTGCTCGACGCCGGCTACGCCGCCGCCACCATTCTTTCCGGCGCCGGCCTGCAACATAAGGACGACCTGCTGCGCATCGCCTTCGACGGCGACGCGGTGCTGTTCTCCGACGAGTCCGAGCAGGTGTTCCAGAGCAGCGGGCTGGAAGCCTTTACCGCCAGCGAAAAGCAGGCCGCCCGGCAGCCTCTCAGCGACGGCCCCTTCAAGGCGTTCCTGGAAGCCCTGCACCAGATCCAGCGGGAGTTTTCCCCGCAACGCTGTCCGATCCGCACGGCGCTGGTCACCGCCCGCTCGGCGCCGGCCCATGAAAGGGTGGTGCGCACCCTGCGCGGCTGGGGTATCCGCCTGGATGAAAGCCTGTTTCTGGGCGGGTTGCCGAAAGGGCCTTTCCTGAAGGCGTTCGGCGCCGATGTGTTCTTCGACGACCAGCAGGGCCATTGCGAGTCCGCCCGGGAGCATGTGGCCGCCGGCCATGTGCCCCATGGCATTTCCAACCCGCGTCCGGAAGACGCCTGACGCCCCGCCGGCTTCCCGTTGCCAGCGTCTTTGCTTGCCTCTATGCTTGGAATGCATAATTTCGGCTATTCTTATAACTCCGCGTAAACGGCGGGTGTCGCCGGCAAGGAGCATTCGATGAAGCTGCAGCAGCTACGCTACATCTGGGAAGTGGCGCGCCATGACCTTAACGTATCCGCCACCGCCCAGGCGCTGTATACGTCGCAGCCGGGTATCAGCAAGCAGATCCGCATGCTGGAGGATGAGCTGGGCGTGGAAGTGTTCGCCCGCAGTGGCAAACACCTTACCCACGTGACGCCCGCCGGCGAAGCGATCCTGCGCATTGCCGGGGAGATCCTGCAGCAGACCGAGTCGATCAAGCGGGTGGCCCAGGAGTTCCGCGACGAAACCAAGGGCGACCTGAGCATCGCCACCACCCACACCCAGGCGCGTTACGCGTTGCCGCCGGTGATCCAGCAGTTCACCAAGCGCTTCCCGGACGTGTCCCTGCATATGAATCAGGGCACGCCGATGCAGATCGCCGAAATGGCCGCCGACGGCAGCGTCGATTTCGCCATTGCCACCGAGGCGCTGGACCTGTTTTCCGACCTGGTGATGATGCCCTGCTATCGCTGGAACCGGACCGTGGTGGTGCCCGAAGGGCATCCCCTCGCCGAGGTCAAACCGCTGACCCTGGAAGCCCTGGCGGACTACCCGCTGGTCACCTATGTGTTCGGTTTCACCGGGCGCAGCAAGCTCGACGACGCTTTCGCGCGTAAAGGGCTGGAACCCCGGGTGGTGTTCACCGCCGCCGACGCCGACGTGATCAAAACCTATGTGCGATTGGGCATGGGCGTGGGCATCGTCGCGCACATGGCGGTGGACCCGGTGCAGGACAAGGGCCTGGTGAATCTGGACGCCGGGCATCTGTTCGAGCCCAGCACCACCCGCATCGGCTTCCGTAAGGGCACCTTCCTGCGCGGCTTTATGTATGAGTTCCTGCAGACCTTCGCGCCCCATCTCACCCGTGAGCGGGTGGACGCGGCGGTGCGTGCCACCACCCGGGAAGAACGGGAAACCCTGTTCGCGGATCTCGACCTGCCGGTGCGCTAACACGCCCGGCAGCGGCCCCTGGCCGTTGCAAAGCGCCGGGCGCGCGGCTACATTGTGCCCGCCTTCAACGACCTAGGGGATCATCGTGGAATTGCTTTGTCTCGATTTGGAAGGGGTGCTGATTCCGGAAATCTGGATCAACTTCGCCGAGCGCACCGGTATCGACGAGCTGCGCGCCACCACCCGGGACATTCCCGACTACGATGAGCTGATGAAAATGCGGCTCGGCATCCTCGACCAGCACGGCTACGGCCTGCCGGACATCCAGAAGGTGATCGACACCCTGGATCCGCTGGACGGCGCGGTGGAATTCGTCGAGTGGGCCCGCGAGCATTTCCAGCTGATCATCCTCTCCGACACCTTCTATGAGTTCGCCCGTCCACTGATGCGCAAGCTGGGCTCGCCGACCCTGCTGTGCCACCGCCTGGCGGTGGACGACAACGGCCGCATCACCGACTACATCCTGCGCCAGAAAGACCCCAAGCGCGCCTCGGTGAAAGCCCTGCACACCCTCAACTACCGCATCATCGCCGCCGGCGACTCCTACAACGACACCACCATGCTCAGCGAAGCGGACCAGGGCATCCTGTTCCACGCCCCCGACAACGTCATCGCCGAATTCCCGCAGTTCCCCTCAGTACAAAGCTATGAGGATCTGAAAGGGGAGATTGTTAAGGCGAGTGAGCGGGATATTCCGCTTAGCTAGGGACTTCGTTGAGACGGCGGTGAGTTAGTTAATAGTTAATAGTGAACAGTTAATAGCGGGAAACAAAGCGCAGCTGCGAGGTTTGCGAGTTAGCAAGGTTCGGGTTGCTCAAACGCAATGTGCGCGGGCACGGCTTTCGACGCCTCTGCCAATCCCACCCGCGCGCTGTTAACTATTCACTGTTAACTGTTAACTGATCGCATCAGTTTTCGGACCTTAAACCAGCTCTCCGCGTACTCTTCGTCCGGATCGGAGTCGTAGACAATGCCGCCGCCGCCGTGGCAGTGGAGGCGGTCGCCGTCGGTTTGCAGGGTGCGGATCAGGATGTTGCTGTCGAAGTGGCCCTGGTCGTCCTGCCAGAAGAGGCTGCCGCAGTAGGCGCCGCGGGGGACGGGTTCCAGTTCCTGGATGATCTGCATGGCGCGTTTTTTGGGGGCGCCGGTGATGCTGCCGCCGGGGAAGGCGCTGATCAGCGCGGCCAATGGGGCGACGCCGTCGCGCAGCCGGCCGCGCACGGTGGAGACCAGGTGCTGCACGTTGCTGAAGCGGCGCAGCTCGAACAGCGGGTCCACCTGAATGGAGCCGGCCTCGCAGAAGCGACCCAGGTCGTTGCGCAGCAGGTCCACGATCATCAGGTTTTCGGCGCGGTCCTTGGGGTGGCGGAGCAGGGCGCGGCCCAGGGCCTGGTCCTCCACCTCGGTGGCGCCCCGGGGCCGTGAGCCCTTGATCGGCTCGGTCACCACCTGCCGCCCCTCAATGCTCAGGAAGCGCTCCGGGGACACCCCGAACACCGCATCATCGCCGTCACGGAAGAAGCAGGCGTGGGGCGCCGGGTGCGCCGCCACCAGCCGCTGGAAGCCGCCCAGGGCGTCGCCGTCCCAGCGCGCCTCGAAGCGCTGCGCGTAGTTGACCTGATAGCAGTCGCCGGCGCGCAGATAGTGCTGAATGCGCGCCAGCGCCTGAAGGTAATCGGCGGCGCTTTGTTGGGCTTCGAACGCGCGGCGCAGTTGAAACGGCGCCTGCTGTTCCGGCATCGGGCCGGGCGGGTGATCGAACAGATGCACGGTGACGGCGGCGCGCGCCGGCGCCCCGGGCAGGCCCATTAGCAGCGCCCCGGCCTCGTAGGGCAGTAGACCGCAGGCGAACTTGCAGCCGTCGGAGAACGCTTTCTCGATGCGCGCGGGCAGCGCTTCGATGTCCGCCGCGCTGTCGGCGCGCAGCGTCCGCGCCGGCGGCCCCAGGGCCTGGAGCTCACCGTTTCGAGTCACCACAACTTGCACAGGTTGCACGCTTTCGACCCTGAATTCTCTGAGCGAAGGCGGCGGGGCGGGCGCCCGGCCGCGGGGAGCGCGTAGTGTAGCGCCCGTGGCGACGGCCCGCGAGCCCGGCGCCATTGTCGACAATAGTCATTGAAAGCTCCGGCGTGTGCGGGTAGAGTGCCCGCCACCTGGAACAATTGTCGACAATGGCCGACGCCAGACGGCGAACCGGCTTACCGGAATGAGCGCCCCATGAACGAAGTCTTGGTAGACAGCTCGCGCACCCTGGCGGATCGGGTCTTCAGCCGGCTCCAGGACGATATCGTGCGCGGCGTGATCGCCCCGGGCAGCAAGGTCAGCGAAACCGACCTGGCCGGCCGTTACGGGGTCAGCCGGGGGCCGTTGCGCGAGGCGATCCGCCGCCTGGAATCGCGCAAGCTGCTGGAGCGCGAAGTGCACGTCGGCACCCGCGTGGCCTCCCTCAGCTTCGACGACCTGATCGAAATCTACCACGTTCGCGAGGCCCTGGAAGGTCTGGCCGCCGGGCTCGCCGCCCGGTTGATGACCGCCGAGGAAGTGGCCGGCCTCACCGAACTGCTCGGCCAGCACGAGCAGCAGCAGGACCTTCGCCACGACACCGCCTATTTCCAACGCGAGGGCGACCTGGATTTTCATTACCGCATTATCCAGGGCAGCCACAATCGCACGCTGATCCGCATGCTGATCGGCGAGCTCTACCACCTGGTGCGCATGTACCGGTACCAGTTCAGCACCGTGGCCAACCGGCCGCAAAAAGCCCTGCACGAGCACCGTCGTATTGTCGAAGCCATCGAGGCGCGTGACGCCGAAATGGCCGAGCTGTTGATGCGTCGGCACATCAGCCGGGCACGGGAAAACATCGAACAGCAGGCCCAGCAAAGGAGTCCACAATGACCCAGCCGAACAGTGCCGGCGCCCGTTTCCGGCGCGCCCTGGCCGAGGAACAGCCCCTGCAGATCATGGGCACGATTAACGCCTACACGGCAATGATGGCCGAGCAGGTCGGTTACCGCGCCATCTACCTGTCCGGCGGCGGCGTGGCCAACGCCTCCTATGGGCTGCCGGACCTGGGCATGACCACCATGAACGATGTGCTCGAGGACGTGCGCCGCATCAGCGCCGCCACCGACGTGCCGTTGTTGGTGGACATCGACACCGGCTGGGGCGGCGCCTTCAATATCGGCCGCACGGTGAAGGAAATGATCCGCGCCGGTGCCGGCGCCGTGCACCTGGAAGACCAGGTGGCGCAGAAGCGCTGCGGGCATCGCCCCAATAAGGAAATCGTTTCCAAGGCGGAGATGGTGGACCGCATCAAGGCCGCCGCCGACGCCCGCACCGACCAGGATTTCTTTATCATCGCGCGCACCGACGCGTTCCAGAAAGAGGGTCTGGAGGCGGCCGTGGATCGCGCCCGGGCGTGCCTGGAAGCGGGCGCCGACGGCATCTTCGCCGAGGCCGTGCACACCCTGGAAGACTACAAGGCGTTCGCCGAAGGGCTGGGCGGCGCGCCGCTGCTGGCCAACATCACCGAATTCGGCGCCACGCCGCTGTTCACCCGCGAGGAGCTCAACGACGCCGGCGCCAGCATGATCCTCTACCCGCTGTCCGCGTTCCGCGCCATGAATCAGGCGGCGCTGAACGTCTACCGCACGATTCGTGAAGAGGGCACCCAGAAAAACGTGGTGGACACCATGCAGACGCGCATGGAACTGTACGACTTCCTGGGTTACCACGACTACGAACGCAAGCTTGACGAACTGTTCGCCCAGCAACGCGGCGAATAAATCAACCCGCTGCCGGCCGGTGACGGCACCAGGTGCCCGGTCATGCCGGGCCGGTAGTGTTTCACTTCTTGAGCAGAGGAAAACGACGATGGCAGAGAAGAAAGTTGGCGGCGCCGGCCTGCGTGGCCAGGTAGCGGGCAAGACCGCGCTCTCCACGGTGGGCAAATCCGGCTCCGGCCTGACCTATCGCGGCTACGACGTGAAGGATCTGGCCGAGAACTGCCAGTTCGAAGAGGTGGCGTACCTGATCCTCAAGGGCGAGCTGCCCAACCAGAGCGAGCTGGACGCCTACAAAACCAAGCTGAAAGGCCTTCGCGGGCTGCCCCAGGCGCTCAAGGAAGTGCTCGAGCGGATACCCAAGGACGCCCATCCCATGGATGTGATGCGTACCGGCTGCTCCATGCTCGGCAACCTGGAAACCGAAACCAGCTTCGACCAGCAGGACGACCAGGCGGATCGCATGCTGGCCGCGTTCCCGAGCATCATCTGTTACTGGTACCGGTTCAGCCACGACGGCGTGCGCGTGGACACCGAGACCGACGATGAGTCCATCGGCGCTCACTTCCTGCACATGCTGCGCGGCGAAAAGCCCAACGCGCTGCACGAAACGGTGATGAACGTATCGCTGATCCTGTACGCGGAGCACGAGTTCAACGCCTCCACCTTCACCGCCCGCGTTTGCGCGTCCACGCTCAGCGATATCCACAGCTGTGTCACCGGCGCCATCGGCAGCCTGCGCGGCCCGTTGCACGGCGGCGCCAACGAAGCGGCGATGGCCATGATCGAGAAGTTCAGCGACGCCGACGACGCCGAGAAAGGCATGCTCGGCATGCTTGAGCGCAAAGAGAAGATCATGGGCTTCGGCCACGCCATTTATACCGAGTCCGATCCGCGCAACGCGATCATCAAGCATTGGTCGGAGAAGCTGGCCGAGGACGTGGGCGACACCACCCTGTACCCGGTGTCGGTCCGTTGCGAGGAAGTGATGTGGCGCGAGAAGAAGCTGTTCTGTAACGCCGACTTCTTCCACGCGTCCGCCTATCACTTCATGGGCATTCCCACCAAGCTGTTCACGCCCATTTTCGTGATGAGCCGCCTGACCGGGTGGGCCGCCCACGTGTTCGAGCAGCGCGCGGACAATCGCATTATTCGTCCCAGCGCCGACTACACCGGCCCGGAACTGCGCAAGGTCACGCCGATCGCCGAACGATAAAGGAGACCACCGGACGTTCGCCTTCGGCGGACGTCCGGCGTCTTCCCCGCACTACCCATTTTCTACTCAGGTACTCCCAGGCATGAACACCGAATACCGCAAACGCCTTCCCGGCACGAATCTGGACTACTTCGACACCCGCGCCGCGGTGGACGCGATCCAGCCCGGCGCCTACGACACGCTGCCGTACACCTCCCGCATTCTCGCCGAGCAGCTGGTGCGCCGCTGCGAGCCCGCGGCGCTGACGGATTCTCTGAAACAGCTGATCGAGCGTAAACGGGATCTGGATTTTCCCTGGTACCCGGCGCGCGTGGTGTGCCACGACATCCTCGGCCAGACCGCGCTGGTGGATCTGGCCGGTCTGCGTGACACCATCGCGGAGCAGGGCGGGGACCCGTCCAAGATCAACCCGGTGGTGCCCACCCAGTTGATCGTCGACCACTCCCTGGCGGTGGAACACCCGGGTTTCGAGGAGAACGCCTTCGAGAAGAACCGGGCGGTGGAAGACCGCCGCAACGAGGACCGCTTCCATTTTATCAACTGGACCAAGACCGCCTTTGATAACGTGGACGTGATCCCGCCGGGCAACGGCATCATGCACCAGATCAACCTGGAGAAGATGTCGCCGGTGGTTCAGGTTCGTGACGGTGTCGCTTACCCGGATACCTGTGTGGGCACGGACAGCCACACGCCGATGGTGGACGCGCTGGGCGTGATTTCGGTGGGCGTGGGCGGTCTGGAAGCGGAAAACGTGATGCTGGGCAACCCGTCGATGATGCGCCTGCCGGACATCGTCGGCGTGGAGCTCACCGGCAAGCTCAAACCCGGCATCACCGGCACCGACCTGGTGCTGGCGATCACCGAGTTCCTGCGCAAGGAGCGGGTGGTCGGCGCCTACCTGGAGTTCTTCGGCGAAGGCGCCGACAGCCTGTCGGTGGGCGACCGCGCCACCATCGCCAACATGACCCCGGAATACGGCGCCACCGCCGGCATGTTCTTTATCGACGACAACACCCTGGATTACCTGAGACTCACCGGCCGCGACGACGAGCAGGTGGCCCTGGTGGAGAAGTACGCCAAGGAAACCGGCCTGTGGGCGGACGCCCTCAAGGGCGCGGACTACGAGCGCGTTCTGAAATTCGATCTGTCCTCGGTGGGCCGCAACCTGGCCGGGCCGTCCAACCCGCACGCGCTGCTGCCGGCGTCGGACCTGGCGGCGCGCGGCGTGGCCGGTGCCTGGGAAGAAAAAGAGGGCGAAATGCCCGACGGCGCGGTGATCATCGCCGCCATCACTTCCTGCACCAACACCAGCAACCCGCGCAATATGATCGCCGCCGGCCTGATCGCGCGGAACGCCAACCGGCTGGGGCTGATCCGCAAGCCGTGGGTGAAGTCGTCCCTGGCACCCGGCTCCAAGACCGTGAAGATGTACCTGGAGGAAGCGGAACTGCTGCCGGAACTGCAGCAGCTCGGCTTTGATGTGGTGGCGTTCGCCTGCACCACCTGCAACGGCATGAGCGGCGCCCTGGACCCGGAAATCCAGAAAGAAGTCATCGACCGGGACCTGTACGCCACCGCCGTGCTGTCCGGGAACCGCAACTTCGACGGCCGTATCCACCCCTACGCCAAGCAGGCGTTCCTGGCCTCGCCGCCGCTGGTGGTGGCCTACGCCATCGCCGGTACCATCCGTTTCGATATCGAGAAGGATGTGCTCGGCCATGACGCGGACGGCAAACCGATCACGCTCAAGGACATCTGGCCGGAAGACAGCGAAATCGACGCCATCGTGAAATCCAGCGTCAAGCCGGAGCAGTTCCGCCGCACCTACATTCCCATGTTCGAGAAGAAAGAGGGCGGGGCGAAAGCGGTGAGCCCGCTGTACGACTGGCGCCCGCAGTCCACCTACATCCGCCGCCCGCCCTACTGGGAAGGCACCATGGCGGAGGCCCGCGCGCTCAAGAACATGCGGCCGCTGGCGGTGTTGCCGGACAACATCACCACCGACCACCTGTCGCCGTCCAACGCCATCCTGCTGGACAGCGCCGCCGGCGCGTACCTGCACAAGATGGGCCTGCCGGAGGAGGACTTTAACTCCTACGCCACTCATCGCGGCGACCATCTCACCGCGCAGCGCGCCACCCTCGCCAACCCGAAGCTGTTCAATGAAATGGTGCGCGACGAAGACGGCAACGTGGTGCAGGGTTCCCTGGCCCGGGTGGAGCCGGAGGGCAAGGTGACGCGCATGTGGGAAGCCATCGAGACCTACATGGAACGCAAGCAGCCGCTGATCATCATCGCCGGCGCCGACTACGGCCAGGGCTCGTCCCGGGACTGGGCCGCCAAGGGCGTGGCACTGGCCGGCGTGGAGGCGATCGTGGCGGAAGGCTTCGAGCGTATTCACCGCACCAACCTGATCGGCATGGGCGTGATGCCGCTGCAGTTCCAGGAAGGCACCACCCGCCACACCCTGGGCATCGACGGCACCGAGGTGTTCGACGTGGAAGGCGAGCCGTCGCCGCGCGCCGAGCTCACCCTGGTGATGCACCGCGCCAACGGCGACGTGGAGCGCATCCCTGTGATCTGCCGCCTGGATACCGCCGAGGAAGTCTCGGTGTATTCCGCCGGCGGCATCCTGCAGCGCTTCGCCAAGGACTTCATGCAGGCCGCCAGCTAACGCAATCGCGAGGATCCGTACCATGGCTCACGCAGCCCAGATCAAAATCCCCGCCACCTACATGCGTGGCGGCACCAGCAAGGGCGTGTTCTTCAGCCTCAACGATCTGCCGGAAGCGGCACGCGTTCCCGGGCCCGCCCGGGACGCGCTGCTGCTGCGGGTGATCGGCAGCCCCGACCCCTACGGCAAGCACACCGACGGCATGGGCGGCGCCACGTCCAGCACCAGCAAGACGGTGATCCTGTCGAAAAGCGACAGCCCGGACCATGACGTGGACTATCTGTTCGGCCAGGTCTCCATCGACAAGCCGTTCATCGACTGGAGCGGCAACTGCGGCAACCTCACCGCCGCGGTGGGCGCGTTCGCCATCAGCAATGGCCTGGTGGCCGCCGACCGTATTCCCGATAACGGGGTGGCGGTGGTGCGCATCTGGCAGGCCAATATTGAAAAGACCATCGTCGCCCATGTGCCGATCACCGACGGCCGGGTCCAGGAAACCGGCGACTTCGAGCTGGACGGGGTAACCTTCCCGGCGGCGGAAGTGCTGATCGATTTCATGGACCCGGCGGACGGCGATGGCGCCATGTTCCCCACCGGCAACCCGGTGGACGACCTGGAGGTGCCCGGCATCGGCATGATTAAGGCGACCATGATCAACGCCGGCATTCCCACCGTGTTCGTCAATGCCGAGGACGTCGGTTACACCGGCGCCGAGTTGCAGGGCGACATCAACGAGGACGCCCGCGCCCTGGCCATGTTCGAAACCCTGCGCGCCCACGGCGCCCTGCGCATGGGGCTGATCCAGTCCCTGGAAGAAGCGGAGCAGCGCCAGCACACGCCCAAGGTGGCGTTCGTGGCCGGCCCGCGCGACTATGTGGCGTCCAGCGGTAAAAAAGTGGCCGCCGCCGACGTGGACCTGCTGGTGCGGGCGCTGTCCATGGGCAAGCTGCACCATGCCATGATGGGCACGGCGGCGGTGGCCATCGGCACCGCCGCGGCGATTCCCGGCACCCTGGTGAATCTGGCCGCCGGCGGGGGCGAACGGGACGCGGTGCGTTTCGGGCACCCGTCCGGCACCCTGCGCGTGGGTGGCGAAGCCCACCAGAAGGACGGCGAATGGGTGGTCACCAAGGCCAGCATGAGCCGCAGCGCCCGAATTCTGATGGAGGGTTGGGTGCGCGTACCCGGAGACGCATTCTAGACAGAAAGGAGGCCCCATGAGCAGCAATGTCGACCAGAACCTGCGCCCGGACTACGATCCGGAAATCCAGGCCATCGTGGACTATGTCCTCGACTATCGGATCGATTCCGAGGAGGCCTGGGCCACCGCCCGGAACTGTCTGATCGACACCCTGGGCTGCGGTTTGCTGGCACTGCGCTTTCCGGAGTGCGGCAAACATCTGGGGCCGCTCGTGGAGGGCACCCAGGTGCCCCACGGCGCCCGGGTGCCGGGCACGCCGCACCGGCTCGACCCGGTGAAGGCGGCCTGGGATATCGGCTGCATCGTGCGCTGGCTGGATTACAACGACACCTGGTTGGCGGCGGAGTGGGGCCACCCCTCGGACAATCTCGGCGGCATCCTGGCCGTGGCCGACTACCTGTCCCAGAAGAACCTCGCCAACGGCAAGGCGCCGCTGACCATCAAGGACGTGCTGGAAGCCATGATCATGGCCCACGAGATCCAGGGCGTGCTGGCGCTGGAAAACTCCTTTAACCGGGTGGGCCTGGACCACGTGCTGCTGGTCAAGGTGGCGTCCACCGCCGTGGTGGCGCGGATGATGGGTGCCAACCGGGAGCAGCTGCTGTCGGCGGTGTCCCACGCCTGGGTGGACGGCCAGGCTCTGCGCACCTATCGGCACGCCCCCAACGCCGGCTCGCGTAAATCCTGGGCGGCCGGTGACGCCACCAGCCGGGCGGTGCGCCTGGCGGACATCGCCCTGCGCGGTGAGATGGGCATCCCCGGGGCGCTGTCCGCGCCCCAGTGGGGCTTCTACGATGTCCTGTTCTCCAAGACCAACAAGGATCAGACGCTCAAGCCCGAGGAAGACCGCAAGTTCAAATTCCAGCGTGACTACGGCAGTTACGTGATGGAAAACATCCTCTTCAAGATCAGCTTCCCGGCGGAGTTCCACAGCCAGACCGCCTGCGAAGCGGCGGTCACCCTGCACCCGCAGGTGAAGGACCGCCTCGATGAGATCGACCGCATCGTGATCACCACCCACGACTCGGCGATCCGCATCATTTCCAAGCAGGGGCCGCTCGCCAACCCGGCGGACCGGGACCACTGCATTCAGTACATGACGGCGGTGCCGCTGATCTTCGGCAACCTGGTGGCGGAGCACTACGAGGACGAGTTCCACGAGGCCCACCCGCTGATCGACGAGCTGCGCGACAAGATGGAGATCGTCGAGGATGAGCGCTATTCCAGGGACTACCACGACCCGGAAAAGCGCTCCATCGCCAACGCCATCCAGGTGTTCTTCAAGGACGGCTCGAGCACCGATCAGGTGGCGGTGGAATACCCCATCGGCCACCGCCGGCGGCGGGAAGAGGGCATCCCCGTGCTGGAGCAGAAGTTCAAACGCAACCTGGCGACCCGTTTCCCGGCCGCCCGGGTGGCGGAGATCATGGACCTGTGTCTGGATCCGGCGCGGCTCAACGACACGCCGGTGAACGAGTTCATGGACCGCTTCGTGATCTGAGCGCGTAGGTCGGCTTGAGCATCGCGAAAGCCGACGGAGGCCGGCTCGATGGCACCTCGTGTCGGATTACGCTGCGCTAATCCGACCTACTGCAGCTACTGCAGCCGGCGCTGCAGGCCGGTGGTGGCGAGAATGCGGGTGCTGATTTCCTCGATGGACAGCTCGGTGGCGTCCAAATGGGGAATATTGAACTTGTTGTAGAGGGCCTGCAGGGCGCGCACTTCCATATCGCACTGGCGCGGTGAGGCGTAGCGGCTGCCCGCCTTGCGCTCGCTGCGAATGGCGCTGAGCCGGTCGGCGTTGATGGTCAGACCGAACAGCTTGTGTTTGTGTGGCGCCAGCGCATCGGGCAGCCGCAGGTCGTCGAAATCGTCCTCGGTGAGCGGGTAGTTGGCCGCGAACAGACCGAACTGCAGGGCCAGATACAGGCAGGTCGGCGTCTTGCCGGAGCGCGATACCCCCACCAGAATCAGATCCGCCTGATCGTAATAGCGGGTGCGCGCGCCGTCGTCGTTATCCAGGGCGAAATGCACCGCGTTGATGCGGATGCGGTACGCCTGCTGATCGCGGATGGCGTGGCTCTGCCCGACCTTATGGTTGGCGGCCACCCCCAGTTCGTCCTCGAGGGGCTTCTGGAAGGCGGTGAACAGATCCAGCACCTTGCCCTTGCAGGTGTGCAGGATGGCCCGGTGGTCGTCGTTGACCAGGGTGGAAAAAACAATGGGGGTGGCGCCGTCCGTCTGCGCGGTCCGGTCAATTCGGGCCACCGCTTCCCGGGTCAGGTCATCCGAGGCCACATAGGGGATAGTCACCTGGTCGAATTTGATGCCGCCGAACTGGCTCAGCAGACTGTGGCCGAGGGTCTCGGCGGTGATGCCGGTGCCGTCGGAGATAAAAAAGGCGGTTCTGGCCATGGGCTCGATGCTCCTTCCACAAAAGTCGTAACAGATTGCCCAATCCGGGCGGGCAAAGCGCTGATGTTTTGGTTAGAATGGCGCCTCCATTCATTCCGGTAAAGTTAAGAGAGCCTCTTAGCCCTTCCCGGGCGACCCGTAGCGTAAAGCCGGAGGGCGCCGGGAGCGGGTCGGAGGTTCCCCAGGCCAGCAATACTTAAGGAGACGACCTTGGCGGAATACGTAGTCTGGTTTCAGGATCTGGGCAAGGGCGATGTCGAGCGCGTCGGTGGCAAGAACGCCTCCCTTGGCGAGATGATCAGCAACCTGGCGGCGGCCGGCGTGTCCGTCCCGGGCGGTTTTGCGACCACCGCGGCAGCCTTCCGCGACTTCCTCGAGCACAATGATCTGACCACCAAGATCAACGAAGCGCTCGGGGCGCTGGACGTGGAAGACGTGGTGGCCCTGGCGGAAACCGGTGAGAAGATTCGTAAGTGGGTGGTGGACGCCCCCTTCCAGCCCGAACTGGAAGCCGCGATCCGCGACGCCTATGAGAAAATGGGCGGCGGCGACGGCGAGCTGCCGGTGGCGGTGCGCTCTTCCGCCACCGCGGAAGACCTGCCGGACGCCTCCTTCGCCGGTCAGCAGGAGACCTTCCTCAACATTCGCGGCCTGGACCATGTGATGGTGGCGGTGAAGGAAGTGTTCGCCTCTCTGTTCAACGACCGCGCCATCAGCTACCGGGTGCACCAGGGCTTTGACCACAAGCTGGTGGCCCTGTCCGCCGGCGTGCAGCAGATGGTGCGCTCCGAGACCGGCGCCGCCGGGGTCATGTTCACCCTCGACACCGAATCCGGCTTCCGCGACGTGGTGTTCATCACCGCCTCCTACGGCCTGGGCGAAATGGTGGTGCAGGGCGCCGTGAACCCGGATGAGTTCTACGTCCACAAGAAGACACTGCTCAACAAGCGGCCCTGCATTCTGCGCCGCAACCTCGGCAGCAAGATGCAGAAAATGGTCTACGGCAGCGAAGCCAGCGCCGGCAAATCGGTGCAGACCGTGGACGTGGACAGCGCCGACCGGTTGCGTTTCTGTCTGACCGACGCCCAGGTGGAAGACCTTTCCCGCCAGGCCATCGAGATCGAAAAGCACTACGGCATGCCCATGGACATCGAATGGGCGCTGGACGGCGACGACGGCAAGCTCTACATCGTGCAGGCCCGTCCGGAAACCGTTAAGAGCCGCTCCGACGCCTCCGTCATGGAGCGCTACCTGCTCAAGCAGACCGGCAAGGTGCTGGTGGAAGGCCGCGCCATCGGTCAGCGCATCGGCGCCGGCCCGGTGCGCATCGTTTCCAACATCAAGGAAATGGATCGCGTGCAGCCCGGCGACGTGCTGGTCACCGACATGACCGACCCGGACTGGGAGCCGGTGATGAAACGCGCCTCCGCCATTGTCACCAACCGTGGCGGGCGTACCTGCCACGCGGCGATCATCGCCCGTGAACTGGGCGTGCCGGCCATCGTCGGCTGCGGCGACGCCACCGAGCTGCTCAAGGACGGCCAGGAAGTGACCGTGTCCTGCGCCGAGGGTGACACCGGCAACATCTACGAGGGCAAGCTGGACTTCGACATCCAGCGCAACTCCATCGAGTCCATGCCCAAGCTGCCGTTCAAGATCATGATGAACGTGGGCAACCCGGACCGCGCCTTCGACTTCGCCACGCTGCCCAACCAGGGCGTCGGCCTGGCGCGTCTGGAGTTCATCATCAACCGGATGATCGGCGTGCACCCCAAGGCGCTGTTGAACTACAGCAGCCTGCCGCGCGACGTGAAACAGGCCGCCGACAAGCGCATCGCCGGTTACGACGACCCGGTGGACTTCTACGTGGAGAAGCTGGTCGAGGGTATTTCCACCCTGGCCGCCGCCTTCCACCCGGAAAAGGTGATCGTGCGTCTGTCGGACTTCAAGTCCAACGAATACGCCAACCTGATCGGCGGCAGCCTCTACGAGCCGGACGAAGAAAACCCGATGCTCGGCTTCCGGGGCGCCAGCCGTTATATCAGCGAGAACTTCCGCGACTGCTTCGAACTGGAGTGCCGCGCGCTCAAGAAAGTCCGCGAGCAGATGGGCTTCACCAACGTGGAAGTGATGGTGCCGTTCGTGCGCACCCCGGGCGAGGCCGAGCAGGTGATTGATCTGCTCGCCAAGAACGGGCTCAAGCGGGGTCAGGAGGGCCTGCGGGTGATCATGATGTGCGAGCTGCCCACCAACGCGCTGCTCGCCGACGAGTTCCTGCAGTACTTCGACGGCTTCTCCATCGGTTCCAACGACCTGACCCAGCTGACGCTGGGCCTGGACCGGGATTCCGGCATCGTCAGCCACCTGTTCGACGAGCGCGACCCGGCCGTGAAGGCGCTGCTGAAGATGGCCATCGACGCCTGTAATGCCCAGGGCAAGTACGTGGGCATTTGTGGTCAGGGCCCGTCGGATCATCCGGATCTGGCGCGCTGGTTGATGGATCAGGGGATTTCCTCCGTGTCCCTGAATCCGGATTCGGTGATGGGCACCTGGTTCTATCTGGCGGAAAACCTGGTGGACTAACCCCCGACCCGGTTTCCACCCCCGAAAAGCCCGGCCGTCGCGCCGGGCTTTTTTATGTTCACCGCGTGTTATCTGGAACGGTCGTTTCTCCAGCCCGGGGGCGCGGGTCTGTGTTATGCCCTTCCGGGAGGTGTGGATTCCCTCCAGCAAGGGCGAGGTGCCGGGCAGGGCTGCCCAGGACACGCCACGAGTACGTCCCTGTAGGCTCGCGTTTGGCCGTCCCTGGCCAAACACGGTCCTGGGCAGCCCTGCCCGGCACCTCGCTGATGCGATGAGACCACCGCCACGGGTCATCACTGACGCCGAACCATTCTACAAAGCCCAGGCTGTGGAAGCAGGCCTTGTGGGAGCGGGCAGGCAAGCTCCCACAAACCGAGCTTCGTAGAATGGTTCGGGCGGTTTTTGTGACCCGTGGCGGTGCCGCTGCAAAGTGAGCGGGGCAATGGTGGTGCCTGTAGGGACCTATTTGGCCAAGGATGGCCAAATGAGAGCGCCCAGGGATGGCTTGAGCGTTCCCGGAAGGCGCCACCATTGCACCGCGTCTCGGATACGGAGCGCCGGACACCGGAACACAAAAGGTCTCTGGAATCCTGCCGGGTGGCTAGCGCCACCCTTTCGCGGGCTGGGCCCACTCCCACAAGGCGCTACCGACCCGGGACGATCCCATGATCGCATGCTAAGGTTGGCGGCATCGCAGGGGGAGGAGAGCGCGGAATGTTCCATCGCTTGATCCGCACGCTGGATCTGTACGACGGGCTGCGGCTGCCGGTGCAAATCGGCCGCGAGGAATTGCTGCTGATTCATGAGGACGGCGACACCTGGCTGGTGCAGCGCCGCTGCCCGCATGGGGAATTTCCTTTGGAGCGTGCTTCGGTGCACGGCGAGGTACTTCGTTGTCCCGGCCACGGCCTGGAATTTTCGCTACGCAGCGGCCAGTGCCGTGGCGCCCAGGCCTATTGCCTGAAACGATACCGGATTGATTACGACGGCCCCTGGATCGGGGTCAGCGACCTTTAGCGGGTGGCGACCGCGTCTTCCTTGGCCAGTTGCAGCTGGTAGCGCAGCCGCAGTTCCTTGACCTTTTTCACGTAGGCCCGGGTTTCCGGAAACGGGGGGATGCCACCGTAACGGCGCACGTTGCCTTCGCCGGCGTTATAGGCCGCCAGCACCTGGTCCAGGGTGCTGAATTTGTTTTGCAGGTAGGCGAGGAAGCGGGTGCCGCCGTGGATGTTGGCGCTGGCGTCGAACGGGTCGGCCACTTCCAGGTAGCGCGCGGTACGCGGCATCAGCTGCATCAGGCCCTGGGCGCCGACCCGCGACACGGCGGTGCGGTCGAACAGGGATTCCGCATGGATCACCGCTTTCACCAGGGCCGCTTCGACGCCGAAATCGTCGGCGGCGCGCGCGATCACCGTGTCGTAGCGGTCACGCCGGGCGGCGCTCAGAGTGGTGGGGGTGTAGCTCCAGCCCTTGCGGACGGAGAGCAGGGTATAACTGGCGTCGACCCGGCCCCGGGGCTGGTCCGTGAACAGGATTTCTCCGCCGTCGCCACGGTAGGTGTAGATGTTTTCCGCGATGGCCGGCATCGACACCCCCAGTGCCAATACCAGGCCGCAGACCCCCGGTAATTTCATTGTTTTGTCTCTTTACTGATTTTACATCCCGATTCCAGGGAAAGTGATACCACAGTATTAGCGGTCGGGCTAGGTGCCCTGTGCGGATTATTAGTCCCGGTTCTCACCTTTTCGCATCAGACGGTGATTTTCAGCGGCCACCGCGGATGGCGGGGGCGGGCAATAGTGATAGCATGACTCCGGGCGTTTAGAGGAGGTCCTATGCTCTCCGAGCAGTTGCATGCCTGGGTCAATCTGCTGACCACCTGGCTGGCCTTGGGCCTGCTGTTAATGGTCTTTGTGGTGACCGTGGCGGCCATGGTCCTGTGGGTGCAGGATCGTTATTTCCAGAAAGCCCATGCGATTCGGCGGAATTACCCTCTGATCGGCCGTTTTCGCTACTTTTTCGAGCATATCGGCGAATTCTTCCGCCAGTACTTCTTTGCCATGGACCGTGAAGAGCTGCCGTTCAACCGCGCCCAGCGCAGTTGGGTGTACCGCGCCGCCAAGGACCTGAGCAACACCGTGGCCTTCGGTACCACCAAGCAGAACGCCGCCGGCCGCGTCGTTTTTCTTAACACGCCGTATCCGACCCTGGAAAAGGACGCCGCCGAAACCCTGCCGTTGATGATCGGCCCCCACGCCGACCAGCCGTTCGTGGCGCGCAGCTTCCATAACGTCTCGGCGATGAGTTTTGGCGCGCTGTCCACGCCGGCGGTGCGTGCCCTGTCCCGGGGCGCCGGTCAGGCCGGCTGCTGGCTGAACACCGGCGAGGGCGGCCTCACCGAAATGCATCTGGAAGGACATTGTGATCTGGTGTTCCAGATCGGCACCGCCTATTACGGCGTGCGCGATCAGGAGGGCAACCTGAGCGATGAAAAGCTGCGGGAGGTGGCTCGCCTGCAAGCGGTGAAGATGTTCGAGATCAAGCTCAGCCAGGGGGCGAAGCCGGGCAAGGGCGGCATTTTGCCGGCGGAAAAAGTGACCCCGGACATCGCTCGGATTCGTGGGATTCCGGTGGGGCAGGCGTCGGTCAGCCCCAACGGCCAGCCGGGCATCCGCAGCGCCGGCGATTTGCTGGACATGATCGAGCGAGTACGCCGAGTGACCGGCAAGCCCACCGGCATCAAGACGGTGATCGGGTCCTGGCAATGGCTGGAAGAACTGTTCATGGAAGTGCACGAGCGCGGACTGGAG